>NZ_AP029603.1:0-2075993 GCF_055378475.1 Bifidobacterium porcinum | reverse complement strand
GCGGCCATCCTTTCGTGCATACCTCGTGTTCCCGTCCGTATATGAGAACAATACCGTAGTGTATGTTTACACCGAATCCGGGAAGTTATCCACAGCCTTGCGTGTTGAAATTGCTGAAATGTGAATAACATCAGTGTAATTTGTGGATAACTTTCCCCTCGGTTTCGTTGTGATTGCAACGTTTTTCGGGAATTGTGGGGATTGATTCGCCGGTTGGTAAGCGATGTGGAAAACTCCGAAGAATTATCCACATGCTGTGTCGTGTTGACGAATGGGTAGGGGTGAGAGTAGTTTAGTAGAGCTTGACTCATGAGGAGCCGTGCTTTTGCATGGCTGAAAAACCGGGAGCGTAAATTATGAAGAGGACATTCCAGCCCAATAACCGCCGTCGTCACATGAAGCACGGGTTCCGCGCACGTATGCGTACCCGTTCCGGCCGCGCCGTCATCAACCGTCGTCGCGCCAAGGGCCGCAAGACCCTGTCTGCCTGAACCGGCGAACTGAGCAGTGGAGCGGCTTACAAGTCACCGTGACTTCGTCACCGTGCTGAAACGTCGCCGAAAAGTCAGCGACCATGACATCGTCGTGCACTATCTGGTGCGCGACGATTCACATTCATGCGCCCAATTGGGCGCTATCAGCACCCCAAACGCCCAGTCCGCCGAGACGGCCGGGCGTACGGATTCCACTGGCTCAACGCTTGGAACACCATCGCACCGACGTCTTGGGCTCGCCGTATCCAAATCGGTGGGGCACGCCGTAACCCGCAACAAGGTAAAACGCAGGTTCCGCGTCTTGGCACGGAATCACGAGCAAGTATTGCCCGAACATTGCGATATCGTCATGCGGGCGAAACCATCAGCCGCGCACGCGCCATTTGAATCCCTTGACCGCCAAGTCGAGCGATTGTTCGCGTCCGTCGGCGCACGGGCGGCCCAAGGTAAGTAAGCGGTCGATATGTCAACTGCAACGCAAGCCGCGATTCGGGCCATCCGCTGGTATCAGAGGAATATCTCTGCGAATACGCCGGCACGGTGCAGGTACTATCCGACGTGCTCGAACTATGCCTTGCAAGCCATTCGACGCTTCGGCATAGTGCGTGGCGGAACACTGGCATTGTTGCGTCTGCTGCGGTGTCGCCCCTGGAGTCGCGGTGGTATTGACGACGTTCCGCAGCGTTTCTCGCTGTTCTATCGATATTCCTGGTCGAAGGCCCATGAGGAGCCGCGACTGACGCCACTGGCCTCGCACACGAAGGAGATGGCCTGATCGATGAATACCAATACTGATCAGTTCTTGCTTGACAGCGGCTTTTGGGGTTGGCTGTACAAGCTGTTGACCCCGGTTGAATGGCTGATGACCCAGATCATGGCCATCTTCCACAAGTTCCTGACACTGCTAGGTATGCCCGCCGTCGGTGTTTCTTGGGTGCTCTCCATCATCTTCTTGGTGATTGTGGTGCATGCGTGCATTCTGCCGATTTTCATCAAGCAGATGCGTTCGATGCGCAAGATGCAGGCGCTCCAGCCGAAAATGCAGCACATCCAGAACAAGTACAAGGGCAAGAACGACCAGGCCAGCAAGGACGCCATGAGCCGCGAGCTCATGAAGCTCTATCAGGACAACGACGCCAACCCCGCTGGCTCCTGCCTGCCGATGCTCATCCAGGGCCCGGTATTCATGTGCATGTTCTATGTGCTTTCCGCCATCGAATACATCGCCAAAGGCAAGCGTGCCCCGCTCGGAGCCTTTGACAAGGCCACTGCGCAGCAGTTCTCCGACAGCTCGAACTTCGGTGTGAACATCACCACGCGCTTCATGCACGCCGATACGCATGCGAAGATTGTCATCGGCATCTTCATCGCGCTCATGTGCTTCTTTATGTGGCTCATGCAGTTTTACAACATGCGGCGCAACCTGCCCCGAGCTTCGATGCAGGGCCAGCAATACCGCATGCAGCAGGCGATGACCTGGATGTTCCCCATCATGTACATCTTCTCCGGTTTGAACTTCCCGTTCGCCGTGCTGATTTATTGGCTTACCAACAACGTGTGCAACTTCCTGCGGTCGTTGTGGCAGATTTACACCTTCCCAACTCCGGGGTCGCCCGCTGCGGAAGACAAGGAAATCCGCGATCACAAGCGTGAGAACGCCCGTCGTAAGCGCGCCGGTGAGCCGTCGCTCGAGGAAGAGCAGCTGCAGAAGGCCAAGGACGAGGCCGCTCGTCGTGAGACCGAAGGGTTCCAGCGCAGGCAGCCGAAGCGCAAGAAGAAGAAATAATCCCATGGTGGCGCCGGTATGTCAGGCTATACCGACGCCACCTGTGTGTTGACGGCATGGTATCAGCCGCGACGCCGGGTGTAATCCCCGCAGGAGCCTGAACCCCCGACATGAAGACGGATACGCCGAACAACATTTGTGATGCGCTCAGATGCGGCGAATTTCCGTCCATCCATTAGACTTGACCTATACAGCCGACAAGGAGTACCACATGGCACAGGATGATGAAAAGACGATCGACCAGCTCAATGAGGAAGCTGATATCGCCGCGGATTATCTTGAAGGCCTTCTCGACATCGCCGATTATGACGGTGATATCGAGATGGGCATTCGCAACAACCGACCCGTTGTACAGATTGTTGCCGATGATGACGACGACATCAAGCATCTGGTTGGCAAGAACGGCGAGGTGGTGGACGCCCTGCAGCAGCTGTCCCGGCTTGCGGTGCAGCAGAAGACGGGTGAGCGATCACATCTCATTGTGGATGTTGACGGATTCCTCAAGCACAAGCGTCAGCACCTGCGCGATATTGCGCTTGATGCCATCGACGAAGTGCGCGAGACCGGCGAGCCTGTCGATTTGAAGCCGATGAATTCCTTCGAACGCAAGGTGGTCCATGATCTGGTCCG
Source organism: Bifidobacterium porcinum (assembly GCF_055378475.1). Lineage (NCBI taxonomy): Bacteria > Bacillati > Actinomycetota > Actinomycetes > Bifidobacteriales > Bifidobacteriaceae > Bifidobacterium > Bifidobacterium porcinum. The sequence goes on along the minus strand of NZ_AP029603.1, from coordinate 2,073,083 downwards.
CGAAGAGGGGCTGCGCTCCCGTTCGCACGGCGAGGAACCGAACCGTCATGTCACCATTTATCTCAAGGCTTCCGCTGTCGATGATGATCAGCATTACGATGACGAATATGATGACGAAGCTGATGAAACAGGTGACGTCGAAGCCTGATTTCAGTCATTTCAGCTCGTCTGGTGATGGGCTTTGACGCTGAATGCGGTTGTGTGAATGCGTAGCTGCTGAGTGCTGCGTGTTTGCACAGCCGCATTCTCTTTGAAACGGATGATGGTTGACTTCGGTGATTGGCCGCGTGGAGAGGTGTTGCTGGTGTTTGGAATGGTTGTGCGGTTGGTTGCTGTTGTTTGCTATTGGTTGTGGATGGGTTTGGTACAACCGGTTGCCGCGAATCGCGGCAAATCGTGGATATGCGGCCGATTCCGGCCGATTGTGTTAGGCTTCAACTGAATAAAAGCTGATAAATAGCTGTATATGTATCATCCGGTGATTCGAGTACATTGAAATCATTACAGAAGGACATACATTCATGATTGAACAAGAACAGACACCTCAAGATGCGGTTGTTGACGAGCTTGATGGTTCCCCACTGCCGCAGCAGATTCTGGGCGACGCCTACCCGGTGTTGCAACGCTTCCATGACAAGCTCATGGCTGAAGGTGAGCCCCGTGGTTTGATTGGGCCTCGGGATGTTCATATTGTCTGGGAACGCCATATTCTGAACTCGGCCGCTGTGGTGCCCTTCATTCGTAAGGTCACTTCGCATGATGCCAAGAAGCGGGTCGCCGATGTCGGCAGTGGTGGCGGTTTTCCTGGCATTGTCGCAGCCGCTTGCCTGCCTGACCGCGAGTTCACTCTTATTGAGCCTATGGAGCGTCGTGTCGAGTGGCTCGAGGAGTGCGTGCAGCAGCTCGGACTTGAGAATGTCAAGATTGTGCGCGCGCGGTCAGAGGAAATCATCAACCAGATTCGAAAGCATGATATCGAACCGTTTGCCGCGGTTACTTGCCGGGCGGTTGCACCGATGACCAAGCTTTCCGGTTGGACCCTGCCGTTGCTGAAGCCGCACGGCCAACTCATCGCTTTGAAAGGTCGTTCCGCACAGGTCGAACTTGATAAGGCGGAGAAGATGATTCGAAAATTCCACGGCGGTCATGCCCGTGTGTGTCTCGCGCCTGTGGGGGAGGGGCTTGAACCGACACATGTGGTGTTGGTGGACAAGATGTAGACAGCGCGCTGTGTTCGGTTTGAGATTTTTCGCAGCATAGCCAGAAGCTGTTGAACCCCGGAATTCCTGCGGTTTTGGTGTTGTGTACTCGGCGGATGGATGCTTGGGCTATTACTGTGGATGCCGCTGATTACACATCCCACCGATAGAGTGATGATACCGGGAACGGGGTGATGTTGGTGGAATGTTTCACGTGAAACATTCCACCAACATCGTGTTGGGCAAGGCTCGATGTTGGAATCAGCCGTGGTTGAGTACCGATGATAGTGCGGGTGGCATGCCTGCGAATTTTGTGAGTTGACGATTACGAAGTCAACGTAATGCCTTTGGCTTCGTGTTTTCTCATCCAATGTGTCCTTCGAGGGAACAGAATCCCGTCTCAACGGCAGAGGCGTTCGTCCTGTTTGCCAGTATGCCAATTGCGGTGACACCGTTGTCTGCATCTGTGCCTCGTTGTTTGAGTGTCGGCGTACTGTTCTTGGTTCCGGTTTGTTGTGATACCTGCAACCACGACGGAGCACGGATCCCGGAGAATCAATCATCAACAGTGAACGTTTTATCACATTACGACTTGTCTACCCCGCAGACACCAGCACATCATAAGTGCACGTTGTTTCCTTCACATCATGTGTTGGTTTGTCCGTTGCGTTTGAATTCCTGATTCCAGGTGATGTGTCCTGACCGTGTCTGGTCTGTGTTTCAATGATCTAGCGACTTGATCATGTCAGCATTGGCAACAGCCTTATACCTGTTGGTGGATTGCCATATATTTGTTTCCAACTGTCTGTGTTGCTCTTCGTGCTGGATTCGATTGTTAAACTACTGATATCACTGACTTGCCGTGAGTTTTTATTGGAAAGGATACTGTGGTTCCGCATGACCACGGGTTGTCGGCTGTGGGGCTGATGTTTCACGTGAAACATCAACAGGCTTGAAGAACGGTGGCTATAGATGTTTCGCCGATTAGATCCACACCCATTCAAATGTCGAAAGTCTTGAAACTGAATTACTTGCGCTGGGATAGTTGGGAATGACATCACCGGTGGCATTGAACACAGCTTGTGTCGGTCTGTTGAACATGTCTGGTACTGATAATGCTGATGGGTTCTTCAGTAGTGTCCGGAAGTTACCGCCTGTTGCTGGTTTCCAAATTCATCAGCGTTTGTGGGTGTTTTTGTTGGTGTCATGTTTCCAGTTCTCATATTGCAGGTGTATTGAGAACAGTATCCGCCATGGATCAGCGGCTTGCCCTATAGGGTGACGTAGTCACTCTATTATTGGCGGGAAATGTGCTAATAATGATAGCGTCGTCGAGATCTGGTACCCATTTAACAAAGAGTGAGGGGAGTGATACAGAGAGTCTAGGTTGCCACTGTTTAGTAATACGTAGCGATGTGCGCCATCTGACAGGCGAATTTCAAATCTACGATGATGTTTCACGTGAAACATCGAAAGTTGAGTGAGGGTTCTTTATTGCATTCTGTTCCCCTCCTACCTATAGATGCAGCGGGGGCCTGATTCTGTTTGGATAGACCCTCTCGATGTGATAAACGGAGGCAGGTGACAATCTCTCAAAACTCGCTGGCTGTGGGATCGCAGAATCGGAATGTTTCACGTGAAACATCGTTCCATCAATTGTGTGCATGAGCTAGTTCGACGAACAGTGCGAGGCAGGACGTATGGAATCAATCCTGTTGCTCATCATGCTGTTGCGCTCCAACAGGAGTTGTGTGCTGTGGTGTGACGAATCGCTTACACATGAATCCCAGTAGATCGGTGGTGTCGTGTCGTCTGTTGACGTCGTATATCGCAGTGAGGGAGGAAAATTTAGAATCCAGAACAAGCGCGCCCGTGCTTGGTGTGCGTATGAAGGAAACAGCTGCATCACGTCGGAGATGCAGGAATATTTCCGGGGCAGGAAAGCTATCAAAACACAATTTGACATCGATAAAGGATGTTAGATGCCCAGCGACGTAGTCAAGTACATCATGTTGTTCCTATCTGTCTGAGGTGACATGGCAAGATTGATTCGCTTTGGACAACACAATCAGCGATGAATTGTGTGGATGATAATAGCCACTCACCCGCACCGTCGCAACATTCTTGGCAATGTTTCACGTGAAACATTGACATCTGTTGATTGATTGTCGGATGTAATACGGATAGGGCAAATCAAGGTTTAGCACCACTCATTCCCGCCTCAAGAAACTAGGTTATCCACATTTTCACGTCGCAAAAAAGTTATCCACAACAATCGTGTTTACCTTCGGGAAATGCTGTTTCCGTGATTTCCTGCGGTTTTGTGGTGAGATGAAACTAGGTTATCCACAGAGTTGTACAATGTTGTCCACATTTATCCACAATGTGGTGGATATCTTGCCGGGCATGTCCAGTGCAATGGGGAAACTGGAACAACTGTATATCAAGGAGGAGCTTTGTCGACGGCTGCACAACGTTCAACAGGTCCAGAGCAAGGGGGTCGGTCCATGAATTCCGCCTCGGATATCATCCGTCGCATATTTGGTGATCAAGCGGATTCGCTCGGCAGTGAAATCGCAGAGGAAACCACCAGATATCAAGCTCTCCATATGGTGACGTTCCCCAAGCCGGCATCAACGCGGCGTATTGCTGTGGCCAATCAGAAAGGTGGCGTCGGCAAGACCACGACCACGGTGAATCTTGCTGCTGCTCTTGCTGATAGTGGAGCAAGGGTGCTTGTTCTGGATATGGATCCTCAGGGCAATGCGTCTACTGCATTGGGTGCGCACCACATTTCAGGCGAACCCTCGATTTATGACGTCATCGAGGGGCGTACGACTATTCGTGAAGCGATTCAGCAATGCCCGTCATTTGATCATATGGATGTCGTCCCGGCGTCTATTGATTTGAGCGGCGCGGAGCTTGAAATTGCCGATCTCGGCGACAGGACCGATTTGCTCAAACATGCCTTGGATAAGTATCTAGAATCATGCGATGAGCCCTACGACTATGTGTTCGTTGATTGTCCGCCAAGCTTGGGCCTGCTGGTAATCAATGCGATGTGTGCTGTAACGGAAGTGCTGATTCCTATCCAGGCTGAGTATTATGCGCTCGAAGGTCTGGGACAGCTCATCAACACCATTGGTCTGGTACAGGAGCATTACAATCCTGTGCTGCTGGTGTCCACCATGTTGGTGACGATGTTTGACAAGCGTACGATTCTGAGCCGTCAAGTTTATGATGAAGTGAAGAGCCATTATCCCAATATCGTGCTTGACACGACGATTCCTCGTTCGGTCAAGATCTCAGAGGCGCCGAGTTTTCAGCAGACGGTGATTGCATATGACCCGCATGGCATGGGGGCGATTGCCTATGGGGAAGCGGCTCTTGAAATTGCGAGGAGATCTCCGGCGGTCTTGGCAACTTTGGAAGCAAAACGAGGTGAGCACTGAATGGCAACGAAGTCACGTCTGGGCAAAGGGCTTGGAGCATTGTTCCCTGCATTGCCTGGAGATCCGAATGAGTCCAAACAACATGCCGCTGAGCCGAATCATACTGCCGCAGTTGAGGCTGGTGCCAGTACATCGGTCAAGCATGACAAGGTATCTTCTCGTGCATCGCAGCGTGAGAGCAAGCTTGCGCAGAATCGGACACCTGCGCATGATACGGCTTCGGTAGAGACACGACAGCAACATCAGAGGAAGCATGACGATGTTTCACGTGAAACATCTGCAACATCTGAAACATCGACTCATACTGCATCTGCCAATACCAAGCAGCATGCGCATGGGCAATCACGTTTGCAGCATCGGATGAGCATTCCGTCGCTCGAAGAAATGACCCATCCGAGCGATGTGTTCTTCGGAGCAATGCAATCAACGGAAACGCCTGTAGAGAAGCGTTCTGCAAGCGAGAGTAAGGTTCAGCAGAATCACGCGACTGACGCTAAGTCTGTCGCCAATGAGGGAGCGTCCTCTGCTCGTTCGACCGAAGCGATTGCCGATGCCGACAATGGAAAAGGTTCTACGGATGACGATGTTTCACGTGAAACATCGGCAGATACTGATAGCCGGAACGAAGAACTGAAACCGGTGCAGGGTGGTTATCTGGCCGAGTTAAAGCTGGATGACATCGGTCCAAACAAAGAACAGCCGCGAACCATCTTTGATGAGGATGAGTTGCGGGAGCTTGCCGAATCAATCCGTGAGGTCGGTGTATTGCAGCCGATTGTGGTGCGTAAGCGGCCGCAAGCGCAACTCGTGGAATCGACATCGCATCAGGCGGATGCCGACGATACCAACGATGTGATGCGTCGGCCATACGAACTGATTATGGGAGAGCGCAGGTGGAGAGCCTCGCAGCTTGCTGGACTGGAGACCATTCCGGCGATTGTCAAGACGACATCCGACAACGAGATGCTTCGTGACGCGTTGCTTGAGAATCTGCACCGAGTCGCCTTGAATCCTCTTGAAGAGGCGGCTGCATATCAACAGATGATTGATGAGTTTGGACTGACCCAGGCACAGTTGTCGAAGTCCGTGTCAAAGTCCAGGCCACAGATTGCGAATACCTTACGGTTGCTGAATCTTCCGGCCTCAGTCCAGAAGAAAGTCGCCGCGGGTGTATTGTCTGCAGGGCATGCGCGGGCCTTGCTTGGGTTGTCCAATGAAGAAGATATGGACAAGCTTGCCAACAGAATCATCGCTGAGGGTCTTTCCGTACGCAGCACTGAGGAAATCGTCGCGTTGAAGACCATGGCGGGGGAGAAACCTAAGAAGGAAAACAAGAAGGTCGCGAACCCGTGGGCTGATTCTCCGATTCAGCAGCACCTTGAACAGCGCTTGGACACCAAGGTGACAATCAAGGGTAATCAGAAGAAAGGGCGGATCGAGATTACATTCTCGTCGCCAGATGATATGCAACGGATTCTGGACATTCTGATGCCGCAGCAGCAGGAGGGGAATGCGTCTGCAGCCGCTGATGGGGAATCTGACTGGGTGTGATGCGAGGCGGATTTTCTGGACTCTTGAGCCGAAAACGCGGTGTGGCCGCAATCCAAGGTTTCCCCGGATTTCTGATTTGCAGCAGGAATCCGGGGATTCTGTTGTTCACTAGGCGATGGTGACTGCACTGTGTGTGGCCGTGCTTGAATTCAGTCGGGAATCTGCCATGATACGGCGTGTCGGGTCGTATCACCGGATATTAGGTATTCAGAACAATCAGATTACTTTATGGTAGCTTTCAGTATTGAATGCCGTTCGATCGGCGTTGTGCTGTGGTTTATCACGGGATACGGGCTGGTACGGGTACGTGACAATCTCAGCTGGCGATAGCTGACGACAGTCGGATTGTGGGCGCCGCTGCCGGCAATCAGTGGAGGTGAGGGAATGTCTCTGCCGATGATGGTGGAATCCGTTCGTATTGTAAAGACCAACAACCCGGTTACGTCGGGGCCACAGCGTAACCGGGTTGAGTGGATGTACTAACCGTCTATGCTGAGGCGGTGTTGAGTGTAACCAGTTTGAGTTGATATACAAACTATCTACGCTAGGGGCGTGCTGAGCGTAACGAGTTTGAGAGATCACACAATCTGGTGACGCTGGCAAGGCGCGTTGTGTAACCAGATTGGGTGGGTGTACAAACTGGTTACGCTGGCAAGGCTGTTTTCGTAGACAGTTAGTAGTGAGATGGTGGTGGGGAATAGCGGTATGCTGGGGCGAATACCTGCCGAATGACTCAGGCTTGTTCGGCGAGGTAGGCTTGCGCGTCGAGGGCTGCGCGGCAACCCATGCCTGCTGCCGAAATGGCTTGCCGGTAGACGCCATCCACCACATCACCCGCTGCAAACACGCCAGGCACACTGGTACGAGTCGAAGAACCGTCAACAGTGATATACCCATGCTCATCAAGTTGAAGGGCACCGTGAAGGAATTCAGTAGCGGGTGTGTGCCCGATTGCGACGAAAACACCGTTGGCCGGGATTTCAGTCGTATCGCCGGTCACTGTATCGCGAATCGTCACGGAGTGGGCGCCCGACTCATCATCGCCGTTCACACGCTCCACCACGGCGTTCATCCGGAAATCAACTTTCGGGTTCTTTTCCGCCCGGTCAACCAGAATGCGCGAGGCTCGGAATGTGTCACGCCGATGGATCACCGTCACCGAAGAACCGAAACGGCTCAGGAAATCAGCCTCGGTCAGCGCACTGTCTCCACCGCCGACCACGACGATGGGCTTGCCGCGGAAGAAGAATCCGTCGCAGGTGGCACAGTACGAAACACCGCGGCCGGAGTATTCGGCTTCGCCCGGTACCCCGAGTTTGCGTACCTGCGAGCCGGTGGCCACGATTACAGCACGGGCGGTATACGTATCACCGCCGTCCAGTACAACATGCTTGGAATCGCCCTGCACATCTGCGCTGACCACGTCGTCATAGACGATTTCTGCGCCGAAACGCTCAGCTTGCTTGCGCATGGCATCCATGAGATCGGGGCCCATGATGCCGTCTGGGAACCCGGGGAAGTTCTCCACTTCAGTGGTATTGACCAGCTGTCCGCCGGGCGTGAGCGCCCCGGCAATGACCACCGGACGATACCCGGCGCGGCCAAGATAAATGGCCGCAGTGTAGCCGGCAGGCCCGGAACCGATGATGATCACGTCTGTTGTCTGTTCACTCATGCGTCCTAACCTAGCACGTCCAGACGGCCATGATTGTGCTGTCAGCACAGTGGCGAGACATCCTGCAACGGAGTAACGCAGGACCGCAGTCGCGGCAGCGGCATCGACAACCGCCTGAAAACAAACCGGGGCGGCCGTCCGCAACAATGCGCAGACAACCGCCCCGGAGAAAGCCCAGCAGCCGTGAAAACAGCCGCAAGAACTGCCGTGAAGGCAGCCGTTAATACAGCTGAACCGATTTGATGTACAACTGGTTGCCGGGCAGACTATCCCGCGGCACCCACATGAGGAAGTCCTGGCTCTTCACCGTCTTCGTAAGCTTGACGTCAGTCGTTCCGCTCGCGTCGAAGGAGAACTGAGCGACCTGCTCGCCCTGCGTCGGATCCGCGGTTGTATTGGCATACAGGTAGCCAGTGCCGCCGGAAGACCTGATCGACACTACGAAGCGGTACACGCTTTCCGGCTCGCTCAGATGCATATAATAGCCGTAGCCATCCTGACCGCCGGGCTTGGTGAGGAACTCCTGTTTATCAATCGAATACGGGGTGTTATTCTCCGGAACCTTGGGCGTCGGCACGGCGGAAGCGTCCTTGTCCTTGGTGATGACGCTCGACTTGCCGGATGAGCCCGACGATGATGCATCGCCGGTAGGCGTGCTGCTACCGAACGGCACCTTGTCGAGATTCTGGGACGGCCATGCACTCGACTGCTTCGTGACACCGAGTGTGGTGCCGCCGGAAAGGCTATGCAGGGCAAGTCCTGCGGCCGCCGCAACCACCACAATGACGACGACGATTGCCACAACCTTCGTGCTGAACCGGCCAAACAATTTCTCGTCCGCCACATCGTCCTGGGTGACCGGATTGTAGTCTTCGTGCGTCTCCTTCTCCGGTTCCACAGTCGGCGCGAAGCTCGGCGGGCGGCTCACCGGAGTGTTGGCAGCGAGAATCTGCGTCTGTTCGTTCTCCAAGGCGCGTCGTGATTCGTCACCGGGGGGAACCGGCACCCCGTTCGCATCGTATACAGGAATCCTGCTCGTGGATTCATTCACCGACGGCGGTTGCAAACGATGGGCGTTCTTGGCCGCCTTGCGGGCGAAATCGAATCGCATCGTCGCCTGGGTGTCGGTATACGGGCCGGACGCCGCGTTGAAGTTCGGGAAAATCGCGTTATCCGGGTCGGGAACGGACGGAGCCATGATATTGGCCACTTCCGCAGCGGCGATGTCATGGAAGTCGTAGTCGGTGCTGTCAGTGACTTCAGGATGGGGAATGGTCTGCCTGTTGGGGTTGCGAGGAACCGCCTGGCTGTTCTTCATCCATTCGGCCGATTCCTGCTGCATCGCCTGCTGAATGGCCTGCTGGCGGGCGGCAAGAGCTTCGGCATGGTCGGTGTTGTTACTGCCGGCGTCAGGAATCGCGGCGGACGCACCCGGCAAGACACTCGCCTGGGCGGCTTGCGCATACGAATGCTGTTCGAAGGACGAGGACAGATCCTGCGGGAAATCAAGAATATGCCCAGGGTCAGGTGTTTTCAACGCTGCGTTGGCAATGGAGCATTCTGCATCGATACTTGGCAGGGCGATGTCACTGTTCTGCAAGTGCGACAACGGTTCCCAGTCGCCGAGTAGCGCGGTGAGTTCGGCAAGCGACTCCATAGGGATGACACTGCCGTTCCCGTCGGATTCCAAGCCACGATGGCAGATGAGACGGAATTCGCCGGGCACGTCCGGGCCGAGCTTGGACAAATCGAATTGGGTATCCACCGATGAAGGGGTGCGGGTGATCAGGGCATACAACACGGCGGCGAGTTGGCGGGTCGCCAGACGCTCGGCCCCGAGCCCTTCCGGGGCATGTGACGTGTCGGCGAGCATCGGGCTCAGCGTCGCATCGGCGAGCTGGACCCCGTTCGCGGTCAGACGGATGGTATCGGTGTTCAGCGCGTAGTGCGACAACCCGTCCACCAAGAGCTGACGCATTGCAGATGCGGTTTCGCCGAGAATCGACCGCATGGCCGCATGACTGAGGGTTCCTGACGCCGGTCCGTGGAAGTAATCGGTCAGCGACAAACCGTTATCCACAGCGGTGATGATAATCGACACGTCACCGCGATGCTGGAGTTGAAGGACCTGTGTGAAACGACGGTTGCGCGACAGGGCTAGGGATGACGCGATCGCGTCGACTTTGGCGATCGCATCGGCGTCGGTGACGATGTACAGCTGGCAATCACGCGCGAGGACACGGTCATTTGCCTTCCACGCTTGCAGGCCGGGTTCGTCACGCAACAGTGACACCAACGTATACCGGTTGATAACGGTATCTCCCAGTTGAGGCTTCATAGTTCCTTCGGCTCCATAACGAGAAATTCGCGTGCTCGCGGGTGATGTAGTAGTAGTCATTCTAACGACTGGAGTGGTCGAAACGGCGGTGGGTACTGCCGTGTCTTCCGCAGAATCGGCTTGCGGGCCGGTTCTTGGCCTGTCAGGGGCGCGATTGCCCGGATTGCTTGGTCCGTCCGGATTATCGGGATTGTCTGGTTCGTCCGGCTCTCCGGAGGTGGCCCGATTGTCGGCGGTTTCGGTAGTGTCGGTGGAATCCGCGGATTCGTCGGCAGTGTCGCCGGCAGGCTGATCGCCATCGACATTCGCCGCATTGCCAGACCGTCGGGAGGCGACCCGTGCCTTGAGCGACGACAACATCGTGACCAGTTCCTCGGTGTGCATACCCCACAAGGCGCCCACATAGACCGCAATCACCACAATGCCGATGACGACGCACACGCCGACGGATTGCAGCCAGTTCATATGCCCGCCGGAAGGGGTGAGTTCCGCGCCCAGCAGATGTTCCACGGGTCCGCGCAGCCATAGACCGACAATCGCCGCGGCTACCGCTGCGGCAGTGGCCTTGATATAAGACAAGGCGATACGACGGCCGTCCAAGCGGTTCTCGAAGCGTTTGCGCAGCATCCACACCAGCAGGGGGAAGGACAGTGCATAGGCTAGCGTAACGGCGACACCGCGCATCAGCGTCCAATCCAGAGGAGAAAGCACCTTGGTGGTAATCAGCAGGGTGAGCATCTGAATGCTGAGCTGGACAGCCATGAATATGAACGGGGATCGCCCGTCCTCGAAGGCGTAGAAGGTGCGTTGGATGATCAGATAGGAGCTTGACAACGGCAGTGACAGTGACAGCGCAATCATCGGCCCTGACATCAGCTGTGCTTCGCCCACGCTAATCGAAGGCAGCAAGGCGAGCGAAATCGGGACGGACAACACGACGAATATCGCGGAGAAGAAGCTCATGAGCAGGGTGACATTGCGCAGCGCATCGCTCAAATCATCGCGGGCGGTGTTTAAATCATTATCAGCGACTGCTCGGGAAACCCTCGGAAACACTGCGGTCGCCACTGACACCGCAATCAACGAATACGGAAGAATGTAAATCGTGAACGCATTCTGGTAGGTGGCATTACCGGCGACCAGCGTCTCATCAATGCCGAACAGCTGATGCGCACGCAGTGGGGCGTTCGTGGTGATACGGGTCGAAATGATGGTCAGCAGCTGGTCGATGCCGACAATCCCCAGACTCCACGCGGCCACCGAACCCATCGAGCGCAAACCGATACCGTGGATACCCCAACGCCAGCGGTACCGCAACCCCAGTTTGAACAAGGGCAGGAACAATACCAGTGCCTGGACGGCCACGCCCAGCGTCCACGTGCCGGCGGTCAGCATGATTTTGTCCGTGGTCCAGAAGCTCAGCGGCTGCTTATCGGCCTTGCCGAACATCACAATGAACAGCGTGAATCCGGCACAGCTGACGATATTCGCCGCGACCGAACTCCACGCGTACATGCCGAAATGGTTTTTCGCCGCCAGAATCTGGCCGAGTACGGTATACAGGCCGTAGAAGAAGATCTGCGGCATGCACCACAGCGCGAATGCATTGGTCAGCGCGAGCATGTCCTTGCCGCCGTTCGCGTACAGATGCGTGAACGCGGGGGTGGTGGCGGTCAGCAGCATCATTGCGATTGTGATGCCCGCCAGTAGCGCGATGGCGAAGGTGATGAGCTTGTTGAGCCGGTCCTCGGCATCATCCTCTTTGAGCGTGCGCACAATCTGGGGGACGAGCACCGCGTTGAAAATGCCCCCCGAAATCAGCGTGAAAATCACCTGCGGGATCATCGAGCCGGCCTGATACGCGTTCGCAGCCATGCCGGTGGTGCCGACAGCTGCCGCGAGCAGAATCGTACGGATTTGGCCGGTCAGTCGGGAAGCCGCCGTGCCGACGGCCATCACGAAGGAATTATGTCCAACCGAGGAACTCATTCGTCAGGATCTTTCTTCCGATGGAATTGACGCCACAGGCCTACCACGCCGAGCAGAAAAGCCACCCCGATGAACGCGATGCCGGTCTTGTCACTGATTTGCAGAGAACTGGTGATGGTCGTCGTCTGTGCCGACGAGAACGTGGAGCCCTGACGGTCCAGAAGCGTCAGATGCACCGTGGTGGAACCCGAAGTCGCCACGCGGATGGCGAAGGTGACCTGCGCCTCGCCATGGGCGGGAACCGTGACATCCGCGTACCGGCTGGTCACAATCTCCATGGAGTCGGTCAGCGAAGACACACGAACACGCACCGGATACGGGTTCGCGTTCGTCACTGTGACTGGCATGCTTGCCGTCTCGCTGACCACGGTGACCGTATCGGTCGGGGTAATGGACACGTTGTTTAGCAATGTGGTCGACAAACCGGTCGCGGCATCGCCCATACGCTGGATGACCGCCGCATTGCCGGATAGCGCAAGCAATCCCATACGCGATTGCAGGGAATTCAGGCATGTCATCCATGAGGAAGGGCCTTTTGCGTTGTTTTCGGCGACCTTCGAGGCGTCATGTCGTGCCAGTGATTGCTCGTCACCGCTGTTGGACGTACTTGCGGTTGCGCTTGCGGAAGGCGACGACGACGGATTGGAATACAGGACATGTTCCTTGAACTGGTTCAGACTCCTCACGCTGGCCGTGAACGTCGACAACGCGGCCTCAAGACGTTTGCGTGACGCTGCGGTGATGCCGGAGCTCTGAGGCACGATGTCGGACGTCTCGTCGCCGCTGAGATAAGCGTCCGAAGCGATGAGGGTGTTCAGGTCTGTGAGATTGAGCCATGTGGATTGTTCGACGGCGCTCATCAGGGTGTCGATCAGCGTGGTCGATGCCCCGGGTTTGAGACACACCAGCAGGTTGCGGGATGTATAAGGCTGTTCCATCTGGTAGAACGCGCTTTGCGCGACAAACCGCGACAGGCGTCCCGCATCGCTTGTCTCGCTGTCCGCCTCGCTGCTGGTTGCCTTGCCTTGGGCGAGGCCGCTCAGCTCCTGCTGGGCGGTGAGAACCGTCACATCGCCGGAATCCGTGGGAACAACGTATTTGCCCGTGTGGACCGTCCCGGAGGTGTTGGCGTCATAGCCGGAGGTGGCGATAACCGTCGAATAGCCCTGTTGACGCGCGATATTCAACGCCTGACGGGTCCAGCGGCCACTGCCTTGCCACGCGATGATGGTATGTGTCGCATTCGTGTTGCCGACCGCCGAACGGTAGGTGGCCATGCTTGCGGAGGCATCCCAATCAGAGGATTTGACGCCGGCGGACTGATAGGCGTCAGGCGTGTCCAGCGCCGCGTACCCGGTGATGTCGAACATGCCTGGCTGGGCGATTGCTGATGTCTGTGTGGGGATGGACATGGATTGCAAATACATGGGGTCGGCGACAATCTGCAGCTTGGCGTGCTTGGCGACGAGCTGGGATTCGGCGCGTTCGCGTTTCGCCGCGTCGGTCCCCGTGAAAATCGCGTCTGCCACCGAAGACGAGTTCAGCCGTGAGCGCTCCGCGTTGACGATATTGGACACGATGGTCGTATTGCTCTGCCAGGAGGTTGAGCTCAGTGGTTGGACAACTGTGATGTTCATCGCCGGCGTGTCGGCCGTTTTCAGTCCGTCGGTCGAACGGGTCAGGAAGGTGTGCAGGGAGGCGCTGGCCGAGCCGGATGCCGACGCATAGGAGATGCGCACCGGCTTGGGCCCCCAACTGGTGATTGAGGCCAACTGTTCGGCAGATGCGTCCACATCGACGTTCACTGTCGCGGTGCCGTGGGCGGCGATATTGCCAACATCGATCTGGGACAGCTGGCTGGTCATGGGGATACGCGACTGGCCTTGCGCCCAATCCTGGATATCGGTCCGCGAAACGAAGGTGTACAGTGCGTTCGCGGCGACCGTCAACGTGCCGTCACCGGTGGCTACGCTCGACGTATTCTGCAAGGTGAGTTGCAGATGATAGCCGGATGAGGCAGTGACCACCGGGGTCGCGCTGTCGATGCTCATCAAGATTGAGGAGTCGCTCTGCCGTTGCGTGGTGCGCGAGGTGGTTTTCGAAGTGGTTGTAGAGGTGGGCTTGGTTGATGTGCTGGCGGCGTTTGCCACGCTCGCATCTGCGGCAGCATACCCGAACATCGAAGGCACGACGACGGCGAGGATACAGACGACCAGCAGGCGCAGCAGACGCTGCATCCGCGCCGACTGGATGCCATGATGTGCGGGGTAGTTCAACGTTATGCCTGCCTGTTCAGTTTCCTGGCGTAGAGCCATGCGATCTTGCGTTCATTAGGATAGCTGAGCACATTGTCCAGATCCTCGAACTTCACCCAGATCGCGTCCTCCGCCTCATGGTCGGGGTCGCCGGTTACCGTCAGCTCACCGCTGATTCGACGAAGCGCATAATGATGCACCAGCTTGTGCACGCGTTGGTTGGTTCCGGTGAACCAGTAGTCGATTGTGGCGATGGAATCCACCACCTCACCGAGGATCCCCGTTTCCTCATGCACTTCACGGACCGCGGTCTCCTGCGGCGTTTCGCCCTTCTCGATATGCCCCTTCGGCAGACACCATTCCAGATGCCCGCTGCGTGAATGCCGGGCGATGATCGCGACACGGCCGAGTTCGTCGAACACGAGTCCGCCAGCGGAGTACTCCCTGACGACCGGAAGTTCCTGCGCGTCCAGGGAGGCGAACGTTGCGGGCGTGTCACCGGTCCTGCGGTGAGGCATCAAGGCAGGAGTAGGGGTTCCCGGCTCCATATCCTGGTATTGCACGGGTTTTTCCGATTGCGACGTGTACATCAGCGTGTCGGGCGACGGGCCCATTTGGGTATGCTTATCCGCAGCATTGGCGAGCATGCGCGCAAAGTCTGCGGGAGTAATCATGTCTTCCACCTTACTCAAACCAATGTGCAGGTGGAGTAACGGTATGCTTGGAGGCGTAGGAAGTGCTGAATCGAAAGGGCGCGCGTTGAATTTCGAAGTCTGGCCAGAAGCGATAGAGCTGGGTCATATGTTCGCGGATGAAGGCTATGAGCTGGCTCTCGTGGGAGGTCCGGTACGTGACCTGCTGTTGCATCGCAAATCCCACGACCTTGATTTCTGCTCGTCGGCCAGGCCTGAGCAGTTTGAACATATCCTGCGGGCATGGGGACACGACGGTTTCTGGGATATGGGCCGCAAATTCGGCACGCTCGGCGCCATGCGCCGCCGGCCTGACGGCACGCCGGTACAGGTCGAGGTGACCACGTACCGAAGCGACACGTATGATCCGGATTCGCGCAAACCGGAAGTCAATTACGGCGATTCGCTGGAAGGGGATCTGTCGCGGCGCGATTTCACGGTGAACGCCATGGCGTTGCGCGTACCGGATCTGGAGTTCGTCGATCCGTTCGGCGGCGCGAACGACTTGGCCAAGGGCGTGTTGCGCACGCCCGTCGATCCGCGTCAATCCTTTGATGACGATCCGTTGCGCATGATGCGCGCGATTCGTTTCGTCGCCCAGCTGGGATTTAGCATCGAGCCGGAGACCGCGCAGGCGATCACCGAAATGACCGAGCGTATCCGCATCGTCTCCGCCGAGCGCGTACGCGACGAACTGGTCAAAATGCTGCTGTCGACCCGGCCGCGCGCCGGAGTGGAGGCGCTGGTGGAATCCGGGCTCGCCGATATCGTGCTGCCGGAGATTCCCGCGTTGAAGCTGGAAATCGACGAACATCACCGGCATAAGGATGTTTTTGAGCACACGATGATCGTACTCGACCGTGCGGTTGCGCTGGAAACTGGCCCGGATGGCCCGGTCCCGGCCCCCGACCTCGAGTTGCGGCTCGCAGCGCTGCTGCATGACATCGGCAAGCCGGCGACCCGTAAGTTCGAAGACCACGGCAAGGTCAGCTTCCATCATCATGACGCCGTCGGCGCAAAATTGACGCGCAAACGCCTGCGCGCCCTGCATTTCGATCATCACATCGTCCAAGATGTGAGCGAACTGGTGAACATGCATCTGCGTTTCCATGGGTACGTCGACGAACCGTGGACCGATTCCGCGGTCCGCCGCTACGTGCGTGACGCCGGGCCGCTTTATGAGCGTCTCAACCGTTTGACCCGCGCTGACGCGACCACGCAGAACAAGCGCAAGGCCCAGATGTTCTCCGACGCCATGGACGAAATGGAACAGCGGGTCCGCGACCTCAAACAGCGTGAGGACATCGAGGCGATTCGCCCTGAGCTTGACGGCAACGAAATCATGCAGCTGCTGGGTCTCGAGCCCGGGCCCCAAGTGGGCGTCGCCTACCAGCACATGCTGGAATACCGGTTGGATAACGGTCCGGTCGGTCATGAAGCGGCGGTCGAAGAACTCAAACGTTGGGCCGCCGCGCAGAACGCTTGAGGTGATGTGAGAACGGGCGTGGCAACGCCGGAAAGAATGCGTGTCATCATGTGTGATGCCGTGTCATGCTGTGACACGCCGTGTTATTCCCCAGCATGACACGCCCGGGCCTTTTCCCGTACCTGGACTTTCTCCGTGCCCAGATCTATTTCCGCAAATTGGTTACGCTGAGCGCATCCCCATCGTAACCAATTTGTGAAAGTGAGGGAGTGGAGAAAGCGGGTGCCGACTGGTGTGTGTGGTCAGTGTATGCGTCAGTTCACTGCGTCATGGGCTAGGGCCTTGGGCAGATTCGTCATCTTGCTGCTATCGAGGCAGCCGCTGACATCGGTGATTTTCGCGCCCTTGCCCAGCACCTTCGACTTGGTTTTGAGATTGTCGAAGGTGGCGCCGAGCACCACGTCGATGAGCTTGTCCTGACGGTCGTCCATCTTCATAACTGCATCGGTGAAGTTGTCGTTGAGCGTGTACGCTTCGTTGATGGTGTTCTTGCCGTAATAGATGATGGTCCGCTTGACGTCGGTCTTCTGGTAGTTCGATACGTTCTCCACGGTGAATCCGCGATTGGTGAGTGCTTCGCCGACAGCGCGCGCGAACCCCGAATGCTGTGTGCCGTTGAGCACGCGGACGTGGACGGTCGAGTTGTCAACGTATTTCGCTGTTCCTGATGAATCCGGCACGGCGCAGGCGGCGGAGACGCCATAATTCGGCAGCGTCTCGGCGGTTGACACCGAGCCCAGACCGAATACATGGAACGAGAACAGCAGGGCGATGATCAACGCAATCACCATGCCCATGATGGTGAAAGTAAACACCGCGGTCTGACGGTGGCGCACATAGGCTTTGCGCGCCGCGCGTTCATCATAGATTCCGGTCATAGCATCCTCTTCGTTCCTGTATCCATCCCACTCTACCGGCAATCGCTGACTCCACGGACGACATGGATCCGCGGCACGGCCGGTGCCTGTGCTTCGATGATTCGATCGACGGCATTGCCTGCACGCCACGACTCGGCGACTGCCGACAGCGCGCGGGAATTCGGCACGAAAGCGACGACGGAAGGTCCTGAACCGGATACGAATGCATGGGTCGCTCCGGCTGCGATCGCCAAGTCAATTGCCGTGCCGCTGCGTGGATGAAGCTGCACCGCAGCATACTGCAAATCGTTGGCCGGCTTGACGTCGCCGGTATTGTGCCGCCCGTCGCCGATACGGTCGAACTCGGCATACACACGGGGTGTGCTGAGCTGCGAATCGTACGCACCGACGAGCACCAAACCCGCGAATCCTTGATTGCGCAGCTGCATCGCGGATTCGCTGTCCGGCGGTATCGAGGTGATGCGCTCGCCGAATCCGGTACCGTGCGCATATCCGCCGGTCAGGCAGAACGGCATGTCGGCGCCCAGTGTTGCTGCGACCTGCTGTAAGTGGCCGATCGGCCAATGCAGATCCCACAGCGTGTCGAGCGCCAGCAGGGTCGCCGCGGCGTCCGCCGAGCCTCCGGCCAAACCGGCCGCGACGGGGATGCGCTTGACGATATGCACGTCGACATCGGGGTGATGTCCGCTCACCTGCGCCAACGCGTTGACCGCGCGCACGGCATGGTTGTGGCTGTTGTCGCCGTTGCCTGCGAGGTCGGCAAGGTCAGCAAGATGCTCCCCGTCCATCGACAGCCGTACACCGCCGCCGGGTTGCGTGGGGGACACGGTGACCGTGTCGTAGACGCCGAGCGCGCAGTAGATGGTGTCAAGCTCGTGCCGTCCGCCCCAATCCGCATGTTTCGCGCCCACATGCAGGGTGATATTGGTCTTCGCAGGGCAATCCACGCTCACCTTCATGCTGATGCCCGCTCTCCGACGGTGCTGGTGTGCGCGGTGCGCGCGACCGTAAGGCGTGTGAATTCTTCAATGGTCAAGGTCTCGCCGCGGCGGGTCGGATCGATGCCGGATGCTGTGAAGGCCTCCGGGGAAACCATGTGTTTGAGGGCGGCGTGCAAGGTCTTGCGCCGCTGCCCGAAGGCGGCATCGACCAGTGCGAAGACATCGTCGCGTGCGACCCCCAGGCTGGAGGCCTCCGGCAGCTGCCCACCGGGGTATCGCGTGAAGGTCACCAGCGCGGAATCGACGTTCGGAGCCGGCCAGAACACGTTGCGGCCAATCATCGCCGAACGCTGTGCGATGCCGTACCATGCGAGTTTGACGCTGGGGGTGCCGTAAATCTTGCTTCCCGGCTTTGCGGCGAGCCGGTCGGCGACCTCTTTTTGCACCATGACCGTGAATCGGTCCAGTTGCGGGAAGCGTTCAAGCAGAGTCAGGATGATCGGCGTGGCCACGTTGTATGGGAGGTTCGCGACCAGCGTGATGTGCGGGGCTGTTGACAGCTCAGGCGTGTCCTCGGGGGTGATGGTCAGCGCGTCGTGGTTGATTACATGCAATCGGTCCGCGGCTTGCGGCATGAACTCCATGACGGTGTTGGGAAGGCGTTGTGCGAGGGGTGGGTCGATTTCAATCGCAGTAACATCGGTTCCGGCTTCCAGCAGCGCCAATGTGAGCGATCCGAGCCCCGGACCGACCTCCAACACGGTGTCGCCGGCCGAAACGCCGGATTCGTGGACGATTTTTCGAACGGTGCCCGGGTCGATGACGAAATTCTGCCCGAATTTCTTGGTCGGGTGGATGCCCGCCTCGGCGGCGATACGGCGGATATCCGCGGCTCCGAGCAGGTGCCCGGCATGTTCCGGGGCGTTGTTCTTCCGATTGTCCGCCGTCTGCGGGGGTGTTGTGGTGTCCATTCGTGCTTCTTGTCGAGTTCGGTTGCGTGGTGGTCGGTGGAGGGAATCGATCAGTACCAGTTGAAATCTTTCCAATGCTGCCAGGCGACGGAGGGTTTGCCGTAACGGATGGTGATGTAATACAGGCCCCAGTCGATCTGGACCGCGCCGTCATCCTTCCAGTTTGCCCCGAATTGAGCCATTTTGCTGCCCGGCAGGGATTGGGGGATGCCGTAGGCGCCCGATGTGGGGTTGCCGGCGGACCAGCGCCAACCGGATTCCTTGGTCCACAGGTTCACCAGGCTTGTCCACTCGTCGCCGGTCCAACCGCGTTGTGCAGCGGCGCCGGCGGCATAGGTCTGGGCTTGCTGGACGGTCGGGTGCCACAGTCTGGAGCCGGCCGCCGAAGAGCTGCCGCTGCCGGACGAGCTGCCGCTGGATGATCCGCCGGTCGATGCGGTGCTGCTTGGGCTGGGGCTTGGTTTGGACGTCGCGTTCTGGCTTGGGGACGGCTTCGGTGTTGTTGTGGGCTTCGACGGGCTTGGTGACGCCGTGGCCGTTTTTGATGGTGCCGGTTTCGGGGAAGCGCTGGCGGATGGTGACGAGGAAGACGATGGCGACGGGGACGATGATGAGGAGGAATCTGAATCGTCGGAGTCCGTGTCGCCTTGCGCTGCCGACCCGCTATTGGAGCTGTTGGAACTGTCAGAGCTGCCAGAATCGTTTGAATCGCTGGACTGCTCCGGTCCTACGGCGATGATCTGCATGACCGGAACCGCCGTGGTCTGCGACGAGGTCAATGTCTCACTTTCCTTGGCGCCATCCACATACGTGACGTCATACGTGTCAACTTTGGCGCCGTTCTGTCCAGCCTGTTGGATGACGGTCTGCCCAGGCTGCAGGCTGTTGTCGACGACCGTTTGCGTGTCGAAGGGAATGGTTTCCGTGCGGGTCTCGGTCTGATGCTTGACGCGTTGCACGCGCAGGATGGTCGTCCCGTTGTCCCGCTCGACGCTCACGCGGTCTTCCTTGCCGAGCGTGATGCCTTTGGAATCAAGGATTGACGCAGCCGTCAGTTTGCCGTTCGGCGCGATGGACGTGGTGCCGTCCGCTATGACGGTGACCGGGCCGGCCTCGTTGATGACCAGGCCGCCAGTGAGCTGGTTGTAGACGTTCTTGATGTCGACGGTCACTTTCGAAGCGGCCTGTTCGTTCTGCTCGAAGAAGCCGAGCAGCTGGTCCATGCTTGTGGCGACTGTCCAGAACGGAACCTCGGTGCCGTCGATGTTGATGGTCGTCTCGTATGCCGAGCGGATGGTGACCACATCATGGTCTTTGAGCGCGCCTTTCGAGGTGGACTCGATGATGTCATGGGATTTGATGGTGATGCCGCGTTCGCTGAGCAAGCGATCCACCGAGGAGGCATACGTGGTGATTGTCGTGGTCTGTCCGTTGATGGAGAGGGCGACGGTTTTTCTCGCGCCGACAGTGAATGTGCACACTGAGGCGAGTACGACCGCGATCGAGCAGCATGCCACTCTGATGCGACGCAGTATCACCGTGCGTTGTGGAGTCCAACGACGCGCCATGCCATCACCTTCCGAAATCGTAGAACGGGTTGCCTGTCTGGCAGAGCCTCTGGCTTGCATTGTAGCGACTTGCCTGGGCGCGGCGGGGTATTCGGCGCAGCTCGCAACATTCTCCCACATTCGCAGGGTTCGCTGCCTGCGGTTGCTCGGCTGCTTGGGGGGGGGGGGGGGGTCGTGGCGGTTGTGGTGTTGGGGTGTTGGAATGCTGAAGGGTCGGTAGAAGATTGTGGTTCTGTTTCTGCCGACGCCGAGAACCCCGTCAGCGTCGGCAGAGGGTTCTGGATCGGACGCGCTGTCGGGCTTGCCTTGTCGTCGGACGAGTGTCTTGGTTCTTCGCTTCACAAACTGGTGACGTTGGGGCGGTCCTGGCGTAACGAGTTCGTGGAGAAAGGGGAGAGGGCGGAACTGGTTGATGTGCATTGCCGCACTGTCCGATGCGTATCCGGCTGTCTGATGCGGATGTTGGCCGATAATTCCATGGTCTGGCCTCACCCGAAGGCTCCCGTGGCCGGTTTCGCGGAATTCGTATGCGCTGGAAAAAACAAGTCCGCCCCACAGCGGGCGGACTTGGAAGAGAAAGGGGGGCCGAAGAGAAGGGGATGTTCCGGCCCCCCTCAAGGTGAAGCTGGTTGGGGGGACGCTCCACCTTTGTGTTGCCAAGGGTCATAGTTGGGGGGAAGGCCCTTGGCTTACTTACTCGCAGTAAGACTCAACGTGGTGCCACCATTATAGCACAACAATACTGTACCACGTTTCGAGCCTCCTGTCGGGATCGAACCGACGACCTGCCGCTTACAAGGCGGCCGCTCTGGCCATCTGAGCTAAGGAGGCGTTCGCGCGTCAGCGGCAACCGTAGTGTTGTCGCGTCCTGAGCGCACAAGGAACTAGCATACCAGTGCTGACGAACATCGACTCACCATAGGGTCGGAACCGTGTCGTGGGGGCGGTGTCAGCATCAAGGAAAGCAACGTCTGCAAATGTGAATGATATGTGAAGTTGTTGATATATTCGCTCGGGGCGAACATGGGGTGGATCCCAGAATGAACATCACAGGGGTCATCTCCGCGAATTCAGCACGAGCGTAGCGAACCGTGTTGTGTTGCAGCCCTTGCGCCGCCGTACCTGCAACCCCCGCGTCGCCAGGCATGACAAAAGCCCCGGCCATAACGACCGGGGCGTGAATCTGCGGCGCATGCAGCCGCGACGCCGATTCCGTTACTTGCCGGTGTCGATGGCCTTCGGCTTGCCAGAGCCAATCGACGGCATGACGCCACTCTTGCCGACCTGGCTTTCCTTCAGCCCGATGGAGGTGAGAATCGCGTCCTTGATCGACATATTGTACTGGCCGACCTTCACCAAATCCAGATACGTGCCGTTGATGGTGACGGTAGGCGTGGTCATGTAGCCGGCGTAATTGCCCGAGACGTTCTCAAGCTCCGGCCGCATGCTCGTGTAGGTGTCCGAAGCCTTGAGCCAGGCGGTGTAGGTATTCGAGAACGCTTTGGATGCTACTGCGGTCGAAACCCCGGCCTTCTCCGCCTGCTCCTGCAGCTTCTTGTCGCTCACCGGGACATAGGAGTCGGCTTCGTCGGGCTGGAAATCCTCGTCGTAGATATTTTCGATGTACTTGAGCAGATGCTCCGGGTTGTCGTCGTGCTCCACGATGTACACTGCGGCGTTGGCGGCGCGCGAAGAGTAGTTGTCTGAGGAGCTTGCGTCACGCGAGGTCATCAGATGGAATTCAAGATTGACCTGTCCCGCGTCGAACATCGACGCAAGAGTCGAATCAATCTGCCGGTGCATCGACCCGCAGCCCGGGCAGATCGGATCCATGTACAGCGCGATGGTGGGAGCGTCGCTAATTGTCTTGTTGTATCCGTTCTTCGAGAACAGGAATCCACCGGTGGAATTCGCCTTTGACGGCTTGGTCTTCACCGCGTTCATCGCCTTTTTCGCGGCGGCGACGGACGTGGGCGAAGCAGAGCCGGAGGATGTGGATGTCGAGGACGGATGCGTGTTGCGATAGACTGTGACGCCGATGACTGCCACCAACGCCACGACCACGAGAACCACGATTGCGCCAATCAGCGTCTGCTGTTTGCGCTCGTGTTCCGCCTGGGCGGCCTGCTCCTTCAGACGCGCTTCTTCCTCAGCCCGGCGTTCCGCACGGGTACGGCGTTTGGCGTTCCTCTTGTCGTTCTGGGGCATGATTGTCCTTTCTGGTATGCACGATTCCGCGACCGCGGCATCCATGACCGCTCACTGTTGGATAGTCTAATCGAGGACGGCGAGAACGGCCGGCAAAGTCCCGGATTCTTGCGGTTCCGGCAATCGGCACAGGCCTATCACATGTGCATGTAGCCAGTGACCATCAACGGTACCCAATTGATTGCACCAGTCATCAGCATCGCCACCACAGCGGCGACCACCAGCATCAGCCATATCACGAGCAGCGTTGTCTGTCGGCCGCCCGCGCCCTTGCGTTCCGGCGCGTCGTTTTGGCCGGTCTCGCTGTTGCCTTCAGCCGAGAGAGCGCTTCCCGTGTCGCGGGGAAGACCGCGCAATGCGCCTGAGCCCAATCGGATTGCGGTGGCCCCAGGCGCGAACACGCCGACAAGCCATCCGATGGCGGCGGCGCCTGCCAGGACGCAGCCGTTGACCGACAGCGGATGGCCGGCGAGCAACACGAACGGAACGACCCAGCCGTTGGCATGCCATGGCGCCGGGAATGTCGGCAAATGTAAGGCGAGTGTGGCGATGATGACCACCAGTGTGGCGATGATGCCGGCCAGTAGGGCGCGGGGGATGGCCAGCACCAGTCCTTTGACGATATGCCACGGCATGGTTGCCACACGCAACGCGCCGTCGCCACGCTTGCGTGTCCCGCCGCGTTTGCTTTCGCGGTCGAGCTGCGAACCGGTATTCAGACCGATAGCGATGAGCAGCCAGATCAGCACGCCGGCGAGAATCCATGCGATGAGCGGCATCGCCGCCGCGGTGATGGCGACCGGAACGGTCAGCGCAGCGAGCGGGAGCGTTCCGCGCTTGAGATACTGTGCACGCTTGATATCGGCGGGATTTGGCTGATTCTGGGTTCCTGGCACCGCCGCTTGCGTTGCCGGCAGGACCGGTTGCCCGGCCGCCTGCCCGGTTCCGGCTCCATCTTCCGGGAGAATGGACGGCGGCATCGTCCCGTTCGCGGTGTTGGCGGTATTGGTGGCGTAGGGGGCGCCGGCGGCATCGGGGGGCAGGCGCGTGGGATCGTCATACGGCATCACTGCGGTCGCGGTGATCGGAACTGGTGCGGCAACAGTAGGCTGGTCGCCGATCACCATGGTGCGATCCGAGGCGTTGGAAGAACTGGCGGTATCTGCAAATTTCGCGGAATTCATATCGGCGCGGGCATCAGCGTCGTCGTCGGCATCGGTTCCGCGGTCACCGCCGATATCAACGGATTCTGGGCCGTTTTCCTCAGGGCTGTCGTCGTCCCAGCCGTCGCCGGTATCAGCCACCCACAACGACCTCGGATTGTCGGCTTGCATGGCGGCGTCCCCGGTGCGCTCGGCATTCGCCGCATTGCCCCCGTCAAAAGGGAGCATCGCGCCCCCGTCTTCAGAGCGCTCGCTGTCGTCTGCAGGGGGAAACACAACCGTCTGCCCGTCCACCATCTGGTCTTGCGCATCATCCCAAGCGGCCGGATTCAACGCATCCGCGGCGATGGTGTGCAGCAGCTGCTTCGGCGTGCACCTGTGATCGGGGTCCGGGTCGAGAGCAGACCGGAATGCGGCGGCCGTGCGCGCAGGAAGTCCGGAAAGATTCGCGTTGCCGTGCGCCTCGCGCTCCAGCACCGCCATCATCGGCTTCGTGCCGAACACCGGCTGGCCGGTCGCAGCGAACGCCAGCACCGAGGCAGTCGACCACCAGTCCGTCGCCTCGCTTGATTCAGCGCCGTCAATGATTTCCGGGGCGATGAACCCGGGTGTGCCCATCACCAGCCCGGTCCGCGTGACATGGCTTTCCCCTTCGCCCATCGCGATGCCGAAATCCACCAGAATCGGCCCGCTCGCCGCTACCATCACATTCGTCGGCTTGATGTCGCGATGTACGATCCCCGCCGCGTGCACCGCCTCGACCGCGTCAATCAGCTTGCGTGACAGACGCTCCAGATCGTCGCCCACATACCGGCCGTTGGCGGCGACATCCTCGCGCAAATTCCTGCCCTCGATCAGCTCCGTGACAATGAACGCGACCGCATCATCCAATTCCATATCCACAATCGAGCACACGCCGGGATGTTTGATGCGCCGCAACGCCATCGCCTCGCGGCGCAGGCGCTCGCGGGCGGTCGCGTGGTCGCGGGCGGCCTGGCCGGTCGTCTCACCGTCATCAACCAGGGAATCGCGCAGGATCTTCATCGCGTATTCCTGCCCGCCGTCGTCCTTCACGCGCCAAACCGACCCCATTGCACCACTGCCGAGCCGGGAAATCAGCGTGTAGCCGCCGATTTCCTCGCCTGCTTCGAGATTCAACGCGTTCAAATCGCTCATAACCCCAATCCTAGTGATACCAAGGTGCAAGCGTGCCGGACCCGCCATGACACGTCAGCAGGTCATGCACGGGAAGCGTGCAGATTATGCACCCGAAATGACAGGATGGGGCGTAGAGACGCGACAGGACATATTTTCTGATGCAATGGCATCAAGGCATGTTGGACCGCTCCCGAAGACGGGCGACACATCGGTGTGAGGCGCGGAAGCAGCATCGACACGGCCGAGACATGCACCACAAACAAGGAGGAGACGACCATGTTACAGATCAACATGGCAGATGTTGTCGCCGTCATCAACTCGCTGGTGCCGTATCTGGTCACCGCAGGCGTGTTGCTGCTGCCGGAAAGCTTGCCGTCCAATGCACGAATGATAATCGTATGCCGTATGGATTCGACACGCATCACGTCGTTGAGGCTGAGATGCAGTTTTCGCGAGCCTGCACCGACGAGCAGCGAGTTCTCGGAACGCCGGCGGACCATCCCGATGCAGATTGTTTGCATGGAACGTCCCCTGTTTTCGGCCCGGCGCAACACGTCAAACGACACACCCCTGCCGATGTCAAATCATCGTGTATACTGGGCCATGGCTCAAAGAAGAGGACCTTCAATGGACCGGAACAAGTAAACGCCGAAGCTTGCAGTTTCCGAAGCCGGATGCTACGAGTGAACGCACCAAACCCTCTCACTACGGATCGTGAGGCACGTACCTGCCTCTGAAAGGATGAACATTATGGCAGAAGTCGTATTCGACCACGTCACGCGTATCTACCCGGGCAATGACAAGCCCTCGGTTGATGATCTCAATCTTGATATCAAGGATGGCGAGTTCCTCGTGCTCGTCGGTCCGTCTGGCTGCGGCAAGTCCACAACGCTGCGTATGCTCGCCGGCCTTGAGGAAGTCAACAAGGGTCGCATCTTCATCGGTGGCAAGGACGTCACCACCATGCAGCCGAAGGATCGCGACATCGCAATGGTGTTCCAGAACTACGCGCTGTACCCGCACATGACCGTCGCCGACAACATGGGCTTCGCCCTGAAGATCGCCGGCACCCCGAAGGAAGAGATTCGCAAGCGTGTTGAAGAAGCCGCGAAGATCCTCGACCTGACCGAGTTCCTTGACCGCAAGCCGAAGGCCCTGTCCGGTGGCCAGCGTCAGCGTGTCGCCATGGGCCGCGCCATTGTGCGTAAGCCGAAGGTCTTCCTCATGGATGAGCCGCTGTCCAACTTGGACGCGAAGCTCCGTGTGCAGACCCGTACGCAGATCGCTGCACTGCAGCGTCAGCTCGGTGTCACCACCCTGTACGTGACCCACGACCAGACCGAGGCCCTGACGATGGGCGACCGCATCGCCGTCATCAAGCTCGGCAAGCTCCAGCAGGTCGGCGCCCCGACCGAGCTGTACGATCGCCCGGCGAACGTGTTCGTGGCAGGCTTCATCGGCTCCCCGTCGATGAACCTCAACACCCACCCGGTGGTCAACGGCAAGGCGAAGATCGGCGACGATACGCTCGACCTGCCGGCCGAGGCCGTCAACAAGCTCACCCCGGAGGATGGCGGCAAGATTGTCGTCGGCTTCCGCCCGGAGGATGGCTCCCTGGCTGCGCCGGATGAACCGAACGCCTTCTCCCTCAAAGTCGTCAACGTCGAGGATCTCGGCTCCGACGGCTACATCTACGGCAACATCATCACCGATGGCTCGGTCGCCGAGACCACCACACTGATGTCCGACCAGAACAAGCTCACCACGATTCGTGTGAACCCGCGTGTGCTTCCGCGCGTCGGCGAGATCGTCAAGATCAAGATCGACCCGTCGAAGATGCACCTGTTCGCACCGTCGACCGAGCTGCGTCTGAACTAGGAACTTGGCGGGAGCAATCCCGTCAACCAGTAACGCGAGGCTTCTCTTCCTCTCTTTCGGCCTCGTTGGAAAAGCCCCGCATAGCTGCGGGGCTTTTCTGTTGGAAAGGGTAGCATGAGGAACATGGAAACGAACGACCAGTCACAGCTTGACCCGCGCGCGGTGAACGCGACATCCGTCAAGGCGGAAGACGGCAACGAGGAGTCGAAGGAACCCGAGACACTGAATATTACGGCGGCGAGCTCGAACCCGAAGATGTTCACCCTGCCGTGGAACCAGCCGTTGGCCATGTGGCCGGACGATCTGCTGGTCAACCTGCCGCGAGGCATCTCCCGGCACGTCGTCCGCTTCGTGCGCGTCGGCGATGACGTCTACGCGATGAAGGAGATCACGCGCAGCGTGGCGGAACGGGAGTATGAGCTGCTCAGGCGACTGCGCAAGCTCGATCTGCCTACGGTCACGCCGATCGCCGTCGTCACCGGGCGCCACGACAAGGACGGCAACCCGCTCGAAGCCATGCTGGTGACCGAGCATCTGAAATACTCGCTGCCGTACCGCGCGCTGTTCGCGAGGAACCTGCGCACCGACACCGCGGAACGGCTGATTGACGCCCTCGCCGTGCTTATGGTCCGGCTGCATCTGGCCGGCTTCTACTGGGGCGATGTCTCGCTGTCCAACGTGCTGTTCCTGCGTGACGCCGACGCGTACTCGGCGTTCCTTGTGGACGCCGAAACCGGCGATTTGCATGCGAATCTCACCGAAGGTCAGCGCGAATACGATATCGACCTGGCGCGCACGAATATCATCGGCGAGCTGATGGATTTGAGCTCCGGCAAGCTGCTCCCGGGCGATGTGGATGAAGTCGAAGTCGGCAACCGTCTGGTGGACCGCTACCATTCGCTGTGGAGCGCGCTCACCGACGTCGATACCTTCAATCCGGACGAAATGTGGAAGATCGAGAAACGTGTAAACAAGCTCAACGAACTCGGTTTCGATGTCGATGAGCTTGAGGTGAAAACCGCCGCCGACGGCACCCATGTGCTGGTGCGGCCGCGCGTGGTCGACGCCGGGTACGCGTCCCGCAAGCTCATGCGCCTCACCGGTCTTGACGTGCAGGAGAACCAGGCCCGTCGTCTGCTCAACGACCTTGACACGTATCGCGCGTCCACGTGGCGGCAGAACGAGGATCTTGAAGTGGTGGCGACCGACTGGATGCGCGAGGTCTACGAGCCGACCGTGCGCATGATTCCGCCGGAATACCGTTCGCAGATCGAACCGGCGCAGTTCTTCCACGAGGTGCTGGACCACCGGTGGTTCCTCGCCGAGCATGCCGGGCATGATATCCCGATGGCGGAGGCCGTGCGCAGCTATGTCAAGAACGTGCTCCCGCAGTACAAGCTGGATAAGAAGGCGATGAAGGATATCAACGCAGATGCCGATTCCGGTGTGATCGACGACGAGTTCACCTACTCCGATGATTCCGCGGCCGGTCGTGGTGCGGATCATGAGGATGACGGATATAATCCGGAGGACGACCCCGACGCCGCGGTCTGGAGTCACTGACAGGCCGACTCGTAATACAAACTGGGTACGCCGAGACTTTTCCCGGCGTACCCAGTTTGCGTATGGAGTTGTTTCTTGGCGTCTGTTTACTTGGCGGCCGCTTGCGCCTGCTGCTGAGCCGCCTCGCGACGGGCGCGCGCCACCGCGTACAGGCTGATGCCCGCGGCGACCGAAGCGTTCAACGACTCCACCTGGCTGTCGATCGGGATGCCGGCGATGGCATCGCACGATTCACGCACGAGCCGGCTGATGCCCTTGCCTTCGGAGCCGAGCACGACCACAAGCGGATCGGTCTCGAACCCGGTCTCGCCGACGAGCGCATCCCCGCCGCCGTCAAGCCCGACAACGTAGTATCCGCGCTCTTTCAGTGCCTCAATCGCCTTGGTCAGGTTCACGACGCGCGCAACCGGCAGATGGGCCGCAGCGCCGGCCGACACCTTCCAGGCCGCGGCCGTGACGGAAGCGGAACGGCGTTCCGGCAGAATCACGCCATTTGCGCCGAACGCCGCCGCGGAACGGATCACCGCGCCAAGATTCTGCGGGTCGGTCACGCCATCCAAAGCAATGAACAGCGGGCGAGCCGCAATACGCATCTGAGGGGAATCGACCTGCTCCATGGCCTTCGCGCGCTTCTCGGCCTTGTCGGCCAGATCGCGCAGCGACGCGTATTCGTAGGGCTGCACTTTGAGGATGATGCCCTGATGGTTGCCGGAATGCGCGATGTGATCCATCTCTAGGCGGTCGGCCTCCAGCAGGTGGAGTCCTTGTGCTGTGGCGATTTTGATGATCTCGCGCGTGCGGTCATCATGCTCGATATGCGAGGCGATATACAGCTGAGTGCTCGGCACGCCTACGCGCAACGCCTCGAGGACGGAGTTGCGGCCGATGACCAGATCGGCGCCGTCGGACGTGTACTTGGCGGCCCGACGCCGTGCGGCGAGACGCGGATCGGCGGCTTTGCGGCGGTCCGCAGCCTGCTTCGCCTTGTATGCCTTGTGATAGACGCGATTCTCTGCCTTCGGGGTCGGACCCTTGCCTCGAAGCGCGTTACGATGTTTTCCGCCCGAACCCTTGGTCGGGCCTTTCTTGTTAGCCATACCTCTCATTATCTCATGGCCGATGGAGCAATCGCCGGTCAGGGCGGCCTGGGCAGAGGCCGGAGTGTTGTCGGAAAATCGTGGATTTCAGCGTTTCGTGAACGCCTCGGTAGGGGGCCTCTTTGTAGAATATAAGTATTGCGCCGCAGGCAATCGCCCGGCGCCCATAACCGCGCAGCCTTGCCGTGTCGGCATCGTCAGTAGACGCAGCAGACACGAGGGTTGACTACTCCGCGGCTGACTGAGGAGACCATCATGGTTGATCACCAGCTCGATCAATCCCCATCCCATGCCCCCCAGACGCGACCAGCCGAAGCCGGTGACCTGCATGCATCCGCGATTCTTGACACCGATCCGTCGCTCACCGACGCATCGGATGTCGCCAAAGCCCTGCATGTCGATCCCGCTGTCGGGCTGAGCTCGCAGGAGGCGAAACGCCGCAAGGAAAAGTTCGGCCCGAATCAACTGGCCAGCGCACCGCCGGTGCCCAAATGGAAGAAGTTCCTCGCCCAGTTCCGCGACCCGCTGGTCTATCTGCTGCTCGTCGCGACGGCCATATCGCTGGTCGCATGGTTCATCGAACGGGCGAACGCGCAGCCCGGCTCATCCACCGAGGCGCTCCCGTTCGACGCCATCGTCATCGTGCTGATCCTCATCGTCAACGCGGTGCTCGGCTACATCCAGGAAGCAAAAGCAGAACAGGCGGTGGCGGCGCTCGCCAGTATGACCGCCCCACAGACCTCCGTGTTGCGTGACGGTCAGGTGATGCGCATCGACACGTCGGACGTCGTGCCGGGCGATATCCTCATCCTCGGCGAAGGCGATTCTGTCTCCGCTGACGGCAGACTGCTCGCCGCTGCATCCCTGCGTATCGCGGAGGCAAGCCTGACCGGCGAATCCGTGCCGGTCGCGAAGAAGCCCGAGACCCTCGACAGCGCCAAAGCGCTGGGCGACCGCATGAACATGGTGTTCAACGGCACATCCGTCACCCAAGGCACCGGGCGTGCCATTGTCACTGGCACCGGCATGGACACGCAGGTCGGCAAAATCGCCGATATGTTGTCGCGGACGGAAGACGAGCAGACCCCGCTGCAGAAGGAAATGGCACACGTTTCCAAGGTGCTGGGTATCGCCGTGTGCATCATCGCCGCGGTGGTACTCGCCGCACTCGCGATTATGGAAGGCTTCCACAGCGTCGATGACGTCATCGAATCCTTGCTGCTTGCCGTGTCGCTTGCGGTCGCCGCAGTGCCAGAAGGCCTTGCTGCAATCCTCACCGTGGTGCTGGCGCTCGGCGTCCAGCGCATGGCCAAGCATCACGCCATCGTCAAGAAGCTGTCGTCCGTCGAAACGCTCGGTTCCGCTTCGGTAATTTGCTCTGATAAGACCGGCACGCTCACCCGCAACGAGATGACCGTCGAACGGGTGGTCACGCCGAGCGGCGAAGTGCAGTTGACCGGAACCGGGTACGCTCCCGAAGGCCGGATGATCGCCGTTGGTGCCGCTGATGGCGATTTGGAAGTGCCTGCCGATATTCGTGCGGAGGTCTATGCCACGCTGGGTGCCGGTGCCATGGCGAACGACGGCGAACTGCGGGAAGGTGACAAGCCCGGCACGTGGGATATCGTGGGCGACCCGACCGAGGTGTCGTTGATCGTCGCGGCACGCAAGACCAAAACCGACCGCCGGTTCGAGAACTTCCAGCGTGTCGGTGAGGTACCGTTCACCTCGGAACGCAAGCGCATGTCCATCGTCGCCAAGGACAACGCGGACTCCGGCAAGCTCACCGTATTCGCCAAGGGCGCCCCGGACGTGCTGCTCGGCTACTGCACCCGCATCGCCGTAGGTGGCGCGGTCCGTCCGATCACCGAAGGCGACCGGCAGGAAATCCTGCACCAGGTCGAACGGCTGTCGAACGAGGCCTACCGCACACTCGGCGAGGCCTACCGCCCGCTTGACACGGCTTCCATTGCGGATGTTCCGGGCATGATTTCCAATGCGGCCGGCGAAGTGCTTGATATCGCCGACCAGAGCGATGCACTGGAACGTGACATGATTTGGACCGGTATGGTCGGTATCATCGACCCGCCGCGTACCGAAGTGCGCGACAGCGTCGCAGAAGCACACCGCGCGGGCATCCGCACGGTTATGATCACCGGCGACCATCCGCTGACTGCCGCGCGTATCGCCACCGATCTCGGCATCATCGACAACGGCGGCAAGGCCCTGACCGGCGACCAGCTCGACGCCATGGACCAGCAGGCCTTCGACAAGGCGACATCTGAAGTGTCCGTGTACGCGCGCGTCGCCCCGGAGCACAAGCTCAAGATTGTCGACTCCTTGCAGCGGCAAGGCAATATCGTGGCGATGACCGGCGACGGCGTCAACGATGCCCCTGCGGTCAAGACCGCGGATATCGGCGTGGCTATGGGCATTACCGGTACCGAAGTGACCAAAGAATCCGCCAAGATGATTCTGGCGGACGACAATTTCTCCACCATCGTGGCAGCTGTGCGTGAAGGTCGTGGCATCTTCGACAACATCCGCAAGTTCTTGCGCTACCTGCTCAGTTCGAACGTTGGTGAGGTGTTCACTGTGTTCTTCGGCGTGGTTCTTGCCGGTTTCCTCGGCATCACCCAGCCGGGTTCGGCGGGTGTCACCGTGCCGCTGCTGGCGACACAACTGCTGTGGATCAACCTGCTTACGGATGCCGCGCCGGCGCTTGCGATGGGTGTCGACCCGCAGACCGAGGACGTGATGAACCGCAAGCCGCGCAAACTCACCGACCGGGTGATTGACCGTTCCATGTGGGGTGACATCTTGTTCATCGGCGTCATCATGGCTGCGGTCACACTGATCGGCATGGATATGCATTTGTCCGGCGGCTTGTTCACCGACCGTTCCGTCAATGCCATCGGGCATGACGCGCAGATGGTGGAGGCGCGCACGATGGGCTTCACCATCCTTGTGTTCGCGCAGCTGTTCAACGCGCTCGCTTCGCGCTCGGCGCGCCAATCTGCGTTCGTCGGCCTGTTCTCCAACGGCTGGCTGTGGGGTGCAATCGCGCTGTCTGTTGTGTTGCAGCTCGCGGTGATTTATCTGCCGTTCCTCAACACGGCGTTCGGCACCACCCCGCTCAGCGGCGGCGCCTGGCTGGAATGCGCCGGATTGGCCGCCATCGTGCTGGTCGCATCCGAATTGCGCAAGCTGGTGCTTCGCGCAGTGGAACGCGGCAAGGAATCCGCGAAATGATGCGGCATCAGCCCAGACGGCCAGATGCCGGGTTCGGGTGCGAATGCCGCCAGAATGCGGCAAAGCCCTGATCAGCACTGACAGCGTCCGAGACGCGTTGTGAGGCAGGATTCGCTGATGAATGTGGGACGTCGTGCGGCAATGGCAGGTTTTTCCGGTCGCCGCACGACGTCCTCGGATATTGCCGGGTGACTCGGCGTATCTGCGCCCGGCGTCTCATATGGTGAAACGATGGTGACAGCAACCCGCTGAGTGCCGCCCGGCTGTCGGGCGATGAACGATAATTGCTGTTGCGTGTATTGCGTATGTATGGCTGAAACGTGAATGAGGGCATGATGACAGACGACGGAAAGGCGTTCCCCATCGATTCCGGGACTTCTGCGGCTTCAGAGGCCTTGGGAATGCCGAAAACCACAGGAAACGAGATTGCCCGATCACGGCAGGCCATGGCGAAGGCATCTAGCACGTCGGGGGAGGATGCATTCCGCCAGAACAACGACAGTTTCGATGCTGATAACGACTATGCTGATGAAAACTATGCCGATGACGATCCGTGGCAGGACCCTCTTCATCCTTGGAACGGCCTGTATGACCGCGCCCAGGCGTCCCCGCAGCCGGATGACGATGTGATGGCAAAATTGCAACGCGAGGCCGATGGATCGTCGTTGTCGCCGCAGGCGTCGGCGGTGTATGCGGTTGGAATGTCACCTGTCGAGCGGCAGGAGGCGACGGCTGGCTCCTCGCAACAGTCTGTGCATTCGGAGCAAACGCAGGCGGGTGCCGCCAACGCTGCTGGTGCCGGTTCCGACTTCGGCGAGCGATCGAATCTGCGAAATAACCCGGCCGATAGCGACCGCGATAGTGACAATTACCCTGGTCATGCGGGCGAACCAGCGGTGCATGAACATGAATTCCACGCCGGCGAAGGGCGTGACCCGCACGCTTTGGCGGCACCCAAGCCCAAGCGCCAACGCAAGCCGATTGCCGCGGAACGCTGGATTGCCGGCGGCGCGGCGCTGAGCTCACTGTTGTCCCTCGCCGCGGCCTCGTGCGCGGCATTGCGTGCGGTCGCTCCCGGCAAGCTGTCTCAACTGGCGGTATTGCCCGTATCCGCTTACACCGCGATTGGCTGCGTGTTCGCGGTTCTGGCCATCATTCTCGTCGTCGCCGCCCGCGTGGCGGATTCGAAACGGCACAAGGGCGGTCATGCGGGTACTGCCGCCATCGTGCTGACCGCCTTGGCTGGCGTGTTGATCGCCAGCGCACTGGTGGTCGGCAACTTCTTCCCTGACGGCATCATTAAGGCGTCTGGACGCGATAACGCTCCCGTGAACAGTACGTCACGCATGGAATCCGGCATCGAGGAAGCAACCGAGCGGTGCTCCGACGGCTGGCAGACGATGGATGTCAGCGGTTACCCCGGCATGAGCGCGGTGGCGGTATGCAAGACCACGCGGATGGCGTTCGTCACCTTCAACAGTGCATCGGCCGCTTCGATGTACCGCAGCGCAATCACGTCGAAGATCTCGTCCACGCTGGACAGCTACTCCACCGACTCGCGCGCCCAGGGCGAATGGCGTATTCTCAGCGGCGAACGCTGGATCGCCTTCGGTCAGAAATCCGACATCGAAGCCCTGCACGACCAGTGGGGTGGCACCATCAGCACCGTGCAGTGAGCGTTGTCTCCCGAATATGCTGCCGCCAACGGATAGTCGCGGACAATTCGCGGGTATATTGGGCGATATGAGTGAATCTTCGCAGCTGGTGGGTCGTGAATCGAACGTAGTGCCGGGGCGGTTCGGCGAACCGATGCAGGTGCGTGAAGCCCAATGGTCGCGCGGAGGCGGCAACGCGCAGCCCAATCGTCCGATGCTGCTGTGCCTGCACGGCTGGGGGTCGAACGAGCAGGATCTGGCGGATATGATGCGCTACGTGGCGCCTTACAACGATTTCGTGTCGCTGCGTGCGCCGCTCGTCTTGCAGGAGGAGCGAGGGTCGATTCCGGGTGCCTACACGTGGTTCCACGATTGCGTGCCGACCGGCGAAGATCTCGACCGTGACGCCTTCGCCGCCGCCAACGCGATTGACGCGTGGGTGTCGGAGCATATCCCCGCAGAACGTGACGTGGTGCCGATCGGCTTCTCCCAAGGCGGATTGCTTGCGATTCACTTGCTGCGCGTACATCCGGAACGGTACCGTGCCTCGATTTCGCTGTCCGGTTTCCTCGCCCCAGCGCAGGTTCCGGGCACCGCTCCCGCGGATGACCGACTCGCCGACCTGCAGATCCCGACCTTCTTCGGTTACGGTCAGGCCGACACCGTGATTCCCGCGTATGAGATCCACGCGATGTCCGCCTGGCTGGAGGAGCACACCTGGCTGACGGAGAAAAGCTACCGCGGGCTTGATCACGCGGTGAGCCTGCAGGAGTTCAACGACCTGCGCCAGTGGCTGATGCTGCACAACATCACGTCCGGCATGCTGTGAACGGTGCGTGCTGGCGCGGGATCGTGGGCGCTCGGCGAACGGGCCACTGTGCCATGCGACGAGCGCCGTTGTGTGAGGATTGGCTCACACACCGGAGTCCGCATCCACCTGCATCACATACACGTTGCGACGCAGCTGCCTCAACTGGGCGCGATTAATCCGCCCGTCCTCGAACAGATCCTGGATGATGCCCAGCTCAATCGCGTAACTGTCGCGCTTCACATCCTCCACCTCGTTGATGGTCTCCGCGCTGCGCTCCATATTCGGCCGATTGCGCAGGGAAGCCTCGGCACGCTGATAATCAAGGATCAGCGCCGAACAATCCTCGGTATTGTAGGTGCCCGCATGCATCTGCTCATACAGCTTGCCGATTACCACATGAATCGCCTCAAG
Source organism: Bifidobacterium porcinum (assembly GCF_055378475.1). NCBI lineage: Bacteria > Bacillati > Actinomycetota > Actinomycetes > Bifidobacteriales > Bifidobacteriaceae > Bifidobacterium > Bifidobacterium porcinum. Next base: position 2,036,892 of record NZ_AP029603.1, on the reverse strand, counting down.
CTGGGTGCCGCGAACGGCAGCGTAGATTTCATCCTCGCTCATCAGCGGTGCCGTGCGCAGAATTTTGCCGTAAATCCGCCGCGCCAACAGGGATACCCGGCGTTGCAGCGCGCGGAACCGGCCGCGAATCTGCGATACCGCCTGCGAATTTCTTGACCCTGCTGTCGCATGGCGCAACGTGGTCATCAACTGGTCGAGCATGCGCTCGCAGGCTTCGATATGCAGGTCGCGCTGGTGTGTTGCCGCCGGGGTTGCGGGTTCCTCGTTTTTCAGGTCGATGATTCGCTGCTTGAGGAAGTCTTTCTCCCATTGCAACGCCTCGATTTGCAGGGCTTCGAAGCCTTGCGGGTCGGCGCTGCCGATGCGGTGCTTGAGCCGGGTGATGCGCTTGGTGTATGAGTCGATGACCGCGAGCACCGCCCGTCGGTTCTCCGGAGTGACGCGGCGGGCGAGCTCCTCCACGGTCTGGCGCAGCACTTCCACGGTGATGTCGTCCATCTCCTTGGTGCTGTGCAGGTGGGTGGGCGCGAGCAGCGGCAGCAGGAAGTTCGCCAGCAGCAGCGTCACGATGATGACGCCGGCGGCCACGAATATCAGTTCGTCGCGCATCGGGAAATCAGCGCCTGCGGCGATGGTGTACGGGATGGTGAACATCAGAGACAGGGTGATGGTGCCTTTCGGCCCGCCGAAGGTCATGATCGCGGCGGAACGCCACCGTTCCGGGGTCATCCGCCGCCGTTGCCCGGTGCGCTGGTCGCGGGCGATGCGCAACATGGCGGCCACCCACACGAACCGCATTACGACCACTACGGTGGACACCAGCACGATGATTCCCAGCAGCATGGTGTTGCTTTCTGTGGGGTCGGCCCATGTGGTGCCCAGCACGTCCGGCAGCATCATGCCCAGCATGATGAACACGGAACCGTTCAACGCGAACGACAGCACCGCCCACACGCTGGAGGACACAATGTTAGTGCGGGCGACATTCGGGCCGACCCCACTGCGGTCATAGCGTGCAATGAGTCCGGCCGCGACCACGGTCAGAATGCCGGATACGCCGATCGCTTCGGCGCCCAAATACAGCAGGAACGGCAGGAACAGTTCCATCAAGATGCGTGACGTGGTGGTTTCCCAGCCGAAGGATCGCATCAATCCGAACAGCCAGTTGGCGAACACGCCGAACATCAAGCCGAGCACAGTTCCGCCAAAGAACGAGACCGCGAACTCCCCGGCGGCCGCCCCGATGGAGAATGTGCCGGTGATTGCGGCGAGAATCGAAAACTGGAAGCCGACAATGCCGGAAGCGTCATTGAACAAGGATTCGCCTTTAAGGATCCCACGCTGCCGTTCACTCAGCGTGGCTTCATGGCTCAAGGACGCTACGGCTACCGCGTCAGTCGGACCGAGGGCCGCACCCAACGCAAAGGCGGCCGCAAGCGGTACGGCGGGCCACGCGGCATGGGTCACATAGCCTACGGCGACCATGGTGGCGATTGCCAGGCCGATGGCCAGCGACAGCGATAGTTTCAGGTTCTTCAGCAATGCTGTTTTATCGATGCTGCGTGCCTCAAGATAGAGTAGCGGAGCGATGAACAGCACCATGAACAGTTCCGGATCCAACGTAGCGTCCGGAAAGAACGGCAGTCGCGAAGCCAGCGCACCGAGCACAATCTGCACGAGCGGCGTGGACACTTTGGGAATGAACCGGCTGAGGAACGAAGACACCACAACCGCGCCGACAATGCACAGGACGAGGGTCAGTTCCGTCATGATGCCGCCTTCCTTGGACTGGTAAGCAGTGGGCATGGGCTGTGGTGCGTTGCGTTGCCGTTTGGGGTTGCCGCATGGCACGCACGAATACTTCCAGCGTACTGGGCACAGATGAATTCTGTTCGCTGCGTGCTGAGGAATAGTTGTGGACTGACTGTAGGCAGACCGTGCGCTGATTGCGTATCAACTGGAGATAGGCGGCACGCAGATTGGGCAGGTGGCTAGTGCGCGAAGCTTGCCGCTAGACTGGCTGATATGGCGGAAACGGGAAGTCATGCAACGGTAAGCGAGACGCTGGACGGGTCGATGCGGCTGGCGCTGGGTCTTGCGCGCGAGGCTGCGCGTGAGGGGGAGGTGCCGGTCGGGGCGGTGGTCATCGGCGCTGACGGCGCTGTCATTGGTCGTGGCCGCAACCTGCGCGAGCGCGGCGGCGACCCGTTGGCCCACGCCGAGGTCGAGGCAATGCGTCAAGCTGCTAAGACCTTGGGGAACTGGAATCTTGCCGATTGCACGCTGGTTGTCACCTTGGAACCGTGTCCGATGTGTGCCGGAGCGTGCCTGCAAACCCATATCGGGCGTATCGTGTTCGGTGCGTGGGATGCCAAATTGGGCGCATGCGGTTCAGTGTGGGATATCCCGCGCGATCCGCATGTCGGCTCATTCCCTGAAGTGTATGGGGGAGTATGCGAGGACGAGTGCGCACGTCTGCTTGCGGATTTCTTCAGCCTCAGGCGGTGAATTGGACCGTCTCGGCTGAGATATCACGTCATGTCACATGCGTGCACCTCAAACGCACGCATGTGACATGACGTGCGAAGTCACACCCGCACGGCCTCGAACAGCACGGCTTGCGCGGGGTGCAGGCTCGGTGGACGCAGACCGTAGGTTTCAAGCGCGACCGCAGGCAATGTCACACCGTCGGCGGTCCACCAGCCGAGTGCGGACTGACCGTTGCCGATGCCGTCGGCGTCGAGATCAAGGCTGACCGACAGCGGCTTGACCTGGTACACGGCATCCGCGTCGAGTCCGGGAAGATCGATCGGCGCCGCCGGGTAGGTCTGCGACGTGGTCAGCTGCGTGAAACGGTACACGGCGTGTGAGCGGTCGGCGCTGACGATGCCGTCCAGGCGCACTGCCGGATCCGCGGTATCCGCATGCACTGCCGTCCCGGTTTCGAACATAGCGCGATGCTCCTTGTATGCGCGCACCCATACGGCCAGTTTGTCCAGATCCTCCTGCGACTCCTTGAGCAGATTCCATTCGATGCCCATATGCCCGAAGAACGCCATATCCATACGCAGGTCTTGGCTGGTCGCACGGTGTGTCGAATGTGCAGGGCTGGCTCCCACATGCTCACCGATCATCTCGGGCGGCACCAACAATGACGTATAGCGCTGGATATCGGCGCGTTCCACGGGATCGACGCAGTCGGATGCCCAGATGCGGTCGGCGTAGCGTAGGATGCCCAGATCGACGCGACCGCCACCGGACGAGCAGCTTTCGATTTCGAGCCCGGGATGCGCGAGTTTCAGATCACGGAAAATCCGGTATACGGCAAGCGTCTGCTCATGCACCGCCGGTTTGCCGGTACGCGGCGACACCGCTTCGGTAACGAGCTTGTTGTGGTCCCACTTGATGTAGTCGATGCCCAGTTCGCCGACCAGATGATTCATCGCACCGAACACGTAGTCATACGCATCCGGATTGGTCAGATCGACGACTTGCTGGGAGCGGCCCTGCATCGGCAGGCGACCGGGGGTGGGGCGCAGAACCCAGTCCGGGTGGTTGCGGAACATGTCGGAATCCGGGTTGACCATCTCCGGCTCGAACCACAGGCCGAACTCCATGCCCTTGCTGTGCACGTAGTCGGCCAACGCCTTGAGGCTTTTTGCGCCGTCGGGCCACACGTCCTGTGAGACCTGCCAGTCGCCGAGGCCGGCGGTGTCATCGCGCCGGGCGCCGAACCAGCCGTCATCCACGACGAACCGCTCCACACCGCTGTCCACGGCCTTGTCCGCGAGTCGGACAAGCGTGTCATAATCATGCTGGAAATAGACGGCCTCCCACGTGTTGAGGATGACCGGACGCGGCTTATTGGCGAGATTCGGGTGCTGCGCACGCACGAACTCGTGGAAGCGGTGGGCGACCTCGTTCAGCCCAGTGCCGAACGCGCCATACACCCACGGTGTGGTGTACTGGCCGCCATGCTCCAGTGTGATTTCGCCGCCGAACAGCTTCTCGCCGCCGCCAATCACACCCTGCGTGTAGGGCAGACGTTCCGCGGACAGCACGCTATTGCCGCTCCAACCCACATGCACGGAATACACGTCGCCGTGCTCGAAGCCGAATCCGGGGGCGCCGGCGGTCAGAAGCAGGGATGCGTCGAAATCAGGGCGCCCGGCCATCGAAAGCTTTTCGAAGCGGCCGACGGTGAGCGGCTGGCGCTGCGGTGAGCGCTCACGCAGATGGTGGCCGGTGGTGGTGAGGATTTCCACCGCCTGTTGAGGCATCGGATACCCGAGTTCAACACCGTTGACGTCCAAGATGCCGTCCCCGAGATTGGTGATGGTGGCAGATTGGCGGATTAGGCCGGAATCGGTCAGTTCGCAGGTCCACTGCAGAGCGACCTGCTGGTCGGCGTCCTGTGCGTCGACGCTGATGATGGAGGCACCCTCGTTGTCTCCTGCGGCAGGGCTGATAGCGGTGACGGCGAAGTTGCAGAACAGTTCGCGCCCGTCACGGCGGATATCGATGCGTTGCGCGCCGATCCACGATTCAGACTGCGTGGGCAGAATGCTCGGCCATGCGGTGTTGTCCAATGCGCCGGACACGCGTTGCGGTTTGAGTGCGTCATACAGGTGCACGAGGGTTTCCGGGTGCGTCAGTGGGCGCCCCCAATGGACGAACCGGGGGAGGGCCTTGCCTGGGAAAATCAGTGCGAACGCCACGTTGGCAGCGGCGTTCTCCGTGTACACCGCAGTCAGGTCAGTGCCGTCGTTCGCTGTTCCGGGGATGATGGTGATGCGCGTCATTGCACTCCTTTGGTCGTAGGGTCTGTCGTTGTCCTTCGCTGTGCCGGAGCCGGCGCGTGTATGCTGGCCGCGCCGCTCCTGCATTGTTGGTTGTATGGTATGTGCTCGCGTTTTCCTTGTCTCAGGACGCGTGTCGTGTGCATTGCGCAAGAAAAACAGGATTTTCGCGAACGCTGAAGAAACGCTAACGATGAAGAAATGCAGGTGTCAGGAGACTGACATGGAACGAGGACGTTGCGCGGCTGTCGGGCGCGCTACAGTTAGTGCCGACTGCGGCGCATTCATGCGCACGGAAAAGCAGGAAGCAGGAAAGGACACCCATGGCGTATTCCAGCACACAGGATCATGATGCACTCGGGGGCAGTCTTGTTCGTCGTGTGGTGGTGCTGGCGATGGTGGGTGTGCTGTCGGGCCTGATGTCCGGCCTATTCGGCATCGGCGGCGGCACGATTATCGTACCGGCGTTGGTCTGGCTTGGCCTGACACAGCGGCATGCGGTCGCCACCTCGCTCGCCGCAATCATTCCGACCGCCATCGCCGGCGTGATTTCGTACGCGCAATCCGGACATGTGGACTGGATCGCCGCGCTGCTGCTCGCCTGCGGCACAATCGTCGGATCGCAGCTTGGCAGCTGGCTGCTGTCACGATTGCCAGAAATGGTGTTGCGCTGGGCGTTCGCCACGTTCCTGGTCTTTGTGATTGTCTCGCAGATTGTCGGGACGCCGTCGCGTGACAGCACGATTCACATGACATTTCTGACCGGTGTTCTGCTGATGCTGCTCGGCGTGTTCGTGGGCACATTGTCTGGCCTGCTTGGCATCGGTGGCGGGGCGATTGTCGTACCGGCCTTGTCACTGGCGTTCGGCGCGAGCGACCTGGTGGCCCGCGGCTCGTCACTGCTCATGATGATTCCGAATGCCATCGCAGGCAGCGTCGCGAATGTCCGGCGCGGCCTGGTCAACCTGCGTGACGGCCTGATCATCGGCGTGGTCGCGGCATGCCTGACGCCCGCCGGCACGTGGATCGCCGGCTCGATCAGCGCTCGTATGGGAGCCAATCTGTTCGCCATCTATCTGTGCGTGATTTGCGTGCGTTCCGTCTGGGCCGCCGTGAACGTGACCCCCGCCTTGGCAAAGCGCCTCCCGCGCCGCGAATCCTGGCGTTGATAGCGGTGCCACAGACGACGTTTGCCATCCACGCTTACCGTCCGGCCCGCTCCACCAGCCTCGCCAGCTGCACCCGGTTCATGCTCAGGCGTTCGCTGGCGCTGGACAAATGCGCTTTTACTGTGCGTTCGGATATGAACATCCGTTCGGCGATTTCCTGATTGCTCATGCCTTGCGCGGCCAGGATTACGGTTTCCCGCTCCCGCTCGGGCAAGCTGTCGAGCATGCGGATCCGGCCGTGGCGGCGCTATGTGTGAGAATGCGCTCACGCGCCGGCCGGTTGGGTGTTCCGATTTCCTGATTTGGCAGCTCCTGACGCCCGCTGTGTGAGGATTGACTCACACAGTGGGCGCCTGCGCGTTCCGGGCTACGGTTTCGGAGGCTGTCGGTCGCAGCCGTGTGAGGATTCGCTCACAAACTGACGGGCGGAACATGCAGTTCAGTCGTTCCGCACGCCCGACAGCCTGCTGTGTGAGCCAATCCTTGCACGCCGGCCTGCAAACGACGGCTCACGCTGACTCCAATCCCATGGCCACCCTGCCTCACCCGATATACCGCGCGATCGCCCGTGCGGCCGCGGCTTTCGCCCAGCTTTCCCAAGAGAAGTCGAGAATTTCGAAGTCGACGGTCGCCGCCTGGCTGGGGCGATACCAGTTGATGCCGCTGCGAATCGATTCTTGGTTCATTTTCGCGAGGAATGATGATTCCCCGCTGATCAGCACTTTCGACGGCATGGCGAAGTTCGCGACCGTGGATACCAGCACGCCGAGCCGGAAGCACAGGCGGTTGAGTAGCTGCCGTGCCTGCGCGGTCCCTTCCTGTGCGTCGGCGGCGAATTGGTCGAAGGTGACCATATGTCCCACCATGCCTGAATACTCTTCGGCCAGCGAATCATTGGTCAGGCATTGCGAGCAGCCGGTGTGACCCGCGTAACAGCGTGGCCCTTCGGGGTCCACGAGGATATGCCCGGCCAGCCCATAGCTTTTATCAGGGTAGTCCACAGGCATGCCGTCCTCGGCGAGCGAGTACCCGACGCCCGCACCTATCGTGACCACAGCGAACCGTCGCACGCCGATGCCGGCGCCGAACCAGCTTTCATACAGCAACAGCGAATCGAGGTCGTTAAACACCGCTGTGGGCAGCCCGCCCGCCTGCTCAATCGCCCCAGCGGCATCGACCCGCCCGTCCCAATGCAGGAAGGGAGCGTACGTCACATACCGGTCGTCTTCCGCATGCCCGCCGAAGCTCAGCCCTACGGCAACCGGGCTTGGCGTGACGTCTGAACGGTATTTGCGGATCGCCGTGCCGATGGTCGCGGCGACATCCTGCGGCTTGGTGGATTCAAGCGTCACCGTGCGGCATGGACCGACCGGCCGGCACAGCGCGTTCACAGCCACAATACTCACCTCGGAGCCGTGGATATTGATGCCGAGGAAAGTGCGCTCGCCGGCGCGCAACCGCAGATTGGTCTGCGGGCGGCCACGTTTTTCGCGTGATTCTTTCGGTATGAAGCCTTGCGGGAGTCTGCCTTGTTCTGTGGTGTCACCGGGAAGTTCCTCGATGACACCTTCGTAGATCAGGTCGCTGGTGATGCGCGACAACGCCCCTTGTGACAGTCCGAGAAGTTGAGCCAGGGTCGTGCGCGCGATGGGCCCGTATTGTGTGATGGCGCGGGTCACCCGGTGGGTTTGCGGGGAGCCGGTGAACCATTGGGCGTCCGTTGTCTGCCCGTTGTCATCGTCTGATTCCGCGGATTTCCACGCATCTGTCGCATATGCTGTCATCGCCGCTCCTTGCTGATGTGCCGTCGCCGGCGTGCGAGGATACAACCCTGTTCTCATTGCCTCGCATCTGGTATCTTGTATTTTCTTTCTCAATACATAAAAATACCGTGTTTTTCTTTCCTTATGCAAGAGGCGCGCGGGACTGGGAATGAAATCCATGTCCACGTATGATTAGAACCACAAACAAAGCCGCGGCGAGGACGCTGCGGCACGGAAGAGGCAAAGGAGTCTTCATGAAGACGGATTCCCATTCAGGACGCGGAACGCTCAGGTCGGTACTTCGCCGTGCACTCACCGTGGCATGCGTTGCGGTGATGGGGCTCGGTGCCGCCGGGTGTGGAGCGTCGAACGCGCAGACGGTGACGTTGGATTTCTTCCAGTTCAAGTCCGAGGCCGCTGACCAGTTCAAGAAGATGGTTCAGGAGTTCGAGAAGGAGAATCCGAACATCCGCATCAACATCAATAATTCCGCGAACGCGCAGACTGATTTGCGCACCCGGTTCGTAAAGAACCGCGTTCCGGATGTCATCACGTTTAACGGCGATATCAGCTTCGGCATGTTCGCTGCCTCCGGCGTGTTCCATGATTTCACTGACGATCCGATTGTTGACGAACTCAACCCTGGCATGGTCCAGATCGCCAAGAACTTGGTACAGACCACCGACCCGGCGAAGAAGCGCCTCTATGGCCTGCCGTTCTCCGGCAACGCATCCGGCTACATCTACAACAAGACGCTGTGGCGTAAGGCCGGTGTTGATCCGAACAATCCGCCCAAGACCTGGAACGAATTTATTGCCATGCTGAAGAAATTCAAGGCTGCGGGTATCAACCCGGTGCAAGCCAGTGTCGCGGACGGGTGGACCACCCAGGCGCCGCTCGCCTCGCTCGCCGGTACGCTCGTCCCGGAATCCGAGTACACGAAACTGAAGGAAGGCAAGACCGACTTCAAGACGATCTGGACCGAAACCGCGAAGAAGGAAGTCGAAATGTACTCCTATTCGACGTCCGACAAGGGCGTCACCTATCAGGAGGCCACCCAGAACTTCGCGAAGGGCACAGCGGCGATCATCCCGCTCGGCACGTATGCGATCCCGCAGATCACGATGATCAACCCCGATATCGACCTCGGGTTTGCGCAGATGCCGGCCAGCAACAACGTCAAGGAGCAGAAGCTCACCGCAGGCGATGACGTTATGCTCACAATGGGCGCCAACACCAAGCACCCGAAGGAAGCCATGAAGTTCATCAAGTTCCTGATGAGCAAGAAGCAGCTGAACGCCTACGCGAAGGCCCAGTCCGCTATTTCCCCGCTCAAGGACACCTACTTCGGCAACAAGGCGCTGGAAGGCATCCGCCCGTTCTTCGAAAGCAACGACGTGGTCGACTTCTGCGACCACTACATCCCGTCGTCCATCAACATCGGCGGCTACCTGCAGACCATGGTGATCAGCGGCAACGTCCCCCGCTTCATCAACTCGATGCAGAAGGAATGGGACAAGGTTCAAGCTCGCACGGTCGAGTAAGTCGAGTAATCGGACACGGAGAAAGGAAATAGCATGTCTGCAACAGTCGTATCGTCGAAGCAGCCGACGGCGTCGGACAAGCCGGCAAAGAGGCGCAAGACCGCGTTCTCCAAGCGCAAGGTCGACCGCGCCTACTACTGGATGACCGTCCCCGCGGCGATTATCTTCGCGGTGTTCCTGTATGTCCCGTTCATTCGTGGCATCGGCTACTCGTTCACGAACTCACAAGGCTACGGCAACTTCAAATGGGTCGGCCTGCGCAACTACCAGGCGTTGTTCAGCGATGACCGCGTCGGCCACGCCTACCTGTTCACCTTCTTCATCGCCATCATCATTACAGTGCTGATCAACCTGATCTCGATGTTCCTGGCGGTGCTGCTGAACAGCAAGATCGCGTTCAAGAACGGATTCCGCGCGATCTTCTTCATCCCGTACATCTTGGGCACGCTGGTCATCGGCTACGTGTTCAAGTACATCTTCATGACGCCGCTTCCCGCGCTCGGCAAGGCGCTGGGTATCGGCTGGCTGTCCGAATCGATGCTGACCAGCGAGCAGTACGCATGGGTTCCAGTGGTGTTCCTCGCCGTGTGGCAGGGCGTCGCTTACTCCACGCTGCTGTACATCGCCGGCTTGCAGACCATTGATGACGAAATCTACGAGGCCGCTTCAATCGACGGTGTGAACGCGTGGCAAAAGTTCTGGAAGATTACCTTCCCGCTGATCGGACCGTTCGTGACCATCAATCTCGTGCTGTCGCTCAAGAACGCGTTGGGCACCTTCGACCAGGTGGTCGCGTTGACGGAAGGCGGCCCGAATTCCTCCACCGAAACCGTGACCTACCTCATCTGGAAGGGTGGCCTGACCGGCGGTGAATACGCCTATCAGACAGCCAATGCGGTGATCTTCTTCATCGTCCTCGCGATTGTCGCGTTCATCCAGCTCGGATTCTCGAGAAGCAAGGAGCAGATCTGACAGCCGTGCGCTGAAGCCCGACTGACAGAGGGGAAAGGAACATCATGAAAGACAAGACATTCCACAAGGATCATCGGATTAATTGGTGGCTGACCGCACTGACCGTGGTGCTGTCGCTGACCGTGCTGGTCCCGCTGTATTTCACCATCGTCACGGCGTTGAAGACACCGGCCGAGGCGGGTACCTTCAGCCTGCCGACGTCCTGGCAGTGGCATAATTTCGCGGATGCTTCGGCGAAGGTCGATTATCCGCGGGCAGCGCTGAATTCCGCGATCATCACGGTGGCCGCGGTGGTGCTCACGCTGCTGACGAACACCTTCGTGGCGTACGCCGTCGCCCGCAACATGGACAAGCGCTTCTTCCGCTTCCTGTACTACTTCTTCATCGCCGCGATGTTCGTGCCGTTCCCGGTGGTGATGCTGCCGATCGCCAAGCAGATGGGCGCCTGGCATCTGGACAACCAGTTCGGTCTGATTCTGCTGTACATGACGCTCGGCCTGGGCACGAACCTGTTCATTGCGACCGGTTTCATCCGCTCGATTCCGCCGTCGCTTGAAGAGGCGGCGCGTGTGGACGGCGCGAGCACGTGGAAGATCTTCTGGAAGATCATCTTCCCGCTGATGAGCCCGATCAACGCGACGATCGGCATCCTGACCGCGCTGTGGGCTTGGAACGACTTCCTGCTGCCGCTGATTGTGCTGACGGACCAGTCCAACCAGACGATTCCGCTCGCCCAGTACGTGTTCAGCTCGCAGTTCGCGACCAACTACCCGATGGCGTTCTCCAGCTACCTGATGGCGATGGCCCCGATTCTGATCGTCTACATCTTCGCCCAGCGCTGGGTTGTCAGCGGCGTGATGAGGGGCGCGGTGAAGTAACGGAAAGCCCAAGGGGGGTAAGGGAAGCCTGCCGCCTTCCTACTCTCCCCATCCACTTCCATCCATCTGTTCTCTCCCGCCGAGGGGCCTGTGATGCACATTCACAGGCCCCTCGGTCTGTTTTCTGACGTTGTGCGGTCGTCCAGTCTCATGGCAGACCGTTACTGGCTGTCGTCTCTGCGTCCGCCCCCGCTATCTGTCTGTTGTGTGACTGTTTGGTCGCATGGTGGGCGGTTGTCGCTGGTTTCCCGTGGCTGGTTCCCCGGCATCTTCCCACCGTGCGACCACCAAGTCGCACGCCAGCCAGTTTCCGCTCGCCGTGCGCATGTTCGCCCTCGCTATCTTCCCGCCGTGCAATCGCACAGTTGCACAGCACCGGATTATCTCTTGCCTGGTGCCCGTCGTATCGGCTATTTGTCGTCTTGTGTGATTGCAGCGGTGGTGCTGCCGGGCTCGAGTGTGGTCTGCACGATAATGCGCTTTTCTGGTAGGGGTTCTTGATTGATAAGCGCGAGTGTTGTTTGTGCCGTCATCCGTCCGATTTCGCGGGCGGGCTGTGCCATGGTGGTTATTCCGAAGCCTGTCGCCACGTCGGATCCATCGTGGCCTGCGACTGAAATGTCTTCTGGAACCCGTATGCCGCTTCGTTGGAGTTCATGGATGACGGCCAGGGCGCAATAATCCGACCAGGCGCATATTGCGGTCGGCTTGTCGGGCAGCGAAAGCATGGTGGCTATGGCTTTCTGGACGGACCGGGGATCGTCCAGACTGATGTGATACATGCCGCAGTTTTGCAAGCCCATGAGCTTTATGGTGTCAAGATATGCGCCCACGCGCTCGTCATGCCCCCATTGTTTGCCGGTGAGGGGGTCTTGCCGGCCGATGTAGCAGAATCGTCTGTGTCCGAGCGCCGCAAGGTAACGGATAAGCGTTGCTTCGGAAGCGCTGTCGTCGATGGATATCGAGCCTTGGCAGCACGTCACATCGCGTGAGTTGACTGAAATGATAGGCATCCCAAGACGTCGAAGTATGTTCTCTTCTTGCTCGGTGGCGGGGAATCCGGTGATGACGAGGGCGTCTGCGTTGCGCTTTGCGGGCAGATTGGTGAAGAATGTCTCTCGCTCTTCGGTGCTGCCTGCCCGGTAGATGATGGTGTCATATTGCTTGGGTCCTAGTATGTCGAGCATGCCGTCGAGCAGTTCCCCGATGAACCATCCGGCGATCCGGTCTCTGGCGAGGAGCGCGATGCGGTTGGTTTGGCCGCTTGCTAGTGATGATGCGGTTTTGGAGATGGTGTAGTTCAATTCTTGCGCAACGCGAAGTACTTTTTCCCGAGTTGCGGCTGCTACGTGGTCTTTGCCACGTAAGGCACGAGATACCGTGAATGTCGAGACGCCTGCGGCTTTCGCCACATCTTCAATGGTTGTATGTCCCATGGTCGTTACTGATGTCTCCTGTGATCTAAGTACGCTGTATTTAATCCTAGTATACTAAGCGTTTATGCAATAACCACATGCTAGATGCATGGCTTATCAAGCCGAAAATCAGAAATCGGACATGTCGACATTGACAATTTATCAGCAATGCGATAATCTCATGCTAAGCGCTTAGCAACAGCGCTCACAACAAAGAAGTGTTCATCAAACATTGTGAGAAAGGAATCTCCGATGGGTATTGCACAATCGATGAAAGTGGCGGTTGCAGGCATCGTCGCCGCGGCCAGCCTGCTCTCCGTATCCGCTTGCGGCCCGGGATCGTCCAAGAGTGCGTCAACGAAATCCGAACCGGTCAGCACCAGCATCGGTTCTGAGAAAATCGAACTGAGGCTATGGGACGGCGCTGGTCTGAAAACCTTCGATGACCAACTGATTGCAGCGTTCCAGAAGAAATATCCGAATGTGACCATCAAAACTACGTATGATCCCGATAACACCTCCCAGCAAAACGGCCCTCGCGTCATCTCCGCCGCCGATACGCCGGACGTCGCGCGCATCACTGATGTGAACTCCGCGGTTCGCGGCAAGCACGTTGTCAACCTGGATGAATACGCCAAGGCCTATGGGTGGGATCTTCCTGATTCGCAAACCGAAGTGTACCGCGCGAACTCCAGCGGGAAAATCGGCTCGGGCAGCCTGTACGCCATTCCTGACGGCATCTCGATGACCGGAATGTACTGGAACAAGAAGGTCGCGAAGAAACTTGGCATCACCTCCGCCCCCACTACCGTGGACGAATTGGAAGCGGACATGAAGAAGGCTTCCGATGGGGGAGTCCTCGCGATGATGATGCCTGCTAAGGAAGGCGGCACGTCGTACATCTATCAAGCACTGCTGACGGATTATGAGGGTCGCGATGCGGTGCAGAACTGGATTGTCCAGAAGTCCGGGGCAACGTTCTCGACGGATGGCGCGCTGAAGGCAGCCAAGAAGATCAAGAGCTGGCAGGATGCCGGCTACTTCTCGAAGGATGCGCTGGCGCTCGATGGCTCTACTGCGGTGAGCCGTTTCTGCGCAGGGGATGCGCTGTTCTTCCCGTCTGGAAGCTGGTACTCCGCCACTATCAATAAAGCTCTCGGTTCCGACGCCGGATGGTTCGCCTTCCCAGGCACCAAGGCCGACGCCCAGTCCGCTGCCGCAAACGCAGTCACCGCATTTGGTATCCCCGCCAATGCCAAGCACAAGAACGCTGCCGCGGCATTCCTGAACTTCCTCCAGTCGGATGAAGCCCGGCAGATCGCAGTCGACAATGGATATCCGCCAATCGGCGAAGGAAAGACCCCGAAGACGGACAACCAGCTGCTTGGTGAGATCCTCACGTCGTATGCGGCGCTGGTGAAGACGGGCAACACCACTGACTACATCAACAATGCCACCGCCGGCATGCAGGCCAGTGCGCTGGTTCCTGGATTCCAGTCCCTGCTTGACGGATCGATGACTCCGCAGCAGTTCGTCGATTCCATCCAGGCACAGTATGAGAAAGAGATCGCCGACTAGTCGGGGCCTGCCGCATTTGTGACAACCTGTGCCGGGCGGAGTGTCGTTCCCCTTGCACTCTGCCCGGCATTTCAATTCTGATACATCGATTTTGGACGTGATGGGAATGAAGAATCAACACAACGGTACGACGGCGGCTCGCACGAGTGCTGTCGGCACCGGGAAGAAAAAGCGTTATCTCCCGTTGAAGATGGTGGGACTGTTGTTCCTGCTTCCCGCCTTGCTGTTTTACGGAACGTTTGAACTCTGGCCGATCATTCAGACGGTTTGGTACTCCTTCTACGACTGGAACGGCATCGATGAGAGCACGTTTGTGGGATTGAAGAACTATCAGACGGTGTTCACCGATCCGGATTTGTACGGTTCGATACTTCACTCGTTCTATCTGATCATCTTCTTCTCGCTTGTGCCGATTGTTCTTGGCTTGATTATCGCGGTGCTGATCAAGGACATGCGTTCCGGCGGCGGACGGTCATTCGCCCAGGTGTGCTTGTTCCTGCCGCGAGTGATTCCGGGGGCGGCGGCAGGCGTCGCATGGACGTGGATGCTTGCGGACAAGGGCACAGTCAACCAGCTGCTGCGCCTCGCCGGGCTCGGCGATGCCACCCATGTATGGCTGGGCGATAGAACGACCGCTTTGAACGCTGTCGGTGTTATCGGATTCTGGCTTCAGCTGGGCTTCTGCGTGGTGTTGTTGTTGTCGGGCATCGGCAATATCGATCAATCGCTGTACGAGGCTGCGAGTCTTGACGGCGCCGGATGGTGGAGGCAGCTGATACATATCACGCTTCCCGGTTTACGCGGTCAGATCGGGGTGTGCTTGACCATGACGATCATCGCCGCGCTGGCAAGCTTTGATGTGGTGTACATGTCCACCCAGGGCGGCCCTGGAACCTCGACGATGGTGCCGGGCGTCCAAGTGTATAGATTGGCCTTCACCCAGCAGAGCGTAGGCCTCGCATCGGCATTGGCTGTCGCACTGATGGTGCTGGTCCTCTTGATTGTCGGACCATTGCAGCGTTTGGTGAATGGAAAGGATCGGTGATTGCGATGACGCAGTCAAGAAGCACCAAGATAATCGGCGGCATCATGCTCGCCTTGACCATCGTATTTTGCATCATGCCTTTTGTGAGCATGTTTTCTGCGGCGATTCAGCCGCAAGGCTCAACTCCTGAAGGCATCCAATTCACTGCCCACCCGCAGTGGCACAATTTCGTGGATGCTTGGAAGATGGCGAATATCACCCCATTGCTGCTGAACAGCATGCTGCTGGTGGTCGTTGTGGTTCCGAGCGTGATGATCCTATGTTCCTTGGGCGGCTACGCATTCGCCCATCTCAGTGTGCCGTGCAAAGGCTTGATTTACTTCCTGTTCCTGATTGGTCTAACCATTCCGTTCGAAACCCTGGTCACTCCGTTGTATTACGAAATCAGCGACATGGGCCTGCTCAATACCCGACTGGCGTTGATGTTGCCCCTGATCGGTCTCAACATCCCATTCGGCATCGTGTGGATGCGGTCCTGCTTCGAGCAGATGCCCCGTGATTTGATTGAGGCGGCAAGTATCGACGGTGCCGGGCACTTCCGTACATTCGTCTCGGTGCAACTGCCGCTCGCTCTTCCCGCGCTCTCATCGCTGGGCATCTTGACGTTCCTGGCGACGTGGAATCAGTTCCTTCTTGCGGTTGTGCTGGAGGATGATCCGAACAAGCGCACGATGGCAGGTGCTTTGCAGTCTTTCGTCGGCCAATATCAGACCGATGTCGTGCTCCTCAACGCAGGCGCTCTGCTGATCATGGCGCCGACGATGATTTTGTTCATCATCCTGCAGCGGTACTTCATCCGTGCCATGCTGGCGGGCTCTGTCAAAGGATGACCTATGGCCGAGAGCAATGCTGATAATTGGTGGAGAAACGCCGTGGTCTACGAGGTGTATCCCCGGTCGTTCAATGATTCCAACGGTGACGGGGAAGGCGATTTCCGCGGCATCATTGATCGATTGGACTACCTGCATGACCTCGGTGTGGATGCATTGTGGCTCACGCCGTTCTATCCCTCGCCACTTGCGGATGGTGGGTATGATGTCGCTGACTATTGTGGCGTAGATCCAAGGTTCGGGACGCTGCGGCAGTTCGCCGATCTCGTTGCGCGCGCGCACGACCGGGGAATACGCATCATCATCGATATCGTGCCCAACCATACTTCGGACAAGCATCCTTGGTTTACCAAGGCACTGCATTCGCCGCCGGGATCGAAGGAACGGAACCGCTATATCTTCCATGTCGGGCGGGGAGAACACGGAGAACAACCGCCGACGAACTGGCTGAGCAATTTCGGCGGATCGGCGTGGGAGCCTTGCGGGGACGGATGGTACTACTTGCATTCGTTTGCCAAGGAACAGCCTGATTTGAACTGGGATAATCCTGAAGTTCAGCAGGATTTCCTGGATATTCTCCGTTTCTGGTGCGAGCAAGGTGTAGACGGGTTCCGTATTGACGTATCCCATGGGCTCGTCAAAGACCTGAGGGAGCCGTTACGGGATCGGCCGGATCCGGCATTGATGTCGCCACAAGCTGCGGACGGGTCTGACCCTTTGTGGGATCGCGATGGTGTGCATGAAATCTACCGTCAATGGCGCGAACTGTTGAATCAGTACACGCCGGTGAAGTACACGATTGGGGAATCTTGGACGCCATTCACTCCACGGGTTTACCAGTATGCTCGGCAGGATGAACTCGGGTCGATCTTTGATTTTTCGCTGCTCAAGGCGGCGTGGGACCGAGACGATTATCGGAAGATCATCGAGCGGACTGGCGTATGCGCTGCTGCTGCCGGTTCCGCGCCGGTCTGGGTGCTGGGAAACCATGATGTGCCAAGACTGGCTTCGCGGATTGCGCTTCCCAAAGGTGCGGATGTCGAACATTGGGTGACGTCGGACGGCCGCGACCCGAGTATCGATCCTGCCCGGGCGGAACGCCGTGCGCGCGCCGAAGCGCTGTTGATGCTTGGTCTGCCCGGCACAGCGTTCATCTATCAGGGTGATGAGCTCGGATTGCCTGAGGATCTTGATTTACGGTCTGCGGACGTGCAAGACCCGATATGGGAGCGGTCCGGGCATCGATTCAAAGGGCGTGACGGTTGCCGTGTGCCCCTGCCTTGGAACAGTGATTCAGTGTCGTTCGGTTTTAGCCAGTCTTCACATCCTTGGCTGCCGCAGCCGGCATGGTATGCACGGTTTGCGGTGTCCAACCAGGAAGGTTCGCCGGAATCGATGCTGAATCTATACCGTGCGGCCATCGCAGAGCGTCGCCATTGGATTGGGCCGGGGGATGAAGCCGAATGGCTCACGGATGGTGAATACGCTGAAGATGGTCTTGGCTGGAAAGTGTCTTCCGGATTGGAAGTCTTGGTGAATTTCTCTTCCGAGCATGCGATTCGCCTGCCGGAAGAAGCGACTGTCCTGTTGAATTCGTGCCCGGAAAGAACGGATCGCGCGAATAAGCAGGTTCCACCTGAAAGCGCGGTCTGGTATTTTCGTGGAACCCCGGTGTCTCGTAGCAAGGAGAACCAATGAACAATGTATGCCCAATCGATGTTGTGCGTGTCCAATCCAGCATCTTGAAAGAAGACACGCATGAGTGCAAGGAATGTGCTGTTCCGGTAACGGCGGTGAACATCGAGCCTCACCATGGGGACGATGCTGTCTGGAGTCTGTCAATCTGCACTGAGACCGGGTTGGCGAAGCGCGAGCAGAAATTCATCGCCTGTGATTCATTCGCACCGTGCGATGCCGTACGGGTCAGCTGCAAGATGGGTGCGGCTGCTGACGGCGAGATTCTGGCGCTGTACCAGCACAAGGAGTGGTGGATGCGGCCGGCATGGTGTTCAACGACCGCACACATCCCGTTTGGCACCCAACTGCTTCTTTGGCGTCGGAAGGATCACGACGGTAGTGTGTGGTGGAACGCGGTGCTGGCGATTTGCGATGCCGATTTCCGTACAGACATCAGAGGGGACGCGCAAGGTATCGAGTTCGTGGTGTCGTCGAACCGTATGGGAATGACTCATATTGCAGCGACGCTGGGGTTCATGTCGGTAGCGGCAACCCCGTACCTTGCCGTTCAAGCGTGCGTATCGGCAGCCGCCGGGCACACGGGGATCAGCACCCGCAGGCAGAAACCTTTCCCGGAGAATCTGTCCGGTTTGGGTTGGTGCACTTGGGATTCACTGGGCCAGGACGTCAATGAGCGCAACATCATCGAGAAGATGCAGGAATTCCACAAGTTGGGAGTGCCCATTTCCTGGGTGCTGATTGATGACGGTTGGTCGGATGTTGACAGGTCCCGACAGAAGTTGCGCTCCTTCGATGCCGATCCCGAGCGTTTCCCGCAAGGGCTGAGTCATACGGTCGACGTGCTTCGTAAACAGTTCGGAGTGGAGCATGTCGGCGTATGGCAAGCATTCCAAGGATACTGGAATGGCATCGACCCCGATGGCCCCATCGCTTCGACTTTGGGTGACTGCCTTGCTCGGCGTCGCGATGGCGTATTGGTACCGGGGCCGATGAGAAATCAGGCTGCACGTTTCTGGGGCAACTGGGAGTCGGCACTGGAGAAGCAGGGTGTTGATTTCCTGAAGGTCGATTCCCAAGGTTCAATCGCGGTGATGACCATGGGGCAGGAGAGTTTCGGGGAGGCGACTATCGGCCGTCACCAAGGGCTTGAAGACGCGTCGAACTGTATGGGTGGAACGATTATCAACTGCATGGCGATGACTCCGGAGAATTTCTGGCACAGTGAACGGGCTCAGGTCATACGCACCAGCGATGATTTCCTTCCGAGATCGCCCGAGTCTTTGGATGAGCACATCATACAGAACGCTTACTGTTCTTTGTTGCTTGGGCAACTTTATTATCCGGATTGGGACATGTTCTGGAGTGAACATCCGTATGCGTGGGCAAGTGCGCTCGCAAGGGTGTTCAGCGGTGGTCCGGTGTATTGTTCGGATGCGCTTGGCCATACGAACGCGTCTGTGCTCCGTAGCATCGTCGGTGATGATGGCAAGGTGCTGCATCCGGATTCGCCGGGGGTTCCTGTAGAGCAATCATTGCTGAATGATCCGCGGCTCTCGGACACGCCTTTAGGCATTCGTGCGCCGTTCGGCGACCGCGAGATGACACTGTACATTGGTCTGCGCAAACAGGATGAGCAACATGTCAGGCTGGTGGCTGATGCGCCGGTGACGGTATACGGGCCGGCTGAAGGGGCGGTCAGCCACTTGTGCGAGTCGCAACATGCGGATTTCCGCCTCGCGTATGGACAAGCGCTGCTGGTTGATATGCCTCGGCAGCATGCTGAGGGCGTCATAGCAGGATGACGACAGCCGGATATCACATCCGTCGCATTTGCCGCTGTCCGGCTATCTGTCCACTGTGTGATTGTCCAGTCGCATGGCGGGCGGTTGTCGGTGGCTGCCTCTGTGTTTGCCTTGGTTATCTGTCTGTTGTGTAGCTTTCCGGTCGCACGGCGTCGGGTGCCTTCAGCCCTGGCCTTCCTCATCGGTCTATCCGCCCGCCGTGTGACTGCTCAGTCGCACGGCGCCCGAATAACTTGCCCCACGCACCCGGCACGCCAGCAATAGGAATGAAAACGTGTGCATCGTACGATAATCCCAGCAGAACAACACTAGACAGCAAAGGAGCTTGCCATGACCAATTTCAATCGTCCGGCCCTTCCCGCCGGTGTCCGCACGAATGGGGCGTCCACCAGCCCGTGGTGGGCGAACGCCGTGGTGTACCAGATCTACCCGCGCAGCTTCCAGGATACGGATGGCGATGGCCTCGGCGATATCAAGGGCATCACCCGCCGCTTGGATTACCTCGCCGACCTGGGCGTTGACGTGCTGTGGCTGAGCCCGGTCTACAAGTCCCCGCAGGACGACAACGGTTACGATATCGCGGATTACCAGAGCATCGATCCGATGTTCGGCACGCTTGACGATATGGATGAACTGCTCGCGCAAGCACATCAGCGTGGCCTGAAAATCGTGATGGATCTGGTCGTCAACCATACTTCCGACGAGCACGCGTGGTTCCAAGCGAGCCGCGACAAGAACGACCCGCACGCCGACTGGTATTGGTGGCGTCCCGCCCGTCCCGGCCATGAGCCGGGCACGCCGGGTGCCGAACCGAACCGTTGGGGCTCGTATTTTGGCGGTTCCGCCTGGCAGTATGACCCCAAGCGCGGCGAGTATTTCTTCCACCAGTATTCCCCGAAGCAGCCTGACCTCAACTGGGAGAACCCGCAGGTGCGTCAGGCGGTCTACCAGATGATGAACTGGTGGCTCGACCGTGGTATCGACGGTTTCCGCATGGACGTCATCACGCAGATTTCCAAGCGCGTCGACCCCAACGGCAAGCTTCCGGGCGAACCTGGCAGCCAGATTGAGGATTATCCCGCCGGTCCCGACGGCTACTCGTCCCCATTCCCGTTCTGCTCCGACGGCCCGCGGCTTGACGAGTTCCTCAAGGAGATGCACCGCGAGGTGTTCGACGGCCGCGAAGGCTATCTCACGGTTGGTGAGGCGCCAGGCGTCGCTCCGCAGCGCAATGAGCAGATCACGGACCCCGCCGCACGCGAACTGGACATGCTGTTCATGTTCGAGCATGTTGATGTTGATTGCGAGAACGGCACGAAGTGGAATCCGACCCCGCTTGATTTGCCGAAGCTGAAGCGTACGCTTGCCGCCCAGCAGGATGCGGTCGCGAAGAAGGGCTGGGTGAGCCTGTTCTTCGACAACCACGACCAGCCGCGCGTCGTGTCCCGCTGGGGCGATGACTCTACGGAGGAGAACCGCGTCCATTCCGCCAAGGCGCTGGCGATGCTGCTACACATGCACCGTGGCACACCCTACATCTACGAGGGTGAGGAGCTTGGCATGACGAACGCGCATTTCACCCGGCTCGACCAGTATCGCGACCTTGAATCCCTGAACATGTTCCACCAGCGTGTCGAGCAGGCGCATATCCAGTCCGCCGAATCGATGATGGACGCGCTCGCCAAGCGCAGCCGCGACAACGCCCGCACACCGATGCAATGGGACGATTCGACTTACGCCGGGTTCACCGCCGCCGACGCCCCCAAAGAACCGTGGATCAGCGTCAATCCGAACCATACGAAGGTCAACGCGCAAGCCCAGCAGGATGACCCGGATTCGGTGTTCTCCTTCTTCAAGCAGCTGATCGCACTGCGCCACGACGACCCGGTCGTATCCGCAGGCGACTGGCGTCTGCTCGACGAATCCGACCCGCAGGTGTACGCGTTCACGCGCTCGCTGGGCGATGAGCGGCTGCTGGTCGCCGTGAACCTGTCCGGGAAAGACGCCCGCATTCCGGATGACACCGCAGCCGCGCTCGCCGCAGCCGCTAACCAGTCGCCCGACATCGTGCTGACATCCTATGATCCGCAGCATTCCGCCGATTCACTGGCTGCACGCACGCTGTCCCCGTGGGAGGCGGTGACGGTCCGGCTGTAAGCCGGGTCCAGCCCGGGAGGGTTTGTGGCTGCCGCGTGGGAACCCGTTCGCCACTCATGCGGCAGCCAGCGGCCTGCTCCAATGTGCGAGACGCGGCGACATGCTTGTGCCTCGACCGTCCTACAATATCGATCATGGAACAAAACGAGGTTCTCAAAGCACTGCAGCGCGATCATGCCGCTGAATTGAAGAAGGCCGCCCAGCGGCTCAAAGGCACGGCCAAGCATACGGAGGTTATTGCCTCCCCGGTGCTGTCCGACATGACCGGACACCAGATTCTTCTCAAGCCGGAGAACCTGCAAGTTACCGGTTCCTTCAAGATTCGCGGCGCCTACAACAAGATCGCCTCCCTGTCCGAGGACCAGCTGGCTCGCGGCATCGTCACCGCATCCGCCGGCAACCATGCGCAGGGTGTCGCCTACGCCGCCCGCGAGCGTGGCGCAAAAGCCACCATTTGCATGCCAACCATCACCCCGCCACTCAAGGTTGACGCCACCAAAGCCTACGGCGCCGACGTCGTCCTGCACGGTGATGTGTTCGACGAAGCCGCCGCGTACGCCCAGAAGCTGAGCGACGAGCAGGGCATGATCTACGTGCCGCCCTTCGACGATTACGAGGTCATCTGCGGCCAAGGCACCATCGCCATGGAAATCCTCGAAGATGTCCCGAATGTCACCGATATCGTCGTGCCGCTCGGCGGTGGCGGTCTGGGCGCCGGCGTGGCGCTCGCCGTCAAGACCTTCAAGCCCGAAGTCCGCGTGATTGGCGCGATTCCAGAAGGCTCCCCGGCGTTCAAGAACTCGTTCGCCGCCGGTCGTGTAGTCCCCGCCGACAAGGTGGTCACCTCGGCTGAAGGCGTTGCCGTCAAGCGCCCCGGCGACCTGACCTTCGCGCTGCTCAACGAATTTCTGGACGACCTAATCACCGTGTCCGAACGTGATATCAACGAGATGATCCTCCTGATGCTCGAGAAGCACAAGCTCGTCGTCGAGGCCGCGGGCGCGGTATCGCTCGCCGCGTTGGAGCACCTGAACCTGCGTTCGCGCAAGTTCGCGTCCGCTCCCGGTCCGCATGTCGTCGTCCCGATCATGTCGGGCGGCAACATCGATACCGTCACCATCGGCGCGGTCATTCAGAAGGGCATGATTGCCCGCGGCCGCATCATGAACTTCGAGGTCGAGCTGCCAGATCTGCCGGGACAGCTGCTCAAGGTCGCTCAAGTGCTGGCCGAGCAGCGTGCCAACGTGATCGCCCTCGACCACGACCAGTTCAAGGCGTCCGGTCATTACACGAATGCAGTCGCCCTCGGGGTCACCGTCGAAACGAACGGCCCCGACCACATCGACCGCGTACTCGAAGCGTTGAAGCAGGCCGGTTTCGACCCCAAGCGCATCTACTGACGGTCCGCCATCTGCCTCTGTATGGCAACGGCCCCGGAACCTTGGATTCTCAAGGTTCCGGGGCCGTTATGCTTCGCCCGTTGCCGTGGTTGCTTGCCGCGCGGCGCAAACGCAAGTTTCAGTGCTTACTGCTCATCCGCCTGCGCTTCGGCGATGGTTTCGTCCACGAGTTTCGGCAGCGCGACGGCGATATCCTCATGAATCAGCCGCGTGGCGATGTTGTCGTACTGCGTTTTGCCCATATTCATGATGGTGACGGGCACGCCGGCCTGTGCGGCGACCGGGGCGAGTGATGCCGCCGGGAACACTTCAAGTGTCGAACCGATCACCCAGAACTCGTCGGCCTGAGACACCAGCCGCATCGATTTCTCCATCGCCCCGTCCGGCAGCATCTCACCGAAATACACGACATCCGTCTTGATAATGCCGTTGCACGGCATGTCGCCCTGGTACTTGAGCCGGCGATGGCAGTGCGGGTCCGGTTCCTCGTCAAGGCGCGCCATAATGTCTGCGGTGTCGTATTTTGCGTGGCACTTCATGCAATGGGACGTGCCGATGGTTCCGTGCAGGTTCACGATGATATCCGGCGAATTTCCAGCCTTCTCGTGCAGCGCATCAAAGTTCTGCGTAGCAAGGAGCGTCAGGAGCCCCGCCTTCTCAAGTTTGACGAGTGCCTTGTGTGCGGCGCCAGGCTGGGCGTTCCACACGGGGGATTCTTTCTGCCAACGCCACGAATATTCGCGATCCTTCTGATTGGTGAGAAACGCGTCGATGTCGTAGACCTTGGTCTGCTCGGGGTGTTTGGTCCACACGCCGTCGGGCCCGCGGAAATCTGGGATGCCGGCTGATGTCGAGATGCCGGCGCCGGTCAATACTGCGATCTTTTTGCTCATACCTCAGGAATACCACGCTGTGATGTCCGTTTGTGGTGGGTTGTTGGGCGCGGTCTGGTGGTGTCGTGTTGTTTTGTGTGTGGTGTGTGGTGTTTTCGACACGCCGGTGTTTGCTTGTGTTTTGTAGGGTTTGTGGGGTGGTGGTTGGGTGGTTGGTTTGCGTGGGTGGTGTTGGTGGTGTATGTTGTTCTCTTGCTGCCGCTCGCCGGCCGGCTTCCTTCGGGGGGTTGGTTTTGTCGGGTGTGTGGTGGTGGTTTGAGAACTCAAGAGCGTGTCTGTACTACTTCTTTATAGTCAATGATTGCCAGTCCGGTCCCCGCTTCCGTGCGGGGTGTTTGATTGTCCTGCGTGGGAGTCCGCGAGGGCGGTTGATGGGGGTCGGGGTTTTCGTGCGAGTCGCCTTTCCTTATTAGGCGACCGTCAATTATTTTGTGAGAGTCTGTTATTGGCTTTCCGCATTGTTTTTTTGTGGAGGGTTCGATTCTGGCTCAGGATGAACGCTGGCGGCGTGCTTAACACATGCAAGTCGAACGGGATCCTGCAAGCTTGCTTGCGGGTGAGAGTGGCGAACGGGTGAGTAATGCGTGACCAACCTGCCCCATGCTCCGGAATAGCTCCTGGAAACGGGTGGTAATGCCGGATGTGCCGGGCTCCTGCATGGGGGTCCGGGAAAGCTCTGGCGGCGTGGGATGGGGTCGCGTCCTATCAGCTTGTTGGCGGGGTGAGGGCCCACCAAGGCTTCGACGGGTAGCCGGCCTGAGAGGGCGACCGGCCACATTGGGACTGAGATACGGCCCAGACTCCTACGGGAGGCAGCAGTGGGGAATATTGCACAATGGGCGCAAGCCTGATGCAGCGACGCCGCGTGCGGGATGGAGGCCTTCGGGTTGTAAACCGCTTTTGTTTGGGAGCAAGCCCTTCGGGGTGAGTGTACCTTTCGAATAAGCACCGGCTAACTACGTGCCAGCAGCCGCGGTAATACGTAGGGTGCGAGCGTTATCCGGATTTATTGGGCGTAAAGGGCTCGTAGGCGGTTCGTCGCGTCCGGTGTGAAAGTCCATCGCCTAACGGTGGATCTGCGCCGGGTACGGGCGGGCTGGAGTGCGGTAGGGGAGACTGGAATTCCCGGTGTAACGGTGGAATGTGTAGATATCGGGAAGAACACCAATGGCGAAGGCAGGTCTCTGGGCCGTTACTGACGCTGAGGAGCGAAAGCGTGGGGAGCGAACAGGATTAGATACCCTGGTAGTCCACGCCGTAAACGGTGGATGCTGGATGTGGGGCCCTTCCACGGGTCCCGTGTCGGAGCCAACGCGTTAAGCATCCCGCCTGGGGAGTACGGCCGCAAGGCTAAAACTCAAAGAAATTGACGGGGGCCCGCACAAGCGGCGGAGCATGCGGATTAATTCGATGCAACGCGAAGAACCTTACCTGGGCTTGACATGTTCCCGACGACGGCAGAGATGTCGTTTCCCTTCGGGGCGGGTTCACAGGTGGTGCATGGTCGTCGTCAGCTCGTGTCGTGAGATGTTGGGTCAAGTCCCGCAACGAGCGCAACCCTCGCCCCGTGTTGCCAGCGCGTCATGGCGGGAACTCACGGGGGACCGCCGGGGTTAACCCGGAGGAAGGTGGGGATGACGTCAGATCATCATGCCCCTTACGTCCAGGGCTTCACGCATGCTACAATGGCCGGTACAGCGGGATGCGACATGGTGACATGGAGCGGATCCCTGAAAACCGGTCTCAGTTCGGATCGGAGCCTGCAACCCGGCTCCGTGAAGGCGGAGTCGCTAGTAATCGCGGATCAGCAACGCCGCGGTGAATGCGTTCCCGGGCCTTGTACACACCGCCCGTCAAGTCATGAAAGTGGGCAGCACCCGAAGCCGGTGGCCTGACCAGTTCTGCTGGGGGGAGCCGTCTAAGGTGAGGCTCGTGATTGGGACTAAGTCGTAACAAGGTAGCCGTACCGGAAGGTGCGGCTGGATCACCTCCTTTCTACGGAGAATTTCATTGTTTGCCTGGCATGGTATCGCGGGGGTCGTCCCCGTGGGTGCCGGGCGTGCTGGCGTGGAAGGATCGTTGCGCCTCCTTTTCGGGGGGCGGGTATGGGCATGCTGTTGGGTTCCCTGGCCGCCACGGCCTCCTTGTGTGGGGGTTGGCGTTCGGGTGCCCGCCATGGGTTCCTTCCCGGGTGTTCCGGGTGGGGGTGTGTGGTGTGGCGTGGTGGTTTGAGAACTGGAGAGTGGACGCGAGCGGACCGCGTGGCCGCCCCTGTGGGGGTGGCTGGTCGTGGTCTGCTTGTACTGATGTATTTCGACCGGGTCCCCTTTGTTGGGGGTCTGGTTGTTTGTTTGATCGTTTTGTGATCGCAGAGTGTTGATGATCTGTCGTCCGGTGTTCGTTTGGTCTTGCGGGTTCCCCGTGTGTGGGGTTGCCTGCAAGGGCGTATGGTGGATGCCTTGGCAGACGGGACCGATGAAAGACGTGGCGGGCAGCGATATGCCTCGGGGAGCCGCCGAGCTGGCTTTGATCCGAGGGTTTCTGAATGGGGTGACCCGGCAGCCGTCATGGGCTGTCACCGCAGTTTTTGCGGGGGGTACGCAGGGAAGTGAAACATCTCAGTACCTGCAGGAAAGGATATTCCGTGAGTAGTGGCGAGCGAAAGCGGACCAGGCCAAACCTTGCGCGTGTGATACCCGTCGGGGGTTGCGCGTGGGGTGTTGCGGGCCTGTGTGTCCGGTCTCCGACGGGGCCGGGCCGAGTGATAAAACGACGTGTGAGGCGAGCAGGATTGAATGCCTGGCCGTAGAGGGTGATGGCCCCGTAGCCGTATGCGTGTCGTCTCGGTATCACAGTTTGCCCAAGTAGCACGGGCCTCGTGGAATCCCGTGTGAATCAGCCCCGACCGTGGGGTGAGCCTAAGTATTCCCGTCTGACCGATAGTGTACCAGTACCGTGAGGGAAAGGTGAAAAGCACCCCGGGAGGGGAGTGAAAGAGTTCCTGAAACCGTGCGCCTACGATCCGTCGGAGCCTTCTTTGTGGGGTGACGGCGTGCCTATCGAAAAATGAGTCTGCGAGTCAGTGGCATGTGGCGTGCATAAGCCGTGTGGCGTATGCGTAGCGAAGGCGAGTCTTAAAAGGCGTTTGTCGCGTGTCCTGGACCCGAAGCGGGATGATCTAGCCCTGGGCAGGTTGAAGCGTGGGTAAGACCGCGTGGAGGACCGCACCCACCTGGGTTGAAAACCGGGGGGATGACCTGGGGCTAGGGGTGAAAGGCCAATCAAATTCCGTGATAGCTGGTTCTCTCCGAAATGCATTTAGGTGCAGCGTCGCGTGTCGCCTCCGGGGGGTAGAGCTACCGGATGCTTGAGGGCCCGGTTCGGGTACCGACAGCAGCCGAACTCCGAATACCCGTGAGGTGTGGCGCGGCAGTGAGTCGGCGGGGGATAAGCTCCGTCGTCGAGAGGGAGACAGCCCAGAGCGTCGTTTAAGGTCCCGAAGCGTGTGCTAAGTGGGAAAGGATGTGGGGCCGCATAGACAGCCAGGAGGTTGGCTCAGAAGCAGCCATCCTTGAAAGAGTGCGTAACAGCTCACTGGTCTAGTGGTCCCGCGCCGACAATGTAGCGGGGCTCAAGCACACCACCGAAGACGCGCCAGCAGGTTTCCTGCTGGGTAGGAGAGCGTCCCCCATGGGGCGAAGCGGCCGCGTGAGCGTGTCGTGGACCGTGGGGGAGTGAGAATGCAGACATGAGTAGCGAGAGACGGGTGAGGATCCCGTCCGCTGGATGACCAAGGGTTCCGGGGCCACGTTCGTCGTCCCCGGGTCAGTCGGGTCCTAAGGCGAGGCCGACAGGCGTAGTCGAATGGATGAACGGGTTGATATTCCCGTACCGGCTGGGGACCGTCAAAGCCGAAGCGCGTGTGCTAACCTCCGCTTCCCGTGGAAGCGCCTTTCGGGGCGTGGACGCGGGTGGTGTTGGGATCCCGCGTGTGGTAGGCCGACGCAGGAGTGACGCAGTCAGGTAGCCGGCCGCGGAGGTGGTTTTCCGTGGTCAAGCGTGCAGGCCGTCCCGCAGGCAAATCCGCGGGGCATAAGGCCGAGGCGTGATGATGGGCCCCCTAGGGGGCGAATCCGGTGATCCCTTCTGCCGAGAAAAGCTTCGGCGCCAGGGCCCCATGCCGCCCGTACCCGAAACCGACACTGGTGGTCTGGTAGAGTATACCAAGGCGATCGAGCGAATCCTGGTCAAGGAACTCGGCAAACCACTCCCGTGCCTTCGGTATAAGGGAGACCCCTTGGGGTGATGCGCCTCGCGCGTTGAGCCTTGGGGGGTGGCACAGGCCAGGGGGTAGCGACTGTTTACCAAAAACACAGGTGCATGCGAAGGCGCAAGCCGCTGTATATGCACTGACGCCTGCCCGGTGCCGGAAGGTTAAGAGGATCCGTCAGCCCTTTGGGGTGAAGCGGTGAATTCAAGCCCCGGTAAACGGCGGTGGTAACTATAACCATCCTAAGGTAGCGAAATTCCTTGTCGGGCAAGTTCCGACCTGCACGAATGGCGTAACGACTTCCCCGCTGTCTCGACCAGGAGCTCGGCGAAATTGCAGTACGAGTAAAGATGCTCGTTAAGCGCAGAAGGACGAAAAGACCCCGGGACCTTTACTATACCTTGGTATTGTCGTCAGGTCTGGATTGTGTAGCATAGGCGGGAGGCTGTGAGCCGCGGGCGCCAGCCCGCGGGGAGCCGGAAGGTGAAATACCGCTCTGTCCACACCTGGCGTCTAACCTCGAAGAGTCATCCTCTTCAGGGACAGTGCCTGGCGGGTAGTTCAACTGGGGCGGTTGCCTCCCAAAGAGTAACGGAGGCGCTCAAAGGTCCCCTCAGCCCGGTTGGCAACCGGGTGTCGAGTGCAATCGCACAAGGGGGCTTGACTGCGAGACCGGCGGGTCGAGCAGGGACGAAAGTCGGAGATAGTGATCCGGTGCCGGCGCACGGGCGCGGCATCGCTCAACGGATAAAAGGTACCCCGGGGATAACAGGCTGATCATTCCCAAGAGTCCATATCGACGGGATGGTTTGGCACCTCGATGTCGGCTCGTCGCATCCTGGGGCTGGAGCAGGTCCCAAGGGTTCGGCTGTTCGCCGATCAAAGCGGCACGCGAGCTGGGTTCAGAACGTCGTGAGACAGTTTGGTCTCTATCCTCTGCGCTCGTTGGAATCCTGAGGAGGCCTGCCCATAGTACGAGAGGACCTGGGTGGACGAACCTCTGGTATGCCGGTCGTCACGCCAGTGGCGCGGCCGGTTGGCTACGTTCGGGAGGGATAACCGCTGAAAGCATCTAAGCGGGAAGCCTGCTCCGAGATCAGGATTCCGTGACCCCCTTGGGGGTCTGGAGACTCCATGCAGAACACGTGGTTGATAGGCCGGACGTGGAAGCCCCGCGAGGGGTGGAGCCGACCGGTACTAACAGTCGAACGGCAACACCACACGATCACCCCGTCAGGGGTGGCAAGAACAAGCATCACCCGGACGACAGGGAGACACCCTGCACGTCACATGGATCATTCCTTCAGTCGCGTCCACTATCCGGTCCCCAACCCACCACGATCCCCCAAGGGAACACGTGGAGACACGATCCCGTGGGATGTATAACACAAGATTTGCGGCGGCCATGGCCCAGGGGAGACGCCCGGACCCATTCCGAACCCGGAAGCTAAGACCTGGCACGGCGATGGTACTGCACCCGGAAGGGTGTGGGAGAGTAGCACGCCGCCGCACCCAAACCTCACAGGGAGGGGACACCACCAGCGTGCCCCTCCCTTTTCCACATACCCCGGACAAACACGACACGTGGACACGTGGCGAATCCCACACCCGAACACACGACAGGCCCACACCACACAAACCCACCACCCCAGACAACCCACCAACACAACCAGTTCGGGAGAAGTCGATACTGCCTCCAGCGCGCGGGATACAGCAGCTGACGGTAATCACCAGCCCGGCAATCAGAAGTCCACAGCATCAGGATCACTGCATGCGCCGCCGATGCCGCGCAGTTCATCAATAACCTGCATGTCTTCATCCGTCAATTCGAAATCGAACACGTCTATATTTGACCGCATCCGATTCATATGCACTGACTTCGGAAGCGGCAACACATCATGCTGCAATGCCCAGCGTACGCAAACCTGAGCACTGCTTTTCCCATACTTTTCGCCGATTGACACAAGCGTCTGGTTCGTAAGCACATCCTTGTGACCGAATGGTCCCCACGCCTCAACTTGAATACCGTGATCCTGGCAGTACTTCACAGCAGTTGTTTGAGGCCAACCCGGATGCACTTCCAGCTGGTCGACCATCGGCGTGATGGCAGCCGACTGGATCAATGATGCAATATGATGGGGCAGGAAATTCGACAATCCGATTGCTTTCACGCGTCCACTCTTATACAGCTCTTCGAAAGCCCTCCAGGTCTCCGCATTGAGCTCCTGTGCCCGATCCCCGAACTGCTTGCGATTCGCCGGCCAATGTATGAGATACAGATCCAGGTAATCAACCCCAAGTTCGTTGAGCGTCTGTTCGCACGCTTTCGGGGTGTTCTCGTAGCCACGCTCGGTGTTCCACAGTTTGCTGGTCACAAACAGCTGGTCGCGAGGTATTCCGCTATCACGGATTCCCGCGCCAACTGCCTCCTGATTGCCGTACACCGCCGCAGTGTCGATGTGCCGGTACCCGGTTTCCAAGGCTTCGCGCACTGCTGTACGTGCTTCGTCGGCCGGTGTTTCGAACGTCCCGTAACCGATGCATGGGATTGCCGTCCCGTTCGATAGGGTAAATGTGTCGGTGCATGACGTGACTCGCATGATGCCTCCTGATGAGTGACAACTGATGTCTTGATGGTTATCGTCGCGCGGGTCTTGCCGGCAAGGCCCCGGTTGTTGATACGTGGCACGATGGCACGCACGGCATGCCGCGCGTATCTGCCGGTTCCAGTCAAGCACGCTTGTCTGTGGGAACGGTGAGGTTGCCGCGTTTCCGCTGGAGGCGAATAACAATCTCACCGGCAGACGGGTAGTCGCCGCCCCAGAACATCCATGCTTCCTCGTTGGCCCCTCGCTATACTGGTAAATGAGGATCCTTCCCAAGGCCGTCCATATGACGGTAACGCAGCGTGCATGTCAACGGAAAGTGCAGACGGCTTGTCCGTCATGTTCTTGTCGCGCGAACGCACGATCTGTTCAAACTCGCCTGGCGGTTGTGCTGTCCAGACCAAGAAAGGAAAGCTGGGGACAGCCTTACTATGCATGACTGAACAACAGCAAAACCGTGATGCCGCAGAGCAGCAATCCCACGATGCCGCCCCGATCATGTCTGCCGAGAATACCCATATCACACAACCAGAACCGATTCCGCGGACCTTGATTCTTTCGATTTTGGCGACAGGAATCATGGCGTTCATCGGCATTCTCACTGAAACCTTGATGAATGTGCTGTTCCCGATTCTGATGGGGGAGTTCCATATCAGCACGTCCACGGTCCAATGGCTGACCACCGGGTATTTGCTGGTGGTTTCGCTTGTGGTGCCGTTGTCGTCATATCTCAAGCGCAAGCTTCCTGTGAAGCGGATCTTCCTGATTGCCATCGTGCTATGCATTGTCGGGTGCATTGTCGGCGCATGTACGCTGAATTTCCCGATGCTGATGATCGCCCGCATTCTCCAAGGCGGTGGTACGGGTATCGCCCTGCCGTTGATGTTCAATATCATTCTTGATCAGGCGCCAAAATCGCGTATCGGTCAGCTGATGGGTGTCGGCAGCTTGGTCGTGGCGACGGCACCGGCGCTCGGTCCGACGGTCGGCGGATTGGTCGGCACATACATGCCTTGGCGGTGGATTTTCGTGATTCTTCTGCCGTTCCTGCTCATCACCCTTGGATTGGGCCTCGCCAATATCCAGCAGGGGTCGCCTACGGTTGACGCGCATCTCAACCCGTTGCACGTGTTGCTCATGGCGGTGGGCTTCGTGGCGTTCGTATTTGCGATTGACGGGGGCGGCTCCGCGATCACCGCATTCAGCCAAGGAGCTTCGGGCGCCGGGAAGACCGCGGTGTTGGCCGTGGTGTTGCTGATCGTCAGTGTGGTGGCGCTCGTGGCATTCGCCCAACTGTCACGCCGTTCGTTCTCTCCGCTGGTCAGGCTCGGTGTGTTGCGCAGCGTACCTTTCCGCTGGCATCTGCTTGCTTATGTGCTGCTGCAGATTTCCATGATCGGTTTCAGTTTCGTCATTCCGAACTCTGCGCAGCTCGGGCATGGCATTTCTGCCTTGGTTTCGGGTGTTCTCGTGCTTCCGGGTGCGTTGTTCGGCGCTATGCTTGCCCCGGTGTCCGGTTCGTTGCTTGACCGCCAGGGGCCAGCCAAACCGATTTCCGCTGCCCTTACCGTCACGTTGATCGGTGTGCTGCTGTTCTCTGTGTTCGTCAACGGGTCATCCACGGCAGTGGAGTTGGGTATCTTCTACTTCGTGTTCATGGTCGGCTTCTCCATGGCATTCGCCAATACCATGACCAGCGGCCTCAACCAGGTGGACGCCCAGTTGAAAGCCGATGGCAACGCCCTGTTCAGTACCTTCCAGCAGCTTGCAGGCGCGGTGAGTACGACGATTCTGTCCGTCTTCCTCGCTTCCGCCCAGGCGGGGCATGGCGAGCCGGGAACCGCCACATACCGGGCGGCGACTGTTGTCGGAGCCCACAACGGCTACATCTTCCTCACGATTGTCGTAATCTGCGCGTGCCTGTGCATGGTTCATGCGTTCAGGTATATGAAACGCGAGGGCGCTCTCAGCTGACGCCCCGGGCGGCCGGTGGATTATTGCCCCCGGCCGCCCGGCATTGTCTGCACCCCTGTACGTTCCCGTGCGTTGTGTCCTTGTGTTTTTCTTCAGCGAAACGACGTACACTCGGGTGTATTATGCATTACTTCACTCCAAAACGGTGCACCGAATCGAACAAGATCATGTACCACGATAAAGCGCAGGCGTTGCGCGCGGCCGATCAGAGCTGGCGCGAACGTGGCGCCGAGCTGTGGGTGTATCGGTGTGAGTATTGTGGCAGTTGGCATTTGACGCATCATGACCCATCGTTGCGTGACGCGGTTCCCCATATGGACGGGCCGCATAAGCCCCACTCGCGC
The DNA here is from genome assembly GCF_055378475.1 of Bifidobacterium porcinum. Classification (NCBI taxonomy): domain Bacteria; kingdom Bacillati; phylum Actinomycetota; class Actinomycetes; order Bifidobacteriales; family Bifidobacteriaceae; genus Bifidobacterium; species Bifidobacterium porcinum. The sequence continues at coordinate 2,003,755 of NZ_AP029603.1, read as the reverse complement.
AAACGCGGGTATAAACCTCGCAGACGATGATTCGCCGTGCTGACCGTGCATACTATGAAGGCCGTAGACATCAGGGAACCGATGTCTACGGCCTTCAATCGTTGTATGCGATGAACGGGCGGGACGACTCAGCAGGACGGCCCAGTGCAAGGGTTCAGCGCGAGAGGTCGAATCCTTGTGCTTGCGCGTCGCACAGCCCGCGATCAAGCGCCGATTCGTCCTCGGCGATGCTGGCGATTTGGTCGCTGAACGCATCCACGGGCCGCGAAGTATTGCGCAAGTCGTAGTACTGATGGACTTCCTCGTCGAATGCCTTGAGGCCCTTGATCGGCGTGTCGTCCGTAGGGTACGCGTTGTCGAAGAACTGCATGGAACGGGGCATACGAGGTTTGGACGCAGGTTCCTGATCAGGCTTGCCGATGGCCAGTCCAAGCACCGGGAACGTGTATTCCGGCAGCTTCAGCGCGGCGATCAGCTCGGGGATGTCGTTGAGGATCGAACCTAGGATCACACACCCCAGCCCCATCGAGTTTGCGGCGGTTTCCATGGCGTGCAAGGCGAGAACGGCGTCGTTCTGGGCCTGCGAGAACCGATAGCCGTACCGCAGGGCAAAGCGCTCGGAGGAGACGTCCACGCCTTTGGCCTGCGCAATCATCGCGTTGCGGTGCTCGTCAAGGATGAACACGTACAGCAGCGGGGCGGTGGCGATGTACTCCTGATGCCCGATACGCGCAAGCTTGCTCTTCAGCTCGGGGTCGGTTACGCGGATAACCGACCAATCGTTGAGGAACTGGCTTGACGCGGCATGCTGGGCTGCGGATTCCAACGCGTCCACGGTGTCGGGGTCAATCGCCTCCGGCTTGAATTTACGGATTGAGCGACGCTCGAGCAGGGCGTCGACGGCTGGCTTTGAAGAAATAGTCGTACTCATACAGCTATTGTCTCAGGCTCAGGTCACGGCTGCCCGGTGACTTTTGCTCTCCGTGAAGATATCTGCGAGGAACTGCGGAAATGAGGTGTCGTGGCGCTGGTGTGGCAGCGTGCGCTGTCTGATGATTGCAACGCAGCCGATTTACGCCGTGGCGTTAATCATGTGCTGGCGTAGGTATAGCGGCGCTGAACGCATGCTGACCTGCACGTTGATTGCGCGGTGCTGGCGAACGCGCCGCGCCCCAACCTTCTGTACGTCAGCGATGATGGCGAGCGACAATGGACTGCGCCGCCATGCTGGACAATTGGTTGGTTATTGCCGCGACCGCTGCGGATATCGCGGTACGTGACAAGCTCGCGAACAGGCTTGTTGTGGCTTTCGTGTTCCCACCGGCGATGCTTCGACGCTCGATGCCTGTCCATACTGATTGCATGATGCGCCCGACCACGATACCGGCAACGGTAGGCAGTGCGAACAGCAGGATTTTGTCGCCGAGCGTTTCGGGGTCGCGTTCACGCCGGTCTTTCAACGCGGCGATCGCACTGTCCACCGTTTGCAGACGCGCGATGACGGCATCCACATTGACGCCGCCTGCGCTGACGGTATGGAACGCGTTGACAGCGTGGTCCGCGTGGTCTGTGCTGCCCGACGTCGGAACTGCCTTGGCCGTGTCTCGTCCGGTTGATTTGTTGCCTGTGCTCATACGTTCATGATATGCCATCCCCATCGTCAAATGTGGCAATGACGCGGGGAATATAGCCATTGCAAAAGGCCTTGGACATGGGTCTGCGCATCGCGTCCCATGCCGAAAGCCATGCCGATTTATGTTTTCCGGTATTTCCCTGACATCCGGCCGTTTGAGCGGTACAATGCCCCTATGACTGCAATTCATCTCCCTGGCGACGACGCCACGAAACAAGGTCATCTCGTTCTGCTCCGCCACGGGCAGACTGTGTGGAGCGTGTCGGGGCAGCACACCGGACGCACCGATATCCCCCTGACACCAACAGGGCAGGATCAGGCGCGGCAGGCCGGTGCGCGGCTGTTGCAGGTGTTCCCGCAAGGATTCGCACCGGACCACGTATTCGTCAGCCCGTTGCGCAGGGCACGGCAGACCGCGGCGCTCGCCGGGTATCCGCAGGCCACAGTGCTTGACGGACTTGCCGAGTGGGATTACGGCAGGGCGGAGGGCCATACCCGGCAACAAATCAGTGAGGCGAGTGGTTTCGCATGGGATGTGTGGCGGGACGGCCCGAGCCGGGTCAGCATGGAACTCGCCGGCGACTGGACCGCCACATTGCCTGGGGGCGAGCAGGTGCCCGTGCACAACGGTGAGGGCGAGACCCTGGCGGAGGCGGCGGAGCGTACGCGCGGTGTCATTCGGCAGGTGTCGGCTGCGTTGGATGACGGGCATGATGTATTGCTTGTCGCCCACGCGCATATTCTGCGCATTTTGACCACGCAATGGTTGGGTGTGGATCCGCACGACGGCAGGTTGCTGCGGCTTGACACGGCGCATTACTGCGTGTTGGGGCAGTATCATGGCGACCATGTGATTGTGCACTGGAACTGCTAACTCTGCCCGGGCGGTAGACGCTGCTTCGTCCGTTCAGGTTTCTGGGACAGTTAGGGGCACAGGGGCTGCTGGTTTGCCGAAGTCGTGGGAATGTTCGGCCTGTTTGCTTGGATTTGCCGGGGTCGCGTGACGCTCAGCCCGGTGGTTGAACCTGCATCATGATGCCTGATACCCGTCATTGATTGCGGCTCAGGCAGGGGAAAGAAGAAACGCCGTGTCAGCAAACGGTTGCATGTTGTGCAACTCTGCAAATCCCTTGGAACAAGCCATTTATGTTTGCTCTGCCCGCTGAAAATCACGACACACCGACAACTTTTTCTGCCATCGTTTGCAAAAATCCGGGGGAACGTGCATAATAGGAAACGTCGAAAATAGGACGGCACGACGTAAGTGCCGACTTCCGAGCAACATCGGAACGACAGCGGAAGAGAAAGGTTCGATGATGAATCGTACAGTCAAGTCAGCGATCGCTATCGCAGCAGTGGCGGCTATGTCGGTTGGCGCCTTCGCAGGTTGCGGCAGCTCCAGCAGCAGTGACAACGGCAAGGGCAAGGTCTACTACCTGAACTTCAAGCCGGAAGCGGCGGATCAGTGGAAGGCCCTCGCCAAGGAATACACCAAGGAGACCGGCGTCGAGGTCACCGTGTCCACCGCGGCATCCGGCACCTATGAGCAGCAGCTCAAGAGCGAGATGGCGAAGAGCAACGCCCCGACCCTGTTCCAGGTCAACGGCCCTGTCGGCTATGCCAACTGGAAGGATTACACCGCCGACATGTCCAACACCGAGCCGTACAAGCAGCTCGTGAACAAGAAGGTCGCCCTCAAGGACGGCAACAAGGTCGTCGGCGTGCCGTACGCCATGGAGACCTATGGCCTCATCTACAACAAGAGCATCCTGAACAAGTACTTCGCTCTTGACGGCGCGAAGGCGAAGTCCATTGACGACATCAACTCCTTCGATACGCTGAAGGCCGTTGCCGATGATATGCAGGCCCGCAAGAGCGAGCTGGGCATCAAGGGCGCCTTCACCTCCGCAGGCTTCGATTCCAGCTCCGACTGGCGCTTCAAGACCCATCTGGCCAACCTTCCGCTCTACTACGAGTTCGAGAAGGACAAGGTGACCACCGAGCCGGCCAAGGTCAAGGGCACCTATCTGCCGGAGTACAAGAACGTGTTCGATATGTATCTCAAGGACTCCACTACCGATCCGACGCAGTTGAGCTCCAAGACCGGTGATGACGCGAACTCCGAGTTCGCGCTCGGCGAGGCCGCCTTCTACCAGAACGGCACCTGGGCTTGGTCCGACCTGCAGAAGGCCGGCATGAAGGCCGACGACGTCAGCATGCTGCCGATCTACTTCGGTGTTGACGACAAGAACGAGGGTCTGGTCACCGGTTCCGAGAACTATTGGTGCATCAACTCCAAGGCTTCCGAGGCTGACCAGAAGGCCACCGCTGCCTTCCTCAAGTGGGTCATCACCTCGAAGGCCGGCATCTCCTCCATCAGCGACAAGATGGGCCTGACCACTCCGTTCAAGTCCTTCGACAGCGTGAAGATCACCAACCCGCTGACCCAGGCCGCTGTTGACGATCAGAAGTCCGGCAAGACTCAGGTCGCTTGGGACTTCGCCTTCATGCCTTCCGAGCAGTGGAAGAACGATCTCGGCAACGCGCTCCTCGAGTACGCTCAGGGCACCGGTAAGTGGGATGCCGTCAAGACCGCCTTCGTCGATGGCTGGGCCAAGGAATACTCCGCCGCCCATGAAGGCTGAGCCGCTTATGGAATCTCGCTGACATGAGGGCCGGTTGTTTTGCGGCCGGCCCTCCATGTTTTTCTCCTTTCTTCTTTGTTTGATGGTTGGAATGACCCCTACCGTGGATCCACGGTAGGGGTCATTCTGTTGGTGTACGTAGTCAGCCGCGATAGCCGGGGCATTCCCGGACTGGGGTGATCCGGCCGGCATGCGTGGCCGGCGGCGTGGCGTGCGGGAAACGGAATGGCTGGTCTTGGGGTTCCGCGCCCGGTATGCCGTGGCAATGCGCAGCTGGCTGAAGCCGTACCAGAAGCCGGCCGTGCCGGGAGTTTGTGGCGGATGAGCCTGCATGACGATGTTCTCCCGGGAGAACCAACGGATTTTCCGGTTTGCGCTTGTTTTCCCATATTCGGCGTGGGAGTTTATGGGAATCCAACGCCATGGAGACTGATTTCCCAATGGAAACGCTGGAATCCCGCGGTTCCTGAAAACGCTCCCGAAGCCGGATCCGGGAGAATGCCGCTGGATTCGTCCAATCGCCGTAAACTCCCGCGAAATCCGGGGAGTTCACCGGCTGACGGCCGATTCGCAAGAGATCTCCCGCGCCAACCATGGGAATCCACACAGATACGGGCTGTTATGGCGGAAAGCCCGTATCTGTGTGGCACGGACGGCCGGCGGTGCGCTCACGTCTGGGTTCAGCGGTCTTCCACGCGCGCGGTTGAGGAGCGAACGACCAGATGGGCAGGGAATACCTCGTTGCGCTTCGACGGCGTATGCCCCTCGATTAGATCCAGGGTCTTGCGGGCAGCCGAGCGCGCCATGTCGATAGGCAGCTGGCGGATGGTGGTGAGCCCGACATCATGCGCATAGATGCTGTCGTCGTAACCGATGACCGAGATGTCTGAAGGCACGGAGAACCCGTTACGCTCCAGCTGGAAGATCAGCGGTATGGCGATGCCGTCTTCTTGGCAGGCGATAGCCGTAGGCATGTCGGGCAGGCTGAGGATCTGGGTGATGAGGTTGTCGATGCGGTACGTCCCCTCCTCTGCGGTGACGACGGTCGGTTCGATGCCTTGGCTGCGGCAGTAGCCCAGGAATGATTCGATACGCTCCTGCACGCTGAAATGCAGTGATTGCGCGGGGTTGGTCCGCACGTACAGGATGCGCCTGTGCCCGAGCTGGATGAGATGCCGGGCGGCGAGGATGGACCCTTGATGGTCGTCGATGTTCACGGTTGCCGAGAAGCTGTTTTGCAGGACGGAATTCACGCCGACAATCGGCACGTCGACGCTGCTCAGGCGATTGATTTCCTCCTCGTCGATGTCGAACGAGGCGATGACCACGGCGTCGGCATTGCGACGCACCGGTAGGGTGTCGAAGAACTCCCTGCGCTGCTGGCGGCTGTCAATCTGGATGATGGACAGGTCGTAGCCGGCAGCGGAGAATTCCGCGTTCAGCCCCTCGATGACCGAGGCTGAGAACCAGTTGCTGATATGGTCGCTCACCAGCAGTGCGATGCGCAGGGACTGTCCGGTTTTCAGCGCTGCGGCGGAACGGGAGATGGAGAAGTTCAGCTCGTCCGCCACGGCAAGCACTTTTGCCCGCGTTTTGGGAGATACGAGATCTGGTCGTGTGAATGAGCGCGAAACCGTGGAAATGGAGACTTTCGCGCGGTTGGCGACATCTTGGATTGTGGCGGTCGTGATAGGCTCCTTCGTGGTGCGGGATGCCGACGCCGCGACGGTATCGCCATGGCGTCTTGATTGCATTCGGTTGCAATGCTTTCCCCAAAAATTGTATGCTCCAGTATAGCAGCAAAATGAGCAAGGTATGAAGAATCTCCCGGAAATCAGTATCTTAAACGGTTAAGAAAAAACCGCCACGCCGAAATGAAAACGTTTGTATTTTTGGATGAAACCGCGTACCATATGAGCTGTTGGTTCAACCAGCGGGTCGAGGTAGCCCGCCGTTGAGTCGGATAGATTAGTTTTGCAAGCGTTGTCACTACGAGGTGACGGCGAGAGAGATAGAGAGGAGAGAGCAAGATGATCACCATGGCCGGCAAGTCCATTCGCCGCTGGTGGGCGCTGTTCGCGTTGCCAACCTTCGCGGCGTTCATCATCGGCTTCCTTGTGCCGTTCATCTTGGGCGTCTACTTGAGCTTCTGCAAATTCACGACGGTCACCGATGCCCATGTCGTGGGTCTGCGTAATTACCGCGTGGCGCTTCAGGACAAGGAATTCTGGCATGCAATGGGGTACACGACGGCATTCACCATCGTGACCACCATCATCATCAACGTCGTGGCGTTCGCCATCGCGTACATGCTCACCAAGGCCTTCAAGGGCACCAACGTCTTCAGGTCCGTGTTCTTCATGCCGAATCTGATCGGCGGCATCATCCTGGGCTATGTGTGGTTGCTGCTGCTCAACGGCGTGCTCGCTCACTGGGCAAGGTCCATCACATACTCGTCGACATACGGCTTCTGGGGTATGGTCATGCTCCTGTGCTGGCAGCAAATCGGCTACATGATGATCATCTACGTCGCCGGTTTGCAGTCCCTGCCTACCGACGTCATCGAGGCGGCCGAGGTTGACGGTGCTAATGGGCGCCAGCGTCTGTTCCACGTCATCATCCCGCTCATGATGCCGAGCATCACCGTGTGCACCTTCCTGACCATCACCAACGGCTTCAAGATGTACGATCAGAACCTCGCGCTCACCAACGGCGCCCCGTCCAACACCTCTGAACTCGTGGCGCTCAACATCTACCGCACCTTCTACGGCCGCATCGGCTTCGAAGGCGTCGGCCAGGCGAAGGCTGTGGTGTTCTTCATCATCGTGGCGGTTGTGGCCTTGATCCAGAACCGTCTGACTTCCAGCAAGGAGGTTGAGGCATGAACGACGAAAAGGAAATCGACGCCTCGGAGCGCGTCCATCATCCATGGGCTTGGACGATTTTCTTCACCATCCTCAGCTTGGTGTGGATCTACCCGATCGTCCTGGTGTTCATCAACTCCTTCAAGAAGAAGGTGTACATCTCCAAGAACGCGTTCTCCCTGCCCAACAAGGAATCCTTCGCGGGATGGGAGAACTACACCACCGGCATCGAGCGCACGAACCTCATCGGCAGCTTCGGCTGGACCGTGTTCATCACGGTCGGCGCCGTCGCGCTGATTCTGCTGTGCTGCTCCATGTGCGCATGGTGGATTGTCCGTGTGGACAATTGGGCTGCGCGTCTGCTGTACACGCTGTTCCTGTTCAACATGATCGTGCCGTTCCAGATGGTGATGTTCACCCTCTCGAAGCTCGCCGATATGCTAAGCCTCAACACCCCGTGGGGTCTGTGGATTGTCTACCTGGGCTTCGGCGCAGGTCTGGCGGTGTTCATCTTCACCGGCGTGGTCAAGGGCATCCCGCAGGAGCTTGAGGAGTCTGCAATGCTCGACGGTGCATCCGTGCCGCGCATCTTCTTCAATATCGTGGTGCCGATCATGCGGCCGTCCATCATCTCCGTGGCCATCCTTGAGACCATGTGGATCTGGAACGACTACCTGCTTCCGTACCTGACCCTCGACCTCAACAAGTACAAGACCATGTCGATCGCCGTGCAGTACCTCAAGGGCGGCTATGGTTCAGTCGATATGGGCGCGATGATGGGCTGCCTGGTGTTGGCCATCCTGCCGATCATCATCTTCTACTTGATTTGCCAGAAGTACATCGTGAAGGGTGTGATTGCTGGCGCAGTCAAGGGCTGAAATTCTTCCTCTGAACTCCTAACAATGAAGGCGGACCGGTTTCGACTGGCCCGCCTTCATCGCTTTCACGGTGTATAGGTGCCGGTGTGTGAGGATCGGTTCCACACACCGGCCGGGTGCTTCTCGCAAACCGGTGACGCTGAGGCGGGCGTTAACGTAGACAGTTTGTGAAAGGTGTGGGTAGCAGGTGGGACGGGAACCCTCACAAGGCTGGGCTGAGAATCCCTCAAGCGATGGTATCAGCCTTGCGCCAACCGGCGCATCACATGACAACGATTGCTGGTGGCGGTTGCTAGGATGAATAGGAACCCTGCCACCCCCAAGGAGTCTCCCATGCATTTCCTTTCCCCGGATTCCCCGTTCATGCGCGGGCTGAGCAACCTCATCGACGCCATCTGGATCAACATCCTGATGCTGGTGACCTCCATCCCCGTCGTCACGATGGGCGCGGCGCTTGCCGCGGGGCACGATGCCGCCCGCCGGTCCATACTCGGCGAAGGCCATGTGACAGTGAATTACTTCAGGGCGTTCAAAAACAATTTCCCCAAATCCACATTGGCATGGCTGATATTCGGGCCGATCGGGGCTGGGCTCGTGGCATCCTGGATCTTCCTGCAGATCACGCCGCTGCTTATCCCCAAATTCGCGTTCACGATCCTATGGGTCATCGGATTCGAATGGGTATGGGCGTTGCAGGCGCGCTTCGAGAACGGTTTCGGGCGCACCCTCGCCAACGCGTACATCTTCGGTGTCTCGCACATCGGCGTCACGGTGGGCATGGTGGCCATCGACGCGGTGTATATCGCGCTAATCGCGGTTTGCTGGCGGTACATGCCGCAGGGATTGTTCCTGTTGTTGCTCATGGGGTACGGCACGTGCGTGATGCTGCACATCCCGTTGCTGGAACGCGTATTCACCCCCTACACGAAGACCGTGGAAAGCGGCAGCCATGATGATGCGGATTGGCTCAACGGCGGCACGAAAGCCATACAAGAGGCGTAAAGACAGCAGTCGGTACGGCGCACGCCATGTATGATACGGCATGATGATGGCCGCCCGCTTCCGATTGGGAAGCGGGCGGCCATCATCGTTGCCAGCCCGGCACAGCCGGCTCACTCGCCGCGCATCACGGCAGCCAGCGACAGCACGCGTGGATTCTTGAACACCTCATCCGTATGGACCAGATTGCCATCGGCATCATGCAGTGGCACGCGCCAGTTGCAGTATTCCGTGCTGGTACCCGGCTGATTCTGGGTGTGGTGTTCGCCGGTGCCATCAACCAACGCTGCTTGTAGCAGCAGAGACGGAGCGTTGAGCAGCATTCGGTGCATCGCCTCGACGATTTCCTGCTCGTGGGCGGGAACATCCTGTGCTGCGTCGGCATCCAGCCAGCCACCGTCGACCAGCAGCTTGAGCATCGCATCGCGTTCGGCGCTTGCTGCCTTTTGGAACTCCTCCACGGGTTCGCTCAGCAGGTGCAACTCTTCGCGTAGCTTGACATGCTCGAACTCGAGATATCCGGCAGTTGGCGGCAAATCGTGCGTAGTGACGGAAGCCAGCGCGTACTTGCGGTACGTGGACGGGTCGGCGTACGGGTCGCCGGCGGTCGGGGAGTTGTTGACACGGGCGAACCATTCCACCACCGTGCCGAGCACGCCATGGTCGGCAAGCACTTGGGACACGTAGGCGGGAACCGTTCCGAGATCCTCTCCGATGACCATACCGCCTGCTCGGCTCGCCTCAATCGACAGTACGGCGAGCATTGCGCGGTAATTGTACGTGACATACGCTCCGCCCTTGGCACCTTCACCCTTTGGAATCCACCACAGGCGGAACAGGCCGAGCACATGGTCGATACGCACCGCACCCGCATGGGCGAACACATTATGCACCATCTCGCGGTAGACACGATAACCGGTGCGCTCCAGATATCGCGGGTTGAACGGCGGCTGGCCCCAATCCTGGCCTTGCTGATTGTAGAAGTCCGGCGGGCAGCCGACAGTGACGCTGCCGACCGCGAATCGTTCTGGATTCCACCACACGTCCACGCCGTACGCGTGCACGCCGACCGCCATATCCTGCATGAGACCGAGCGCCATGCCGGCATCCTTCGCGGCGGCCTGTGCCTGAGCAACCTGTTCGTCAGCAATCCATTGCAGCCAACGCTGGAAATCGAACAGATCCTGATGCTCGCGAACCAGTTCGGCGACTTCGGGCGAATCGCGATTCAGTGTCGAGAACCAGGGGTTCTTGTCCTCTTCCCAAGGCGCGCCCCACACTTCGAACGCCACACACCATGCGGCGAACGCATCGAGGTCCGGGCCGGCGGCCTTGACGAAGGCGTCGAACGCGGCCTGGCGTTCCGCAGAACGGCCGTGCTGGTAAATCACCCACAGCGCCTTGCGCTTGGCGGTCCAGGAAGCGTTGAGATCCAACGGATCCGGGTTGTCGTTGGCCGCCTTGACGCTGTCGTGCAGGGCGTCGACCTGTGCGCGAGCGTCGGGGTCGAGCTCGGCGTATTCTTCGATTTGCTGCGGGCGGATGTACGTGACATTGAGGAATCGGCGTGATTCCGGCAGATACGGTGAAGGTTCGATCGGCGGGATCGGGGTGCCCGCGTGAATTGGGTTGATTAGCATGAAATCGGCGCCCTGCTTGCCAGCGTCGTGCAGCAGTTCGCGCAGGTCACCGTAGTCGCCGACACCCCATGATTCCTTGGAACGCACGGAGTACATCTGGGTCATCCAACCCCAACGGTGGTGCTGCGCGACCGGCTCGGGAACGGGAATCCGCGCCGGGGCGCACAGGACCGTGGCGTCGGCGGACCGGTTGCCATCGGCTACATGGAGGGTGTGGTAGCCGGCCGGCAGGTTGCCTGGCATGGTCAGCGTGTAGGCGTGGGGAATCGCCGGATCCGCGTCGGCGTCCTTGATCAGCAGGGCGTTGAGATCGCCGTCATAGGCTTCGCCGTTTTCGAGGGTGAGCGACAGTTCGGGGGCCGCCGTGGCCGCATGGACCGGCACGCGGGTCGCGGCGCCTGAGAACACCACAACCGTCGGCGGCACCAGCTGGTCGCAGGAGGCACGGTGGAAGGTTTCCAGCGACGCTTCGATGGCGTCATCGCTGGAAGCATCGACACCGAGTGCGGCAAGCACGCTCACCAGCACTTCATCCCTGATTTCAACGTATGTGCCGAGCTGGTCGATATATGAGGTGGAAATTCCGCTTGCTTTGGCAAGCCTGATTAATGGCCGCGCGAGACGTTCCGGGCTTTCTTCCCGCCGGACGTCTTGGCTGGATGGCGACGATGCCGTCTGATCGGACATAATGCGCTCCTTCGCTCCTCTCGAGTATGCGATGACAGGTTCCTGCCGGCGGCTTTGACCGTCATTGGGACAGCCGCCGAATCTGGATATTGATATTTTAGCGCGTATTGAAATCGTTTGCAATATCTCGGTGGCGTTGAGATTGTTGATGAAAAGAGGGGGTTTGGTCTGGGGTACGGCGTATTTGGGCTTAGAATCTTACTATCGTTTGCAATCCTAATGAGAAAGACCCCACGCCCGGCGTGTCGCAGATGGAAACGACATGCGGGACGTGGGGCCTGACGGGTGTCACCGCAGGGACTGCCGCCCGGGACGGTGAGCGCCCGTCGCAAGCGCGTCACTGCAACGCGACCACCACAAAGGTACGTGCCGGTACGGAAAGCTCGGTGCCACCGGCGACCTGCGCCTTGCCATCGGCGGCACCCGCCGCCACATCCGTCGAATCGGCGATGACCGCCCAATGCCGTGTGGCATCAGCCGTATTCTGCGGCAACCTGACTGTCACACCATTCGTGGTGGGGTTCGCGCACACCGCCAGGTCGTCGCCAACCTGCGCTGCGATGACCTCCTCGGGGGAATCCAAAGCGATGCGTCGGCCGTCATAGAAGTCCGGGTGGGCTTTTCTCACCGCAATCAGTGTCCGGTACCATTCGATCAACGATGACAGGCGGGACGCCCTGCCCCAATCCAGCCAATTGAGCTCAGCGCTGCGGTCGAAGGAATTATCGCAACCGTACTTCGTGCGGGTGAACTCCTCGCCGGAGAGCATGAACGGCAATCCGGCGGACGTGAGCACAAGCCCGGCGGCGATCGCGTTGGCCGCGAGGATATCCTGCACATCCCCAGTCGCGTCATAATCGGCGTGTGCGGGGTCGTCGCGCATGGTCAGGCAGAGTTTGTCCCACAGCGTCAGATCGTCATGCGCCGACACATACTGGATGATTTGCCCGACCTGCTTGCCTTGAGCCTCGGTGCCGCGCCAGCCGTTGAGCGCGTGACGGACCAGTTCAGCGAATTCGGACGGCTGCCCGTTGACGTATCCGGGCTTGCGTCCGAGCATGACATTGCCTTTGATGGAGTCACGGCTTTCGTCGCAGAACCAGCCGATTCGCGCGTCCAGCAGCCTGCGTCCCTGTTTGTCCGCAAGTGTGAACGACGGTTCGGCATTCGTCTTGTCGGCGGACCACGGTTCACCGTACATGAGGATGGATTCGCCGCCCGGCAGTTTGTCCAGCTCTTTGCGCGCACGATTCAAGGTCTGCGTGTCCAGCAGGCCCATCAGATCGAAGCGGAATCCGTCCACATGGTACTCACGTGCCCAATATACAAGCGAATCCACGATGAACCGGCTGAACATCGGCCGTTCGCTGGCCATGTCGTTGCCGCAGCCCGAACCGTTGGCGAATCCGCCGGTATCGTCACGACGGCAGAAATACCCGGGGGCCATGCGCTCGAATTCGTTGTCGTTCTCGTACATGTGGTTGTAAACGACATCCATGATCACACGGATGCCCGCCCGGTGCAGCGCTGCAATCATCGACTTGCACTCGCGGATGCGGACGGCCCCGTCATACGGGTCGGTGCTATACGAGCCTTCCGGTACATCGTAAGTGACCGGGTCGTACCCCCAGTTGTAGGGGCTGCCAGTCGCCTCATCGACCGACCCGTAGTCGTAGAACGGCATGATTTGCACGTGGGTGACACCCAGACGCTTCAGATACGCGATGCCGGTGGGGAATCCGCCGGGCTGGTTGTCCAAGGTCGTATGCGCATCGGTGAACGCGAGGAACTTGCCGCGATGCCCTTTGGGGAATCCGCCGTGCGGGTCGTTGCTGAAATCGCCGACATGCGTCTCCCAAATCACGGTTTGGGAAGCGGGAATGTCGGGGGAGCGGTCGGACAGCCAACCGTCGGGATTGGTCGAATCGAGATCGACGACCATGCTGCGTTCGCCGTTGACGCCGCTCGCCTTGGCCCACGGGTCGGCGGTGCGGATGGTGACCGTGCTTTCGGCGGCGTTGATGATGGCGTCGCTGGGCACGTTGCTGACCGCGGATGCCGGGAAGGTCAGCATGTAGTCGTAGTAGGTCCCAGCGAGCCGCTCGGCGCTGCGATACTGCCAAGCCCCATCCTGGGCACGTTCCAGCGCGACGGTCGCCGACGGGCCGTCCTTTGGATCGCTGGTACTGAACAATCGCAATGTGACTGCAACCGCGGAAGGCGACCACACGGTGAAGACCGTGCCGTGGTCAAGCAGCTGAGACCCGAGCGGGCCTGCGTAATCAGGCCACGATGTTTCGGCAAAAGACATGAGTTCCCCTTGTGATACCGGGTGTCTGCCCCTGAACGGGGTATGTCCGGTCAAGATTGAATGGTGTGTGTGATGCGCGGCTGTTGGCCGCATACGAAAGGGGACGGCCCGGAGCCTGAATGCCCCGGATCCGTCCCCTTGATTGGTATTGCCGGGAATCAGCCCTTGACTGCGCCCGACATGGACTCCTGGTAGAAGCGCTGCATGACGATGAACAGAATCGCAATCGGGATGGAGACGCACACTGCGCCGGCGGCGAAGCGGGCGTACCACTGATTGATGTATTCCTTCTGCAGCATCTGCCACAGACCCAGAGCGACAGTGAAGTTGTCCTGGGTACGGGCGATTGCCTTCGCCATGACGAAGTCGAGCCACGGGGTCAGGAAGCCGATAATCGCCTGGTACACGATCATGGGCTTGCAGATCGGGATGATGATTTTGGTGAACACCTGCCACTTGGTGCAGCCGTCCAGGTAGGCGGCCTCGTCAAGCGACATCGGGATGGTGTCCATGTAGCCCTTCATGACGTAGAAGCCTGCGCCTGAACCCGCCGAGTAGACGAGAATCAGGGCGATGATCACGAATCCGCCTTCCGTCAGGCCGAAGGCCTTCAGGATGAAGTAGATGGCGATGACGGCCATGATGGACGGGAACATGCCCAGAATGAGGGCGATGTTCATGAAGGTCTTACGTCCGCGGAAGCGCAGACGGGACATGCAGAAGGACACGGACAGCACGAAGAACAGCGAGATGATGCACACGAAGATGGCGATGACCAGCGTGTTGAGGAACATGCGCGGGAAGTTCATCACGTCGGTCTCCGTGAACAGCTGCACGTAGTTGTGGAACGTGTACTTCGTTGGGAAGAACGTGCTCTGGTACGGCTGTGTGTTCTTGTTGAAGCTTTCGAGGAACACCCACACGATCGGCATGAGCCAGATGACGGCCATGACGGTCAGGAAGATGTAGGCGACGACATCGCCGGCGATACGGCGCTTGTACGAATTGCCCTTGGCCTTCTTGGCGACTGTGGTGTCAGAAGTTGGATTACTCACCGGAAGCCCTCCTCATTCTTGTACGAACCGGAGCTGCGGTAGGTCAGCAGCGAGACCACGGCAAGGACGATGAACGTCATGATGCCGATGACCGCACCCAGGTTGTAGTTGTTCTTGTCGACCGTCAGCTTGTACAGCCAGGTGATCAACAGATCGGTCTTGCCTGCGGACGCGCCGACCGGGGTCGGTTCGCCGCCTGTGAGCAGGTAGATCACGTTGAAGTTGTTCACGTTGCCTGTGAAGGTGGTAATCAGGTACGGTGTGAGCACGAAGAAGATGTACGGCATGGTCACGTTGCAGAACCGCTGCCACCAGTTGGCGCCATCGATTTCAGCCGCCTCGTACAGTTCGGTCGGCACGTTCTGGAGAATACCGGTGATCTGCATGATGGTGTACGGAATACCAATCCACAGGTTGATCACGATAACCGTGACGCGGGCCCATGTGGCGTTCGACAGCCACGGCAGCGGACCGCTGATCCAGCCCCAGCTTTCCAGCAAGCGGTTGATCGCGCCGTCACGCTGGAGCATGGTGTGCATAACCAGCAGGGACACGAACTGCGGCACTGCGATGGACATCGAGAAGCATGCGCGCCAGAAGGCCTTGCCCTTGATGGTCTTGCGCTCGATGATCATGGCCATGAACATACCGAGGAAGAAGTTCAGGAAGGTGGCGAAGAACGCCCAGATCAGCGTCCATGCGAGCACCGAGAAGAACAGCTTGGCGTTCACGTCGCCGCCGCTGTTGCCGAGCACGGTGCCGAAGTTCTTCAGGCCTACCCAGGAGAACAGGACCGTGTGGTTCTGGTCGTAGCTGGTGAATGCCATGGAGATCATGAACACCAGCGGCAGGATGGTGAAGACCACGATGCCTAGGGTCGGCAGGAACATCAGGCCGACGTGCGCGTTCTGGTCGAACAGGGAACGCAGGTCCTGGCCGATGGTGTTCGGACGCTCGCCGTTCTTGATGGCGACCTGTGCCTTGTACGCGCTGCGCAGGGACAGGGAGGCAAGCAGGATGAGCAGAAGCAGCACGAACACGCTCATGACGCCGTACAGCAGGATGATGACCGAGTTGTCGCCGGCCTGGTAGACCCAGAAGCCGTTGACCTTGACCTTGGTCTGCTTGGCGGTGCCCAGTGTTGTGAGCTTGCCCAGATAGGTGCCGCCTTTGTTGATCAGGTACAAGATGATAAGCACTTCACTGGCCAAGAACGCCAGACCCTTGACGATTTGCTTGCGGGCGAGATTGCCGAGGCCGAAGATGAAGAGTGAGAGGCGTGTCAGGACATCCCCGTTCTTCCACGCCACGGAGAATCTGTATGGTGACGGCTGAAGACCATCAGAGTTGCTGCGCTTACGCTTGCGCACTCTGCGTCCCGCCGCGGCTGTCGCAGTTGTCATGCGGACGACCTTTCGATTGTTTGATGGGTACTATGCAAGACGCCCCGCCCCGCAAAGCCGGGGGCGGGGCGTCTTGCAGACACTGTTACATTATTCGCTTACGCGAGCCTGCTCACTTGGAGCTGCTGCTGGCGGAAGCGATGTTCTTGTAGCCGTCGAGCCAAGCCTGAGCCTTCGCCTGAGCGTTGCCAGCGTTCACATCGCCGTTGACGATGGCGGTGCCGAAGGTCTTGCACGGATCCCAGAAGTTGCCCATCGCGGCGATGGTCGGCTGCAGGGTCGAGGTGTTCGCGATGGTGTCGTTCTGAGCCACGGCAGCCGGATCGTTCTTGTAGGTCGAAGCCAGGGACTTGTCGGTCGGGACGATCTGACGCATGGTGTAGTGGGCCTTCTGAGCCTCGGTGGAGCCGAGGTAGGTGGCGAACTCAGCAGCAGCCTGCGGATACTTCGAGTTCGGGTTGAAAGCGACTGCCTTGGAGCCGTAGAACGCCTTCATCTGGTAGGTTTTGCCACCGGAGGTGGTGAAGGAAGGCAGCTGGGCTGCGGCGTAGTTGTCACCGAGGGCCTTCTTCACGTCAGAAGCGGACCAGGTGCCGGAGAAGATGGCGTCCACGGTGCCGTTCTGCATGGCGGCGAGGCCGGCGCCCTCGTCGTTGTCTACGACGAAGTTCGGGTTCTTGACCAGGTCAACGAGGTACTTGGTGACGTCGGTCGCGGCGGCGGAATCCATCTTCACGCCGTCCTTGGCGGTGGCGCTGTCCTTGCCGAACAGGGTCATGCCAGCGCCGGTGTAGAAGGCCGGCAGGTACCAGGAGTTACCGAGGTTGAAGGAAACCTTGCCCTTCTGGAGCATGGTGTCGAGGGACTTGATGTCGTCAGACGAGAACTTGGACTTGTTGTAGTACATGAAGTAGGTGTTGCCGGTGAACGGAACGCCGTAGATCTTGCCATCGGTGCCGGTGACGGACTT
Organism: Bifidobacterium porcinum; assembly: GCF_055378475.1. Taxonomy (NCBI): domain Bacteria; kingdom Bacillati; phylum Actinomycetota; class Actinomycetes; order Bifidobacteriales; family Bifidobacteriaceae; genus Bifidobacterium; species Bifidobacterium porcinum. The sequence continues at coordinate 1,986,670 of NZ_AP029603.1, read as the reverse complement.
GATGACAGCCGCGTCGTCCTGCTTCTTGATCTGTGCCTTGGCGTCATCGGAAACCTCGCCGATTGCCTGGGCGTCGATCAGGGTACCGAGCTGATCGTTCGAGAACATGTAGACATCGGCTGCGGCGGACGGATCCTGCTTGACGGTCGTGCCTGCGTCACCTTCGGAGACCACTGCGTTCTTCCACGTGATCTTGTACTCCGGGTGAGCCTTCTCGAACTGCTTTTCCATGGTGGGCAGCCAGGAGCTGGACTTCGCCTGATCCTCGGACGGGCCCCACACGGTCAGCTTGATTGCCTGGGTGCTCTTCGCTGCAGTGCCGCCATTGTTGCTGGAACCGCAGGCGCTCGCTCCGAGCAGCATCGCCACAGCGGCGGTGACGCCCAGAATCTTCTTCATGTATGTCATCCTTGACCTCCTAAAATTCCGCCCCGCTTTCGCGGAGCGAGTGTGTTTTCGGTGCAGCGGTCCGCACCCGGCCTTCTGCCCCTTCGGGCTATCTGACCGGATGCACGCCCGCTCACCGAAGTGGGCGGATTGTTGCGTACCTCCGAACCACAACACAGTATACATGGATTTGCATACGTTCGCAAAAAACGATGCAAATTTCACGGTTTCGCGTGTCTTTTTGCGGTGGGGACCCGGCGAAATGATTTTGGTACAACGGTTACGGGTTGATATTATGCGGTTTTTGACTCCTTCTGAGATGTCTGCACCGTCTGCGGGTGTCGAAGTGCATCTCGTGTGCTAGCGTTTGCTGAACTACTGAACACAGTGGTGCAACAGACACAGACGGGTGCGTGCTGGTAAGGCGCATCCCCAAGCGTGCGCAGCGTCGCATACGCGGCATCCGCCCTTGTACCGGCAAGGCAGACAGGCCGGATGGCGGAAGCCAGAAAGAAGGGAACGACATGACGACAACATTCACGCGGCCGGCATGGCTGGATACAGCCGTGTTCTACGAAATCTACCCGCAGAGTTTCTGCGACACGAACGGCGACGGCATCGGCGACATTCCCGGCATCACCGGCAAGCTCGACTACATCGCCTCGCTGGGGTGCAACGCGTTATGGATCAACCCCTGCTATGACTCGCCTTTCAAGGACGCCGGGTATGACGTGCGAGACTACCGCAAGGTCGCCCCGCGTTACGGTACCAACGACGATCTGGTCGAGCTGTTCCGCCAGGCGCATGCGCGCGGCATCCACGTGCTGCTCGACCTTGTGCCCGGGCACACCAGCGAGGAACATCCGTGGTTCAAAGAAAGCCAGCGCGCCGAACGCAACGAGTACTCCGACCGCTACATCTGGACCGACAGCGCGTTCGAAGGTTACTCGATGCCGTTCATCGGCGGGGAAAGCGAACGCAACGCCACATATATCCTGAACTTCTTCAAATGCCAGCCTGCACTGAACTACGGCTTTGCGAAGCGTGACCGGCGGTGGCAGTCCTCCACCGATTCGGCCGCGGCGAAGGCTACGAGGGACGCGATGGTGGACGTCATGCGCTTCTGGCTTGGGCTCGGCTGCGACGGATTCCGCGTCGATATGGCGAACTCGCTGGTCAAAAACGACGGTGAGGACAAGCCGGAGACTATCAAGGCATGGCAGGAGATGCTCGGCACCATCAAATCCGAATTCCCACAGGCGGCTTTCGTCTCCGAGTGGGGTGTGCCCGAACAGGCCCTGGAAGCCGGTTTCGATATGGACTTCTACCTCGACTGGCGTTTCGGCGGCAATCCGAACGGCTACAACCTGCTCGCGCGGAACACGGACAATGCGCTCGACACCGCGGATGACCACAGCTATTTCAGTGCCAAGGGCGGCGGAAGTGTGCAGGAGTTCCTCAGCCAGTACATCCCGCAGTATCAGGCGATCCGCGGCAAAGGGTATTTCTGCTTCATCACCTGCAATCACGACACGCCGCGTCTCGCGCCGCGTCTGACCAAACGTGAGCAGCAGGTGGCGTTCGGTATGTTCCTGACCATGCCGGGCGTGCCGTTCATCTATTACGGCGACGAAATCGGCATGCGCTACCGCGATCTGCCGACCAAGGAAGGCGGGTACGCGCGCACCGGCAGCCGCACGCCCATGCAGTGGGACAGGTCGAAGAACATGGGATTCTCCAGCGCGGACTCGGATTCGCTCTACCTGCCGGTCGACCCGGCTGAGGATGCGCCGAACGTGGCCGAACAGGAGCGGGAGACCGATTCCATGCTCGCATGGGTGCGCGCTCTGCTGTCGTTGCGTGCCGACCATCGCGCGTTGCGGGCCAAGGCGCCGCTCGTCGTGCTCGCCCAACCCGAGCAGGGGCGGTCCTTCGCCTACTCGCGGGTGGCGGAAGACGGTTCGGAGCGTCTCGTCGTCGCGATGAACCCGGGGCTGAATGCCGAAACGATCACCGTCCCCGCGCAAGGCGATAAGGCCAATGACCCGACCGTGCTGCTGTGTCTGGGCAATGCGCAGGCGCGCGGTAGCGAAGTGACCTTGGGGCCGCAGAGTTTCGTGATTGTACACGTGTGACGGTTGCTTGGTTGTTTGCGACCGTTCGGCTGTTATTGGCCGTTTGATCGTCCGATTGTGGGCGGATGCGCAGGTCCCGGCGGTATGCTGCACAGTTCGGCCAGTGTGCCAGCGTGGTCTGGCGCATGGTGCCGTTCGGACCTAACATGCATCCGCCCGCCGTCATTCCACAAAACCGCCCATATACGCGTCATGGCATCATTGTTCTGCGTACAATGGCAGGAAAACCGGTTGAATTGAAGCGGGCCGTCACGACGTCCGTCATCTGGTGGGTACTGCAAAGCACATGATTTGGAGGAGCGAGGAGCGTGACTATGCGATACGAGGTGGTGCTATTCGACCTGTACGGGACATTGATTGACATCCACACGGACGAACAGGCGGCGAAGCCGTGGCAGGAGTTGTGGGAGTTCCTCGACGCCACGGGCGCCCATTACGATGACGCAGCCCATTTGAAGGCGAGTTTCGACCAGCTCAATGCGGTCAACGTTCAGGAAGCGCGCAAGGGCGCGGAACACCCTGATTGGGTGGAACCAGACGTGCTTCCGGTCTTCCAGCGTTTGTATGCGGCCGGCGGTTCGATGGCTTCGCCGCAGCTCGCTGCGAAGGCCGCGTGGGTGTTCCGCAAGGCCAGTACCAGCAAGTTCGGCCTGTACCCCGGCGCCCTCGAGATGCTCGGCAAACTGCGTGAAGCCGGCATTCGCACTGTGCTCGCCAGCAATGCGCAAGCTTGCTATACGCGTCCTGAAATCGAGGTGACCGGACTGAACAAGGCCCTCGACCGCATTGTCATCTCCAGTGAGGAAGGCATGCGCAAGCCATCGCCGAAGTTCTTCCTGCGCGCGTTGGAGTACGAGTACACGACGCCTGACCGCGCGCTGATGGTCGGCAACGAGGAGCGGTGCGACATCCAAGGTGCTGCCTCTGCAGGCATCGACGGGGTCTACTTGCACACCGCGATTTCGCGCCAGGACGATCCTGAAATCTGCGAACAGGCGGTGCTTTCCCTCAACGGCGCCGATTACGGTGCGCTGACCGCTTTTGTGCTCGGCGAGTGAAAACGCCGCATTTGCAGACGGCCTCCAGTACTGTATGGGATAATGTCCCCCAGTTGCCGGCGGCCGTGGCATTCAGGCCACGCCGCCGGAGTCATGGACACGACTGACGGATAGGTGGTGCAAACCGGATATGGAAGACACCGTGACGGAGGAGTACGCGGACAATCAGGCGGCGCGCGGAGGGCGTAACCGCCGGCGGGGAATGACGACATTCCGCGTGAAAACCGTCGGGTGGCTGTTTGTGCTTCTTGCCACCATCGGCACGACCATCCTGCCGTCCATGCTCGGGTATCAGCCCGGATCCGACGACATGGTCGCGATGACGGTTCTGGTCATCTGCGAAGTGGTCTCCTGGACCGCCGTGCCCCTGTACGCGTGGTTGCTGGTGCAAGGGTATCGCCACACGCATAGCGTCGTGCAATACGGGATACGTCTGCTGGCGCTCGCCATCATCTCCGAAGTTCCATACGATATGGCGACATCTGGCAAAGTCTGGGATATGAACTCGCAGAACCCGGTGTTCGCGCTGATGATCGCGCTGATCGTGATCGCGGCGGTCGACTGGGTGCGCAAGAACCTACAAGGTGTGGCGAAATGGGCTGCCATCGTGCTGGTTGCCGCCGCAGGGCTCGCCTGGGCGCTGCTCCTGCATGTCGGTCTGCGCCAAGGCATGTTCAATATGGGTGTGCTGCTCATCGGCATGGCGTTGGTGTTCTACGCGTTGGACGCGCACGAGAACACGATGATGATGACCGCAGGTGTGCTCGGGGCGGTGTTCTTCATCATGCCGGCGGTCGGCGTGGCGATGCTGCACACGCGGCGCGACGAACTGGGGTACGGCCATCCGTGGACGAAGTGGGTGTTCTACGCGTTGTACCCGGTGACGTTGCTGTTGTGCGCGCTGCCGGTGATGTGAGCTGCCGGTGGTGTGAACCGCCGAGCTGCGCTGCCGTTACTTCTTGAACACGGCGTCTGACCCGCGCAGCACCAACTGGGGCTGTATTGTCTCGTGCGGGTTGTCCAACGGTTCGTCGGCGATGAGCTTGAGCGCCTTCATGGCGGCGTTTCGTCCCATATCGCGCGGATTTTGCCGCATGGTGGTCAGATTGATCGTGTCGGCGTACGGGCTATCGTCGAAGCCGATGATTGAGTAGTCCTTCGGCGTGAAGTGGCCGTAATGCTCGAGCTTGAGCACCAGCGGAATGGCCATCATGTCCATCTGGCAGCAGATGGCATCCGGGAATTCGTCGAGCGCAAGCAGCGCCGTGAGCGCGGAATCGGCGAACGCACGGCCGCGGGGGACGGACAATACCTGCCATTGCAAGTCGTGATTGTGCTCGGCGGCCTTGCACGCGCGTATGAATCCGCGCCCGCGGTCGTCGATGCTTGATGTGATGCCTTTGGCAGGTTCCGAGCACGTGTACACGATGTGACGGTGCCCGAGATTGATTAGATGCTGGGCCGCCATGAACATGCCCTCTTCGTCATTGATGCTGACGGAGGCGTCGAAATTCGAGGCGGACGGTGTGTTGATGCCGATGATCGGGACGTGGATGCGTTTGAGCTGTTCGACCTCGTAAGGGTCGATGGAGAACGAGTTGACGAATACGGCGTCGACGTTGCGGCGGACCGGCAGAGTGGTGAAGAACTCCTTGCGGTTCTCGGCTGTGTCGATGTGCTGAAACAGGGAGATGTCATATCCGGCATCGTGAAGGATGTCGTTGATTCCGGCGAAGACTTCGGTGTTGAACCAGCTGGTGATTTCCTCGTTCATCAGGAGCGCGACACGGTATGCCTGACCGGTTTTCAGAGCGGTGGCGGAGCGGGAGATGTTGAAGTCCAGCTTGTCCGCGGCACTGAGCACTTTCCGTCGGGTTTTCTCTGATACCAGTTCTGGGCGCGTGAAGGCGCGCGAAACCGTTGAGATGGATACTCCCGCCACTTTGGCGACATCTCGAATGCCAGCTTTTGCCATTCCTGCCCCTTTGCTTCATGCTCGTGCCATCAAGATTCAACGCTGATTCCGTCTCGCAATTGTACAGCTGTTTCATAATATTTGCAAACGTTGTCAGCTTCGGCGCCGATGATTGCGCCACCATCTTTCAAAAATCGCGAGAAAGCACGAATTCTCTGAGAATTCACCAAGAGTTGGGATGCCCTTCGACTGTGCGAACGTTGCCCGATGCTTTGCCGGCATAGCGTGCAATCGGAACGAAAACCGAGTGAACAACCACATGGCTCGCAGGCGAACGAACAGGGGCCTGCCGCGGTTTTCGTCGAGGAAAGGAAAAGAAGTGAAACGACATGCAATCATCACCGGGACGGTGGCGGCCATCACCGCCATCGCCACGGCAGCGGCTCTGCCAACACTTGCCCTTGCACAAGACGGAAAGAGCGCTGAACAACTTGCGCAGCATGGCGCCGCGCAGCGCATCGCGACCGCAGGCGCCGCCAATGCGAAGAATGTAATCCTGTTCATCGGCGACGGCATGGGTGATTCGGAAATCACCGTCGCCCGAGACTACCTCAAGGGTGCCAACGGGTCCTTCGACGGACTCGACAAGATTGGTCAGCCCAACCTGTCGGGCGCCAAGGAGAACGGCACTGGCCAGTACACCACCTTCTCTCTCGGTGGCAGCAGCAAGGATGCGGGCAAGCCTGTGGTCACGCCGGTGACCGATTCCGCCGCATCAGGTTCTGGCTGGGCGACCGGCACCAAGACCTACAACAACGCAGTATCCGTGGATTCCTCGCAGAACCCGCAGCTCAACCTCATCGAGCTGGCCAAAGCCAAGGGATTGGCGACCGGTAATGTGACCACCGCGGAAATCCAGGACGCCACCCCGGCAGTGCTGGAATCCCACTCCACCCAGCGCTCCTGCTACGGTCCGCAAGGCAAGACCGACGGCAGCTCAGACGATTCCGCCAAGCGCTGCGATGTCGCCCAGCTCAAGCAGAACGGCGGCATCGGTTCCATTTCCGAGCAGTTGCTCGACACGCGGGCTGACGTAACCATCGGCGGCGGCTTCAAGTACTTCAACCAGACCGCTCAGGCCGGTGAATACGCGGGCAAGACGCTGTGGGAACAGGCCAAAGAGCGCGGTTACCAGACTGTCGAAAACGATGTGAACGCGTTCGCGGCTCTCTCCTACAAGGAGAACCAGCCGGTTCTCGCTCTTCTGGGCGACGGCAACCTGCCTACCCAATTCAATGACACGCCGGCGCTGACCCAGAAGCTCACTGAGCAGCGTGGCGCCATCCAGTGCTCCACGAATCCGAGCTGGTTGGGCAACAAGAACGCTGCCGGTAACTCCGCATCGCTTGCTGACATGACGGACAAGGCGATCGATCTGCTCCAAGCCAACCCGAAGAGCTCGAGCAACGGCTTCTTCCTGCAAGTCGAAGGCGCGTCCATCGACAAGCAGGATCACGCCGCCAACGCTTGCGGCCAAATCGGCGAAACCGACGACCTCGACAAGGCGATCTCCGCTGCGCTGAAGAAGGTCGATCTGTCCAACACCTTGATCATCGTCACCGCTGACCACGCGCATACGAGCCAGATCGTCGGCGAGCCGCCGGCCTACGCGCTCAGCACCATCCTCAAGTCTCCGGTTGATGGCGCCCAGATCGTCGTGTCTTACGGCACCGCGACCGTCACCGATCCGGATGCGGAGGACGCTTCCAGGGGATACAACGACGGTGGCATGGAGCACACCGGCACCCAGCTGCGCATCGCGGCTTCCGGCCCCGGCGCGTCTCGCGTCGACGGCTTGACGGATCAGACCGACAATTTCTACACCATCGCCAAATCCCTTGGACTCGCGGCCGATACTGACGCGCAGAACGCGCTGTCCTCCAACGCCAAGGTTTCCGTCAAGGACGGCGTGGCGAAGGTCGCCGGGTTCAACGGCGACGCAGTGCTCGGCTACCAGCTGCAAGACACGGAAACCGGTGCCGTGCTCGCCTCATCGAACGATGACACCCCGGTCTCCGGAGTGCGCGTCGCCACCGGTGAGACCACGACCATCGACTTCAACGGCGTCAAGGGCTTCGACCCGAGCGCATCGACCTACACGCTGACCGTCACCGGCAAGCAGTCCGGCACGAAGATCGCGACCGAGTTCGGTCTCACCGGCAACGGTGCAAGCAACGTCGTGATTGCGCCGAAGACTGGTGACAAGGCTGGTAACAAGGCCCAGCAAGCCGGGTTGGGCGGCGCCTTGGTGGGTGCCCTCGGCCAAACCGGTACCCGCATCCTCGGCACGGTGATGATGGCGCTTGCGCTCGCCGTCGCCGGTGGTTTGCTCGCCGCATGGCGCCGCGGCATATTCGCTCGGAAGTAAGCCCTGCGGCGGTGTCAGCGGTGGCGCCGCCAAAGAGCTCCGGCGAATGCCGCGATAACTGAATAGGGAGTCCCCGCATGTCCTTCGGTGTGTTGTGGCTGCTGCCGCTGTCCCCGGAGGGCATTCGGGTCGGCCGATTGGCTGGACTGGCCTTTCGCGGGTCGGGTTTGGCGAGTACGGCAGGCTCGAAATCATCCGGATGCCCTGTCGGGGCTCCGTGGGGAATCTCTGAATCCTTCTTCTCATATTCCTAGTGTGTGACGTCCTTCGGGGCGAACAACGCCGGCAGGTCCGCGATTGCGCGGGCGGCCGGCGTTTGTTGTTAGGGGGAGCTGGTCTGGCCCGTTTCAGGCATGCGTGTTGTTGGCTTGCTGACGGCATCGGTGTGGCTCGCTTGCATGGGCGGAAAAAATTTTCGTGACATGTGGGAATAAAAGTCGACCATTCAAAGTTGAGTGATGTAGGCTCAAGTTTTGGAAGCATCCAACGGCACGGCCTCCGGGCGGTGCCGATTGAGCGAAGACGTAGATAACAGAACAACAAAGGAGAACATATGGGACGCGCAGTTGGTATCGATTTGGGTACGACAAACTCCTGCATCGCAACGCTGGAAGGCGGTGAGCCCACCGTCATCGAGAACGCGGAAGGTGCTCGCACCACCCCGTCGGTGGTCGCCTTCAGCAAGTCAGGTGAGATTCTGGTTGGCGAAGTCGCCAAGCGCCAGGCCGTCACCAATGTCGATCGCACCATCAGCTCCGTCAAGCGCCATATGGGCACTGACTGGACGGTTGAGATCGACGGCAAGAAGTGGACCCCGCAGGAGATTTCCGCGCAGATCCTGATGAAGCTCAAGAGGGACGCCGAACAGAAGCTCGGCGAGCCCGTCACCGACGCCGTCATCACCTGCCCGGCGTACTTCAACGACGCCCAGCGTCAGGCCACCAAGGACGCCGGCAAGATCGCAGGCCTCAACGTGCTGCGTATCATCAACGAGCCGACCGCCGCGGCACTGGCCTACGGCCTCGAGAAGGGCAAGGAAGATGAACGCATCCTGGTCTTCGACCTCGGCGGCGGCACCTTCGATGTCTCCCTGCTGGAAATCGGCAAGGACGACGACGGCTTCTCCACTATTCAGGTGCAGGCCACGAACGGCGACAACCACCTCGGCGGCGACGATTGGGATCAGAAGATCATCGATTGGCTCGTCGGCGAAGTCAAGAACAAGTACGGCGTCGACCTGAGCAAGGACAAGATCGCGCTGCAGCGGCTCAAGGAAGCCGCCGAACAGGCCAAGAAGGAACTGTCCAGCGCCACCAGCACGCAGATCTCCATGCAGTACCTGGCCATGACGCCTGACGGCACCCCGGTTCACCTCGACGAGACGCTCACCCGTGCGCACTTCGAGGAAATGACCTCCGACCTGCTCAACCGTTGCCGCACGCCGTTCAACAACGTGCTGTCCGACGCGGGCATCTCCGTGAGCGACATCAACCATGTCGTGCTCGTCGGCGGTTCCACCCGTATGCCGGCCGTCAAGGAGCTCGTCAAGGAACTCACCGGCGGCAAGGAAGCGAACCAGTCCGTCAACCCGGATGAGGTTGTCGCAGTCGGCGCTGCCGTGCAGTCCGGCGTCATCAAGGGCGACCGCAAGGACGTCCTGCTCATCGATGTGACCCCGCTGAGCCTCGGTATCGAGACCAAGGGCGGCATCATGACCAAGCTCATCGACCGCAACACCGCCATCCCGACCAAGCGTTCCGAGATCTTCTCGACCGCCGAGGACAACCAGCCGAGCGTGCTCATTCAGGTCTATCAGGGCGAGCGTGAATTCGCCCGTGACAACAAGCCGCTGGGCACCTTCGAGCTGACCGGCATCGCTCCGGCCCCGCGTGGCGTCCCGCAGATCGAGGTCACCTTCGATATCGACGCCAACGGCATCGTGCACGTGTCCGCCAAGGACAAGGGCACCGGCAAGGAGCAGTCCATGACCATCACCGGCGGCTCCGCCCTGCCGAAGGACGAGATCGACCGCATGGTCAAGGAAGCGCAGGCTCACGAGGCCGAGGACAAGAAGCGCAAGGAAGAGGCCGAGACCCGCAATCAGGCCGAATCCTTCGCCTACTCCACCGAGAAACTCGTCAACGACAACAAGGCCAAGCTGTCCGACGATGTGGTCAAGGAAGTCACCGAGAAGGTCAACGCCCTCAAGGAAGCCCTGAAGGGCGACGACATCGAGAAGGTCAAGACCGCCCAGAGCGAGCTGATGACCTCCGCGCAGAAGATTGGCCAGGCGCTGTACGCCCAGCAGGGCGCTGAAGGTGCCGCTGGTGCCGCTGGTGCAGGTGCCGCCGGTGCAGCAGGCCAGGCTTCCGGTGCGGCTTCGTCCTCCGACGACGACGTGGTTGACGCCGAAGTCGTGGACGATGACGACGACAAGAAGGACAACAAGTAATGTCCGACTTCAACAAGGACGATTACCTCAAGGACCTGCCGGATGTCGACTCGCTCAACGGCGAGGGCGCGTCCGGCCAGGCCGGAGGATCGCATGAGCAGAACGCGTCGGCATCCGCGGGCGGACAGTCCGTAGGTGCCGGCAGTGCCGCCGATCAGCCGCACGAGCAGGCATCGGACACCGCCAAGGCGGGCAGCGCAGCGTCGTCAGACGCCAAGTCTGCCGCAGATGAAGACGGCAAGAAGCAAGCCGCGCAACCTGCGCAAGATGACGCGCAGCATGCTTCCGCCGGTGCTGCCGACAACGGCAAGGACGGCGACGCCGACCATGATAAGGACGGCTCCCTGACCCCTCTGGGCCAGGCGAAGAAGGAAGCCGCCGAATACTTGGAGGCGTTGCAGCGTGAGCGGGCGGAGTTCATCAACTACCGCAACCGCATGAACAAGGAGCGCGAACAAAGCCGCCAATACGGCATTGTGGACGTGCTCACCTCGCTACTGCCGGCGTTGGACGATATCGACCGAATCCGTGAACACGGGCAGATGGACGATTCGTTCAAGGCCGTCGCCACCAAGATCGACAAGACCTTCGCCAAATTCGGCGTCGAGAAATTCGGCGAGAAAGGCGAGGATTTCGATCCGACCAAGCATGAGGCGGTCCTGCAGAAGCCGGATCCCGAAGCCAAGAAAGAGACAGTAGACACCGTCGTCGAGGCGGGGTACCGAATCGGCGATCGCGTCGTGAGGGCGGCCCGCGTCGTGGTGTCCATGCCTCAGAACTGACCGAAGTGGCGGGAACCATACTCCCGCCATGCCGGTCGCCGTGCATCCCGCGGGTGGCACCATACGCTTCCTGACAGATGCGGCCGACGGCCGGATATACGTTCGCCGGGCCGCGCCAATCCAGCTCAACGGATTGGCGCGGCCCGGCATCAAACAAGCAAACATTACACGTGTGGAACAACAGGAGCGGAAACGCAATCACGTACCGCGCAAATCTATGGGGATTGGAGGCATAGATGGCTGAGAATGAATGGCTGAGCAAGGATTTCTACAAAGTCCTCGGTGTCTCCAAGGACGCCAGCGAAGCCGATATCACGAAGGCGTACCGCAAGCTGGCGCGCAAATATCATCCTGATCTGAACAAGACCAAGGAAGCGGAGGAGAAGTTCAAGGACATCTCCGAAGCGTACGACGTACTGAGCAACAAGGATCAGCGTCAGAAGTATGACGCGATCAGGCAGTTCGGTATGGGTGGTGCGAGGTTCGCCGGCGGCTCCGGGCAAGGCGGATTCGACGCGTCCGGATTCTCCGACATCTTCGGGTCAATGTTCGGAGGTGGTTCCGGCAACGGAGGCACGCGCATCCGGTTCTCGACATCCGGGGGCGGCCAGCCGAATATGGACGATATCTTCTCAATGTTCGGCGGCGGTGCAGGCGCCGGCGCAGGTTCGCCGTTCGGCGGGGCGCGCAGCGAATACCAGGAGACGCCTCGCCCGCAGCAGGGTGCCGACCGCAAGTCGAGGATCACCCTGACCTTCCGTCAAGCGGTCAAAGGCGCCACGGTCTCCTTGCGCGTGGACGGCAAGCAGTTCAAGACCCATGTGCCGGCGGGCGTCGAAGATGGGCAGAAGATTCGTATCCCCGGCAAAGGCAAGCCGGGACTGTACGGCGGCAAGCCGGGCGACATGTACCTCACCGTCCATGTCAAGGCGGATCCGAAGTTCTCGCTGCGTGGCCACGACATCGTCATGGACCTGCCGATCAGCGTCGGCCAGGCGGTGTGCGGCGGCAAAATCAGCGCGACGGATATTGACGGCAATGACGTGATGTTCAAGGTGCCTGCCGGTTCCTCGAGCGGCACGGAAATCAGGCTCAGTGGACATGGCGTTCCCGGGCATGACGGCGATTTGGTCGCTCGCGTGCAGATCCAGGTGCCGTCGAAGCCGGGTCTGGGCATCAAACACGCGGCGAAGGAATTCGACTCCGCGACTGGCGATTTCGTGGACAAACTCGCCGAAGGACGCTGAGACGTTGACATTGATATGTGCCGATGCGTGGCGATACGTGCGGCACATACCGACTCGTAATGAAGAGAGGAATTATGGCACGGGTGACACCACAAGTGCGCGCGCTGTACGACATGTGCGCGATAGCGCTGGTCGAAGGCCGTGCCGACCTCGATGGCGCGGACGATGTGGGTTTCGATATCGACATGCCGCTGTTCACCGTCGGGCATACCGCGCAGCTCGCGGACATGCACCCGCAGACGCTCCGGCAGTACGACCGACTGGGGCTGGTCACGCCGCAACGTACGGAAGGCGGCGCCCGCCGGTACTCGCTGCGCGACATCCACCGGCTGGTTCAGGCGCAGCGGCTCAGCCAGGATGGAGGCGTCAATCTGGCCGGTGTCGCGCGGATTCTGGAGCTTGAAGAGGAAAACCGCCAATTGCGCCGACAGAACAAACGGTTGCGTGAGCCGAAGGATTCCAGTATCTTCGCAGCTGACGCGGATGGTGGCATCATGCAAGTGAAGCGTTCACGACGTGCCCGTATGTGGCGGCGCGATATTCACGAGGACACCCGTGCATTGCCGTCAAGCGGGACGGACGCGCAACGCTCCGCATCGCGATCCATGGTCATCTGGGGGTACCGGTAAACCCGTGCCCATGACCGTACCGCGGGGGAAATCCCGCGTGCCGCTTACGCGTCGAATGCCGGTGACGGCCCCGGCAATTCAATCGTGCATCTACCGCATGCCCACTTGGGTGTGCGGTTTTTTGTTGTGTCTGGGCGGGGCGCAGAGGCATCGGGTGTGTAGAGGCGTTTGAGGGCGGCGCGAATCCCGGGTGGTTTCGGGAGATTGTCTTGAGATGGGCTAGTGGCTGATGATGTCCCGGTTTGGCGTGGGAGTTTGTGCAGCCATGGGATGGTGTGCGGTGATGTCCCGGATTTGTGTGGGAGTTTGTCACGGATGTGCTGATTGGGCGGTGTTCTCCCGTTTTGGGCTTCTGGGGTGCTTTTCTTGAATCGCGGATTTCCAACGTTCTTGTTGGGAGTTTGTCCGGTGGATGACCGATTCCCTGCAATCTCCCGCGCTCGATGTGGGAGTTTGTGCGGGGATTGGGAAAATCCGTCAGTTCTCCCGGAAGAATTACGCCTGCAAGGCTTTGTGCGAGGCTGCTGTCCATGCCGATGGCTCCTGCGCGCTCTGACAGCTTAACCGAACCAGCTTCTACGTGCCATATGAGAAGATGGCGACGGTGGGTTGCCCGGGCAATGTCCCGCAGGCGGCCGCGCATCCGCACGACTTTTTACGAGTGAGGCAGACATGTTGAAAGCAGTGTTCTGGGATATGGACGGCACGCTTATCGACTCAGAACCGTACTGGCATGAATCCGAGCTGCGTCTCGCGGCCGCGCACGGCGGGTACTGGGACGAGGATCTCGCTTGGCAGGGCTCCGGAACCCCCGTGCCCCAAGTCGCCCGGCAGATGATTGAACGCGGGACGGCGCTGACGGTTGAGGAAATCTCCAAAGGCATGGTTGATTATGTCGCCCAGCAGGAGCGTCTGCGCATGCCTTGGATTCCGGGCGTGTTGGATGTACTGCGCTCGCTGGCGGCGGCGCGAATCCCCTCGGTGCTGGTGACCACATCGCCGCGCAATCTTGCACAAAACCTGGTCGCGCAGGCGCCGGAGGGCGTGTTCGCCGGCTATATCTGCGGGGATGATGATGTCGCGAAGAAGCCAGATCCGGCGCCTTACCTTGCGGCAGGGAAGTTGCTTGGCATCGGGGCGGATATGATGCCGTACTGCGTTGCCGTCGAAGATTCGATGAGCGGTCTGCGTTCGGCCGCCGCATCCGGGGCGACTACCATCGCCCAGACTGGATATATGCGGGCGGATACGTCCAACGGACCGCAGTATGCGTCGATACGCGGCTATCAGGGAGTCACCACCGAAACGTTCGAACGGTTCGTGCGGGAACGTGTGGCTGGGGCGTCCGGAGCGGCTGGAATGTCCGGGGCGGCCGGGGCGGCTTCGAATCCGCGCTAGGCTTGGAATCAGGAGGTTTGCTGTCGAGTAACGCGGAGGTGACCATATGCGAGTGGTGCCGTTGTCATGGATGGATGTCGTCGCCGTCGTGGCGGCGCTGGTGTTGTGTGGTCTCATTGGTTTCGAGCGCGAGGTGCGGCGCAAGGACGCGGGAATCCGCACGCATATTCTGGTCGGTCTGGGCAGCTGCCTGTTCGCCATGGTGTCGATTGAGGGTGTGCCGGCGGTCGTCGGAGCTTCTGTCACTTGGGATGCTTCGCGTATCGCCGCTCAGGTGGTGACGGGTATCGGATTCCTCGGTGCAGGCGTGATTTTCTTCAACCACGATACGATTCGCGGGTTGACTACCGCATGCGCGATTTGGATTGCGGCGGCTGTGGGCATGGCGTGCGGGGCAGGGATGTTCCCGCTGGCGTTACTGATTACGGGACTGTATTTCGTGGTGGTGCTGGCGATTGCGCCTTTTGTGGTCTGGGCGCTTAAGCGCGACCGCGACTACGTGATTCGGGTCACTTACCAGGACGGCAAAGGTGCTTTGCGTCAAGCCTTGTTGATCGCCGCGCGGCATGGGTTCGAGACGCAAGTCGTCTCCACGCACGATGTCGACGGGGATTCATGGCAGGGTGCTGCGGTCGAACTGCGGCTTGCCGGCAACAAAAGCGATCTGCACGACTGCATCGGCGATATCGCGCAAGTCGACGGCGTGCGCGACATCGACGTCCTCTCCCGCGACGACTGACGGGCGGCCACGATTGGTTGATCAATCAATCAGCTAATCGATCAATCGGCCCAAAGAGTCAACGCCTCCCTCCACAAACTGTCTACGCAAACTAGCCGTCTGGCGTAACTGGTTTGTGTAGTTGTGACCGCGGCGGTGCTATCGGGCTACTTCGCCGTGGTAGTTGGTGTCGGGGCGGTGGATGATGCTTCGTCGTTGGCTCGCGTGCCTGTGAATACTGAAAATCTCGAGCGATGCGCCGTTCTCGTTGAGTTTTTCAGAGAAAAGTCTGAAAATCTCACGCTCGAGGGCGGATTCCAAGAGAAATTGAGATTCCGGCGCATGATGGCATCATGCAGATCGCCCTGCCGCAATAGTCGGGTAATCGTCAACGCGTCGAGAACATCGATCATGAGACGTCGTGATTGCTCTTCAGTTCCTGCTTCTGCCGACGCGGGGATGCCGTTGAGCGTCGGCAGAAGGTAAGGTATGGGTAAACCGCTGGTGGATGCCGTCGTCGGACATACCTTTGGCCGTAACCTTGATAACCCATAACTTCGACGGTTACCCCAGAACCCCGCCATCACCTCGCATGGTAAAGAAAAACCCTCCTGCGGTGGAATGCAGAAGGGTTCTTCGTGGAGCTGATGGTAATCGAAACCACGACCTCTTCGATGCGAACGAAGCGCTCTACCAACTGAGCTACAGCCCCGTGTCCGGTGATTGCTCATCGAGACAACTCACCAAAGTCTAGTACAAGATGTTGCCAAGTGCAATCCAGCACGGTGTCATAGGCGTGTTGCGTCTGATTGTGCCCGGGTTGCCGGCAACCAGCCGCGGCACAACAGCCGTCATGTACAAAGTCGCCATTGCGTCAACGACGACGATGAGCCCGCCTGCGTTAGTCCTGCTTCAGTCCTGCGGCGTCGCCTCGGTCAGATCGGCGGCGTCCTTGACGGTTGCAGCGGCGATGGTTTCCGCGCTCAGCACGTCTGCCCCTGACAAGTCATTGGAAAGCATCTCAGCACCGATACCGGCGTCAGCGGCCGCATGCCGGGCTGGTTCCGCACTGCGCCCGCGCCCGCGCTGTTTGCCGGTCCGCGCCTTGATCAGCCCGACGAAAGTTGGCGTCAGCGAAATCAGCAGAATCGCGACAATCACCAGCTCAAAATTGTTCTGCACGAACGGAATCCCGCCGAAGAAATACCCGAGCAGCGTGAACAGGGTCGACCAGGTCAGGCCGCCCAGCACGGAGAACGGGGTGAAACGGCGCCATTTCATGCCGGAAATGCCGGAAATAAACGGCATGAACGTGCGGATGAACGGGAAGAAACGCCCTAGGAACACGGCGAGCGGACCCCACTTGTCGATCATGCCTTCGGTGCGTGCGAGGCGTTCCGGCGTCATCGCCTTGACTTTGCCGGATTCGATGATCCGCCGGCCGAAGAAATGACCGATGAAGTAATTGCATTGGTCGCCGATGACCGGGGCAGCCCACACAACGGGCAGTAGCATATTGAGCGGGAGCGCGGCCTTGCCTGTCGTCGCGTCCGCGGCGGCGAAGCACCCGGCGGCGAACAGCAGCGAGTCGCCCGGCAGGAACGGGAAGAACACCACGCCGGTCTCAATGAACACAATCAGGAAGATGAACCCCAACGTGGGCGCGACGCCCATGGCAATCCAGGATGCGATGGCCGCGCGTGGATCCTTGAGCAGCCGGATCAGAAAATCAATGAACCCCATAATATCCTTGTCGAATGTCGGATGTCGCGTGCCAACAGGCAGCGACCGTCCGTCTGGCGGTGATACGATTGCCGTTCAAGCCTACCGCGTGCGCCCCGCGAGGTAGGGTGTACGACCGCCAGTTTCACGAGATTATCGTATAGAAACATATGACGAACCCGCGGTGAACATATGGTGTCACAAGCTGAGCTCCGGCTTGGGCAAAGCGTTGATGCCGGTTTCGCCCTGAGATGCAGAATCCGTGGTGGCGCCTGAAGACACCGGCTCCGGCGAGCTTGATTGGTCGTCTTATCGGGGTGACGGTACGTGAATCGCGGTAATCTTTGATAATACCCAGGCTGAATCTGGTGGTTCTGGCTGGGATGTCCACGAGA
Organism: Bifidobacterium porcinum; assembly: GCF_055378475.1. Classification (NCBI taxonomy): domain Bacteria; kingdom Bacillati; phylum Actinomycetota; class Actinomycetes; order Bifidobacteriales; family Bifidobacteriaceae; genus Bifidobacterium; species Bifidobacterium porcinum. Next base: position 1,969,404 of record NZ_AP029603.1, on the reverse strand, counting down.
GCGGAAATCTCACAGTAAGTGATGCGGCTCGGTGCCGGGAATCGACGCAATCAGGGGGTGTCAAGGCGGTACGGGCGCGGACTTGCGAATCCATCAGGTTCCTGGATGAGAAGCAGTGCACGCCAGCGTGTGCTGACGGAAGCTATCTAGGCGCGGTGCAATCGGGAGGGCGCATGCCTGCCGGGTAGCGTCGGCCGTGGGCGGGTTTGGGATGGTATCTGGCTGTGGTGCGACTGTGTGGTCGCACGGCGCCCGGATACCGCAGGCGGCGTCTTGGCACGGCACACAGGTACCGGTTCACCGTGCGACTTGTCAGTCGCACCACACGCCGATAGGTCGGCATCGGTCGCGGCCGGTTGCTGCCGATCCCGACCGGAGCCTCAAATCCACGACTTGAACCACATGTGGCTCAGCCAGAACTCGTACGGAACGGGCATCGCCGTCCAGATCGGGTAGAAGAACACCGACACCAGCAGAATCGGCAGCAGCGTGGCCGCCAGCGTAATCCGCCATGTTCCGGCGCTGACCCGTCGGCGTACATGGTCGCCGACATAACAGATCGCGAGAATAATCCACGGCAAGATGACAATCGAGTAGAACGTGAAGGTGGTGCGGTGCAGGTATTGCGCCCACGGCAGCCACCCGCCGATGAAGCCGGCGAGCACCGCCCAGATGCGCCAGTCACCGTGCTTGACGATGGCGATGATGATCCCGATGATCACGCACAGGGAGCCAAGCCACCAAATCAGGGGATTGCCCAGGGATGTCACGGCCGCCACGCATTTGGAGTGGGGTGCCAATGAGCACAGCCCCGGATGCCCGTCAAGCTCCTGCCAGTAGAAACTGGTCGGACGTACCTGCAACGGCCATGTGAGCGGGTTCGCCTTGTAATCATGCGGCGTGTCGAGCGTGGTGTGGAACTGCCACATTTCCACGTGATATTCGGCAAACGACCGCAATCCCTCCGGCAGCCAGGTGATGCCTTGGCCGGGGTTGTTGCGCGCCCAGTCGTGCATGTACGAATCCGGGTGGATGAACCAGCCGATCCATCCGGCAAGATACGTGCCCGCCCATAGCGGGAGCATATACAGCGCGGTCAGCGGCGCGTCGCACAGCAGCCCGGTGGACAGCCAGCTGCGGTAGCCTGCGCGGTAGCGTTCCCATGCGTCCCAAATCACACTGATGACGCAGAACGCCGCCATGAAGTAGATGCCGGACCATTTGACGCCGGTCGCCAGACCGATAAGAATCGCGGCGGCGGCACGATACCAGGAGAACGCGATGACCGGGCCGCGCGCGTCAAGCAGCATGCTTTGGTTGCGTCCGGCCGTGTTGGCCGATGACGATACTGCGGCGCCGGCGGTACCGGTCGTATCGTTGACATCGCCGCTGGCAACACCCGAATCGCCGGCTGCTGCCTTGCGCTGCGCCCGGCGTGCGCGACGGGACGTGTCCGGGACCCAGTGCGCATCCCGACGCGCGGCATCGACCGCGTAATGCGCCCGGAGCTTGACCCGCGCCCAATCGCGGTGCATCAGCAGTAAATCAAACGCGCCGAGTACGAACACCATGATGAAGATATCAAGCAGGCCGGTGCGACTGAGTGTGATGCCCACGCCGTCGACGGACATGAGCAGGCCCGCGGACAGCGCGATCGACATGTTGTTGAAGAGCCGCAACGCCACGCGGATCATGATGATAATCGCGATTGTTCCCGCAATCGCCGTACTCGCACGCCATGCGAAGGTGTTGCCGGCGCCGCCGAACAGTTTCAACCCGAGCGCGATGCACCATTTGCCGACTGGCGGATGCACGACATATTCGGCGCTGCTCAGCCACCGGTTCGTGTCGCCTTGCGCGAACAAGGTGTCGACGGGGAAATCCAGGCTGTCGCGCGTCAAGAACTCCGGCCAGTTGCGCGGCTCGCCGGTCAGTAGCATCGTCCACGCGTCCTTGACGTAATAGGTTTCGTCAAACACCACAGCGCGTGGCTCGCCAAGCCGGATGAACCGCAACAGGCCACCGAAGAAGGCCACCAGCACAGTCAACAGCCAGGAAACCAAACGGGGTGCGGCAGCGAGCCGCGCACGCAAGCGGAACTGGGAGCCGCCGACGCTCGCCGACGGGCGTGTTCGCCCAGAATTCACGGAACTCAACACCATCACTCCTAAAGGTAGAGGATACTGGATATATGACCAGTGACATCGAAGGACGCCAGTCGGCGCCGCAGTCCTTACATGATAGACACCAACACGCGGAAAACGACATGTGCACGGAGACATCCGCCGGTGTGCGTGTCGAAGTGCCCGCCGGGACGGTGGTACTTGCAGCCACGCCGATCGGCAATGTGGGCGACGCATCGGCGCGGCTGGTGGCCCTGCTGGAGCGCGCGGACATCGTCGCCGCGGAAGACACCCGGCGCCTGTACGACTTGGCGAACCGCCTCGGCGTGCATGTCAGCGGCAAAGTCGTCGCCTACCATGACCACAATGAGCGCAACAAGGCGGACGGGCTGCTGGACAGTGTTGAGGAGGGTGCCACGGTGCTGGTGGTTTCGGACGCCGGCATGCCCACCATCAACGATCCCGGCCTCGCGATTGTGCGCCGAGCTATCGAGCGTGGCCTGCCGGTGACATGCGCACCCGGGCCGAGCGCCGTGCTGGATGCGCTCGCGCTATCGGGGTTGCCTACAGACCGGTTCTGCTATGAGGGTTTCGTGCCGCGCAAGCATGCCGAACGTATGCAGCGTCTGCGTTCGCTGCGTGCCGAGCAGCGCACCATCGTGTTCTATGAGACGCCGCACCGTATTGCTGAGACCATGCCTGACCTGCTGGGGGAGTTCGGGCCGGATCGTCGGATGGCGTTGTGCCGCGAGCTGACCAAGGATTATGAGCAAATCAGACGCGGCACGATTGCGCAGATCAAGCAGTCGGTGGATGACGATCCGCCGCGCGGCGAAATCGTGCTGGTCATTGAAGGCGCGAGCGACGACGAGGCGCGGAATAGTGCGCCTTCCGCGTTGAGTGTGGAGGATCTGGCCGTGCTGTCAATAGACCGCGCGCGCGAAGACGGACTGCGCATCAAGGACGCCATCGCGCAGGTTGTACAGGAACACCCCCTGCCGGACGGCTCACTCGCCAATCGCAAGCAGGTGTATACCGCCGTGCTTGAGATGCGTTCCTGATTCGCGCGTCCCCGATTGCGCTGTTTTCGGCGCGTCCCCGGCATCGTCCGACTGTGTGCCGCTCGCTCCCGTCAGCCCTGTCTCTGTGGTAATCGGCCGTCTGCCCGTTCAGCCGTCTTGGGCAACCGCGCCCGTCCCACGTTTTGTCCATCATGCGGTCATGCTCATCCCGTGGTCTCCCCGCTCGTGGCCTCCCCGAACAGAATGTCGAACGCGTCGCGGACACCGGGCCCGCCCGCCTGCGACACATATTCAAGCAGGGCGGCATCCGCCTTGGGATTGGCGATGAGCCATTTGCGCAGATGTGGGTGCTCGCGCGCAATCAGCCACAGCGTGGACATATCGGTATCAGGGTCGCAAGCCATACCGGGCGTAACCACCAGCGGCGGAGGCGGGGGAGACAGCACACCCGGCGCGGCGATCGGCGCGGCGCCCGACTCCACACCCGGATGCCCCGCAGAGTCAGCAGGCGCCCATCGTTGTCGTCGCAACCGTTGTGCTGCTCCCATCGCTCCCGTCGCCTCAGCTGTCCTGTTCGGTTTGGATGTCGCCGATAATCGTCGTCGTATGCTCATGTCGGCTCCTGTCTGCCGTCCGGCGCGCCCGCCGCGGCGGTCAGCAGCTCGCGGGCTTGTCGGATATTCGGCCAGTGTCGGCTGTCCGTATTGAAGATGGCAAGACAGTCGGCCATGCCGAATGAGTAGCGGCTCATCAGGCACCGGATGGTTCCTGCCACCTCAAGCTGTTCGTCTGACGCGTCGATCTGCACCAATGCGAGGTCACACGCGGTCCTCGCCGGCGACGTGACTTTCATCCCCCCGACCGTGATGATGTACTGACTGTCGATCTGCCGGTTGAACGGACGGATTCTGCGCCCGTGCGCCGGCGAACGGTAATGCGCGTCGGACACCACATCGATGGTTGAGGGAAAGTCCCCTCCCACCCAGATCCATGCGGCGAGCGACGCACAGGCGACCACGTTCATCGGCGATGCATGCCGGCAAATCAGCCCTCTGCCGTCAGGAGTATCGGAATGTTCCCCCAGATATGCGCTGATGTCATCGAAATTGTGCAGCACGCCATAATCGGTCATACGCGTGATGCACATCGGGCCGGGCAGGCGGCATGTGCGGATGATCGGATGACCGTGCTGAATCGCGCGACGGCGTTCCGGCGTCCCCTTGCCGCCCGCACGATATCGCGCATCCCCCTCGTAATCGCCGGCGTGCCTCGATGCCGCCGGACATGATTGGTGACGCCGCTCGGATGCCTCCGGACGACGGTGAGCCTGTGCGCACCCTGGCGGTGCGTTTCCTGTCAACATAGTCATACGAGGAAAGATACCGGCGGGATTTCGCGCCGGCAACGACGTCGGACCGAAATGTGCATAACCGTGATTACCCGTTGCATGACAATCATCTGCCCTGTGGATAACTCGCGGACCGCAGAACGGATTGGCGGTATTTTGCGCAAAATTCCGATGCGGATTCCGCACGCTTGGCAAGGTTGTCGCCGTGCCGGCCCGTACTTGGTCAACGACGACCGTGTCAGACCCGTATCAGGCGTGCCAAGCGTGTGTGAGACCCGCGTGAAGCCTGTGCGGGGCACGCGTGGCGTCTGCCGCGCCCTTGTGCGCGGCTTCCTCTGTCCGCGCTGGGCCTGATAATCGGGCGTATGAGTCATATTTTGGTCAATGTTGCGTGGCCGTACGCGAACGGTCCGCGCCATATCGGGCATGTCGCCGGCTTCGGCGTCCCGTCGGATGTGTACGCGCGCTATCAGCGCATGAAGGGCAATGACGTGCTGATGGTGTCCGGAACCGATGAGCACGGCACCCCGATTCTCGTTGAGGCCGATAAAGAAGGGGTCAGCGCGCAGGAACTCGCGAACCGCTACAACCGCGTGATTGCCAAGGATTTGTGCGATCTCGGCCTGAGCTACGACCTGTTTACCCGCACCACCACCACGAACCACGAGCATGTCGTGCAGGAACTGTTCAAACAGTGCCTGAAGAACGGGTACATCTACAAGGGCACGCAGAAAGTCGCCATCTCCCCGTCCAGCGGGCGTACCCTGCCAGATCGTTACATCGAAGGCACCTGCCCGATCTGCGGCGCCGACGGTGCACGCGGTGACCAGTGCGACAACTGCGGCAACGAACTCGACCCGGACGAGCTGATCAACCCGGTCTCCAAAATCAACGGCGAAACCCCGCGTTTCGAGGAAACTGAGCATTTCTTCCTCGACCTGCCGGCGCTGGCCGAAGCGAACCTCGCCTGGCTCAAGACGCGTGAAGGTTGGCGTACCAACGTCATCAACTTCTCGCTCGGTCTGTTCAAGGAAGTCAAGCCCCGCGCCATCACGCGCGATATCGACTGGGGTATCCCCGTGCCGGTCAAGGGCTGGATTGACAACCCGAACAAGAAGCTGTACGTGTGGTTCGACGCGGTGATCGGCTACCTGTCGGCATCCATCGAATGGGCCCGTCGCAAGGGCGATCCCGAGGCGTGGCGCGCCTGGTGGAACGACCCGGAAACCCCGGGTTATTACTTCATGGGCAAGGACAACATCACCTTCCACTCCCAGATCTGGCCGTCCGAAATAATTGCTTACAACGGCGCCGGCTCAAAGGGTGGCGAGACCGGCAAGCTCGGCCCGCTCAACCTGCCGGAGCAGGTCGTGGCCAGCGAGTTCATGACCATGGAAGGCAAGAAGTTCAGCTCCTCGCGCGGCATCGTGATCTACGTGAAGGATATTCTTGCACGCTACCCGGTGGACGCCGTGCGCTACTACATCTCCGTGGCCGGCCCGGAAACCTCAGATTCCGATTTCACGTGGGCCGAATTCGTGCGGCACAACAATGAGGAGCTCGCCTCCAGCTGGGGCAACCTGGTCAACCGTGTCGCCAACCTCATCTACAAGAACTTCGGTGCGATTCCGGAGCTTGACGAGGATTCGATGACCTCCGAGGACCGTGCGCTGCTCGAGGAGACATCGGCGGCCTTCGACGTGGTTGGCGGGCTGATTGAGCGCCACCACCAGAAGAACGCGCTGAACGAGGCGATGCGCGTAGTCGGCGATATCAACAAGTACATTTCCGCCACTGAACCGTGGAAGATCAAGGATGACGAGAAGCATCTCGCCACCGTGCTGCATGTGGCCGCGCAGGCCGTCGCGGACGCGAACCACCTGCTCGCTCCATTCCTGCCGCATTCCGCGCAGAAGGTGTGGGAGGCGCTCGGCGGCAAGGGCACGTTCTCGCCGCTGCCGCATATCGAGGAGGTCGAGGATCTTGATAATCCGGACTTCCACTACCCGGTGATCACTGGCGATTACAAGCTCGGTGTGAATGTGCACCCGTGGAAGAGCGAGGCCATTGACACCGGCGCTCCGGTCGCCAAGCCGAAGCCGATTTTCGCGAAGATTCCGCAGGAAGCTGTGCAGGAGGAGCTCGATCGCTTCGAAGAGCAGCTTTCCCAGCGCAAGGCCGCGGAAGCCGAGCGTCTGGCCAAGGCGAAGGCACAGCTGGCTGAGGAAGAGGCCGCTGGCAAGCCGGCCAAGACGGCTGAATAATCGCCGGCTGAACAATCGCGGATTGCGTGAATCACGCGAATCAAGCGAATATGCCAGGCGGCGGGATCTGCCCTGTGGGGTGGGCCCCGCCGCCTGGTTGTTTCTATTGTGGTGCTCTGCCTGTCGCTCTGCGAATCGGTTTACCTTACCCTCTCGAAGCGATATCGCGCAGCGTGGCGTCGATGTCGGCGTTGATGAGGATGGACCGATCGGCGATCTGCGGCGCGGTGACCGCCTCGCCGAGATTGATGCTCGTGTAGATTGTATTGCGGTTGACCGAAGTCCACTGCATGAACGGGAATTTGAAGATGATCGGCGTGTTCCCACCGCTGCCCAAGTCAAGGAACAGCGTCCGACTGCCGTCAGCCTCGCATGCCCGGCGGGTGTCGAGGAAAGTCTGGTATCGTTCCGCGCACTCATGCCATGTCTCGTCCTCAGCGAAGGTGTCATCGCAGCGCAGGTTCGGCGCCATGGGGGAGCCATCTTCCGGGCAATACGGGATAAGGTCGTCCGGAATTGTCATGCCGATGCCGGCCCATCCGCCGGCCTCGTCTGGTGCAATCAGCTCACCCCAGTCGTCGGCGGTGTCGGCGGTCATGTGCGCGAAGGTGAAGCCTTGCGCGAGTAGCATGCGCTTGATATCCCGCTCGTTACCGTAGGTGCGGGAGGTGCCGGTGCGTGAGCTTTGGAACAGCCCGTAATCGCCCTGCGTACAGAACAGGCGGTCGTCGGGGAAGCCGGCCCGCTGGAAGCAGTGGTCAACATTCGTGGTGATGACCGTGTAATCATGGCCGTCGAGCAGACTGCGCAACAGCCCGTACGTATTCTTGGGCGGGGCCATATAGCGGTTGATGTAGATGTGACGGCTCCACCACGCCCAGTAGGTGTTGAGGTCCGGGTATTCGGCGAACCCGCCGGAATACATGTCGCCGATGCCGTATGCGCGTGCAAAATCGCTGAAATACCGTTCAAAGCGTTCGCCCGAATACGTGTATCCGGCGGATGTGGACATACCCGAACCTGCGCCGACCACCATGGTGTCCGCATCGTGGATAGTGTTCGTGAGACGGGTGATGGCGTCCTCGGATGTGTCGCGATCATCCGTCGCCGGTGGATTGATGGCCGATGGCGTGAACAGTGACGTGAACGGCATGGTGGCTTCTTTCTGCGGGTTCCGCGGGGTTGTGATGGATGCTGGCGCGCTGTGGGCCCGGCGCTGTGGGTCGGCGGTGTGCTTGCCGCCTATGCCGCCTGGTTCCCGGGAATGCCGAGCAGCTGGCGGTAGATATGCTCGTCCGCCTCGCCGAAGACGTCGAAGATGACGGTCGGCGTTGTCGGAGTGCTGTCATGGTCTGAATCGGCCGGTTCGCCTGATCGGTCGGCCCTGGCGCTTGTGTCCGCATGCCGGTCAAGCCACGCACGCACAGTGCGCACGGCGATTTCAGCTGCCTCCTGCTGTGGGAAGCCGAAGACCCCAGTGCTGATGCAGCAGAACACGATGCTGTGCAGGCCGTGTGCGACGGCGAGATCGAGGCAGCTGCGATAGCTTGAGGCGAGCAGTTCGCGGTCGCGGTCGCTGGGGTGTCCGGCGGCGATTGGGCCGACGGTATGGATGACATGCGTAGCCGGCAGATTGTACCCCGGTGTGATTTTCGCGCGTCCGGTCGCCTCGGGCGTGCCTTGTTCGCGCATAATCCGCGCGCATTCCAGGCGCAGTTCGACGCCTGCGAAGGTGTGAATGGCGTTGTCTATGCACAGATGCCCCGGCGCCCAGCACCCCAGCATCTCGCTGTTGGCCGCGTTGACGATGGCATCCGCCCGAATCGCGGTGATATCGCCGCGCCACAACCGCAGCCGCGGGTCGGTCGCGGAAGGGATGACGCAGGCGTCGTCGATGGCGGTGATACCCCGGTCTGCGATGATATCGTGCAACAGGGCGTCCTGGTCCTTGAGCCACCCCTTGTCCGGCTCGATCGGTTCGCGCGTGTTCACGAACGCACGGAACAGCGCCCACAGGTCCTGCGCGGTCATGGCGGACAGGGCCGCTTCATCGGTGCGGATACCCGGCGTCCAGCCGCCGGTGTGGGCGCGTTCGTCGGCAAGGTAGCTCACCAGCGGTGTCAAGCGTTGCGCAAGCTGGTTCATGTCATGCCTTTCTGGGGGTGGGGGGCCGTTTTGGGTTTGTCTCGTGCCCGGGGCGCGCTCGTAACATCGCGTGACAGACAAGCCCACCTCTCATGACGGTATCGTACCGGTTGTGGGAGGTGGGCATTGGCTTGACGTCGATTATCGCGAAGAGCGGCAAGGGCGCGGCTCAGGCTCAGGCGCGCACCACGGAGATGCGCTGGCCGATATGGTTGCCCTCGGCGATCTCATCAACGATGGCGATGGCATAATCGGCATAGCTGATGATGGATTCGCCGCGATCGTTGAGCTTCAGCTCTTCGCCAGCGAGAATATACTTGCCGGTGCGCTCGCCGTCAGCCTGGAAATCGGCAGCCGGGGAAACGAAGGTCCAGCGCACGTCCTTGCGCTCGCGCAGCTCGGCGAGGGCCTTGCCCTGTGCCTTGGCGAGCGGTTTGAACGCGTCCGGGAAGTCCGGGGTGTCAACGAGCTGTGTCTTGTGCTCGGGGTCCACGTACAGCGAGCCTGCGCCGCCGACCACGATGAGACGCGTGTCGGTGCCCGAGAGAATGTCCGCCAGGTGCTTGAGCGAGGTGGAGTGTTGTGACAGGGTGTCGGGGGTCCAGGCGCCGAAGGCGTCCACGACCGCGTCGAAGCCCTTGAGGTCGTCGGCGGTCAGGTCGAACAGGTCCTTGATGATGGCGTGCTGGGCGTTGGTCTTGTTCTCGCCGCGCACGACGGCGGTGACGTCGAAGCCGCGATCGACGGTTTCCTTGACGATGAGCTTGCCGGCCTTGCCGTTTGCTGCAACAACTGCGATGGAGGTCATTGGTGTTCCTCTCTGTTTGTTGGTTCAAGTTCGATCCGTGGCGCGCTGCCGGTCGGATGACCGCGCTGCGAAGCATGTCAGTATCTTTTTGAACCTCTGTTTCTTTTTGACACTATTGACTATAGCGCGTATAGTTACAAAAAGAAACCAGGCAAGGGAAAGTGCCTTGGGTGCTAATCGGTAACAATTTGATAGTTTCAAGGAAAACGAGGAGCAAAAATCATGACCGAAAAGACGGCTCTCGGCGTGTCGCCCCAGGATTTGCCGGCCTGCCCGGTCGAAACCACGCTCAAGCTGATTGGCAACAAGTGGGAAGTGCTTGTGTTGCGCGATCTGATGCCCGGAACCAAGCGGTTCGGTGAGCTCAAACAATCCATCGGCGGCATTTCGCAGAAAGTGCTGACGTCGAAACTGCGCGAGATGGAGGCCGACGGCTTGGTCGAGCGGCATGTCTTCGCGGAAGTGCCTCCTCGTGTGGAATACTCGCTGACGCCGCTGGGGCGCACCTTGAAGCCGGTCCTCGACGCGATGGAGCAGTGGGGCACGGCCTATAAGAAGAGGATTGCCGCTGGGCGGTAGTGTGTTTCGGGCTGGTAAATGCGACAACATGCTGGAATGTGACCACGTCTACACAGTTTCGTTACATATTTGCCAGAGTTTTTTCAGAAACGCGCATCGTTATTCCAAGAATCGAGCGGTTACATAATACATGTCAACGGTTCGACCGGTGGCGAGGCCCATAGGTCGGCCCCATAATTGAACCCCTTCTTCTCTCTTCTCTCTCGCCCGGCGGCTTCTCACCGCCGGGTTTCTTCTTTCTTGCGACAACATGACGTGCGGCGGCATGGCACGTATTGACGCGATACGCGGCGGTACGTCACGCGGCGGCACGACAGCCAAGTGTGGCGTCGAATGACGTGCCGCCGTTCCCTTTTGCAAACTGGCTACGCTGGGATCTCGCTCAGCGTAGCCAGTTTGTGAGGATGACGGGGATTTCAGTCGCAACGACGAGTCAGCGGCTGCCACGGCTCGATATCCACCGGTTCGGTGCCGAGAATCGCCGTTGTGGCCTCATCCAGATATTCCTTGCGGATGATCAGCTCGGTGACAAACCGATCGAACCAGTTGGCCGACGCGACATAATAGCCGTCCTTGCCGGCGTCCTTGCCCCAGCTGTTCTCGACTTTCCAACGATTCGGCTTGCCGTCGGCGTCCAGATTCACGCCGGTCAGCGTCATTGCGTGATTGCTTGCGGAATCCCAGTATTCCAAGCCCTGACCCTTATCAAAGGTGAACTCTGTGTTGAACAGCTGGTCCACGCGCACGGTGCCGCGGTCGAAAATCCCGGCGTCACGCAGCGAGAACTGCATGCAATCACATGCGAACCAGATCGGGTGCCCGGCGCTGAGCTGGTCGACCGCCGCCTTACGGAACACGTCGAGCGGCACGTTGACGAACTCCATATCCCCGGCTTCCGCCACATTCGCGGTCCATTTGATTCGGTAGCGCTTGCCGAACGGGGTGCGGGCCATCGGCGCGTTGCACAGCGTGACCGCGTCATTGACATCCACCGGCACATACTTGCGCACAAATTCAAGCGGCGTGATGCCATATTCACGGATTTGCGGGCGGTCGTCGCGGCCGTCCTCGCCTTTGCTGTCCTTGGCATCAGTCGTCTTGCCGGCATTCGACGGATCCGCAGACGCCTTGTCGTGGCCCTTCTTGCTGTCGGCATCATCGTCACCCTTGGTGCGGGCCAGGAAATCAAACCGTTCCGGCGGCTCGCCCAGCGCGATGCAGCAGATGCGGTACACGGTCGCCATGTCCTCGGTTTTCGCCGCGCGCAGCGCTTCCAGGCTCTCGCCCGCCGCATGACGGTCACGCAAATCGGCGGCGAACTCGCGCAGCTTGGTGTTCAGATACTGCTTGAATGCGTCGGAATTGCGGGAATTCGCGGATTCCGGGTATGCGGACTTCGGGACCAGACCGTACTTGTTGACCAGCGCAACGAACATCTGCCACCAGCCTCCGTCGTCGGCAACAGTATCATTGATGATTTCGAATACGCGGCTGTCGGTCGGCTCGTCAAGGGTTGCGAGCACGTTCTCCAGATACGTATTCGATTTTTCGGTCGCATCCCAGAAGAACAGGTAGGATTCGGAGAACTCGAAATCCTCAAGCTTCCAACGATGCATGAGCTCATAGCGCAGGGTGTTGAGCGAGGCAAACATCCAGCAGCGGCCGGAATGCTCCTGATTCGTGATCGACCCCTGCTTGAGTTCGATTGAGAAGTCACGCGGGAGCGCACGCACGCCATGATAATCGGTGGCGGCCTTCAGCACGCCCACGCTGGTGGCTGCGTTCGCCGCGACCGCGTTCGCCCGGTCGGCGTTGAACCGCTGGGAGAATTCGTGCAGCTGTTCTGGCCGCAACGCTTTGGAATCGTCTGAATTGGTGGTGTCGTTCTTCGCCATGATGCTCCTTGCTTGTGTGTGTCGGTATTGAGTGTGTACGCGTGCCATGCGTATATGTCCAAAACCTTCATCGTACTCCGGGCTGGTTCCGGGCTGTCGGTTGCTTGCCGTCGGTCGTGTGCTGTCGGTCGTTCGCTCTCGGTTGCGTGCGGTATCGCGTGTATGTCAGGACATACGTCGCGCGTCAAAGCAAGCGTCCGGCAGCCCTCAGATGTCGCTTGTGCGTTGCCGCGTATGTCCGGACATGCGCGAGCCGACGGATATCAAGGGGTCTCGCCGTCCGTTCGTGACTTACGCATGGTTGCGTATGACATCACATACGCAACCGGGCGGAATATTTCGGGCAACTGGGAAGTTGGGCTGCTGGACAACTGGGCGATCAGGTAGCCAAGCAATCAGGCAGTTGGACAGTCAAGCGGTCAAGGAGCCAATCAGCCAATCAGTCAATGCCTTGGCCCATCAATGCCGCCCCCGATTAGACTGGAAGCCATGTCCAAGCATCACCATCGCGACCGCAGCTGGGCGCCAGCCCCTGAGCCGCTTCCCACCGACGCGCGCGTCATCGACGATCACACGCATGTGGCGAGCGTCGTCCCCTTCTCCCGCGAAATGAACCGGCAGGCCATCGAACGCGACCAGCCGCCGGTGCCCGTGTACTCGGTCGATGAGCTGCTCGCACAGGCACAGGCCGTCGGCGTTGAGGGGGTCATCGATGTCGGCTGCGAATATCCGAATCTCGGCACCGCCGTCCAGATGGCCCTCGACCACCCGGGTGTCGTGCATGCGGCGATCGCCATCCACCCCAATGAGGCCGTATTGCACGGTCACCGCGGCGTTCCCGGGCCGGACGGTCTGCCACTGAGCTACAAGCCTTACCATGACGTCAGTTTCGAGGATGCGCTCGCGAGAGTGCACCGGCTGGCCCTTGACCACCCGCGTGAAGTGGTAGCGATCGGCGAGACCGGCATGGACCTGTTCCGTACTGGTGAAGGCGCCAAAGAGCTGCAACGACAAGCATTCCGCGACCATATCGCGCTCGCCAAGGAGTTAGGCCTGCCCATGCAGATCCATGACCGCGACTCGCATCGGGAAGTCATCGACACGTTGCTCGCGGATGGCAGCCCCGAACGCACGGTGTTCCACAGCTATTCCGGCGACGCCGAGATGGGGCGCATCGCTGCGGAGCACGGTTGGTATCTAAGCTTTTCGGGAACCGTCAGCTACAAGGGCAACGACGGGATCCGCGAATCGGCGCGACTCGTCGGTCTCGACCACATCATGGTGGAGACAGATGCTCCATATCTGAGCCCGATGCCCTACCGCGGGCGCACCAACGCGCCGTACATGATTCCGTACACACTGGCCGCGCTTGCCGAGGTCTTCGACCTGCCGGTGGCTGAGGTCGCGCGCGCCACCCGTCGCACTACGCGTAAGGTGTACGGCATTTGAGCGAACGGATCGCCCGGCGTCTCAGGGATGCGCAGCAAGTTGCCGATGACGGCGCATTCCCGGTGGTTGTGAAAATTAGACAGAACTGTGAAATACCCCCATTTTGCGCCCGGATTGTTGCAATATCTCGTGGCCGTCGTATAGACTTGCGGCTGTCTGTAAAGGAATCGTGATGGTACTACGATTCGCTTGCCAGGCATGAGTGTTCACGAGCGGGGAGGGTCCCCGCCGATGGAGGAATGTTATGGCGGAATCACGGCAGCGTGAATCTTCGCATACTGCCAATCAGCCCAAGCAATCAGAAGAGCAGCAAGCTGATGAACGTATGCGTGAGACGTTGCTGAAGGCCGATACCTTCACCAACGCGCCCAAGGTCTCTCGCAAGACGACGACCAAAGAAGAGCGTGAGGTAATCGCCAAGCAGCAAGAAGAAGAACATAAGGAAGCAGAAAAGCTCGCGAAAACAGCGACCAAGGGGGCTATCGGCCGCTGGTGGACCCGGGTGCAATCCGGTCCGAACAAGGTCACCTTCGCGATGGCGGTTGTCGCGCTGGGCGTGGTGTACGGCGATATCGGCACCTCGCCGCTGTACACGATGCAGACCTTCCTCAACGGGCAGGGCGGCATCCAGCACGCCGACAGGGAAGCGATCCTCGGTGTGCTGTCCTTGGTATTCTGGTCAATCACCCTGATTACCACCGTCAAATATGTGCTGATTGCCATGCGCATCGACAACAAAGGCGAAGGTGGTATCTTCGCCCTGTATTCGTTGATTCGTAAGTATGGCGGCTGGCTGGCGATCCCCGCGATGCTCGGCGGCGCCGCGTTCCTCGCGGATTCGGTGCTTACCCCCGCCGTCTCGATTTCCTCGGCAGTCGAGGGTCTGAAAACCATCCCCGTGTTCGAACCGCTGTTCCGGGAGAACGCGAACCTGACGATGATCATCACCGCGATCATCATCCTGCTGCTGTTTTCGGTGCAATCACGTGGCACAGAAAGCATCGGCCGCGTATTCGGCAGCATCGTGATGGTGTGGTTCGGCTTCCTCGCCGTCGTGGGCGTGTTCAACCTGGGCAATGATTGGAGCGTCTTCGCTGCCCTCAACCCGGTGTACGGCCTCCGTTTCCTGTTCAGCCCGCATAACGCCGCCGGCGTCGCCCTGATGGGCACGGTCTTCCTGTCGACCACGGGTGCCGAGGCGCTGTATTCGGATATGGGCCACGTGGGTCGCGGCAACATCTACTTCACCTGGCCATTCATCAAGATCGCGCTTGTGTTCAACTACTTCGGGCAGGGTGCGTGGATGCTGCGTAACCAGCACAATCCCGCTCTGGAGAATGTGGACAGCCTCAATCCGTTCTTCCAGATGATGAGCCCGGGCGTGCGCTATCTTGCGGTCGCGCTGTCGGTCACCGCAGGCATCATCGCCTCTCAGGCGCTGATCACCGGCGCGTTCACCATGGTCGCCGAAGCCACCGGCCTCAACTGGATGCCGCATCTGCAAGTGCGTTACCCGGCCCGTACACGCGGCCAGCTGTATATCCCGGTGGTCAACGGCGTGCTGTGCGTCGCCACGCTCGCCGTGCTGTTCCTGTTCCGCGATTCGGAGCATATCTCCGCCGCCTACGGCCTCGCACTGACCATCACGATGATCACCACGACTGTGCTGCTCGCCGTGTACATGTGGTACAACCGACATAAAGTCGGGGCAATCGTGTTCTCGATCGTGTTCCTGTCCATCCAGATCATGTTCTTCATCGCCTCGATGGCGAAGTTCATGCACGGCGGCTGGTTCACGATGCTGCTGACCTTGATGATTCTGATGATCATGGTCACGTGGAACGACGGCACGAAGATCGAACGTTCGCAGCGTCGTCATATGAAGCGCAAGGATTTCCTGCCTGCACTCGAAAAGCTGCACGGGGACTTCCGTATCCCGTATTTCGCAGACAATATCGTGTATCTGACATCTGACAGCGAAATGAAGCGGCTTGACACCGACATCTTCTTCTCGATTTTCGCGGACCATCCCAAGCGTGCACGCGCATGGTGGGCTGTGTCCGTGCAGACGACCGATGAGCCGTTCACCCGCGAGTATTCGGTGGAGAATTTCGGTACGGATTATCTGTTCCGCGTGAAGATTCGGCTCGGATTCAAGGTCTCTCAGTCCATTCCTGCATACATCCACCAAATCATGCACGATTTGGAGCATACGGGCGAGCTGCCGCAGCAGAAGTCTCAGTACCCGAAGCTCGACGCCGATCCGGGAGTAGGCACGATCAAGTATGTGCTGATCCACAAGGCGCTGATGCCGGAGTCCACGATTTCGCAGCGTGGTGCGTTGTCTTTGCAGATGAAGTACGCGATTCGCCATGCGGCGGGTTCGCCGGTCAAGTGGTTCGGTCTGGCTCCGTACAATCCGCTGATTGAGGTGCAGCCGCTGTTCCTGTCGACGCGTCGGCCGCCGAGACTCAAGCGTGAAGCGAATAACCTGCGGCAGATTGAGTCCAGTGAGGACGTGCTCGCGCTGACAAAGCCCACGGCGAAATCGTCGGCGAAGTCGTCAACGAAACCGGCGGTGAAGTCCGAGAAACCGGCGAAACCCGCGAAAACTGCAACTGCCGCCAAGCCCGATACTACGGCGAAAGCAGATAACTCCGTGAAGCCCGACAGCAACGCCGGCAAGCAGTCCGCCGCTAAGCCTGCGAAACAAGGCTCGCAGCAGGGCGCCGAGGCCAAGTCCGACCGCGCCCTGCAGCATCACGGCACAGCGAAATCGGGTGGTTCGTCGCGCCAATCAACAGGCCAGCGCAAGAGCCAGTGACCGAAGCCGCCGCTGAACCGGCGACAGCAGCAATGACTGCAGCGATCGAGAGCCGTCCGCAGGGGCGGCTCTTTGCTATAACCAACCCCTATAGCCACGCGCACCAGCTGTGTCCCGCCGCCCGTTAGAGTGGATGGTTATGTGCAGGTTACTGGGTTATGCGACTGCGGGTCTCAACCGCAGTCTGGAGGATGTGCTGGGCGGTCAGGCTGTCAAGGACTTCCGTGCAATGAGCGTGGTCCACAATGACGGCTGGGGCACCGCTTCGTTGCGCACGCCCGAGGAACCGCCGTACCGCAGGGATGGCGGCGCGCCTTCGCCTGAAACCGGCACTCGCCTGTACAAGACCACTACGTCGGCATTGCACGACCCGGTGTTTGAAGATCTCGCCCAGCAGCCGGCTCGCGGCGCGCTGTGGCATTTCCGTCTCGCCAGCTCGCATCTGCCGCTGATTCTGGAGAACCAGCAGCCGTTCTTCGCCAACGGGCTGAGCTTCATCCATAATGGCGATATTTCGGACGATCAGGGCCGCAATATCATTGAGAACCGTGATTTTCCCGTGGATCACAGCGTATTCCTGTCCACGGGCGGTCGCAGCGATTCCGCGGTGTTCTTCGCGGTGATTCTGGAGTACATCGGTTTCGGCTTCCCGCTGGATGAGGCGGTCGCCCAGGCGGTGCGCGAGCTGCGGCAGAGCTACCCGAAATCCAGCTACAACTGCATGATTCAAAGCGGCGACCAGCTGGTGGCGTTGCGCGCGTCCGGGCGGACGGAGGTTCCGCCGCGCATCATGGAGGTCTACTCGGGGTACGGCTGGCAGCAGCATGCTATCGACTATCGCGTGATTCGGTATCGGCGAATTCTGGGCGTTGACGGCACGGCGGAGGGCGTGGTCGTCGCCAGCTCCGGCTTCCCGCAGAGCGAGGCCGACGGCTGGACGGAGCTTGACAACGACCAGATGCTCGTCGCCTCGAACCGTACCGGCGAGTTCCGCGTCGAATCCATCTGAGTTGCGGGCGGTCGCCTACAACTTGTCCACGCTAGGGGCTTATGAGGGCAGCTCCCTGCGATTGCTCCCGTGTAGCTCCTTACAATGGATGGTATGAGTGGATATGTTCCGACACTGGCCCAAGTCGATGAGCTGCACAGGAAAATCGCGCCATCGCAGGCGGCATATGATCTGATACACACGCATTGCGTCATCGTGGCGACCATCGCCCGCGAAATCGTTCGGCACCAGAATGCGCTGTTCGTGCGGCGCTGCACCCTGCCGAAAGATGATTCCGGGCGTCCTGACCCATCGCAGGCCGCCGCATCCGACGGCATCACCGGCGGCGAAATCCCGCCGAGACTGCTGGATGAGAACCTTGTGGTGATTGGCGGACTGTTGCACGACATCGGCACGTACCGTGTGCTCAAGCACGACGGGTCCGACGGCGAGCCCCTGAAATTCGACGGGCCGCACTACATCGAGCACGGCCTGCTTGGCTACCAGTACCTGCTGGATGAAGGCGTGGACGAGTCCATCGCCCAGTTCGCTCGCAACCATACCGGCGTGGGGCTCACGAAAGACGAGGTAATCCGGCAGGGTCTGCCGTTGCCGCCGGCGGACTATGTGCCCGTGAACCTCGAGCAGGAGGTGGTCATGGTCGCTGATAAATACAACAGCAAATCCGTGCCTCCGAAGTTCCTCACCGCGCAATCTTACGCGAACAAGGCGGCCCGTTTCGGCGAGGAGAACCGCCGAGCATGGCTCGACTTGGTCGACAAGTACGGCGAGCCGGACATTCCAGCGCTCGCCGAGCAGTTCCACCAGCGCGTGGTATGAGCTTAGCTTGGTTCCGGGTTGCTACGCTCTTGCTTAGACAACCTGGGCACGGTTTGACAATGGCCTGCATCCCCACTTTCGCAGGTGCAGGCCATTGTTCTATCGCTCATCGGCGCTAGCGTTTGTTCGGCTGTGCCGATTTCCGTCAGTCGTACAGTGTGAACGCCTCGTCGCAGGCGTCGGCCACGTCATCGTTGTCGGTGACGATGATGACGCAACGTCCGGAATCTGCGGTCCGCCGATTCGGGTGGGCGAGCTTGTTGAGCAGGTTGAGGATGGTCGCGGAGTCTTCCTCGTCGAGACCGCCCGTCGGCTCGTCGAGCAGCAGGACCTCTGCCTCGCAGCAGATGGCACGCGCGATGGCCAGACGCCTGCGGTCAATCTCCCGAAGCTTGCCTGCAGGCGTGTGTACGAGCGCTTCATAGTTCTCGACGGCAAGGTCGCTGCCATCGCCGAAACCGGTCTGGTCCAGCAAATCACGCGCAATATCGGGCTTGGGCTGCAGGAAGTTGCGGCCGGATGCATCCATCGTGTACACGAGGTTGGCGATGGCGTCCAGATCGTCGCGAATCGCATAGCGTTGCGGCACCACGCCTAGACGGTGTGCGCGCGCTTCAGCCGGGTCGAAGGAGGCGAGATCGCTGCTTTTCAGCATGACCCTGCCGCTGGTCGGGAACACCATGCCTGAGGCGACGGCCATGAATCCTGCGCGCTGCTCAGCGTCATCGGGGTCGACCATGATCGCGTAGGTGCGGCCGATATAGCAGTCCATGCTGATGTTGTCGAGCACGTCACGGCCGGTTTTGCGGTTGCTTAGGATGACGTTGTTGAATGCGAACGACGGGTATGCCTTCAGTGTGATGTGGCGGCGGTGGCGCAGTTCCCTGTCGATGTGGGATGATGCGCGGGTCGCGGTGTCGGCGTGCGCCACCGTCCGGGCGCTGCGGGTGTGCGGGGCGGCTGCGGTTGCATCGGGTGTCGCCTTGCTGGCGTTTTCGGCGGTGTCGGCGTTTGCGTTTTCGGCTTGCGCATTCGTGTCTGCATTCGTAGCTTGCTCGTCGGCTTCGGCTGCATTGCCGGCTTCGTCAGCCGTGGCGGCTGTGTCGGTACCTACGGTATCGAGATCGGCGTCATCCGCGGTGTCGTCAATAACGACGCTGAACTGCACGGATTCCGTGGATTCGTCCAGCTGTTCGATCTGGTCGGCCTTGGTCGGCTCGTTGTTTTCGCTCACTTGGATTCCTCCTTGGTCTGCTCGGCTTGCGTCGTCGGCGCGTCTTCGACGTCTCCCGTGTCTCCTGCATCTCCGGCGCTTTCGGCATCGCTGACGTTGGCGTAATCGCCGCTGTCACGCGGTGCGAACAGCGAAATCCTGCGCACGGCGACCACCCGGAACATGGCGATGAACGACAGCACCAGACAAGCGAGCAGGCCGTAGGCAATGGTCTGCCACACAAGGCTCGCGGACATCGTCACGTCATAGCCACCGGCAAGCTGATGGGCGAGCGGCTTGGTGCCGAATCCGCCGGCCAGTGTGCCAATCGCGAAGCCAAATACCGTGGGGAACAGGACTTCGAGCATGAACTGCCATGCAATGCGCGCCTTGGTGACGCCGACCAGCATGGCGGTCGCGATTTCGCCGCGGCGGTGCACCAGACCGAGCACAACCAGCGCAATGAGCAGCAGCCCGCCGACAATCAGCAGCACAATCCGGGCGATACGCAGGCGTTCCGCCAACTTGCCCAGCGGCTTGATGCTTTCGGTGTAGGCCTCAAGCGAAGTGGAAACGATTTCGTAGCCGGTCGGCAGCTTCGCCTTCTTGACCAGCGCGACGAACTTCTTGTACGCGCTCATGCTGTCAAGCGTAAAGGTGACCTGGAGATCCGGAACCGCCCATCCTTTGCCGGTGGTCGTGTCGAAGTTGTTGATGGCGAACGCGTAATAACCGACGAAAATCGCGTTGTCGCGGTTGTCTTTTGCCAGTTTCGTGGAGGCGGCTGTCTGTCCGTCCTTGTACCGGTAGATGCCGGCGACCTTGAGTTTGACGGTGGTCTTCGCGTCGGTGGGGCTGGCGATGGTGAAGGTGTCGCCGACCTTGAGATTGTTCTTCTTGGCGACGGTTTCGGAGATCAGCGCTGACGTCGAATCCGTGCTGGATGTGGAATAGGACAGGTTCTTGCCCTTGACGATGGTAAAGGCGCCTTGTGCATTGGCGGCTGCGGCCTCCTTGCTGTAGAAGGTGCGCAACGTGAACTCGCCGCCGGTCTTGCTGGCGTCCTGGTCGGCGGTGCCTGCAACAGCCTTGAACTTCGACGTCTGCCTGACCGGCACGGATTCGGTGAAGGTGTAGGTGAAGCTGATGCTGGCACTTTGCGCGGCGCTGGCGTACGTGGAATATTGCGTCCACGACAGGTAGTTCTTGGTCCAGCTGGAGTCGGCGCCGTTGTACTTGGACTGTACGGATTGCTTAAGCTTCAGATCGAAGGTGGGCTTTTGAGCGTCATAGCCGGAGCCGTACGCGGTGTCGCTTGCCTGGATGACCGCAGTGGAAAACATCGTTCCGAAAGTGACAATCAGGGCGGTGATGATGGTGAGCAACGAACGCCACTTATGGCGTGTGAGCGCTGCCCATGCGTTCTTGAGAACGAACATGCGGTACTTCTCCAGTCTCTGGCGGTGCTGACCGCCGGGTGCGTACATGGTGGCGTTGGCCGGGACGCTCCGGTCGGCGGGGCAATGATCCCATACCAACACTATTGCTAGTCTACGTTCGTGTAGTCTTGCACGACACTGGCATTGTACTTGCGAAATGCTGGGAAAATCGTAAATGCGCAGCGTTTTCATTCCTGTACGTGTCCCATACGTGGCTGATTTTGGCTGATTTTGGCTGATTTCGGGGCTGCCTCGTTGATAAGCGGTGAATTCGTGCCACACGTAAGTTCGGATAGAATGGGCGGGTGAGATGTGCTCGTTGGATGGTGCCCTTGTGCTCAGTGATCGGGGTGGGTATTGCGTTTGGCGTGGTGATGGGGTGGTTCCCGCACACGTCGATGATTTGGCAGTATCCGTTGCAGCAGATTGACGCTCCGGCGCATTATTATTTCGTCCGCCGCATTCTGGGGGAGGGGCTCGGCTCGGCGACGCACTTGTGGCCGAATGACGCGTATTATCCGCCGCTGTTCCACATGCTGGCAGCCGGGTTGGTGAACCTGGCGTCGGTGTTCGGCGCGAAGATGCCGATTTACACAGCGGTGAACATTGTATGGCTGGTGACTTCGGGCGTCGTGTGGCCGGCCGGCGTACTGCTGTTGTCCACATACTGGACACGTTTGGTGGATTCACAGGGGTGGCGGCCGTTCTCCTGCGCGATGGCGATCATCGTGCCGGTGTTGTCCGTCTCCTCGGCGAGCCACCCGTTCCTGATGCTCGCTCGCGGGCCGCTGTATGCCTACGGACTGGCGACTTCGCTTCTGCCGTATTGGCTGTACGTCACGTTGCGTTTGTGTGACGCCCTGACCGACCGTTGGCGGCGGCACAAGGCGGGAGCCGCGGCGGATGACAAGACTGGGCGGGGGACGCAGGCCGCCGCACCGGCAACCGCTCCTGAAACCGCGTCCGAAATCGCTCCCGCGATGAAGCAGGCGCAGGCGCGGGCGCTCGTATGGCCGTGGATTCTCGGATTCATCGCCCTCGGCGGGCTGTGCATATTCGCCCATCCGCGCATCGTCTTCTCCTGGCTGCTGCTCATGGCGCCGTTCATCGTGCTGCGCATGCCGTGGAAAGTCATCGCGGGGCTCGCCGGCGCGGTTGTATGCGGGGCTGCGGCGCTGCTCGTATATATGCGCGGCTCCTATCAATCCAACCGGTACGGCAATCCGGCGGCATGGTTCCACACCTTCGTGCCATCGCGCACGGTGCCTCAAGCGTTGCGCACCTTCATTACGGACAATATCTCCGGCCCGGGCGGGTGGTTGATGGCGGGCGTGACCGTGCTTGCGCTGGTTGTCATCGGCTACGTGATCGCACGGCCGCAGCAAGTGTTCAAGCGTGCTGATTCCAACGCTGCTCATCCCGGTGAAAGCGGATACCGCAACACCCGTAGGGATGCGATTGCTCTGGTCGTCGCATGGCTGCTGCTCATGTTGCTGTTCGTCTGCTCGACCTCGCTGACCGGGTGGTTCCCGAATATCGTCGCCGCTGCCTGGTACCGGGCGGAGACCCGGCCACTGAGCATGATTCCGTTCGGCGTGATTCCGCTGCTGGTCTTCACCGCATGTGCGGTGGCGGGCGGTGACGGATCGGTGTCGGTCCCGATGCCGTGGAAGGGCGGTGGCCGTGTGCGTAGCGGTGGCCGTGTGCGCGGCGACATCCGACTAACGCGTACCGCCCGGCAGAGCATCGTTGTGGTCGTGCTGGCGGCGCTCGCCGTCACCTGCCAGTTCGGCAATACGGAACGGGCGGCGTTGTCGCAATCGGTGTATCACAACGTGCAACTGACCGATGAGCGGCCGGACGAACAGTTGACATCCAGCAAGTATCGAGCACTCGGCGAGGTTGTGAAGGTGACCGGTACGCGCGCGGTCGTCATATCTGATCCGCTGAACGGCTCGATGTACGCAGTAAGCCTGTACGGGGCCAACATGCTGTACCCGATTTACAATCCGATGAAAGAGAAAAACGGCGCGATTTTCGAGCAGACCGAGCTGTCCTTCGCCTCGGGGGATGACGCGCGGCTGCTCAATACCGTGTGCCCGCTGGGTGGCGGCGACACTCCCACATATTTCCTGACGATGGGTCCTCAGGCACCGAGCCTGCAAATGTTCACGTTCCGCCAGCAGTTCGACCCGTTCCACGACGAAGGGCTGATTGCGCAATATGAGCGCCACGGCACGCTCGTCAAAGTGCGTGATCTTGGCCAATACGGGCATGGCTGGGCGCTCTACCGCTTCGGATGCGGCGTCGTGCGCGGCTGATGTTGGCGGAGAAATCGTGCGCCGGTGTGACTTTCAGCGGCAGGTGGCCATGCTGTAAGCGCGCGGATGCCATCGTTATCATGCATCGTACGCAAGATCGCGAGCGAAGCCTGAAATCTCCTCTTACAGCGGCGCGTCTACTCTTGCAAACATTTGCATGATGATAGATTGATGTTACGTCATGCTGCCTGATGCATGATACAGCTCGGTTTCGTGGACATTCGAAATCGTGAAATCCGAACGAATCGATGGAAAGAGGCGATGATGGCAAAGAACAAGAACACGAAAAAGGCGTTTGATGACATCAATTTTGCGCTTGTCAACATTATCTTCCTGCTGATCCTCCTTGTATCGATGATTCCAAGAGGCGAGTGGGTCCTCATGGCGTTCATTTGTGTGCTGATGCTGCTCAACATCGCCATGATGATAACTGGCAACGCCAAAAAGAACACCAAGCAAGATGACAATGCGGGCAAGGCCGAACAGATTCAAACTGAGTGACGGCTCAAACCGCAGCAGCGGGGGTGCTGGGAAGGCAGAACGTCATTGTGGTCGATCAACGCTGACGACAACGGTGCTGACGATTTTGTCGGCGAAGGTTTGCCGTTGACTGTCCAACAGCGGCCAAAGGAAGCCGATGCACAACGACGCGAAATCAGCGAGATGCGCCAGTTCTCGCAATCCCATTCTCAGGGCTGATATCGGGGCGCCGGATTCCTGGTCGAGCACTTGCAGACGCAGAAGCTGGTGCGCCCATGATTGCCCGTTGCGTGTGGATAAGGCGGAGATGACGCCGGCAACAAGCAGACTGGCGCAGCCGATCCAGGTTTCAGCGGCTCCGCCCGGTGAGGATTTGCCGAACAGCAGGGTGCCGATGAGCTGCGAGAGCAACGATGCTGGCAGTACGATGCGAAGGATATACGCCGCGGCTCGGCGCAGCCAGAGGGTGAACATCGTTGTTCCTTTCCGTCGACGGCCGGGCAAGAGGTATTGCAAGGGCTTACCGGCCGTACTGTGAGGTCGTATTGCCAAGTGTAGCGGTTGGAGCGGCGGCGCGCGGACTGAAACGCGGGGTTAGCGGGGCGAGCGGATTGTGCCCGTGCCGGGTGCCGGTGACGGGCGGTTGCTCTCTGCTTCTGCCGATGGTGTGCTGATGGTGGGTATCGACAGACGGTCTGTTTTCTGCTTCTGCCGACGCTGAGGTGCCTGTCAGTGTCGGCAGAAGGTTTGGGATTATGCCCGTGCCGAGAGACTTGCCGTGGGTGTACGAATTGGCCGATAGCCCCATATCTAGCGCCCATTTCGCATGTTATGAAAAACCCCGGATGCCTTGCGATGCTTGGCTTCCGGGGTACCTGCGCGGAGGATACGAGATTCGAACTCGTGAGGCTGTTACACCAACACGCTTTCCAAGCGTGCGCCATAGACCACTAGGCGAATCCTCCATTGCTTGTGGAAACGCGCCTACGCGCGTAACCGGGCAACTCGAATAGAGTACCACGAACTATCG
The DNA here is from genome assembly GCF_055378475.1 of Bifidobacterium porcinum. Lineage (NCBI taxonomy): Bacteria > Bacillati > Actinomycetota > Actinomycetes > Bifidobacteriales > Bifidobacteriaceae > Bifidobacterium > Bifidobacterium porcinum. Next base: position 1,944,636 of record NZ_AP029603.1, on the reverse strand, counting down.
GACATGCAAACCCGCGTGGGTGTGTCGCGCACGATGCGCCGCCCCTCACGTGGATGTCCTACACTTAGAGGTATGTCCATCGCATCACAGGAAGCACTTAAGCAGCTCGACCGTATTGTCGCGCTCGGCTACCCTGATGTGGCCGATATGAGCGCGGAGGCATTCCGCGCGCTTGCCCGCCCGCTCATCAGCGCGCTCGAAGACAGCGATCTCGGTGCGAATATCCTGCTCGTGCCTACGCGCGAGTTGGTGTCGCCGGAATCCCTGATCGCACGAACCAGCATCAACCGCATGGCCGGTTTCACAACGATGCCGCCGCGCGATATCGCCAGTTTCCTGCCGCAAGACGGTTTCGAACCGCCGGAAGGTCCGTTCTACCTGGTCATCGACCCACACACGGGCACCGCGTATATCAACCGCGAACCGGATGTCGCGCGCAAACTTATCGATTCCGATGAGCGTCTGCCGCTCACACTTGAGGAGGGGCTCGCCATCGCCACCCAGCATCCGGACTGGCTGGTGGAGAAAAACGGGTTCAACCTGCTCGGTTCGCGCAGTGCCGACGGTCGCGCGCCCAGCATTTGGATGAGCCAGAACGCTCCAAGGCTGGGAGCCGTGTGGCCGAATTCGCGGCACACATGGTTGGGAAACGCCTACTGCCGTTCGCGCTGCGGGGTTTCGCTCTTCCACTGGGCGTGATTATTGGGCGTGCTCACTAGTCATGGCTGCTGGGCGTAGTCATTGGACGTGATTACCGGGCATTGCGCGCCCGTAATCAGCCCGCGACTGGTTCCCGACCAGCCCGCTCTACTGTCGCATCCACTCCTGATCATCGAGTTTGTCGAGCGTCCGTAACAACGCATCGACATGTCCCTTCGCCCGCACATTGTATTTCGCAACGCGGATGATGCCATCGCCGTCAATCACGAAGGTCGAACGGATTACGCCCAGACGCACTTTGCCGTACAGATTCTTCTCGCCGTATGCGCCGTAGAGACGATGCACAGTCAGATCAGGATCCGACAGCAACGGGAACGTCAGATGGTCGCGCTTCCGGAATCGCGCAAGCTTGTCGAGCGGATCCTTCGACACGCCGAGCACGGTAAAACCGAGTGCCGACAGGCGCGCAAGATTGTCGCGAAAATCGCAGGCTTCCGTCGTGCATCCTGGGGTCATTGCCGCAGGATAGAAATACAGGACGATGTTCTTGCCCCGCAGTGCGGACAGGGTGACGGTATCGCCCGTGTCGCTGGGAAGCGTGAAATCCGGGGCCGTCTGCCCGGCTTCGAGCCGTACTGGTGTCGGGTGTGCGTTGTCTGTCATTGTGTCTCCTTGTCATTATTGGCGGTGATCGGCCATCCAAGCGAGCGGAGCGCATCGGCCGCGTCAATGAGCGGGATTCGCTCCTGCTCGACGCGCAGATGGGTTGGGCCGTCGGACAAAACCGGATTCGCCGGATTGCCCGACGGCCTCGCCACATGTGAGCAGATAGAGCTCACGCTCGCCAAAGTCAAGTGTGGGCGTCGCCTTGGGCTCGCGCGAAGTGAGCGGTGTGCTGGTTGAGGTGAGATTGGTACCGAACCATGAGTAGCTCTGGTAGGCTTCTAAATCCATGAACAGCGATTTGCAACGTACCCCGGTGTGCCGTACGGCGTCGAGGATTTCCAAGCCGTCGGCGTCCATATCGCCCCAATAGACGACCTGCGGACTGGAATCATCCCCGTCGTCCGGTCTTGCGGTGGTAAGCCACGGCAGTAGCAGCGCGATTGATGCCAAAATCGCCTTACCGGCTCCCCAAACGCACAATCCGTGCGCGATGTCGGGCATGGATTGGTAGGTATCCTTATTCTCCACGATGATGACATAGCAGATATCGCGATCGCCACCGGGCCGCCACGGCCTGGTGATCATCGTTTCCGGTTCGTTCGAGTAGGCCGGGTCAAGCCAGCGCATACGCAACTCCGGCGGGCGGTCAGACAATCCCAGCGAATCCTTGCCGCACAAAGTGCAGATGACGTTGCGGCGATGCGTCTGATCAAGCCATTTCGCGCTGAACCCGACGAGCGGGACTTGCCGTGGAGTCAACCCGGTCGCATCGTGCGTACCGAAGAACTGCGCGGCGCGAATCACCAGTGTGACATCCACATCCGATTCGTCGTCCAGCATTTTCGCCACGGATGCCGCGGTGTCGCGAGGAATCGAGCACTCGTCGACCAACAGGTCGATGCTCTGGCGCGCCTTGCGGTAGTGCCGGGCGCTCGCCCGGTCCGCGATACGCAACGCGGTCTGCTCATCCGCAACCGTAACCGTGTCGATCAACTCCACCGGCGTGACCGTCAGCCGGTGCTTGTTCGTAACCGGGCAACCTTGACATTGCGCCCATTCGCGCAACGCATTGTTGGCCCTATGCCAGTCGGGCGCTTGAGCGGTCAGCGTGCGCTGGTCCGGCCACCTCACAGAGAAAACCAACGGCCATCGCGGTTCGGCATCATATCGACGCCGCTGTAGATATCTCGTGACGGCATCGCGGATTTCCATGGGCGCTGTTCGGGCGTTCACGCCGCGTGTGCGTATACCGGTCATGACTGTGGCTTTCCGCTGCTTGAGGCTGTGAAATCGCCGCTGTTTGTGACATCGCTGGCTTCCACGATATCGTTGGTGTTCCCCGCATCAGCCGGAATGCTGGAAGCCGCCGTGCCTGTCGACGATTTGCCAGCTGACGGATTGCGCTGCTCGAATGGTCCGCCGTCCGCGTGCGCGCCGACCAGATCGAGTTCCTGCAGATGTGAATGAAGCCGTTCGTCTTTCAGCACCACATAGCCGCGCGTCGCCATCTCAAGGATTTCGCCGGTTTTGCTTTCCGGCGCGGATACGATGACTTGGAATCCCAGCCGTGGCAGCACCGCAAGTGCGCGCTGCGTGTACCGGCCGTCCGCCTTGATGAGCGCTTCGTCAAGGAACAGCGTGGTGTAGGTGGGGTGCCCGCTGATATCGCCGCCCAACAGGTAGATGAGCGCAGCCCCGTACACGAAGGACGTGAGCTCCTGCAACGCCCCACCGGATTTGCCACCGGTCGAGGAAATGCGTTCGTCGGGGCCGCCATCGTGGTGGACGACCGCGTAGAAGGAGCTGCGGGCGCGAGAATCGAGATCGCGGGCGCCATACTGGCGAATTCCCGCGGTATCACGCACTTTGCCCAGCTCGCTACGCAGCAGCTCGACCATCGGTTTGCAGCTGTCGAACGCCCGTTTCGCGGTGCGGCTGTTGGAAGCGCCGCCGGATGGCTGCTCTGCCTGCCAGCTGTTGAGCCGCTCGATGGTCCGGCGTAACGTGCCGTTGAAGGCCGTGCTGCGTTGCCTGATAGCGACGTCGAGGGTGAGACTGCCATGGCGTGGCCCGAACTGTTGGTCGCGCAGCATGGAGTTGATACGGTCGAGCTGTTCACGCACTTCGCGCTGGTCATTCTCGAGGCTCATACTCAGCTCATTGAAGTCGCGTTGCATCTTGTCCACGCTGTTGGCGATTTCCTCAGGGGTAGCCGCCTTCGCCACGATTTTGGACAGGTCTCCCAACTCGTCCTCGTAATACCGGTAGTCGTCCACCGTGGGGGTGACGGTCGTGTCATCGGCGGCCCAGCGGGCAAGATAGTCGGACATGCGCCGTTCGACGGATGCCCGCGCCTTGTTGACTTGAGTGGCCGCCTCGCTGATGCGCTTGGTGATCGCATTGCCTACCATGCCGAGCACCCGCTCGTCGAATCGGCGGATTCCGGGTTGTCCTGGCAGAACAGTCATATGGGCCAGTTCGCCGGCCACAGAACCGGTCGCCGCGCTGTACGCGGTGGACAGCAGTTCGGTGACGGTATCCGGTAGCGTCGGCTGTTCCGCGGTGTCGGCGATTTGCCCCGCGCGTTCAGTCAGCCACGCTTCGGCGGCGCCGACGGCCTGCTGCGTGTTGGCGGCGGCGAACCGGGTGTTCGCCTGCGAGTCCAACGCGTCCCGCAGCGCGTGCTGGAGTTGGTCGCGTCGCTCGGCGAGCTGGGCGAGTTTCGGGTCGTTGCGTAGCGTGTCGATGTCGCGCTCAAGGCGTTCCACATTCGCTTCGGTGCCGGCTTCGTCGACTTCTGTCCAAGAAAGATCGGCGATTTGCGATGACAAGGTACGCAGTTCGTCCAGATGGCTTTGCTGGCGCTTGATGTCCTCCCCATCCAACTCGCACTGCCTGAGCTGTTCGGACAGGCGGTCGATTTGCTGTTTGAGCCCGCGCAGGTACGCTTCGTCGGCGAAACCGATGACCTGGTTGATGCCTTTGGTGCCATACGAACCACGCTGACCGGCTTTGATCTGCCCATCCGGTTGGATTTGCCGGGCGGCGTCGGCGTCGTCGATATGTTCGACGCACAGCGCGTCAAGCCGCCGGGATGTGGTTTGCTCGCGCAGCCATCCCAAGAATGGAGAATCCTCGCGGAACCGCAGTTTTCCGGACAGTCGGTCGTCGCGCTCGCCGTCCTCCCCGTGTTCCTGGGTGCCGCTTTCATAGTCGATATCGTCGATATCAATGAACTGCCAAGTGCGGCGGAACATGGTTGACGGGTCGATGGTGCTGACTTTTCGGGCGAATCCCCGCTCGTAACGGCGGTCGACCAAAATGATCTGCGCAATAGGACCATAAGCCACATTCATCGCGGTACGCCACCGCTCTTCGTCTTTGCGCACGTCCATCAGCTCGGCGACATAGGGAAGATCGCGCTCGCTCAGCCCGGTCGCCTGCGCGATCGCCGCGCGGTCGTCTTCCATGTCTTGCGTGATACGGGTGCGCTTGCGGCTTTGCCGTTCGAAATCGCGCTTGATCGGGTCAAGACGGTCGGTGATGCCTTTGCGGCGGACCACGCAAGCGTCCCGCTGTCGCTGGAGCTCATCGCGTTGCACGTTCGCGTCCTCAATGAAATCCTGGGCTTCCTGCCGGCGCTGTTCCCACGATGCCTCGGATCGGGGCATCGGTTCGTCCGCCCGAGCGAACGCCTGTCGGATGCGTCCGACGGTATGACGCATCCGTTCCAGCTCCTGCAACGCCTGCTCATGCTCGTTTTCCAGATGGGTCAGGGTGTCGCCGCCGGCGCCGTGCATCATCTCGGTGACTTCGCCGAGTTCGCGCTGCACGTTTTCGACTGTCGTATCGGCTTTGCGACATTGCTCCTGCTGCCTCTCCAGCTCGCGGCGATCTTGCGGCAGCTGGTCGCGTACCGCGGACGCCAACCGGGAGAACACCCACGAGCGCAAGGTGGTCAATCCGGCGTCATCTTGCGGATCGGTGACCTGCAGATCGCGCGCCTGCCTGGCCGCTTTATCGTATTCGGCGTGTTCGTCGCGGATTTCACGCAAGGCGTCCATCTGTCGGGTGTTTTCTTCCATACTGCGGAAGTTCTCGGCATACCGGTCGTAATCCTCAACCGCCTCGCGCGCCTTGGTCAGGGCGTTCGGGACATCGAGCACACCCTGCTTGAAAATATCGTCAAGCCGCGAAGGCGCATCCGCCGACTGGATTTTGTACAGCAACCGGCATGCGGCGGCTTTCAATCCCATGCGTGTCCACACGGATTCATGGAAGTTTTCCGCGTTCGAATACACCGCGCACCCCGGATACACCTTGCGCAATTGGTCGGCGGTGAATGGTGAGGACCGGTAGCCGTCCATCTTTCGCGGGTCGATTTCATGGTTCCAGGACACGTATTGGCGCCGTACGCTGCCGCGCTCGTCGCCGGGGGACAGGTACAGGAACTTCGCGCATGAGAGCATCTCGCCGCCCATACGGTTGACATAGGTGTCCACAATCGCGCCCCACACCGCACTCGGCGTGCCGTCCTCGGCCGAACCGCGCAGATAGACGGCCGTGCCGCCCTCCGCGTCATCTGCCACGGCGGTCATGCCACGCAGATACGTGTAGTCGCTGCGTTCGGAACGCCCGGAATTCGAGGCCTTGTTGAACGCCGTGCCAGCAGGGTAGAGCAGGGAATTCTGCGCGTCCACCAGCGTGGATTTGCCGGATTCGCTGGCACCCGCGAGCAAGGTGATCGGCATGTCCGGGTCCATGGACGGGCGGAACACGTGGTAGCCCTCGTAGGACCCCCAATTGACCAGTTGGCGGCTGGCAAGCATCCAGTGATCGGCCATCAGCGCTTCGTCGGTCATCACAACCTCGTTTCTTCGCCGGTTTGGGCGGCAGTAGCGCCGGCATTCAAACCGTCAGCGGTATTCGTGTATGTCGCGTCGGCAATATCAGACATATCGGTATTCACGGTTATCTGGACGTCTTCTTCGGGGTCGTCCGCACTGCCAGCGGTGCTGTTCTCGCTTTCGCCCAGCCACTGTTCGGCAAGCTCGGTGGTGAGCACGGCAGGGACCAGCGGCGTGATGCGGTACATGTCATCGGTGTCTTCAACGGGGGCGAGATATCCGTAGGTCACGCACCGTGAAATCGCGATGCCGATGCGTTTCATCACGCCTTCTTCGTCATTGCGTGCGGCAAGCCAGCCGGCGCCTGTGGTCAGCGCGGCGCGGATGTCGTCCGTGCTGATGATCCAGTCTTTGGACGATTCGCGCGAGCTCTCATAGCCGAGCACGCGAATGCGCAGCAGAGCCAGCATCGCCGCCTCCTCGCGCGTCAGCGACGCCCGGGTTTTCAAGGATCGCTGTCCCAATCCGTCCGCTGTGACCGGTCTGGCGTACATCACTTGGTACCGCGGAACATCAACCAGTTCAAGCAGATCGTCGTTGAGTGAGCGGCGTACCTCGTCCACATGGTCCAATGCCGTCTCATACGCGTCACCGGTGATGAACCGGTCACGTTTCAGCGCGATGGCGACCGCGCGTGCTTCGGCATCCATCGTGCTTGTGTCCCCGGGGAACAGCGCATGTGGATTGTCCGCAGGGTCGATATCTCCTATGGTGTCAGTGTCCCCACCGGCATTCGACACACCGCCGGTCTCGCCGGAGCCGTCTTCATGGGCATCCACCATGGCATCGGCGTCGCCGTCCATGCGAGCAGTGCCCATGGCGGCCATCATGTCATCAAGTTCGTCGGTCATCGTCCCGCCCTTTCCACAAGTTCCGTGTCGCCGGATTCGCGTACATGCCGTTCGCGCTGATCCGGCCTATGCCCTCGCCCGTCTCGCGTCCACCGCCCGTCACCGGCCGGCATCCGTCATGCGTCCTCTTCGATAATCTCATGCAACACGCCAACGTCTGCAAGTACCGGCCGTGTACGCCATGCGCGTGTCGTACCGTCCGCGGACACGCATCGCCATGTCGAGAACTGCCCGTCATCGTCCACGCGCAAGGCCCCCAGGAAACCGACCAGTTCGCTTTCGCGGCGTTCCGAATCGCGCAACTGGTTGAAACTCGCCGCGACGTCAACCCGCCCGTCGCGCATGATCGGGTCTTGCACAATCAGCGACAGCATATGCCGCAACCGCGGTCCGCCCGCCTCGACCATCGCGCGCAAATCCACATCGGCGAAGCTGGGATTGTCATCATCCTGAACCGACGACACGGCATCCAGACTCGGCGGCGCTGCGAAAGCCATCGGGCGTGCCGGCCGTGTAGGCAGCGCAAGCAGCGTGGCGTCACCCACATCAAACGAATACGGGCTGGGAGAAGACGTGCCGGCCTTGATCTCTTGGCTGATTGTTGCGAACAGCCGGTTGAACGTGTCCAACGCCGTGCGATACCGGGTGTCGCTGCGCTGCCGGACCAGACGGCTCACCGCTTCGTCCGAGACGCGCACCTGATGGCGGACGTCCTCGATGCCTTCGTAAATCCGCTTCAATTCCGCCCGCACCTGATTGAGCAGCTGATTCGGCTCACCGTGCAGGTACGGGCTTTTTGCGATATCCTGCACCGCATCATCGATTTGCCGCCGGCCCTCGTCGGTCACAATCACCTGGAACGCGTCCTCGAAACGCCGCCCGCTGTCCGACTCGCGCATCGAGCGGCGGTAGCGCTCATGGTATGCAGTAAGAATCTCGTCAACGCTCATTGAGTTCTCCTGCATACGTCGGCGCAGCGCGTCGCCGTTGTCGCGTTCCTCAAGCGCGAGCTCATGCAGGTCGACCGGTACGCCGCGCAAGGTGTTGTGCACCACGGCGATGATATCCTCGACATCCTTGTCGCTCAGAGACTCCACGGATTCACCGTTGCGGAGCCGGCTGATTTCCTGCTCGCGTTCCTTGACTTCGGACTCAAGCAGAGCGATGCGCTCGCTTGGATCGACGGTCAGACGTTTGCGGGCGTTCTCGACCTCCATAATGATGGAATTCGCCTGGGCGCCGGACAGTGCGCGGGTCGTGTCCTCAAGCTGGGACAGCGCGTCGATCGCGCGGTGGGCGCGGGCTGTCAAACGGTACAGATAATGGTGAGAAGCGGGGTCATACGAGTTCGCGAGCCACGCGTAATCGCCTTCGCCTTCTCGAGTGAGTTCGACAAGTGTCTGATGGGCGCTGTCCTGCGCGGTTTCGCCGTCTTTGAACTGCCATTCGCCGTCGTGCGCAAGCTCCTCGAGCGCGCCGGCGAGCCGCACCTCAAGCGTCTCTTTGGGCAGTTCGGCGGTCAACGGTTTGAAACAGGTGCGCAGCAGAGCGACATACTTCATCGCATGGTTGCGCAACAGCAGTCGAAGCACGCCCGTTTCATAGACTGGCCGCAGCCGTTCCAGTTGCGCCCTTACGTCGCTCACGAAACTGCCTCCTTTTGCCTTTTGCGCCGTCGCTGCCGGTAATTCGCCCGGAATGTCGCGGGACGGCATACCAACACCATCTTATCGGACACGCATGAAGACTACGGGCGTCCACAGCCGTTCCCGGGCTATGCTGGAACAGGAACCGGTTTCGGAGTGCTGCGATACCGGGCCAAGGAGGACGAAGATGACCACACAAGACCACCCGGACGATACACGGCGGGCTTTGGCTGCCGGCATCGCGCATGATGTGCCGCGCAACCGGCCGCAGCCCAACGGCAACGCCGCAATGAACCATGATTTGGCCCCGGACGGCACCGAAAAACACAGTGCGAAAATCGGCATCGCCGTCATCGCGGCGCTATTGGCGAATGTGATGGTCGCGGTCGTGAAATTCGTGGTGTTCATGATCACGCATTCGGCTTCGATGCTCTCCGAAAGCGTGCACAGCCTCGCCGATTCCGGCAACGAGCTCACGCTGATCATCGGCAACAAGCTGTCGCACCGGCCGCCGAGCCGCAAACATCCGCTGGGCTGGTCCAGGGCGCGGTATCTCGCCTCGTTCATTGTGGCGGTGTCCCTGTTCGCCATCGGTGGCGTGTATTCGGCGAGCGAATCCATCGCGAAGATCCGCGAAGTCGTCTCCGGCGGACCGCAGGCGCATGCCGTGGATGCGCACGGTATGGCGATTGTGCTGGTCGTGACCGTAATCTGCGCGGCAATCGAGGGGTGGAGCCTGCACAACGGCATCAAGGAGGCGAAGGAACGCTTCGAGGAAACGCATGATCCCGGCCCGTTCAGCCTCATCAAGTTCTGGAAGGGCACGAAATCCAGTGATCTGGCGGTCGTGCTCGCCGAGGACACGCTGGCTGTGATTGGTCTGGCTTTCGCGTTTTTGGGGTCGCTGCTCGCGATTCTTACCGGCGACGAGATCTGGGACGCCATCGGCGGCACGAGCATCGGCGTCCTGCTGATCGTGGGCGCATTGCTGTTGGGCGCGCAGGTGTCGTCGCTGCTGATCGGCGAGGGGGCGAGCGACCACACGTATCGCGTGATTGCGCAAGTGCTGGCGGAGAATCCCGATGTCGAACGGGTGCTTGCCGATCCCGCGGCCATGCATCTGTCCGAGAAGCGCATCCTCGTGCTGCTCAAGGTGCAGTTCCGCAACGAGACCGAACTGGATGACGCCGCCGCCATAAACCGGCTGGAGAAACAGCTGCGCGCCGCCATTCCGTATTACACGCTGGATATTGTTGTGGAGCCGGACACGTATGACCCGGTCAAGGCTGCGAAAGTCGAGGACTGGGTGGACTGAGCCGGGCGGGAGTTTATACCGTCGGCGGCCGTGATTGGCGAAAGTCCCGGTGCCGCGTGGGAGTTTATCGTATTATTGCGAATTCGCCGGTAAACTCCCATCGGGCTGATTTCATGGGTCGCGCAATATCAACGATGTCGTTGGGAGATCATCTCGAAATCGTCGTTTCTGCCGAATTCTCCCGGGAGTTTCTTGCGGCAGAGACGAATCGGTCGCAATCTCCCGCGGTCGCTCCCGCCTCGCAGCCGCAGTCGGCTGAATATGGCGTCAAATCAAGCATCCTGAATCCTCCCGCACCCGCATGTTTCCCCACGGTGAAAATCCGGAATGAACCTCGCCGCGGGAAGTTGGGTGAAGTGAAAGGTCAAGGTCAGGAGCCCGGGAGGGTTCCGGACGCGGGTCTACGAAACCGGCCGGCGGCATCTGGGTGTCGATACGGTCGGCTGCCAAGCCGCGTTGGCTCCAAACATGAAGGAGTACCGATTATGGCTATGTTTCCGGCTTTGATGAATGACACGATGTTCTCTGATTTGTTCGACGACCCGTTCTTCGCGGGTTGGCGTGACGCGGCTGATGAAGGCCGTCAGCTTGCCGCCGCACAGTCGGGCAGCCTGATGAACACGGATGTGCGCGAGACTGATCACGGCTATGAGGTCACGATGGATATGCCGGGCTTCAACAAGGACGACATCAACGTCGAGCTCAAGGACGGGTATCTGACCGTCTCCGCGCATCGCAATGATTCCAAGGAAGACAAGGACAAGGAAGGCAAGTGGCTGCGTCGCGAACGCTACGCCGGCACTTGCAGCCGCACCTTCTATGTCGGCGACGACATGAAGGAATCCGATATCCACGCCTCGTACAAGGATGGCACGCTGCATCTGCAGATGCCGAAGCAGGAGGCCAAGGCGCAGGTCGAGCAGGCTCATCGCATCGCGATTGAGGGCTGACGGCCAGTGCACGTCGGTTGATGCTATGTGCGGTACGCGTTCGCCGGTCGCGTGAATCAATGGTGATTGTGTGCGATGGCAAGTGTTCACGTCGCCCGCTGCTACGTTGCCTACGCTGACTGATAGCGGGTGGCGACACATAGCCTAGACCTGATGATGGGGACGGAGGTTTCGAGCCTCCGCCCCCATCATTGCGTTTGGGGGAGTCGTGGGCAATGCGTCCGGGTTATGGCCAGGTATCAGCCGTTGTTGTATCTCAGGTCTTGCATGCGCCGTGGGTGGGTTGTTACGATGGAGTAAGCCGCGGCGGTAAGCGGTTTGGCGGGGCGGTTGGACCCGGCCAACGTCCCGGTGAGCAAGAAAGGAGCTCTGACATGTCTCGTATGATGATGCGTTCCATCGAAGGAATCTGCTGCATGTGCCATGTTGCCGGCCCCCGGATTGCCATGACGGTCGAAGAATCCGTCATCCGGTAAATATCGCGGCGGGCGAAATCACGCAATAATACCGGCCGGGGCGTTGTTGATTCTCCGGTTTGTGACGGATGCAGTGATTCGATATGTCCGAATTCGTGTGAAGCAACAGGACAACTGACGCTATATCCAACAGGAGGTGACAATTATGGAATATCAGACAAACAGCCAAGAAGCGGAAACGACGGTGACGTGGGAGCGCAGGATCTGGGAGCGGCGGCTGCGAGCGAACGCGGATTGGCAGCGGCGTCAGCAGGGCCGTCGTGCACAGGCCCGTCGCCTGTCCGGCGCTGCCGGGTATCTGCCCGCCGTGTGACTGTCGGGTCTCACGGCAGGTGGGTTGGATGGTTGAGCGTGGGCGTCTGCTGGCTATCTGCCTGCGGTGCGACTGCTCAAGTACATGGCAGACAGATACCGAGGCAGCAAGCACCCGTTGCCCTGGCCGTCGTTCAATCGCGTGTCGCTCCTACTACCGCCGCCGGTGCGCGGCGATGGCACCCAACAGGCCCGCGGCCGCAACCCCAATCGCCCCCGCGACTTTCGGCCGGCGCAGCTGATTGCGCACGGTCGGCGCATCCGCGGCGCCGTAATCACCGAGAAACAGCCGCAGCTTGTCGTGCACGGTACCGCCGCCGAGCTCGCCCCACGTAATCATGCGCGTCTGATATGCGGCAGGATCATCTTCGTGGAACGTGAGCAGCCGCACCCCGCGCAGATCGGCATCAGGCCCGTAGCTGGCGAATCCGCAGGTCGGCGCGTAGCCCAAATCAAGCCCGTCTGCGTGCCCGACGTACGCGTTCTTGTGGTCGTGACCGGCGAACAGCGCGAAATACCCGCCCGCGCGTCTCATCGCGGCGACCTCGCCGACATTGATATCCGCGCAGTTCACCGATTCACCGAGCATGGAACCCGGTCGGCACACCGTCTCATCGAGCAGGAAGCACCGCCCGGAAAACGCCCGCGTCCCCTCCACGGCGTTCATGGTCCACCACGGTACTTCGCGTAGGCAATCGTAGAACTCCTGTGTCGGAATGTGCTGGAAGGCGATGGCGGGAACAGGCATACCATCACCGTTTCGCGCGCTCAACTCGTGTTCGGCATCGGCCAGCCAGCCAATCGCGGCGGCGGACGGCACACCATACCCGTCGGAATCCACAAGATCGAGCCCGCGTCCCTGCACAACCGGATGCGCCCCGGAACTGACCGGGCCAGTGGACGGCACTGCCCGCGAGGCGTCCCCATCAAGCGCATAATCGCCGGAATTGACCATCATCACACCCATCGCAATGCGCTCGCCGCGGCTCGAGAGCACTGGCAGCGCGAACGTGCCGGGTTCCAATGCGAGCGGACCACTGCCGGCGGCCGGGTTGAGACACCCGTCAATCTCGCGGTACAGGTCGTCCTGTTCGTCCACATCGATGCCGCACTGGAAATCATGGTTGCCGTAGGTGGCGGCGAACGGTACGCCGTGGGCGGCGATCGGCCCGAGGAACTGCGAGAATGTCGACCTCACGTTCTGCCGTGTGCGCTCCATAAGCGTATCCTCGTCGGGTGCCGGCAAGGTATTGCGACGGCACAGCTCCCGCTGCGATGGCACGTGCTCGAGCGCGGCCTCCAGACGGCTGACGACGCGCACATGGTCGCCGGGCCTGTCGCCGCGACGCGAGATGAACGTGTCGATGTATGCGGGGTCATGCCCGCGGATCTGATCGCCGGTGAGCACGACCAGATCGGGGTCGGCCTCACGCACGGCGTCGCCGATCAGCTGCAAGGTGTCCTCGCTGACGTGCGGGCCGTCCTGGATGTCGGAGACCTGAAGGATGCGGAACGTGCCGTCATCACGGAATTGAAGCGTCATACATCCCACTCTACGGCGGTATCCGCCGGTGGCGGCGCTGGTTCAACGCGCGGCATCCGATTATTCATCTGCAATACACATGGTGTTTGCGCGGCTGGGCCATGCTATTGGCGGATGTGCGCCAACCCGCCGCCAAAACGTTGCCGTTCCACCGGTCCCATGGTCATATCCCGAAATCCAGCGACAGAATATGAATGCCTCCCGGTAGGATGAAACCATCCGTGTTACGCGGAGGTAAACGCGTGAAACGGCACCCATTGACGCGGATTGCCGCGCCTGAAACGCTGCCGTGGTTTGCGGCACAACCAAGATAAGGAGGAGTGATGGGTCAGGATCAATCATCGGTATTTGATCTCGCGGCAGTCGCCGCAGCGTCCAACGGAGGGAACAACGACCCGCTGCTGCCTCCGGCGCGATTCATCGGCGGTCCGCAGAAGCCGAGCAATATGCCCTACAACAAGTACGTCGCCTACGACAAGCAGGTGCCGTTCGAGTTCCCTGAGCGCACGTGGCCGAACAAGAAGCTGCGCCGCGCCCCGCGCTGGTGCTCCGTCGATCTGCGTGACGGCAACCAGGCGCTGGTCAACCCGATGGATTCCGAGCGCAAGCTGCGCTGCTGGAACCTGCTGGTGTCCATGGGCTTCAAGGAGATTGAGGTCGGCTTCCCGAGCGCTTCGGAAACCGATTACGATTTCATCCGCATGCTGATTGAGCGTGAGCTTATTCCTGACGACGTGACCATCATCGTGCTTACCCAGGCGCGTGAGCACCTGATTCGCAAGACGTACGAATGCCTGCGCGGCGCCAAGCGCGCGGTCGTGCACTTCTACAATTCCGTCTCCGTGCTGCAGCGCGAGGTCGTCTTCCGCAAGGACAAGGAAGGCATCAAGAAGCTCGCCACGGACGCCGCTGCGCTGTGCAAGCAGCTCGAGGGCGAAGCCAAGGGCACGGATCTTTACTACGAGTATTCCCCGGAGTCCTTCACCGGTACCGAACCGGATTACGCGGTCGAGGTGTGCAACGCGGTGATCGACGTGATCAAGCCGACGCCGGACCATCGCATGATCATCAACCTGCCGGCGACGGTCGAAATGACCACGCCGAACGTGTTCGCCGACGAGGTCGAGTATGTCTCGAACAACCTCAAGGACCGCGATTCCATCGTGCTGTCCCTGCATCCGCACAACGACGAGGGCATGGGCGTTGCCGCCACCGAGCTGGCCGTGCTGGCCGGCGCCGACCGCGTGGAAGGCTGCCTGCTGGGCAACGGCGAACGTACCGGCAACGTGGATCTGGTCACGCTCGGGCTCAACATGCTCACCCAGGGCATCGACCCGCAGATCGATTACTCCAACGTGCCGGAGATCCGCAAGACGGTCGAGTACTGCAACCAGCTGAAGATCTCCGAACGTCACCCGTATGCGGGCAACTTCGTGTTCACCGCGTTCTCCGGCTCCCACCAGGACGCCATCAAGAAGGGCTTGGAGGCCCGTCAGGTGGCGGCCGAGCGTGCCGGCGCCGACCTTGACAAGTTCGTGTGGCTGGTGCCGTACCTGCCGATTGACCCGAAGGACATTGGCCGCAGCTACGAGGCGATTATCCGCGTCAACTCCCAGTCCGGCAAGGGCGGCATGGCTTATCTGCTCAAGACGAACCACAATCTTGATCTGCCCAAGCGTTTGCAGATCGAGTTCGAGAAGGTCGTGCAGGCCTACGCGGACGAAACCAAGCGCGAAGTCAAGGACGAGGACATCTGGCGCCTGTTCAAGGACGAGTACCTGCCGGTCGAGGATTCCGGCGCCACCGCCGCGGGTGCGGTTGTTGGCGATCACGGCGACGATACCCTGAAGCAGTGGGGTCGTCTCAAGCTGCTCAACGTATCCGTTTCTTCTGGCGAGGACGGTTCTGACACGGTGATCAAGGTGAAGATGCTCGACCGTGGCACCGATCTCGCAAACAGCGGCGATGATCAGATTCGCGAGCTGACCGGTACCGGTAACGGCCCGATCGACGCGTTCATCAACGTCATCAGCACGCTCGGTATCAAGGTGTCCGTCAAGGATTATGTCGAGCATACGATGACCGCAAGTGCCGATGCTATGGCTGCTTCCTATGTGGAGTGCCAGATCAGCGATGAGGGCGACAACAGCCAAGTCATCTGGGGTGTCGGCATTGATTCCTCGATCATCACGAGCTCGCTCAAGGCGATCATCTCCGCGATTAATCGCTCCGAGCGCTGAGCTTGAGTTCAGTAGCCTGAGCTGATTCGCCGGGACGCGTATCGGCTCGGCAGCTTCGGGCCCGGTCACTGTGTTTTACGGTGGCCGGCCCGTTGTTATATGGATTGCGGTTGTGCTGTGCTGGACGGTGGACGGTTCCGCCTTCCCCCTCTTCTTATACAAACTGGCTACGCTGAGAAGTCGCTCAGCGTAGCCAGTTTGTATAAAGAGAGAGACGGTTCTTGTCTCAGCAACGATGGGAGAAGTCACTGCCCGGTTGCTGCGCCGTTGCTGCCGGTAGTGCTGTCTCCACCAGTACCATCCGTTTCCGTTCCCGTGCCGCCGGTGCCGGTATTCGTGCCGTCGTTGCCTGCCCCGGCACCGGAACCGCCAGAGGTCGTATCGCCGGTGTTCCCCTCATCGGTGGAACCGGTCGAAGGCGCGGTGCCCGTAGTCGCCGATGCAGAGGGGGACGGGCTGCTCGAACTGGACGAGCCCGAATAGGAGCGGCGTGTGACGGTGCCGCCCGTTCCCCATGTTCCGTCCGGCCCACCGACCTTGCCGTCGTCGGTGGCGTTCGGGAACGCAGTGTCCTCGGTGCCCTTAAGAGCCTGCTTCATGAATTCGGTGAACAGATGCACTGGATACTCCGAATGCGTGTACCCGTTGAAATCGGGGATTTCTTGCGGATTTCCGTTCTCATTCGGGTACCACATGGCCCAGGTGCTGATCAATTGCGGCGTGTACCCGACGAAGGAGGCTGCGTACGCATCGTTTGCGGTGCCGGTCTTGCCGGCGATGGTGCGTCCGATGGATCGCGCCTCCTTGCCGGTGCCGTATTGCACGGTGCCTTCCATCGCTTTGATGACCAAAGCGCAGTCATTCTCCTCGAACACGCGCTCGTCACCGGTTTTCGTGGAGTACAGCTCCTTGTTGTCGGAGCTGAGGACTTTGGACACGCAATGCAATGTGTGCTTGACCCCGCCGGTGGCGATGGTCGCGTGGGCTTGCGTGAGTTCCTTGACGGTCACCGAGTTGATGCCGAGCACGTTGTATGGCGATGTTTCGTCGATATCGCTCGTGATACCCGCGGAATGCGCGATTTCCGCGGTTTTCTGCGGTGTGAGTTTCTCATTGAGGTTCATGAACGCCGTGTTGATGGAGTAGGCGGTCGCCTTGTACAGGTTCACATATCCGTAGCTGACGTTGCCGGAGTTGGCCACCGAACTGACCAGACCTTTGAAGGTTTGCGGCGAGTTGCCGTTGAACATTGTGTCGAGACTGACGCCGGCCTGTGCGGCTCCGAGCAGAGCGAAGGGTTTCATCGTCGAGCCCGGCTCATAGGTGGCCTGCGTGGCGTTATTGAGTTGGTGGGTCAGATAATCGGTGCCGCCGTAAATCGATTTGATGCTGCCGTCGCGCGGGTCCGCCGCCAGTGCGCCGATCTGCATCCCATCGGGCATGCCGGACGCCCGGTTGTCTCCTACGGATTGCATCTCGTTCTGCAAAGTTTGATCGAAAGTCGTCACAATCTTGTATCCGCCGGTTTCCAGCTCATCCTTGGTGAATGCCTTGGAATTGACCAGCTCCTGTTCGACCATGGCCAGCAGGTAGCCTTTGAACCCTTGATAGGTGTTTTCCGTGGTTTGCGCGACGGTTTGCGGCATAGCGGCCTCCGCGGCCTGCGCCGAGGTGATGTATCCGTCCTCCTTCATGATGCGGATCACGCGGTTGAATCGCGAAGTCGCCTGTTTGGGGCTGATCGCCGGGTCCCAAGTGCTCGGCGCGGGGATGATGCCGGCGAGCATCGCGGCTTCAGACACGGTCAGATCTTTCGCGTCCTTGTTGAAGTACGCTTTCGCTGCGGCCTGGATGCCGTACGCGCCGCGTCCGAGGTAAATCGTGTTCATATAGTTGCACAGCACGGTGTCCTTGGACTGGGTCTGTGCGATTTTGATGGCAAGGATCGCCTCGCGCAACTTGCCTTTGTATGTGGTCGTTTCGCCCAGATAATACCGTTCCGCGTACTGTTGGGTGATGGTCGACCCGCCCTGCCGCGACCCGGTGCGCAGATTGGTGATCAGAGCTCGGGTGATACCGCGCAAATCAATGCCTTTGTCTTGATAGAAGGTGCGGTTCTCCGAGGCGACGATGGCTTGCCCAACGTATTTCGGCAGCGTCGAGCAGTCGATGATTTCGCGGTTCTGAGCGGCGTAGCTGCCGATTGGCGTGGTGCCGTCGGAATAGTAGACGGTGGTTTTCGCGGCCATGGCGACTTTTTCTGGCTGCGGGATCTCCGTGGTCACATACAGGTACGCGAACGCGCCCACGGCGACCGCGATGAATGTGAGAATCAAGCCGAGCGTCCATTTGAGTATCAGATGACGGCCTTTGATGCGTGTTTTCGGGCCTTTGCCCCCGGCGCGGTGGGTTCCCGGCCCGCTGTGGCGTGTCGCCGCGACTCGGCGCGATGATGAGGAACGGCTGTTGCGCTGGCTGTGCGAGCCATGCGCGCGATGGGAGCCGTGCTGGGAGCTGCGTGCGCCGCTTGAGCTGTGTGATGCCGAGTTTGAAGCCCGTTGTGAGCTGTTGGAATCGTATGCGTCGCTCCCGGCGCTGCGCGTGGATGTTGCGCTGCGCGCGCTGCGTGGGCGTGATGAAGCACTACGTTTCTGTGAAGCCATGGTTGCAACCGTAGCCGGAGCACCTGAAAAACCGCTCCTTGTGACCGGAACTCTTACAAACTTGAGACTCGCCGGCGATGTTTGCCGGTTGGGGAAGAGCGCGTATCGCTTGCGTTGGTGTCTTGCCGACAATTATTGGTTCAGGCCGGGGCGCGGACGGATGAACCGGGACGGGACCAAAGCTGTGTGCAAGCCGCCGCTACCCGCGCCCGCGTCCATGCCGCCTAGGCCCTCTAAAAACCATCAACGAGCACAGATTTGTCTGTGCAAGGCAGGCAGGTGGAGCATGTCCACCCCGATTGGCGATGTTTCTTCCTGATTTCGTGTGTGATTCTCCAAACGAAACGGTATGCTTGAAGTTTGGAATAACGCAACGCTTAGTTAAGAGGAGTCCAAATGAGCATTCGCGTGGCAATCGCTGGTGTGGGCAACTGCGCCTCGTCTCTCGTTCAAGGCGTCGAATATTACAAGGATGCCAAGGACGATGAGAAAATCCCCGGCATCATGCACAATGTGTTCGGTGGCTATCGCATCAAGGACATCGAGTTTGTCGCGGCGTTCGACGTTGATGCTGCCAAGGTCGGCAAAGACCTCAACGAGGCAATCTTCGCCAGCATGAACAACACGTACCAGTTCTGCAAGGACATGCCGGTCTCCGGTGTCACCGTGCAGCGCGGCCCGACTGGTGACGGCCTCGGTGAGTACTACCGTCAGGTCATCACCGAATCCGACGCCGAGCCCGTGGACGTTGCCCAGGTGCTGCGCGACACCAAGGCCGACATCCTCATCAGCTACCTGCCGGTCGGTTCCGAGCAGGCTGACAAGGCTTACGCCCAGGCCGCCATCGATGCCGGCTGCGCGTTCGTAAACTGCCTGCCGGTGTTCATCGCCTCCGACCCGGAGTGGGCTGACAAGTTCCGCAAGGCCGGTCTGCCGATCGTCGGCGACGATATCAAGAGCCAAGTCGGCGCGACCATCACGCACCGTGTGCTCGCCCGCCTGTTCGAGGACCGTGGCGTGCGCCTCGACCGCACGTACCAGCTCAATGTTGGCGGCGACATGGACTTCATGAACATGCTTGAGCGCAAGCGTCTGGAATCCAAGAAGATTTCCAAGACCCGCGCAGTCACCTCTATCGTTCCTCACGAGATGGATCCGCACAACGTGCACATCGGCCCGTCCGACTATGTCGCGTGGCTTGAGGACCGCAAGTTCGCGTTCGTGCGCCTTGAGGGCACCACCTTCGGCGATGTTCCGCTGAATCTCGAGTACAAGCTCGAGGTGTGGGATTCTCCGAACTCCGCTGGTGTGGTCATCGACGCGCTGCGTGCTGCCAAGATCGCGCTCGACCGCCATCTGGCTGGCCCGGTGCTGTCCGCTTCCGCGTACTTCATGAAGTCCCCGGCCGTTCAGCACGAGGATAGCGAGGCGAAGGCCCTCGTCGAGAAGTTCATCACCGGCGAATCCGAGGCCAATGAGGCCCAGCTCGACGCCGATGTCGCGGCTGCGAAGGCCGCTGGCAAGGACGTGTGGCACGCCTGATTGGGTGCGTTGCGTGTCTGGCGACAGGTGATTGTTGATATGAGCCGCCAGATGCCGTGATTACCCGTTATTGATAACCGTCTGCCGACGCTGAGAGATTTTTCGGCGCAGGCAGACGGTTTTTTCATTGCGGTGGTGGTTGGCCGGGGCGGTATCTGGCTGTGGTGTGATTGTCTGGTTGCATGGCGGGTGGATACCGGTGCTTCCGGTGCTGTCCGTCCGGTTATCTGCCCGCGGTGCGACTGCCATGTCGCGCGTCGGGGCGGTTGGGTTGGTTTGATGTGTGGTATGGGCCGTGTCGCCCGCCTATCGACCTGTGATGCGCCCAGCCTGTCACATCGGGACGCGATACGTGTCCGCTGCTGAGGACGCATGGCATGATACGCGAACGCCGGCATGGAATCAGCAATCCCATGCCGGCGTTTCGGCGTTCCAGCGCGATCCGATGCGATCCCATCGCCTCGGTCTCAGCCGAGCAGCGGCGCCACCTGCTCCTCGTAGGCGGTGAGCGCGGTGTCGATCACGTTGTGCATGTCGTAGTACTTGTACGTCCCCAGACGGCCGCCGAACACGACCTTCGGCTCCTGTGCGGCCTTGGCGGCATACTGCTCGTACAGCGCCTTGTCTTCCGCGGTGTTGACCGGGTAGTACGGCTCATCCTCGCGGGTGGCGAAGCGGCTGTACTCCTCCCAGACCACCGTCTTGTCGGGGTTCTGGGAATCCTTGCGCTCGGGGTTGAAGTTCTTGAACTCGATGGCACGGGTGTACGGCACGTCGGAGTCCGCGAAGTTCATGACCGGGCAGCCGAAATGGTCGCCCTCATCGTAACGGACTTCCTTGAAATCGACGGTACGCCACTTGAGATCGCCAAGCTCGTAATCGAAATACCGGTCGACCGGGCCGGTGTAGACGACCGGCACTTTGCCGACGAGCGCCTTCTTGTTCAGCGGCTGGGATTCATCGAAGAAATCGGTGTTCAGGGTCACGTGGATACGTGGATCGTCGATCATGCGCTCCATCCACGCTGTATAACCGTCCTTGGGCAGGCCCTCCCAAGTGTCGCGGAAGTAGCGGTTGTCATAGTTGAAACGCACGGGCAAACGCTTGATGATGCCTGCCGGCAGTTCGCTCGGATCGGTCTGCCACTGCTTGGCCGTGTAGTTCTTGATGAACGCCTCATACAGCGGACGGCCGATGAGCGAGATGCCCTTGTCGTTGAGGTTGGCCGGGTCGGTGCCGGCGAGTTCGCCCGCCTGCTCGGCGATCAGCGCCTTGGCTTCGGCCGGCGTGTAATGCGCGTGGAAGAACTGGTTGATGGTGCCGAGGTTGATCGGCAGCGGAAACACCTCGCCGTTATGCGTGGTGTACACGCGGTGGACGTAGTTGGTGAACTCGGTGAAACGATTCACGTACTCCCATACGCGCGGGTTCGAGGTGTGGAACAGGTGGGCGCCGTATTTGTGGATCTCCGCGCCCGTCTCCTTGTCCATGTATGAGTAGGCGTTTCCACCGATATGGTCGCGCACGTCGATGATTTCCACCTTCGCGCCGTGCTTCTCGACCGCCTGCTGCGCCACGGTCAGGCCGAACAAGCCTGCGCCGACGATTACCAGATCCGCGTCCATATTTACCTTTCTGTTCTTCGCAACCGCTGCCAGCGCCCAGATTACGCCATGTGCGGCTTCCCGTCCCCGCGCGGGAACCATTGGGATTCAGTCTAGTCCCATGTATGCCTATCGCCGGATTCTCGCGGAACGGTTTTCGAGGTTTTCACCGAATCCGGATCGAATACCGAATACAGGAAAGCCCGGCGGCGGCACGGATTGAGATGCCGTGCCGCCGCCGGGCTGTGCGCTAGACAGTCGAATCAGGCGAAAATCGTCTTGAACAGGAACGCGCCCAGAATCGCGCCCAGAATCGGCGCAACCACCGGAATCCAGGCTTCACCCCAACGGGAGCCGCCCTTGTGCGGAATCGGCAGCAGCTGATGCAGCAGGCGCGGCATCAGATCTCGGGCCGGGTTGAGGCCGGGTCCGGTCGGGCCGCCCATCGAAGTGACCAGACCCCACACGATGAAACCGACCACGATGGAAGCGGCGGCCGGATCCTTCTGACCCCACGGCATGGACAGGCAGCACAGCGCGCCAATCACCAGCATGAAGGTGCCGAAGAACTCGTTGAGGAAGTAGTTCACGCGGTCGTTTTCGGCGTCGGTGGTGCAGAAGGTGCCGAGGATCGCTTCGGCGTCTTCGGTGTCGCGGTAATGCGGGTAGTAGGTGACGTAGACGATGAGCTGGCCGATGATGGCGCCAAGCAGCTGGGCGATGATGTACGGCAGCACCTCGTTCCATGGGAACAAGCCGTTGACGGCCTGGGCGAGGGTCATGGCCGGGTTGATGTGGGCGCCGGAGACAGCGCCGAACATGAGCACCGGGAACATCACGCCGAAGCCGTAGCCCATGGCGATGTTCAGCCAGCCGGCATGATGGCCTTTGGTGTTCTTGAGTTCGACGTTGGCAACGGAGCCGTTGCCGAACACCATAAGGATGGCGGTGCCGACGAATTCGGCAGCCAGTTTGACGAAAAGTGAGTAAGTCACTGCTCTGCTTCTCTCTCGTTTTTTGTGTGCTGTGTTCTCTGGTTTTTGCGCTTGCGCGACGAAACGAATGGATTCGCGTGCCAGGGCGCCTGTGCCTCCATTGGCCGCACGGCCCTCAACGCGTGGAGCCGGTGGTCATCGCGCTGCCGGCTTCGGGCATGATTGGCCCGTGGCAGGGTTCGCGGATGGATGCGCCGGACGTCGGCGCGAGTGCCAGTGTAGCGGGAACCATGGTCTTGGCTGCCTGATGCGAGGTTTTCCGCAGACCGGTCAGAAAAACGACACGCCGGAGCGGTGCATAAGTTGCGTTCGAATCAGAGACGAGTATAGTAATCACTCGGTTCGAGAAATCGACTAACCAACTTGCCCCTTTAGCTCAGTTGGTTAGAGCAGCTGACTCTTAATCAGCGTGTCCGGGGTTCGAATCCCCGAGGGGGCACTTTTAACCGCAGCTTCGGCTGCGGTTTTTTTGTTTCTCGCTCCAGATTCCATGTGATGCTGGCGCGCATGGTAGGCTGATACCATGATGCTTGCAGATTGTGGCTAGGATTTTGTCACAGATTTCAACCTTCTTGCACTGGCTTGCGAAGACGCGGAAGTCTTCGGGGATTGGGCCATGCTTGACTATCGGCGGATTGCCGCCGAACTGGGCCGCACGCCCGAGTCCACGGTGTTCTCTATCGAGGATGGTGATTATGGCAGTGGCGGCTGGGCGAGTTTTATCGAAATACGTCTGGCTCGTAGAGGCGCGGAGCCTGAGATTCGTGACGGATACCAGGCGACCCGGTACGCATCTGTGGTGGTATGCAGAATCGCCCCGTTGGCCGCGCTGATGAAGGTGGTAGAGGCGGGGTGGCATTGGACGGCAAGGGTAGCTTTAGCAAACTCCCGGTAGCCGATGATTTGGTCTCTGCAGTGCCATGGGATACGCGACAGCGCATCCCCGAGATCCTGGCGAACTATGGGTATCAGATACTCGCCCCCCGAAATCGGCCGCTTGCGTCTACCTGATGGTTTGGGAGCGGATACCCTGCTAACCAGCAAGGACGAAAAAGACTGCTGCATCGGGCATCATGTTTTCGACGCCTGGTTCCACTGGATGGATTGAACGGACCGTGCGTTCCATGCGTTCCGTGCGGACCCGGCGACAGATCGGGCGACAAGGGCTGCACGGCCGGATACACGGGCGGATAGACTGCAAGCGTGGAACATTCAGCGGTTATCGGGCGTCTGGCGCCATCGCCGACCGGGCGCATGCATATCGGCAATGCGTATGCGGCGCTCGCCGCTTGGCTGGGCGTGCATTCCCGCGGTGGGAAACTGATATTGCGAATCGAGGATATCGACGCCCCGCGCGTGGTGCGGGATGCCGACCGGTGGATCATGGATGACCTCCACTGGCTCGGACTGGATTGGGACGGCGACCCGGTCTATCAGTCATCAAGACTTGACAGATATCGACAGATACTTGATGCCCTGCATGGTATGACGCTGGACGATATCCTGACGCGCGATATCTTGCGGCTAACTGCCCAGACAGGCGTGTGCCCAGACTCGAACGTAGAGCCGCACGAGGAATCGCCGCTCATCTACCCGTGTTTCTGCTCGCGCGCCGATATCCGCGCCGCATCCGCCCCGAACGAGGGCGACGGCTTCATCATCTACCCGGGAACGTGCCGTCGCTTGTCTGCCGCCGAGCGCAACACCCGTATTGACCGCGGCGACCGCCATTCCTGGCGTATTGCGGTGCCCGAGCGAGCCAACCCCGCTGGCGCGATCGTTTTCGACGATGAGGTGTTCGGCCCGCAACGCATCAATCTGGGGCGGCAGGTCGGCGATGTCGTCATCCGGCGTTCTGACGGGCTGTTCGCGTATCAGTTCGTTGTCAGTATCGATGATTTCGATATGGGCGTCACCCAGATTGTGCGTGGGCGCGATTTGCTGCGGTCCACGGCGATTCAGTTGTGGATTCGCCGCGCGTTGGAAAGCGTCTCGCCGGCGCAGACATCTCCCGCCGCATCGCCCGCAACCGCACCAATACCGCAGTTCGCGCATCTGCCGTTGGTCGACGACATTTCCGGCAAGCGTCTGGCCAAGCGCGATCGTGCCCTCGATCTGGGCGTGCTGCGCGAGGAAGGCGTAAGCTCCGAACGCATCATCGGCTATTGCGCGTGGATGCTGGGGCTGCTGCCGCAGCCTGTGCCTTGCCGTCCCTCCGACCTGCTCGATGGTTTCACGTGGAACATCATCGCCGAGCATCGGAACGATCATCGCTGCGATACACAAGACCTACTACGATGAGAACCAGGAAAACAGGACAACCTGCGGGGGCGAGCCGTGTCCGCGGGCGGATGTGAGGCATGCATGACAGCGTATATGGATCACAAGGATCTGGCGAACGAGACCATTGACGAGGGCCGGGCGCAACAGATTGCGGACGGCGTGCATCGCGTGCTGGATCGCATCGCCCAGGCGGAGATGGAGGCCGGCAGAGAGCCGGGTTCAGTCAGGTTGCTCGCCGCCACGAAAACGCGTGATGTCGGCGAGATCATGGCCGCCATCGATGCCGGTATCCGTATGATCGGTGAGAACCGCCCGCAGGAGGTCGTCGCCAAGGCCGAAGGACTTGCCCGACAGTGCGCCGCGCGCGGTTTTTCGCTGGGCGCGGCCGCCGGTGAAGGGAATATGCACGATGACGATCCCGAGCATCACATCCCCTTCCATCTCATCGGCCAGTTGCAAAGCAACAAAATCGGCAAGGTGCTGCCGGTGGTTGAAACCATCGAATCCGTTGATTCGCTTGATCTCGCACAGAAAATCGCCCGTCGCGCTGTCGCGCGCGGCATCACCGCCGGCGTGCTGCTGGAAGTCAACGAGTCCGGTGAAGAATCGAAGTCGGGGTGTGACCCGGCTCAGGCCGTCGATCTTGCCCAGCAGATCGGAACGCTCGAAGGCCTTGATTTGCAAGGCCTCATGACTATCGGCGCCCACGTGGACGACGAAGCGGTGATCCGCCGTGGCTTTGCTCACTTGCGCGAGACACGCGATTGGATTTTGCACGCCGGTACGCCCGGTACAGCGCACTGTCACGAGCTGTCGATGGGCATGACGAACGATATGGCGCTCGCTATCGCCGAAGGATCGACCATCGTGCGCGTGGGGACCGCAATTTTCGGCCCGCGCGCGTTCATCTGATTCCAGGTCGGTTCGGTATGGCGTCGCAGACGGACAGACCCTCATCGTATTCACGTGTGCATATGCTGGTGACCGGCATGGTGCAAGGCGTGGGATTCCGCTATTTCACGGTGATGGCGGCGCGTCGGTACGGGCTGACCGGCTGGGTGCGCAATCGTATGGACGGCTCGGTCGAGCTTGAGGCGCAGGGCGAAGGGATTGGCCTGGAACGTTTTGAGCGTGCGGTGGAAGCAGGCCCACGCTGGAGCCGTGTCGAGCATGTCGATATCGATGTCGTGCCGCTGGTGTCGGGAGAGAGGGATTTTTCCGCCCGTTCTGATCGATGATTTTCGGTGTTGTGTTGCGGCCGTGCGTGCCGTCTTCAGTTGCCGACCATGATCAAGATTGATGGGAAATGTGGCGTTGTGCGGCCATGGGCGTTGCGAGCGCAGGCGCCGGCGACGCCGTTGTATTGGCGTGTCTGTTTGTCATCGCGCACCCAGCTTTCGGTGAGTCCTTGACCAGCATGAGATCTTCC
Organism: Bifidobacterium porcinum; assembly: GCF_055378475.1. NCBI lineage: Bacteria > Bacillati > Actinomycetota > Actinomycetes > Bifidobacteriales > Bifidobacteriaceae > Bifidobacterium > Bifidobacterium porcinum. The sequence continues at coordinate 1,918,554 of NZ_AP029603.1, read as the reverse complement.
GAGTCACTGAGTGTCCAAGATTCGGACAAATACGTGAGATAGGGGAAAAATCCGCGGAATCAAGGGGTGAACGGGGGAGTATCGCAAGTCGCCAGAACCATGCCAGTGGGCAAGTCTGACGGGGGAGAAGTCTCCCCGTCCCCATGATTCGGGGTGAATATGGGGGTTCCGCGCAGCGTGGCGCGGATTTTACACTGCCGCTATCGACCACTGAACGGGCGGTCTCCGGCACGGAAGCCGCGTCTGAGGAGGGAAAGCGAGGAGCCATGACACGACGACGGGATGGCGATACGACGGGAATCGCGAAGCATAGCCGGCGTGCAGATTATCGGTATCGCGCCATCTGTGCATTCGTGGTATGCGTATTGACATTATTTGCAATGGCGGTTTGGGCGCTGCCGGGTGAAGCGTCCGTGAATGCCGCTGAACGGGCCGGCTCGGCACAGGCCGAATCGGCGATGGTCAGTTCGGCGCAAACAAGCGCGGCACAGGCCGATTCCCGACAGGCAGGCGCGCAACCGACGGCACGCCCCGCGGCAGACCGCGCGACTGCGCAACTTCCTGAACCGGAGCACACAAAAACCATCGAACGCCTCGACGATGAGCGGTATCGGCTCACATTGAGCGTTACCGGTGCAGAGAGCACCAGCGGCAGCGTCGATCATAAAAGCGCCGATGTGGTTCTTGTGCTGGATTCCTCGGGCAGTATGGCGGAACATGAGGATCCTGACTGCCACTGGCCAAGCACGTGCCTGACCCGATGGCAGGTGGTCACGCAGGCGGCGCAACGGCTCGCCGCGACGCTACTCGACCCGTCAATCGGCGGCAATGTGCGCATCGCGTTGGTTGATTTTGATACCAACGCAAGTATCGTCCCCATGAATGGCAGCCAATGGACCGGCGACGCGGCCGCGCTGTCCACGGCGCTTGAAGGGCTGGATGCGTCATCGTCCACCGGCGGTGGCACGAACTGGGAGGCCGGCATGCATGCCGCGAACACCCTGCTGAACGGCAGTACTGCCGATCGCCGATATATCGTTATGCTTTCAGACGGCTCGCCAACCTTCCGCACGTCTGCCATGGGCGGCGATGACTGGAACAACCGGTACGGCGTCTACGGCAACGGCAGCTCCGATCCTGACGGCCGCTGCTTCGATGCGGCCGTCGCGGAGTCCAACAAGCGTGCGGACGGGACGGCCCTGTTCACGGTGAGCGCCGGCAAAGCCGCGGAGACGAATATGGCGGCGTTGGCGACTGCGGCCAACGGTGTCCATTATTCGGGCACGGATCCGGACAGTCTTGCGGATGCCTTCGACGATATCGCGATGATCATCACATCCACCATCCGATACCGTGATGTGAGTATCAGCGACACCCTGTCCTCATGGGTGGTCGCGTTGGACGACGACGGGTCGCCCGCCACCGGTGCCGACGCGGTGGTCACCCCGCAGATCAGCGCCAGCAAGGCGGACGGCTCGGCGGTATCCACCGACGGCATGGTTGCCGCCTTCGACCAGACGACGGGGACCCTGACCTTGCACATGCCCGATGGTAAGACCTTGGACCCGGAAACCACCTACCGTGTATCCATTGACATCACACCGACCGCGGCGGCATACCGGAGTTTCATCGAAACAGGCAAGTACCCGGACACCGGAGACGAACTGACCGATGCTCCCGGCAACGCTACAAGCTCCGGGCAGCCCGGATTCTTCTCGAATGCGGAAGGCTCGGCACTGTTGCGCTACAAGACTGTCACGCTCACCGTCAGCGGGGATAGCAGCGAGGAAAGCGTGTCCGACGAACTGACCGCGGCATACGCGAGGCCGGTCGTACAGGTCGCTGCGCCGAGTTTGACGCTCGTAAAAACCGTGGACAACACCAACGCGACCGCCTACACTCCCGCGCAGCCGGCCGCCTGGAATCTGTCGGCATCGTTGGTCTCCGCCTCCGCCCCACAACCGGGAGCGTCATCTGGGGATGCGGCGAGCGGAAGCGGAATCAGTCCGGCCGCGCCATCCGAACCCGAGAACGAGCATACCGCTGCGTTGCCCGCGAAGACGGTCGAACCGGGAACCTACCGTCTGGCGGAAACGCACAATGACGACTACACCGTAGACGGCAAACCATACCAGAATTACGCGCGATACGAGTCCGGCAGCTGGGCATGCGCGGATGCCGCTGGCAACCCGCTCAGCGTCTCGTCCGAAGGTGATGTGGCAATCGCGCCCGGCATGCACGCCACCTGCACGATAGTCAACACCGCGTCCCTCGCTCTCGCTGACCAGATTCCGCTTACCGGCGCCTCCGGTATCCATCTGGACCGTCCTTGGCTGACATTTGCCGTCGGATTGCCGCTCGCCGGAACAGGCGTGTGGATTCTGAAGCGTTCCCGCAGGCGCGTCGCCGAAAGGAGCGTCCGATGAACCAGATTCGTCCGATACGCCAGATTCGTCCGATTCACCTGGCGAGTGCGCTCAGTGCGCTGAGCCGGATGGCCACAAAGAGCCGAATATATGAGAACCATGCGTTTCACGCCGGTCGGGAACGCCAATCCGGCGCCCCACGCTCGCCGCCGCAGCACGGATGCACACCGCTGTAGCCCAGATCATATTCAAGTTCACGCCCACCGTGACTAGCAACACACCGCAGGAGGAGGAATCATGACATCCCTGATACATATCGTTTCGCAGGCCTGGAACAAGGCCTCGTCCAGAACAAGCCATCCATCATCGTCGTCGGGAGACAAGCCATCGCCGATTCGCTCGATTGCAGCGGTGGGCGTGGCGTTGCTCGGCATCATCGGGCTCGGTACGGCGGCGCTCACCCCGAGTCCGGCTATTGCGGCGGAAAACGACAAATCAATCATCATCCAAGCCGGTACACGAGGCGAAATCATCGGTCATACCTTCGCCGTCGCGCCTATCGCCACATTCAACGGTGACGATTCCGCCGAACTGACCACCGTAAGCCAAGCCGACTCCGCGGTCCGCGAGGCCATCAAAGCGGCGCTGCAACAGGAAGCGCCCGAAGGCGCCGACCCGCTCATGTGGGCGCAGGCCGTCAGCGGCACCCCAATCGACCAGAGCACCACCTTCCCGTGGGCCGCAGATGCGAGTTCGCGCCTGTTCGCCGACGCGCTCGCCGATTATGTCAAGACAAATGGCACACAATACACTGCAACGCAAGACCCTCTGGCTATCACTGGTCTGCAAGGTGGACTGTACGCGATCGTCGATGTCACCACGAAACTCCCTGACGGCGTTACGGACATGCCCGCATCCGTGCGCTCGCTGACCATGCTGGTCGGCACGAAGCACGATATCTTCAAGACCGACGGCAGCGTCATCGTGAAAAACGAGGCGTATCGCACCCCACCGACGAAAACCGTGACCGGCGACCAACAGGGCACCGTTCGGGTGGGCGACGAGCTAACCTACCACATCACCGGAACCGTCCCGTCGACGACCGGCAAGGGCAATGATTTCACCTACGTGTTCGAGGATTACGCGAGTCGCGGGTTGAGCATCGACACCTCGAAAAGCAATATCACCGTGACATACGGCAAGAACGGCACTGCCCTGCCGGCCGCCGACTACACCGTCGATCCGGCGGAGCAATCCGTCGATGGCAAGGGTGTGGGGGAGGGGTCCGCCCCGACTTTCACCGTCACCATCGCCCGCAGCGTGCTGGACACCATGCAAAGCGCCGCGGGAGAAGCGTTCACCGTCACCTACAAGGCCACCGTGAACGACCATGCCGCTGACGACCAGGTGGCCGGTAACTGCGCCCAAGTGACCGTAGGTGGCGTGGCGTCCGGGAAATCCACCACAGTGAACGTGTACACCAACACCTTCCAATTCGAGAAGTATTTCGCGGACGGCTCCACCGTGACCGGTGCGCGTTTCACGCTGTATGACGCGGACAACAGCAAGCCGGTGCAGATGCACAACAAGGATTATGCGGCGGATGTCGATGAGCATGGGCGGGTCACCTTCTCCGGGTTGGAGGACGGCACGTACACCGTGCGTGAGACCCGTGTCGCCGACGGGGCCGCGCAGGTGACCGGTTCGTTCAAAGTGACACTCACCTACGATGCCACAGGCCAGCGTACGGTCGTCACCTTCAGCGACACCGGACTCGACCCGTATGATTTGGTCACTGCGGACGAGGACGGCGCCATCCGGGTGCGCAACGTCAAATCGTTGACCGAACTGCCGTTGACCGGTGCGGCAGGTGGCATGGTGATTGCGGGTTCGGCGGCGGTGCTTCTGGCGCTTGCCGGCGTCTCGCTTGCCATCATCCGCAGGATGGAACGACGCATGTGATGGCGTGCGGGGCGGCCCAAGCCGATGAAGCTGCCGAGGCCATGCAATCGAACACAATCGCACACGGTGTGCTGTTCGGATGTACGCCCGGGGCTTATATTCAGGCTTCATCAGGTACTATGCTGCCCCAATGCCGTTCCGGGGCGGTTGCCGGCCGGCTTCCCCCGCCGGCCGGCACCGAACCGGAAATGAACACCGTTACCAACGTGAACAAAAGGAGACGACGATGACGCGAACAGCGCCACATCGCCTGCTGGTTTTGCGACAACTCAGCCATGCTCGACAACGGCTGGACCTGCCGGACGGCACATTCACCGCGGAAGAGCTGCGATATCTGCGATCCCTTCCGGCAGTAGTCGCGGTCAGTGCAGGCAGAATACGGTATACGGAAGCGTTCAAGCGCGTCTGCATGCGCCAATATCGGCAAGGCAAATCGCCGGCGCGGATTTTCCGCGAAGCCGGCTTGGATTCCGCCCTGATCGGATACAAGCGGATTGAGCGGTGCATCGCCCGGTGGCGCAACATCGGCACGGAGGAGACGCCTGAACAGCTTGCTGAAGATGAGGCGTACGAGCGGGATCTCGACCGTTGGCGCCAGGCGCAGACACATATGCGGGCGGGTGCCGGCGCCAACGGGAGGAGGAGCGCGGCGTCGAGTCTTCCGTCCGCGTCTGGTGTGTCCGCCATGCCTGCCGCATCTTCGACGCGGATGGTTTCGGCGGCGGCAACATCGCCCATGAGCGTTGCCCGAAATTCGAATTCAACCCCCAATCTCCGCGCGTCTGCCGCCCATCAAGCACAAGCAGACAGGCGGCAATCGGAAGATTTGCGTGACTTGCTCATTTCCCAGCAAATCCGCCGGATCGTGGACCTCGAGCGGACCATCGAAGCCATGCGGGCGGCGTGCACATGCGGGGCATGCCGGTGAAACGGCGAATCATCGTCATGCGGATCGTGGCGGCGCTGCTCCTCGCCGCGGCAATCGGCCTGATTCTGCTCCCGCCGGCTGTGCGCGCATGGTCAACGGGACGTCTTGCCGCAGCGGCGAACGACCATGAACGTGCCGTGGCGGCATGGCCGAGCGCGAAACGCGACCGGGCACTCGCCCAAGCACAGTCATATAACCGTTGGCTGGCGGCAAGCGGACAGCCGACACTCGGTGTTGCCCCGGACAGTCATGCCGCCGAAGCGTACCGGTCGGCGCTTGCAACCCCGGACGGAGTGATGGGCGTCATTTCGATTCCGTCGATAGGGGTCCATCTGCCAATCAGGCACGGCACGTCATCGGATGTGTTGTCCGCCGGTGCCGGGCATCTGATGGGGACAAGCCTGCCGGTGGGCGGCACATCGACCCATGCGGTGATTACCGCCCATCGCGGGCTTGCCGGGGCATCCATGTTCACCAGGCTTGATGAGATGGCTGTCGGTGACCGTTTTTCCTTGACGGTGCTTGGCGCGACCATGGCCTACCGCGTCGACCGGGTGACGGTGATCAAGCCGGAAGACACTGCGATATTACGGATCTCCGGCACTGAGGATCGTGTGACGCTGATGACCTGCACGCCCTATGGCGTCAATACGCATCGTCTGCTGGTTTCTGGGGTACGTGTGCCAAACGCCTCTTCTGCCCGGGATGGGGATGACATGCCGTCATCGTCGCAAGGGGCGACGGCGCGTGTACTTCGTTGGAGTGCGCTCGCCGCGGCGGGTCTTGTTGTCGGCGTGGGTGTCGGATACGGCGTATGGCGTCGCCGGCGGGAGCGGATGCGATGAATATGAAGCGTGCATACGCTAATCTGCCGGGAACGCGAGTATCAGGCGGAGAAGCGGTGTTATAAGCCGTGATGCATTGCGTGGGCGCGGATGGTTGGCTCCTCGTCAAGGGTGACGGGCGGGTACTCGTCCGGATGGTGGATGAAATCTTGGATCAGCAGCCATTGTCTGCGTGAGATGCCGATGCGCTCGTCCGGGCGGATCATCAGCAGGGGCGCCGCCGGCTTCCATGTTTCGATGTACTTGGCTCGCGCGGGGTAGCATTCCTTGTCATCAAGCCAAATGATTGGCGACGGGTCTTCCTGGTAGGTTTCGAAGCGCAGGCGGGAGAATATCGTGTCGAGTTTGCCGGAGAATCGTCCCTGATTGGTGACGGGATTGTACCAGCGTACGGTATGTACGATGTCCGGATTCCAGCCGAGCGCAGGGTCGAGAGTGTTGACGCAATACGGCTGCCGGGTGGTCAGCCAGGCCAGTTCGACTATGCCGCGACGGCGAGTTTGTGAAACCCGTCAGCCAGCTCGCGTGACCAGCGGAGACGGTATCTGCCGGGCGGCACCTCGACCACAAGATTGCCGGTCAGCGGAAACGCGTGGTCACTGCTGTATAGGGACGCGCGTGGGTCGTCGGGCTTGAGCCACCCGGTGTGCCCCACTCCGCCGCGGCGTTGGATCTTGCTGTCGGGGAAGGCATTGAGGACGCCATCGAAATCGGTGTAGATGACCGGACGGTTCATGGCGTCCTCCTTCCCTGTACCTTGGACGATCCCCGTTCGCGTTGCCGACACGGGTGTGGATGGCCTGCACGTCAAGCGGTGACGTGCAAGACACTGTACTCCCGCGTCGGGAAGTTCGCGGTGGCATAATCACAGCGACTTTTGCTGTGGTTTGAGTCCGGACAAGACCTGGGCGCACTGGCTCAACCCGCCCGTTCCTTGACCCCGCCCGGCGGTACAGTCGAGGTATCCGCAACCGAGATATCCGCAGTCGGAAAATGCCGGCGGTCCCTGAAATCCGAGGGTACGGAACGGGGCGCGCCGCTCCGGTAATGGACCGTTGCGGTGAAACGCGTAGTGAAGGAGACCCACGATGGACACCATTGCCCAGACGGCGGCGACCATCGCCCCGGCGACATTCGTTCTGATTGCAATCAACGTCATCGTGTTCATCATCGAAACCGTCTCCGGCGGCAGCACGAATATCGACGTCGCCCGCCGGTTCGGTGCGATGACGGTCTGGGACCTCGAACATGGCCAATGGTGGCGCATGATCACATCGATGTTCGTGCATTTCGGCATCACCCACTTGGCGTGTAATATGCTCTCCCTGTTCAATTTGGGCGTGCTGGTTGAACGGATATTCGGCTCGGGGCTGCTAGGCGGGTCCCTCTTCATGCTGGTGGTGTATTTCGTCTCCGGATTGTGCGGCAACTTGCTGACATGGCGGGTCCAGAAATCCCGCGGCGAATACTATGTGGTGTCCGCAGGGGCTTCCGGTGCGATATGCGGTCTGTTGGGCGTCTATGTGGCGATGCTATTCGTCCCCGGGCTCAACCAGTTCCTTGACTTCAAAGCGGTGCTGCTCAACGTGGCGTTGTGCATCGCACCAGGCCTGACGAATAAGGAAATCAACATGTGGGCCCATCTGGGCGGTCTGATCGGCGGCGTCGTGGTCACGCTGGCGTATTTTGCCGTGCTGTTTGCACGGTGATGCGGCGCGGGCGGCTCATCGCCTTACGCCCGGGTGGTCGCCCGGCGGATTACCCGGTCGTTTTCCGGGGGTGGGGCGAGTATACGAGGCCCAAAAACGTTGCAATTGCGTCGGCGTCTCCCGACGTGGGACCCCACAAACCGGCAGACAGGTGTTAGCGCGTCGTATCGAACACATGCGGATACTGGAAAATCGCGGAATCATGCGGTTTTGCCTTTACGCCGGCGGAATCGCGCGGGTGTCCGTATAGACGGGTGGGGAAGACTTCCGGCGCGAAGGGCGCTGGACGCTTCGAACCTCACAGCACCGCTCTACCAGCCTCGCTCCGCCCCTCTCAACAATCCCAAAAGAATTTCCCGAACTTGCCGGCAGTCAATGTTTTCCCGGCGCGTCGCCCGTATCTTGGGCACCATCAGACAACACGAAAGACACCACGAAAGGAGGCCCCGCCCATGCAGAGCTTCATCCTGCGGCACAAGCCGCAGCTCACCATCATCAGTGGCGTGCTCATCGCCGCCGGCCTGGTCGCACGTTTCGCCTTCCACTCGCAGCCGGCCTACGCCGCGGCGTTCATCATCGCATCGATTATCGGCGTGCTGCCCATTCTCATCCAGGCGGTGCAGGCGTTGCGCGTCAGGGTCATGTCCATTGACGTGCTCGTGAGCATCGCCGTGTTCGGTGCTTTCCTCATCGGCAGCTGGGACGAATCAGCCATTGTCACATTCCTGTTCCTCGTCGGCGGGCAGATCGAGCGATACACGTTGAACCAGACGCGCTCGGCAATCAGCGCTCTCATCGATATGGCGCCGCAATCCGCCGCGGTCCGACAAGCCGACGGCACTTTCGAAACCGTTCCGGTCGACGATGTGCATGTCGGCGACATTGTCAAGGTCACGACCGGTGATCGTATTCCCGTCGATGGAACCGTGATGTCGGGCACTGGGCTCGTCAACGAATCCGCGATTACCGGCGAGCCTATCCTGGTTGACAAGGCCGCGGGGTCGAGCGCCTCCGCCGGCACCCTGCTCGATGATGGCATGCTGACCATCCGCGCCGACATGGTGGGTGAGGACACCACGTTCGGCAGGATCATCGAGCTCGTCGAAAACGCGCAGGACTCCAAATCCAAGGAGGAACGCTTCATCGACCGCTTCGCCACGTATTACACGCCGGCGGTGCTCATTATCGCCGTTATTGTTGGCCTGGTGACGCGTCGTGTCGATCTTGCGATCACCATGCTTGTGCTCGGCTGCCCCGGCGCGCTCGTCATCGGCGTACCCGTGTCGAATATGGCAGGTATCGGCAACGGCGCGCGCCACGGCGTGCTCATCAAAGGCAGCGAGGTGACGCACCGGTTGAGCTCCGCCGACACGTTTGTGTTCGATAAGACCGGCACGATTACGGTCGGCGTGCCGCAGGTGACGGATGTGAGACGCTACGACGATGACGGTACGCCGGTCGCAAACGATACGGGAAATGGGGCTGGCGGAGCGCATATTGGCGGTTTCGAGGAAACGAAAGACGTAGCGGCGCGCGATTCTTCCGTTCGCGATGCGAGTGCTCTTGATGCTGGTTCGGGTCCAGCCCATGATGATGTCGTGCGGTACCTTGTCGGGGTTGAATCACAGTCTCAACATCCGCTTGCCAAAGCCATCGTGCAGCATTTCGGCGATATTCCTGTCCCACAGGTGGACGAAGTGTCGGTCGTGACGGGCGGCGGTATCAGCGCCGTACATGACAATCATCGGATTCTCGTTGGCAGTCCGCGCTTTCTGGAAGCCGATGGCATAGTACTCACTTCCAGTATGCGTGAGGATGCCGGTGAGCTTGAAATGCAGGGTGATTCGCTTGTGGCTGTGGCCGTCGATGGCAGTATCCGTTTACTGCTTGGGATCCGCGATCGTCTGCGCTCAGGCGTGGCGGAAGACATCGCACGGCTGCGTCGTCTCGGCGCGAAAACCATCGTGTTGCTTTCAGGGGACAATCAGCGTGCTGTCGATCTCATGACGGCGAAACTCGGTTTCGACCGCGCGATCGGTGGCTTGCTGCCCGATGAGAAGGCTGCGGTCATTTCCGGTTTGCGCGACGATGGGCACCGTGTGGTGTTTGTCGGCGATGGCATCAATGACAGCCCGTCCCTCGCGCTCGCGGACGTGGGCATCGCTATGGGAAATGGCGCCGACGTGGCTATTGACACCTCGGATGTGGTCCTCGCTGATTCCGACTTCTCGCGTCTGCCGCACGCGTACGGCCTGGCGAAGCATACGGTACGCAACATGCACGAGAACATTGCGATTGCAGTGGGTACGGTAGCGCTATTGCTGTCCGGGCTGGTGCTCACCACGTGGCTCACCATGGCCGTGGGCATGTTCGTCCACGAGGCGAGTGTACTGGCGGTCATTCTCAACGGCATGCGACAGCTGCGTTACCGGACTGGCGGAAATCATGGAACCCGTCACTGGAATATCAGAAAACTTGATGCCTATCAAGGACAGCCACGGTCCGTTATCGATACCGTGGTGGCATAGCCAATGGTCCCGGCTGCCAGCCGGGGATACCGGTCGGTGAACACCACCGGCATGAAAGGAGATACCAAGATGAACACCGCAACGATGAAACTGGATACGCTCACCTGCCCGTCGTGCATGCTCAAGATCGAAGCTGCCGCACGCAACGTGCCGGGAGTCGACCAGGATACTGTGCACGTCTCGTTTGCGAACAGCAAAGTGACGTTCCGGTTTGACGAGGATCTCACCGATGCACAAACTGTTGCACACGCCATCGAAAAGGTCGGATATCCTGTGCTTTCCACTCGAACCGCGGTGCAACGGTGATAAGCGACAAACGTATGGTGCTCGACGTTGCCGTGCCATTACGCATGCACGTCATCACCATCGGATGAGTCACACGGAACCGATGAATTCAGCCACTTGAAAGGACAGTTATGACAGCATTCACCGACTTTCTCGCAGACCATGCAGAGCAGCTTGACTTGGGTACGCTCGCCATCACGCGCGCGCATGGAACGCATCATCCTGAAGTGTTCGAGATACGCAAGCGTTACGAAACCATTCGGGATCGGATTGCGTTGGCGAATGGTGCGCAGCCCCGGATCGGCGACGAGCTCGCGCGAATCAGGAGTCTTACCAATGGCTACACGATTCCAGATGATACTTGCCCCACACTTGCGGCAACTTACCGTATGCTCGAGGAAGCGCATCGCATCTACGAATCCGCGAACGAAGGAAGATGACCGCACGATGGGCAAAGCCTTGCCCAGCCAATGAACAATTGCATCTGTCAATCCCCGGACGAGGGAAGGCGACCCTCGCCTCTTCCAGCGAATGCCGGACCGCATCTGCGAATCCCCGGACGAGGGACGTGCGCGGTAAACAAGCCTGAACGGTAAACAGTCCAAGGCGAGTGGTCTCGTGAGCGCGGTTCGGTATTCATGGCCTGCCATTCATGGTCTGCTATTCGTCGTCTGCCATTCATAGTCCGCCATTGGAATGTTCCAGTGCCGGTCATGAGGCTGGCTTCGCAAGGACGGTAGTGTGAGGACTGCCCCGTGATGGCGGCTTTGCAGAACGATTGTGCGCATCGTCCGGGCCTTCACGCAGGCTGGTCTGCCAGTCCATCCCGTGAGGATGGTGTGCAGAACGACCGTGTGAGATGATCGCATGGGACCCGCCTCACGAAGATGCTTCGTGTCGAAGGTTATCCTTGTCAGTTCTCAAGGAAGCTTGCATGGTAGTGGCTCACACGATGAAGGGAAGGAGACGATATCATGCCTCAAGACTTGTGTGTGCAACTGGTACCGCTATTTCAAGACCTCAGCGGTGAAGACCAGCTGAATATTCAACGGAGTACCAAGTTCCGCGCCTTTCATAAGGGCGATATTGTTTTCTCCCCGCACTCCGATCCTCAATTGAGTATCGTGGCTAGGGGAAGCATGAAGGTCTATAGAATCACCTCCAATGGTCGTGAACAACTGTTAAGAGTGATTGAACCAGGCGGCTACGAAGGCGAGAGCCAGCTGTTCGGTGCCAGCAACCAGAACCTGTACGGGGAAGCGCTCGCCGACACCATGGTGTGCGTCCTGCTGCGCCGGGATTTTATGCGTCTTTTGGACGCGCATCCGCAGCTGAGTATCCGACTGCTCTCCACCATCGCCAGCAAAATGGTGAGGGTGGAAGAACAGACGCAGTTTCTCACGATGGGGCGAGTCGAGGAACGTCTTGCGTCGTATCTGCTTGACCTGTTGAAAAGCGCCGGTGGCTCACGGCGTGTCCGAATACCGATGACGATGAAGGAACTTGCGTCATATCTGGGTACCACGCCGGAAACACTGTCGCGTAAGCTTCGATACCTGGAAGATCGACGTATCATCGCGAGGCAACGTCGAGACGTGGTCATCCTGTCTTCGCAGCAGCTCGAAGAGATTTAACGAGGGCAGGAAGTGCTTATCTGAGATATTCGAGGTGCCCGGAATATCAGGGGGCTGAGATGACTAGGATGCCCGAGACACCCGGGATCAAGATGTCGGGGTTATCCATGACATCCTGATACCCGCTATATATCTCGACCCTCATGCCGGTGGAATCGCCAACCCCATTCCAGATAGGCCGCAACCGGTAAAGCAAGCCGATTCACACTGTTCAGTTGTCTTCTCGAAGATTGATGCAACGGTCAATCACATCCTTGCCGCGCAGCAGATGCAGCCATTCATCCGGAATCGCGTCCATACCGTAGACGATGCCTGCAAGGCCACCCGCGACCGCAGCAGTAGTATCGGTGTCTTCTCCCAGATTGACCGCTTCAAGCACGCAATCCGCATACCTCGTGGTGGTGGCCAGACACCAGATCGCAGCCACCAAGGTGTCGACAACAAAACCGCTGGATGCAACGTCCTTTCGATTCAGTTTGGGGATGATCGTCAAATCATCAGCCCCTACTCCTGCGGTGGTTCTAGAAGCGACTCCGCTCAAACCGTATGCGACTCGTTTGTCATCCAACGCTTCGAGCGGTGACGCACCATCCCGCAACAGCCGCGCATACCGCACGTATGTGACGCATGCTTCGCAACTTATCGGATGAGCGTGCGTAATCGCGCTCACTGAGCGGATTTCGTCGTCGGCGGCATCCGTGAACGCCAGCGGGACGATGCGCATGAGCGAGCCGTTGCCGTTGTCGCGCTCGCCCGCCAATCCGTGCCCGCTCGCGAGTGCGCTCGCTGTAGCACCGCCTATGTCGAATCGCCGGTCAACGTTGTAGTCCTGGCTGTCGCGCCACCGTATGAACTTGTCACGCATATCCGCAACGTCCACTCTGCCGAGCTCCCGCAACGAATCACAGGTTGCCAAGGCCATCCCGGTGTCATCGCTCCATGTGCCGACGGGCTGGTGCCAAGCCCCAACTCCACCTCCGACTTCGACGCTTCCATTCGCGCGGTCCCATGCCATGCCTGTGCATGTGAAAGTACCGCGAGCCCTGAACTCGAATGGGACACCCAATGCATCGCCGACAGCTTCCCCATACATGGCGTCTCGCAGCGTCCGCGCGGACCCATCTGCCGGCTTACCCCAATGCCGGATTGTGTGCTGAACCATCATCTTTCCCTTCTGTGTTGGCCGATTCTGGTCTGCCGTATTCTCGCAGTTCCCTTGCCTGCGCCCCTTCTTTGTGGGGCACCATCGTTACTTCCGAGTGCGGTGGTTCGCAACCGGATTGAGTATCATCGTATCGCCGCGACACGCCGATACAGACAGTTGCCGATAATGGCATGTCCAGGCCGAAAATGGGATGCGCACCCATGTGCGATGCCGAGTACCAAGAAAGGTATAAGAGCACGAGGGAAACGAACAAACCACTCGAGGAGGAGTTCATGATGAACGAGTCATTTGGCAGAGCGGGCTACGGCGAAGTTTCTCACTAAGAACGCCAATCGGCTGATACCTTGATTGACGATGATTCCCAACCGATCCGCATCGAATTTCCCCGGATGCAGCAGACGGCACAACGCGGGTGGAGACAAGCCGCTGACGAGAATCGTAACGCCTACAAAATCCCGATTGCAGCAGCCGTCACCGTCACAATCGCGTGGATGATTGCGTCAGTATTTGTCAACAGATTCGTGCGAAGCATCATGTTCGGCATTACGCCAATTGGGTTTGCCGCCATCACTGTCCTGGTCGCGCTTCGATGGCGAAAACAGCCTGAAATCTATACTCGAGCTCGCATTTGGGTGTTGAGATTCGGCGCAATCGTCACCATCCTGTGTGCTGTCTTGTTCATGCCATCCGCCGTCCGACACCTCCTGGACGTCCCTTCTTGATATGCCGAAACGAGTTGTAATCACCAAGCCGAGTGTGAGCTACGAAGAAGGTACTTGGCACGGTGCGACTGAAGCTGTCAATGATTTGCTTGACCATACGCCGGAAAGCTATTACGTTCAGGCGCAGGCAACACCGCAGCATCGGAACATGATGGCGGAACTTGGTATGGGGTGCTTGATTACCTTCCGCATTCGAAAGAAAGTGGGTCACTCAAATGTGCAGTTGGGGCACCGCCGTCGGATGGTTCACTCGAAACGATGTTGACTGATTGAATCGGGAATAGTCGGGGTACGCAAATCTGGCTCGGAGTGCGGCAATGGGTATGAAGGCAACTGGATTTAGCTGGGACTAAGCGCGGTGTGCTGGTGTTGTGGGGTGTTTGGTTGGTTGGTCTGGTGGTGTCGTGTTGTTTTGTGTGTGGTGTGTGGTGTTTTCGACACGCCGGTGTTTGCTTGTGTTTTGTAGGGTTTGTGGGGTGGTGGTTGGGTGGTTGGTTTGCGTGGGTGGTGTTGGTGGTGTATGTTGTTCTCTTGCTGCCGCTCGCCGGCCGGCTTCCTTCGGGGGGTTGGTTTTGTCGGGTGTGTGGTGGTGGTTTGAGAACTCAAGAGCGTGTCTGTACTACTTCTTTATAGTCAATGATTGCCAGTCCGGTCCCCGCTTCCGTGCGGGGTGTTTGATTGTCCTGCGTGGGAGTCCGCGAGGGCGGTTGATGGGGGTCGGGGTTTTCGTGCGAGTCGCCTTTCCTTATTAGGCGACCGTCAATTATTTTGTGAGAGTCTGTTATTGGCTTTCCGCATTGTTTTTTTGTGGAGGGTTCGATTCTGGCTCAGGATGAACGCTGGCGGCGTGCTTAACACATGCAAGTCGAACGGGATCCTGCAAGCTTGCTTGCGGGTGAGAGTGGCGAACGGGTGAGTAATGCGTGACCAACCTGCCCCATGCTCCGGAATAGCTCCTGGAAACGGGTGGTAATGCCGGATGTGCCGGGCTCCTGCATGGGGGTCCGGGAAAGCTCTGGCGGCGTGGGATGGGGTCGCGTCCTATCAGCTTGTTGGCGGGGTGAGGGCCCACCAAGGCTTCGACGGGTAGCCGGCCTGAGAGGGCGACCGGCCACATTGGGACTGAGATACGGCCCAGACTCCTACGGGAGGCAGCAGTGGGGAATATTGCACAATGGGCGCAAGCCTGATGCAGCGACGCCGCGTGCGGGATGGAGGCCTTCGGGTTGTAAACCGCTTTTGTTTGGGAGCAAGCCCTTCGGGGTGAGTGTACCTTTCGAATAAGCACCGGCTAACTACGTGCCAGCAGCCGCGGTAATACGTAGGGTGCGAGCGTTATCCGGATTTATTGGGCGTAAAGGGCTCGTAGGCGGTTCGTCGCGTCCGGTGTGAAAGTCCATCGCCTAACGGTGGATCTGCGCCGGGTACGGGCGGGCTGGAGTGCGGTAGGGGAGACTGGAATTCCCGGTGTAACGGTGGAATGTGTAGATATCGGGAAGAACACCAATGGCGAAGGCAGGTCTCTGGGCCGTTACTGACGCTGAGGAGCGAAAGCGTGGGGAGCGAACAGGATTAGATACCCTGGTAGTCCACGCCGTAAACGGTGGATGCTGGATGTGGGGCCCTTCCACGGGTCCCGTGTCGGAGCCAACGCGTTAAGCATCCCGCCTGGGGAGTACGGCCGCAAGGCTAAAACTCAAAGAAATTGACGGGGGCCCGCACAAGCGGCGGAGCATGCGGATTAATTCGATGCAACGCGAAGAACCTTACCTGGGCTTGACATGTTCCCGACGACGGCAGAGATGTCGTTTCCCTTCGGGGCGGGTTCACAGGTGGTGCATGGTCGTCGTCAGCTCGTGTCGTGAGATGTTGGGTCAAGTCCCGCAACGAGCGCAACCCTCGCCCCGTGTTGCCAGCGCGTCATGGCGGGAACTCACGGGGGACCGCCGGGGTTAACCCGGAGGAAGGTGGGGATGACGTCAGATCATCATGCCCCTTACGTCCAGGGCTTCACGCATGCTACAATGGCCGGTACAGCGGGATGCGACATGGTGACATGGAGCGGATCCCTGAAAACCGGTCTCAGTTCGGATCGGAGCCTGCAACCCGGCTCCGTGAAGGCGGAGTCGCTAGTAATCGCGGATCAGCAACGCCGCGGTGAATGCGTTCCCGGGCCTTGTACACACCGCCCGTCAAGTCATGAAAGTGGGCAGCACCCGAAGCCGGTGGCCTGACCAGTTCTGCTGGGGGGAGCCGTCTAAGGTGAGGCTCGTGATTGGGACTAAGTCGTAACAAGGTAGCCGTACCGGAAGGTGCGGCTGGATCACCTCCTTTCTACGGAGAATTTCATTGTTTGCCTGGCATGGTATCGCGGGGGTCGTCCCCGTGGGTGCCGGGCGTGCTGGCGTGGAAGGATCGTTGCGCCTCCTTTTCGGGGGGCGGGTATGGGCATGCTGTTGGGTTCCCTGGCCGCCACGGCCTCCTTGTGTGGGGGTTGGCGTTCGGGTGCCCGCCATGGGTTCCTTCCCGGGTGTTCCGGGTGGGGGTGTGTGGTGTGGCGTGGTGGTTTGAGAACTGGAGAGTGGACGCGAGCGGACCGCGTGGCCGCCCCTGTGGGGGTGGCTGGTCGTGGTCTGCTTGTACTGATGTATTTCGACCGGGTCCCCTTTGTTGGGGGTCTGGTTGTTTGTTTGATCGTTTTGTGATCGCAGAGTGTTGATGATCTGTCGTCCGGTGTTCGTTTGGTCTTGCGGGTTCCCCGTGTGTGGGGTTGCCTGCAAGGGCGTATGGTGGATGCCTTGGCAGACGGGACCGATGAAAGACGTGGCGGGCAGCGATATGCCTCGGGGAGCCGCCGAGCTGGCTTTGATCCGAGGGTTTCTGAATGGGGTGACCCGGCAGCCGTCATGGGCTGTCACCGCAGTTTTTGCGGGGGGTACGCAGGGAAGTGAAACATCTCAGTACCTGCAGGAAAGGATATTCCGTGAGTAGTGGCGAGCGAAAGCGGACCAGGCCAAACCTTGCGCGTGTGATACCCGTCGGGGGTTGCGCGTGGGGTGTTGCGGGCCTGTGTGTCCGGTCTCCGACGGGGCCGGGCCGAGTGATAAAACGACGTGTGAGGCGAGCAGGATTGAATGCCTGGCCGTAGAGGGTGATGGCCCCGTAGCCGTATGCGTGTCGTCTCGGTATCACAGTTTGCCCAAGTAGCACGGGCCTCGTGGAATCCCGTGTGAATCAGCCCCGACCGTGGGGTGAGCCTAAGTATTCCCGTCTGACCGATAGTGTACCAGTACCGTGAGGGAAAGGTGAAAAGCACCCCGGGAGGGGAGTGAAAGAGTTCCTGAAACCGTGCGCCTACGATCCGTCGGAGCCTTCTTTGTGGGGTGACGGCGTGCCTATCGAAAAATGAGTCTGCGAGTCAGTGGCATGTGGCGTGCATAAGCCGTGTGGCGTATGCGTAGCGAAGGCGAGTCTTAAAAGGCGTTTGTCGCGTGTCCTGGACCCGAAGCGGGATGATCTAGCCCTGGGCAGGTTGAAGCGTGGGTAAGACCGCGTGGAGGACCGCACCCACCTGGGTTGAAAACCGGGGGGATGACCTGGGGCTAGGGGTGAAAGGCCAATCAAATTCCGTGATAGCTGGTTCTCTCCGAAATGCATTTAGGTGCAGCGTCGCGTGTCGCCTCCGGGGGGTAGAGCTACCGGATGCTTGAGGGCCCGGTTCGGGTACCGACAGCAGCCGAACTCCGAATACCCGTGAGGTGTGGCGCGGCAGTGAGTCGGCGGGGGATAAGCTCCGTCGTCGAGAGGGAGACAGCCCAGAGCGTCGTTTAAGGTCCCGAAGCGTGTGCTAAGTGGGAAAGGATGTGGGGCCGCATAGACAGCCAGGAGGTTGGCTCAGAAGCAGCCATCCTTGAAAGAGTGCGTAACAGCTCACTGGTCTAGTGGTCCCGCGCCGACAATGTAGCGGGGCTCAAGCACACCACCGAAGACGCGCCAGCAGGTTTCCTGCTGGGTAGGAGAGCGTCCCCCATGGGGCGAAGCGGCCGCGTGAGCGTGTCGTGGACCGTGGGGGAGTGAGAATGCAGACATGAGTAGCGAGAGACGGGTGAGGATCCCGTCCGCTGGATGACCAAGGGTTCCGGGGCCACGTTCGTCGTCCCCGGGTCAGTCGGGTCCTAAGGCGAGGCCGACAGGCGTAGTCGAATGGATGAACGGGTTGATATTCCCGTACCGGCTGGGGACCGTCAAAGCCGAAGCGCGTGTGCTAACCTCCGCTTCCCGTGGAAGCGCCTTTCGGGGCGTGGACGCGGGTGGTGTTGGGATCCCGCGTGTGGTAGGCCGACGCAGGAGTGACGCAGTCAGGTAGCCGGCCGCGGAGGTGGTTTTCCGTGGTCAAGCGTGCAGGCCGTCCCGCAGGCAAATCCGCGGGGCATAAGGCCGAGGCGTGATGATGGGCCCCCTAGGGGGCGAATCCGGTGATCCCTTCTGCCGAGAAAAGCTTCGGCGCCAGGGCCCCATGCCGCCCGTACCCGAAACCGACACTGGTGGTCTGGTAGAGTATACCAAGGCGATCGAGCGAATCCTGGTCAAGGAACTCGGCAAACCACTCCCGTGCCTTCGGTATAAGGGAGACCCCTTGGGGTGATGCGCCTCGCGCGTTGAGCCTTGGGGGGTGGCACAGGCCAGGGGGTAGCGACTGTTTACCAAAAACACAGGTGCATGCGAAGGCGCAAGCCGCTGTATATGCACTGACGCCTGCCCGGTGCCGGAAGGTTAAGAGGATCCGTCAGCCCTTTGGGGTGAAGCGGTGAATTCAAGCCCCGGTAAACGGCGGTGGTAACTATAACCATCCTAAGGTAGCGAAATTCCTTGTCGGGCAAGTTCCGACCTGCACGAATGGCGTAACGACTTCCCCGCTGTCTCGACCAGGAGCTCGGCGAAATTGCAGTACGAGTAAAGATGCTCGTTAAGCGCAGAAGGACGAAAAGACCCCGGGACCTTTACTATACCTTGGTATTGTCGTCAGGTCTGGATTGTGTAGCATAGGCGGGAGGCTGTGAGCCGCGGGCGCCAGCCCGCGGGGAGCCGGAAGGTGAAATACCGCTCTGTCCACACCTGGCGTCTAACCTCGAAGAGTCATCCTCTTCAGGGACAGTGCCTGGCGGGTAGTTCAACTGGGGCGGTTGCCTCCCAAAGAGTAACGGAGGCGCTCAAAGGTCCCCTCAGCCCGGTTGGCAACCGGGTGTCGAGTGCAATCGCACAAGGGGGCTTGACTGCGAGACCGGCGGGTCGAGCAGGGACGAAAGTCGGAGATAGTGATCCGGTGCCGGCGCACGGGCGCGGCATCGCTCAACGGATAAAAGGTACCCCGGGGATAACAGGCTGATCATTCCCAAGAGTCCATATCGACGGGATGGTTTGGCACCTCGATGTCGGCTCGTCGCATCCTGGGGCTGGAGCAGGTCCCAAGGGTTCGGCTGTTCGCCGATCAAAGCGGCACGCGAGCTGGGTTCAGAACGTCGTGAGACAGTTTGGTCTCTATCCTCTGCGCTCGTTGGAATCCTGAGGAGGCCTGCCCATAGTACGAGAGGACCTGGGTGGACGAACCTCTGGTATGCCGGTCGTCACGCCAGTGGCGCGGCCGGTTGGCTACGTTCGGGAGGGATAACCGCTGAAAGCATCTAAGCGGGAAGCCTGCTCCGAGATCAGGATTCCGTGACCCCCTTGGGGGTCTGGAGACTCCATGCAGAACACGTGGTTGATAGGCCGGACGTGGAAGCCCCGCGAGGGGTGGAGCCGACCGGTACTAACAGTCGAACGGCAACACCACACGATCACCCCGTCAGGGGTGGCAAGAACAAGCATCACCCGGACGACAGGGAGACACCCTGCACGTCACATGGATCATTCCTTCAGTCGCGTCCACTATCCGGTCCCCAACCCACCACGATCCCCCAAGGGAACACGTGGAGACACGATCCCGTGGGATGTATAACACAAGATTTGCGGCGGCCATGGCCCAGGGGAGACGCCCGGACCCATTCCGAACCCGGAAGCTAAGACCTGGCACGGCGATGGTACTGCACCCGGAAGGGTGTGGGAGAGTAGCACGCCGCCGCACCAACACTCCACGAAGGGGGAGGGACGCAACACACGCCCCTCCCCCTCCTTTTATACCCACTCACCCACATAAGGTATTGACTGTTCATGCACCTTGGCGTGACCATCTGACCAGCATCCAGTCTTACTGCATGGAATTTCAACATCAACGTCCGCTCTTCCCATCTGGATACACCCTTTCGCCATCCTCTTTACCGCTCATCGCCATGTTACGAGTTCCATCTCGCATCCCACTTCTTAAACCTCAAATCTCAAATCATCGTTTCCACCGTGTCACCTGCATATGATGTGAAGTATATGTTTACAGGTCACGGCTTAGCTGAGGAGAATGCTATGGTTCCGGTGAAGTATGAATCACCGTATGACGGTGTCGACCGTGGTACAGATGTGTATCGTGTGATGGATCTCGACCTTGATGGTGTCTGTGCAGATTACACGGAAGCCATGCGTCAGTGGCTTGTTCATGCTGGCCGTATGGCTGCTGATACGTATCCTGATATGACGCGTTATGACATGACATCAGCAACCGGCTGGCCTTTCCAATCGGTCGAAGAGTACAAACAGGCTCACCGAGAAGCGGAGGCGAATCACCTCTATGCGACGATGCCCGTCATTCAAGGTGCACCTGAAGCCTTGCGGCGTCTCGCTGATGAGCACGTATACATCAGAGTCGTTACCCATCGGTTGTTCGTCTCCGGGCAGCATCAGATCGTCGTGTCAGATACAGCCAAATGGCTTGACGATAACCATATCCCTTACATGTCCTTATGCTTCACCGGTCTCAAGGACACCATGCACGCGACCATCCACATTGATGACTCGCCTGCAAATATTCTTGCACTTCGTCAAGCCGGCGAGCATGTCGTCGTGTTCGACCAGCCTTACAACCGGCAGCTGGATGGTCCACGTCTGTCCGCATGGGACGAAACCAGCGTTCCCAAGCTGATGGCATGGATGGATCAGTGGTGCGATGATAGCGGCAAGTGAGAGGGGCAGCATGACAGAAGTATCAGTCAACGTTGACGACCAAGACAACGTATTCGTGGCATACGTGCGTTCCACGCATCCGATGATGTGTGCGTCGTCGATTGTGCAGGGAGACCATTGGCGCATCGGGATCCTGACTGAATCGCTGATTCGTTTCGAATGGTCCGATTCAGGTGAATTCGAGGACAATCCCACGCAGATGGTTGTCAGCCGTGATTTCGGCACCCAACCGCGGTTCACGGTGACGCATCGCAACGGATTGCTCATCATTGACACCCCGGCCCTGTACATTACATATGATGGCAAACCGTTCAGCAAAGAAGGGCTGAGCGTGGTCATCAAAGGTATGGCGGACACCCAGTTCAACACTTGGCACTACGGAGACGAACCGAAGCATAATCTCAAGGGCACCGCGCGTACGCTTGATGAGGCCGATGGCGAGATCGCGCTGGGAGACGGGGTGATTTCGCGAGACGGCTGGGCGGTGATCGACGATTCCGCGGCGAATGTGATCGTGCTGACGGATGAGGTGAACGGCAAGCCGAATCCTCTCGGTGCTTGGATCATGCCTCGAGACCACCAGGAAACCGACCTGTACTTCTTCGGCTATGGTCGACGCTACAGCGAGGCGGTGCGGGACTTCTACCGGCTCGCCGGGCCGACGCCGCTGCTGCCGCGTTTTGCGCTCGGCAACTGGTGGAGCCGGTATTACCGGTACACCCAGGACGAGTATCTTGAGCTCATGGACCGCTTCAAGCGCGAAGGCATCCCGTTCACCACATCGGTGATTGATATGGACTGGCATCGTGTTGACGACATCGATCCGAAATACGGCTCCGGCTGGACCGGATATTCGTGGAACAGACAACTGTTCCCCGACCACAAGGCATTACTGCATGATCTGCACCGGCGCGGACTCAAAGTCACGCTGAATGTGCATCCTCGAGACGGTGTACGTGCGTTTGAAGATGATTACCGGCAAGTGGCCAAGCGGGTCGGCATTGATCCCGCGACCGAAGAAGCGGTGGAATTCGACCTGACAAATCCGGATTTCGTGAGCGCGTACCTTGACATGCATCATCGGCTGGAAGCCGAAGGCGTTGATTTCTGGTGGCTCGACTGGCAGCAGGGCGGTGTGACCCGTCAGCCTGGGCTTGACCCGTTGTGGGCGCTGAACCACTTGCACTATCTGGATTCTGGCCGTGGCCATGGCTGGCCGCTGACTTTCTCGCGTTATGCGGGCCCGGGGTCGCATCGGTACCCGGTCGGATTCTCCGGGGATACCGTCGTGACTTGGAAATCATTGCAATTCCAGCCGTATTTCACCGCGACCGCATCGAATATCGGTTACGGATGGTGGAGCCACGATATCGGCGGGCATATGTGCGGATACCGGGACGAGCACTTGGAGGCGCGCTGGTACCAGCTCGGCGCTTTCAGCCCAATCAATCGTCTGCATTCCAGCAACTCGCAGTTCATGGGCAAAGAGCCTTGGAATTTCTCCGCTGATGTCCGGCATGCCATGGTGGACGCTCTGCGGTTGCGTCACATGATGTTGCCGTACCTGTACACCATGAACTACCGGGCGGCGTTCGAAGGCATGCCGCTCGTCGAACCGATGTATTGGGCCGACCCGAATAATCCGCAGGCATATGAAGTCCCGGATGAATTCCGTTTCGGCACGCAGCTGCTGGTTGCGCCGATTGTCTCGGATGATGACGATTCCGCCCGACTCGGTCGCGCCGACGCATGGTTGCCGCAGGGCGAATGGTATGACTTTTTCGATGGCCGCCGCTACGGTTCTTCCAATCCGTCCGGGCGACGGTTGGAAGTATGGCGCGCCATCAATCGCATTCCTGTGTTTGCCCAGGCGGGAGGCATCGTGCCGTTGCAGGAGCTCGGCGATGGCGATGCCGTCAACGATCTGGACAATCCGCAATCCCTGCGAGTACTGGTGTTCCCCGGCGCGAATGGCCGCTTCGCGATGATTGAGGATGATGGGGTCTTCGTGCCGTCTGCGCAATCCGCGCAAATCGGCGAATCAGACATCCACACCGCAACTACCCGCATGTCCTTCAATTGGAGGGATGCCGGCCGTACGGACGCTGACGGTGACGGCAGCTCGCTGTTCACGGTCGCTCCGGTTGAAGGCAAGACCGACGCAGTCCCGTCACAGCGCGACTGGACGATGGTGTTCCGCGGTGTCGCTGACGTCAATCCCGTCGATATCGGCGTCAATATCGACGACACCCCCTGCGACGGTGTGGAAACCTCTTATGATGCGCGTACACTGAGCCTGTCGGTCACCGTACGTCAGGTGCCGTCTTCCGCGGTTTTGAACGTCGCGATCAGGGGAGGCTTGCACATCGCGGACAATCCGGTTGAACACGATGCGCTCAATGTGCTCATGCACGCGCAAATGCCGTATGGCTCCAAGGAACATGCGATGCGGGCGATATATGAGCAAGGCGTACGTGCGATTGGCGCGTTGCGCACCTTCAAGACGGCACCCAGCTTCGGGGATGGATTATTCGCGGCGAACGGAATGCCTGATGCGGTGATTGGCGCGTTGACAGAGATTCTCCTACGCGACTGATCCGTCCGAGGTTGACGCGGTCCGGATTGACGCGGCGGCCGTGGAGCCGGACATGCGCACACCGTTCGCCTTCCGGCGGCACCCGTGGTTAGGATGAATCAAGTGGCAGGGAATTCATCGAATCATGGGCGTGAACAAGGCAAGTTGCCGGTGCCGGTTGCGGTATCTGATACCGCGCCGGCATCCGCAGCTGCCACGGCACCTCGTCGCGCAACCGCTGACGCACAATACCGGCGTATGACGGGCGCCCCGGTACGCGGCCTCATTCTTGCATTGTGCCTTCCCGCGGTCATCTCGAACCTGGTCACCACCGCCTATAATCTCGCGGATACATATTTCATCGGGCGGCTGGGCACATCCCAGTCCGGCGCAATCGGCATCGCCTATTCGGTGATGACTGTATTCCAAGCCTTCGGGTTCTTCTTCGGCAATGGCTCCGGCAATTCGATGAGCCGGGAACTGGGAAAACGAAACAACGAGCGTGCCGCGCGTCTGTTAGCGGTCGGTTTCTGCGGAGCTGTCCTTGGCGGACTCGCATTGGCGATTCTCGGTTTGTCCACATTGCCGCATCTGGTGGTTGTACTTGGCTCGACTCCGACCATCTCGCCATACGCCATCGCCTATCTCACGCCGATTCTCATCGCAGCGCCCATGGTATGCGGATCGTTCGCGCTCAACGGCCTGCTGCGGTACCAAGGACTGTCCCTGTACGGCATGATCGGCCTGGTCAGCGGCGCATTGTTGAATTTCATCGTCGCGCCGCTGCTGATTTTCGTTGCGGGGCTTGGTATCGCCGGTGCCGGCATCGCCACCGCGGTATGCCAGACCATCAGTTTCATCATTCTGGTCACGTTCGCCGTCCGTCGCGGTGTCGTCAGACTCGACCTGCGCAACGGCAAGCCGGACATGCTGCTGGTGCGTGAAATCATCGGTGGTGGCATGCCGTCGCTGTTGCGGCAAGGCGCGGGTTCGCTCGCGACCACATGCGTGAACTTAGCGGCCAACCCCTTCGGCGACGCGGTCATCGCCGCAATGGCGATTGTCATGCGCATCATGCTTGCCATCAACTCGATCATTATCGGCCTGGGGCAAGGTTTCCAACCGGTGTGCGGGTACAATTACGGCGCCGGGCTGTACCGACGCGTCAAAGAAGGATACTGGTTCTGCGTGCGGCTGTCCACGATAGCCCTGGTGATTATTGCGGTTGCCGTCGCGGTGCTTGCCCCCGATATCATCGGATTGTTCCGGTCTGACCCACAAGTGATCGCCGTCGGCACAGTGGCGTTGTGGATGCAGTGCTGCACGGTGCCGCTCAACGGGTTCGCGATGATGTCCAATATGATGCAGCAGACCATAGGCAAGACGGTGATCGCGTCATTCGTAGCGGTTTGCCGGCTCGGATTGTTCCTCGCTCCGGCGGCTCTCATTCTCGCGCATTGCTTCGGTGTGCCGGGTGTTCAGATGGCGCAATCGGTCTCTGACATCATTTCCTTCATCGTGACCGTGCCGTTGCAGGTGCATATTCTGCGTTCGCTGGGCAAACCGCGCAGCACAGTGTAACTCATTCGTCGAGTGGTGTGATAATGTGGCCGCTGTCATCGTGTGGCATGGTGTCATTCGCCGAATGATGGCATCGAAAAGCGCGGGTTGCATGTCCAGCGGTTTGGGCGCGGTGCGGCTTGCAGACTATCGCCTTGTGCGCGTCGGCGTAACAGCTGTGGCAATGGCGGCTTGTATCATGTGGGATATGAGAATCGCACGTTTCACCAAAGACGATAAGACCCCACAATACGCCTTCGTGCAGAAGGATGAGCAGGATGGCAAGGATTACCTCGTAGTGCTCAGCGGCTACCCGTTTGGCGCCCAGCCGGTGGAGCCGACCGGCGAACGGTTCCCGCTCGATACGGACGGCTTGCGTCTGCTCGCCCCGGTCATCCCGTCAAAGATTTACGGCCTGGCGAAAAATTATGAAGCGCACGCCCAGTTCATGCACGAGACCGGGCACAGCGATATCGCGCACGCCCCGGAAAACATGGTGATCTTCTCGAAGCCGAGCACTTCCGTGATTGGCCCTGACGACCCTATTGTCATTCCGCCGTTCTCGCATGATATGAATTTCGAGCCGGAAGTTGCGGTGATCATCGGCCGAATCGCGAAGAATGTGCCGGTCGAGAAGGCCATGGATTACGTGCTCGGTTTCACGTGCGTCAACGATGTGACCTTGCGTGACCTGCAGGGCGCCGACCCAATGTGGACGCGCGCGAAAGGCTTCGACACCGCGTGCCCGCTCGGACCGTGGATCCAGACCGATCTGAATTGGAAGGACGCGAAGATCTCCTTCACACTCAACGGCAAGGACGTGCCGGAGGCCAGCGGCACGACCGCGAAGCTGGTTCACGGCATCCCTGAGCAGATCGCCGCGATTTCCAGCTTTTCCACACTGCTGCCCGGCGATGTGATCATGACTGGCACCCCGAATGCGTCCGGCAGCCTCAAACCGGGTGACGAGCCGGTCGTCCACGTGGAGGGTATCGGCAGCCTGCGCAACGTCGTCGTGCAGGGCTGACTGTCTGGTCGGTGGGTTGCTCAATCGGCAGCCGACATTGGAATGAACCTCATCTGAACTTGCCACTTACTTGCCACTTGCTGGTAAGTAAGTGGCAAGTTCAGTTTGGCAACCGGTATCCCGGTGTATCCCGGCGCATTGCGCCGGTACTTGCCGGCAATATGGCGGAATCACACGGTGAGTTCGATTTGGTTGCCTTCGAGGGCAACGATGCAGCTTTCGTAGTAGCCGTCGCCAGTGGTGCGCGGGCCGCTCAGCACCTCGTATCCATCGGCCTTGAGACGCGCGGTGAGCTCGTCCACGGCCTGTGCGCTGCCAAGGCTGAAGGCGACATGCGCGTAGCCGGTGCGTGCGAAGGGCTTCGGTCGGTCCTCCATACCGGGGCGTGTCATGATCTCAAGCCGCGTATCCCCGTCGAAACTCAGGAAGTACGAGCGGAAATCCGTGGTTGGATTATGGTATTCGTCGTTCGATGTAGCACTGAGATAGGTGATGAAGAAGTCCCTCGCAGCCTCGAGGTCGTTGACATATAGTGCCACGTGGTTGATATTCGCGATGTCTGCACTCATAAGGCCTCCTCGTTCGATTTGAGTGTTTGTGCTCGGTGTCCGTTCGTGTAGGGTGCGGCCGCTGCTACTTATGGTACGGCTCGTGGGCGTTGATCTTGAAGGCGCGGTAGACCTGCTCGAGCAGGATCACGCGCATGAGCTGATGCGGGAAAGTCATGGGGGAGAAGCTGAGCTTCCAGTCGGCGCGTGAGAGGATTTCGGGCGCCAGCCCGAGCGAGCCGCCGATGATGAACTGGATGTGGCTGGCGCCGTGCAGTGCGAGGTCGTCAAGTTTCTCGGCGAACCGCTCCGAGCCGAGCATCTGCCCGTCGATGGCGAGGGCGATCACATACGCGCCGTCCTTGATATGTTTCGCGATGCGCTCGCCTTCCTTGCGCTTGATGAGCTCGTCGGTGCCGGGCGTCGCATGTTCAGGCGTCTTCTCGTCGGCCACTTCGATGATGCTCAGCTTGCAGAAGCGCGACAGGCGTTTCGAGTATTCGTCAATCGCGTCGCGCAGATACCGTTCCTTGATGCGGCCGGGGGCGATGATATCGATGTTCATGGGGTGCGTGTCCTTCCGTCAACCAGTGCCATCGTAGCGGTGACGGGTTCCAAGATGCAGAAGCGGCCGGGTATGGATCCGCCTGTTGGCCCGAAATATCAAGGAAAATACAAAACTTGAGTCAACTAGGCTCAAGTTTGGAATAATCGACGGGGAAATCGGTTGTATACAGCAGACACAGACAACGAAGCGCCCACGGGTGAAGCCGCCCAAGGGCCGCGAATGGAGGAACCATGCAAGCACAATTCACCAATATGGCCCAGGAAGCCATCAGTGACGCCGTGCAGAGCGCGTCCGCCGCAGGCAACGCCCAAGTCGAAACGTTGCACCTGCTCGACGCACTGCTTCGCCAGCAGAACGGCGTCGTCCCCAGCCTCGTCAAAGCGGCCGGCGGAGATATCAAAGCCATCGGCGCGGCCGTACGCAACGGGTTGGTCAACCTGCCGAGCGCCAGCGGCTCAAGCACCACGCAGGCGCAACCCAGCCGCCAGCTCGAAGCGGCGCTCGTCCAAGCCGAACAGGAAATGAAGCAGCTCGGGGATGATTTCATCTCCACCGAACACCTGCTCATCGCCATCGCCGCAAGCAAACCGAACAAGTCCGCGGACATCCTCGAAGCCAACGGAGTGACCGCGGAATCCCTGCGCAAAGTGTTGCCGCAGATTCGAGGTGGCGCCCACGTGACCAGCGCGGACGCGGAAGGCAATTACAAGGCTCTCGAAAAGTATTCGACCGACCTGACCGCCGCCGCGAAGGAAGGCAAGCTCGACCCGGTGATCGGCCGCGACCAGGAGATCCGCCGTGTCATCCAGATCCTGTCCCGCCGCACCAAGAACAACCCGGTGCTGATCGGCGAGCCTGGCGTCGGCAAAACCGCCGTTGTCGAAGGCCTCGCCCAGCGTATCGTCGCCGGGGATGTGCCGAGCACGCTGCGCAACAAGAAACTCATCAGCCTCGACCTGGGTTCCATGGTCGCCGGGTCGAAATACCGCGGCGAATTCGAGGAACGCCTCAAGGCCGTGCTCAACGAGATCAAGAACGCGAACGGGCAGATCATCACCTTCATCGACGAGATTCACACCATCGTCGGAGCCGGCGCGGCAGAAGGCTCGATGGACGCGGGCAACATGCTCAAGCCGATGCTTGCGCGCGGCGAACTGCGGCTGATCGGCGCCACGACGCTTGACGAATACCGCGAGAACATCGAAAAGGACCCGGCACTTGAACGCCGCTTCCAGCAAGTGTTCGTCGGTGAACCGAGCGTCGAGGACACCATTGCGATCCTGCGCGGTATCGCGCCCAAGTACGAGGCCCACCACAAGGTGACCATCGGCGATGATGCGCTCGTGGCCGCAGCCCAGCTGTCCAACAGGTACATCAGCGGGCGTCAGCTGCCGGACAAGGCCATCGATCTGGTCGATGAGGCGGCTGCACACCTGCGTATGGAACTCGATTCCTCGCCTGAGGAAATCGATGAGCTCAAGCGCCAAGTGGACCGGCTAAAGATGGAACGCGCCTACCTGCTGGGCAACCCGAAGAACGAGAAAGCCGAGCAGAAGAAGGCGGACGCGCTCGACGAGAAGTCCCGCGAACGCCTCGCCGACCTCGACAAAGAGCTCGCCGACAAGACCGAGAAGCTCAACGGTCTCAACGCCCGTTGGAATATGGAGAAAAGCGGACACAACAAGGTCGGCGACCTGCGCAAGAAGCTCGACGAGCTGCAAGTGGAAGCCGAACGTTGCGAACGCGACGGCGACTATGCGAAGGCCTCCGAAATCAGGTACGGTGAGATTCCGCACATCCAGAAGGAAATCGCCGCCGCCGAGCAGGAGGAACGCGATGCCAAGGAAACCGGCGCCGAGGAGACCCCGATGGTCCCCGACAAGGTCGATGCGGATTCCATCGCGCAGATTGTGTCTGAATGGACCGGCATTCCTGTCGGCCGCCTGATGCAAGGCGAGAACGAGAAGCTCCTGCACATGGAGGAGTACCTCGGCAAGCGCGTCATCGGTCAGAAAGACGCCATCCGTGCGGTTTCCGACGCGGTGCGTCGTTCGCGTGCCGGCATCTCCGACCCGAACCGCCCGACCGGATCGTTCCTGTTCCTTGGCCCCACCGGCGTGGGCAAGACCGAGCTCGCCAAGGCGCTCGCCGACTTCCTGTTCGACGACGAGAAGGCCATGGTACGTATCGATATGAGCGAGTACATGGAGAAAGCCTCCGTGTCCCGCCTGATCGGTGCCGCCCCGGGCTATGTCGGCTACGAGGAAGGCGGCCAGCTGACTGAGGCCGTGCGTCGGCGCCCCTACTCAGTGGTGCTGTTCGACGAGGTCGAGAAGGCGAATCCGGAAGTCTTTGACCTGTTGCTGCAGGTGCTGGACGATGGTCGCCTGACAGATGGCCAAGGCAGAACCGTGGACTTCAAGAACACGATTCTGATCATGACCTCGAACCTCGGTTCGCAATTCCTGGTGCAGCCTGACCTGGATGAGGAAGCCAAGCAGAAGGCCGTGATGGATGCCGTGCATGCACACTTCAAGCCGGAATTCATCAACCGCCTTGACGAGCTGGTCATCTTCCACCCGTTGACTCGTCAGGAGCTCGGCAGCATCGTCGATTTGCAGGTGCGTCAGGTGGCCGCGCGGCTTACCGAACGCCGGATTTCGCTGCAGGTCACGGATGCGGCTCGCGATTGGCTCGCCAACACCGGGTACGATCCGGCGTACGGCGCTCGCCCGCTGCGCAGGCTCGTTCAGACCGAGGTCGGCGATCAGCTGGCGCGTCTGCTGCTTGCCGGAAAGGTGCATGACGGTGACACCGTGCTCGTTGACCAGACCGGTGGCGAACACCTCGAACTCACTGACATGCCTGAGGATCCGCTGTCCGGCGTGACCGTCGAAGGTGTGCAGGAAGACAAGTGACGGTTGCTTGAACTCAAACGGCCGCCCGCCCAAGCTCTGATGTGGCTTGGGCGGGCGGCCGTTTTTCGTGTTGCGGGGCTGTCGGCGTCAGCAGAAGAGGCTGGGACCTTACTGCTCGAGGAACAGCTCTGGCGCCTTGCTGAAGTTCGCGGCGCAATGCTCGCCGCAGAAGTAGTACGTCGTGCCGTTGTGGGTGCGGGTGATCGCCTCATCATTCACGGCGACGCTCATGCCGCATACCGGGTCGGTCGCGGTGTTGCCGTCGCCGGGGGTCGCTTCGGCCATCTGACCCATATGATGCATGTGGCTCATGTCCATGGTGTGCTCCTTGCTCTTGGTGTTGGAATTGTTGGCATTGCTGATGTCGGGGGCGCTGGTGGCGCTGCGGCCGGCGTCCGACGGCTGATTCATCGTGGTGTGCTCGTCGATGATGATGGTGGGTGCTGCTGTCGGCGTGCCGGTGTCAGCGAGGCCGGCGGTCAGGCCGTCACCGATGCGCGCATGCCGCAACCGGTTCGCGTTGAGCACCAGGCATACGCTGGACAGTGCCATCGCAAGTCCTGCAATCATTGGGCTGAGCAGCCATCCGGTGAAGGGGTAGAGCACACCTGCCGCGATCGGGATGCCGATGACGTTGTATCCGAAGGCCCATGCATAGTTCTCACGGATATTGCGCATGGTCGCGTTCGACAGGTTGATGAGTTTCAACACGCCGCGCAAATCGCCGCTCATCAGCGTGACATCCGCCGACTGCATGGCCACATCCGTGCCGGTGCCGATGGCGATGCCAAGATCGGCCTGCGCCAAGGCAGGGGCGTCGTTGATGCCGTCGCCGACCATCGCAATCAATTCGTCGTTGCGCTTGTCGGCATCACGCTGCGCCTGCAGGCGTTCAATCCAATACGCCTTGCCGTCTGGCCGAACCTGTGCGATAACCGTATCGATGCCGACTTGCTTGGCGATTTGGCCGGCGACCTCGGCTTTGTCACCGCTGAGCATGATGGTGCGCACACCGGCCTTGCGCAAGGCCGCAATCGCCTGCTGTGAACCGGGTTTGACGGTGTCCGACGTGTATGACGGGTGGTCCGGGTCGGCTCCTGCGTCGACGGTCCCTCGGGTGATGGTGCCAGTTTTATCGAAGACCACGGTCCTGATATTGCGAGCCTGTTCCAGCGCTTTCGCTGAGGTGACCAGTACGCCGTTCGTGGCGCCCAGCCCGGTCGCCGCGGTGACGGACAGCGGGGTGGCAAGGCCCAAAGCGCACGGGCACGCGATAATCAGCACGCTGACCGCGGTGACCAACGCGTGGGCAAGTCGCGGTTGTGGGCCGAAAGAAGCCCAGATTGCGAACGTCCAGATGGCGATGATGATGACCGCCGGCACGAACACACGTGCGATCCGGTCGGCCAGTTGCTGTACCGGGGCTTTGGTGGCCTGCGCGCGGGCGACCATCGCGATGATTTGCGCGAGAACGCTATCCCCGCCGACCTGGCTGACGCGGATAACCGCGTTGCCGTTGAGCGCAATGGTCGCGCCGGTGACGGTGCCGCCTGCGCTGCTGTGTACGGACGCGGATTCGCCGGTGATCATCGATTCGTCGATATCCAGCGTGCCGGCGACGACCACACCGTCGGCGGGGATGCGCTCGCCGGCCTTGACGACCACTAGGTCGCCGACCTTGAGTTTGTCGATATCGACGGTGCTTTGATTGGCTGGATCATGCCATGCACGCTCGCCCTGATCTAGGACTGTAGAGCTGATGGTCTGTGCGTTGCGGGGGCGGAGTTTGATCAATGATTGAACCGCCTCACCGGTGCCTTCGCGCGCCTTGCTTTCCAAGAGACGCCCGACGAGCACGAGGGTGATGACCACACCGACCGATTCGAAATACGGCTCGCGCGATCCTGCCGGCAGTGCCGGTCCCGCTACGCAGACAACCAGACTGTAGAGATATGCGGCGGCCGAACCCAGTGATACGAGGGAATTCATGTCGGGAGAGCGGTGGATGAGCGCCGGCCACCCAACCTTATGGATGGGGGCTCCGCAGTAGAACATGACCGGGGTGATGAGCACCGCCTGAAGCCATGGATTGGTCAGCCACGCGGGCATGGAGACATGGCCTCCCATGTAGAGCATGGAGACGATGAACACTGGCAGGGAAAGGATGGTGCCGATGATGACCAGACGGGTGAGCTGGCGGATTTCCTTGCGGCGTTCATCGGCGGCCTTGCGTTCGTTGTCCAGCGCGTCCTTGGCGTTCGACATGGGGGCTGCGGGCTGCGCCCTGCGATGCGTGTCGGCGTGATCTTCGCGGTGGTCTTTGCTGTGGTCTTCGCCGTCATCCTCGACACGGAGCATGCCGTGGACCATATTCATGCCGCACGCGAAGGGGTAATCGCCTGGTGCGAGCGCCGGTAGCTGTACGTCGGTATGCGCGTTGCCGGGCAGCATGGCGTCAAGGCCGAGGTCGGAGAAGACGACGTGCGAGGTGCATTCGCCGGTTTCCTGGCGGTCAAAATGCAGGGTGATCGGCACGCCGGGTTTCATGGTGATCAGCGATGGCTCGTACCCGCCTTTGACGATGATATCGGCGCTTTGCATGCCTTGTTCCTGTTTGGCCGCGGTGCCTTGCCTCTGTGCGAAAAAGAACCGCAACGTCAGCCAGGTCAATATGGCGGCGAGCGCGACCGCGATGACCGCTGTGAATAGGTCGAATCCCATGCGTCCTCCTTGGTTGTCTTCATCGTCGCAGTCGGTGGTGACCGTACTGCGTAGATGGCGGTGTTTTCCCGTCGGCCCGGTGTGTTTGCCGGGCGTGCCGTCCCGTGTTCCGGCGCCGGCTTTACTGCGTATCCGATGTATACCCTGATGGGGTATAATGCGCCATAGTATTCCGCCCTAGGGATAACGACATGCGCAATTGGCGACAGCAAAGGAAAACGGCAGAGATGAACGGATATGCGGAAGATAAGAAGAAGGTCCAGACGAGGATGCGCCGGATTGAGGGGCAGGTCAGGGCGATCGGCCGTATGATCGACGACGACCGGTACTGCATTGATGTGTTGACGCAGATTGCCGCCGTCGAATCGGCGCTGAAATCGGTTGCGATGATGTTGTTGGACGACCATCTGGATCATTGCGTGCGTGAGGCAGTCGAGCAAGGCGGACAGGTGGCTGACGACAAGCTTGACGAGGTGTCGCAGGCCGTGTCGCGGCTGGTGCGGTGAGCCGGCCATGTTTCTCGGCGTTGTGTCGGTGGGGGTGTGCCGGCGGGGTGTGCGCTGCGACGCCCCCCACGTCCATACCTTGCTGTTGACTAGAACATATGTTCGAAAATGTGGTTGAGGTGTTGGCATTGGTCATCGTCGTCGCGATTCTGGGGATCGTGGCTGGTTTTGCGCTGGGCAGAAGCAGAGGGCAGCGTGACGCCCGCGGGGCCAACCGGCAAGAGTTGGATGCGGCTCGCGGCGAGGTGGAGTCCGCGCGTGTACGCATCGGCGAGCTCACGGCGCAGGTGGCGCAATTCCGGGCGCAGGCCGATGGACTGCAAGAGCAGTTGCAATTCGTGAAATCCCAGCTGTCCCAAGCCCAGCAGGCCGAGCAGATTCGCATCCAGCACGAGCGTGAGAAAGCCCAGGCTGAGGAGGAACGCAAACGGCAGGAACAAGCGAAGACCTTGAATGAACAGAGCAAGGTGTTGTCTGCTCTTGCTCCGGTGCAGAAGAATCTTGATGCCCTCCAGCAGAAAGTCGCTGATATCGAAGAAGGGCGCAAGCGTGAGATGGGTGCGCTTGGCGAACAGCTCAAGGGCTTGGGCGACCAGCAGGCGCGGCTTGACAAGGAGACCAGCTCGCTTTCGGCGGCGTTGCGGGACAACAAGGTTCGCGGAGCCTGGGGAGAGGCGCAGCTGCGCAACATTGTGGAATCCGCCGGTCTTCTCGAACATGTCGATTTCGACACGCAGGTTGTGGTCAAGGCTGGGAACGACGCTACCCAGCGCCCGGATATGGTGATCCATCTGCCGGGGAACAAGAGCATCCCGATCGACGCGAAAGTCCCTTACACGGATTACCAGCGCGCGTGCGCGATTCCCGACACTGCATCCCCGGAGGAGCTCGCTCGGCGAGATCAACTGTTGCACGCCCATGCGAAGGCGTTGCGCGAGCATGTCAAAACCTTGGGCAACAAAGCCTACTGGAATGCGTTCGATACCGCTCCGGATTTCGTGATTGCGTTCATCCCGAACGAGTCGCTGCTCCAGGCGGCGTTGCAGACGGATCCGACCTTGCTTGACGATGCGTTCGCGCAGAAAGTCGCGCTGACGTCCCCGGTCACCTTGTGGGCTGTGCTGAAGTCGGTCGCCTATGCGTGGCAGCAGCAGAGTCTGACAGACGATGCCAAAGAGCTGTTCGATCTGTCCCGGGAACTGTACGAGCGTTTCTCGACGCTCGGCGACAAGGCCAACAAGCTTGGGGCGGCCATCACCAGAACGGTCGGTGCATACAACCAATTCGCCTCGTCATTGGAATCCCGCGTATTGGTGACTGCGCGAAAGCTGCAGAAAATCGACCAGAACAAAATCATCGACACTGTTGCCGCCATCGAGCCGGAGAAAGCGGACGTCCGCGAACTGACCGCACCCGAGGTCCAGCCCGACACCAGCGAGAGCTGACGGGGTCGTACGGCAGCGTAGGTACAGTAGCAGTATGACTGAGAACAGCGAGAATCAGACATTCAGGCGCACCGGATCCACAGATGCCGGCACAGTCGCCGCTGCAGGCATTGCGGCAGGCAATAGCCATGATGCGGGGGCGTTTGCCATGCTCGAGCCCCGTGAACAACTGCGGCAGGTCCTCACCCAAGCGGTCAGTGGCAAACCGTTCAGCGAACTGTACTCAGTGGCGTTTGACCATCGCACGGCCGCGACCATCGGGCACGTGCTTCTCGACGCCCTCGAAGAGCAGGGCTACGGTGTTGACGACTTCGACGCAGTTGGGGCGCTCACCGCGGCGGCTGTCCCGCTGGTATCCGCGGTTATTCTCGCTGCCGCCTCGCGCGGCGAAGACCTCGACGGCTTCGTGATGGATTTCGTGTATCCGTCCGTCAAAGGCCCGTCCATCTCCGGGAAACGGGTGATTCTGCTTGATGCCTGGCTATCCGAGAAATCTTATGTGCAGACCTCCTCGCTGGTCACCTTGCGCAACGGCAATGAGCTGAGCCTTGATTTCAGCATCGTCGAGCATGAAGGCGCGCAAGTCCTCGCCGTGGCCTCGCTGATCGGCGGAGTGGGGGACGCCGACCATGTCGCCGGCGAACGCCAGCAGATCGAGGTCATCAACCCCGTCACCGCGGAACATACCGCGTTGCCGCTGATTCAAGTGTTCGACGAACGGGAGCTGAGAGCGCGGTAAGCCCTATCGGCCGTCTCGCACGGTCCGGTGTCAAGGCAATCAGGGCAACAACAAAGCAGGCAAAGCAGAAAAAGCAGGCAAGGCAGGCAGCAGGTGCACGAACCAAGCGAATACACCAAGCAGGTGCAGGCATCGGGGGAGCCGGAATTCCGCGAGATTGGCGTCGGCCCGTGGTCGCAGGAGCATCCAGGCGAGCCGCGCCCGGATGTGCCCGGTACGCCCGCATTCGATGCTCGTTACGACACCGAGCTCCTTGACCAGGGAGACCGCCGCAACGTGCTTGACCGGTACCGGTATTGGACTGTGGAGGCCATCAAGGCCGACCTTGACGACCGCAGCCGCTACCCCTTCGAAATCGCGGTCGAGAACTGGACGCACGACTTCAACATCGGGTCGGCGGTCCGCAGCGCCAACGCCTTTGGCGCGTCCCGTGTCCATATCGTCGGCCCGCACAAGTGGAACCGCAAAGGCGCGTTGATGACCGAGCTGTACCAACACGTCGATTATCATCCGTCAATCAAAGAACTGGCGACATCATGGCGTTTTCGCATCTCAGGCGAAATCGCCGCTGAACAGTCGCGTGCCGATGCGCGTGACATCCGCGCCTCCATCGCGCATAGAGCGTTGACATCCGTCGAACAGCGCGAACAAGCACGGTCGGCGCGCCGGCTGGAGATACTGCGCCAGGCGAAAATCATCGCATTGGATATCATCCCGGGGGCCGTTCCCATCGAACGATACCGATTCCCGGAACGCTGTCTGCTGCTGTTCGGCGCGGAAGGCCCCGGCCTGTCACAGGCGGCGCTCGACGAAGCCGATGATGTGGTGTATATTTCGCAGTTCGGGTCCGTCCGTTCCATCAATGCGGGTGCGGCGGCTGCGGTCGCCATGCACAGTTGGGTCGCCCAACATGCGGTCATCGACGGCCCCGGTGCGGCCGCTGACAGCGGGTCGTCCGCGGTGATCAAGGCCTGACACCACCGGCATGACCGGCCACACCATCACCGTGCGGTTCACCAAGAGCACGCTCGCCAAGTGACAGAACCACATCGGCAGCGGCTACGCCATGCACGTCTCGTACAATGCCGTCGTCACGTCCGATGCCGCCGGCCAGGTCGACAACGAGTTCTACATGAGCACGCTGCCCGCCAAGAAGAAGTACGCGCACACGGTGCTCGCCTCGCTGACTTTCTAGAAGGTCGATGCCGCCGGCAAGCCGCTCGCCGGGGCGCGGTTCAAGATCGAATCCTCCGCTCCCGAGCAGTTCGTGCTGCCTTCCGGCTACGTCAATGGCAGTGCCAACTGCGACAAGTCCTGCGGTAATGACGAGGCGATTTCCAAGGCGGACGGCACGGTGACCTTCGATGGTCTCGCCCAAGGCGTGGACACTTCGTACAAGATCACCGAGGTGTCCGCCCCAAGCGGGTATATCACCTTGAAGCTGGGCTTCACGGCCACCATCAGCAATCAGGGGGCGAAGGTTGTGTTCGACGATTCCACGACTTCGGACCCGTACGGTCTGGTCACGCCGACCTCGGTTGACACGAACGGCAGCAATGCGCTGACCGTCGAGAACGTGCGCGGCATCGCGTAGCTGCCGCTCACCGGTGGCACGGGCATCGCCTTCATGGTTGTCATCGCGGCGCTGCTCGGCACCGCGGGTGTCATCGTGGTCGTGCGTTCGCGTCGAAACGCGACCGTGTGAACGCGACCATACGCCGCTCACGAATTGAGTAATCCATGAGCTGACCTTCAAGGGCCTTGTGTTGGAACCATATCCGGGTTCCGCACAAGGCCCTTGGCGTTGGAGTTGTGCGTCGCTGCTTGTGTGAGTGGGGAGTATTCTTGCGCTTCCTGCGCATTCGGTACGTCACACTCGGCTCATATAGTGGAGGGCATGGCAACATTCACACGTGAAGAAATCGAGCATCTGGCCGATTTGGCCAGAATCGCCCTGACGGATGAGGAAATCACCCGTATGCAGAGCGAACTCAACGCCGTCGCCGACGCGATCGACGAAGTCCAGAAAGTGGCCACGGACGATGTCCCGCCGACGGCCAACCCGGTCCCGCTTGAGGCGTACCTGCGCCCCGATGTCGCCGTGACCCCGCTGACGCAGGAGGAGGCGCTCGCCGGCGCCCCCGCGACCGACCAGGGCATGTTCGTCGCCCCGCAGATCCTAGGAGAGTGATCCATGAGCAACGCCACTGAACTCGTGAAACTGTCCGCCGCACAGATGGCGGAGAAAATCCGTTCCAAAGAGGTCTCCAGCCGCGAACTGACCCAGGCGCACCTCGACGTCATCGAGGCCGCAGAGCCCACGGTCAACGCCTTCCTGCACGTCTCCGGCAAGGAGGCGCTCGCCCAGGCCGACGCCTTCGACAAGAAGCTCGCCGCGGGAGATACGGAAGGCCTGCCGGAGCTTGCCGGCGTGCCGATTGCGATCAAGGACATGATCGTCACCAAGGGCATCCCTACGACCGCCGCATCCAAGATTCTCGAAGGCTGGGTGCCGCCGTATGATGCCACGGTTATTGAGAAGATCAAGGCCGCCGGCATGCCGATTCTGGGCAAGACCAACCTTGATGAGTTCGCACAGGGCTCTTCGACCGAGCATTCCGCGTTCGGCAACACCCACAACCCGTGGGATGCGACCCGTGTCCCGGGCGGTTCCGGCGGCGGTTCCGCATCCGCGGTCGGCTCCTATGAGGCGCCGCTCGCCCTCGGCACCGATACCGGCGGTTCCATCCGTCAGCCGGGTGCGTTCACCGGAACCGTGGGTGTCAAGCCCACCTACGGCGGTGTGAGCCGCTACGGCGCCATCGCCATGGCGTCCTCGCTCGACCAGATCGGCCCGTGCGGCCGTACCGTGCTGGACACCGCGCTGCTGCACGAGGTTATCGGCGGCAATGATCGCCGTGACTCCACGTCCATCCCCGCTCCGGTCCCGCCGGTCGCAGCGGCAGCCCGCGAAGGCCTGAAGCGTGACCTGAAGGGCGTGCGCGTCGGCCTGATCAAGGAAATCGGTGGCGAAGGCTTTGAAGCCGGTGTCGCCGCCCGATTCAACGAAGCGGTCAAGCTGCTGGAATCCATGGGCGCAGAAGTCAAGGAAGTCAGCCTCCCGCATCTGCCGTACTCGCTGGGCGCGTACTACATCATCATGCCGTCTGAAGTCAGCTCCAACCTGGCCCGCTACGATGGCATGCGCTACGGCCTGCGCGTCATGCCGCCCGCCGGTGTGCCGCAGACCTCCGCCAACATGATGGCTTACACGCGTGAAGCCGGGTTCGGCGACGAGGTCAAGCGCCGTATCATTCTCGGCACGTATGCGCTGTCCGCCGGCTACTATGACGCCTGGTATGGTTCCGCGCAGAAGGTGCGCACCTTGGTGATCGACGACTTCAACAAGGCCTTCGAACAGGTTGACGTACTCGTGTCCCCGACCGCTCCGAGCACCGCGTTCCACTTCGGCGAGAAGACCAGCGACCCGCTGTCCATGTACCTGGGCGACGTGGCGACTATCCCTGCGAACATGGCCGGCGTGCCCGCCATGTCCATCCCGTGCGGCTTGTCGGACAACGGCATGCCGGTCGGCTTCCAGTTCTTCGCGCCGCAGCGTCACGACGAGGCCATGTACAAGCCCGCCGCCGCATTGGAAGCGGCTTTGGAAGAGCAGTGGGGCGGCAATATCCTCACGAAGATGGCCACGCCGTGGCTGAACGCCTGAAACCGGAGGACGAAGACAAATGGCTGAAAAACTGATGAAATTCTCTGAAGCCGTCAAGCGGTTCGACCCGGTGATCGGCTTGGAGACCCACGTCGAGCTGTGCACGAACACCAAACTGTTCTGCCCGGCACACATTGAGTTCGGCGGCGAACCGAACACCCAGCTGACCCCGGTGAGCCTCGGCCTGCCGGGAAGCCTGCCGGTGATCAACGAGACCGCCGTCGATTTCGCCATCAAGCTGGGCCTCGCCCTGCACTGCGAAATCGCCGAATGGAGCCAGTTCGCCCGCAAGAACTACTTCTACCCGGATATGCCGCGTGACTATCAGATCTCGCAGTATGACAAGCCGACCAACGGCAACGGCTACCTGGATGTCGAGCTGGATGACGGCTCGATCTTCCGCGTGCCGATTGAGCGTGCGCACATCGAGGACGACGCCGGCAAGAACACCCACGTGGGTGGTGCCGACGGCCGTATCGAAGGCGCCGACCATTCGCTCGTCGACTACAACCGCGCCGGCGTCCCCCTTATCGAGATTGTCACCAAGCCGATCGAGGGTGCGGGCGAGCGCGCCGCGGAAATCGCAGGCGCCTACATGCGTACGCTGCGCGATATCGTGCGCGCCCTGGGTATTTCCCACGCCCGCATGGAGCAGGGCAATATGCGTGCCGACGTCAACGTGTCGCTGCGCAACAAGCCCACCGACCCGCTGGGTACGCGTTCGGAAACGAAGAATGTGAACTCCTTCCGTGGCATCGAGAAGACCATCGTCTACGAGATCCGCCGTCAGGCCGCGCTCTTGAGCGACGGCGGCGAGGTGCTGCAGGAGACCCGCCATTGGGATGAGGCTTCGCAGACCACCGCCGGCGGCCGTCTCAAGACCGACGCCGACGATTACCGCTACTTCCCGGATCCTGATTTAGTGATGCTGCACATCACCAAGGAGCATATCGAGCGCATCGCCAAGGATATGCCGGAGATGCCGCGTGAACGCCGCAACCGTTTGCAGGGCGAGTGGAAGTTCTCCGATCTCGAGATGCGTGACGTCATCAACGCCGACGCGCTCGACCTGATCGAGGACACCGTCAAGGCCGGTGCCACCGCTTCCGGTGCGAAGAAGTGGTGGCTCGGCGAGTTGTCGCGTGAGGCGAACGCCAAGGGCGTCTCGCTCGAGGAACTGCCGATTACCCCTGCCGATGTCGCCGAAGTCGAGAAGCTCATCGCTTCCGGCAAGCTCAACGACAAGCTCGCGAAGAAGACCGTCTCCGGTGTGCTCGCCGGTGAAGGCACCCCGGACGAGGTCGTCAAGAAGCACGGCTATGAGGTCGTCCAGGACACGGGCGCGCTCGAAGCCGCGGTGGACAAGGCGCTCGCCGACAACCCCGACATCGTCGAGAAGCTCAAGAGCGGCAACATGAAGCCGATGGGAGCGATTATCGGTGCCGTGATGCGCGCGACCAAGGGCCAGGCTGACGCCAAGGCGGTCAGCGGATTGGTCATGAAGAAGCTGCACTGAGCGAATCGGGCAGACTGATTGCGCTGAGTGACTGCGCTCAATGAGTGCAGCCGCCCGACATCACCAACGACAGCCTCACAGAGCCAAACGCCCTGTGGGGCTGTTTCGTACCGCCAAACCCGAACCCTTCTACCGACGCCGGCAGATACGTGAGCGTCGGTAGAAAGTGGAGGATGGCGTTCTCGCGGGGCGTACCGGGACATCCCTAGGTGCGTCGAGGGGATGCCGGGGGTGTGCTGGGGCGCGCCGGGGGTACGTATTCGCAAGTTCCGTACAGGTTCGCCCGAAATCCTGCAACTTGTTACCCAACTCGGTAGAATGGGACCGTATTGGTAACGCTTATGAGGATGAAAGCGAATGTCTGAACAAACACAGTCAGTGGCGGACAGCACAGTAAACGGTACGGTCACCAGTGCTGTCAATAGTGCGGTCAGCGGCGAAGATCGCCGCGAACTGCCCGCCCGCATCACCATTCCCGAAATTCGCGGGGAGATGGTTCATCTGCGTCCAGCGAGCATCGAGGATTTGGGGCGTCTCGATCAGCTTGACGCGTTTTACAACGCATCCGGGATTACCGGCAAAGACCGCGAATCTGAACGTGCGGCAGTCAACGCGTGGGTGCGTCGTTCCGTCGCATGGGCAGAGGGCCGCGCGTCCGTGGACAGTGGGGTGGCAGACCCAGAATCGCGTCCCACCATCGCGTGGGCGATTCTGACCGACGCCGACCGTGACGGCGATGGCATTGTTGACGCAGAGGCGACGGACAACGTCATCGGCATGATTTTCCTCATCGATATCGACGGATGGTCGCGTTCCGCCAGAATCCAAGTCGTGCTTGGCAAGGATTACCGTGGCCGCGGCTATTCGCGTGACGCGATGCCTCGTGTCATGACCTTCGGCTTCGCTCCGAGGCCCGCCGGCCTTGGCATGCATCGCATCTGGGTCGCTGTGCCGGAGAAGAACACGCGTTCACTGTCCGTGTACCAGTCCCTCGGCTTCATTCCCTCGGGCACGTCGCGCGACGCGCTGTGGGACGCTGAGAACAACAAGTATCAGGATTTGATCGTCATGGATATGCTAACCGACGAATACGATCCGATCCACTCGTTGGAGGTCTTCGGCATGCATGTGTTCGAAGACAATCCGGGCGTCAAAGAGGCGCTGTGCGCGCGCGAGCATTCGTTGGCGATCCGCAAGCGCGAGCATCCGGCGGATGGCGGCGACCATGCGTCACATGCGGGCGACGAGGGCGACCAGACCCGTCGCGATGGCGCCGATCAAGCCGGCAACGACACGAACGGCCGGGCGGA
Organism: Bifidobacterium porcinum; assembly: GCF_055378475.1. Lineage (NCBI taxonomy): Bacteria > Bacillati > Actinomycetota > Actinomycetes > Bifidobacteriales > Bifidobacteriaceae > Bifidobacterium > Bifidobacterium porcinum. The sequence continues at coordinate 1,876,143 of NZ_AP029603.1, read as the reverse complement.
CGGCACGATTGAAGGGACCAGCACGTCCGCAGGCGATGCCGCGCCGGGCATCTCGGGAGATAACCGGTCTGCCGACGACCATTCCGGACAAGCCGACACCGCCCAAAGCCAAGCATCTGCCGGCGCCCCCGGCCATCACACGCTGGATGGCGAGGAGAACTGGCCGCACAGCTCGCATGACCGCCAGCCCTCGAAGCAGGCGTGGTGGCGCACCATCGGCCGCAGGCGCGAGCGCAGGACGGAGGAGGACGCATGAGTGCGGAAGATCTTGACAATTACGAGACCGACGCCGAACTCGCCCTGTATCGGGAGTACCGGGACGTCATCAAGCTGTTCACCTACGTCGTGGAGACGGAACGTCGTTTCTATTTGGCGAACAAAGTCGATTTCAACGTGCGTTCCGCCGGTCAGGACGTGTATTTCGACGTGCAGCTGACGGATGCGTGGGTGTGGGATGTCTACCGTTCCTCCCGTTTCGTGAAAAGCGTGCGTATCGTCACGTTCAAGGACGTGAATGTTGAGGAAGTCCAGAAGACGGATATCGATATCCCGGATTCGTTGACTTGACACGGTTTGCGAGACTCCCCGCCTTTTGGTGGCGGGGAGTGCTAGCATGACATACGGTTTATTCGTGTATTTTTTCGGCTTCGGCGTCCATGATGCGCCGAATCATGTAAAGTTTCACTGATTTGTTGTGTTGTTCAGGAGGTCATTGTGGCACAGAAGCAGTCTGTCGTGATTATCGGCGGTGGCCCCGCCGGTCTTACTGCCGCGTGGGAACTGGTGAAGAAGGGCGGCGCCGAGCAGTACGACGTGACAGTGCTCGAGGAGACCGGTGAATTCGGCGGTATTTCACGTACTGTGAAGCATAACGGCAATCGCATGGATATCGGTGGTCACCGCTTCTTCTCGAAGGATGACCGCATCATGGATTGGTGGAAGGAGGTGCTGCCGCTGCAGGGCGCACCTTCCTATGACGACAAGAAGCTCGGTCGCCATCACGATCTGGAGCCGGGCGGCCCGGATCCGGAGAAGGAAGACAAGGTGATGCTCAAGCGCCACCGCGTCTCCCGTATTTTCTGGAACCATCACTTCTTCGATTACCCGATTTCCCTGTCAGCCAATACGCTCAAGGCCATGGGCTTCAAGCTCACCATGGTTGCCGGCTTCAGCTATCTGAAGTCCGTGTTCCACAAGCTGCCGGAAACGAATCTGGAGAACTTCTACATCAACCGTTTCGGCCGCAAACTCTATTCGATGTTCTTCGAAGGCTACACGGAGAAGCTGTGGGGCCGTCACCCCAGCCAGATTTCCGCGGATTGGGGTTCGCAGCGTGTCAAGGGCCTGAGCATCATGGGCGTGCTGAAGAACGCATTCCAGAAGCTCTTGCCGAAGAAGCGCGATTCGAAAGAGGTCGAGACCTCGCTGATCGAAGAGTTCTGGTATCCGAAGTATGGTCCGGGCCAGCTGTGGGAGACGGTCGAGCATAATTGCGAGCAGGCCGGCGCCAAAGTCATCACCGGCGCCAAGGTTGTTGAAGTGCGGCAGGAAGGCGGCAAGATCGCCTCGGTCGTATACGTCGACCATGAGGGCAACCGCACCGAGCTCAAGGCTGACCAGTTCATCTCCTCCATGCCGGTCAAGGATCTTATCAACGCGGTGGACGAGTCGGATAAGCCGGCTCCGAAGGACATCACCGAGATCGCCAACGGCCTGCCGTACCGCGATTTCGTGACCGTCGGCCTCTTGGTCAAGCATCTTCGCCTGAAGAATACCACCGACATCCCCACGCTCGGCAACCCGCCTATTGTGCCGGATTGCTGGATTTACGTGCAGGATCCGGGCTACAAGGTCGGACGCATCCAGGTGTTCAATAACTGGAGCCCGTACCTGGTCAAGGACGTCGATGACACCGTGTGGATCGGTCTTGAATACTTCTGCAAGGAAGGCGACGATTTCTGGAATATGACCGATGAGGAAGCCACCAAGTTCGCCATCGAGGAAATGACTCGCATGCGCGTTATCAACGGCCCTCAGGATGTTCTGGACTCGCATCGTGAGCGCGTCAAGAAGGCCTACCCTGCGTATTTCGACACGTACGCGCAGATGCCGGAACTCGTTGAGTACCTTGATTCCTTCGGCAATCTGTATTGCGTGGGCCGCAACGGCCAGCACCGCTACAACAACATGGACCATTCCATGGCCACGGCGATCGAGGCAGTCAACAACATCAAGACCGGCAAGACCTCGAAGAAGAACGTGTGGTCGGTGAATACCGATAAGTCCTATCACGAGCAGAAGTAGCGGCGCTTCGCGAGTGTCGCCTCAGCCCGCCCTCCCGGCATCGGGTCGGCGGGCTGTTCTGTATCGTCGGGACCGTTGGGACCGTCTGGACTGTCTGCACCGTCTGGCGGCAGAGGGCTCGTCGCGGGCGGCATGTCGCCGTGGACGGGTGTTGCGCCGGTCGCAGCTCCGTTGTACAGTAAATGAAGTTCGGTTGGGTCTGAAGACCGTGATAATCGAACTTTTCATCGCGGTTTTTCCGCATCTTGTCATACAGCTCGCCGGCGAAGCGTCGGTAGAAGCCACAGAAAGGCAACATTAGGCAATGAGCCAAAATCTTGAGGAAATGAAGCTGCCTGAGCTCAGGGAGCTTGCCAAGCAGATGGGCCTGCGCGGTACGTCGAACATGCGTAAGCCCCAGTTGCTCGCAACGTTGCAGGCGGCTCGTAGTGGAGGGCAAGCCCCGGCCGGCGTCACGGTACGCGTGCCGAAGCCGGTGAAGAAGGCCGCTTCTACCCCGGAACAACCGCAATCACAAACGAAACCGCAGTCTGCGGCATCTGCGCCTGATTCCGTATCGGCTTCCAAGCCGGTATTCGAGCCGCAGTCCAAATCCGCCGCCGAGTCTAAGCCGGCGACCGAGTCCGCATCCGAACAACCAGAGGCCCGCGTCAATCGCAGGTTGTTGCGCGTCCCCCCGATTGCGCACACCGAAGCGATTTCCTCGATGGAAGGCGAGTTGCAGATGCCACGCGTGCATGAACGCCGCGCCCATCGTCATGTTGGGGAAGCAGCGGGATCGTCTCTGCTCGATCAGCTTGATCTAGACAGCAGCGAAGGCATGCGTACGCGTCACCGTGGCAATGAACGTGGCAATGAACGCGTTGAAATCCACCGTCGCGGAGGTCGTGCGGATTCGAGCGTGCAGGAACGCGAAGAAGAGGCAGTGCGCGATCTTGACGATATCCTTGCGAGCCTGCCTGCGCAGAAGAACGAGGAACACGCCGGTGACGACCGTGCATTCGGACGTCGTCGCGGATTGGGCCGCAATGATCGCATCGAGCGCAACGACAGAAATGATCGCAATGACCGCTCCGATCGCGGGGATCGTTCTGACCGTAATGACCGTAACGATCGTAACGACCGCAGGAGCGGCAATCGTCGTCTGCGCGGCCGTGATCTTGACGACCGCCGCGGCGAGGAACAGAATGACGAGCTCGTCCCGGTCGCAGGTATCGTCGACGTGCTGGATTCGTACGCGTTCATCCGCACCTCCGGCTATCTGCCAGGCCCGAACGATGTGTATGTTTCGATGGGCCAGGTCAAGAAGTATGGCCTGCGCAAGGGCGATGCCGTGCAAGGCACCATCCGCACCCCGCGTGAAGGTGACCGTCGCAACCAGCGGCAGAAATTCGTGCCGCTCCAGGCAATCAGCAGCATCAATGGCATGAGCGTCGACGAGGCGGCGAACCGCCCGCAGTTCGCCAAGCTAACCCCGCTGTACCCGCAGGAGAGGCTTCGTCAGGAAACCACGCCGAATAAGCTTATCGGGCGGATCATCGACCTTGTCGCCCCCATCGGCAAGGGCCAGCGCGGTCTGATTGTCTCCCCGCCGAAGGCCGGCAAGACCATCACCTTGCAGGCAATCGCGAACGCAATCACCGTGAACAACCCGGAAGTCCATCTTATGGTCGTGCTCGTGGACGAACGTCCTGAAGAGGTCACGGATATGGAACGTACCGTGCAGGGCGAAGTCATCTCCTCGACCTTCGACCGCCCGGCGACCGACCATACGATGGTTGCCGAACTGGCGATCGAGCGTGCGAAGCGTCTGGTCGAACTCGGCCAGGACGTCGTTGTGCTGCTGGATTCCATGACCCGTCTCGCCCGTGCATACAACATCGCCGCTCCAGCGTCGGGCCGCATTCTGTCCGGCGGCGTGGACGCACAGGCGCTGTACCCGCCGAAGAAGTTCTTCGGCGCCGCACGCAACATCGAAAACGGTGGCTCGCTGACCATCATCTCGACCGCGCTGGTGGAAACCGGCTCGAAGATGGACGAGGTGATTTTCGAGGAGTTCAAGGGCACCGGCAATATGGAGCTGCGTCTGAGCCGCGATTTGGCGGACAAGCGCATGTTCCCGGCCGTGGACATCAACGCGTCCGGCACCCGCCGCGAAGAGCTCATCACTTCGCCGCAGGAACTGCCGATTATCTACCGTCTGCGCCGGCTGTTCGGCGGGCTCGAACCCGAGCAGGCGTATCAGGCGCTGGTGCCGCGTCTCAAGAAGACGCCCAGCAACCGTGACTTCCTCAAAGCGCTGGTTCAGCAGTCGGGCGTGGGTTCGTCCTCGAACTGATGCCTTGCCTGTCGCCTTAATCGGCGATAGGTGTGCCAGCACGAAAGGCTGATGTTGTTGGCCGGTGTTATGGCTGACTTTGCTGATGGCGGATCGTCCCTTGACGGTCCGCCATCAGCAAAGTGGTAATCGTCGGCTTGGCGCGCCCGCCGCGCTCGGTTTCGCGTCGGCTTGGCGGCGCCTGCCGGTCCTTGGTATGACAAGGCTGATAATCTTGGACATTATGAACGATTCCGAACATGGTGATTGGCAGGATACGACCATCGATTCCCAGCAGGCGCAGGAGCATCCGGAAGTTGCGCAGGCGGTGCGCAAAATCAAGGCGTTGCGCCAGTCGATTGACAATGTGGACACGGCCATCGTCTCGCTGCTCGCGGAACGGTTCAAATTCACGTCCGAAGTGGGCGTGCTCAAGGCGCAGGCGGGATTCGCGCCGGCCGATTGGAAGCGCGAGGACGCCCAAATCAAACGGCTCCACCGGGTGGCGCAGGAAGCCGGGCTTGATCCTCAAATCGCGGAAATGTATCGGGAATTCGTGGTCACAGAAGCCAAGAAACGTCATCAGCGCATCGCCGACGCCGGAGGGGATCCCGGCGTGCTGGATGTATTCGCATGAGCGTGAGGTTCGGCACGGCCGACGAATCCGGACATGACGGAGGTATGAAGCTGAGTCGATACCACGGAACAAGGAGCAGACGACACTGATGATGGTGACCCGCGGCACAAGGCGTGGCAAGCATCCAGGAAGGATTGCAGGCAGGGTGTGCGGCATGACGGTATCATGCGCGATGACCCTCGCCATAGCAGCTGGGGGAGCGGCACCCGCGCGCGAGGCGGAATATCCCTCCGGCACCGCTGTGGCCACGAAAACGCAAGATGTGTTCGGCATTCTGCACGCGGGAACGATTTCCGGCGAACTGTATATCGCCAACGATTTCCAGATCGACCAGTCCGGCACGGCCATCGATTACGGGGTCAGCGAGGACGGCGAGCCTGTCGCGCAAACGGTGGGTGGCGAGGAACAGGCTACGGGCGCGGCGGCCAATACTCTGACCCGAGTCAGCAGTGGCCTCAAAGCGATGCCTTGGAGTGTGCATGTGCGCTACAGTCTCAACGGGCCGAATGTCGATTCGTCGGCGGTCAGCGGGGCAAACGGCCTGGTCGGCCTGCACGTGACCGTAGCCCCGAATCCGCTTGCCGACACGGATTACGCCAACACCACGATTCCTGTAATCGCGTTCACGGTACCGACCAAAGTCACGAGCGAGATCACCGGCAGCGGCGGCACGCTCGTGACCCAAAACGGCACGGATATGCTGGTCGTCGCGGTCGGCAGGCCCGCCCGTACCGCATCCTTTGACTTTTTCTTCACCGCGAAGCACTGCTCGATGAGCCCGTTGGCGGTCGCTGCGGTCGAAGCTTCCGATACCGCGGAATTCGGCCGATCCATGACCGCGCTCGCCACACGGGCCAGCAATCTGTCGGATATCGCCATCGGCGGCGGCAAACATGATACCAAGCTGCTCAACCGGCTCAAAGCGATGCGTGACGCAGAACGTGACAAGGCGAAAAGCGCTATCGCCGCTGCGGACCCGGCATACCAGCAGGCCTTCCATGATTACATGGCCGCGTATGTGACCTCGTACACCGGGCATTTGAGCGGCTCAATCGGTGACAGTACGCAGATGAGCGCGCTGCTTGGCACGGCGGGCGAATTGAACAGCGACACTCCGGTTGCGCGGGCTGTCGCCGATATCTCCAATGCGACCAATGACCGCAGTGCCGCGCGGGCACATCAGGGTGCGGCCGATGCGATTGACGACACCATCCGGCAAATCGAATTGCGCGGAACGACTGGCTTGGCGGCTGATCTCAAACGCCAGGCGGCTTCTCAGACCTCACGTGCGGCCAAGGATTTCAAGACCGGCCAGAAGATGATGCACGATGCGATGATTCCGTTTTCGATGGCCTATACCGACGCGTATACGCGGCATCTGAGCAAGATGACCGGAGGCACGGCGTCGGGTGCATCCACGTATGCGCAGCAGGCGATTGAGCAGACGAACGACGAATTCGCTTCGAACAAGAACCTCAAGGCCGACAATCAGAAAGTTCAGGCCGCGTTGGATACGATGGCGGCGGCGAAAGCTCGTGAGGGGCAGGGCAAGATGCTGCTCACGCTGGCCGCGCTGGTCGCCAAATCCGGTACTGGTGATGCGTCCGGTGCATCCAAGAGTGCGGCGGCGGATTGGAAGACGGTGTCGGCGAACGGTTTGACGGCTTATGCCTTGCAGTCGGGTGCCGGGGTGCGTGCTGACGATAAGGCTGCTGATGGTGCCGGTGCTGGAGCTGGAGCCGGTTCGGGAAGCGGTTCTGTTGCCGCTGGTGGTGATGGCAGTGCTGCGCCTGCTGCCCCGCTTGCATCCACGCGTTCGTTGTATGGCCTCGCAGGTCGGCAATCGCATGGTATCGAGGCGGATATGTCGGGGACGGTCAATGATGTGGTGGCCGTGGAGACTGCAGCCGAAATCATTAAGAATGCCGTGGATACGTTGGCGCCGGATGGGGCGTCTGCATCGTCTGCGTTGAAGCGGGCGATTGACGAGGCGCGTGCCGCCAAAGCCAAAGTTGTGGCTCCTGTCGACGCGCAATCTTCAGTCGGGGCTCTTGAGGCCTCACGCATCGGACGTGAAGGTGTATCGCGGGACGTCGTCACCCCGGTCAACACGCACACCGCCGGTGCCCGCTTCCTGATGGTCACCGACGAACTCTGATCCACCAAACCCACCCTTCAGTAACCCTTACCACCCCGTGATGCTACCCAAACTGGCTACGCTGGGAGGCTTGATTGCGTAGCTGGTTTGGGTAGAAATACAAACTGGTTACGCCGGGCGGGGCTCAGCGTAACCAGTTTGTGGGGAAGGACGTGGGAGGCGTCAGCGCTTACTTGCGCGGCTTCTTGGCGGGCGGTTCACCGAGCTCGCTGTCCTTGACGATGACGGCGACCGCGGCATCGGCTTCGTTCTTCGCGTCCTCGGCAGCGCTCTTGGCAGCCGCCGCAGCCTGCTTCACGGCCTTGATGGCGGCACCGGCACGCACCAGTGTGATATTGCCGACCACACGTCCGGCCTCGGCGATGTCGCCCAGCGTGGACTTGATGGAATCGGCCGCATCATCTACCGCGTCAAGCGTGACGGACAGAATCGGCGTCTTCATCGAGACCTTCGCCTCGGACTTGATCTTGCGCAACGCGGCAAGCGCCTCGCCGGCATAGGTGAGCACGTCCGGGGAGACCTTGAACGCGGCCTGCTCGTACGGTTCCGGCTTCGGCCATGCGGCGCGGTGCACCGAGCCCTCGCCCGCGTGCATCCAGGACCACACCTCTTCGGTCGCGTACGGCAGGTACGGGGCCAGCAGACGGGCGAAGGTGTCCAAGCCCAGGCCCAGCGTGGTGCGCGCGGACTTGACTGCCGCCTCGCTCGGGGTCTTGCCCGTCGAATCGGCCGTGCCGTAGGCACGGTTCTTCACCAGCTCGATGTAATCGTCGCAGAACTGCCAGAAGAAGCTTTCGATGACTTCGAGCGCCTTCGAATGCTCGTAGGAGTTCAGCGCGTTCGTTGCCTGGCGGATTACAAGCGCCATCTTGGCCATGACCGCGCGATCCAGCGGTTCGGTCACGTCGGCCGGATTCCACTGTGCGACGGCAGGGGAGCCGACATGATGGTTTTCGTCCTCGCGGCCGATGGCCAGCGCGAACTTGGTGGCGTTGAGCAGTTTGATGGCCAGACGGCGGCCAATCTTCATCTGCCCCTCGTCATACGTGGCGTCCAGGCCGAGGCGCGCGGAAGCGGCCCAGTAGCGCACGGCGTCCGCGCCGAACTGCTTGATCGGCTTGTTCGGCACGACGACGTTGCCCTTGGACTTCGACATCTTCTTGTGATCCGGGTCGAGAATCCAACCGGACAGCGTGGCGTTCGCCCACGGCAGGCAATGGTTCTCAAGATGCGCGCGGTCGATGGAGCTGAACAGCCAAGTGCGGATGATGTCCTGACCCTGCGGACGCAGATCCATCGGGAACGTAGCCTTGAACAGTACCTCATTCTCCTCGCCCGGCTCGGCCCAGTGGGTCACAATCTGCGGGGTCAGGGATGACGTGGCCCACGTGTCCATGATGTCCTTCTCGGCGGTGAAGCCGTTCGGCTGGTCACGCTGGGACTCGTCGTAGCCTTCCGGCACGTCGTTGGTCGGGTCGATCGGCAGCTGGTCCTCGCGCGGGGTGAGCGGATGCTCGTAATCCGGCTCGCCGTTGGCATCAAGTGGATACCACAGCGGGAACGGCACGCCGAAGAAGCGCTGGCGGGAAATCAGCCAGTCGCCGTTGAGGCCGTTGACCCAGTTGTCGTAGCGCACGTGCATGAAGTCCGGGTGGAAGTTGAGCTCGTTGCCGCGCTCGATGAGTTCGGCGTTGAGCTTCTTGTCGGTGCCGCCGTTCTTCAGGTACCACTGGCGGGAGGTGACGATTTCGAGCGGCTTATCGCCCTTCTCGTAGAAATTCGTCATACGGGTGGTGGGCTTCGGCTCGCCGTCCATATCGCCGGATTCGCGCAGATGGTCGACGATGATCTTGCGGGCGGAGAACGTGGTCTTGCCCTCGGTCTCCTCGAAGATTGCGCGGCCCTGCGGATCCTCGATCCAATCCGGCACGCTCATAATGATGCGGCCGTTGCGCTGGATAATCGGGCGGGTCGGCAGCTTCAGGTCACGCCACCATTCGACGTCGGTCACGTCACCGAAGGTGCAGCACATCGCGATGCCCGCGCCCTTGTCCATTTCGGCCGCGGGATGCGCGAGAATCGGCACCTTGACCTTGAACAGCGGGGAGTAGACGTACTGGCCGAAATACTGCTTGTAGCGGTCGTCTTCCGGGTTGGCGATGAGCGCGCCGCACGCGGCGAGCAGTTCCGGACGGGTGGTCTCGATGTAAATCGGGGTGCCGTCTTCGAAACGGAACGCGATCTTGTGGTAGAAGCCGGGGTATTCGCGGCTTTCCAGCTCGGCTTGGGCGACCGCGGTCTGGAAGGTCACGTCCCACAGGCCCGGCGCGTCCTTCTGGTAGGCCTCGCCACGAGCGAGATTGCGCAGGAACGCCTTCTGCGCCACGCGCTGCGGATGCTCACCGATGGTGTGGTAGGTCTGCGACCAGTCGATTGACAGGCCGAGCGACCGCCACAGCTCCTCGAACTGCTTCTCGTCCTCCTTGGTGAGGCGCTCGCACAGTTCGATGAAGTTCTTGCGGCTGACCGGCACCTGGTCCTTCGCGTTGATCTTCTTGCCGTCGGTGCCTTCGAATGGCGGCTTGAAATCAGGATCGTACTTCAGGGACGTGTCCACGCGCACGCCGTAATAGTTCTGCACGCGGCGCTCGGTAGGCAGGCCGTTGTCGTCCCAGCCCATCGGATAAAAGACGTCGAAGCCCTGCATGCGCTTGAACCGGGCGATGATATCGGTATGCGTGTAGGAGAACACGTGGCCGACATGCAGATGGCCGGACACAGTGGGCGGCGGGGTGTCAATCGAATAGACGGCCTTGCGGTCGCGTGTATTGCGGAATTTATAGACGCCGGATTCGTCCCACGTCTTGCGCCACTTGTCTTCGAGCCCGTCGACGCCGACCTTGTCAGGCAGCGGGGTCAGGTTCGCGGTGATGGTATTGTCCTGATCAGTCATAACCGCTAGTTTAGGGAGCGATTATGACAACAGGGGAGCGGACTTTCGGGCGGGAAGACGGGTTTCGTGCCGGTTCCGTTCAGCTCGCGTCGGTTGCGGGCAAACGGCGGCTGATAACGGGTTCCGGTTGATGGCAGATTGCGGCTGATGATGGTGGGTGTCAGTTTGTGATGGTGGGCTACGGCTAGCGACGGGTACCGACGCCGACGCTGACAACTGCCGGACGCCGGTCAGTGCTTCTTCAGCGCGAGATCCTTGAGCGGGAGGATTTCATCAGTCAGATTCACCGGATACCCGCTCAGCTTCGGGTTGACCGCGATATTGATACCCCGCTCGTACAGCCACGCCGCGGCAGCGTCCTGGCTGACCGTGCGTGCGAACGTTGCCATCTGCGTGGCGTAGTCGGCGGCGTTCGTTGATGCGACCGCCTGCTGGTATTCCTGCTGTGCCTCGCCGTTCTGGTATTGCAGGGTGTTGTCCACGCCGTTGAACAGGTCCACGTTGTCGGTGCCGTCGACCGAAACCAGCGCGATCTTGAAATCGCCGCTCTTCAACCGCTGGCTCAGCGTCGCGTCATCGACCACCTGCATATCAGGATTGATCGCCGTCAGATTCGACGTGCCCTGCTTGAGATAGTCGTTGATTTGCGCGCCGAGCGCCTGGTATTCCTGGGGTACGAGGAAGGTCAGATCGCCGAAATACCGGGTTGAATAATAGGTGAGCATCTGCGCGGCCTTCGCTTGGTCATGCGGGTAGAGCCCCGTCAGATCCTCATAGCCGGGTTCCAGCGAGCCGATCGGGCCGCCGAGCGCCTGTTTCGCGTCTGTCGCCGAGGATGCCACGGCGGCGGTGTCAATCAGATAGCGGAACGATTGGCGGGTGCGCAAATCCGACATCGGTGAGTCCGTGCCGCAATTGAAGACGAGCATCACTTTGGATGTGCTGGAACCTTGGACCGCTTTCATTCCGGTGCGTTTGCCGATATCCGTGATGCTGGTATGCTCCAGCGGCAGCGCGAGCTCTACTTTGCCTTCGGCAGCGGCTTCGAGCAGCGAGGATTCGTCGCCATAGTAGTGCAAGGTGACTTGGGCGCTCACCGCTTTCTTGCTGTCCCAATACCGATCGTTGCGTTGCAGGGTGATAGTGGAACCCTGCTCGTATGTCCGCCCGACGATGAATGGGCCGGAACCGAGTGCTTGCGTGGTGTAATCGAGATCCGCTGTGCTGTCGTAGACGATGCCGGCGCGTCCCGACAGCGCGCGCAACAATGTCGCGTCAGGCTCACGCAGCGTCAACACCACTGTATGAGCGTCGTCTGCGGACACGGAGGCGACGTACCCGAGGCGCTCGTAGCCTACGTATTTCTTGCTGATGATTTGGTTGAACGACCAGACGACATCGTCGGCGTCGAGCGTGTCACCGTTGGAAAATGTCGCGTTGCCGCGCAGATGGAGGGTCACGGTCCGTCCGTCCTTGGACGTGGACCAGCTGTTGGCGAGCGAGGGGATGAGTTTGTTGTTCTCATCGCGTCCGATAAGCGTTTCGTAGACGTTGCCGAGCAAGGCCTGTTCGACGGCGGTGCCTTGTTCGGTGCGGATATCCAATGATTTCGGGGCGTCGATGAGGCCGACGTCGATGGTTGAATCAGAGCCGATCAGCCCGGCGTCGTCAAGAACCCCGCTACGTTCCGCGATGGATTTGCCGAGCATGATCAGTGCGAACAGGGCGATGACGATAGCGCTGAACGCAATCCACCGTCTGAGCTCTCCCTGCTGCTTCTTCGTCATGATTCGAGTCTACCGCGAACCCCGCCGATGCGCCGCACGTGGTACCCCCTTCGATCAGACGGCGTCGGTCTTCTGGCGGTCTTTCGGTCGTCCTTGTTATGGCCGATCGCCGCTGGTGTTGTGCTTCACCCGAAGATGCCGGCGCTGGGACAGGTGCCGTTGAGAGGGCAGGCGGCGCAGTCGGGTTTGCGTGCATGGCATGTCGCCCGGCCGTGCAGGATCAGCCGGTGCGACAGATCGGTCCACTCCTCGGGCGGGAAGCATGCGGTGATCTCGCGTTCGATATGTACCGGGTCGGGATGTGCGCTGCGCCAATCGGTACGCCAGCGTAGGCGGCCGGTCACGCGAATCACATGCGTGTCAACGGGGAAGCCCGGCACGCCGAACGCGTTGCCGAGCACCACATTCGCGGTTTTCCGCCCGACACCGGGCAGTGATGTCAGCTCGTCCATGGTGTGCGGGACGGTGTCGCCGAACCGTTCGTGCACGTCATGCGCCATCGCGACGATATTGCGGGATTTGGCGTGGTAGAAGCCCAATGGCCGGATGATATCCTCGACATCCTCCACCCGTGCGGCGGCAAGTTCGGCCGGTCCGGGGTAGCACGAGAACAGCGCGGGCGTGACTGTATTCACCCGCTTGTCGGTGGTCTGGGCGCTCAGAATCGTCGCGGTCAGCAGCTCGAAAGGGTTCGTGAAATGCAACGCGCACGCCGGGGCGGGGAACTCCTCGCATAGGATTTGGTACTCGTCATGCATGCGCTCGATGCGGTGTCGTTTGCTTTCGCTGGCCATACCCGCATGATAAGGCACAGTGGGCATCCGTCCAACCGCGGGTTGTATGCCAATGGCGAATTGCTGATGCGGCGGACGTTGGTGGGGTGACGGTGGCGGCGTTGTATGAGGATTGGTTCGCACAACGGCGGCTTGAGCCTGCCCGAATCAGCCTGAATCGCCCGAACCAACCCAAAATCAGCCCTGGGCAGCGTTCGCGCGGGCGGCGCTGTCGTCCTTGTCATCTTCCGGCGGGTCGAAACGGTAGCCGACGTTGCGCACCGTACCGATGACATGCTCGTATTCGCCGCCGAGCTTGGCACGCAGACGTCGCACGTGAACATCCACGGTTCGCGTGCCGCCGTAGTAGTCGTACCCCCACACTTCCTGCAACAGCTGCGCGCGGGTGAACACGCGTCCGGGGTGCTGAACCAGATATTTGAGCAGTTCGAATTCTTTGTAGGCCAAATCAATCGGGTGCCCGTGCAGACTTGCCGTATATCCATTGGTGTCGACGACCAAGTCGCCGCAACGGATCAGCCCGTCGGCGTCCTGTGCCCCGACCGTATTTGACTGGACGCCCGACGGCGTGTTGCCGCGTTCTGTGACCAGCCGCAAACGACCTTCGACCTCGGCGGGGGAGGCGTTGGCAACGACGACGTCGGCGATGCCCCACTGCGAGTTGACAACCGTGAATCCGCCCTCGGTGAGAATCAGCACGATCGGCGTGGACAGACCGGAGGCGTGAATCAGCCGGCACAGAGTCTTTGCGGTGGCGAGATCGTCCCTCGCGTCGAGGAACAAGACGGTGCTTTCCGGCATCTTCACCAGACTCGCCGCATCCATCGGCAGCACGCGCACCCTGTGAGAAAGCAGCGCGAGCGACGGCAATACGGATGCGGGGTCACTGGCAGAGGTCATCAACGTCAAATCAGTCATGTTGCAGCCCTCCGGTCGAATTACGGTTTTCACACAGTTTACAGCTGTAATGTTATGGCAATCAGGACATTCAAGGGCGGTGCTTCCATATGGCGGAGAATGGGCAAGCGCGCGGCTACAATGAGTAAGGAACTCCGTCATGACGTCACATGCCGGTAACATGCCCATAACATTGTGGACCACCCGGTTGCATGACGATGACACATGACGCCGTGCCACGGCAGGAACATCCGTCGGCGGAAGGAATAGATATGGTAGAGCAGACACAACCCGACAGCACCCTCCCGCACCGTCCGTACCGTGGCGTACTCGCCGTGCAGGTTATTGCGCTTGTGCTGCTTGTCGGCGCCAGTCTGCTCGGCCAGTTTGCCCTGTTCCTCGAAGTGCCGCTGTGCGTTGCGGCGATGGCGGCGTTCACGATTTTCTGGCCGTTCCGCGGCACTTGGACTGATCGTGTGCTTGGCGTGCTCGCAGGTCTGATTTCGCTGGTGTTTGCGCTCAACGCACTCGGCAGCGGGACACTGTACCCGTCGTTGAACGCGAATGACGCGCTGACGATTGTCGCGACTCCGCTGATTCACTGGGCGTGCGTGTATGTCATGCTGCTTGCGCTGTTCACGGTTATCGGTTTCGCCCGTCAGATGGCACGCAAAGAGCGTACCGATCTGCTGCGCTCGCTGTCGCAGAGCCTGACCGGCGTGGTGGCGATGGCGAGTATGCCTGGCTGGCTGTTCGTGGTGGTCGCGGCGTCCTGCGTGTCGTTCACGGGGCCGGGAACCTGGGTTGCCATTGTGGTGAGTGTGATTGCGTTGGCGCTCATGGTGCTGATGGTGATCGCCTCGCGGTTCTGGCTCAAGGATTTTGATCCGGATCCGGCAGTACCGGCCCCGTGGGTCGGGATTGCCCTGCTGCCGGTAATGCTGCTTGGGCTGGTGGCGTTCGCCGCGACGCTGGCATTGCTGCTGTGCCAGTATGGTCCGATATTTGTGGACTGACTTTTTCGCGCTGTTCGGCTGCAGGAACCCGATGATGCGATGGGGCTTCGGGGTTCCTGCGTGTGGCGGTTGTGGCTAGCCTGAGATGGGTTCGCAATTCGCCGTTGCCGGGGTGTCGCTGGGATATCCTCGGGGCGGATTCCCATAGTTGCAGTGCTATTTCGGGCAGGATTACGTAGATGCGGCCCTATATGCCGGAGGCTGCGCGGTCGCTGCCCCGGCGTACGGGCGATGTGATGGTTTCTTGGATATCCCGGGTGGAGTGTGCCGCAGCGTCGTGCGATTGGGGGTGTAGTTGCGGCAACCTGTGGCAGGAAGCGTGCGATCTCGGATATGCTGTGCGCGGTGTCGGTCGGGAACTCTGAGATGGTGCGCTATCGGTTGATGCCCGTTGGGAATGCCGCCGGCCGCGCCGTCCGCCCGGCCCATGCCACCGGGCGCTGCCCGCCGCTACCAGGCGATGACGCCGAGATGTTCGAGCAACACCTTGATGCCAATAAGGATGAGGATTACGCCGCCCGCAATCTGTGCTGGTTTCTGCCATCGTGCGCCGAACGCGTGTCCGATATGCAGGCCGGCGGCGGAGAACGCGCCGGTCACTACGCCGATGATCAGTACCGACCACAGGATGTTCACCTTCATGAATGCGAAACTCACCCCGATCGCGAACGCGTCGATGCTGCATGCCACGGCGAGCGGCAGCATGTGCCGCCAGTCGAACTGCGGTGTTTCGCGCGCGTTCTCGTCGTCCTCATCAAACGCCTCGCGGACCATGTTGCCGCCAATCAGCGCGAGCAATCCGAAGATGATCCAGTGGTCCACCGCCGTCACATACCCGCTGAAGGTGTCGGCCAACAGATAGCCGAGCAGCGGGAACAGCGCCTGGAATCCGCCGAACCACAGGGCGGTTTTGAAGGCGTCCAACGGGCGTACCCGGCGCACGGTCAGGCCCTTGCCGATGGACACGGCGAACGCGTCCATCGAAACGGAAAGTGCGATGAGAAGAATACCAACCAAAGAGGTGCTTGATGTCATAGTCAGTGCATGGTTCATCCGCAGTGCGGATGGGCCTCGACGGCTAACCGCCTACGCCTTACGGTCCGACACGGCGACTGCCGGCGTAGGGCGGCTTTGAATTCCCATGAATCTGTTCGCATGTCGAAATTACCCGCCCAAGTATAGTCGCTCGCTGCTGAAAGACAAGCCGCGGATTATGCGGACTACGCCTGGCACGTGAACTACGCTGACCACTCCGACCGTGCGATTACGCTGATTACGCTAACTGCACAGACTACGCAGCCCGTGCAACCCGCCCAAACGAAAGGAGCCGCCCCAATCGGGACGGCCCCTCGTGTCGGATATGTGCACAGCTCGGTTCGGCGGATGCCTAGGCGATCGCTATCAATCCCATAGCTTCAAGCCGAAAGCCGAACCGTACATATGCCTCACTTGGCTTCGGAAGCGGCGAGACGTTCGCGCGCGGCCTTGATCTCGGCCTCGGCCTTGTCGGCGCCGGCCCAGAAATCGCCCGGCTTGACTTCCTTGCCCGGCTCCAGAGCCTTGTACTGCTCGAAGAAGTGCTTGATTTCGGCCTTGTGGTACTCGTTGACATCGTCGATGTCCTTGATGTCGTCGAAACGCACGTCGGCAGGCACGCACAGCACCTTGTCGTCGCCGCCGGCCTCGTCGACCATGTGGTACAGGCCGACAGCGCGGCATTCGACCACGCAGCCCGGGAACACGGAATTCGGGATCATCACGAGCGCGTCGAGCGGATCGCCGTCCTCGCCCAGCGTGCCGTCGATGTAGCCGTAGTCATCCGGGTAGCCCATGGCGGTGAACAGCGTACGATCCAGGAAGATGCGACCGGTCTCATGGTCCACTTCATACTTGTTCTTGGAACCGCGCGGAATCTCCACGACGACATTGAAGGTTTCTGCCATTTCGAATCTCCTTGATAGACAACAGGATTTCCGTTATTCAGGATACTCGGTACCCGGCACGTATGTCACGTGAGACGAATCGTGCCGGGTACCGAGAATCAGGATGCGGGAACTACCGCTTGATGCTTAGCACGTGCGCGACATCGGCCCACGGGGCGAGCGAGACATAGTTGTCGTTCGTCCAGGTGAAGGTGCGGCCGGTCAGCTCGTCGGCCACGGTGAACGGCTCGCCGGCGGGCAGACCGAACGCGGCCGGGTCGAGGCGGATCATGGACTGGTGAGCCTCATGGCCGTCGAGGTTCACGACCACGATCAGCGTGTCCGGCTTGCCATCCGCCGTCAGCTCGGCGGGCGTGTGGCGGGCGAAGGCGAGGACGTTCGCATCCGAGCTGTCCAGGATCGTCAGATTGTGGTAGCTGCGGGCAGCCGGGTGACGCCTGCGAATCGCGTTGAGCGAGGTAAGCAGCTTGGCGGTGCCGTACTTGTCGGCCTCGCTCCAGTCGCGCACGCGGATTTCGTATTCCTCGGGATTCTCAGGGGCCTGCGTGCCCGGCTGCTGCTTGTTTTCCACCAGTTCGTAGCCGCTGGCGATACCCCAGCTCGGCACGCCCGTCGCGGCGAGCACCGCGCGGATCGCGTAGCCGGCGATGCCGTTGTCGCGCAGATAATCGGTGAGAATGCGGTGCGTGGACGGCCAGAACGTGTCATGCTGCGTGTATGCGGTGTCGCTGTTCGCCTCGAACAGGTAGTCTTCCAGCTCGCGCTTGGTGTTGCGCCATGGGAAGTAGCAGTCCGACTGGGTGAAGCCGGCGCGGCTCAGCGCGCCCATCATCGCGGGCGCGGTGAAGGATTCCGCAAGGAACAGCACTTCCGGGTGCGCGTGCCGGGTCTGTTCGATGATTCGCTGCCACGCCTGCGCCGGCCAACGGTACGGTTCGACTGCGCGGAACGCCGTCACGCCGGCTTTCACCCACACGTCCAAGGTGTGGACGATCGCCTTGACGATACCGTCCGGATCGGCATCGAAGTCCAGCGGGACCATATCCTTGCGCTCTGATTGCGGGTCGAGCGGATCGGCCGGCGTGCCGTCAGCCTTGCGGCGCACCCACTGCGGGTGTTCGGCGATCCAGGGATTATCCGGCGATACGAACAGCGACACGTCAAGCGCTACTTCAAGACCCAGGTCATGGGCTTTCGTGGTGAACGCGCGGACATCATCCATCGTGCCGAGCGACGGATCCACACTGTCCGCGGCGCCGTCAGCCGAGCCGACAGCGTACGGGGAACCCGGGTCGTGGACGCCAGCATGGGCGACGCCGTTGCGGCCGCGGCGCCCGGTTACACCAATCGGGCTGATCGGCGGCAGACACACCGTGTCAAACCCTTCGGCAGCGGCGCGTTCAAGGCCGGACACGGCAGTGGCGAGCGTGCCGGGGCGTGTGAAACCGGCCGCGTCGTCATCCACGGCACCTTCCGAGCGGGGGAAGAAATCATACCAAGCGGTGAAACTGGACCCTGGACGTTCCACGTGAAACATCCGCGGGGCGCTTTCCGATACGCCATCGCGCAACGGCTTGGCCTCATGCAGGGCGGTGACGTTGTCATTCGTGGCGGCGGCGAAGCGTTCGGCGACCGACAGTTTGCGGTCATCCAGCGTATCGGCGGCCTTCTTCAGCGTGCTGCGCTCGCCGGCGGTCAGGTGCGCGTCACGGGTCGAAGCCCAGCGGCGCAACAGGGTGGCGCCTGCGTCGAGCGCGTTCTCGACGTCTTCTCGGGCGTCGACGGCTTTACGTGCCTGCTCGAACCATGCGGCGTACGGGTCGAGCCACGCCTCAATGCTGACCGTCCAATCGCCCAGCTGGCGTTTGACCGCCGACCAGCCGGACTGCCACGGGCGGGCGTCGCTCGGCTCGCCGGCCTGCACGTCGACTTCCCAGCGGCTCAGGCCGGGGTTGGTGCAGATCATGGTGCGGCGCTGGGTTTCCTTGCCGCGCGGATTGCGCACGATTGCAGCGGCGGAGAGCACGAGCCCTTGTTCGGCAGCGAGTTGTGCGCTGACATGGAATTGTTCGCCAAGTTCGACGCGTGGGGTCGTTTCGCCGTGCGGGGTGGTGTCATAGATTGCGACGCGGCCGAATCCGGCGGCGGCGGTGCGTGCCGAGGTCGCCGCGGAGGTCTTGACGGTGGCGGCTGCGGTTTTGCGTCGTGTCGTGCGCTTGCGTGTCGCGGCGGTGCGGGTGCTTGATGCTGTTTTGGTTGTTGTTGCTGTTGTGGCTGTCGTCGTTGCAGCGGTCTTTCTTGTCTTTGTATCTTCGCTCATACCGCCATTGTATGAGCGAAATCGTTACCAGTGCATGATTGACAAGCGGGGAATGTTGGAATTTCCCTGAAGTTTAGCCGTCGTTCCGTCCGCATTGCTGCTCGCCACTGAGCCCGTTCCACGCCCCCTGCTTCTGCAGACACTGAGCGTGTGGTGAGTGTCTGCAGAAGGTTGTACCGACGGTGAGCGGTATGTGAGTGTCGGCAGAAGCAGGGGTGAGGGAGGGGGCTCAGTGGCTTTCCAGGGTGATTTCGCCGGCGATGGAGCGGCCCATCCATGCGGACAGCTCGGTACCGCCCAATCCTTGGGACAACAGGAAGATGATTTTCGCGTATGCGGCTTCGAGCGTCATATCGCCGGTGCCGACCGCGCCGGCTTTCGCGATGGCATCCCCGGTTTCGTATCGCCCGAGCAGCACATTCGCCTGTTCACATTGCGAGGCGACAATCACCGGGACTCCAGCGTCGAGCGTGCCCGCGATGACGTCCGCGAGCCCGGGTTCGCGGCTGGGGATGTTCCCGACGCCGTACGCGCGCAGCAATACAGCTTCAGGCCGGGGAGTGAGCATGGCGGCGAGCCGCTTCGCGCTCATGCCGGGAACCGTGTCGATAACCGCCACGTCATGCCGCGTATACGGCTTCGGGTTCGTCCAGCCCTCGCCTGGATTGTCGAAAGGCTCCCACTGCCAGGGCGTGCCCGTGCAGGCGAGCGTGCCGGTGGACGGTGAGCAGAAGCCTTCGAACGCCCAGCTCGAGGCTTTCGTCACGCGGTTGCCGGCGAACAGGTGATGCCCGAAGAACAGTGAGATGCCTTTCGCGTGGCCGCTCAACGCCGCGTTGAGCGCACCGGTCACGTTCGCAGTCGCGTCGGATTCGATTTTGCCGAGCGGATGCTGGGAACCCGTGAAAATCACCGGCTTGTCGAAACCGGTGAGCGCGTAGGACAGCGCTGCGGCGGAGTAGCTCATCGTGTCGGTGCCGTGCAGCACGACGAACGCGTCGGCCTCGTCATGGTGGGCCCACAGGTCGTCGATCATCGTCTGCCAGTTGTCGGGGGTCGCGTTCGACGAGTCGATCAGCGGGTCAAGTTCGGTGAAGGTGACATCCCCATCGTGCAACTCGTCGCTTTCCCCAAGCAGGCGGCGCAGCCATCCGCGCATGTCGGCGCCGGGAACGAGCCCGTGGTCGGATTCGATCATGCCGATGGTGCCGCCGGTGTACGTGATATGAATACGCATCCTGTCTCCTTGTACTTGTTGCTTGGCCGTTGTTGATTCCAGTATCGCTAGTGCCGCGAACAGCGCGGATATCGCGGATTCGCTGTGTCAGGCGGCGGCGAAATCGTCGCTGAGCTCCTCGATGGAATCCTCGTCCTCGTCATTGTCGAGAATCTCGTCCATCAGGCTGCCGTCAATCCTCCCGCGCACCGCGTACCAGCCGATGACCATCGCGACCACGACGACGGCGAACAGCGCAAGTGTCCACCTGCCGGACGCGCTCGTGAGATTCGAGATGACGACAATGGCGAAGAACGCGAGCGCCAGATAATCCGTGAACGGCGCTCCCGGCATCCTGTAGGAGGGGCGCTGCTCCTTGCCTGCCTTGACGCGCTTGAGGAACACGAGATGGGTCACCAGGATCGACGACCATGTGCCGGCAATGCCGATGCCCGCGAGATTCATGATGATGTCGAAGGCGTCGGACGGCAGCACCGCGTTGAGCACCACGCCGATCAGGCCGAGTGCCGACGTGATGATGATGCCGCCGTACGGGATATGGTTCTTGTTCATGCGGGCGGCGAATTTCGGGCCGGAACCCGCGATTGCCAACGAACGCAGCGTGCGGCCGGTCGCGTACAGACCGGCGTTGAGGGACGACAGTGCGGCGGTCAGCACCACGACTTGGATTACGTCGCCGGCGTGGGGAATGCCGATGCCGGAGAAGAAGGTGACGAATGGTGATTCGTTCGACGAATACGCGGTATACGGCAGCACGAGGGCCATGAGAATGACCGAGCCGACGTAGAAGCCGAAAATGCGCACAATCATCGAATTGATGGCCTTCGGAAGCACCTGCTGGGCTTCTTTCGCTTCGCCTGCCGCGACGCCCACCATCTCGGTGCCGCCGAACGCGAAGACCACGCCGAGGGTCAGCGCGAACACCGGGGCGATGCCTTCGGGGAAGAATCCGCCGTGGTCGGTGATGTTGTGCATGCCGGCGTGGTATTGCCCGACCGGGGCTCCGGTGATGATCGCCCAAATCGCGATGGCCATGAACGCGAGGATCGTGAACACCTTGATGGCGGCGAACCAGAATTCGGCCTCGCCGAAGGCCTTGACGCTCAGCATGTTCAGCGCGAACACCGCGGCGAGCGCGCACAGGGCAAGCACCCATTGCGGCACGGCCTTGAACGCCTGCCAGTAGTGGAAGTAGAGCGCGACCGCGGTGATATCGGCCATGACGGTAGTGGACCAGTCGAGGAAGAACAGCCAGCCGGTGATGTATGCGCCTTTCTCACCGAAGAATTCGCGTGCGTAGGACACGAACGCACCGGAGGACGGGCGGCGAATCGCCAGTTCGCCGAGCGCGCGGACCATGAGGAACGCGAAGATGCCGCACACCGCGTATGCGATGGTCAGACCGGCGCCGCCTTGAGTGAGACGTCCGCCCGCGCCGAGGAACAGGCCGGTGCCGATTGAACCGCCGATGGCGATCATCTGGATGTGGCGCGGTTTGAGGTCTTTCGCATAGCCGGCGTCGCTTTTGTCGATCACTTGGGTGGCCGGGGCTGCCGGTGCCGATTGATTCGCAGAGGATGCGGATTCGGTCGCGGATGCAGGCGGCCTGCTGCCGGACGCGCTCTGCTCTTGGTGTTGTTGTGATGCCATCTGTGTCGGATTCCTGGTTTCTGGTGTGGTTGCTGGTTTGCCGCAGGTTTGGGCGTTTGCGGTTTTCGCGCCGGTATGGGCGGAAAGTGTGTGAAGGAATGCCTCAGGGCAGATGCCACGATACTCCTTCGCGCATGGCGTGGACGGGTGCCTTGAAATGTGCCCGACCCCCGATTACGTCAAACGTTTGACGTCAATGATAACGCAGACTGTACCGCTGGCGTCGTGGCGTCTTGAATCGGCCAGTTCAATCGTCGGCGCTCGCGCAGCGGGTTGGCACCGCCGCATCGGGCAGCCCTATGGGCGGTCGCGTCGGGTCGTCGGTAGGTCCAAGTCCAGTGCCCCGACTCGTTGACGGATGCAACCGACAATCCAACTGCGTGCCTGAACGCCCCGTCACGCCTGCTGGCGCAACGTCTGCCGGGATTGGCGGCGATGCCTTCGGCTTATATCCGCTTTCGATACAGTGGCAATGCCCTTGGATTCGAAAGGCCTTCGAGGCAATCGATAGTCGCGATGATTATTCGCCGACTCGCGAATCGGCACTGCTGCTCTGAAGGTTGTTGCCGTTGATCTCCTCGAATTCGTCGTCCTTATCGTCCTCGTCGTCTTCTTCGTCTTGAACACGCGTCGCCCGCATCGCAGCGATGGTCCACGCGCTCAGCGCGATGCCGATCAGACCGGCGATGATTTCCATGATGTTTGGGATGTTCGCGCCCGAAGTCAAGGAAACGATGCCTTGCGCGAGCGATACAATCGACAGCGATCCGAGTGCGAGCACAATCAGCGGTGCCATGGGCTGCAACGGTTGCGAGATGCGCATTGATATCCCCTCTTCGTATTGCTTCTCTTTGCTGTGTTGTCTCTTTGTCTGTTTGTCGGTTTGCCTGAGGTGTCTTCCCATGACGAGCCGGTAACATCCGTACTCGGCGGTTCGCGTTGCCGGGGTGTCGGTCTGGCGTCGTGGATGAGCGCTGACTGAATGCCTCGGACGGTGAGAATGGCCGGATACACAAAAACCGTGACTGACGAATGTCGAATCACGGTTTTCATTGATGTGGTAGCGGGGCATGGATTTGAACCATGGACCTCTGGGTTATGAGCCCAGCGAGCTACCGAGCTGCTCCACCCCGCGTCGGCTGCTTCAAGCAGCAGTCATCTACTTTATAGGACGATAGGGAATTGTCAAATCGGCGTGCCGTTCAGCCCACAGCGGATTGCGGGGAAGCTGCTGTGGCGGTGACGGTCGGGTATTTGCATGGTTGTCGGCTGGGTGGTTACCGGTTGCATGGTCGTGTGTTCGCGCGTTGGAGGCGTTGGTTGGCGTATGTCGCGGCATGCGTGGTCGGTTGGATGTTGGTGGTCTTGCGTTACTGCCGGCTGTGTTCGACGGGTCGTGTATGTCGTGGCATACGCAGGTGGCTGTATCCGGAGAGTTCCGGATGGTGACCGTGGGTCTGCCGCACGTTGCGTATGTATCGGCATGTGTATCGCCGCGGATGCCGGCGGGCTTGGGCTTTTTGCGGTGATGTTCCGCAGGTTGTGTGTGTCGTAAGATACGTGCCACGCGACTCACATGACTTGACGTGGGCGGGTCGGCCATCCGCCACCGTGCAATGGTGCCAGTGTGAGGAGTGGCGTCGGCGTTGTGTGAGGATTGGCTCGCACAATGACCGATGCGGTGATCAGGGCCGGTTAGCCGGGTGATCCTAGGGGTCGTTGTGTGAGGATTCGCTCACACGGTGGCGGGTTGGGTGGTTGGATTTGGCTGGTGTGCTTGCGTTGGGGGTCGTTGTGTGAGGATGGGCTCGCACTCTGACCTGGATACATGATCTGCCGCTGTGCAGTCAGCGGTCGTGCCTCGCCAGTCTCGTCCGCCAGTAACCGCACCTCGGCCCTACCGCACCTCGCCCACCCGCACCCCGCTCCAAACCCCGCCATCCGGTCACATTTCAGCCGACGTCAAACACATATCAGCCCAGCGGCGATAATGGAATCATGCCTATCAAGATTCCAAGCGGCCTGCCCGCACGTGCCATCCTCGACTCCGAGCGCATTTTCGCGCTGGAGAAACCTGAAGCTGAGCGCCAGCGTGTGCGCCCGCTGCGCCTGGTGATCTTGAATCTCATGCCGAAGAAAATCGAGACCGAAACCCAGCTGCTACGGCTGATTTCGAAGTCCCCGCTGCAGGTCGAGGTCGATTTCATGAAGACCTCAACCCACGAGTCCAAGCACGTCAGCGCCGACCATCTGGTCAAGTTCTACGAGAACCTTGATGCGTTCCGCGACAACTATTACGACGGCTTCGTCGTCACGGGTGCGCCGGTGGAACACCTGGAATTCGACCAGGTCGATTACTGGGACGAGTTCAAGGAGATTCTTGACTGGGCTGGTTCGCACGTGTTTTCGACGATGTACCTGTGCTGGGGTGCGATGGGCGCCCTGCACTACCGGTACGGCGTGCGCAAGCATCTGTTGCCGCAGAAGCTGTTCGGCGTCTATCCGCAGTATTTGCAGGACGAGTATTGCTTCTTGACCAACGGTTTCGACGAAATAGCGCTGCAACCGCATTCCCGGCTCGCCGGCGTGGACGAGGGCGATATCGCGGCGAATCCCGACCTCCAGGTGCTCACGTGGGGTCCGGAGTCCGGCCCCGGACTGATTGCGACGCGCGACTTCTCCGAGGTGTTCGCGCTCGGCCACTGGGAGTACGGCAAGATGACACTCGCCGAGGAATACGAGCGCGATATGGCCAAGGGTTTGACCAACGTGCCGTTCCCGGAGAACTATTTCCCGCACGATGACCCCAAGCTTGAGCCCTTGTTCAGCTGGCGCGCGCATGCGAACCTGCTGTGGCGCAACTGGCTGAACTGGGTCTACCAGACCACGCCGTACGACCTGCGTGAAGTCCCGCAATTGCGTGCGGAGAAGCGTTTGGGAACGGACCGTTCGATCCGTCATGCGCCAGGTGCGCCGCGGGGCGACGGGTACGCGCCGCTGGTCAAGGACGGTTATGGCCTGATTAGGGATGATTATGCTCAGGACGAACGCGTGCGTTCTGCGACATCGCCCGCTCCCGCCGGCCCGGTGGCCGACGGCGCCGATGCCTGACTGCTGACCTGTGCGCGCTGTCCGGATATCGGACAGCAACGTCCTGCGTAGCGTTCGGCAATTCGGGTCGTTTTATCTAAAAACAGTTCGAAATTGTGAAAGAATTGTTACCAAGCCGCAGGAAAACGTCGTACAATCTCCACGTAGCCGTTCGGAGTCGAAGGCAGGTGCCGGCCCCGTCGGCGCCCGACCTACTCGCCACGCCATGTGAGTTTGCGCCGAAATCTTCCGGTCACATTCGCTCAGGGCGTTGGGCTAAACTGACAGCTGTTACGAGAAGTAGGAGGCGTAGATGGTGTCACAAGTCAGCGCGCAGCTCGTGCTCGCGGCCAAGACGGGTCCTGAACTGCCCTCGATCGACGATTTTCTTCCCGATCCGATTCTGTTCCAGGGCACGCCGTTCGCCATTAATCGCATCATTCTTATTCGAATCGTTGCCACTATCGTGCTGCTGCTGGTGATGTGCATCACGGCGAAACGTGCCAAGCTCGTTCCGGGTCGTTGGCAGGGACTGATCGAGACGCTGCTCGAATTCGTCCGCGACAATATCGTCTATCAGGTGATGGGCGAGGAGCGCGGACGCCGATATGTGCCGATGATTACCACACTGTTCTTCACGATTTTCGCGTTCAACCTGTGCGGCGTCATCCCTGGCATGAATATGGCGGCCACCGCAACGGTGACGATGCCACTCGTGTTCGCACTGTGGACTTTCGTGCAGTATTGGATTGCCGCTTGCAGGGAGAAGGGATTCTTCAAGTACCTGCGCGGCGAGCTCATACCTCCCGGGGTTCCGCTGCCGATTGATATCATCCTCGGCCCGATTAACCTGCTCGAGGTGCTGATTATTCGCCCGTTCTCGCTGACCGTCCGACTCTTCGCCAACATGATCGCAGGCCATCTTCTGGTCGCGACCTGCTTGGCGTTCACCCAGTTCTATCTCATTGAGTCGCCGAATTGGGGCATCAAGCCCGTCGGCGCACTGTGGCTGCTGGGCGGTTTCGCGTTCGTATGCTTCGAGATGTTCGTCGCGGCGCTTCAGGCGTACGTGTTCGCGATCCTCTCGACGGTGTACATCAACCAGAGCTATCCGGAGGTCGAGTAATTCGACCGTGCCCGGCGCGCCATACGCGCTGTGCGAAGGATCACAACGGTGCCAGGCGCGGTCGCCCATAGCGGTCGTGTCCTGCCCGGCATCGTGACAACGATGCGCAATAATTGAATCAAGCGAATGCACCGGTGTCTTGGGGCGCCGTGCAGAACACACTTCGGTCCCGTGCCGCGGGGCCGTGTACCATGTCAGATTTCGGTAAGAAAGGACAACACATGGATATCATCACTCTCGCCGAGGTTGCAGGCAACATCAGCGTTCTGGGCTACGGCGTCGCCGCCATCGGCCCTGGCATCGGCATGGGCATCCTGGTCGGCAAGGCCCTGGAGAGCACCGCTCGCCAGCCTGAGGTCTCCGGCCGCATCCAGACCCTCATGTTCATCGGTCTGGCAATGATCGAGCTGCTCGGCCTGCTCGGCTTCGTCGCCTTCGTCATGGCCAAGTGAGCATCTGCGAACGCAAGCTTCACCAATAGTCAAGTAGAAACCCGAGCAAGAAAGGAGAACACCCATGCCACTGGCAGAGAAAAGCGGTATTTCGCTGTTTTTGCCTGAAACGTATGACATCGTGTGGTCATTGGTCATTCTCGTTGTCATCGCGGTCTGCTTCTACAAGTACGTCATGCCGAAGTTCCAGGCTGTCTTCGACGCCCGTGCGGCCAAGATCGAAGGCCGTATGGCTCAGGCCGAGAAAGCGCAGAAAGACGCTGACGAGGCCAAGAAGAAGTATGAGGACCAGCTCAGCCAGGCTCGTGTCGAGGCATCGAAGATCCGCGATGACGCCCGTGCCGAAGCGTCCCATATCATCGCCGATGCGCGTTCGCGCGCTGAATCCGATGCGGCCCAGATCACTGAGAACGCCCAGCGTTCGATCGAATCCCAGCAGAAGCAGGCTCTGGTGAGCTTGAAGGGTGAGGTCGGCACGTTGGCCACTGCTCTGGCAGGCAAGATTCTCGGATCCGAGTTGAGCTCGAGCGCCGCCCAGACGCAGATGCTCGACAAGATGATCGACGAGATGGATGCAGACAGCAACAAGTAAGCGAAGGAAGTGAGATTACATGCGAGGAGAGGCATCACGCATCGCAGACCGCGTCTCGCGTGACTCGCTGGCGCCGAAACTCAAGGCGACCGGTGAGGATGCCTGGCGCGTAGGCAACGAGCTGTTCGCCGTCACCGATCTGCTCGACCACAATGTCCAGGTCGAACGGGCGCTGACCGACCCCGCACGTCCCGCTGCCGACAAGACCACCATGGTGCACACGCTGCTTGAAGGCAAAGCGCATCCGATGACCGTTGAGATCCTTGACGATCTGGTGCAGCGCCGCTGGAGCAAGCCGCATGATATCGCGAACGCGGTCGAGGATTTCGGCGTGGACGCGATGATGTACTACGCGGATGCGACCGGAACCACCATGAAGGTGTCCGTCGAGCTGGCCGAGCTCCATTCGGCCTTGCTCAACATGCCGGTGGTCCGCACCCGCCTGTACGACGAGCATTCCTCGGCTGAGGCGCGCGTCGCATTGCTGCACAACGTGTTGTCCGGCAATGAGATCAGCAAAGTCACCATGCGCCTTGCCGAGCATGCCACAGCTAATCCGCGTCACCGTCGTTACCTTGCCACCATCCAGTGGCTGATCAACAAGCTGTCACGGCATATGGGCGAATCGATGGTCACCGTGACCACCGCAGCTCCGCTGTCTGGCGAGCAGATTGACCGGCTGACCAAGATTTACACCAAGCGCACCGGCCATGCCGTGCACATCAACTCGGTTGTAGATCCGACGGTGTTGGGCGGTATGCGCGTGCAAATCGGCCACGAGGTCAACGACAATACGGTGATCGCCCAGCTGAACAAGCTCAAGCGCAGCGTGCAGGTCACCGCCTGAACAGGCGTGTGACACAGACGAGTCAGTACGCGTGCAAACGCGAAAGACTTACATGAACAAGAACAATAAGGAGTGATCATGGCAGAACTTACCATTGATCCCGCCGCGGTACGCAAGGCTCTCGACGATTTCGTCGAGTCCTACAAGCCGTCTGACAACCCGACTCAGGAGGTCGGCTATGTCGCGACTTGCGGTGACGGCATTGCGCATGTGACGGGACTGCCTGGTTGCATGGCCAATGAGCTGCTGACCTTCGAGGACGGCACGCTTGGTCTGGCGTTCAACCTTGACGCCCGCGAGATCGGTGTGGTCATCCTCGGTGACTTCGCCGGCATCGAGGAGGGCCAGGAAGTCCGCCGAACCGGCGAAGTGCTGTCCGTGCCGGTTGGTGACGGATACCTCGGCCGTGTAGTCAACCCGCTGGGCCAGCCAATCGACGGCCTCGGCGAGATCAAGAGCGAAGGCCGTCGTATTCTCGAGGCGCAGGCCCCCGACGTGATGCATCGTCATCCGGTCGATGAGCCGTTGTCCACCGGCCTCAAGGCCATCGATGCGATGACCCCGATCGGTCGCGGCCAGCGCCAGCTGATCATCGGCGACCGCCAGACCGGCAAGACCGCCATCGCGATCGATACCATCATTAACCAGAAGGACAACTGGAAGTCCGGGGATCCGAAGAAGCAGGTGCGCTGCATCTACGTGGCTGTCGGCCAGAAGGGTTCCACCATCGCCTCCGTGCGTCAGAGCCTCGAAGAGGCCGGCGCTATGGAGTACACGACGATTGTGGCTTCCCCGGCATCGGATTCCGCAGGCTTCAAGTACATCGCCCCGTACACCGGTTCGGCGATCGGCCAGCACTGGATGTATCACGGCAAGCACGTGCTCATCGTGTTTGATGATCTGTCCAAGCAGGCTGAAGCCTACCGAGCGATTTCGCTGCTGCTTCGCCGCCCGCCGGGGCGCGAGGCGTACCCGGGCGATGTGTTCTACCTGCACTCCCGTCTGCTGGAACGTTGCGCCAAGCTGTCCGACGATTTGGGCGGCGGCTCGATGACCGGTCTGCCGATCGTCGAAACCAAGGCGAACGACGTGTCTGCGTATATTCCGACCAACGTGATTTCCATTACGGATGGCCAGATCTTCCTGCAGTCCGACCTGTTCAACGCAGGCCAGCGCCCGGCCGTCGACGTCGGCATTTCGGTGTCACGCGTCGGTGGTGCGGCCCAGACCAAGGCGTTGAAGAAGGTTTCCGGCACGCTGAAGATCTCGCTCGCGCAGTACAAGTCGCTTGAATCCTTCGCGATGTTCGCCTCCGATCTGGATGCCGCATCCAAGGCGCAGCTGACCCGTGGCGCTCGTCTGACCGAGCTGCTCAAGCAGCCGCAGATGTCCCCGTACTCGATGGAGCAGGAAGTCGTCTCGATTTGGGCCGGCACGCATGGCAAGCTCGACGATCTCGAGCTCGCGGACGTGCTGCCGTTCGAAAAGGGCATGCTCGACTATGTCGCCCACAACACGGACATCCTCACGACGATTCGTGACACCGGTGATTTCACCGCCGACACGGAAAAGGCCCTTGAACAGGCCGTTGATGACTTCCGTGCCACGTACGTGACGAAGGCCGGCAAGCCGCTTATCGAGAAGAAGCCCGTCGCCAAGACCGACACCCCGGTCGAGCAGGAAAAGATCGTCGCAGGGGAGAAGTGACCCATGGGCTCGCAACTCGCATTGAAATCAAGAATCGCCTCAACCCAGTCGTTGGAGAAGATCTTCAACGCCCAGGAGATGATCGCGTCCTCGCACATCGCGAGGGCGCGTGAGGTGGCGCTGAACGCCAAGCCTTACAGCGATGCGATTTTCGATGCCGTGCAAGCGTTGGCGGAGCACACCCATATCGACCATCCGATCGTGAAGTCCGACGAGAAGAACCCGCGCGTCGCCGTGCTGGCTCTGACGTCGGACCGCGGTATGGCCGGTGCGTACACCTCGTCGATCATCAAGGAAACGGAATCCCTGCTCGCCCGCCTTATGGACAAGGGCAAGGAGCCGCAGCTGTATGTGTACGGTCGCCGCGGCGTCACCTACTACAAGTACCGCAACCGCAAGGTGGCGGCCTCGTGGGAGGGCGACAGCGATAAGCCGGGTGTGGAAGTCGCCGAGTCGATTTCCAAGACCCTGCTGGACGCGTACATGTTGCCTGCGGACAAGGGCGGCGTCTCCGAACTGTATATCGTGTTCACCGAATTCGTGAACATGGTCGTGCAGAAGGTTCGCGTCCTGCGCATGCTGCCGGTCGAAGTCGTGCCGGAAGCAAGGCAGGACTCCGGTCCGATTCCCGAGTCCACCGCGGCTCAGGCGACCCCGCTGTACACCTTCGAACCGAGTCTGGAAAAGGTGCTCAACGCGATCATGCCGAAGTACATCCAGTCACGCATCCATGAGTGCCTGCTGACTTCGGCCGCATCGGAGACGGCATCCCGCCAGAACGCCATGCACACGGCAACGGACAACGCACGCAACCTTGTCGACGAGCTGACGCGCAAGCTCAACGCCTCGCGCCAGGCATCGATCACCCAAGAACTTACCGAAATCATCGGCAGCGCCGACGCGCTGAACAAAGAGGAAGAGTAGGAACGCATATGGCTGAGAACCAGACCACAGCGGCTTCCGAAACCGACGTCGAAGCGACGAACGTCGGACGCGTGACGCGCGTCCAGGGCTCCGTCATCGACGTCGAGTTCCCGGTAGGCCACCTGCCCGACATCTACAACGCCCTGACCGTGAAGCTCAACAATGTGGGCAACACCGAGGGCGAGACGCTTCACCAGATCACCATGGAGGTCGAACAGCACCTCGGTGATTCCACCGTGCGCGCGGTCGCACTCAAGCCTACTGACGGCTTGGTGCGTGGCGCCGAAGTGACCGATACCGGCGGCCCGATTGAGGTTCCTGTCGGCGATGTCACCAAGGGACACGTGTTCGATGTCTCGGGCAACATCCTCAACAAGAAACCTGACGAGCATATCGAGGTCAAGGAACGCTGGCCCATCCACCGCAATCCGCCGGCATTCGACCAACTGGAGTCCAAGACCCAGATGTTCGAAACCGGCATCAAGGTCATCGATTTGCTGACCCCGTACGTGCAGGGCGGCAAGATCGGCCTGTTCGGCGGCGCAGGCGTCGGCAAGACGGTCCTGATCCAGGAAATGATTCAGCGCGTGGCCCAGAACCACGGCGGCGTGTCCGTGTTCGCCGGCGTTGGTGAGCGTACCCGTGAGGGCAACGATCTGATCGGCGAAATGGCGGAGGCAGGCGTGCTCAGCAAGACCGCGCTGGTCTTCGGCCAGATGGATGAGCCCCCGGGGACTCGTCTGCGTGTCCCGCTGACCGCACTGACCATGGCTGAGTACTTCCGCGACGTGCAGAACCAGGACGTGTTGCTGTTCATCGACAACATCTTCCGCTTCACGCAGGCCGGTTCCGAGGTTTCCACGCTGCTTGGCCGTATGCCTTCCGCAGTGGGTTACCAGCCGAACCTCGCCGACGAGATGGGCGCGCTCCAGGAGCGCATCACCTCGACCCGCGGCCACTCGATCACTTCGCTGCAGGCCATTTACGTGCCTGCGGATGATTACACCGATCCGGCCCCGGCGACGACCTTCGCCCACTTGGACGCGACGACCGAGCTTTCGCGTGATATCGCGGCCAAGGGCATCTACCCGGCTGTCGATCCGCTGGCTTCCACGTCGCGAATCCTCGACCCGCGCTATGTCGGCCAGGCACACTACGAGTGCGCCAACCGCGTCAAGGCGATTCTGCAGCGTAACAAGGAGCTGCAGGACATCATCGCCCTGATTGGTATCGACGAGCTCGGCGAAGAGGACAAGACCATCGTCAACCGCGCCCGCAAGATCGAGCAGTTCCTCGGCCAGAACTTCTACGTGGCCGAGAAGTTCACCGGTCGCCCGGGCTCCTACGTGCCGGCCGACGAGACTATCGAGGCCTTCACCCGCATCTGCGACGGCGTGTATGACGACGTCCCGGAGCAGGCGTTCTCCGGCATCGGCGGCATCGACGACCTCGAGAAGAAGTGGCACGACATGCAGAAGGAATACGGCGACTGATGGCGGGCGCGACCATGCAGGTGAACATCGTCGCGGCGGACCGCCCATTGTGGTCCGGCACGGCGAAGTCCGTCACCATCCCCGCCTCCGAGGGCGGGATGGGTATCCTGCCTAACCACGAGCCGGTGCTGACCGTCATCAAGGACGGCACGATCGCGGTGGTGGACCCTGATGGTGTAAGGCATTCCTTCGATGTCACCGACGGATTCATTTCCTTCGATTCGAACAAACTCACCGTTGCGGTTGAGCGCGGACATGACGTGGTCCAGACTTCCGGTTCCGCAGTCGTAGGCGACGGACAGGAAGCCTGATTAGGCTTCGTTTCGGCTTCGGGCCGGCCTTGTCACATTGGTGACGGGCCGGCCTTTTGCTTGTTGTGGACTGGGGTGAGTGGACTGGGGTTGTTGAGGATGTTGGGGTTGCGTGGATTTGGAGTGCCGAGTGCCGCTGTCGGGGCGCGGAATCGTCACCTGGACTGACCGGGTTTGCGGCTGTGACGGCGGTGGTGCTGTTAGGCTATCGGATGTGAGAATCATTGTTGCGGATTGCAGTGCACAGTATTCGGGCCGGCTCAACGCGTCACTCCCGTTGGCCAAGCGCGTGCTGCTGGTGAAAGCGGATAACAGCGTCCTGATATTTTCAGAACTCGGATCGTACAAACCGTTGAATTGGATGGCAGCCCCGTGCACGATTCGGCAGATTGACCCGCCGGACGCCGACGATGACCCTGATACGCCAGTTCCTGAGCGGGTGTTGCGCGTATGCGCCGAGAAAAGCGATGACGTGCTGGAAATCACCTTGCAGCATGTCTACGCTGACGATACCTACGATTTGGGTGAGGATCCGGGACTGGTCAAGGATGGCGTCGAGGACCATCTACAGCGGTATCTTGCCGAGCAGATCGAGCGGATCGGCGAAGGCGCCAAACTGGTCAGACGAGAGTATCCGACAGCGATCGGCCCGGTCGATATCATGGCGGTCGACGGCGATGGTACGCATGTGGCGATTGAAATCAAACGGCACGGTGGAATCGACGGAGTTGAGCAGCTGACTCGGTATTGCAAGCTGCTTAACCGTGATCCGCTCATCGCGCCCGTCCGCGGTATTTTCGCCGCGCAGACCATCACCCCGCAGGCCAGGACACTCGCCCATGAGCGTGGATTCGAGTGCATGATTCTGGATTATGACGATATGAAGGGCCAGAAGGACGGGACGTTGCGCCTCTTCTAAGCCCTCCAATACACAAACTGGTTACGCTAAGCGCGCGCTTAGCGTAACCAGTTTGTGTATTGGAGGTGGCGGTGACGCAAAATGGTGTCACCGCCACCGACCCCGCGGATTGCGGACAATCGCCGGGAATCCACCGACAATCAGTAGGCGTAGAGGATATCGACCACGAAATACAGTGTGGAATTGGCCGGGATGGTCACCTTTCCGGTGGTACTGTCCGTCTGGTCAGTCGATCCGTAGCCCTGATCCGGTGGAATGACCAGCAGCACCTGCGAACCGATGGTCTGCCCGGTCAAGCCGTTCTTCCATCCGGTGATGACTTGGGAGAGCGAGAACTGCGCGGATGACCCGCGGCTCCAAGAGGAATCGAACTGGTGAAGCGTGCCGTTGCTGTCCGCGTACCAGCCAGAATACTGGGCATCCACGGTCTGAGTGGCTTTCACCGCGGCTCCATCGCCCTTGATCAGGGTCTGGGCGACCAGTTTGCCATCGGGCTT
Organism: Bifidobacterium porcinum; assembly: GCF_055378475.1. Taxonomy (NCBI): domain Bacteria; kingdom Bacillati; phylum Actinomycetota; class Actinomycetes; order Bifidobacteriales; family Bifidobacteriaceae; genus Bifidobacterium; species Bifidobacterium porcinum. The sequence continues at coordinate 1,842,172 of NZ_AP029603.1, read as the reverse complement.
ATACCCGTTGAGATCGAGCGACGGCTTGCCGTTGCTGGCGAGCGTAACCTTCGGCAAGTTAGCTGGAATGTCTGTGACGGCTTTGCCTTCCGCACGGGTCAGGGCCTTCGCGCGGGAGATGATGGTCAGCACCATGAGATACGACGTGCCGGACGAGTTCTGGTCATTGACGCCGAACGCGATGGTCGTGTTGACTTTCTGCCCTTTGAGAATATCGTAATAGGCGGTGTTCGTGGAGGATTTGCTCACGACGATCGAGCAGTCAGGCGTGTTCTTCTCCCACGTGCTCATGATCTGCGAGCCGTTCTTGGCGTTGAGCGCGATGCCCTGGGCGCACAGACGGTCGCCTTCTTTGATCGTCGCGCCGTTGCCCTGCTGAAGCACGGCGTAGGTGTTGTCCTGGACGGTCATGGGGGTGTGGAATTTCACGGTCGGCTTCTTGCCAGGATCGCCGGTCGCCGTGACTCCGGCGATTTTGTTGAGTTTTGTGCTTGAGTCGCTGGAACTTGTGGATGCCGATGAAGACGCTGAAGACGAGGAGTTGCCTGAACCGCATGCCGCGATGCCAAGGCACATGACGGCGGCGCACAGCGCGGTAACAAGGCTTGCGGCGGCGTGATGAAGTCTGGGGGAAATACGCATAATCACCACACTAGCGGCCGACCATGATATCGCTGGGCGCCTTCGCTGCCTGCCGCAACCTGCGGACGGTCTGTGCGACGGTAGGGTGGAGGTATCGCGCGGAACCCGGTGAAGTGAGGTGGTGCCTGTAGAATAGTGGCGTTATGACGAAGACACATGAATCACACGAAGAGCATGCCGTATTCGAGCGGCCGTCTCATCATGCCAGAATCATGCGTGGCATCGTCGCACCGGTGTTCGGTCTACTCGCCGTCGCATGTGTGGTGTTCGGCGCGCTGAACGCAACGATTTGGCGTCCGTCAAGCGAGATCGCGGCATCGGCAAAAGTTTCCGGCAGATACGCGATGACGGATCCGGGCGTCCTGTCCATGGTTGCAGAACGCTCCACATTGGTTGTCCATGCCACCTCGTCGAAAACGCGTGTGTGCATCGCATTGTCCACACGAAAAGATGCCGCCGGATGGCTGGCTGGGAGCAAATACACGCGCATCACCGGCATGTCGGACTGGCAGACCCTGACCACGTCTACACAGAAAGCCTCGGGGAGTTCCGCCGCGCAGGACTCGGCGGTCGAATTCGAATCATCGGATATGTGGCGGTCGGTCAAATGTGGCACAGGCAATGTTTCCCTGACATCGCGCGCAACATCTTCAGACGTCATCGCGCTGATCGACACCGGCTCGAATTCCGCCCGCACCTCGGTGACTGTCCATTGGGTGCGTGCGAAGCTTCCCGATTTCGCGACACCGTTCTACTTCATCGCCGCTCTGCTCGCGTTGATGACCGTCCTGTCCGCATCCGTATTCGCGATGCCAGACACCAAGCGCCGCAAAGTTCCCGGTGAACCCAAGCCGAAAGACCCTGATGAAATCAGCTTCTCGGAGGCGCTCGCGGGGAGCTTGAGCACAATCAAACGTATGTTTGCACCTCGTAAGAGTACTAAGCCCAGGAAACGCCATGCCCCGGGGACGTCGGTGCAATCCGCCGTTGAATCCTCAGACCAAGAGGGGCATCAGGCAACGGACGCCTCGCCGGCTGAGGGGAGCGGGCAGGCTGCTGCCGAACCGGTGGTGGTCGATCCGGTGTCGCGCAATCTTGTGGCGGACATGCAACAGCGGATCCAACCGACTCAGACGGAGTCCGCGCCCGTCGCCTTCCAGCCGCATCAGCATTCGCGCCACGCAATGCATGACGGACAGCCGCAGCCGGTGCAGGAGCAGTCCCAAGCGGCGCATTCGTATGCTTCGTTGCATAATGACACTGTCTGGTATCCGGATGAGGACATCGATCTCGGCAGCGCTGGGCAATTTGGCCACAACGCATCGTTCTCACAGCCGGGGGCGGAGGAACCGCAAGCATCCGCGGCGTCGCAACAGGACGGGGCAGAGAATCATGCCGCCGACGGTACTGCACCGGAGACGGACGAATCCCATCCGGCAGCACTCCGGCATGCACGTACCCATGCTCCGGCACCGGTGAACGCCGAAGCCACATCGGTCATCGATCCGAAGGAATTGCAGGCGTATTTCGCACGGTGGGCGTCGCAGCAGGAGGAAACGGATGGGGATTCCGGCGACGACGACGATAATGACGAAGAATCCAAGGAGTAGCATGACCTCACGTATCACCAAAGCAGTGACGGCAGTGCTCGCCGCGGCATGCCTGATGACGTTCGCCGGCTGCGAAGGGCAGGTTCCCCGGCCGGCGGCCAGCGCCGAGCATACGGACAAGCCGGATGTGAGCGAAGCCCAGGAGAAGCAGATCCGCGCGAACATCCTGAAAGTCGTGAACGCGGCGAATGAGGCGAAAAGCGTGGACGGGCTCGACGCTCGCATGTCCGGGCCCGAACTCGCCATCCGTACCAGCGAAATCACCATCGCCCAATCCACGGGGTCGTTGGACGCGAAAACCAACATCCCCTCCAAGATGACGCAGGCGGTCATTCCTACGGATTCCGGTTGGCCCCGTTCGATTTTCACCATCACAACCACCACGTCAGACCAGCAGTCCCAGCGTCTGCTTGTGATGGTTCAGGACAGTGCGCGCAGCAATTACAAACTGTGGGGCGTAGCCCGACTTTTCCAGGGGGCGAAGCTGCCGAAGTTCGCCATTCCCTCGATTGGGGCCCAGATGGGCACGGCGAAAGACACCGGTCTGGTGACAACGCCTGAAAAGGCGGTCGCCGAGTATGCTGATGTGCTCCAGAACGGTTCGGCAAGCAAATACGCTTCGAAGTTCGCCGACGATTACTTCCGTCAGGAGCTCGCCAAGCTGTCCCAGACGGTTCAGGAGGGCATGGAACGCAACGCGGGCACGCAGCAGCAGACCTTCCAGGCGGCTGCCGGCCAGATTAAGGTCATGCGCTCGAGCGACGGCGGCGATCTCGTGGTCGCGCAGATTAATTCGGAATGGACCCGTCAGGCGGGTGAGGGGCGCGAGTCCCAGCCGGCGTCGGACTCCGAGAAAGCATTGTTCGGGAACGGCACCGCCACCAGCACGATGAAAGTCACGTATGTGAACGTTGTCGCCATGTATGTGCCGCCGGCCGGGTCGCATCAGAAGATTACCGCGGTGGGCGCGGAGCGTCAGCCGGTCAAGGTGGAGGCGCTGTAACCGTATCGTCTGCCGGTTGGATGTCTGGCGGGTTGTTGGGCTGCGGCGCGGACTGCATGGCAGGGTGTACCACGATGCGGGGAAGTCACGCGTATCCCGGTGTCAGGGATAGCATGCTTCGGTAGAATTCGGGCTTTAGCTTCGCGAAGAAGGCGACGCGTACGACGTGGCGTCACGGTATCTTGAATGGTATCGAAGGATTGCCAGTCGACGCTGCCGGTCGGCGTCGCTAGGCAAAGAATCATGGAGGCGACATGGCAGACCAGAAGTTCAACCCGGGTATTTCGCTCGCCGGGGCGGTTGATCTTGAATCGATGCAGCATCAGGTGACCGCGGAACCGGGGCAGGCAGGCGGGGCTCCCTCCGCCGGGGGATATGTGATCGACGTCACCGAGAACACCTTCGAGGCGATGGTGCAGACGTCGGCGACATTCCCGATTCTCATGCTGCTGTGGACTCCCAGCGACGATCGGCTCTTTCCGATGGCCAAGGCGCTCGGCAACGCCGTCAACAAGCTCAATGGCCAGATTCAGCTCGCGCGTATCGATGTGTCGAAGGCGCAGAGCATTGCGCAGGCGTTGCAAGTGCGCGGTGTGCCTGCGCTGTTCGGGCTGATTGGAGGGCGGCCGATGCCTCTGCTGCAGGGCCTGCCCAGCGCTGAGGAACAGCAGCAGCTCGTTGACCAGGTCATACCGAAGATCATCGATGTCGCGCATCAGGCGGGTGTCACCGGCTCGGCGCCGTATTCCGGTGATCCGGATGCCGATGGCGATCAGGCGGCTGATGGACAGACCGAGACCGAGAGTGTGCCGCCGCAGCATGCCGAGGCGCACCGGCTGGCACAGGAAGGTGATTATGCCGGTGCCGCAGCGGCGTACGAGCGGGTGTTGGAATCCGACCCGCAGGATACGGTCGCTGCGCGTGAGCGGTCGAAGGCCCTGCTGCTGGCCCGTTCCGGAGCGGCTGATGTGCGCGCGGTCCGGGCCGCCGCGGCGGAGCATCCTGATGATGTCGACGCCCAGTTGGCGGTCGCTGACATCGACATGATCGGCGGGCAAATTGAGGACGCGTTCGGGCGGCTGCTGGATTATCTGGCTGCCGGCCACCGCGACCAGATTGAGCCGGTACGCAAGCGTCTGCTCGAGTATTTCGCTATCCCCGAGCCGGGCGATGAGCGGCTGAAGCGCGCGCGTCGCCGGCTGGCAACGCTGATGTACTGAGTGTCCGCGTGCTGCGGTGCGGGGTGCTACGGCGCGGAGTCCATGAGACGCGTGCGTCTGCGTATGCTGTTTGTACATATCGTTTGTGCATGTCGTCTGCACATGTCGGTATAGTGGAGGGCCGCACGGGTTTGTAGCTCAGTGGATAGAGCGTCTGTCTCCGGAACAGAAGGTCGTGGGTTCGAATCCCATCAAGCCCACAGGAAAAGCCGTCGCGCCAGTGTTGCGCGGCGGCTTTACTCATTTCTGGGTTCTGGGTTATCGGCCAGAATGTGTGTCCGGTGGCGGGCAAGCCGGGATGCCGTGGCATTTGGGGCATCGTGGATTGTCCATTCCGCCAATCTGGCACATTCGAGCCGACCGTATGCCTTGGGCTGCAACGTGTCCGGGCTGATTTCGGACACATATTTTAGCCAATAACCCTCATTCATGCTTGATATATCGAGCATCGCGTAATCAAGACAGATAGGAACTCAAGCGGGCGTACGGGTGCCAACGTTTTTGCTTGAGATGCGTTCCATCTGGTTGTGTATGCAGTGCCATACGCAACAAGACGCAACGCGCGGAAAATCGGCGGCGTCTTTTGGTATCTGCCGGCTTACGCATGTCTGGGTATACGCGGTGCCACGATACCGGTATGTGGAGGCTTCCGGGTGCATACTTCCGGCGTGCGGCGCATGTCTGGGCATACATGCGATCGGCAACGTTCTGGTCATGCGGTGGGCTCAGCTGCGTTCCCGGCAGCCGGCGAAGACATGGGGCAAGTTCACCATGCCCTACCACGCCCACGCACGGCAGGTCTGTCGATTGGACTTGCGGGAGAATTCGGCGGATGCCGGAACCTGTGTCTGAACTCCCGCGCAAGGTGCGGGAATCCAGTGCGATTCGGTTTCTTACGAGATGATCTCCCATAGGAATGGTTGGAATTCCGCGATTCTTGATAACCGGCGTTGGAGCCGATATCGGGAGAATTCGCCGGATTCGAATATTCGTGGCTGATCTCCCGCGAAAAACCGGAAGTTCACCTGTCTACGGCCGGTCTGCGAGTATTTTCCCATCGGTCGCGCGGAAGAACATACGTATCCAGTCATCTACGGCGGAACGTCCCACTCCCGATTGATTACTACACGGCACGCCCGCTTTCGCGAGGGTGATGTCCCCTGGGTTCGGCTGCACTCGAACGGCCGCGTTTCACATGCGCTCGTTGTCTCCGCGTGCCGCTGGCGTTGTCCTGCGTGCCTTGGGAGTCAACTGAGATATTCCTGATGGTGAAGGCTGACTTGTCGCTGCGAGGCCGATCGGCGGGTGTGCCATGCCGCGGTCTCAATTTCTCCCGTTCTGGCTTGATTTCTGAGAGTTTTTTCGAAAAATGTCTCAATAACCCATGATGAACGCCCGTTTGGACGAGATATTGAGATTTGGCGGCAGGTCGGGTGAGATGAGTGGATTGAGAAATTCGCGGAATTCCAACGATTCCTGACTGCCGATCGTCTGCGATGTCGGGCAGGGAATCTGACAAACTCGCGGAATCGGACTTTGGCGGCGAGATATTGAGACTGGGATCCGAATATCTCTGCGATTCCGCGGAATTGCAGAGATATTGAGATTTGGCGGGGCGCGGCGGGGTGTGCCGGAGCGTGCGATGGGGGTGTGCACCGGGTTGTGTCTGGCGGGCGGCTGTATTCCGGCGGGTGTCGTGTCCGGCGTGTGGATATGCTAGGCTGGCGATTGAAGGGTTTTGGCGGCAATGGGGATTGCCGTCCGATTCGCGAATCCGAGCGCCTGCCGACATATGAGGCTTGAGAGGAGCCGAGTGCGGTTGATGCAGTTCGCGGCGGGCCATGACCGTTCATCTGGTATACGGCGGGGAGCGTGCCGGCACCGGAGAATGCAAGCCCATTGGGGGAATAGTGAAAGCGTCGGCGTTCCGGCGTTGTGCTTTCTGTTGTTTTGGGGGAATGATGAACCGACTTCGATTCGTCACGATAACAGCGGTGACGTTGGTCATCGCATTGATGACACTTGCCATCTCGCCTGGCATCGCCATGGCGGGCATAGGCTCGCAGGGCGCGGGAATATCCGGATCAGGAGGTTCGCTGCCTGACAATGACGCGTTGTTCCTATTCGATAACAAACAGTATGGTTCCACGCCGGCGCAGGGGTGGGGTGAAGCGTCAATTGACCATGCGTACCAGTCCTTGGTGCGCAGCGGGGTGCTGTCCACATGGTCAGGCAACAAGCCGAAATTCTACGGGTCATGCCGTGATGCGGTGTCGCATGCCATCGCGGATCGCAGCGATGGCGAGGCGACGCAAGCGCGTGTCGTGGGAGTCGCGCTGTCATTGAAGAACAAGAGCCTGTATGGCACCAATCCACGGGATTTCCGCGCGCGTTTCGATAGGAATTGGGGCAGGCTCGCAGCCGACGGTTTGGGCAACGACCTCATCGGCTGGGACGGCGACTGGATTAACCGGCTGCGATACCAGTTCAACGAGCAGATTGAAACGACTGGTCGCGCGTATCCGGCTGGAGTCCAGGTGGTGTGTGTTGCGGCCAACGAATTGCAGCCGACGACACGGTACCCGCTCGCGGTCACTACGCAGCAGCAGGCTCCGGAGGGCATGAGCGTCGGCGACACAGCGCCGGTTCACGACATCATCGTCACCAATGCAGGCGGTTCGCCAGTCAACGAACAGCTGGATGCACAGATTTTCCTGAATTATGACGGGCATCCCGCTGGCATCCATGCAGCCCGCGCCATCGGCAAAACCATGCGAGTGCCGAATGCGGGAACCGGGAAGTCACCGCAGTTCGTGCCGACTGATTTCGGATGGGACGGCTGGCAGGAAGGCAATTACTGGTTCGACGTCGTCGTGCCGAAGCAAGGATGGATGGCCGCGGAGGTGAATACTGAAGACCGGCAGGCATCCGAAAGCTTCCGCGTCGGGTCGCGAGCCCCGGGTGCTCCAACCAAGAGCATCGACGACGGGGTAAGCGCCGACGGCATGACCAACCGTACGAATATCGTGACGGGAACCGGACGGGGAGGCTATCGCCTTGGTATCGTCGATACAATCACGCCCGGTGACACGTCATATCAGGTAGGTGACTATCAGGTTTCCGATATGACGGACGGAACCGATCGCACCGCCGAATTCACCTTCGACTGGAACAGGGACGCCCACACCGTCAGTGCGCAATGGTCCGCAGAGGCGGGCATGCTGCCGCAGGACCATGCCTTCCGCTTCTCATTCGATGTCACAGTCAGCACACCGGGGCACGGATTGGTCAAAGACACCGCCACCGTGCATTGGAATGATGAGCCGGGGCAGAATACTGAGGATCGGCAGTTCCCCACGTGGAAGCCGCAACCGGATACGGTATGGGCGTTGCACGGTGATGACGGCGAATGGGATGCGGTCATCGACCCCGACCATGGCAATGCGGTCGGAGCCGCCGGACGCTCGCTGCTGGACGGTGATGCGGTGGCAGCCGCCACCAATGCCGTAATCCCGGCTCATCTGGTTGAATCCCCGCAACGTTTGGAATTGACAACCGGCTGGTCGCAGGCAGATTACCTGTTCGACCCGGACGGTGAATCAGCGGTCCGCGTGTATCAGGCGGATACGGCACACGAGCGGGCATCCGGCGTGTTCGATATCGCGCGCACGGGCATTGACGTGACGGGCGAATTCACCATCAGTATCAAAGATGGCACTGTGAGTGCGGTCGCCTCGCAGTCCTATCTCAAATCAGTCCAAGGGCTGGGCTCTCATCGCCAACTCACCTTGCTGGTGCCGGGACGAATCAATCTGGCGCACGGCAAGGGCGCGGTCCAGGTGCGTAAGGATTACCAAGCGAAAGACGGGCAGCCCGTGCAATTGTGCTCGCAGACGCAGGGAGCAGCGTTCAGTGCCGATGGATCGCACACGGTTAACGCACATCGTGTTGAGGCGAATAAACCGCCGTTGTGTGCGTACGTGCCTCCCGCGAACAAGCAAGTGCTCGCCCACGCGGCGCACGGCGGAGATCGCGCATCCATCGATCAGACCAAGGCGATGCCGGGGCAGCGCGTCACCTATGCGCTCAGTGCAGACATTACCCCGGAAATGGGGTTCGGATATCGGCTCGAGCATGTCGAAGTCGTGGACGAATACGACCAGTACCTCGAACCGGACGAATACAGCGTCATTGTTCGTGACAAGGCGACCGGCACTGTGTTCGGACGGCAGCATTACACCGTGGATTGGGATCGGGGCAATCACAGGTTCCGCATCGTGTTCAACCGTGCCGCCATCGATAGAACCTGGAACAACACTCAGACAGCACCCAGATTGCTGGTCGAGTTCGATGGTGTCGTGTCTGAGCATGCCCCGGCGAATCGGCTTATCGGCAACCAGTGGACGCTTGGGCTCAACAACAGTGTGACCCCGTCGAACCGAGTCGTGATCGAGCCGCCGCGCATCACTCCGGAGAAAACCGTGACCCAGACTGACGCGAGCATCGTCATTGACGGGCGGACCGCCTTGCTGGGGGACACCATCTACTACCGGGTCATGCTTGACGCGTCCGATCTGCAATCCGGCGCCTATGCCGTCCAGCGTCTGGGTGTCATCGACGATTACGACGAACGCTATCTCACCCTTGACACAGACCGTATCAGCATCACCGACGAACAAGGCAACGATTGCACGAAGGCCTTCAACATCCAGGACGTGGGAGGCATACTCTACGCGTTCTTCGCGACCGTGGACACGGTGGACCGTACGACGGGACGGGTCATCGCCGCCCGGCAGCCAGATGACCTGAAGGCCTACGCAGCCGCTTTGCTCGACCCGCATGCCGACCCGTCAATCGACCAGCAGGTGCTCGGGCAACGGTACGAGCTCGTGCTGCCGATGACCGTCACCGCGGTTGGCGACGGCGTCACAGTGCGCAACACCGCCACCCAAGTCACCGGAAGCATCCGCACGGATACGCGGACGGTCGCCACGCCATTGCAACCGGTGAATCCGTCGAAAGACGTGGTCATCGCCATGCGTGGGGAGAGCGTCAATGGCGCTGATGTGCCGTTGCACACCACATTCCTGTACCGGCTGGATTCTTCGGACCTACCTGCCAATCGGGCATACGACATCACTTCGTGGAGCATCGATGACGATTATGATGAGCTGCACGACGTGTATCTCGGCCAGTGGGCGGTCGTCGCGCGGCATGACATGGTCATTGATGGCGAGACGATTCCGGCGGGCGATATCATCGAACGGCATTTGGATGGCGAGCTGTCTGGCGATTCACCGGTCGATGCGGTATCTGGCGGGGACGGTACCGACGGCAAGAGCGAACCGCTATTTGACGTCCATGAGCAATCCGGTACCATGCGCATCGCATTGACGGGGCGGGGTGCACGCGTGCTAGGCGGCCGGGACCATGCAGCGGGATGGACGATGTTCATCCAGATGCAGCGCGTCCTGCCGGGAGAGCGCATCACCAACGGATTCACGGAAACCGTTAATGGGGTCGAACGGACATCCAACGAGGTGTGGACGCGCACCATCCATGAACGTGGGGCGATCGAGCTGGTGAAATTCGATGAGGCCTCAGGCGAGCAGAATGGCGACCGCAACACCGCCGAGCAGGCGCTTGCAATCACCGGGGAGGAAACGACGCTGGTGTTCCGCATCCGCAATGTGGGAGACATGCCGGTGACCGGATTACAGCTGAACGATACCGTCACGACTGGCAAAGCGTCAGTCGGAACATGGCGATATCCGACGGAATGGGACGAATTGGTACTCGAACCCGGGCAATCCGTCGATGTGACCGGCGTGCTCACGGGCGTGGATGGCGACCATGCGGACCATGCCACAGTCACCGCGTCAACGGTGGTGACCTGCCCGTTGGTGGACGACAACCCCTTTGACGATCAACCGGCGGTCAAGCAGGAGGGCATATGCCGGGGCGATACGGTACGCGCCGAGGATTTCTGGTACGGCAGACGAACCGTGCTGGCCAATACCGGCGCGGGATTTGTTCCTGTGGCGGTCTTGGGTTCGCTCGCGGCGGCGTCCGCAGCGGGAACGTTTGCCTTGACGGTGATTCGCCGCAGACGCCGGTGATGTCGGTGGCGCCGGTGGCGCCCGAAACGCCGGGCATTGGTGATTTGCAGTCCGTGCCGGTCCGTCATACGGCGGATCGGCGGGGCGGGCGGAATCGGGATATCAGGGGGTGAAACGGTGACGCTCCCGGCGATCGCGCCGGGAGTACACTGAGCGCCAACGGTCCGGTTCTGCTATGGAACACCCGTGGTCAGGCTGTGTGACAACGCGACCAGACCGTGCCGCCCGGCAATCGCCCGGCGTGCTTCACGACATGTCACAGGGAAGGCAATCCACATGAGCGAACTGATCAAGGTCACATCCGAACATGCTCCGGCCGCGCTTGGTGCATACAGCCAAGCCGTCAAGGCGAATGGCTTCGTCTTCGCCTCCGGGCAGCTTGGGCTCGATCCGGCCACTGGACAACTTGCCGGTGAAACGGCGGGCGAACAGGCCGCACAGGCGTTGAAGAACATTGCCAATGTGCTTGAAGCCGCGGGAACCGATACCGCGCATGTGGTGCGTGCCACCATCTATATGAAGCATGTCGAGGATTTCCATGAGATCGATGCCGCCTACGCCGCGGTGTTCAACGGCGACATCAAGCCGGCGCGTGTGGCGTTCGGCGGCAATGATCTGCCTGCCGGGGCGCTGGTGGAAATCGACGCCATCGCTGCGCTGTAACACGTCGTGGTCATCACACGCCGTTGAGGTGTCCGGGCGTTCTCCCGCCCGGACGCTACGGTGGTGGCGTAGAGCACCAGACATGATAGGGGACGGCGGACGAGTATGGATATCGCCCGCTGCATTCGCCAGAACACCGTAAACAGGAGCATCAAGCAGAACTGTGACAACCAAACGTGAACCCGCATTGCGGCACACCGTAGACGAATCTGTCCATACGATGGATGCGCCGGAGCATGCCGGTCGGAGCGGTTCTCCCGCCCAAGACACCCAGCTTGAACGCAATATGGAATCACGCCATCTGACGATGATTTCGCTCGGCGGGGTCATCGGCACCGGCCTGTTCCTCAGCTCCGGGTACACAATCCACCAGGCGGGGCCGCTTGGCGCCATCCTCGCGTACCTCATCGGTTCGGTGTTGGTCTACTGCGTGATGCTTTCACTGGGTGAACTCTCGGTCGCCATGCCATACGCCGGCAGCTTCCACTTGTACGCACGCCGGTTCATCGGGCCGGGCACCGCGTTCACCATCGCCATCCTGTACTGGCTCAACTGGGCGGTGGCGCTCGCTTCGGAATTCACGGCGGCAGGACTGCTCATGCAGCGGTGGTTCCCGCACTCGCCCGCATGGGTGTGGAGCGCCCTGTTCATCCTTGTGGTGTTCACACTGAATATCCTGTCCGTGAGACTCTACGGCGAATCGGAATTCTGGTTCGCCAGCATCAAGGTGTTCGCCATCGTTGCGTTCATCGTCATCGGATTGCTGGCGATGTTCGGCATCATCCCGATCAAGGGGTACAGCCATGCCCCATTGTTCTCGAACTATTACCGTTCCGGCTGGTTCCCCAACGGGGTCCTGCCGGTGTTCTCCACGCTGCTGACCGTCGTGTTCGCTTTCTCCGGCACTGAAGTCGTCGGCGTCGCCGCGGGGGAGACCAAAGACCCTGATACGGCGATTCCGAAAGCCGTGCACACCACGGTGTTGCGCCTGACGATTTTCTTTATTGGTTCAATCGCCGTGATGGCGGCGCTCATCCCGTGGAAACAGTCGGGCGTGGATACCAGCCCGTTCGTGTTGGTGTTCCAGAGCATCGGCATGCCATTCGCCGGCGACGTCATGAACTTCGTCGTGTTGACCGCGGTGCTGTCCGCCGCGAACTCCGGACTGTACGTCTGCTCGCGCATGGTGTGGTCGCTCGCCAAGGAACGGATGATTCCGCAGGTCCTCGCGAAAACGAATTTCCATGGGGTCCCGGTTTTCGCCGTCTTGGTCAGTCTCGCAGGTGGTCTGCTTGCCCTGCTGTCCAGCGTGGTCGCCGCCTCGACGGTCTATCTTGCCCTCGTGGCGATTTCCGGTTTGGCGACTTTAGTCGTCTGGATGTCGGTGGCGGTGTGCCATATCCTCTTTCGCCGCGAACTCAAACGTTCCGGCAAAACCGTGGATTCGCTCGCCTACCATGCCCCCGGCTACCCGGCAGTGCCGATCATCGCGATAATCATGTGCCTGTTCGCGTTGGTCCTGGTGGTCGCCGACCCGTCGCAACGCTCCACGCTGCTGTACATGATTCCCTTCGTCGCCCTGTGCTATGGCGTGTACTATCTGCGGGCGCACCTGACGCGCGGTAGCGACCGGCATGACGAGGAAAACATCCCGGACGTCGTCTGAGAGCCCGGCCTGTCGATTGCCCGCGATGGCCACGCTCACATGCGCGATGGCGGCGGTTGCGGCGGTTGCAGCGGCACTTGGCCAACACCCTCGCTAGACTTTGAAGAATGAATCCAGAAGCGCTCAGTGAACTCATTTCCCATATTGCCCATGATCTGGTCGCCGCCGGTGAAGCTGGCAGCCTGACCGAAGATCTCATCCCGCCGGTCGAGAAATTCGCGGTCATGCGCCCCAAGGACCGCAGCCACGGCGACTGGGCGTCGAACGCTGCCATGCAACTGGCCAAGAAGGCGGGTATGAAGCCGCGCGATCTGGCCCAGCTGTTCGCCGCGCGCCTGCAATCGGCAGACGGCATTGCCACCGTCGAGGTCGCCGGCCCCGGCTTCATCAACATCACGCTTGACTCCGCATCCGCCGCGGCGATCGTGGACGCCGTCCTCGCGCAGGGCGCGCAGTTTGGACGCAACGACCACCTGTCTGGCCAGACGCTCAACCTTGAATTCGTCTCTGCGAACCCCACCGGCCCGATCCATATCGGCGGCACCCGTTGGGCGGCAGTCGGCGACTCTATGGCCCGCGTGCTCGAAGCTAACGGAGCCAAAGTCATTCGTGAATACTATTTCAACGACCACGGTGAGCAGATCAACCGCTTCGCCAAGTCCCTGGTCGCCGCGGCCCACGGCGAACAAACCCCGGCAGACGGCTACAAGGGCGCCTATATCGACGAAATCGCCCAGCGTGTGATTGAAGAGGCGAAAGCCGATGACGTGGATATCCTCGCCCTGCCGCGTGTCGACGGCGGCAAGAACGAAGACGGCGAGCCGCTCGGCGAAGGTGATTCCGAACAGCGCGAGGAGTTCCGCAAGCGCGCGGTCCCGATGATGTTCGCTGAAATCCAGGAATCCATGAAGAACTTCCGCGTGCATTTCGACGTGTGGTTCCACGAAAACAGCTTGTATCAGGACGGCGAGGTCGAGCGTGCGATCGCCAAGCTGCGCGAACAGGGCGACATCTTCGAAAAAGACGGCGCAACCTGGTTCGCCTCCACCAAGCACGGCGATGACAAGGATCGCGTCATCATCAAATCCGACGGCAACTACGCGTATTTCGCAGCCGACATCGCCTACTACTACAACAAGCGTCACCGCAAGACCGACCCGGCTGACGTGGCCATCTATATGCTGGGCGCCGACCATCACGGCTATATCGGCCGTATGATGGCCATGTGCGCGGCTTTCGGCGACAAGCCTGGCGTCAACATGCAGATCCTCATCGGCCAGCTGGTCAACGTGATGAAGGACGGCAAGGCCGTGCGCATGTCCAAGCGCGCCGGCAACGTCGTCACCATCGATGATCTGGTCGATGCAATCGGCGTGGACGCCTCCCGTTATTCGCTCGCCCGCACCGATTACAACACGAGCGTGGACATCGACCTCAACCTCCTGGCCTCCCACAGCAACGACAACCCGGTGTACTACGTGCAGTACGCGCATGCCCGCAGCTGCAATGTGGACCGTAACGCGGCCGAGGCGCAGATCGACCCGACCGTCGCCGACCTCGCTCTGCTGGACACCGAAACCGACGGTGAAGTGCTCGCCGCGCTCGCCCAGTGGCCTGCCGCGCTCGCCCAAGCCGGCGATTTGCGTGCCCCGCACCGCATCGCCCACTATCTCGAGGAGCTCGCCGCCGCATACCACAAGTGGTACAACGTCGAACGCGTCGTGCCGATGCCGCTGACCGACCTCGAAGAGCGCAAACCCGAAGCTGAACGCGAAGCGCTGCGTATTGCCAAGAACCCCGAACCGGCACGCGCCGCCGCGCGTCTGAAGCTCAACGACGCCGTCCGTACCGTCATCGCCGCAGGCCTTGATCTGCTGGGTGTCAGCGCACCGGAGAAGATGTGATATGACTGAATCCAACATGCCAACCACGCCAACTGCAGGACTGGGTCAGGTATGGCCGGCAGGCTGCTCAATCGACAGTGACGGCGCCCTGACTTTCCATGGCCGCAGCGCGCAATCCCTGCTCGACGAGTTCGGCTCGCCGCTGTACGTGATGGACACCGATGACATCGATGCCCGCGCGCATCACTTCGTTCATGCGGCCGCCACCGCGTTCTCCAATGCCACAACCCACGTGAGCTTCGCCGCCAAGGCGTTCATGTCCAAGGAAGTGCTGCGACTGGTGACGAACGCCGGCATGCTGGTCGACACTTGCACGATGGGCGAGATGCGCATCGCGCTCGCTGCGGGTGTTCCCGGGCGTCGTCTCGTGCTTCACGGCAACAACAAGTCGGACGAGGAAATCGAACTCGCCATCCGCGAGGGCTTCGCGAAGATTGTGGTCGATGCCCCGGACGAACCCGCACGCATCGCGCGCATCGCCCATCGCTTGGGCAAAACCGCACGCGTCATGCTGCGCGTCACCACCGGCATCCACGCCGGCGGCCACGAATACATCTCCACCGCGCACGAGGACCAGAAATTCGGTATGTCCCTGCTGCCTGCCGGCACCGATCCATCCGCGCTTAAGGTACTCGACGACCTGATCGCACAGGAGAACGAACACACGCCAAGCCGCGCAGACGCCACAGCGCACGCCGGTCAGGACACCCATACGGTGGGACACAGCGGGCAACGAGATCTGCAATACGATATGCGCTCGCCCTACGACCTCGACGCATCCGGCATCAGCAAGCAAGACGCCGCGCTTGCCGAAGCCATGGACCTGGTCGCCCGCGGTCCTGCGCTCGCTGTACTGAAGGATCTGTACCGGTATCCTGGCGATCTGGAACTCGTCGGCATCCATTCGCATATCGGTTCGCAGATCCACGACGCGAACGCGTTCATCGAGGCGGCCAAGCGCATGATGCTGCTGCGCAAGACCTTCTATGCGACCGACGCCTACACGCTGCCGGAAGTCGATTTGGGCGGCGGGTATTCGGTGGCGTACACCGAAGGCGAGGATTCGATGGACATCGACCTGGAGCTGGGGCGTCTCGCTTCGGCGGTCACCGCCATCAACCGTGCGCTCGGCATGCCCATGCCGGTCATCTCCTTCGAGCCGGGACGCTGGATTGTCGCCCCGACCTGCGTGACCCTGTACCGTGTCGGCGCCATCAAGCACGTCGGTTTGCCTGAAGGCACCACAGCGAAGGACGGCTCGCCGATTAACGAACGCACCTACGTGTCGGTGGACGGCGGCATGAGTGACAACATCCGCCCGGCGTTGTACGACGCGGATTACACGGCTCGTGTGGCCAACCGGCGGGGGAGCGCCGACACCATGCTGTCGCGCGTGGTCGGCATCCACTGCGAATCCGGCGACATCCTCGTGCACGAATGTCAGTTGCCGGCGGACCTCAAGCGTGGCGACATTCTCGCCGTCCCCGTGACCGGCGCGTATGGCAGAACGATGGCCAGCAACTACAACCAGGCGCTGTTCCCCGCGGTGGTGGCGGTCAGCTCATCCGGGGCGCATGTGATGCTTCGCCGCCAGACCATCGACGATCTGCTCGACTACGATCTGGGCTGACATCGAATCGTCATCGGGAACGTATGAGGGCCGCATCGACCGTGGAGGTCGGCGCGGCCCTCGTTGTAATCGCGGTTCGTGAATGGTATCCGGCTGCGGTGTGAGCCACAGGTCGCATGGCACGCATATTCGGCGAAACGTCAGCTTGTCCCGGTACCATGGGCAAGGATGATGACGACGCATCGCGGCCCCGCCGGCATCTGGTGCAGTGACTGCGAGCTCACGGGAAGGATCCACTGTGGTACAAGACAATCAAGCCCCCATTCGCATTGCGTTGCTTGGCGCGGGAACCGTCGGCTCGCAGACCGCGCGTCTGCTGGTCGAGCAGCATGACGAGCTGGTCCACCGCATCGGCCGAGACTATAGGATCGTCGGCATCGCCACGCTTGACCCGGTCAGCGACCCCTGGATCGACCAGTCCCTGCTCACCCGTGATACCGCGGAGCTGTGCACCCGCGCCGATATCGTCATCGAACTGATTGGCGGCATCGAGCCGGCACGCACCTTCGTGCTCAAAGCCATCGAATCCGGCGCTTCCGTCGTAACCGCCAACAAGGCGCTGCTCGCCAAGCACGGCCAGGAAATCTACAAGGCCGCACGGGAGCACGGCGTCGACATCTTCTTCGAAGCCGCGGTCGGCGGGGCAATCCCGATTGTGCGCCCTCTGCGCGAATCCTTCGCAGGCGACAAGATCAACAGCATGCTGGGCATCGTCAACGGCACCACGAACTACATCCTCGACGAGATGACCACCAAGGGCCTCGACTTCGACGTGGCACTGCATCAGGCGCAGGAGAAGGGTTACGCCGAGGCGGACCCGACCGGTGACATCGAAGGCTATGACGCCGCGAACAAGGCCGCCATCATGGCGACGCTCGCATTCCACACCCAGGTCGGCATCGACGACGTATCCGTCGAGGGCATCACCAAGATCACTGCGGCCGATATCGCCGCCGCGACCGCCGAGCACAAGGTCATCAAGCTGCTCGCCGTCGTCGAGCACAATGAAGCCGGTGTGTCCGCACGTGTCTACCCAGCCCTCATCAATGAAAACCACCCGCTCGCCTCCGTGCATGGCAGCTTCAACGCCGTGTTCATCAAGGCGAAGGAAGCCGACGACATCATGCTGTACGGCCGTGGCGCAGGCGGCGCGCCTACCGCTTCCGCCGTTGTCGGCGACGTGGTGATGGCCGCGCGCAACATCGTGTCCGGCACCACCGCGACCGGTATCCAGACGTACAACATCCTGCCGCTTGCCCCGGCGGATGCGTCCAAGGCCGCATTCGCCGTGCGTTTCCTCATCCACGACAAGCCGGGCGTGCTCGCTTCGATCGCCGAGGAATTTGCGAACCACGGCATCTCCATCAACGGTGTGAACCAGGACCTCCAGCCCACCCAGCATGATCCGGGCTATTCGGGCGAGCTGCAGCAGCTGCGCATCGTCACCCATCTGTGCGACGAGGTCACGCTGCGCAAGACGGTGGACGCCGTGTGCAAGCTCGAATGCGTCTCCGGCGAGCCGTCCATCCTGCGCGTGCTCGACTGAACCGAAGCCGCGCAATCTGCGGCATCCGGGACTTACCACAACCAACGCACAACCGACAATCGGCGGAACAGTCGGCACGCATGCCCACTGCCCGCGGAAGGATGACCATGATCCCCGTAACCAAGCAAGTCCATGTCCAGGTACCGGCGACCAGCGCGAATCTGGGTTCCGGATTCGACACCATCGGCCTGGCGCTCAACTATTACGACGAGCTGACCTTCACATTGAAGGACGACACCGACGACCATAGCGTCACCGTGCTCATCGACGGCGAGGGGGAAGACACGCTGCCGCGTGACGAAACGAATCTCGTGGTCTCCACCTTCCGTAAAGCGTGCAACACGCTTGGATTGGAAAGACTCGGTTTCACGCTTGAAGCGCATAATCGCATTCCGCAGGCGCGAGGCATGGGGTCATCCGCCGAGGCGATTGTGGCCGGCATCTCCGCCGCCGCGGCATTCGCCCAAGAAGGCGACCTCAATCGTGATGCGGTGTTTGAGCTGGCCGCCACTATTGAAGGTCATCCCGACAACGTTGCCCCGGCCGTGTACGGCGGTTTGACGGTGTCTTGGGATTACCAGACACCGGAAGGCGTCGGCTCCACCCGTGTGCCGGGCGGTGAGCCGCTCTCCGGCGGATTCCATACCGTGAACTATCCGGTCAGCGAGAACATCCACGCTTCTGTGTTCGTGCCGGACTACGAACTGTCCACTGAAAAGGCACGTCAGGCGCTGCCCGCATCCGTACCCTACCGTGACGCGGTGTTCAACGTGTCCCGCGTCGGCCTGCTGCCGGGGGCCATGAATCCTGGTGTGCTTCACGGTAGCCTCGACGCGAACGCCGTTTTGTTCAGCGCCACCCAGGATCGTCTTCATCAGCCGTACCGCAAGGATCTTATGGCCCCCTCGTGGGAGCTGATTGAGTCGTTGCGCGACCACGGCTATGCCGCGGCGGTGTCCGGAGCAGGTCCGTGCGTGCTGGTGTTACATGATGGCGACGCCCGTGCCGACATCGAACGGATTGCCGGCGACCAGCTGGCTTCCGGGCATTGGCGCGTACTGCATCTGACGGTCAACACCACTGGAGTGACTGTTCGGCGCAGCTAATCTGGCATCGCGCCCAACGCCGTGTCCGGCCTGTCGTGGCATGCACCAGTCACGACGGCAGAACGGCGGGATGCGGGGAATACGTGCACACTTGGAGGCGGCTTCGGCGCCAATCGAATCGGAGGTATGAACAATGACGATATCGATCATTCTGGCTTCCCAATCCAAGCCCCGACGTGACGTGCTGTACGCCGCCGGGATCTGCCCGACCATCAAGGTCTCGCATGTTGACGAGCCTGCCGCGTTGGAACAGGCTGCCAGCAAGCTCAGCGTGCCCGTCGAGCGGCTTGATGTCGGCCACCGTGTCGCTATCCTCGCCCGTGCAAAGGCGAATGCGGTCTACGAAGCGTACCGAGCGGTAGCTGACACGTCAAAGGCGGCAAGAGGCGAGCGCGTAATCGCTTACCCGCTTGAAGCCGAAGAGGTGCGCGCGCAACGTCGTGCAGATGAAGAACTCTCCGCTGACGCAACCGAAGCCCCTGCCGCATCAGGATCATCTGACGCGGGTACGGGACAACCTGCTTCGGTGGTCTCAAGCGCCATCACCCGCGATTTTTCCGGTATCACCCCGCCTACTCGTGTCGAGCCGATTGACACGCCGGTCAATGGCAGTGAGGGGCTGAACGGTTCCGGCCCTGGCCCGTTGATTGTCGGTTGTGATTCGATGTTTCTGTTCGATGGTGAATGCTATGGCAAGCCGCATGACGAAGCCACGGCACGGGAACGCCTCCGCCGTATGCGCGGGCGCAGCGGGGAGCTGTGGACCGGTCATTGCGTCATCGATTTCGCCACCGGCCGAGCGGTCCAGGATGCGAGCCGTGCGGTCGTGTATTTCGGCGATTACACCGATGAGGACATTGAACGCTACATCGCTACCGGCGAGCCGCTGGAGGTAGCCGGGTCGTTCACGTTGGAGGGTTTCGGCGGCGCGTTCATCGACCGGATCGATGGCGACCCGCATGGTGTCATCGGCATCAGCTTGCCGTTGCTGCGTCGTCTCGTCAGCAAACTTGATATCAGCTGGACGGATCTGTGGAATGTCAAGCCGCACGCCCCGAATCCGGAAGAACTTGATCAGCATCCCGACAGCACCCCGCCTCCGGTGGAGAACGTGCACCAGCCCGGTGACGGTTGGGTCACCTGCGCATGTGGACGCCGGCATTGGGGCACGCACGGTGCCGCGGGAATCCTGCTCGCTCGGCGGGATGCCGCGGGTGAGGTCACGCACGTGGCCATGCAACATCGCGCCAAGTGGAGCGCGGAAGGCGGCACCTGGGGCATTCCGGGCGGCGCAATCGCCGACAATGAAACACCGATCGAAGGGGCGTTGCGCGAGAGCTTCGAAGAAGCGAACATCACTCCGCAAGATATCGAGGTGGTCGGCTCTTACCGCGAGGACCATGGCCCGTGGGCGTACACCACGGTGTTCGCCTTCGAAAAGCCCGGTCATGAGGTGCATCTGCGGGCGAACGACGATGAAAGCATGGAAATCGCCTGGATTCCGATTGACGAAGTGACCGACCGTAAACTCCTGACCGCGATGCGCACCGACTGGCAACGCTTCTCGGACCGTCTGCGCATCCTGTCCGCCGCCAACCAGGGCCGCTGACCGAGACGCTGATTACAAGGATGCGGACTGAGGTTAGGGACAGAGGTTACAGGCCGAGGATGTTGGCCATCAAACTGCTATCCGTCCTCCTGCAAGACGCCATCCGCTCTGTTTCTGCCGACGCTGAGCGGCTTGTGAGCGTCGGCAGAAGGTTGAGACTCTGCCGGTACCGACGGTGGCTCACCAACTGGTTACGGAACGGGGGGCTCAGCGTAACCGGTTTGTGCTTTTTCACAAACTAGGTACGGAAATGCGCCGCCTAGCGTAGACGGTTTGTGAGAACGGGCGATCAGCTTCGCGTGGGGGCAGCGTGCGTTCAGGACAGCAGCGCGGCCACGATTGCGATGAAGATCGGGCTGGTCAGCGTACTGAGCAGGATGCCGTCGCGCGCGAAGGTGAGTCCCACGTTGTACCGCGCCGCATAGTTGTACACGTTCTGGCCGGTTGGCAGGGCCGCGAGCACCACGCACGCGTACAGGGTCGCGCCGCGGAAGCCCATCACGTAGTACGACAGCAGGAACGCGATAATCGGCATGACGATATTCTTCAGCACTGCGACGGTGACGGTCGCCGGCACATCGCTCTTGTTCTGCATCGGCTTGGTGCCATGCAACGACATGCCGAAAGCCATGAGGATCATCGGCACCGCGGATTCGCCGATCATGTTGATTGGGTCGTAGATGAAGTCAGGGATGATGAAATGCCCGGTTTTCGCGGTGATCGCCGAGACGATGATGCCACCGAGCGACCCGATGAGCAGCGGCTGGTGCAGCGGCTGCGACAGAATGCGTTTCATGGACACCTCGCCCTTGGTGGTCACATCCAGCACGGTCAGTGCCACCGGGGTGAAAATCGCCTGCTGCATGACCAGAATCGGAGCGACCAGTGCGGGATTTCCGAGAATGTATGTGGCAATCGGCAGGCCGATATTGTTCGAGTTGAGGTAGAGCGAGTTGAGCGCGCCGATGGTCGCGTCCGCGGCCTTCATGTGGAAGAACAGCTGATTGAGGATCAGGAACACCAGTCCGACCAGCATGGCTGAGAAGAACGCCACGAAAATCGAGGAGTGGAAAATCGCGAAAATCTTCTCTTTGGACAGGATTGCGAACATCAGGCAGGGGCTGGAAATGAAGAAGCTGAACCTGTTGAGCACCATCTGCGCGCTCGACCCGCCGATTTGCATGCGGGCGGCCACATACCCGACTGCGATCACGATGCCGATCACGCAGAATCCTTCCATGGCGCTCAGTAAACCTGGCATTCCCACCTCTCCTCGTCTTGATGTTTGTCCTGTCCGATGCTCCAAGCCTTGCGGTCAGCATGTCCGCTATCCGGACACGGTTGCGATACCGGTTCCGCGTTTCGCATGGTAAGCGTCATCGGCGACGATGGCCTTCTGGCGTGCGTCTCGACTCCAGTATCCGTCTTTGCGGTGTGGCGCGCGTCCATGGTCTCGTATCACGGGCATCGCCGGCAGGACACCCGTAAACGCACTGAAAACGGGAATCTGAGACATTCCGTGCGGGTATCCATGACCTTTGCGATGATGAGACATGACGAAATAGACGGGTATTGGCGGTGGTGTGGGTTGCGAGGCGCGCATGCCGGTCTTCCCGATTGGCCTTCCCTGATTGACGGAGGATGACATGACAATGACGGATAACGGTGGAAACGACAGCGAAACCGAGCGGATGCGTACCGAAATCGAGCGGATGTTCACTGATATCATGAACCGGTATTCCGTCAGCGACGACGAAGGCCCGTTGGCTGATGAGGCCGAGGCGTTCCTGTCCCGCCAACCGCATCTGACGGTGCGGCGGCATGGCGATACCGTGGTCGCGTCCACGAATCTGGGCCGGGAACGCCGGGTAGTCCTCGCCGGACATCTGGACACGGTCCCGGTAATCGACAATTTCCCGCCGCGCTGGCTGGAACCGGGCGATCCGCTGATCCGCGAGGACATCGCCGCCGCATACCCTGGCGAACGGGTGATGTGGGGGCGGGGTGCCACCGATATGAAAGCCTCGGATGCGGTGATGCTGTATCTCGCGGCGAATCTCAAGAATCCGAAATACGATCTCACCTTCGTGTTCTACGACCATGAAGAAGTCGCGGCGGAGAAGAACGGTTTGCGCAAGGTCGCAGAAAGCCATCCTGATTGGATCCAGGGCGATTTTGCGGTGATCGGCGAGCCGACGGATTGCGGCATCGAAGGCGGCTGCAACGGAACCATCCGTTTCGATGTGATCACGCACGGCGTGGCGGCGCATTCGGCCCGCGCGTGGATGGGCTCGAACGCCATCCATAAGGCGGCGCCGATCCTTAATACGCTCAACGCGTACGAGCCGCAGGACGTGACCGTGGACGGGCTGGTGTATCGCGAAGGCGTGAACGCCACGCTGATTTCCGGGGGCAAAGGCACGAACGTCATCCCCGACGAGTGCCGCGTCCATGTCAATTACCGTTTCGCGCCCGACAAGACCATCGCCCAGGCGAAGGCCCTGATGATGGGTGCAGATGCGGGTGCCGAGCTGGGCAACGGCGAGCATGTGGCGACCGGCGGCATGTTCGCGGGCTTCGGCATCGAGATGAAGGACGAGTCGCCGAGCGCGCGCCCCGGTATGGACGATCCGCTCGCCGCCTCGCTCGCAGCGTTGGTCAAGGAGCGTACCGGCCACGATCCGCAGGCGAAGCTTGGGTGGACTGATGTCGCACGCTTCGCTCAGCTCGGCGTCCCGGCGGTCAATCTCGGGGCCGGCAGTCCGTTGCTCGCCCATAAGCATGATGAGCAGGTTGCAGTCAGCGAATTGACGCGTATGGCATCCATCCTGCTGGATTGGCTGGCGTAGTCCTCGATTCCAGCACGAGTTCCGTGCATCCCCCCGAGTAGGCACCGAGTAGGCACCGCGAAATACCTGCACAATCTCGGCGTGTGCTCAACACAATCCTGGCGTATTCACGCGTGGTCAGGGCATAATCGCCGCAAGCACGAACAATACTGCCGATTTTTCGACTTGTGCGCGAGCTTCGCATTTTTGTGTCATACTTGAGTGTGACGGTTCTGCAACAGCCGTCATGCGTTTGATGGCGTCGATCCCCTCGCAATCCGGCTATGGTGGCCAATGCGAGCGCCGGTGTCCGCCGTCGCGCAGCTAGACTTTTGTATGTATTGCCCCGTATGGGCGCGAATGGTGCGCGGCCGCGGTGAGAGCGCGGTGTGACCACTGTGCGGGGCCGGAAAAAGGCGATATGGCTGCAGCATATCGCGAGGAGCATTGTGCCCAGAACAGAAGAACAGGGCTTCGCAGACGATTCGAATGAATCCCGCGAAGCGCAGCAGCAGACCAACACGACTCCAGCATCGGCACAGCATCAGGCGGCTTCGTCTGAGACGTTCTCGGCCCCGGTTCGCCGGCGTCGCGGAGGCCGTCGTGTCGTGCGTGGCGCAGGGGCCGCAGGCGCGGACCTTGCGCTGAAGGTTGAGGAGCACCCCAAGCCGTTGTTCGAAGAGCCGGCGATTGATCCGGCTCCCGTGCGCAACACTGCGTCTGCGGACAACGCAACGGAAGATGCTGAAACGGACGGGGAACAGCATGCGCCGCACCGTGGCCGCCGCCGGATTTCCCGCGCGGCAGGGTCGCACGGCACCTCAACGAGGTCCCGCCGTCGTACCCGTATCGCTGCCGATGATGAGCCGTCCGCGCAGCCTGTCGCAGATACTGCCGCTCTGGGCGGCCATGGCGTAGCCGACGCGGAAACTCCGGAGGAGCGTGTCCAGGATGCGCTTGATTCCCTCTCCCATGAGCATGGGGATGCAGCACCGTCCGCCACCCGGACGCATCGCCGTTCCAAGCCGATGACATCCCTGCTCTTCCAGGAGCCGGTGCTGCCGTCGCGTCAGTCTTCCGGGGCGTCCGCCTCCGACGCCGATGACATGGAATCCGAAGATGATTCCGACCGTCGTGATGCGCGTGATGTGCGTGACGAACGTGACGAGGAACGCGAACCTCGCCGCACTCGCCGTACCCGCTCGCGTCGTGGTCGCGGCCGCGGTGAAGATGATGTGGAACGTGATGACGAACGCTCCAATCAGAGCGCGAATTCGCGTGACAGCCGTGACAGCCGTGACGAGTCCGCCGCCGACGATCGGGAAGAAGACGAACCTCGTCGTGGTCGACGTTCCCGCCGATTGAATGCACAGGAGCGTCGTGCCGCCGCCGAGGTCGAACAGATTGAAGAAGACCTCGAATACGACGACATCGCCTATACCCCGATCACCGAAGTGATGTCCGGCAATCGGAACGCCGACGGCTCGCGCAAGGACGACCATGCCGATGACGATGAGGACGCTCAGGACACCCGCACCCGTCGCCGTCGCCGCCGGTCGTCCCGCGAGGAGTCCGAGGACGACAACGAGCAGATCCTCGAGGTGCGCCACCGCCACCGTGACGAGGACGAGGATACAACAGTCACCCGTCGCCGTCGTCGCCGTCGTTCAGGCAAGGGCGTGGAGGAGAGCGAAGAGCCGGTCCGCCGTTCCCGCAAGCAGCAATACATCGACGAAATCACTGATGTTGAAGGCTCCACCCGTCTCGAGGCCAAGAAGCAGCGTCGCCGCGACAACCGTCGTGAGCGCAGCCGCCAGAACCAGATCATGGAGCAGGACTTCCTCGCCCGCCGCGAGCATGTCGACCGGCTCATGGTTGTGCGCGAACGCGGCCACCATACGCAGATCTCGGTGATCGAGGACAACGTGCTGGTTGAGCATTATGTCTCCGACATCCAGGAGGTCGCCACCGTCGGCAACATCTATCTCGGCCGCGTGCAGAACGTGCTGCCGAGCATGGAGGCGGCGTTCGTGAATATCGGCCAGCCGCGTAACGGCGTCTTGTACGCCGGCGAGGTCAACTGGGACACCACGCGTCTTGAAGGGCAGCCGCGCCGCATCGAGCTCGCCTTCAAGTCAGGCGACCCGGTGCTCGTGCAAGTCACCAAGGACCCGATCGGTCACAAGGGCGCGCGTCTGACCTCGCAGGTCACGCTCGCAGGCCGTTTCCTTGTCCTCGTACCGTCCGGCGGTATGACGGGCGTCAGCCGCAAGCTGTCTGACCGTGAGCGTGCTCGCCTGAAGTCCATCGTTTCGAAGATCGCTCCGAAGGATATGGGTGTGATCATCCGTACCGCAGCTGAAGGCGCTTCCGAGGAGGCCATCGAGAAGGATCTCGAGGCGTTGCGCCGGCAGTGGGACAAGATTTGCGAGAAGCGCGACCTGTATCTGCACGGCAAGCGTCCGAAGCTGCTGCAGGGCGAGCCGGATGTCGCCATCCGCGTGGTGCGTGACATCTTCAACGACGATTTCTCCCAGATGATCGTCGAGGGCGACCGCGTGTACGAGCGGATCGAGGAATATCTCGACACGATGGCCCCGGACCTGCGTGACAAGCTGGTCAAGTGGGATCCCGAGGAGCATGGCGGCAAGGACGTGTTCGACAAGTGGCAGATTGATTCCCAGCTGCGCAAGGGCATGGAACGTCAGGTATACCTGCCGTCCGGCGGTTCAATCGTCATCGATCGCACCGAGGCAATGACCACGATTGACGTGAACACGGGCCGGTTCATCGGTAAGGGCAAGAGCCTTGAGGAAACCGTCACCAGGTGCAATCTTGAGGCGTCCGAGGAAATCGCCCGCCAGCTGCGTCTGCGTGACATCGGCGGCATGATCATGATCGACTATGTCGACATGGTGATGCCCGCGAACCGTGACTTGGTGCTGCGCCGCTTGGTCGAGTGCCTGGCGCGTGACCGTACGAAGCATCAGGTCGCCGAGGTCACTTCGCTCGGTTTGGTGCAAATGACGCGCAAGCGCATCGGCCAGGGCTTGGTCGAGGCTTTCTCGGAGGAGTGCCCGACGTGCAAGGGCCGCGGCTTCATCATCCATGACGAGCCGACGGTCAGTGCCGAGTATGACGATCCGTACGCGATGAAGGGCGGCGATCCGTTCGTCAAGACGAACAAGCACGGCCATGGCACTCCTGAGGTGCAGGCGCCGAAGGGCTCGAGCCCGGCGGTCAAGGCCAAGCTTGCGCAGATCGCCGCGGCGGCGGTAGCGGCCAATAACGCCGAGAACGCAGAAAACGCAGAGCGCGCCGAGCACAATGCCGCCTCACAGGCTGATGACTCGGCAGACGCGGCAGTCGATGCCGGCAATACGGACGGTGCCACCGAACGGTGACTGACGGCCTTCGGGCATCGGTACGAGACCGGTGTCCGAAGGCTGACACGCGTTGTTTCATCGACTTGACGGATGTACGCGGGTCGGTGTAGTTTTGATAGTTGGTGTCTGGCCGGAGGCTCGAACGCGCTGGACAGTAAGCTTTCCACAACATAAGGAACGGAATATGTACGCGATTGTGAAGGCCGGTGGCCATCAGGAAAAGGTCGAGGTCGGTGACGTCATCCTGGTCAACCGTCTCGATGCAAAGCAGGGCGATACCGTGGAGTTCCCGGTCGCGCTCGTAGTCGACGGCTCCAAGGTCACCCTTGCCGCCAAGGACCTTGCCAAGGTCTCCGTGAAGGGCGAAGTCGTGAACGACGAAGCCAAGGGCCCGAAGATCAACATCATGAAGTACAAGAACAAGACTGGCGTGACCCGTCGCAAGGGCCATCGTCAGAAGCTCAGCCTCGTCAAGATCACCGAGATCGCCTGAGCGTTCTTGAGGACCGAAAGGAATTAGATCATGGCACATAAGAAGGGCGCTTCCAGCTCACGTAACGGGCGCGATTCGCAGCCTCAATACCTCGGTGTGAAGAAGTTCGGCGGCGAGTCCGTGCTCGCCGGCAACATCCTCGTGCGTCAGCGCGGCACCAAGTTCCATCCCGGCGAGAACGTCGGCATGGGCAAGGATCACACCCTGTTCGCCCTCAAGGACGGCAGCGTGAAGTTCGGTGTCCGTCGTGACCGTAAGGTCGTCGACGTCGTCACCGCCTGACGCATCAATACCTGAAGCCGCGCCCGTTGTCGGACGCGGCTTTTTTATTGCTCAGTGCTGCTCGCGGCACGGTTTGCTGGGTGACTTCCGGCGCGGCTTGTGATGCGGCTGTTCCGGTGCGTCGCGTCGTGACGGTGGTCCCGTATCGCTGCGGGCTCAGTCTTAGGGCGCATCGCGCATGATATCGCGGTATGGCGGTATCGTTGATTATCCATGAATTCCCGTCCGTCTTGTGCGTTCACCGGCGGTCGGACGACGTAAGGTGACACTATGGCAGATTTTGTTGATCGGGTGACCGTCCATGTCAAGGGCGGCGACGGGGGCAACGGCTCCGCAGGCATCAGGCGCGAGAAATACAAGCCGCTTGCCGGCCCCAACGGCGGCAATGGCGGCGACGGCGGTTCCGTCATCTTTGTGGCGGATGAGAACGCGAACAGCCTGCTGGATTACCGGTTCATTCCCCACCGCACGGCCGACAGCGGCACCATGGGCTTGGGAGATACGAAAGATGGTTCGAAAGGCAAGGACCTGATCCTGCCGGTACCGGTCGGTACGATGATTTTCACCGCGAAAGGTGCCAAGGGCCAGACGAAGCGTCCCGGCGAACTGCTTGCGGATCTGCGACATGTGGGGGACCGGTTCGTCGCCGCTGCGGGCGGTGCAGGCGGGCTCGGCAACGCCGCGCTGGCGAACCGTACGCGTCGCGCTCCGGGCTTCGCCTTGCTTGGTGAGCCGGGTGAGGAACGCGATGTCGTCCTCGAGCTCAAGTCAATTGCGGACGTCGCGCTCGTTGGCTTCCCCTCTGCGGGCAAATCCAGCTTGGTTGCAGCAATGAGCGCCGCCAAGCCGAAAATCGCCGATTACCCGTTCACCACGCTGGTGCCGAATCTCGGCGTGGTCATGGCCGGCGATTACCGGTACACCATCGCGGATGTGCCGGGTCTGATCCCGGGCGCCTCCGAAGGCAAGGGGCTTGGCTTGGAATTCCTGCGCCATATCGAGCGTACCGAAATCATCGTGCATGTGATCGACTGCGCGACCCTCGAACCCGACCGCGACCCGGTGTCCGACTACCACGCGCTCGAACATGAGCTCGCCCAGTACGCGGACAAGCTGGAGTTGCCGGTGGGTGCGATTCCGATTCCCGATCGTCCGCGCATCATCGTGCTCAACAAGGTCGATGTGCCTGAAGCCAAGGAACTCGCGGATTTTGTGCGTCCCGAATTCGAGAAGATGGGGCTGCGCGTGTTCGAGGTGTCCACCGCCTCGCACGCCGGCCTCAAAGAACTCGGGTATGCCCTCGGCGAGCTGGTCACCCAGATGCGCAAGGAGGTTGCGCGCCGCGAGCAGGAGCAGGAGGACGAGCGCGTCGTCATCAAGCCGCTCGAACGCAAGGGTCGCAGACGCCCCGCCGCGGCCGCTGAGGCTGATTTCAAGGTCGAGCGCGAAACGAACCGCAACGGCGACGTGTGGTACACCGTCACCGGCACCAAACCGGAACGTTGGGTCGTCCAAACGAACTTTGACAATGACGAAGCCGTCGGCTATCTCGCCGATCGGCTGGCCAAGCTTGGTGTCGAGGACGAGCTGCGGCGCCAAGGCGCGCATGCGGGCGACGAGGTGCGCATCGGGCGGGGCGACCGCGCGGTCGCCTTTGACTGGGATCCGACCATCGCGGCGGGTGCCGAGATGCTGGACGGCTCGCAACTGGGCTCGCGCGGCAAGGATCTGCGTCTCGAGGCGAATGATCCGCGTGCCCGGCGCCGTACGAATACGGAACGTCGGCGCGAATACCACGAGATGATGGATGCCCGTGCGGCTGTGCGCGAGGCGATGATGGCGGAACGCAAGGCCGGCCACTGGGCCGATCCGAGCGTGGACGACGACCGTCATGACCGCGAAAGCCTGTTCGGACGTGGCGAGGCCGGTGACGACCAGGAGCAGGACAGCGAGGAAGCCGGGGAGTAATGGCGCAGCCCACGCATGAGAGAGTCAGACGGTCCATCGCGCAAGCGCAGACGATTGTGGTCAAGGTCGGTTCCAGTTCGCTGACCAAGCCTTCGGGGCATCTTGACCCGGCGAAACTGGACGCGCTGGTCGCGGCACTCGCATGCGCGCGGTTGCAAGGGGCGCGCATCGTCCTCGTGTCATCGGGCGCTATCGCTGCCGGATTCGGGCCGCTCGGCTTCGAACGTCGGCCGGCCGATATCGCGACGCAGCAGGCGTGCGCATCCGTCGGCCAGGGACTGCTCATGGCCCGGTATGAGGTGTCGTTCAGCCGTTTCGACATCCGGGTCGGCCAAATCCTCATCACCGCGGAGGACACGATCAGGGCGACGCAATACCACAACGCGCAGCGCACCTTGGATCGTTTGCTTGATTTGGGCGTCGTGCCGGTCGTCAACGAGAACGATGCTCTGGCGAATAACGAAATCCGGTTCGGTGACAACGACCGCTTGTCCGCGCTGGTGGCGAATATCGTGCGCGCGGACGCCCTCGTGCTGCTCACTGACGTGGATGCCTTGTATACCGCGCCCCCGAGCCAACCCGGTTCGAAGAAAATCGACTTCGTACCCGATGTTGAGCGCGCGCTCAATGAGGTCAAAGTCGCGGGCAGCTCCTCCGGCGTCGGTACCGGAGGCATGGTCACCAAGTTGGAAGCCGCCCATATGGCTGCGGTCTCGGGCATTCCCGCGGTGCTCACCTGCGCTGCGAATGCAGGGCCGGCCTTGATGGGCGACCCTGTGGGTACGGCGTTCGCGCCCATCAAGCGGCGTGGTTCGTCGAGGCGGTTGTGGATTAAATTCGCGTCGCATCCGCGTGGCGTGCTTGTCGTGGACACAGGAGCTGCACAAGCCGTGCGTGCCGGCCGTGCGAGCCTGCTGAGCGCCGGTGTTCTCGAGGTGCGCGGCGATTTTTCCGCCGGCGACCCGATCTGGATTGACGACGAATCCGGCAAGCATATTGCCAAGGGGCTCTCCGGCTATGATTCCGAGGAAATCCCGCGCATGCTGGGGCGCAACACCGCGCAGCTGCGGCGTTTCTTCGGCGACGAGTACGCGCATCCGCTTGTGCATCGCGATAATCTCGTGCTTGTGTGACCTGCGGTATTAGCGGGATTTGCGCGATTTGTGGGATTCGCACGAATCGTCATCATATGCTTCGCGCGATTGGAGTGACGGCGCGACTGCCATTTCGTGACTGTCGTTTCGTGATTTCGTGCTATGTCTGGTATATGGCGGCGTCCCGTTGGCAGCGGCCATACCGCGACCGTCCCGTTTGCGCCGTACGAGTGCGTGTCGCGGCAGCGGGACGGTTTTCGCCCGTAGCGATTACAGTAGGGGCCATGACTATGGCTGACTGGCAGAACCTGAGCGACCGTGTCAACAATGTCGCCCCCAGCGCGACCCTCGCTGTCGATTCGAAGGCGAAGGCGATGAAGGCGCAGGGCATCGACATCGTGGCCTACGGTGCGGGCGAGCCGAATTTCCCCACCCCTGATTACATCGTCGACGCCGCGGCGGCTGCATGCCGTGACCCGAAGAACCACCGATACACTCCGACGGCCGGTCTGCCCGAGCTGCGTGAGGCGATCGCGCGCAAGACGCTGCGCGATTCCGGCTACGAGGTCTCGCCTGACCAAGTCGTGGTCACCAACGGCGGCAAACAGTCTGTGTACGAGGTATTCCAGCTGCTGCTCAATCCCGGTGACGAAGTTATCATCCCCGCCCCGTATTGGACCAGCTATCCTGAGGTTGTCAAGCTCGCCGGCGGCAAGCCGGTTCCGGTGTTCTCCGGCGCCGAGCAGGGCTTCGAACCGGATATCGACAAAATCGAAGCGGCGCGTACCGATCGCACCAAGGCAATCATCATCACCTCGCCGTCCAATCCGACCGGCGCCGTGTGGAGCCGCGAAACCATTAAGGCAATCGGCGAGTGGGCCGTGGAACACCACGTGTGGGTCGTTTCCGATGAAATCTACGAACACCTCAACTATGACGGCGTGAAGACCGCTTATGTCGGCGCCGAGGTACCCGAAGTGCGCAACCAGCTACTCGTGCTTAACGGCGTGGCGAAGACGTATGCGATGACCGGCTGGCGCGTGGGCTGGACCGTTGCCCCGCTCGAGGTCGCCAAGGCGCAGACCAAGCTGCAGAGCCATATGACGTCGAATGTCGCCAATGTCTCCCAGCGTGCCGCGCTCGCCGCCGTCGCCGGCGACCTGTCCGCCGTGGCCGCGATGCGTGAGGCCTTCGACAAGCGCCGTCGCGCCATCGTCACCGCCCTCAACGAGATTCCGGGCGTGCATTGCCCGATGCCGACCGGTGCGTTCTATGCGTTCGCGAATATCGAGGAACTGCTCGGCAAGCCGCTGGGCGCCAACGGTTCGGTCGCCCATACGTCGCAGGAATTCGCCGCGCTGCTGCTTGACGAAGGCCATGTCGCCGCGGTTCCGGGCGAGGCCTTCGGTGCTCCCGGCTACCTGCGCTTCTCCTATGCGCTTTCCGACGAGGATCTGGCCAAGGGCATGCGCTACTTCAAGGAGTGGATTGGCTGATTCCCGGTAGGGGGTGCGGTACCCGGTCACGGCGTGGGTCGTGGCCGGGCACTTGTCGTTTACACCGATGCCGCAGTCGCGTCGGTGCCCGCGCCATTTCGACACTCTGATTTTCGGCGGTATGACGCGTGTGGCGGAACCCGATTGGACTAAATCGCGAGTACCCGCTAAGATGACCTCTTGGCGGTTTTGCTCAGTCCCGTCGTTTCGATAGAATGAGCAGAGTTCACCTAGGGATGTGGCGCAATTGGTAGCGCAACGGTCTCCAAAACCGTAGGTTGTGGGTTCGAGTCCCGCCGTCCCTGCCAGTCTTTTGGATGTTCAGTAGCCGAGCGAAGGATGGAAATGGCCAAGGCACGTACAGACAAGCCGCGTAAGCCCAATATTTTCATGCGGATCGGCTTGTATATCAAGCAGACGTTCAATGAGTTGCGCAAGGTTGTGACCCCTACCGGCAAAGAGCTGTTCTCTTGGTCGTTCGCGGTTTTCGTGTTTGTGCTGGTGCTGATGGCCCTGGTCACTGCCATGGACTTTGGCTTGGGCAAGCTCGTGTTGCTCGTTTTCGGCTGATCCGTACACACGAAGGTTAAGTAAGCATGGATGATGAAGTGAATCTCGAGAATCTGGATTCGTTGCCAGATGTGGTATCCGATGAGGATGCAGCGAACGGTGATATTCCTGCGGCCCAGCAGCAGGTGGCGTCGGAAGCTGACGCCCAGCCCGCCGCGGACGACGCCCAGAGCGCCGAGCCGGAGCAGACCGAGCAGACCGCTGGCGATGCCGAGGTGACGGATGCTCCCGAAGCATCCGAAGGCGAGTCCGATCAGACGCAAGCCAAGGAAGACGAACCGGCTGAGGATGCCGGCACCAAGGCCGTCCAAGAGTTCTCCAAGAGCCTTCGCACACTCGATGGCAAGTGGTATGTGCTGCATACGTATTCCGGCTATGAAAAGCGCGTGAAGACCAACATCGAATCCCGTGTGCAGAGCTTCGGTCTCGAGGATCAGATCTTCCAGGTGGAAGTGCCGATGGAAGAGGTCGAGAAGCACACCGAAAAGGGCAAGAAGGTCATCACCCGCGTCCGCGTCCCTGGCTATGTGCTGATTCGTATGTGGCCGGATGAGAACGCCCGGCGTATCGTGCGTGAAACCGAGGGCGTGACCGGCTTCGTCGGCCCGACCAAGGATCCGGCACCGCTGTCGCGCGAGGAAGTCGTGCAGATGATGGCGCCGATGATTGCTTCCGAAGCGCTGAAGGCGGCAGGAGACAAGCCCGCTGCCGCGAAGAAGCGCAAGCTCGAAGTCTCCTATGCGGTTGGCGACCAGGTCACCGTCACCGACGGTCCGTTCGCGACCATGCCGGCTGTGGTTTCCGACGTCGAGCCGACCACGCAGAAGCTCACCGTGCTCGTGTCCATCTTCGGTCGCGACACGCCTGTGGAGCTCGGCTTCGGACAGGTCGAGAAGATCGACTGAATCCCAACAATCCGTTCATACTCAATGGCGGCGGCACCTCACTTGGGGGCTGCCGCCATTGTCATTGTGCTCGGCACATCCAATCTAGTTACGCTGGGTGGGGGCTGAGCGTAGCTGGTTTGTGAGGAGGGGAGTTCTGGGTGGTGATGGTCACGGCGTAGTCGGTGTCTTCGTGCCACACCGCATCATGGGCATGGCGACACTGATGTTGTCGAGGCGAACGAGCATAATAGTGATGTTTGTGTCTGGAGGGGAGACCCGCTAGCACAGCACAGCAATGAACGTTGCGGGAGGAGACCGCGCCTCGTGCGTGGCGACCGTAACCACCGCTTCACAGAAAGAAGAACCAGACAATGGCTCCTAAGAAGAAAGTCACAGCGCTGATCAAGCTTCAGATCCAGGCTGGCAAGGCGAACCCCGCCCCGCCGCTGGGTCCGGCTCTGGGTTCGCATGGCGTCAACATCATGGACTTCTGCAAGGCCTACAACGCGGCCACGCAGGACAAGATGGGCCAGGTCGTCCCTGTTGAGATCACCGTTTACGAAGATCGTTCCTTCACCTTCGTGCTCAAGACCCCGCCGGCCGCAGCTCTGCTGAAGAAGGCCGCCGGTATCCAGAAGGGCACCGAGAACCCGCTGACCCACAAGGTCGGTACCGTCACCAAGGCTCAGGTCCGCGAAATCGCCGAGATCAAGATGCCTGATCTGTCCGCCCGCGACGTCGAGGCTGGCATGAAGATCATCGAAGGTACCGCCCGCTCCATGGGCATCACGGTCACCGACTGAGAGGAGAAGGACAGATGGCTAAGAAGCACTCCAAGAAGTACCGCGAGGCGGCCGAGAAGGTCGATCGTAACAACCTGTACACCGCTCCTGAGGCGATCGCTCTGCTCAAGAGCATGCCGAAGCGTGGTTTCGATGAGACCATCGAAGCCGTGTACCGTCTGAACGTGGATCCGCGCAAGGCCGACCAGCTCGTGCGCGGCGTCGTCAACCTGCCGAACGGCACTGGTAAGACCGCCAAGGTCCTCGTGTTCGCCCGTGGCCCGAAGGCCACCGAGGCCACCGAGGCCGGCGCCGACATCGTTGGCGATGACGATCTCGTGCAGAAGGTCCAGGACGGCTTCCTCGATTTCGACGCTGTCGTGGCTACCCCGGACATGATGGGCAAGGTCGGCCGTCTCGGCCGTATCCTCGGCCCGCGTGGCCTGATGCCGAACCCGAAGACCGGCACCGTGACTATGGACGTCACCAAGGCTGTCAAGGATATCAAGGGCGGCAAGATTGAGTTCCGTGTGGACAAGCACGGCAACCTGTCCTTCCTGATCGGCAAGATGTCCTTCGAAGAGAAGGCTCTTGACGAGAACTTCAAGGCAGTGGCCGACGAGATCAAGCGTCTCAAGCCGTCCACCGTGAAGGGCCGCTACATCACCAAGGCGACCATCACTTCCACGATGGGCCCCGGCATCCCGCTGGATACCGCGACACTCGCCTGATTTCTGGTTCCGTCCGTTATTTCGAGCCTAGGGCGGAACGAGAACGCACAAGCCCCATACATGCCGATTGCCGGTGTGCATGGGGCTTTCCCATTTTTATGGGGGCGGGTCTTTTCGGTGGGTCTTTCGTGCCCAGTTGTCAGAGCCCAGCATATTCGTGTCCAGTACTTCGCAGTCCGGCACGTCCGGGTTACTAAGGTCGGAATTGTCAGTGTCAGTTCCGAAGTTGTCAGGATGCCAATAACAAAGGATTCCCAGAAGGTGTCCGGGAAGTCAGCGGTACACCCTACAGCGTGCCGTCATCGCGCCACAAACCGGCATCGCGTAGCCGTCCGAGCGTAATCGCCGTCGAGAGCACATATGCCTCGCGTGTATCGGTTGCATCCCAACCGCAAATTTCCGTGGCCCGTTTGAGCCGGTACCGCACGGTATTTGGGTGGACACTCAGCGCCCGGGCCGTCGCATCCAGCGAAGCGCCGGAATCAAGGAAAATGCTGACCGTTTGGAGTGTCGGATCATTGGGATTGTCGCCTTTGAGCGCCTCGTAGATTGATGTGATTAGTTCGTCGCGCGCATCCTCATCGCCCATGAGGGCACGTTCCGGAAGCAGGTCCTCGCATCGCATGGGTTGCGGCACTTCGCGCGTGCAGGCGTTGAGCGCGAACAGGGCGTTGATGACGGCCCGGATGGCGCGGGACGCACCGTCGGCGTTCTGCCGGGTTGGCCCGAGACAAATCGGTTCATGCCCATCGAAACACGTTTCGGCGATATGCGCGACTTGGTCCGGGCTGGTTCCGTCATCGACGCGCACCAACGCCACCAGATTCCCGTCATGCTCGCCGATTAGACAATCCTGCGGGGTACCGTCGGCATGGGGCGGCAATCGGCTCCGAATTGATGCCGCGCACGAAGCGACATCGTGCGCCGGGGGAGTGCCGGCGACACTGCAGCAGACATAATGCGCAGGCCATCCAAGCGTATGCATCAGCGAGACGACCCGCTCGTCGTCCGTGCTTTCCGCGAGACACGCGAACACAATGGATTCGAGCAGGGTCCGGGCGTCGGCCGGGTGCGGCGACCCTGGTGCCGTTGCCGCGGTAGCATTCGATTGGTCGGCAGTTCCGGGTGCTCCGGGTGTTCCGGCGGTTTCATCTGTCGTTCCCACAACACCGGTTCCGGCAACGTCGGCCGGCCGGTCGCGTTCCAGCACATCGTCTCCCAATAGCACGGCGAGACGGGCCATCAACAGGTCAAGCAGATCCTTGCGATCGGAGTCTGACCCGGAGTGTGCAGAAACGGAAACCATAGTGCCAGCCTAGTCCCGCCCGGATTCAGTGTCACGGTGATGTCCACCCGCACTGTCCTCGGGCCCGGCGATACGCGTTTCATGGCAACCCCTGGACTCGCGCCAGTAGGTCAACGCGACGAAACAGAACACGAAAGTCAGCGGAAGCATATGGCGTTCGAAGTTGTTTGCCGGCGACGTGATCATCACGCCCATGAGCAGCAACAACGGCATATGCCACGCCAAAGTGCGCCAACGGCGGCGGACCACTTCCGCGGCGCCGAACAGCAGGGTCAAAATGACATAGAAATTGCCATGCGTGACCCATCCGAGCACGGGGATCTTGCCCCAGTCGCGCGCGAACCTCGCGACATTCTCACGCCATTGCGGCTGCCAGTCCTTGATCCATTCGGTGTTGTTCACCACGTAATCGCTGGTCACGTAATAGTCCATGGAGACATACGGCAGATCGGCTATGTCGAAATAGCCGAAGCATTCGGCGAAGAACGCATCCGCCGCGATGACCGGATTCGCCTTGACGATCTGCCACCACGCGCTGTTGAAATCAGCCATATCCTCTTTTGTGACGGAACGCCAACGATAGCTGACTTTCTTGGATTGGATCCCGGAGGATTTCACCGGGTCGGCGTCCTGCTGGAAGTAGGATTCGCCCATCTGGTCAAGGTTGAAGATCGGGGCGAGCTTGTCCGCCGCGTCCTTGGGGATGCCTTCGGGATTGCGCCGGGCAACGCGCGCGATTTGCTGCAGCTGGATGCCGCGGCTTTCAATCGGGTCGCCGTTGATGACCTTGCCGGCAGATACCAGAAGGACCAGGCCGCCATGCAGGATGACCGCCGGCAGTAGCAGGGCAACGATGTAGGTCTTCCAGCGCCCACGGTCGGCGATGAGCATAATGACCGTCTGCGCGAGGAGAATGTACCACGCGTATTTCGCGCTGATCAGCATGACGCAGGCGCTCGCGATGAATGCGGCGAGGGTACGTGCGGGCAGCCGACGGGGTGTCTCGCCGCGCTTGACGCGTGTCATATGCAGCTGGTAGGCGATGCCGAACCACCAGACGAATGCGAAGGCGAACAGCGGTGATTTCGTCAGGCTGATAGTGGAGAACACCGCGATCGGGCACAGCAGGAAGAACAGGATGATGATGGCGCGCTGCCATACGCCGGCCCGCGCGACCGCATGCGGATAATCCCCGGGTGTACTCCCTGGTTCGCTGTTCGGGACAACGGTGGCCTCGGTGTCCTTCCCGGACTCAGGTCCAAGCCACGGCAGGTTGAGGAATCGGTGCATCGTGGCCGAACAGCAGAAGACCGCGAACAGGAACTGCAACGAGGACAGCACGACATATCCTGCATCATTTGAACCGGTGAAATACCGGGATGCGGCGGCGACGGCACCGTAGAACACGGTGAGCACGAGATTGTGCTGATCCGTCAGATAGGTCGGGTCTTGCGGCCACAGGTAGTGCGCGGTCGGGTAGATATCCATCGGGACGAAGGCGAAGAACCCGGTATACGGCTGTTGCAAGCCCGTCCATTGGTTCCAAGCCCAGCTGAATTCCCGCACTTGCGAGCGGATGTCGGCGCCGAACGCGGACAGCAGGGTGACCGGCACCCACAGCCATCCGATGAACATGATGAGCGCGAGGCCGATCCAACTGCGTGTGCACCGCATGATGATGCGCGGGGTATACGTGCGGACGGCGGTCCAGCAACGTCCGACGGCATGCGCAAATCGTGTGGCTGTAAATCGCCGCCACATGCGTGCCAAGGCGTGCCAAGGCTTGCTGATGTCCCGCCGCCATCCGGTGCGACAGTAGGTTCCGATCGCTGCCGCCGCCCGACGACAAACGGAGCGAACGGATGACGGGATGGCCGCAAGCCCGCCGCCGACGCGCACCAACGCGATGAGCAGCATCAGGTAGATGGCTAGGGCGAGCAGGAAATAGATGGTGTTGACGAATCCCCAGTCGGCGATGCTGCCACCGTACCAATAGAACGGTCCGATCGCCGTGCAGAAACTCAGCCACAGGACGGCGAGGGTCGCCAGCGTCCACCGGGCGATGGCGCCGGCCTGTGCGCGGCGCGAGGAATGCCTGCCCGTCGTGGTCTTGGAACGCTTTGCCGCTTGATCGGGTTGCACGGATGGCGTGGTCGTGGCTCTCGAGGTTCGCGTGGCTTCGGTCATGTTTGAGCATTGTAGTCTGACGCAAGGAGCCGGGGCTGGGTGCAGGAGGGGTCCGCGATGGCTGCGGGCGTAGCCGTGGAGGTGGTTGTGTGAGGATTGGCTCACACGATGGCGGGTTTGGTGGGCTCGTATCCTGGCCGCCTGCCGGTTCCGCAGCCGAGGTCAATCCGCAGCTTGGGGCCACCCGGCGCGTACATCCGCGAAAAACGCGTTGTTCGGCGGTAGGCTGGTGCCATGATGACGAAACAGGGGACGGTTCCGCGCATGCCGCGGACCGAACAGGAGGCTGACCGGCTGATCGCGCTGGCCGAGGTGGATTCGACGAACACACTCGCCGGCGAGATGCTCGCC
This sequence comes from Bifidobacterium porcinum, assembly GCF_055378475.1. Lineage (NCBI taxonomy): Bacteria > Bacillati > Actinomycetota > Actinomycetes > Bifidobacteriales > Bifidobacteriaceae > Bifidobacterium > Bifidobacterium porcinum. The sequence goes on along the minus strand of NZ_AP029603.1, from coordinate 1,803,093 downwards.
GATGGGCGAATCGGGGGCGACCCGGCGGATGACGGGAAGATCACGGTGATTGCCGCGGACTACCAGACCGGCGGCCATGGTCGTCTTGGGCGCGCGTGGGTGAACCGTCCGGGGGAGTCCTTCACGGTGTCGTTCGTCACGGTGATGCCCGCTGATGTCGTGGCTGATGATACGGTCAACGGGTGGCTGCCGACACTCGCCGGTCTCGCTTCACGCGACGCGATCCGGTCGGCGGTGTTCTCCAGCGGCGCCCGTCCGCGTCAGCAGGATTGCACGCTGGCCATCAAATGGCCGAACGACATTTTCTGCCATGGCCTGAAACTCGGCGGGATTCTGGTACAGCTCGTGCCCTTGGATGAGCATCGCACCGGCGTGATCATCGGCATCGGCATCAATCTCGCCCTGCGCGCGGAAAACCTGCCGACCCCGCAGTCCACATCCTTGCAGCTGCATGTCGACCCGCTGCCGGACGTGCAAGTGCTGCGCGACCTCATCGCGGCGGCAATCATAGCCGGCCTGCGCGACCGTATCGCCCGGTTTGTGCGTGACCGCAAGGCCTACGCAGCCCAGCTGCTTGAGGAGACCCGGCAGGTGAGTTGGACACTCGGCAGGAGGGTGGAAGCCAGGCTCGTCGGGGGTGAGACGATTGTCGGGCGTGCTATCCGCATCAATCCGGACGCCTCACTGGCAATCGTGGACGACGAGGGAGTCGAGCATACGGTGACGACCGGTGATGTCGGTGTTCTTGACTGATGGGCACTGATGACTCACTGACCGCCAGCTGAAGGCCCACCGTCCTCAACGGTGACAGATAACGAATGCACATACGCGAAAGGCCGCCGCCCCACGCAATCGGGGCGGCGGTCTTTCGTTATCGACTGGTGCAACTAGCGCGCCCAGCCGTTACTTGCCGTTATTTGACATTATCTGGCGTTCTTCGACGTCACTTGGCGTCACGGGCGATACGCGAGGACAGCCCGCTAACGGCTGCCGAGGCGACAACCGCCTTGAGCAGGTCGCCGCTGGCGAACCCGAGCGAAGCAAGCGCCACAGCGCTCAGCGGAACATGTGTGAGCATCGCCTGGATGCTCACACCGAAGGCGTACACAATCACCACGCAGCCGACCAGCGAAGCGCCGAAATATCTCGCGGCGGTCAGCCAGTAGCCACGTGCACCCGTGCCACGTGCTTTGCCCTTGAGCAGGGAGGTGACGATCACGCCCGGCAGGAAGCCGAACAGGAAGCCGGCGCTCGGGCCGACCAGCGCCAGCGTGGACATGCCGCCCGAGAACACCGGCAGTCCTGCAGCGCCAGCGAGCAGGTACAGCACGACCGCGCCGCCGGCTTCGCGCCAATCCAGGCTCAACGCGGCAAGCATCAGGACGAAGGTCTGCAAGGTGATGCCGACCGGAGTGCCGGGAATCGGGATGCGCCCGGCGGCGGCTGCAGCCCACAGCAGCAGCGCGAACAGCAGCGACATACCTGCCGAACGCAGCAGGCGGCGGACGGTGGTAGGGGCCGCGGAAGCCAGTGCGGCGGATGGTGTCTGATGTGACATGGGAATCCCTTCCTTTCATGCAACTTTCATGCAATGCCCGGTCAGGGGCGTGCTGGCCATCATTCTATGGACCCGATTGCGCCCGCCAATGTCGCCGATGTGTCCGGCCGGTTGCGACGAAAGCGCTCAATGGCGGAATACCGCCGAAAATCGCAAGCCAACTTACGGTGACGTTTGTGGAGGGTTACAAAAAGATCGCGGATTCTTTGTCGTCCATGCCCCCGCCAGACGCGATCTCGGCGGCATAGCTTGGAAAGCATGGTCAATAATGTCAGCAAACTTCTGGTGGCGAACCGCGGTGAAATCGCGCTGCGTGTCGTGCGAACCGCCCGTGAGATGGGCATCCGCACGGTCGCCGTGTACGCCGAACAGGATCGCGACGAACAGTATGTGGATATGGCGGACGAAGCCTACCTGCTGCCCGGCGACACCTACCGCGACACGTATCTCAACGAGGACCTGCTGATCGGCATTCTGCACAGGAGCGGTGCCGACGCGGTACACCCCGGTTACGGGTTCCTTTCCGAGGTGCCGTCGTTCGCGACCAAGGTCCGCGAGGTGGGTGCCGCCTGGGTGGGCCCCGACCCCAAGGCTCTGGTCGATCTGGGCGACAAGATCACCGCCCGCCGGGTCGCCGCCCGTGCGAAGGTCCCGCCCGTCCCCGGTATTTCCGAGCCGGTCAAGGATATGCGTGAGCTGCTTGATTTCGCGCAGACGCACGGCTATCCGATCATGATGAAACGCACGGACGGTGGTGGTGGCCGCGGCATCACCATCGTGCACAACGACGACGAGCTGCGCAGCTTCTACTTAAGCCATGATGCGCTCCAGGGCGGGGATCTGGACGAGTATTTCGTCGAACGGTTCATCGACAAGGCGCGGCATGTGGAAACCCAGTGTGGGCGTGACAGCCACGGCGATTTTGTCGTGTATTCGACGCGCGACTGCTCGGTGCAGCGGCGCAACCAGAAACTCATCGAGGAGGCCCCGGCCCCCTTCATGCCGCCGAAAGCGCTTGAAGCGCTGGAACGCTATTCGCGTGGCCTGTTCGAGGCGGTAGATTATGTGGGGCTCGGCACCTGCGAGTTCATGCTCACCGAACAGGGCAAGGTGTATTTCCTAGAAGTCAACCCGCGTCTGCAGGTCGAGCATACGGTCAGCGAGCAGGTGTGCGGGCTTGATCTGGTGCGTGAACAATTGACGATTGCCGCCGGCGGGCACCTGACCCGCCCGGAGAGCATCCGCGGCCATAGCTTCGAGCTGCGCATCACCTGCGAGGACCCCGCGACGAACCTGACGCCGAGCTCCGGCACACTCACCGGGCTGCAATGGCCGGCCGGACCGGGGATCCGCGTGGATTCCGGGGTTAAGGCGGGAGACACGATTTCGCCGAAGTTCGATTCTCTGATGGGCAAGCTCGTCGTCACCGCGCAGGACCGCGCGACTGCGGTCGCCCGTGTGCGTCGCGCCCTCGGCGAGCTGCATATCGAAGGCGTGCCGTCGCCGGCGAGCCTGTTCGAGCAGATTTTCAATGATCCTGAATTCACCGCCGAACAGCATCCGTTCAGCGTATCCACCAAATGGCTGGAACGCAAGTATCTCAACCGCGAACCCGCGGCCGCAGGTGCCGGACAACCCGCATCCGTGGCTGGAGGGGCCGGGGGGAAGGCCGTTGCCAGCGATTCCTTCGTCATCGAAGTCAATGACAAGCGCGTCAAACTCACTGTCCCCCTGACGATTGTCGACGGGCTGACGGGTGCCGCCCGCGCACGGTCCGCACGACGCGCCACCCAGCCGTTGCGCGGTCAAGGATTGCATGATATCGGCAAGCCGAAGGTGGATGACGGCGCGAAAAGCGGCATCATCTCCTCGCCGATGCAGGCAATCGTCACCCGCGTCAACGTGGCGGAAGGTCAGAGCGTCTCCAAGGGCGACCTGTTGGTCGTGCTCGAATCCATGAAGATGGAGAACTACGTGTACGCGCCGATTAACGGTACGGTCAAGAAGATTTGCGTCGGCCCGGCGGATGGTATCGAAGGCGGGCAGACGCTTGTCGAGCTCGACATCCATGCGGCCGAAGGCGCACAGGCATCCGGGACATCGACGGACAAGGATGCGGAAGGAGACCGGCAATGAGTAGCACACTGACCGCAGCGCAGACAACCACGGCACCGGCGGACTCCACGGCACTTGCGGACTCCACGGCGCATGACGCGACTCAGCCGATCCGCCCCGCCGTGGGACGAGCCGCCGAACTCGCGCGTGCCGCCGAGGAGCACGCCCGCGAACGCCAGCATGCCAAAGGCAAAGGCACGGCCCGCGAACGCCTCGACCTGCTGTTCGACGCCGACAGCTTCCAGGAAATCGGCCGTTTCGTCGGCGGCGATATCAACAAGGGGGTTGCCGGTTCGGCCGTCATCACCGGGTTCGGCAAAGTGTACGGGCGCACGGTCGCCGTGTACGCGCAGGACTTCTCGGTGCGCGGCGGCACGCTCGGCGTGGCCGAAGGTGAGAAGATCTGCCACCTCATGGATATGGCCATCAGCCTCAAAGTGCCGATTGTCGCGTTGATCGACTCCGGCGGCGCGCGTATCCAGGAGGGGGTCGCGGCGCTCAGCCAATACGGGCGGATTTTCAAGAAGACCTGCGAGGCGAGCGGTTTTGTCCCGCAGATCTCCATCATCCTCGGCCCGTGCGCGGGCGGCGCCGTGTACTGCCCGGCGTTGACCGACCTGATCATCATGACGCGTGAGAACTCCGACATGTTCGTCACCGGGCCGAACGTCGTCAAGGCGTCCACTGGCGAGACAATCAGCATGGCGGATCTGGGCGGCGGCTACGTGCACAACGTGGTCTCCGGTGTCGCGCATTATCTCGGAGAAGACGAGGCCGATGCGATTGACTACGCGCGCACGGTGCTCGCCTACCTGCCGTCGAACTGCCAGTGTGAGCCGCCGGTATTCGCCTACGCGTCCACGCACGCCGACCAGGCGGCAGCCTCGCGCGTCGCCTCCATCGTGCCGGATAATGATCGTCAGCCCTACGACATGCTCGATGTCATCCACGGCATCGTCGATTATGGCGAATTCGTCCAAGTGCAGGAACTGTACGCGAAATCCGCGGTCGTCGGCTTCGCCTGCATCGAAGGCCACCCGGTCGGTGTGGTCGCCAACCAGCCGAACGCGCTCGCCGGCATCCTCGACGTGGAATCCTCTGAGAAAGTCGCGCGTTTCGTGCGCCTATGTGACGCGTTCAACCTGCCGGTCATCACCCTCGTGGACACCCCCGGATACAAGCCGGGCAGCGACCAGGAGCATGTGGGCATCATCCGCCGCGGCGCGAAAGTGATTTACGCGTATGCGAACGCGCAGGTGCCGATGGTGACGGTGATCCTGCGCAAGGCCTTCGGCGGCGCCTACATCGTCATGGGCTCCAAGGCGATTGGCGCGGACGTTAACCTCGCTTGGCCGTCCAGCCAGATCGCGGTGCTCGGCGCCCAAGGCGCGGTCAACATCATTCATCGCAAGGATCTGCAGAAAGCCAAGGAACGCGGGCAGGACGTGGAAGCGCTGCGTGCGAAGTACGTGGCCGACTATGAGGCTACGACCGTCAACGCGAACCTTGCGATGGAAACCGGGCAGATTGACGCGATGATCGACCCCGAGCAGACAAGGGAGGCAATCGCCGGAGCCCTGCGCACGCTCGCCGGCAAACGCCGCCACCGGCCGGTCGACAAGCATCACGGCAACCAGCCGATGTAAGCGCTTCCGGCAACGCTTCCGACAACGTCAACCACACCAATCAACAACACACGAATCGAATGGAAACCAGCAAAGGAACAATAATGACCAGTACCACACCTTTCTTGTCCAGGCTTGTTAACGAGCCGCACGCCGTGGTGTTCGGCGGACAGTCCACGCCGTGGACCGCAGCGCTCGCCGACGCGATGGACGACCCGACCCTAGCCGCGGATCTGCATGCCCGGGTGCTCGCCGCCGACCGCCTGCTGACCCCGGTGGCCGCCGACCTGCTCGCGGTGACCGGACACCCGACCGACATCTTCGGATTCGAGCCGTCCGGCGCCTCGCTCGGAGCCGCAGCGGATGCGTCCGTGAGCGTCGAAGGCATTGCGCTCACCCAGCTTGCAGCGATTATCGACGCCGTGCATCTGGGATACAACCCCGCTTCGAAGCCGGTGGCGCTGCTCGGGCATTCGCAGGGCATCATTGGCGTGCATATGGCCCGCGAACTGCAGCGTGCCGGCTCGCTCGAAGCCGCGCAGGAGCCGATTGACGAAATCCTCGCCGTGGCCCGACTGATCGGCGTCGCCGGCACCCGTCAGGCGCGGCTGCTCGGCCTGCACGCCAAACTCGAAGGCGCAACCCCGATGCTGTCGGTCAAGGGCGCCAACCGCGAGCAGACCGAAACCCTGATCGCGCGCATCCCCGCCACCCGCGGGCCAATCTCCATCGCCGTCGAAAACGCCCCCGACCATCAGGTTCTGTCTGGATACCCGGAGGATCTGGCGCTCTTCGCGCTCGCCGCGGGCAAGGAACACCGCAAGCAGGCGCGTCTGCGCGAGCAGAAGGTGCGCGGCGGCTCGGTGTTCGACCCGACGCTCGAATACCTTGACGTGACGTTGCCGTTCCATTCCCCGCTGATGGCCGATGCCGTCGACCAGACGGTCGCCTGGGCGCAGGCGTGCGGTTTCGATGGGCTGCGCGCTCGCGAACTCGCCGAGGAAGTGCTTATCAACCATGTGGATTGGACAGGCCGCGTGCACAAGCTGCTTGAGTCCACGGATCCGTCCGCATTGTGGATCGTTGATATGGGTCCGGGCACCACTGCCGGCAAGCTGGTCGCCGCACTCGCCCAAGGCAGCGGCGCTGGTGTGGTCGAGGCAGCAAGCACCGCCGACCGCGCCGCGCTGTCCACGCTGACGGGCGACCCCGAACGCCTACAGAATTGGAAGGCGTACCGTCCGCGCGTCATCCACACGCCCGCCGGTGACCGAATCGGCACGAAATTCAGCGAACTGACCGGCAAACCGCCGATCCTGCTGGCCGGCATGACCCCGACCACCGTGGACCCGCAGATTGTCGCGGCCGCGGCGAACGCCGGATACTGGGCCGAACTCGCCGGCGGCGGCCAGGTGACCGCCGAGGTGCTTGACCGGCATCTGGCCGAGCTCGAGGACGAACTCGAAGAAGGCCGCACGGTCGAATTCAATGCGATGTTCATGGACCGCTACCTGTGGAACCTCCAGTTCGGCACGCAGCGTCTGGTGCCGAAGAAACGCGCGTCCGGCGCCCCGATCGACGGCGTGGTCGTCTCCGCCGGCATCCCGGAGTTCGACGAAGCCAAGCAGCTCATCGCGTCCCTGCGCGCCGACGGCCTGCCGTATGTGGCGTTCAAGCCGGGCACGATCGACCAGATCCGCCAGGTGGTACGTATCGCCAAAGCGGTCGCCCCGGTCACCATCATCGCCGAGGTCGAAGGCGGTTCCGCCGGCGGCCACCATTCTTGGGAATCGTTGGACGACCTGCTGCTCAACACCTATGCCGACGTGCGTGGCTGCGAGAACCTCGTGCTGGTCGCCGGCGGCGGCATTGGCACGCCGCAACGCGCCGCGGACTACATCTCCGGCCAATGGTCCCGCGCTTACGGGGAGCCGGATATGCCGGTGGACGGCGTGCTTGTCGGCACCGCCGTCATGACCGCCAAGGAGGCGCATACCAGCCCGCAAGTCAAGCGCATGCTCGTCGAAACCCCCGGCATCACGCTCGAACAGGGCGGTGACGACCCATTCGCCCCGCGCGGCGAACGCTGGGTGCCGTCCGGTAAGGTGGTCGGCGGGGTGAGCTCCGGCTTGAGCCATCTGCACGCCGATATCTACGAATTGGAGAATTCGTCCGCGCGCTGCGGCCGTCTGCTGGTCGAGATGATGAAGCACCCCGAGCAGATCGAGCCTCGCCGCGCCGAAATCATCGACGCGCTCGACAAGACCGCGAAACCGTATTTCGGCGACGTCGCTTCGATGACCTACCGCCAGTGGGCACAACGGTTCGCTGATCTGTCCTTCCCATGGGCCGACCCGACCTATGCGGACCGCTACCTGCACCTGCTGCAGCGCATCGAAGCCCGCGTGCGCGATCAGGAGTCCGGCGAATTCACACCGTTGTTCGCCGTGCGCGCCGGTGTGGAAGCCGACCCGCAACAGGCGTTGAACCAGCTCGGGGAGTGCTACCCCCAGATCGACACGCTTGAAGTTGAGCCGACCGACGCCGCATGGTTCATCACCTTGGTCAACGAATACCCCAAGCCAATGCCGTTCGTCCCGGTGATCGACAACGACCTGCTGCGTTGGTGGGGACGCGACCAGCTGTGGCAGTCCGAGGATCCGCGCTACAGTGCGGACGCCGTGCGCATCATCCCCGGCCCGATCTCGGTGGCCGGCATTACGACCGTCGACGAATCGGTGGCTGATATTCTCGGCCGCTTCGAACACGCCGCGCTGGAACGCACCCAAGCCCAGGCCGCACAGGCGGATGAACCGGCTGCGGACGCGCTCGGCACGCTCGCCGGAGCCACCGACGTGCAGGCCTATGTGCGCAGCTGCCCGAATATCTCCTGGATCGGCCATGTGACCAGCAATCCCGCGTACGGCACGGCTGCGGACGATACGAACTACCGCATCGAACAGGTCGGCGCGGATGGCGACAAGACCCTGCTCGACCTTGACATTCACCTCGACACCTTCTGGGACAAGGATCCCGACGGCGGGCTCGGCAAGCATGCGGTGCGCGACATCGTGATTCCGCTCATCGTGGGCGGCGCGGATCGCGGCCGTCTGCCGGTCGTTGACCGCGATCGCCTGCCCGAGCACGTGTACGCGATGCTCGCCGCGGTCGCCGGCATTGGTAACACCGCAATCACCGGTGACAGGCTCGTCGCGATGCCTGAAATCACGCCATCGGATGACACTGAGCGCTACCCCTTCGGCCTGGCACATGCGCAGTACACGCTGTCTGCGAATCTCGGCGTTGACCATGAGGCTGCGACCGCCGGAATCCTGCTGGAAGGCCTCAACGCCTCGCGTATCGCCCCCGACGCGCTGGTCGGCCCGGCGTGGCCGGCGATTTACGCGGCACTCGGCTCGGTGAGCGTCGACGGCTATCCGGTTATCGAAGGCCTACTCAACGCAGTTCATCTCGACCATCTCATCGAACTGCAAGTGCCTGAACGCGAGCTGCTGCGCCATACCGGCGAGCAGGTCAGCCTGACCAGCTGGGCGGATCCGTACGCCGAATCCGCCTCCGGCCGCGTGGTTACCATCCATGTGACGCATACCGCCGCCGATGGCACGGTGCTTGCGCATGAGACCGAGCGCTTCGCGATCCGCGGCCGCGCCTACAGCGACGAGCTGCCTGTCGAAGCCCCCGATTACGGCGAATATCTCACTTATCGGGACAATCCGTCTCACAACCCGAACGAGGATGACGCCAAAGAACAGGCCGGCGAACTCACCGAGCCGACCTCGCGTCGTTTGCTGCGCCGCGTCACTGTCCGCGCCCCGCACGAGATGACCGCTTTCGCCCGTACTTCCGGCGATTTCAACCCGATTCACACTTCCGTGCGCGGCGCCGCAATCAGCGGCCTCGACGCCCCGCTCGTGCATGGCATGTGGCTGTCCGCCACCGCCCAGCATGTGGTGCAGGCGGCGGATGACAAGGGCATGCACTACGAAATCGCCGGCTGGACCTACAACATGTACGGCATGGTCCAACTGGACGACCAAGTGGAAATCACCGTCGAACGCGTCGGCCATATCCGCCATGGCGGCCTGCTGCTCGAAGTCACCTGCCGCATCGACGGCCAGCTCGTCTCGCGCGGCACCGCCGCAACCCGCCCGCCGGTGTCCGCCTTCGTCTACCCAGGCCAGGGCATCCAGAAGCAGGGCATGGTCCTGGACGAACGCGCGAAATCCCCGGCCGCCCGCAAGGTGTGGGAGCGTGCCGACGCCTTGACCCGCGGCAAGCTCGGATTCTCGATCCTCGCCGTCGTGCGTGACAACCCGAAGGAGCTCACCGCCAACGGCATCACCTACCGGCACCCCGACGGGCTGCTCAATCTCACCCAGTTCACGCAGGTCGCGCTCGCCACGGTCGCGTTCGCCCAGACCGCACGTCTGCGCGAAGCCGGCTGCGACCTGTGGCCGTCCTACTTCGCCGGCCATTCGCTCGGCGAGTACAACGCGCTGAGCTCCTTCGCCGGTATCATCCCGCTGGAAACCGTGCTTGAGCTCGTGTTCCACCGCGGCTCCACCATGCACCATCTCATCGAACGCGACGAACAGGGGCGTTCCAACTACCGGATGGGCGCGCTGCGGCCGAACCAGTTCGGCGTCGGCGATGACGGCGTCGAAGAGTACGTCGAGAGCATCGCCAAGCAGTCCGGCGAGTTCCTGCAGATTGTCAACTACAACCTCGCCGGCCAGCAGTACGCGATTGCCGGTACGATTGCCGGACTCAAGGCTTTGAAGGCGGATGCGGCCCGCCGCGTGGCGGAATACGGTGGCAAACCGGCCTTCATGCTCGTGCCCGGCATCGACGTGCCGTTCCATTCAAGGCTGCTGCGCAAGGGCGTGCCCGAATTCCGCGACAAGCTGGACGCGCTGCTGCCGCAGTACATCGATTACCAGCGTCTGGTCGGCCGGTACATCCCGAACCTTGTGGCAGTACCGTTCGAGATGACGCGTGATTTCGCGCGCAAGATTCTCGACGTCGTGCCGTCCGAACGCATCAAGGATGCGCTCGACGACCCGAAGGTGTGGGATTCTTACGCAGCCGACGAGCAGAAGCTCGGCAGACTGCTGCTCACCGAGCTGCTGTCCTGGCAGTTCGCCAGCCCGGTGCGTTGGATTGAGACGCAGGACCTCATGTTCCGCGCTACTGCGCATGACGGGCTCGGCGTTGAGGAATACGTCGAGGTCGGTCTGGGCAACGCCCCGACGCTCGCAAACCTCGGCACGAAGACCTTGCGCCTGCCGCAGTACACCGGCCGCCATGTGACCGTGTACAACGTGGGGCGTGATGAGGGTCGCATCTACATGACCGACACTGATCCGCTCGTCGAAACCGACACCGAGGAGGACAGCGCCGCTCCGGTGACCGCCCCGGCTGCTGCTCCGGCTGCTCCGGCAGCGCAAGCCGCCGCTCCTGCCGCTCCTGCCGCTGTTGCGCCCGCCCCGGCTCCTGCGGCCCCTGCTGCCGCATCCGGCGAACGTCCAGCTGATCTGCCATTCCATGCCTCCGACGCAATCGCCGCGCTGCTCGCCTACGCGGGCAAGATCCGCCCCGACCAGATCGGCGACAACGACACGACCGACACGCTCACCAACGGCGTCTCCTCGCGCCGCAACCAGCTGCTTATGGATATCAGCTCCGAACTCGGCGTGGCCAGCGTCGATGGCGCCGCCGAAGCGCCGGTCTCCGCGCTGAGCAAGCTGGTTGACAACGTCGCCCCGAATTACAAGCCCTTCGGCCAGGTCTTTGGCGATATCGTGCGCGACCGCATCCGCCATCTGTTCGGTGCGGCCGGCATCAAGCAGGCCCAGGTAGAACAGCGGATGACCAATACGTGGCAGCTCGGCGAAGGCTGGGCATCCCATGTGCTCGTCGCGCTCGTGCTCGGCACGCGTGACGGGGCGTCCTCGCGTGGCGGGGATCTGGCGACGCTCGGTACCGAAGCCGCCCAGAGCCAAGCCGCCGCCAACGCGCTTATCGATGCCGCTGTCCAGCAGGTGGCCACAAGCCGCAATATCACGGTCGCGCTGCCGTCCGCTTCTGGCGCCGCCTCGGGTGCGGTGGTCGATTCCGCCGCGCTTGACGCCTTCGCCCAGCAGGTCACCGGTTCCACTGGCGTGCTCGCATCCACCGCCCGTTACGTGCTCGACCGGCTCGGCCTGAACACTCCGGCCGCCCAGCCTGAAGATGACGACGATGAGGCGGTTGTCCAAACCGTCGCTGCGGAACTCGGCGTTGATTGGCCCAAGCAGGTCGAACCGCGCTTCGATGCCCGCAAGGCTATCGAATTCGACGACCGCTGGGCTTCTGCCCGTGAGGACCTCGCCCGCCTGTACTACAACGACGATCGGTCGGTCGCGGAGCTGGACTTCACCGGCGCCGGAGACGCGGTCTGCAAGCAGGCCAAGTGGTTCGCCGCCAAGGCCGAGCAGGAGGATCGCCGCGACCTCGCCGCGATCTTCGATACCATCGCCACCCAGGCGCTTGCTGATCCGAAGGCAGACCCTGCGGCATCCCGCTTCGCCGGTGATATCGCCGTCGTCACGGGCGTCGCCCCGCGCTCCATCGCCGCCCAGGTTGTGTGCGGCCTGCTGGCCGGGGGTGCGACTGTCGTCGCCACCTCGCACAGCTTCAAGCCGTCCGTCAAGCAGTGGGCGAAGCAAGCATACCGCGCGCATGCTGCCGCGGGAGCCCGTCTGTGGTTTGTCCCCGCGAACCTGTCCAGCTACCGTGATGTCGATGCGTTGGTTGACTGGGTCGGCCACGAGCAGAAGAAGACCTCTGGAGCCACGACCACGGTGATCAAACCCGCGTACGAGCCCACGTTGTTCTTCCCGTTCGCCGCTCCGCCGGTTCACGGCACCATGGCAGACTCCGGTGAACTGTTCGAGTCGCAGGCGCGCCTCATGCTGTGGGGCGTGGAACGCGCGATCACCGGATTCGCGGCCATCGGCTCGGACACCGACGTGCAGCACCGGCTCCACGTGATTCTGCCCGGCTCCCCGAACCGCGGTATTTTCGGCGGCGACGGCGCTTACGGCGAAGTCAAGAGCGCTTTCGATGCGATCGTCAACCGTGCACACGCCGAACGCGTATGGTCCGGCCGTGTCACCTTCGCCCATCCGAAGATTGGCTGGGTGCGGGGAACCGGCCTGATGGGCGGCAACGACCCGCTCGTCGAGGTGGTCGAACGCCACGGGCTGAAGACCTACTCGACCGCGCAGATCGCCGTCAAACTGCTCGACCTGTCCACGAAGGAAGCCCGTGAACAAGCCAAGAAGGCGCCGCTCGACGTGGATCTGACCGGTGGCCTGGGCAGTGAGCCCATCGATATCAGCGCCCTGCGCCGCGAGGCCATGGAAGACGCGAAACGCGCCGAATCGCAAGCCGCCGACGCTTCCAAGGACACGGCAGCCGCCCCTGCGGCCACCATCAAGGCCCTTCCGACGCCGCGCGTGCCCCGCCAGCCCGACATTGATTTGAAGGATTGGACCAACGTCACCGTGCGCCCTGAAGATGAGATCGTGATCGTCTCCGTCGGTGAACTCGGCCCGTGGGGCTCCGGACGTACCCGCGCCCAGGCGGAGCTCGGCATCCACGCCGACGGCAGTGTCGACCTGTCCGCAGGCGCTGTGCTCGAGCTCGCGTGGAATATGGGCCTGCTCACGTGGCAGGATAGCCCGAAAGCCGGCTGGTATGACACTGACGGCAACCTGGTCCCCGAGGAAGATATCGCCGAGCGCTACCATGACGAAGTCGTGGCGCGAAGCGGCATCAGGCCCTTCGAGGACGGCATGGGCTCCAACTATCTGCGTGACGGCGAAACCGGCGGCAACGACGAGGAGGAGGCTGAGATCTTCCTCGACCACGACGTCGAATTCTCCGTGCCCACCGAGGACATGGCCCGTGAATACGTCAAGCTTGACGAAGCACACACCAGCATCCGTGAGGATACCGAAGCCGGAGAATGGGTGGTCACCCGTCATGCCGGCTCGATGATCCGTGTGCCTCGCCGCGCGGCGATGACCCGCACGGTCGGCGGCCAGTTCCCGAAGGGCTTCGACCCGCTCAAGTGGGGCATCCCCGCTTCGATGGTCGGCGCTGTCGACCCGATCGCCCTGTGGAACATCGTCACCACGGTGGACGCCTACCTGTCGGCCGGCTTCACGCCGACGGAGATTTTGCAGGCCGTGCACCCCTCCATGGTCGCGGACACACAAGGTACCGGCTTCGGCGGCATGCAATCGATGCGCAAGCTGTACCTTGACCGCTTCCTCAACCATGAGATCCCGACCGACATCCTCCAGGAGGCGCTGCCCAACGTGGTCGCCGCCCATGTGATGCAGTCGTATGTCGGCGGATACGGCAATATCATCCAGCCGGTCTCCGCCTGCGCGACCGCCGCGGTCTCCGTCGAAGAGGGTGCTGACAAGATTTCCCTCGGCAAGGCCGATTTCGTGGTCGCCGGCGCAATCGACGACATCGGCGTCGAATCCGTCATCGGTTTCGGCAACATGAACGCCACCGCCAACGCCCAGGAAATGTACGCCAAAGGCATCGACGCACGCTTCTTCTCCCGCGCGAACGACCGTCGTCGCGGCGGCTTCGTCGAGTCGCAGGGCGGCGGCACGATTCTGCTGACGCGCGGCGATATCGCGTTGAAGCTCGGCCTGCCGGTCGCGGGCGTCGTCGGATTCATCCACTCCTATGCGGATGGCGCGCACGCCTCAATCCCGGCTCCGGGTCTTGGTGCGCTCGCCGCCGGCATGGGTGGCCGCGATTCCAAGCTCGTGCATGATTTGGCGCGGCTCGGTGTCACTCCGGACGATATCGCCGTGGTCTCCAAGCACGACACGTCCACGAACGCGAACGACCCGAACGAGTCCGAGCTGCACAACACGCTCGCGCACGCCATCGGCCGCACCGAAGGCAACCCGCTGCTCGTCATCTCCCAGAAGAGCCTGACGGGCCACGCGAAGGGCGGCGCCTGCGTGTTCCAGATCAACGGCCTGACCCAGCTGTTCCGCACGGGCATCGTCCCGGCGAACGCTGCGCTCGACTGCGTCGATCCGAAGCTCAAGCGTGACGATTTCATGGTCTGGCCGACCAGCCCGATCAAGGTCGGTCCGGTCAAGGCGGCACTGGCGACATCCCTTGGCTTCGGCCATGTCGGCGGTTTCGTGGCGATCGTGAGCCCCGGCGCCTTCGAGGCTGCGGTCGCGCACACCGCGGGCGATGAGACGCTCCAAGCGTGGCGCAAGCGCGCGAACAGCCGTCTGGCCGCCGGCCACCGTCGTCTGGAAGAAGGCATGATGGGCCATGCCGCGCTCTACGAGCCCATCGACGAGCGTCACTTCCACAAGGACGGCCACGGCTATGACGCGCATGAAGTCGAGAAAGCCATGCTGCTCGATCCGAACGCCCGTTTGGGGGCCGACGGATACTATGAGGTCTGACCTACGCATGAGGCCGGATTGTCCTGACAGTCCGGCCCGCCCGGCGCGTTGATTCCTGCTGCGTCCGCCGACACTGAGCGATTCCTCAGAGTCGGTGGACGCAGCGCGCATTTTATCCCCATGAAACGGTCAGCAGCGACTGCGATGATGACAACACGACGATGACGACAGCGCACGGCAGCCTCGCATGTGCGGGGCGCAGCAGGAAAGGGAGCATATGAGCGACCAGAGCGATGATGCAGACAAGACTTGCATGAATCGGCCGGAACATGTCGCACCGACCGGCCAGCAGCCGCCGATGATGCAGCCGCAGCAGACCGCGCGGCAGGAATATCGGCCGGGGTATCAACAACCCGAATATCCACAAGAGGAATATCAGCCGGGGAGCCAGGCGGAAAACCAGCCGGCGTATCAACCGGGGTATGCCACGCCGCAGTCTTCATATCAGCCCGCTGGACAGCCGGCCGATAATCAAGCTGAGCAGTACTGGGCGTATCAGCAGTCTCAGCAGTCTCAGCCGTACCCGCAGTATCAGCAGGTTCCGCCAGCACAGGCCAGTGCGCAGCCTCAGCCATATCCGCAATTCCCGCAGCCGGCGGCTCCAGCGGCGCCATACCCGAATCCCGCGTATCCGATCCAGATGCAGATGCCGCCCTACCCGTACCAGCCGTACCAGTATCAGGCGGTCCCGCCCCAGCCATATCAGCCATACCCTTATCCGCCGCAAGCCGTGCCGCCCTACCAGCAGGTCCCGCCATACCCTTATCCGCCGCAGCCGATGCCACCGGCCCAACAGCCTGCATGGATTCCTCGACGCTTCCTCACCTACGCCCAGCAGGTCCGTCGTGCGGTCGGCCGCGAGGCGCGGCTTGTGTTGTTCTATTGCGTCGTGATGACGGCGGTCGCGCTGGTCGCCCAAATGACCATCGCCACGGTGATGATCCTTCAGGGCACCCCCGAATCGGAGGTGTTCAGTGACGCATTCAGTAATCGGATATCCGGCGCCGTCAGTCTGATCGCCCTCGTCGGATGCGCGATCTACCTGGCCCTCATGCGTTCGCACGACCCGTTATGGCACGGCTTGCCGCACGAGCTGCGTCTGGAACTGACCGGCAGCGGCGAACGCGCGCACCACAAGATGACGCCTGTCGTCTTTCTGCTTGCCATCATGCTGATTCTCGGCGCTTCCGACGTGTATTCGTTCATTCTCGAACCGGCACTTGACTGGTTGTCCGGCCTGTTCGGCTTCCAGCCCAGCACGGCGATGGACAGCATCGACGCCTCGATGGGCACGCTCGCCATGGTCCTGTACGCCGGATTCTTCGGCCCGATCATGGAGGAGCTGCTGTTCCGCGGTCTGGTGATGCCCGCGCTCGCCAAGTACGGCAAGGTGTTTTCGATTGTCACCAGCGCGGTCCTGTTCGGTTTCTTCCACACGGATCTGCTGCAAGGCGCCTACGCGATTCTCGTCGGGCTGGTTTTGGGCTATATCGCCGCCGAATACGGGCTGGTGTGGTCGATCGCACTGCATATCACGAATAATTTCGTCTTCTCCGACCTGTTCTCCCGCTTGCTGACCGTGATGACGGAAAACGCGCAGAACATCGTCGGCTATGGGCTCTACATCGCGGTCGGCGTGGGTTCCCTGCTGTACCTTGTCTTGCGGTTCAGGGATATCCGCGGGTACATGAAGGCCAACCGCAGCCCGCAGGGTACGGTTGCGGCGTGCTGGAGTTCGCCGTGGTTCCTGGTGTTCCTCGGGTTGTCACTCCTCTTCGCGTTCGTGACCGGATTTACTGCGGTGTGATGATGCGCGATTCGGACGAAACGGCGGTATCGAAGGCGGCGATGACGGCGATGGATGGGCAGGAACCCGGGGACCGTATTGTCGGCCTCGGCCATGATGTCGTGGCACTGGACGTTTTCGCCGAACAGCTCGCGGAGTCCGACGGGGGCATGCGCCGGCTGTTCTCGCCGCGCGAACTGCGGCAGGGCGCCTTGCGCGGCCGACTTAAGGCGGATGGCGACGCTGTGCATCTCGCCGCACGCTGGGCCGGCAAGGAAGCGGTAATCAAGGCGTGGTGCGAGGCACTGGGAGAGACCTGCCCGCTTCCATACACCGTGGACAACGTCCCGTGGGCGCGGATCGAGATTCTTGATGATGCCCGTGGGGTGCCGCATGTGGTGCTTGCCGACGATGACGCACGGGCACTGTCCGAGGCCTTGCGCGGTGTCCAACGTGACGTGCCCGTAGCGTCGGATGCCGGCGCACAACCGTGGGAGGGTGCGCGCTGGCGTTGGCATATCTCCCTGAGCCATGACGGCCCGGTCGCCTCGGCGGTCGCGATATTGGTCGTTCGCAGATAGCACCGCTCCAGCGGTGTGGAATCAGTGGAATATCGCCGCATCCGGAGTGTCGCGTTGCCCGGCTCGAACCGGTTCGATATACTGAAAGCCGCCTGGACCCGAACGAACCGGTCCCGGGATGAGAGACATAGGAGTTTCAGATGGCTGCCAAGCATATCGATACCGTATTCGCCGAGCGCCTCGCGCCGCGTCGCGCCGAACTCGAAGAGTTGTTCCATTCGTTGTACGGCGATTCGCCGGAACTCGCGCATTTTGAACGTGTTATGGCCAAAGCGCACGCCGACCGGCCCACCGACCTCAAGCGTCTCGACGTCGCCCGCGAGCAGGACCCGCAGTGGTACCGCCGCGGCGACATGTTCGGCATGACCATGTATACCGACCTGTTCGCGGGCAAACTGACCGACTTCGCCAAACATATCGACTATCTCAAAGAGCAGCATCTGACCTATCTGCACCTCATGCCGCTGCTAACCATGCCGCATCCGGACAACGACGGCGGCTACGCCATCGAGGATTTCGACACCGTCGACCCGTCCATCGGCACCAATCAGGACCTCGCCGACCTCACTGCGAAACTGCGTAAGGCCGGCATCAGTCTGTGCCTTGATTTCGTCATGAACCACACTGCGTCCACCCATCGCTGGGCGAAAGCCGCGCAAGCGGGCGACCCCGAATATCAGGACTACTACTTCTGCTATGACGACCGCACCATCCCCGACCAGTATGATGCCGTCGTCCCACAGGTCTTCCCGACCGCCGCGCCCGGCAACTTCACATGGAACGAGCGGATGGACAAATGGGTCATGACCCAGTTCTACCCGTTCCAATGGGACCTCAACTACCGCAACCCCAAGGTCTTCGTCGCCATGATGTCCAGCCTGCTGCATTTGGCCAATCTTGGCGTCGAAGTCTTCCGCATCGACGCGGTGCCGTACATCTGGAAGCAGCTCGGCACCAACTGCCGCAACCTGCCGCAGGTCCACACCATCGTGCGCATGATGCGCATCATGTCCGAAATCGTCTGCCCAGCCGTCGTGTTCAAAGGCGAGGTCGTCATGGCCCCCAAGGAGCTCGCCGCCTACTTCGGTACTCCCGAAAAGCCCGAATGCCACATGCTGTACAACGTGTCCGTCATGGTCAACTTGTGGAGCGCGCTCGCCAACGGCGATACCCGGCTGCTCAAAACCCAGATCGACAAGCTCGACGCGCTGCCCGACAACTGCTGGTTCGTCAACTATCTGCGCTGCCATGACGACATCGGCTGGGGCCTGGACGAGGATGTCGAGCGCCAGCTGGGCATCGACCCGCTCAAGCATAAGGAATTCCTGTACCACTTCTATGAGGGCATGGTGCCTGGCAGCTGGTCGATGGGTGAGCTGTACAACTATGATCCGGCGTCCGGCGACGCGCGTAGCTGCGGCACCACGGCGAGCCTGTGCGGCATTGAACGGGCGATCATCACGCATGACCGGCCGCTGTACGAGCGCTCAATCCAGCGTGACCTGCTTATGCATCACGCGATGGGCTTCCTGCGTGGGTTCCCGATGCTCAACTGTGGCGACGAAATCGGTCAGCTCAACGGCTGGGATTATAAGGAAGACCCGGACCGTGTCGCCGACAGCCGCAATCTGCACCGCAGCAAGTTCAACTGGAAGAACGCCGCGAAGCGCGATGTCCCCGGAACCTTGCCGAACCGGCTGTGGGAAGGCATGGCGGATGTGCGCGCAATGCGCTCGGATCCCTGCTTCGCCCCCGACGCTTGGGTGACGACGTGGGACGCGCATGATGACGGCGTTCTCGCGATGGTCCGGCAGGCGGGTGGACGCACGCTGCTTGGCGTGTTCAATTTCGCGAACCGCGATGCGACAGCCACACTCGACAGCATCGAGGGTGTGAGCCTGCCGCGCACGGTGGCGCTCAAGCCGTACGAGTGGAAAATCGAGGCCTGCTGACGCGGTTTGTCATAGCGGCCGATGCGATCGCCAATCCGTCTGTTGTGTGAGTTGATTCTCGCACGACAGCGGTGGAAGATCTGCGGCGCGCGGCGCGTCGTCGCGGTTTCGTGTATAATGACACGAGTTGCGCCGTATGCTTGCAGATGGTGCGATGCGCGGATGTAGCTCAATGGTAGAGCCTCAGTCTTCCAAACTGATTACGCGGGTTCGATTCCCGTCATCCGCTCCACAAGCCCCGGAATCCCGGGGCTTTTCCATTCCCGCGCAGCCGCCCTCCCTCCCCAAACTGGTTACGCTGGGAGCGCTGTTGGCATCGCCAGTGTTTGTGTGACTTCGCCGTCCGGTATGCCGGCACCGGCCTTGGCACAGTCTGAGAAGGCGAGTCTCAAGATCTCGCGTTTGGATGCCGATTTGGCGAGTTGTTCAGGAAAAAGTCGGAAAAACTCGCGCCTGACACCTGATTTCGTGAGAAATTGAGATTTTGCAAGGTGATCGAAGTGGCGGCCAATCTTGAGAATCCAGCAATATCAACGGTTTCGAGGTGCCGGCAGTCTCGTGTGCCACGCGGGGTTGACGAGAGATGTTGAGACTTTTCTCTCAATATCTCGCCGGCACACGCTGATTCGCGCAGATTTGAGATTTTGTCTGTCCTGATTGCCTGACGATAAGGGAGATGTATGTGACGATGTCCTGCCCCGATTCGTGCGCATCCATCCGGCATGCGGCATACTAGAGTGGATAGCGAAACAACGCGTGTGGCCATCGCGCCGCATGTCCGGACAAGCGAGGCAATGCATGGCGGAGACGAGTCCACACAACAGCACAAACGCGGGCGGGACGAACACTGACGTGATCGATATGGATGCGACCAAGGCCTCGGACCGCGTCATTGACCTCTCCGATGCGGGCGATGCGGGCAAAGCGGCCGTCCCCTCTACGATCGGTGACGCAGACGATGCCGCCACCCCCTCCTCAGCGCAAGCCATCACCGCCGATTCCAGCACCGCTCCGGACGAATCGAATACCGCGACCGAAATCGTGCGGGGGAAGGTCGAACACGTGGATGTGTCCAAACATCCCGAACCCACCATCCCAGACAGCGATTTGTCGTTGGCAGATATCGAACGCAGCAAGTCACATCCGGTGCAATGGGCGGTGTTCGCAATATTGCTGCTCTTGGCCATCATCGTGCCGTATGGCATCGGCCGTGATATCGCCGTGCGCAATACCTCCGATTTGGTAGCCGCGGTCAGCAAGCTGTCTGTGCAAGGGGTGATGTTCATCTCTTGGCTGGTCACGGTGCTCGCGTTCACGGGTCTCGGCATGTTGATTGTCGATTCGCGTCGTTGGCTGTGGCGAGTGGTGTTCGTGCTTGGGGTCATCGCCGAGCAGTTCATCGCGGGCATGTGCCTGTTGCGATTCAATTTCTGGTATTCGACGTATGTCGTGTATGGTTCGGACGCACCGCTGGCGAACGCCGCAAACCTCGGAATCATGGCGGCGGGCGCCGCGGTGGCGGTCTACGCGCTGGTGTTCGTCGGGCTGCTGGTCGCGATCCGAAAGGATTCCCCGCTCAACGCGCTCACGCACAGCTGGGCTTCACTCACCATGTTCTTTGTGATTGAGGTGGCCGCGTTGTGCATCGTGATGTTCGGCGGCCTGCTCGAGGCGGTTTGAGGCGGTTTGACCGTCGGCTTGTCTTTGACAATGCCATGCCATAGGTTTTCCACACCTTGGTTTACAATTATATTTTGGCGTGTTTCGCCCGCGGATAGAGAGCGCTCCGGCATTGGGCCGGTGGCACCGCGCAGCTAGAACCCAAGGAGGAAGCCGTGGCACTTACGGCTCAGGACAAGCAGGAAATCATCAGCAAGTACGCGACGCACGAAGGCGACACCGGTTCCCCGGAGGTCCAGGTCGCGCTGCTCACCAAGCGCATCGCTGATTTGACCGAGCACCTCAAGACCCACAAGCACGATCATCATTCGCGCCGTGGTCTGCTGCTCATGGTCGGCGACCGTCGTCGTCTGCTTGACTATCTCAAGCGCGAGGACATCGATCGTTACCGTTCCCTGATCGACCGTCTCGGCCTGCGTCGATAGAAGACTTACGCCCGTGCCTTGTGCGCGGGCGCTCGTATATCACGCTCGAACTCATAAACGTCCCGCCCACAGGGGGCGGACCGATGTCGGCGGCGGTAGGCAGCATGGCAGCGCCTGTCGCCGCCTTCGAGGCAAGACAACACCGGGGGCCGGCGGGGACATGCACGGGGTGCGATGCCGCAAGCGAAAAGTCAACGAATAAGTGAATAATGGAGCTGACGTTCTGACACGAGGAAAACGAAGGATTCGCGGCCAGGTATGCCGCGTGACACGCAAGGCCTGCGTCAGGTCAGTAATGGTTTAGGTAGATAGATAATCAAACAAAGGAGGAACCCTTGGAGGGTCCCGAAATCAAGGCCGTAGAGGCCGTAATCGACAATGGTTCATTTGGCAAGCGCACGTTGCGTTTCGAGACGGGTCGTCTCGCCCAGCAGGCGGATGGGGCTGTTGCCGCCTATCTTGATGATGATTCGATGGTCCTGTCCACCACCACGGCCGGTTCCAGCCCGAAGGAGAACTACGACTTCTTCCCGCTGACCGTTGACGTGGAAGAGAAGATGTACGCCGCGGGCAAGATCCCGGGCTCCTTCTTCCGCCGTGAGGGCCGCCCGAGCTCCGAGGCGATTCTCGCCTGCCGTATCATCGACCGCCCGCTGCGCCCGCTGTTCCCGCACACGCTGCGCAACGAAGTGCAGGTCGTGGAGACCGTGCTCGCTGTCAACCCTGACGACGCCTACGATGTGCTTGCCCTGAACGCCGCATCCGCGTCCACCATGATTTCCGGTCTGCCATTCGAAGGCCCGGTTTCCGGCGTGCGTCTCGCCCTGATCGACGGCCAGTGGGTCGCCTTCCCGCGCTGGAGCGAGCGTGAGCGCGCGGTCTTCGAGATCGTCGTCGCCGGCCGTGTGGTCGAGAACGGTGATGTCGCGATCGCCATGATCGAGGCCGGTGCCGGCAAGAACGCCTGGCACCTCATCTATGACGAGGGCCAGACCAAGCCGGATGAGGAAGTCGTCGCCGGCGGTCTTGAGGCCGCCAAGCCGTTCATCAAGACGATTTGCGAAGCGCAGAACGAGCTCAAGGCCAAGGCTCCGAAGCCGGCCAAGGAGTTCCAGCTGTTCCCGGAGTACACCGAGGACCTTTACAACCGCATCGACGAAATCGCCCACTCCCAGCTCGACGAAGCCCTGTCCATCGCGGAAAAGCTGCCTCGTCAGGAGCGCATCCACGAAATCAAGGAACAGGTGCGCGAGCAGCTGGCCAACGAGTTCACCGACATGGACGACGCCGAGAAGGAAAAGGAACTCGGCAACGCGTTCAAGGAGCTGCAGCGCCAGATTGTGCGCCGCCGCATCCTGACCCAGGACTACCGCATCGACGGCCGCGGACTGCGCGACATCCGTACCCTGTCCGCCGAAGTGGACATCGTGCCGCGCGTGCACGGCTCCGCCCTCTTCCAGCGCGGCGAAACCCAGATCCTGGGTGTCACCACGCTCGGCATGCTCAAGATGGAACAGCAGATCGACGCGCTGAGCGGCCCGCAGTCCAAGCGGTACATGCACAACTACGAGATGCCGCCGTATTCGACCGGCGAAACCGGCCGTGTCGGCTCCCCGAAGCGCCGCGAAATCGGCCATGGCGCCCTCGCCGAGAAGGCCCTCGTGCCGGTGCTGCCGAGTCGCGAGGAGTTCCCGTACGCCATCCGTCAGGTCTCCGAGGCCATTGGCTCCAACGGTTCCACCTCCATGGGCTCCGTGTGCGCCTCCACTCTGTCGCTGCTGTCCGCCGGCGTGCCGCTGAAGGCCCCGGTTGCAGGCATCGCGATGGGCCTGGTCTCTGGTGACGTTGACGGCCAGCACATCTACAAGACGCTGACCGACATCCTGGGCGCTGAGGACGCATTCGGCGATATGGACTTCAAGGTGGCAGGTACCTCCGAGTTCATCACCGCGTTGCAGCTGGACACCAAGCTCGACGGTATTCCGGCCGACGTGCTCGCCGCCGCACTGCAGCAGGCGAAGGAAGCCCGCGCCACGATTCTCGACTTGATCAACGAGTGCATCGACGGCCCGGCCGAAATGAGCCCGTTCGCTCCGCGTATCATCACCACCAAGGTGCCTGTCGACAAGATCGGCGAGGTTATCGGCCCGAAGGGCAAGATGATCAATCAGATCCAGGAGGACACCGGCGCCGAGATCACCATCGAGGACGACGGCACCGTCTACATCTCCTCCGAGGGCGGCGAGGCTGCCGAGAAGGCGAAGGGCATCATCGATTCCATCGCCAACCCGCATGTCCCTGAACCGGGCGAGGTTTACAACGGCAAGGTCGTTAAGACCACCAGTTTCGGCGCGTTCGTGAACCTGACCCCGGGCACCGACGGCCTGCTGCACATCTCCCAGGTGCGTAACCTCGCCAACGGCGAGCGTATCGACGCCGTTGAGGACGTGCTCAAGGAAGGCGACACCGTCGAGGTCGTCGTGCAGGGTGTGGATGACCGCGGCAAGATTTCCCTGGCCATCCCCGGTTTCGAGGACCAGGAGTCTTCGGCTCCGCGTTCCGCCGGTCGCGGGCGTGACGAGCGTCGTGGCGGCGGCCGTGGCCGTCGTGACGAGGGCGAGGATCGCGGATATCGCGGTGGCCGTCGTTCCCGTGATGATCGTGATGATCGTGATGATGAGTATGATGATCGTCCGCGTCGTGGCCGTCGTTCCGACCGTGATGACCGCGACGACCGTTACGATGACGACCGCCGTCCGTCTCGCCGCAGCCGTGACGACCGTTATGATGACGAGCGTCAGTCTCGTCGTTCCCGTGATGATCGTGATGATGAGTATGATGATCGTCCGCGTCGTGGCCGTCGTTCCGAGCGTTCGGAGCGTGACGACCGTGGTGGCCGTGGCTATCGTGGCGGCCGTCGTGACGACCGCAACCCGCGCTATGCGGCGGATGACCACTATGACGAGTATCGCGCCGACCGCGAGGAGCGTCATGAGCGTCCGCGTCGCCGTGTGCGCCGCGATTTCGATCCGTTCGAGGAGGACTGATCGCGCATCGGTTCGGTTTCGTGCCGGAACGCCTGCACATGGCATGATCGTCCGGTTCAGCTGAACTGATTGTGGCTAATCGATTGATTGGCTGATTGGGCCGTCGGGAGTATTTCCCGGCGGCCCTTTTGCATGGAATGTCCTGTTGCCCCCCACGCCCTATGCTCTGAATACCTTGTACTCTCAAACGTCGTGTGCCCTGAACGTCTTGTGTATGGAAGGGTCTAGCACCTGAACGTCCTGCGCTCTGGAACGTCCTGTGCCGCCGCAGCCGTGGCGCTCCCTTTCACAAACTGTCTACGCTGACAGGCGGTTTGGCGTCACCAGTTTGGGAAGTACCATGTTCTCGATGGGTAGGCATAAGTCCTCGATGGGCAGACCGCAAGAATCCGAGGAATTAGCCATTGGTACAAGCCTTCTGAGATGCTGGTATTGCAGACTGTCCCTGCCGGGCTCAAGAGACCCCGATGTCTTCGAAGGAGAGAACAATGGTGTGGATTATCATTGCCGTCATCGTGCTGCTGATCATTGTGTGGATGATCAGCGCCTACAACAATCTGGTCACCCTGCGCAACCGGGTCAAGAACGGTTGGGCGCAGATCGATGTCCAGCTCAAGCAGCGTGCCGATCTGGTGCCGAACCTTGTGGAAACCGTCAAGGGGTACGCCACCCATGAATCCCAGGTGTTCACGCAGGTCACCGAGGCCCGTGCCAAGGCTGTTGCCGTGGCCGCCGACAAGCAGGCGGGTACCGCGGAACGCATCGCCGCGGAGAACGACCTGAGCCGCGCCCTGTTCAACCTGCAGGCCACCGCCGAGGCGTATCCGCAGCTCCAGGCGAACCAGAACTTCATGGACCTGCAGCGCCAACTGCAGGAGCTCGAGCAGAAGATCGCCTACGCACGCCAGTTCTACAACGATGTTGTCATGAAGCTCAACAACGCGATCGAGACCTTCCCGAGCAATATCGTCGCCGGCCTGTTCCACTTCGAACAGGCGGAATACTTCCAGGTGGATGAGGCCTCCAAGCAGGCCCCGCAGGTGAAGTTCTGATTTTCCGCCGCCGCGGTATTCCGGTATTACCGGCCGCGCTGCCGTTCGCTGTGCGTCGCAGCTGTCTGTCTAGGGGAGTGAACCATGAAACATCAAGCTGGCATATGGGTGAAGGCGATTATCGCCGGGATTGTGACAGTCCTGATATGCGCGTTCGCCGTCGTCATGACCTCGCCGCACGGCGACTCCCCGGACCTGTCGTATCGCAGCGCGGACTACCGCGTCAAGGTGCTGGCCAACGGTGACCTGAAGATCACCGAGCATATCGACGTCAAGCTTAAGGATCGCGACAAGCCGTGGCGGCAGCTCTACCAGCGGTACAAACTCGACCCTTCCCAGCTCACCGCGATTACCGGTGTCAGCGTGCGCAACACCACGAGCGGCACCACGTACACGCAGGCCGACCCGGTCATTCCCGGGGCGGACACCAACGGTGCGTGGGATTCCACGTACGCGGGCCACTGGTATCTCGCCCGGGTCAACGGCGATGACCTGGAACCGTACGACGCGTCCGCAGGATCGCCTGACGGCACGCTGGAACTTGGCTGGAATATCCCGGCCACCAGTGAGGCGAGCAGCCTCGGCTTTGATATCACTATGACTTTCAAGGGCGTCAGCACCGCCTATGATGACGTGGCGGCGTTCCAGTGGGAACCGGTCGGTGCGTCAAACCAGGTGCCGATCGGCAAACTCACCGGCACGGTCACCTTCCCCGAGGGGGTCACCGCGAAGAACTCGTGGGCATGGCTGCATTACGAGGGTACGTCGTCCACTTCGCGCGCGGATGACGGCTCGCTCAAGTTCACCGCATACAACGTGAAGTCCGGCGACTATCTTGACCTGGTGGCCATGCTTGACGTGGCCAAGACCTCCGGCATCGCACGCCATGAGGACGGCGAGCACAAAGCCATCCTCATGGCGCATGAGGACCAGCTGGAACAGGCGTGGAAAGACAGCCAGCGTATCAAGGCGAGAACACTGGTGGTCGAGGTGACACTGGCTATACTGGTCGCCATCGCTTTGGCGGCGTGGCTGATTGTGTCCGCGGTGTTCAGCCGCCGCAAGGCCGCCTGTCCCAAAGACGTAGTCTACCGGCATGACCCGCCCGATATGAGCCCTAACAACGCCGCACGGCTCAACGGCGTGCTGGAGAACGTGTCCTCGTCGCAAACGGATGCGCGCGCGCTGTCGGCGACCATGCTGTCGTTGGCTTCGAAGCATGCGATCCGTATCCTGCCGGGCGACAGCGAGTCATACAACGGCATCAACGTCGCCACCACAGACCCCCGCGCGCTGTCCGCGGCGATCGCGTCATCCCCGGCCGCGCAAGGCACGGCTTCCGGCTCGAGCGACAACGTGACCATCGCAATCGAACCGGCAAGCGACAACCCCGGCACGCGCGCACAGCTGAACCTGTGTGATTCCGAGGATGCGCTGCTTGATTTCCTGCAAACCGTGGGGCACAGGGTCAACAGCCGGGTGTTCGACATGGGCCGGATGCGCGAATCGATGAGCGACTGGAAGTCGGGCGCCCGTAAGCAGGAGTCTATGGTCGAACGGTTCACGGGCGAGTTCGCCGCGCTCGCCGCCACGACGTCCAACGGTCGAGGCGCGCTCGCCGCCGCCGTATGCTCGGTGGTGTACGGGCTGGGCTGCATGGTGCTGTTCAATGACAATCTGGCCATGCAGTTCGCGCTGATTCTGCCGTTGGCCTTCTGCCTGGCCGTGTGCCTGAGCCTGACGAGGTTCACCGGGTTGAACGACAACGGCAAGGCGCTTGCCATGCAAGTGGAGGGGCTGAAGCAGTATCTCAACGATTTCAGCGATTTCAAGGATCGCGGCGTGCTGGATCTCACGCTATGGGACCGGTATCTCGTATATGCGGCGGCGTTCGGCATGTCCGAGCAGGTGATGCGTCAGCTTGCCGAAGCGGTTCCTGAACTGTCCGATCCCGCGTGGCTTGACAGCAACGCCTCTGATTCGCTGCTGTACTGGATGTACCGCCCGGTGTACTGGAACACGGGTTTCGGCACGAACAGCGCTGCGGCATTGGGTGGCGCGATTGCCGGGGCCTCCTTCTCCCCGTCGTCCTTCGCCGATCTGGGTACGCAGCTGGGTGCTGGTTTCACCGAAGTCCAGGAGGCGGCGAACACGGTCCTGCATCCGGCGGATTCGTCGGGTGGCGGCCTGTCGGGCGGCGGTTTCTCCGGTGGCGGTTTCGGTGGCGGTGGCGGTGGAACCGGTGGCGGCAGTTTCGGCGGCCGTTAGCAGGACCAGCCCATGCGGATTCTCGTGGTGGAATCGTGGTGAAATCCATATCCGCCCGTAGGCTGGAACTGATTGCGTCAAGCGGCGACAGGCGAATCGGTGCCGAGGCCGCTTGGCCGACGGACACGTTGTCCGGCAGCCGCCTGCCATGAGGGTATGCGGTGTCCGCGAAGGAGGATTCATGACGTTATTCCGTGATCTGGGACCGTTCCACACCACCGCCATCGGGCATGGCGAAATGCCGCTGACCATCGAGAACAACCGCGGGCATGCAGTCGGCATCGAGACGCTGCATGCCTCCCTTGACGCCGGCTGCCGCCATATCGACACCGCGTGGGCATATTACACGCCCGGCGAGGAGGAACAGACTGGCGAGAAGCTGGTGCGTGAGGCGCTTGACACGTGGAACGGCCCGCGTGACGAGGTGCTGGTCGCCACCAAGGTGGGGTTGCGCCGCGCATGGGACGGTGACAAGCCGATTTGGCCGCGTGACGGCAAGCCGGAGCATCTCATCGAATACGGCAAACAGTCGGCGCAGGCGCTCGGCGTGGACGCGATCGACCTGCTGTACCTGCACCGCCATGACCCGGAGGTCCCGTACGAGGAGTCCTGCGAAGGCATCAAGGCGCTGCTCGACCAGGGTGTGGCCAAATGGGCGGGCGTGTCGAACGTCACTATCGAACAGTTGGATATCGCCCGGCGCGTGTTGGGCGACAAGCTGGTCGCCGTGCAGAACCAGTATTCCCCGATTCATATGAAAACCCAAGACACGCTGGATTACTGTGCGAAGCTCGGTCTCGCATTCGTGTGTTGGAGTCCGCTTGGCGGGTATCGCCACCCCTACGACGAGCATCTGTTCGACCCGTTCCGTGAAGTCGCCGCGAAGCATGGTGTCAGCTACCAGCGGGTGGTGCTCGCGTGGGAGCTCGCCAAGGGCGACCACATGTTCGTGATTCCGGGCGCGCATCGACCCGAAACCATCCTTGATTCGCTCAAGGCCGACGAACTCGAGCTCAGTCCCGACGAACTCGCCTATCTCGGCTGAGCTGGTCTCCAGCATCTGCTGTCTGCCACAAACTGGTTACGCTGAGGGGCTTGTCAGCGTAACCAGTTTGTGGAATGGAGCGATTCGTGGGGAGGTGGTTCTGGGGAAAAGACGCTGCGGGACGTTGCAGGACGTGTCATCGCGGCGAGGTTGTTATGCTATGCGGTGATGAATGAACAGATGACGACTTCACAGACTCCACAGGCCGGACAGACCGGGCAGGCCGGACAGATTTCGGCGGCGATCACACCAATGAACGCACAGACTTCGCAGACCGCGTCGATTGCGGACGCAGCCGCAGCTCCGATTGCGGCGGTCTTACGCCATACTCGCCGGCGCCCCGAAGTGCTGGCGCCGGCCGGCAACCTGCGCAGCCTGAAAACCGCAGTCGATTTCGGCGCGGACGCCGTCTACTGCGGCGGCAAGGCCTTCGGCATGCGTTCGGCGCCGAAGAATTTCACGCTCGAGGATTTCGAGGAGGGCGCGCGGTACGCGCACAAGCATGGCGCCCGCGTGTACGTGACCTGCAACATTCTGCCGCATAACGACGAGGTCGCGGCCATGCGCGAGTATCTGGGCCAGCTCGCCGAAGTCGGGGTCGACGCGCTGATCGTCACCGATATCGGCATCATGATGGAAGCCCGCCATATCGCCCCGAATCTCGAATTGCATGTGTCCACGCAGGCAGGCGTCACCAACTACGGTGCCGCGAACGCGCTGTACGAACTGGGCGCGAAGCGTGTGGTGCTCGCCCGCGAGCTTGACTTGGACGCGGTCCGTGACATCCGCGCGAATACGCCGGATGATCTTGATATCGAATGCTTCGTGCACGGCTCGATGTGCATGGCCTTCTCCGGGCGCTGCCTGCTGTCGAATTATCTGACCGGCCGCAGCGGCAATCATGGCGATTGCGCGCAGCCCTGCCGCTGGAAATACCATGTGGTCGAGGAGAAGCGTCCCGGCCGGTTCTTCCCGGTCGAGGAGAACGGCGAGGGAACGTTCCTGTTCAATTCGCAGGATATGAACATGCTCGGCCATCTTGATGACCTCATCGACGCGGGAGCGACGAGCCTGAAAATCGAGGGCCGGGCGAAAAGCGCGTATTACGTTGCCGCAGTCACGAACGCCTACAAGACGGCGGTGGACGCGTATATGGTCCAACGCGGGTTCGAGGACGGGCAAGGCCATACGCTGCGGCCGTTCGCCGACCGGGTCCGCCGAACGCCGGCAGGACAGCCCGCATTGCTGGGCGATGCCGCGCGCATGCCCGGTGACGCGCCGCATGTCCGCCTGCCGCAATGGGTGCTGGACGAGCCGTATAAGGTCTCGCACCGCGAATACAGCACGGGCTTCTACTATCCTGAACATCCGGTCGGGCAAAATACAGACCGCGGCGGGTATTTCCGCGATTGGATTGTCGTGGGCGAAGTGATGTCGTATGACGCTTCAACGCGGAGGGTCACGCTGATGAGTCGCAACAAAATCGAGGCGGGGCAGGAGGTCGAGTTCCTGATGCCCGGTCGCGAACCACTGCGTATGACCGTGCCGGCGGGTGGGTTCCTTGACGCCGATGGCCATTGGGTCGAATCGGTGAACAACCCCGCCCATGTGTTCTCCATGCCCTGCCCTGAGCCGGTGACCGTGAACGCCGCAATCCGTTCCCGCGCCCGCAATCGCACGCTGAAAGCCGAATAGCCGAGGCTGGCAGTTCCGGCAAGACCGGCGAGTGGCGATTGCATGGCATGCCGCTAGGATAGGCGGTATGAACGATCCTGCGAACATCGTGGACAGCAACGCCATCCCGCCGGTGGACGAATCCGGCAATCCAATCCCCGTCACCATTCCGATCATCCTCGCGCCGGGTATCACCGTGACCTACACGACCCGGTTGGGCGGGGTCAGCCAAGGCGATTACGCGGCGTGCAATCTGGGCGGAAAATCCGGAGACGACCCCAGACATGTACTCGCCAACCGGGTGGCTTTGCGCACCGCGGTCGGCGCTGACCTGTCGCTGATCAGCCAAGTCCATTCCGGGGAAGCAGTGGATGTCGACGGTTCCTTCACCATCAACACGCCCTTCGGATTCGATGTATCCGGCACCGTGCGGGCAGACGGCACGGCTGTAGACGCCGCGAACTCTGAGGCCACCGACACAGGCGTCGACACGGACAGGCAGTCTCAGGTGGTCGCCGCTGACGGCCAGGTGACCTCGCGCACCGGCATCGCGCTCGGCATCTTTGCAGCGGATTGTCTGCCTGTTCTCATGGCAGATCCGGTATCCGGCATCATCGCGGGTGCGCATTGCGGCAGGCGAGGGTTGGAACGCGACATCATCGCCCATACCATCGATCTCATGTGTTCCAAAGGCGCAGAACGCTCCCGTATCGTCGCCACGCTCGGACCATGCATCTGTGGCGACTGCTATGAGGTCGGCGGGGATATCGCCGACGCGTTCGATGCAAAATTCCCCGGCACCTACACGCTCACCCGCTTCGGCGGCCCCGGCATCGATATCGCCGCCGCCGCCCGCCAGTGCCTGGACAAGGCCGGTGTGAGCGCCGAACGCATCATCGATTCGCGGCCCCGCGTCGCCGCCGCAACGCAATATCTCGCGCAAGACCAGGAACTGCGCGACTTGTGCCGTATCGACAACGAAGGCGATCCTGAGCTTGACGAGCGGGTCGGCGCCATCAAACACAGCCTATGCACCTTGGAGAACCCGCTGTGGTACTCGCATCGCCGCGCCGCGCTCGCCAAGAAAACGCATGAAGGCCGAATGCTCGCCCTGATTTCGCGGCAAGCCTGACTTCGTGGCGGTCGGGTGTTTTTCGCCGATCGTTTGTCTGCTTGTTGGCCTGTCTGTATGTATGTGGCACCGGCTTTCGGTCTACGTCTCAGACCGCTCTGCTCCGGTGGGCTGCCCCCCTGCAAGACTCTGGTCCCAAGCTGTCCGCTCAAGTCGGAACCCGACAAGGTGTCGGAATCCGCCGATTCGGTGCAGAAACCCGCACACGCATCGACATCGGGCCATGGTTGCGTTTACGGTGGGGCGTATGTGCGAAGAGAGTCCAGAATCCCAGCATGACCGGCAGCCCGACCGCGCCCAGCAGTCGCAGGCTTACGATGCCGACCCGCAAGAGGCAGTCCAATCTCAACCGGCCACCGAACCCGAATCGCCTGTCGGACCTGCTGATTCGGCCGGCGCACCAGCCGAATCAGCCGACGAATCAGCCGCCGCACCAGCCCAGGTCCCTGTGGTCGCGGTGGTACTGGCTGCGGGCTTCGGAACCCGTTTCGATTCCCGAAACCCCAAACAATTGGTCGCGGTGGCCAATAAACCGGTGGTGTGCTGGAGCATCGAGGCCTTCGAATACGACCCGAGAATCACGGATATCGTCGTTGTGGTGAACCCGCAGGTGCGCGACGAGGTCGAGCGTCTGGTGGACGAAGGCGGCTACGCGAAAGTCCGTGCAATCATCGAAGGCGGCGCCGAACGCGTAGACAGCACGGAGAGCGCGTTGCAGATGCTTGCGGATTTCGGTATCCCGCAGGACGCGAAGGTGCTGATCCATGATTCGGTGCGTCCGTTCATCGAGCGGTCCTCGATCGACGGTTGCATCGACGCCCTGGATGAATTCGATGCGGCGACGGTCGCCATGGCCTCGACGGACACGATTCTCGTCACCGAAGATTTGGGCGACCGCAAAGTGGTACATGCGGTACCCGATCGCAGCGATATGTTCCGCGCCCAGACCCCGCAGGCCTTCCGCTTCAAGACAATCCGCCACGCATACGAGCTCGCCGCGCAAGATCCGGATTTCCATCCGACCGACGATACGCGGGTGGTCGTGGATTATCTGCCGGATACGCGTGTTGCGATTGTCGCCGGCAGCGAAAGCAATATGAAAATCACCACGCAGGACGATCTGGAGATGGTCAAGCGTTTCGCGTTCGAGGCGACCCGCAAACGCGCCATCGACCGCGTGCAGGGCATGGTGCGTCCCGACGAGGCGTAGGTAGGCGTATATCGCCATGAGCCCGTGCTCACAGGAGAAATGCGGTTGTGGCTAGACTTGAAGGTATGAAACAGATCAATGTGGTGATGTCCGGATTCGAGCCATACGAGGGCATCGACGTCAACCCATGTCTCGAGGTGCTGTCCGCGTTGGAACGCGACGGGCTCGCCGGGTTCGCCGAGCAAGACCGCCTTTTGGCTGATGCACAGGTGACCATCCACACGGTGCTGCTCCCGGTCAGTTTCGCCAAGGCGTGGCCGATGCTGCTGGAGACCATCGAGCGCACGCACCCGGATATCGTCATTGCAACGGGTCTCAAACGTGCGGCGCGTGGCATGCAGTTGGAACGTTGCGCCACCAATCTGATGGACGCCGCCAAACCTGATGCAGACAATCGTCGCCCGCGGCGCATGCCGATTGACCCCGAAGGGCCGGCCGCATATTGGACGCGTCTGCCCCTGCGCTCCATCCTCAAGGATTTCGCCGACCACCATATCCCCGCGACTTTGAGCTCCGACGCGGGCACCTACGTGTGCAACTCGCTGTTCTACAACCTGTTGAACTGGGCTGCGACGAAGGACCATGTCATCGGTGGTTTCCTCAATTTCCCCACGGTCAACGAGCAGCCGCACCCCCAGCACGGTCTGCCGCTCGCCCAACAGATCGCGGCGGCGCGTGATGTGGTCCATGAGACAGTGCGCTACTATCTGGAGCCTTCGTCGGGGGAGATTCTGCTCGCATAAGCGGCGTGTGTGCGCTTGCGCCGGCGGGCTTCGAACGCAACTGTGAACATGAAGTGATGGCGTTCCTGAACGTCCTATTTTTGGGGTAGAGTTCAATCGGTTGTGTGTTGCGGAGCACTCGCTCCGTGGGCGAAAGGAATATTCATGGTTGATCGGTTCCCGATCGTGTTTCACGGTTACGACAAGGAGAAGGTCGACGAGGCCATCAATGCGTCGCAGGAGTCGCTGAATCGTCTGCGTGAGCAGGTCAAGTCAAGCGATGACACGATTCTGCAGTTGCAGGCGCAGTTGCAGGAAGAGAAAAACAACGTCAAGAAGGCATCGAAGGGCAATTCCTTCGCTTCTCTTGGCGCAAACGCTCAGCAGATGCTTGCCTCCGCAGAGCAGACCAGCCAAGAGCTGCTCAACCGCGCCAAGCAGGACGCCGCCTCGACGCGCGCCTCAGCCCAGGCGCAGGCTGAAACCCTGCTGAACAACGCGAAGCTCGATGCCAAGCACATCATCGACGAGGCGAATGCGAAGGCGAAGGCCACGCTGGACAAGGCGAATTCCGAAGCCGCGACGATCACCGCGAACGCGAAGGAAGAAGTCGCGCAGATGCGTGCCGAAGCTGCCAAGGCCGTCACCGAGCAGCGCGACACCGTCAAGCTTGAGCTGAGCAACGCCCGTGAAGAGCAGAAGAAGCGTATGGCCTCCGATCTGGCCAAGCAGAACCGTGAGATCTCCGACATGAAGGCCGACGCCACGCAGAAGATTGCGGCTCAGCGCAAGGCTGCGAACGAAGAGATCACGCATTTGAAGAGCGAAGCCAACGATCAGATCGAGAAGGCGCTCGCCGAGGCGAATAAGAAGCTCGCCGACGTGCGTGAGCAGGCGTCCCGTACGATGACCGAGGCCCAGCGCAAGGCCGGTGAAATCACCGATGCCGCCAAGGCCAAGGCCCAGGAGATCTCCGATCAGGCCGAGGTGTATCGTACGAAGACCATGAGCCAGGTCGATGCCGAAGCCGAACAGATTCGCGCCGATATCGCCGCTCAGCAGGACGATGCGACCAAGAAGGTCAACGAGCTGCTTGACAATCTCGAAGAGCGTCGTACCGCCGCAAAGCAGGAAGCGAACGATCTGATTGGTAAGGCGAAGAAGACCCGCGAGGAAGCCGACGCTTACGCCGACCAGAAGCGCAAGGCCGCCGATGAGCAGGCTGCGCAGATCCTCCAGAAGGCTCAGGAAGACGCCGCCAAGCAAATTGAGGAGCGTCGCCAAGCTGCCAAGAGCGAGCTTGATGGGCTCCAGCAGCATATCGCCGAGCTGCAGCAGCGTGAATCCAGCATCACCCAGCGCGTCACCGAGCTGCGTTCGATGTTCGCCAACGCGTTCTCCGGCTTCAATTTCGGTGCGCCGAAGGCTGAAACCGACGATGTCGCGGTCACCGGCGTGGTCGCCGACGGCGAGGGCGCGAAGCCTAAGGCCGGCGCGCAAGACCAGCAGTTGCCGGCTTCACAGCAGGCTCAGCTGCCCGCGTCTTCAGCGAATGAGGATGGTAACGCAAACAACTGATTGCTGAACCTGATATTATGTGCCTTGGAAAAGCCCGCTGACGCCGTCATCACGGCATCGGTCAGCCCATGACGTTCAAGGCATTGGATATGGAGGAGCGTCCGGATTCCGGCGCTCCTCCTGCCGTATGTACCACGCTCGCCATGTGCACGGGCGAAACACAGGAATACCGGAAATCGGGAATACTGAAATACAGGCAGAAATCATCAATATGAACAGACAAGAGGTAGGAATGGACCAGATTACGCCGTTGAGCGCTGAAGCATTGGACAATCTGCGTCAGGAGTTCGACGCGAGCGAGCATAATCACCTCGCCATGAATGCGGTTACTGTCGCCGGCATCCAGAATGTCGCCCGCAACTATGACCGCGCGCGCCGCCTGCAGCGGCGCTTCTCCACGGTCGTTGACAACGGCGCTGTCACCCATCAGGACCATTCCGGTCGCTGCTGGCTGTTCAGCTCGCTGAATGTCGCCCGTTTCATTGCGAAGAAGAACCTGGGGCTGAAGGAATTCGAGTTCTCGCAGAATTACGCCATGTACTACGACAAGCTCGAGCGCGTGAACTACTTCCTCAAGGATGTCGCCGCGCTGGTGCGTGCCGGCGAGCCGTCGGATTCCCGTCTCATGCAGCATCTTCTGCATGACGTGATGGGCGACGGCGGCCAGTGGACGATGGCGATGAACGTGTACAAGAAGTACGGCGCCGTCCCCAAGGATCTGTTCCCGGAGACCGCATCCTCGAAGAACACCGGCGAGATGAACACGCAGCTGCGTGCGCTGCTGCACACCGCGGTCGCGCATATGTACGCGAACAAGGCGCAGATTGGCGAGATTATCGCGCGCACGACCGACGCCGGGCATCGCATCCTCACCATCCACCTCGGCGAGCCGCCGAAGAGCTTCGATTGGGAGTGGACCGACGCGGACGGCAATTTCCATCGTGACGGTGAGATCACGCCGGTCGACTTCTGGAAGAAGTATGTGAACGCCGGTCTCGAGGATTACGTGTGCCTCGTGGACGATCCGCGTGTCGAACATCCGAAGGGTCGCAAAATCGGCATCGAGCATCTGGGCAATGTCGCCGGGGGAGACCCAACCGAATACCTCAATGTGCCGAACGAGTTCATGAAGGATTGCGTGCGCCGGATTTTGACCGAGCAGGGCATCCCGGTGTGGTTCGGCGCGGATTGCCATCCGATGATGGACCGTGAGTCGGGCGCCTGGGCGACCGACCTGTTCGAGTATGGCCGTGTCTACAATGTGGACTTCGATATGAACAAGCAGGATCGCGTGCGGTTCGCCGATTCCGCGATGAACCACGCGATGGCGTTCGTCGGCGTGGATGTCGCCGACGACGGCAAGACGACCCGTCGCTGGCGCGTCGAGAACTCGTGGGGCGACAAGATCGCCGACAAGGGCTACTTCACGATGAGCGACGACTGGTTCACCGAATACGTGTACGAGGTGGCCGTGCCGCGTACGATGCTCCCGGCCGAATACCAGGCCGCTCTGAACGAGCCCGCCATCATGCTCCCCGCCTGGGACCCGATGGGCGCTCTCGCCGACTGACGACACCTGTCATGTCATTGTCCCGCCTGCCGACGCTTACGCATCTTTCAGCGTCGGCAGGCGGTTTGCGTTCCAGCATGCAATCACGGTGCCGGTTCGCTCCGTGCCTTGCGATAGGGTGAGTAGTCCATGTCCGGAATGTCGAAAGGAGAGAGTGATGGCTGGTCTGCGTGGTCCCGATAGTGCTGAGGATGAGCGCCGATTCGGTGATGCTGCCGTACTCCCCGAGACTGTGGACATCAACATACGCCAGCTTGACCCGATTCCCGCGCCGCGCGCCTTCCTGCGTGAGTTGCCGTTGACCGACGATGCGCGTGATCTGGTGCTGCGTTCGCGTCAGGAAATCCGCGATATCATGCACGGTCGTGACGACCGTCTGCTCGTGCTTGTCGGCCCCTGCTCGATCCACGACCCCAAAGCGGCCCACGAATACGCGACCAAGCTTGCCGCCGTCAACCGCGAGTTGAGCGACCGTCTGCTCATCGTCATGCGCGTATATTTCGAAAAGCCGCGCACGACCATCGGCTGGAAAGGTCTGATTAACGACCCCGATCTGGATGGCCGGTTCAATATCCGCAAAGGCATGTGGCTGGCGCGCAAAGTCCTGACCGATGTGCTGGGTCTCGGCCTGCCGGCTGCCACCGAATGGCTTGACCCGATCACCCCGCAGTACTTGTGCGACCTCATCAGTTGGGGCGCAATCGGCGCCCGCAACACGGAAAGCCAGGTGCACCGCGAACTGGCGAGCGGTCTGTCCATGCCGGTCGGTTTCAAGAACTCCACGGACGGCTCGATTAAAGCGGCTGCGGATTCCTGCTATACCGCCGGATTCGAGCATCATTTCCTCTCGATTAATCTTGATGGCCGTGTGATTTCGGCTGAAACGAAGGGCAATCCCGACTGCCATGTGGTTTTACGCGGCTCCAGCCACGGCCCTAATTATGATCCGCAGTCGGTTGCCGCAGCGCTTGAAGCGCTGAAAGCTTCGAAGGCGACCGGTGTGAGCGAGGCCGGCGTGGTCATTGATGCAGCCCACGGCAACTGCGGGAAGAACGAGGTACGCGAAGCCGAAGTGGTCGAGAATATCGCCGGGCGCATCGCGCAAGGAGAGCCGGGTATTTTCGGTGTGATGATGGAAAGTTTCCTGAAAGGTGGACATCAGAAGCCCGCCCCGCTCGACCAGCTTGTCTACGGCCAATCCGTCACGGACGCCTGCGTGCCGTGGGATCGCACCGACCAGCTGCTGCACACGCTGGCCGACGCGGTCACTGCACGTCGCGCCCTGCGTCGGTAGCCGGTTCCGCTAGTGGGGTTCCGGGCTGTCTTGCCTGCCTTCCGATCGGTGGCGTTATGCTTGAGTCAGTATTGACGAAAGGGCATGATGAACGAGCAGAAGCAGGACGCGGCAACACCGGAAGCATCAGTGGCATCGCAGCGGGCGGCACAGCAGCAGGCGGCGTACCCCTTGCATATTGGCCAGCAGCCGCTGAATTCGCCGGAGGATTTGCGTGCGATCCACGAGGCGATCAGCGAAGGCAAGAATCCTTTGGAAGCGACGGATGTTCCGCGCTGGGAGGATCAGGTCGGTGTCAGCCGCATTATCAACCGCCGTGTGCTTGAACTCGAGCCGTTGCCCACGCCGGCGCAGGTGTTGTCGTCGCTGCCGTTGTCGCAGCAGGCGGAGAATCTGGTCGCCTATTCGCGCGATGAAATCCGCGCGTGCCTGTACGGGCAGGACGACCGTCTGATGGTCATCGTCGGCCCCTGTTCGGTCCATGATCCCAAGGCTGCGCTTGATTATGCGCATCGCCTGTCCGCGCTGAAAGACGAGCTGGATGACCAGTTGCTGATCGTCATGCGTGTGTATTTCGAAAAGCCGCGTACGACAATCGGTTGGAAAGGTCTGATCAACGACCCCGACATCGACGGCAGTCATCAGATTCGCAAAGGGCTGCTGCTCGCTCGCCGCGTGCTGCTCAGCGTGCTGGACACCGGGCTTGCCGCCGCGACCGAATTCCTGGAGCCGACATCGCCGCAGTATATCGCCGATGCGATCAGCTGGGGAGCAATCGGCGCGCGCAACACGGAAAGCCAGATTCACCGGCAGCTGGCGAGCGGCCTGTCTATGCCAGTTGGTTTCAAAAACGCCACGGACGGATCCGTCAAGGCGGCGGTCAATGGGTGCTATGCGGCCGCCCAACAGCACACGTTTTTTGGTATCGACCATCTGGGACGCGCGAGCGCTGTCGAAACGCTCGGCAATCCCGACTGTCATGTGGTGTTGCGCGGCTCGAGCCACGGGCCGAATTACGATGCGCAATCCGTCGCACAGGCGATGGCGGATATCCGCGCGATGCTGCCCGCTGATTCCGCGGCGGCACATGGGTTGATTGTCGACTGCTCGCACGGCAATTCCGGCAAGGACGAGCATCGTCAGGCGCAGGTCGTGCGCGATATCGCCGCGCGGATCTCCCAGGGCGAGCGCGGCATCACCGGTGTGATGATGGAGAGCTTCCTTGAGGGTGGCAACCAGAAGCCCGCCCCGCTTAATCAGCTGGTCTACGGCCAATCCATAACCGACCGTTGCCTGTCGTGGCCTGATACCGAACAACTGTTGCGTGAATTGGCACAAGCCGTCGCGCAACGTCGCTGGAACGAGTGATTCGGGCGGCAAATCAACGCGTCAACGCACCAACGCGTCGGCACGGCACAACACCCCAACATGTCAACACATCAAACCAACGCAACACACAAGAGCAAAGGAACAACAATGACCACCACCATCGCCATCATTGGGGCATTGGACGAGGAAGTCGCGCTCATCGCTGCTTCGCTTGACCACGTGGAGCACCACCGTGAGGCAAGTCTCGACGTCGCGCACGGCACCCTGACCACGAACGCCGGCGAACAGGTCCGTGTCGCCGCAACTGTCGGCGGCATGGGTCTGGTCAATGCGGCCGCGACCACCCAGTACCTCATCGACACCTACCATCCGCAGGCTGTGATCTTCTCCGGCATCGCCGGCAATCTCAACCGCGACCTGCATATCAACGATGTCGTCCTGGGCGGCACCTTGCGTTATCTGGACACTGATATGCGTCTGGTCGGCCAGTGGAAGCCGAAAACCGAGGAATTCCATTCCGATGTCCACCTGTTGGACGTCGCCTCGGCAGCCCTCGATGCGGCCGGAATCAAACATGTCGTCGGCACGATCGCATCCGGCAATTACTTCGTCGATTCGCCCGAGAAAGTCAAGGAAGTTCGGGAGACTACCGGCGCCGACGCGGTCGAGATGGAAGGCGCCGCTGTCGCGCATGTTGCTGCACGCAACGATGTGCCGGCCCTCGTGATCCGCGCGCTGAGCGACAACGCCGACACCGATTACGAAGTGTTCAAGGAATTTGACATCTCCGAGTACGCGGATACCGCCGCCCGCCTTGCCATCGACATCGTGCGCCGGCTGTAAGCGGCTGTAAGTGGCGGTAACGTCTACAGACGGCGTGCGTGTTGTAATCGATGGTCAGTAGCGATAAGGCCGTAAGTCCGCCGTGCACGATACAGCGCAGCCGCAGATTCGACGGCGAATATGAACAGCAGGCGAACTTCAGTCAAACTCGGGTATGCCAAAGCATCCGTGAGGTTACGCTTGATATGGAGTCGCCGCGACTGCGGCACAGGGAGGAACGATGGACGCACGTCAATTGGCCATCGCCGTGATCATTGTGATCGTGGTGACAGTGCTCGCTGTGCTGCTCGGATACCGTTGGGGGCGCTGTGCCAGCGAACGGATCTGGGATGATGCCGCCGACGGGACTCGGCATGATGCCGCCCGTCCGGATGCTGGCACGAACGGCAATCCAGCAACAGCTGCGAACGATGCCGGCGGCTTTACCCGGCAGCAAAGCGTGTTCGGCCGTGGAACAGTGCGTCAGGCGGAGGAGCAGTTCATCAAGATCATGCCTGACATGCTGGTCATTGCTGATGGGGATGGGCATATCCGGTATGTCAGTCCTGCGGCCAATGCGCTCGGCGTTGTCAAGGACGGTCAATTCGTCAGCGATGACATGACGCAGGTCGTGTCCATGGTCGCCGCGGATGGGCAGACCAGGGACCGGGAAATCGCGATGGAAAGCCGACAGTTGCTTGGCGAGGGCGACCACCCGGGCAGGGGCGTCAAAGCGGGAACAGCCAGCCCCACGCATACACGCCATGTGCTGATTCATGCGGGTCCGATTGACGAGCATCGTGTTGCGGTGTTCATCCGCGATATCAGCGAGCGCCGCCGGTTTGAGATAATGCGCCGCGATTTCGTGACGAACGTGTCGCACGAGCTGAAAACACCGGCGGGGGCGATTTCCCTGCTTGCCGAAACGATCACCGACGCGGCGGACGACCCGGATGCCGTGCGCTATTTCTCGGGCCGGATTTCAAAGGAATCAAAACGCCTGACCAATCTCGTCCAGCGTCTGATCGAGCTGCAGCGCGCGGAAAGCACGGCCGGCATCGCTTCCGCACGTCAAATCGACGCGCTGGATGTGGTCAGGGATGCCGCCCAGCAGAACGCCGTGCAGGCCGAGCACAAGAATATCGATATCCGTGTGACGCATACCGGTGGTCCGGCGCTCATTACGGTCGATCACCGTGCGCTGACCACGGCGGTCAAGAACCTGATCGAGAATGCTATTCACTATTCCCCCGAAGGGACAACCGTTACCGCTGATATCGCGCGGCATGACGCCGAGGGGACGGTGACCATCCGGGTGATTGATCAGGGGATAGGCATTCCTGAACAGTCACTGGATCGTATCTTCGAGCGCTTCTATCGCGTGGACCCTGCTAGGTCGCGCGATACCGGCGGAACCGGGCTCGGGCTGGCAATCACGAAACATTGCGTCGAGGAGTGTGGCGGCACGATTTCAGTGTGGTCGCATGAGGGGAGCGGCTCGACGTTCACAATTGAACTTCCGTTGGCCTGTGGCGACGATCATGATGCGTCTGCAAGCAGCCAAGTGGCTGCCGATACGTCCGTCCGGGCTGTCGGGAAGCCGCCGTCGCAAGAGCGGACGGACAGGCAGGCCGTAGAGACGGGACAGATGGAACAGCAAGGAGCAGGACAACAGCATGACACGCATTCTGATCGTTGAAGATGAGGAATCCTATCGAGAACCGTTGGTCTATCAGCTGACCCGCGAAGGATATGATGTCGAGGCCGCCGAAACCGGCGAGGAAGGTTTGGAACTGTTCACGCGCGGCGGTGCCGACTTGGTTTTGCTTGACCTGATGCTTCCCGGCATCGACGGAATCGCGTTGTGCCGGCGCATCCGTGAACAGAGCCGCGTACCGATTATCATGCTCACCGCGAAAAGCGCGGAGATCGACAAAGTCGTCGGTCTTGAAATCGGTGCAGATGACTATGTGACCAAACCGTATTCGTTCCGCGAGCTGTTGGCGCGCATCCGTGCGGTGCTGCGCCGCAATCAGTCAGTGGAACAGGCGTCCGGCGCGCAGGATGACGATGTCGCGCTCGTCTGCGGCGATATCACCATGCATGTGGGCGAGCATCAGGTCACCGTGCGCGGGCAGGACGTGTTCTTCCCGCTCAAGGAATTCGAGCTGCTCGAATACCTCATGCAGAACAAGGGGCGCGTGATGACCCGACACCAGCTGATTGACCGTATTTGGGGATCGAATTATGTCGGCGATACCAAGACGCTGGATGTGCATGTCAAACGCGTGCGTTCAAAAATCGAGACCGACCCGTCTCATCCCCAGTATCTG
Organism: Bifidobacterium porcinum; assembly: GCF_055378475.1. Taxonomy (NCBI): domain Bacteria; kingdom Bacillati; phylum Actinomycetota; class Actinomycetes; order Bifidobacteriales; family Bifidobacteriaceae; genus Bifidobacterium; species Bifidobacterium porcinum. The sequence goes on along the minus strand of NZ_AP029603.1, from coordinate 1,760,774 downwards.
ACGACCGTGCGCGGTCTGGGCTACAAAATCGACGACCCGACCAAGTAGATCCTTCGGCCAGTGTTTCCGCGCCGATGACCGCGCGACAGTAAGTGGACACTCCTGTTTCTGCCGACGCTGAGTGGCGTGTGAGTGTCGGTAGAAGCGAATACCGACGGTGAGATGTGCGTCAGCGTCGGTAGAGGGTGTTGCCGACGGTAGGTTTGGTGTCAGTGTCAGCAGAGGGTATTGCCGATGCTGGGCCGGTGGTCGGCATCGGTAGAAGCATATGGCGATGCGTTGTTGCCTAGCCCGTGTGATTCATGATGTGCTTCATGATGTGCTTCGTGGTGCGATTCGCGTGTGATATGGATATGGCTGCGTCAGTCGCCTCTGTGATATCGACAAGAGTTCATCTTCCGTTCACCTGATTTGGCTCGCGGCATGGGCTACGTCCCATAGGCTTGAAGTGTCATGAATGGAAAGGTGCCAAGTTTATGATGCGGGGTCACGGCCCCGAGGCACAGGGTGGGATTCCCACCCGTTGTGATATTCAGAGGGATAAGAAGACATGCGTAAGAATTTGCTTGTACGTTCCATCGCCGCTGTTTCCGGTGTCGCCATGATTGCGGCACTTGGCGCCTGCGGAAACAACGAGCCTGCTTCTTCCGGCAGCTCTACTGCCAGCAAGTCCACAGCTTCTGCTGAAAAAATCTCCGGCGAGTTCCAGGGTGCCGGCGCTTCCTCGCAGCAGGCAGCTGTCGAAGCATGGATCGCCAGCTACCAGTCGCAGAATCCGGATGCGAAGATTTCCTACAACCCGAGCGGTTCGGGCGCAGGTGTCAGCACCTTCCTCACCGGTGCCACCGCGTGGGCCGGTTCCGATGCCTCGCTGAGCGATGACGAGGTCTCCCAGTCGAAGAGCGTGTGCGCTTCCGGCACCGCGTTCGACGTCCCGGTCTACATTTCCCCGATCGCCATCGTGTTCAACCTCAAGGGCATCTCCGGCAAGGACAAGCACCTGAACCTTGATGGCGAGACCATCGCCAAGATCTTCGACGGCAAGATCACCAAGTGGAACGATGACGCAATCAAGAAGCAGAACCCGAAGGTCAACCTGCCTGACACCGCGATCACCGTGGTCCACCGTTCCGACAAGTCCGGCACCACCAAGAACTTCCTGAGTTACGTCAAGGATGTCGCTCCGGATGCTTGGACCTATGACCTCGGCGAGAACTGGCCGAATGAGGTCGGCCAGGGCGCCAAGGGCACTGATGGCGTGATCAACACCGTCAGCCAGGCCGATGGCACGATCGGCTACGCCGACGCTTCCAAGGCCGGCGATTTGGGCACCGTCGCGGTGAAGGTCGGCGACAAGTACGTTTCTTACTCCGCAGAAGCAGCCGCCAAGGTTGTGGATGCGTCCCCGCTTGACGATTCCGCCAAGGGTGACAACCGCGTGGTTGTCAAGCTCGACCACACGACCACTGCGGATGGCGCTTACCCGGTTGTGCTGGTTTCCTACGACATCGTGTGCCCGGCCTATAAGGACGCCAACACCGCGAAGTTCGTGAAGTCTTGGCTCACCTACGTGGTCAGCGAGGATGGTCAGAAGGTTGCTGCCGACAACGCCGGCTCCGCCCCGATGAGCGACACGCTGCGCGCGAAGGTCACCAAGTCGATCGAAGCCATCAAGACCAAGTGACGTGGGGACTCCATCGGTCCGAGGCTACAGCCGGTGCGACCGATGCAGCGCCCGTCAGACGGTATCATCGATAATGGAATGATGAAACGATTTCAGGCCGCGGCCCAGCTTTGAAGCCGGGCACGGCCTGAAGCCGATTCCACCATGTGTCCGATTTACGGGCGAAAGCCCTGAAGGAGAACCTGTGAGTTCCGAGAAATCCACGCTCGACCAACCGGCCGGCGGCAAATCCGCGGACAAGATATTCAAAGGTGTCGCATATGCGTGCGGTGCGCTGATTCTTGTTGTACTCGCCGCGGTCTTTCTCTTCCTCTTCTTCCGTGCATGGCCGTTGATTGGCGGCGACCAGAAAGCCAACCAGGCGACAATCGAGTCGTTCACCGGCGGTAAGGCGCATAACTTCTGGCAATATGTAGGGCCTCTTGCGTTCGGCACCATCCTGGTCGCGGCGCTCGCCCTGCTTATCGCTTTCTTCGTATCCGTTGGCATCGCGCTATTCATTTCGCAGTATGCCCCCAAGGGATTGGCGACCGCGCTGAGCACGATTGTCGACCTGCTGGCCGCTATTCCTTCGGTTATTTACGGCTTGTGGGGTGGTATCGTGTTGGTGCCGGCAATCTATCCGTTCTGGAACTGGGTCGCCAAATACCTCGGCTGGATTCCGCTGTTCAAGGGACCTGCCGCCAACCCTGCCCGTACGGTCGCCACGGTGGCTGTGGTCTTGGCTGTCATGATTCTGCCGATTATCACCTCCATGGCGCGTGACGTCTACCTGCAAACCCCGCGTCTGCAACAGGAGGCCGCACTTGCCCTCGGCGCCACGAAGTGGGAAATGATCAAGCTCGCCGTCTTGCCGTTCGGCAAGTCCGGTGTCGTTTCCGCATCCATGCTTGGTCTTGGCCGTGCCCTTGGCGAAACGATGGCCGTGCTCATGATCTTGTCTCCTGGCATGCATTACTCGTTCAAGATTCTGCAGGCATCGCAGAACCAGACGATTGCGGCCAATATCGCAGCCCAGTATCCTGAAGCGAATTCGCTGGGCGTCTCCACACTGATCGGCACGGGTTTGGTGCTGTTCCTCATCACCTTCGTGGTCAACTTCATCGCCCGTAAGATCACGCAGAAAGTGAGCGCATGATGACGGCTTCAGAAGAATATGCACAAGCTGCGGGCGAGTCGCCGATGAAGGGCGCTCCGGTCATCGATTTCGACAAATTCAAGCCGACGCGTTCGATGATCGCACGCCGCAAGCGCAAGGATGCGGCGATGGGTGGACTGATTTCTGTCGCCTTCATCGTCGCGCTGATTCCGCTGTTTTCGGTGCTGTGGACCACGATTGTCAACGGTGTCAAGAGGCTGAACCTCAATTTCCTGTCCTATAACATGTCCGGCGTGATTGGCGGTCAGCCGACGGCGTCCGGTGGCTATGGCGGTATTCAGCATGCGATTATCGGCACGCTGGAAATCACGCTTGGCGCTCTGCTGATTTCCGTGCCGATCGGCATCATGTGCTCGGTGTATCTCATCGAGTATTCGCGTGGCAGCAAATTCGCGAAGGCCATCGGTCTGCTGGTTGACGTGATGAGCGGCGTGCCTTCGATTGTCGCCGGCCTGTTCGCGTTCTCGATGTTCACCATCTTGGTCGGGCCGGGAACGTTCAACGGTTTTGAAGGATCCGTGGCTCTGTCGCTGCTCATGCTGCCGACGGTGGTCAAGTCAAGCGAGGAGATGCTCAAGATTGTGCCGAACGATTTGCGTGAAGCCTCATATGCTTTGGGTGTCACCAAGCAGCGGACCATCACGAAGATTGTGTTGCGTACAGCGCTTCCGGGTATCGTGTCGGGTGTGATTCTCGCTATTGCGCGTGTTGTCGGTGAGACTGCGCCGTTGCTGATGACCGCCGGATACATCGTTACGACCAATGTGAACCTGTTCAGCGGTCAGATGACCACGCTTCCGGTGTATGTCTACCAGGAGTACAGCAAGCTGAAAGTCGCTTGCCCGGCATCCGCAAGTTCAGCCTGCGTAACCGACATCCCGATGCAGCGTGCATGGGCTGCCGCTCTGGTGCTCATCGTGATCGTGCTGATTTTGAACCTGATCGGTCGTCTGGTCGCCCGCGTGTTCGCGGTGAAGTCCGAACGCTGAATGCTATTGCGTATCCGTTTTCGCAAATCCGGAACAAACTGAAGGAAAACAATGGGACAACGTATTGATGTCAAGAATCTGAACATCTACTACGGCGATTTCCTCGCCGTGGAAGATGTGAACATCAACATCGAGCCGAACAAGGTCACCGCGTTCATCGGTCCGTCCGGGTGCGGCAAGTCGACGGTGCTGCGCACGCTCGACCGCATGCATGAGATCATCCCCGGCGCTCACGTCAAGGGCGAGGTGCTGCTGGAAGGCCGCAACCTGTATGACAAGGATGTGGACCCGGTGGCTGTCCGCCGTGATGTCGGCATGGTGTTCCAGCGCCCGAACCCGTTCCCGACGATGTCGATTCGTGAGAATGTGCTTGCAGGCGTGAAACTGAACAACAAGCATTTGAGCAAGTCTGATGCTGATGACTTGGTGGAATGGGCGTTGCGCGGCGCGAACCTGTGGAATGAGGTCAAGGATCGTCTTGACAATCCAGGTATCGGTCTGTCGGGTGGCCAGCAGCAGCGTCTGTGCATCGCGCGTGCCGTGGCTGTGCATCCGCAGGTGTTGCTGATGGATGAGCCGTGCTCTGCGCTCGACCCGATTTCCACGCTGGCCGTGGAGGATCTGATCAACGAGCTGAAGAATGACTACACGATTGTGATTGTGACCCACAACATGCAGCAAGCAGCGCGTATCGCCGATTTCACCGCGTTCTTCAATTTGAAGGCGGTTGGCCAGCCTGGTCATCTGGAGTATTTCGCCGATACGACCACGATGTTCAACAACCCGCAGAACGAAGAAGCCGAACGGTATGTATCGGGACGTTTCGGCTGATTCTATCAGCCGAAACGTAGCGGCGGCCCGGTGGGCTGTCGCAAGCCGGCTTCAGCCGGTCAGAAAATGTTGCCCCGCGCGTGCAGCGCGGGGCTCAATAATTGCACGTGAGGCTGATTTATCAGTCGAATCCGGTGGCTGGCCCAGTGGGCTGTCGTAAGCCGGCTTCAGCCGGTCAGAAAGTGTGGCCCCGCGCGTTGTGCGCGGGGCTTATGTATTGCATGGTGGCTGATCGGGTCGATTGAAACGCGAAGTGATGGCTCGGTGGTCTGTGGCTGGCTGGGTTCGGTCGCTGGAAATGGTATCTCGTGTTGCCGTGCATGGGGCTCCTTGATCGCATGTTTCGGCGGTTTCCCCATCTGTCTCGCATCTGCCCAAGGCTGCCCCAAGCCGGCTGGGGACGGTCGGAATCTCAGACCAGCGCTTCGGCGGGGAGCCATCTGATCGCAGGACGGGTCATCCGTGTCATCCGCTGATGCACGGGGGTTTATCGCTTTCACGGTCGGTCTGCCTTCCACTCCCGTAGCTGGAATCCCTCCGCTGGGAGTTTATGCGTGTTCTTCTATTTCCACCCTGTTCTCCCGCATCGGCGTGGGACTTCTCGCTTGATTTGCGATTGGGAGCGTAAACTCCCATTGGCGTAATTATTCTCGTGTTGGTATTTCAACGTTCTTCTTGTCACATCTGTGCTGGATTTGGTTCTTATACATAAACTCCCGGGAGTTCTATCACCCTTCCGTGGATTTGGCGAAACACGTCCGCCCGCGTCCGTCTGCGCCTCGCCGCGTCAGCCCGTGTTGCCGTCCACGCTGTCGCCGTCATGCGCGCCGGCATTCAGCAGCGCGAGGATCTCGTCTTGGCCCAAGGAATATTGATACGAGCCATCGGCCCCTCCTTTGTATTGTTTGAACGCATGCAACTAGGAAAAGGCCCATGGCCTTTCCATTCTTGGAAATCCTGCTACATCACAGTACGGGCATTATCCCCGTGCCGTAATGGGTGTAACAGATTTGCAGTTCGGTCTCTGGCCCTACTGCAACGCTTGTTCCGGCCGTGTCGTGTTACGAGGTATTCTCTTGTCGCATCTGTGCCGAATTTCGTCTTGGCAATCAAACTCCCGGGAGTTTAGTCGCTGTTCCGCGGATTTGCCATAAACTCCCACTGCTCCCATTGAGGGCGTGTTGGTATTCCAACGTTTTCTTTGCCACATGAGCGGCAAAACGCGTCCTTGCTCTTAAACTCCCGGGAGTTCAGCCACCATTGTGCGAATCTGCAAGAACTCCCGGGAGCTCGGTACTAGTTTGGCGAATCCGCCTGGGAGTCCCGCTAGTGTCTGTCACTGTCTTCGCTCGACTGCCTGCGTCTCTTTGATTTTTCTCCTCCCGTGCAGCCATTGTTGCCGCGCAACAGCAACATTCGCATCTACTGCGGATTCTGCCCCTGCGCTTGATCGCTTCTCCTTCACAACGGTTTCGCAATGGGTCGGAATCCTGACGTGACACCGCGCTGGCTGAGCACCCGCGCTACATTGAGCGCAAAGTGCGCACGGGCGTCAACTGTGTTGATGGTATCCGCGTCAATGGTGAAAATGTGCCACCCATTCTGTTGCAAACGATTGCGTTTTTCGTGGTCGTTGCGCCATTGCCTTCGATCGGTGCGGTGGTGGTCTCCGTCATATTCGATGCCGACTTTTGCCTCAGACCATGCAAGATCTAGCGTGTACGGCACTCCTGAATTGAAGGTCAGAAAATTGACTGCAAGATTACAATCGGGTCGGGGCAACCCATGTTGGATCAGCGCAAGTCGTACTCGTGTCTCTTGCATGGACATCGATCCGCAGGCAATATATTGCGCGGCTCGGATGCATGCCTTTTTTCCGTGGTACCGTTCCGTGCGGCTGACGAATCTACGGATGGTCTCGACTACTGTAGATTGAACTGGAATCTGATGTTGTGCAGTCTGCGATTGCAACTCCGCTTGTGTGGCGCGCAGTTGCTGCGTCAACTCTGTGCTGAGGGGAGTATTGTTCTTTGCCAGGGTTGTGGCTACTGCATCACCGATGATGATGAGTTCTTCAAGCGTGCGCTGTGTGGCCAGTTGCGCCCACGAGTGGAGCAGATCAAGCGTGCGCAGCCCGCTACGGTGCCGGATTACTGATTCCTGAGTTCCGATGTGCCATCGGTGTTCTCTGATTCCCATGCATCGTGCGCGCGGCATACCGGGCAGACTGGTCGCGTCGAGGAGATTTAGCGTCTCGTCGGGATGTCGAAGTACTGGGATGCATTGAAGTTCCAGAGATGTCGCCGCTGCGAAGATGAGTTGCGTGCCGGCGTTGTTCGGTAGTGACAGACATTGTTGTTGTGCGGCGATACTTCGCGCCTGCAGTTGCTCGTGGCAGCCCTGTGTTTTCGGAGCTGGGTTCGGGGATCGCTGGGTAATATTCATGATGATGTTCCTGTTGTGATGTTCGTTCCCGGATTCTTGCAGATGCAATACATGTGCATATTACGAATGCGCTGCCGGTGGGTCCACCACGCCGGGCAAATGTGGTCGGAAGATGCCCCCGCGTCTTCATGACTTCTCCACATGCTATCGTGGGCATGTCCGATGGGTCGGCGGCGCCACAACGCGGTTCGCCCATCGCGTGAACCTTGCCGTCGGCCGCATCGCCGGCGACCGGGCGAGTCGCAGTAACCTCAGCGTGGCGCTCATCCGTCGCGCGCAAACCAAGAATCAAGGAGAGAGCAGAACTTATGGAGAAGTTCTTCCATCTCAAGGAGAACGGCACCACGGTATCCACTGAGATTACCGCCGGCCTGACCACGTTCTTCGCGATGTCGTACATCATTGTCGTCAACCCGCAGATTTTGCACCAGACGGGTATGCCGTGGGGCGGCGTGTTCCTTGCCACGATTATCGCGGCGATCATCGGCACGCTGGTCATGGGCCTGTTCGCGAATGTCCCGTACGCGCAGGCTGCAGGCATGGGGCTGAACGCGTTCTTCACCTATACGGTGTGCTTCGGTCTGAAGTTCACGTGGCAGGAGACCTTGTGCATGGTGTTCCTGTGCGGCTTGATTAACATCATCATCACGGTCACCAAGATTCGTAAGATGATCATCCAGGCGATTCCTGAGGTCCTTCAGCATGCGATCGGCGGCGGCATCGGCTTGTTCGTGGCGTATGTGGGCATGCTCAATGTCGGATTCATCACGTTCACGCCGAAGGACACGAAGGCCGCCGGCAAGGGGCTTGCCACTGCTGCCACTCCGGGCCTTGCGACGCTGAACAACCCGACGCTGTGGCTGTTCCTTATCGGTCTGCTGCTGGCCATTGTGTTCACGGTGACGAAGGTGAAGGCCGGCCTGTTGCTGACGATCATCATCACCACGATCATCGGTATCCCGATGGGCTTGACGACGATGTCGAATTCCGTGTCGATCGGTGAAACGTTCTCTCAGCTGCCGACCACGTTCGGCGCGATCTTCAGCGCCAAGGGCTTCCCGGCCCTGTTCTCCGACCCGGCGCGTATCCCGCTGGTGCTGGTGACGATTTTCGCGTTCTCGATGTCCGATACCTTCGACACGCTGGGCACCTTCATCGGTACGGGACGCCGCAGCGGCATCTTCTCCGATGAGGATGAGAAGGCTCTGGAGAACGGTTCCGGCTTCAGCTCGAAGATGGATCGCGCGCTGTTCGCCGATTCCATCGCCACGTCGATCGGCGCGATTTTCGGCACCTCGAACACGACGACGTATGTGGAATCCGCGGCGGGTATTGGTGCCGGCGGTCGCACGGGCTTGACGTCGGTCGTGGTGGCGATCTGCTTCGCCCTGTCCGCATTCCTGTCCCCGGTGATTTCCGCTGTCCCGTCCGCCGCGACGGCCGGCGTGCTGGTGATTGTCGGCTGCATGATGGCCGCAAGCCTCAAGGAAATCGCGTGGGACAACATCGATGACGCGATTCCGGCGCTGTTCGCCGCCGTGTTCATGGCGTTCTCCTATTCGATCTCGTACGGCATCGCCGGCGGTTTCATCACGTACTGCATCGTGAAGACCTGCAAGGGCAAGCCGAAGGAGGTTCATCCGGTAATCTGGGTGGTCTCTGCGCTGTTCATCCTTGATTTCGTCTGCATGGCGGTGCTGTGACCGTAGGGCGGTGAATTGCCGGCGGGTGTCTGCCGGGGTGTTGCGGGGCTGTCGCGTTGCGGCGGCCCCGCTCGCTATGCCGCGGGGATGCTATATCGCGGGGTGGTGTGCCGTGGGGAGGGGGCGCCACGGTGGAGGATTCGCTGTGGGGGATATCGTGGGGTCCGGCTGGTGCCGGCGTGTCGCTTTTCCCTGTGCGCTACAACGATGTGGTAAGCCCGCCGCATGATTGACGTCAAACGTTCGACGGAAATCATCCGACAGGGGCTCCGACGTGGAAACGTGCTCGGTGCCCGGTGCTGTACTCCACCATGGCAGGTGGAACTCGGCTATACTAGACGATAGTGCGGAACTATGTCCAAGGGGATTTCCTCCTTGGGTTTGCCGGGCGGCAGTGGGCCCGGTGCTGCGCGTGAGGCGTATCCGCCTGGCGGGGACTTCCGGTAGGCGAATGAGGAAGGTGACACATGGTGAACCCGTGGAAGGCGAGGGCCCCGAAGCACAGGGGCGGCGGGGCGGCCCGGTATGCGCACGGCAATGGGGTGGCGTTGCGCGCATCCGCGCGTCGTCTGTCTGTCATTGCCACAGCGGTGTGCGCAGCGTCGGCCATGATGCTGTCGTATGTGGTGGCGTTCACCGCGAAGGGTGATTCCACGCTCACAGGAGGCGCTTGGGATTCCTCGATCAAGGATGCCGGTGCCATATCCCCGCCGCAGACCTTGTCGCTCGGCGACAATGTTACGACGACGAACAAACCGGATACCGGCGTCGCCACCTATGTGGGCGGCAACATGTATGTCGGTGAGAAGATCGGCTCGAATCCCGCTACGGTGCAGTCCAATCTCAACAGTGATACTGGTATCACCGGCTCCTATGCGGCAGAGGCCGAGGGGCTGACCTTGGTTGATGGGCGTCTTGCCATGCGTCAGGTCAAGAACAGTTGGGGAGGCCAGGGCTTCCGCTTCGGCGTGGTAGGCTTCGGCTCCCAGTTCCGTCCCGCTGAAACATATTATAATGATGACATCGGTGCCGAAAAAGATGCCAGTGTGTTGGCTGTGCACGGTTTGGACAAATCGGGCACGGGCATCACCCACATCACCCAGTTGATGGGCAACAGTGGCATTGATGTTGCGGCTTGGGGAACCGTGTCGGCCAACAACAACTATGGTGGCGGTTGGGTCGGTTATCCTAAGGGTGGCCGAGAATTCAGGTACATGGCGACGGTACCACGGTCCAATTCATCGGTTGCCCGTGAATGGGACCATGATAGGGAGCCACAATACACCTCTTTGGCGAGGGTGCTAGACGGCACTCGAAACGAAGGCGGCTGGGATACGCTTAAGGACCCCTCCAAATCCTTCAAGATCAACGGTGTCGAATACGCCAACTTCGGCAAAACCCTGCAATCGCAATCATCCGAACTCGCCAGCTTCAAAGCCAACGGCACATACACCATGGACATTGATGCGCCGGCAGCGACGGGCAATGCGCCGGCAGCGAAGGATTTGACGCGGTACAAGTACGATTACTACAAGCGCGAGGTCCACAACAAGCAGACTATCGATAGTTACAAATTCGAATTCACCGGCGGTGTGAACGAGAAGCTCATCACCCTAACCGGCGACGGCAAGTCTGCCCTGCAGGTCTTCAATGTCAAGGCTTCGGACTTGTCGACTGGCGGTGACAAGTACACAGGTGTTGATTTCTGGTTCCGTAACATCCCGGACAGCGCTTCGGTGGTCGTGAACGTGATCAACGATGACGGATCGACAACGAAAAAGAACACGGTGGACTTCCACAACGGCTGGCGTATATGGTGGGGCGGCAACGAGGACTCCAAGATCACTGATCACGACGACGTGACGGAAATCGGCGGGTACTACTCCTACAACGAGTCGGGCAGTGGTCCTGCAATATATGCCAAGCGTGCCCAGCAGGTGCTTTGGAACTTCCCGTACACCACGCAGCTGACGATTCTTGGCGGCCAAGGCACCGGCAACCAGACGGTGAAATCAAAGGACGGTGTCACCAAGACCAAGAAGCAGATGACCACGAACGACGACCCCGCGGCGGCATGGATCGGCAGTATTTATGTGCCCAACGGCGGTTTCCAGTCGCATGTGTCCACCAACGGCCGCGTGTATGTGGGCGGGGACTTCGAGGTAGATAACCCCACGCCGGTGACGTACACCGACGGCACCCCGTTCACCAATTTCGAAGGCGGCAACTCCGCGTCCGTCATCGACATGGACCAGGAACGCCATAACCTGCCGTGGAACGCGTACTACACGCAGGACAGCTCCGCCATAGGCTGGAGCAAAGTCGACAACTCGGACGGCGAGACGACTCTTTCCGGAGCCTCGTGGAGTGTATACGGCTCAATCGATGACGCGAAGAGCGGCAACAACGCCATCATCTCGGTGACTGACAACGGCAGTAACGATTGGTCCACCGAGAAAGGCAAGGTCGTTGTCAAAGGGCTCAAGCCGAAGGCGAACTATTTCATCAAAGAGAGGAAGGCGCCGGAAGGTTACCGGCTCAACACCAACATCTATACCGTTCAGACCAAGCAGACAGGGGATGCCAACGTTAATTTCCTGACGTCGTTGGTGTACGACAAGAACGGTAAACAAGTCACCACTTCCGATGACCAAATGATGCACTCCTTCACGGATGCTGACGGCCGTACCGCTTACGCGATCGGCGACAAGAAGAAGGGCGGCAGCGTCAGCTGGACGAAATACGCCGAGGGCGACAGCTCGAAGACCGGACTCGCCGGATCAAGCTGGACCCTCACGAAAACCGATGCCAGTACACCCACCAGTTGGACAGTGAATGACAACACCACTGCCGCCACCGGCATTACCCTGACCCAGGGCGACACCACGGTCAGTGGCGGCAGTGTGCAGGTCGAGGCGTACAAGACCATCACCCTGAAAGCTTCCGTGGCCCCAGCTGAGGCGAGCCAGCAAGTGACATGGAAATCGTCCGACACCAACTTCGCTGTGGTGACCGACGGCGTGGTCACCGGCGTCGCGGCTGGAGCATCCATCATTACGGCCTGCTCGGTCACGAACAGTGGCATCTGCTCGAGCGTGACTGTCACGGTCAACGCCGTCAATGTCAATTCGTTGACGGTGACAAGCGACGGTTCCACCGTGGCCAAAGCCTCAGGCGGCGCTGACAAGCCGGTGAGCGCCGAGGCGGACGTCAAAATGTTCGTCAACAAGACGCAACTGTTCCAAGCGACTGTCGACCCCCCGAACACCGTGGCAACCAGCTGGTCCGCGTTGGATCCCGACATCGTCTCGGTGAGCGACTCTGGCCTGGTGACAGCCAAGAAAACCGGAAGCACCACGGTGGTCGCCACCGCAGGCAACAAGTCGGTCCGGCTCCATGTCACTGTCATCAATGTCGACAGCTCCAAGATGGTGGTGTACTTCCACCACACGGAGTCCGGCTGGACGGGTGACGTCTACCTCAAGTACCAGAAGAATGATGGCTCGTGGCTGACTGAAGGCAACTACGTCAAGATGAAGCAGGCCTCCTGCAGCAGTGATTACGTGTACGCCATCATCGACAAGGCGACTTCCGGCAAGCAATTCCTGTTCTCGAACAGCAACACGAACGACAGCACGGCGGGCTGGTACAAGGCCACCGGCAACGCGAACTTCTCGTTCATCGGCGGCTCCGCCATTACCGTGGGCGTCGGCAAGGCGACGGATGGCGCTCCGGTCGGGACCAGCTGCCCGACCGAAGTGACTTCAGACCTGGTCGATTCCCAAGCCACTATGGCCGCGGCGAAGACCTCGGGGACCGTTATCAATGCGACAGACAAAACCTTGTCAACCGGCACCGGCATGTCGCATGCCTCGGATGCCGTTGTGAGAACCACGACGGACAGTGTCAAGCCGTCCCTGCGTCTGGCCGCTGACACCGACACGTTGGAAGATACGGACAGCGGCGTCGGCAAGTTCACCGTGAAGGATCTGGACGACGGCACGTACACGCTGAAAGAGGCGACCGCTCCGGTGGGGTATACGCTCAACGCCACGTCGTATTCCTTTACGGTCAAGGACGGCAAAGTGAACTGGACAGGCGACGCCCCAAGCCTCGTGAACGCCGACGGCGTGCTTCAGGTGCCCGATACCCCGACCGTGGTGACGTGGTACAAGGTCGACGGCAGCAACGCGAACGATCCCAGCCATTCAGGCAAGCTTGCCGGCTCACAATGGAAGATCACTGATGCGTCGGGTGAAGTGTTCTGCCTCGCGGACAACAACGCGCAGATCGATGCCTCGCGCTGCGTCGGCGACACGACCACATACCAGGATGCGGATGGCACGGCTGGCGTCATCAGCATCAAGGGCCTGCCTGTCGGCACGTACAAGCTGAAAGAGACCGTGGCCCCGACCCTGTACCAGCTGGCGGACACCGAATACACGTTCACAGTGACCACTGATGCCTCCAAAGCGGTCGAGATCGGCGGCTCTTTCGCCGATATCAAAGGGAATGGCAACAAGATTCTCAACATGGGGATGACAGGTTCGGTCACGTGGAAGAAAACCGACGAGAGTGGTGAGAATCTGTTGCCAGGGTCTGAGTGGCAGTTGATCTTGTACCCCGACTATGCGCCCAACACCCCGAAGTACAAAAAGACCGTCACTGATTGGACCCACACCACGTCGGCAACCCATACATGCGCAGAGTGGTACTGCGATACCAACCCCGGCAAGGGTGAAATCACGCTGAAGAACCTGCCGTGGGGCAAGTACGAACTCAAGGAGACGAAGGCGCCTGCTGACCACCAGCTGTCGACCGACACCTACACCTTCACCATCGTGCGCGCCAAGCAGTCCGACTCGATGGACCGCACCTTACTGAATATCGACTTGGGTTCCATCGAAAATGAGACTTCCATCACTTCTCTGCCTATGACGGGAGGTGTGTGGACGCCACGGCGCGTGCTGATAATCGGCGCGGGCCTGCTGGCGCTGTCGGCGGCATCGTATGCCCTCGCACGGCGCAGCGCGTGGCACGGACGCCGCCGTCGGTGATGCGAAACCGCAGCCGCGAAAACGCGGCCAAGCAGTAACCATAACTGAAAACCACAGCTGAAAAGCAACACAGACTTTCCGCCGCCCCGCATAGACACGAGGCGGCGGCAGGACGGGCGGCCGTACAAGCGGATGCCCGTGAAAAAGGGACCAGATCCTAGTTCCCTATCGAAGAGAAAACCAAGGAGAGATCATGAAAGCTATAAGCTCCTCCATCACGAAGATCGTGGCGCTGATCGCCGCGATGGTCGTGGCGCTCGGCACGTTCGGCCTCACCACCGCCCATGCCGCCGGCTACGACACGAGCACGATCACCAACCCGGCCGATACCGGCACGATTACGATCACCCCTGTCAAGGATGACACGCAGAAGCGCACCTTCAGCGGCTACCGGCTCGCCTGGCTGGAGAACGTGAAGACGGATTCGAACGGCACTGCGCTGGGCTCCTTCACCGTGAAGACCAACCCCAAGTACATGAAGGTTATCAAGGATGTCATGGGCCAGATCACGGACACCGCGAAGAACGCCACATTGCTGGCAGGTTTCCAGGCCGATCCCTCGTATTCCAACAAGGATAAGGGCATCGACAACCCGCTGGGCTATATCGCGGCCACCTACGGTGCAGTGAGCGAGACGGGTTCGCCGTGGGGCGGCGATAAAGGCGATGGCAGCACAGACACTGTTATGCGCCAGTTTGCCGACAAGCTCGCGGAGAAGCTGACGAACGAACAAGGCAAAGCCACGTATCCGGCCGACGACGACAAGATGACCACCGGTGAGAACAACAACGTGCCGCAGGGCCTGTACCTGATCACCGAGACCACGAACCTCGACGATTCCACCGATCGCGCTGTCACCGGCGCGGCCGTGAACTCCGCCCCGATGATTGTGTCGACTACCTACACGCTGACCGATTCCGCCAACATCTCCACGACCATCAACAACGGTGTGGGCAGCATCGACCTCAAGGCCACGAGCCCGACCATCACCAAGGAGGTCACGAACGGCAACGGCAATGACGAGGCCAGCAAGAAGGCCAACCCGGACTTCTCCATCGGCGACGAAGTGGACTACCAGCTGACCGCCACCATCCCGTCCTACACGGGCTATGACATCGATACCACGGGCAAGGATTCCGGCAAGGCCCGCGTGCTCAAGATCTACGATGATGCCGAGCCCGGCCTGACCATCGAGTCCGTGGAATCCGTGTATGTCGATGGCAACAAGCTGACGGAGAATACCGACTACACCGCCAAGATCGAAGCCGGAAAACTCTCCACAAATGACAGCTATAACGGCGGCACCCTGACGACCATCGACCTTGCGAACTACGTGAACATGCGCGCGGGCACGACTTCCGCCAACAACCACACCGTCGCCTCCGGCGGCAAAATCACCGTCAAGGTCAAGGCCACGCTCAACTCCAAGGCCAATGTCTCCGACGCCAAGACCCAGACGCCGAACAAGAACGAGACGATCCTCGGCTACTCGCATATCCCGAACGACGTGACCGACGAGCACAAGCAGCCCGGCGGCGAGGTGTACGTGTACACGTACAAGTTCAAGATCACCAAGAAGAGCTACGACGGCACGCCGCTCCCCGGCGCCCAGTTCGCCATCAAGAATGCCGACGACGACTACCTGGCATGGGACGGCACCAACGCCAAGTGGACCAACCTTGGTAAGAAGAAGCCGACCGCCGCTGCGCAGGCCTCGGCCGCTCCCACGGACCAGTCGGAGTCCAAAGCCAAGGGCATCTTCTACTCGGGTGCCGACGGCACGGTTTCCTTCAACAACGGCCTCAAGGCCGGCACCTACACCATCGAGGAGATCGCCTCCCCGAGCGGATACCTCAACGCCCTGTTGCCGAGCTTCAAGGTGACCATCAAACCGACCTACAGGCAGGACACCTCCACGAAGCCGACCGATGTCACCAGCTGGGGTGACTACGAAATCAACGGGCTGACCATCTCCAACGAGCCTGACGGCAATAATCTCGTCACCGCCTCCGACAACAACGGCGGCAATGTGGATGTGACCAACGTCAAGTCCATCACGCAGCTGCCGAAGACCGGTGCCGCGGGCATCGCGTTCTTCAGCGTCATCGGCGTGGCGATCGTCGCCCTGGCCGCCCTGTTCGCGGTCCGCGCCCGCAAGGCCGCTAAGATGGCCTGAACGCGTATGACGCGGTGACGGCGCGCCCGGCGCCCATGTAGCGCTCCGCGCCATACCGCGCCCCTTGGAGCCCTGCCGCCCCGGATACGGAATCCCGTATCCCCGGCCGCAGGGCTCCTCCCGTTCCTCTCACCGTCGCCAGAGGCATCCGTCGCCGCTGCCGTGCGTGTGAGTGTCGGTGTTCTGCGTCTGCCGACGCTGCCGCCCTCCTCAGCGTCGGTAGAAGGTGGCAGATGATTTGCTTGATGTCACTCGCCGTTACCATACGGTAGGGTGGTAGCGGAAGGAGCGGCAATGCGACACAATCAACACCGCGTACACACCGCGAATCAGCTGCAAGCCACTGACGGCAGCCGCCCGAACCCTCCATCAGCGTCCTCGCCCGCATCATCCTCGGATATGCTCTCCGATACCGCACGGTTCGTCCCCAACCCGAGCACCATGCCCGAACTGTTCGCGCCCGATCATGCCGAACGCATGCGCCGGTTCCGGTCGGCACGCCTGCAGGCGCGAATATTCACAGTGATCGCCATCGTCTGCGCGATCGTCGGATGCTCCATCATCGGGTACCCGTATCTGTTGCAATTCATCGACCACCAGCATCAGGCCCAGCTCGCCGCGCAAGTCGACAAGAACGTGAGCGGATGGCCATACCCGCAAGCCAAGGAAGCGCTTGCCGCGGCTCGCGCCTACAACAGAAAGCTCGCCGCCGAAGGCCAGCCGACCATCGGCGAGGCACAAGACCCGTTCACCACCGACTCCGGCCGTTCCACCACCAACGACGACAACGATTCGATGTCAGCGCAGGACGCCACGTACATGAGCCTGCTCAACGCGTCCAACGACGGCATCATGGGCTCGATCGTCATCCCGAAAATCTCCGTGAACCTGCCCATCTACCATGGCACGAGCGCGAACTCCCTGAACCGCGGGTCCGGTCACCTGTACGGTACGTCGCTGCCGGTCGGCGGCAAGAACACCCATGCCGTGCTCACCGGACATCGTGGCATGGTCAACGCGCTGATGTTCACCCGTATCGACGAGCTCAACAAGGGCGACGACTTCTACGTCAAGGTTATGGGGAAGACGCTCGCTTACCAGGTGGACTCGATCACCGTGATCCTGCCGACCGAAGGCGACCGGTATCTGCGCATCAGACCCGGCGAGGATAGGGTCACGCTCATGACCTGCACGCCGTACGGCGTCAACACGCATCGCCTGCTGGTTTCCGGGCATCGAGTGCGGATGCCGGTTCCGGCGCCATACCCGCAGGATGCGCGCGGAGATGCCCGAGTTCTGGCGGTGATCGTCGGATTCGTGGCACTTGCCGTGACCTTGGCCGGCTGGACGGTGCTGCACCGCAACAACCGCTGGATGCCCATCCAACACACCACCAACCGCCACGGCTACTGACCCGACACGCCGGCGTCCCGCTAGTCCGCATCATCGCGTATAGTAACGGTTTGTAAACCACAGACCGTTGGTGTGACCGCAAGGTCGCCGAAATTGGTTCGCCAAGCCATCGCAGGTTGAACAGAAAGCCGCTGAAGCGGCGAGTGTGCTCTGCCTGTGTGCAGGGCTTTTTTATTGCCCGGTTTGGTGGGTCGGTTCCGAACGTCAACGGTTGACTTAGGAAGGAACGCCATGAAGAGGCCCGAAAAGGAAGCGGTGATCGCCGAGCTTACGGACAAATTCCGTAACGCTGACGCGATTTACCTGACCGAGTACCGCGGGCTTACCGTTCCGCAGATCTCTGAGCTGCGCGAAAAGCTAGGCCGCGATACTTCCTACGCTGTGGCTAAGAACACGCTGGCTCGCATCGCCGCAAAGGAAGCCGGTATCGAGGGGCTCGATGAGCTGCTCGCCGGCCCGACCGCCATCACCTTCGTGAATGGCGACGCCATTGCCGGTGCGAAGGTCCTGCGTGACTTCGCCAAGAAGAACAAGGCTCTTATCGTCAAGGGCGGTTTCTACGACGGAACCGTGTACGACGCCGAGGGCACAAAGCAGCTGGCAGACCTCAAGTCTCGTCCGGAACTGCTTTCCGAGATGGCCGGCGCAATCAAGGGCACCATGTCCAAGGCTGCGTACCTGTTCACCGCACTGCCGACCAAGGCCGTGCGCACCATCGACGCTCTGCGCGAGAAGCAGGAAAAGGCTGCCTGATTTCGCGCGGGCTCGCCCGTTACGATATCGGTATCTCAACAACAAAAAAACATGTAGGCCGCGGGACACCAACCCAAAACCAACCCGCTGCCATGATTGAAAGGAAGCCATTATGGCTAAGCTCAGCAATGAAGAGCTCCTGGATGCGTTCAAGGAAATGACCCTCGTCGAGCTCTCTGAGTTCGTGAAGGCCTTCGAGGATGAGTTCGACGTCAAGGCTGCCGCTCCGGCCGCTGCTGTCGTCGCTGCCGCTCCGGCTGCTGGCGATTCCGCTGAGGAAGAGAAGACCGAGTTCGACGTCGTCCTGACTTCCGCTGGCGACAAGAAGATCCAGGTCATCAAGGCTGTCAAGGCCATCACCAACCTCGGCCTGGCTGACGCCAAGAAGCTCGTGGACGAGGCTCCGAAGCCGGTTCTCGAGAAGGCCAAGAAGGAAGATGCCGAGAAGGCCAAGAAGCAGCTCGAAGAGGCTGGCGCTACCGTCGAGCTCAAGTAATGATCGCGGCTTGAGCCGCACCATTTCGCTTGAGTTTTTTGAGCGTAACGACCCCGTATCGTCCATTGGGCGGTCGGGGTCGTTTTTGTTGTGTCTTGGGTGTTGCATCCACCGGAATCGCATCTGGCGGAATCACACCGCGCGGTCCCCGTCCACCCCTCTCAAACTGTCTACACTGGGTGGGTTGTCAGCGTAGACAGTTTGTGGGTGATCGCAACCTGATGGCGTCCGCAAACGACACGTCATTGCGTGGAACTTGTCAATACATTCCAAGGCTATGAGCGATAATAGGGAGAACATGGCACAATGGCAGGTAGTGTGCAATTGCGCGTACCAGGCGAAAGGAAGGCCGCAAGGTGACTGAGCAGCGATCCGGGCAGCAGTGGATCATCAAGGTCAATGGCGCCGAACAAACGGATGTAAAGCCGGGGGAGAGCATTGAAATCGGCCGTAAACCGTTGCGCCCGCTTGCCGATGACGGCAATCGAAGGCTTGAAGTCCCCGACAGCGAACGCTCCATGTCCAAACGCCATGCCTTGTTCACGGTGCATGAGGACGGTTCCGCGGATGTGCGTGATCTCAACTCCACGAACGGTTCGTATATGATCCGCGAGAACGGCGAACTGACGCGGCTGCAGCCCGGTGTGGAATGCGAGCTGAAATATTCGCCGATTCGCCTGCAATTCGGTGATATTCCCGTCGATTTCATCCGTGTGGACGCACAGGAGCGGGTCGAGCCCAAGGTGACGGACCTGTTCTCCTATGCCCCTGATGACGCGAAGCAGGAGCCCGATCCATCCGATATGTCCGTGGACGACATCCTCAATCTGCGCGCCGGTGAGCCGACTGCGATGTTCAGTTCGCAGAATGTCGCCGACCGCCTGCGTGAGTTGCGCGACGCCTCGCTGCATGTGCCGAAGCTCGCTGGCACAGAGCCGGAGCAGCCCGTGGACGAGAACGTGTCGGATAATCAACGGCAGGCCCAACCGGGGCAAGAAACAGCGCAAGAGCAAGCGTCCCCCGCCGGGCATACGGTTGCCGGTGCGGATGCCGGTCAGCGCGATTCCGTCTCTCGCCAGTCCGCCTCCGGTGCGATGCCTGTGCAGCGCGGGACTTCGCCGGCGCGTGCGTTCGGTGCGCAGCCCATCCTGCCTGATCCCGTGGTCACCGTCACCCAGCAACGTCAGTTCGCCGAACAGCATCCGCTCGAAGAGCTGCCGTTGACCGTGCAGCCGGGAGGCATGAACGAGCCCGGACCGCGTGATCTGTTCGCCGATGCCGAGAAACGCAGCAAGCAGGAAAATCAAGCCAAGCAGCAGCCGTCTGAGTCGGATGCCGGTTCGTCGGCATCAGGTCAGGACAGGGCTGAGGCTGTCGGCGGCCAGCATCAGGCCGAAAGCGAGACCACCCAAGGCGATTCTGCCGGCAACATGCCCTCCGACATCGCCAATGGTGGCTCTGTTGCACCCGAGCAGAGCGAAGCCCTCGCCTCGAACCCGTCAAAGCCGGACGTGGTGTCGGTGCATGATTTGTTCAGCGCACAGCGAATCCATGAGGTACAGGCGGCGCGTGCCGCGAGCGACCGCGATACACAGCGCCAGCCGGTCAATGCGCAACAACCGACCACTGAGGGTCAGCAGGCCAATCAATCAGCCGATGAATCTTTGGCTGATCAGTCCCCGGCCCATGAATCCCCGGCATCTGCCGTACAAGCCCCTGAAGAGCAGATTGCGCAAGCCGGTCCTGATCCCGTGGTGGCGCAACAGCCTGCTCAGGCAGTGCAACAGCCTATTCAACAGGCGCCGCGTGTGACCTTCACACCGATGGAAGCTTCCGCTTCGCAGACATCTGCAGCTGTGCAAGGCGTTCCAACTGCCCAGTATGCTCCAGCCGCGCAAGGCTCACAAGCTGCCCAGCCCGCGCAGGCCGTTCCGGTCATGCAGGCTACGCAACCCGTTCAATCCGCACCGCAGCAGGCATCGCAGACCGCTGAGTCGCAGGATTACAGCCGTTTCGCTCGTCCCGCCGCAGGGCAGCCCGCAGCCCAGCAGCCGGGTATGCAACAGCCGCAGGTATCTGCCGATCCGCAACAGAACTTCAAGCCGGTATTCGAGCCGGGGTCGGTGTTCGAGCGTGTCTCCCGCGGCGATTTCGACAAGCAGGAGCAGATGGTGCAGGTCGGCGGATACACCTCGCAGCAGGCGAAGACCACCAGTGATTACACCGTCCAGTTCCAGATCGCGCGGCACGCCCAACTGTTGCCGTTCCTTGCGATGAACCCCTCGCTGTACGATGACCTGTACACGTGGCTTGCGGCGCAGGGCAACGCCGATGTCGACGCGGCGCTTTCGCGCAATCAGGGCTATCAGGAATACCGCAAAGCGGTAGGGAAGTGAGTCGAAGGTGAGTGAATCCATCCAGTCTGAGGAAGCACTCAGGCGTATGCGTCATTGGCGTGACGACTATCGCAACGCCTTGGCGCCGTCTCCGCTTGAGGATATCAGCCAGCTGTCGGCGCAGCTTGATTTGACGCACGCGCATCCTTCAGGTATCGCCCAGCTGTTCGCCAGCGGCAAGGCGCCGCTTGATTCCCTGTTCCGTGACGCCGGCATGCTCCGGGCTGCCGGACGTCGTCTGGAACGCGTCTACGAGGACCAGACCACGAAAAGCCGGCTCAGCGGAGTCGCCGAACTGTCCATGGTCGTTGGCGTGGCAACATGGTCCGGAAAATCCGTCCCGGTGCTGCTGTATCCGGTCGATGTGACGCGCAAGCCGGGCGGCGGCGAAACCGACGCAACCATCAGCTTCACGGGTCGCGGCCGGCTCAACCCCTCGTTCGTGACCGCCCTGCATGATCAAGGCGTCAACCTCGACGAAGACGAGCTGTTCGACGGCTCCAACTACCCCAACGGCACCCCGGAGACTTCCGCAGTGTTCGCCGCGATTGAACGGCGGGCCCGCAAGGCGTTCACCGATTTCAACATCGATCGGTACATCATCGTCGGCTGCTTCATGGATCCGAGCGCGCAGATTCTGCTGGAAAGCCAGCGGATCATCGACGCTTTGCGCCATGGGGCCAGCGGCAACACCATTCTTGACGCGCTTGCCGGCCTGCCTCAGGCGCTTCACGACATCGAAGCCGATAAAATCCCCGAATTCAGCCCGTTCGACGGCGATCCGCATGCCGAATTCGAAATAGGCGATGTGGACAACACCGTGCGGTATGCGGCCAATCTCGCCGCAGCCGGGCATTCCATCATCGTGGATAGCGAGGTCGGCAGCGGCACTGCCGCCCAAGCCGCGGCCATCGCCTCGCGGTGCGTAATGAACGGCAAATCCGTGCTCTACGTCCCATGCGTGGCCGAGCAGAAGCGCCGCTTCACCCGGCTTATGGGCGCCAACAGCATGGGCGATATGGTTCTTGACATCGCCGACGAGCAGGGAAACACCGCCATCGACAAGCAGCTGATCGCCGCGGTGGGCTACCGCGCAGGCAACGCGGCAAGCCGTTTCGACCAGCTGTCCGACGAGCTGGTGGGCGTGCGCTCGCGGTTGACCCGGTATCTGGGCGACCTGCACGGCGTCAACGAGCGTTGGGGTGTCTCGGCATACCAGACCATCCAGAACCTCGCGAGCATCGCGACATTGCCGACCCACCCGGCGACCCACGTGCGGCTGAGTCAATCCGCCGCTCGCACCCTCAACGGGCATATGGACGAGTGGGCGCACAAGCTCACCACCGCCGGCGAACTCGGCGAATTCACGATCGGCCCGGACGATACCGCTTGGTATCAGGCGTCCTTGACAACCGAAGACCAGGCTGTCGACGCGTATCAGCGGGTTGTCGACGTCATGCAGAAACTGCTGCCCGCCACCCGCGAGCAAGTGGCGACCACCGTGCAGACCTGCGGATTCCCTGTGCCTACGACAGCGCAGGAGTGGGGACGTCAGGTGACGGTGTTGAAGAATCTGCGCCGCGTGCTTGACGTGTTCCAGCCGGAGATCTTCGAACGCGACATCGACGCGATGATTGAGGCGAGCAAATCCAAGCAGCAACGCAAGGCCGAAGGCTCCGATCTGGGCTTCTGGGAACGTCGCCGCCTCGTCAAGGAAGCCAAGAGCCTGCTGCGTGTCGGCGCCCAGGTTGAGAACTTGCATGACGCACTTGTCGTGGTTGCCAAGCAATCCGAGCAATGGCATCTGTTCGTGCCTCACGGCGGCTGGCCGGTGCTCCCGCCGAAGCTGGACACGATTCTGGAAACCCAGGACGCTCTGATGCGCGACATCACTTCCCTCGATGCGGTGCTGGCCACCACGCCGAAGGGCGGCAACCTGGAATCGCTTGATTTCAACACGCTTGAGGAACGGCTCAAGGCGCTGTACAACGACCACATGGCATTGGACACCCTGCCCGGCCGGTGCCGTCTCGAACAGGACTTCCGCTCCGTCGGGTTGGATGAGCTGGTCGACGATTTGCGGGCGCGCCACGTTCCCGTGGAAGCGGTTGAAGGCGAGCTTCAGCTGTCGTGGTGGACGACCGTGTTCGAGGACATCGTCAAGGAATCCGCCATCATCTCGAATCAGGACGGGTCCGCGCTGCAGACGGCCGCCGACCGGTTCGCACAGGTCGATACCGAGCATGTGCGCTCGATCGGCCCGATGATTCATCAGGAATCCATCCGCAAGCTGTGCGATCTGCTGTTCTCGAAAACGCAGGAGGCAAACCAGCTGCACACTGTGCTCGCGGGCGGGCAGAGCACCCCGTTCAACCGTGTGCTACACGACCACCCGCAGATTATGACGCTCGCCAAGCCGGTGCTTATGGGTACGCCGTCCACACTCGCGGCGCTGACCGATCCCGTCCCGCTCGCCGATGTGGTGATTATCGACGCCGCAGCTCATCTGCCGGCGATCGAACTGCTCACCATCGTCTGCCGCGCCCGTCAGGTGGTGCTCATCGCGCATTGTGCAACAGTAACTTCCCCGAGCGTGAAAGCCTTGATCGGCATCCTGCCGCATGTTTCGGTACGCTCCCGCCTGACGCGGCGTTCCCCGCAGCTGTCGGTATTCCTGCGCAAGGAAGGCTACGGCGAGATTCGTCATGCCGCGCCGACGGAAGGCATGCAGGGCACGGTTCGACTGCACCGGATCGAAGGCACGGGCGTACCGGTCATCTCTTCCGGACTCGTAGAAAGCAGCCAGCAGGAGATTTCCACGGTCACTAAGCTGATTTGCGACCGTGCCGGGTCATTCACCGTGGTGCCCGTCGACTACATGCTCACCGTCGTGACGCTGACTGAAACGTTCCGTTCCCGTTTGGGCGCAGAACTCAAGTCCTTGGCGACCAAGGACAAGGCGATGGGGCGGTTCCTCAGGCATGTCCGGCTGATTGGCATCGACGAAGTCGCCGGGGCACAAACCACAGACGCCATCGTTTCGATGTGCTATGCGAAAACCACGCACGGCAGGCTGTTGCAGCAGTTCGGCCCGCTTGAAGGCAACGGTGGCAAGGGCATGCTGCTTGACGCCGTTGCACTCGCCGACCGCAATCTTGATATCGTCTCCTCCTTCGGTCCTGAGGATCTAGATGATGAGCGTCTTCACCAGCCTGGCCCGCAGCTGCTCAAGCGGTTGTTGCAGTGGGCGGAAACGCTGGATTCCAGTGCGCTGCGTCCGCAGCCTGCGTCGGCCGGTGACAATGTCCTGTTCAACGATTTGGCGGACCGTATTCGCGCCCGCGGGCTGGACGTTGCCGTGGATTACGGCTTCTCCGATGGCATGCGCATTCCGCTGGTCATCGGCGTCAAAGGCAAGCCATACGCGCTGGCAGTGCTCACCGATGACGCCCAGTTCATGGGCATCCAGTCCACGCGTACCCGCCACCGCCTGCTTCCGCAGGAGTTGGCTCAGCTTGGGTGGTCGGTGATGACGGTATGGAGCGTCGCCGCATTCGTCAACCCCGATAAGGAGGTTGACCGCATGGTCGCCCGTATCGGCACGCTGTACCGGGAGGCGTGAATGCCTTCGTATGATGCGCACCGTCGCACGCCTCGCCGTCATCATCGTGTCACGATGAAGGGCACTGAACGCTTCGATGCTGATGGCGTCAAGTTGGAGCCTTCTGACGTGCAGACGCGCGAACAGCGCGATGCCGACGACGATCAGCGTATTCTCGGCGAATTGCCGCCGCACTGGGCCGTGTTCAACGAGCGCGGCCGGTAATCCGCCGATTCGCCGGCTGCATCGCCGGGTTTCACGCGCGCCTGGGAGTTGCCGCTTGGGCGCTGCCTTGGGTGCTGTGTGTCGGTTGTCACTGAGCGCCCTGATCCGAAGCCGATTGCGCAGCCCGTCGCGCTGCGATGACCGGCAGGCCATCCGGCAAGCGCATAAGCGCGAGCGCCTCTTCGGGACGCATGGCGATGGCCGTCTTGCTGTCGGTGCCGGGCGTGACGCCGTCCGAAGAGTCCGAAGGGACGGTGATGACGGTGGCTTCTTGTGCAATCACACACGGTTGGCCGGGCTGGCTGTCAGTTCCCGCTGACGCATCCGCGGGCGGATACTCCTCGGGGGTTTGCGAAGGTGCTTGAATTTGCGGTTGTTGGGCTTGTGGCTGTTGGGCTTGCTGCCCGTCGTCGGTTCCGGCGTTTTCTGCAGTCGAAGATGAAGCCGAATACCCAATCGCATCGCAGGATTGGCCGACAATCAGGTCGACCGTATCGCCCGCAACCATACTGTCGGGTTGACTGGCCAGCGGTGTTTCGATGACCGTGGAACCTTCCGGTGGTATAGGACGGCCGCGGATATGCGATGCCAGAATGAGTGTGCCGGCTGGCATATCGACGAGCGCGATTGACGATTCAACCTGAGCTGGTGTCGCCGGAGCCTGGGCGAACGAGGCATGCGCGGGCACGCTGGTGGTAGCCAGTTGCGTGGCGTGAAGCCGTTCCCCGCGGCTGACGTGTGCGGTGGTGACGAGCATCGGCTGGGTGCGCACCGTCGCCATCACACATTGGAGCACGCTGAACATTGCCAGCCCTGCGAGTAGTGCGCTCGTCAGTCGTCGCGTCCGGGCAATCAACCGCCGTCGGGCAAGACTCATCCCGCGTCGGTGTTTGCGTTTGGTGGCGTCGGATTTGACGGAGGCGGCTGCGAATGTGGTCTGTGATGATTCCATGTCACCATCCGACCATGTCCAGACGCGGCTACGCAACCGTCACCGGAGAATGTGGTCAAAAGTCGCGGATTATTGATTACTCCGTCTGATGGCGTCTGGATTTCGGCTCGTCATCGCCTCCACTGATGCCGGCGCGGAAACCACGTCCGCCTGAGCCGCTGCGCCTGCCGGTATCGTCGGATACGGCAACGCCCCCGCTGGATTGTCCGCGGGGGCGCCACATGATTGATTTCGCCGGAACCTGACGGTTCAGGACTCAAGGCGGTTACTTCGATGAGCTGCCGCTGTCGGTGCGGTAGAAGCCACTGCCCTTGAACTCAATGGACGGCGCGGCATAGACCTTGCGCACACGTTCCAGTCCGCACTGCGGGCATACGGTGATCGGGGCGTCGCTGAATGACTGCTGTTCGGTGAAATCATAGCCACAGTTCTTGCAACGGTAATGATAGGTTGGCACGGTGTTCCCTCCACGAGAATCGAAAGGTCGGTACGTTTCGTAATCCGTACATATCCTAGTCGATTCGGTGACACTCATGGTGTTCTCGTATTGCGAACCGGGATAAGCGCGCGAATCAGTCAAATATCGTCAGGCTTTCCGGGGTGAGGATACCGCCGACCGGCACGTCATGTGGGTCGCGCGGCAGGTCGTGCACGTTCGCCTCCCACGGCCAGCACACGCCGATGATGGTGGCCTGGGGGGAGGCCTGCAGCAGCGCACGGTCATACCATCCCGCGCCGCGTCCCAGCCGCAAGCCATGCGAATCGATTGCGAACGCCGGAACAAGAATGAGTTCGGCTTGCCCGAGGCTGTCCGACGCAAGGGCTGGACCTGAGGGTTCGCGTGGACGCAAGCCGCCGGAAGCGCTGCGCGGCATGTCGTGGAGCCGTTCAAGAGCGTCCAGTTCGCTCCATGCACAGACCAGTTCCTTGCTCGATCCGAGTCGGGGGACCAGCACCCGCATCCCTTGGCTGAGCAGGCGTTCGAGCACTCCGTCAATCGGAGGCTCCGTGCCCATAGATACGTACGCGGCGACGGTTGTCCCACGGGCAAGCGGCGAGACCAGCGGTTCGGCTTGACGGGCGAGCGAGGCACGCGCATCGGCAAAGGCTTGGGCGCTCAGCGTTGCTCGACGTTGCAGGGCTTGATGTCTTGCCGCGCGTTTCGCCTGTGCGCGTGCTGCCGTTAGGTTCGCGGTGGGCATTGCGGAGTCCGGCGTCGCATTTGGCCCAGTGGTTGTCGGTATTGCAGCGGTTGTCGCCGCCGATGCGTGGTCGCTCTGTGTGGTGGTCATACCTCACGGATATCACAACGCGTGGAGACGGCGGTTCATCCCCGAATCGTACGAAGAAACGGCATGATGATGTCTCTGGATGATCTCGCACGATGATTTGACACGGTGCTGTGGCGCGACGGTGTGGCACAATGAAACCGATGTCTGTTCTGCAATCATTCCGCGACATCATGCACGGCAGGCCGCCGCGCGAATTCGTGATGCCGAAGTCCCTGACCGCTCCGGCCGATGCCACGCCGATTGAACTGCGGCCTTGCACGCTTGACGATGAGGATGAGCTACAAACCTTGCGCTGGCGTAATCAGGCATGGCTGTCCCCGTGGGATTCCGACGATCCGCTTGGCGGCCCGGGGCTGACCTTCAACCAGTGGGTGTGCGAATTGCGCAGGCGGGAACGCGACGGTTCGGGCGCGCTGTTCCTGATCACGGAACACGGGCGTATTGTCGGGCAGGTGTCGCTGGGTGCCATCACGTATGGCGCGATGCGTACCGGTCTGGTGGGGTATTGGGTTGATGAGGCGGTTGCCGGGCGGGGTATCGCACCGCTTGCGGTCGCCATTGTGGCGGATTGGGCCTTTGATTGCCCGGACGGACCACGGCTGCATCGCATTGAAATCGCGATTATTCCGGACAATCATCGTTCCCGTCGCGTGGCGGAGAAGCTGGGCGCCATCGACGAGGGGGTGCGTCGGCAGTACATGCATGTCAACGGCCGTTGGCGCGATCACGAATCGTATGTGTTGTTCGCACAGGAGCGTCCCTCTGACGGTCTCGCTGCAGCGTTCGCCGCGCGTGGTCAGGTGCCGCCATCTGCCTGATGCGCGGCTGCACGACACGCCCCGGGACTGTGCTGCTATTTTCAGCTTGGTCACCTATTCTAGGTGATTATGGATTATGAAGGTGTCAGCGCTATTGTTGTGCTTGCGGTGCTGATACTTTTCATCGCCGGATGGCTGCCCACAAGGACAGCTGACAGCATGAAGCGGGTGATCAGGCGCCGCCAGGACAAATATTCGCCGTCGCTGCATCTGATTGATGAGCACAGCGGTACGAGGTTTTCGGACGGTCATTCGCCGGTGACGAAAGGGGCTGTGATGCGGCCAGCACAGGCAAAGGGGGCGCGGGTGTCCCATGAGCATATCGCCGAGGTTCGTCGTCTGCGTAGGGCGTCGATCCGCCGTCGTCGCATCATCGCATGTGTGTTGTTGCTGGCTTGCGTTGTCATGGGCGTGCTGTCGTATCTGTTGCATTTCTCCCCGTTCTATGTGCTGATCCCGGCTGGATTCCTGGTATTGACGATTGCTCTGGGAGCGCGGGCGAGCTGCCATGCGCGCGCGTGGGAGACCAAGGTGTCCAAGCTGTTGACGCAGGAGCGTCGTGAGCGCACGCGTTCCGGCAAGCCGCAGACCGCAGCAGCGGAACTTGTCGCGGCAGCCAAGGCCGTCGATGGCGTGTCGGGCAGCGTGCCCGAAGGTATTGAGGCCGGGGAGCATTCCGCCCCGGCGCCAGCCGATCAAGCGCCGGTCGATCAGACACCGGAAGCCCAGGCGGATGCCGTGGAGACTTCGCTGATGGAACAGCAAGAGATTCATCGCGCAGTTGAACAGGGCATTGTCGAACGCGACCGCAGGTTGGCGCGCAGAGCGTCCCGTCAGTCCGTAGCCGCTGAAACTGGTCCGGAAACCGGTTCCCATGACCGCAAGGATGCCGCAGGGCAAGGCGGACAACAGCACGCTGATGCCGGGGCGGTGCGCGATATCCGGGACGATCGCGGAGCGAACGGACGAAATGATGCTGATGCCGCCGCGCAAGCCGGGGCCGACGATACGAACGCGCGTAAAACGCAATCTGCCACACCTGCCGAGCCGGCTACCGCCGAGCATGGCGAATCCGCCGGTCCCGCCGAACCCGGTGCGCGCAAGGAGCAGGCTGAACATTCTGAACAATCTGAACAATCTGAGCCTGCCGACCAGACGCGTGAACTCAGCCAAGTGAGTCCTGCATCTTCGCTGGACGTGTTCGATATGGCTGCCGGTCGTCATCAGGACCTCATCTCCTTCTCGTGGGGCGCACCGCGCAACATCGAAGAACATGCGGAACAGGATGCCCCGGAAAGCTTGGAAATCAAGTCAACCCGGCAAGTCGCCAAAGCGGTTCCGGCCAAGGAACACGCGCAAGAGCGCACACAGGGCAAGCACGGCGACACGCCGGTGAACAACGCGGAATCCTTCCATCATGCCGAATCGAACGCGCATGTGGATGTGCCCGAGGAAACGACCGATTCGTTGGGTCACGATTTGCGCGCCGTGCTGCAGCGCCGCTCTTCTTGACTCCTGTAATCGTTGTGATTCCTAGGGTTTCACTCTCAGCGTTAGCACTCGAGTTGGCAGAGTGCTAACAACGCGCTACGATGAGGTGTAGCGCAAAGGGACGGCGCCGATAGTGATCGTCAGCCTCTTGAAAGCGATGTCCTGGCGCGGGAAGTATCGATTTCTCTTAGAAAGAGGAGGTCCACAGTGTCGATCTCACTCACACCGTTGGAAGACAAGATCATTGTCAAGCAGGCGGAAGCCGAAACCAAGACCGCTTCGGGCCTGTTCATCCCGGACAACGCCAAGGAGAAGCCGCAGCAGGGTGAAGTTCTGGCTGTCGGCCCCGGCCGTCGCGACGACAAGGGCGAGCGCATCCCGATGGATGTCAAGGTCGGCGATAAGGTGCTGTACTCCAAGTACGGCGGCACCGAAGTGCACTATCAGGGCGAGGATTATCTGATCGTCTCCGCCCGCGACGTGCTCGCGATCCTGAACTGACGTTCCGCGTCTTGTAAGGCCTCGGCTTATGCCGGGGCCTTTTTGTTTGCCCTGCCAGATCCGACGCGACACGCGGCGTGGACCGGGCGGTAAGATGACTTTGGTCGTGCGTTCTGACACGACATCTGCTACGAGGCAGGGGACAGCATA
This sequence comes from Bifidobacterium porcinum, assembly GCF_055378475.1. NCBI lineage: Bacteria > Bacillati > Actinomycetota > Actinomycetes > Bifidobacteriales > Bifidobacteriaceae > Bifidobacterium > Bifidobacterium porcinum. The sequence continues at coordinate 1,730,642 of NZ_AP029603.1, read as the reverse complement.
TGGTCACTTCGATGGGAACCTCACAGGCGCGGGACGTGCTGCATGCCGTGGCCGACGCGTTGAACGCGGTGCTTGTATGTCCGCGCGAGACGGTGGAAACGACGGTTCTGACCTTCGCCGCCGGCGGTCACGTGCTGCTCGAAGATGTTCCGGGAGTCGGTAAAACCACGTTGGCGAGGGCTCTGGCTACGGCAATCGGCGGGACGGTACGGCGGATCCAGTTCACTCCGGATTTGCTGCCGGGCGATTTGCTCGGCATGAACGTGTATTCGCGCGCCACAGAGTCCTTTGCGTTCCATCCTGGCCCGATTTTCGCCAATATCGTGATCGCCGACGAAATCAACCGTGCCGATCCGAAAGTGCAGTCCGCACTGTTGGAGGCGATGGGCGAGGGGCAGGTGTCTGTGGACGGGCAGACGCATCATCTGGAGCAGCCGTTCATCGTTGTCGCCACGCAGAACCCGATTGAACTTGAAGGAACCTATCCGCTGCCTGAGGCACAACTCGACCGGTTCATGATCCGCATGGGCTTCGGATACCCGGTTGCCGGGACGGAGGAGCGGATGGTGATGTCGGATCATGCGTCCAGACCGCTTGAAGGATTGCATCGTGTCGCGGAAGTCGACCAGATGCAGGCGATACGCGATACCTGCGCCGTGGTGAAGATTTCGCAGCCGGTGGCCCATTATCTGGTGTCATTGACGGCCGCCACCCGCACGATGGAGGGCGTATCCTACGGCGTGTCGCCTCGTGGCAGTCTGCAGCTCGCCGCTCTGTCCCGGGCGAAGGCGCTGTATGAGGGCAGGGATTTCGTACTTCCTGACGATGTGCGTTGGGCGGCGCCGTTCGCGTTGCCGCACCGGTTGGTGCTGGAGAACGCCGGATACGGTACCGCACCGACCGGTCTGGCGCGCCAGCTGGTGGAATCGCTGATTGAGCGCACCCCGGTCCCGCGGACGTCTGACAGGTGAATCATATGACCGACGAATCGTCAGCTGGCGGCAAGCCCGCCCGCCACGCATCCAGCCAAGCTCGCTTGCGCAGGGCGGGGGTGCCGTGGAGAATGCGCCGCGGGTGCGTCCGCCCGGGTGCCGCGGGGCTGGTGGCCGGTCTGGCGATTGTGGCGTTGTGGCTTGCCGCGTTGACCTTCGACGCCCGTGTGCTGGTAGCCGCAGCCATCGCGTGGACAGCGGTGTGGCTGATGTCCGGGTGCTGGGGTGTTGTGCAATCGGTTGCGGTACGGCGTATTTAGCCTGGACGGCCGGTCGGGCCGGATACAGCCGTGGACACGGCCGCGGGAACGGAACGGATTCTCCGCTGGCGTCGGCTCTGCCATGCGGTGATGCTGCCGCGTGATATCCGCACCGTCGGCACGTACATCCGGCTCAATCCGGAGGAGTATGTCGGCGGTGTCCCCGATCAGCGTGGATGGTATCGGCGTGTCGGCATGGTATTGTCGTGGCGCGAACCGCTCGGTCTGTTTGTTGTGCGTACGGTCATCCCCGATGATGCGGAACTGGTGATTCTTCCTGAACCGGGGCCCGTCAACGTGACTGCCGGCGAACCTGCACCAGGTGCGCGTGGCGGGGGACGGGCGACCTTCGGATTCGCGGGCTTGCGTGAATACGAGCCCGGCGACCCCGTGCGCGGCATCGCGTGGAAACGCAGCGCCAGCGCGGGCCGTCTCGTGGTCAAACGCGTCCCGCGCAGCATGGTGCATGCGGTCATGCTCGTATGCGATATGGCCTCCTGTACTACCGACGCCCAGGCTGATGCCGTCGCCTACGCCGCGATGAGCCGGTATGCCGGTCTGTGTGCCGGCTTGGAACGGCACGGCGGCAAGCTGATTGTCACTGACGGACAGGCAGTCGCCGCATCCTCAGGCCAGGCCATGCGGCTTATTGCCTCGTTGCATGCCGGTCGGGCCGCCGCGTGCGTATTCGGGCACGGTGATGTTCCAGCGCCGTCGCTCAAGGATGCCGCCGATGTGCGCGCAGCTGTGGAAGGCCGCTGCCGGTTCATGCCCATGTCGCTGTTCCGTCGGCGGTGAAGACGTCTGAAGCGACACGCCGCGGGGCTGATGTCCGCATGGTGACCTTCCGGCGGGTATGTTACGGGGAGATTGACGCCGCCGCGTATAGGATTGAGTCATGGCATACCTACATCGTGCAATCATTGATACCATTCCCAGCTACAAGCAAGGCAAGCCCGCACCGAAGACGCCGGGTCTGACCGCGTACAAGATCTCCAGCAACGAGAATCCGTACGAGCCGCTTGCCAGCGTTAAGCAGGCCATCGTCGACAAGGCCGTCGGCCGCATGAACCGTTACCCGGACATGCGCGGGACAGCGGTTGTGGAGCGTTTGGCCGACCAGTTCGGCGTCAAACCGGAGAATGTCGTTCTGGGCTGCGGATCCACCGAAGTCATCACCCAGCTGGTCAATCTGGTCGCCGGCCCTGGAGACGAAGTCGTCTACCCGTGGCGCAGTTTCGAAGCCTACCCGATTATCGTGGCGAACGCGGGCGCGACCAGCGTGAAAGTACCGAACCGTCCCGACGGCAGCCATGACATCGATGCGATGATCGCCGCCATCAACGAGCGCACGCGCCTGATTATCGTCAACAATCCGAACAACCCGACCTCCACATCCTTGTCCGATGCGGATGCGCGCAAGCTCATGGCCGCCGTGCCCAAGGACGTGCTGGTTCTGTTTGACGAGGCGTATATCCAGTTCAATACCGCCGCCGACACGAATGTCGCGATGGACCTGTTCCGCGAATACCCGAATATCGTGGTTGCGCAGACCTTCTCCAAGGCGTACGGGCTTGCGGGTCTGCGCATCGGCTATGGCATCGCCCCGGCCGATGTGATCGACGGCATGCGCAAGGTGGCCATTCCTTTCGGTGTCACGGAGATCGCCCAGACCGCGGCGCTCGCGTCCATGGACGCCTATGACGAGCTGGACGAGCGTGTCAAGGCGCTGGTTGCGGAACGTGCGCGTGTGGTCGCGGCCTTGCGTGCTCAGGGATGGGAGTTCCCTGAACCGTACGCGAACTTCTTCTGGCTGCCGATCGGTGAGCGTACTGACGAGGCGGCGGAACACTTCGTCAAGGCGGCGTTGTCCGTGCGCGTGTTCAGCGGCGAGGGCATCCGTATCTCGATTGGTGAGCGTGAGGCGAACGACCGGGTGATCAGCGTCTGCGCCGACCTCAAGCGGCTTGGATTCTGATCGGCGGACGCGCTGCGGCGGTGTTTCGGACGTGCCGTGGTTGCGCTTGGGCTGCTGGCGGCTGTGTTGTCGTCGTGCGGGTCTGATGCGCGGGCTGTGCGGGCCTGGTGTGCGGCCACGGCGTGTCGCCTGAAATACCGCCGATTTGGCGGGGCGATTTCCGGCTTGCGACACGCCTGATTTGCATTTGTCCCGCAAAAATGCCATTATAGCCAAGTTGCCGGTTGCGGCTAGGTCGCTTGCGGCAAGGGCTGGTTTCCCAAGCGGTCAAAGGGACCTGACTGTAAATCAGGCGCTTCGTGCTTCAATGGTTCGAATCCATTACCAGCCACGCCTCGATAGCTCAGTGGTAGAGCACTTCCTTGGTAAGGAAGAGGTCGTGAGTCCAATTCTCACTCGAGGCTCTCATGGCGGGGTAGCTCAGCTGGCTAGAGCGTACGACTCATAATCGTAAGGTCAAGAGTTCGAGTCTCTTCCTCGCTACAAAGGCCGGCGGCACCGCCGGTAAGCAATCGACCACAGAGGTGAACCAACATGGCAAGCAAGAGCGCCGACATCCGTCCGGGTATCACGCTGGCATGCACGGAGTGCAAGGAGCGTAACTACATCACGACCAAGAATCGTCGTAACACTCCTGACCGTCTTGAGCTGAAGAAGTTCTGCCCGCGTTGCGGCAAGCAGACGGTTCATCGCGAAACCCGCTGAATCTGTTCGAGCATGGTATCACGCTTGCGAGAAAGCCTGACTTCGGTCAGGCTTTTTTGTTATCCGCCGACCTCGCGCGGGACGCCGTCTCGGCAAGCCTGCGGCTAGTATGGCGGGTATGACCACAGAGCACAGCACCACGACGTTCGCCGACCTGACCACCATCGGTGTGGGCGGGCCGATCCGCACCTTCCTGACTCCCGATACCCGCGACGGTGTCATCGACGCCGTGCGGCAGGCCGATGCCGCAGGGTTCCCGCTTAGCGTCATCGGTGGAGGTTCGAATCTTCTTGCCGCCGATGCCCCCTTCGACGGTGTTGTCGTGCGGGACGCGCGCCAAGACATCCGTTTCGGTTCGCCGCAGGCGGACGATACGGTCGCCGTCAGCGCGGACGCCGGCTGCAACTGGGATGATTTCGTCGCCGAAAGCGTCGCCCACGGGCTTGAAGGCGTCGAGGGGCTCTCGGGGATTCCCGGTACGGTCGGCGCGTCGGTCGTGCAGAACATCGGCGCGTACGGCCAGGAGGTCGCCTCCAGTGTTGCCCAAGTCGAGGCTTGGGATCGCGAGGAATCACGCACGGTGACCCTTGACCCGCAGCATTTGCGTTTCGGATACCGCATGTCCGCGCTGAAAGCCAGCATGTACGACGCTCCTGCGCAGCCGTCCGACAGGTTTTTCCCGACACCGCGCTTCGTGGTCCTGTCGGTGACGTTCCTTCTGCACCGCGGGGCGGAAGGCACCGTCGGCTATGGGCAACTCGCCAAGGCGCTCGGCGTTGAGGTCGGAGACCGTATGTCGGTTGCGGCGATCCGCGACGCCGTGCTCAAGGTGCGCGCCGCCAAAGGCATGCTGGAAGACGCTCACCGCTATGGCATCCCGGTCATGGCTGGCGCCAAACGTGCCGACACCGTACAGGCGGCATTGCAAGCCCAGCGTGAGGCGACCGGCTCGGACGGCCCGGATTTCAACCGGCACAGTTGCGGCAGTTTCTTCATGAACCCGATTCTCGACGACACGCAGGCGGCCAGGCTGCCTCAGGACGCTCCGCGCTTCCCCGCCGTGTTGCCGTCGGGCGAGCCCGGCACCAAGACTTCTGCGGCATGGCTCATTGACCATGCCGGATTCCACAGGGGGTACGCCGTCGCAGCCGGCGCCCCGGCGAGCCTGTCCACGCTGCACACGCTCGCATTGACCAATCGCGGTTCGGCGCGCGCTGCGGATATCGCGGAACTCGCCCGGACGGTCCGTGACGGCGTCGAACAGGCGTTCGGCGTGCGGCTGGTACCCGAACCCGTGCTCGTCGGCGTCACGTTGTGACCTCCTGGGGCCGCAGTGACCGTGGCAGGCCGGATCCACCGGATCAGACCGGATCCGGCACCAGCCAATCTGGGCTCATCAGGTGACAATCAATCGGAAATCGCGGGATTGTGGCCATGACCTGCGCCCGCCGTTCAGACGGCAGTAGAATCAGACGCCGTGCGTACCGCCACCATCCGTGGCATACCACACAGCGCATTGAGGAGAGGATCTGAGAGCTGTATGCATCTTTTCAGAACGAAATCAGTTGAGCAGACGCTCGCGGAAACAGGCGACAGCGAGCGCAAGCTGGTGCGCACGCTCGGTGTGTGGGATCTGGCGATGATGGGTGTCGCGGTCGCGGTCGGCGCGGGCATATTCTCCGTGGGCGCCCAGGCGATCGCCTATCATGCGGGTCCTGCGGCGATTCTGAGCTTTCTGATTGCCGGTATCGTGTGCGGTGCGGCCGTCATGTGCTATGCGGAGTTCGCGTCGATGATTCCGGTCGCCGGGTCCGCATATACCTTCACCTACACGACGATGGGGGAGCTGGTCGCCTGGGTTATCGGCTGGGATCTGATCCTCGAGATGCTCATGGCCGGTTCGGTCATCGCGAAATACTGGGGCGTCTATTTGAACGACTTCCTGCATCTGATCGGCTGGAACACCACCACGCAAGTGCAAGTCGGCGGATTGACCATTGACCTCGCCCCCTTGGTGATTGTGGCGTTCTTCACCGTGCTGCTGGTGCTCGGCACCCGGTTGTCCACGCGCGTTGACGGCGCGTTGACGGTGCTGAAAATCGGCATCGTACTGTTCGTTGTCATTGCCGGTTTCTTCTATGTCAAAACAAGCAATTTCACGCCGTTCATCCCGCCTGAACAGCCGGCTTCGAGTGTTCGTGGCGCGTCGGCGAGCGGGGCGATGATGCAGCCGCTGTGGCAGTGGATGACCGGTATGAAGCCCACTGTCTACGGCGTGCCGGGTATTCTGTCGGGCGCGGCGCTCGTGTTCTTCGCCTTCCTGGGCTTCGACGTGGTCGCCACCGCCTCGGAGGAGACCAAGGACCCTGGCCACAACGTACCGCGCGGCATCGCCTTGGGCATGAGTCTGGTCACCGTGCTGTACATGCTGGTCGCCGTGGTCACGACCGGTATGGTCTCCTATAAACAGCTTGCCAAAGCGGACAGTCCGTCCCTGGCCACCGGCTTCGAGTTGGCGGGGGCCACCTGGGCGGCGAAAATCATTTCGCTGGGCATCGTGATCGGCTTGACCACCGTGGTTATGGTGCTGTTGCTCGGCCTGACGCGTGTCGTGTTCGCGATGAGCCGCGACGGTCTGCTGCCGCGAGGCCTGTCGAAAGTAGGCAAACACGGCACTCCAGCGCGCTTGCAGATCGCTGTCGGTCTGATTGTCGCGTTGGTCGCGTCCTGCTTCGATATCGATATTCTGGCGGATATGGTCAATATCGGCACGTTGTCGGCGTTCACTCTGGTGGCGCTCGGCATCCCGATTATGCGGCGTAAGCGGCCAGACCTGCCGCGCGCCTTCCGCATGCCCGGCAATCCGTGGGTGCCAGTGCTGATCGCGCTCGCGAACTTCTGGCTTATGCTCAATCTCAGCGTGTTGACTTGGTTGCGATTCCTAGTGTGGCTCGCCATCGGCTTCATGATTTACTTCGGCTACTCGTACCGGCATTCGCGGCTCGGCAACGGCGAGTTGGTCGATCATTTGCCCGGCGGAGCAGGTGTGCGGGCGTACGCACCCACGTCGTCAGTGTCTGCGGCGTCTTCACCTGACTCGTCGGTTCCCGTGTCCCCTGCGTCCACGTCCCCGACCGTGGGTAGTGTGGATGGCGAATGAGGAGGTAGCCATGGCCTATGTCATTGCCCAGCCGTGCGTCGACGTCAAGGACAAAGCCTGTGTCGACGAATGCCCGGTGGATTGCATCTACGAGGGTTCACGTTCGCTGTACATCAATCCCAACGAATGCGTGGATTGCGGTGCCTGCGAGCCGGTGTGCCCGACCGAAGCCATCTTCTACGAGGACGATCTTCCCGAGGAGTGGGCCTGGTACAAGGACGCCGCGGTGAGTTTCTTCGACGAAGTCGGCGATCTGGGCGGAGCGTCAGCGGCCGGCCCGATCGGCAAGGACCCTGCGCAGGTGGCCGCCCTGCCACCGCAGAACCAGGAGTCCTGAGAACATTCAGGCGTGTTGGACGGCCGCCGCACCTTTCGTGTGACGGCCGTCCTCGTATATCTCGTCATCACCCGTCGCATCTTGGCTTGGCTGAGCGTCGGCCGGGCGCGGCGGAAACCCAGACGCAACCCCGCGCTGGGGCGGAGAGGAGTAACATCATGGGATTCGCGGCATTCGATAACACCTACGATTGGTCGAGACTCGCCACATACCGGCAAACAGCCATGAACACGCCGAACGGGCAGATTGACTTGTCTGTCGGTTCCCCGGTCGATCCGGTCCCGCAATCCGTGCAGCGTGCGCTCGCCACAGCCGCCAACGAACACAACGCCTTCGGATACCCCAAGACCATTGGTACCGATGATTTGCGCGGGGCGATCGCCCACTGGATGCGCGTGTGCCGCGGTGTCGACATGGACGCGGTCGGCGCCGGTGTTGTTCCCACGGTCGGATCCAAGGAAGCGGTGGCGCTGATGGCCTCACTGCTCGGTCTCGGCCAGGGGGATGTCGTCATCCAGCCGAAGGTGTCCTATCCGACGTACGAAATCGGCACGCAAATCGCGGGAGCCTCAGTACACAAGGTCGACGATGTCGCCGACACGGATTCCTGGCGGACCATCCCCGGAGTTAAAGCCATCTGGATCAACTCCCCGTCCAACCCGACCGGGGCGGTGCTGTCCGCCGACCAGCTTGCCGGCATCGTCGCAGCGGCGCGCGAGATCGGCGCTGTCGTGCTGTCCGACGAATGCTACGCGATGATGGATTGGCGCACTGCTTCCACTCATGATGACTCCAACGAGGCGCAGGCTGCGAATTCCTTCTCGCTGTCCTCCACGCCGTGCGTGCTGTCATCCGCGGTATGCGAGGGCAGCGCCAAGGGCGTTCTCATGCTGTATTCGCTGAGCAAACAGTCGAATATGGCCGGGTATCGCACCGCGTTCATCGCCGGTGATGCGGGCATCATCAAGCACATGTCCGCATATCGCAAACAGCTCGGCTTGATTATTCCGGGACCCGTGCAGGCGGCGATGGCTGCCGGACTGCGCGATGTCGCATCCGTGCACAATCAGTGGAAGCGCTACCGGTATCGCCTTGAATCGCTTGTCAGCGCGCTGCGCGATTACGGCTATGACGCGCACATGCCGCAGGGAGGGCTCTACGTGTGGGTCAAGGCGTTGAGTGGTGACTGCTGGAACGATATGGCGGCGCTCGCTGATTTGGGCATCGTCCCCAGCCCCGGCGAATTCTACGGTGCGCCGGATTCGTTGCGCTTCTCGTCCACCGCGGATGACGAGACCATCGAACTGGCGTGCTCGGCCTTGCGACACGCCGCCTGATTGACGGTTGATCGGGATTGCAAGCGAAAGACAAGCTAACGGCAGTGAGGTGGGTCCGGCGGGTCTCCTGACCGGTCGGAACGTCCGCCGGAGAGGCGCTGCTTGTCGGCTGTGGGTTGCGCGGCTGTGGTCATGTAGCGGTTAATCCCGATTTCGGGGCTAATCGTGGTTCGATCGATGCGAGTCCGGGGCGGTGCGCGAGTTGGACACCGCGCGATGCCGTGTATCCTGTCCCTCGCCAACGCCAAGGCTAACCGCGCCGAGCCCGTAGCGTTGCCTCACGGCATCCATCGCCTGTTCGGCGTCGCGCAGCCGATTCGACCGCGATTCTCCGCTTGCGGATTCATGCTCCTCAAGCATGTCCTCCAGTGTCGGTTGGATGATCGCACCGCGTGCCTGAATCAGGCCGCTTGCGCTGATGCCCGCCAGTCGGATTTCCTTGGGGAGCGGGGTGGTGTCCGGCGTGTCGGGGGCGAGCCCCAGCGTGGTATTGAGCAGTTCCACTGCCTGGGGGTAGAGGGTGCTTGCCGCGTCCGCAGGATGATCCATGGTTTTTGCCCGTGTCGTGTACGACAAGTCGGCATAGCGCAGTTTCACGGTCAGGGTACGGGCCATCAGTCCACGTGTGCGTAGGGAGCGTGCGACCTCATCGCAGCAGCGTCGCAGCAGGCCGCGCACTTGGCGAGCATCATGTGTGTCCTCATCGAAGGTGCTTTCTGAACCGATGGATTTCTCAGGCGTATGTGGGGTGACCGCGCGTTCGTCGAGCCCCCAAGCCGCCATGTGCAGATTGTGTGCGGCAATGGCCGAGCCGGTGGCTTGCGCGAGTGCGGTTTCGCTGGTGGTGGCGAGGCCGGCGACGCTGATGATACCCCAGCTGTTGAGTTTGCGTTCCAAAGACGGCCCGATGCCTGGAATGCCGCGCAGAGGCATCATCTGCACGAACTGTGCCTGACGGTTGACCGGGATGAGCAGCATGCCGTCGGGTTTCGCGTTGGTGGACGCCATTTTCGCGACCAGTTTGTTCGAAGCGATGCCCACCGAGCAGGTGATGTGATAGCGCTGTGCGACCTGGGCGCGGATCCAGGCGCCGATGCGGCTCGGCTTGCCCCACTGGCGCAATGCGCCGGATACGTCCATGTAGCCTTCATCAACGGATACCTGTTCGATCTGGTCGGTGATTTGACTGAACACTTCGTCGAAGATGCGCCGCGACATCATGCGGTAATAGCTCATATCGACGGGCAGGAACACGCCGTTAGGACATAACTGGCGGGCGCGTGCGGTCGCCATCGCGGAATTTACACCGTACGTGCGGGCCTCGTAACTTGCTGCGGATACGACGGAGCGTGTTCCGGTGCCGATGATCACCGGTTTGCCTTTGAGACGGGGATTGCGGGCGATTTCCAGTGAAGCGTAGAAGGCGTCCATATCGATATGCAGCACCGTGCAGCCGGTTTCGTCATGTCCCCAGTCTCGTTTGGCGGCTTGAAGTCGTGGTGCGGTGCTCATGCATCCATCCTAAGCCGGAGAGGGGTTTTCGGCTGCAGGCGGCGATGGGCGTGGCGTGATGTGCACTCGTCGGCGAAAGGTGGTATGGTAATGTGATGTTGCGCTCAGCGACGCAACATGGAGTCATGCCTGAGTGGCCGATAGGGGCACCCTGCTAAGGTGTTAGTCGCATTTAGCGGCTCGAGGGTTCGAATCCCTCTGACTCCGCCCATGGGCTTCCGGACAATCCCGGAAGCCCTTTTTTCATGCCCGCAAAATCCTTGCAAAACCTGGGGTTATCGGCGAAATATGTGTCCGGCGGTGGAGCGCGTGGGTCTTGATTATTGTTCCGGTCTCCGCGCGCGTCCTGTATGCCGTGTCATGCACGGCTGAGCAAATATTGACGGAAAGTTGCCGTGACTGGCCATGTTCTGCGGCTATCGCATGCCGAGGCATGCGCTTTGCGGGTTGACTTGTCGGTGCCATCAATGTTGCCGGTCGGTATCGGTCCATTTGGATGATTTGAGCGGCGGGGTGGAAGAGGATTGACCGTGGACAGGTTGGAACCTAGGCGGGTAATCGAACATTCCTGCACTGAATCGGAGAACGCTGGGCGGAATCGGAACCGGTCCGTGTCGGCATTGGACCGGACCTGCCCGCCAATCATGGCATCGCTGTAAACCCCCGGGATTCCAACGATTCGCCGATGACTTCGGGGTCGACCGTTGTCGCGGCAGCCGAGCATCAGCCTAGGCTGATGGACTCAATCGCGAATCGCGCGATGGAATCGGAACCGGTCCCTACCGGCGTCGCAACGGACATGGCTCCCAGCCATGGTATCAACGTAAACAGGCGGAATTCCAGTGATTTGTATGCACTGCGATAATCAACCATTGCGCGGCGAGTCACTTGAGCCGCCCGGATCGCGGACCGAATCGGAGAATAATAGTCGAAAATCAATCCAGTCCGCAAAGGTGCCGATCATTACACCTCCCGCAGGTCACGCCCACGACGAAAACCGCAGAATACCAATAATCTTCCGGTAGGCCTGGCTCTAACCAAGTGACACTCACCCACCCTAGAGGCCAAGTCCGCGGACTGAATCGCAAATTGCGCGTCGGAATCGGAACCAGTCCACACCAGCGCCTGTCCGTCGACGACGGCAACACCGCAAATCCTCGGAATCCCAGCGCTCAAACCACATCATCACAATCATCCGTCGCAAGTGTAGCTGCACGGATCGTCCGGATCGCGGACCGAATCGGAGGATGCGAACTGAAAACTGATTCAGTCCGTGCTGGCATTGGACTTGGCCTGTCCGTCAATCATGGCATCGCTGTAAACCCCCGGGATTTCAATGATTCGCGGATTTCTTTGGGCTGGTCGTCGGCGCGACGGCAAGACATCCGGCCGAGCCTGTGGACTGAATCGGAGAACGCGTATCGGAATCGGAACCGGTCCACACCGGCGCCGACCGGTATCAGACAACCGCCCGCGGCGACACCGTAAACCCGCAACGTGGAGCCAAAACTTGATACGCGCAACAACAGATTCGACCTCTAATCTGCTCTAAGCGGTGCAGATGCCCTATACCCAATGGCCCCGCTTTTCGGTGTCGAGCAGCCCTGCACGCGTGCATGTCCACGCCATCCCATCCACGGTCCCGACCACGGTTGTGGCGGTCCTATGCCCGAAGAAGTATCATGGCACAATCTCGATATCTCTCGTTTCCGCAACGATTTCGCAAGATTGAGATTATTTTGCATGCGATCGATGCCATTACTCTCCGGTTCGCGTGAGGAGAGATAGGATACCGCGAGCGTGACATCGATGATCTGGCCAAGTGATACGTGGTCGGGGTTCGCTAGCCCTGTTGAGACGCGCAAGTCGCGGAATCGTCCGGGAATGGGGCAAGCCTACATCACCTGATTGTTCCGCTCATTCGTCGGTGGACATGTGCCCGTGTATCCGGTTCATGCCATTTGAATGAGAAACGATTGATTCGGCGGGCATCGTTGCCCACTGGAACGTAGGGCGGAGCCGGAGGTACGCCTTTGTCCGCCGTCTCCGTACTTCCATTGTATCTATACAATGGCGGAATTTCAGCATTTTCTGATGGTCCGTTGCTCGGTACAGCGGGAAAACTGCATTCGTTGTCATCCCGATTTCCCGCGTAAATATTCTGGTTTTGCGTTAACATTTTTCCGTTAATGAATATGTCCACATTCCGGTACTTCGTGCGTCGTGTCGAGGCGTGTCTCGGCGTGTCGGGCGGTGCCGCACCCCGTTGTCGCCCGACATCCGCCATGTCGCCCCGCTGGAATGCATTCGGTCCAGCGCATCAGGCCTAATCGAAAAACCAGTCGTGCGTGCGCCATCATCCCATGCGCTATCGTGGAAGCTGTTATGACTGAATCATTCACGGTGCTCAACCCCGCATCCGTCCCCGCACAAGGGTCGCTTACGGACAAGAAGTCCGAGTTCATCGCCGACATCTGCCATGTTGACGAGCTTGCGCAAGCGGTGTCTTTCGTGGAGACGATTCGCGAACGCCACCCGAAGGCGCGTCATGTGGCCTATGCCGCGATATGCGGCGATCAAGGGCGGCTCGCAGAGCGGATGAGCGATGACGGCGAGCCCTCGGGCACTGCCGGCAAGCCGATTCTCGATGTGCTTCGCGCCAATCGTCTTACGGATTGCGTGGTGACGGTCACCCGATATTTCGGCGGTATTCTGCTGGGGTCCGGCGGCTTGACGCGGGCGTATTCTTCGGCGGCGTCATTGGCAGTCAAGGCGGCAGATACCGCGAGAATCGCCACCTGTGTGCGGTTGCGGATGACGGTCGGTTATCCGCAGCTTGACACGCTCACCCATCTCATTGCGCAATCCGACGGCGTACGGGACAACGAACAGTACACCGATGTCGTTCGCCTTGATGCGCTGATCGAGCAACCGAAGGCGCAAGAGTTCAGCGCGCGTGTCGTCGAGGCCTTCAGCGGATCGGTGCACGCCGAGCGGATTGGTGTCGAACACCGGGCGATACAGTGAGGGGTATGAGTGACGGCATGAGCGAGACGACAGCATCGCAACACGAAGAGGCGACTGCGGCCTCACAGGAGGGGCAGTTGCAGGAGGGGCAGCCCCAAGACGGGCAGCTTCAACATCAGCAATCCGAAGGCGAATCGGTTGCTGAGGCGCCTAACACTATGGCATCCGATACCGACGCGCCTGACGTCAACGTATCCGAGACAGATACAGACACATCCGACGTCGGTACGCCGGCTTCCGACGCGTCTGATACCGGTACGCCGGATTCTGCCACACCCGGTGATTCTGACGCGCCCAGTGAATCCGCCACGCCCGACACCGCAGCCGCGTCCTTCGAACCGCTGACCGTCACCTACGAACGCCTGCGCCATACCGATGACGTCGCCGAACTGCACGAATACGCGCGTCGCCCGTTGCCGGACCGTTCGTTGCAAGCAGCCTTCTCCCGCGCCACCGCACTGCTTGAGGCGGTCGCGGGCAATCAGCATACGCCGCTTGAAGACCGGGTGTTTTTGGCTACCGAGATGCCGTTCCCGAATATCTTGGTCAAACTCTCGGAAGATCCCGAACCTCAGGTGCGTCGTGGGGTCGCCGCGAATCAGGATGACAAGAACTGGCTGGTGGGGCGTCTGACCAAGGACCCCGATCCCTCGGTGCGTGACGCCGCTCTGCGCAACCCCCGTACATCTTGGAAGATGCGTCTTGAGGGGGCGCAGAACCCTGAAGTCGACGCGGACACTTTGGACTTCCTGTCCACGCTTGGCGTGTCGTGCGAACCCGGCGCCCCGGTCGTCCTCGCGGGCATGGTGCGACGCGCGGTAGCCCTCAATCCTCGAGCCTCGCAAGAGACCTTGCAACGTCTGAGCGCTGACACCTCCCCGTCCGTGGCGCGGTGCGCACAGCGCAGGTTGGAAGCAGCGCAGACGGGCGAATCGAATTAAAATCCCAGAAAACTGTCGATGAATCCGGGATTTCGTCTTCTTCTGGTCGCTTTTTGGGCTTACACTTGAACGTATGACAGAGAAGACCGAAAACGATGAGCGCCTCGCTCGTCCTCTGATTCGTCTTGCCAAGCTCGTCGGCATTGGCACCAGCTATGTCGGCCAAAGTAACGACTACCACGAAATCGAGGACGACGTCCTCGTGGCGGTACTCGCGGCGCTTGGCGTGGATGCATCGAACGATGAGGCCATTGAACGTTCCATCCGCACCATTCTCGACGAACGCCACGCGCGTCTGGTTCCTCCGACCGTCCTGCATACGGTCGGCAAGGAGGACTCCGTGCTGGTCAATACCGGCATCCTGGAGATTCCGTCGGCGACCATCACCTTGGAAGATGGCCGGCAGTATGACGGCGAGCTCGTCGCCGGGGCAGGCGACGGCTCTCAGGCGTATTCGTTGGACGGCAAGTTCGTCGCGACCGCCTCGCTGGCCCTGCCGAAGGATCTTCCGATCGGCTACCACACGCTGCATGTGCGTGTTGGTGACCGCGAGCAGGACGCCACACTGATCAGCGCTCCGGAGAAGATCGAGCTGATCGACCCGATGAAGAACAACCAGCTGTGGGGCTGGATGGCTCAGCTGTATTCGATTCGTTCCAACGGTTCGTGGGGTGTCGGTGATTTCGAGGATCTCAAGACCCTCCTCGTGGAAGCCAAACGCAAGACCGGCGCCGATTTCATGCTCATCAACCCGGTCCACGGCAGTGAGCCAGTGGCTCCGCTGACCCCGTCTCCGTATCTGCCGATCAGCCGTCGTTTCGTGAACTTCACGTACATTCGCCCGGAGTCCATTCCGGAATACAAGCAGCTTGATGACGCCGCTCGCAAGCAGATCGAGGAGCTGCACTCCCAGGTCGAACCGCTCAACGGCGACGCGCAGCTCATCGACCGCGACACCATGTGGCGTATGAAGATGCGTGCGCTGTGGCTGGTGTTCAAGGCGGGACGCTCTGCCGGCCGCCAGGCTGACTTCGACGTGTACAAGAAGGAGCAGGGCGCCGAGCTCGAATCCTATGCCACGTGGTGCCTGTGCTACGACAAGTGGGGCAAGCCCGAAGACACGCCGGACAACTGGGAGCGCAAGTACGCCAAGGATTCCGCGCAGGTCGCGGCGCTGCGCAACCAGTTCCCCGACACGCTCGAGTTCTATCGTTGGCTCGAATGGATTGCCGGCGAGCAGCTCGAATCCGCCCAGCGTGCGGCGAAAGACGCCGGCATGAAGATCGGTCTGATGGCCGATATGGCCGTTGGTGTCCATCCTGCCGGATCCGACGTGTGGTGGAATCCTGAGCGTTTCGCCAAGGGCGCCACGGTCGGCGCGCCGCCGGATTACTTCAACCAGCAGGGTCAGGACTGGAGCCAGCCTCCGCTCAACCCAATCCAGCTGGAAAACACCGGATATCAGGTGTACCGCGAGATGGTGCACGGCATGTTCGCCCGTGCGGGTGCCGTCCGCATCGACCATATCCTGGGCCTGTTCCGCCTGTGGTGGATCCCGCAGGGCAAGGGCGCCAAGCACGGCGCCTACGTGTACTACGATTCCGAGGTCATGCTCGGCATTCTCGCCATTGAAGCGGCGCGCGCCAACGGCGTGGTCGTCGGCGAAGATCTCGGCGTGGTCCCCGATTTCGTGACGAAGTCGCTCGGACGTCACGGCGTGCTCGGTTGCGCTGTTGAATGGTTCGAACAGATGGACGGCAAGTTCAAGGCCCCGAAGACTTGGCGCGAGTATGCACTTGCTTCGGTCAACACCCACGATATGCCGCCGTCTTACGGTTACCTCGAGTATGAGCAGGTGAAAATCCGCGAGAAGCTCAACTTGCTGGACTGCCCGGTCGAGGAATTCCAGGCATCCGCAACCAAGGAGCACAACGCGATGCTCAAGATGCTCGTCGACAACGGCTATCTTGACGCGGAACTGCTCAAGGACGAGAAGGCCAATGAGCAGCAGATCGTTGAGGCGCTGTACCGCGGTCTCAAGGATGCGCCGAGCAAGCTCATCGCGGCATCCATCACCGACGCCGTCGGCGAGAAGCGCGCACAGAACCAGCCGGGCACCAACAACGAGTACCCGAACTGGCGTATCCCGCTCGCGGATTATGACGGCAACGTTGTTCCGCTTGAGGAGCTCTTCGACAATGAGCGCCTGAAGTCGCTGACGAAGATTATGAATTCCTGACGTATTGTCGGGCGAATCGCGGTGGCCTGTCGGTTGTATTCCGGCAGGCCACCGTTGTATATACGGCGTGGTGGCGTGTTGCGTTTGGGCAGGGGAGACGATATACTTATCGACTGTTGTGTTCCCAAGGGGTCCTTCAAAGCGCTTTCCCACTCGCCATCGAGGACTTTCAGGGAGCCCACGATAAGAAAACCGGGCCGTTTCGCGCTTGCGGGCGGTTAGGTTTGGAACACAATATGAGAAAAGGTACAATCGTGAAGACTTTCACACCGAAGCCAGATGATCTGACTCATGAGTGGTACGTCGTCGACGCCACCGACGTGGTGCTCGGCCGTCTCGCGACGCAGGTCGCTATCCTGCTGCGCGGCAAGAACAAGCCGACGTACGCGCCGCATGCCGATTCCGGCAATCATGTCATCGTCATCAACGCCGCGAAGGTGGCGCTGACTGGCAACAAGCTCGACAAGGTGCTGTACTCGCACTCCGGCCGTCCTGGTGGCCTGCGTCGCGACAAGTACGCCGACCTGCTCGAGCGCAAGCCGGAGCGTATCATCACTGCCGCCGTCCGTGGCATGCTGCCGAAGAACCGTCTTACGAAGGTGCAGCTCAACCGTCTGCACGTCTTCGCCGGCGAAGAGCATCCGCACACCCCGCAGAAGCCGCAGGTCTTCGAGATCGCGCAGGTTTCTCAGCAGGCCAAGTGAACCGAAGGGAGATAAAGAAACATGGCTGAAAACACCAACGACTCCGCGGTTCTCGAGACCGAAGAGGAGCTCACCTCGTACACCACCGAAACCAACGCCGGCGCTGGTACCGGTACGTCCCAGATTGCACCTTGCTACGGCACTGGCCGCCGCAAGGAAGCCGTCGCCCGTGTCCGTCTGGTTCCGGGTACCGGCAAGTGGACGATCAACGGTCACACGCTCGAGGAATATTTCCCGTCGAAGCTGCTGCAGCGTGAGGTGAATTCCCCGATCGTGCTGCTCAAGCTTGAGGGCAAGTTCGACGCCATCGTCCTCGTGGACGGCGGCGGCACCACCGGCCAGGCCGGTGCTATCCGCCTCGGTGTCGCCCGCGCCCTGAACGCGGTCGATCGTGACGCGAACCGTATCGCGCTGAAGAAGGCCGGCTTCCTGACTCGCGACTCCCGTGTCGTCGAGCGCAAGAAGGCTGGTCTGCACAAGGCACGTCGCGCTCCGCAGTTCTCCAAGCGTTAAGTTTGCTTGTTCGCGCTATTGCGCGTTACAGATGCCGGTATCCCGAAAGGGTGCCGGCATTTGTCGTATCACCGCTGTGTTGGTTTGAGCGGTGAAGGAATTGCGCAGTCTAGTGGCGTCTCGCCTGCCTGTGCGACTGTTAGTAATCGCTCCCTGCAACGCATGACGGGTACATGACCACATGAATTCAATATCTTGAGCAGATGGCCTGATTGCCCGAGAAATTGCGAAATACATCCAAATATCTCTTGATGTTGGCGCGATTGCGCGAGACATTTGGATTCCGCGATCCACCTGCCCCGATGCGTGACCCGAGAAAATCGCAGAATATCAACGATTTGCCGTAAGTCAATGTACCCTCACCGACGGCAATATCTCAATATCTCGTGTCTGTCAGCGATTTGAGGGAGATATTGAGACATTTTCCTGAATATCTCGGCGATTTTGCCAATATCCAGAGAAATTGAGAATTCCTTGACACAAGGGATTGCTTCGGAGGGGTGTTGCTCCGGAAGGGGGTGCTCCGGCGGTGCAGAAGCCATCTATACTGCGCCGCCGTCACCCCTAGCCGGTTCAATCAGTCTGCCTGATTTTTCGGCTTGATCTGCTGCATGAGCGTGATGCTGTACTCTGGCACCATCCACGACTCCTGCTCTGGCTTAGCGTCGTCATGATTGTTATGATGCTGCGTCGCCGACTTGGCGGTATTGCGTGAGCTTGTGCCCGGTGCCGTATTCCCGGTTGCAT
The DNA here is from genome assembly GCF_055378475.1 of Bifidobacterium porcinum. Lineage (NCBI taxonomy): Bacteria > Bacillati > Actinomycetota > Actinomycetes > Bifidobacteriales > Bifidobacteriaceae > Bifidobacterium > Bifidobacterium porcinum. The sequence continues at coordinate 1,712,190 of NZ_AP029603.1, read as the reverse complement.
CGGCACTGGTTCCAGCCATTGCGCCTGTCTGTGCTCTTGCGTCGGCAGGAACGCCTTGATGCGGGGCACGGAGCTGTTCGGCTGCGTCGGCTTGCGCGATGACGTTTGGAACTGGCGGCGTCATCACCGACGTCGAGTCATGCGGCGTGTTTTGGACTTGGGCGATGACGTCGCTCAGCGGGTGCCGCGTCAGGCGCATCGCCATCCAATTCATGTCAGGCGAGTGCTGGGCCACACTGACTTTGGTGCCTGGGGCGGGCTCGATGCCTTCGGCTTGGGCCGAACTCCACACAGTCTGCCATGAGCTGTCGGCTGGCAGACGGAAGCTGCGGTCACCGGCATCACCGTTGATGATGATGAGCAGATCGGCAGAATTTCGTGCGATCAGACGCATGGCGAACCGGCGTGTCGTAGGATTCGACCAGTCCCTGTCCACCGGCGCGTTGCCGTCTGGCAGGAACCATTGCACGCGGCTGGACTGCTTGAACAGCCCGATTTGTGTCAGACGCGTGTAGAAATCTTCGGTATGGAACAGCGAGAGGGATTTGCGTGCGGAAATCAGCCGCGACACAGATTCAAAAATCCGCAGCTGACTGTTCTTGCCGGTCGAGTCCATCCAATCCCATTGCAGCCATGTGATGTCGTTGTCTTGGCAGTAGGCGTTGTTGTTGCCTTGCTGGCTGTTGCCGAACTCGTCACCGGCTTGGAGCATCGGCGTGCCCAGCGACAGCAGCAACGTGCCGAGAAGATTGAGCGTGGCCCGTTCGCGGTGCTGGTTGATGGCGGGGTCGTCGGACGGTCCTTCGTGCCCGAAGTTGACTGAATAGTTCACATTCGACCCGTCGTTGTTGTCTTCGCCGTTGTCCTCGTTGTGTTTGCGGGCGTAGGCGGTCAGGTCGGCGGTGGTGAAGCCGTCATGACAGGAAATGAAGTTGATCGACGACGGAGCGCCGCGTCCTGGCTCGGTGGCGAAGAGGTCTGCGGAACCGCACAACCGGGTGGCCATCTCCTGCATGCCGGTTTCCCCGTTGCCCGGCCGGTCGACCGGATCGGTCAACCAGAATTGCCTGACCGAGTTGCGGAAGGTGTCGTTCCACTCGCCGAAGGGCATACCGAACTGGCCGGTGCGCCACCCTTGATAGCCGACATCCCAAGGCTCCATGATGAGTTTCAGGTTGCCCAGCAGCATGTCGCTGCGCAAGGCGTACAGGAAGGGGTGATGCTTGGTGAAGTTGCCGTCGAGACGTGCAAGCGAGGCGGCCAGGTCGAAGCGGAAGCCGTCGACGCCGATCCGTTTGGCCCAGTACCGCAGGCTGTCGATGGCGAAGGTCACGACATGCGTGTTGGAAAAGTCAAGCGTGTTGCCGCAGCCGGTGGTGTCTTCCAACCGGCCGGGATTGTTGCGCTGGTGCCGGTAGTAGGACAGCTCGTCCAGCCCTCTCCAGCATACGGTCGGCCCGTCGGTACCGCCTTCGCATGTGTGGTTGTAGACCACGTCCATGATGACTTCGAATCCGGCCTCGTGCAGGGCTCGGACCATGTCGATGACTTCCTGGCGAACCGCGCGCGGGCCTGAACGTTGTGCGGCCTGCGTGGCGTAGGACGGCTCCGGCGCGAAGTATCCGAGCGTCGAATACCCCCAATAGTTGTGCCGGCCGCGTTGCTGGAGAAACAGCTCATCCTGTTTGGCTTGGATTGGCAGCAGCTCAATCGAGGTGACGCCGAGTGTCTGCAAGTAGGACAGGGTAGCGGGGTGGGCGAGCCCTGCATATGTCCCGCGCAATTCCGGAGGCAGCCACGGCGCGTTCGCTGTGAAGCCTTTGACATGCAGCTCGTAGATGACGGTTTTGCTCCACGGCACGTGGGGATGGGAGGGCTCGCCTTCGTGCTTGGTGGTGTCTCGGTCGTCGATGGCGACGGACACCGGCATGCTGCCGAGGGAGTCAAGTGTGCTCATGTTGCCGTCGGGGGATCCGTGGACGACCCCGTTGTCGATGGTGCACTCGTAGGAGAATGCGGGGGCGTCGAGTTTCATGGTCCCGTCGATGCCCTTGCCGTAAGGGTCGAGCAGGATTTTGTGCGGGTTGAAACGCACGTCATGTTTGGGATTCCATTGCCCGTCCACGCGATAGGCGTAGCGCATGCCGTCCCAGGCCTTGGGCAGGTGGACATACCACAGGCCGTAGTTCGGACCGCTCATTGCGAACAGGGTTTCGCGCACGTACATGGATTCGATGATGCGCGAGCAGATGGGGAAGAGCCGCACTTCTTGCGTCCATGGGATGGGGGACCCCTTGAACAGGCGAACCGCTTCGTTGTAGAAGGCGGAAGGGCGGTCGAGTGGCTCGTAGACGCACAACCAGATGCGGTCGGCTGTTTCCGATCTGACGACGGCATCCGCCCCGCCATCGTCGGTGAAGTAGAGACCTGGCCGTGTGGCGTAACGGTGCAATGGCGGATTTTTCATGGTGCCATTGTAAGGTCTGCGTAGCCTGTTTGCGCAAACATCGCACACGATATGGTCACATGTTGGGGTATCTGCCGCATTGTCGAGCGAAACTCACAGAATCGAACAAAAACCATTCAGTTGATACCATGAGGTGCTCGCCGATTCTCATGAAACGCTCAACACCACGCAAGCATGAGAACGTACCGGTTATCCGCTACATTGTGATGAAGGTCACAGATTCCGGTGACGAGCCGCCGACCGGCGGCGACCCCTTTTGCAGTACAGGCTCGAGGAGGACCAATTGGCAGAAGCAAAGAAAACAGAGGCTACCAAGCCAAGCCCCGAAGAGAAGCTGATCGCGGCTCAGGCCGAGGTCGACGAGCTGGTCAAGAAGGCCCAGGTTGCCCTGAAGGAGTTTGAGAAGCTTGATCAGAAGCAGGTCGATCACATCGTCGCGAAGGCTTCCGTCGCAGCGCTGAACAAGCATCTGCAGCTGGCGAAGATGGCTGTGGACGAGACCGGCCGTGGTCTTGTGGAAGACAAGGCCACCAAGAATATCTTCGCGTGCGAGCACGTTACCCACTATTTGGCGGGGCAGAAGACCGTCGGCATCATCCGTTCCGACGATGTCCTCGGCATTGATGAAATCGCCGAGCCGGTCGGTGTGGTCGCGGGTGTCACCCCGGTCACCAACCCGACTTCGACTGCGATTTTCAAGTCCTTGATTGCGCTTAAGACCCGGTGTCCGATCGTCTTCGGCTTCCATCCGTTCGCGCAGAAGTGCTCGGTCGCGGCCGCCAAGATTGTGCGTGACGCGGCCATCGCCGCAGGCGCGCCTGAGAACTGTATCCAGTGGATTGAGCATCCGTCCATCGAGGCGACCGGTGCCCTCATGCGCCACGACGGCGTCGCCACGATTCTCGCGACCGGCGGCCCGGGTATGGTCAAGGCTGCGTACACCTCCGGCAAGCCGGCACTCGGCGTCGGCCCGGGCAATGCTCCGGCGTACGTCGATGCCGATGTCGATGTCGAGCGTGCCGCCAACGACCTCATCCTCTCCAAGCATTTCGATTACGGTATGATCTGCGCCACAGAGCAGGCGATCATCGCCCACAAGGACGTCTACGACCCGCTGGTCAAGGAACTCAAGCGTCGCAAGGCCTACTTTGTGAACCCCGACGAGAAGGCCAAGCTTGAGCAGTACATGTTCGGCTGCACCTCCTATTCCGGTGGTTCCCCGAAGCTCAACTCCGTCGTGCCGGGCAAGTCCCCGCAGTACATCGCCCATGAGGCTGGCTTCGAAGTGCCCGCCGATGTGACCATCCTTGCCGCCGAATGCAAGGAAGTCGGCGAGATGGAGCCGCTTACTCTCGAAAAGCTCTGCCCGGTGCAGGCCGTGCTCAAGGCCGACAATAAGGAGCAGGCTTTCGAGATGTGCGAAGAGATGCTCAAGCATGGCGCCGGCCACACCGCCGCCATCCACACCAACAACCAGGATCTGGCCCGTGAATTCGGTCTGCGCATGCACGCTTGCCGTATCATCTGGAACTCCCCGAGCTCGCTTGGTGGCATCGGCGATATCTACAACTCCATCGCCCCGTCCCTGACCCTGGGCTGCGGCTCCTACGGCGGCAACTCGGTGTCCGGCAACGTCCAGGCCGTCAACCTCATCAACATCAAGCGCATCGCACGGAGGAACAACAACATGCAGTGGTTCAAGGTGCCGCCGAAGACCTATTTCGAGCCGAACGCGATCCGGTATCTGCGCGACATGTACAACCTCAACCGCGCGGTCATCGTGTGCGACAAGGTCATGGAGCAGCTCGGCGTGGTCGACAAGATCATCGACCAGCTGCGCGCCCGCCAGAACCGCGTCACCTTCCGCATCATCGACTACGTCGAGCCGGAACCGTCGGTCGAGACCGTCGAGCGCGGCGCCTCCATGATGCGTGACGAGTTCAAGCCCGACACCATTATCGCCGTTGGCGGTGGCTCCGCGATGGACGCCGCGAAGGTCATGTGGCTCATGTACGAGCACCCGGAGATCGCCTTCTCCGATGTGCGCGAGAAGTTCTTCGATATCCGTAAGCGCGCGTTCAAGATCCCGCCGCTCGGCGAGAAGGCCAAGCTCGTGTGCATCCCGACCTCTTCCGGCACCGGTTCGGAGGTCACTCCGTACGCCGTCATCACCGACCACAAGACCGGCTACAAGTACCCGATCACCGATTACGCGTTGACCCCGTCCGTGGCCATCGTCGACCCGGTGCTCGCCCGCACCCAGCCGCGTCGCTTGGCCTGCGATTCCGGCATGGACGCCCTTACCCACGCAATCGAGGCCTACGTGTCCGTGTACTCCAACGACTTCACCGACGCCATGGCGCTGCACGCCATCAAGATCATCTGGGACAACCTGTCCGAGTCCGTCAACGGTGAAGCCGGTCTTGAGAAGACCGCCGCGCAGGAACATATGCACAACGCCGCCACCATGGCTGGCATGGCCTTCGGCTCCGGCTTCCTCGGCATGTGCCACAGCATGGCGCACACCATCGGTGCGCTGTGCCACGTGGTCCACGGCCACACGAACGCCATCCTGCTGCCGTATGTCATCCGCTACAACGGCCAGGTCCCGTCCGAACCGACCAGCTGGCCGAAGTACAACAAGTACGTGGCCCCGCAGCGCTACCAGGAAATCGCCCGTCTGATTGGCATCGATCCGGGCAAGACCCCTGAGGAAGGTGTGGAGAACCTCGCCCGCGCTATCGAGGATTACCGAGACAACAAGCTCGGTATGGACGCCAGCTTCAAGGCCTGCGGTGTTGACGAGGATACGTACTGGTCGCTTATCGACCGCATCGGCATGCGCGCCTATGAGGACCAGTGCACGCCGGCGAACCCGCGTATCCCGCTCATCGAGGATATGGAGGACATCGCCATCGCCGCATACTATGGCGTCTCGCAGGCTGAGGGCCACAAGATGCGCGTCGATCGTCTCGGTGTCGCAGCCACCGAAGAGGCTTCTGAGCGCGTGAAGTGATGTCCCGCGGGGCAGATTCCCGCCCGGCATTGATCGCCTGAATCCTAACCATTGCGCCGTCGTACCCAGTCGGGTATGGCGGCGCAACTCATTTCGGGGTCCATGATTGGCTGTAGCCGGCCGGCATCAGCATCTGCTGGCATCAGCTTCTGTCGGCATCTGTCGGAGGTGATATGGGTGGCACGGCATCGCTTGTCGTACCATCAGCCTCGCGTAATCGCGTGTTATCATACCTGCTTGTGACAGCCATTGAACAACCGACAGCTTCCCGCCGCCGTACGAAACGTGGCAATTATGCCCCCAGCCGCGCTAGGCGTGAACAGATAGCCTCAGCCGTACTGCAGATTGTCGATCAATCCGGGTATGGCGACGTGACTGTCATCCGGATTTCCAAGGAAACCGGGATACCGCAGTCGAGCGTCCTCTATCATTTCCCCACCAAAGACCATCTGCTGGTCGGCGCGATGGAATACGCCGATTCGCTTGACGGCAAAGAGCACAACCTGGAAAGCACATGGCCCGAGCTGAGCGAGGACATGCTCGACAAGCTTATCAGGATGAGGCTTTCGCGACGCAACCGGCTGTTGCTCATGGCCTACCTTCGCGGGTTGGCCACGCAGCCGGACAATCCGGCGAGCAAGTACCTAGCGACCAAGGATATGCGCACCGTCGATCATTGGACGAAACTGTGCACGCAGTTGCAGCATCAAGGCGTGATGCACCAAGCCTTGGACGCCAAACGCACCGCGATGCAGATTCTTGCGCTCTGGCAGGGTTTGGTGCAGGCGTATCTGCGTGACGATTCCTTTGATGCCGACACGATGCATGATCTGTTCATGGATGGCATGCGCCATCTGACGTGCAGGAACTGGCAGGAGTTCCTTACCTATCTTTCGCGTCCGGACGTCGGTATCTAGGTTCGCTCCGGACGTTATGACAGCAGCCGGTACGAGAAATCGTGGATCTGGCGGAACACCGCCTCGCTTTCTTCGAGCCACGACATGCAGACGCTGTAGACATGGCCGAGCGGTTTGCCGGGCCGTGTTTTGACGTCGTGGAGTTCGAACTCCTGGTGCGCGCGTGACAGCTCCGTCGCAAGGGCCAGGCTTTCATACTCGATGAAATCGTCGCTGCTGGTCGCCAGATACATGGGCGGTATCATGCTGTTGCGGACCAAGTTGGTGCTGAAGCGGTAGTCGGGGTCGACCTGCGACAGCCGCTTGAAGAAGTGGGGACCGATAACCGACACGACGTCGTCGGGACGTTCGTTGCGCGATTGTGCATCCGTGACCCCCGGTGTGAATGGCGAAAGATCGAAGACTCCCGAAACCGCGGCGACACCACGGATGTGCAGACCCGATGGGGTGACGCCGTATGCTGCGGCCGTTGCGGGGTCGCTTTGCAAGGCAGCCTGATAGAAGGCGAGTGCACCGCCGGCGGAATCGCCGGTGAGGAACACGTGATTAAGGTCGATTGGGTAGGCATCTCCATGCCCGGCGATCCAGGCGAGGCCTGCGGCGATATCGCGCAGCTGTCCGAGGAAATCGGTCTGCGGCGCGGGGCGGTAGTTGAGCGAAAACACTGCGAAACCGTGTTGTGCGAGCGTTACGTTGAAATTGCGGTTGAGTTCCTTATACCCGTATACGAATCCGCCGCCGTGGATATCGACGTAGACAGGCAGCGTGCGGCCTTGGCGGATAACGGCGTCATGGGGTAGATACAAATCGAGCAGATGCCCGCGGATCCCGTCGTCGAGATAAGGGATGTCGGTAATCATATCGATGTCATCGGGCACTGACCAGTACTGTGAGCGTGGCAGATCGCTTCTTGCAAACGCGAGGCGGGTGTCGCGGATGGCCTGTACAGCGTGCTCGTCGTATCCGCAATCGGCGAGGTCTGCGTCGAATTCGGTCCAGCTCGCGGAACGTGGATTGCCGAAATCAAACTGTGGGGTGGCGCCGAGCGCCGACTCATATCTCAGATGTGCCATATCTGCCTCGATTCTCCAACGCCGTCGTCGTTGTGCGGTGGTGCGTAGCCGTATGGCCCAGTCTAGTCTTTCGTTGGGCGGACAGGCGGATTGCGTGTTGCGCCACACCGTGGTGGCGGGCGGCAGCTTGATGTCCTATACTCAGGTGGGCTCTTGTGATGGATGAGATGAGTGGTGTCAGCGCCCGGGGCAGAGTCCCGGAAGTGCGACACGCCGCAGAAATCTTATACATGGCACGTGCTTTAATAATCAAGTTGCCTGTTTTAGGCTCGCATATTGGAATCAAAAAAGCGAGCGCGGCGTCGGCGGCTCCGAGTGGGTCGCTGTCTGGCTGCGCACTGATGTGGTTACGACCGGGGCGTTATGCCTTGGGTCAAGCTCGCCGGTGCCCTGCGACAGGTTGGTAAACAGTAAACGAATCGCTAGAAAGGGCGGACGGCAATGGCGGGACAGAAAATCCGCATCAGGCTTAAGTCCTATGACCATGAGGTCATCGACCAATCGGCGAAGAAAATCGTCGAGACGGTGACGAACGCGGGTGCCACTGTGGTGGGCCCGGTTCCTCTGCCGACCGAGAAGAACGTATTCTGTGTTATTCGTTCTCCTCACAAGTACAAGGATTCTCGCGAGCATTTCGAGATGCGTACTCATAAGCGTCTCATCGACATCGTGGACCCGACCCCGAAGGCCGTGGACTCCCTGATGCACATTGATCTGCCTGCGGATGTCAACATCGAGATCAAGCTGTAAGGGAGGAGGGAACCGCTATGTCACAGAACAAGAATCGCACTGCACTGCTCGGCCGCAAACTCGGCATGTCGCAGGTCTGGGATGAGAACGGCTTCTTCGTTCCCGTCACCCTGGTCGACGTGTCCACCAACGTGGTCACCGCAGTCAAGACCGAGGAAACCGACGGCTACAAGGCTGTCCAGCTCGGTTACGGCCAGATCGATCCGACGAAGGTGACCAAGCCGCTCGCTGGTCATTTCGCCAAGGCCGGTGTCACCCCGCGTCGTCACCTCGCAGAGGTGCGCACGGAGAACGCCGAGGAGTACAAGCCCGGTCAGGAACTGACCGCCGAGCTGTTCTCCGAAGGTACGCTGGTGGACGTCACTGGCACCACCAAGGGCAAGGGCTTCGCCGGTACCATCAAGCGCTGGGGCTTCAAGTCCTATCGTCGTACTCACGGCTCTCATAAGAACGAGCGTCGCCCCGGTTCAGTCGGTGCATGCGCTACTCCGAGCCGTATTCTCAAGGGCAAGCGCATGGCCGGCCGTATGGGTCATGAGACCAACACCGTGCTCAGCCTTACCATCGTCTCCTCCGATGTCGAGAACGGCATCCTCGCCATCAAGGGCGCCATCCCGGGGCCCAAGGGTGGCATCGTTCTCGTCCGTTCGGCAGTGAAGGGAGCCTGAAACCATGGCAAACGTTACTCTGAACGTCACTGACGTCAAGGGACAGGCCGCTGGCACCGTCGAGGCGCCGGCTGAAATCTTCGGCATTTCCGCTGAAGACGTCCACGCCCACATCCCGCTGATCCACCAGGTGGTCATCGCACAGCTCGCCGCTGCCCGTCAGGGCACCCATGCGGTGAAGAACCGTGCGAATGTCTCCGGCGGCGGCAAGAAGCCGTGGAAGCAGAAGGGCACCGGCCGTGCACGCCAGGGCTCTATCCGCGCTCCGCAGTGGTACCACGGTGGCGTTGTCCACGGGCCGGTTCCGCGTGACTACAGCCAGCGCACCCCGAAGAAGATGAAGGCTGCAGCTCTGCGCTACATCCTCTCCGATCGCGCCAACGCCGGTCACATCGGTGTCATCGATTTCGGTGGCATCGAGACCCCGTCCACGAAGACCGCTGTTACCGCGCTGAACGCCGTGAGCTCCAACGAGTTCACCACCGTGGTGTTCTCCCGCGACAACATCAACGAGTGGCTGTCGGTGCGCAACATCCCGACCGTGCACCCGATCTTCGCGGATCAGCTCAACACGTACGACGTGGTCACCGCCAAGTATGTCGTCTTCTCGAAGGAAGGCTTCGACGCCTTCGTTGCAGCGAAGACGAAGTCGGCCACGAAGGAGGCCTGATCCACATGGTCGCTATTCACAAGCCAGCACACGACATCATCCTCAAGCCTGTTGTCTCTGAGAAGAGCTACGCCGAGTCCGATCGCGGCCGCTACACCTTCGTTGTGGCGCCGAACGCGAACAAGGTGCAGATCAAGCAGGCCATCGAAGAGATCTTCAATGTCAAGGTGACGAATGTCAACACCCTCAACCGCGCGGGCAAGCGCAAGCGCACCCGCACCGGTTTCGGTCAGCGTGTCAATCAGAAGCGCGCGATCGTGACCGTGGCCGAGGGCCAGACGATCGACATCTTCGGTAACTGAAGGCTAGCCGAGAAAGTCAAAGGAAGAACTACATTATGGCTATCCGCGTTTATAAGCCGACGACTGCAGGCCGTCGCAACGCGTCCGTGTCGGATTTCTCCGACGTCACGCGCTCCACGCCTGAGAAGTCGCTGGTTCGCAAGCTCACCAAGACCGGCGGTCGTAACTCTTATGGCCGTATGACCTCCCGCCATCGTGGCGGCGGCCACAAGCGCCAGTACCGTCTCATCGACTTCAAGCGTTGGGACAAGGACGGCGTGCCGGCGAAGGTCGCTCACATCGAGTACGACCCGAACCGTTCGGCCCGCATCGCACTGCTGCACTATGCAGATGGTGAGAAGCGCTACATCATCGCTCCGGAAGGCGTCAAGCAGGGCGACATCATTGAGACCGGCGAACAGGCCGATATCAAGCCCGGCAACAACCTGCCGCTGCGCAACATCCCGACCGGTACCATTGTGCACGCCATCGAGCTCCGCCCGCTGGGCGGCGCGAAGATTGCGCGTTCCGCTGGTGCTGCCGTTCAGCTCGTCGCTAAGGATGGCGCTTACGCCCAGCTGCGTATGCCGTCCGGCGAAATCCGCAACGTCGACGCTCGCTGCCGCGCGACCGTCGGTGAGGTCGGCAACGCCGATCACGCCAACGTCCAGCTCGGTAAGGCAGGTCGCGCCCGCTGGATGGGCAAGCGCCCGATCACTCGTGGTGAGTCCATGAACCCGGTCGACCACCCGCACGGCGGTCGTACTCGTGGTGGCAAGCCGCCAGTGTCTCCGTGGGGCAAGGGCGAAGTTCGTACTCGCCGTCCGAAGAAGGCTTCGAACAAGATGATTGTTCGTCGTCGTCCGAATGGTAAGAACCGCAAGTAAGGGAGTGTCGAGTAGATGACTCGTAGCATCAAGAAGGGCCCATTCGTCGACGCCCACTTGCAGAAGAAAGTCGACGAGCAGAACGAGAAGGGCACGCACAACGTCATCAAGACGTGGTCGCGCCGTTCGATGATCACCCCGGACTTCATCGGCCACACCTTCGCCGTCCATGACGGCCGCAAGCATGTGCCGGTGTTCGTCACCGAGGCAATGGTTGGCCACAAGCTCGGCGAGTTCGCCCCGACCAAGACCTTCAAGGGTCATGTGAAGGACGACAAGAAGGCACGCCGCTAAAGAGGAGACAAGACACATGGAAGCTAAAGCAATCGCTCGTCACGTCCGCGTGACGCCGCGCAAGGCTCGCCGCATGGTCGACCTCATCCGAGGCAAGCGTGCGACCGACGCCATTACCATTCTCAAGTTCGCTCCTCAGTCCGCCGCACTCCCCGTGCGCAAGACTCTGGAGAGCGCTATCGCCAACGCTCGCGTGAAGGCCGACAAGGCCGGCGAGCCGTTCCGCGAGAACGACCTGTTCATCAAGGAGACCTATGTGGACGAAGGCGTGACGCTCAAGCGTTTCCGCGCTCGTGCCCAGGGCCGTGCCGCTCGCATCAACAAGCGCACCAGCCACATCACGGTCGTTGTCGCTAGCAAGGAAGGAGCCCGCTAAAGATGGGTCAGAAGATCAATCCCTTTGGCTATCGCCTGGGTATCACTGAGAACCATCGTTCCAAGTGGTTCTCCGATTCCAACAAGGTTGGCGAGCGTTACCGTGACTTCGTGCTGGAGGATGACAAGATCCGCAAGGCGCTGAGCAAGGATCTCGAGCGTGCGGGCGTGTCCCGTATCGTCATCGAGCGTACCCGTGACCGTGTGCGTGTGGACATCCACACCGCCCGCCCGGGCATCGTGATCGGCCGCCGTGGTGCTGAGGCTGAGCGCGTTCGCGCCAAGCTCGAGAAGCTCACCGGCAAGCAGGTCCAGCTCAACATCTTCGAAGTGAAGAACGCGGCTCTTGACGCTCAGCTCGTCGCCCAGAGCATCGCTGAGCAGCTGACCAACCGCGTCACCTTCCGCCGTGCCATGCGCAAGGCCGAGCAGGACGCGATGCGTGCCGGCGCAAAGGGTATCCGCATCAAGCTCTCCGGCCGTCTCGGCGGTGCGGAAATGAGCCGTTCCGAGTTCTATCGCGAGGGTCGCGTTCCGCTGCAGACTCTCCGTGCCCTCATCGATTACGGCTTCTTCGAAGCCCGCACCACTTACGGCCGTATCGGCGTGAAGGTGTGGATCTACAAGGGCGATATGACTGAGACTCAGTTCGAAGAGCAGCAGGCTCAGCAGAACAACAGCCGTCCGGGTCGTCGTGGCGATCGTCGCCAGCGCCGTGGCGGTCAGCGTTCCGCTCAGACCAAGCCCGCGACCGAAGCCGCTCAGGCGGCCCCGGCTGCAGCCGAAGCTGAGGCTCCTGCCGCAACGGAAACGAAGGAGTGAGCTGGAATGCTTATCCCAAAGAGAGTTAAATACCGCAAGCAGCATCGCCCGGACCGTCATGGTATGTCCAAGGGCGGCAACGAGATCGCTTTCGGCGATTACGGCATCCAGGCGCTTGCCCCGGCTTATGTGACAAACCGTCAGATCGAAGCCGCACGTATCGCCATGACCCGCTACATCAAGCGTGGTGGCCGCGTGTGGATCACGATCTTCCCGGATCGCCCGCTGACCAAGCACCCGCTCGGCGCCCGAATGGGTTCCGGTAAGGGCGCGCCTGAGTTCTGGATCGCCGATATCCACCCCGGTCGAGTCATGTTCGAGATCGGTGGTGTCACGGAGGATGTCGCTCACGAGGCTCTGCGCCGCGCTATCGACAAGCTCCCAATGAAGTGCCGTATTATCGCGCGTGAAGGCGGTGACATCTGATGCCAGTCGGAACTGCAGACTATTCCATCAAGAATCTCAACGAGAAGACCAATGCGGAAATCGAGGGCTTCCTCAAGAAGTCCAAGGAAGAGCTGTTCAACCTGCGCTTCCAGCACGCAACCGGCCAGCTCGAAAACACCGCCCGTCTCAAGGCCGTCAAGCGCGACATCGCCCGGATGTACACCGTCCTGCGCGAGCGCGAACTCGGTATCACCGAAGAGCCTGAGGCTGCGGATACGAAAGCTGAGGAGAAGTAAGCATGGCTGAAAAGCAAGAGCGTAACTTCCGCAAGGTTCGTCGCGGTTACGTCGTGTCCGAAGCTATGGACAAGACGATTACCGTCGAGCTCGAGCAGCGTTCGACCCACCCGCTGTACGGCAAGGTCGTCCGCTCCACCCGCAAGGTCAAGGCCCATGATGAACACAACGAAGCCCACGTTGGCGACCTCGTGAGTATTATGGAGACTCGGCCTCTGAGCAAGACCAAGCGTTGGCGTCTCGATAGCATTATCGAGCGCGCCAAGTAACAAGTTCGGCAAGGCTCCGCGATCACCCGCAAGGGTGCTCGGGGAGAACCAGCTCGGCTAAGGAGAATCAATGATTCAGCAGGAAACGCGGCTTCATGTCGCCGACAACACGGGTGCCAAGGAGATCTTGGCCATCCGAGTGCTCGGCGGATCGAAGCGACGCTATGCCGGCATCGGCGACGTGATCGTCGCCACCGTCAAGGACGCCATTCCTGGCGGGTCGGTCAAGAAGGGCGACGTGGTGAAGGCCGTTGTCGTCCGCACCGTCAAGGAACACCGCCGTGCGGATGGTTCCTACATCAAGTTCGACGAGAACGCCGCTGTGCTCCTCGGCTCTGGCCAGGAACCCAAGGGCACTCGTATCTTCGGACCGGTCGGTCGTGAGCTGCGCGACAAGCGCTTCATGAAGATCGTGTCCCTCGCTCCGGAGGTGATCTGAATGGTAGCCAAGATCAAGAGCGGCGACCAGGTCAAGGTCATCCGCGGCAAGGATCGCGGCAAGGAAGGCAAGGTCTTGCGTGTGCTGCCCAACGATCGACTGATCGTTGAGGGTGTGCAGGTCGTCAAGAAGCATGTCCGCGCCACCCAGCAGGGCCAGCAGTCTGGCATTGTTCCGGTCGAGGCCCCGATCCATCGCTCCAACGTGATGCTGATCGACCCGGAGACCAAGCAGCCGACCCGCGTTGGCGTGGTCGTTAAGCAGGAGGCTCGTGACGGCAAGGTGAAGACCGTGCGCGTGCGTGTCGCCAAGAAGTCCGGAAAGGAGCTGGCATGACCGATACCACAGTCGAAGCGCCGGCAACTCCGCGCTTGAAGCAGAAGTACTTCGACCAGATCGTGCCTGAGCTCGAGAAGGAATTCAAGTATTCCAACCCGATGCAGGTCGCTCGTCTGCAGAAGGTCGTCGTCTCCATGGGTGTCGGTGCCGCTGCCCGCGACTCCAAGCTCATCGAAGGTGCTGTGAAGGACCTGACGGCCATCACCGGTCAGAAGCCGAAGATCACCCACGCGAAGAAGTCCGTCGCGCAGTTCCACCTGCGTGAGGGGCAGGCCATCGGTGCGTATGTTACGCTCCGCGGCGACCGCATGTGGGAGTTCCTCGACCGCCTTCTGACGCTGGCTCTGCCGCGTATCCGCGATTTCCGCGGAATCGATGGCAACCAGTTCGACGGCCAGGGCAACTACAACTTCGGTCTCACTGAGCAGTCCATGTTCCACGAGATCGATCCTGATTCCATTGACCACGTCCGTGGTATGGACATCACCGTGGTGACGAACACCAAGGACGACAAGGAAGCCCGCGTGCTGCTCAAGCACCTCGGTTTCCCCTTCAAGGAGAACTGAAATGGCAAAAACCGCTCTGAAGAACAAGGCGGCCGCCAAGCCGAAGTTCAAGGTGCGCGCCTACACGCGTTGCCAGGTTTGTGGTCGTCCCCACTCCGTGTACCGCAAGTTCGGCCTGTGCCGCATCTGCCTTCGCGAGAAGGCTCACCGTGGCGAGCTGCCCGGAGTTACGAAGTCCAGTTGGTAAACATCGACGCTGAAGGTCCGCGGCCCGATCGGGTGCATGGCACCCGTGAGGGCGGCGGAAACCACGGCGAGAAAGGGCGTTAGCCCACATGACAATGACAGATCCGATCGCAGACATGCTCACGCGTCTGCGTAATGCGAGCGCGGCAAAGCACCAGACCGTGGATATGCCGTACTCCAAGTTCAAGGCGAACATCGCCGAGATCCTCAAGCGTGAAGGCTACATCGCTGATTTCACGGCGAAGGAAGCCAAGGTCGGCCAGACCCTCGAAATCACGCTGAAGTATGGTCCTCACGGCGAACGTTCCATCCAGGGCATCAAGCGTATTTCGAAGCCGGGCATGCGTCGCTATGCGAAGTCCGACTCCTTGCCGATGCCGCTCGGCGGCCTCGGTGTCGCCATCATCTCGACGAGCTCGGGATTGCTGACCCAGAAGGAATGCCTCGACCGGGGCATCGGCGGCGAAATCGTCGCTTACGTTTGGTGAGAAAGGAGAGCTGAAACATGGCATCGCATATTGGTAAGCTCCCCGTCACCATCCCGGATGGCGTGGAAGTCAAGATTGAAGGTCAGACCTTCTCCACCAAGGGCCCAAAGGGCTCTGATTCCTTCGTGATTCCGGAAGGCATCACCGGCAAGGTCGAAGGCAACGAAATCATCCTGACCCCGGCCGACGATCTGCGTCCGACCCGTGCCAAGCACGGTCTGGCCCGTTCGATCATCGCGTCCATGGTCAAGGGCGTTCACGAGGGCTACACCAAGACCCTCGACATCGTCGGCACTGGTTACCGCGCGCAGCTCAAGGGCAAGAGCATCGAGTTCTCCCTCGGCTACTCGCACACCATCACCGTCGATCCTCCTGAAGGCATCGAGTTCGAACTGCCGAACGCCAACCAGGTGATCGTCAAGGGCTCCGACAAGCAGGCCGTTGGCCAGGCTGCCGCGAACATCCGCAAGCTTCGTGCTCCGGAACCCTACAAGGGCAAGGGCATCAAGTACAGCGACGAGCACATCCTGCGCAAGGCTGGAAAGGCTGGTAAGTGATATGAGCGTCAAGATTTTCGGCAAGGGCAAGAAGTTCTCCCGTCTTCGTCGTCACGCCCGCCTGCGCAAGCGCATTTCCGGTACCCCGGAGCGTCCGCGCCTGGTGGTCACCCGTTCCAACCGTCACATGGTCGCCCAGATTGTGGACGATACCAAGGGCATCACCTTGGCAAGCGCTTCCACTATGTCCCACGATTTCGATGGGTTCGAAGGCAACAAGACCGAAGCGGCCAAGAAGGTCGGTGAACTTGTCGCTCAGCGCGCCAAGGACGCCGGTATCACCAAGGTCGTGTTCGACCGCGGTGGCTACAAGTACCATGGTCGCGTCGCAGCTGTTGCTGATGGCGCCCGCGAGGGAGGTCTGGCACTGTGAGCGATAACGAGAAGGAAACCCAAGTGGCTGAAGAAACTCAGAACACTCAGGCTGCTGCAGAGAACAACGGCGAGCGCAAGTCCCGTCGTGGCCAGCGCGGTGAAGGCCGTCGCGGTGAGCGTCGCAACCGTCGTGAAGAGAATCACGGCGACGAGCTGCTCGATCGCGTGGTCACTATCAACCGCGTGTCCAAGACCCACAAGGGTGGTCGTACTTTCAGCTTCGCCGCCCTCGTGGTTGTCGGTGACGGCAAGGGCACTGTGGGTGTCGGCTATGGCAAGTCCCGTGAGGTCCCGGCGGCTATCGCCAAGGGCCAGCTGGACGCCAAGAAGCACATGTTCACCGTTCCGCGCGTCAAGGGCACCATCACCCACCCGGTGATTGGTCATGACGCCGCTGGCACCGTGATGCTTCGCCCGGCCGCCCCTGGTACCGGCGTTATCGCCGGTGGTGCTGTCCGCGCCGTCATGGAGTGCGCTGGCATCTCCGACATCCTCACCAAGTCCATGGGCTCTGCAACCGCGGTGAACGTGGTCCGTGCAACCGTGGCTGCTCTTAAGCAGCTCGAAGAGCCGGAAGAGATCGCGGCGCGCCGTGGTCTCTCGCTCGAAGAGGTTGCTCCGGATGCTCTGCTGCGCGCTCGCGCCGAGGGCATCGCTGAGGCCCGCAAGGCCCGTGAGGAAGCCCAGGCCAAGGCAGCCGCTGAAACGAAGGATGGTGAGTGATGGCAAACCTCAAGATCACCCTGATCCACGGTGTGGTGAACACCACCCCACGCCAGCGTGCTACGGTGCAGACCCTGGGTCTGCACAAGATCGGCCAGAGCGTCGTCCGCGAGGACACCGCCGCCAACCGTGGCCTGGTCAACGCTGTGCGCCACCTGGTCACCGTCGAGGAGGCTGACTGATTATGGCAAACGAAGAAGCAGACATCCTGCAAATGCATGATCTGCACCCGGCTCCGGGAGCCAAGAAGGACCGTATCCGCGTTGGTCGCGGTGAAGGTTCCAAGGGCAAGACCTCGGGCCGTGGCGCCAAGGGCACTAAGAAGCGCTATCAGGTTCGTCCTGGCTTCGAAGGCGGACAGCTGCCGCTGTACATGCGTCTTCCGAAGCTGCGTGGCTTCAAGAGCCCGTTCAAGCAGGTCTACCAGGTCGTCAACATTGCTACGCTGAACGAGCTGTTCCCTGAGGGCGGCGAAGTCACCGTGGCCGATCTGGTCAAGAAGCGCGCTGTGCGTGCTGGCAACCCGGTTAAGATCCTTGGCGATGGAGACACCAAGCTGGCGTTCACCATCAAGGGCGTGAAGGCTTCGGCCTCCGCCAAGGCCAAGATTGAGGCCGCAGGCGGCTCCATCTCCGAGAACTGAACTCGGTGATGCTTGCCTGCTAGACAAGCTGATGTGACCCTCTCCTGTACTAGGAGAGGGTCACATCGTATTCAGTACTGTACCCGCGGTTTCCGCCACGCTGCCGGCGTTGCCTCGCGTGCATCGACGCACGTCAGGTAGACGGCATGGGGTAGACTGTGGAACTTAGAGTGTGACATTGCACGTTCGCGTGGTTTCCTCGCGCAAGACATAAGGGAAGGAACCCCAGGTGAGGACGTTAATCCAGGCCTTCAAGACCAAGGAATTGAGGAACAAGATCCTCTTTGTACTTGGCATGATCATCATTTACCGTATCGGCTCATTCATCCCGACACCGGGTGTCGACGTCAAAGTCGTCCAGCAGTGCGTCGGCAAGATGAGCACGGTATCCGAGAACTTCATCGGTCTGGTCAACCTCTTCTCCGGCGGCGCCATGCTCCAGCTGTCGATCTTCGCACTGGGCGTCATGCCGTACATCACGGCATCCATCGTCATCCAGTTGCTGCGTGTGGTCATTCCTCGTTTCGAAATGCTGCACAAGGAAGGCCAATCCGGCGAAGCGAAGCTCACCCAGTACACCCGTTATCTGACCATCGGCCTGGCGGTGCTCCAATCCACCACCATCCTGGTCACTGCGCGTTCCGGCGCATTGTTCAACTACCAGTGCTCGCAGGTCATCCCGAACGATTCGGTATGGAATCTGGTCGTTATGGTCCTCATCATGACTGGCGGCACCGGCTTCATCATGTGGATGGCCGAGCTTATCACCGATAAGGGCATCGGCCAGGGCATGTCGATTCTTATCTTCATGTCAATCTGCTCCGGCTTCCTGCCGCAGCTGTGGGAAATTGGCTGGGGCACCAATGGCAAGGACGGCAACTGGACCAAGTTCGGCATCGTCGTCGGCGTTCTGCTCGTCATCATGATTTTCGTCGTGTATGTCGAACTTGCTCAGCGCCGTATTCCGGTGCAGTATACGCGCCGCATGATCGGCCGTAAGATGTACGGCGGTTCGTCCACCTACCTGCCGCTCAAGATCAATATGAGCGGCGTTATCCCGCCGATTTTCGCGTCCTCGATCCTGTCCACCCCGACACTGATCGCACAGTTCGGCAACAGCGACCAGAGCTGGGTCAAGTGGATCAACACCAACCTTGCCAGCACCACCACCGTGTGGTACATCGTGCTGTATGCCATCCAGATTGTGTTCTTCACCTTCTTCTACACGTCCATCACCTTCGATCCGGACGAAGTTGCCGACAATATGAAGGATTACGGCGGGTTCATCCCGGGTATCCGTGCCGGTAGCGCGACCAGCCGTTATCTTGGCTATGTGATGAACCGTCTTGATACGGTGGGCGCCATCTACCTGCTGTTTGTGGCACTCATCCCGACTGTTCTCATCATGTCCATGCACCTGAACAACCGTCTGCCCTTCGGCGGCACGACGATCCTGATTATCGCAGGCGTCGGCCTAGACACCCTGCGTCAGGCGAAGGCTCAGACCGAGCAGTTCCAGTACACCGGATTCCTGTTCGAGAACACCGAGCACGTCGAAGGCAAGTAATCACAACCACAACCGGGTACGGTCCTTGAGACCGTACCCCAACTGTTATCCGCGGCTGCACAAAGTGAGCACAGATAGCAGTTTCGCCATCACCGTGTATGACATGCAAATTGTGCGTGGCCTCATCTGGGCCTTAGGCTCCGGACTCGAGGTCGCGGATCATTGGCTTATCAAGCCAACAACCACAGGAAAGGAACACCATGCGTCTGCTGATCATGGGACCGCAGGGCGTCGGCAAGGGAACCCAGGCCGCTCTGCTGAGTAAGCATTACAACATCCCGGCGATTTCCACCGGAGATATCTTCCGCTACAACCTGAAGAACCACACTGAGCTCGGCAAGCAGGCACAGGCGTATATCGACAAGGGCGAACTTGTGCCAGACGAGCTGACGAACTCGATCGTCAAGGATCGTCTTGCCAAAGACGACACCCGCAACGGTTGGATTCTTGACGGGTATCCGCGTAACGCCGCGCAGGTCGAGGCGCTCGACAAGATGCTTGACGAGCTGGGAACTCCCTTGGATTATGCTGTCGCGCTCGACGCGGCGCAGGATGTCCTGCTGGAACGCATGAAAAAGCGTGCAGCCGAGGAAGGTCGTTCCGACGACACCCCGGAAGCGATTGCGAAGCGTCTTGAGACCTATGCGAAGGAGACCGCACCACTGCTCGACATCTACCGCAACCGCGGCAAGCTCGTCAGTGTCAATGGCGTCGGCGAAATCGAAGCCATCAACAAGGAGATCATCGCCAAACTCGGCTGACGATCAAAGGCGGTCCGTTACCCGACGAACCGCGTGACCATCGAAGCTGGTGGTGCAACACGCCGTGTGTTGCACCACCAGCTTTTCGTGTATTATTGCAATTTGGTGTGTCTTCGGATACCCATAGTAATTCGTCTGAGGAACGGAACGAGGCTCATGGCAAAAGACGGTGTGATTGAAGTCGAAGGCAAGGTGGTGGAAGCACTGCCGAACGCGATGTTTCGCGTGGAACTTGAGAACAAGCACATCGTGCTGGCAACGATTTCCGGAAAGATGCGCAAGAACTACATCCGTATTCTTCCGCAGGACCGGGTTGTGCTGGAGATGAGCCCCTACGATCTGAACCGCGGGCGTATTACGTACCGTTACAAGTAAGGTACAAGCAAAGGAAAACCATGAAGGTCAGCCCTAGTGTGAAGAGGATCTGCGAAAACTGCCGCGTGATCCGTCGTCACGGCCGCGTCATGGTGATCTGCACGAACCCGCGCCACAAGCAGCGTCAGGGCTGAGCAGATTTCCAGCGGCATATGAACAGACACTGAATCACAGCGCAAGCTGAACCCCGGGTACGCAGGCCCGGGCCGGGAAACCGGGCGATTCGGTGTGAGACCTGCGCAAAACAAAAGGAATCGCAATGGCACGTCTTGCCGGAGTCGACATCCCAAATGAGAAGCGTATCGAGATTGCGCTCACCTACATCTTTGGTGTGGGCCGCACTCGTGCGAAGGAAACGCTTGCCGCGACCGGAATCAATCCGGATACCCGCGTCAAGGATCTTACGGATGAGCAGCTCATCACGCTGCGCGACTATCTTGAAGCCAACTACAAGATCGAAGGCGATCTGCGTCGTGAAATCGATGCGGACATCCGTCGTAAGATCCAGATCAACTGCTACCAAGGCCAGCGTCACCGTAGGGGACTTCCTGTGCGCGGTCAGCGCACCAAGACCAACGCCCGCACCCGCAAGGGCCCGAAGCGTACGGTCGCCGGAAAGAAGAAGGCCACCAAGTAAGGTGGCGTGCCCCGGGCCACGAGACGGACTAGCTCATCGCCCGGGCATTCAAGTTCGTTACTAGGAAACGAGGGTCAATGGCAGCCAACAAGCAAGCTGCGCGCAAGCCGCGTCGCCGGGACCGCAAGTCGGTGCCGGTCGGGCAGGCGCACATCAAGTCCACTTTCAATAACACCATCATCTCGATTACGGACCCGTCCGGAGCGGTTGTCTCCTGGGCGTCCGGTGGCGATGTCGGTTTCAAGGGCTCCCGCAAGTCCACGCCGTACGCCGCTGGCATGGCCGCCGAATCTGCTGCCCGCAAGGCGATGGAACACGGCGTCAAGAAGGTCGACGTATTCGTGAAGGGCCCGGGTTCCGGTCGTGAAACCGCCATCCGTTCCCTGCAGTCCGCCGGACTCGAGGTCGGTTCCATCACCGACGTCACCCCACAAGCGCATAACGGCGTTCGTCCTCCGAAGCGTCGTCGCGTCTGAGCACTTTTACAATCCACCCATCCAACCCGCTTATGGCCGGTGAGTGCACCACCGATCAGAAGCTGAAAGGATAACCACAGTGCTTATCGCACAGCGTCCGACACTTACCGAGGAATCTCTCAATCCACAGCGCTCACGTTTCGTGATCGAGCCGCTCGAGCCTGGCTTCGGCTATACGCTCGGCAACTCCCTGCGCCGCACGCTGCTCAGCTCCATCCCTGGAGCGGCAGTCACTTCGGTCCGCATCTCCGGCGCCCTGCATGAGTTCACTACTCTGCCTGGCGTGGTCGAGGATGTCACCGAGATCCTGCTCAACATCAAGGGCATCGTGCTGACCAGCGAATACGACGAGCCAGTGGTCATGTATCTGCGCAAAAGCGGTAAGGGCGAGGCTACGGCGGGAGATATCACGCCGCCTGCCGGCGTCACCATCGCTAATCCGGATCTGCACATCGCCACGCTCGAAGACGATGGCGAACTCGAGATCGAGTTCACCGTTGAACGCGGCCGCGGTTATGTGCCTGCTCAGATGAACAAGCAGGATAACGACGAAATCGGCCGCATTCCGGTCGATTCGATCTACTCCCCGGTTCTCAAGGTGAGCTACAAGGTCGAGGCCACTCGCGTGGAACAGCGCACCGACTTCGACAAGCTCATTCTGGACGTGGAGACCAAGCCCGCCATTTCGCCGCGTGATGCGGTGGCTTCGGCCGGCTCGACCCTGGTTGAGCTTTTCGGCTTGTGCCGTGAGCTCAATGCTCAGGCCGAGGGCGTCGAGGTTGGTCCGGCACCGGTTGCCGAAGAGACCAACCCTGAGATGTCCATCCCGATTGAGGATCTCAATCTCACGCAGCGCAGCTACAACTGCCTCAAGCGCGAGGGGATCCACACCATCGGCGAGCTGGTGTCCCACACCGAGCAGGATCTGCTCGATATCCGCAATTTCGGTATGAAGTCCATCGACGAAGTCAAGGAGAAGCTGCAAGGTTTCGGCCTGTCGCTCAAGCCTTCGCCACTCGGCGGATTTGATACCAACAACCTCGAAGGTGGCACGTTCTTCTCGCCGGAAGATGAGTGAACCGCCCCTTTGACCAACCGTTCCTGATCGGATGTTCGGGCATCTGCCCACCTGAGCGGGAACAATAAGGAGTAAACATGCCAAAACCGAAGAAAGGCCCGCGTCTGGCGTCGAGCCCGGCACATGAGCGCCTGATGCTCGCGAACATGGCGACCAGCCTGTTCCGCAACGGCAGCATCAAGACCACCCTGCCGAAGGCAAAGCGTCTGCGTCCGCTGGCCGAGCGCCTGATCACCTTCGCCAAGCGTGGTGATCTGCACTCCCGCCGTCGCGTGATGCGCGTCATTCGTGACAAGTCCATTGTCCACAAGCTCTTCACTGAGATTGCCGAGCAGATGGAACAGCGCGAGGGTGGCTACACCCGCATCGTCAAGATTGCTCCGCGTCGTGGTGATTCCGCTCCGCAGGCCATCATCGAGCTCGTCACCGAGCCGGTTGCCAAGAAGGCCGTCGTGAAGGAAGCTGAAGCCGCTGCCAAGACCGCCGCGAAGGAAGACAGCGAGGCTGTTGCTGCTGCCGCCGATGCCGCGATCGCTGATGGCGCTGCTGATGATGCCGTTGAGCAGGCTGTGGCCGCCAACGAGTCCGGCAACGACGTCGCCGCTGCTGACGCCGCCGCTGTTGACCTCGATAAGACCGCGGATGCCGCGGATGCCGAGGCTGCTGAGCAGGTTGAGGAAGCTGACGTGGCTGATGACGCCGAGAAGGCTGCCGACGAGAAGTGAGTGAACAGTCACCTTCCTTGATTGTTGCACAACACTGATGACGGGGGTCGGATCCATACGGGTCCGGCCCCCGTTGCCGTATATGATCGCATACCGGAGGCATTGTCACGAGACGTATCCCGCATGTGTCTGTTTACTGTCGCATGCCACTTGATTAACGGCACACATTTATGCCAAGGTCGTATACTTGTGCCGATGAGATTGAGAATTGACCTTTCCTATGATGGCGGCGGATACCATGGCTGGGCGCGACAGCCAGAGCTGCGCACAGTCCAAGGCGAACTGGAACACGCGTTGGCGACCATCCTTCGACTTGCTGACGAGCGGGAGATTCGTGTCACTGTCGCCGGCCGAACCGATACCGGCGTGCACGCATTGGGGCAGGTGTGCCACGTCGATATATCGCCCGAGGTTCTCGACTCATGCATCGGCCATATGCAGGCGAATGGTGTCGAGGCGTTGGAGCGTCGCCTCAAGCATGTGTTGCCCGATGATATCGTTATCCGCTCCATCAGCCGCGCGCCTGACGGTTTTGACGCGCGATTCTCCGCGCTGGAGCGAACTTACGTCTATCGGATTTGTGATGCAGGTCGGCCGGTGGACCCCAGGATGCGTGGATTTGTGACGGCTATCCCGGATCGACTTGATTTAGGCCTAATGAACGAGGCAGCCCGGATGACCGTAGGCCTGCACGATTTCGGCTCGTTCGCGACACCCAATCCCGGGGGTACGACCATCAGGGAGGTCAAGCGCGCCCACTGGGACAGAATCCCGGATGCACCGCTGGTGTCGGGGGATTCCGATCCGGCAGGGTATCGGGTGTCTGTTCTCGAGTCAGGGCTGGTCTGTTTCACGATCGTCGCCGATGCCTTCGCCCACAATATGGTGCGTTCGTTGGTTAATGCTTGCGTGCAGGTAGGCAGAGGTAGGAAAAGCTTGGACTGGTTCGCGCACAAAATGGCCGAGCCGGTTCGTGAGGGTTCGACCGGGCCTATCGATGCGCGCGGATTGACGCTGGAGCACGTGTCCTACCCTCCGGATGACGAACTGGCTGCGCGTGCCGAGGCAATCAGGGCGAAGCGCACCTTGGAATAGCTGTTCGGCTGCACGTTAGTCGTGCATGCTTGAGTCGGCATGTGAGAACAGCTTGGTGGGGGATATTCTCGCATCATGGCGACACGCGGGACGGATGCGCGTGAAATTGTCCTATAATAATCAGGTTGCATGTTTTCTGCGGTCATCGCAGTGACGAGCGACTTGGATGAGTGTCCGAGCGGTCGAAGGAGCACGCCTCGAAAGCGTGTGAGGGCGAAACCCTCCGCGAGTTCGAATCTCGCCTCATCCGCAGTACCCCGTGGGTTCCACCCGCGGGGTTTCTTGTTATCAAGCCCAAAACCGCGCGGTTCCAACGGTTTCACGGCGTGTCGCCCCACCAGGCAGGGTTGCGTCGAGGGGGCATACAGATATATGTCATGGCGCATATTGGGGGACGCATTAGGGGCATGGTGGGCGCGTGCCGCAACGCCGGTGAGGATGATAGGCAATAACTTTGGTCCCTATATGCGTGGCGAGATGTATGGGAGACTGGAACATTGTTCCGGTCTGCGTGCGCATCCTGTATGCCGCGGCATGCGAAGCTGAACAAGATCGTCGGAAAGCAGCAGCTCCGGGCTGTGTCCTGCGATCTGTACATTCCCGGACATACGTAACTCGCCATATTGCTCACGGATTGGGCACGGCGTCTCCCGTCTGCCATGAGGCGTATGCCGGGGCATACGTAAACCGACATTACGGCTCCTGGGCGGACCTGAAAGCTTTTCGACCGACGCGGATGCGCTTCTCCCGCACACGGGAGTCGGGAGCCACAGTCCAGTCTGAGCGATCTGCGGATATGCGAATCTCAATATCTCGCGTTTTCGTGTGGATTTCGAGAGATATTGAGAAGAAAGTCTGAATATCTCTCGGCGGTGACAGTTTTGGGGAGATATTGAGCATTCAGCACGATGTTGCCATATAGGCAGGATTATCAGAAGCTTGAAATTTCAACGATTCTAACTTATCGTGCCTTCGTCGCGTCATCGGGCGGTCCTGAAAAAGTCGCGGATTTCGCATTATCGGAGAGATATTCAGAGATTATTCGAAAAATCTCTCTCGCACAGGATTTTCGGCGAGATTTTCGGACTTTCTGATACACAGGCATCCAGAGATGAAGAGGACCGATGGGCCGGACATATTTATCTGACCACCCACAGTTCGTCGAGTCGTGGGTATCACGGGATCGCGAACTATGCCAGGTGTGGCGTCATTGCTTGCTGATACTTGCGAAAACCGCAAAATCGGCGCTCGGGTAGCCTTGCGCGAACGCCTCGTAGCAATGCCCCGTAATCAGACGCACCAACACGAGCATCTGATTGGTGCGGGTGCTGGCTGCTGTAGCCCCGGTGTTCGAGACGGTGTTGTCGGGGGATGCGAGGGCGGCCAACTCCTCCAACGCGCAGTCGATTTCGATGATGGACACCGTGGACGCCTGCAATCCTGTTGATTGGTCGGTCGCAGTGCTCGGATTGGCGAGCAGATTGGTTATGTCGTATTCTTTCTGCCGCAAATCGCCGGTATTGCCCGCGATAGACATCAACTGCGACCCGGCGGCATGATGGTTGTCGCTTGCGGTGAGAGTCGCGCCGGCCACCCCTTTGGCGGCGAGCACTTGCAATGCGGAGCCTGCGCGGTCTTCGGCAAGCGCGAGTTTGCGAAGAATTGCTTTGCTTAACGGCAGCGCTGTCAGCCCATCGAGACGCTGTCTGCGCAGGGCGTTGCCGTCGTGGGCGCTCGCCGTGTAGGTCTGTGAGATGCTTTGCGCGAGATTGTTGGCCAGCCATTGGGCTTGCGCGCTGCGGATGACCCCTTCTGTGATGCGTTGCGGACATGCTGCCGCGACGGTCTGCCAGTCTTGCGCCGACTGCGATGACGCCAAGTATCTGACGATGATCGGACCGTGCTGTGCGCGGGAGTCGTTGTCGGTGGCGGAGCGGTAGGAGCGCTCGCAGTCGGTTTCCTGATATTCCGATTCGGCTCGTCCTGCGATTCTGGGGGATGAGCATGCAGTCGTGGCAGTCATCACCGCGATTGCGGCAACGCATATGACGGCGTATCTGAAGATAGTGCGCGCACGGCGAAGGAGAGGACTGCGTGTCTGCATAATCATCTAAAGTAGTACGTAACTGTGACTAATTGGGCAAAGCGCTCGGTAATAACTTCACATAGGAGGTCTTGCAGGATGGAACTGGACCTGGCAGGTATTCACCAGCTGGCAGCTGGTCAGGGAATTGACGCCGAGACGCTGGATGATGCACTTTCCGAGGCATTGCGACTGGCTTATCTCAAAACACCGCACGCGGCGAAGCATGCCCGCGTCGAGCTTGACGAGCGTGCAGGCACGTTCACGATCTGGGCTCAGGACGAGATTCCGGTCGAGCCGACCGAGGATGATCCTCATCCGGCGCCGAAGTTGGGGGAGGAGTATGACGACACCCCGCATGATTTCGGTCGTCTCGCTGCCGCGACGGCGCGTCAGGTCATCAGCCAGCTGTTCCGCAAGGCTGAGGATGACCGTGTGCTTGGCGCCTTCGCAGGGCAGAAGGGCAAGCTGATCACCGGTATCGTCCAGCAGGATGCGAAAGATCCGAGCAACGTGCATATCGCGGTCGGCGATGTCGAAGCGCTGCTTCCTCGTCGCGAGCAGGTGCCGGGCGAACGGTATCGTCATGGCGAACGTCTGCGCGTGTATGTGGTCAATGTGTCTCGTGGCCTGCGGGGGCCGGAGATCGTCGTCTCCCGTTCCCATCCGGAGCTGGTGCGTCGCCTGTTTGAACGCGAGGTGCCGGAGCTGGTGTCCGGCGCGGTGTCCATCATGGCGATCGCGCGCGAGGCCGGTGCCCGCACCAAGATCGCGGTCAAGGCGAACACTGACGGGGTCAATCCGAAGGGCGCATTGATCGGCCCTGCGGGATCCAGAGTGCGTGCTGTCATGGAGAATCTCGGCAACGAGAAGATCGATATCGTCGATTGGTCCGCAGATCCGGCGAAGTTTGTGGCGTCGGCGCTGTCACCTGCGGTTGCGACGGATGTGCAGGTCATCAGTGAGAAGAACAAGACCGCCATCGCGTTCATCCATGACGACCAGCTGTCGCTCGCCATCGGCAAGGAAGGGCAGAACGCCCGTCTCGCCGCGAAGCTGACCGGTTGGAAGATCGGCATCGAGTCTGCCGAGCAGCATAAGGCGAAGCTCGCCGCCGAACGGGCAGCCGAGGCAGGCGCGTCACAATCGGCTGAAAACAAGTAGACACGGCTCGCGCCGCAATCCACAGTCTCCGGTATGCTGGATTGCGGCAATCCGGGCCCGGCAGTCCATACTTCCGGGCCGTGACACGGAGACGAGGTAACAGATCATGGTCGCACGATGAGACAAGGTAAGCTCGCCATCATCGAAGTGTGACTGCGCATATGCGCGCAGTCACGGAATAGGAGAAAACTGAGTGGCAAAACAGCGCGTATATGAACTGGCCAAGGAGCTTGGCGTTGACAGCAAAACCGTCCTTGAGAAGCTCAAGGACATGGGGGAGTTCGTCAAGTCCGCGTCTTCTACCGTGGAGGCGCCGGTCGTTCGTCGTCTGAAGGCATCCTTCCCGAAGCAGGATGCATCCAATAAGCCAAACGATAAGAAGCAAGGTGCAAAGGCTGCACCGCGTCCGCAACACTCCGAGCATCATCAGGAGCAGTCGCAGGCATCAAGCGAGAGCAATGCCGCGAAGCCGGGGCCGGCACATCTGCATGTGCCGAAGCCGGGTGCACCGCATCCGGGGCCTCATGCCGGCCAGCGTTCCCAGCAAGGTGGTCGTCCTGACCGTCCCCAGCGCCGTGACGACCGTCGTGACAACCGCGAGGGACGCAATTCCCGTAACGGTGAGCAAGGCCGTCCGGGTCACAATCCGCGTCGTAATGGTCCTCGCCCAGGGGCCAGCGGTCCGCACGCGTCGCGCGGAGCCCAAGGCGCCGCGTCGCAACAGCGTTCCGGTACGCCGCATGCCGCGACTCCGGGGCCGCGTCCGGGCAACAATCCGTTCAGCCGCAAGCAGGGCATGCACGTGCCCACTCCGGGTGACATCCCGCGTCCGCACCCCATGGCGCGCCCGACTGTCGAAGGTGGTCGTGGAGGCCGTGGTCGTGGCGGCCGCAATGGTTTCGCCAATGGCCGCGGTGCTCGTCCGGGGCAGTGGGGCCAGCATCGTCCTGGCCAAGGTGCCGGCGCAAACCGCGGTGGAAGCGGCAATCATTTCGGCGGCGGCTTCCAGAACAGTGGCGGCAATGCCGGTCCGTCCCGTGGCGGCGGCCGTGGTCGTGGCGGTGCCGCAGGTGCATTCGGTCGTCAGGGCGGCAAGTCCTCGAAAGCACGCAAGAACCGTCTCGCGAAGCGTCATGAATATCAGGAGATGAAGGCCCCGGTCATCGCCGGTGTGCGCATCCCCGCAGGCAACGGCCAGACTGTGCGTCTGCGTCAGGGCGCGTCCCTTGCGGATCTTGCTGAGAAAATCAACGTCAATCCGGCGGCGCTCGTCACCGTCCTGTTCCATCTCGGCGAGATGGCCACGGCGACCCAGTCCCTCGACGAGGCGACCTTCCAGATTCTTGGTGAGGAAATCGGCTGGAACATCAAGATCGTCTCCGCTGAAGAGGAAGACAAGGAGCTGCTGCAGCAGTTCGACATCGACCTTGATGAGGAAGAGCTGCAGGACGACAAGAACCTCAAGCCGCGTCCGCCTGTGGTCACGGTCATGGGCCATGTCGATCACGGTAAGACCCGCTTGCTGGACACCATCCGCAAGACCAACGTGGTCGCTCGTGAGGCCGGCGGCATTACCCAGCGCATCGGCGCATACCAGGTGACGGTCAAGCTTGACGGCGAATCGCGCAAGATTACCTTCCTCGATACCCCTGGCCACGAAGCCTTCACCGCTATGCGTGCCCGTGGCGCCGAACTCACCGATATCGCGATCCTCGTGGTCGCCGCGGATGACGGCGTCATGCCCCAGACCGTTGAGGCGATCAACCACGCGCAGGCGGCGCATGTCCCGATTGTGGTCGCGGTCAACAAGATCGATAAGCCAGGCGCCAACCCGGAACGTGTGCGCGGCCAGCTCACCGAATTCGGCTTGGTACCGGAAGAGTACGGCGGCAACACCATGTTCGTCGACATCTCCGCCAAGCAAGGAACAAACGTCGACAAGCTGCTCGAAGCGGTGTTGCTCACCGCCGACGCGGAGCTTGATCTGCGCGCCAACCCGGATATGGACGCTCGAGGCGCCACCGTCGAAGCCCGACTGGACAAGGGCCGTGGTGCAGTGGCGACCGTGCTCGTGCAGTCCGGCACCCTCCATGTGGGTGACGCTATCGTGGCCGGTACCTCGTACGGCCGCGTGCGTGCGATGCTCGACGAGAACGGCAATCATATGAAGGCCGCAGCCCCGTCCACGCCTGTCCAGGTGCTCGGCCTGACTTCCGTGCCGACCGCAGGTGACCTGTTCCTGGTCGCCCCTGACGACCGTGCGGCACGCCAGATCGCCGAGAAGCGTCAGGCCACCGAACGCGCGGCCCAGCTGGCCAAGCGCCGCAAGGTGGTTTCGCTCGAAAGCCTCAAGGAGCAGTTCGCCAAGTCCGAAGTGGATATGCTCAATATCGTCATCAAGGGCGATTCCTCCGGCTCTGTCGAGGCCCTCGAGGATTCGCTCATGAAGATCGATGTGTCCGAGGAAGTCGGCATCCAGGTCATCCACCGCGGTGTCGGTGCCATCACGCAGAACGATGTCAACCTGGCGAGCGTCGACAAGGCCGTCATCATCGGCTTCAACGTGCGCCCGAACCGTCAGGTCGCCGATCTGGCGGAACGCGAAGGCGTGGAGATCAAGTACTACTCGATCATCTACAAGGCCATCGAGGATGTCGAAGCCTCCTTGAAGGGCATGCTCAAGCCCGAATACGAAGAGGTCGTCACCTCGCACTCCGAGATCCGCGAAATCTTCCGTTCCTCCAAGTTCGGCAACATCGCCGGCGTCATGGTTCAGGACGGCGAGGTCAAGCGTGGTACGAAGTGCCGCATCCTGCGCAACGGGGTCGCCACGGTCAACGACCTGGAGATTTCCTCGCTGCGTCGTTTCAAGGACGACGTCCAGTCGGTCAAGGAAGGCTACGAGGCCGGTATCAACCTCGGTACCTTCAACGACATCGAGATCGGCGACATCATCGAGACCTTCGAGATGCGCGAAATCGAACGCAAGTAGCCGTTGTGGACGGCCCGGGCCGTCCACAACGGTTCGGAACACCAGGAACAGGCCAGTGCACTCCATCGGCGCACTGGCCTGTTGCGCAACCGAAGACATGAAGACTGCCCGCGGGCGGTTACGCCCTCAGCCTGAAACAGGCACACGTGACTGGGCTGTGGGAATATCAAACCAACGAACGTATCAGACCGGCCTCGAACAGACCGGCTCCTAGAACTCTTAGAAAGGAACACCATTGGCAGGGACGAATCCACGGGCGGCGCGCATCGCGGCGCTCATCCAGCGTGTGGTCGCATCCGCGTTGGAACGCCAGCTGCACGACGAACGGCTCCACAGCGTGACCATCACCGACGTGCGGGTCACCAACGATTTGCAGATCGCCACCATCTACTGGACCCAGCTCGGCCACGACGGCAAGGAACAGGGTGAACGCAAGCGCGCCCAGCAGGCGCTCAATCAGGCGAAAGGCCGTCTGCGCACGCTGGTCGGTCGCAAGGCGGGGCTGCGACTTACCCCGGAACTCAAGTTCAAGTTCGACGAGGTGCCGGGAGAGGCGACCGAAATCGAAGATATTCTAGTCACCGCCCGTCGTCGTGACGAGGAACTCGCGAAAAGCCGTGAACACGCCCAGTACGCCGGCGAAGCCGATCCGTACAAGCATCCTGAGGAGCGGGAGAACCGATGGGCCGAGGATGATGATTACGATGCTTATGACGACGACAACTACGGTGAGGAATCCGACGACGCCGTCGATACCGGCGACGAACATGACGATACCGACAGCGGGCTGACAGGCGGGCAGGATGCCTGACGGCCTTATCGTCATTGACAAGCCGCAAGGGGTCACGAGCCATGACGTCGTTGCCGCGGTACGGTCGGTGCTTCACGTGAAACGCGTCGGCCACGCAGGCACGCTCGACCCGATGGCCACCGGCGTGCTGGTCATCGGGTTCGGCTACGCCACCCGGCTGCTCAACTACATCGTCGACCATCACAAGACCTATGAGGCGACCATCCGGCTCGGGATGCGCACCACCACCGAGGATGCCGAAGGCGAGGCCATCGAGTGGCCTGCCGAGGAACGCGAACACGTGCGCGCGCAAATCGCCGCGCTTTCCCGGGAAGTGATTGAACAGGCGATTAACACCCACCTGATGGGGGAGATTAGCCAGGTCCCGAGCTCCTACTCTGCGGTGAAAATCAACGGCAAACACGCCTACGATCTCGCCCGCGAAGGCAAGGAGGTGGCCCTCGAGCCTCGCCAAGTGATCATCGACAGCTTCGACGTGCTCGCCGTCCATGAACCGGATGCGGCCCAGAGCACGCGCGATATCGACGTGCGTGTCACATGCTCCGCAGGAACGTATATTCGGGCGCTCGCCCGCGATCTGGGCCATATCCTCGGGGTCGGCGGATACCTCACCCGGTTGCGGCGCACCCATGTCGGCGCGTTCAGCCTCGAAGGACCGCATGTCTTGCCCGCCCGCAGCGAGGAACATAGCTTCACCACGCGCGACGGACGGCACGAAACCCGCATGAGGGCCCGGCTTGATACCACGAAGGAGCAGCTCTTGGACGCCGCCCTGACCATGGGGCAGGCCGCACGGATGACCATGCCCGTCGTGGATGTCAGTGACAAGCAGGCGCAGGATCTGCGGTATGGGCGCAGTATTGGCGTCACCGTGGCGGGTGCCACAGCCGCCATCGCGCATCCGGCAAATACCGGGGAAGACGTGGTCGCCATCATTGTCCCCGACAGCGGGATGCCGGCGCAATCGCGCCCGACGGTGGTCTTTCCCGCCGCCTGACCTTTTGCTAGAGTGGACGCGGCAATCCAAGAATCAAAACATCGAAGACAACCAAGACATCACAACCAAGACATCCAAGAATTTCGGGACAACGACAAGAGGAACAGCATGAACATCACCAATCTGGTTCCCGACGTCAACGGGCTGGTCAACTGGCCGACCTTGAGCGTCAACCGTAAATCCGTCGTCACGGTCGGATCCTTCGACGGCATGCATCAGGGGCACCGTGCGGTGATTGGAAGAACCGTTGAATTGGCCAAGCGCAACAACGCCTTCTCGGTGGTCATCCTGTTCGACCCGCGGCCGAGTGTCGTCCATCAGTACGCAAAAACCCATCAGGGGCAGCAGCCGCCGGCGGATATCGCCGATCCTGAGCGGCTCATGGGCGTCGACCAGCGGCTGCGCGTCATGGACGAACTGGGTGTGGACCACGTGCTGCTCGTGCGGTATACGCTCGCGTTCGCCGCGAAATCCTTCCGTTTCTTCCTCGGCCAGCTGGTCGGCAAACTCGGTATGCGCACCCTCGTGCTGGGGCAGGACGCGCATATGGGGGCGGGCCGCACCGGCGATGTGAAAGCCATCGAGAATCTTGCGCTCGCCACCGGTGTGTTCGAACTGGACATCGTTGACGACCGCGGGCCCGGATACACGCGTATCCCGCAGAATATCGCATATGTTGCGCCTGAGGGACCGGGCGAGCCGAAAGACCCGACCGTCGGCATGACCAAGGCCCAGATGCGCGCGTGGAGTAAAAAGCATCAAGCCAAACAGGCGAGAGTGTGGAGTTCCTCGAATGTGCGCTATCTGCTGTCCCATGGACGGATCAAGGATGCGAACGCCATTCTGGGCGCGCCTCATGCCATCGAAGGCACGGTTGTTCACGGCGAGCAGCGCGGTCGTGGCATCGGCTTCCCGACGGCGAATCTGGACACGCAAATTGACGGATTCCTGCCTGTCGATGGCGTGTACGCGGGGTGGCTGGTTGACTTGGGTGAGCCTAAGAACGGCGATGATGCGCAGGATTCGACGACGTCTGCAGATGCGGCGGATCAGGCGTCACAAGACGCTGTTCGGCCCGATGTTGCGAATGCGGACGGCACCACGCCCGCCGCAAGCATCCCGCTGCCCGTGGACCTTGCCTCCATTCGATCGCGGCTTGCTCCGCACTCGCCATACCGTTGGCCGGCGGCTATCTCCATCGGCACCAAACCCACATTCGAAGCCGAAGCCGGCGAGCCGGAACGTGTCGTCGAAGCCTATGCGGTGACCGATGACTGGCTTGACCTGTACGGGCATCGCGCTCGCATTGAATTCACCGGATTCCTGCGTCCGCAAATCAAGTTCGATTCCGTGGACGCACTGAAAGCTGAGCTTGCGGTCAACGCCAAGCAGGCGGCGGATGCCGCCCGGCAGGCCTGAACGGCTGTTGGCGCTGGCATATCGTCAGCCGTCTCTCACCGGCGCTTCGTGAGCCCCAATGCGTCCAACGCATCCCGCAACGACGTCACCTCGACCAATTCAATCCCCTTCGGCGCGGAACCTCCCCGCCGCTTGCCCGAACGGGTCGCCGGAACCACGGCACGTGTGAACCCGAGCCGTGCCGCCTCGTTCAACCGGTGGGTGAGCTGGGGAACTGGCCGCACCTGCCCGGTCAGCGATATCTCCCCGATCGCGCAGGTCGACCGTGCAATCGGGGTGCCGGTCGCTGCGCTCGCCAACGCCGCAACAATCGCCAAATCGCATGCCGGCTCTTTGGCGGACGCCCCCGCGATGGTCGAAACATAGACGTCGTTGGCAAGCAGATTCACCTTGCCATGACGGTACAGGACCGCGGTGAGCATCGCCAGACGGTTCCCATCCACACCGTTGACCGCACGACGCGGGGTGGGCAACACGGATTTCGTGACGAGCGCCTGCAACTCGATTGGCAGGCTGCGATGCCCGTCCAGAGTGAAGGTCACGCATGTGCCGTCTACCGTCTCCTGCGAAGCGGACAGGAACAGCCCGGAAGGGTCGGTCACCTCTTCTATGCCCTCGCCGCTCATATCGAAGCAGCCAACCTCGTCGGTGGGACCGAACCGGTTTTTCACCGCGTGCAGCATACGCAGCGCGGTCTGCGTATCGCCTTCGAATTGGCAGACCACATCGACCAGATGTTCCAGTGTGCGCGGCCCGGCGATTGAGCCATCCTTGGTGACGTGACCGACCAAGACAATAGGGATGTCAAGGGTTTTTGCGGTGTCGATAAGCGCGCTCGCGACTTCTCGCACCTGGGTGGAACCGCCCGAGATGCCATCGACATCTTGGGAGACGATAGTCTGCGCGGAATCCACGATGGCGAGCCGCGGATGTTCCTGAGCGATCAGCCCCAAAACGGTGGCCAGATCAGTGGTGGAGGCGAGCAGGAGATTGTCCTGCACCGCATCGATGCGTGAGGCACGCATGCGCACCTGTGCCTGCGATTCCTCGCCCGACAGGTACAGTACGGTGCCATCCGGGTTCGTGCGCGCCACATTCCCCGCCGTTTCGAGCAAGAGCGTTGATTTGCCGATACCCGGCTCGCCGGCGACCAGAACGACAGAACCGGGGACGATGCCGCCGCCCAGTACACGGTCGAATTCGCCGAATCCGGTGGGAATGCGGGCAACGCTTTCCGTGCCGACTTCGCTGATCGGTTTGACCGTGCCCTCACCCACCACGGTCTGTGCCTGCGTGCGCGAGGTACGGCCGGGAGCGGCGGTGCGTGATTTTGCGGCGGGACGCGCCTCATGGAACTCCTCGACCGTGCCCCATTGGCCGCATTCAGGGCAGCGTCCGTACCATTTGGGGCCGTTCCAGCCGCATTCTGTGCACACGTACTGCGTCGTAGTCTTTGCCATAGTGCCGAAGCTAGCGAACTTTCGCGACATTGCGCGGCGGGCTCAACGTGCGTTCCCGATGATGCCGGGCACGCGTCATGCCGCTGTGCGAGAATAAACCGTATGGCGAACACTCAACAATCCTCATCCCACGGCAAGCTCACTGCGGTAATCGCAGTGGCAGCGGTGGTTATTGTGCTGGCACTGCTGTCGGCATTCATCTGGCCCGGCTGGGCGCTCAACAAGACGACGACACCGGCGAGTGCGCCGACCACCAGCTCGACGGCGAGTGGCAAGAAGTCAGCGAGTGCGAAAGCTCCATCGACTCCGACCATTTCGGCAAAAGCTCTGCCCGCTGACGCGACCAGTCTGCTGAAAGCCATGCCGGACAGCGTGGTCAATTATGCGCGTACCGACGCCAACCCGAGCGCGAACTGGACATCCACGTCACCGCTGGAAGAGTACACGATGACGTATTCCACTGGGAATGACACAAAGAACATCTCACTGATTACCGCACAGTGGTCCAGTGCAGATGATGCGAAAAAGCAGTATGAGACGTTGACGGCCTCGCTGACTGGCGACGAGATTGCATCCGGCAATGTCAAGGTCAGCGGAAAGACTACCGGCAGCTATGTGATTCGCAAGGACGCCTCCGACAGCAAGAAGGCGGTCGCTGTCTGGCTCAACGATACCGCGGTATTTCAGGCGAACGGTCCGAGTGACGCGGTGACGACGTTCTGCCAGAAATTCCCGCTGTGACGAAGGCACGACGCGCTTTCGCGTGTGCCGTCGGAATGTCGTTATCCAAAGTCGCCGAATGCGTGTAGTATTAGGCGAGTTGCAATCTTTCGGTAATAAGAATGGAGGCTTCAGATGGGTTCCGTCATCAAGAAGCGCCGCAAGCGGATGAGCAAGAAGAAGCACCGCAAACTGCTGCGTAAGACTCGTCACCAGCGCAAGTAGTTGCACCGGTGAAGCCTCGCGCAAGTACTGCGAGTAGCTCACAGCTCAGGCCCCTCTTCGGAGGGGCTTTTTCTTTGCCTTACCGGAGCGGCCGCCTTGAACTGGTGACATCCGGACGCGGCTTTGGCGTAACCGGGTTGGCAAGAGGACGCATAGGTATGTTGCGTATGTCCGGGCATGCGCAACCTGACATGGTGATCGCACGCCGAGAAAGAAAACCGCGAACGGGCTGGATTACCATCCGTTCGCGGTTCAGCTATTCACGTTATTACTGCGCACAGGTGCGTGCGTGTGGGCTCAGAGCACGGCGTCCATGGCCTGCTTCAAGTCGGCGATGATATCGTCGGCGTTTTCTAGGCCGCAGCTCAGACGCACGAGGTCGATGCCGACGCCCGCCTCCTTGAGCTGCTGCTCGGTGAGCTGACGGTGCGTGGTGCCGGCCGGGTAGAGAATGCAGGAGCGCGAATCGGCTACATGCGTGGCG
Source organism: Bifidobacterium porcinum (assembly GCF_055378475.1). Lineage (NCBI taxonomy): Bacteria > Bacillati > Actinomycetota > Actinomycetes > Bifidobacteriales > Bifidobacteriaceae > Bifidobacterium > Bifidobacterium porcinum. Next base: position 1,675,633 of record NZ_AP029603.1, on the reverse strand, counting down.
ATGGACACGAGCTTCAAATGGTCGAGGAACGCGGAGACCTTGTCGCGACCGCCGGGCACGCCGAAGGCGATGACGCCGCACGTACCGTTCGGCATGTATTTCTTCGCGAGCTCGTAGTATGTGTCGGTTTCGAGACCCGGATGGTTCACCCAGGAGATACGCGGATCGGATTCAAGGAACTTCGCGACCTTGTAGCCGTTCTCGCAGTGGCGCTGCATGCGCAATCCGAGATCTTCGAGATTCTGGCCGAGCACCCATGAGTTGAACGGCGAAGGAATGGAGCCGAAATCGCGCATGAGCTGCGCCACGCACTTGGTGATGAACGCGCCGCCGTTGCCGAACTCCTTGGCGTAGGTCACGCCGTGGTACGAATCGTCGGGTGTGGTCAGGCCGGGGAACTTGTCGGCGTGGGCCATCCAGTCGAAGTTGCCGGAATCCACGATGGCGCCGCCCACGCAGGAGCCGTGGCCGTCCATGTACTTGGTGGTCGAATGCGTCACGATGTCGACGCCGTACTTGAAGGGGCGGCAGTTGACGGGCGTCGGGAAGGTGTTGTCGATGATCAGCGGCACGCCGTGCTGATGTGCTGCGGCGGCGAACTTGTCGAAGTCAAGCACCATGAGCGAGGGATTGGCGATGGATTCGCCGAACACGGCCTTCGTATTGGGCTGGAACGCGGCGTCGAGCTCTTCGGGCGTGCAGTCCGGGTGCACGAAGGTGCAGTCGATGCCCATGCGGCGCATGGTGACGTTGATGAGGTTGTACGTACCGCCGTAGATGGCGTTCGAGGCGACGATATGGTCGCCGGCGGAGCACAGGTTGAACAGTGCGAAGAAATTCGCCGCCTGGCCGGAGCTCGTGAGGATGGCCGCGGTGCCGCCTTCGAGCTCGCAGATCTTCTTGGCGACGACATCGTTCGTCGGGTTGGACAGGCGGGTATAGAAATACCCGGACTCCGACAGGTCGAACAGGCGGGACATCTGCTCGCTGCTCGTGTATTTGAATGTGGTGGACTGGACGATCGGGGGCGTGCGTGGCTCGCCGTTCTTCGGCTGCCAGCCGCCCTGGACACAGATGGTGTCGATGGAATGCGATTCGTCTGCCGTGTCGGCCGTGATATCGGTCATGGGGTTTGCCTTTCTATAAGAGGGGATCGGGTTGGATGTGCGTCAACGCCCCCTATTCAGTTTATCCCCAGCTTATCCGCCGACTCTCTTATGTGTGGCGGTGCCCGAGTGGCTTTTTATGATAACGGCCTTATGCGCGGCGAATCTGTGTCGCGCATAAGGCCGGAGCTGTCGTGGCGATTCCATGGATCGCCGCAACGGGTCAGGGCTACTTGTTCGGGTTGATCAGGGTGCGGGGGCCGGCCGGATCGCCAACGATGACTTGGTCGACCATGTTGAGGAACAGACCATGCTCCACCACGCCCACGGTGTGGATGAGGTCCTCAGCCAGCTCCTGCGGGTGGTCGATGCGCCCCAGGTGCAGGTCCACCACGTAGTCGTTCTCGTCGGTGAGCACCGGCTTGCCCTCGGCGTCCAGGCGCAGCGTCGGCTTGTAGCCCTTCGCCTCGAATTTGCGGATCACCTGGCCGTTGCCGAAGGGGATGACCTCGACTGGCAGCGGGAACTTGCCGATGGTGTCGACGACCTTGGACTGGTCGACAATCCACACGACCTTGTTGGAGTTGATCGCCACGATCTTCTCCCACAGGAGAGCCGCGCCGCCGCCCTTGATGCCGTTGAAGTTCTTGTCGACCTCGTCGGCGCCGTCAATGGTGATGTCGATATGGTCGACATCGTCGATGTTGACGATCTTGATACCGTAGCCCTCAGCCTGCTCCTGCGTGCGGCGGGAGGTGGTGACGCCGGTGAACTTGAGACCTTCCTCCTGCACGCGACGGCCGAGCTCGTCCACGAGGAAGCGCACGGTCGAACCGGTGCCGAGACCGGCGATCATGCCGTCCTGGATGAGCTTCGCGGCTTCGATGCCGGCCGCTTTCTTCAATGCGTCTTGCTGTGCCTTGTCCATAATGCTCCTTTGAGCTCGCTGTATGACAGACGCCGTGACGTTCCGATACGGGTTGGCCCGGATGGCCGTCACGATGTCGCTTCGCCTCGCATAATGCGCCGAAGCCTGCTTCTATAGTATCGATGCGGCGGTATTTCGCGGTGCGGCCTCAATTCTGGCTCGGCTTACAGCGCGACTATGGTGTGATGCCTTTGATACTTCGAGATTGGGCCCATCGTCCCACTGACTGCCGGCCGCCCGCCTACCCAAGCATGAACCGGGCGCCGTTGAGCTCGATGGAGCCGTCGCCTTGCACGTATCCGTCGATTTCCACCAAGCCGTGGATGCGGCGGGGCTCACCGCTGAATGTCGGGCTGCTGGACGGCGGCGGGGAGAACCGCAACGTGCCGGAGAGCGTCAGGCCCGGGACCGTGCGCAGACGGTTCGCGCCTGATGATGTGGGTGTGACGGATGCGGCGGCGGTGTTGTGCGTGGATGCGGCTTGACCGGCAGCGGGGGATGTCGCTATCTCGCTGTTGCCTGATTCGGCGGCCTCGGCGGTTGCGGTAGTGGCGGAATCAATGGCGGCTGGTGCAACATCGGAGACCGATGGAGTATCGGAAGCCGTATTGTCCTTGTTGGCGGCGATTGCTGTGGTCGCACTATCCGCAGCGTCTATCGCATCCACTGACCCTGTGGTGGCCTGATAATCAGGCAAATCATCAGGCACGCCTTCCGGCTCGGCCAGTCGTTGTGCCAGTGAATCGGCGCGTTTGCTGCCGGAGGAAGTCCGCGAATCCGGCTTGCGGTCGCTCGTACCGGGTACGCCACCCGTATCTTCGGCACGGCCTAGATGGTATTCGGCGGCGGAAATCTTGCCTTCCATGAGCATGTGCGCGTCCTCGGGCACGGTGGTGCCTTTGGCATATTCGGAGGCGAGCAGCGACTGCCAGCCTTCGAGCGGCAGATACCCTGGTTTGACGCCGCTGCGGCAGTCGCCGGCATACCCGTGGGCGAGGTGGTCGACTTTTTCATTGCCGGGATTGTTGTTGTGGCCTTTGACCCACACGAATTTCACCGGGCCGGGGCGCTGTGAGATCTCATGGTCGATTGCCTTGATGAGTTCGCGGTTTTTCACCGGCTGGCCTTTGGAGTTCTTCCACCCGTTTTTCTTCCATCCGCGTACCCACGTGGTGGAACAGTTGATGGCGTATTGCGAGTCGGATTCGATGGTCAGCGGTTCCGCTCCCGGGTGGGCGCGCAAGGCTTCGAGTACTGCGCACAGTTCGCCGATCTGGTTGGTGCCGTTGGATGCGCCGCCTGCATCGCAATCGCCTTCGTGCTCATGTCCGGGAGTTCCGCCCGCATGCGGCGTGTGATCCGCCCATGCCCAACCCATCGGGCCATTCGGATTACCCAGCGCTGATCCATCCGTCGAAACCGTGATTGTCATGCCTCCACCTTACGGACAGGTGGGGATACGATACAGCGACCGCAGAAACGCTCAATCGACGCGGTTCGCCCTGTACGCAGGTGGGATGCGGCTGTCTGACCATTCGGGCGTGTCGCCATTTGACTTGAAGTGAACTTGAACCTTTAGAGTGAAGGCATCACGACGCGGATAGGGAATCGTTCCGGACAGCGCGTGTTTGCCGGGCAACGCTCGCGGCGGCAAACTGCGCGATCCGCGCCACAACACAAGGAGTGTAACCATCATGAAATCGACCATCTACTACGGCCCGCGCGATGTGCGCGTCGAACATCGTCCCATTCCCATCATCAAGGATCCGGGCGACTTGATTATCCGTGTCGTCCGCACGTGCGTATGCGGGTCCGACCTATGGCCTTACCGCAGTCAGGACGTGAACTCCGCCGGTACCCCGATCGGGCATGAATCCATCGGCGTCGTCACCGAGGTCGGCGCTGACGTGACTGCCGCCAAACCCGGCGATTTCGTCATCGTGCCTTTCCCCATCAGCTGCGGCGAATGTGCGGCGTGCAAGGCCGGCTTCGAATCCAGTTGCTTGAACGGCGGCTATTTCGGTGGAGCCGACGGTGAAGGCTGCCAAAGCGAATATCTGCATGTGCCGCACGCCAATGGCACGGTTGTCAACGTGTCCGAGGCGCTCGCCGCAGGCGATATCCCCGGTGCGCCGGCGAGTCCGAAGGACTTCACCGACGAGATGCTCGCCGATTTGCTGACCCTCTCCGACGTGATGGGCACCGGCTACCATGCTGCCGTCAGCGCCGAAGTCAAGCCCGGATACACCGCCGTCGTGTTCGGTGACGGCGCGGTGGGCCTGTGCGGCGTGTTGTCTGCGAAATTGCTGGGCGCCACCCGCATCATTGCCATGAGCCGTCACGAGGATCGCGCCGCCATCGCCCGCGAATTCGGCGCCACCGACATTGTGCCCGAGCGTGATGACGCGGCGGTCGCGCGCGTCATGGAACTCACCGGCTCCGGTGCCGATGCCGTGCTCGAATGCGTCGGATCCGCCCAATCGTTCAACACTGCGCTGCGTGTCGGTCGTCCGGGTGCCGTCATCGGTCGCGTCGGTTTGCCGCACGGGGTGCAGATTCCGGCAGAGGCGACGTTCTACCGCAATATCGGTATCAAAGGCGGCCCGGCCCCTGTGCGCACCTACGCTCGTCAGCGCCTGCTGCGCGAAGTCCTCGCCGGCAACATCCATCCTGGACGTGTGTTCACCAAGACATACGCCCTGGACGAGGTGCCGCAGGCTTACGCCGACATGGATGCGCGCCGCGTTATCAAGGCGTTGGTGAAGGTGTCCGAAGTCGAAGGCTGACGGTCGACAACGAGCGCGATGGGCTGCATGATGCGTGGGCTTGATGTGTCAGTTCGCAGCTGCATCGGAGCCACGCCGAAACCGCATCGGAGCCGACATTGACATTGCGGACGCGTCGAACTGCCGCATTGCCTCCTGCCGCCTTGGATCACAATCCCGGGCGGCAGGTGCGCGCCGGTGTTCTGCGACGGTGTTGCGGTGTTTGCGGTGTTGTGATATTGGGTTGTGGGGTTGTACTGCGTCGGTAGGATGTCTTCAGAGTGTCAGGATTTCAAAGATTCTCGAAAGGCAATCGGGTGCGGAAAGGAGTCGCTGATGGCGACATACACCATCGGCCAAATGGCAAGGAAGCTTGGAGTATCCACTTCGACATTGCGGTATTACGACAGTGAGGGGTTGCTGCCGTTCGTCGGGCGAACCAGCGGCGGAGCGCGCGTGTTCCGCGACGAGGATATGCCGATGATTAACATCATCGGATGCCTGAAGGCAGGCGGCATGCCAATCAAGAACATCAAACAGTATGTCGATTTATGCGATGAGGGTGATACGACCATCGAGCAGCGGCTCGATATGATTCGTAACCAGCGTGACGCGGTTGTTGCCAAGATGCGTGAATTGCAGGACAATCTTGACGCACTCGACTACAAGCTGTGGTACTACCAGACGGCCGACCGGCTGGGGTCGTGCGAGCAGGTTGATGCGCTGCCTGATGAGGAGTTGAGCCCCAAGATGCGCGAATTGCGGCACCGGCTGAGCCATTGAAATCATTGGATTGTGTCGCGCGGTGTGGATTATGGTCTGCGCGTGTGGCGTGATCGACGCGGAAGTTTGCGTCACGGAAGCGTGAAACCGGCTTATCTCCCGCGATCCGTGGGAGATAAGCTGCGAATCGGTGATTTGACAGAGAAGTCCCGGATTGCTGCGGGAGTTTATCGCGAATACGCCGATCCGCCACTCTTCTCCCAAAACCTGACTCGGGACCAATATTCAAGAATCGCGGAATTCCAACGTTCCCCCTGGGAGATTGTCCGCATGAACGCGTGATTCCCACAAACTCCCGCACCGCGCGCGGGAGATTAGCGTCCGATAGACCGATTCGCGTTAAACTCCCGTCCGCCGGACAACAGCGTTGCTGCAAGAAGCTCGAACTTCGTAAAAGATCCCAGATGTCGCGTCGCTGGATTCGGCGTGGCGGCAGTCCGGGCAATCATGTCCCGCAGGCTGATTGTGCCACGGAATAAGACGGGGCACGGCGAATCAGATCGAGTCACCCCGCAGCAGACAGCCGCACATATCCGGTCGCCTTGAGCGTGAATCGGATTCGCGATGCCGCGAAAAGATCGACCGCGTGCTCGACTATCCTGCCCTGGGTGTCGGATGCGTCGCGCCGGATGCGCACAACCGGCGAGCCTGTCGGGATATCCAGCAGCGACGTGTGTTCGTCGGATGCCTCAAAGGTTTCCAATGTCTCTTCGGCATCGGATACGTCGACGTCATATCGCGTGTTCAACGTGCCGTACAATGATATGCCGAAATCAGGATACGTCAACAGGTCCTGGAGGCCATTGAAGTCTCTGCATCTATTGGAGCCTTGCTTTTCTCATTGCAGGAAGGCAAGGCTCGTTCCTTGTGTGTGGTCGTCGCGTCTTGGACGACCGGCGGTATGGAGGTGCCGGTACGGATACAGGCATTGGAGGTGTGGTTGTGTGAGCCGATCCTCACACAACCACCCCTCCGTAGTGCTCGATGCACTGTTCCCGGCTTGTAGCATCCCCATCGTGTGAGCGAATCCTCACGCACAGGGGGTTGGACGGCGCCGAATCGTCGATTTGCCGTCATCGACCGGTCATAATGTGAGCGAATCCTCACACGACGGCTTGGATTGCTGCTATGGCTGATTCTGGCGATTTGACTGCCTGTTTTGTGAGGATTCGCTCACACACTTACCCGACCGGGCGCCCCGATGAGCCGACGACCGCCATTGATCCGCTCATCTTGTGACCCGTTCCTCGCACTCCGTCCCACAGCCGTCCGTCCGCTCGCGCACGCCGCCCTAAACTGCAGCCAACGCAAAGACCCCGCCGCGGAGCCATTCCGCAACGGGGTCTTGGACTGCTCAAACTACCGCGATCAGCGCGGTGTCACTCAGCCAGCGCCTTGTCCACGACTTCGGTCGCTTCCTCGAGCACCTTGTCGAGGGTCTCGGGGGAGTCGAAGGATTCGGCGTACACCTTGTAGATGTTCTCGGTGCCGGACGGACGGGCGGCGAACCAGTTGTTCTTGGTCGTCACCTTGAGACCGCCAATCGGCGCGTCATTGCCCGGAGCCTTGGTGAGCTTCGCGGTGATCTCCTCGCCGCCCAGGGTGGTGGCGGTCACGTCGTCGCCGGTGAGCTTGGCGAACTTCTGCTTCTGCTCGAGGGTGGTCGGCGTGTCGATGCGCTTGTACCAGCTCTCGCCGAAGCGCGCGACCTGGTCCTTGTGCAGTTCGGCCGGGTTCTTGCCCATCTTGCCGGTGATTTCCGCGGCGAGCAGGTCGGGGATCAGGCCGTCCTTATCGGTGGTCCACACGCGGCCGTCCTTGCGCAGGAAGCTCATGCCGGAGCTTTCCTCGCCGCCGAAGGCGACTTCTCCGGTGAACAGCGGGTCGACGAACCACTTGAAGCCGACCGGGACCTCGACGAGCTTGGCGCCGATGGAGGCGGCCACGCGGTCGATCAAGGAGGAGGACACGAGGGTCTTGCCGATGCCGGTGCCTTCGGGCCAATCCGGACGGTTCGGGTTGCCATTCTTGTCTTTGCCGAACAGGTATTCGACGACGACGGCGATGTAATGGTTCGGGTTCATGACGCCCCAGTCAGGGCACACGATGCCGTGACGGTCGGCGTCTGGGTCGGTGCCGCCGACGAGATCGTACTTGTCCCAAGCTCCGTTGTTGAGCGAGTCGACGAGACCCTTCATCGCGTACGGTGAGGACGGATCCATACGGATCTTGCCGTCGTGATCGATGGTCATGAAACGCCAGGTCGGGTCGACCTGCGGGCGCACAACCTCGATGGAGGTGCCGTACACTTCGTTGACCAGCGGCCAGTAGTTGACGGACGCGCCACCCAGCGGGTCGATGCCCAGACGCACGCCGGAGGACTTGATCACGTCGAAGTCGATGACGTTGCCCAGATCCTCGACGTAATGCTTGCGGAAGTCGAAACGCTCGACGAGATCGGACTTGACGGCCTGCTCAAACGGAACGCGCTTGACATTCTTGAAATCAGGCAGCAGCTCGTTGGCGCGCTTGGCGATTGCGTTCGTCGTCTCAGCCGGGGCCGGGCCGCCGGTCGGCGGATCGTACTTGAAGCCGCCGTCGGTGGGCGGGTTGTGCGACGGGGTGACGACGATGCCGTCGGCGAGGTCGTCGCCGGAGAAGCGCTGCGTGCCGTCAGCCGCACGGTTGTGCGTCAGGATAGCCTGGGAGACGACCGGCGTCGGGGTGAAATCGTCGCGCGAATCGATGCGCACACGCACACCGTTGGCGACCAGCACCTCGATAGCGGTCTTCCACGCCGGCAAGGACAGGGCGTGGGTATCGCGGCCGAGGTACAGCGGGCCGGTGATGCCGGCGGCCTTGCGGTGCTCGGCGATGGCCTGGGAGATGGCGACGATGTGGGCCTCGTTGAACGAGGTCTTCAGGGAGGAACCGCGGTGGCCGGATGTGCCGAAGCTCACGCGCTGCTCGGGGACGTTGACGTCGGGGACGATGTCATAGTATTTGCCGATGACCTCGTCGACATCAATCAGATCAGCTGGGGTGGCGGGAAGACCCGCATTTTTTGCTACCATGTCTTCAATTGTGCCACGTCGTTTGGATGTTCGCTCGGAGGCGTCCCGACATATGGCAACGATCGCTGATTTTCGCTTCTCATGTCAGGAATGAAACGTTTGCATTGGCGGAATCATCGTATTCCTCTTGATTGCTATCGTTTGCATACGATTGGCGACATACGGACGTCGGGGCTGATTCAGTGATTGCGGCACCCGGCATCGTCTCGCCGGTCCGCCCGCGCCCACGTGTCTGTGACCACGCACCCGCGACCTCGTACCAGCAGCCACGCGCCAACGCGGCATCTTCCTTGAAAATCCGCGGCTCGAGACGATTCAATCCAAAGATGCCCGCAAAGATGCTTGCAAGAAACGAAGTGCAGCGCTATAGTGTAACTGATTCGTTTATTGCAGGGTTGCAAGTCAAACAAGACGCAAGACCTGAGACACGGTGGCACTGTCATATCTGCCACCGAGCCTCGGGTCTTTTTTGTTGACGCCTTGTGAATACGAAGTGGAAGAACAGCCCAAGGAAGGAAAGACGATGGCCGAATCAACTGCCTCGCAGATCATCGACGCGGTCGGTGGTCCGGGCAACATCAAGAGCCTGACGCATTGCGCCACCCGTTTGCGGTTCGAACTTGTCGACGCAGGCAAGGTGGACCAGAACCGACTCGAGCACATGAAAGGCGTGCTCGGTGCCGTTCCACAGAGCGGTGACCGGTACCAGGTCGTCATCGGCGGCGGCGTCGCCACCATGTACGACAAGATCATGCAGCTGCCCGAAATGGCCAATATCGGCGGCGGCGAAGTCAACAACGACGGCTCCAAGAAACTGTCCAACGCCGAAGTCAAAGCCCAGGAACGCTCCAAGGTCAAGGGCAAGCACGCGTGGGTGGACAACTTCTTTGAGTTCCTGTCCGACACGTTCCGCCCGATCATCAACGTGCTGCTCGGTGCATCGCTGATCATCGCGATCCTCAACGTGCTCATCGCCTGCCATGTCATCTCCAATGACACGGAAAGCCCGACCCTGCTGCTGTGCAAGGCCGCGTACGAGGGCGTCTTCTACTTCCTGCCGATCATGATCGCCTACAACGGCGCGAAGAAGCTCAAGGTAGACGGCTGGGTCGGTGCCACCATCATGGCGGCCCTCATGACCCCGCAGTTCATGGCCCTGTCCGCGCCTGACAAGTGGGCGGGCATCTTCGGCGACAAGAGCGGTCTGGCCGCGGCCAAGAGCGCCCTCAACTGCGTGACCAACGCCACGCTGGGCACCCAGTCGTGCTCCACCAAGGTGTTCGGCCTGCCGTTGCAGCTCAACGACTACTCCGGTTCCGTGTTCGTGCCGCTGTTCATGGTCGCCGTGCTCGCGCTCGTCTACAAGGGTCTCGAGCGGATCATCCCCGACAGTGTGCAGATGGTGTTCGTGCCGTTCCTGTCCATGATCATCATGATCCCGGTCACCGCCTTCCTGCTCGGCCCGCTGGGCGTGTGGGTCGGCAACGGCCTCGGCGTCGGCCTGGCATGGCTGAACAACAACGCGCCGTTCATCTTCGCGATCCTCATTCCTATGCTTTATCCGTTCCTCGTGCCGCTTGGTCTGCACTGGCCGCTCAACGCCCTCATGCTGGTCAACATCAACACGCTGGGCTACGACTTCATCCAGGGCCCGATGGGCGTGTGGAACTTCGCCTGCTTCGGCGCGACCGCCGGCGTGCTGGTCATCGCGATGCGCGAGAAGAACGTCGACATGCGTCAGACCGCGTTCGGCGCGCTCATGGCAGGCCTGCTCGGCGGTGTGTCCGAGCCGAGCCTGTACGGCATCCACCTGCGCTACAAGCTGGTGTACAAGCGCATGCTCATCGGCTGCTTCATCGGTGGTGTGGTCATCGCGATTCTCGGCTGGATCTTCCCGTCCACACTCGCCAACGGCCAGGTCGTGCACGGCGTGACCACCACGGCCTTCGCCTTTACCTCGCTGCTGACCATCCCGGTGTTCAGCCAGATGTGGGTTTATGCGATTGCCATCGCCGTGGCGTTCTTCGTGTCCATGTTCCTGATTATCACGCTCGACTACCGCACTCCGGAGCAGAAGGCCGCTGACCATGCGGTGGAAGCCCAGCAGGCGATGGACGAGGTCGAAGCCCCGGCAGCCCCGGCCGCCGCGAGCGACAATACTGTCGCAACTGCTACCGCTACCGCGACCAAGACCGTGACCGATACGGTTGTCGCTCCGGTTGCCGGCCACGTCATTTCCTTGGATGAAGCAGGCGACCCGGTGTTCGCCTCCCGCGCGCTTGGCGAGGGCGTCGGCATCCAGCCCACTGACTCCACCGTGTACGCCCCGGTGTCCGGCGAGCTGTCGACGGTGGCCGAAACCGGTCACGCCTTCGGCATCAAGACCGATGACGGGGTCGAAGTGCTCGTGCACGTCGGCATCGATACGGTCAAGATGAACGGCGAGGGCTTCACCCCGGCCGTCACCAAGGGTCAACGCGTCAACGCCGGCGACAAGCTGGTGACCGTGGACTTTGATAAAGTCAAGGCGGCAGGTTTTAACACCGTCACTTTGATGACGGTTCTGAACACCGCGGCGCTTGGCGGCGTGACCCCGAAGACGGGCATCGACGTCAAGCCGGGAGACGCCGTTCTGGAGATCTCCCGCTGAATCGCGGGCTGATCGGAAGGAACGTCGTGGACATTCTCCGCGTTTTCAACAACAATGTCGTGCTTGCGCGCGACGGCGACCAGGAGGTCATCCTCACCGGCCGGGGCCTTGGTTTCAAAGCCAAGCCCGGCCAGAGGGTTGACGACTCCAAAGTCGTGCGGAAATTCGTTCCTTCCGACGGCCGCGATCCCGATCATGTAGCCGAATTGCTTGCGGATATTCCTCCAGAGACGATTCGGCTGGTCACCGACGCCATGACGCGCGTGGGACTCGGCCAACAAGCCGAACAGACGCCTACGCTCGTCATGGCGCTCGCCGATCACGTGGTCGGCGCGTTGCGTCGGGCCAAGCGTGGCACCTCCGTGGAATATCCGCTCGACGCGGAGGTCCGTTCCCTGTACGCCAAGGAGTATGTCCAAGGGGAGGCGCTGGTTTCAGCGCTCAATGACAGCCTGCATGATGCCCTGCCCCGCAGCGAGGCGGTGGCGTTCGCGTTGCATCTGGTCAATGCGGGCTTTTCCAACGGGGATTTGTCGTATACCTATACCATGACGGGCGTCATCCAGCAGATGCTCGTCATCATCGAGAAGACCTACAATATTTCGCTCGGGCAGCACAATGTCAGTGTCGGCCGGTTCATTACGCATCTGCGCTATCTGTTCGTGCGCATCTATCAAGGCCGCCAATTGGACAGCGAGCCTGAGCCGGTGATCGAGGCGATCAAGCAATCCTATCCCGATCAGGTGCGGTGCGCGCAGAAAATCGCCGATGTCGTCGCGATCCGATTGGGGGCGGATCTGACTCCCGCTGAAATCGCTTATCTGGCGTTGCATGTAGCCCGCGTGGTATCCGACGTCGATGAACGCGAACAGGACGACGCGTTGCCGGTGGATGCTCAGCGCGATTGATTCAGATTGCTGTTGCCGGGAGCGGCCGCCGGTGCGGTTGCGGGGACGGAGGCGCGTACTGATGGCGACTTGGGGGCGGAACCCGACTCGGACCGCGGTGCTGATGCTGGCACGGCCACGGGCGCGGCCGTGGAAACGGAGGCCGTTCCTGGCGCTGATGTGGATGCCGGCGCCGCTGCGCTCGCCTTGGCCGGGTCGCTTTCCGGGGCGCGCACGGTCAGCGATTGCCGATCAACGGTGATGAGGATATGCCGTGTGCGGCCGAGCATGTCGCCGTCCACCTCCGCAAGTGCCGACTTTTCCAGCTTGATTTCGGCGCTGACGCCCTGCATCTGCTCGATGGTCGAATTCGTGGACAGCGGGCTTTGCTGTGGCTTTTTGGTGATGGTCTGATGGACCACGTCATTGAACAGGTTCGCCCAGCCAAGCAGGCCGCCGGTTGTGTCGATAATCTCGAAATCAAGTAACCCGTCATCATAGGACGCGCTGGGCATCAGTGAAAACACCGGTATTTCGCCGCAATTGCCGGCCATGAACGTGCGGAACACGAGTCCGTCAACCGTGTGCGTGTTGCCGTGTGCGTCGGTCACGGTCACATCCGCCTTGAATTTCGGCGTGAACAGGTTCTTCGCCCCGCTGACGAAGTAGGCCAGCCAGCTGATGTTCTTCTTGAGTTGCGGATCTGTCTCCTCGATCATCTGCGCGTCGAAGCCGACACCGCCGATAATCATGAACGCATGCGGGTGGTCTTCGTTCGGGTCGTCTAGCAGGGAGAGGCGTCCGACGTCGACCTTCCTTGAACCGTGCGATGTGGCGATGGTCAGGGCTGCCTCGAAGTCATCCACGGGAATGTTGAGATTGCGGGCGAACAGATTACCCGTGCCGATCGGTAGGATGCCCATCGCATGCCCGCTGCCCGACATCGCGCTCGCCACCGTACGCACCGTGCCGTCGCCGCCTACCGCGACCACGACGTCAGCGCCATGCCCGAGCGCTTCGAGCGCGCACGCGCGGCCGTCCTTGTCAAGCTGCGTGTCGATGAACTCGATTTGTTTGATGCCTTTGCTTTCGCAGAACGACTTGATTTGGCGACGCCGTTCATTGGCCTGCGGTTTGGATGGATTGATGATGAACGCGTAATGGACCTGGTCGTCTTCCCGCTGTTCAAGTACCTTGGCGACATGCTGGCGACGCAGATGGCGGACAAGGAAGAACGCGGCGACACCAATCGCTACGACCGCGACGATGATTGCGATAACAACAACCGCTATAGGCATCTTGGACGACTGCATAGGTTCCATTCTTACCTGTTTCGCTGGGATGTCCATGGGCAAATCTCGAGAATTTGACGGTCCCTCCACGAATTGTTTCGCGTTGCCGGCGCCGGCACCTACTGCCAGCAGTCACGTGTCGGCTTGCCGCATTAGTCTTGAACTATGCTTGATATTCAATTCATCCGTGAACATCCGGACATCGTGAAGGAATCCCAGCGCAAGCGCGGGGAATCCGTGGAACTTGTCGACGAGGTGCTCCGCTCCGACGAAACCCGTCGCGAGTCGCTCAAGGCGTTCGAAGCCGCACGCGCCGAACAGAAGGACATGGGCAAGAAGATCGCCACCGCCGCTCCTGAGGAAAAGGCGAAGATCATCGCCCAGACCAAGGAGCTGTCCAATAAGGTCTCCGAATACAAGGACACCGCAGACCAGGCCGCGGCCGAGTACACGACCGCGATGTGGAAGCTCAGCAACATCGTTGAGCCGGAAGCTCCGGAAGGCGGCGAGGACGACTACGTGGTCGTCAAGAAGGTCGGCACCATCCGCGATTTCGCCGCGGAAGGCTTCGAACCGAAGAACCACCTCGAGCTCGGTGAAGGCGTTGCCGGCATCGATATGAAGCGTGGCGTCAAGGTCTCCGGCTCCCGCTTCTACTTCCTGCGCGGAGCGGTCGCCCGGCTGCAGATCGCCATGCTCACCATGGCCGTCGACCAGGCTGAGGAGCACGGCTTCACGCTCGCCATCACCCCGACGCTTGTGCGCCCCGAAGTCATGGCCGGCACCGGCTTCCTCAACTCCCATGCGGACGAAATCTACCGTCTGCGTGAGCCGGATGACCAGTATCTGGTCGGTACGTCTGAAGTCGCGCTCGCCGGCATGCACGAGAACGAGATTCTTGATCTTGACAACGGCCCGCTGCGCTACTGCGGCTGGTCCAGCTGCTACCGTCGCGAGGCGGGTGCCGCCGGCAAGGACACGATGGGCATCATCCGCGTCCACCAGTTCGACAAGGTTGAGATGTTCGTCTACTGCAAGCAGGAGAACTCCCGCGCCGAGCATCAGCACCTGCTGCAGATGGAGCAGGAGATGCTGGGCAAGGTCGAGGTGCCGTACCGCATCATCGACACCGCCGCCGGCGATCTGGGCGCTTCCGCTGCTCGCAAGTTCGACTGCGAGGCCTGGGTGCCGACGCAGAACCGCTACCGCGAGCTCACGTCCACTTCGAACTGCACCGAGTATCAGGCGCGTCGTTTGAACATCCGTGAGCGTACCGAGGACGGCTCTACTCGCGCGGTGTCTACGTTGAACGGCACGCTGGCCACCACGCGCTGGCTGGTCGCGATTCTCGAAAACCATCAGCAGGCTGACGGTTCCATCGAGATCCCGAAGGCCATGCGTCCGTACATGGGCGGCAAGGAAGTCATCGAACCGCGCAAGTGGGAGGCCTGAGCCTTTCTTTTGATTCGCGTTTGCACGCGTATCGTGCGGGTATGTTTCCGCTGGTCCGCAGTCTGATGCAGACCTTGTGGTAACATAACCGTTTGTGCGTGCAAACGCATGGACAGGTGTCCGAGCGGTCTATGGAGACGGTCTTGAAAACCGTTGTGGTGCAAGCCACCGCGAGTTCGAATCTCGCCCTGTCCGCAATACCCCGTGGAGTCCACTCCACGGGGTTTCTTGTTATCAAGCCGAAAACCGCGTGATCGGGTGTCGGCCGACATGTCATGCAATTGGGTTCCGACGGACGTATCGTGAGATCGGGTTCCGGGCAACGTATCATGTGTTGTCCGACCTCGGAACCCCGTGGCGTGTATCCCGTAACCCTCTACCGACGCTGAGGGGTGTCTCAGTGTCGGTAGAAGCGGAGAGATGACTGCGCTTGCCGATGCTGACTTGATTGGCGTGAACAGTTTGCGCGGCCGGGTGTGTCCCAATGTCGGCGTGGACTGGTTCCGATGTCGTCGTGCGATTTCCAGTTTGGTCCGTGGGTTCGGATGGTTGCGCGGCCGGTGTCCCGGTGGCTGGTCTTTGTGGTGTCGGCGGATCGTTGATGTGCCGCGGTTTGCGGTGTGGCCGTGGTTGCATGGAGGGTTGACGTCGGATGCCTTTGTGGACTGGATTGGTCTTTGGCTTGCATTTTCCGATTTGGTCCGCGACTCGGATGGTCGGGGTGGTCGGCCAGCCGGCGGTTGATGGTGATGGTGTGAGTGGGGTGTCGGAATTCCGCGGTTCTGTGGTGGTGCCGTGGCTGGTGGCCGAGGGCGTTCCGATCCCTGTGCGGGCTGGTTCCGATGTCGTCGCGCGATTCCCGATTCGGTCCGTGGGGCTGGGCGGTTGCTCGGCCGGTGCGCCGGCGGCTAGTCTTCGTGGTGCTGGCAGATGGTTGATGTGCTGCGGATTCGCGGTGCGGCCATGGTTGCGGGGTGCGTGATGGTGTGCACCTTTGTGGACTGGATCGGTTTTCGGCTCGTATTCTCCGATCTAGTCCGCATTTCGGGCACCCCGGGGCGGTCCGGGCGGTGGTTGATTGTTGTGGTGCAAGCAAATCCTTGGGATTCCGCGGGTTCACGACCGCATCCCAGCTGGTGGCTGGGTGCGGCCCGGTGCCGGCGTGAACTGATTCCTATTCCGCCCGGCGTGCTCCGATTCGGTGCAGGGACGTGATGATGCCCGATTGCCCGTCAAATCCCATCTTTCATCCAGCAGCCACCATCCTCTAACGGCCCTGCACCCTCAAACCATGCAGATTGAACGCCGAGGCAGCCCGGAAACAGTGATGGCAACGCATAAGTCAGATTGACACGATACAACGGCTGCCTCATCAAGCTCAGACACTCGGACAAATCACTCGGCCATACCACCCGGGAGTGTTGTTCTGCAGTGTCACCCAGCAGCATCGCCCGATAGCGCCACTCGATGCCACCAGCCGACACATCAACAATCATTGACACCGCCGTGCGCGACAATAAGAGTCATGAGCGAGCGTAATCACGAGAACATTGGCAACATCAACAATCAAGAGTCGCCATTCCATGCAGGCGAGACCATCATCGCCCCGCACGGCGGCCCGATCACCGACGTCATCTTCGATTATTGCGATGTCCTGCTGGATTGGCGTCCGTGGCGCGCACTTCAGGGCTTGTATCCCCAAGGCGTGATCGACATGTTCTTCGATTCCGCGGACGAGTGGGGCTACGATTTCATCGACCGCCTGCTCGATTCCGGCGTCCCGACGCAGGATGTCCTTGCCGAATACGCGCGACACCACGGCCCGGCGGTCACGTGGGTGCTGCGGATGTGGCTCGAGCATGAGGAGCGGGCGATTTTCGGCGTGCTTGACGGTATGGAGCAGCTGGTCGATGACTTGCAATCTGCCGGCGTCGGGGTGTGGGGGCTGACGAATTTCACTACGGAGGCGGTTGATATCGCACATTCGCGATTCGATGTGTTCAACCGATTGCAAGACACGCTCGTTTCGTCGCAGGAGCGTCTGCTCAAGCCTGACCCGGTGATTTATCTGCGCGCGATTGATCGCTTCGGTGTCGACCCACAGTCCACCGTGTTTTTCGACGACAATCCCCGCAACGCGTGTGGAGCAAGAATAGCCGGTTTGCGCGGGGTGACGTTCACATCCGCCGACCAGGCGCGCGCAGTGCTCGGCTTGTCCTGATTATCCCGACGATGCGGTTCAATCAGCCGGTTCAATCAGCCGGTCCAAGCGGACAGTTCAATCGGACAATCGGACCGCCATCGTCCGCCATTCACACAATGCGCCGGTCCGCCGCCCAACGCGTCAGCTCGGTCCTGTTGGACAACTGGAGTTTGCGCAGCACTGCGCTGACGTGGGTTTCCACAGTTTTCACCGAGATGAACAGCTCGGCTGCGACTTCCTTGTACGTGTATCCGCGGGCAATCAGCCGCATGACTTCCTGTTCGCGCGCCGACAGCCTGTCGAGCTCGTCGTCGTGGATTTCCCCTTCGGGCGCGATTCCGCCGTTTTGGAAGGCGGACAGTACGAATCCGGCGAGTTTGGGGGAGAACACGGCATATCCCTCGTGCACTTGCCTGATGGAGCTGGCCAAATCATCGCCGGTTATCGTCTTGGTCACATATCCGCGCGCCCCCGCCCGGATCACCGAGCCGACATCCTGAGGCGAATCCGAGACGCTCAACGCCAGGAACACGGAATCAGGGGAGAGCGGGTGCGAACGGGTGAGGATTTCCGTACCTCCACCACCCGCGCCGCCAGGCACATGCACGTCGAGGAGCACGACATCGGGCTTGGTCTGCGCAATCATCTCGATGGCGCCCTCGACATCGCCCGCCTGCCCGACGATATCGAAATCTGGTTGCAAGGTGGCGATAACGCCAGCCCTGAACATCTCGTGGTCGTCAACGACGGCGATGCGGATGTCGCTGCCGTCCGCGTTGTCGTCTTGTCCGCTATGACTCATTGCTCCTCGATTCCTGATGTCCTGTGCTGGTCGTTGCCTGCGCTGTCCATGATATGCGTGCGAGCGCCGGCAGGACTCGCCGTGCCGCCGATGGGCATGTGCATACGCACTTCGGTGCCCCAATGCGGCCGGGACACGATCTGTACTGTGCCTCCGCGGCGTTTGATGCGGCCGATGATGGATTCGCGGATGCCGAGCCGGCCTTCGGGTATGGCGTTCACATCGAAGCCTTCGCCGTGGTCGCGCACGTAGACGTCCACAGTGGTTGCTCCCGCCTCGCAATAGACGGAAATCGGCTCCCCGCCGTGCGTGACCGCGTTGACCAGCGCCTGCCGGGTGGCGTTCAGCAGCGCGTCGGTCTGGGTGCATGGCTGCGCGTCGCCGACAGTCACCACCTCAATCGCTTTGCCTGATTCGTCTTCGACTTCGGCGGCGATGTCCTTGATGCCTGCGCTGACGGATTTGTCGGGTGGAGTACGCTCCTGATACAGCCAGTTGCGCAGTTCGCGCTCCTGCTGGCGCGCCAGTGCGAGCACAATCTGCGGTTCACTGCTGTGCAGCTGGATAAGTGCCAGCGTTTGCAATACCCCGTCGTGTAGGTGCGCGGTCATATCCGCGCGTTCTTCCTCGCGTTCTTTGAGTGCGCGCTCGGTGCTCAGGGAACGCGTCAATGACATGATCCATGGGATGACGGCGAGTGCGGTGGCAACCAGCAGGGCGGCTGCGGCGAGGATGGTTTTGCCGTGCACTTGAGGTGTGCCGGGTTCCAAGAGTACGGTGATGCAGAACGCGCCGACGAGGAGCGCCAGCCCGAGTATCGCGGTGAGCCACTGACGTTGTCCATCGTTGAATCGCAGCCAAGCGATGAGCACGCCGCTGACGGTCATAATTGCCGGGAGGATCATTGCGGTTTCCCCGGTATAGAGCATGACACCGCTGATAAGCAGCATGATGATGCCTGACAGGGCGATGATTGCCGGTTTGGGGGCGCGGCGGATGACATCCAGCAGACTTTCGCCGTTCTCCGTCGATTCGGCGGCAGGAATCGCGCGCTCATCGGCCGATGCGTAGGATGTGCTCGGCGGTGCGGCGTCGGATGGCGTTGCCGCACCGGCCGCGGCTGCATCGGGTATGGCTGTGTCTGACGTGGCAGTATTCTGTGCGGCAGTATTCTGTGCGGTCGGAAGACTCGTCGCCGGAACCGAAACAGCAGGAGCGGGAGTCGGTGCAGGCGTTCGTGATGGGCCGCCCGCTTGTCCCGGCACATACCCGGGAACAACCGTGACCGGCTGCGGCATAGCAGCAGCCGAGGCGCCGGGCATCGGGTAGGGGGCGTTGCCGCGAGACAGCGGCGATTGGCTGACAAGGCTGATACGCTGCGCTTCACGCACCGGATCGCCGACCGGCACGGTCACCCACAGGAAGATATAGGCGATGATGCCTGCGCCGAAGACAAACGAGGAGCAGATGAACGCGAGCCGGACCAGCCACACGGGGATGCCCAGATGCATGCTGATGCCCCGGCAGACACCGCAGAGCATCCTGCCGTATTTGGGCCTGAGCAGCGGCAGTTTCGCCGGTGCAAGCGGAGCCGGCGCCTGATATGGCCGCGCGTCGGCGGGCGGAGTGTTCATCCGCTGAGGGGCGTTCGTGGTTTGCATCATGATTCCATTGTGCGCCCCTTGGGGCATATCATCGGGGTTCATACCCTGTTTTCAGGGATAAATCGGGTGTTTCCCCGATACGTTCGGCTGCGGGAGGTTGCTGTAATGGAGACATGAGCAATACACATGATCAATCGCAACAGCCGATGCCGCAGCGGCAGCCCGGCGATGCGGCGGAACAGCCGGCGCAGTCAACGCAGCCTGGGCAATCTGCGCAATCAACCCAATCTACATGGCAGCCGCAACCCGGCGAAGCGCAAGGTCACAGCGGCCAACAAGGCCGTGACGACAACGCCCAACGCCAATACGCCAATTCCACGGCGGCAGACCAGTCCGGCTCCCGCAACGGCAACTGGTATCCTTCTAGCCAGCCCGAACCGCACAAAACAACGAAACGCGACTGGCGCGACATGTTCTTCGGGTGGGTCAGACAAAGCGGCCTTGTCCGTACCGAAGACCGGTATATCGGCGGTGTGTGCGCAGGTATCGCCCATCGGCTGGGCTGGAGTCCCGCCTTGGTGCGCGCCATCGTCATCATCCTTGCCTTCTTCGGCGGTTTCGGCGTGTATGCCTACATTTTCGCGTGGCTGCTGATGCCGGATGTCACCAACGACGGCCATATCATCGCCGAGGATGTTCTGCACGGCGGTGACGGCTGGCAGTGGGTGTTCGCCCCAATCGCTATGTTCATCGTCGTCAGCACGGTCATGTCGTGGCTGATGAGTGACCGCTGGCGTTGGGATATCACCGGGTGGGTCTCGCTTGTTGCGCTCGCGTTGGTCTTGGTGATGTTCAACGCAACGACGTATCGTTCCGGGCGCGTAAGGCCGATTGCGCCTCCAACGCCGATGCCGGGGGCGCCCATGCCGGGCAGTTCTGCGATGCCGATGCAAGGGCAGGGACCTGTCCCGCCGGTGCAGCCCCAGCCGTACCAGCGGTATGTGGCTCAGCCTGCGCGCCCGGTCGAAGCCGCGCAACCTCGCACGGTACGCACTCGACGCAAGCCCGCAGGACCGCTTGTGGTGCTCGCCTCGTTCGGCCTGGTGCTGTTGTCGGCGGCGCTGATGGTGTTCTGGGTCATGAGCCATCATCATGGCGAACCCCGAATGGTCAGCATGGTCGCATCGGCGGCCGGTTGGATCGGATGCGTCTGCGTCGCACTCGGAGTTCTGCTGGTCGTGCTCGGTGCCAAAGGACGCCGTACCGGCGGCTTGCACCCGCTGGTGTGGATGTCGGTGTTCATCACGGTAGTCATGGTGTTCACCGCGGGCGCCACCGGGTATTGCCTGACTGACATCAACCGGCAGGCGGAAGACTACGAACGGGTGGATGTCAACGGTTCGACGACCCTGACCGCGACCAAGACGACGCTCAAACGCCTCAATGACGGCATCTATTTCGTTGGCGACAGCTATTCCGGCGACAAGGTGACCATCGACCTGAGCGATTACGGTGAGCGTTACGGCACCCACAAGATGACCGACGTGGAGCATGACTATGAGTCGTACTGCCCGACGGGCACCTACCGGATTATTGCGAGCGACGTCAAGGTGGATGTGAAACTGCCCAAATACTGCACCTACCGGTTCAAACACGCCGGTTACATGGGCACCAACGGAGTGGGCGGCGAATATCTGCTGGTTGACTCCCGATTTGTCCAGGTGGGATTCGACGACGGCGTGCACATCGATATGTCGGCGTCGGATCAAGGTCATGTGGCCAATCCTGAGCCGTCCGCCTCTTCGGGGTCTGACAGCAAATCCTCTCATTCGTCGAAGTCCGATTCGGACAGCGACAGCGATGATGAGGATGACGACGATGATTATGACGATGACGATGATTTCGACTTCGTATCCACGCCGGAACTGACCATCGACGCTTCGACGATTCAGGGATGGGTCGGCGTGAGCTACGGGGGCAACGGCAAGGGGTATGTCCGCATCTCATCTGACAACGCCAAGAAAGAGGGTACGAAATGAGTGAAGTCAAGGAACAGGATACGGTCGAAACCGTAACCATGCGGCACGTCAACGTGGACGAACCGGTCGCGGAGACCAAGGTCATGCCACAGGCAGAGCCGGAGGATGCCGCGCGCACGGAGGTCATGCCACAGACCTCCTCGATGGACGCCGCTCAGACACAGGTTGTACCGCAAGCGGTTTCGCGGGAGGACGCCACCCAGCCGGTGGCCCGGCGGCCTGAACCGGTTGAACAGTCTGAACCTTCAGAGCCCTCTGACTCGCATGAACCGTCCGGGTCGTCCGTTCCGCGTGGTGGTATTCCACTCGATGAGTTGGCGCGCCGCCGGCAGCAGGTGGCGGATGAGGCGCGTCGCCAGTCACATCCGCTCGGCGACAACACCGTGCCGATGTACACGGGCGCACCCTTCAGGTCTGCCGAGGCGACTGCCCCCGTCGAGCCGGCGTCTGTCATTCATGCCCCAGCCCCGACGGGCGTCAGCGCCGGAACTGTGGTGCTCGGTGTGTTGCTGGTCTTGCTCGGCGCGGTGGCGATTGTCATGGCCGGCATGGTTCCCAATTGGCCGTTCGGTGCAGTGGATCCGTGGGTCGCCGCGGCGGTCAGCATTGGTGCGGTCGGGGTCACGCTCGTGGTCATCGCCATCATTTGGGCGGTGACCAACGCGGTGTCCAGCCGTCGGCGCGAACGCAAGTAGCGCACAACGCGGGAACACGCGACGTGTCCACGTCCGCAATACGGTATCGCCCTCCACACGGTATCGCTCGTGACGCGCGCGATACGCGCAGCATAGTGACCCGGATGGGCTGACGCATCCCCAGCCACGCTCAAGGTCGCCCGTGACATAGCGACACACATGGCATGGCGACGCCGCCACAAAACCCGACACCCTGTCGGGCTCCCAGCTTCTGCCGACGCTGACGACTTGCTGAGCGTCGGCAGAAACAGGGGGACGGGCTATCGCAGTCCCCAGAACATGAATACGATGATGGACAGGGCCAACGTGGCGAGCACGAGCGTGGCGACGATAACGTGCCCGGTGCCGGTCGCGATAGACGGCTCGTCGGGATATTTGCGGACATTGCGCATCACCATGGTGAACACCAGGAACAGCAACAACAGGCAGGTGGCGGCGCCGATTTGCAACACCGTCCAACTAGGCCGCAGTATGTCGGCGCGATTCGTCAGCGACAACGCCGCTTTCCCGAGCGTGACCAGATACCAGCCGAGTGCGCCGGCGACCAATACGGGAACTACGACGCTTGCGGCGAGTAGGGGAGCCGTGCCGCGCCCGAAGTGCGGAGTATCCGCCGGCATGTCTTCGGACTGATGACTATGCCCCATCAGCGTCTGCGTTCTCGATGCGCGCAGTCGTCCACTGACCCACAGTGCAACCGCCCCGATGACAGCGGCGATCACGCACAGGATTTGCGCTACCATCAACGCGAGCGCCACAGAAACCGACCCGATGATGCCATGCGGTGTCCTGGAAGGAGCCGCAAACCGTTGATGTGGCTGACTTCCGGCGATCATCGGCGTGGCCCAGTCCGTAGCCGTGGCGCCGGCGGCGATGGCGTTGGCCCAATCCTCGAGATTATGCGTGTAATGCTGTTCCAACGGCAATCCGGGCAATGACAGCGATGAGCCGGTACGCATCTGATGATTCGTCGGGTAGTACCGTACCGTCACATTCGCATTGCCGTTACGTTTCGCTGCATCGATTAGCGTGCGTGCGCCCTGCTCGATGGGCATGGACGGGTCGATGGTCCCGTAATTGATGAGCAGCGGCATGGTGAGCGCAGAGTAATAATCCTGTGCCGGGAAATCCGCATACTCCAGCCCGACAAGCGAGAAATCAAGGCTGATCAGCGTCGGCAGCTCATCGACCACGCTTTGAGGCGCGCCCGCGATGGTCGCGTACGAGGTCGCCGCCATCGCCATCTGGTCACGCCCGGGCACCACCGGCGGGGATGTGAGGATCATGAACGCGATATCCGGCTGTCGTTTCGCCATGACGGTGGCGATCCACGTGCCTTCCGATTCCGCATACACGCCCACCTGCGAGGGGTTGACGTCGTTCAATCCGGCCAGCAGCTTCCATGAGGCAAGATAGTCGCGGGCCATGGCCTGATAGTCGCGGCTTGTCCATGAATAGTTGTCCAGCCGCTTGTCCGGCACCAACGTGACGATGCCCCCGGACGCCATCGCGGGGGCGATATCGCCGTACACTTCAGACGCCTTGCCAGTCCCGGCGCCATGCACGAACACGCACGCGGGGCGTTTGCCGGGGGCGCCGATCGGTTCGCGCAAGATCGCGTTCACACTGACCGTGTCGGTGAGTTTGATGGTGAGTTTCGTCGTCTTGACTTTGTAGGTGCCTTCTTGCGCGGTTGACAGGCCATTCGCCGCGATCGCGGTGCTGGACGAACCGACCGTGATATGGTCCGTATACGGTTCCACCCGCCAGTTTGCGCCGATTGCAGAACCGATGCCAGCGAGGATGATGAGAACCACGAGTGCTGCGCCTTCGACGATCATGAGCCGGTGACGTCCGCGCTCCTTCCGGGTTTCCGCGGCCGTTGCGGTTCCTGTGGTTGCGGTTCCGGCCGCTGTCTCGCGTTCTTCATGGTCTTCCGTTGTGGTGTCCAAAATGCCGTTCCTGCCTTCGTGGTCTGGATTGTCCTGATTCTTGGATTGTCCTGATTTCCCGGTTTCCCGTCGCCTTTCATGCCTTCGCACCGGATGGAGAATCTTGCAGATTGCGCGGTTCTTGCCTGCCTTGCTGGTTGTTCGCGCCCTGTGCCGTCGCCTGTCGCGCCTGTGCCGCCTGCGCTTCGTCAAGCCCCGCATATCCCTCCAGTCGGACCGTGTTGCGTACGGTCTGCTCGGTCAGGTTGCCGTCTTGCTCGATGATATTCGCCACCAGACGCTCGTATTCGTCGAAAGTGGTATCCGAATACGTGCCCAATTCGCCGCGCAGATAGGTCTCGAACGACGTCTGCTCAGGCGTATCCTCGGCGGTGGTGAGCACTCGCATCGCCTCCCCGAGCGCCGGCCAGCGGCCCGCGAATTCGCGCGCCCATGCGACTTGCCGGGCGATCACCTGCTCCTGGCGCGCCACCCGTTGCGCGGAAAGTCGGGGAATATACGGTTCGATGCGTTCGCGGTAGATGTCAGGCGTCGTGGAGGCCATCATCCGTGCGTATTTTTCGGTGACCAGATTGCGCCCGACGCGGTCCGCCTGCCGTAAATCGTTCTCGTAGCTTGCCAGCAGCGCCGGGGTCCAGGTGAGGAACTGGCTCAGCCGCATCTCGTGGAACATCGGCCAGTTGCCTTGGCATGCCGCCCGGCCGCCTTCATTGTCCGTGCGTTGGAACTGGTCCCATTCCAGCCGAATCACCGTTTCAACCATCGGATCGTCGGCACGGACCGTGACCATCGGCGGCTGTTGGGACATGGCATCCTCTTTCTGTCGGATTCTATCTGATTCGCAGTGCGAACATTTGCCATGATATGCATGCCCATCCCGCTATGCATGGCCTGATTCGCCGCCGGCGCTATTGCGACACGCTGAGCGCGACTGTGCAGACCGGGCTGTACGGATGCAACTGTGCAGACGAAACCGCTGGAAAACAATCGCGCAGCCGCTGAACCGCCTACTGCCCAGTGCCGAATGCCGACCATTCGGCACATTGCCGGCGGTTCGTCGAACTCCCATCTAGATGCTATGCAAACAGGCGGCATCGCTGACGATATGCGCCTCGACATGCGGTCGCTGCCATTCGAGGAAGCGTTCGTTGCTGTGCGTCAATCCTTCACGTTGGAGTTCGGCGACGATATCCGAGCATATGGCATTGACCACAGTGCTGATTTCATCGGCGGCTTCACGTGGTGATGCCCCTTTGCCATAGCAGGCGTCGCTTGAGAGGCGAAGAACCTGTTCCAGCTGTTCGCAAACGCCGGCGAGCCGCGTACCCATGCGGGCGCTGAGACGGCGCAGGGCGGCGAATCGCCACTTGTAATAGGGTGCGTATCCGGCAGAAACCGGCGTGTTGATCAGGAACACCAGCGAGGAGACCGCGTCCGCGAATTCGCTGATGGACAGCCACGCCGCGCTGCCATCACCGCGGCGCAGCATCCGGGGCAGATTGTATTGCCCGGCTTGGCTGATCATGCCCAATCGGCGCGAAATCAGCGACAACCGCACATCGTCAGGCATGAGTTTGAAACCTTGGCGAGTCTTGGAGAATGCGCCCAGCGGGTCGGCGAACACCTGGCCGTTGGTCGCCGTGGCGAGAGTCGCCTCGTCCAGCATCAGCCATTCATGCGGATGATTGGCACTAGGGGCTTGGCGGTATCCGGTCAGGGATTCGAAGAAGTCACCGATACGGAATACTCCCACCCGCCTGCCAGCACCTTGCGCTCGCGGTGTGGTCTGACGCGGTCCGAACCCGAGGAATCGCTCCGGCAAGGCATCGTAGTCCGCTTGCAAGCGCTCGCCGATCCGCTCGTAATCCCCGTCGGTCAGCCACAGGCAGAAGCCATGGCCGAAATCATGGTCGCGGGAGAGCAAATCGTCAAAACCGTAGCATTCCGAGCCATGTCCGACCAATCCGGCGGCGATGCGACCTTGATACTCCGGGTAACGTTCCGCGATTAGCGGCTTGCCGAATTCCGCCCAAGTGCGCCGAGCCAGTTGCAGACCGGTAATTTCCGGTTTGAGATCCGCACTGTCCGAAGTGATGTTCCGCTTGCCGGCGTGCCGGTGGTTGGGCCGGGCATCCTGTTGCCCTTGCGCTGCCGAATCGACGGCATGTGCGGCGGATGTCGATTGCTCTGCAAGCGCGTCTTTGGCGGCTTGGAGATTCTCGCTGGTGGTCCGGTAATACTCCGTGTCGGTGCCGTAGCATTCGGCGATGACGTCGAGCGCCTTGCCATACAAGGCAGCGGCATCTGCGAATGCGCCGTGCATGAAACGTACCTGTGCCGCAGCAGCCAGTGCGGAAGCATAATGCGCGCTGTGGGTCAGATCGCCTTCATCGTAGATTGTCAACGCATGCTGAGCGTCGTCGTCGGCTTGGTCAAGTAACACGGCAGGGGATTGCGCATTCGCTTCGCTCCTGCCCGCGGCCTCGTTCTTGCACGCCTCATGCCACAATTCCAGTTCGACCAGCGCAAGATTGACGTAGGTGGATGCGATGTCGGGGTCCGTGTGTCGGTCCGCGCCCGAATTCTCGAGGATGCCCATTGCCTGCACGAGCTGGTCGCGCGCCTCGCCCAGACGGTTCGTCTCGCTGTAGAGCATGGACAGGTTGTTATGCAGCGCGGCGAGCCGCCTGTCGCGGGGTCCGTAGGTTGTTTTCGCGTTGTCAAGCGCTTGGCGGTACAGGTCTTCCGCTTGGTTGTATTGCCGTGCGGCGCGCATGGCGGTGGCGGCGTTGACAAGCGTCGTCGTCCACGACTCGTTGCCGGCGATTCCCATGCGGATGCCCAGTTCGAGCGCCCGTTGCACAATCCACTGGTTGTCCTCGTGCCGTCCCTGGGAACGGTAGAATCCCATCGTTTCATTGAGGACGGTCAGCAATCCGGCGTTGTCACCGGCGTTTTCGGCATCGGTCATTGCCTGTTGCAAGTAGGCTTCGGCGTCTTGACCCGCGCGATGCTTGTCATAGATGGCGTCCAGACCGGCGAGGAACGTGTCTACGTCAAATCGGGGGTGATGGCTGTCTGAGGCGTGATTGCCGGAATCGTTGGAATCGTTGTCATTCCGGTTTTCGGCATCATCCGGGGTTTCAGCATCTTCGTCATCGGCTGCGGTGCACGGCCTTGCGCCGAACAACGCAGCAGGATTATTCGCCGCCTTGAGCGCCGCCATCAACGCGTCCGGCGCCGGCGTAGAATCCGTGCCATCGCCGGTCATACTGCCGCGCCCAGGGATGGCATCGCCGCCGGTCATATCGTCGTCATCATGGGTGTGCGCCAAATCATTAAGATTCGTCATGGTCCCGCTTCTCCAATTCCTCATTGAGCCAACGCACGTAAGCCCTTACCGACTTCTGCGCCATATTGTCATCGGGCCTGGGCTCTGTCGCTTCCGATACTAGAGCAGCATACGCTTCGCGATCGCTGTTGTACGCCGCCGTCTTGATACCGTGTTTTTCCGCGGTCTGTACAACCACGTTGTCTATCTTGTGGTTCAGCTCTTCCGTTGTGATATTGATTGGGATTCCCAACCGTCGCAAGTTATCGAAGGGGTCAGGTTCTTTGGAGCTGGCAGATGCGTGACGGCCCACGGGTTCGCTCTGTGCGGTGGAGCCGAAGGACTTCCACACGACGCGATCGACCGACGCGAGCTCGCCTTTCGCCTGACCGAGCGCCACTGCATACGCGAGGTTCCAGCCGTAAAGTTGGGCGTCCTTCGTGGTGCCGCGTTCGCTTAAGTCGCTGTAGTCCTTGAGATACTTGCCCGGTCCGAGCACATGATGGTACAGCCGCATCATCGGGTGGTTGCGTCATGGTCGTCGGTGAAGCCGAGGAATCTCCTTGGTAGGTTCCTGCCGCGTCGAAGCTGATACCGTCAAAGGAATTGTCTGCCGGGAATGCCGGAGTGAACGGTCGAGGACTGTTCTGGTCGTCGTGCTCCATGGCGTGTGTGCTCCTTTATCGCAGACCGTCGGCCCGGTGTTGGATAGGTTTGCAGCATGGTCGGCTGGACTGTTGCTGCTTCGGCACCGGCAGCGTTGGCAACGTTTGCATCCGTTGGCATCATCCTGACCCTCGCACGGGGCCGATTGCCGGGTTGGTACTGTCCCACAGGCGGAAGTTGGTACCAATTCCTCATGCGTTCACCTGTGATTCATCTTGCCGGATGTTGCGCGGGGAGGAGCGGGAGAACACCGCGGGATGCGGGTTTTCGTGATGAACTCCCGCAGGAACACGTGGCCCTGTTTCGACCGTCACTCTACAAACTGGTTACGCTGGCGACTCTCCCGGCGTAGGCAGTTTGCGGAATGGGAAGCCGGACAAGCATGTCGGCCTATCGACCGAAAAAAGAAAGGCCAAACCACTGGGATTCCAATGATTTGGCCTTTGATGGTCGGGCTGGCGGGATTTGAACCCGCGGCCTCTTCGTCCCGAACGAAGCGCGCTACCAAGCTGCGCTACAGCCCGTTTTGGCAACGTCCGTTACTATACAGCAATTGCAGAACAATGCCAAATCGGTGTGTCGCGTTGTGTATTGGCACTTCGATACACTGGGGTGCATGACGAACCCTGAACAATCCGCGGAAGACGCCGCGGAACAGCATACCCAGCATACTGAAGACGCGCCGGTCATGACGACCGTCGAACACGCAGAACTTCTGCTGGAACAGGACAAGAAGATCCGCTCCAATATCGATGAAGGCAAGAGCCTTGACGAGGCAATTGACCCGAGTAACAAGGAATTCGGCCCGCTCGCACATCCCGAGCAGGTTCAGATGCGTGTCGCCAAGCGCGCGCTCATGCTCAAGGAAGGTGTGCAGCCGTACCCGGTCCATGTCGATGTGACCGCCACCATCGGCGAGGTACGTGCCAAGTACGACGGCAAGCTCAACGCCGGTGACGAGACGCAGGATGTCGTCGGCATCGCCGGTCGCGTGCTTTTCCTGCGCAACGGCGGCGGCCTGTGCTTTGTCAAGCTCGCCCAAGGCGACGGCACCGCCATCCAAGGCATGATCTCCAAGAAGGAGATCGGCGCGGATTCCTTGAAGCAGTTCAAGCAGATGGTCGATTTGGGCGACCACCTGTTCCTCAAGGGCCGCGTCATCGCTTCGAAGACCGGCGAACTGTCCGTCTTCGCCAGCGAATGGCGTATCGCGGCGAAGGCCCTGCAGCCGTTGCCTGCCCTGCATAAGGAGCTGAGCGACGACACGCGCACCCGCAAGCCGTACATCGGCATGATCGCCGACGAACGCATTCGCGATATGGTGCGTAAGCGTTCCACCGTGGTCTCCTCGCTGCGTCACACCTTCGAAGGCCATGACTTCCTCGAGGTAGAAACGCCAATGCTGCAGACCGTGCACGGCGGCGCCGCGGCACGCCCGTTCACCACGCATATGAACGCCTTCGATATCGACCTGTATCTGCGCATCGCTCCGGAACTGTTCCTCAAGCGCTGCCTCGTGGGCGGTATCGACCGTGTGTTCGAAATCAACCGCGATTTCCGTAACGAAGGTGTCGACGCCACGCACGCCCCCGAATTCACCATGCTCGAGGCCTATCAGGCGTACGGCAATTACGACACGATCGCCGCGCTGGTCAAGGAGCTCATCGTCAAGTCCGCTCTTGACGCCTTCGGCAGCACGAAGGTCACGCTGCTCAACGGTGAGGAATACGATTTCGGTGGCGAATGGAAGACCATCAGCATGTACGATTCGCTCTCCGAGGCGCTGGGCGAGGAAATCGTTCCGAACGGCGGGCCGGACAATCCGGGCACGTCAGTCGAGCACCTGGGCAAGATCGCCGACAAGCTCGGTGTGGAACGCGACGACGTGGAGAACCACGGCAAGCTGGTTGAGCACCTGTGGGAGCACTTCTACGAGGACAAGCTGTACGAGCCGACCTTCGTACGCGACTTCCCGGTGGAGACCAGCCCGCTGGTCAAGTCCCACCGTTCAAAGCCCGGCGTGGTGGAGAAGTGGGATTTGTACGTGCGCGGTTTCGAGTTGGCGACTGGCTACTCCGAGCTCAACGATCCCGTGGTCCAGCGCGAACGGTTCGTCGCCCAGGCCAAAGACGCGCTCGCCGGCGATGTCGAGGCCATGGATATCGACGAGGACTTCCTCGAGGCGCTCGGTGTGGGTATGCCGCCGGCCGGCGGTACCGGTATGGGCATCGACCGTCTGCTCATCGCGCTGACCGGCGCGACCATCCGTGAAACGATCACCTTCCCGCTGACCAAGCCGCTGAACCTTCAGTAAGTCATTTAAGTAAGTCATCCGGGTTCCCGAACCCCAGGTTTGGCGGGTTTCCGGGTTTCCAAGCATCGGTGCCGGCTCAGGATTCTTGAGGATTCTCGAGGATTCTGAACCGGCACCAATGTGTCGATTGCTGGGCATTGCCCAGATTCCCAAATTGGTTATGCCGACGATGGACTTAGCGTCACCAGTTTGGGAACAACAATGTTGTTGTCTTTACGGGAAATTGAATCCACAGCGTTGGAAAATGACTGGTGATTGCAATGCTGCGGATGCGATTTTCGTCTGATTAATACTCGTGAGTATCTTATTTTCGTCAGGGAGTCAGGGCGACTGCTGATTTGCAATACAGGGTTGTCGGCCGGTCATCTGACGGCTGATTCCAAGGGTTCATGGTGTGAGCCGATCCTCACAAAACTCGGCATGCGGGTGCTGAGGACGCTTGGTTCGGCAAGACAAGGTGCCGTTGTGTGAGTGAATCCTCGCACGGCGGCGGGTGTTGGGGCTGGCGGCGTGTGATTTTCGCGTTCGAGCCCTCACTGTGTGAGTGAATCCTCGCATGGTGACGGTCTGTCGTGCCGATTGCCTCAGGCGCCGCTCATCAAGGTGCCGTTGTGTGAGCGGATTCTCACACAATGCGTGCTGTTTTCGTGGCTTGCACCATTGCCTCGTGCGGCCGCAACGGATATAGTTGATGGCCTGTTGATCGGCGATTTCGTCAGAGCAAAGGAGTAGGGAGGAGGTATGAGAGAGATGAGATTCGCGGATTGGATTCGTGGAGCCCGGCCGAAAACGCTGCCATTGGCGGTGGCTCCGGTCATCACCGGCGCCGCTGTCGCCAGTGTGTCCGGCGTGCCGTATGATTCGCGGTTCCTTGCGGTGATGCTGTTGTGCATGGGTGTGGCGTTGTTCCTGCAGATTGCGGCGAATTTCGCGAATGATTACTCGGATGGCATCCGCGGTACCGATGAGCACCGGGATGCCGCAGGTGCGGCTGGACATGCGGCCGATGAGCAAGCTGCGGTGCGTGCGCCAACCCGCCTAGTCGCTTCCGGCGTTGTTCCCAGACACGTGTTGTTCGCTGCAGGCGTGAACGCGGCGCTCGCTTGTATCTGCGGCCTTGCGATATGCGCGCTGACCGGGTACTGGTGGTTCATCGCGGTCGGCGCGGCGTCACTGATTGCCGGCTGGTGTTACGTGGGGGGAAGTCACCCGTACGGGTATCACTATCTGGGTGAGGTCTTCGTCTTTGTGTTCTTTGGGCTCGTGGCGGCATGCGGGACGATGTTTGCGCTGTCCGGCCGCGTCACGGCGGGCGCCTTGTGCGCGGGAACCGCGAACGGACTGGTCGCGGTCGCCGTATTGTGCGTGAATAATCTGCGCGATATCGAATCCGACCGCGCGCATAGCAAACATACATGGATGACCGCGCTTGGCCGCACGTGGGGTACGGTGTTCGCCGATGCGCTGTTGGTTGCGGCCTCGATTCTTGCGATTGCCCAAGTCGCCGGATGGTTCGTGTCGGTTCCTGTCATCACTGCGGTGTGCGTGTTCATGTGCATCGTCCAGATAGCCGCCTGCGATGCGATTAGCCGCGTCGACTACCGACGTGCCCTGCCCCTGTGCGTGCTTGGTTCTCTGTCGGTCTCGCTGGTCTTTGCAGCGGCTGCGTTTCTGGTGTAACCCACGCGCTGGAGCATGGTCGCGCAACGGATGAGGGCGGCCGTGTCCGCACTTCGCGCAAGAGGGCCGCATTTGGGAGGCCGAGGCGCTAGACTGGGACCATGACTTACAAACTAGTACTGCTCCGACATGGTCAGAGCGCATGGAACAAGACCAATCAGTTCACCGGCTGGGTGGATGTCCCGCTGACCGAGCAGGGCGTCGAGGAAGCCAAGCGTGGTGGCCAGCTGCTCAAGGAGAAGAACGTCCTTCCGGATATCGTGTTCACCTCCCTGCTGCGTCGCGCCATCAACACTGCGAATTACGCGCTTGACGAAGCCGATCGCCTGTGGATTCCTGTCCAGCGCAGCTGGCGCCTGAACGAGCGTCACTACGGTGCGCTGCAGGGCAAGAACAAGAAGGCTATCCGCGAGGAATACGGCGACGAGAAGTTCATGCTGTGGCGCCGCTCCTATGCCACCCCGCCGCCAGAGATCGATCCGAACGACGAGTATGCGCAGAACCATGATCCGCGCTACACCGGCGATCCGGTTCCGGAAGCCGAGTGCCTGGCCGATGTCGTCAAGCGCGTCGAGCCGTATTTCAAGTCCGCCATCGAGCCCGAGCTCAAGGCTGGCAAGACGGTTCTGATTGCTGCTCACGGCAACTCTCTGCGCGCCATCGTCAAGATGCTTGACGGCCTGTCGGAAGAAGAGATCGCCAAGGTCAACATCCCGACCGCCATCCCGCTGCTGTACGAGCTGGACGAGAACTTCAAGCCGATTAAGCCGCGTGGCGAGTACCTCGATCCTGAGGCTGCCGCTGCCGGTGCCGCCGCTGTCGCCAACCAGGGCAAGTAGTCCGGTTTGCAGGCATAGGCCTGAATTCTTTCGCAAGTGCCCGCGTCGCCTATATCAGGCGGCGCGGGCACTTGCATTCCGCTGGGGCGACGATAGGAAACGGTAGCGGGAAAGGTACCAACAAAGCTATACGTGCGCAGCTGTACGTACGCGCAGCCACGCAAAAAATAACAGGCGGGCCCGCGCCCCCATATGAGACGCAGGCCTGCCTGTTTCAGAATCTGATTGACGGCACCCGCTGTTCAGCGGTTTCGGTCACAGGCCAACGACGGGCGTGTCTTCGTCGCGGCCGGGGTCCTTGCTCGGATCGAAGCCGGACACGATGTACACCACGCGCCGCGCAGCGGACACCGCGTGATCGCCGAGCCGCTCGAGGAAGCGACCGATCAGCACCACATCGATGAGCTGCTGCTTCGTGCCGTTCCACTGATCAGAGAGCACCAGTTCAAAGGTCTGATGGTGCAGTTGGTCAAGCTTGTCGTCATCGAGGATGATGTTCTCCGCGATCTTCGTATCCCTGTCCGCGAGCATGTCCACAATGCGGTCAGCCGTGTTGCGTAGGAACGCAACCATCTGCGTGAAGATCTCACGGGACTCCTCTGGCAACGCATTCTGCGGATAGGCGCGACGGGCAGCCTCCGCGATATGCCGGGCCAGATCGCCCATGCGCTCAAAAGTCGAAGCCAGGCGCAAGGTAGAGACGACGACTCTCAAATCGGTCGCCACCGGGTTTTGCTTGGCCAGCAGCCTCACGCACTGGTCAAGGATGCTGGACTCCAAAGCATCGATCTCGATATCGCCGTCAATAACCGCCTGAGCCTTGTCGATATCCGCGTTCATCAGCGCATCCCCAGCGCCGTTGATCGCCTTGCGGACGTCTTGCGCCATACGATCGAGATCGTCGGCGACGGCTTTCATCTCCTCATTGAAAATAACGCGCATTGCTCTGCCTTTCCGGGATTATTCCATTCGCTGCGTGAGCGGTCGCGCACGCTTCCTTATTGCTCATCGGATGCTGTTGCCGCAGTCGCCACTCCTCCCAGTCTATTCGCAACACGTGCGGAATGCCACATCAGCTGGACGTAGTTGACGATGGTTCGTGCAGAATTCATGTAACCGTTCATCTGCGGTTCATCTTAGTGCCGTCTCGGTGTGGCATCGCCACAGCAAACTGTGCGACAATGGCCGCATGGGTTCATGTTGGACTGTATGGTATTGCGTGGTCGCGGTGACGATCGCCGCCTGTGTGGCTGCCGTCATCGCCGTGACGTTGAACGATATTCATCATGGGGTCAATCCGTTGCGGCGGCTCACCTCCCACCCACAAGGCGGTTTTCTGAGGCTGGGACATCGCACGGACCAGCGGCAGGGGCGGCAAGACGTGGAAGACCTTGAGGATTCCACGCAAGCGCTTTTGGCGATGATTCCGGTTGCATCTGCCGTGGTAGACGACCACGATGACGTCATTAGGGCGAGCTCCGCCGCGTATACGCTCGGTGTGGTACGGGACGAGTCGTTGTGCAACGAAGATATCCTCGCGGCAGTCCATGAAGTGCGCAGCGCCGGCGGGCGCAAACAGCTGGATATCACCACACAGACCGTTCCACAGCGTATCGTCGGACCGAAAGGGGAGTCGGCACAGGAGGCTGGATTGCAACAGGTCCGGGTCATCAACGGCGTATCGCGTCCGAATTGGCTGAAAGTCACCGTCGGCAGAATCAACTCGCGTTTCGTCGTCGTGCTGCTGGATGACGTCAGCGAATCAATCCGGTTCAGCCAAGTCCGCGAATCCTTCATCCAGAACGTTTCTGAACAGCTCATCGAGCCTTCGCAAGCGTTGGAGCGTCTTGCGGATTCGCTGGAGCATGATGATCTTGACCGTGAGTCGGTCAAGCGGCAGGCCGTCGAAGTGAGACGCGCGTGCAAACACATGGAGCATATGGTTTCCGATTTGCTGCTGCTCATCCGCTCGCAGGAACCCGTCACCCCTTCGAGCCATAACCGGATCAATGTCATGGACCAGCTGCGCGATGTCGTGCAATCCCATCTCGGGCAGGCGCAGCAAGCCGGAGTGCAGCTCGAGCTGTCCGGAGACGACAGTCTTGATATCAACGGCGAATCCGATCAGATCAAGGCCGCGGTAGGCAAGCTCATCGAAAACGCTATCGGGTATTCCCCTCAAGGCTCGACGGTCGCGGTCTCGGTCAAGCGCTCGCAGGATGGCGGGAACGCGTCTGTCAGCGTCATCGACCGCGGGTGTGGCATACCGAAGGCCGAACAAGAGCGCGTGTTCGAGCGTTTCTATCGTGGCAGCGAGCAGAACGAGCGAACCGAGCATGGCATCGGTCTGGGGCTTGCGATTGTCAAACATGTGGCGCTGACCCATCACGGCAACGTGACGGTATGGAGCGTTCCCGGGCAGGGGAGCACGTTTACGATGTCGCTGCCGCTTGCGCAGGACATAGTGACAGTCTGAATCTGTGAACCTGACCCAAGCGGGCAGGCCAGGCGCCGTAATCTGTGGATGCTCAAGGCACCCGGGGCGCACGGATACCAGTGATGTTCGTGATACGTGATTTTCCTGCGCCTTGGTTACCGGTTCGCGCTAGCGCCGCTGCGACAGCGGGAAGGTGGCGTAGCAACTATTTTCCGAGCCTGCGATAATCCCAACGGTCGAAATGCTCCCAGACAAGCAGGATGATTCCGACGAGCACGCCGGCGACGCATACGACCAGCTCCTTGAGTGCGGGCACATGCAAGGCGAGGAGCATAGCGCACACAATCAATGCCGCCATCCACACCGCCGTACCAATGAGGAACACTTTTCTCAGGTCGACACGCACGGGCTTGGGCGACGGCCTACGGGCCGCCGGATCAAAAATCGGAGCCAACTTCATACCATTACCATAACGTGCGGGGTAACCTTATAAGATGTTGTTCGCCGGAAGAAAGGATTGCCACAGCCGTGTATGTGATACGTCCAGTCCCAAAGCGCTATGCGTGGGGATCCTACAGCCGTCTGCAAACCCTGTTCGCCGACGAGCTTCCTGCGCAGATGCTGGACGACGGCCAGCCGCTCGCCGAAATGTGGTTCAGCGGGCACCCGCAGTCGCCCTCGCGGCTTGAAGCCCCGGACGGTTCGTGCACCACGGTGCCGCAGGCGATTCGAGACCATCCTGAAGCAATGGTCGGGCGGCGCGTATCCGAGCAGTTCGGTCCGGAACTGCCCTTCCTGTTCAAAATCATCGCTGCACGTATCCCTCTGTCGCTGCAGGTGCATCCCGTGGATTTTGAAGCGCGCGCAGGGTTCAACGCTCAAAACGCGCAAGGTATAGCGATGGACGCCCCGGAACGCTCGTTCCATGACGCCGAAGCGAAAAGCGAGATGGTCGTCGCCCTAGAGCCGTTCCACGCTTCCGTCGGCTTCGGCACCATCCGCTTCATGTTACGTAATCTCAGCATGGTCGGCCATCCGCTCGCATCGCGCATGGTCGAAGCGTTGACCGAACGGACCATGCGCATCGGGCAGACACCGGAGGGATTCGAGCAGGCCGATGCGATGATGCCGGTGTCCTCGATGGTCTGGCCTGATTCACGTCGACGCATTTTCCGTGCCTTCTATACAGCGATTACCGCTCCGCCGACGGACGACCTGCAAGCGCAGTTGCGATATGCCTCGCTGCGTGTCAGCGATCCTGTCTCCCGACTCGCGTTCCGGCATGCGCTCGCCGCCGCCGAGGCGTTTCCCGCAGATCCCAGCGTGCTGACATTGCTGATGCTCAATCCGGTCTCGCTTCAGGAGGGTGAATCCGTGTTCATCCCTGCTGGGACCCCGCACGCGTACATCCATGGCACGGCCGCTGAAATCATGAACAATTCAGACAACGTGCTCAGGGCGGGAATGACCGTGAAACATAAGGACATTCCACGGTTGCTGCACACGCTCAACTGTCAGCCCGGAGCCCCGGTGGATCCTGCCGATGCGCAGTTCGGGGACATGGCGACGCGTGATGGCAACCTCATTGTGTACCGGCCGCATATCGATCAGTTCATGCTGGCGTACGGCACCACCGGTCCGCACACCCAGGCGTGGCCGGTGATGGACAGGGTTCATCGGCGCTATGGCGCGTTGTTGCGGCAGCTGACCTTGGGACGTGTGAATCAGGGGCGCAACAAGCCGCGTATCGTGTTGTGTACCCATGGGATGGTGCGATGCTCCAGCGAACAGGAATCCCGCGTACTTTCCGCCGGGCAGGCGGTGTTCGTGCCCGCCTGCGAAGGGTGGGTCACTGTGGAATCCGCCGGGGATGAAGGCGAAAGCGTGGCCGGTCGAGATGGCCAAGTTGGTCGGGATGGCCTGGTCGGTGGTTCCTTCCTCATGGCGACGACGCAGGTGTGACGCGTCTTGTGGTGCTGTCGTCGGCTGCCAGACAGAGAAAATCTGAAAATCTCGACGACAGCGTGGAATTGTCGAGATTTTCAGAGAAAAGTCTCATAATCTCTTTTAACGCCGCTATATCGAGATTTTTTCAGATTCCGTATGTGCCGTTTCCGTTGGGCAGCTGCCGTAAAACGTTGAAATTCCAGGCTTTGAAAGCGCTGTGGCATGTGCGGGGTGCGTTGTGAAATCTCAAAATCTCTCGATATTTGCGAAACCGCGAGTTATTCAGATGTTTTTCTCAATATCTCGCCGCATCGGCGTATTTTGCGAGATATTGAGATTCCGGTACGACGTTCCGGTTTCGTTTTCTGGTTTCGTGTTTCGGTTCCTGCTATATCCCGATTCCATGAAAAACAAAACTGCCTACGCCCGCACCACGGCAGACGTAGGCAGTCAGGGGCATCGGATGAATCGCCGATTACAGGTGCTCGACGATGTAGTCGACGCACTTGGTGAGCGCCACGATATCGGACGGTTCGACCGACGGGAAGACGCCGATGCGCAGCTGGTTGCGTCCGAGCTTGCGGTATCCGCCGGTATCGACGATTCCGTTGTCGCGAAGCGCCTGGATGACCTGCTTGGCGCTGATTGCATCATCCAGATCGATGGTCACGGTCGCGGTGGACCGGGCGGATTCGTCCTCGACGAAGGGGTGTGCGTATTCGCTGCGTTCCGCCCACTGGTACAGCAGCGACGCGGATTTCGCGCACCGGGCGTGGGCCCATGCCAGCCCGCCGTTGTCGTTGAGCCAACGGATCTGGTTTTCCAGCATGATCAGGTTGGCCACGGACGGCGTGTTGAGCGTCTGATCCTTGCGGGAGTTGTCGATTGCGGATTTCAGGGACAGGAAGGCGGGAACCCAGCGCCGCGCGCCCTCGAGCTTCGTGCTTTCCTCCAGCGCATACGCGCGTTCGATGGCAGCGGGGGAGAGGATGGCGATCCACAGGCCGCCGTCGGAGCCGAACGCCTTCTGAGGGGAGAAGTAATAGGCATCGGTCTGGGAGATGTCGACCGGCAGGACGCCGGCACCGCTGGTTGCGTCCACCAAGGTGATGGCGCCCTGTTCAACGCTGCCGGGGATCCGCTTGACCGGTGTGGCCACGCCTGTTGAGGTTTCGTTATGAGCCCAGCAGTAGGTGTCCACGTACTCGGTGAGCTCGGGGAGTCGATAGGTTCCCGGTTCCGAGCGGAAAATCTCCGGCTTCTCAAGGAACGGGGTCTTGTCGGCCTCGATGGCGAACTTCTCGCTGAAAGAGCCGTATACGCCGAAGGCCGCCTTGCGGGTGATGAGCGAAGCACACGCCATATCCCAGAACGCGGTCGCGCCGCCGTTGCCAAGAACGACTTCATACCCGTCGGGGATGGTGAAGAACTGAGCAAGACCCTCGCGAATGGACCCGACGAGCTGCTTGACCGGCGCCTGGCGGTGGGAGGTGCCGAGCAGCTTGGTGGCGCCGGCGTCGAGAGCCTGCACCTGCTCAGGGCGGATTTTGCTCGGACCGGAGCCGAACCGACCGTCCCGTGGAAGCATGGATTCGGGAATTGTTACTGTATTGCTCATGCTTGCTAGGGTAGCCAATCGGGTGGATTGCCGACATCCCCCGTACATATCGTGGTCATTGCCATGGATGCCCCCGATGGCTGCCGGCTACTGCTTGCCAGTCGGGGCGAGCAACGGGATTCGTGATTGTAGGACACGCCGATGCGGTCGTGCATATCGACTGAAATCCGTTGTGTCCCGGTGGCTATCGCGGTTTGGGCGGGCCGAGTGCAACGTTTGACGTGTTGCCATGTGGGCAGGAGGGGTTGTAAGGTAGGGCAGTAATTGATTACACCGTTCGCCTCCCGCCGCGTACGCGGCACAGGAAGCGGCGGGTTGGTTCCGGCCTGCGGTTTCCCACGGGCTTTCAGGATGACGACGCAAGGAGTACTCGAGTATGAAGCATGCGGCACGAAAGACGACGCGAACGGGTCGTCATTTCCGCGTAGCCGATGTACTTGCGCCATCCCCCCGCGGTTCCCATGCGGCGCATGCCGTGCGTGGCGTGCGTGCCATGCGCGCCGATGGTGCCGAACAGACGCTGGGTCTTGATCCGGCGCTTGCGGCGAAGCTCGAGGAAGTGGCGCCGCTGACCCGGCGTGCGATTCGTGAATCTGCTCGTGCGGCCCGCCGCAAGTCACGGTTCATGGCTTCAGGCTCCATGGTCGCGTTGGCGGGTGCGGCTGCGGCGGCTTTCAGCTTGAGCAATATGAATGCCACGACGTCGCTCGCTTCATCTGAAACGGGTGCCACCACGGTCCAGGCCACCAAGTCGGCGACGGGCAGTTCGGTGTCCCGTTCGCAAGAGCGTACGTCTCTCGGTTCTTCCGCCTCCGACGGCACGACGAGCTCAGGCAACTGGTCCCTAGGTGCTTCGAACTCCGAGCTTGACGTTGCACAGATGTCGCAGACGGCTGTGTCGAATCCGGCGGTTGCGGTGCTGTACGAGGCCGATAAGAGCATTCTTCCCTCCGGTTTCGATCCCAATCATGATTCGGGTGATTCCGGTAACCAGTATTCGTTCAGCCAGTGCACATGGTGGGCGTATGTTCGCCGTCACCAGCTTGGGTTACCGGTCGGTTCCCATCTCGGCGATGGGGCCCAATGGGCAGCATCCGCGAAGAAGCTGGGCTATTGGGTCGATTCCACTCCGCGCCATGTCGGCGATGTCATTGTGTTCCAGCGCGGGCAGTTCGGTGCGAGTGCGGTGTACGGCCATGTCGCCATCGTCGAGCAGATCAACGCCGACGGTTCGATTGTGACCTCGGAATGCGGCGCGTCGCTCAACGGCAAAACGGTTTCCCGTACTTTCAGCGCGGACCAGGCTTCGCAATTGCAGTTCATCCATTACTGATTTTCCCTTGATGTTTTCGCTGATTGCAGCTGATTGCTGACGGGGATGCTCGAGCGGATTTCAGTCGTGTCGTCGTGCATGATGATTGCGTTATCAGCGTTGCGATTGACGGCTTTTTCGGCGTGTCCTGTGGTATTGCGCGGGTGCGGCGCATAGGTCTCAGATTTCTGTAAGTCTGGCATGCTACTGTGTTGTACTGATGATGAAACTAGGTAGATCTCTTACAGCGATGGTCGCAGTTGCAGCCGCGTGTATATCGTTGGCGGCGATTGCCCCTTCAGCGTCCGCGCAGTCCACGACGACCGACGAAGCGGTTACATCGTCGCGTTCGTTCCCCAAGACCACAACCGTCAAGAAGAATCTGCTCGCCGAATCGACGTCGACCAGCGTGGATTCCTCCTCGAACTGGGGTGGCATTGAATCGTTGAATCCGCCGCAGACCAAGTCCACGGCAGAAAAGGAAGCCGAGGCCAAGGCCGCAGCGGAACAGGCTGCAGCACAGGCAGCGGCGCAGGCGGCCGCCCAGGCTGCGGCCCAGGCCCAGCAGCAGGCGGCGAGCCGTTCGCAAAGCCGCAGCAGCTTGAGTGCTTCTACATCAAGCCCGAGCAGTACTGCGACGGTCAACCCGCCTGACAGTGTATCGGCCAGCGCTCTGGTCGCCTACGCTGCGCAGTTTGTGGGTGTGGTTCCGTATGTCTCAGGCGGCAATACTCCTGCCGGCTGGGATTGCTCCGGCTTCGTGCAGTATGTGTTCGCGCAGATGGGCATCAGCCTGCCCCATTATTCCGGTGCCCAGGCGGCTGTCGGTACGGCGGTGCCTTCTTTGGCCGAGGCGCAGCCCGGCGATATCATCGCCAATGGTGCGCATTCGGGCATCTACGTCGGCAACGGCATGGTGGTCAATGCATTGAACCCGAAGGCTGGAACCGTGTACACACCGGTCGCGTACGCGTACAGCGGGTCCTACTCCATCCGTCGGTTGCTCTAGCGGCGGTTCTGGCTCGCGG
Source organism: Bifidobacterium porcinum (assembly GCF_055378475.1). Classification (NCBI taxonomy): domain Bacteria; kingdom Bacillati; phylum Actinomycetota; class Actinomycetes; order Bifidobacteriales; family Bifidobacteriaceae; genus Bifidobacterium; species Bifidobacterium porcinum. Next base: position 1,634,229 of record NZ_AP029603.1, on the reverse strand, counting down.
CCAGTGGCCGTATTCGCTGGTAAGGCGCCCCAATCGGGCGCCTTATCTGTTTTCCGGGGTCTCAATCGCAGCTGTACCAATTTCCAGGTTTTTTTCTTGCGACACTTTCCCGGAAGACCCACAATGGTGGAGTAAGGTGAAAGTAGTGGTGGCGTACCGCTGCGCCGCCAATGAATGAAGGAGGTCGTCATGATTAACGACAAGGCAATCCTCGTTGGCGTGGATGGATCCCATGCAAGTTACAAGGCCACATGGTGGGCTGCGAACTATGCGAAGCATGCGGGACTGACCCTGCAGATCGTGTGCGCGTACTCGCTGCCGAGTTATGCCGCCGTATCATTCGATGCCACATACACCGCGATGGGCGACGACAACGCCGCGCACAATGATGCACAGGAAATCCTGTCAAAGGCGAAGGCCATCGCCGACGAGCAGGGTGTCAAAGCGGCGACACTGATTGTTACGGGCGATCCTGCATCGGTGTTCGTCGAGCTGTCGCGCAATTACAACCTCATCGTCATCGGAAACCGGGGCAAGGGCGGTCTTGCCGAGCGGCTGCTGGGCACCACGAGCTCCTCGTTGCCCGCATACGCGTACTGCCCGATTGTCGTCGTACCGTACACCGATGACGAAGGCAACCTCATGCACTTGAACAACAAGATCACGCGTGTCGCCGTCGGCTCCGACGAATCCAAGTGGGGCCTCAAGGCGCTTGAGATCGCTGCTGATTTCGCGTCAAGCTGGAAGGCTCAGCTCGATGTAATCTCCGCTGTGCCGAATGTCAAGGGCGCCGCAGAAGACAAGGGCGTCATGGATTCGTACATGGATGACCTTGCCGTGCGCATCAAGCCGATTGAGCAGGCTCATCCCGACCTTGAGATCCACAAGGAGATTGTGCCAGGTAATGCGGTCGAAACGCTCACCAAGGCGAGTTATGACCATGACGTCGTGGTAGTCGGCTCGCGCGGTCGCGGTGGATTCACCGGCCTGCTGCTTGGTTCCACCAGCCAGGGGCTGCTTCAGCATGCGGTCAGCCCAGTGTATGTGGTGCCGCGCAAGTACGTGGAAGCGGCGGAATCCCAGCTCGACACCGTACCGAGCTCCCCGGCGGATGTCCCGACCAAGCCGATCGACGATATTTCCGGTGTCGAGGCCGTTCAGGTGCCCACCGCCGGCGCCGAGCAGGCCAGCGCCATCGATTCGAAGATCGACCCGGAGCATAAGTAGGGATTTGGGCGTCCGGCAGCTTGCCTGACGCACTCTCAATACATTGATGCCGCCATCTGCAACACCTGCGGATGGCGGCATCAGCATATATAACCGGCTGGTTACTTGCGCACCGTGACGTTCACACGCACCGGCGTTTCCTGGCGGTACGTATGGGCGACCGTGCAACCCTTTTCGATGTGACGGGCGACACGCTCCTTGAGCTTGGCTGCATCTTCCTCGCTCAGATCGGCGGAAGTCGCATCCACGTTCACCTGCTCCTCGAAGGACAGGTAGGAATCGCTTTCCGGGTCATAGGTGCCGTCAACGACGATTTTTGCGCCCGAGCCCTCACCCAGCGTGTTCTCGACCGGGAACTGGCTGGACAGCGCCGCGCAGCCCGCTAGCGCGACCTTCATGAGGTCGCCGGGGGTGAACAGGCCCTTGCCCTTGCCGAACTTGAGATGCGCGCCGTCCTCGCTGAACGCGTCCCATGAACCGTCCTTGTTGCGTTCTACCCAGAGCCTTTTGCCCATGTTGTGCCTCCTGGAGTTGCTGGCGCGCTTCTCGCGCCGATGCTTACAGATTAGCCCAAGCACCTGCCCGATATCCGCTCACAGCGGGATTCGTGGACTCGGCCGCGTCTGCAGCGATGTCACGCCCGGTATCACACGCCGGTGTTTGGGCTGATACAGAGTCGTTTGCAGGATGGCTACCGGCGTAAATCGGCGGGTCACTGCTACCATAGGGTCATGCCTTTGACCGCCGAACAGCTTGCTGATATTCGCACCCGTATTCCGGAACGCCCGCAGACGGACATTCCCATGCCCTACGAGGACTTGGTCCGCAAGATCCTCAAGGAGGGGACGCTGAAATCAGACCGCACTGGTACCGGTACGATTTCGCTGTTCGGTCAGCAGATGCGCTTCGATCTGAGCAAATATTTCCCGCTGCTCACCACCAAGACCGTGTTCTTCCGCGGCATCGCTTACGAACTGCTTTGGTTCCTGAAGGGTTCCACCAACGTGCGTTGGCTTCAGGAGAATAACGTGCATATCTGGGATGAGTGGGCCGACGAGAACGGCGATTTGGGCCCTGTGTACGGCGCACAATGGCGTAGCTGGCCGGCGCCGACGCCCGAGGACCCCAACCGCACCATCGACCAGATTTCCAATGTGCTTGATTTGATCCGCAACCATCCCGATTCCCGCCGTATGGTCGTCAGCGCTTGGAATCCCGCGGAAGTCGAGCATATGGCCCTGCCGCCGTGCCATGCGCTGTTCCAGTTCTATGTGGCGGACGGCAAGCTGTCATGCCAGCTGTATCAGCGCAGTTGCGATATGTTCCTCGGCGTACCGTTCAATATCGCGTCCTATTCGCTGCTCACCATGATGATCGCGCAGCAGACCGATTTGGAACCCGGTGAGTTCGTGTGGACCGGCGGAGACTGCCATGTGTACGACAATCATATCGACCAGGTGCTCGAGCAGCTCTCCCGCACCCCGTACCCGTACCCGCAGATGGAGATCCGCAAGGCGGATTCGCTGTTCGATTACACGTATGACGACTTCAAAGTGATCGACTATCAGCATCATCCGACCATCAAGGCACCGGTTGCCGTCTGAAGCATCGTCTACACTAATCCCAGTCCATTGAGTTCAAGGAGTTTATGAAATGGGGTATGACAGTAGCCAAAGCGGCTATCACGAACGCAAGCCCGGTATGGCCGGGCTGGACGACACCGAGGATTGGGGTGATGATTATCCCAAGACCTTTACGGTGAATTTGATTTGGGCACAGGCGCGCGACAATGAGGGACGCGAAGGTGCCATCGGTTTCCAAGGCGGCATGCCATGGCACTTGGCCGAAGATATGAAGCGGTTCAAGGAACTGACCGTCTCGCATCCGGTCATCATGGGACGCAAGACCTGGGAATCGCTCGACCCGAAGTTCCGCCCGTTGCCGAACCGCGACAACATCGTCGTATCGCGCAACAGCGGCTATCAGGCGCCTGGGGCGACGGTGGTCGAGAACCTTGACGACGCCTTCGATCTGGCACGGCAGGAAGCGATTCCCGATGACGGGCTCGACCGCAGCGAAATCTGGGTGATCGGCGGTGCGCAGATATTCCGTGAGGCCTTGCCGTTCGCCAAGCAGGTATTCGTCACGCGTATCCGTGCAACGGTGGACGCAGACACGTATGCGCCGGATATGGAGGAGCTCGTCTCCACCGGGTTGTGGAAACTTGTCGACGTCACGCCGTGGATGCTGCCGAAGCATCCGGAGAACGGCATCCGCGAATACCGCTTCGAAACGTACCGTAAGACCGACGGCGAGACGGAAGACGACGAAGAAACTTTGTGATGCACGGCCGCGGACTGTTGTGTGCAGTCCGCGGCAATCCGTCTTGTCGATCCCGCATCCATCAATCGTACATCCATCAATCGTGAAAGGGGCTGCTGCATGGCCGCTACGCAATCATCCCATGACCCACGCTATACGGTGATGACCGTGTGCACCGGCAATATCTGCCGGTCGCCGATGGCGGAGATCATCCTGCGTGAACGGTTCAACGAGCGTGGGCTCTCCGACCGGGTGCGGGTCATGTCCAGCGGTGTCAGCGACGAGGAGTATGGGCATCCAATCGACCCCCGCGCGGTCGTGGTGCTGCGTGAGCGCGGCTATGAGATTCCGGCGCACCATTTTGCGCATCGCATCACGCGTCAGGAAATCAACGACAGCGACCTGTTCCTGCCGATGACCGCCTCGCATATGCGTGCGCTGGTCAGGCTGCTGCCGCCGGCCAAGCGCGCCGAAGTACATATGTATCGCAGTTTCGACCCGAATCTGCCGAAGCCGCCTGCCGGGCGTGAGGATCAGATTGACCTGGTCGACCCGTGGTATGGCGGTCCTGAGGATTTCAACATCGCCATCGATCAGATTGAACAGGTTGCCCCGTACATCGTCGACTGGGTGAGCGAGCAGATCGGTCAGTGAATCCGCGTCGCGCGCTCTGCGGGCGACGCCGTGTCGGCGCGGAGCCGTTGCGGCGCAAGACTCATGAACGGGTCGAATGCGCTGCGCCGCGTATGCCATGGCATACGTCATATACCAGATGCAAGTTGTCCTGCCCTACCCGGGAGTCGGAATGTCGAGTTATGTATGCCGGGATATACGGTGCATGCAGGATGGAAGTTGTTCTGCCCTAACTGGGAACCGTAATGTCAGTTTGCGCATGCAGGGATATACGTCGCATGTCGGAATGGGAGACATTTCGCCCTGTGCGGGAGCTGTTATGCAAGATGCATATGTCCGGACATGCGCAAACCGCAGAACATTGCCGGCGCTGATTGAAAATCGCCTTGGCCGAATCGGTGCTGACCAGCTGAACCCGTGCCAACCGGCCGAACCGGCTATTCATCCGGGTTCTGTTGATGCCATCAAACCGGCTCTCTCTTCCCAAACTGGTTATGCTGGGAGCCCCCGGCGTAACCAGTTTGGGCTACCGCGGGGAAGCAGACGATGACAGGATGCGGTATCTGTCCATGATTGGCGCGTCGTAGCAGCTGCATCATCGCAGAAAACAAAGAACCCGCCGTTTGTGGCGGGTTCTGTATTCGTACCCCCTGAGAGAGTCGAACTCTCGTTGTCAGATTGAAAGTCTGGTGTCCTAACCGTTAGACGAAGGGGGCGTCAAACAACTTAGCTATGTTAAACACAAAGCCGCCAGAATGCAAAATCCGTTGTTTCGGCGTGTCGTTTTTCGCGGCTTGCGGATGGTGCATTGGCGGCATTGTTGGTGGAGAAGGCATATCGGCGGCCATCCGCGCGGTATCAGCGGCTGCGGTAAGTGAAATCGTGTATGACCCGTCCGGCCTCGAGCCCTTTCTTTTCGAAGTTCGTCAGTACGCGGCCCTCGAAACGGCTTGATTCCGCGAAATCGGCGTGCGGCATATCGAGCGCGAGATCGGCGTTGCCCTTGCCCACATGCCCGGTCGGCAGACTGACGGTGATTTCGCCTATGTTCTCGAAGTCGTCACGTCCGTCCATCACCTCATGCACGTGCAGCGCATAATCCTCGATGTCCGTGGCGATACGCCACAGGCCACCGGCGACCAACGCCCGGTGAATGGCTTCGGCCAGAGCCGGTTGGACGATCCGCCGCTTGTGATGCTTCATCTTGGGCCATGGGTCAGGGAAGAAGGTCCACACTTCGTCCACGGTCGCCGCATCGGCTTTCGTGAACAGTTCCGGCGCGTTGATCTGGGCGATGCGCAGGTTATTCAGATGTTGTTTGCCGGCGCGTAGCATGGTGTGGGCGACGCCCGGATCATAGACTTCAAGCGCCAGATAATTGGTCTGCGGGTGCTGTGCGGCGGCCGCGACAATGTTCTCACCCTGCCCGGTGCCGATTTCGATGACCAGCGGGTGGGCGTTGCCCCACGTGTCGTGGATCCACTCGCGTGTGAGCCTCCAGTCATCGCGGATGTCCAGCGACCCTTCCGCCGCATTTAACGGCAGCAGATATGTGCCGGCGTAAGTGTCCCATGCGCGTTGCAGACGCGCGTCCAGTCGGCCTGAACGGCGGACGAAGGACAGGACCTTGTGCTCATGCCGGATCGGCTGGGTTCCGTCCGCCGGTTGCGCGTGCTGTGCGTCCTGCGAGCCCGACTGCGCGTTCTGTGTGGGGTGTTCCTCGTGTTCTTGCATGGTTCCTTTATAGCGGCCGGTATCGGACACGCGCCGATGCTACCAGCGGGGCACTTCGAGGTCGCCAAGACGCCAGACGCCGTAGCCTGCGTCTGGAAGCGCGAATCTGGCACCATGGTCTGTGGCCGCAGCGCTTCCTTCGCCGGCGACCAGCTGCGGATCGGCGTTGCCCAACAATTCACGCGTGACATGCACCTGCTGTCCGCCCTGCCGTGCGGCGACAACGAGCAGACGGTCCGTCGCATCCTCGCGTAGATACGCGACCGCGTCCGCTTGCACGCTGACCCAGCGCAGGCCGCCGTGGGTGAGTGCACTGGACGTTTTGCGCAGCTTCAGCAGTTCACGATAGCGGTCGATTGTCGCGCTATGGGCGCTCTCAGGCGCATCCCAGTCCATCGGGGTACGGCTTTCCTCTCCGGTGATACCGGTGGAGTCCCGTTCATCGCCAGCGAATACCATCGGCACGCCGGGATAGGTCATCATGATACCGAGCGCCGCATGGGCCACTTGCGGGCTTTGCGTGAGGGTCAGTATGCGTGCGCTGTCATGGCTGTCGATGAGATTCCATTGGGATTCGGCGACTTTCCACGGGATTTGGGCGAGCAGTTCGCGCATGGTGTCTGCCATCGCTTTGCCGCTGCGCCGCGGAAAGGTCTCATCGAAACCGAAGCGCTTGACATGGCTGTTCGGGTCGGCCACCCACATCCACAGCGGATGGGCGAACGCGGCGTAATTCATGACGCCTTGCCAGCCATCGCCCGCAAGATCGCGTGTGGCGTCAGGCATGTATTCGGCGATCAGTGCGCCATTGCCGCCGGTCAAATCGTCAATCGTGGCCCGGATGGTCGTAGCGACAGTGTGGTTCTCGTCCATTGACGCCCAACGGCCCGTCTGATTGGCTACGTCGATGCGCCAGCCATCTAGCCCGTCTTCGCCGCCGAGCCACTGTCCTGCGCTGCTGGATGCCCCGCGGATCATGCGGTCGACCAGCTTACGTGACGTCCAATTGAGTTTCGGCAGCGACTTGATGCCCATCCATGCTACGTAATCGTCTGGGTACCGGTTCCACAGGTAGTAGTCGCGTTCCTCGCTGTCGGGGTCGTGTAGCGCCCGCTGGAACCATTCATGGCTGGAACCGGTGTGATTGAGCGTCAAATCGCCCATGATGCGCATACCGCGGGCGTGGCATGCGCGCGCGAGCGAACGAAGCGCCTCGTCGCCGCCCAGCAGCGGGTCGATATGGTCGAAGGTCGAAGCGTCATAGCGGTGGACGGAACGCGCCGGGAAGCATGGTGTGAGGTAGACGGTGGTGAAGCCGAGGTCGTGGATGTAGTCGAGATGCTCCTCGATGCCCTTGAGGTCGCCGCCGTACCATTGGCGGCCGGTTTCCATGCCATAGGCGAGCGGTTTGGCCGACCATGCGGTCGGATGCGCCCAATCGGGGGCCTGCCGGGTGGAGGATTGCTCTGAACGCGCGAAACGGTCGGGGAAGATCTGGTATGTCGCGCCTTCTCGGTTCCATGCAGGCGATGGGGCGAACGTGGTGATGCGGAAGTCGAAGACGTCGCTGACTTCGCGGTTGAACACGCCGAGCGCGTTGAGCCAGTCGAATCCGCCGTCGCGCAATAGGGCGAAGCGGTAGCGGGTATCGGGATTGTGGATGGGCAACGGTGCCTCGTACCAGGTTTCGGTATCGGTGCTCAGAATCGGGTGGGCGTTTTCTAGGTGCAGCTCGTCGTCGGCGAGTGAGTGCAGTACAACCGCGGTGTACGGTGCGGTTCGCGGAATGCGTACGCGGACGCGGATGGTGTCGCCCAGATTAGGGCAGGGGTTGGAAACATACAGCGCCGAGCCGTCATGATGGGGAAGCGGTGGCTGGGGGTCGTTGGCTTGTGTGCTCGTCGCTTGTGCTGGTCGAGGTGATGCTGTCGTCATGTCGGTCTCCGTTTCCTGCAAACGTTGTCTTTGCGTCGAGCGCGTGATGCGCTTCGTCGCGTCGCGCATTTCATGATGTGCCACGAAGGGAACTAGGGCCGATGATACAACGGTGATGATGACGTTTGCATGGTGTGGCGAATATGGGAAAGCGGCATTCCGTCGGTAGAATGCAAGCATGAATGACAATCAGAATCAGGCGATGCCGCCATCGGCGGACTATCAGCAGAATTTCATTCCTCCATCAGACGATGACTTGCCTATCGAGGCGACGCAGGTGTTGCACGGGGTCCAGGAGACGCGGGAAATGCCCAAGTCCCAGACGTTCCCGTCCGGGCTTTCCGAAGAGCAGACGCCGTCTGAGTCTGCTGGCTTCGGGCAGCCGCAGGATGCGCCTACGGTTCCACTCCCCGTGGCGGATGCCCAGCCGGCATGGGCGGGCGGGGCATCCGGCTATGGCGCCGAGGCGAATGCGCCAGCCGGACTGTATGCTGCCGGCGCGTACGGACAGCAGCCTATGGGGGATGGCCAATCGGCGGCGCAGCAGGCGTCCTCGGGGCAGATTCCTCCGCAACAGCCGTATGCTCCCGGTGCATTTGCCCAATCGCCCTATGGCCAGCCGCAACAGGGGTATCCCGGATTCGGTCAGGGGTATACGGAGGCTGCGCAGAATCCATATCGGTACGTGCAGCCGAACCAGCCGTGGAATGTGCTCACGATCATCGGCTTCGTCTTTGCGTTCATCAATCCGTTGGTCGGCTTGATTTTCTCGATCGTCGCTTTGGTCATGGTGCGCAAGTCGGGCGAGAAGAGCCGGGGGCTGGCGATTGCCGGTATCATCATCGGCGCGATTAATCTTGTTGTGGTGATTATCGCCGTGTGTGTGTTTGCATCGGCGTTATCTCAGATTGCGTCCGACTATGGATCGGGCGATGGGCAATCGGATGGATCCATGATGTGCATCGATGGCCAGTGCCAGTCCTTGCCGGGAATCGGGTCGAATGGCGGGGGTGCGAGTGGAAGTCTGCCAGGCGGTGATGCCGATGGTGCTGATGGTGGCTCCACCGACGATGGCGGGATTCTCGGTGATGGCGGCGAAGACTGGGATGACTACAGTGGTCTGCTCGGTGGCGATGCCGCTGTGACCGACCCTGTGGCCGTTCATGTGTCGGGTCTTGGTGTCGGTGTCGTCACTGCCAGTGCGACCGTCGCGACTGAAGATGCTTAAAACCGCTAAATCGCAAGGTTTTGCGATGCTGATTGACGGGAGCACAAAAAACGACACGCCGAAGACGGCGCTCGATTTGCGCTCATCGTCATTCTGAGTAATATAAACACTCGGCTGCTTCAAAGAGCAAGCCACGGCCTCGTAGCTCAGTTGGTTAGAGCGCCGCCCTGTCACGGCGGAGGTCACCGGTTCAAGTCCGGCCGAGGTCGCGAATGGTAAAAACCCGGTTCATCCGGGTTTTTTTAACCGTCCACGGCTCTGTAGCTCAGTTGGTAGAGCGAGCGACTGAAAATCGCTAGGTCAGCGGATCGATCCCGCTCGGAGCCACAAGAACCCCGATTCCGTATGGAACCGGGGTTTTCTCATTTCTGCGGCGTCGGTGGCCGCTTGGTGTCTGGCCGTCCTTCGCACGGAACCTGGGGGATGGGCAACGTGTGTCCCGTGGTTTGGCAAGTGCGTGCCGGCTGTTATCCTCTACAAACTGTTTACGCTGGGAGGGTCGTTAGCGTCACCAGTTTGGGTAGTATTTCGAGCGAATTCGTATCTGTTCGTTGCGCAATCTTGCTGTCGCATGACGGGTAGATACCGTCGGGATTCTCGGTTGGATTAGTTATACCGGGCCGTTGTGTCGTTGGGCGGTTGCATGGCGGCGGGATAGACGCCAGTATCTTGGACTCAGGCGATGCTTCTCTCCGCACTGCGATTGCGCAGTTGCACAGCAGACAGATACCACCGCAATCCGTAACCCCCGAGTGCAGGAGTCGTCGGCGACCAGTTCGCGGTGCGGCCGGCATACCGTTCTGCAATCCCACCTGTACGGAAACCGGGGATATCTGTCTGTGGCTCGTGGCGCGTCATGGGCACCGAATCCGTGGAATATCGCCATGTTCTCGATGTGTGCCAGCAGGAATCCCAGCCGTCAACGAAGATTCTTCATCTTGTTCGCCTCGGCGTGTCGCGATGATGAAATGGATATCAGACGTGGCGACAAGGAACGGCCGTCTGCAAGAAACAAACGAGAAAGGCACATGCATGAGAAACAACAACGGCAACATCAGTGACAACTCCATCAGCAATACCAGCGGCAATCTGGAACCGAAATGGGACGCCGAGGATTTCATCACTTTGCGCAAGGGCATGAGCCTTGATGACATCCATGCGGCCATGGAGGCCGAGCTTGCCGGATTCGGTGATTTCCATCTGCCGGTGCAGGTGTGTGATTTCCGTGCGTCCACACCAAAGAACGAACAGCAGATTGTGTTTTCGTTCAAGGGCGACCAGTGGAAGCCCATGGACGTGTGGTCTCCCGGGGACGCCCGCATCTTCGAGCAGTTTGCCGAAATCCGCCTTGTGGCAAGATTCCGGATTGATGATTCTACAGGTGAGCCCGGCATGGAGCTTGACAAACGTGAGAGTTTCGGCGACGGTGTGCTGTTTGGCGATGATGCTTCGACACGAAGAATGCTGCGCACCGGCATTGACGATCCATTGAAAGGAGTATACGGTCTGGCGGTCACCCCGTTGAACGCCATTATTCCGATCACCGATGACGCCGTCATCAGATTCCGTTCGATTGCCAACAGTCGTTGGAACTGCATCGATATCTTTTCGGGGGTGCAATGGCGTCATCGGCATCGCAAGTACGCGATGTTCTATCGCGACGACAAGAAGGACGAACCGTTGATCCGGCGCAGCATCGAGCTCTATGAGCAGCAGCTGCATATGCTCATTGCCACCGGCGCGAACCCGAAAATCGCGCTCGCAGATTAGCGGGTTCGCGCTGCTGCGGTGGCTCGTGACTGTCGTTGTGATGCACCAATCACATGCCACGGAATACTGCAATATGCCATACACATCACACACTACGCAAGAACCATCAATCTGATTCGCCGTTGACAAGGTATCGACGGCGTTCATGGAAAGGGAATACCATGACAATTCACAACATGCAGGGAATGCAGGAGCGGACACGCCTCGATGCACAGCAGGAAGCTCGCACCGAGCCGATGGCACGGCCAGTCGAACCGGATTTCCCTGATTTCGGGGATAGCGGCGACCGACATGGATGCGACTGGGATGAGTCGATCTGCGATGAGACGGCCACACATTATATGCACTGCATATGTGGCGACCCGGATTGCGAGTCGGACCACATCCAGTATTACTGCGACCGTCATTACGCTTTGACGCTTGCGCTTAGGCTGGATCATTTGCGTGAATGCAAAGGATATGAACATGACGAGCCGTGCGAGGATAATCGCGTGGTCACGCTCATGCATATCTCCGATTTTGGTCCACTGGCGGCCTGACGGGCAGAAGAGTCGCATACCTCGATGACATGCTGACACGAGGTAAAACAAACGATAAAGCCAGTTTCCGGTGCGTCCTGCTGATTGAAGAAGCACCGGAAACCAGCTGGAATGGAGAAAGAGAGAAAGATATTACTCGTCACCGTAACGCCGCGCCAGCTGCAAACCGGCTCGTAGGAGTTCGTCACGCACCGATTGTGGGGATTCGACCCGTACATCGGCGAGTGCGTACTGCAACGCCCACCAGATAATGCCCAGCTTGGGACTGCGTACGCTGACCCGGTAGTGGAATGCCTGGACCCCTTCGCGGTCGTCATCAGGGTCAAAAGGCCCGTCGACACGTTCAACCTCGGGGTTGTCGAACCATTCATACACATTGGTGAGCACGCTCGGTCCGATGCTCATGACCACGTCGACCAGTGTGCCCATGGTCATGTGCGGGCGTTGTCTGGCGAATGCGACCGCGTCAAACCGGGGTGCGCCGGTCAGCTTCCGCGGCAACCCGTTCTCGTCCCAGCTATCGGCGGGTACGGCGATTCGCGTACTGGTGATCCGTAGATCGCGGATGCGATTGACGGCGAAACAGAACAGGTTGGTGTGATTCTCATTCTGGTCGGTGTTCTGGGGAACTGGGCAATTGTGGAAGTGCCCGAGCAGATAATACCCGCCCTTCTTGTACACCATGTTGTATGGATCGAACACATAGCGTCTCGGTTTGCCGGTCCGGCGGTCCAACCGCTTGACCAACCTGCCTTGCTCGTCATAGTCGCAGTAAGAGAAATCAACGGCCAGCTGGTTGTTCATGGCCTCGGTGATTTTCTCGATTGTTGCGAGGAACTCCCCGTTGATGTGCTCGTAGCCGTCGATGGAGATGTCCGGCAGGTTCTTGGAAGGGGCGCTGCCTCCGGCAAGCTGATACAGGCCAGAGATAACCCCTTGGAGTTCCTCCGGATCGATCCGGGAGAGCATCAGGCTGTCTTCGAGCAGACGCACTTCGGAAGGAGAGAGCACCGGTGCCATATACCAACGGCTGTCGTCGCTTTCTTCGTCAGCGGATGTCTCGCCGTCGTCCGCGCGGCGGACCTCGCGGCCGAGAATGCGCGTGTATTCAAGGTATTGCAGCTGGTTGACCACGGTTTCCTTGGACGGCGCCTTGTAGAAGGAGTTCTGTCGGTTATCGGCCTCGAGCAGATCGATGATATCGTCAGGTGTCAGTGGGTGGTCGTCGCTGCTGTGCCTCCACAGTGTCGCAAATACGTCCATTAAAGGGTTTGCGGCGCGGGTATCGCGGATTTCCAGCGCTGACCGCCAGTCGTCAGCGCTTCGGATAGTGTCATCAGGTGTCGTCATGGTATCCCTTCCTGTGATGTAATTGCTCCTCGTTGATCCCCACTCCAGTATGCCATAAAGCATCTCGGCACATGACGGTCAATCTGATACGCGACTGGCGATGACAGACGATTGGCGGTATGCGAGTGGTGGCAGACGAGCGGCGGTGGAAGGGAAGCAGTGATTGACTGCTGGCGGTGCGTCTTGCGGGGCTGGCGGCGGTGTCAGGCTGCTTGGTTGTGTCTTGCGGGCTGGCGGCGGCGCGTGGTTGGCGACTACAGACTGCTGGCGGTGACACGCGGGACTGCGACACATGAGGCTGGTGGCAGACAGCCGGCGGACATATGCTGCTGGCGGGGCATAGCAGGTGACAGAGCATCTCTCAATTCCGCTCTTCACCGTGTCTTCTCGCTGAGTGACTACAATAAGTTTCGTCAATGGCGTTCCTACACAATGGGAACTGTTCGAAGGAGAACACACATGGTATACCGTATGATCTTCAATCAGACCGCATATTTTGGCCGTGGCGCAATCCGTGAGATACCTGTTGCCGCCAAAGCGCGCGGGTTCAAGAAGGCATTCATCGTCACCGACCCGGTGCTACTGGAAACCGGCACTGTGGCGAAAGTGACCGCAGTACTAGACGAAGCCGGTCTGCCGTATGAGATCTTCGACAATGTCAAGCCGAATCCGCCGGTTGAATGCATCCAGGACGGCGTGAAGAAATTTGCTTCCGCTGGAGCCGACTTCCTCATTGGTCTCGGCGGTGGCTCGCCACAGGACACGTGCAAGGGTATCGGCATCGTCACCGCGAACCCACAGTTCGCCGACGTGCTGTCTCTGGAAGGCGTGGCGGACACCAAGAACCCGTCCGTCCCGATTTTCGGCGTGCCCACCACAGCAGGCACAGCGTCGGAAACGACCATCAACTATGTAATCACGGATACCGCCAACAAGCGCAAGTTCGTGGCAGTCGACCCGCATGACATCCCGGTTGTCGCCTTCGTCGACCCTGATTTGACCGACTCCATGCCTCGTGGACTGAAAGTCGCCACCGGTCTGGATGCGCTGACCCACGCGATTGAAGGCTTCATCACACCCGGCGCGTGGTCGCTGTCCGATTGCCTGTCCATGCAGACCATCCGCATGGTCGCCCAGAACCTTGCCAAGAGCGCCGACGGTGACAAGGCAGCAGGTGAGCAGATGGCATACGCAAGTTACATCACCGGCATGGCGTACTCCAACGTCGGGCTCGGTCTGGTTCACGGCATGGCGCATCCGCTCGGCGGGCGGCTCGGCGTTGCCCATGGCGTGGCCAACGGTATTCTTCTCGCCCCGGTTATGGAATACAACAAAGACTTCACCGGCGAAAAGTACCGTGATATCGCGCAGGCCTTCGGTGTCGCGGACGCGATGACCGGCGATCTGGAAACTGTGCGTGAGGAAGCGGTCCAGGCGGTGCACCAGCTGACCGTCGACCTCGGCAATCCGACCAAGATCTCGCAAGTCGGAGCCACCGAAGCCGACCTCAAGCCGCTCGCACACGACGCATTCCACGACGTGTGCACACCGGGCAACCCGCGCAAGGCGACCGAGGAGGACATCCTCGCGATTTACACGTCGCTGATGTAACGGCCATCTGGCATGCCCGTCCATGGCAACAGCGGTCATCACGACAGCAGCCATGGTAGCGGCTGTGCCATGACGGGGCACGACGCACGGGGCAAGGCCATCGCGGGATTTCTGATTACAGAACCCGTCATGCGACCGGCACCGGCCCAAAATACACAAACTGGTTACGCTGAGACACCTCCCAGCGTAACCAGTTTGTGTAATGGGACGGACGCGGATTCCGTTGCGTACCGCCTACTGTTGCGTTCCGGCGACCGCCATCGTGCTGGAGCGCCGTATGCAGCAGCCCACCACCCGCCAGACCGCTATTGATCCGACCCTGCCAGCGTCAGTGTGCTGCCTTCGGATTCGGGCTGGCCGTCCGCATCCGCGTCGGTTTCATCCTGCTCGTCACGTCTGGCCACGTCGAACTGCTCCTTCAACCACAGCCGCTCCGCCGGATTGATGTCCATACGATCGAGATACCGCTGGTACATCGGATACAGGGTGTGCATCCACGGGTACAGCGCGTACAGCGTATGCTCCGGCTTGCGTTTGCGCCAATGGTCCGGATGCGCGGCGAACGTGTTGCGGAAACGGTTCATGTAATTGCGGAACGACGTGAACGACGTGTCCATACGCCTCGCGGAAATGCCGCAGATCATGCGCTGGCAGTACACGGTTTTCATCGAGCGGCCAAGCAGATGCAGGGAAACGTCGATATCCTCATGCATCACGTCCTCACGGTCACGGCACACTTCGTTCGCAATCTGGCGCCATGCGCTCGCGCGCAATGCCATATTCGACCCGAACAACAGCACTTGGTCGCCATCTGCCCGGTACATGTGTCGGCGCACGCTGTCATCGCCGCGCAAACCGACGCGTTTGGCAGGCATATCGTAGTAGACGACCGGCCCGGTCGCGCCCATCGCTTCGGGATCCTCGGTGAAAATGCCCGAGACCACTTCGACCCAGTCGGGTTTGAGCATGCAGTCGGCGTCCACGCGGCCCAACACGTCGCCGGTGGCGTGGTTCAGTCCGTAATTGCGCGTCGGGATGAGCCCTTGTTCATCATCCTGATGCAGTAGACGGACCGGCGCGTCAGGATGTTCTTCCATGAACTGCTTGACAATGTCGACGGTCGCATCGGTGGACCGGTTATCCACCACGATCACTTCATGGGGCATCACGGTCTGCCGGGTCGCGTTCGTCAGACAGTCGGCGATGCGCTCCTCCTCGTTCCACGCGGGAATGACAATCGATACGGTTAGCATGCTTTCTAGGATAAGCAAGGACGTCTACAGTGCCGCCCCTGCGCCCGACGCTACGCTTGCCGACAACTGTCGACGCTTCGTGTCGCCTATGTAGAATGGGGAGCCATGAGCCAACAAGAGGAACCGCAAATCGATCTTGCCTCGGTCTTCCCGCAAAAGGGTGACCCCCGGCGCCCGCCAGAATGGTGGGGGCGCGGCCTCTTCTATGCTGTCATTGCTGTGTTCCTCGCCGTATTTGTGTGGAATTCGTGGGGAAAAATCGACACCATCGTCCTTGATGTTGTGGTGTCGGTGTTTATCGCGCTCGCCATCGAACCGTTGGTGATCAGGCTGATTCGCCACGGTTGGAAGCGCGGCGCGGCCTCCGCGGTCAGTCTGATCGGTGTCGGAGTCATCGTGGTCGCCTTGATGGTGCTGTTCGGCAACATGTTCGTCCAACAGGTCATCTCCATGGTACAGAGCGTGCCCGCATATTATGACCAGATCACCGACTTCGTATCCAAGGAATTCGACTTCCAGCTGCCGCAAATGGAGAATCTCGGCAACGAAGTGATGAAGAACCTCAAGACATCATGGCTCACAGACGTTGCCGGCCAGGCCTACAACACCACGGTCGGGCTGTTCGGCTTCCTGTTCAACCTGCTTACGGTGCTCATGGTCACGTACTATGTCTCAGCCGCAGGCCCCCGCGTCCGCCGCAGCCTGTGCCAGTGGCTCGGCCCGTCCACCCAGCGTCGTTTCCTGTTCGCCTGGACCGTCGTGCAGGATCAGATTTCCGGCTTCCTGTTCTCCCGCACGATTCTCGCGGCCATCAACGCCACATGCACCGCGATTTTCCTTGATGTGATCCATGTGCCGTACTGGCTACCACTCGCGCTGTTCTGCGGTCTGACTTCGCAGTTCGTGCCCACGATCGGTACGTATCTGGGCGGCGCCCTGCCGGTGATTTTCGCGTGGGCGTCGCACGGGCCGACATACGCGGTGATTGTGGTGGTGTTCATCGTCGTGTACCAGCAGATCGAAAACCTGATTTTGTCTCCGAAGATTTCGCAGCGCACCATGGATTTGAACCCCGCAATCGCCTTCCTGTGCGTGCTGATTTTCGGTTCGCTGTTCGGCGCTCTTGGGGCTTTCCTCGCATTGCCGATCACCGCCAGCCTGCAAGCCATTTTCCGCGCGTGCACGAAACGCTATGACCTGATTGATTCCCCACTGATGAACGATCCGGAGCCGAAGAAGAAATCCAAGGTTGTCGAAGGTGCGGAGGCATTCAGCGAGCATGTCATCAAACCAATGAGCGAGCGAATGCCCCGCGTTGCGCAAAGCTCCGGCTCGCATGTTCCGGTGGGCGAAGAACTGCGTGAATTGCAGGAACAGATGTACCGGCATACTTCGGAAGCCACACCAGGTGACGATGTCCCGACCGTGGCGATTCCCAAAGGCGTGATCAGCCCCGAAGCCGAACCGCTTAAGGGCACTGACGAAACCGAAGACCATCAGCATGGAGTCCACGGTGAACCGAACCGCGATGTTGATGCGGCTCCAGAAGCTCTCGCAGCACCCGAAGTTTCCCAGGCGTCCGAAACTCCCGAGATGCGTGAAACCACCGGGGCTCCCAAGTCTGCCAAGACCCCCGACAATCCTGAGTCCCCGCACCGTGCGCAGGAACGCGCCCAAGCCGATGACAATCCCAGAAAGAAGTGGCACTGATGGTTCTGCTGTCCGTCCTTGATATTCTCCTGATGATCCTCGGCGGCGCCGGACTGGTGTACCAGGCGATTTGTGTGGTCGCCTCGCTGTTCGCCAAGCAGATCACCTTCCCCGACGCGCCCATGGACACGCGGTATGCGGTGCTGATTTCCGCCCGCAACGAGGAAGCCGTCATCGGCAATCTCATCAATTCAATCCGTTCGCAGACCTATCCGTCACAGCTGGTGGACATCTGGCTGGTGGCGGACAACTGTACCGACAACACCGCAGGGCTGGTGCGTGACATGGGATGCCATGTCGTCGAACGCTTCAACAAGGAGCAGGTGGGCAAAGGCTACGCGTTGAGCTATCTGCTGGACCATATGATCAGCGAAGGCGTGGCCGACCGCTATGACGCGTTCTTCGTATTTGACGCGGACAACCGTCTCGACAAGCATTACATCGAGGAAATGAACAAGGCGTTCCATGCCGGATTCAAAATCCTCACCAGCTACCGCAACTCCGTCAACCTTGCCGACAACTGGGTGTCTTCCGGTTCCGCGCTATGGTTCATCCGCGAATCGCGATTCCTCAACAACTCGCGTATGCTGTTCGGCTCGAGCTGTCATGTGGGCGGCACAGGGTTCATGTTCTCCCAGGAAATCATGCGTCGCAACCGTGGATGGAAGTTCCATCTGCTTACCGAAGACCTTGAATTCAGTATGGACTCTGTGCTTCACGGCGACCGGATCGGGTACTGCGGCACCGCAATCCTCTACGATGAGCAGCCGGTCACTTTCGGGCAGAGCTGGCGTCAGCGCCTGCGCTGGAGCAAGGGATTCCTGCAAGTGTTCCGATATTACGGTCCGGCGCTCATCAAACGTGCGGTGCGTGAACGTGACTTCTCCTGTATCGATTTCACCCTGGTGCTCTGCCCGTTCATGGTGCTCGGCATCGCACGGTTCCTGCTGGGTTGCCTATTCGCGGCATGCGGGTTCGTCACGTGGCAAAGCCAGCTGGACTCAATCGGTGGATGGACGTACGGCATTGTGCTCGGCGTGCTGGCGATGATGGGTCTTGCCGCATTGACCTGTGTCGCCGAACGCGGGCAGATCGGTGCCACCAACAAGGAGCTGTTCGCCTACGTGCTCAGTTTCCCGATCTATATGCTCAGCTATGTGCCGATTTCCTTCCAAGCGGTGTTCTCGAAAGCCGAGTGGAAGCCGATTGTGCATCGAGGCAAGTGATCGCACGCCGGCTGTAAGCGCCGGATCCGGGGTGCCGGCCGATGTTTCGCAGGCTTGCTGCGGCTTGCGGCGAACCGGTGCGGCACGTTCAGCGTGGGCGCTAAGCTGGGTCTGCACCGGCCCGCCTGCGAATCACGCGGGATGACCAAGGTGAAAGACTGTCCGACGGAAGGAGTGCGTGGTGGGAGCACGGATGGAGCTGCGCAGGCAACAGCGGACGCAAACGAGCCGGCTGTTGCGTATCGCCATATCATCGGCCGTGACCATGCTGCTGGTCATTGGCTATGCCATCGGTGATATGACTGACGTCCTGCCCGGAGTGCTCACCTTGTCCGACGTCGCCAATCCCTCCTATGCAAGCCCACAATCCGCACGCGCGGCATCGGTCCTCACCGGCAAAGCCGACAGAACACGCGCCATCGACGCCACCGCTGCACAACAGCTGATTGACGCATTCGCCGCGGATCCCAGCGTCGGAACCGATTTCTCCATCGTCATCGCGGATGCGAAAGGCACTGTCGTGGCAAGCCATGAGCCACAAGCCCAGCGCGAACCCGCTTCGACGATGAAAACGCTGACGGCGCTCGCCGCCTCATCGGTTTTGGACATGGGCTCAACGCTGGAGACAGGAGCCTACCTCGAAGGCAGCGGGCAATCCGCCACTGTGTATCTCAAAGGCAGCGGGGACATGCTGCTGGGGTCGGGGCAGAGCGACCCCAATCATGTCAACGGTCGCGCAGGCCTGGGAACGCTTGCGAGTGACACCGCTGCTGCGCTCAACCAACGTGGAATCACATCGGTCACATTGAAATATGATGACACGGTGTTCGCCGATCCGAGGTATCCCGCGACTATTGCGAAGAACAACCCGGGCAACATGTATTACACGGCGGTGTCCTCGATGGCAGTTGACGGTGGGCGCCAATGGACTGCCGACGACAAGCACGACCCCGACTTGTTCACCAGTTATCCGTTGCTCTCTATGACTCCGGCGGCGGATGCGGCATCGACATTCGCGCAACGCCTTACGCAATACGGCATCACGGTGAACGGCAGCCCATCCGCGCAGCGTGTGCCCCAGGGGCTGTCTCCGATTGCGACCGTCCAGTCCGCGACGCTTGCCGAAATCATGGCGTTCACATTGCGACACTCCGACAACACGCTCGCCGAGGAATTCGGGCGTTTGCTCGCCAACGCGACCGGCAACGAGAACAGTCCCACCGGGGCGACCACGGCCGTCAAACAGGAACTCGACAAATTGGGTGTGTCCACCAACGGGCTCGTGATGGCCGACTGCTCCGGTCTGTCCGACGGTTCAAGGCTCACCGCCACCACGCTGGCGGAGGTCCAGGAACGCAATGTCAAGATCGGCGCCGCGGTGGCACAGGCGGAAGGTCTGTCCATCCCCGGGCTCGTCGGCACCGCGAAGACCCGCCTGACCGACCAGTCGGTGGCAGGCCAGTTGCGCGTGAAAACCGGCAGCCTCGCGCAGGTCACCTCTATGGCGGGCAATGTGTCCCGAACCAAAGGCGGGTTGCTGTCCTTCGCCGTAATCGTCAACAATCCAACGAATCTGTATTCGGCGCGAATCGCCATCAACACGTTCATGAGCTCGTTAGCCGGGCTGTAAGGGCTGTAAAGATTGCATTGGGCTGTAAGGATCAGAAGCTGTAAGGAGTCGGCATGGCATACACGGCAACCTTGAAATCCGCCATCGGCAAGCTGCGCGGATGCTTGGAACGGGCCGGCCTCGGACGGCAGGACGAACGATTCGCGCAGCACGGCACGCACACTCCTGCGGGCGATGCGCCCCTCGTGTTGGTCGCATGCTCGGGCGGCCGTGATTCCTTGGCGCTCGCCGCACTCGCCCACATCGTGTGCGGAACCTTGGGATTGCGCTGCGGAGCCATGATTATCGACCACCGCATGCAGGAAGGGTCCGCCGGCGTGGCTGCGCAAGCGACGAGCACGTGTGTGGATCTGGGGCTTGACCCGGTGATCGTGCGCATTGTGCACGTCAATCAAGACGGCAACGGCCCGGAGGCGGCGGCTCGGGACGCCAGATACGAGGCGATGTTCGACGAGGCACGCACGTGTGGAGCGCAGGCCATTCTGCTCGCCCACACGAGGGACGACCAGGCGGAGACCATCATCATGGGGCTGATGCGTTCAGGCGGTGTCGACGTGCTGGACGGCATGCGCGAATGCAACAACCGGTATGACGATGTGATGCTGTTGCGTCCGTTCCTTGGTATCACACGGGAGCAGACGACTGCGATATGCCGCGATTTGGGAATCAGCTGGTGGGACGACCCGACCAACGGCGACCACATCCCTCAGGGGGAGCGGTTGCCGCGTGACTACCCGCTGCGTTCCCGGATTCGGCACGACCTCATGCCGTTGCTTGACGACATCGCGGGCGGCGACATGGCCGGTCATCTCGCCCAATACACCGATATCGCCGCCAGAGACCGGGATTATCTCGAATCCAAAGCACTGGTTGCCTACGATTCCGTCGTCACGCCGGAGGAAACCGGGGGAAGCCTCGGGTGTTCGCTGGACGCGAAGGCGATGTTCTCCCTGCCTGCTGCAATCAGAATACGAGTTATTGCGATGGTGTGCACGAATCTCGGCATTGCCGCGTCAATACAGCACATCGAATCGATTGAGCGTCTCATCGTTGACTGGCATGGCCAGGGTGTGGTGTCGCTTCCCAGTGGTTACCAAGCTTTCCGCAAGAAACACGTCATTCGCGTGTGCCAAGATAGTGGGCATGAAAATCGCTGATGTTCAGGACCAGATCGACCACGAGTTGATCAGCAAGGCAGATATCCACAAGAAAATCAATGAGGTTGCCGCGCAGGCGAGTGAGGACTACCGCGGCAAGGACCCTCTGCTCGTCGCCGTGCTCAAAGGGGCGGTCAACACCATGGTCGCCTTCTCGCAGGCGATGAGCATCCCGGTGCAGATGGATTTCATGAGCCTGTCCAGCTACGGGTCGGGAACGTCAAGCAGCGGCACGATTACGGTTCGTCAGGATCTGTCCACGGATGTACGCGGCCGCAATGTGCTCATCGTTGAAGACATCGTGGATTCCGGGCGTACGCTCGCATGGTTGGTCGAGGAACTCAAGCGCCGAGGTGCACAATCCGTGGAGGTCTTCGCGCTGTTGGAGAAGCCGTCCCGTCGTGAAGTCGACGTGCAGGTAAAGTACAAGGGGTACGAGGTCCCTGACGAGTTCGTCGTCGGATTCGGTCTCGATTATGACGAACGCTTCCGCAATCTCGATTCGATCGCGGTGCTGAAGCCGGAAGTATACCAAGGAGAACAGGCATGAGCTATCCGCAAGGCCCGCAGCAGCGGCCGCCTATGGGCGGAAACAACGGCAATCCATTCCGCCGTGGCGATTCCGATAACTCGCCGAAGGGCGGCAACGGGGATCACCTGTGGTGGCAGTCCCCTTGGTTGTGGGTCGTGGTGCTGGTGCTGCTGACCATCGGCGCGTTCCAACTCTTCGCCTCCAACGGCACACAGACCATTAACACGCAGGACGGTCTGAAACTGCTTGAGGACGGGCAGGCCACCTACGCCGAAGTGATCGACAACCGGCAGCTGGTCAAGCTTGAGCTTAAGAACGACTACACGAAGACCGACGCACAGGGCAAGACGCATAATTACGGCAAGAACGTCCAGTTCTACTACACCTTCGCCCAAGGCGCGGATATCATCAAGGCCGTGCAGAAGGACGATCCGAGTGACGGCTGGACATCCAACATGCAGCAGACGAGTGCGATGTCCTATCTCATCACGTCCATCCTGCCGTTGGTCATTTTCCTGGGGCTCCTGTGGTTCATGATGAGCCGCATGAGCAACGGCATGCTCGGCATGGGTGGTCGCAAGAACAGCGGAAAGCTGCTTGAAGGCCAGACCCCGAGCACCCGGTTCGCCGATGTCAAGGGTGAGGACGCTGCACTGCAGGAGGTCGAGGAAATCAAGGACTTCCTCAAGGATCCTTCCAAGTACAAGGCCCTGGGTGCCCGCATTCCTCGCGGTGTGCTGCTCTACGGCCCTCCTGGAACCGGTAAGACGCTGCTCGCGCGCGCCATCGCAGGCGAGGCGGGCGTGCCGTTCTACGCGACTTCCGGCTCGGACTTCGTCGAGATGTTCGTCGGCCTTGGCGCCTCCCGTGTGCGCGAACTGTTCGACGAGGCGAAGAAGAACGCCCCGGCCATCATCTTTATCGACGAAATCGACGCTGTCGGCCGCAAGCGTGGCTCCGGCATGAGCGGCGGGCACGACGAACGCGAGCAGACCCTCAATCAGCTGCTCGTCGAGATGGACGGCTTTGACAACGATACGAACCTGATTATTATCGCCGCGACGAACCGCCCAGATGTGCTTGACCCGGCGTTGCTGCGTCCAGGGCGTTTTGACCGTCAGGTTGCCGTCGAAGCCCCGGATTTGGAAGGCCGCGAGGCGATTTTGAAGGTCCATGCCAAGGGCAAGCCGTTCGTGCCGGACGTCGACCTGCATATGGTCGCCGTGCGTACGCCCGGTTTCACGGGCGCCGATTTGGCGAACGTGCTCAACGAGGCCGCGCTGCTGTGCGCCCGTGCCGGTGCCCAGCTGATTGACAACCGTGCCATCGACGAGGCCATCGACCGTGTGCAGGCCGGCCCGAAGCGCCAGTCGAAGGGCATGGCGCTCAACGAGTTGCGCAACACCGCCTACCATGAGGGCGGCCACGCCCTGGTCGCCGCGTGCATGCACGACACGGACCCGGTCACCAAGGTGACGATCCTGCCGCGAGGCCGCGCCTTGGGCTACACGGCCGTCATGCCGACCTCGGATCGCTATTCCGAGTCGCGCAACCAGCTGCTCGACCAAATGGCATACGCGATGGGTGGGCGTACCGCTGAGGAGATTGTATTCCACGACCCGACCACAGGCGCGTCGAACGATATCGAGAAGGCAACGAAGATCGCCCGCAAGATGGTGCTCGAATACGGTTTCTCTTCGAAGCTCGGCGCAATCAAGTGGGACAATGCAGACGCCCAGGACGATTACGACGGGTTGAAGCCCCGACCGTACTCGGAGCGCACCGCGGAAATCATCGATGAGGAAGTTGACAAGTTGATTGAGAACGCGCATACCGAAGCGTGGAACGCGATTAACGACAACCGTGACATCCTCGACGAACTGGTCCGCCAGCTGCTGGTCAAGGAGACCCTTAACGAGAAGGAACTCGCCGAGATCTTCGCGAATGTGAAGAAGTCTCCGAAGCGTGAGGTATGGCTGTCCGACGAACGTAGGCCGGATTCCGACAAGCCTCCGGTCGAGATTCCGGACTCACTCAAACGCGGTGTTGGAATGAAGCCGGGCGAGTGACCATATGGATTCCATACGATTGACGGGGATTCGCGCCGCCGCAGGGCAGGGCGGATCCCCGTCCGCTTGTTCTGGCCATGATGACGCGCCGCGGTGGCGTGATCTGCGTGCCGATGTCACGGTCACGCTTGATCTGCGGGAAGCCATCGCCGGCGATGACATCACACAAACCGTGGATTACGCCCAGCTGACCGATCGGGTGCGGCAGGTCATGGCGGCCGGCGCATACGAGTGTGCGCTGGTAGAAACGATTGCAGGACGCATCGCGCAGGCGGTGCTGCTGTCCCACAGGGTCCACTCGGTCGATGTCGTGCTTCATGCCGGGCACCCGCACGGGGCGGACATCGACGAAATCGTTGTGAACGTTCATCGTATGGCGGACGATGACAGCCGTGTCGGCGCTACACCGGCGGTGCAGGCGAGCGGATTAGTGCCGAGACAAGACAGCGGTGAGAACGGCGGCGATGCGCACGCCGGCAACCCGTCAGACGGCGGACGACACAGCGCCAGCAAATCAGGCGTCCCAAGCGGGCATGCCAATCCCGCACAATCGCAGGTGCAGCAACCTTCCCACGCCGTAATCGCCATGCGTGGTGGCAGCGGGGACGGGGAACACCTGATGCGCGCCGCGGTCGTCGCCTTGGACAGCGTACCCGGCAACCAAGTGACCGGAATCTCGCCGCTGTACCACGTCAGCGCCATCGACGGCCCGGATTCGATATCAGCGGTGGTGCTTGTCGATACGCGGCTGGACCTTGCCGCACTCAGCCACCTGCTGGCTTCCATCAACGACAAGCATCGCGACACGCTTGCATTGCACGCGGTGACTATGCGCTCTGATGCCGAGGACGGCCGGCATGAACAGGTCGGCTGGCAGGAAGCGAAAACCAAGGCGTCGATCCTCGCTCCGTGGATGGATATTGAGCCGGATGCCAGCTTTGACGGCGACCCGCTGTCCTACCTGTTGGCGCTCGCTCCGGACGCGACGCAAGTGGGGATGTTGTCGGACAGCTGGATTCTAGGAGGAATGCAATGAACAGCACGGACGAAACGAACCGTCAAGCCGCTCAAGCCAGTCAGATTGCTACTGCCGCTACGACCGGCGCGGCCGGTGCTCCATGCGCGGCTCATCAGCAAGACACACCCGATGATGGCATTGACGATGCGGCGATCCGTACCGCCGTGAGGATGTATCTCAAAGCAATCGGCGAAGACCCGGATCGCGATGGCCTGCTCGACACCCCCGATCGGATCGCCCGCGCTTCGCATGAGCTGTTCGCGGGTCTGCACAGCAATCCGCAGCAGGTCCTGGAGAAGCGATTCCCGGTGGACACCGATGAAATGGTTCTGGTACGCGATATCGAACTGTATTCGGTGTGTGAACATCATCTGCTCCCGTTCCATGGCGTCGCGCACGTCGGCTATATCCCCTCGCACGGGGCCGTTGTCGGGCTGAGCAAACTCGCGCGGCTGGTGGACGTATACGCGCGCCGCCCGCAAGTCCAGGAACGGCTCACCCAGCAGATTGCGGACGCGCTTATGGAGTATGCGGATGCGCGAGGTGTCATCGTGGTCACGGAGTGCGAGCACTTGTGCATGTCCATGCGGGGCGTGAAAAAATCCCAAGCCCGCACCACGACATCGGCGGTTCGCGGAATCATGAAGAACCCGACGACCAGAGCCGAAGCGATGAGCCTGATCTTCTCGCAGCGGTGAACACGGAAAGAAGACAACACATGGACCAAGCATTGCAGGCGTTGCACGATGCCCCCAACACCATGGTGATGGGGGTGCTCAATATCACCGAAGATTCATTCTCGGACGGAGGCAAGTGGCTTGATCCCCAGGCCGCCGCCGAGCACGGCCATGCATTGGCTAAGGCGGGGGCGCAGATCATCGATATCGGCGCAGAATCCACCCGTCCCGGCGCCAAACGTGTCAGCGAACAGGACGAGCTCAATCGCGTGCTCGGTGCGGTTCATGCGCTTGCAGACGCCGGCGTGCCGCTGTCCATCGACACCACCCGCGCCAGTGTGGCAGAAGCGGCTTTGGAAGCGGGCGCGTCGATTATCAACGATGTGTCAGGCGGCCGTTTGGATCCACAGGTTCCGCAGGTGGTCGCCGAACACGACTGTCTGTATATCGTCCAGCATTGGCGCGGCTGGCTTTCGGGCTCGCAGGGCGCGACCCCGGATGCCGATACCTCCGTGTACGCGGGCGGTGTCATGCACGATGTCCGTGAGGAGCTGCTCGGACAGGTCGACGATGTGCTGGCCGCCGGAGTCAGGCCGGAACAGATCATCATCGATCCTGGGCTGGGGTTCTCCAAGCCGAGCGCGGCGCATAATTTTCCCTTGCTTGTCGGCTTGGATACCTTGCGCGCGAGCGGGTATCCGGTACTGATCGGTGCATCTCGCAAGCGTTTCCTCGCTGATGCGGGGATTGACGCCGGCAATATGGCGGCGCGGGATGATGCGACCGCCGCATTGTCCACCATGTGCGCCGAACATGGCGCGTGGGCTGTGCGTGTCCATGATGTCGCAAAATCGCTGGCCGCCGTCACGATGGGCACCATGTGGCGGACCTACGCCAACGCGTGATGCGGGCTGATTGCGTGCTGAACTTGGGCTGAATGCGGCATTCGTTATTTGGAAAGGAGCTGCGCACATGGATACCATCACGCTCACAGGAATCCGTGCGCAAGGTACGCATGGCGTGCTGGAGCATGAGCATACGCGGCCTCAGCCGTTCATCGTCGATGCGACAATCGAGCTTGATCTCAACGCTGCCGGCCGGTCTGACGCGCTCGATGACACGGTGGATTATGGCCGGGCGGCGAAGGCGATCGTCGGGATCATCGAAGGGGAGCATGTCGACCTGATCGAACGGCTCGCCCAGTGTATCGCCGATGCGTTGCTCTCATTTGAGCGGGTCAGGCGGGTCACGGTCACCGTTCATAAGCCGCATGCGCCGATCACCGTGCCCTTCACTGATGTGAGCGTGACCATCACCAGGGATGCCGAGGATTGTCTAACTGCGCCAGCGGACGATGATGTCGCGGTCGGCGATTGTGAGGATTGCGGCGATCAGCACGAGGGCAGCGCCCGAAGCATCCACCACGTCGTGTTGTCTCTCGGTGCGAACCAGGGCGGAAATGCCGCTGCCATCACCGGGGTGTTGCGTGACGCCGTCCGGCAGCTTGATGCAATCGAGGGCACGCAGATCACCGGCGTGTCGTCGCTGTATCGCACCAAGGCATGGGGAATGCCGCAGAATACGCCGGATTTCCTCAACGCCATCGTGCTGGCATCCACCACGCGCAGACCGCGGGAGCTGCTGCAGACGATCCACGATATTGAGCAAAGCGCCGGCCGCGACCACGGCCAGCATTGGGCATCACGGCCGCTTGACATTGATATCATCGATGTTGACGGCATGGTGTGCGACGACCCGACGTTGACGTTGCCGCATCCACGGGCGTGGCAGCGTGCTTTTGTGCTTGTGCCGTGGGCTCAGGTCGATTGCGACGCGCGGCTCGCCGGCCCGCATGGCGGCGAGGTCGCCGAACTTGCGCGCAATACCCCGGACGCGCACAGTGTGGAGGTCGTCTGTGACGATTGGATGGTTGCACAAGCGGACAACCTAGGGAATCCTGATACGCAAGGAGATTGATGATCATGCGAAGAACCCCGTGGTGGCAGTACGCGATTGCGGTGCTGGCAGGCTGTCTGCTCAGTGTGGGTGTGACGAAAGTCGCGGAAAACATCCAGTTTGACATGCTTGGTGCGCCGATTGTGGTGTCGGTGGTCATGCTGGTTATGGGACTGGTGGTGCTGGGGTTGGCGATCCAGGTGCGTATCTATGCGCGGACTGATCCGAAGAAACGTACGCGCAGGCTTGATCCCGAGCGTGCGGTCAACACGTTGATCCTGTCGAAGGCGCTGGGGCTTGCTGCGGCGTTTTTGCTTGGCTGGTACGGGGTGCAGTTGATCATCGCGTTGCCTCACAGCGATGCGCCGTATTATGCGGGGGCGATTCGCGAATGCGCTATCGCGGCGGCGGTCAGCTTGATTGACATGATCATCGGCATCATCAGCGAGTGGTTCTGTCAGTTGCCGCCCGATGAGGGGCCGGAGAACCCGAAGATCAAGGAGCGTCAGCGTCAACAGCGTCAGCTCGCCCGTGGCGGCGTCGCCAAACGCAGCTAGTGTGCGTGCCGCTTCTGCCGACGGTGAGTGCGTCGTCAGCGTCGACAGAAAGTTGCAAACTAGGTGTTTCCCAAACGGTTACGCTGGTGCTCGGTTTTCCGTCAGCAGTTTGTGAGTATCCCCAAACTGCTGATGCTGGGGCCGGGTTTTGCGTAGCCAGTTTGGGAAAACGAACCGGCTACGCCGGGGTGTTGCTGGTTTCGCTGCCGGATTGCAAGGTTTCGAGGGTCTTGTCTGGGACGCGGATCATGGCTTCCTGTGCCATCACCGCGACCAGTTCGCCGTCGCGCGAATACACCTTCGCGAGCGCCAGCCCACGCCCATGAGCGGCGGTCGGCGTATCCTGCACATACAAATGCCACTGGTTGATGTCGATATCCCGATACCACCACATCGAATGGTCGATGGACGCATAGGAAATCCCCGGTGTCGAAATGCTCAGCCCCGCGCGCCGCAGCACCGGCTCCATCATGATCTGGTCGCAGCCGAGCGCCAGCATCGCCCGATGCATCACCTGCGGCACGTCTGCGGTCCCATCCGCCTTCATCCACACCATCTGACGGCCGCTGTCCCGGTCCGCGGACTTGTGGTCGGCGCCCAACATGATGGTCGGCGTCACATGACGGATGTCGAATGGGGATTTGCTGGCGTAGAAATCAGCGAACGGAGACTTTTCCGCGTAGGGTTCCATCAGTTGTTTGGCGCTGGTCAGTCCTTCTGGACCCGGCACATCGGCCGGCATCGGATCGGCGAATTCGACACCCCGTTGGCCGGTTTCCTGGAAGCTCGCGATGGCGGTGAGAATCGGCCCCTGCGCCTGCGTGACATTGACACGCCTAGACGAGAAGGAATGCCCGTCACGCAAGGTTTCCACATCGAAAAGCACATCCTGGTGAATATCGCCGGCGGCGATGAAATACCCGTGGATGGAATGGGGGAGCCGGCCGTTCGGCACGGTTTTCGCCGCGGCGATGACGGACTGCGCGATCACCTGGCCGCCATAGACGCGCCCCGTGGGGAAATACAGGCTTTCCCCATTGATGTAGGTATGGTCCCGATGCGGGGAAGGGGTGCCAAGCTGCAACACCTTCACCAGATGCTTCAACGGTGTCATCGGTTCGTTCTGCGTCATAATCGCTCTTTTCTGCCTGCCCGCCGGTCAGCGCGGTGAGCGTAGTTCGGTCGACGTCATGCGTCGCATGGTGTAGTCTAATCCGTTCAGCGGAAGACCTTCGGATTTCGCGATGAAATCCGTTTTCGTCAACGAAATCCGCATCCTGCGCATGCGCCGTGTGTTATGACACAGTACAGCAGGTGTGTATTTCCGTTGCGATTCGACTTGTCCTTATGTATGTAAACGCACGGTGGCATCGGGTGAACATCCGGCGACTACAAGGTGAACCGGGCGCCGCCCCGTGCTTGATTCCGGTTGGACTCGACGAAAGAGCATACCAAGAAATCCAAGAACCAAACCCAAAACCCAAACCCAAAACTCAAGAACCTCCCGGTCGGTTGCCCGACTGGGAGGTTCCATGATTGATTGCCGTTCGCCTATCGCACGGTGTAGAGCGCCGGCGGACGCATCCGCATGCTACTAACGCGTCAGCTTGCGATGCAGACGATGAGGCCGTGCCGCGTCCTCGCCGAGGCGCGCGACCTTATTCTCCTCATACGCTTGGAAGTTGCCTTCGAACCAGTACCAGTGCGCCGGATTCTCGTCGGTGCCCTCCCACGCGAGGATATGCGTGGCGATGCGGTCGAGGAACCAGCGGTCGTGGGAGATGACCACGGCGCAGCCGGGGAATTCGAGCAGCGCGTTCTCGAGGCTTTCCAGCGTCTCGACATCAAGGTCGTTGGTCGGCTCGTCGAGCAGCAGCAGATTGCCGCCCTGCTTGAGCGTCAGCGCCAGATTCAGGCGGTTGCGCTCGCCGCCCGAGAGCATGCTCACGAGCTTCTGCTGGTCGGAGCCTTTGAACCCGAAGCTTGCCACATAGGCGCGGGTGGGCACTTCCACGCCGCCGACCTCGATGAAGTCAAGCCCGCCGGAGACGGCCTCCCACAGGTTCTTGTTCGGATCGAGGCCTGCACGGTTCTGGTCGACGTAGGAGATCTTGACGGTGTCGCCGATGGTGAGCTTGCCTGAAGTGAGCGGCTCCAGACCGACGATTGTCTTGAACAAGGTGGACTTGCCCACGCCGTTCGGGCCGATCACGCCGACGATGCCGTTACGCGGCAGCGTGAAGCTCAGATCGTCGATGAGCACGCGGTCGCCGAACGCCTTGTGAATATGTTCGGCTTCCAGCACCTGCGAGCCCAGACGCGGCCCCGGCGGGATCTGGATTTCGGAGAAGTCAAGCTTCTTGGAGTTGCGTGCCTGCTCCTCCATCTGGTCGTAGCGCTCGAGACGCGCCTTGTTCTTGGCCTGACGGGCCTTCGGCGAGGAACGCACCCAGTCGAGCTCGTTCTTCAGGCGCTTGGCGAGCTTGGCGTCCTTGGCGCCCTGGATTTCCATACGCTTGGCCTTCGTCTCCAGATACGTGGAGTAGTTGCCCTTGTACGGGTACAGGTGGCCGCGATCGACTTCGCAAATCCACTCGGCCACGTTGTCCATGAAGTAGCGGTCGTGGGTGACAGCGATGACGGCGCCCTTGTACTGGTGCAGGAACTGTTCGAGCCACAGGATCGATTCGGCGTCCAGATGGTTGGTGGGCTCGTCGAGCAGCAGCAGGTCGGGGGCTTCAAGCAGCAGACGGCACAGGGCGACACGACGGCGCTCGCCACCGGAGCACACGCTGACCGGGGTGTCGGGGTCGGGGCACTGCAACGCGTCCATCGCCTGCTCAAGTTGGGAGTCGAGATCCCAGCCGTTGGCGGCGTCGATTTCGGTCTGCAGCTTGCCCATTTCCTCCATGAGGGCGTCGTAATCGGCGTCGGGATTCGCCATTTCCTCGCCGATTTGGTTGAAGCGCTCAACCTTCTCGGCAATCGGACCGAACGCCATCTTGATGTTCTCGCCGACGGTCTTGTCTTCGTCGAGCGGCGGATCCTGCTGGAGGATGCCGACCGTGTAGCCCGGGGTGAGGGTCGCTTCGCCGTTTGAGACGGTGTCGAGACCGGCCATGATGCGCAGCAGCGTGGACTTGCCCATGCCGTTGGGGCCCACCACGCCGATCTTCGCGCCTGGCAGGAAGCTCAAGGTCACGTCGTCGAGGATGACCCGGTCGCCGTAGGCCTTGCGCGCCTTGATCATTTGATAAATAAACTCAGCCAAAGTTGTTCCGTTCTCCTGATGTGCGCCGGGGAGGCGCATATGGAATGTAATCGGTCACAATAACCCTTCCATTATGGCGTATACGGTCTACAGCGGGTGGGTCGATGACGGGGCGCGCGGGTGGGGCGTCGGGTTTCGGCGAGTTGTGCGATTGGTGGGTTGCATGGCGGACAGATTTAGGTGGTTCGGAGAGTCTGATGGGCCGGTATCTGCCCAGTGTGCGACATTGCGGTCGCCCCCGGCCCGTCGTTGCTGTTCGTATCTTGGACGGGAAAGTGGACGCCTCCTCGCCTTCCTCGTACTATCAATCGGCGGGACATGCGATTGACGGGATTATCCTTCGTCGGGACTTGCGATAGACGAGACTATCAATTGACAGGACTTGGATGAACAGGACTTGCGATTGGCGGGACGATCAATCGACTGGGCTCGACAATTCCGGATTCGCGTCTGTCAGTTGCAAACACTCGGAAATACGGCAACACCGGCATTCACATTGCCGTTGCGCCCGCGGAGGTGAGGTACATCATGATTGCTGGATACTCGGTACTCACCCTGCTGTTGGTGGCGCTTGCCGGTGTCGGCGCTGGCTTCGTGGGGTACGCCGTGGGCGCATCATCGCTGATTTCCTACCCTGCACTGTTGGCGCTGGGAGTGCCGCCCGTCCTCGCCAACGCGTCGAACACGGTCGGCGTGCTGGGCACGGGATTCGGCGGTGCGCTCGGTGCGCGCAAGGAGTTGCATGGATTGCATCTCAGGGCCGCGATTTACGTGTCGATTGGCGTGGTCGGCGGCATCCTGGGGGCGTTGCTGCTGCTTGAACTCGACCCGAAGGTCTTCGAATTCGTTGTCCCGCCGCTGATCGCCCTGAGCAGCGCCGCAATCGCCCTCAATCCGCGCGGGCGCGCCGAAGCCAGACAGGCCGCCGCAGCAGCACAGGCGCAAGCTGTCCAGCTGGGACTGAATGAGGCATCGCCGGACGGCAATACAGGGAAGCGGCGTTCCCGCCCGCTCGTCCGTACACAAACCGAGCCGCTCTCCGAAGACCCGTGGTGGGTCTGGCTTGGCGTGTCATGCTGTGCAATCTACAGCGGCTATTTCGGAGCCGGCGCGGGCACGTTGGTCCTTGCGGTGCTTGACGCCGCCGGCATCGGACCGTTCCATCAGGTCAACGCGCTGAAAACCCTGATCGGGTGGGGCGCGAATATGAGCGCATCCGTGGTGTTTATCGTGCGAGGCGTCGTCGATTGGCCGTTGGCCATCGTGATGTGCCTCGGCTGCTTCGCCGGCAGCTACATCGCCCCGCCGATCACCCGGAAAATCCCTGCTCGCATCATGCGCATCGCCGCGGTGATCGCCGGCATTGCCCTGACCATCGACCTGGCCATCAAGACTTACTGACCTACTGACACGGGCTTGCTGATTCTTTGGGCTTGCTGATTCTGTCAGCGTTGGCTTGCGCGCCATGCCTGCCGCCCCATGCCATCCGGCACAGCCTTGCGCGTCACGCCCTGCCGACGCGAAGGGGCATCTGCGGTTGTGTTGGGTTGTGTGAGGATTGGTTCGCAAACTGGGTGGTTGCAGTGCTGAGATTAACGGTTTTGGCCGGGTTGTGTTGGGTTGTGTGAGGATTAGCTCACAATCTGAGTGGTTGAGCAGTGGGTGTCGTCGGTTTTGGCCGGGTTGTGACTGGTTGTGTGAGGATTGGTTCGCAAACTGGGTGGTTGCAGTGCCGAGGTTGACGATTTTGGTCAATCTGTGTCGGGTTGTGTGAGGATTGACTCACAAACTGGGCTGTGCGGGTTAGCGGACGCCGATATCAGCCGGGTGCAGGCCTCTGCGACTGCGTCGAATGCGCCACAGTCCGGCACCGCCATGTACCAACACGAGGGGCAACCGCCTCGTTCACCCCATGTTCGGCATTGCCGACTGCGTTTCCAACTGTGTCACCAGCCATGTCACCAACTGCATTGCCAACCGTGCCGCCAACCAACTGCGTCACCAACCGTGTCACCAACGGTGCCGCCAAATGCCGCGCGTCGAATTCGACACCTCGCGATAGACTGAATTGTCTGAATAACGCCGCGGGAGTGCGGCTGGGTCGCGTGAGCGACCGACTTACGATCGAAAGAACATAGTGACTGATTCCAAATCCTCTCAGCATGCCCATAAGCACGACAACAAGCGGCATGGCGATTCCTTCAAACATCACGGCAAGGGCGGGCGCAAGGGCGGTAAGCGCTTCGACCGCCGTGACGGCAAGAACTCCTCCTTCAAGAACCAGAACATCGAAGAAGAACTTCACGAGAGCAAATATGTCGCGGCTGCAGAGGCAGCTGCGGCCGATTCCGCCGCACACCGCGACGAGCCGCCTCGCACCTTCGCCGAACTGGGGGTTCCGCGCGAACTGGTCGATGCGCTCGAACGCGACGGCAAAACCACGGCGTTCCCCATCCAGGCGGACACCCTGCCGGATTCCCTTGCCGGACGCGATATTCTCGGCCGAGGCCAGACCGGTTCCGGCAAGACCCTCGCGTTCTCCATCCCGCTGATCGCCCGTCTCGCGCAGTCCAGCGACGCCGATGACGCGATTCGCGATTTCAACGCCATAAAGAACAGCGGCGACAAGGACGCGCGCAAGAAAGCCATGCTGCCCCACCCGCGCGCACTCGTGCTCGCACCGACCAGAGAGCTGGTCAACCAGATTGACGAAGTCATCAGGCCTCTCGCCGAGGTGTACGGCATGCGTACCGTCACCATCTACGGCGGTGTGCGCCAAGGCCGTCAGGTTGACGGGCTGCGTCGCGGCGCCCAGATTGTGGTTGCCTGCCCTGGGCGTCTCGAGGATTTGCTCAACCAGAAGCTGCTCAGCCTTGAATCCGTGCGCGTCGCGGTGCTTGACGAAGCCGATGAAATGGCCGATATGGGCTTCCTTCCTTCGGTTGAGAAACTGCTCGCTCAGGTCGCCCCTGACGGCCAGCGCATGCTATTCTCCGCGACCCTCGACCATGGTGTCGACAAGCTCGTGGACGAATTCCTGCATGAGCCGAAGGTCCATGCGGTCGATGCCGCCGACGCCCAGGTCGACACGCTCACCCAGCATGTGTTCAAGGTCACCAAGGACGACAAGCCTGAGGTGATTCGTGCGCTCGCCAGCGGCAAGGATAAGCGCATCATCTTCACCCGTACCAAGTACCAGGCCAAGGAACTTGCCGAGAAGCTCGTCAAGCACGGCATTCCTGCGGTCGATTTGCAGGGCAATCTGTCGCAAAAGCAGCGCGACCATCATCTCGCCGCGTTCGAGCGTGGATTTGTGCGTGTCCTGGTTGCCACGGATGTCGCCGCGCGAGGCATCGACGTCAGCGATGTCGCGCTGGTGATCCAGACCGAACCGCCGGCCGACCCGAAGTCCTTCCTCCATCGTTCCGGCCGTACCGCGCGCGCCGGCGAACATGGTGACGTGGTCACACTCGTGCTGCCGAACCAGCGCCGGTCTTCGCATCGTCTGTTCCACAACGCGGGTATTGACGCGAAGCCGGTCGCGGTCACCCCGGAGTCTCCTGAACTGCTAAAGCTGGTAGGCGAGGTCGCACCTGTTGTCGAGGGCTGGGATCTGGGTCAGGTCGATTTCGGCAACAAACACGGCAAGAGCGGTAAGAACGGCAAGAAGAAGGATGGCGGCAAACGCAAGGGCCGTCATGACCGCGATGACAAAGATCGCCGCGACCACAAGGACCGCCACGACAAGGGCGGTGCCAAGGGTAAGGGCTATGCCTCGCACGGGCATCATGCCGACGACGCCCGCGAATCGTTCGACGGGTTCGGACAGCCGGCATCCGTCGATTTCGCCATGTCCGAGGATTACCGCAACACCAAGCATCATGGCCATAAGGGCGCCAAGGACGCCGGGCATCACAAGCACAGCAAGGACCGTTTCGATCGCGGTGCCGGGCGTCGCGATGATGATATGCGCGATTTCGACCGGTCGTTCCGCGACGGCGAGATGCCGCAACGCCATTCCGGCCGTCGTATCTCGTCGTATGATGAGGGCCCGCACAATCGCAAGCAGCGTCGCGAACGCGAGTTCGGCCAGCGTTCCGGTGGTTGGCGTCATGCCGGCAAGAAGCACCGCGATGATGTGAGGTTCGTCAGCGCGAAGCATGGCAAAAAAACCAAGGCTTCGAAGAAATCAAAGCCGGCGGGGAAGTATCATTCCGGGAAGAAACATGCCGGTGGCAAGAAGCATCGCTGAGCGGCGAGACGGGCGGGAATGCCGATGTGTGTTCCCGCCCGTCTTGCGTTACGATGGAATGAGTGCTTGATGAAGGATGGTGGTCATGGACTGGCATGCATCGGTATATGGGGGACGAGGCGGCAGCGGGTATGACGCGCCTCGTGATTTCGGCGCAGAACCCGGTTCCTCGTATGGCGCGCGCGATGAGGTCGTTCCTGAATCCAAGCTGAAGCGGCGAGGGGGATCCGCGTATTATCGTGCGTTTGACGTCCTTTCCGGCAATCGGATGCGTGATTTTACCTGCACTTACACGGATGACGGTGAAACGCTTCATGCGACGGTCCACAGCACTGAGAACTTCCTGAGCGATTACGATGTGAGCACGCATATTGACGAGGATCGCTCGGATTTCACCGATTCGTCATGCACCTGCCCGGCGTTCAGCAGATTCGGCGGCATTTGCAAGCATGTGCTGGCGTTGATCATCGCATACAACGAGGATTCCTCGTCATTCACCGTCAAGGGGGACGCCTCTTCCCGTGGCGGACGCCAGCATCGCACTACATCCCCGCTGCTGGAGCGCTTCATGTTCAGCGAGGAGCGCCGCCAAGCCGATGACGCGAAAAACCGGCAGCTTGAATTGCTTAAGCAGGTCAACGCCGCGGAGAAGAACGGCGGGGTGCCGACATCTGTGCAAAGCAGCCGCCATCTGCCGATCGGCAGCGTGCATCTGGAACTTGCGTTTGCGAAATCCGCGCGGGTATCCGGGGCTTCGATCCGGCTTAAACTCAACGTCCCGTCGCTCAGACTCAGCTATGTCGTCAACAGCATCCCCCAGTTGCTTGATTCGGTGCGCAACCAGGGGTACTTCCAGTACGGGCAGAAGCTCGCGTTCGTCCATACCCGCGACACCTTCGACGAGCAGTCCCGCAAGATGCTTGACATTCTCGATCGTGCCGTGCAGGTCAGGGAAAGCCTGAGCAACGCGATGTTCTATTCGTTCCCGCATAGTGCGTCAGGCGACGGATACGCGGTGGCCGACGACGAATTGGCGGAGCTGCTCGGCTTGTTCGTCGATACCGGGGAAGCCGTGGGTGTGGTGGGGCTCAACACGACTTTCGCCAACGCGCGATCCATGCGTGTCGTCGGCGCCGACCCTGATTTCGGGTTGCGCATCACTCCCGAGCCCGATGGCGGATACACGATTACGCATACCGCCTGCGTGATTGCGATGATTGACGGACACCCTTCCTCATATGTGATCGTCGGCTCCGCGATCGGGGCGAACCGCGAATGGTACTCGTCGAGCACCGACGGCCTGCCGATGATTTTCCGGTGTTCACCGCAGTTGGCGCGGCGCGCACAGCTTGCGATGGCGCTGTGCGGGGAGGATTGCGAGACCGAGCAGTATGTCAGCTCCCGTGATTTGAACGCATTCAGCCGCACAGTGCTCCCGCAGCTGACGGTCGGCGCGATTGACGGCGTGCCGGTGCAGCAGGAAACGGATGATGACGACGATATCGCCGGTCCCGCGGGCCTCGCAGATGCCACCGATACCGACGGTTCCGCTGGCAATCCGCATACCGAGACAACACATGAGACGCCGGTATCGGACGAGCCGACTGGACCTGCCGCATACGGCACGCCGGGCGACACCAACCCGAACAGCGACCCGCAGCATGATCGGCCAGAGTCATTGCATGGCCTGATCGCCGATATCCCGGCGAAACTGCTCGCCACCATCCAACAGCCGTGCAATATCGAACTGTATTTCGACCGCGACCGCGACGGCATCACGTGCGATGCCCAAGCCCGGTACGGTGACCGGCGATTCCATATCTTCAACGGCAACGGCGCACATGACGGCGTGGTGCGCGACACGACCACCGAACGGCTTGTGGTCGAAGCGCTGCTGCATTATTTCCCGCGCCCGGATGGCCCGGTTGCGCGGCTATCCGAAGATGACGACGAGGGAATCTACCGTCTGCTGACCGAAGGACTGCCGGTATTGCGCGGACTGGGGACCGTGTACTCAACACCGGCGTTCGACGGGGTGACATCCATGCCGTCCCCAATCATCAAAATCGGGCTGTCCATGCGATCCGATTTGGTGGAAATCTCGCCGATCGCCGACGAAGTCGACCCTGACGAAGTGCCGCAGCTGCTCAACAGCTACCGCCAGCGCAAACGGTTCCATCGCCTGCGCGACGGACGGTTTGTCAACTTGGCCAGTATGGACACCAGCAAGCTTGACACCGTCGCCGACGATCTGGGCATCGACCGAGACGAGTTCGCCGATGGAGCCGTGGACGTGCCGGCATTCCAAGCCTTCTATCTTGACGGACAAACCGATGATGAGGACAAGGACCAGCGGTTCTGCCAGTATGTCGAGAACCTCAAGGTCATCGACCCGAACCGCTACGAGGTGCCGGAAAGCCTGAAATCCGTGCTTCGTCCCTATCAGGCGGAGGGCTTCAGGTGGCTCAACGCGGTGTGCGACAAGGGCTTCGGCGGTATTCTTGCGGATGAAATGGGTCTGGGCAAAACCGTGCAGATGCTCGCCATGCTGCTCAGTCGGCTGGACGAAGCGCGCAAGAACGGACCGAACCTGATTGTCTGCCCGGCCTCTCTGGTCTATAACTGGGTCGCTGAGGCGGAGAAATTCACGCCGGAACTGCACGTCGCTGCGCTCGCGGGAAGCAAGGACGAACGTCGGGCGATTCTTGCCAGTGCACGCGATTATGACCTGCTCGTCACTTCATATGATCTGTTGCGGCGCGATATCGATGATTATCGTGATATCAACTTCACGTGCATGGCGTTGGATGAGGCACAATATGTGAAGAACCACGCGACGAAATCCTCGCAGGCGGTGCGTTCGATCCAGGCCAAGCATCGGTTCGCGCTCACCGGCACGCCGATTGAGAACCGACTGTCCGAATTGTGGAGCATTTTCGATTTCCTCATGCCCGGGATGCTCGGCAGCTATAAGCATTTCCGCGGTCGGTTCGAAATGCCGATTCTCAGCGGTGACGCCATCGCGCAGCGCAGATTGCAGGTGTTTGTCGGCCCGTTCATTCTGCGCCGTCTCAAGAAGGACGTACTCGGCGACCTGCCCGACAAGATTGAGAACGTCATCACCGTCCAGCTGGAGGGCGAGCAGCGCAAACTGTATGCGGCGCTCGAGCAGCGGTTGCGCGCTTCCATCAACAGGGATACGAACTTCGATTCCGGCGCCGAGAAAATCAAGGTGCTCGCCCAGCTGACCAGGTTGCGGCAGATTTGCTGCGATCCGCGGTTGGTATACGAGAACGCCGGGAAGAAATCCGCCAAGCTTGACGCCATCGAGGAGCTGGTGGAATCCTGCCGTGATGCGGGTCGGAAGATGCTGATTTTCTCGCAGTTCACCAGTTATCTGCATCTGATCGGCAAGCGGTTGCACAAGAACGGCATCGACTATGACGTGATCACCGGCGGAACCCCGAAGAAGAAGCGGCTTGAGCTGGTCAACCAGTTCAACAAGGACGACACCCCGGTGTTCCTCATTTCGCTCAAGGCCGGCAATACGGGTCTCAACCTGACCGGTGCCTGCGTGGTTGTGCATGCCGACCCGTGGTGGAATGCCGCAGCGCAGAACCAGGCGACTGACCGTGCGCATCGCATCGGGCAGACGCAGGATGTGAACGTGTACCAGATTGTGGCGAAGGACACAATCGAGGAGCGCATCATCAACCTGCAGCGTACGAAGTCCGATCTTGCGGCGAAGTTCGTTGATGATGCCTCGACGACCGGTGGCAGCGCCATCAGCCGGCTTACCAAGGACGACCTGCTCGCGCTGCTCGGGTGAGTTGCCGGGGATTGTTGCCTTGCTGCCCGGGCGAGCGCTGGTCGAATGGGTGTTACCGCGAAATCGCCCAGGTGCGCATTGCTCTGGTGGGGCGTTGCCCAGGGATTGTCTGAACGGGCGCCGGTCAGCTGGGCGCGGTTGGGCGGATACTGGCAGTCTGATGTCTTGACTGGTTGGCCGGCAGTTGCCCCCAACTCCGCCTTGCGCCCCAACGAATCAAATTAGTAGCACACGATATATTAGCTTACGATATACTAGTTTGTGATATACCAAATTGCAGGTTGGGGACGCGGTGACGGGAAACGCCGCAAGGGCGATTACTTACCGCCGTGCGGGCGCGGAACGGTGTGGATTTTGCCGGTGAAGTTGGTCGAAGTGATTTGCCAGACCGTGACGCTTGCCATCTGCTGTGCGGTGAATGGCACGTGATCCATGCCGGCCTGCTTGCTCATCAGGGCTTGCATGGCAACGATTTTCTCGTCAAGATCCGTGACCACCGATGCCGTGCCCGTGCCGACGATCGAGCGGAAGGACGCCGACCAGTTGCAGGGCGTGCGGCCTTCGTGCACCTGATGATCGCAGTCAAGTTCGAAAGCGACCTGAAGCGCGTTGCCTGCAGCGCGAATCGCATCGATTTTGCGTCCCTCATGCGCCGAATGCAGGAAAATCCGAAGCTCGCCGAAATCCGGCGGTAGTGGTGTCCCGTCCGCCGACAAGCTGACCGGAAGGTCGTTTTCGGGTTGGGGGAACCGCTCCAGAGTGAATTGATATCCGAAATTCATCGGCACGATGGTCAGGCCCTCGGCGTCCTGGTAGGCGATGCGCACGACTTCGCACGAGTCGAGGATATCCTTGATCTGCTGTGGGGAACGGACTTCGCGGTCGGCGCGACGCATCGGTCGGTGTGCTCCGGGGGCCGTGGAAGCGTGCACATGCGGCGCACGCCGCAGCGAGCCGGATGGCGGCAGCGAAACCCTTGCGACTGCGGCCGATGTGGGTGTCGGCACTTGAGCTGGCGTTTGTACCGGTGTTTGTGCCGGCGTTGACGGCGAGGCTGGTGTGTGCTGCGGAAGTTCGGAAGCGATATCGGTCATGGTGTCCTCGGTGGTGTGGCGGAGCGTGGGCTTCGACTGGTGTGGAATATCTCAGACGAACAGCTTTCTATAGTGTGATATAGAAAGTCGTGAAATCTGTCGACTTTCTATACCGTACTATAGAAACTTGCAAAGCGACGCAGCGGATATCAGCTGGGTGTAATCCGGTGAAGTGATGCCGGTTGCGTGTGGCGTCGGCGGGCTTGCGTGCTTTTTGTCTGTACGGTCGTATGTCCGGGTGGCTGAGGTAGGGTGGCTGGACAACCTAGGGGAGCTGCGGCGGGTCCGCGGCTGAGAGTGCGCGCAAGGCGCTGACCCTGTGAACCTGTCCGGGTAATACCGGCGAAGGAAAGGAACTGCCATGACGGCATCATCGTCTGCTCAATCAAATCATGGTTCTCAAGCGGTGGCCGCACCTAACATTTCTCCAACCGGCGAGTCCGGCACGTCCGCGCAATCTGTGGGGCAGGACGCATCTCGTGAACCGGCGACCAAGCACGTCCCGCTCGCGCCGGCAAGCAAAAGCGGCGATTACGCGTTTCTTGGAGCGACGCCCGGCAGTGTGGCCGACGCGTTCTACATGGCTGCCGCGGAGGATTGGCAGGCGGCAATCAATTCGCGGTTCGTCAACGAACTACTGGACGACACCCTGCCTGACAGCGTGCTGATCAGCTATCTGATTCAGGATTTCACGTTCTTTACGCAGCCGACGCTGGAACGCCTGACCGTGCAGGCGCCGACGCAGGAGATTCGGGACATGCTCAACCGGCAGGCCGAATTCTTCGCCGATCAGGAGAAGCCATATTTCCTGCGGTTCCTTGAGGAATACGGGGTGGACGAGCAGCAGCAGACGAGCGTGCCACAAACCCCGGCGAACCGCGAATATTGCGCGTATCTCGACCAGATTGCCGCGACCGGCAGTTTCGCGCAGCTGTTGTGTCTGATGTGCGCGATGGAATGGCTGTATCTGGCGTGGGCTAAGCGCACGGTGGATACAGGCGTCGTTCAGCAGGTGCCGGCGCACCGCGGTTGGGTGGAGCTGCATGAAGGCGAGCTGTTTCGCCGCTGGGTGGGCAATCTCATCGAGCTCGTGAACCGGTACGCGAGCGTCGACGGCCCGGAGGCCGCCGTATTCCCCGAAGTCGCGCGACTCGAGCGCGCGTTCTTCGAGGATTCGTACGCGTATGGGGTGGGGGAATGACGGGTCGCCGCTTGAAGGAAGATTCGAACGGCAAGACCGGTATCACTGCTCCGAATCACCGGTGAGATGGCGTAGCAGATCCGGCGGCACGGGGTGGGTCAGGTGCAGATTGGAGACCACTACGCGCTGCTGGATTTCTTCGCCGTCCTTGTTCGCGCCGCGATTGGTTTCCTCGTGCGAGTCCTCGATCGAGGCGGCGCGGCCGACATAGTAGTACGTCGTCTCCTTCGTTTCGACTTTCCTGCGGATGAACACCGGTACGAAGTGCGAATCCTGCCAGGGTTCACCGTCGGTTTTGCGAATCCATTGGAACTCTGGCGATTGCAGGGAACGGTTGTTCTTGCTGAACCACTCG
The DNA here is from genome assembly GCF_055378475.1 of Bifidobacterium porcinum. Lineage (NCBI taxonomy): Bacteria > Bacillati > Actinomycetota > Actinomycetes > Bifidobacteriales > Bifidobacteriaceae > Bifidobacterium > Bifidobacterium porcinum. The sequence continues at coordinate 1,592,093 of NZ_AP029603.1, read as the reverse complement.
ATGTCTTGGTCGTCAATGAACCGGTCCTGATACTGGCTTGACTCGTATTTGATGAAAATCGGCATGGTCCCCGTACTCGCGTCGTAACGGTAGCCGCCCACATTCTGTGGGACCTGCTCGTTGCTCCAGCCGCACATCCGCATCACATCAAACAGTGAATACTTTTCCCCGACAATGAACCCGTGGTCGAACACGGCAGACAGCGACAGGCTCTGTTTGCTTGCGGTGACGCGGGTTTCTTCATACCGTCCGACGCATTGTGCCAGTCCTGCCTGCACGGTGTCCGCAAAGAACTGGCGGAATGTCGCGTTTTCTTGCAAGGAGGCTCGCAGCCGGGACGACAGACGTGCTCCACCATCCCCGGACAGTTCAACCATCGGCACGCCGCCGAAACGCTCCCGGTTTGCACTGGTGAAATACGAATAGTCGAGTACCCGCAACGCCGATTCGCATTGTGCGATATCGCCGCTGCAATCAGGGAACAGACTGGTGACCAAGTGCTGCAAAGTTGGGGCATCCAAGACATCCACGCTACCGGCCTGCGAGAGTACGTCGGCATGGTCGCCAACCATATCCCGTACGGCATACGGCATTTCAATCCCGGCAAGCGCCGTCAACGCCACCAGCTCGTGTGGCCGCAAGCCACGCAGCTGCGTATCGGTCAGCATGGTCAGCATTCCGTCTTCGACCGAGGTTGTTGTTTCGAGCCGGAATCGCGTATCTGGATCACCGTTCTTGGTGCTGAGACTACGTTCGCGTGAACGGACGAAGGCCAGATAGTTCTTCGATTTGCAGGCTATCGTGTACACAAGCGATGTGTCACGTGCCGTGATATCCATGAGCATGGGGATCCGGTTCAATTCGCGACGTAGTTCCCGGTATTGTTCGCTGAGTTTTCTCATGTCGGACAGGTCGGCATGATCGATCGCATCAAGCACGCGCTTGCGGGCGATGGGATCGAAGCTGATCGAGCATAAGCCCGGCGCTTGGTTGTTGAGGTTCTTGCGTACGCGGTCACGGTCGCCGCTGTTGCCGTACAGGGCGATCGGGATGAGATAGTTGTTGGCGTAATTGCCGATGAAATCCACGACGACGACTGATGATTTGCCTGGGTATTTGCGTAGGCCTCGGCCGAGCTGCTGGGTGAATATGATGCTGGATTGTGTCTGTCGTAGCATCACGATTTGGTTGGTTGCGGGGATGTCGATGCCTTCATTAAACAGGTCGACGGTGAAAATGTAATCAAGCTCGCCGTCTTGCAGCGCTTGTTCCACCTGCTCGCGCTCTTTCGGCTTGCTGGCTCCTGTTAGACATGCGGTCCGGTATGGGCGTTCCGCCTGTTCGTTGATGATGTGGGTGAATTTCTCTGCGAGAATTTCGGCTTCCTCGACCCGGCTACAGAATACGATGCCTTTGACCGGTTCGCCTGCCTGACCATAGATACGCAGCTTGTCGATGATGTAGCTGACGCGGTTATCGGCGGTCAGTTCGTTGACCCACCTGCGTAGTGCCGCTCGATCCTTGTCGTTCGTGTGTTCCATGCTCACACCGGTGTCGGGCAGTCCTTCCACGGTCTCAGTGATGAACTCGCTGACCCCGTAGTAGTGGAATGGGCAGAGCATGTCCTCTTCAAGCGCCCGCTGGAGACGGATCTCATAGGCGATGTTGTTGCCGAACAGATCGAAGATATTCCCGCTGTCGTTGCGTTCCGGGGTTGCGGTCATGCCGAGCAGGAATTTCGGTGTGAAATGGTCGATGATTCGCTTATATGTGTCGGCCGCGGCATGATGCGCCTCATCGATGAGAATATAGTCGAACGCATCCGCAGGGAAGTTGCCGAGGACGGACTGCTGCGCCATGGTCTGCACGGTGGAGAATACGTACTTTCGATCAGCGCCGTCTTTGTCGGTGCCGGTATACAGGCCGAGCTGGTTATCCGGACAACCTAGCACGCGCTGGTATGATTCCATCGCTTTGGTGAGGATTTCCTGGCGGTGTACCAAGTACAGCATCCGCTTGGGATGACATTGTTTCACATCAAACGCTGACAGGTAGGTCTTGCCGGTACCGGTCGCGGAGATCACAATGGCACGGGTTTCGCCCTGCGCTCGCAGATGGCGGAGGCTGGCCAGCGCTTCGCGTTGCATTGCGTTCGGTTCGACCAACTTGCCTGTTGGATCCGGCTCTGGTGATCTGCGTGAGGGTGCAAGCGGCGGGGCGTTGTGCTCGAATTCCTTCTCGTACGCTTCGATCCACGCGTCGTCAAGCGGCACGGATTGTTCCCGCTGCAGTTCGATTTCCTGGCTGAGCTCTTGCGCGAACCGGCCATCCTGTAAGGAAGGGACACGAAGATTCCACTCGCGGTTGTTTCTCAAGGCATTCTCGGTCAGGTTCGAGCTGCCGATATACACGGTGTACGCGTCTTTGCCGTTTACGGTATGACGGAACACATAGCCTTTAGGATGGTAATTGTTACGAGACGGATCGGGGTTGGGTCGCCCACCAGTATCGGGACGTTCCCAAACACGTACGTCGATACCTGCCGTCTGCTGTAGTTCGTTGAGCTCGCGGAATGCTTGCGGCGAATTGAAATAGTTGTAGGTCGAAGTGATGATGCTGCCGGCGTGGGCATGATTGTGATCGTGGAAATTCAGAAAATGCTGTTTGAGCATCTGGATCACCGATTGTGTGACGAAAGCGACTGACATGGAGAAGCCGTTGCTGTTGTCCAGCTCGTGGATCAGCGCATCCTCCATAGTTCTGCCGCCTTGGTTGGCGATCAGCTGGGGAACATATCGTTCGTCTGCGCGGGTGTCTGCGGTGATGAATCCCGAGCGTAGTGATCCGGCGATAAGCCCTTGCGTGATATCGGCGATAATGCTGGAATCTGTGGACTCAGTGGAGAAACGGCTGGGCATATTCGACATTGGCGTGGTAGTCATGATTGCATGGCCTCCGGGAAATCGGAGACTGCACAGACGGTAGAAGGCATGCTCTCCAACAATCTGACGGCTTCCCTGTCGGCAGGCGCCCAGTCAAGTTCACTGAGACTCGCTGGCATGAGCCAGCGGACTTCCTGATGTTCGGTCAGATGCGGTTCGCCTTCTGTGAGATGACACAGGAAGGTCGTCAGCTCGATGGTGCCGAAATCGTATGCGTATCTTGTAGTGCACAGCTCATGACCGACTGTGATCTCGCAGCGCAGCTCCTCTTCGATCTCGCGCTGGAGCGCCTGCTGTGGGGTTTCGTGTACTTCGATCTTGCCCCCGGGGAATTCCCAGTACCCGGCGAGCGATTTGGTGCTACCGCGTTGCGCGCACAACACGGTGCCATCGCGCATGATAGCTGCGCCGACGACCCGGATCAGTCGTTGCTGAGGCTCCTGCGGTGTTGGCTGCGGCATCTGTCGCTGTGACGGTTCACTGGTGTGCACGCTGCGCTCCCTCCCATGATGATCACAGTCAGGGCCCAGGATACAACGGCGATCGATCAAGCGGTGCGCGTGTCGCGGCATATGCAGGGTTGTGTGCGACACGTGCACCGATGTCGGTCAGCGCAGCTACCCCGCCTCACTCACACGGGTACCGCAGCCCCCAGCGCTCGCGGATCTGATCGAGCAGCCGCATCATCCGCAGGGTGTCGGCGTGCGGCATGTCCGGGCATTCGGTCGATTTGGCGGCGATGGCGCTGGCACAGGCGGCGACCTCATACTCGTAGCCGGTCAGCTGCGCGGGTACGGGGATGCTGCGAGTCAGCGCGTGATCCTTGCCGTACACGTCGATGCGCTCCACATTGTTCACGTTGCGGCACATGAGGTACCCGTCCGTGCCCCAAATCGCCCCATCGCGGTCGGAAACGGCAAGCAGCGAGCAGGTGCTCACCGCCATCACGCCGTCATCGTAGAACAATGTCGTCGTGCTCTGCGCGTCCACGCCGGTCTTGTACGGGATCATCGCGGTCTCCATGCGGGCGATGCTGCGTCCGCCGCCGTCACCGCCAATCGCCATGTCAATGAAATTCAACGGATATACGCCGACATCAAGCAACGCTCCGCCCGCGAGCCCCGGATCGATGATTCGCTGCTTGTGCGTGGTCGGGTAGCTCAGGTTCGCGCTGATGGCGCACACGTCACCGATTGTGCCGTCCTCGACCAGCCCGCGAATCATCGCGCGCGACGGCATGTACCGCGTCCAAATCGCCTCAGCGCACAACAGTCCGGTCTTCCGGGACACGTCAATCACATGTTGCGCCTGCTCGGCGTTGACCGTGAACGCTTTCTCCACCAGCACATGCTTGCCCGCTTCCATACACGCAATCGCCTGCCCGGCGTGCAGCGAATGCGGGGTCGCGATGTACACGAGGTCGACTTCCGGGTCATCCAGCATCTGCGCGTATGACCCGTATGCCACCGGAATGCCGTACTGCGCCGCGAATTCGTCTGCGCGCGCCTGGTCGCGGGAGGCGACGGCGTATGGTTTGGCACACGCGCGGTACGTCGGGTCTTGCGCCATCAGGGTGAGGGTGGTCGCCATTTTCTGCGCGATTCGCCCGGCGCCAAGGATCGCCACGTTGATCGGACGCTCCGGCGGCGCGTATGGTGCTGTTGCCGTGCCGGCCGTGCTCGATGCGGCGGGTGCTGGTGTGGTGGTGCTCTCTGCCATAGGTACTCCTCTAATCTGGTCGTCTCCTAACACTACGAGCACCACCTGAACGAACGATGATGCCGCGCGATTGGCAGGATGGCTCGGGGTGGTGCGGATGGTTGACGAATTACGTATGCCGAGACATACGCGGACAGGTTGTCGCGACTGATTGCCGGCGGCAGAAAGAGTGGTATGGGGTGTTGCGCATGTCCTGGCATACGCGCGCAGGCGGATGCCGGCCCGGGAGGTGACGTCCCGTGTGATGTACCACTTGCATATGCGCCGGCATACGGCGCTGCAGCGTTCCCGGCCGGAGCAACACTGCATATGGGGCGCGATACGCCAGCCGGCGGTCATGGTGCGACAATCCGCTCACACGACGGCCGGTTGCCGGTACGGGCGTAAGCCGCATCGGCAGCCGATCGTGCGTTCTGCGAGTCTCCGCCGCCCGCCTCGGTCGCGGCATCTGATAGTGCGACATAGATAACGGCGATAGCCCGCGTGGCGTTTCCGCGCGGCAATCGTGATTGCATACCAGACAGTAGGACGGCAAGCGGCACAGGCCGGGCGTCACCCGGGACAGCCGCATGAGAGGAGTGGGAACCATGACACAGGCAACAGCCGTGACGGCATCGGGTATCACCACGAACATCGCCGATCGGGTGCGTGGCATCCCGGCAAATCCGTTTGCCGCGGCCAACGCGCGGGTCGCCAAATATCGGACCGCCGGCCATGACATCATCGACCTGAGCCAAGGCAATCCGGACGGTCAGCCGCCGCAGTTCATGATTGATGCGGTCGCCCAGGCCGCCCGGGATCCCGCCGATTTCAAATACCCGTCATTCAACGGCAAACCGGCCTTCCTCAAGGCGGCGGCCGGCTGGTACCAGCGTGAATTCGGCGTGACCCTCGACCCGGCCACTCAGCTGCTGGCGACTGCGGGTGCGTCCGTCGGCATCAGCGCCGTCATCCAAACCCTCGTCAACGCCGGCGATCTTGTGGCGCTGGTCGGCCCGTATTACCCGCAGTACGAGGGGTCAACCGCAGTGGCGCAAGGGCGGGTGTACACGATTGCAACCAGCCCGGAGCGTGGATTCCTACCGGATCTCGATGCGGTGCCGGACGAGATCTGGGACGAGGTGAAACTGCTCATTCTCAACTATCCGAACAATCCGACCGGTGCCGTGGCGACCCGGGAACTGTTCGAAACGGCGGTGCGCATAGGTAAGGAGCATCATGTCGTTATCGTCAACGATTTCGCCTACGCCGGCATCGGTTATGACGAGCAGCCGCCGATCAGCCTGTTGAGCACTCCGGGAGCCCTTGACGTGTCGCTGGAATTGTGCTCGCTGTCAAAGATGTACATGATTGCCGGCTGGCGTGTCGGTTTCGTGGCCGGCAACGCTCAGCTCATGGCCGCGGTGAAATCCGTGCACGCGCAGACCAGTCTGCTGGTGTCCTCGATTGTGCAGGACGCGGGTGCGGTGGGGTTGAATAGCGACCAGTCGACGGTCCGTGTGCTCGCCGACCGCTACCACCACCGGTATCTCGCTCTGCGTGACGGGCTTGCCGAAGCGGGACTACATCTGACCGACTCGCATGGCGGCCTGTTCGCTTGGATGCCGGTTCCCGGCGGTGATGATCAGGCTTTCGCCCAGTGGCTTATTGATCAGGCCGGCGTGGCGGTGATTGCCGGTTCCGATTTCGGCCCGACCGGGGCCGGATACGTGCGGTTCAGCCTGCTTATGCCGCAGGAGACGTTGACCTTGGCGGCACACCGCATCCGTGACGCGCGCGGCGACGCTTGGTGACACTTGCTGACGTGCGGAGGTATCAATCAAGCCCATTCCCAATATCAGAATGCGGACAAGTGGTGATATGTCTTGACGCCCGATGGTCTCCGTCTTCTCCGAGCGAAGAAACGGCGCTGCGTTTTTCGCGCGTTGTCGTTACAAAATAACATCCGGCTCGTTGTCGCATATACGGGATTGAGAGAGCCCGGGCACGAGCGCACGCGCGAATGATTATGAAGAGACTGTGAATCTTGGTTTGCAATTCTCAGGCATGAATCCTGCCGGTGTCAACCCTGCCGGTATGGATACCACCGGTATGAACGCGCCGATTGCCGGTATGCCGACGGCCGGTCGTGTGACGGCGGCCGTACCCGGCACCCCTGCAAGCGACAATGTGATGCTGCGCCCGTTGGCCGACCGTATGCGCCCCAAGCGGCTTGACGATGTCATCGGCCAGGACCAGGTTCTCGCTCCGGGCGCACCGTTGCGTCTGATGGCTTACCCGACAACCTCGCAATCCGTGGTCGTCCCCGGCGCCGCCCTGCTGTATGGTCCTCCGGGAATGGGCAAGACCACGATTGCGCATCTAATCGCAGAGGAGTCGCATCGGCGTTTCATTGAGCTGTCCGCCGTCAATGCGCGTGTCGAAGAGCTGCGTAACTCGCTGTCTGCCGCCGAACGGTTGAAGCGCCGCGGTGAGGAAACCGTGCTGTTCATCGACGAAATCCACCGGTATTCGCGCGAAGAACAGGACATTCTGCTGCCTGCGGTGGAAAAGCGTCTCGTCACCTTCGTCGCCGCCACCACGGAAGCGCCGTCCAGCACGCTTGCTCCGGCGTTGCTCAGCCGTTGCATCATCGTGCATTTGCATCAACTCGGTGTTGACGGCCTCAACAGGATCGTGGACAGGGCGGTCGCCTCGCCGGACGGTCTTGGCGGCTTGGTCACCTTGGATTCGGAAGCGCGCAAGCTGATTGTTCTCAGCAGCGGCGGCGACGCGCGTCATGCGCTCACCACGCTTGAGGCGGCTGCTTCCCGTGCCGCAAGTCAGGCGACGCCCGGTCAGATCGCGATTGTCACATCGCGTGCAGAGCGGTCATGGATGCGCGCAGTGCCTGCGCGATGCGACGGATATCCGTGTGGTGCAGCGGCTTCCGGAACGAGAATCGCAACGCGGATTTCGCTTCCGTTTCGCTCAACCCCATGGCCAGCAGCGTGCCGGGGGCTTCGTGACGTCCAATGGCGCATGCCGAACCCGAAGACACTTCAATGCCACGCGCGTCCAAATCGACGAGCAGCGCCTCGCCGTTGACATTCGGGAAGGTGAATGACGCATGGCCGGGCAAGCGATTGACCGGGTCGCCGGTGAGCGAGGCACCCGGTACCGCCGCGCAGATAGCCTTGATCAGGGCGTCACGCGACGCGGCCAGAGGGGCGTTGCGTTCCTCCATTCCCGCGCATGCCTCATGGAGCGCGACCGCCAGTGCGATCGCTCCCGCAACATTCGGTGTGCCCGAGCGCAGACCACGTTCCTGCCCGCCGCCGCTGACAATCGGCTCGATGGCCACGCGGCTACGGGTGAGCAGTGCGCCCAAGCCTTTCGGCGCGCCGAATTTGTGTCCGGACACCGCGAGCGTGTCGGCATCAAGACCGCGGAAATCCACGGGAATTGTGCCGGCCGCCTGCACGGCGTCCACATGAACGGGCACTGCGGCATCATGGCAGATGCGCACCGCGCGGCTCACCGGCTCAATCGTGCCCACCTCATTGTTCGCCATCATGATGCATGCCAGGGTCGCACCCTTCTGGGCCTCGCGGGAGAGTACGTTAAGGTCGATATGGGCCTGAGCGTCGACCGGAATGCGTACCACTTCGAAATCGAAGAAATCATGTAGCCATTGCGCTGATTGCGCGACGGCCGGGTGCTCCACCGCAGAGATGAGGATGCGGTGGGCGGGGGAGTGTGGGGAGTGCAGGGATGCGGATGCGGGTGTGAACGCCCGTGCCGGCGTTGATGCCGATGCCGCTGCTGCTCTCGTCTCCCGTTCGCGCCTGATCTGGGCGAGCGCGATGCCCTTGACGGCGAGATTATCCGCCTCGGTACCGCCCGAAGTGAAAATCACGTCGCCGGCGTGCGCGCCCAGATCGGCGGCGAAGGACGCGCGTGCCGCATCAAGGGCGCGCGCCGCCGTTTTGCCACTCGCATGGACGCTGGACGGATTACCGTATCCTTCGGTCAGGAAGGGGGTCATCGCCTCGATCACGCTGGCGGGCACGGCGTCTGATGCGGCGGCGTCAAGGTACAGTTCACGTTCCGGGCTGTCCGGCTGGGCGGCTTGCGACTCCTGGGTTTGCGTGTCTTGGCTGGTTGCGTGCTGCCCGGTCATGCCCAATCCAATCCAAGATCGATCGCGCGCACGGAATGGGTGAGCGCACCGACGGAAATCACGTCCACGCCGGTCGAGGCGACTTGCGGGACGCGCTCCAAAGTCATGGTGCCGGAGGCCTCAACAATTGCCCGGCCCGCGATCATGGCGACGCCTTTGCGCGTGTCCTCGAGCGAGAAATTGTCCAGCATGATGGTGTCCGCACCGCCTTCGAGCACTGCCGGAATTTGGTCAAGCCGGTCGACTTCCACCTCAATATGCGTGGTGTGGCCTACTTGGTCACGAATATGCTTGATGCCGGCCGTGAGGTCGAGTCCTGCGGCCTGCATGGCGGCGATGTGATTGTCCTTGACCATCACCGCGTCGGACAGGCCGTAGCGGTGGTTGCGCCCGCCGCCGCAGACAACCGCGTACTTGTCGAAGGGCCTCAGCCCAGGCACGGTTTTGCGCGTGTCCGCGATACGGGCGTGCGAGCCGGGTGCCGCATCCACGGCGTCAACGAATGCTCGGGTCATCGTGGCGATGCCGCTCATGCGCTGGGTGAAGTTCAGAGCGACGCGTTCGGCGGTCAGCATGCCGCGTGCGTTGCCGTGGATGGTGGCGAGCATGTCACCGGCGGTGAAGCGTTCGCCGTCTTTGATGCGCATGGTGACTTGGATGCCGGGGTCTACCATGTGGAAGGCGGCGGTGAATACCTCCGCACCGCTGAATACGCCGTTTTCACGGGCGCTCAGCGTGGCGGTCGCCGTTTCATCGGCGGGGATGGTCGTCGCGGCGGTGATGTCCCCGGTCGGCGCGTCCTCCATCAGCGCGCGGCGGACCGCGTCTTCAATGACCAGACGGGTGAGCATAGCTGGTTCTCCAATCTTGCATACGAGTGCAACTGTGTGGCGAGGGTGGTTGCCTGTTGGAACACCATGAGTGAAAGCGGTTGCAATGAGGCAATCACTTTCACTCATGGTGTCCGAGCGTGGCTGTGCAGGAATCAGGCCGATATCAGGGTTGTGCCGGATATCAGCCGCGGATGAACGGCCGCGAGCAGGCCTGGACGCTGTCGGTATCCGGAAAATCGGTGCGGGCATGGGCGCCGCGCGATTCAGTGCGGGCCAGAGCCGCAGTGGCGGCGACCAGGCCGATAGCGGCGAGATTGCGGTTTTCCAATGCGGTCACGGTGTCCGCAATATCGCCGGGTGCGGGCGCCGATGCGGTTGCGGGCGTGGTCGTGGCTGCGGTGGTGTCGTCGGTTGCGGTGGCGGTCGCATCGGTCCTTGGCGTCTTGGCCACCTTGGACAGCGCCGCTTGTGCCAGTGCCTGCGTCTGCTCGACAAGGCCGGTCAGACGGCTTTGGGCGGGGCTCAGGCCGTCGGCATCACGAAGTACGCCGACGCCGCGCCACATGGTCTGCTCGATGGTGTCGCGTACATCGGTGGGTTTGGCGCTGGGTTCGGCTTGGGTGTCGGGGCTTGGCATGGCAAGCGTCTGTGGTTCGGTGATTTCGCGGGTTTGTGCGTTCGCTGCGCTGCCCAGCAGCGGCTGGGGGTTCCAGACGGTGTCCTCGCTGTCGCGCAACGCGGCAAGACCGGCACGACGGCCATACGCCAGTCCCTCAAGCAGCGAGTTCGAGGCCAGTCGGTTCGCGCCCTGCACGCCTGTTCTCGCGCATTCGCCTGCCGCATACAGGCCGCGGATGCTGGTGCGCGCCCACAAATCGGTGCGGATGCCGCCCATCCAGTAGTGTGCCGCCGGGGTGACGGGAATCGGTTCGCGGCTCCAATCAAAGCCCATCGAACGGGTGTAGGCGTCGATGGTGGGGAAGCGGTGGGCGAGGAATGCGGCGAGTCCGGCCTGGTCCAAGCCCATCTTCCGCCCGATGGCCGTCGCATCCAGCAGTACCGGACGCCCGCCTTGGGCCATCATCTGGCGGAAATTCTCGCGGGCGACCACGTCACGCGGGGCGAGTTCTGCACGCGGATCGATTGCGGTCATATACCGTTTGCCGCGTTCGTTGAGCAGGATCGCGCCCTCGCCGCGTACCGCTTCGGAAATCAGGAAGTGCTCGCCCACGCCGAGTGCGGTGGGGTGGAATTGGTAGAACTCGAGGTCGGCGACTTGGGCCCCAGCGCGCCAGGCAGCGGCCAGCCCGTCGCCGGTGGCGACCTGCGGATTCGTGGTGTACGGGTAAAGCCGGCCGGCCCCGCCGGTTGCGAGAATCACGCGGTCTGCCGCCAAGGTGTGTAGTTCTCCGGTGGTGGTATCGAACAGGCGGATACCGCGAATCACGCGGGTAACGCCTGCTGCCTGTGCTTCGGATGCGGCAGGGGAGTGCGCGTCAATCGGTTCAGTGACCAAATCCACGACGAAGGCATGCTCAATGATGTGGATATGCGGCGTGTTGCGTGCGATGGCACTGACATCAAGCTCGACGATCTTGCCGGTCGCATCCCCGCCCGCGTGTACGACGCGGCTGCGGCTGTGCGCGGCCTCCAATCCGCGTAACAGCGTGCCGTCCGGATGCTTGTCGAAGCGCACGCCGGCGGCGATGAGCCGGCGCACCTGTTCGGCGCCTTCACGGGTGAGAATATCCACGGCCTTCGGTTCGCATAGGCCTGCGCCTGCGGCGAGTGTGTCCTGCGCGTGCAGTTTCGGGTCGTCATCGGGGAAGATCGCGGCCGCGATACCGCCTTGCGCGTGGTACGTGTTCGATTCGACCAGATCGGTTTTCGTGATGAGCACCACGTCTTGCCCCGGCAGGCCGGCGTCCGGGTCGCCGTTCGCGACGGCGAGCGCGGCGCTCAATCCGGCGATGCCCGCGCCGATGACGGCGATGGTCGGTTCGCCGGGTGTGTCGGGTGTCTTCCCGAAAGGCGTGGTATTGGTGTTGTTCGGGGTCAATGAGGTCATGATTGCCTACGATTCGTGTATTCCCGTTGAATTTCGGGCGTCATCGACCCAGCCGACAAGGGTATGGGGCCGCAACGTGCAATACGTGCGATCCCGCCGCCCGTCGGCCGAGGCCGGAAAATGAAATCAGCTGTGCCGCCGCAGGATCATGGGTGGACGCGCAGCATGCGGTCGAGCGCGATCTTCGCTTCGCTCGCGGTCTGCGGGTCCACGACGATCTTGTTGACGACCTTGCCGTCCACCAGGTTTTCCAACGCCCACGCGAGGTACGCGGGGTGGATGCGGTACATTGTGGAGCATGGGCAGACGACCGGATCCAAGCAGAACACGGTTTTATCCGGGTGCTGGGCGGCGAGTCGATTGACGAGGTTGATTTCGGTGCCCACGGCGATGGCGCTACCGGCTGGCGCGTTCTCGATCTCCTTGACGATGTAGGCGGTCGAACCGGTGCCGTCGGCGGCGTTGACCACGTCCATCGAGCATTCGGGGTGCACAATGACCTTGACGCCGGGGTAGGCCTTGCGGGCGCGTTCGATCTGCTCGACGGTGAAGCGCTGATGCACGGAGCAGAAGCCCTTCCACAGAATCATCTTCGCATTCGCGTACTGCTCGGGAGTGGCTCCGCCGTTCGCCTTGAACGGATCCCACAGCGGCATCTGGTCGAGGCTCATGCCCATGGCCAGCGCGGTGTTGCGGCCCAAGTGCTGGTCGGGGAAGAACAGCACGCGCTTGCCGCGTTCGAACGCCCATTCAAGCACGGCGCGCGCGTTGGAGCTCGTGCACACGATGCCGCCGTTGCGTCCGCAGAAGGCCTTGAGCGCGGCCGAGGAGTTCATATAGGTGACCGGGATGATCTGCTGCTTGCCATCAGCGTCCGGAGTGCTTCCGCAGATGTCGGTCAGCTGCTCCCAGCAGTCAGTCACCTGGTCGATATTGGCCATGTCGGCCATTGAGCAGCCTGCGGACATATTCGGCAGGATCACGTTCTGGCGTGGGGTTGAGAGGATATCTGCGGTCTCGGCCATGAAATGCACGCCGCAGAAGACGATGTTGTCGGCTTCCGGGCGGGTGGCGGCGTTCTTGGACAGCTGAAACGAGTCACCCACATAATCGGCGTGCACGATGATTTCGTCACGCTGGTAGAAGTGGCCGAGGATCAGCAGTTTGCTACCCAGCTTGTGTTTCGCTTCGATGATGCGCTCCTGGAGTTCCTCGTCGCTTGCCTCCGTGTACTCCTTGCCGAGGGGCTGCTGGCGCGGGGCGTTGCGCGGGATCATGTCGAGCGCGCTGGCACCCGGGCCGTACGACGGTTTGGTGGTGTCGAAGGCCCACGGGTCTTTGGTCAGGCCGGCGTCACAGGTGCGGGTCGCGCCGAGCCGTTCGATAATTGCGTCTACGGATGTCATGATGTTCCTTTCGATGGTGCCGCGGGCGGTGGTTGTTCTGCCATTCGCGGCGAAACAGGCTGGTTGGAGTGCTGTGAAGTCTGGCGTGGTGGGCAGGTTACCGTGGGGTCGCTGTTGTGCCGTGCGCTGTGCCGGTATCGCCGGTATGTCCCGGCTGCCCGGATTTCGCAGGTTTTGCGGATGTTGCGGATTTTCCGGTTCCCGCGTGGGCGACGTACCGGTACAGGCATGCCGGTCGGTGCGCGCCTCGGGCGAGTTTTTCACCGGTCGGCTCAACCATGCCGGTCGAGAGCATCCGCCGGCGGAAATTCGGCGCGTCAAGCTTCCTGCCGTAAATCGCCTCATACACGTTGCGCAGCTGGCTGAGCGTGAATTCGCTGCCGACCAGGCGAGTCGCGATATTCGAATATTCGATTTTGTTGCGCACACGGGTCAGCGCGTATTCGATGATGTCCTTGTGATCGAAGGCCAATGGCGGCAACTGGTTCACGGGGAACCAACGCACGTTCTGGGCTTCGCGGAAATCCTTCGCCTCGGTTTCGCCAATCAGCGCCCAGTACACGATGGATACCATCGGCAGTCCGCCGTGCGAGCGGCTTGGATCGCCGAAAGTGTACAGCTGCTCGAGATACTGCGGGTGCAGGCTGGTGGTGGATCGCAAGGCTTTTTCGGCTGCGTATTCAAGGGATCGCCCGCCTTGCAGGTCGCCGCCGGGTAGCGCCCAATCGCCGAGGAAAGGCTGGCGGATGCGGCGGACCAATGGGATGCGCAGCGTCGGAACGGCATCGCCGTTGGATGTCCGGCTTGCGGTGTCGGTGCGTGAGGCGGTGGCGTGGATGTCAGGGGCGGTGCCGGATACGGTATTGGCTGCCGGCAGGTTGTCGGCGCGGCCATCCAGATCGGAGGGGCCGAGCGCGAGAATGACGACGGATACGCCGATATTCGGCGGTTCCTTGGCGCGCTCGCTGACATTCGCTGAGATGTGCATCGCTTCTCCTTTCCCCCGATTTCTTGCCGTTTTCCTTGGTTGCCATCACCATACGACTTATGGTCAACATGACTATAAGGGGGTGTGGCGTTTGCATGGTGCCGCCGTTCCGGGGTATGTGCGATGACAATAAGTCATCATGACCATAAGTCGTTGTCGGCTGTTTCGGGCCGATCGAACATGGGCCAGGGCATAATGGGCGATGCAACGCGAATCATGCAGACTGGCAGGCGGGTGAGGATATGCGGGAATCAACGGACAAGGCTGGTCGCCATCAGTGTACCGACGCGGTGGCTGTGCGGGCGGTGCCGGCGACGCAACCTACGAGTGCTGTGTCTGTGGCGTCCGAAAACACCGCAGCATCAGCGAAATCGCCGAAGTCAGCGCAATCGTCGGCATCCGCAGTGCGCTCGGCGTCGACGACGCGAGGCAAACGCAACCCCAGCCGCCGGGCGAGGCGCCGACGTCGATCTGCGTCAAAAGGCCAATCTCGCCCAGAACGTTACGAACGCGGCACCAGAAGCTATACGATGTCGCACATTCGCGGCAAGGACACAAGCATCGAAGTGCTCGTCCGCAGTTATCTGTTCAGGCGCGGGCTGCGCTTCCGCAAGAACGACCGGCGCTATCCGGGACACCCGGATGTGGTGCTACCCAAGTGGCGCACGATCGTGTTCGTCAACGGTTGCTTCTGGCATGCTCACGCCAATTGTAAAGCCTTTTCCCGTCCCAAATCCAATGTCGAATTCTGGTCGGTGAAACTCATGCGCAACGGCGAACGCGACCGACTGCAACATGCCCAGCTCGTCGCCGACGGGTGGCGTGTGATTGTGGTATGGGAATGCGAACTGGCGAAACCGGTGCGAGAGGCGCGTCTCGCCAGGTTGTACGACCAAATCACCGCGACGACGGACGGGCAGCCCGGCATCATCGACGACACGATCCCCGCCGGCAGCAAGGGTGAGCCTGGTGCCATCGTGTGAGGATTGGCTCACACAGTGCCGGCTGGGTTGGTTGGTTTCGGGCGTTTGGCGGGCTGGGGCGGTCATTGTGTGAGGATTCGCTCACATACTGGCGGTTGGGGTGGTTCTGGGCCGTCCGTGTGGTTGAGTCTGGTGTCGTTATGTGAGGATTCGCGCACATGATGACGCTTCGGTCCGGGGCTGTGTCGCTCCATCGTCACTAGGTCGTCGCCGCACCGCCGCGCAATTATCGCCAATAACCCCCGGCGCACCCCGCATTTGTCGCATTGCGCCGATAGAACCGAATCATGCAGGAAAACTCAGCACAGCCCACCGCCACGACCCATCAGACGCACGCCCTACCGTCCTTGTCCAAGCGTGCTCTGGAGTCCAACCCGTTCAGGGCGATGGCCATCGGTGAAGAAGCCGACCGGATGATCGCCCAAGGTGTCGATGTCGTCAAGCTCAGCCTCGGCGAACCGGATTTCGGCGCCCCTCAAGCCGTCCGCGATGCCATGCGCGAGCAGTGCGACGGCCGCCCGCTGCCGTACACCGCCGCGCTCGGCATCCCCGAACTGCGCGAGGCAATCGCACGATTCTATGAGCAACGCCATCACGTCAAACTCGACCCCAAGCGCGTGGTCATCACCGAAGGCGGTTCCGCGGCCCTCCTGCTCGCTCTGGCCCTGACCGTCAATGAAGGCGACGATGTGATTTGCGCCGACCCGTCCTACCCATGCAACCGCGAACTGGTGCGCACATTCGGCGGCAATATCATCGACGTGCCGACCAGCGCCGCCACCCGATTCCACCTCAACGCCGACCTGCTCAACGCGCATTGGACACCACGCACCTGCGCGGTCATGGTCACCTCGCCGTCGAATCCCGCCGGCACGAGCATCGCCTTCGACGCGCTCAAAGGAGTATGCGACACCGCCCGCGCACACAACGCCTGGCGAATCGTAGACGAAACCTACCTTGACCTGGCCGATGCGGAACCAGACGGCAGCGATGTGCGCAGCGTCCTGTCCGCCGACCCGGACGCCATTGTGGTCAGCAGTTTCTCGAAATACTGGGGCATGACTGGCTGGCGTCTCGGCTGGGTCGTGTTGCCGGAAGCGATTCTGCACGAGGCAGACAATCTCGCCACGAATTATTTCCTGTGCGCGCACACCCCGACCCAGCATGCAGCGCTTGCCTGTTTCACGCCGCAGACGCTCGAGGAATGCGAACGCCGCCGTCAAGAATTGCTGGTGCGCCGAGGTTTGGCGCTTGATGGGCTTGCCAGCATCGGCCTGCCTGTCGAGGTCGAGCCGAATGGCGCGTTCTACGCGTATTTCAACGTGTCGTCCACGGGACTGGATGCGTGGACCTTCTGTGAGCGCGCGTTGCGTGAGGCGCATGTCGCGTTGACTCCGGGCGCTGATTTCGGTCCGGCGACGGCGCACACCCATGTGCGCTTGTCGTATGCTGCCTCGCGCGAGGCGATCGGCGAAGGCATCGCACGCGTCGGCCAGTTCCTCAAGACGTTGTGAAACACGACGGCCGGACGCGGTCGGATGAGCAAAACACGCTATGACGCGTCATGACGTACCGTAATACGGCGGGAAGTGTCATAGCGCGGATTGGATCAGCTGATATCAGTTGAAATATGTTGGTGTGGGCGTTCCAGGACATCTTCCGGGGTGCCGTCGCGCTAGTTGACTGGCCACTGGCTTGAAACGTCCACGATGCTGAGTGCAGGTCACAGGTCTTTGACGAACCAGTGTTCGGTCCCCGTCTTCGGATACCCCTCGATGTGGAATATCTCGCGGTATCCGAAGCGCGGATAGTAATCCTTGCCTTGGAAGCCGAATGTGCAGAGCAGACAGTGACGGCACCCATGGGCTCGGGCGGTGTTCTCGGCTTGTCTCAGGAGGAGCTCGCCTAGATGCTGACGGCGATGTGCCGGATCGATGGCGAGTACGTCGATTTCCAGCCATTGCCCGAACATCGTTCCGTAGATGCCGCCAATGATCTGCCCGGATTCAGCGCCCGGATTCGGTGCTTCGTCATTGCCGCCGGGCGAGGTCGTAGATTTGGCCGAGATGATGTCTCCGGGTGCGGTAGAGCCTTCGGACAAAGTTGCATCTTCGGCCGAGGCGGCAGACGCGTCAGCCACGGTTTCCGGCTTGAGCGGTAGCGGGCCGCACGCCGTCAATTCGTCATCGCGCGCGACAATCGTGAACTCCTGCTCATCGGTCGTCTCAAAATGGGTGAGATTATAGCGTTGCAGAATGCGTCGAACGCATTGCCGCTCGGCTTCACTTGGTCCGGAAAGGCTCTCGATGCGGATACTCATCGGCGGACGCGAATGTGACTTACTTGGCCGGCTCGTTGATGACCTGCGCGTAGCGTCGTGCGGTGGCGGCAAGCGTGTCGTCGTCAATGCCCGCGCCGACTCCGTACACCACGAACGGCGGCAGATAGCGCGCACCCACGTAGTCAGCCATGGTTGCGAACGGTTTGAGCAGCTCCTCCATAGTCGCATGGTGCGAGCCATCATGCTGATAGTCCGCTTCGCCACTGCCGGCGGAAACGGCGAGCATGATTTCCTTGCCTTCGAACGCGTGCCCGGTCGAGCCGTACGCCCAGCCGTATTCGAGCACCTTGTCCTCCCATAGCTTGAGCAGCGAGGGGGAGCTGTACCAGTAGAAGGGGAACTGCAGGACGATCCGGTCCGAGTCCTCGACGAGACGCTGTTCGGCGGCGACGTCGATGCGACCGTCGGGATACGTGGCGTATTCGTCGCGCACGGTCACGTCATGATTGGGGTCGTTGAGCACGGCTTGCGCGAGTTCCTTGTTGACCCGTGAGGTCTCAAGATTCGGGTGGAACACCAATACTGTGGTTTTCATACCAACTTCCTTACCGCTATTGCTGTGTTTCCTGCATGCGACACTTTGGCCGGCCGCGTGCATGGGTTCGCGCACGCAATGTGTGCCATGCCCGTAGCCGGTCGTGTAGTTGCGTATCTTACGCCGTGCTCTGCCAAGACGCCGCAGTGTAGCGGACGCGATTTGAACGCTGCGATGCGCTGACGGTCCGTTACGCCTGCCTGTCGGCTTGTGGATGCGACCAATCGACAACCGCCTCAATATTGTTGCCGTCCGGGTCGAGCACAAACGCCGCGTAATACCCCGGATGGTACGCGCGCGGTCCCGGGGCTCCGTTGTCGCGGCCACCGGCTGCCAGCGCCGCATCATAAAACGCCTTGACGGTCTGCTCGCTATCCGCGCGGAACGCGATATGGGTCGGTGCTGGAGTCGTCCCGGGCTGCGCGGGGGAGACGTAGAAATCGCTGTGCGGCGTGCCATCATCCACCCCGAAACCGATAGTTGGCTCGTGATGGGCTTTGGGAAGGTACCCGAGTGGTGCCAGCGCTTTCGTGTAAAACTCAATGGAACGGTTGGCATCGCTGACATGCAAGGTCATATGGTCGATCATGACTCCCACTATAGGAGGGCTTCGGCGCGCTCTGCGCAGGCGCTCTCTGTAAGCGTTCGCAGGTGCATTGATCCGGGTCGCACAAACACGGTGACAACGGGTGCGCACAGCTGGTGGGCGGTTGTGTGTACAATATCATCTGTTGCCCGGGTAGCTCAGTGGATAGAGCACCGCTCTCCTAAAGCGGGTGTCGCGCGTTCGAATCGCGTTCCGGGCACGTTTGTTTCCCTTGTTCGGCGCTACTCTTGTGGTGCCGGTTGTTGTCATTCGACGTACCCGCCAGACGAAATTCCACATCCTGACCATCATCGTCCAATTGCCTCGTTCCCGTTTAAGATGCCCAGTACGCCTGTTATTCGGCGGAAAAGGGGTAAATACACATGGAGAAAGTAAAGCAAGCCGCCTCCTGGCTGACCAAATGGTTCACACTGATTGTTATCGTGTGGGCTGCCATCAACTATTTCGTGCCTGCGATTAGCGTATGGGCGAAAGGATATACGGGCTATCTGCTCGGTATTGTCCTGTTCGGTATGGGCCTGACGCTGTCGGTCGATGATTTTGCTCGGATTATCAAACAGCCGTTGATGGTCATTGTCGGTACTGTCGCCCACTACGTGATCATGCCGTTGGTTGCTGTCTTGCTGTGCTGGATCTTCCACCTTGATGGGGCGATCGCTGTCGGCGTGATTTTGGTGGGCTGCTGCCCGTCCGGTACGTCGTCCAATGTGATGAGCTTCCTGTCGCGTGGCGATGTCGCGCTCGACGTGTCGATTGGTCTGCTGTCCACGTTGCTCGCCCCGTTCATGATTCCGCTGCTCATGCAGGTGCTCGCCTCCCGTTATGTGGCGATTCCGTGGCAGTCGCTGTTCCTTAGCGCGTTGACCATTGTGCTGGTGCCGGTTGCGCTCGGTGTCACCTGCCACATGATTTTCAAGGAGAAGATTGAAAAGGTCACGCCTGTGCTGCCGATTGTCTCGCAGGTCGCGATTCTGTTGATCATCGGTATCGTCGTGTCCGCGAACGCGTCCAAGCTGTTCAGCTCCGAAACGCTGCTTGCGATTCCTGTCGTGATTCTGCACAATCTGTGCGGTTACGCGCTTGGGTTCGGTTTCTCGAAACTCATGTACAAGGTGTATCCAAAGGGCTTCCGCTATGCGCAGCAGAAGGCCATCACCTTCGAAGTCGGTATGCAGGATTCCGGCCTTGGCGCCACGCTCGCGTTGACATCGTTTGCATCGACGCCGATCACCGCGATCCCGTCCACGTTCTTCAGCGTGTGGCACAACATCTCCGGTTCGGTGCTCTCCGCCTGGTGGCGCCGCCATGATGACAAGTACGGCATTCCGCGTGATTCCCTCGACGGCAAGCCGACCAAGCAGCCTGCTGCCGCAACCGCCGCTCCCGTTGCTGCAGCGACTGATTGAGCTGCTGCCTTTCGTTTTGGCCCCGTCTGTGTACAAAGCAGGCGGGGCTTCATTGTTGATGTGACGGGTTGCGTATGTTTAGGCATGCTCAACATGACGGAAGTCCATCGGCTGTCGTGATTTCATACAGGATCTGACACGTTACGTATGTCTGAGGATGCGTGTCCTTGGGCAAATCCGTCGGCGGTATTATCGGCGGTGGGTTTGATTTGGCGGCCACCAAGGTCATCGCGGATAACGCGATGAAGATGTTCATCAACGAGCAGCAGTAACCGAGCTTCCTGGGAGAAATCGAGAACATGCCGAGGACATCTCGGGAACTGCCGAGAACGCGCCGGGAACACGCCGCATCGGGTTCCCGTTTGTGTGCATGCCCGCTACCATGGCTTGTGGCGTTCCCGCCCGAGCCGCACAGGTCAAGGAACGCCCGAGTTCCGAGACAATACTGTGTGCGGCCATGAGGGACAGGAGAATCCCATGGGCAACTTTGCTCGCAATCAGGTCGATTCGACCGAATCAACATATCCATCTTTCCAAGGCAACGGTGCTGTACCATCCGCACGTCCGGTCACGTTGCGCTGGACCACCGCCGATATCGCCGTCGGAGCCGCGCTCGGTGTCGCATGCGGGCTAGTCTTCTGGGGATTTAACTTCGCGTATCAGGCGATTTCGCCGGTGTTGGGCGCGCTGTTGCCAGGCATCGCGAGCGTGCTGCATGCGTTCTGGTATTTTTCCGGCCCTCTTGCATTGCTGATCATCCGCAAGCCCGGTGCCGCCGTGTATGTGAATCTTGTCGGCGCGGTCGCCGAGATGGTGTTCGGCAATAATTTCGCGTTTACTTTTGTTTTCATTTCCGCTGCGTTGCAAGGCGTGTTCGCGGAGATTCCGTTCGCGCTGGCTCGCTACCGCAAGTACAATCTGCCGCTGAGCATCGCTTCTGGATTGTGCGTGGCGATTGAATACGGCTTCTACCTGCTGTTCTTCAGGTATCAGGGCGTCGCGCTGATTAGCCCTCGTGGCATCACGCATATGATCAGCGAGATCGTCGGCGGCGTGGTGTTCGCCGGCATCATGAGCTGGTTCCTGTATCTTGCCATTGCCCGGACGGGTGCGCTTGACCGGTTTGCTTCCGGTCGTGCGGTCCGCGGTCTGGCAGACTGACCCGCATACGTTGTCGGAGTATTCCGTCGACGTATGTGACCGGTGCCGTTGTCGGTGCCTGTTGTTGGGCTGGCCGGCTGATTCGGTAATGGCCGAATCCTTTGATTCTTGTCGTTGAGTGCATAGGCGGAATCCCGCGTGTCGTCAGTATCCGTTTCTCGGAACTCCGGATACGGGCGCGTGCGGTTAGGGGATTTGCTATATTGGAAAAGTTGGTTTTCTCCAACGTGGGGCCTTAGCTCAGTCGGTTAGAGCATCGGACTCATAATCCGCCGGTCCACGGTTCAAGCCCGTGAGGCCCCACTACCTTTTCGGTGTTGTTATCGGCGTCGTTTCGGCTCGCGGTTTGATTGGCTGGTGTCGGCTGCGTTGCTGCTACGCCTTGGGCTCATTCGCGTGTCGTCCGTAATGGCGCGTACAATACTGACGGTTCCGGTTCACGCCCGCCATAGGGGCTGGCGACCCGGGTCCCCCGAATTCCATAGGAGACACACCATGAAGCAGGGTATTCATCCCGATTATCACGCCGTGCAGGTCACTTGCTCGTGCGGCAACACGTTTGTCACCCGTTCCACCGCCGCTGGCGATCACATGACGGTTGACGTGTGCTCGAATTGCCACCCGTTCTACACCGGCAAGCAGAAGATTCTGGATACCGGCGGCCGCGTGGCTCGCTTCGAGAAGCGTTACGGCAAGCGCAGCAAGTAAGGCTTCTATCAACGCCAGTCTTCGGACTGGCGTTGTTGTTTTTCTGGCGCGTTCACGGCAATGCGGCTTGCCCGGCATCCATATGCCTCCAGTTATCTCGCCGCAGTGTGACGGTTGGATTGCACTGCTCTGAGGTATCGGCAGCTCTAGACCAGTCCTAGGGCGGTATCGCCGTGTGGTGCGATGGTTGGGCCGCATGCCGCCTCGATTGGCGGCCAGCAACCAGTGCCCACACCAGCTGTCATCCGTCGTCCCGGCTTTGCCCATCGTCTCCCGCATCGGCATTCCGCACGTCGTCTCCCGCACTTGCCATCTGTGTCGTCGCCCGCCGTCCGTCGCCCGCACTCGCTCTTCACACGTCCGCCGCCCGTCTCGCACCCGAGTCGCGTGCGAATACGCACCTTGGCCAAGCATGCCTATATGATGGTGAAGTTGAGCAAGATGAAGCGCAATCGCTGACATACGCCTGGTCGTCGCCGCGGCGCCTATGGCACACAGCCGGCGCCGGGGACTGCCGGGAATGCGGCAAATCGGATATACAGACGCGCGAACACGTGCAACGGTAACGAGGAATGGTATATGGCACAGGATCCACAGGATCAATTCCCTGCAGCGCAGACCGCAGTGGAGGAGTATCACGATATCGAACGGCAGATGGCGCAGCCCGAAGTCGCGTCCGACCCCGACAAAATCCGCAAGCTGGGCCGCCGTCATGCTGAACTCGGCACCATCGTCACCGCATACAACACATACCGTCAAATGGTTGACGATCTTGAAGCGGCCAAGGAAATGGCATCCGAGGACGAGGATTTCGCCGCTGAAGCCAAGCGTCTGGAATCAGAACTGCCGAAGGCCGAGGAAGCGCTGCGCACCGCGCTGATCCCGCGCGATCCGGACGACGCCCGCGATGTGATCATGGAGATCAAAGCCGGCACCGGTGGTGAGGAGGCCGCCCTCTTCGCTGGCGATCTGCTGCGCATGTACCTCAGGTATGCCGAAAAGCGCGGCTGGACCACCACCATCCAAAGCGAGAACACCACGGAACTCGGCGGAGTCAAGGACGTCCAGCTCGCCATCCGCGCGAAAGGCACCCCTGCGCCGGAGGACGGCGTCTGGGCGAGCCTGAAATACGAGGGCGGTGTGCATCGCGTGCAACGCATCCCCGTCACCGAATCGCAGGGGCGCATCCAGACATCCGCTGCCGGTGTCATCGTGTTCCCCGAAGCCGACGATGATGACGACGAGATCGAAATCGATCCGAAAGACTTGAAGATCGACATCTTCATGAGCTCCGGCCCCGGCGGCCAATCGGTGAACACCACGTATTCCGCGGTGCGCATGACCCATATCCCCACCGGCATCGTCGTGAGCATGCAGGACGAGAAGTCGCAGATCCAGAACCGCCAGGCCGCGCTACGTGTCCTGAAATCCCGCCTGCTGGCCATGAAGCACGAGCAGGAAGCCGCCGAAGCTGCCGATATGCGCCACTCCCAGGTCCGTTCGCTGGACCGTTCCGAGCGCATCCGCACCTACAACTTCCCGGAGAACCGCATCGTCGATCATCGCACGAATTACAAGGCGTATAACCTTGACCAGGTACTCGATGGCGATCTGCAAGCGGTGATTGACAGCGACATTCAGGCCGACGAGGCTGCGCGTCTCGAACAGCAGAAGCATCAAGGCGCGAACGTGGCCTGACCTGTACACTCGTATGGCGGTATGACGACATGACGGTTTGGCGACATGACGACCAGACGGCCATGCGGCATGACCTGCATGACCAGCATCGCCGTCATGACCGCCAATCGCCGGGTATGGTCCAATCGAAGGGAGTTCTATCGCGCATGGGCATCGAAACACTCAGGCAAATGCTGGCCGAAGCGACCGACAGGCTCAAGGATGCGGGCATCGAAACCGCCCGGTACGACGCCCGATTGTTGTTCGCCGAAGCTTGCGGCACCAGCCCGCGTGACATTGACAAAGCCCTGCTCATGGGCGACGGATTCGAAGCCAGCGACCGTCAGCTCGCCGATTTCCGCTCGATGATGGACCGTCGCGCTTCGCGTGAACCGTTGCAATATATTGTCGGCCATGTCCCGTTCCGCTACCTCGATTTGCAGGTCGGACCGGGCGTGTTCATCCCCCGTCAGGAAACCGAAGTCGTAGTGCAGGCAGGCATCGATTGGCTGACCCGCGAAGGCCTGTACGCCCCGAAAGTCGTGGATTTGTGTGCGGGCAGCGGTGCGATCGGCCTGTCCATCGTCACCGAAGTGCGCGGCGCCGAAGTGTGGGCTGTGGAGAAGTACCCGGAGACGCTCGCTTGGACGAAACGCAACGCCAAACTGGTCGCAGGCAACGATCCCGCGGCTGGCTACAACTATCACCTCCAGGCCGGGGACGCCACGGATACGACCACACTGGCCGCGCTGGACGGTTCGGTCGATCTTGTGGTCACCAATCCGCCATACGTGCCGATATCCCAGCCGCCGCAACAACCCGAGGTGCGTGATTACGATCCGCAGGCGGCGTTGTACGGCGGTTCGGCTGACGGCACGCTGATTCCGGAGCGGATTGTCCGCCGGTCCGCGGCCCTGTTACGCAAAGGCGGCGCGCTGGTGCTTGAGCATGACATTACCCAGGCCGACCGGATGCTCACCTATGCGCTGTCGAACGGCTTTTCGCAGGCGCGCACCGGCTTGGATTACACGTCACGGCCGCGGTATCTGTTCGCAATCAAGTGATGCCGCCCGGCACTTCGCGTTCTGCGGCCCGAGCGCACGCCGGCCGGCACGTCGGGACGCGATGGTGCAATAGTGGTGAAACAATCGGAGGTTTTATGGGCGAGGTATGCACAATCGATGACGGGTCCATTGCGCGGGCGGCGCAGATTATCAAGGATGGCGGGGTTATCGTCATCCCCACGGACACCGTGTACGGTATCGCCTGCGATCCGTTCAACAGCAAGGCCATCGACCGGATTTACGAACTCAAGCGGCGTCCAAGGTACAAGGCGTTGCAAGTGATCATGGCCGATGCCGACAATGTGGAGGATTTGGGCCTGTACCTTCCGGCCCCGTTGAACCGTCTCGCCGCGGCCTTCCTTCCGGGGGCGTTTTCGCCGATTGCCGTTGCCGAACAGGATTGCCGGTTGAAGACGATTCGCCATGAATCCGATGGACATGCGACACAGGCGATCCGCGTGCCGAATTCCGCGCTGTCCTTGCGTATCCTGCGTGCGACCGGCCCGGTGGCGGCCTCCAGCGCGAACCGGTCCGGCGATGAAAGCGCCCAGACCGTTAACGAGGCCGTCGCCGCGTTCGGCGACCAGGTCGATCTGTATCTTGACGGCGGCCCAACCCAAGGCCATATTGCCAGTACGGTGGTCGCGGCCGACCCGACGGAACGCGACGGCATCAACGTCTTGCGCGAAGGCGTCATCGATCAGGCGGCGATTCGCGAAGCCCTGCACATCAACGGCGGGGGATTGGACGCATGAGGGTCTACCTGTTCATCGCCGCGGTCGCCGGGGGAGCCACATGGCTGATCACCCCGTTGATTCGCCATATCGCCATTCATATCGGCGCGGTCGGCAGGGTTCGCGCACGTGACGTGCACACCATCCCGACCCCACGCATGGGTGGTTTGGGCATGTTGATCGGATTCGTGGTCGCCATGCTGTTCGCCAGCCGCATCCCGTTCATTTCCGGCTTGTTTACAGCGAATCATCAGGCTTGGGTGGTTATGGCGGGCGCGATCATGATTTGCCTGCTCGGCATGGCCGACGACCTGTGGGATTTGGACTGGATGCTCAAACTCGCCGGTCAGCTGCTCATCTCCGTGTTCGTGGCGTGGGGTGGCCTGCAGATTATCTCGCTGCCACTCGGGTCCTTGGTCACCGCGTCCCCAACGCTGTCGATGGCCATCACCGCATTCCTGATTGTCGCGTCCATCAACGCGGTGAATTTCGTGGACGGCCTGGATGGGCTTGCCGCCGGCATTGTCGCCATCGGCGGTATCGCGTTCGGCTTGTATTCGTATATTCTCGCGCGCTCGTCACCCAGTTACGCATCGATGGCTACGCTCATCGATGTCGCGTTGGTCGGGGTCTGTATCGGCTTCCTGCTGCACAACTGGCATCCTGCGAAACTGTTCATGGGCGATTCCGGCTCGATGCTGCTCGGCTATCTGATCACCTGCGCGTCGATTGTGATGACCGGGCATTTGGATCCGGCTTCGTTGCACACGAGCGTGTATGTCCCGGTATTCATGCCGATTTTGCTGCCGATTCTCGTGCTGTTCCTGCCGGTGCTGGACATGTGTCTGGCCATTGTGCGGCGTTTGAGCAAAGGCCAGTCGCCGATGCATCCCGATCGTATGCATTTGCACCACCGGATGCTGCGTATCGGCCATTCCGTCCAGGGGGCGGTGCTGATCCTGTGGGGTTGGGCCGCGCTGATTTCCTTCGGGTCGGTCACCATCCTGTTCTTCCCGGTCAGATATGTGGTGATTGGCTTCCTTGTCGCTGCGGCGGTGCTGACCGTGCTCACCATGTTGCCGTATCTGCGCAGGAGGATTCCGGAGATTATGGAGGAAGACGCCGCGTATTCGAAGCACCATGCCGCTCAGCATGTGTGTCCGCAGTCGGGGCGGGGCGCCGATCGGCCGACTTCCGAGGCTGGGAATAAATCGCAGGATGCGGGAAAGGACACGGAAAGGGACACGGATCGTCCGTCGCAAG
Organism: Bifidobacterium porcinum; assembly: GCF_055378475.1. Classification (NCBI taxonomy): domain Bacteria; kingdom Bacillati; phylum Actinomycetota; class Actinomycetes; order Bifidobacteriales; family Bifidobacteriaceae; genus Bifidobacterium; species Bifidobacterium porcinum. Next base: position 1,565,496 of record NZ_AP029603.1, on the reverse strand, counting down.
CGTGATCGGGCCTGTCTACCAGCAGGCGGATGCGGGATTGCGGCGCGATGCCCACGGTCCATGTCTTGTGCCGCTGCGCTCGAAAAGCTCGTAATGACGCCCATTTCGGCCGTTCGCGTGTCGCAAGTCAGGTCACGACCTTATAGTGTGGTTATGGCTTCAAATTTTGACACGCAAGCACAAGCATATGCTCCAGTCCCTCCGATTTTCGCCAAGCTCGGCCTCGCGTATGACGATGTGCTGCTGCTTCCGAACGAGACGGATGTGATTCCGTCTGAAGTTGACACCACCACCCACCTCACCCGCGAAATCACCATGAAGACTCCGGCGATTTCCGCGGCCATGGATACCGTCACCGAATCCGACATGGCTATCGCCATGGCCCGCAACGGCGGCATCGGCGTGCTCCACCGCAACCTGTCCATCGACGATCAGGCCGCTCAGGTCGATATCGTCAAGCGCAGCGAATCCGGCATGATCACCGACCCGCTGACCGTGAACCCGGAAGTCTCGCTCGCCGACCTTGACAAGCTGTGCGGAAAGTTCCACATCTCCGGTCTGCCGGTCGTGGACAAGGACAACAAGCTCGTCGGCATCATCACCAACCGCGATATGCGGTTCATTCCCTCCGAGGATTACGACCGTCTCGAGGTCAAGGACGTCATGACCAAGGACCACCTGATCACCGGTCCGTCCAACATCTCCAAGGAAGACGCGCATCGCCTGCTCGCCAAGTACAAGGTCGAGAAGCTGCCGCTCGTGGACAACGAGGGCCATCTGACCGGTCTGATTACCGTTAAGGACTTCGTGAAGACCGAGCAGTACCCGGACGCCACCAAGGACGACCAGGGCCGTCTGCGCGTGGCCGCCGGCATCGGCTTCTTCGGTGACGCCTGGCAGCGTGCCTCCGCCCTCATGGAGGCCGGTGTCGACGTGCTTGTCGTGGACACCGCCAACGGTGAGGCCCGTCTGGCGCTCGATATGATCCGCCGCCTCAAGTCCGACAAGGCGTTCAACGGCGTGCAGATCATCGGCGGCAACATCGCGACCCGCGAAGGCGCCCAGGCCATGATCGACGCCGGCGCTGACGCGGTCAAGGTCGGTGTCGGCCCGGGCTCCATCTGCACCACCCGTGTGGTCGCCGGTGTCGGCGTCCCGCAGCTGACGGCCGTCTATGAGGCCGCCCAGGCGTGCAAGGCCGCGGGCGTCCCGTGCATCGCCGACGGTGGCATCCACTATTCGGGCGATATCGCCAAGGCGCTGGTGGCCGGCGCGAGCACCGTCATGCTCGGCGGCGTGCTTGCCGGCTGCGAGGAAGCCCCGGGTGAGAAGGTCCTGCTGCATGGCAAGCAGTACAAGCTGTATCGTGGCATGGGCTCGCTGGGCGCAATGGCTCCGCGCGGCAAGAAGTCCTACTCCAAGGACCGTTACTTCCAGGCCGATGTCACCAGCAACGACAAGGTCGTGCCGGAAGGCGTCGAAGGCGAAGTCCCGTACCGCGGACCGCTCAACGCCGTGCTCTACCAGCTGATCGGCGGCCTGCACCAGTCGATGTTCTACGTCGGCGCGCACAACATCAAGGAACTGCAGGAGCGTGGCCGCTTCATCCGCATCACCGACGCTGGCTTGCGTGAATCCCATCCGCACGACATCGTTATGACCGCGGAAGCGCCGAACTACTCCGGCTTCCACAACAACTGATGTCCTGACAGCCCCGCGGGCGTGATTCCGCGGATTGCTGCCGGATTGCAAGGCGGCCGCCCTGTTGCCAGTGCATCAGAGCGGCCGCCTTCTTGGTACTACCGACGAAAGAGACCGACGAAAGAGACCAGCGAAAGACGTCCGCCCGCCACACGGATAGGCTGCACACGTCGTCGTCATGATTGAGAGAAGAAGGGTATGGTCACCAAAGACTTCTGGGTATTGCTCGCCATGGTGTTGTATTTCATCGCCATGTTGTCCATCGGATTCGCCTATTCGAAACGTTCGAATTCCTCGGCGAAACAGTATTTCGCCGGCGGTCGCGGTGTCGGCCCGTGGTTGACGGCCCTGAGCGCCGAAGCCTCCGACATGAGCGGCTGGCTGCTCATGGGTCTGCCCGGTCTGGCCTACTTCACCGGCGCTGCCGACGCCATGTGGACGGCGATCGGCTTGGCAATCGGCACATATCTCAACTGGCGGCTGGTGGCCCGGCGTCTGCGGCGATATTCGGTAGTTGCGGGTGACGCCATCACCGTGCCGGATTTCTTCTCCAAGCGCTTCCATGACAAGAAGAATGTCATTTCCACCATCGCAGCGCTGATTATCCTTATCTTCTTCTGCGTGTATGTGGGCAGCTGTTTCGTGACGGTCGGCAAGCTGTTCTCCACCCTGTTCGGCTGGGATTACCATCTGACGATGGTCGTCGGCGCGGCTGTCGTGTTCGCCTACACGCTGATCGGCGGCTACCTGTCCGTGGTCGTCACCGACTTCATCCAGGGCATGCTCATGTTCTTCGCGCTCGCCGTCGTGTTCATCGGCTCGATCGTCTCGGTCGGCGGTGTGGATAACACCGTGACCTTCCTGCGCGGCATCCCGGGCTTCCTCGACGGCACGCATCTGGCCACTCCGGTGCTCAACTCCATGGGCGAACAAATCGTGCGCGACGGCAAGGCGGTCTTCGGCGCGCCCACCGATTACGGCATCATCACCATCATCTCCATGCTCGCCTGGGGCCTGGGATACTTCGGTATGCCGCAGGTGCTGGTGCGCTTCCTGTCGATTCGCAGCTCTGAGGAGATTCGTAAATCCAGGATCATCGCCACCACCTGGTGTGTGATTTCACTGGCATGCGGCGTGTGCATCGGTCTCGCGGGACGTGCGATGATGCCCACCCAGTTCGGCACGCAGGCCGCCGCCGAAAACATCTTCATCGTCATCGCCCAGGCGCTGCTGCCGAGCTTCCTGTGCGGCATCGTGGTCTCCGGCATCTTCGCCGCCTCCATGAGCTCCTCCTCGTCGTACCTGATTATCGGTGCGAGTGCGGTGGGCGAGAACATCTACCGAGGTGTCATCAACCGCAAGGCCACCGACAAGCAGGTGATGATGGTGGCGCGCACCACGCTGCTGGTCATGTTCCTGTTTGGCATTTTCGTGGCCTTCGACCAAAATTCCTCGATTTTCCAGGTTGTTTCCTACGCGTGGGCGGGGCTCGGCGCGTCCTTCGGCCCGCTGATGCTCCTATCCTTGTACTGGCGTCGCACGAACAAGTACGGTGCTATCGCCGGCATGCTCGGCGGCACGGCCACGGTGCTCATCTGGCACAATCTCATCAAACCGCTCGGCGGTGTCTTCGCCATCTACGAGCTGCTGCCCGCATTCATCGTCTCGCTGCTGCTCATCGTCGTCGTCTCGCTGCTCACACCGGTGCCCGAAGATTCGGTGCTGTACGAATTCGACCACTATCTCGACGATCCCGCCGACCGCAAGGTCGATGACGATCTGGTCGCAGCCGAAATCCAAGCCGCCGAGGAACGTTCGCAGATCTGAGACGCGATGCTTCTCCCACCCCCGCGGTAACCTGAGAGGTCCGGTCCGCGGGGGTTCGCATACCGCCGAAGTCGGACATGACCGTTGATACATGAGGAAAGAGGCACCATGGTAGACGCACATGACGCAGAGACCTATACCGCGCAAGATTCGCGCATGATCTGGATTGATTGCGAGATGACCGGACTGGATATCTTCCACGACGAGCTGTGCGAAGTGTCCGTTGTCCCCACCGATTTCGACCTCAACGTGCTCGACGAGGGCGTGGACTATGTCGTCAAGCCGTCCGATGCGGCTGTCGCCCATATGAATGATTTCGTGCGCGCCATGCACACCCGTTCAGGCCTGATCAACGAATGGGAGCACGGGCTGAGCCTTGAGGAAGCCGAACGCAAGGTGACCGAGTATGTCGCGCGGTTCACCCCAGACGGGGTCAAGCCGTTGCTTGCCGGCAATTCCGTTGGCTCCGACAAGAAATTCCTCGACCGCTACATGCCCGGCCTCATGGAGCACCTGCACTACCGGGTCATCGACGTGAGCACCATCAAGGAGCTCGCCCGCCGCTGGTATCCGGACGTCTACCGCAACCGTCCGGCGAAGAACGGCGGCCACCGTGCGCTCGCCGATATCATCGAATCCATTGACGAGCTGCGCTACTACCGCGATCTACTCTTCGTCCCGGCCCCCGGCCCGGATGCCGAGGCGGCTAAGGCTGGCGCTCGCCACATCGAGGCGACCAGTCTGCTGCGCACGTACGAGAAGAACGGCAACGCCCTCGAGTAACGTCAGGGAGGCCGTCATTTGACTGCTGACGGCCGCTTTTGCCCGCTACAGCTCGGCCGATTGCCGCACCGCACGAAGCCGGCACGGAACCGGCTTGTTGCCGGCGACCATACCGGTATGAAACCGGTACGTTGCTGGCACTGAACCGATACGCTGCCGGCCCGCTATTCGCGAATCAGAATGCTGAAAGGATCCAGGCATGAACGCGACACCATGGACTCAATCCACGCCGCTTCCCAGTGATATCGCGATGGTCGTCGCCGATATGGACGGCACATTACTGGACGGCGACAGCCGGATTCCTGAGGGATTCTGGCCGCTGCTCGCACGCTTGCAACGCGCTGGCATTGAATTCGTACCGGCGAGCGGGCGACAGATTTTCACGCTGCGTGACATGTTCGGCGACGCCATGCCGACCGGCTCGTTCATCGCCGAGAACGGCAATCTTGTGGTCGCCCGGGGCCGCACCACCGGTGTGACCGCGCTGCCTGCCCACGCGGTGGCACAAATGATCGGCCTGTTGGCGGGCGCTGACTTGCCTCAAGGCCATGATGTCGGCATGGTGGTGTGCGGCGAGCACAGCGCGTATACCAACCGCAAAGACACGCCGTTCGTGGACGAATGCCGCAAGTACTACCACCGTCTCGCCTTCCTCGACGACCTGCATGAAGCGGTGATGGGGCCGCACGCCGACCGGATTCTCAAGGTGGCGGTATTCGATTTCGGCGATGTGCGTGTGCCCGCTGACACCCTGTTTGCCCCGCTGCGCGACCGCTATCAGGTGGTCGTTTCCGGAGCGCATTGGGTGGACATCATGGACGCGCACACCGACAAGCGCCGCGGGGTCGTGGCCTTGCAAGAACAGCTAGGCATCGCGCCCGCGCAAACCATGGTGTTCGGCGATTATCTCAATGATTTGCAGATGCTGGGGGCGGGGGAGTGGTCCTTCGCGATGGCCAATGCCTACCCGGATTTGCTGCGCGAGGCGCGGTATATCGCCCCGGCGAACACCGAGTATGGCGTACTGCGCGTCATCGATGCCATGCTCCGGCAGCGGGAAAGCCAAAGGGGACACGCCGATGCTGCAAACTGACGCATTGAGGATTCTGGATGCCGGCGCCAGCGTGTTCCTCACCGGCGCCCCGGGGGCCGGTAAAACCTATGTGCTCAACGAATTTGTCAAACAGGCCAGGGCGCGCGGAGCGTCCGTGGCGGTTACGGCATCCACCGGCATTGCGGCGACGCATCTGAACGGGCAGACCATCCACTCGTGGAGCGGTGTCGGCGTCGCCGAGGCGATGACTGACAGCCTGCTCAAACAGATCAAGACGCGTCGTGGCAAGCGTATCCGCGCGACCGATATCCTCGTCATCGACGAAATCTCCATGATGCACGCCTGGCTGTTCGACATGGTCGATCAGGCATGCCGCGCGGTCAGGCGCAATCCGGAGCCGTTCGGAGGGCTACAGGTCGTCATGTCCGGCGACCTGTTCCAGCTGCCCCCGGTCGCCCATGCCAAGCGGGACCGCGAACTTGTTGTTCCGCCGCCGGAAATGGTCGCCATGCGTGAGCGGTATGAGCGGGCAGGGCGCAATCCGGAGGGTTTTGTCACGGAATCGTTGGTATGGCCGGAACTCAACCCTGTTGTGTGTTATCTGACCGAACAGCATCGTCAGGATTCCGGCCAGCTGCTTGACGTGCTCACCGACATCAGGCGCGGGGCGGTCAGCGATGCCGATCGCGCGGCGTTGGACGCCCGCATTGGCGCCGAGCCGGCCGAAGACGATGTCGCCGTCTATCTGTTCCCCAACAACCGGCAGACCGACGAGCTCAACGACCGCAAACTCGCGCAAATCGACAGCCGCGAGCACGTCTACGAAGCCCAGGCCTCCGGCCCGGTGCACCTCATCAAACGGCTGAAAAGCACCATGCTCGCCCCGGAACTATTGACGCTCAAGGTCGGGGCGGCGGTGATGGCCTTGCGCAACGACACCAATCAGCAGTATGTTAACGGTTCGCTCGGCACCGTGGTTGATTTCGTCGCCAATCGTGACGGCGACGAGTACCCGATGGTCCGTTTTGACAACGGGCATATCGTCGTCATGCAACCCGCCGCATGGGAGATGATGGACGGCGAAACGGTACTCGCCTCGGTCAAGCAGGTGCCGCTGCGCTGTGCATGGGCGATCACCATCCATAAATCGCAGGGCATGACTCTCGACCGCGCGCGGATGGATTTGCGTCGGGCTTTCGCGCCCGGCATGGGGTATGTGGCTCTCTCCCGCGTCGAATCGATGAACGGCCTGTACTTGGATGGCATCAATGATCGCGCGTTTCTGGTGTCCCCCCAGGCGGTGGGGCTTGACGGCATTCTGCGCAACCGTTCGCAGATGGCTGAGCGTGAGCTTGCCGAGCATGGCGAGGATGCCTTCCGTGACAAGGACGAGGAGCCTCTAGAAGACGAATTCATGCAGGGCGGATTGTTCTAGACGGGGTTGCAGGCGGACAATCAATCTTCCCTGCGCTTCCCGTGTGGGGTTTTCCGCGTGTGAATTCCCGCGTCACGGCGATGAGCAGGCTACACTGGAAGTATCGGATGCGTCCGGCTCACAGGAGAGGCGGACGCCATCGCAAGGAGGTTCGCCATGAAGAAATCAACCGTAGTATCTGTCATCGGCCTGTTGACCATGTTCGTCGCATTCGTTCTGTTCCAGACATGGCCGCTCGTGCTGTTCGGCACTGTGAAACTCACGGATGTCCTCACCTTGGTTGGCGGTCTCATGTTTATCATCCCGGTATATCTTGATTCTGTGAAACGCAAGCGCGCTGACAACGCTCCGAACCCCGTGGTGTGGTCGACCTTGCCGCCGATCGGCATGGCCGTGGTCTGTGTCGGCATCCTCATGCCGAACAGCCTGACCTTCTTCCACCTGTTCTCCCTGCCGGACGTGTTCTATCTGGTCGGCTGCCTCATGATGCTGCCGATTTTCCTCTATCCGATGTCCGGCCTGGAACGTGCGGAACTTGAGGAAACCGTCGAGGAGGAGGTCGATGAAACGACAAGCACCCCTGCGGGCGGCAAGAAGCATCAATAACACCTGGCCCTCTGCCGAAACTGGGCATGGTGCTCAGCATCGGCAGAGGGCTTGTTGAATGCGTGGGGGAGGTGTCACCAGATGGTGTTGAGCGTGTTCACCTTGCACGCGGTGACGCTGCCTTGGGCGTCGAGCTCCATCCGCACCTGAGGCTCGCCGGCCTGGAACAGCATGGTTCCCGCAGCTTCGCCGTCATTGAGGAACACTTCGGCGACCTGGTGGTCGAAGAACACCTCGATATGACGGACATCGCGAATGCCGCTGTCATAGGTGTTCTTGTCGAAATCACCCTGCCCGCTTGTCGCCAGGCGGGTCACCCCGTCCCGACGCACCAGGCACAGGCTTTCCGGCGTGCCGCCGTTGGTGTTGCGGTTCTCGGCGATCGTCAGCGTGAAATCGGCGTCGTCGTCCAGCGTGATATCCGCGTAATACGAGTCGTTCGGGCATGTCGCAGACCACTGCTTGACGCTCGATGTGGTGCTGTTGGCGGTGTCGATCTGGATCGTGCCTCCGACCAGTTGATCGTACACTTCCTTGATTGGCTTGCCGACCAGACGGTCGTTGACGACGTGGAGTTCGCGCGGCAGCGACATGATGCCGTTGGCACGGCACGGGCCTTCTCGACGCACGCCGGCATGGTCGACGATCCAAGCGATGACGATACGGCGGTCGCGGTCATCGCGGAAGCTCTGCGTCGCATAGTATCCGAGACCGAAGTCGATCCAATCGCTGGACGTTACGGTCAGGCGCGGTGCTGTCCCATCATCGTTGAGATCACCCACATACCAACGAACCGGCTGGAAACCGCCTTCTGCAGTGCGGTAGTGCATCAGCGCCCCGCAGGCGACCGTGCGGTTGTCCAGCGCGAACAGGTCCGGGCACTCGTAGGTACGGGAGACCTGATGCCCGAAATCAGCGAGGACCGGTCCCTCATACTGCCATACAGAGTTGCGGTGCAGCGGCAGGGCGGTAGAGAACAGGGTCATGACGGGCACGGTCGCCTTGTTCTCCTGCGCTTCGGCCGGCTTGCCCATCGGATAGGTGGCGAACCAGCCGGCGGTCGATGCGCGGCTGATGCCAGCGTCGGCATTCTGATCGAATTCGTCGACCGGCTGGTTGGTGGCGGTCACAATCCACGCGCGTCCGTTATGCGTTTTGTTTAGCGGCAGGTTGGTTTCGATTTTCGGATCGCGGAAGTCCAAGCCGGTCGTCGGCGTCGGCCGGGTGATCCATGGCGTTTCCACCTCGAAGTGAATGCCGTCATGGCTCAGGCAGGTCGTCTGGTATTCTTCGACGGAATGCTCATCGCCGCGGGTTTCAGTGTGGCGAGTGAGTACAAAGCGGATGGCATCGGCATCTTCACCCTTGCACGGGTAACCGTCGTTGTTCACGGTGATGGCTGAGCCGGAGAACGCGCCTCCGGTGAGTGTATGGTCTGCGGCGAACTCAGGCTGCGGTTCCAGTACGATCGGCAGATGCGTCCAATGCACCAGGTCCCGGCTCACCGCGTGTCCCCAGTGCATGCAGTCCCAGCCCCATCCGTAAGGATTGAACTGGAAGAACAGGTGGTAGCGTCCCCTGAATTCACACAGACCGTTCGGGTCGTTCATCCAGTGCGCAATCGGTTCGAAGTGCGATCCAGTGCGCTCCGGCTGATGGTAGATGGCCTCCGTGGTGGGCAGCGTATCCCATTGTGCGAAATCCGGATCGAGATTGACGTACTGAATGCCCTTGTCGAGATCATCGTCGCTTTCGCTCAGATAGCCGAAACGGCAGACCGCGTGATTGATACTGATGTCGAGGTCAGTGCCGGCGGGCACGTCGAACTGGAAGTGGTGACGGTTTTCGTTCTTCGGCATGACCGCGTATGCAATGGTGGCTCCATCGCTGGGGCGGGACAAGCTGATTGATGCCAGCTCGTCCGTGCGTTCGACGAACAGGTCGAGATGGGTGTAGTCGCCGGTGGCGATACGCGCGCTGGTGGCGTTGGTAGTGGGAAACATGGTGCTCCTTTGCAATGGTGGTTGTTGGTTGAAAATTGGGGGGGGGGGGGGGCCGCGGGCATGGCCGGTTATGGGCGGATGCCACGACGTGTGGCGGTAGCCGCGACGATGGGCTTATACAGTTTGTCCGGTTTGCCTGGGCTGGTGCCGGTCAGCGTTTTGGTCTGCCGTCACTCGTTCCCGTGAGCTGCGTGTTGGACGGAGTCTCGCTCGATGATTGAACCATGCACTGTCGTGAATGTATCTTTGGTGTCGAAGGATGAGCGAAACATCTGGTCGGGCTTGATGTCCGGCTTGTCTCGCTGTTCGATCATCGCCACGAGCTGGCAGACCGCTTCGAAGCCCATCTCATAATGTGGCAATTCGATGGTGGTCAGTCCTGGACGTAACGCGTCGGTGATATTCGGCAGATTGTCGACGCTGACGATGGAGATGTCTTTGCCGATGCGCATGCCCAATTCATTCGCCGCGGCGTAGATGGACGAAGCTCGGACGTCATTGAAGCAGAACACACCGTCAGGCGCGGCGACTTTCAACAGGTCGACGGCCCGTTCATCGGCGTTCTGGTGTTCCGTCGCTCTCACAATCAGCTGCGGATCATCGTTCATACCGGCATCGTGCAGTGCCTTGCGATACCCTGCCAGGCGCTGCGATTGAGCAATGATTCCTGATTCTGAGCCGAAATACGCGATCCTTCGGCAGCCCGCCTTGATGAGCCGGTTGGTCGCGTCATAGCCGATGCCGAATTCATCAGGGTAGATCGACGGCAGATCATGGTTCGCGTCCTCGGCGTCGACCACAACGGTCGGCATGGAACGCAGGGCCGAAGGAACGTCCACGACGCGATGGTACATGAACGCGTATAGGAAGCCATCGGCGTGGTAACGCTTGAGTGTCGCGATTTCCTGCCGTTCCAGCGACTTGTCATTGTTCGTGTTCATGGAGATGAGGATGTAGCCCAGTTTGCGGGCGGCTTCCTGCGCTCCAAGCATGATGCGCACTGCGGAAGGCGTGGTGATGATCTCGTCGGTGACGAAGCCCAAGGTGTGCGATTTGTTGGTTTTCAGCGTCCGCGCGAGCATATTCGGCTCATAGTGGAGCGATGCCGCGGTTTCACGGATATGCTGCGCGGTGGTGTCGCTCACGCGATTCTTGTACTTGCCATTGAGAACGAGGGATACGGTGCAGACGGAGACACCTGCCTGTTTGGCGATATCTTTGAGAGATACCATACGTGCTCCTTACTTGTCTGCGGTGCCGGTCGTCTGCAAGCGCAGACGTGGCTTGTCGTCTTCGGTCGGCCTGACCATGCCCGGTACTTTGCCGAATTTGCCGACAATCATCATGACGAAGAACACTGGCAATGCTACTCCGAATGCGGGGACGAGTCCTGGCCATGTCATCCATGCGCATACTGTGAGGATGACCAGGACGGTCAGGCACAGGCTGCACAGTGGACGTGCGATGACCATCTGGAGGGTCATGCGGACAATCCACCAACCGGATTCATTGAAGTTGGCTCTCATCGCCCATGACAGGCTGCAGAACAGGCCGTAGAACACCATGCCAATCAGCAAGACGCCTGCACTGGCGTATCCGAGTGTTCCAGCGTCATGGAAGTTCACCACCCGGTAGTCGAACATCAGCAGCAGCCACAACAGCGCTTGAGGCCAGCCGAACCGGTTCGCGCCGGCGAGCTCGTCCTTCCACGCGCGGTGGAAGACGGTCCAGGTTTGGCGGATGCTCCAGCTGTGGTCTTCGTCAAGCCACCAGGTGCGGTATGTCGTGTAGGTCGCTGAAATCGAAGGAAACAGGCCGATGACGACCACGCCCATCAGCGTATGCACGAGGAACGCCACGTGGGTGACCGCGATCATGAGCACGACGCGGCAGAAGCGTTCGTATCCTACGGCGAATGAACGTAACATGATTCTCCTTCAAGTCAAGTCGTGTGCGGGTGACGGTGAGACCGTTGCGCCCGCGGTTCGAGAAATCGCCGGGATGCCGCAAAGGGGATAACGACATCCCGGCAAGTGCGTTGTGGGCTCAGCCCTTGACCGCTCCGAGCATGACGCCCTTGTTGAAGTACTTCTGCAGGAACGGGTAGATGACCATAAGCGGCAGCGTCGAAACGATGATGATGCCGAACTTGATCTGGTCGGCGGCCTGTTGCTGGGCTGCGGCATCGACGTTGGTCGCGGTGCCTTGCGCAACGAGCAGCAGCTGCTGGAGCACGACTTGCAACGGTTGCTTCTCATCATCGGTGATGAAGATCAAGCCTGTCATGAAGTCGTTCCAGTGGCCGACGAAGTAGTACAGGCCGATGACGGCGAGAATCGCGGAGCTCAGCGGGATCACGATCCTGAAGAAGTAGCCGAGGTAGCTTTCGCCATCCAGCTGGGCGGCTTCGAACAGTTCTTCAGGAATTGAGGTTTCGAAGAAGGAACGCGCCACGATGACGTTGTACACGCTGACCGCGCCTGGGAGGATGAAGACCCACATGGAGTTGAGCAGGCCGAGCTGCTTGTACAGCAAGTAGTTCGGGATCAGGCCGCCGGCGATGAACATCGTGACGGTGAACAGGAACAGGATGACGCGACGCGGCTTGAATTCCTTGCGGGACAGGGCGAACGCGCAGGGGATGGTGACCGCGAGGTTCACCGCGGTGCCGACCACCGAGTAGATGATGGTGTTGAGGTAGCCGCGCCAGATGCGGGCGTTCGCGAACACTTTGGCGTAGCCGACGAAGGTGACGCCTTTCGGCAGGAGGAACACGTCGCCGGCGGCGACCTTGTTCGGGTTGGAGAAGGACGCGATGACCACGAACCAGAGCGGGTACAGGACCGCGATCACCGCCAGAGCGATGAGCCCGTAGATGATGATCGAGGTCACCCAGTCGCCTGGGGTCAGATGCTGGTGCTGGTGTTTGTTCCAGGGGATTTCATCGCCCGAGGTTTTCGGGGCTGGCGTAACTGTTGTTGTCGACATGGTTGGCTCCTAGAAAATGCTGGTTTCAGAGATCTTCTTGGAGATCGCGTTCGCCGTGATCAAGAAGACGAAGTTGACGACCGTATTGAACAGGCCGATTGCGGTGGAATACGAGAACTGGCTGTTGAGAATACCGATTTTGTAGGTGTAGGTCGAGATGACCTCGGTGGCGGGCAGGTTCAGCGAGTTCTGCATCAGGAAGATCTTGTCGAAGCCGACGTTCAAGACGCTGCCCATGCTCAGGATGAGCAGGATGCCTGCGGTCGGCATGATCGCGGGGATATCAACGGTGCGGATCAGCTGCCAGCGTCCTGCGCCATCGATTTTGGCCGCTTCATACAGGGACGTGTCCACGCCGGCGAGTGCGGCGAGATAGATGATGGAGTTCCATCCGCAATGCTGCCAGACTTCAGAAATCCAGTAGACGGAAGTGATCGCCTTCGGGTTGCCCATGACGCTTTCAGGGCCGAGGAAACGGCCGATGATGCCGCTGCCGGGGGTCAGGAAGATGTTGAGCATCGAGACGATGACCACGACGGAGATGAAGTGTGGCATGTAGGTGACGGTCTGGACGAAGCCCTTGACCTTGGTGGAGTGAATCTGGTTGATGAGCAGTGCGAGGATGATCGGGAAGATGAAGCCCATGACCAGGGTCCACAGGCTGATGCGGATGGTGTTGGTCATGATTTCGCCGAACAGCGGGGAGTGGAAGAACTGGTTGAAGTAGTAGAATCCAACCCAATCGCCGCCGGTCAGGCCTTTGTCCGGGTCGAACTTGCGGAAGGCGAGCTGAATGCCCCACATCGGCACGTAGGCGAAGATCGCCACGAAGATGAGTGCGGGGGCGCTGAGCAGCCACAGTTCCCAATAGCGACGGAAATGCTGGGCGATTCGTTTGAAAATATTGGGCTTCTTTGTGGTGCCTGATGCAACGCTGGATGGCCGCCGGCTGTCCTGTGCAGGCGCGGCAGGCGTTGCGCTGAGAGATTGCGTAGCCATGTTAGCTCCAATGGTTGGTTGTTCTATGTGTTCACCGGGCCGGTGAAGTGCGTTGGCTACTGTCTGGAGCCTGGTATGCGATCATCGGCATGGGAAAAAGAGGAGGGGTGGAGGGGAGCGACCCCTCCACCGTTCAAGGATTCAAGGGTAAGTGGTGTCGTGGTCTCCGCCTTGGGTGTTAGCGCGTTGTGCGGTACACCCAAGGCGCGTTGCCGGTTCAGTTATTCGTGATTGTCAGGATGTGGCGTCAGGCCTGCTTGTCGTGGTACTTCTGCCAGATCTTGATGTTGGTGTCGAGGCCGAGTGTCGGTTCCTTGACTTTCTTGAGGTAGTCGCTCCACTCGCTGTCGATGCCGCCCTTCTGCACCCACTTGGCCAGCTGGTTGTCGGTGTAGTTGAAGATCGCGGTGTTGTTGTTTGACAGGGTGTCCATGTCTTCGCTGTCCGGGTGCACCCAGATCGGGATGACGTCCTTGACCGGGTCGACGTTCTTCTTGATGGTTTCACGCACGGCCTGGTCGCTGGCGGTGACCTGCTCGGCGTTGGTGTCGTTGACGATCGTCACGTTATCGGGAATCCAGCCGGCGAAGCGATCCTGGAGTGCGACGGCGCGGGTGTCCGGGTACTCGGCGTAGGCCTTGGCCTTGTCGATGGTGTAGGTGTGGTTGCCGTTGTCGGTCACGATATCCGGGATGGAGCCGTAGAAGCCGGAGACGGAGAGCTTTTCGCTGTACATCGCGTTGATGAGCTTGAGCGCTGCATCCTTGTTCGCGGTCTTCGGGTTGAGGCTGAGCACGTAGGCGTATTCAGCTGCCGGCTGCGAGTAATCCCACTTGACCTGGGAGTCCGGGTCGGAGGCCTTCTGCTTAAGCGGAGGGAGGGTGATGTACTGATCGGCGAGCTTGTCACCGAACTCCGAGTAGTTGGACCAGCCGAAGGTGACACCGCTGATGGCGGTCTTGCCGTCGCTGATGGTCTGCGAGTTGTACTTGGAGGCGTCGCGGGTCAGCGCGTCCTTCGGGATAAGTCCTTCGGCCATCAGTGAGTGCAGGTAGCTGATGGTGTCCTTGAGTTCGGGAGAGGTCAGGTAGCTGGCGACCTTGCCGTTCTTGACATAGTAGCCTTGGCTGGATGCGGAGGCGCCCATGAAGCTCGTGGTCAGGCCGGTGGAGTTCATCAGCGTCAGCGGGCTCCACAGACCGAAGCCCAAGCCGCGGATGTTCATCGGGACCTCATCGGCCTTGCCGTTGCCGTTCGGATCCTTGGTCTTGAAGGCCTCAAGCGTGGTCTTCAGCTCGCCCCAAGTGGTCGGGACTGGCAGGCCGAGCTTGTCAAGCCAGGTCTTGTTGATGAACATATGCGTGGCGGAGACGCGGTAGCCCTTGCCACGGTCGGAGGGGAGCAGATACAGGTGGCCGTTGTCTTCTGCGAACTTCTTGGCATCGGGCTGCGCCTTGAAGAACTTCTGGACGTTCGGCAGCTTGGACAGGTCCTTGGACATGTCCTCGAACTGTGAGGAATACTTGGTGACGTCGGTGGAGTCGTACAACGCCAGGCCGATGTCGGGGAAGTCGCCGGCAGCCATCTTGGCGGACTTCTGCTGGCCCCATGCGTTATCGCTGATCTCCTGCCAGTTGATCGTGCAATTGCAGGCGGCTTCGAGATCCTTGGAGAATTGGGTCTTCTTCATCGGGTTGTCGGTGACGTTGCGCCTGACTTGGATGGTGACGATCGGCTTGCCGTTGGCATCGGTGGTCGCCTTGCCGTTTCCGCCGCATGCGGCGAGCGGAATGAGCATGGCTGCCGTTGCGATGGCCGCGATGGCCATCTGTACACTTCTTCGTGTCATTTTCTCTGTCCTTCAACTTTACTTGTTGTTTGTGGCGCTACGGGAATCAGCTGGGATGCAGCGGCGCAGGCTGGTATGGAATGTGTTGTTCGTATTGCTTGCTGCTGACGTCCGTGTCGTTTTCCGTTTGCATATCTCATGATAGGACATTAAACGTTTAACGACAAGCGTGAAACGTTTTACGCGTGTCGTTTTTTAATGCGAACGTAATCATCATTGATATACCAACCAATTGGTTGATGTCGGTTGATTCACCGAATTCGATCGATCGGAGGCTGACGGGAAGACGGCGGTTCGGATACAGCGCTCATGCGCCTCGTCGTCGGCGGGGGCGCCGGCAGACAGTCAATCAGCAAGCGGGCCGAACGACGCACAGGCCGCTCGACTGGATTCCCGAACCAGATTCCCGATTCCGGATTGTGGTATCTCTCGCGGCGGGCGCATGGCTGTCGTACCGCAGATCGCCGCAGAACACCGCGGATGAACACGAACCCGTCCCTGATGCCGCGGGTACGCGGCACCCCTGTATCGGCGACGGTTGCTGTGCGCAGGCCGCATCGGGCATGTCTCAAGCGCGAGGCCATAGACACCGGCACTTGGGGGCATCGTGCTCAGGCTGGGGTATCGTCCTGGGGCATTCCCCTCGGCGGTCATGGAATACGGTGACGCCCGGCAGTGGCGCCCATGACGTTATCAGCCACTGCACCGTCTCGGATCGCTTCGTATCTGCCGAAGCCTTGCCGACCATAATGTCCCATAACGCGAATACCTTGGGATTCATGAGTTCCAAAGCACTTCGTATGTCTACGCTGTTCCTGCGCACGCTGCGCGAGGATCCCGCCGATGCGGACGTCGATTCCGCAAAACTGCTGCAACGCGCCGGGTACATCCGCAAAGCCGCTCCCGGCATCTGGACGTGGCTGCCGCTCGGTTTGCGCGTTCTCGACAAGATCGAAGGAATCATCCGTGAGGAAATCAACGGCATCGGCGCCCAGGAAGTGCATTTCCCGGCTCTGCTGCCTCGCGAGCCCTATGAGGCGACCCATCGCTGGGAAGAGTACGGCGAGAACATCTTCCGTCTGAAGGACCGTCATGGTGCGGATTACCTGCTGGCTCCGACGCACGAAGAGATGTTCACCCTGCTGGTCAAGGACATGTACTCCTCATACAAAGACCTGCCGGTGACGCTGTACCAGATCCAGACCAAGTACCGTGACGAGTTCCGTCCTCGCGCCGGTCTGATTCGCGGCCGCGAGTTCATCATGAAGGACGCCTACTCCTTCACGGTCGACGAGGAAGGCATGCGCAAGGCCTATATGGACGAGCGCGGCGCCTACGAGCGCATCTTCACCCGTCTTGATTTGAAGTATGTCCCGGTGTTCGCCATGTCCGGCCCAATGGGCGGATCCGCGTCCGAGGAGTTCCTTGCCCCGATGCCGATTGGCGAGGACACCTTCGCGCTTGCCCCGTCCGGCAAGGCTTGGAACGTAGAGGCGCTGACCACGCCGGAACCGCCGGTCGAGGATTATTCCGACACTCCTGCCGCCGAGAAGGTACCGACCCCTGATGCGATGAGCATTGACAATATGGTCGCGCGCGCCAATGAGGACCATCCGCGCAGCGACGGCCGTCAGTGGCGGGCGAGTGACATCCTGAAGAATGTGGTCATCGCCGTCAAACACCCTGAGGATGCCGACCATGATAAGCCGTGGCGCGAACTCGTGGTTGTCGGTGTGCCCGGCGATCGCGTTGTCGATATGAAGCGTCTGGAAGCCCAGTTCACCCCCGCCGAGATTGAGGAAGCGACCGAGGATGACTTGAAAGCACATCCGGAGCTGGTCCGCGGCTATATCGGCCCGATGGCCCTTGGCCCGCAGGCTGCGGCGCGCGGTGTCGAGCACCCGATCCGCTATTTCGTTGACGCGCATATCGCCCACGGTTCCGCGTGGTTCACCGGCGCCGACGAACATGAAGTCGACTACTACAACCTCGTGTACGGCCGTGATTTCACCGCCGACGGCACTGTCGAGGCCGTCGAGGTCCGCCATGGCGATATGAGCCCGGATGGTTCCGGCCCGCTGAGCTTCGAACGCGGCGTGGAAATCGGTCAGGTCTTCCAACTTGGTCTCAAGTATTCCAACGCGCTTGGCCTGAAGGTCCTTGATCAGAACGGCAAAGCCGTCCCGGTGTGGATGGGCTGCTACGGTATCGGCGTCAGCCGTGTGCTCGCGTGCGTCGCCGAAACCCATCATGACGACAAGGGTCTGGCCTGGCCTGCGGTCATCGCCCCGGCCCAGGTGCATGTCCTCGCCACCGGCAAGAACGCCGAGGCCTTCGACGCCGCCGAAAAGCTGGTCGCCGAACTTGAAGCGCGCGGTATCGAGGTGCTGTACGACGACCGCAAGAAGGTCTCCCCGGGCGTCAAGTTCAAGGATGCCGAGCTGATTGGTGTGCCGCTGGTCGCTGTCGTCGGCCGTGACACGGTCAACAACGGCACAATCGAGGTCCGCGACCGTGACGGTTCGAACTCCGAGGCTGTCGCCGTCGATGCGGCTGCGCAGACCATCGCCGATCGTCTTGCCGCGTTGCTTGGCAAGTAGAGGCCGGGTATCGCACAGACAACGTACGGCAAGAGTACGGCATGATGTGATTCGTGTTCCGTGCGTGTGCGCGCAGACATGATTCAACCTGTGGCGGGCGTCATCTGAGTAAGGTGCGCCCGCCACTGCGTGTGGGCGCCGGGGATTTACCGGATTCGCAGGATTCGTGCGATTTGCGGGAGCTGCGGGATTCGTACGGGATTTGTGAAATTCATTGGATTCGCTGGGTTTGTCAAATCGGCGTCCTCGCCTGAACGACTGTTCTCGGCGGCTTCCAGCCGAGCGACTTTCCTGAAAACCTCATTGCGCCGACGACATGTGCGCGTTAGGCTGCTGGCGCCACTACCTAAACCGGTTACGGTGGAACGGTGGGACCTTGCCAATGTTGCTGGGGGTGTGTGGTATCTCAACCTGGTTGCGAGCAGCGACGCCGAAGGCATTCCCAGTCGACGTTCTCGTTCAAACCGGCTGTCCTTATGACTCGTAACACATCGACGGACGCGAAGCAACACCGGTATCGTGAGTTATCCACATTCCGCCGTTTCTCACTTTTCCTTGATATTCTGCGGATTTCGCTAGTTGAACACATCTTTTGACCACATTTTCCGATTGGCTGGCGCAGTACCCATGCCATCCGGAAGAATGAATAGTACCGCAGACGCGACGGTGACATCCTGCAATACGACAGGCTTCTCTCCTCGCTCCAATCTCCAGTTGTGTGGTAGGACGTGTCCCCGTCGCGGCTGCAGTCCACATATCGCAGTCATGGATTCGCAATCATGAGGGGGAAAGCAATGGTGCAGCAAGGTCTGATAACCATCAATGGATACGCCGGTTCCGACCCGGTCAATTTCGGCAAGGATGTGCCCGCCTGTTCGTTCAGGATCGGGTGTACTCGCCGCTATTTCGACAACTCCGCAAAGGAATGGAGGGACCGCCCGACCATATGGATTACGGTCAAGGCATTCCGCGCGTTGGCGCGCAATGTGCTGACGAGCGTGCATAAAGGCGATCCGATTATTGTGTCGGGCACGTTGGCGAACGAGCAGTGGGAGCGTGATGGCGAAACCCATTCCAGAACGGTCATCGAAGCGGCTTCCATCGGCCATGATCTTGGACTTGGGGTATCGCAGTTCACCAAGCAGAAATCAGGATTTGCGTCCGGGGTACCGGCGCCTGGGACGTCGACGCAACCGCAGGAACAGCAGCAGCCGCAGGGACAACCGCAAATGCAGCAGGCTTCCATGTCAGGTGCGCCTAATCAGGGAGCCGTGCCTCCGGAAGCCTCCGCCGGGCAAAACCAAGGGGGTCTTCCGCGAGATCCATTCGCTGAGCCGCAACAGTCCCAAGCGGCTGAGGATGAAACATATCCCACGCCCGAAGATGATGAGAACCCTCCTGAGGAGGTATTTTGACCAGGGACGGCTTGAAATCAGGCAAACAAGAATGGCCACGAAGACATGTAGGAGTCTTCGTGGCCACGTGGTGGGGAGGAATACTGCCGGCTGGTCATATCCGCGACACGACGGAATATGGCGGCGGTGCATGGTCCGGCGGCTGCAATCGTGCGCCCTATCGGCACATAGGTGGCATCACCAGATGCGTACCCGCTTGTCGGGGTCGAGCCACATCGCGTCCTCGGGCTGCACGTTGAACGCCGTGTAGAACAAATCGACATTGCGCACGATGCCATTGGTGCGGAATTCTGCGGGGGAGTGGGGGTCGATCTGCAGGTACTGCTCAGCGAGTTCGTCGCGCTGCTTGGTCCGCCAAATCGAGGCGTAGCTCAGGAAGAAACGCTGAAGCCCTGTGAAACCGTCGATGACGGGCGCGGTATCGAGTGCTGCCTTGATGGCGTCGGTGGAGCCGTCCTCCGGTTTGCCGGCAGCGGCGTCGAGGGCGAAGGCGTATGCCTTGAGCGCGATATTCACGCCGCCCAGGTCGCCGATGTTCTCACCAATGGTCAGCGCGCCGTTGACGTGTGGGGCTT
This sequence comes from Bifidobacterium porcinum, assembly GCF_055378475.1. Taxonomy (NCBI): domain Bacteria; kingdom Bacillati; phylum Actinomycetota; class Actinomycetes; order Bifidobacteriales; family Bifidobacteriaceae; genus Bifidobacterium; species Bifidobacterium porcinum. Next base: position 1,545,661 of record NZ_AP029603.1, on the reverse strand, counting down.
TGTCCGGCTCGTCGGCGTACTTCTCGACGAGCTGGCTCGGCACGAAACCGTTGTACTGCTCGATGAGCGCCTTGGTCCGCTGCTCGAAGTGCTCACGGTCCTCGTCGGTCCACCAGTTGTTGAGTTTGCCGTCGCCGTCGTACTGGCTGCCCTGGTCATCGAAGCCATGGCCGATTTCATGGCCGATGACGGCACCGATACCACCGTAGTTCGCTGCGTCATCGGCTTCGGGATTGAAGAAAGGAGGCTGCAGAATTGCTGCCGGGAACACGATGACATTCAGTGACGGCTCATAATAGGCGTTGACCGTCTGCGGATTCATCAGCCACTCATCACGGTCCACAGGCTTGCCGGCCTTGGACAGTTGATACCCGTTCTCGTACAGGGACGCGGCACGCATATTGTCCACAAGTCCGGCGTCATCGCGTACGTCAAGGGCGGCGTAGTCACGCCAATGACTGGTATACCCGATTTTCGCGGTGAACTTTGAGAGCTTTTCCAGCGCCTTGCCCTTGGTCGCTTCGCTCAGCCAGTCGCTGGTACTGATGGACACGCGGTAGGCGTCAATCAGATTCCCGACGAGCTGTTCCATGCGCTGCTTGGAGCTTTCGGGGAAGTGACGTTTGACGTATTCGCGCCCGACGTCCTCACCGCACACGCCGTTGACCAGCGAAACGCCACGCTTCCACCGGTCACGCTGCTGTTTGGCTCCGGAGAGCACCTTGCCATAGAACGCGAAATTCGTCTCGTCGAACTCCTGGCTGAGCATGCCCGCCCATCCGATGATGGTGTGGACGCGTGCCCACAGCTTGAGGTCATCCAAGTCGCTTGCCGCCCAGAATACGTCAAGCCCGGACAGGAAGCTCGGTTCATGTACGATCGTATGTTGCACAATCGTCTTGAAATCAAGCGGTTGTGCCTTGCCTGCCGTCGTCGCGTCGTATGCCGTCTGCCATGCGTCCACCCAATCGGATAGGCCGAAATGCTCCAGCGACTCGCTCAATGCCGCGTAGTCAGTGGGATTGTAGGTTTTCTGCGAATCCCTTGTGGCCACGTTGTCCCAATGGTGCGAAGCGATGGCGGTCTCAACCTCAAGGAAGCGCTTCGCCTGTTCTTCGGATTCCAGCTCGTCGCCGTACCCGGCCTGGCGCAGTTGCTTGGCGACCATCGCCATGTACTGTTCGCGGACCGGGGCGTAATGATCCTCGCGGTAGTACGCCTCATCCGGCAAGCCGATGCCCGCCTGTTCGATGTGTACGATGTTATGCTCGGGGTCTCCCGGGTCGCCATATATCGCCATCGCGAACAGGTCCGGTCCCCCGGTCGGGTTCAATGAGCCGAGCACGCGGGTGAGCGCGGTCTTATCCGCGGCATGGTCGATGGCATCAAGATCGGGGCGAATCGGCTCAATGCCAGCGGCGTCCACGGCATCGGTGTCGCAGAACGCGTGGTAGAGGGCACGGGACTTCGTCGCGGGGCAATCGTCATCCTCAAGGATGTCGCGAATCTGGCTTTCGGCGTTCTCTGCGAGCTTGTCGAAGGAGCCATAGCGGGAACGGTCATCGGGAAGACGATAGGTGTCGATCCAAGGCCCGTTCACGTAACGGAACAGGTCGTCGGCGGGCTTGATAACGGAGGAGAAAGAGGCCGGGTCAAGGCCGGAAACCAAAGCGTTGCTCATAGCTTCACCCTAGCCAGATTCGGTGACAATCCGGCATTGTTCCGTCAGCGGTACTGGGCGGGTGGAGCAGCTGGCACCCAGAGCGCGGGCACGAGCGCAAGAAACCAGACAATACTGCGCATGTCGTTGCCCCACAAGACCATCGTGCACGAATACAATACGAAATGTAGGCAAAATCCGGTGCCTGTAAGGAAAGGAGTAGTCATGACTGATCAGAATATGAATCAGAATCCTTATGGACCGTATGCCAACAACCCCAACCCGAATGCGGGCCAGAATCCTGAATCCGACGACGGGAACCAGTATTCGTTCAACCCGTTCCGTCTGGTCGAGGAGATGCTGCCGCAGCGTGCGAAGAACACCATCCGCGGAGCCTATGGGCTGATTGGCATCGTCGCCGTCATCCTCGGTGTCGCGTTGCTGGTATGGCCGGGCAAGACCCTGGTCGTCGCGGCCATCGCGCTGGGTGTATTCTTCGTTGTCGCCGGCGTGGTGCGTATCGTCAGCGCCATTGTCGAACTCGGTCTGCCCGCCGGATGGCGTGTGCTTGATATCATCGTCGGCCTGCTGCTGACCATTGGCGGCGTCATCATGTTCAAGTACACGGCGTTGTCCGCGCAGACCCTGCTTATCGTCATCACCTTGACCGTTGGCATCTGCTGGATCATTGAAGGCATTATGGCACTGACCGAGTCCTGGATGCTGCCGAAGCAGGGATGGGCGATCTTCTACGCGATCATTTCGATTATCGCGGGCATCGCAATCCTGTTCTGGCCGGGGCCGTCGGCGTTGACGCTGATGATTTTCGGCGGCATCACGCTCATTGTGCTCGGTGTCAGTGCAATCGTGCGTGCGTTCACCTTCGGCAAACCCAGCAAGCGCTGAACGTAGCTGAAGAACAGTCATTGGAACGAGCGGGCCGCCTGCCGCAACTGACAGGCGGCCCGCTCGTTCCAGTCAACGGTTCGCCGTCTGGCTTCAAGGCAACGGCTTGCTTTGTAAGCCGCACGAAGTAGGGTTGCAATTATGATCGAACTGAAAACACCTCAGGAAATCGAAGCAATGAAGCCTGCCGGCCATTTTGTCGGCAGCATTCTCAAGGAACTGCGCGCCCAGACCGGCGTGGGAACCAATCTGCTTGACATCGACGATTACGTCCGCCGCCGCATCGAAAGCCGTAAGGGTGCAGAATCCTGCTACGTGGATTACGCCCCGGATTTCGGCACTGGCCCGTTCAAGCATTACATCTGCATTTCTGTCAACGATGCCGTGCTGCACGGCGTCCCCTATGATTATGACCTGAAAGACGGCGATCTGGTCAGCCTCGACCTGGCAATCAGCGTCGACGGGTGGGTCGGCGACTCCGCCATCAGCTTCGTGGTCGGCAAGAACAAGGATCCCGAGGACTTGCGCCTGATCAAATGCACTGAGGATGCGCTCGCCGCCGGCATCGCGCAAGCTCAGCCGGGCAACCGTCTCGGTGATATCTCTGCAGCCATCGGCGATGTTGCGCACGAGCAGGGCTACACCGTGAACCTCGAGTTCGGCGGCCACGGCGTGGGTCATATCATGCACGGCGATCCGCACGTCGCCAACGATGGCAAAGCGCATCACGGCTACAAGCTGCGCCCGGGGCTGGTCATCGCGATCGAACCGTGGTTCATGAAGACCACCGACGAGATCTACCAGGATCCGAAGGACGGCTGGACGTTGCGTTCCGCCGATGGTTCGCGCGGCGCGCACACCGAGCACACCATCGCCATCACCGAGAACGGTCCGGTGATTCTCACCGCTCGTGACGAGTGATACAAGGTTGCAGCGATGCGGCGCAAGGTCGTCTGCGTAAGGTTGGCGTAGGGTCTGTGCAAGGCCGACGCAAAGCCGAAACGGTGTCAACGCAACGCTAGGTTACGCTACGCATGTCTGCGCATCGCTGATTGACTGACAGGGGTGGGCCGTTCGCGACGTCCCGCCCCTGCGGTGTTTCATCGCTGCATGGTGTCCATCGCAATATTGCAATCCGCCGGATTTGCGGAATTCTCAAGGGTAATTCGGTTATTCACCGCCCTCGCCTTACGCCCCAATCCACAGAATCTGTGAAATTCTCATGGTCGGAGCAAACCGTGAAATCAGCGCGTTTTGCTGAAACCCTGCGGCGATTGCGATGAGAAAGTGACCGTTGTGCAAGACAGCGCGAGCATGGTCTTGGCGCGGTCTGTTATGATGAACACACTCCAGCGCGCGCATATGTGACCGCCGTTGCGTTATCGGCAGCATTGTGTCGTCGGCGTTTGAGACGTTCGAGGCGTCTGAACCATTCAAGACAGCTTGAACGATGCCGATTGGCGGGTGCGCACGTATCCAACAGAAAGGGGAGCTGATGGCGACAGCCGAGTTGAAGATCGATTCCGAACAGTACGATCTGCCGCTGGTCAAAGCGACCTCGGGTCCGGACGGCATCGTCGTGTCCAATTTGCGCAACGACGGGTGGGTCACGCTTGACCCCGGTTTCCTGACGACCGCGCAATGTGAATCAAAAATCACGTTCATCGACGGCAACAACTCGATTCTGCGCTACCGAGGCTACCCGATTGAGCAGCTGTGCGAAAAGTCCGATTTCCTTGAAGTCGCCTGGCTGCTGCGTCACGGCGAACTGCCCACCCGCCGGCAATACGAAAAGTTCTGCTCCGACATCAACCATCGCACCATGGTCGGCGAGGATTTCCGCACCTTCATGGGGTCGTTCCCGCGCACTTCGCACCCGATGAGCGTGCTCGCCTCCGCCATCAACGCGCTCGCCGCATTCTACCCTGACACCACGGATGTCAACGATTCCGATCAGCTTGACGAAGCGGCCGAAATCATCATGGCGAAGGCGCGGACCATCGTCAGCTACATCTTCCGTCGCCGTCGCGATGAGCCCATGCTCTATCCGGACGTCTCTCGCGGCTATGTCGACGATTTCCTGCGCATGTGCTTTGCCGTGCCATACGAGCCGTTCGAATCCGACCAGCTGTATGTGCACGCGCTTGGCCGTCTGCTCATCATCCATGCCGACCATGAACAGAATTGCTCGACCTCCGTGGTGCGAATCGCGGGCAGCGCGCATGCGAACCTGTATTCCGCAGTCGCCGCGGGTGTCAACGCGCTGTCCGGTCCGTTGCATGGCGGTGCGAACGAGGCGGTGCTGCGTCAGCTCAAAGCCATCCGCGATTCGGGCAAGACCGTCAAGGAATTCGTCGAATGGTCCAAGGACAACGGCAAGCGCATCGCCGGGCTCGGCCATCGCGTGTACAAGTCGTACGACCCGCGCGCGGCCATCGCAAAGTCGTATCTGACGAAAATCGTGGAGCATGAAGCGACGTTGAAGCTTCCGAAGGATGAGCGCGCGCTGTTCGACGTGGCTACGGAACTTGAGCAGATCGCGTTGAACGACGAGTATTTCGTCTCTCGACATCTGTACCCGAACGTCGACTTCTACACCGGGTTAATTTACCGCGCGATTGGTTTCGACCCGGCCATGTTCACGACGCTGTTCGCGCTCGGCCGCATCCCTGGCTGGATTGCGCAGTACCGCGAAATGCTGGACGACCCGATGACCAAGATTGGCCGGCCGCGCCAGGTGTATACGGGTGAGGCGAAGCGCGATTACGTTCCGATGGATCAGCGCTGAAACACGTTGACGCCGCCGCTGCAGTGAGTGGCGTTCGCGGCGGTCATCCCCACGCAAGGGGGAGTGTACGTAACGGGTGTCGCGGTGTTGCCACCGCGATGCCCGTTTTGCATTGATATGTCGCGCAAATTGCACCCTGTCGTGGCTGTCTCATGCTGTGTGCCTCAACTGTGGCTGCTGCCTGACTGTGCTGCTGTCCGTCCGGCTGCGGCTGCTGCTGGTACTGTGGCTGCTGCCTGACTGTGGTTGCTTGTGCTGTGCAGTGTGTCCGGTGCTGGGCTATCGCACTGAGTTGTTCAACGTCGTTCATGGTTGTTCGTCGTGCGGTTTCTCATGTCGCGCGTAATACGGACACGGTGCGATGAATGCATGTTCCCTCTGGTGTCATCTAGCGGACTGTATGCTCTCGCTGGCCATTGTCCTGATTGTGAGTGACGGCTAGCAGTCAATTGCCGGAAACTGTCTCCTCATGGTCGGTCTTGCCGCCTCTATCGTTGATTGTGAGCGACAATTCGCAGTCGATTGCGGCGGTATGTCTTGAGGCGGTCAGTCTGGATCCCCCTATCGTTGGTTGTGAGTGACTGCTTACAAACGAGTGCTGGATATTCCCTCGCATCGGGTAATCGGCATGCCCATATTCCTGATTGTGAGTGGCGACTCGTCATCAGGAGGGCAATGCACCCTGTTCGCTGACTATTCTGCTCACTCATGTTGTGATTGTGAGTGATGGCTCACTACCAGTTGGCGGAAAATACCTTTCAAGAGTCGATTTGGATACTCACATCGTTGATTGTGAGCGGCGACTTGCAACCAACGGCTGAAAGTCTCCGTTTCATTGTCGATTCGAGCCGCCAACATTCTCGGTTGTGAGTGGCGACTCGCAATGCATGCGGAGATGATTGGTGCTTTTTCTGTCGGCGCCCGACATAGCCTGAAATAAGGACTATGCCATAGGATGTTCTCGCGATCTGCAATCGGTTCTTACGATTGTGGTATGCGGAGGCTCGCAATCGTTGGTACAGGGATGTTGTTCGCAGTCGATACTCATCGTCCTCATGCCGATTGTGAGCGGTCATTCGCAATCGATGCACAGAACGAGGCAGTGCATTGATTGTGTTGATTGTCCGGCGTGTCGGTTGTGAGTGGTGACGCGCAATCGCGTCATATGAGGAATCTGAGCGGGAATCGCCATACGCCGTTGGGCTTTGGTTGTGAGTGTCGACTCACAATCCCCAATATTACGGTTCTGGATGACTCGACTTGGACAGATGATTGGGGCTTGTTGTGAGTGGCGACTCACAACCGACATCGTATGACTGCGGTGCGGCAAGATACGCGCGCATTATAGTGAATCGTTGCTGATGGCGACTCACAATCAAGCTGTGGAGATGAGCAAGTGATGCTCATCACGATGCACTGTCCAATTCGTTGTGCACGGTCACTCACAACCAATGAACGATGAACGGCCAGTTACAACCAATGCATAGCGGAGAGGTCGGGGAGCCGATGAAAATTAATGCGGTCGGCCTCTCCACGCCAATCATGCCTAGCACCGAATTTATTCGCGCAGGACACAACACAACCGAGGCGGAATTCGTCCCACGCCAATCACGCCCGGCACCGGCATCAGAACCGGCACCCGAATCTGAACCACCGTGGCAGGCAACCTCTCGCCCCGCACGTATGAAAATCTGGTACGTCATCGTTGGAGAACGTGAACGCTTCCAATCGAGGCGAGAGAGATGAAAATGCTCACATTATGGGCAACACGTATACACGGCGATTCTCATATGAACACCATGTCCGTGCTGGGCTGCCGCTCGTCAGATTCCAAATACGAGTGCGAATATCAATGCAACAATGGCAAGTCCGCCCTGCTTGAGGATGATCCATGGACTGCTGGTAAAGCTGCCGTATGCGGCGACCGCGATGATGTAGCCCAGCAGCCATACGACCGCCATTTGCGACTGATATCCGAACAGGGCGATAAGCAGAAGCACCCCGATTAGCAGATTGTAAACGCCTTGGTTCCGAAACAGCGTGGTCACTGATTCGCGCGATAGCTCTTCGGTCGTCATGCCAAACACGCGTGCGGTGGATGAGGATGTGGTCGCGATGGTTTCCAGATAGAAGATATATATGAACTCAATGCCAACGAGGGTTGTCAGAACTATGCTCATGATGTGCATGATGTTGCTTCTTTCCCGGGATTATTCATGATTGCCGATAATGTTATGATTTCAGTTGATTTTGATGATCGTGGAATAGCGTACATTCATCAAAGAATCTCAATACCGTGACTAGCGCGATGAAACCAAGTTGATAAATATCTTGGGAATTTAAACGGGGCAAATCTGGAATATTACGATTCATTTGCCCCGTTTATATCCCGTTGATATTCCATTTATTGGGGGAGGCGAGAGAATGCGCTCAGTTCTTGTGCAGCTTCTCGTTGAGAGCGATGCCGACCTTGCGGTAGCGCGCCTCGATTCTGCCACTGACCGAATTACGGATGAACAATATGTTGTTCTTGCCGCTCAGATCTGAGCCCTTGACCACGTCGAGTGGCTCGCCCGCGGCGACCTTAGCCTTGTCGTAGACGGTCACCTTGGTGCCTGCAGTCACATACAATCCGGCTTCAACCACGCAGTTGTCGCCCAAGGAGATGCCGATGCCGGCGTTTGCTCCGAGCAGCGAGTGTTCGCCGATGGAATTGCGCAGCTTGCCGCCGCCCGACAGCGTGCCCATAATCGACGCGCCGCCGCCGATGTCGGAACCATTGCCTACGACGACACCTTGCGAGATGCGGCCTTCAACCATCGAGACACCGAGCGTGCCGGCGTTGAAGTTTACGAAACCTTCATGCATGACCGTCGTGCCTTCGGACAGGTAGGCGCCGAGTCTGACACGGTCGGCGTTACCGATGCGCACGCCGGTGGGAACGACATAGTCGACCATGCGTGGCATCTTGTCGACGAGCATGACTTCGACGTTAGCGCTTGGGGCGCCGTTGACGGCATTCGCTGCAGCGGCTTGAACATCCATCTTGCGCAGGGCGAAATCTTCGATGGCAAACGGACCGTAATTGGTCCACACGACGTTGGTGAGTACGCCGAAGATGCCGTCAAGATTGATGGTGTTTGGCTTGGCGAGACGCATACTTAACAGGTGCAGACGCAGGTACGCGTCGGCGGCGTCCGCCGGGGCGGCATCCAGGTCGCTGACGGTGAAGACGGGGACGCGTCGTACCCCACGCGCGTCGGCTCGTTTGCGGATGAGAGCGTCAAACCCGTGTGCGGGACGGTCGGCCGGCGATGGGGCGGGGCCGAGGGTGAGTTTTGGATACCAGACATCGAGTGTGGCGCCGGCTGCATCGATGCTTGCCAGTCCCCATCCCCATGCGGTGCGTTGATCTGCCATGATATGTTCCTGCTTTCTGATGTCTTGAAGGCTTCGAATGTCTTGAAGGCACGCGTTGTGTATGTTGCGCTTACTGGCGAGTATATTACGGTTGGCCGGTTATGGATAGGCGGTTTCCGATGTGCGAGTTGTTTCGCGGTGCGTGAACGATGTGCGCTGATTGTGCTGAATATGAGGTGAGGTTCTGCGCATGACGAAACGGCGGATATTGAGGCTGGATAATGCTGCTGGATGGTGCGGTATTGGCGGCAGTGTTGGGGTTGCGTGGGAGTACTGGCGGGGTTTTGGCGACAAGACTGGTGGGGCTGCTCGGCGCAATCGATGGGTCTGGCGGGATTGTCGGCGGCGGCGTCCGCGGGAATGCGCGGCGGGATTGGCGGGCGGTCTTGGCGGCTTGACGCGGCGTAGCAGGCAGCATTGGTCGCGACGATTGGTGCAGCTATTTGAGTGGCGTTCGCGGCTGTTCTGTGGTTGTGGTTGCGATTGTGGTTGTGCGATTGTGGTTGTTCCTCCATCCTTACTTATCGTGCTGGTTGTGAGTGGCGATTCGCAATGCGTGCTATGCGAGCGTTAATAATGGTGCAGAAGCGTTATCATCGTGCTGGTTGTGAGTAGTGACTCGCAACCAGCCGTGTTATGTGGCCTTGATGCGCCGAAAGAAGTCGTGATCACATTCCATTGTGAGTCAGCGCTCACAACAAAGCCAATAGGCATCGGTGACCCCTCTACAGTCGCGGGATGAGAACCGAGCCCACATCGCAACGGCGCGGACATGGCTGTTATCTGTTCGTCGCTAACAATCGTTCGACCAGAATTCGCAGTACGTTGTCATGCGGTGGGCGCGCGATTGCACAGCCACATGTGGATAACTACATCTTTTGACCACATTGCCCGTCATCGCTTTTGGTGAGGCGGGTGGCAAGCTAGCGTCGAACGTATGACTATGAACACGGTTGAGCATCGACGGTCTGGGCTCATGGCGCAGACTTGTGGGCGGCGCGTCGAAACGACTCCGGTCAGACTGCTGCGCATTCAAGCGGAGACGCTGATTCGCTGCCGTGAACTTCAAGCACGTGTCGCTTCACCGTTGATTTTCGCGTTGAGCACCGCACTGAAATTGCTGTGTATCGACGTGCCAAACGGATTGGATCATGACGAGTTGGTAGTGGTCGCTGATTCGCAGAAAACCCGCAGACGAATCGTAGGAGTGCGGTGCATATATTGGAGTTATCCCATGCGATTCGTGCATCTTGACGGTATTGTGTGCGTTGCCCCGGATACGACATGGCTTATGTATGCGCGACGTTCTGAACTCGAATCGCTGGTGCTGCTGGGGGATGCTTTCATGCGAAGAGACCGTGATCAACGGTGGATGCCGTTGCGCGATTTTCGTGATTCTTGTCATACGATACATGAGCAGATTCGAAAGACCGGGAGACGAATGCCGGCTGGCACTGCGCAATTGCGTCGGGCTTTGGTCTTGATGAAAGAGAATACGGATTCTGTTCGTGAAAGTGAATTGCGGTTGATGTTGCTGTCCTATGGATTGCCGATGCCGCAAGTCAATCCGCAGCTCGATATCAAGAAGATGCCAGGACAGGCGAATGCGAATATCCGCCGCAAATTGTTCCTTGATCTCGCATATCCGGAATATAAAGTCGCTGTGGAATATGACGGCAAATATCATGCCGGTAACTGGGAGGAAGATGTGCGCCGCCGTATGATACTCGAAGATGCTGGCTGGGTATGCGTGAACGCCACTTGGAGTGATATGCGAACTGATAGTGAGCGACGTGCCTTTGCTGCCAGTGTGGCGTCACGTCTGGAACGCCAATCGGGACGAAAACATGCCGTGTCGGGACCAATTTCGTTGCGGCGATTGGCTTCTCGCTTGATGCGACGGATGAAACGGGCAGAAGACTCTGGTGGCTCTGATGTCGAAGAAGCGCGCGCTTGCAGCTGATCAGTGCGGCATGGCGTATATGTCATGATGAATGTGCAGGCGCAGCTTGCGTTGTTGTGTGGTGTGTGAAGTGCGTTTCGCATGTTGGTTGTTCAGCGATGTCGCTGACTACCGCTGCAGCGGATGATGTGTGGCGCTGACGCAATGCCGTTGCAGGCGCGTGACCGGGCCGAGTTGGCCGGGCGCGTCCGTGTAGTGGAGGTTCGATTTCCGGCGACCCCCGGTTGCGGATGCTCTGAGGCTTTTGCCGTTATCTGCGTCTTTCTGATTGTCGATGTTGACGTTGTCGAGGTTCTGATAGTCTGATTGAACTCGTCTTGTTTTGGGTGCGTGTGGGGCGCGTGGATGCTTTGAAACTCCTTATGTTGTATATCCTGCCGCTTCGGTTTTCCACTTGATTGTGAGTCGCCGCTCGCAAGACACGATATGGGTGACGTGCGAATGATGCACGGATGACGCGTTGCCATCGCGGGCTGCCCGTTGTCTTGCTGATTGTGAGTGGTTGCTCTCAATTAAGGCGATGACAGGCCTGGATCGGCGCCGTATACCCGTGCGTTCTGCTTCGTTGTGAGTCGCGGTTCGCTACCGTCTTTCGAGCATGAATGTAGCGTTGTCCGCATGATGACGATTGTGAGTGGCCGCTCACAATGAGCATCTGTGGTGTGTGATGGTCGGTGTCGGTGGTCGGGTTTGGGGCTTGGGTTGCTGGTGTCGACTCACAATCAGGTGTGTTGTTTGTCTGGGTGGGTGCTGGCAGTTGGGTTTGTCGCGTTGGTTGTGGGTGGTGGCTCACAATCGTGTGTGGCGGGTGGGGCGGTTGGTGTCGGTGGCTGGGTTTGCCGCCCACGGCGTGACTGGCGGCTCACAATCAGCAAAGGGTGTGAACGTTCGGGCGGGTCGGCGGACGATTTCCGCCTGTGCCTGTAAGGTGGATAAACGTGGCAGACTATGACTTTACGCAAGATTTGAACGAGACCAAGGCGAAATTTGACATGATCGCCAAGGCCATCGATATGGACGCCCTTGCCTCGTCAATCAGGGATCTCGAGGTAGAGGCGAGCGCGCCCGGCCTGTGGGATGACCAAGAACACGCTCAGCAAGTTACCAGCAAGCTCTCGGCAGCGCAATCCCAGCTGAAGCGCCTCAAGGACGCCCAACGGCGCATTGACGACGTCGAGACCCTGTACGAGCTCGGTTCCGAGGAAGACGACAAGGATTCCATGGACGAAGCCGTCAACAATCTCAAACAGCTCGATCGGGACCTCGTCGACATGGAAGTCCAGACCCTCATGGACGGCGAGTACGATGCACGTTCCGCTGTGGTCACCATTCGTTCCGGTGCCGGTGGCGTCGATGCCGCTGATTTCGCCCAGATGCTGCTGCGCATGTACCTACGTTGGGCGGAACGGCATAATTTCAAGACGAAGATGATGGACACGTCCTACGCCGAGGAAGCCGGCATCAAATCCGCCACATTCCAAGTCGATGCCCCGTACGCGTATGGCCGGCTTTCGGTCGAGGGCGGCACACATCGTCTGGTGCGCATTTCGCCGTTTGACAATCAGGGCCGTCGTCAGACATCCTTCGCCGCGGTCGAGGTGATTCCGCTCGTGGAATCCACCGATCACATCGATATTCCGGACTCCGATATCCGTGTCGACACCTTCCAGGCGTCGGGTCCTGGCGGCCAAGGCGTGAACACCACGTATTCCGCGGTGCGCATCACCCACTTGCCCACCGGCCTCGTGGTTTCTATGCAGGATGAACGCAGCCAGATTCAGAATCGTGCGGCCGCCATGGCGGTGCTCCAATCCCGCCTGCTGGTGCTGCGCCACGAAGAGGAAGCCAAGAAGAAGAAGGAGCTCGCCGGCGATATCAAGGCCAGCTGGGGAGACCAGATGCGTTCCTACGTGTTGCATCCGTACCAGATGGTCAAGGATTTGCGTACCGGCTATGAGACTTCGCAGACTCAGGCAGTGTTCGATGGTGATATTGATGGCTTCATCGAGGCAGGCATCCGTTGGCGTCATGACCAGCGCAAGCAGGCCGCCGAGGAAGCTGCCCAAGCCTAAGTCGGCACAAGCCTTGAGACAACAACTGAATTCAACACTTGGTAACACTTGAGAATGTGCTGCCTCGTATCCGCCTCGGGGCAAGGATTCGGGGCGCACGTCCGGTAATCAACACGGAAGACGGGAATCATGTCGCTGATAACGCTTGATGATGTTACAAAGATTTATCCGAAAGGCACACGGCCGGCACTGGATGACATCACGCTGCATATCGATCGTGGCGATTTCGTGTTTCTTGTGGGCGCGTCAGGTTCCGGCAAAACGACGTTGCTGAGCCTGCTGTTGCGTGAGGAGGAGGCGACGGACGGGGAGATTCGCGTCGCGGGCAATGACCTGCGTCGTTTGACGAATCGGCAGGTCCCGCAGTACCGTCGTTCCATCGGCTTCGTGTTCCAGGATTACAAGCTGTTGAACAACAAGACGGTCTGGCAGAATGTCGCGTTCGCGCTTGAGGTGATTGGCACGAGCCGCTCAACCATCAGGACGTTGGTGCCCAAGGTGCTTCAGACGGTCGGGCTTTCCGGCAAGGAGGGGAACTATCCGCATGAGCTGTCCGGCGGCGAGCAGCAGCGCGTGGCTATCGCGCGTGCGTATGTGAATCATCCGCAGATCCTGCTCGCCGACGAGCCTACCGGCAACTTGGATCCGACGACGTCACTCGGCATCATGGAAGTCCTTGATGCGATCAACCGCACCGGCACGACCATCGTGATGGCCACGCATAACGAGGAAATCGTCAATTCGATGCGCAAACGAGTCGTCGAGTTGCACAACGGCAAGATTGTGCGCGACGAGCAGCATGGTTCATATGATTCAGCCTTGTATTTCCCTGACCGTGATGTCGAATCGAAAGCTTCAAACGCGAACGCGGTGCGGACGTCTGAGGCCCAGGACGGGGTGTCCGGACGGCAGGGTGGAACCCCTGACGCCAAAGCAGTCGGAGCCGGCGCCGACGATCCTGATGCGAAGTTCCGTCCTCAGCGTTCCGCGACACAGCAGGTTTCGGCGACGCTTGGTGTCGCCCAATCACTGATGGCTTCGGAGAACGGCGATGAGGGTATCGCCCGACTCGCCCATTCGGTTCATTCCGGGCGCACCGGTCGGTATGGCGAGGTCTTCCAGTCTGTGGAAACCACGATGACCTGGGGCAAGGGTCTGAGTGCAGAGGATATCGCCGCGAAGCGCGAGCATGAGGAAGCGTATGCCAAGCGGCACGGCACCAATGTTGAGACACCCGAGCTGCACAGTCAAGAAGGCCAGCCTTCGGATGAGCGGGCTGCACAACCGCAACAGGGTGGTGCAGACGACAGCAGGGTGGCGCCTCCCGCTCCGCCGTCGCCTCCTGCCCCGCCGATGCCGCCCGCCGTTGATGGCGAAGCGGCTGCGCAACGGGTACAAGAGACACCAGAAGTGCAAGACACGAGCGACACACCGGACACGAGCGATACGGACGGGAAGGAAAGTCAACAGTCATGAGGTTACGGTTCATTCTTTCTGAGACATGGACAAGCTTGCGGCGTAATGTGCCGATGATTCTTTCCGTCATGCTGGTCACGTTCATCTCCTTCCTGTTCATCGGCGCCTCCGTGCTGATGCAGGCGCAGATCACTAAGGCCAAAGGCGACTGGTACGACAAAGTAGAGGTCGTGGTCTGGCTTTGCCCTGATGGCACGAGCCAGTCAGCGAACTGCTCGAGCGGGAAAGCGCCGACCGACAATGAAATTGTCGATATCGAGAACAAAATTCAAGACGAACTTGGTTCCGTCGTGTCCAAAGTCACGTATGTCAGCCGTGAAGAGTTCTATAAGAACACCTTCCTCAAGCAGTATCCGAACGGCATATATCAGGGCAGGACGCTGACTGCGGCGGATATGCAGGCTTCGTTGCGGCTCAAACTCACCGACCCGACCAAATACCAGCAGGTTTCGGAAGTGCTCTCGGGGGTGAGTGGGGTCGAGGAAGTCCAGGATCAGCGGCAGATCTTCGATCCGGTGTTCAATGTGCTGAACAAGGCGACGGTGGTGACGGTGGTCCTCGCAGGTGTCATGATTGTGGTCGCGGTGCTGCTTACTGGTACAACGATCCGGATGAGCGCCGCATCGAGAAAGAACGAGACCGAGATCATGCGGCTGGTTGGCGCGTCGAACTGGACGATTCGTCTGCCGTTCATTCTTGAGGGTATGACAGCATCCATGATCGGCTCACTGCTGGCGGTCGGCGCATTGAGTGGAATTGTACAGATTTTCATCACCGATGGAATCGCGCAAACCGTCCAATGGATGCCGTTCATCACGCAGAAAACCGTATGGCTTGCGGCGCCGGCGCTCGTCATCGGCGCGATGGTGTTGTCCGCGCTTTCGTCCGCAGTCTCGCTGCGACGGTACCTCAAAGTGTAAGGAAAGTGCACGGTGCCTATGGGATGTGCAGGCATGTCCGGATGCCGAGAGAACTTGTCTCGGTCGGCGGTCAGCGCCGCTCTTGCCGCCGCAGCGTCGTTCAAGCTCGTCTTGAATTTTGGTATTGAGATGCTCCAGGTGTACATGTCGATGGCAGATACGCGACGGGGGTATTCTCATTGACCATCGAGCATCGTTATGTACAATGTGCGATACACCACAAGAAAGGCTGTGATATGAAGCGCACGAAAAAGATCGACGCCATCGTGGGCGCACTGATCGCATCGCTCACTTTTATCGCCGCAGGCACTGCGAACATAATCGCGCCGCCGCAGCCAGCGCAGGCGGTCACGATGCAGCAGTACAAGGCAAAGCTCCAAAGCCAAAGTGAGCTCAAAGCCAAACTGACCGGTGTCAGCACGCAGTTGGCGAATCAGATTCTCCAACTCAACGATCTGAACCAGAACCAGATCCCCGCCGCGCAGCAGGCGTTGGAAGACGCGCAGAACAGCGCGGAACAGGCGCAATCCCAGGCGCAGGCCGCACAGGACCGACTCGAGGCCGCGCAACAAGACAAGGCCAACTTGCAGGAACAAATCAAGCAGACCGGCGCGAACTATGACGATGCGAAGGAAGCGGTCGCCCAGATGGCGCGTGAAAGCTTCCACGGCACCACCGCCTCGGAAGTGATGAATGTGGTGACCAATTCCACCACGACTGAGGATTTCGTCAACAAGATGCAGGCCGACGCCGCAGTCACCCGCACCGAAAGCAATGCTGCAAGCGACGCCGCGACGCAGCTGAGCACCGCGAAGAACCGCGAGCAGCGGCTTGCGGCAATCGAGGATGAAATCACCACGCTCAAGCAGAAGGCCGATGCGCAAGCTGCCGCGGCTCAGAAAGCCGTGGAAACTGCTCAGGCCAAGCAGTCCGAGCTGAATGATCTGTTGGCTCAGGGCAATGCCGAGCGTGCCTCGTTGGAAAGCCAGAAGACCCAGCTGACTTCGCAGTCGGCGAAGGAGGCCGCCGAGATCGTCGCGATGGAGTCGGAGATCACTTCCTGGTCCAGCAACTATTCAAATCAGCAGGCATCACCTTCCAACGGCGGTGCGCAGTATACCGGCAAGAAGCCTTCGTCGGGTTCCAGTTCCAAGAGACCAAGCGGCTCGACTGCGTCAAGACCGAGTGCTCCGAGCAATTCGAATTCGTCGAATACTTCGCATAATTCGAATAATTCAGGTAGTTCGGGCGGTTCCGGCGCCTCCGGTATGAATTATGGCGTGCCGGGAAGTTGCCCTGCCGGCTCTTCATTCTGCTACGGGCATCGCACAGGCAACATCGGCAACGGCAACACTTATCCGGCGCGGAACTGCACCCTGTGGGCGTATATTCGCCGTTCGCAGTTGAGCCTGCCGGTGGGTTCGTATATGGGCAACGGTGCCGACTGGGCGGGTACCGCGCGTTCGCTGGGATATTTGGTGAACAACACGCCACATGTCGGAGCGGTGATGGTATTCGCTCGCGGGCAGCGTGTGACACGTTGGTATGCGAATGCGGCGTACGGCCATGTCGCCGTAGTCGAGCGCGTGAACTCTGATGGTTCGGTGCTGGTTTCCGAAGGCGGCACCGGGTTCGCGACATTCCCCGCGTATGAGACGATTTCGAACGCCGGGAGCTATCAGTACATTCATTACTGATCCGAACCGCTGGGCTGAACCACTGGACTACTGAGCCGTCCTTTGGCTGACGGGCTGGGTCTTTCGCCCTCTCAAAATGGCGGGAGCGTGTTGCTTGATGCGACGCACTCCCGCCATTCCTATACGCGGAGTCGATGGCGCGGCTGTGTGCGGTTTCCGGCGAGGTAGGAGGGAAGAGCAGAAGAGAAGAAGAGGAATCGTTCGCGTTGATTGTGAGTGACCGCTCTCAATCAAACTGTGGAATCGTGAAACGTCCCACGATTGTTGTCCTCTTCGCGTTGATTGTGGGTGACTGTTCACAACCTGAGCAGACCTGGGCGGTTGTTCTTGACAAAATCATCTCCGGTTACTGATGTTTGTGAGTGACTGCTCACAAACAAGGCGAATGAAACTGTCCCGGAGAAGATTTCCTGCCATTGTTCGGCTGATTGTGAGTCGCCGTTCACAACCTTGGACGATTGCGCGTTGTATCTACTGTCATCCGTACTCGTTGCATCATTGTTTGTGAGCGGCGACTCACAATCAAAATAGTGGAGTGCGTGAATAGGGACGCCGACGCGGTCACGGCCGTTTGATTGTGAGTGATGACTCACAATCTTGTTGTTGAATCGATTGATGATGGTAATCGTGGTGGGAGTTGACGGAGCCATGGCTCACGATTGTGAGTGGTGACTCTGAGCTTGATTTGTGAAATCGAGAGATAGACATGTGATTGACGCAGAAAATCACCCGTTGTGACTGGCGTCTCACAACGATTGTTGATCAGATGTCGGGTGGTGGATGTCGGCGGTTGTTTTGCCATTGATTGTGAGCGGCGGCTCACAGTCTGTTGGTTAGGGTGCTGCAGAGTGAGGTGGGGTACAAGACGAATAATGCGGGAGATACGGCGAGATGTAAAACAGGTGAGGAAGTGGCAGGACGGCGGGTTGCCGGATATGGGTAATGCGAGCGATGTGGCGGATTGCCGGACACGGTTATGGCAAGCGGTGCACCGAGTCGGGTGCGAAGCGTGACAATGCCAAGGGCGCTGCGGAGCTGGAGTAGTAGGAGAGCGGCTTCGTGTACAATGATGGGTTCGACAGACAACATGCGAGCACCATTTTCGCAATCGCTGTCAGCAGCGCGATGAAAACGGTACGATTCCGCGCACCCGCATCCGCACCCGCGCACCCGCATACGTACCCGTGTACGTACGTACTTGCGTATATACGTAAATACATACTAAGCGGTTTGCATGCTTGGCTTGTCAGACGCGCACCCGCGCAGGTACGTAATTACAAGGCAATGCGCCCGTGCGTCGCTAGGCTGTTGCCGACGAGTGCGAACAGTGTGGAACTGAAGGAAACGAGGAACGAGGACGGAATGGCGAAAGAACAGGGGACTGTGATGATTGCGCAGAACCGCAAGGCGCGGCACGACTATAGCATCGAGGACACGTACGAGGCTGGACTGGTGCTCACGGGTACCGAGGTCAAGTCTCTGCGCGAGGGGCGCGCGTCGCTCGCTGAAGCATTCGTCAGTATTGACAGGCGCGGCGAGATGTGGCTTGAGGCCGCAAATATCCCGGAATATCTCAACGGCACGTGGAACAATCACGCCCCGAAGCGCAAGCGTAAATTGCTGCTGCATGCTGCGCAGATTGAGAAGCTGCAGCGTCAGACCCAGGCGAAAGGCTATACGATCATTCCGCTGAGCCTGTATTTCAAGGACGGCAGGGTCAAAGCGGAAATCGCGCTCGCACGAGGCAAGAAGGAGTACGACAAGCGTCAGGCTTTGCGTGAGGAGCAGGACAAGCGCGAGGCATTGCGCATCATGCGCTACAAGAACAAGCAGGTGATCTGAGCGTTATTGTTTCGCTGGTCTGAGAAGATGGTTGATGGCGTGGGCATTCAATGTTGGCTGTCTTGCTGCGGAATCGTGACACCGTCGTCCACAATCGTGCCCGCATATCGAGACTCCTCGTTACAAGCCCACACTGCACGGTTACGGTGAAGTGTAACGTCGCCGTAGCATGGCGGGCTTATTCTGCGGCTATCGGCGAGGACGGGGCATCCGCCCGGGTGCCCACGCCGACGGGCGCGGCCGCTAGGCTCTTGCGTCCGGAACACAGAGAGGGTTCAGCCATGTCAGTCATGTCAACCATGTCTTATTTTCGCCACGCTGGAAGCCAAACCGCAAGCATGCTGAAACGTTTCGGTGCCGCCGCCTGCTGTGTTGCCATGCTCGCCGGCGCTGCTGCATGCGGTACGAGCGATGCGTCGGATACGAAGTCCGGTTCCGGTTCTTCGTCGAGTTCGTCCACAGCCGGTTACGATGTCTCCGGTGTGAAGAAGGATGCCTCGATTGCGGCGTTGCTGCCTGATTCGGTGACCAAGGACGGCAAGCTCACCGTCGGCATGGATACGTCATACGCGCCGGCCGAGTTCCTCGCGGAGGATGGCAAGACTCCGGTCGGATATGACGTTGACATCGTCAAAGCGATAGCGAATATCTTCGGTTTGAAGGCGGACCCGGTGACCGCGAATTTCGATTCGATCATTCCGTCGGTCGGCAGCAAGTACGATATCGGCGTGTCGTCGTTCACGGTGACGAATGAGCGTCTTGATTCCGTTGATTTCGTAACGTTCTACAAGGCGGGTTCCACGTGGGTGACCAAGAAGGGTAACCCTGAGAAGGTGGATACTTCGGACCTGTGCGGCAAGAAGATTGCCGTGCAGACCGGTACCACGCAGGAGGAGTCGGTCGCCGAGATTTCCAAGCAGTGCAAGGCGAATGGCAAGCAGCCGGTGGACGTGCTTTCGAGCAAGTTGCAGACCGATGTGACGACGAATGTGGTGACCGGCAAGGCGGTCGCGTTCTATGCGGATACCCCGGTTGCCGGCTATGCGATCTCGCAGACCGGCGACCAGCTTGCCACGCTCGGTGAAGATGAGGGTGTCGCCCCCGAGGGCGTAGCCATCAAGAAGGGTGATTCCGCCACCGACGAGGCGGTGCAGAAGGCTCTGCAAAAGCTCATGGATGACGGCACGTACAGGAAGATCCTCAAGCATTGGGGTGCCGAGGGCGGTGCCGTGACCAAGGCGGAGATCAACCCCAAGGTCGAGGACTGAGCTGCGCGTCTCGTCCGTGCGTGTTGCCTACGCGCCCGCAGAGTATCCATGGTATGCCGGTCGTGTCGCGGATGACGCCTGTTGCGTCCCGACACGACCGGCGTGTCTTTTTCGTGCCGCAGTCTGCGGCATAGTATATTATGCGAATCAATGCATAGATATGCATGTTGGAATGGCAGACAGCCTGACCGCATGCATGAAGAGAGGAACATATGTCATTCAAGGCTTTCAAGACCGCGCTCGCCTGCACGCTGAGCGCCGCCATGTTGCTCGGTGCCGCCGCATGCGGCACGAAGGATGAAGCGACGTCCGGCTCCGGTTCTTCGTCGAGTTCGTCCACGACCGGTTACGATGTCTCCGGCATCAAGAAGGACGCATCCATCGCCGCCATGCTGCCTGATTCGGTGACCAAGGACGGCAAGCTCACCGTCGGCATGGAGCTCACGTATGCTCCGGCTGAATTCCTTAAGGAAGACGGCAAGACCCCGGTCGGCTACGACGTCGACTTGTCCAACGCGCTGGGCAAGGTGTTCGGCCTGGACACTCAGATTGTCTCCGCCTCCTTCGATTCGATCGTTCCGTCGGTGGGTAGCAAGTACGATCTTGGCATCACCTCGCTGACCATCACCAAGGAGCGTATGGACGCGGTCAACTTCGTCAGCTACTACAAGGCTGGCGCCACATGGGTGGTCAAGAAGGGCAACCCGCAGAAGGTTGATACCTCTGACCTGTGTGGCAAGAAGATTGCCGTGCAGACCGGCACGGTCGAAGAGGAAGACGCCAACAAGGCCGCCAAGCAGTGCAAGGCGGACGGCAAGAAGGCCATCGACGTGCTTTCCAGCAAGTTGCAGACTGATGCTGCGACCAACGTGGTGACCGGCAAGGCCGATGTGTTCTATGCTGATTCCCCGGTGGCGGGCTACGCGATTTCACAGACTGATGGCCAGCTCGAACCGCTCGGCAAGGACGAGGGCTCGGTCAAGCAGGGCATCGCCATCGCGAAGAACGACGACCAGACCACCAAAGCGGTGCAGAAGGCCGTACAGAAGCTGATGGATGACGGCACCTACATGAAGATCCTCAAGCATTGGGGTGTGCAGTCCGGAGCACTGAGCGAGGCGGAGATCAACCCGACCGAACTCAGCTGACCAACATGGTTGTGATGGTGCGCCCGCCGGCATAGGGGTTCCTGCAACGCCGGCGGGCGCACTTGTGTTGGGGTGATCCGCAAGCATCCGTGGAAGCTGGGGGCGTGTCGGATCGACATCGTGATATTGGGATATGGACGATATCTTGACTGTGTCGTCGGGCGTGGCGACAATGAAATTCACAAGGTGTTCACGCTGAGGGTGTGAACTGGGCAACGAACCGACAATAGGAGATGGCGCAAACCATGGCGAAGAAACAAGTCGACGGCGAAGGTCTGGACATTCCCGACCGCATCCACGCGTTGCCTGTAAGGCGTACCGGTCCGGTAGTGGCCGGGATTATTGTGGCTCTTTTGGCGGCTATGCTCATACAGGGGCTGATCACCAACCCGCGGTTCGAGTGGAATATCGTCTGGAAGTATTTGTTCAACGAGAACGTGCTCGAAGGCATCGGCTACACGCTGCTGCTTACGGTGATTTCCATGGTTGTCGCCATCATTCTGTCGGTGATCCTGGCGATTATGCGCAAGTCCATCAACCCGGTGCTGCGCGGGGTCAGCTGGTTCTTCATCTGGTTCTTCCGCGGCACCCCTGTCTACACACAGCTTGTGTTCTGGGGCTTGTTCTCCGTGCTGGTACCCAAGTTGTCGCTCGGCATCCCGTTCACCTCGGTGACGTTCTGGAGCATCGATTCATCCGTCATCATCACCGCGTTCAACGCCGCATGGGTCGGCTTGGCTCTTAACGAGGCGGCTTATCTCTCCGAAATCGTGCGTGCAGGCCTTGAGGCGGTGGACCCGGGGCAGACCGAGGCGGCGAAAGCGCTCGGCATGAAGCGTTCGCTGATCATGCGGCGTATCATTCTGCCGCAGGCCATGCGCATCATCATCCCGCCGACCGGCAATGAAACCATCGGCATGCTCAAAACCACGTCGTTGGTGCTCGCCGTGCCGTTCACACTGGAACTGCAGTTCGCCACCAACGCGATCGCCAACCGTATCTACAAGCCGATTCCGTTGCTGCTGGTCGCGTGCATCTGGTACCTGTTCATCACCTCCATCCTGATGATCATCCAGTCCCGGCTCGAGAAGCATTTCGGCAAGGGGTTCGAAGCGCGGTCCATCGTCGCTGAAGACGACGGCGATCAGCTGGACGGCCCGGTCGCTGTCAGCGAAACGAAGAAGGATCGCATCGTCCGCGGCAACGATGTGAAGATGATCGGGCTCAACGCGTGAGCGTGAGGAAGGAAGAATATGAGCGACCAAACAGCAACTGATACCGCGTTCCGGACGCAGGATGCCTCCTCAAGCCAGCGAGACGAGCTGCATGCACACGCCGCCACGCCGGCAGTCGAGGCGATTGGAGTGCACAAAGCCTTCGGGCGCCTCCACGTGCTCAAGGGCATCGACATGACGGTCATGCCGGGCACGGTCACCGTGATTCTCGGACCGTCCGGTTCCGGCAAGTCTACGTTCCTGCGACTGATCAACCAGCTGGAAACCTTGACCGGCGGCGAAATCCGTGTGGATGGCGAAATGATCGGCTTCAAGAAGGTCGAACACAAAGGCCAGGAAGTGCTCCAGACGTTGAACGACAAGGAAATCGCCGCCCAGCGGTCCAAACTGGGTATGGTCTTCCAGCGGTTCAACCTGTTCCCGCATATGACGGCGCTGGAGAATGTCATGGAAGCGCCCGTCCATGTGAAGCATCTGGGCAAGAGTGAAGCGCGTGAGCTAGCGGTTGCTGAATTGCAGCGTGTGGGGCTTGGGCAGCGGCTTGACTATTACCCGTCTCAGTTGTCCGGTGGCCAGCAGCAGCGTGTCGCCATCGCACGAGCGCTCGCGATGAAGCCCGAGATCATGCTGTTCGACGAGCCGACATCCGCGCTTGACCCCGAATTGGTAGGCGAGGTGCTGAGCGTCATGCGTCAGCTTGCCGACGAGGGCATGACCATGATCGTGGTCACCCATGAAATCGGATTCGCCCGCGAAGTCGCCGACCAGGTGGTGTTCATGGACGGCGGTGTGGTGGTTGAGCATGGCGGTCCCGACATCATCGACCATCCGAGTGAGCCGCGTTTCAAGGACTTCCTGCAGCACGTGCTGTGACATGGATGATGATGAAAGGAGAAACAGATGAAACGAATGGTTCATCGTGGTCGTACCGCATTGGCGGTGTATCTTGCAATCGCCATCGGTGTTTGCGGACTGTCCACCGGGAGCACCGGTGCCCGGTATGATGATGCGCTTGCGACGCCGGCTCCCGCAAGTATCAGCATCCTGTTGGGCACCTGCCCCAAGTGGTTGCCATGGTGCATTGCCTGACATGACGGCCTTGAGCGTTCAGGCGCAGTAGCGTTACCCCGCCTGAACCTCGGGGTGCAAAGGGATGCGCGCGTAGAGCGTCCACGTGTTATCCTCGCTGTTGAAACGCAGCTCGCCGCCAAGCGATTCGATGATGCCGCGGTGAAGCGCCAGTCCGCTCTGGGATTGTGGCAGAGCGCCATCATGGCAAGCCGCAGGCTGTGCAATCGTTGGCGACTGTCGGCCTGTGCCGCGCTTGGGCGTCTTCTTGGGTGTCAGCGCGTTTGTCTGCATCAGTGACATGTTGTCGTCATCGTAGGTGATGGTGAGCATGGGTGCACTGTCCGAGGATGCGTGCCTCAGCAGATTCGCGAAAATCTCTCCGATCAGGGTGATCGCCTCGTCGCTGGACTGTGCGCTGACGGGTGACGATATCTGCCCCGACATATGCACGTCGACATGCATATGATGCGGGGCCAGTAGGTGCCGCCCCTGTTCGATCGCGATGCCGACGCGCGACGGCAGCGGAAGGTCGTACGACCCGTTGTCCTGGTCGTCTTGGGGGCGTTCATTCAAGGTATTCATGGTCCGGATGACCGAACGGATGCTGACAAGGGCACTTTCGCTGAGCCGCCGGACGGTCCGCCAGTCTTCTTCCTGCGTGGCAACCGTGCTGCCGGTTGTGTCCGTTGCATCAAGGTGCTGCTGGGCGAGCAAGAAGATACTCGACAGATTCGCGGTGACCGCATCATGCGTCATCTGAGCGAATCTGGTGACTTCCTGCTGATGCGCCTGCTGTGTTTGCAGCAGTTCCAGCTCGGCATCGCGGTGCCGTTGCCGATCGTCGATGGCGATGGTGCGGATGGATGCGCAACTTGCGTAGGTGACGATATACAGCACGAGAAATACGAATAAGGAAAGCGCTTCTCCTTGTGGCAGCGCGTGGCGGAAGTCGAAGGCCAACAGCAGGGTGATGATTGAAGCGACAAGACTCCAGATCGACCATCGGGTGGGTGTTGAATACGCGAGCGTGCCTATGGCCAGTGGCGTAAGCATATGAATGATCGAACCGGCATCCGAGAGTGATATTCCGGGAGTGAACATCAGCAGCAGTACCACGGCGAATGAGATGACGGACATCGGCACCGGCGCGAGGGCGATGCCGAGCGGACAGCAGCAGGCGATAACACAAGCCATCCATTGTACGGGGGTCTTCGCGGGGAAGAATGCCAGTACCGCAATCATGAGTATCGTGGTCACCAGGCATAGGGCGACGTGCAATTTATGGTGGCGCAATCGCTGCGGAATGATGGTTGAGATGGTGTTGCTGATTACAGTCCGATGGTTTTCGTCCATAATGCTACCGCCTCCCGTTTGTTGGATACGCCCATTTTGTGCGATGCGCGTGTGATATACGTGTTGATGGTCGACGGGCTGACGTCGAGTACCTGCGCGATATCGGCGTTGCTGTACCCGTGTGAACACATGGTGAGTACCTGCTTCTCCTGCTGGCTCAGTGAAAGAATGTATGGCAGCCCTTCCTCGTGAATGCGCAGATGCGCCTGCTGCGGTGTTTCGAACGGTGGCCTGACGGCGAGAGCGCCGGTGTCGGCGACTTCCATGATGACGGTTTTCAGTTGGGACAGCTCGTTCTTGCCGATAACCGCCTGCATGCCGGCATCTGCGGCATCATGGTAGAACTGGGTCGGCTCGTATGAAGTGATGCCGAGTATCGGCATCGTGCCGTTGGTGTAGCGGATGGCCCGGCTCATATCGATGCCCGACAGGCCGCGCATCGAGATATCGGTGATGAACAGGTTCGGCAAGTCGCGGATGCCGGATTCGCATTGCCGGAAGTGGTCGAAGGCGTCCGAACCGTTATGCTCGGTCCAGGCTATGGCGACGCGGGGCCATCCGGACATGATCTCACGCAGCATGTTCAAGGCCAGGATGTCGTTGTCGACGAGCACGACCTGCACGGTGTCCGCCTGGTCGCTGCCGGTCGCGGATGGTGTCTGCTGTTGGCTCATGGTGGTGCCTGGCTCCATGCTTGTTCGGATAGGGATTCGTACTTCAGCATAGCGCTGTGACGGCACAGCCGGATCGGCGTCAAACGATGGCCGGAGCGGAAGTTGCTCCGCGAAGTATTCCAAAAACGGCGCCAATATGTGAGACGCGCAATCGTGGTTTCCGGGCGTGCTGAATGCCGTATTCGGCGGCAACCCAACGAAAACGGCATGGCTGTGCCGTCAAGCGCCCGAGTCGTCAAGGATGCCGGTAGCGCAATCGTGTAGGTATTTGCACGACAAGGATTTGCCTGCGGATTCCTCCCCACCGATAATGACAACGTTTCGATTCTGCACGAAGGAGCACAGAATGCGGCTGCATCACTATAAAACCGGTACAAACCGGAACGTTGGCCGCAACACTGTGTCCGTCTCCGTGACTGTCCTGCTCGCGCTCGTCATGCTGGCGGCCGGCGTGTGCGGCGGGTTTCTGCTCACCCGTGAGCCCGAACCCGCCGCGTTCGAGTCGACTACGCGCGTGGGCACACTTGCCGTGCAATCGGAACTATATGATGACGAGCGTTCCGTCACCGTCACGGTGGAACGCAGTGAATCCGGTTCCGTAGCCGCTCCGGTTGGGGGAGTGGTTACGGAGTTGAGACAGTGCGCGGCCGGAAACAATATTGAATCAGGCTCCGCGTTCATTGCCATTGACGGACAACCCCAACTCGCCCTGTATCTCAGGACTCCACCGTATCGGACGATGACCAGCGGCATGAAGGGCGGTGATATCGCGGCGCTCAATGCGGAACTCAGACGGCTCGGATATGCGGCCCCGGATTCGGACGTGATGACGTGGAATACGGTGAAAGCCTTCAATGCGCTTGCCACAACCGCCGGGACGCAGGGTACCACGCAGGAGCGCCAGTGGAGCATCGATACGTCGTTGTTTGCATGGTTGCCCCAACAGCAGGTGACTGTCAAGGAGTGCCAGGCCCGATATGGCGGGCACGTCGAGCAGGGAGCCGATGTGCTGACGACTACCAGCCAACCGGTCCGTGCGACGTTCCGGCGCAATGATTCCTCGATGCTGCAAGGCGATCGGGTCATGGAAGTCAACGGGACGACGTTCACCATCACTGATCAGACAGCAGACAGCACTGACGCCTCCCTGCTCTCAGCCATCGGTGCGAGCAACGAATACCGTGCCGCCCAACAGCCGACAGCCTCCGGGCAGGCTTCCGATACCGGAGGGGCCCAAAGCGACACGGGACAAGACACCGCTCCGAACACCATCAACGTTACATATCGCTGGAAGCTCGCCAAAGCGCTGAACGTGGTCTCGGTGCCGCCGGCGGCGATGTACGATGTCTCTGCGGATTCGGCATGCGTGGTTTCGCGCGGCAAGCCGGTCGCCGTCCATGTGGTCGCCTCCCAGCTTGGCAAATCGATGGTCAGCGTGCAATCCGGCGCATCCCTGACTTCCGTCGATGTTCCCGCCAGCACAGGCAAGGCGTGCCGATGAGCGGGCAAGACCGGCTCGAGTCCATACGACCCGCGGTTGCAGGATTGGCGGGAACCAGTACAGTTCAGGACAATTCCGGTGATGAGCAGTCTGCCCATGTCAAGCTCGACGATGTCGGGCACAGCTTCGACGGGGACGACTGGCTGTTCAGGCATATCACCATGACGCTGTATCCCCGGCGCGTTTATGCGCTGGTCGGTCCTTCCGGCTCGGGCAAATCCACGCTATTGTCCATTGTCGCAGGCTGGCAGCAGCCAGCGCAGGGCAAGGTCATACGCGTCTCATGCGGTCGGGTGTGCTGGGTATTGCAGAATCCTCATGGAGTAGCGCGTAGGAAGGTCATCGACCATGTGGCACTGCCCTATATTTCTCGCGGGGAACGCAGGAACGAAGCCGAAGAGCACGCTTTGTCACTGTTACGCGTGTTCGGGCTTGACCATCTTGCCGCCAAACAGTTCCGTGACCTGTCCGGTGGCGAGGCTCAGCGGCTGATGCTTGCGCGCGCGGTCGCCTCCCACGCGGGACTGCTTCTTGTGGATGAGCCGACAGCACAACTTGATTTGGCGACTGCGGCGAGCGTGAACCGAACCTTGCACGGGTTGTCGATATCAGGGGCGATTGTCGTGGTCGCCACACATGATCCGCGCACCCGCGACGCGTGCACGGACATCATCGATTTGAGGGACTACCAGTGAGCCGGGAACAAGATACCGTTGCGCCTGCCATTGACCGGGATACGGCTGCGACAGGGCGTATGCGTCTGCGTGGTGTCGTGGACGAAGCATGGCGGGATATCGTGTCCGGAACCTCGCATGCGTTCATGCTTATGTTGATTCTCGCCGCGTTGGTCGGCGGGTTGTCTGCTGCCGACCTGTTCAGCATTCGGTCAATAGCGCAGCAGGTTGACCGGTATATCGCATCGGGCGCGTCGACGTACGTCATCGAATTCAAAGGCAGAATCAGTGGCGAGGCATGCGAGCGGCTCTCCAGCATGGACGGAGTGCTTGCCTCGGGTGCGCTCCGCTCGAAGAATGACAAGGTCGCTTCCGCCGTCTTGCCATCTGCGAGTATTCCTTCGCTCGATGCCACGACCGGGGCGCTAGATGTCTTTGCTTCTTCGACCCGTTCCGGCACTGTTACGTTGTCTACCAGGGATTACGATGGCATCTGGCTCTCCTCCCAGGCAGCGCAGTCTGTGAACGCTTCCGCCGGAAGCAAACTCGCATTGCATGCCGGTGGCAGTGTACGGATCGCCGGCGTATTCCAGTATCCGGACGACGGTAGGTCATCCAATTACCAATATGTGGCGCTCAGCCAGGTTCCGGTTGATGCAAACGATTTCGACCAGTGCGTGGTGAAGACCTGGCCGGTTCCGGATGCCCTGCAGGCATTGTTGCAATCCACGGTATCCTCATGGCCTTCGGATGCTTCGCAGCAACCAACGATCAGCCAATTGAATGCGACGCAAGGCTCGAAGTTGGATGCCGTCAAGGCGTTCCGGGAGAGACAGAGTGCACTGGCTCCACTCGTGATGCTGGTCATTGCGTTCTTCATCGGATTCGCCGTTGTCCGTGTCAGGCGGCTCGAACTTGCATCCGCCATGCATTGCGGCGAACCCAAGACCGCGCTCTGGCTGCAGATGCTGCTCGAGGCGTTGGTCTGGTGCTGTTCGGCGATACTGGTGACGCTGCCATTGACGATCTGGGCGATTACCCATATGGATACGGGGATCATCATTGCCTCACCGACGCTTGTTGGTATTCTTTCCAGAGTTCCAGCGGCGGCCCTTGCGGGTGTGTTGGCCGGTGTCACGCTTGCGATGCTGGTCACTCGCGAACGTGACCTGTTCAGATATTTTAAGAATCGATGACCGGAAGCTGGGATTTGTAGTGTTTTTCACGACAAGGATTTGCATCGTGCGATGAAGTGCGAAACAATGCAATCGTGACGTCAACGAGGCGTCGCCTAAGAGGCACAAGGTAGAAAAGGGTTTTCAACGATGAGAATGATGACAATGATGCAAGGGCATTGGTATGCGTATGAGTGATTGGTCCGGGATGTTGACTCATACCGTTGCTCGTATTCGAAATGTGTTTTTGATTTTCGGCGTCATCGTGGCATGCCTCTTGTGCATCGCCTGCGGCTCGGGACATCAGAACGCGACCCCAGCCCCATCGCAAAGCACTGCGAAGGCCGAGAATGGACATGTGTTCAAAGGTCCATACGCTCGAAAATTCGCAGACACGTACAACAGCCTTCAGACCGGTTTTGCCCGGGGACTCATAGAGGATGGCAAGATCAGCGAGAAGGACATCAATGCTTTGGAATTCAAAGTCGAGGGTTGCGTAGATGCCCAAGCTCAAAGCGAAGATGATTTCATCACCTTCATTTGGGAGGAAGGCACGACGACACCGACTCCATACCATGGTGCGAATGCGAAGAGGATGAACAAGATTGCGAAGCAATGCATGGAACGTTACGACGGGTATAAGATCAACGATCTGTCCCACTACGTATACGTCCATGAACATCCCGATGATAACGATCAATCCAAATGATAAATAACCGCGAAGGCGGGCTTGCGCTACGGGACTCGCGGCACAAGCCCACCTTCCGACTCTGCGAAACGAAAGAATCACCACTCCGAGAAGTGAAATCATGAAAAAGACCAACAATAGGGGGAACCGTCACACCGCTGTGACAGTCATGGTATGCACCATGGCGTGCTGTGCAACATTGCTTTCGGGCTGTGCGGGCGGAGGACATACCGCTCCGTCCACTGGCACCGCGACAAGTGCATCGAGTAGCGCCACTGCGAAGGACGGCACCGTCTTCACCGGATACTACGCGCAACAAATCAAACGCACCTACGATGATGCACACCAGTCCCTGACCAAGAAGATACTGAAGGACAGCAAAATCACCGACGAAGAGTTCAACGAACTCAGCGAGCATTTCAGCGATTGCGCGAAACAGCAAGGCGTCGATGTCACTTTTGACTCGCAAGGCGGCATGCAAACCACGTATCCCGCCGGAATGAGCCAAAGCGATGGCGATTCCGCTGTCGCCCAATGCGACGAGGACAATGATTTCACCAGCATGAGCATTCTGCACGACAGCATGAAAAGCAATCCCAAGAACGAGGATCCAGCGGTACCGTTGCTCCAATGCCTGAAGAAAAACGGGCTCGCCGAACAATCCATGACGGTGGATGATTACAAGGCGATCGTCAGCGACGAGAACAAGGACAAGGACGTATTCGGCAAGTATTTCGACGAATCCGCCCCAGGGTATGATGCCGCGAAGGCGAAACTGTACGAAGCGTGCCAAACGAATTCGTGATGTGCATTCCAAGCGCCGATTGGCCGGTTATGTGAAAGTGACTTTCGCCATCGGCGCTTGACATAATCGTCCGATACACTGGTGTGCTATGTGCGGAATCGTAGGATATGCAGGCGGCATGACCGCATGCGGCAAACCATTGGAAGTATGCATGCAAGGCCTGGGCAGGCTGGAATACCGTGGATATGATTCCGCGGGCGTCGCACTTGCCGCACCTGGCATGAATCTCGTAGCCGTTCGCAAGAAGGCAGGTCGCCTGGACAATCTCAAAGCCGACCTCAAGCGTTCGCCTCTTCCGGACGCAACGGTCGGCATCGGACATACGCGGTGGGCCACGAACGGCGAGCCCAGCGACACCAACGCGCATCCGCATGTGAGCGCGGACGGGAAAATCGCCATCATCCACAATGGCATCATCGAAAACGCATCACAGCTGAAAATGGATCTGCAATCCGAAGGGTACGTGTTCTCCTCCGGCACTGATACCGAAGTCGCGGCGAAACTGCTCGGCAAGGTTGCCAACACCATCATCGAGGAAACCGGCAAACCCGACCTGTTTGAAGCGTTGCGGCGCGTGGCCCGCATGCTGACCGGCGCGTTCACCATCCTCGCCGTGGACTGCCGCCAGCCGGATATCGTCGTCGGTGCACGGCATGATTCCCCGCTCGTGGTGGGCCTAGGCAAGGGGGAGAACTTCCTCGGCTCGGATGTCGCCGCGTTCGTCGCCTACACCAAGCAGGCCATGGAAATCGGGCAGGACCAGGCCGTGTGCATCAGCGGCGACCAGGTGATCGTCACCGATTTCAACGGCAACCCGGTGAAGGATTCCAAGCGTTTCACCGTCGATTGGGACGCTTCCGCGGCGGAAAAGGGTGGCTGGCCCTCGTTCATGGACAAGGAGATTCACGAGGACCCGGAGGCCGTGGCCAATACGCTGCTCGGCCGCTTTGACGACCAGGGCGATATCGTGCTCGACGAAGTGCATATCGGGCTGGACGTGTTCCGCCAGGTCGACAAGATCATCGTCGTGGCGTGCGGCACGGCAAGCTATGCGGGCATGGTCGCCAAATACGCGATCGAGCATTGGGTGCGCATCCCGGTCGAGGTGGAGCTTGCGCACGAATTCCGCTACCGCGACCCGATTCTGACCCCGCGTACGCTGGTCGTCGCGATTTCGCAGTCCGGCGAGACAATGGACACGCTGATGGCCTTGCGCCACGCCCGCGAACAGGGGTCGCGCGTACTGGCGATCTGCAACACGCAGGGTGCCAGCATCCCGCGCGAATCCGACGCTGTGCTGTACACGCACGCGGGCCCGGAAATCGCGGTCGCCTCAACCAAGGCCTTCGTCGCGCAGATCGTCGCCGCCTACCTGCTGGGCCTGTATCTGGCGCAAGTGAAGGGCACGATGTACCGCGACGAGATCAGGCACATCCTCGAGCAACTCAAGGATATGCCGCAGAAGATCCAGTGGGTGCTGGACAACCAGGCGGGCAATGTCGAGCAGGCCGCCAAGCAGATGGTCAATGCACATTCCTTCCTGTTCCTCGGCCGTCATGTGGGTTATCCGGTCGCTCTGGAAGGCGCGCTGAAACTCAAGGAAATCGCCTACACCTTCACCGAGGGCTTCGCCGCGGGCGAGCTCAAGCATGGCCCGATCGCGCTGGTGGATGCGGGTGAGCCGGTCGTTGTGATCGTGCCGTCGGCGCGCGGGCGCAACATTTTGCACAACAAGGTGATTTCCGGCATCGAGGAAGTCAAGGCGCGTGGCGCGTTCACTATTGCGGTCGCCGAATTGGGTGACCCGGATGTCGAACAGTATGCGGATGTCGTCTTCTGGCGACCGGTATGCCCCACGCTGCTCAGCCCGCTGGTGGACGTGGTGCCGTTGCAGCTGTTCGCCATGGATATGGCGCAGCTCAAGGGCTATGACGTTGACAAGCCGCGTAATCTCGCCAAATCCGTGACTGTCGAGTGATACCGCGCATGCCTGTGGCTCACACTGACGGCGTGCCTGATGCGGCGTTGCTGCGTTCCGGGCACGCCGCCTCGCTGTCTGAGGTCTGCGACACCTCGCCGCGTGACGCTCGGATGCAAGCGTCGCGCAGGTGGCAAGAGCCGGTCGCCAAGCGGCACCGCTGGGTGACCGACGAGCCTGACATCCCGTTTCACTGTGTGGTGTTGTACGAGGACGAGCGGATCATCGTCATCGACAAGCCGCATTTCGTGCCGACCACGCCTCGCGGCATGTGGTATCGGCAGTCGGCGCTGATCAGACTGCGTGAGCACTACGCGGAGCCGCACATCACGCCGGCGCATCGGCTGGATCGGTTGACTGCCGGCATCGTGGTGTTCGTGCGGGATCCGGCATGCCGGGGCGCCTACCAGATGCTGTTCCAGAACCATGAGGTGCGCAAGACCTACGAATGTCTCGCTCCGGCGGCGCCGATCGCGCGTCCGCGGACCGGTACGGTCACACGGTTGCAAGCCCCGGCTGTGTTTCCCCTCAAGCGATGCTCGCATATCGTCAAGGATCGTGGCCGTTTGCAAGCCTACGAAATACCGGGGGAGCCGAATGCACAGACCGTCATCGACCTGCCCGACGCTTGCGGCATGACCGACGACACTCCAGACGCCACGGCGCTGCCCGCCGGCACCCGCCGGTACGTTTTACACCCCGTGACCGGCAAAACCCACCAGCTGCGCGTCCACATGAGCTCAATCGGCCTGCCGATCATGGGCGACCCGTTCTATCCGACGCTCAAACCTTATGGGCCGGATGATTTCAGTACGCCCTTGCAGCTGGTCGCGCGCCGGCTCGAGTTCACTGATCCGGTCAGCGGACGGGATATGGCGTTCGTGTCGTCGGTTCCGTTGCAATGGTGATGAATACGGCCGAATGGTCTTGGAATGTTGTAGATATCACACCGGCGGATGGTGTACGGCCGCGAATCGGCTAATCGCAACTGAAGCAGTTAAGTTCAAGCACCGCAAGAAAGGCCGGTTTTTCAGGCGCTTGACCGCCTCGGCATAGGTGAGACGCAGTGGGTATCCGACGTACGGGCATCGCCTATACTTGGCACCGTATCAACAGCTATCAAGGGGCGAACAATGAACCGGAACCTGACTGTCTCTATGCAGGATGTTGCAAGGGAAGCCGGCGTTTCGCCCCAAACGGTCTCCCGCGTCACCAACGGGAGCAAAAGTGTGCGTGACGAAACCCGAGTGCGCGTCGAGGAAGCGATGGACAAGCTCGGCTATCGTCCCAACTATGCCGCACGTGCGCTCAAATATGGCCGGTTCAACGATATCGGCGTCGTGGTGTTCAGCCTGTATGATTACGGCGATTCCCGCATTCTTGACGGCATCGTCGCGGCTGCGGTGGATGAGGGGTACGCGGTCACCGTACGCACGATGGGCGTCGGCAAGGAACGTTCGCTGCAGGCTGCGGTCGAGCGCATGGCACAGCTGCCGGTTGACGGCATCATCGTCGTGCTGCAGCAGGATGTCCCTGATTTTGATTCCTTCGTTCCGCCGAAAGAGATGCCGGTCGTGCTCGTGTGCGAGGGGGCATCTACGAACTGCCCCACGGTGGACGCCGACCAGTATGGGTGCTCCACGAGCATTGTCGATTATCTGTTGGAACAAGGGCACAGCACCGTGCATCATATCGCCGGGCCGATGCAGTCGCGTGCGGCGCGCAGCAGACTGCAAGGGTGGAGCGACCAACTTGATCGCCATGGCATCGCCGTACCGCAAGCCCTGATTGGTGACTGGGGGGCGGACAGCGGGTATCGTGCCGGATTCGAGCTGGCCCATGACCCCGAATGCACAGCCGTGTACGCGGCGAACGACCAGATGGCGTATGGCGCGATCCTGGGTTTGAAGGATGGCGGCCGTCGCGTGCCCGAGGATGTCAGCATCGTCGGTGTGGATGATTCGCTCAGAGGTATCGTCCCCCAACTCGACCTGACGACCATGCGCATGCGCTTCGACACCATCGGGCATGAGGCGTTCACCATGATCCGCAAGCAGTGCGAAGGTGAGAACGTGCCAGTGAACGTGAAAACCGTGATTCCCGGCGAGCTGATCGAACGCGGATCGGTGGTGCGATACGCCCGCTGAACTGTGCCTGTGCCGGTGTCGAGCGCATCCGGACGGCGCCGGGGAAGCGCCGTCAGGAAAAACACAACCGTCGATGGTATGGTAAACATCGGTAACCGAACATATACAGTTGGAGCGCCATGACAGCACGTAGAACACACCGTTGGCCAAGACCGCTGGACAATGCGGCCCGGCGTATCGGGTACGGCGGAGACTACAATCCCGAACAATGGCCGGAATCCGTCTGGGATGAGGATATCGAACTCATGAACCAGGCCGGGGTCAATATCGTGTCCCTTGGTATTTTCGCATGGAGTGCGATAGAACCCGAGGAAGGCGTCTACGATTTCGGGTGGCTCGACCGGATCATCGACAAGCTGTACCATGCCGGCATCGCCGTCGATCTTGCATCCGCGACCGCCAGCCCGCCGCTGTGGCTGACGCAGAAGCATCCGGAAGTGCTGTGGAAGGACGAGCGCGGCGACGCCTGCTGGCCGGGAGCCAGACAGCATTGGCGTCCCACCAGCCCGATTTTCCGCGAGTACGCCTTGCGGCTGTGCCGTGCCATGGCACAGCATTACCGGGACAACCCGGCCGTCGTGGCTTGGCATGTGAGCAACGAGTACGGCTGCCATAACCGTTTCGACTATTCGGATGACGCCATGCGCGCCTTCCAGCGCTGGTGCAAAGAGCGCTATGGGGATATCGAAGCGGTCAACGACGCGTGGGGCACCTACTTCTGGTCTCAGCGCATGACCGATTTCTCTCAGATCATCCCGCCGCGGTACATCGGGGAAGGCAATTTCATGAACCCGGGCAAACTGCTTGATTTCAAGCGGTTCTGCTCCGACGCGCTCAAGGATTTCTTCAAGGCGGAGCGTGACGCGCTCGCCGAAATTACCCCGAATATCCCCTTGACCACAAACTTCATGGTCAGCGCACCGGGGAACGCCCTCGATTATGACGATTGGGGCCATGAAGTCGATTTCGTGTCCAACGACCACTATTTCACCGCCGGAAGCCGGCATCTTGACGAGCTGGCCTACTCGTCCTCGCTGGTTGACGGCATCAGCCGCAAACAGCCGTGGTTCCTCATGGAACATTCCACCAGCGCCGTCAACTGGCGTGGCATCAATTACCGCAAGGAACCCGGGCAGTTGGAACGTGACGCGATGGCGCATCTGGCCATGGGCGCGGACGCCATCTGCTTCTTCCAGTGGCGTCAATCCCAAGCGGGAGCTGAGAAATTCCACAGCGGCATGGTGCCTCACGCGGGACGGAACAGCCAGGTCTATCGTGACGTCTGCGCGCTCGGCAATGACCTGGACACGCTCTCGCAGGCGGGATTGCCCGGCACCACACTGAGCCAGGCACGGATTGCCGTCGTCTACGATTACGCGAGTG
Source organism: Bifidobacterium porcinum (assembly GCF_055378475.1). NCBI lineage: Bacteria > Bacillati > Actinomycetota > Actinomycetes > Bifidobacteriales > Bifidobacteriaceae > Bifidobacterium > Bifidobacterium porcinum. Next base: position 1,509,817 of record NZ_AP029603.1, on the reverse strand, counting down.
AATGGGCCACCGAGCATACGGCGACACCCACCCAGCAGGTACGGCATTGGACGGAACCGCTCGACTGGTTCACCGCGTTGGCCGATTGCGGACTGACCGCCGATGTGGTGCCGCTGGCGGGCGATTGGGATCGCTACGAGATGGTCGTTCTGCCGAGCGTGTACCTGCTGGGCGAAAACGATGCGCGGCGCGTGCGTGATTATGTCGCGGCAGGCGGCAAGCTGTTCGCCACCTACTACACTGGTATCAGCGACGAACGCGACCACGTGTGGCTTGGCGGCTATCCGGGGGCCATCCGCGATGTTGTCGGCGTGCGTTCCGAGGAATTCGCCCCGATGGGTGATGACGATGGCGTGCTTGATCACCTCGACCTGAGCAATGGCACCGTGGCACACGACATCGCGGAAGTCATCACCTCGACCGCGGATTCCGCGCGTATACTTGCCACCTACCAAGCCGATTCGTGGACCGGTATGAACGGTGTCCCCGCCATCACGGTCAACACATATGGTGAGGGGCGTGCCGCCTACGTCGGTTGCCGATTGGGCGCTGACGGGCTTGCCGCAAGCCTGCCGTCCATGTTCGAGGCCATGGACGTGAGCGTACCGGCATGGCAAGGTTCCGGCGACATTCTGCGCGTGGTGCGTGAGGGGCGCGGCGACGGCGAACATGAGGCGCCGCGGTTCACGTTCCAGTTCAACCGTACGCACCATCCGGTCGCAGTGGATATCGAAGGGCGTACCATCGTCGCATCTCTCGCCGAAGACCATGGCGACGGAACGGCGACCATCGCCCCGAACGGCGTCATCGTCAGCATGGGTTGACGGCGGGCACCAGCGAACATATACGGAAAATCAAGGAGCAGCATGACACGACCATCCCACGGACGGCACCTTATCGCGAAGGCGTTGTCCGCCGTCATGTCCGTATGCATGCTGCTCACGGTCGCCGCATGCGCGGTGCAGGACACGCGCACCGTCATCACCGTATGGTCATGGGAGCCGAGCATGGACAAGCTCGCCCAGTCCTTCGAGGCCGCGAACCCTGACGTTCATGTCATCGTGAAGAACACGAGCGGCTACGAGAACCTCAATACGGCGATCCAGGACGGGTACGGGCTGCCGGATGTCGCGCAGATTGAATATTTTGCGCTGCCACAGTATGCGGTCAGTGGCCAATTGCGTGATTTGACCGACCGCGCGCAAGGCTACGCGAACTTCTACACGACCGGCACATGGTCCTCGGTGCAGCTTGGCGGCCGTATCTATGGCCTGCCCATGGATTCGGGCCCGATGGCGTTCTTCTACAACGATAGCGTGTTCAGGCAGGCCGGGGTTGACCCGACAACCATCCACACGTGGAAGGATTATTACCGGGCGGCCAAGAAACTCAAGAAAATCGGGGTGTATATCGCCGCGGACGCCGGGGACGCAAGCTTCTTCAACGCGATGATCTGGCTTGCCGGCGGCAGACCGTACCGGACCTCCTCCGACGGCAAAACCGTCACGGTGAACCTCAAAGATGACACGGGCACGAAAACCTTCATCGAATACTGGCAGAAAATGATGGATGAAGGGCTGATCAATACCCGTCTGACCACATGGTCCACAGGGTGGAAGAACGCACTGGGCAACGGAACCGTCGCCTCGGTGCTGTCGGGCGCGTGGATGCCCTCCATGCTGTTGTCCGATGTGCCCGGAGCTGCAGGACAATGGCGGGTCGGCACTATCCCGACCGTTCACGGTAGCACAGCCAACGCTGAAATCGGCGGGTCCGCGTTGACGATGCTCAACACGACGCGCAAACCCGAAGCCGCATACCGCTTCATCGAATATGTGTGCCATGATGCCGAAGGTATTGCCACACGCGTTGACGGAGGAGCGTTCCCCGCAGATACTTCCACATTGGAATCCAAGACTTTCCTTGAAAAGACGACCATCCGCGACTCGCGCGGCATCCAGATCCCGTATTTCGGCGGCCAACAGTTCAATAAGGTGCTCGCGCAGGCGGCGGAGAACGTGTCCTCCGGATACCAGTATCTGCCGTTCGAAGTGTATGCGCGCAGCGATTTCCGCGCGACCATGGGCAAGGCCTACAAGTGGGAGTCCGCCAACCAGCGGCGGATCGTCGCCAAAAAGCGTTTCGAGGCGGGCATGACCGACGACGACGGCAATCCCGTGACTGTGCCGGACGATCCGGGGCCGAAGGTTTCGCTCGCAGGGGCGCTCGCCAGTTGGCAGAACGACATTCAGGAGTACGGGGTCAATCAGGGCTTCACCATCCAGTGATGCAGATGATGTAGAAACCGGTATTCGCTGCGGCACGTCGGCTGCGCGGCCTATACTGGCGGCAGCGCTGACGGCGACAGCCGCAGCGACAGTACAGACCGCCGCAACAGCGCGGCGTTTGGGAGGTCGTATGGCTTCAACCCATATCATGCTCGGTGTCACCGGCAGCATTGCGGCGTTCAAAGCATGCCAACTGGTCAGTGATTGGGGCAAATGCGGGTATGAGACGCGGGTCGCCATGACCGCGGCCGCGCAACGGTTCGTCACCCCGCTTTCGTTCGCGTCCCTCGCTCACACGCCGGTACGCACGGCAATGTTCCCCGATACCGCGGATTCCCAGGATGCATTGGATGCGCAGCGGCTTGGCATCAGCCATATCGATGACGCGAAATGGGCGGACGTGCTGGTGATCGCGCCCGCGACTGCCGATATCATCGCCAAAATCGCGCACGGCATCGCCGACGATTATCTCACTTCGATGGTGTTGGCATATGAGGGTCCCAAAATCCTGTGCCCGGCGATGAACACGCGCATGTACAACAATCCCGTCACCCAGCGCAATATCGCCGCATGCCGTGAATTCGGGTGGACGATCGTCGAACCGGCAACCGGACGGCTCGCCTGCCAGGACACCGGCAAAGGCAAGCTCGCCGATTTGGAGGACATCGAGGATGCCGTTGAACAGGCCGCCGAGAGTGCGGCCGCCAGCAGATGCGGCACGAAGACGGAGACCGACCAGCCTGCGAACGACGAATTGGCTGGATTACACGTGCTGCTCACTGCCGGCCCCACCCAGGAGCCGCTCGACCCGGTACGGTACCTGACCAACCATTCGACTGGGAAAATGGGGTATGCGCTCGCCCAGGCGGCGCAGGCCATGGGAGCCGAGGTCACGCTCGTATCCGGGCCGGTTTCGCTTGACGAGCCGGACGGCGTGCACACTGTCCATGTACAGACCGCGCAGGAGATGTTTGACGCGGTGCATGGCCACTTCGCGCAGGCGGATATCACCATCATGGCCGCCGCGGTCGGCGATTTCCGCCCGGAGCATCGCAGCGAGCAGAAAATCAAGAAAACCGGGGAAGTCATGCCGCCGATCACGCTGGTACAGAACCCGGACATCCTCGCTTGGGCGGGCGAGCACAAACGCCCGGACGGCTCGCAGCTCGTCTGCGGGTTCGCGATGGAGACGCAGGACCTGCTCGCCAACGCGCAATCCAAGCTGGAACGCAAGCATTGCGACATGCTCGTCGCCAACGACCTCAACGAACCGGGGGCCGGTTTCGCGCACGATACGAACCGGGTGGTGATCCTCACGCCGGATACTGACAAGAATGCCACTAAGGGCGAGGACGGGTCGAAAATCCACGCAGAACCGCAGCCACTGATGGACAAGCGCGACCTTGCGGCTGTCATTCTTGGCAGGCTTGCCCGGATGCGGCAGGAACGTCTGACGGATTAGAGCGAATCGACACCCGGAGGTTTGTAAAGAATCCGGATCATGAGGGCAATTACGAAAACGCGGATGAAAGGACACCCATGCTGTTGGCAGTAGACATCGGCAATACGAATATCGTGCTCGGCTTCCTCGATGGGGACCGCAAGGAGCAGATGAGGGGCACCTACCGGATCACCACAAAAGCCAACCACACGTCGGACGAATACGGGCTCATGATCACCGAATTCCTCGCGATGAGTGGGTACAGCCCGAGCGATGTGCAGGACGTGATTATCGTGTCTGTCGTGCCGAAAGTCATGTATTCCTTCCGTGCGAGCATCGTGAAATTCCTCGGCATCGACCCGATGATTGTCGGTCCGGGCATCAAAACGGGCATCAACGTGGTCATGGACAATCCCAAAACCATGGGCGCCGATTGCCTCGCCGACTGCGTGGGCGCGTATTTCACCTACGGCGGGCCGGCGCTTGTCGCGGATTTCGGGACGGCCACGACCTTCAACTACGTGGATAGTAAGGGCAGCATCCGCAGCGGGCTGATCACCACCGGCATCCGCACCGCGGCGGCGGCCCTGTGGAACGAAACCGCCCAGTTGCCGGAAGTCGAGATTACACGGCCCAAGTCGATTCTCGCGAAGAACACGAAGGACGCGATGCAGGCGGGGCTCTACTACAACTTCCTCGGTGGCATCGAACGCACCATCCGACAGTTCCAGCAGGAGATTGACGGGGAGTTTCGCGTCATCGCCACCGGCGGGCTCGGACGCATGTTCAAGGACGATACCGATCTGATCGACGTATATGACCCCGATTTGATTTTCAAAGGACTGGCATCGATTTACGCGCGCAACACCCGCTGAATTCGCCGGTTTGGCTTTGATGTGCGCGCCGGCGGAGGGCTGGAGCGGCAATCGGGCCGGGGGTGACGCCAGACAATCCGCCTGCACGCGTATCATGATGCGAGGTGGTCGACCCGCATGGGCGGCCAACCGACTCAACATAAGCAGGCCCAACGGCCGAACAGAGGAGCAACCATGGCTAAGTCCAATGGTGCGTACGGTACATCCGACGCAACCGAACCAGACACCACAACCCAGCCGCCGCATGCGACGGAAGACACCCGCGCCAATACTGGCGCGAACGCTGATACCAACGCGAGCACCGACGCTAGTCTGAACGCGCATGCGAAGCAACGCAAGAAGAGGAATGACGGGCATCGCCCAATCATCTGGGTGGTCGCCGCCTTGGTGATTGTCGCGCTCGTCGCATGCATCGCCATCGTGAACTCACACTCGCGCAAGGCAGCAGCGCCGGCACAATCAGACAGCATCGCCATCGGCATCAAACTCGCGCCCGTGAGCCTTGACATCCGCAACCAATCCGGGTCGGCGCTCGAACAGCTGCTCATCGGCAACGTTTACGAAGCGCTCGTCTCGCGCAACTCGAACAACGAGGTCGAACCCGGTCTCGCCAAGAGCTGGACCATCAGCGACGACGGGCTGACCTACACCTTCAAGCTCAACGAGCACATGAATTTCTCCAACGGCGACACACTCGACGCCACCGATGTCGCATGGTCCATCAACCAGCTCAAATCCAAGCACTACTACAACAGCGACCAGGTCGAGAACCTCAAGCAAGCCAGTGCCCCGGACGCAACCACCGTGAAACTCACGCTAAGCCAACCCGATGCGAATATGCTGTGGTACCTTTCCGGCCGGCCCGGCCTGGTCTTCGACAAGGACGCGCACTACGACGCGAAAACCACGGCGGTCGGTTCTGGGCCGTATCTGGTCAAGTCATTCGATTCCAGCAGTAAGCTCGTCCTGCAGGCGAACCCGAAATATTGGGGCAGCGCGCACAAGGCCCGCACGAACACAGTCACCGTGCGGTTCCTACCAGACGACAACGCGGCGCTCAACGCGCTGACCAGCGGGGACGTGCAGGTGCTGTCCCCGGTCAACGCGAATATGACCGGCAAGCTCAAAAGCAGTGGGAAATACACCGTCAAGGCGAACGACGGCAGCGACAAGTTCGTGCTCGCGTTCAACTGCACGGGTGCGAAAACCTCCGACAAACGCATACGGCAGGCGATCCGCTATGCGATTAACCACAAGGAGATCATCGCCTCGCGCGGGGGAGTGGATGCGGCGCTCGGCGGGCCGATCCCGTCCGTCGACCCCGGCTACGAGGACTTGACCGGCCTGTATCCATACAATCCCACCAAAGCCAAGAGCCTCTTGCAACAGGCAGGGTATTCCACCAGTCACCCGCTCAAGCTGACGCTCACCTACGCGACGAGTATCTACGGTTCCGAGCTTGGTGAGCAGCTGCGCAGCCAATTGAGCCGCATCGGCATCGATTTGAGCATCAACAGCGTGGAATTCTCCACATGGCTTCAGGACGTGCACACCAACGGCGATTACGACCTCTCGCTCGTCGACCATGCGGAAAGCCACGACTTCTACAAGTGGACGCAGCCCGACTACTACTACCATTACGACAATCCGCAGGTGCAGGCGCTGTACGCCAAGGCGCTCACTGCAACGGACGACGAGGACAGCGCAAGCTATCTCAAGCAGGCGGCGAGGATTGTCAGCGAGGATGCACCCGCCGACTGGCTGTTCGCCTATCGGGTGAGCGTCGCACAGGCCAAAGGGGTCACCGGGTTCCCTTCCCGGCTGACCCAGAGTGTGCTGCCGTTGTGGAAGGTCACGTACACGCCGGCACAGCGTAGAGCGTAGCGGCGCAACGGCTGCGATACGGTTTGGCAGCAGACTGCTGACTGGCAGCAGGCGGCGATACGCGGCACGATATACGGCAAGACAACGTGGCAACATCTGGCAGGACGCGGTGATACGCGGCAAGAGTCACAGACAAGGAGCATCAAGGCAATGAGATATCTGATTCGTCGGCTGGTGCTGTTCGTAGCCGCCCTGCTCGGCCTGTCGTTGCTGGTGTTTGTCACGTTGCGGATTTTGCCGGGTGACGTGGCGTCCGTCATGGCGGGCACGAACGCCACGCCTGCGCGCGTGGCCGCGTTGCGCTCGCAGATGGGGCTGGACCGTTCGTACCCGCAGCAATATGCGGATTGGCTGTCGGGCCTGATGCACGGGAATATGGGGGTGTCTGCGATCAGCGGACGCTCGGTCTCCTCACAGGTCGGGTCACATGCGGCCATCACCATGCCACTGATTGTATTGAGCCTGATCGTCGCCCTTGGCGTGGGCGTTCCACTTGGCTGCCAGGCGGTGCTTGCCGCGAATTCGCGGGTGCGTGGCGTGTTGCATATCCTCGCCATCGTCGGTGGTGCGGTGCCGGCGTTGTGGGGCGGGCTGCTGCTCATCATGCTGTTCGGCCGCGGGATCGGACTTGTCGGCATCCTGCCGTCGCAGGGATTCCCCGATGCCGGCTGGCGCAACCCGGTAGCGGCTCTCGCATCGTTGATTCTGCCCGCCATCGCGACCGGATTGGTGGCGGGGGCCGCAATCATGCGCTATACCCGCGCCTGTCTGATATCGATGGAGGACAGCGATGCCGTGGCGATGGCCATGGCGTGTGGGATGACGCTTCGACAGGCGATGCTCGGCGTGGGATTGCGGTTGTCTGCCGCGCAGCTGGTGTCGGTGGCGGGGTTGACTTTCGCACAGATGGTCACCGGCGTCATGGTTGTTGAAAGTCTGTTCAATCTTCCTGGATTGGGCGCCATGCTGATCGGCGATGTCGGCAATCGTGATCTGGTCGCCGTGCAAAGCGAACTGTTCCTGCTTGCCGCATTCTTCCTGCTGCTCGGAGTGCTGGTCGATATGCTTCATCATGCGCTTGATCCGCGGTTGGGCGGGCAATCCGAGGAACGAGGGTGAGGGAAGATATGGCTTCATCACGTAATCGTCGTGGGCGCTTGCAGGAAACTGGGCGTCCGACATCGTCGGGGCAATCCGAGGCAATCGTTCACTCGGCTGATACAAGGCTTTCTGAGCTTTCGGGCGATGCAGGGCATCCGGGTGCAACCAGGCTTCCTGCCAATGTCGGACATCCTGCCAATACCGCGGATTTGCGGCATGTCGGGCCTGTGAGACACCCGTCCCGCGGCGGCTTCTACGGCAGATTACCGTTGCATGTCAGGCTCGGGATTATCCTGCGCGGCATGTGGGGCCGGACGGGTGGGCGGTTTGCGCTGATTGTCATGGCGTTGTGGCTGGTCGTGTCCGCGGTGTCGCTTGTGTGGACGCCCTACCCGCTGCTGCATACCGATGGCGACGATGCGTGGGCGTCGCCGTCCGCTGCCCATCCGCTCGGTACGGATGGCGTGGGCGCGGATGTGCTCAGCTGGCTGATGGCCGGGTCCCTCACGGATTTGGCGGTTGCCGTGCTGACCGTACTGGTGTCCGCGGCGATTGGACTCGCGCTTACCGCCGCGATGGTATCGACCCGCCGGATGCTCGCCTCGGCAAGCGTAGTGGTCGTGGACGCGCTGATCGCGATTCCGACGGTGCTGCTCGCCCTGCTGTTCGCCGTTCCCTTCGGCACGTCTATCGCGGTGGTCGTCGCGGCGTGCGGTATCACGTACGGGCTGAATATGGCGCGAATACTGAGGCCGACGGCGGCTTTGGCGGCCCGGAGCGCATACGTGGAGGCGGCCAGGGCGAGCGGTGCTGGCTCGTGGCGTGTGTTCGTGCGGCATATCGTGCCCTCGACCTTCCCGGTGCTTGCCGTGCAGCTGTCGATGAGCGCGGGGACTTCGATTCTGGCCGAGGCGGGGTTGACCTATTTGGGTGTCGGTGTGCCGTCGGGCGTGCCGAGTTGGGGGCATTCGCTGACCACGTCGGTGCGGCTGATCAGCGTGTATCCGCTGACGGTGTTGTGGCCAGGATTGGTAGTCACACTCGTGGTGACCGCGCTGTATCTGCTGGGGGATGCGATTCGCGATTGCGCGGACCCGTTGGCCAATCCTGAGCTGCGTCGGGTGGAGGTCGGATGTTCAGGGCCGGCAGATCGAGGCGAGGAGGCGGAATCATGAACAATCTGGATGCGAGTGAGCTGAATATGGACGGCATGACTGCGAATGCTGCCGGGGTCGATGGCACCGGTGCGGGCGGTGCTGCCGATGCGGGTCATGCCGGTGTTGGTCATGCCGACGTGAGCCGTGCGACGAACGCCGCCGGTAGCGCGCGCCCCACAATCCTTGATGTCTGCGATCTGAATGTGACCATCGGCGGGCATGCTGTATTGAAGCGGGTGTCTTTGCATGTCGACGCCGGTGAACGCGTTGGGCTGATTGGGGCATCCGGGTCAGGCAAATCCATGCTGGTCAAAGCGGTGACCGGCTTGTTGCCTCGAACCGCGCGCGTGGACGGCAGCTTGAACATTGGCGGCAAGCGGGTCGACACCATGGATGATGCGGAACTTGCCGATTTGCGCGGTCGATATGTCGGGCTTGTGTTCCAGAACCCCGGAGCGGCGCTCAATCCGGTGCTGACCGTTGAGCAACAGGTCTGTCTGCCGCTGTGCCTGCATTATGATTTGGACGCAGATGAGCGGCACGACCGAGCGATGACCATGCTGGAACGGGTCGGCCTGCCGCCAAGACTCGCGGGCGCCTACCCGCATGAGCTCTCCGGCGGCCAACAGCAGCGTGTCGGCATCGCCACGGCGTTGATTACCTCGCCGCGGCTGATTATCGCTGATGAGCCGACCACTGCGCTTGATGCGATTGTGCAGCGTTCCATCATCGATCTGCTCGTTTCGCTGGTCGAATCGGCCGGTGCATCGATGCTGTTCATCACCCATGATTTCGCGGTGTTGTCACGGGCGACTACGCGATGCGTCGTCATCGACGGCGGGCGTGTGGTCGAGACGGGTGGGACTGAAGATCTGCTGCGTAATCCTGGGGAACCGGCGACATACGCGTTGGTGCGTGCCGCGAAGCTGCTGACACTGGACACGGGTGTGGGTGCAGGCGTGGATATGGACGGCACTGCGCGTATGGATACGAATCGGGAGCGTCAACATGGGTAAGAAGAGCAGGAAAACCGTACCGGCAGAAGTCATCGTTCCCGACGGGCGCGATGTCGCGCCAGACAAGAAGGAACCGCTGCTGTCCGTGCGGGGGGTCTACAAGTCCTTCGGCTCCCGTTCGCGACGGACCCAGGTGCTGTTCAACGTGGATATGGATGTCGCCGAAGGGGAGTGTCTGGCGGTGATCGGCGGGTCGGGGTCCGGGAAAACCACGCTGACCCGCATTGCATTCGGCTTGGAGCAGGCCGATTCGGGCACGGTTACGTATCGAGGCGTTGCCTTGAGCGGAGTGCGTTCGCTGGGCATGCTACGGCTGAGAAACGAATCGGGGCTGGTGTTCCAAAACCCGTTCACCTCGCTCGATCCGCGTTGGACCGCAGGCGAATCGATTGCGGAAGGACTGATTGCAAGACAAGCCGGGCATAGAGCGGGCGACGCTGGGAGGCGAGCGGCATCGGACGATATCGCCGGTGCGGTACGCCGGGCGTTGGGGATGGTCGGGCTTGATCCAGATGAGTTCATCGGACGGTATCCGGTCGATATGTCAGGCGGGCAGGCGCAGCGGGTCGCCATCGCGCGGGCGATAGTCGCCGAACCGCGAATCGTGCTTGCTGACGAGCCGATGAGCGCGGTCGACGTCTCAGGGCGTGTCCAGATTCTGGACGCATTGGCGGAAATCCGGAGGAAACGGCCTCGGACCGCGATAGTCATCGTGTCCCACGACCTGGGAGTTGTGCAGCATATTGCTGACCGGATTGTCGTTCTGCATGACGGGCGAATCGAGGAGACCGCCGCCACCGGCGATCTGCTCACGCATCCGCAATCCGCCTACACGAAGCAGCTCATCGACGCCGCAGCATGGTGATCGGCGTCAGTTGTGGTCGTCGCTGGATGGTGTCGCCCGCGCATAGTCATCGTCGAGTGGAGATGTGTAGTGGCTGCCGCCGTATGGTGGCTGTCATCGTGGTGGTACCGCCCTACAACCCATATCCAGCAAGTCGTTTCCCGTCATTTCTGCTTCTACCGACGCTGAGCGGGCCGTGAGCGTCGGCAGAAACTGGAGCGTGACCTTCTGCCGACGTTGAGGCGCGGGTGAGTGTCGGTAGAAGCAGATGTCCAACCTTCTTCAGACACTGACCGGTTTCTCAGCGTCGGCAGAAGCAGAAAGGGAGCACGGTAGTCGCGAGCCGATCGCGGAATGACGATGTGGACTATTTGACGACGACGTTGAAATCGCTTCCGGTCGCGAACGCGGCGACCGATTGGAAGACCTGACGAGTCAAGTTGCGATACGCTTCCTCGTTGCGCCAAGCGACATGCGGGGTCATAATGATGCCCGGCACCTGGCGCAGCGGGTCGTCTTGGGGAAGCGGCTCATGCTCGAACACATCCAACGCGGCCTTCACATCCCCGCGGGCGAGACGCTTGGCAAGCGCACCTTGTTCGATGACCTCGGCGCGTGCGGTGTTGATGAACAGCGTGCCGGGCTTGATGTGCTCCAGCGATTGCGCGGTGACGATGCCTTTGGTGGCGGCGAGCAGCGGCATGTGCAGGGAGATGATGTCGGAGCGCTCGAACATATCGCCCATATCGTCGACCGGTGTGACTCCGAGTCGCGCGACCGCGTCCTGATCAAGATGTGAATTCCACACGAGTACGTTCATGCCGAACCCTTGGAGCATGCGGGCGAACACCTGGCCGATGCCGCCGAATCCCACCAATCCGACCGTCTTGCCATGCAAAGCGTAACCGTCGGCGCCTTCCCAGCTGCCGGCATGCACTTGGCGGTTGAGATCGCCGACGTGCCGGGCGAGCTCCATCAGCAGTGCGAACGCGTGCTCGGCGACCGCATGATCGCCGTAGCGCACGACGTTGCACACACGCACGCCGCGCTCTCGGGCAGCCTGTAGGTTGATGTAGCTCGCGACACCTGTGCCGCCGAATGCGAAGCAACGTACGTGGGCGCTTTCGGTCAGCCGGTTGAAGATCGAATCGGTGACATGGAATCCGATGATCATCACGGCGTCGGCGTCTTGGCAGCGGCTGACGATGGTATTTTCGTCGAGTGTGAAATCGCCGTACATGCGCAGACGGATCACGTCGTGCAACAGGCTGATGTTCTCCTTGAAATACGGAATCATGGAGGCAACGACCACCGGCATGACGGCCAGCGGCAGATCGGTGCGTTCGGGCTGTGTTTCGATGATTGGCTGGATGTCGGCTGCGGCTGATGTTGATGTTTCGCTCATGCTTCCACCTTAGACGCACGCGTGCCGGCAGTGTTGCGAGAGCATTTCGATGCGTTGGTTCTAGTTCTGGTGTTGGTGTTGGGGTGTGGCGATATCCCTCGCCCCGTACTTGATTGTGAGTGGTCGCTCACAATCAATGAGTCGTTCGGGCGGTGATGTGCAACGGCCGCCCCGCACTGTAGTTGATTGTGAGTAGCGACTCACAACCAACTACGGCGATCGGTTGGAGCAGATACATCTGGTGGGTAAATGCCACTTCGTTGTGAGTGATGACTCACAATCAATGAGTCGTTCGTGCGGCAATGTGTGTCGACTGCCCTACGCTGTTGTTGGTTGCCGTGCGATATTACCTATTGATTGTGAGGGATGACTCACAATCAGCGGTCAAGTGTTTACGATTTGAGGCCGATTCGCGGATTCTCTTGTTTCGTTGTGAGTGGCGACTCACAATCAACGTGAGGGCTGGTCATTGCGGGTGCAACTGGTAAGTCAACCTCCGTTGGTTGTGAGTGGCTGCTCACACTCGATGAGTTGGCAATCCGGCTGGGGCGGATACAGCGTGGCTGCGCGCATTGATTGTGAGTCGGTGCTCACAATCGGCAGACAACTCGTGTGGCGGAGTTCGGGGTTTCCGCCGTTCAACCACTGGTTGTGAGTGACGGCTCACAATTGGTTGGTGGTTTAGGCGAGGCCGGTATGATTGTCGCGACTGGAGTTCTTCGTTGTGAGTGGTGGCTCACAATCAACGCGCTGTTCGTGTGGAAGCATGCGTCGGTCGCTCTGCGCTCGAACTAGTTGTGAGTGGCGACTCACATAGCCAACGAGAGAGAGTGCGGTGTTCCGATGCGAATCCGCAGACGTTGATGCGTCGTTGTGAGTGGTCGCTCACAATCAGCATGAGCGATTGTCCATCGTGGGCGCGGTGGTGCGTGAAAGTTCTTTGGTTGTGAGTGACGGCTCACAATTGGAAGATGGGTCTGGGCATGCGCGGTCTGGATGGTCTGACCGAGTTGTTCGTTGTGAGTGGTCGCTCACAATCAAAGAGATGAGACAGAGGATGCGGGCTGATGATGCTGTCCATTATTGGTTGACCGTGCTTAACGCCTGTTGCCTATCGCCTAACGCATATCGCCTGATGGATGAGGGAATAGGCGCCGAATCTCGTTCGCAGCCATTCCAATGGAGACTGGCCGCGAACAGATTGCAGTAAGCGACTGTGGAGCGCTACCAGCTTGTCGGATTCCTATGGGCCGGTTCGCGTGCAGATCGGAGTAACACCCGCGGCGGCAGACGCGATCAGCGCGTGAACACTCCCTGCAGCCACGCGTATAGCGCCGGATTCGAGACATTCCAAGCTTCGAACCGCCCGGTTGTCATCAGCCAAAGCGCTTGCAGCGCGAGCCCAAGCGCAAGGAAGACTACAATCGTGACGGTCAGCCAGTGGTGCCCCTTCATTCGACTTGCCGCTTCCGCTGGCATCAGCAGACACACGGTGCCGATGACCGCCAGCCACGCCATATCGCACATATATCGCGCGTTGACGCCGATAGAAACATCGATACACACGATGACACCGACAAGCAACAGGCACGTGATGCCAATTGCGCATGACCTTGACATTCCTCGCGTCATTTCGTGCGACTTTTCCAGCGATACTGCCGACGGCATTCTTGATTGCGTCCCTGACGACACCTCCGTCGTTCCGACTTCTTCCGTCCGCTTGTGCGAGCTGACCATGCCACTCGAGTCATCCATGCCGCGTGAAAAGCGTGAGACGATGAACTATATGACCGCTGGCAGTGCGAGCAAGCAGATCGGCGACAACGCGACGATACCTCCCACCGTCGGCTCCGCGATGACGTCTCTGTTATGGATCAGAAACGCCCAAGGATTCGCGGCATCAGCGGCGAAAACATCCGCGGTGAACGGGAACTCGCGGGTAAATCTGATTGGGGCGAACAGCAGCAGAGCCGCACCGAACAGCCGGGCTTTCAGACTGATGTGGCGTTGCGTCATATCGAAGCCGGTCAGATTGTATACGGCTCCGAAATCAAGCGGATTGCCAAATCGGGCGGCGTTGTACCACATCATGACGCCACCGACGAGAAGGAACGGCACGATTGCCGCAAGACTGGCTTGAATCGCGTGTCGTGACCGAACGGCAAGCATTTCGCGCGACCTGATTTGCGGTCATAGCAAGATAAGACCGAAGACCGCTGTCAGAATAAATGTCGGTCTGCACATCATGGTGAGTGCGACGAGTAGCGATCCCGCAGCGACCATCCCGGTTCGGGGAACCGAGCCGATATCGTCAGCGGACCGTGCCCACAGCGCGATTCCCGTGGGTGCGAGAGCCAGCGAGGCGAGGATCGGAATCGAGTAGAACCACGGGACGAGGACGAGATAGGACAGTCCCGATGCCGCAATGATTGCGGTGCACGCCAGCACGACGAACCAGCGTGGCGTCCCCTTCCAGAACCGTTTCCACAAGGTCTGCACCAGGAAGATCAGTGATGCGCAAGCGGCGATTGCCAGGATTGCGCACGCGGCGGCGGTCGACAGATCCATTCCGGTCAGTGCTTTGTATGGGGCGAACAGCACGATTGCCGGGAGTGGTCCGAAATAGCAGTAATAGCGGCCGTAATAGAACGCCCAATCCCACAGCGATGGGTCGCCGCTCGCCGTGCCCTCCGCACCTCTGACCTGCGCGTCGTATGGATTGTCCATGGCCGCGAGCCAGTCGGGCACATGGACGTCAAGCCATGTTCTGCCGTGGAGGAACGCGTCAGCGAGCCGCTGATACTGCGCCCGGTCCACGAGGAAGGTTCCATCGGCGTAGTGCAACTGGTATGTGGTGTCAACAGGGTGGGTCGATATGGTGAGCAGCACGATGATGACCGAGGCGAGGGCCCACAAAATCGCGAATGGCAGCCAATCCGGGCGAAGAATGCGGGGAATGCGGTGCCGGGTGTGCGACTTGGCGCGCTTGATGGTTGTTGTTGCGGCGGTGCCGCTTGCGAACGTCGGGGCGCTCGTGCGATCGGTGGCGGTGCTGTGCATGACTCCACTGTATCTCAGGGACACGCGGGGTTGACGAATATCGCGGCGGTAAAGCGGTTGCCGAAGCGGGTCGGGGCCCACGCCGGCCGCGGGTGGATGAACATCGAGACAAGGCAAAAGCGTCCCGTTGCAAGTTCCGGGCAATCGAAAAGCCGTCTTACGATATGAGACGCTGTGACACGCCGTTGCCATGGGGCATGCTATCGTAAGAGCCATGACGTATTTCTCATGTTGTTGTTGTCGCTAACCGACGCCCCTTGGCGAGCGGTTGACAACGCACAACTTGAGATAGGATTCCGGCGGACCACATGGAAGGGCATGCGGATCTGCACCCGATTGCAGCAAGACGAATAACCATCATGAACATCGTCTAAGCTGGATTGTGACGCAATCATGATGAACCGGTGATTTGCCGGGCAGTTACCCGAATCGATGTGGTCGGAACAACCGATATCACGTCTTGCCGGAACCGTTTCTTGTGCACTCAACCGATGGCCAGGCGCCACACCACCGACCCATCCATCGGCCAGCCCATCACAAAGCAAGACACAAAGCCCAAGCACAGAAACGAGACATCATGACCATCCACGATTCACTCACCGACCTCATCGGCAACACCCCTCTTGTCCGTTTGCGCCACGTCACCGATGGCGTGAAAGCGGACGTTGTCGTCAAAGTCGAGTATTTCAACCCGGGCGGCTCATCCAAGGACCGCATTGCCGAGCGCATCATCACCGCTGCGGAGGAATCCGGCCAACTCAAGCCGGGTGGTGTGATCGTGGAACCGACCAGCGGCAACACGGGTGTCGGCCTCGCCCTGGTCGCCCAGCAGCGCGGCTATCGCACGATTTTCGTCGTGCCGGACAAGGTGTCCGAGTCCAAGCGCGCAGTGTTGCGGGCGTATGGAGCCGAAGTCGTCGTCACCCCCACCAACGTCGAGCCGGACGACCCGCGTTCCTACTACAGCGTGTCCGACCGACTCGCCGCCACCATCCCCGGCGCGTTCAAGCCGAATCAGTACAGCAACCCGAATGGCCCACGCAGTCACTATGAGACCACCGGCCCCGAAATCTGGGAAGCAACCGATCACAAGGTCACGCATTTTGTCGCCGGCATCGGCACGGGAGGTACGATTTCCGGCACCGGCCGCTACCTCAAGGAAGCCTCCCACGGGGCCGTCAAGGTCATTGGTGCCGATCCGGAAGGCTCCATCTACTCCAACCCGAATGACGTCCACCAGTACAATATCGAGGGTGTTGGCGAGGACTTCTACCCAGAGGCCTTCGATCGCAACATCACCGACGACATCAAGCAGGTCACCGACGCCGAGGCCTTCGAGATGACCCGCCGCCTGGCCAAGGAGGAAGGCCTGCTGGTCGGCGGTTCCTCCGGCATGGCGGTCGCCGGAGCACTCAAATACGCGCGTGAGAACAATCTGGACGAACATCAGCTGGTCGTCGTGCTGCTGCCGGATTCCGGACGCAGCTATTTGGAGAAGATTTTCAACGACGACTGGATGCGAGCCAACGGCTACGGCGACGTTGTCGACCGTACCAGCAGCCCGTCCATCGCCGAGCAATACCTGTGATTCCGCTCGCGTGATTCCACACGATTGATTCAGCTTGATTTCGCCCGCACATCAGCGGTCCGACAATCAACCCTACATCCGATATCAACCCGTCATCACCAAAACCGATACCGACACGCGGGACAAACCCCGCACAACCATCTAGGCTCATAACCACAACCGAAAGGAACAACAATCATGTCCGTCGCATCATTCGAACAGTCCGCCAAGGATTTCGCCGCCACCAAGCTCGCCACGCGCGCCATCCACGCCGGCCAGGAGCCTGACCCGATCACCGGCGCCGTCGTCACGCCAATCTACATGACCTCGACCTTCAAGCAGGACGGTGTCGGCGGTCTGCGCAACGGCTACGATTACAGCCGCTCGATCAACCCGACACGTGATTCCTTCGACGCACAGCTGGCCGCCATCGAAGGCGCCAAGTATGCGCTCGCCTTCTCATCCGGCCTCGCCGCGATTGACGTGCTGCTACGCTCCACCTTGAAGCCCGGCGACAGCGTCCTGCTCGGCAACGACGTGTACGGCGGCACTTACCGCCTGCTGTCCAAGGTGTTCGTGCCGTGGGGCGTGAACCTTGACGTGGTCGACATCACCGACACCGCGGCGGTGAGCGCGGCCCTCGAATCCAAGCATTACGAGTGGATCTGGGTGGAGACGCCGAGCAACCCGCTGCTCAACATCACCGATATTGCGGCGACCGCCGCGGTCGCGCACGCGCACGGCACGAAGGTCGCGGTGGACAACACCTTCGCATCCCCGGTGCTGCAGCATCCGCTCGATGATGGCGCCGACGTGGTGGTCTACTCGACGACCAAGTACATCGGCGGCCATTCCGACGTGGTCGGCGGCGCGGTCGTGCTCAACGACGAGGAGATCCGCTACAAGGTCGCATTCCTGCAGAATTCCGCGGGCGCTGTGCCTTCGCCGTTCGACTCCTGGCTGGACATCCGGGGCTTGAAGACCTTGGATCTGCGTGTCAAGCAGCATAGCCGCAACGCGCTCAAAATCGCCGAATGGTTCGAAGGCAAGCCGCAGATCGAGCGCGTGTGGTACCCGGGCCTCGAATCGCATCCGGGCCATGAAATCGCCGCACGCCAGATGCACGGCGGCTTCGGCGGCATGGTTTCCGTCCAGTTCAAGGGCGGGCTCGAGGCGGCCAAGCGGTTCGCCGCGGCCACGAAGATCTTCACGCTCGCCGAATCGCTCGGCGGCGTGGAATCCCTGATCGAGCTGCCGGCGGCCATGACCCACGCCTCGGTGTCCGGGACGACGCTTGAGGTTCCGGCGAACTTGGTGCGTCTGTCTGTGGGCATTGAGGATGCGGATGATTTGATTGCCGACCTCGATCAGGCGCTTGAGCAGGCCTGACCGGAAGAGAAGATAAGAAGAAGCTGGATGGATGCCGGATACTTGGGCGTCGGCATCCGTCAGGGGGACGTGATGATGGGCGTCCGGAGCGATGATGGCGCTCCGGACGCCCATCGTTGTTGCTTGCTGGTCGTTCTTTGTTGCCGTCGTGGGGGGACGCCGGTGGTTGTCGGTCGGTGGCTTGAAGCCGGCTATCTGCCCGCGGTGCGGCTGCGTGGGCGCACGACGGGCAGAAAAGTCGCCAGTTCCGCCGCGCAGGATAGACTCGGGGGATATGACGGCAGGGAATTCGGCGATGGGCATCACGCGCGCGACGGGTATGGCAGCTTCGACAGGCGTGTCGAGAATGATGGACAACTCTCGCGGGAACACAGGAGGCGAAACGCCTGCACCGGCGCCGGCGCTCACCGCGCTGAAACAGTATTTTGGCTACGATTCGTTCCGTCCCGGTCAATCCGGACTCGTCACCGCAATCCTTCAAGGCCGTGACGTACTCGGCGTCATGCCCACCGGCGCGGGCAAATCCATCTGCTACCAGATCCCCGCCACCTTGCTGCCGGGTCTGACCATCGTCATCTCCCCGCTGATATCCCTGATGCGCGACCAAGTGGATGCGCTCCAGGACGCGGGCATTCTCGCGGCGTACGTCAACACCACGCAAAGCTCTGACGAGCAGGACGCCGTGCTCGCCCAAGCTGCCCAAGGCAAGATTCGCATGCTGTATGTTGCCCCGGAACGTTTGGAAACCGGGCGATTCCGCGATTTTGCCGTACACACGCGCATCTCGCTGGTCACGGTGGACGAGGCACATTGCGTTTCGCAGTGGGGGCAGGATTTCCGCTCCTCATATCTGGGTATCGGCGAGTTCATTGACGCGCTTCCGGTTAGGCCGATTGTCACCGCGTTCACCGCGACCGCAACAGGCAAAGTGCGTCGCGACATCGTTTCGCTGATTCACCTGCGCAACCCGCTGATTACCGTCACTGGATTCGACCGTCCAAACCTCTATTTCGACGTCATCCGGATGGAAACCAAACGCAAAACCGCATGGATTGCGCAATACGTGGCGACGCACCCCGGAGAATCCGGCATCGTGTACTGTGCCACTCGCAAGGAGACCGAAGCGGTGGCAGCCGCGCTCAACCATGCGGTTCCAAGCCTCATGGCGGCATCCGGAACACATGGCGACGCGGAGGCCCCAGCAGGCTTGCCGGACGGCCCGATTGCCGCCGCCTACCATGGTGGCATGGCGCCGGAAGACCGGTCGCGCACTCAGCGGGATTTCGTCACCGACCGCGTGCCGGTTGTTGTTGCCACGAACGCGTTCGGTATGGGCATCGACAAATCCGACGTGCGTTATGTGATTCACCACAATATGCCCGAAAGCATCGAAGCATACTATCAAGAGGCCGGTCGCGCCGGGCGTGACGGCGAACCCAGTCGGTGCACGCTCCTGTGGAATGACAGCGATATCGTCACCCGCCGGCGTCTGCTTGACTTGAACGGTGACAACGAGCGCCTCGACCCTGAGGAGCAGCAAATCGTCCGTGCCTCGAAACGTCGCCTGTTGGATGGGATGATTGGCTACTGCCGCACCACGCACTGCCTGCATGACTATATGGTCAGGTATTTCGCCGACCCCGAAACCGAGCAGGGGCCGGCAAACTTGATTGCGTCCAACGGTCCGGCTCAGCCGGAGGGCCCGACCGCAAAATGCGGGAACTGCTCGAACTGCGAAGGCAATTTCGAGACACTCGACGTTACGGACACCGCGCGGGCGATCAGCCGGTGCGTCCACGATTTGGGGCAGAGCTACGGCATGGGCAAGATCGTGGCGGTCCTGCGTGGTTCCAAGGCCCAGGATTTGCTCAATCGCGGCCTCGATAAGGTGCCGAGCTACGGCGTGCTGGGCAGTGTCCCCGAAGCGCGGATCCGCGATGTGCTCAACCAGATGAGCGTTGACGGTTTCCTCGCGATCACCGAAGGCCGGTTGCCCATCGTCCAATTCGGGCCGCTCGCAGCGCAGACAGTCGCCCCTGATTTTCATTACGAAATCAAGCGTATCCAACGGCAAACGAGTGGGCGTTCGCGTGCTGCGGGGGCGACTGGCGGCGCGCTCGGCCAGGGCGCTACGGCCATGCAAGCGCAGGATGCCGCGGAATTCACCGAGGCGGACGAACACCTGTTCCAACGGTTGCGCGCCTTGCGCCGCAGCATCGCGCAGGAAATCGGCAAGCCGCCGTATATCGTGTTCTCCGACCGTTCGTTGCGTGACATGGTTCGGCTCAAACCTTCCAATGATCAGGAATTCCTTGAAGTCAGCGGGGTGGGGGAGAGCAAGCTGCGCCAGTATGGTGCAAAGTTCATGGAGGCGATCGCGCAAAATCGGCCGTGACACGCCGGCGAGCCTCCCACACCCTGCGGCTCGGCGGCGATAGCATGGACCGTGTCGTCATTGAAGACGATAGCGACGGCGAAGACGACACCGGTACCGGCGGGTGCCGCGGAATATGGCCATTGCGCCATTGCGCCATTCCGCCTGCACGTACGCACGACCGGGGCCCAACGCACGCCCGAAAAGCAAGGAGGCTGACATGATGGACCGTCATCTCAGGGAACTGCTCAACGACCAGTTCAATAAGGAGCTCTATTCCGCCTATCTGTATATGGATTTCGCGGATTATTATCACAATCGTGGCCTGCACGGCTTCGGCAACTGGTACGACGTGCAGGTGCAGGAGGAACGCGACCATGCGATGCTTATGCGCGCATGGATGCTCAAGCGCGGCGAAACCATTGAGCTGCTGCCGATCGCCAAACCCGACAAAACCATTACAGACGATGACGATCCGCTGCACTTCGCGCTCGCTCATGAACAGTATGTCACCGGGCTGATCCATACGCTCCACGATGCCGCAGAGGCGGCCGGGGACACAGACAGCGCGAAGTTCCTCGATTGGTTCGTCAAAGAGCAGGTCGAGGAAGAGGAGAACGCGACCTCGATGATCGAGCGGTACGACAAGGCTGTCGCCGACGGGACGCTCGAAGCGCTGGACACCGAGCTGAAAGGCCGTCGTTGGAAGGCCCCATCACTGCACGTGGACATCTTCTGACCGGTTTGAGCAGCGCAGCGCCTTTCGTCGAGCCGGTTGCTGCCAGCAAAATCCGCCGCCGAAGCGCATGCGCCCGCGCCACGCTAGCCGGGCATAGCTTTTTCCTATGCCCTATACGCTCTCGCCCGCGGCGGCATACATCCGGGCGGGCTAGACTAGGCATCGAAAGCGGGTGGTCTGCGTGTGCAACGCGGGCCACCCCGGCATCGAGGAGGTACTATGAGCGATGAATCCAAGCCCACGCAGGACGACAAGCCGGTTGTCGAAAGCTTCCAGCTTGACCACACGAAGGTGAAGGCGCCGTACGTGCGCTACATCGACACCGAAACCGGCCCGAACGGCGATGTGATCTCGAATTACGACCTACGGCTGGTCCAGCCCAACGAGAACGCCATTCCGACCGCCGGCCTGCACACCATCGAGCACACCATCGCGGTGCTGCTGCGCGAACGCATCCCGGGGTATATCGACTGCTCGCCGTTCGGCTGCCGTACCGGATTCCATCTGCTGACCTGGGGCACGCACAGCACGGAGGATGTTGCGCGTGCGCTCAAGGAATCCTTGGAATTCATCGCTTACAAGGCAACTTGGGACGATGTGCCGGCGACCACAATCGAAAGCTGCGGCAACTACCGCGACCACAGCCTGTTCACTGCCAAGGAATGGTGCAAGGACATCCTGGCGAAGGGCATCAGCTCTGATCCGTTCGAACGCAAGGTGGTCTGAGCGGAGGTGTTGCGTGCCGGTATGCTTATCGGCATTCGCGTGAGATAACGGCGGGATGTGTCATCAAGCGGTGACACATCCCGCCGTTGCGATCTCGGCTGGGGATGTTGGATTCGTTTGCTGTGCGTTGCGTGCGCCACGTCACAGATGCCGTGTTATATGCCGTGGTAGGGTTGAGCAGGTTTTATCTACGGCTAGGAGACAGACAATATGGTTGCACGGCGATTCCGGCACGCCACCATGCGCGATTTTCCGGTGATGGAGCAGAACTACGAGCGCGCCCGTGAGCTGATGGCCCGCAACGGAAACCCCACCCAATGGGGGCATACCTTCCCGAAACCGGAAGTCGTGCAGGATGATATCATGCGTCATCGCAGCATCCTGTTGGTTGACGGAAGCGGCGCCAATGAGCGGATTCTCGCGCAATTTGCGGCTTGTACGGGCGAAGACCCGACCTATCAGACCATCGACGGGCAGTGGCTTGACGATGACGCCTACGTGACCATCCACCGCATCGCTTCGTCCGGTCTGATCCGCCATGCGGCGCGGGAATGCCTGGAATGGGCGCTCAAACAGTATGGCAACGTCCGGGCGGACACCCATCCGAACAACAAAGCCATGCAGCACGTTCTTGAAACCTGTGGGTTCACGCGGTGTGGGCTGATCCAGCTCATCGACCGGCCGACCGACACCACGCGGATCGCCTACCAGCGCCACGAATGGTGAACGGCTGAATGCTGGCCGGTAGGCGATAATACAATGCCGCCGATTGCGGAGAAGCAACCGGCGGCATAACGGTATCTGGGGTGGCGCTGAATTCAGCGCAATTTGCAATACCGCAGGGTCTTAGGATTCGAAGGACACCAAGCTGTCGGGGGCATCGGCGTTGTCGCCAGCCTGATTGCCACCGGCAATACCGGACTGCGCCGCCGAAACGCCGCCTTCCGCCACACCGAGCTTCGAGTGCTTGCGGCCGTACGCGAAATACACGATCAAACCGAGTGCGAACCAGACCACGAACCGCACCCAAGTCTCCCAATTGAGGCCGGCGATCAGGACGCAGCAGAACACAATCGCCAGGATCGGCGTGACCGGAACACCAGGGGCGCGGAAGCCGCGATGGGCGTCCGGCTGGGTCTTGCGCATCCACAGCACGCCCGCCGACACGATGATGAATGCGGACAGCGTGCCGATATTCACCAGTTCGAACAGGATGTTGATATTGATGAATCCGCCGGCGATCGCCGTGAGAATGCCGAAGAACCATGTGCCCTTGAACGGCGTGTGGAACTTCTTGTTGACCTCGCCGAAGAACTTAGGGAACAGGCCGTCGCGGCTCATCGCATAGCAGATGCGCGACTGACCGTACAGCTGGACGAGCATCACCGTGGTCATGCCGATCAGCGCGCCCAGATTGACAACGAAGGCGAGCCAGTTGAGCCCGGTGGCGAGAATCACACCGGCGACCGGGGCATCCACAAACTTCGCGAATTCAGGGTATTTGACGATGCCCGTCATGATAAGCGTCATGATGACGTACAGCACGGTCGAGATGATCAGCGAATACAGGATGCCGCGCGGCAGGGTCTTGTTCGGTTCGACCGTTTCCTCCGCGGACGAGGACACTGCGTCAAAGCCGATGAAACTGAAGAACACAATCGAAGCCGCCGGAATGATGCCCATCGGCTTGGTCGAACCCGGCTGGAAGGTGTACCAGCCGTACGGGGAGAACGGTTTCCAGTTCGCCGGGTTGACATACCACACCGTGCATACGATGAACAGCACGATGATTGCGAGTTTGATCATCACCATGATGTCGTTCGTTCGCTTCGTCTGGTTGATGCCGATGGACAGCACCCACGTGATCAGCAGCACGACAATGAATCCGGGCAGGTTGAAATAGGTTGTAACCCCAGGCGTGGTGCCGTATGCCGCGGTCAGTTCGACCGGCAGGTGGATGCCGAAGCCTTCCAGGAGCTTGTTGAAATACCCGCTCCATCCGGCGGAGACGGTCGCCGCCTGGAGTGCGTATTCAAGAATCAGATCCCAGCCGATCATGAAGGCGATGATTTCGCCGAACGCCACATACGCGTACGAGTAGGCGGAACCGCTGACCGGCACCATCGATGCGAATTCTGCATAGCACAGGCCGGCGAACCCACAGCACACCGCGGCCAGCAGGAAGGACACACACAATGCCGGGCCGGCGGTCAGCGCTCCCTTGCCGGTGAGCACGAAGATACCGGTGCCGATAATCGCGCCGATGCCGAGCATCGTCAAATCGAAGGTTTTCAACGTCCGTTTGAGTGGCGTGGCCTGCGCGACCATGCTTTCGACGGATTTCTTACGTAGCAGGTTCATGAATTCTCTTCCGATAACGCGACGGGACAGGCGCCGCGACGAATGATCCGGAATCGGGGCGGGGAAACAGAATTCCCCATGATTCGCATTGCCTTCTCTTTTATAACCGTCGCGCCCGACGCGCCGGGGCGATGACGCGAAGGGTTCCACGATGTGGACAAGGAACCGCCGGGGAGGAAACGCGTGCGGCGAATGTTACCTCCCTGCGCAACAATGGGAGCATGACTTTGAGTGCAGTACCAGCATGGCAGTTTTCCTCAGCGCAGGGCGAGGCGAATTATCAGGCCGCGTTGCGTCAATATCCGGCGCAGGCGATCGTCGACCTCGCGGCGATGCGCGACAATATGCGGCATTTGGTGTCCGTGGTCGGCGGCCCCCAGTCCGGCACCGCGGTGATGGGCGTTGTCAAGGCGGACGCGTACGGGCACGGGTTGATTCCGTCCGCCCTCGCCGCGCTCGCAGGAGGCGCCACATGGCTCGGCACCGCGCAATCGCATGAGGCGCTGCTGCTGCGCAAGGCCGGAATCGGCCCGGACCGTTGCCACATTCTCACCTGGGTGTACAACGGCACGCAGGTCCCGTTCGATGAGCTGATCGTCAACGATATCGACATCTCTGTCGGCTCTCTCGCTGGCATCGACGCGCTCGCCGCGGCCGCACGCAAGGTGGGGCGTCCTGCGCGCGTCCATGTGAAGGTCGATTCCGGGTTCGGCCGCAACGGTTTCACTCCGCAGGGCTTCGGCGCGGCGCTCGATAAGCTGGTGCCGCTTGCCAAGGCAGGCGTGCTCGATATCATCGGCCAGTGGAGCCATCTGGCGGTCGCCGATTCGCCGGATGTTCCGGAATTCGTCGACGCGACCGACCAGCAGGTCGCCACCTTCAACGAGTTCACTCAGCGGATGCGAGCAGCTGGAATCGCGCCGAAAATCAGACATCTGGCCAATACCGCGGCCACGCTCGACCGCCCGCAGATCCATTTCGAACTCACCCGGCCGGGCGTCGGCCTGTACGGCTATGAGCCCGATCCGGCGATGGGCACGCCGCAGACCTACCGTTTGAAGCCAGCCATGACTTTGCAGGCGCAGCTTGGCACGGTCAAGGACGTGGAATCAGGCCACGGCATCTCCTACGGCCGTACTTATCTGACGCCGCAGGCCACGAGCACCGCGATCGTGCCGGTCGGATACGCTGACGGCATTCACCGTTCCGCATCCGGATTCGACATGCAAGGCGCCAAACACATCACCAAGCTCGGCGGCCCGGTGCGGGTCATGACCGAACAGGGGCCGAAGCTGTTGCGCGTCTCCGGGCGTGTGTGCATGGACCAGTTCATCCTCGACCTGCACGGCAGCGCGGCGGAAATGGGCGTCCATGAGGGCGATACCGTTGAACTGTTCGGCCCGGGCAGGGGAGAGGACTACGCTGAACCGACCGCGGACGACTGGGCACGCGCGGCGGACACCATCAGCTACGAGATCTTCACTTGCCTGCGCAACCGCATCCCGCGCCTGTATCTGCACGCGCCCGAGGTGCTGCCCCCTGAGGATTTGGCGAAACTCGATCCGGCGAGCATCCTGTAATCGAGACCAAAGCGGGAAGCGAGGCGGTTTCGGGTGGCGTGGCGTGCGACGCCTGTCGGGCCGCCCCGCTCGACCGCTTGAGTACTTGATTGCTTGACTGTTTGAGTGCTTCGGCGGCGGGTTGTCGTCGGTTGCTTCGGCGGCTGCCGCGGCTATTAACCGCTGGTCGGCGCGCTGCCTGCGGCGGATTGCCGAACCGTAATCGGCGGTATGCGTCTGGAATGTCAGCGCTGGGATGCGCGACGGGGAGACGGGAAAGGGCAGATATGACGACTACAGCCGACAGCGAACGTGTACTCACCACTGAAGGGTATTGCGCGGCGGACGAAGAGCGTTGGGCGCCTGAACCGCCGAAATCCCCGTCGCGCACGGCGTTCCAGCGCGACCGGGCGAGACTGATTCATTCGTCCGCGCTGCGCAGGCTGGGCGGTAAAAGCCAGATTCTGGTCGCAGGAACCGACGATTTTGCGCGCACGCGATTGACACATACGCTCGAAGTCGCGCAAATCGGCCGGCAAGTCGGCGCTCTGCTCGGCTGCGATCCCGACGTTGTCGATTGCGCGTGCCTCGCACACGACCTAGGGCATCCACCATTCGGACACAACGGTGAACGCGCGTTGGCGGCAATCGCCAAGGACATCGGTGGATTCGAAGGTAACGCGCAGACCTTGCGATTGCTGACGCGACTGGAGCCGAAGATATTCCTTCCCGACGGGCGGTCCGCCGGGGTCAATCTGACGCGCGCTGCATTGGACGCCGCGGTGAAATACCCGTGGACGCTTCGCGAGGCGGCCGCTCACCCCAAAGGGGAGCGTAGCGTGAAATTCGGCGTCTACCCAGACGATGAGCCGGTGTTCCATTGGCTCAAGCAGGGGGCGCCCGAGGCCAGTACGCCGATGGAATGCCAGGTGATGGACCTATCCGACGACATCGCCTATAGCGTGCATGATATTGAGGATGCGATTGCGACCGGCACACTGAATCCGGTGGCGCTCGAGGACAACCGGATTGTCGACCGGGTGGTCGAATCGGCGCGCGCATGGTATGGGCGGCAGTGGGACCCGGACCTTCTGCTGGCGGCGGTGCTCCGGCTGCGTGACGGACAACTTCTGCCGGGTCGTTTCGATGGTTCCCGGCAGGCGTTGGCGCAGTTGAAGAACATGACCAGCGCGTTGATCGGCCGTTTCGCCGGATCGGTGGAATCGGCCACACGGCAGCGATATGGTACCGGGCCGTTGACCCGGTATGCGGCGCATGTGGTGGTGCCTGACCAGACACGCTATGAGATTCTGGCGCTTAAGGGGATGTCTGTGTATTTCGTCATGGCTCCCCGCGAACGTGAGCCGTTCCATGAGCAAGAGCAGCGAATTGTCACCGATTTGGTGGATGTGCTTATGGCTGACTCGCCGAGGCCGAGCGACGCACTGGAGACGGTGTTCCTCGATGACTGGCGGCAGGCGTCGAATGATGACAAACGGTTGCGCGTGGCAATTGACCAGGTGGCCAGCCTGACGGACGGGTCGGCGGCGACCTTGCATTCGATTCTGTGCTGAGCGCCGACTCGGACACGCGGTGTCGCGGCGGCCTGCCGGCGCCGGCGGTATCTGTCTGCGGTGCGACATCGCGGTCGCCCGGCACGCTGTTCTCTGGCGGTGCACGCCACTGAACAGCCCTCAGGCTAGCATGGAACCTATGCCCGGGATGATCAAGAAAGAAGACGTTGAGAAGGTGCGCGCCGCCGCGGACCTGTACGATATCGTATCCGCGTCCGTTACGCTCAAGCCTTCGGGCACCGGCACCTATGTCGGCCTGTGCCCCTTCCATGACGAGAAAACCCCGAGTTTCAATGTCCGCCCGTCCCTAGGTGTCTGGCACTGCTTTGGCTGCGGTCTGGGCGGCGACGTTTTCGGCTTCGTGGAGCACCAGGAGAACATCGACTTCCGCGAGGCGGTCGAACTGCTCGCCGACAAATACCACATCGAACTGCATTACGACCAAGGCTCACGCCAAGGCGAGCACGCCGGGTCGAAACGCGCGCGTCTGCTTGAAGCGAACGAGGAAGCCCAACGCTTCTTCACCTCGCAGATCATGAGCAAGGAGGCGCTCGCCGCACGCAAACTGCTCGGCGGACGCAATTTCAGCCAGGCCGATTGCGAGCGCTTCGGCTGCGGCTACGCCCCGCAAGGCTGGGACAATCTCGTGCGGCATTTGGCAGACAAAGGCTTCACCCAGCAGGAGATGCTGGATGCCGGACTCGCCCGTCGCGGCCAGCATGGCATCTACGACTATTTTCGAGGCCGGGTCACATGGCCGATCCGCGATTCGACCGGTCGTACGCTCGGCTTCGGCGCGCGCAAACTGTATGATGACGACACTATCGCGGCGAAGTACATCAATACGCCGGATACGCAGCTGTACCGCAAAACGCAGGTGCTTTACGGCATTGACCTGGCGAAATCATCGATTGTGAAGCACCGCCAGGCGGTGATTGTCGAGGGGTACACGGATGTCATGGCCTGCCATTTGGCGGGTATCGACACGGCGGTCGCCACATGCGGCACCGCGTTCGGCGCGGAACACGCGAAAATCATCCGTCGTCTGATTGCGGACGATTCGCTGGGCGCCGTCCAGCTGGTCGGGCCGCTTAAGGTCGAAGGGCAGTCGCTCAGTTCGCGTGTCGTCTTTACGTTCGACGGCGACGCGGCTGGACAGAAGGCCGCGTTGCACGCGTTCGGGTTGGATTCTTCGTTCCTGTCGCAGACCTTCGTCGCCGTGGCCGACGACAATCTCGATCCGTGTGATCTGCGAATCCAGCGCGGCAACGAGGCGGTGCGTGCACTGATCGACAGCGCCCGTCCGCTCTACGATTTCGTCATCGACACGGCAATCGACCGCTTCGACACCCAGTATGCCACCGGGCAGATGGGGGCGGTCAAGGCAGCCGCACCACTGATTGCGCAGATCCGCGACCGTTCGCTGCTTGACTTGTACACGCGCAAGGCGACCCGGCGCATCGGCATCGACCTTGATATCATGCAGCGTGAGGTCAGACAGGCCAGACGGCAGTACAACGTGCGCGACGAGGACGCCTACGCGCCCCGCCGACGCCAGCAGGTGCGTATCGAGGAGCGTGCTGACCGCGATGACCCGTACGCGAATCCGGCTCGCAGGCGGGAGCTTGAACATCGTGATGCCGCCAACCAGACGTATTTCCACATCGACGACGCGGTGTTCATCTGCGAGCAACAGTTCATGGCGACGCTCATCCAGATTCCGCGTGCGATCGACCGCGAATGGTTTGCCCAGTTGACTCTGGCGAATTTCATGACCCCGGTGTTCCGCACGCTGTTCCAGGCGATTGCGGCTGCCGGCGGATTACCGACGGATGACACTCCGCAAGGCCTGTGGATGCACAATCTGACCAAGGCAGGCGGTCCGATGCTCCAATCGGTGATTGACGAGCTTGCCGTGATGCCGTTGCCGTTGCCGACCCCGCCGAACCAACAGTCGGCACCTGGCGCGGGTGACGGACAAGGCGTCGGTGCCGCTGGAGCGCCCGGCGTCGCCGACGTCCAGCTGCGGGAGCCGACTCAGGGGGAGCGCCAGTACGCGTCCGAACTGTTGGCCCGTCTGCTTGATATCGGTTACATGCGCAGAATCGGCGCAGCCAGACGCCGTATGGCCCAGCTGCCGGACGGCGAGGAGAAGATCGCGCTGCTCGGCAGCATCACCACGCTTGAAACCGCGCGCAAGGATTTGCAAGCGCAGGTGTACAACAACACGGTCGGGTAAGCCTCGGGGCAGAACGACCCTCCTTACGCGTCGTATTCCCCGCTTGGCCCGATTGTCAGCGCGTCGTCATGCGTGCGCCCGCTGTGGATGGCCTCGTTCATCGCACGGATCTCGTCCATGTCCACCGCATACGTCTTGCCGTCCAGCTCCTTGACCGGAACCACCCAGCCGCCGTGCGTCATATACAACGCGTCCGCATCCCTCAGCTCGTCAACCGGCAGCTTGCGGTACGCAGTCCGCTTGCCTTCCTCAAGCGCCCACGCGAACAGTTCGCGCTGTGACGTGCCGTTCAGGATGCCGATGCGTGGGTCTGGTGTGACGTACGTATCCCCGTATCGTGCGACGATGCTGCTGTTGGGACATTCCAACGTATACCCGTCGGTTGTGGTGGTGACCGCGTCGCCGACCCCGCGCCGGTCGCATTCCCGGTGCATCGCCTGATTGACCGCATAACTCAGGGTTTTAGCGCCATTGAGCAGCCACGGCGCTTTCGCCGTGATATCCGACGGGTATCCGCGGGTGAGCGTCGCCATGGTGATCGGCTCGATGCTGTGCCCGTCGCCTTCTCCGTCAAGGAATATCCACACGCTCGGCGGCAACGGCCCGTTGTCTGAACGTTTCGCCTCTACCCCGATACCGGTGGTCGGGTCAAGCCCGCGCGAGACGAGAATGCGGAGCATCGGCGCTTCTTCGGCCCCGTCGTAGGCGTCGATCACCCCTTGGCAGGCGTCGGTGAACGCGTCGACATCAGGTTCAGGCATATCCACCAGTGCGGCGGAATGGGCGAGCCGTTTGAGATGGTTTTCCAAGGATACGGGGAATCCGTCGTAGACCGTGGTCGCCTCGAAGATCCCGTCGCCGCGCAATACGCTCAAATCAAAGGCCGAAGCGCAATCATCATGCGCGTCAATGATGGTGACCGCGTCCCCGCCGCTGATATCCAGCCCCTTGAACAATACCGATGCGTTTCCTACCCCGAGTACGACTGCGCTCATGGAATGACTCCTCTCGTGTTTGCTTGCCGTGATGGCCTTGGCGGTCTCGCGGCCCTGCCGCCGGTGTACCCCGCGGCAGGACGCGTCGTGGCTGAGCCACCGCGTCGTTGAACGAGCCTCACGTTATTCCGCGCGTATTTCACGGATCGCACGGGCAGGGCATGCCCGTAATCCGCCGGTCACAGGTTGGTGATCTTCCTCGTTGTTGTGTGAAATCAGGGTTTAACGCGCCGAACTTAGCGTGTGGACGAAAGGGAGGTTCCGATGGGTTCGTTGATGTCCGGCGTTGCACCGGTTGAACACAATACGCAAGGTATTGCGCCCGTACTGGACGCGAATACGGCGCCACAAGAGGCGCGTGAGGCGTTCCGGCACGGCGTGGTGCGCCCGACCTGCGGTATCGCACGCGGTTTCGCCCAGGCGAATATGATCGCGTTGCCGCGTGAATACGCGTTTGATTTTCTGCTGTTCACCCAACGTAACCCCAAGCCCTGCCCGATTGTTGAAGTCCTTGATCCCGGCAATCCCAAGCCCTCGATTGCCGCCGGCAGCGACATCCGTACGGATATCCCGCTGTACCGCGTCTGGGAACACGGCGAGCTGGTGGACACATGCAGTGACATCACCGATATCTGGGCGCGGCATGATGATCTGGTCACCTTCCTGATTGGATGCAGTTTCACTTTCGAATTCCCACTCATGGAGGCGGGTATTCCGGTGCATCATATCGAGGCGGGACGTAACGTGCCGATGTATGACACGTCAATCGCCTGCAAACCTGCGGGACGGTTCAGTTCGACGATGGTGGTGTCGATGCGCGGCATCCAACCGGACCGGATCGCGGACGCCGTGCGGATCTCTGGCTACTATCCGAGCGTTCACGGGGCGCCCGTGTGGGTGGGCGAGCCCGAAGGCATAGGGATTACGGATTTGCAGCACCCCGATTATGGGGACCCGCCGATTATGGAAGACGGCGACATCCCCGTGTTCTGGGCGTGTGGCGTGACCCCGCAGGCGGCGGTGATGGCGTCGAAACCGTCGTTCGCGATCACGCACGCGCCTGGGCACATGTTCCTCACGGATATTCCCGACCGCAGTTTCATGGTGTGACTTGCGTCGGCGCAAATGCATCAATACCGATGGAGTGCGATGCGGAAGATATGAGATATCGAAAAGCAGAAAACAGCGGGAGTGGGGAACGACAATGACGGGAATAGACCTCAACAGCGATATGGGCGAGAGCTTCGGCCGGTGGGCGCTCGGCGACGATACGGCGCTGCTCGGCGTGGTGTCGAGCGCGAATGTGGCGTGCGGCTTCCATGCGGGCGACCCGGCTGGAATGCTGCGCACGGTCGGCTACGCGGCGGCGCACGGCGTGACGATCGGTGCGCATGTGGCATACCGCGATCTTGCCGGGTTCGGCCGGCGGTATGTCGATGAGACGCCTGAAGATCTCGCTGCCGACGTCATCTACCAAATCGGCGCGTTGGAAGGTGTCGCGGCGGCAGCCGGTACTCGGGTGCGGTATGTGAAACCGCATGGGGCGCTCTACAACCGGATTGCGACCGACGAACGGCACGCCAAGGCCGTGGTCGAGGCAATGAAAGCTGTGGACTCGTCGCTGTCCCTGCTCACCCTTCCCGGTTCGGTGGTCGGCCGGCTTGCCGAGGGGGCGGGGCTGCGCGTGTTCCGTGAGGCGTTTGCCGACCGCGCCTACACGCCGGACGGTCATCTGGTCTCGCGGCGCGAGCCGGGCGCGGTCATCACCGACCCGGAACGGGTGGCCGCACGGGTGCTGCGCATGGTCGAGGACGGTACGGTGACGGCGATTGACGGCAGCATTGTCCGACTGCATGCGGATTCGGCGTGCGTGCACGGCGATTCGCCGGGGGCGGTTGCCATGGCGACAGTGGTGCGCAAAGCGTTGGAACATGCCGGGATTGAAGTACGGTCGTTTGCGGCAGGTGACGGCTCGTCGTCATCAGTGTCCACGAAAGCCGCGAAATCATGAGACGGATATTGCCGGCGGGGCAGGACGCGCTGCTCGTGGAAACCGGGGATTTGCGCCATGCGCTCGGTTTGTATCATGCGCTGAACGCGGCGATGGAGGATGCCGTTTCGGCAAACGCGTCGGCAGGGGAATCCGTCGCTTCGCCCGCGCCGACACGACCGCTCGCGGCGGTTACGGAATTGGTTCCAGCCGCACAGACCGTGCTGGTGCGATTCGATCCGCGCAAGATTCGTCCAGCTTCGCTCGCCGAAGCGATTATGACGCTGTCTGATACGCCCGATGAGGCTCAAGAGCATCGGACGGTGACCGTGCCCGTCATCTACGACGGCGAGGATCTTGAGGCCGTGGCGCAGCTGCTTGGTATCAGCGCCGACGAGGTGGTCGTCCGGCATATCGGCACCCCGTGGACGGCCGCATTTGGCGGATTCGCTCCCGGATTCACATATTTGGTGGACGGGGACCCGATTTTCGACGTACCGCGCCGCACGACACCACGGTTGGTCGTGCCCTCAGGCGCGGTCGGACTCGCCGGGCGGTTCAGCGGTGTCTACCCGCGCGAAAGCTCGGGCGGATGGCAGCTGATTGGGCACACGGCCATGCCGATGTGGGATGTGCACGCCGACCCACCTGCCGCCATCATGCCCGGCGACCGTGTGACGTTCCACGCCGAGCGCGATCAGGCAATCATGACTGATATTGCGCGCCAACGCCGAACGCCGACGGACCGCGATATCCGGGCGCATGCCGGGAACTCCGGTAGCGGTTCGGAGTCAACGACATGCGACCACGGCTTGCGTGCGGACCGCTCCGGCCTGCTTGCCCTGTTCGAAGATGAAGGCCGGCACGCCTCGGCTATGGGCGTCGCCGGGTCGGGGGCGTGCGATATGCCCGCCTACCGCCTGGCCAATATGCTTGTCGGCAATCCGCCCGGTGCGCTCGCCATCGAACTGACCGCCGGCGATGCCGCGTTCACCGCGATAGGGAATGTGGTGGTCGCCGTTACGGGAGCCCCGGTCGATTTGTGTATCACCGGGAAGGCCGCGTTTGGTGCCGATCCGGGTCGCACGACTATCCGGCAAAGCCTGCACCGGCAGGAAGCCATTATCCTCCACGACGGTGAAACCCTGACCATTGGCGTGCCGCGCGCCGGCTTGCGGGATTATCTCGCCATTCGAGGCGGGTTCAAAGTCCCGATGACGCTCGGCAGCGCTTCGCGGGACACCATGTCCGGCATCGGACCGGCCCCACTGGCCGCAGGCGACACGCTCATCGCCGGAACCCCCGATCCGTCACGAAGCGTAGGGCGGCCATGCGAATGGAACGGGCATCTGCCCACCGGCATCATGCACCATGCCGGTCCGCAGGCGATCGGCGGCGCCGATCATCCAGTCTGGCTCGATGTCACCCTCGGCCCGCATGACGACTGGTTCACGCCTGCCGCCATCGGCACGCTCTTTGGCACCACGTGGCAGGTCACCGCACAATCCAACCGGACCGGGCTGAGGCTCAACGGCCCGCAGCCCCTGGAACGCGAAGATACGCGGGAACTGCCCAGCGAAGGCATGGTCCCCGGTTCGCTCGAGGTGCCCGGAAGCGGGCAGCCCGTGCTGTTTCTGCGCGACCAGCCGGTCACCGGCGGCTACCCGGTGATCGCCGTACTCACGCTTGATGCGCTCGCGTTGGCGGCGCAACTGCCGCCGGGCGCGTTCATCCGGTTTCGCAAAGCCGGGGAGAGCGCAATGGCGGCATCGGGAGGCCAAGACATATCCCATCCCGATGAACACGATGGAAAGGAGTCCCGATGAAGCGCATTCTGGTCGCCAATCGCGGGGAAATCGCCGTACGGATCATCCACGCCTGCCATGATCTGGGTCTGGAGGCGGTCGCCGTCTACGCGGACGATGACGCCGACGCGCTGTTCGTCCAGCTTGCCGATGAGGCCATCCCCCTGCATGGGGTGACGCCGGCGGAAACCTACTTGAACATCCCGGCATTGCTCAAGGTGGCGGCAAGCGGACGTGCGGATGCTGTTCATCCGGGGTACGGATTCCTATCAGAGAACGCTGATTTCGCGCAGGCGGTCCAGGATGCCGGGTTGACATGGATCGGCCCATCACCGCAGACCATCCGCATACTCGGAGACAAAGTCGAAGCGCGTGCCGTCGCCGCGAAAGTCGGCGCACCCATGGCCCCGGGCACCACGCAACCGGTCAAGGACGCGCAGGAAGCCGCCGCATTCGCGCGCCAACACGGTCTGCCGATTGTCATCAAAGCGGTGCACGGCGGGGGAGGTCGCGGCATGAAAGTCGTGCGCGACCTCGCCGATGTCGAACCCGCCTTTGAATCCGCTGTCCACGAGGCCGAAGTCGCGTTCGGCAACGGGGAGTGTTTCATCGAACGGTTCCTCGACCACCCGCGTCACGTCGAAATTCAGGTGCTCGGCGACACGTATGGCGGGGTCATCGCTGTCGGTACCAGGGACTGCTCGCTCCAGCGGCGCAACCAGAAGCTTATCGAGGAGGCTCCGGCGCCCTTCCTGCCTAGCAGCATCATGCAACGGCTTGAAGATGCGGCCGTGGCGATCTGCTCCGAAGTCGGGTACGTGGGTGCTGGAACCGTGGAATTCCTCGTGGCCCCGGACGGCACGCTCTCGTTCATGGAAGTCAACACGCGTATCCAAGTCGAACACCCGGTCACCGAAATGACCAGCGGCATCGACCTGGTGGCCTGGCAGCTGCGTATCGCCGCGGGCGCGTCGATCGCCGGACTCAAACCGGCGCATGACGGGCATGCGATGGAATTTCGTCTCAATGCGGAAGACCCGTCGCTCGGATTCGCGCCATTCCCCGGGCGTATCACTGCGCTGAGGGCGCCCAGCGGGCCGGGCATACGCTTCGATACCGGCGTGCAAACCGGTTCGATTGTCTCTGACCATTTCGATTCCATGCTCGCCAAACTCATCGTGCACGCCACCACGCGCGAGGAATGTATACAACGGGCGCGGCGGGCGCTCGCCGAACTGCGCATCGACGGTGTGCCCACGGTCGTACCCTTCGACCGGGCGGTGCTCGCCGACCCTGATTTCACGGCGGAACACGGGTTCCGCATCTACACGCGGTGGATTGAGGAGGTGCTGCTCAAGCGGCTTGACCCCGAACAGCTCAAGCCTGATGGGATGTCGGCACGTTTCGATGACGCAGATACCGGGTTGCATCGTACATGGATTGAATGGGATGGCCGCCGTGTGGAAGTCGGCTTGCCGGCCGGTCTGGTCTCGTCGCTCGGGGCGGCGGGGGCAGCCGGTGATGGAACATCGCACGATGGCGGCGTGGGGGAGACGGCCGCGCATGACGCCGGGGATATCCTCGCCTCGATCACCGGCACGGTGGCGCGCTGGCTGGTCGATGACGGCGCTGAAGTCGGCGCGGGCACGCCGGTCGTCGTGCTGGAAGCCATGAAGATGGAAATCCAGGTTACGGCCACGATCGGTGGTGTGGTCCATATCGCCGCGCAGCCGGGCGACAGCGTGAGATCCGGAAGCGTGCTGGGACATATCGAATCGTGAGACAAGACATGAGACAGATAAGCGAGACAGGCGAGACAGGCGTGACATACGGCGTTCGGCCGATTTGACCGGCCGGGCGCCGATAGGAGAGGAGTGGATATGACGGAAACGATGCAATACAACCAAGCAGGACATGTCAATCGGCAATCGGATACGTTCCATACCGGCCGTGGGAGTGCGGCGCACCATGGCGGGATTGGCCCTGCCGCCCGCATCGCAAGCTGGCGGTGGAAACCGCGCGTCGCGCACATCCAGAATGCCGCCGCGGCGGATGTGGGCCGGGGCAGCGAAACCATGATGACCTTCGCGCGTGGCGACCTGTTCCATGCCGCCCGGTGGCTTAAATCCGGCGGCCACAAGGCCATGGTCGTCACCGGGTTCTACATTCCGCAGGCCGAGCGGCCGGCCGCCGAATCGGATGGTCCCGCCGGGGCGGTCGAGCTGTGTGAGGCGCTACGGGCCATCGGTTCGGATGCCTGGTTGGTCAGCGATGAGCCGTGCGAGCCGGTCATCCGCGCAGGGGCCTCGTCGCGACTGCCCGAAGACCATGTGGCCATCGCGCCTGCGGATGCGCAACACTTCGACCAGTGGATTGACGCGATGCGCGGACTTGTCGATCATCATGGCATCGACACCATCATCTACATTGAGCGCGTCGGGCCGGCGCGTGACGGAAACCCGCGCAATATGCGGGGGTTTGACATCGACCGGTGGACCGCCCCGCTCAGCCGACTCACCAGGCTGGGATTGCATGTGATCGGTATCGGCGACGGCGGCAATGAGATCGGCATGGGCAGGCTTGATTCCATCGTCATAGAGGATGTCGTCGAGCATGGCGAGCGTATCGCCTGCATGGTTCCCGCGGACGAGCTGATTGTCTCCGGCACGTCAAACTGGGGCGGTCACGCGCTGGTATGCGCGATGTACGCGATGGGCTGCCGTCGGGCGGCGCCGCTGCTCGATGTCGCATGGCATCGGTCCGTGCTGGCGGATGTTGCGCGCGCCGGTGGGCTCGACGGGGTCACGATGCGCAACACCCCGACGGTCGACGGCCTGAGCGAGGAGCGCTACTACCGCCAGATCCGCATGATGTCCGACATCGCCTGCGGACGGCGTTGAGGGCGCTTGTTGCAGCAGATGCGGGGTCTTGGGCTGCAAACGGTTGCACAATCCATGATGATGATCTGCTGCTGGAGGCGGTGACGTTCCGGTACGGCGTGTGCGACACCTTGTGTAGAAGCCATCTGCGGCGGTTGTTGTGCGGGTATGCTGGTGTGGACAGGCGGGCGGATGATGTCCCTTGGGTTGGTGTATGAAGGGGTCGCCTTTTTGTGTTGCCGTGGCGTTGTCGTCGCTGCCCCTGTTGGCTGGTATCCTACTCCTGTTCCTGTTGCATGGGGGTGTCGAGCGCGTCGTACGCGGCGCGCGCCTGGGAGCGGGCTGCCGCGAGCTCGGCCGGGGTGGTCTGCGTGGCGATTTCGTGGTATTCAACTGCGTCCTGGAACCGGGGGTACGGATGTATCCCCGCGGGGAGTGTGAGGATACCGCATGGTCTGGTCGATGTCGAGACGTTGGGCATGGCGATTTTGAATGCGCGTGATTATGATGAATCCATTTCGCGAGATATTGAGAACGGGTTCTGAATATCTCGCGTTCGATGGCCAAATCAGCGAGATATTGAGATTCCCGCACAGTGTTGTCGGTTCAACTCCGTCGAGCCGTACGGGGGATGGGCCGACCAGATCGGCGTGGCTCGGCGTGGGGCGATGGCTCAGTACTCGCGCATCTCCGGATTCCTGCACGTATGTATCTGCTCGGGCACAGGAAACCGGCAAGAGCGTCATAATCCATCCTGTCTGCCGCTGCGCATTGCTCCTCGAACAGCGTGGTGCCGCATGCGACACGCACATGCAACATCCGCCCTGCGCTACCGGGAAAATCGTCTCGTTTCGCCTACGATAGGAATCATGGTCACGGTAATGGTGGGTTCAGCTTCGCATCCGGTCAGCGACCGGCTGTATGGCGCGTTTCTTGAGGACATCAACATGTCGGTCGATGGCGGCCTGAATGCGAACGTGGTCAATAATTACAGCTTCGATGGCGTCTATCTCAAGCACCACAGCATGCGCGTCCGCGGAACGGACCGGTGGCGCACTCAGGCCGATCCGTTGCGTTTCTGGCAGTTCCATGGGGTTTCGGCGACGAGTTACGGCACCCAGACGCGCGGCGAGCACGGGCAGCGTATTGAAACATCCTGCCCGGCGCCTCCGCTGCACCCCAACAGCAGATACGTGCGTGTGACCCTGCCTGCGGGGCGGCGTGGCGCGGATATTGAAAACCTCGGGTACAACGGCGGCGGCAAGCATGCCGGGGAGTGCGCGATTGCCATCAGCCAGGGGCATCGCTACGATTTCAGCGTCTACGCGCGTCCGGTCGCCGGGGTCATGACGCTTGCGGTGAGTGTTGTCAACGCTTCCGGGGTGGCACTGACCGACTGCGTGACATTGTCGTGCAGCGCCCCGGGCAATGACTTGTCCAGCGCCGCCGCTGCAGGGTCATGCGACCCGGATGATGCCGATTGCATCAACGGATGGGTTCATCTGACCTGTACGCTGTCGGGCTTGGCTTCGGGCTTGGGCAAGCTGCATATCGGCTTGATTGCGGGGGAAGATCGCGCGGGGGACTGCGCGTCCGCCGGCGATGGGGGAAATCCCGGTGAGGGGAATGCCGGCGATACGCGCGGGTATCGCGCACACGGGTACTCCGCCGGACTCTCCGGCATGGTTCCGGACACTGCGGATGGTCGATCGGGTGTTGCACCGAGACCTGCGCCAGCGGTTCGATCCAGCGCCGCGCCGACCAATGCGCAAGCCGTCTCGTCAACCACTGGATCAGGCGATATTGCAATCCCCGTGTCGGACACCGTCATCGATCTCGACTGTGTCGTCCTGATGGACTCGGACACGTGGGGCGCGGGCGACCCCAAATGGCGGTACGGCAGGTTCCGCCGTGACCTGGTTGAAGCCATCGCGGCGCTCAAACCCGCGTTCCTGCGGTTCCCCGGCGGCTGCATTACCGAAGGCGTCACGCCGGGCAACGAGTACCGTTGGAAAGACACAGTCGGCGCCTTGTATGCGCGTCGTCAGCAATACAATATGTGGGCCTTCCGCATGCCGGACGGCTCAAGCTATTCGCAAAGCTACCAGATCGGCTTCTACGAGTATTTCTGCCTGTGCGAGGATTTGGGCGCCAAGCCGTTGCCGACTTTGTTCGCGGGCATGACCTGCCAGTCGCCGTACCGAGACCCGCAGTCCATTCCTGTGAACAGCGATTATTTCCGTGACGTGGTCGTTCAGGATTATCTCGATCTCATCGAATTCGCCAACGGCGATCCAGATGCCAGCCAGTGGGCGCGGGTTCGTCGCGATATGGGCCATCCGGCGCCGTTCGGCCTCGATATGATCGGCATCGGCAATGAGAATTACGGCGAAGGGTATATGGAACGCTTCGATGCCATCGCCAAGGCGATTCACGAACGCTATCCGTCGATTTTGTGTGTGATGAGCGCCGGACTGTTCCCGTACCGTCTGTCCATGCGTCGGGCGTGGAATCATGCGCGTGATATCGCTGCAGGGCGTGGCGAGATGCTGTTGGCGTGTGATCCGCCGCTTGCCGGCAGCAGAATCATCGTGGACGAGCATTCGTACCACACGCCCGAATGGTTCGCCTCGCAAGCCCGCCGCTATGACGGTTATCCACGTGATTCCGTCGGCGTCATGGTCGGTGAGTATTCGGCGAACGGCTATCTCGCAGGGCGCAAGCAGGACAACGCGCATGCCAACACATGGGCATCCGCGCTCGGTGAGGCGGCGTTCCTCACGGGGTGCGAGCGCAACAGCGACGTGGTGCGCATGACGTCGTATGCGCCGCTGCTCGCACGCGTGCCGGGCAAGGGGTGGATGCAGAACCTCATCGAGTTCGACGCGCGCACGGTGATGCCCACGCTCAACGCCGAAGTGGAGCAGCTGTTCGCCACGCATATCGGCCCGATGGCCTACCAATGCGAACTGGGGGATGCCGGGCATACCCGTGCCGGTAAAGCGGTAGGGAGCCGGCTGTTCGTAAGCGCCACCGGCGACGAATCGACCAGATTCATCAAGCTGGTCAATACGGGTGGCGATCGCATTGATGTCACACTTGATATCTCCTTCGGCTTGCGATCGTTGGGCGCCCGTCCGCGCCGCGATTCGTGCCGGTTGCATGTGGTGCGTCTGTGCGCGGCTCCTGAGGCGCGCAATGTGCTTGGGGACGAGGGCGTATCCCATAGGGTGGCGGAACGTCGTGAGGATACATTCGCGATGGCCGGGCCGCCGGTAAGGTTCGCGTTGGGGTTGCCAGCGTATTCAGTCACGATGGTGACGGTGACGTTGTGACACGCGCGTGACGCGTGCCGTCCTCCGCGTCGTTCTCTACCGATCGGTCGGCTTCGTTCGGGCGCGCGATTGGCGGCATTTCGGCAATACTGGCGTATTTGCCGCCGACTTTTTCGACGATGGTCGGAGCAATCCGCGCGAACACGCCGTCTTTGGCTTCAGCCTGCAGGATTTCCCCGCTAAGATTGGGCATGTCGCGGGTGCGGCATGTTGAATTCACCTAGGGTTCAACTCAAATTCACGGAGGACTGGATGCGACGTTGGTTGCTTGAAGTGGTCAAGAGTGAGACGATTCTCATCGTCGCTACGGTCCTTGCAATCATATCCTGTTTCGTGGTGCCCCCGGATGCCGAGTATCGCAGCTATGTGCATACCAAGACGATCGCCCAGCTGGTGTGTCTGATGCTGGTGGTGTGCGGATTCCAGCGCATCGGCGTGTTCCGCATGGTCGGCTCGCGTCTGCTGCGCATGGTGCGCACCCAGCGCGGTGTGGTGCTGGTACTGGTGTCGCTGACGTATTTTTCCTCGATGCTCATCACCAATGATGTCGCGCTGGTCACCTTCATCCCGTTCGCGATTTCCGTGCTCACGATGGCGGGTATGGAGGCGTCGGCCGTGCTGGTGGCGACGCTGATGACCGTGGGAGCGAATGTCGGCAGCATGCTCACCCCGGTGGGTAATGCGCATAACCTGTATCTCAAAGCGTTGTCAGGCATGCCGACCGGAAAGTTCCTCGGCATCATGGCCCCGTATTCGTTTGTTGCTGCGGTATTGCTGATTTTGGTGATTTCGGTGGCGTTCGGCGGCAAGAAAGTAAGCCGGTTCGCCGATCTTGACGGGGAGGATATCGAACGCGGGGTGCTTGCTCCGCAGCCAGACCAGCCGCAGCCTGACGAAATCCGCTTGACCGGCTATGGTGCCGGCCATGGCGGCTGGCGCGTGTGGGTGTATGCGGCATTGTTCCTGCTGTGCCTGCTGGTGGTGAGCGACCTGGTGCCGATCTGGGTGATGTGCGTCGTGGTGTTCGGCGTGTTCCTGTTCGCCGATCGCAAGGCGTTCCGGAAGGTCGATTGGGGGCTGCCGCTGACCTTCATCATGTTCTTCATTTTCATCGGCAATATGAAGCGCGTGCCGGCGTTCTACTCGCTGGCGGCGTCCTTGGTGGGCGGTCATCCGCTTGAAGTGGCGGTCGTTTCCAGCCAGATCATGAGCAATGTGCCGACGACGATTCTGCTGTCGGGCTTCTGCGATGATTGGACGCATCTGATCATCGGCACGAACCTGGGCGGCATGGGCACGCTGATCGCCTCGATGGCGTCCTTGGTCTCGTACAAGAACGTGACCCGGTGCTACCCGGACAGAAAAGGCCGCTACCTTGCCGTGTACAGCGCGGTCAATGTGCTGTTCCTTGTGGTGCTGGTCGGCCTGTCGTGGATCGTCGACTGACCTGCGCGCACCCTTCCCAAACTGTCTACGCTCACAGCCGTCTGAGCGTAGACAGTTTGGGAAGTGAATACGTGGGATAGCTGCGTTGCACGAGGTGGTTGCGTTGCGTGGGGTGGTTGCGTGTGAGACCGCGATGACGGTTGGTGCAACGAAACGGCCGCGACGACCTTGATGGAAAGTGACCCCGGTCGGATTCGAACCGACGACCTTGAAATTAGAAGTTTCCTGCTCTATCCAACTGAGCTACGGGGCCGTAAGACAACGTGTGCCATTATAGCAGCCATAGGGACGTGTGCTTGCTGCCCACTGTGCGACTGTAACAACCCTCCTCGCCTGACGAACAATGTAGGGGGTGCGTGTTCACTGACATCGTGCGGTGTACAACCGGCATGTCAAAGATGGCGTATGGCGATTTTTCGGCATATACTCTGATGAATACTCGAATTCATGAATGCGGTACCGCTGTGTTGAGGTGCCGAGAGATGAGAAGGGACGCCTATGGCTTGGCTCGCGTCGCCGCCACCTACGGCCAAAACGAATGCTTCGGATGCGTCGGTTGTGTCGGCTGCACAGGCAGTGCCGGATACATCAGTCGCGTTCGCAACTTCGGCTTCTCGACCCGCGCGGCGCAACGGCACGCACCCCGCCTCAGGACGCCCGATGATCGAAGTGCGCAACCTGCGCAAGGAATATGTCATGGGCGCCGAGCGCGTCGTCGCCCTCGACCGGATCAATCTCGATATCGCATGCGGCCAGATCTGCTGCATCTACGGTGAATCCGGTTCGGGCAAATCCACGCTGCTCAACCAGCTCGCCGGTATGGAACGCCCGACGCGCGGAGGCGTGCGGATCGGTGGCATCGTCGTCTCGCGGCTCGACGAGCGCGAACTCGCCGAATTCAGACAGAAGCACATCGGTTTCGTTTTCCAGTCCTACAATCTGCTACCCGGACTCAACGCCGTCGAAAACGTCGCGATGCCACTCATGTTCCGCGGGGTGCCACGCGAGGAGCGCGAAGCCCGGGCGCGGGCGATGCTCAGACGCGTCGGGCTTGGCAAACGCCTGAACCATTACCCCTCGCAGATGTCCGGCGGCCAGCAGCAGCGTGTTGGTATCGCCCGCGCGTTCGTCACCCGCCCGCAGGTCGTGTTTGCCGACGAGCCGACTGGCAATCTTGATTCCAAGACGAAAGTCGACATCATGGACATGATTCGCGATTTCGCCCGCGAGAATGGCCAGACCATCGTGCTGGTCACGCATGACGACCATATGGCCGCCTATGCGGATCGCATCGTCACCTTGTTGGACGGGTGTATCGTCCATGACACCGAGCAGGACAGATAGCCTGATAACTCACGCAACCGGGCGGTCCCACGTCAATTGCGCAGCAACATTCCTCAACAGCAAGCTTTTCGAAAACCAGAGAGAAAGACCACCATGAACCGTCCCCGAACTATCGCCGTCAAGCCGATTATCACGCTCATCGCGATCGCCGCCCTGATTGTGGCCTGCGTTTCTGCACCCGTCTGCGCGATGGCGTCCGGACAAGCCGCCGCGGCGGCAGCCGATACTATCGTCGCCGGGGATGCCGGCACCCGGCATGCCACACCCGTTGACGACACCGACCAGTCCGCCGGTGATTCCGGGCAGAGCGCAGCCCCCATCGCCGGTCCGGTGCCGAATGTCATCATCACGAATTTCACCTACGGTGACGGTTCCGTTTCGGCAGGTGGCAAGTTCGACCTCGGATTCTCCTTCCAGAACAAGGGGTCGGTGGCCGTCCAGAATATGGTCATCAGCGTGGATGGCGGTGACGGGCTGACCATCGCCGGCGGCACGAACACCTTCTACGTGCCCCAGCTGGCCGCGGGCGCCACACAAAGCCAGACCGTGCCAATGCAGGCCCTGATCGACGCGAAAAGCGGTGCACAGGCAGTGGTCGTCAGCTTCCGTTACGAATACGTGGATGCCGGCCAGCGCAGCTCCAACAGCGTGGACGAGAAGATCTCCGTGCCGGTCAGCCAGCCCGACCGCTTCCAAATCAACGACCCCGTCATTCCCGATGACGCGCAGAACGGCCAGGAAAGCACCATCACCCTCGCCTATGTGAACAAAGGCAAAGGCGATATCTCGAACGTCGAAGCCACCATGGACGGCAAGGGCTTCGATACCGTGTCAAAGACACAGTATCTTGGCAACGTCGCCTCCGGCGGCAGTGGAACCATCGCCTATGCGTTCACACCCACGGACAGCGGGGATTTGGACGCGAAGATCACTGTTACGTATGAGGATTCCGACGGTCAGCAGAAAACCAAGGAATTCCCGGTCAAACTCACGGTCGCCGAACCCGCTCCCGCCATGGACGACAC
This sequence comes from Bifidobacterium porcinum, assembly GCF_055378475.1. NCBI lineage: Bacteria > Bacillati > Actinomycetota > Actinomycetes > Bifidobacteriales > Bifidobacteriaceae > Bifidobacterium > Bifidobacterium porcinum. The sequence continues at coordinate 1,465,399 of NZ_AP029603.1, read as the reverse complement.
TGCGGCGGACGTACAGGACGAACAGCCGGGCATGCCTGTCTGGCTGCTGCCCACGGTCGCGGCCGTTGCGATTGTGGCGATTGTCGTGATTGTCGTGATTGTGGTGCTGGTGAAGCGTCACCGCAAGAAGAAGCGTTCAGCGATGGACGAACAGTGGGATGACTGGCAGGATGACCAGGACGGCGGCGACACGCCGGAAGCGCAGGGGCACGCCTCCGATACCCCTGCCGCGGATGATACCGACCGACAGGCTCCCACCGAGGTGATCGCCCCGCAGCCGGGGGAGCGCTCATGAGATTCTCCGACCTTGTGCACCTGTGTCGGCAGAACCTGTTCCGCCGCAAATCACGCACCATACTCACCGTGCTCGGTGTAGTGGTGGGCTGTTGCTCCATCGTCACCATGGTCTCGCTCGGCAGCGGCATCGACGAACAGAACAAGCAGATGCTCACCTCGATGGGCGATTTGACCATCATCACCGTCACCGGCACGAACAGCACCGGGGGCATGCAGGCTGCCGGTCTTATGGGGATGGCTGACGGCTCCGGAACGACGACTGCGCGGCTCGACGACAAGGCCGTCAAGGATTTCCGCTCGTTGCAGTACGTCGCCGCAGCCACCGGCCACATCACATATCCGTCGGCGAGCCTTACCGCAGGCCCCGCCAACCGGTACACCAGTGATGCCGGATCGATCGAGGCCATCGACATGGCCCAGTTCGACGCCATGGGGTACGAGCTGGTCTCCGGGCACAAACCGGAGCGACAAGGCGAGGTGCTTGCCGGGCAGTACACGGCATACGATTTCGCGGATAGTTTGCGCCCTGAAGGCGACAACTACCGGGTGGCCCCGATGAATGTCGCCGAATCCTGCACCGCTGAGGAGCGCACCAACGGCTGCCGGGACAAGTCAGACGTGCAGGACCCGTTCTTCAATATCCTTACGACCAAAATCACCGTGGCTGCCGCACCCTCCGACGATTCCGGAAGCACGTCGTCATCGTCCACCGCCACCACGACGGAAACAGCATCGGCTTCCGGTTCCGGCACACAAATCCAGGTTTCCGGACTGCTCAAGGAAGATTATGGCAAGGGACCGGCCACATCATCCGGTCTGCTCATGGACATCGCCACGTTGAAGGACCTTGTCGCGAAAATCCAGTCAGGTGCGGTGGCGAGCTCGCTGGCGTATGATTCGGCGCTCGTGCGCGTGCAGGACATCGACCATGTCGCGGACGTCGAATCTCAGATCAGGACGATGGGGTTCACGACCTCCTCGAGCCGGGACATGCTGGACTCGCTTAAAGAGCAAACCCGCTCAATCCAGCTGATTCTCGGCGGTATCGGTGCGGTCGCGCTGCTGGTCGCCGCCATCGGCATCGCCAACACCATGGTCATGTCCGTCACCGAGCGGGTGCGGGAAATCGGTATTATGAAAGCGCTCGGCTGCACGGTCCATGACATCCGCGCGATGTTCCTCGTGGAAGCCGGTGCGATTGGCGTTATCGGCGGCGTGATCGGCTGTTTGGTGAGTGCGTTGATTTCCTTGGCCATCAACCTTATCCGCTATGGAGGCGTCAGCGCGGAACACCTGCAGTGGGCGATTCTTGGCAACGGGACCGCCGACGAAGCGGCGCGGGTCTCGGTGATCCCATGGTGGCTGTACGTGTTTGCCATCGCCTTCGCCACTCTGATCAGCCTGATTTCCGGGTTCGGACCGGCAAACAAGGCGGTGCGCGTGCCCGCCCTCGACGCCATCAAATCGAATCAGTAGGCCGGCGCGATCCGGGTTGTCATGGCAATCCGAAAAGACGCTACTCGCAAAGATGCTACCGCAACGCGGAGCGGATGGCCTGCTCAATCTGCGGTGCGGTCAGGCTGTACCGCTTGTACAGGTCCTGCGCGGGCACGCGGTCGGTGAATTCTTTGGCGGCGCCGAAGTTCAGCACGCGCATACACTTGTTACCATCCGCAGAGTTCAGGGCATCCTGGTTCGCGTAATACGCGGTCACCTGCTCGCCCCAACCACCGGACAGCTGCGCATCCTCAAGCGTGACGACCAGCGAGTGACCGCCGCGCAACGCCTCAAGGCACGCGGTGTCAAGGCTGGTGCACTGCTGCGGGTCGATGACGGTCGCGTCGATTGTCGCCACCCCGCCATCGCGAGCTTCTGCCAAATCCGCTGCGATACGTTCGGCGAGCGGATACATGTTGCCCAAACCGAGGATCGCGACATCCGCGCCCTGTCGGGTCACCCGGTACCGGGCGAACGGCGTGTCGGCGTTCCCGGCATCGCCCTTTGCGCGCGTTTCGTCTGCATCGCCACAATACCGCGGATATGTGCCGTCATCGGCCGCCGCACGTTCGGCCGCAAGAATTGGCTCGCCCGGCACGCGGATTGCGACCGCGCCATGGTCGCGCGATGTCGTCGACCAGTCGAGCATGGCAAGGAACGCGTCCCCGCTCGTCGGCGTCAGATATGTCAGGTCGGGGATATTCGCGAACATCGGGATGTCGAAGGCTCCGGAATGTGTGTTGTCAGCGCCGGAAATGCCCGACCCGAACACGAGGAGCGTCACCGGTGTCCCGTTGAGCGACAATTCCTGTTGCAACTGGTCGAAGGTGCGCTGGAAGAAGGTCGCGCTGGTTGCGAGCACCGGTGTGCCGCCGGCTTTCGCGATACCCGAGGCGAACGCGACCGCATGCTCCTCGGTGATGCCGGTATCCACGTAATGGACGCCCGCCCGCTCACGAAACTCACGCGTGATGCCGTTAGACCCCGGGGTGGCAGGGGAGATGACCACGAGCCCCGGCTCGCTGGCGAACCGCTGTTCCAGACGTGCCATCGCCATCCGTCCGTAATGTTTGCGTGCGCCGAGTGGACTTCCTTGGTTCGCGAGCGGGTCCTGCCAGTGATTGGCTTCGCACCGGCCTTCCTTCACGCCGGCGGCGGCGTCCTCCGCGTCAAGCCCCAGCCCTTTGGCGGTATGGATATGGATGACGATCGGGTGGTCGATATTCTTGACTTGACTGAACGCATCCACGAGCGCAAGCACATCGTTGCCGTCCTCGACATACCGGTAGTCAAGACCGAACGCGTTGAAGATATTGGGCTGTGAGGTGCCGCCGGATGCACGCAGCTGGGCGAGCTGACCGTACATACCGCCGAAATCCTCGGCGATGGACATCTCGTTGTCGTTGACGACGATGATCATATTCGTGCCCTGCTCGGCCGCGTTGTTGAGCCCTTCGAACGCGATGGCGCTGCTCAGCGACCCGTCGCCGATGACGGCAATCACATTGCGCGTGCCGCTTGTGCCGTCAAGCCCGCCCATGAGATCGCGGGTTTTCGCGAGCCCGCACGCCAGCGAAATCGAAGTTCCGGTGTGACCGAGCACGAACATGTCATGCTTGCTTTCCTCGGGGTTCGTGAACCCGGTCACCGTGCCGAACAGCCGTTCGTCCATATAGGCCGGCGCACGCCCGGTGAGCATCTTGTGCACGTAGCTTTGGTGGGAGACGTCGAAGACGATTTTGTCGAGCGGCGAATCGAACACACGGTGCAAGGCCACAGTCGCCTCCACCATGCCGAGGTTCGAGCCGATATGCCCGCCGTGCAGTTTGCCGTACCGCACCAGCGTCGTGCGGATTTCCTGGCACAGGGCCGGCAGATCCTTGGAATCAAGCGCTTTCACGTCGGCGGGGCTCGAAATATGCTCCAGAAAACCGCCAACCATACGCTTGCTCCTTCCGTTTGTCCCAACTGTGAGATTGTAGACCACGCGGAGCGTGATGGTACAAGGCAGTGAAAATACCCTCAGTTTCTTCGTAAATGGTGTATGCCTCACGCCGCTGTGCCTTTTCGAAGCCGTTGCGTAGAGTGGTTCCATGCGTCCACTCTGTCCGATCTGGAGGTAGGAATGGCTGAAGAAACGCCGCAAGTTGCTGTGATTATGGGTTCGGCGAGCGATTGGGAGACCATGAAGCACGCCTGTGAAATGCTTGACCAGTTCAAGGTGCCGTACATGAAGCAGGTGATTTCCGCCCACCGTACGCCTGAGCTCATGGCTGATTTCGCGCATTCCGCGCGTGACAAGGGTATCAAGGTTATCATCGCCGGCGCCGGCGGGGCAGCCCATCTGCCTGGTATGGTCGCCGCGCAGACCACGTTGCCGGTCATCGGCGTGCCGGTGCGCTCGCATGCACTGTCCGGGTGGGATTCCCTGCTGTCCATCGTGCAGATGCCCGGTGGCATCCCGGTCGCTACCACGGCGGTCGGCAATTCCGGCGCCACGAACGCGGGCTTGCTGGCCGTGAGCATCCTGAGCATCACCGACGGGCGTCTGGCCGACGAGCTCAAGGCATATCGCGAAAGCCTCAAGGAGAAGGTGGCACAGTCCAATGCCGAGCTTGTCTGAAGAAACCAACGGCCGTATCAAGTATCTGGAACCGGGTTCGACAATCGGCATTGTCGGCGGCGGTCAGCTGGGCCGCATGATGGCCCTGTCCGCACGCCAGATGGGCTTCCGTATCGGTGTGCTCGACCCGACGCCGAACTGCCCGACCGCGCAGGTGGCCGATTTCCAGGTGACCGCCGAATACGACGATGTCGCCGCGATTCGCGAGCTTGCCGAACGCAGCGATGTGCTCACCTACGAGTTCGAGAACGTCGACGCGGATGCACTCGATGACGTGCGCGACCTGGTGGCCATCCCGCAGGGCACTGATCTGTTGCGCGTGACCCAGGACCGCGTCCATGAGAAGACCTTCATCAACGAGCATGGTACGGCGACGGCCCCGTGGCGGCAGGTCGACAGCATCGAGCAGCTTGAGGCCGCGCTCGGCGAGATCGGCTATCCGTCGGTGCTCAAGACCCGTACCGGCGGCTATGACGGCCACGGCCAGACCGTGTTGCACGGGCCGGATGATTTCACCGCGGTCCGGGAGCGTGCGCAGCGTGAGGGCATGTTCCCGCCGTCGATTCTGGAAGGTTTCGTCGATTTCGCGTTCGAGGCCTCGATCCTGGTTGCCGGCAACGGGCAAGACTACGTGACGTTCCCGATGGTGCGCAACGAGCACCGCAACAACATCCTGCATATGACGATCGCCCCGGCGGCCGTCTCGCCGGAGGTGGAACGCGAGGCGCATGAGCTTGCGGTCAGGCTGGCGAAGGGCTTTGAACTCTCCGGCATTCTCGCGATTGAGTTGTTCGTCACGAGGGACGACCATGTGATCGTCAATGAGCTGGCGCCGCGGCCGCATAATTCTGGGCATTACACCATCGAGGCGTGCTCCTCGAGCCAGTTCAACGAGCATATCCGCGGAATCGCCGGCTGGCCGCTGCCCAAGCCGCGGCTGCTCAGCCCGGCTGTTATGGTCAATGTGCTCGGCCAGCATGTGGCGCCGACACGCGCGCTCATTCCCGAGCACCCCGAATGGCATCTGCATGATTACGGCAAGGCCGAAGTGCGACACGACCGCAAGATGGGGCATATCACCGTGCTGTGCGATGACACCCAGGCGGCGGTCGAGGCGCTCGAAGCGACGGGATGCTGGGACGATTTGCGTTGAATCGGGCTGATGTACGCTGATTGCGCGTGATTGTGTATCAAGCACTGTTCGACGGCCGGCATACTGGAGACGATATGCCGGCCGTCGGCGTACCGGGCTTGCCAGGGGCGTGGGGTGGTTGTACTATCGCGGTGCAAGTCCGTCGTTTCGTTGACTGGCCGCCGGCGTGGCCGGGTTTCGCGAGGGGCTGGCATGGTTGTTGATGGTTCGTTACAGTAGAGGGCATGGATATGGCTGAGCATGGCGTCGCACGGCACACGCGGCAGAAGGATGCGCTGTTGCAGCAGTTGCGTGCGTGCGAGGGCTTCGTCTCGGCGCAGGAACTGCACCGGCGGCTCACCGATTCTGGGGCGTCCGTAGGTCTGGCGACAGTGTACCGGCAACTCAACTCGCTGGCGGAATCGGGCGCGGTAGACACCGTGCGCTTGGACGGGCAGCAGATGTTCCGTATCTGCGATGACGATTCGCACCATCATCACCTGATCTGCAGCGGCTGCGGCAAGACCATCGAGATTGAGCCTCCGGATATGGAGTGGATGCGGCAGGTCGCCCGCTCCCACGGTTTCAAGATCAACTCGCACACCCTCGAGATCTTCGGCCTGTGCGCCGACTGTCAACAGAAGCGCGCCGCCTGACCCGACCGGCGTTACCCCCGACTGTCTCATCGCGGACAGCCGGGGGTTCTTTTTTCGCTCGGAGCTGCACGTCCCTCAGCGTCGGCAGATGGTTGTGCATGACTTGTTGCAAGGAATCCTCGGTATCGGTCTGCTTCCCGACACGCTGTAATTGATAATAATTATCATTAACGATAATCTGGTGTCGTCAGATGATGCGGCAATCCGTCGCATCGCATCACCAAGAGAGCATCAGGAGCAGATATGACGGGAATCAGGAAGTATCGACGTATCGCACAGGCGACGGTATGTATTGCAGCGGTGGGATTGATTGCCGCGATGGGGGCGTGTGGGTCAGCGAACACGACCGCGTCCAATACGTCAGGTTCGCTTCACGTGGTCGCCAGCATCAACCAGTGGGGTTCAGTCGCCAGTCAGATCGGCGGTTCCCGCGTCAACGTCACCAATATCATCAACAGCACCGCGGTCGAAGCGCACGATTACGAGCCGACCAGCGCCGACATCGCCGCTTTCTCCAAGGCAGACGTCATCATCGTCAACGGCGCCGGATACGACAGCTGGGCAACCAAAGCCGCAGCATCCACGAAAGCACAGGTCGTGAACGCGGCTGAAAACGGCGGCAAACACGACGGCGACAATCCACACGTATGGTTCTCCGCGGCGGTACGCACCGCGACGGCCAAAGCGATCGCCGAGGCATACGAGCAGCGTGACGCCGCCCACGCCAAGGAGTACGGCAAGCGGCTTGACGCGTGGCAAAACAAGGAGAACACGTTGGAAGCGTCCATCGCCGAAGCCAAGCGTCGGCTCAACGGCAAGAAGTACGCAGCCACCGAGTCCGTGGCGGCTTATCTGGCTCAAGATTTGGGTTTGGTGGATGCCACCCCGGCCGGATACGCGCAGGCGGTCGCCAATGAAAGCGAACCCGCCTCCGGCGATGTCGCCACATTCAGCAAGCAGCTCCAGGCAGGTTCGGTGGCGTTGCTGGTGGTCAACACGCAGGAATCCAACGCCACCACCAAGCAACTGATCGCATCTGCACAGCACGGCGGAGTGCACCAGGTCAAGCTCACCGAGCAGATGCCCAAGCAATACAGCACGCTGACCGATTGGATGACCGCGCTGGTCGCATCGTTCGCAACAGCCGGGAAGGCCTGAGCCGGCATCAGACACCCAAAACAGGCGATTTCCCGGCTTCGTTCACGAGGCCACGCCCTTCGCACCCGTTCACGACGACCGCAGCAGCATCGCCGGGTCGATTCTCGCCGCCCTCCACGCGGGAATGATCCCGGCGATCGCCCCGGTCACTATGCCGAGCGGGGCGACAAGCAGAACGGTTGAAGGCAGCAGAAACACCCACGACCGCGCGGCGGCTGTCACTGCTGCAATCACCGCTCCGATCAGCATGCCGCCGGACGCGCCGATTCCGCCAAGGATGATTGCCTCACACAGGAACTGCATCGATTCTTTCCACGCCGGCATACCGAGCGCCAGATTGATGCCGATTTCCCGTCGTCTTTCGGTGACTGCCATTTGCATGGTGTTGACGATGCCGAACGCGGTAACCACCGCCAGTACCGCGGCGATGATGGTGCTGGTGTTGTGCGCGTCGGCTAGTAAGCTAGCCCGCAAAGTGGCAGGGTTGCCGGGGGCTTTGACCGTTACGCTTTGCGGATTGGACGGGTTGAGCATCCGGGGGAGCACTGCTGCGACCGCGGTGATATCCGCGGAAGCGGCGTTGCAGATGATGGTCCGGTTCTGTGGGCGTAGTCCCAGCTGTTTTGCCGTGCGTGGCGACAGGAATATGGATGCGGACAGGCTCGCCCCGTTCGACTTGTCGGCGACGATGCCAGTCACGCCTACGGATACGCCGTTGATGGTGATGGTCGGTGTGCGTTGTTCCATGCTGATACCCAGCTCTTTGGCGACCCTTTTGCCGAGCGCGGCGGTGAAGACATCGGCGTCGATATCCGTAGGCAAACGTCCGGCGATACTTTTCCCGCCGATTGCTTCCACACCTTGCGGCGTGCCTATCACGGCCGAAGTGGTGACGGTGGTATGCCATTGCGGTGATTTTACGGTCAGCTGGCTTGCGGCATCGTTGATGAGTGTGCCCGCGCTGGTGATCGCCGTTGCTGGCTTGAGCCGGTGGAGCATGTCCTGTTCGCTGTATTCCCAAGCATTGGCGCTGTTGATGGTTGCGGTGATGCTGGATCCTTGGAGCTTTTCGAAGCGTCGCGCGGTTTGCGCTGCGGAGCTTTCCGAAATGCCGAGCAATGCGACGAGGGTGGCGGAACAGACGACAATCGCCAGAATGGTGGCAATGGAGCGTTCGCGACGCCTGCCCAGGGCGAGGAGCGCACGGGTGATGACGTTTGTCGGTGTCATGGCTTCTCCTTGTCTCGGGCGTGGAAGTCGGAATCGAAGCTGGCAATGTCATCGGTATCGGGGTTGATATCGGCGTCGGCGACAACGTTGTCGTTCCTGCCGTCATTGTCGTAATATCCGCCTTCCTTGGCATGTCCGTCGATGATGGTGATCTGCCGGTGGCATTGTTGCGCGATATGCGGATCATGGGTGACGATGACAAGCGCTGATTGCGGTGTCAGCAGTTGTGTCAGCAGTGTGACGATCCCCGCTGAGTTCTTCGAATCAAGATTGCCGGTCGGCTCGTCGCACAGCAACAGCTTGGGATGCACAGCGATTGCCCTGGCGATGGCGGCGCGCTGACATTCGCCGCCCGACAGCGTGGTGGGGTAATCGTCGATCCTATGGCCGAGCCCGACCTGGTCAAGCAATTCCCGTGCCCGGCTTGCGGCCTGTCTGCCGCGAACCGACTTGATTGCCAACGCATTGAGGATATTCTCCCGAACCGTCAGGTATTCGATCAGGTGGAAGGACTGGAAGACGTAGCCGATGCTGTTTCGCCGCAATGCGGCCAGCTGCCGCTTGCTTGCCGTGGTCGTTTCAACGCCGTCGAAAAGGTAGGATCCCGATTCCGGGGTCGCGAGAAGTCCCATGATGGCGAGCAATGTCGACTTTCCCGAGCCTGACGGCCCGGTGATCGCCACGGATTGGCCTGCGCTGATGCTCAACGTGACATTGTCCAACGCCTGGGTGTTGGGTGGGAACCATTGGTTGATGCCGGTCATGGCGATGAGTGGTGCGGCTTGCCGGGGCGTGCTCGTGTCGCTGCCAATATTGTCTCCTGCACCGGTGTCTGCGCCGATATTCATGATGCCGTTGTCTGCGTTCATGCTGCGCCATCCTGCTTCGGCAGCGTTACGACCGTCCCGGCTTTGGCTTTCGACGCGTTCGATGTGAACGAGCATCTGCCCGCGTAGCAGTAATCTGTGGTGATGGAGATGTGTGTGCCGTTTTTCGCTTCCAACCACAGCTTCTTGCCGCTTCCCCGGATGGCGACGGCATCGACGCTGAGCGTATCCTTGGCGCTGGTGGCGATGGTGACCGTTATATCGGCGCTGGTCGCTGTTACGGGAATGCTCTTGCCGTCATCGAGGGTGAAGCCGTACGTCAGCGTCTGCGATGCCTGGTCGCCTGCATCGTCTTGCGTGGGGCTTTGTTGACTGGTGTCGCCGCTTTGATTCGCGTCATCGCTTGCGGTTCCGTCACCGGTGGTCGAAGTGGCATTCATGTTGGCGGTATCGCCAATCTGCTCGCCGACGGTTCCCGTAATCGAGGAATCCTGATTGAAGGCATGCTTGCCGATCGGGTCTTTTGGTGATTCCAGTATGCCTGCGGCGATGGAAAGCTGCCACGTTCGTTCGCTTGAAGTGATTGTGCAGATGGTGCCGGTGGCGGTTTGCCCGGCGCTCCCGCATTGGTTCGCCGCGCGAAGCGGAAACAGCGGTGCAAAGACCACGGTGTTCTTCGGTACACCGGTATTGGCGATGGCGTCGCCCGCTACGGTGTTGCCTTCGGCGTCCGTCGGCTGGTACCCATGGGCGGAAAGAAAATGATACCAAGCGGCTGCGGTGCTTTGCCCGTATGTTCCCGCCGTATCCCAGATGGAGTATCCCAGCCTGCGCAGCGCATCCTGCAATTGCGAGACATCGGCGCCGGAAGAACCTGGGGCGATGCTCCGCCATGCCGGGACATTGCCTTGCAGTGCGACGATTGGGTGCTCGTCGATTACGGCGAGCACGGTGCCTTCTGGCAGGTCCTGTCCATCGGCTTTGACTCCGTCGCGAGTGACGGTTCCTTGCGCCGTCACCGTCTGCGTGTGAGATGCGACCGCGGTGAGTGTAGCGGATACCGTATTGGTTACGGGCGCGCCGGAAATCGTTGTCGTTGCGACGATTTCCGGCGATGTCTGCTGCTGTTGACGCATGGTGTACACGCCGAGCGTGAGTACTGACGTTCCGGCAATCAGCGCCGCGACGAGCAGCACCGCCAGGAGTATCGTGGCAAATCCCGGTAGTGCTTTGTTCTTGCGCTTGTGAGTGGTGGTTGCGATCTGGTCTTGTGGTATGTCACTCGATGTGGTCATGATGGTCGCGCTCGCGTGGTCTGGGCTGTGGTGCCGTTCGGATTGTCTGATTGCTTGTGGTGTTTCCGGTATTGTTGGTCGGCTATTTGCCGGTCACGCGGAATGTGCCATTGGTTTCCGCTTTCACGGTCGCATAGTCTTTGTCGCCGTTGATGACGCTGTTGGCGCGTTCCATCGTTTCCTGCAGGACATCGTTGAGCTCAAGGATGCGCGCTTCGTTTTCCACCATCCAGCGGCCGGAGACATGATTCATGGCCTTGCGTACTGCAGGGATGATTCCGGCTTCATCCTGGCATCGGAAGTCCTGTGTCGCAAGCGCTTGTTCCTTCGCATTGGGTTTGCTGCCAATAGACCGGTATCTTCCGAATTCTTTTCCAGCGATTTTATAGGCGCGTAGCCCGTCGACCTTGTATCCCGCTTTGGCCATGCACTGGGTGTATGTGTCGATAGCGTCTTGGACTTCCTTCTGTTGCAGTGTTGACTCGCTGCGTTTGGAACTCCACTCATTGCCGATATCGGCGAGGTTTGCGTAGTTTTTCCACGATCCGTAGACCCACCGCAAAGCCTGGACGGAGCATGCGGTGCTGATTTCCTTCTGGGCATCGGTGTCGTCTATTGAACCGTTGTATTCCTGTTCGAATCGCTCCTGCTCTGATTTCGAGAGCGAGGCCTGGTATCCGTTGATAGTGTTCGTACTGTTGGTTTTGACTGTTACCTGCGGGTACCCGGTCGCTGTCGCCTGGTCGAGTGAGGTGAACACTCCGCCGACGTCGGCATAGGATGTCGTTGCTGCACTGCTGGTATACGACAGATTTGTGGGCATGTTGAACCCCCGTTCGCGCATGCATTGCACGGAAAGAATGTCTGATGCGGTGTAGGGCTCGGGGTGGGGGATCACGACACTCACTGTCGCTTCGGAGACATTCTCAGGGACATCGGCGTCCTGGGATTCTTTCTTCGATCCGCACCCGGCGCAGCTCATCATTGCCAATACTGCGGCTACTGCCACAACGCTACGTACAACCCTTCTCATCATGTCTCCTTGTATCATACGTTGAAGTGCAGCGCTCGAGCAGCTTGAGCGCTGCACTTCATGATGCGTAATTGTCGGAATCCGTATCAGCCAAAGCAAGTTGCGTGGTCTGCGGCATCGGTCTTGTCGAAGCAATAGCAAGAGTGGCTGATGTTGAGATTGTCTTGATAATTGTTGCTTTCATGATGAATACCTCCGAAAACATTAGATTGTTGTTGTTCGAGGGGATGATGCCGCGGAAGCGGGAATCACCATGACAGTCACTGAACCCCTGTGACTGTATGTGCATCGGTGTAGCTACATTCACAGGATAACACGCTGAGGGAAACCTGAGAAATCGGTATGTGAGTGTCATGTGAACACAAAGTAAATGCAAATGTACTTGTAGAGGAATTTCATGGAACGGCGTGTCTCTGGAGAGTCGATGTCAACTTCCGGCATGTCAAGGAATCCGGAATCTGAACCGATTCAAATCGGTAATGCTTTCGACAGATGTCGTACTTGCACGTTGCAAATCGGATGCATCAACACTCGTATCATGTGATGCCAAATCAATGTTGTCCATCTTGCTGTGGGTGCGATTGGGCTGTCGCATGCCGACGGGATAGCCGTGCCGATTGCGGGGGAGTCGGCGGTATCTCGCCGTGGTGTGATTGGTGAGTCGCACGGCGGCGGGATGGCGGTGACTGGGACTATCCAATCCCCTCGTATCTGTGCGGCATGCGATTGGGCAGTCGCACATCATGCAGATAGCGTCGTGCGGGGACAGCCAAACCTCGCGAATCTCCATTGAGTGTGATTAATCAATCGCACGACAGCCAGATACCGCCGGCGTTAGTCCGTCGACCGCTCTTCCGGCTTCGGTGGAAGCAGATCTCAAACCTTCTACCGACGCTGACAAGCCACTGAGTGTCGGCAGAAGGTTGTGACGACGCTCACAAGCGCCCCAACATCGGCAGAAGATTCTACCGATGCTGACAAGCCATTCAGTGTCGGCAGAAACAGAACGATATCTTCTGCCGACGCTGACGGGGACCTCAGCGTCGGCAGAAGCGGAAATTCCAAATCTCACTGGTGCCCATGTCCCTTGGCTTTCGGCGCGGGACGCAGCGACTTGAGCATATCCGGGATCTGCGAGGGCTTGAGCCCCGGCAGATACGCGGACAGCACGGCGAGTCCGATGCGCGGCAGCGCGGCGGCATCCGGATAGCACACGTAAATCGGCGAAGGCGTCGGCTGGAACTTGCGTTTGAAGAAATACAAGGACTTGAACCCGTACGCAGGTTCAAGCGTATCGGCCACAATCTGCAGCACATGCTCGATTACCGCGATATCCTCCGGATCGGCGGTATTGTCGCCGATACCGGCAAGCGGAGCAGCCGACAGGCTCATGAACTGCGCCGCCTGATCAGGCTCCTCGACGCATTGCTCGTGCAGGCGTTCGGCCATACGGGCGATGAGAAACTCCATAATCCCATTCGGACTATCCGTGCGATGCCGCATGAAATCAAGCGTCCAACCGATGACTTTGCCGTCGCGGTAGGTCGGCAGCCAGCTGGTCGCGCCCTGCACCACGCCGTCGGCGTCGATCGCATACAGCAGCATGACCCGCGGATCGCGCAGCTCCTCGATTCCGCCGAGCGTAAACTTCATTTCCGGCAGCGACTTGAGTTCAGCCCACTGCTCGGAAATGCCGATAATCTGCTCGCGCACCTCCCACGGCGCCTCGTTGAACGTGGTGAGTACGTCAGTCAAGCCGCTGCGACGCGCCTTGTTGATGGCCGTGCGGATATCCTGCCACTTCTTGCCGCGTGTCTGCCAGGTGCTGGGGATGACCAGCATCTCCGTACCCACCTGGATGGACGAGCAGCCCAACGATTCCAAAGTCTCGCGAGCGTTGTCATGCACCGCGTAGAAGGCCGGGGACCACGAGTTACGCTCGCAGAAGCGCATGAACTCGCGCAGCGATGTATCGAATTCACCAGGGTCGCCGAACGGGCCGGTCACAGTCAGGGCGACGCCATGGCTCACCCGGTAGGCGATCGCCGAACGGCCGCTCGGGGAGAACCAATAATGATTGTCCTCCCATGTGGTCATGAAACTCATCGATTCGCCGCCGCGTTCCACCAGTGTGCTGGCGTGCTCGCGGTCGGCGGCGTTCAGCGAAACGGCGTCACGGAACCACAGCAGGAACACCACGAGCACCACAATCCAGAACACCAGTCCGGGCAGCTGATTGATCACCATCGATATCATCGTGGTCGAATGCATGTGCAACCGGCTCGCCCCAATCAAGCCCATCGGCAGATACCGGTGCGGCAGGTCACGCAGCAGCATGCCGAAAGTGGCATGCGGAGTGTACGCATCGCGGTCGAGCATGCCAAAGGTCAGGAATCCGCCCGCAGTGACCACAAGCGTCATGCCGATGGTTCCCACACCCCGACGGATGCGTGAACGCGCGGTCAACACCGAGAAATGATCCATATTCACGACAATCGCCACGAGCAACACCAGCGACGGCAGCGCGGTGGCGACCAACAGTTGCAGCAGGGCGATCCACAGCTCGGCGTCAATCGGCATCATGGTGCTGTCGAGCAGCGGGAACACCACGCAATAGATGAGCGAGAGGGCTACGGTCAGACCGTTGAGCACGATGCTCACGTGCGCGGCGAGCCGACGGCCGCGATACAGGCCCCACGCGAGGATGGACAAGGCGACCACCAACAGGATGGTACGAGTCCATATGCCGGTCATTGCGAAATGGTAATGCTTCGCCATCGCCACGCAGCTGCTCGCACGCATATTGTCGGCGCATACGCCGGCAAGATCCTCGTCGCCGACGAGCCCGGACAGGAAGAATCCGAAGGTGGACAGCGGACCGTCATGCGAGCTGGACACGAGGGCGAGGATCGGACCGAACGCGAAAATCAGCTGGATGGCGGCGATCAGCCGGCGTACCTCATAATCAGTGCCATGCCACCATTGCTCGCGTGCCGAAGGCTGGGCGTGGCCCCGACGGCGGGCCATAAGCGCTCCTGCGGCCTGCCCGACCAGTGCGGCGGCAAGTGTACAGTAATCGCCCGGATTGCCGCTGAACAGCAGTCCTGCAAGCACGAAGGCGTAGCCGATCAGGCGGATGCGTCGCTTCCACAGCAGTGATTCGAACGCGCTGGCAGCCATGAGAGCGCCAATGAACAGGGTCAGCGGGGACAGCGAGAACGGCAGACGTTGCACGGCATACCATGATTCGGCATCCCACAGGTTCGTGATGATGACGCATAATCCGAGTCCCAACGCCGATCCGGCGATTGCCCCCAGCAGCGATGTGGCCAGCGTTCGGGCGACACCGAGCGCTGCTTGCGCCGCCGAGACGATCAGCAGAACCGCGAACGTATAGAGCACGAGTGCGAACGGTCCCCGCACAAGCACCATGGACGACAACAGGTTGAGGAATTGCCCGGTGGTATCGTGTTGCCCCTGGTGCAGATGGTTGCCGAACATGCGCAGCATGGTCATGTCTTGCGGACGGCGGATGGCATGGTGAGCGAACTGCCAGACCCATACCGAAATATTGAGCACGACGAGCGCGATGGCCGCGACCGGTCCAGCCCAATGTCTCGCCCACCAGTCGCGGGCGTCGATGTTGAGTGCGTTCCAGCCGGTTTGATGCGGTGCCGGTTTGGTTTGATGCGGTGCCGGCTTGGTTTGTGGTGTGTGTTGCTGTGCTTGGGTCATAGTGGTCGCTTGTCTTGGGTTGTTTGTTCTTGGATTATTTCCGATTGGGTTGTTCCATGCTGATTGATGGCGGCTGCCGATGATTCGCGGGTTTGTTCGCGGCGTCCGCCGCCGCGCTCAGCCATCCACCGCGAGCATCTGAAGATTCGGGTAGGTGCTCAGCTCGCGTCGGTCCGTACCGATACCGCTTTGTGCACAGAACCGGTCGATGACCGCGGCAAGCCCGGTATTCACTGTATGCCAGTCGTGTCCGGATCCTTTCGCGGTCGCCAGATGGACGGTCATGCCAGCCTGTTTGGCGGCTTTGGCGATAATCGCCGCATTGCGCTGCGATTTCGTATCCCATTCGCCGGCGATGCTGAACAGCGTTTGTGTGGACGGGGCGTTGCGTTTGATGATGTCGGTCGGCACATGCCGCTGGTACAGCTTCGCGTCACCGCCGAAATACCGTGTGATGGTGGTCGCACGGTCATGGTCGGTGGGGGCGAGCTCGCCGTCCGCCGCGTAGATATGCCCGTAGATGCCCGGATGCGCCGGCCCGAGCTGGGTGCTGCATGTTCCGCCCTGCGAGAACCCGCCGATCAGCCAGTCGTTCGGGGACGTCGAAACCGGCAAGGTCCTGCGAATCCATCTGGTGACATCCACAGTCAGGTAGGTTTCGGCCTTGCCGTAGACCGGAGTGTCCGCACACAGGGAGTTCTGCGTCGCCGCGCCGTTCTGGTCGGGGGAGACGACGATCGGCGCAAGCCCGTGATGCGCCGCCGCATAATCGTTGAGCGTCGCCGCGATGCCGCTCGCGTTGAAGAACCGGTCGGGGCTTCCCGGCTGGCCGGCGAGCATCACCATGACCGGCAGTACCGGCGGTCTGCTGCTGAGCGCGGCGGGCGGCAGATACACGTCGGCGTTGCGCGCTGCGAAATGCGAGGCGGTCGCCGGAATATCGACGGTCCTGATCTCGCCCGCCTCAGGCATCGACGGCAACGTGCCGCGCTTGGCGAGCCGCTGCCATTCCTTGACGCTCATCGACGCCTTGCCACTGATATGGGAGGACGACACCTCCTTGAACGCGGCCACGCCGAACAGTGAACCGAGGGTGGTGTACTCGCCGTACACCATGTCTACGCGCACAGCGCAACTGATGAGGGACAGCACCGCCATCACGCAGGCAGTCGCGCGTCTCAATCCACGGGAGCCCACAGCCGCACATACGGCGAATGTGGCCGCGCCGATACCGATGTTGATGATGAGCATCACCATCCATCCAAGGCTCACGCCAAAAACAAGAAAGACATCGGACAACAGCCAGACGACCAGTCCGCTGACACAGAATCCTGCCAAGCCCGCAATGAGTTCACACAGCCGTGCGGGCAGCCGTCGTCGTGACGTTCCATGGTGCGCTGGAGGCAGGATGACGACCAACAGGGCGCTCAGCGCCGTCAATGCGAAGAGGGTAGAAGGAAACCAGCCGTTGAGCAGATGAATATTGATGAGCGATTTCACCGCAACCGCTTCCTTTCCGGGGTTGGTTTGGCTGGAACACCGCCACGATAATAACGCTTCCTGCAAAGTGCAATCATTCGTGAGGATGACCCCCGGGACGGCTCGTTGAAGCCTGTACAAAAGCTGGTAGGGCGCGCGTTTTGTCGCTTCTACCGTGGACAATGTCCTAAGTTGGTCCAACGGGACCGTCGTTTGCATCCAGACGGCACCCCGACGCGCACGACGCATCCGGGGCGAGATAAGGAAAGGCCACATGACTCGTACCAACGATGACCATGATTTCGCCACAAGCACAACACCACACGATACGACCGGTATGACGGGCGGTGACACGGACAACACCGCGGCAACACCGGATACGCCACCGATCGAAGAACTCAAGATCGCGACCACCAGCCACGACAACCTGCTCAATGGCGGCCCACGCGACAAGAACGGAAAACCGCGCAAGGCCTTCGCGAACTGGCTATACGCCGTGGTGTTCATCGTGGTCGATATGGCCGCGGTGCTCATCATGCAGACGGGCGTCACGGAAAACAGCACACGCGTAAAGCTCTCCAGCCCGCTCCTGGGCGCGTGGAGCATCGTCGGCAAGATGTTCACGAACCTGAACTTCGTCTTCGTGCTCAATCTCATCCTGGTCGGCCTGTTCTACCTTGCGCTGCTCATGCTCACCAACCGGATCTGGGTCGCATCGCCGATCGTGCTCGCGCTCGCCTCGGTCATCGCCGTGGCGGACCATTTCAAGGTCGAATCACGGTATGAAGCGATTCTGCCGTCTGACATGAACTTCCTGCAGTCGAATACAGGCGATATCGTCAGCTTCATTCCCACCGGATCGACAGGCCTGATTGCCGGCGTCGTCATCGGCATCGTCGTGTTCATTGCGCTGTTCGTGTTCCTCAGCCATATCGACGGGCGCCACGGCAGCATGATCCGAGGCGGCGGCTCGGCGCGTGAAGCCTCCCTCGGGGCGATTACCCGCATCCTGCTCATCGTGCTGCCGGTGATGTTCTTGGGGCTGTACACCGCCCAGGCCGGCACTGTGGGCTCGTGGGCTCGCAACTTCTCTTCATGGCTCGGTGACACCCCATCCATGTGGGATTCGGTCTATGATGCGCAGCGTAATGGCGTCGTAACCTCGTTCCTGCGCCAGATGAACCCGGACGTCATGGAAGAGCCAAAGAACTACAACGAAGCGACGATGAAGAAGATCGCGGCGAAATACGCCGCCGAGGCGAAAACCATCAACGCAAGCCGTTCCAACAATCTCACCGACAGCACAGTCGTGTACATCCTGTCGGAATCCTTCTCCGACCCTTCGCGCGTCCCCGGCATCAAACTCAACGAGGACACCATGCCGAACATCCGTTCAATCAAACAACACACCACCAGCGGACTGATGCTGTCCAGCGGCTATGGCGGCGGTACGGCGAACCTTGAATACATGGGACTCACCGGTTTGAGCATGGCGAACTTCAGTTCCTCGCTGACCAGCCCGTACCAACAGCTGGTGCCCAGTGAAACGTGGACGCCGACCATCAACCAGCTGTGGGGGTCGTCGGCGAACTCCATCGCCTTCCACCCCTATGAGCCGTCCATGTATTCGCGTGCGACGAACTACAAGAAGTTCGGCTTCTCGCATTTCTATGCGCTTGAAGGCTCCGACATCATCAAATACCAGAACAAGATCGGCAAATCGCCGTATGTGTGCGACGAATCGACCTACAAGAGTGCGTATGAGGCGATTTCCGCGACGGACAGCAACCAGTTCGTGCAGATCATCACCATGCAGAACCACATGCCGTACAAGAACTGGTATTCCAACAACCAGTACAAGGTGAAATCGACCGATCCCGATAGCCGGCTCGGCAAGACGGAGACCGAATCCATCGAAACCTACGCCAAAGGCGTGAGCCTGACCGACAAGGCGACCAAGGAGTTCCTCGATAAGCTGAACAAGCTGGACAAGCCGGTCACCGTGGTCTTCTACGGCGATCACCTGCCCGGTATCTATTCGACTGCGAGCAAGGATTCCGACAATTCCATCGCGTTGCATGAGACCGACTATTTCATCTGGTCGAACAAGGCCTCGGGCACCCAAGGCACCAAGGCGAACAACAGTGAGTATTCCTCGCCGAACTTCTTCATTGCGCAGACCGCGGAACACATGGATGCGAAGGTGTCGCCGTATATCGCGTTCCTCACGCTCATGCATGAGAAGATCTCCGCGATGGAACCGCCGGTCGCCAATAAGATCCAAGGCTGGGACCGTATCCCCGAAGGCCAGGATATCTATCTGGATTCGAATGGCAAACCGATGGCTGAATCCGATTTCAGCAGCGAGACCAAGCAGTTGATGGAGGACTACAAGCTGATCCAGTACGATATCACCGCCGGCAAGGGATATCTCAAGCCCCTCGGCTTCATGACCCTCGGATGATCAGCAGGTAATCCGTAGACCACGATGAAGGCCCTCGCACCGGAACATTCCGGTGCGAGGGCCTTCATCGTGGTCCGCGTGACAGGTTGCGCGTTCAGCTGTTCAGGCGTTCAGAGCCTTGGCTCCGATATCGTGGCGGTAGAACATGCCGGTCGTGTCAAGCGTGTCGAGCACACCATAGATCTTGTCCTGCGCGGCACGGATATCGTCTGCCGTGGTCTCCAGCAGCAGCACGCGCCCGGAGTTGGCGACCAGCTTGCCGTCGGCATCCGTGGCGACACCCGCGTAATACACGTGGCTGGATTCATCGACCGGGATTTCGGGGATTGCCGCGCCCTTGATCACGTTGGTCGGGTAGCCGTTCGAGGCGAGCACCACACCGAGCGTCGTCTTGTTGTCATCCTCCCAAGTGAAGGTCGGGGTCTTGTTGTTGAGGATCGCGTTGATGCCTTCGCCGAAATCGGAGGTCAGGCGGGGGAGCACGACTTCCGTCTCCGGGTCGCCGAATCGCGCGTTGAATTCGATGACTTTCGGGCCATCCGCGGTAGCGATCAGTCCGGCGTACAGAATACCGGTGAATGGCGTACCTTCATCGGCCATGGCCTGCACGGTCGGGCGGACGATCGTCTCGATCGCGGTGTCGACCACATCCTGGCTGATTTGCGGCACCGGGCTGTACGCGCCCATGCCGCCCGTGTTCGGCCCCTTGTCGCCGTCGAAGGCGCGCTTGTGATCCTGCGAAATCGGCATTGGCCAGAACTCGGTGCCGTTCACGAAGCTCATCAACGAGAATTCCTGGCCTTCGAGGTAATCCTCGATAACCACCTTCGCCCCTGCAGCGCCGAAACGGTGATCTACGAAGATATCCTCCAGCGCTTTGAGGGCGGTGTTCAGATCCATAGCGACCGTCACGCCCTTGCCAGCGGCGAGCCCGTCGGCCTTGACCACGATCGGGGCGCCGTGGTCGCGCACATACGCTTCGGCCGTGGCGAGCTCGTCAAAGGTGCGGTATTTCGCGGTCGGGATGCCATGACGCTCCATGAGCTGCTTGGCAAAATCCTTGGATCCTTCGATTTGGGCGGCCGCCTTGTTTGGACCGAACGCCTTGATACCGTTCGCCTCGAAATCGTCGACAATGCCTTGGATCAGCGGCACTTCAGGGCCGATGAACACCCAATCGACCTGATTGTCCTTGACGAAGTCGATGAGGGCGGCGTGATTGGACGGGTCAAGCTGCGTGGTATTGATGCCGTCGAGCCGCATGCCCGGATTTCCCGGGGCGACGGTCACTTCGCTCACGCTTGGACCGCTGAGCAGCGCGTGCGCGATTGCATGTTCGCGTGCGCCTGAACCGATGACCAGAACCTTCATTCCCATCTTGCGTGTTCCTTTCGTTCTGACGCTGGTTTTCAGTGAAGTTCGACGTCGTTGCCGGTCTTGGCGACGATGGAGCCGATCTCATACGCCGTCTCACCATTGGCCTTGAGCAGGTCCAGCGTGACCTGCGCCTTGGAGGAGTCCACGGCGAGCACCATGCCGATGCCCATGTTGAAGATGTTGAACATCTCCATATGATCCACGTCGCCCGCACGTTCGATGACGTCGAAGATCGACGGGACGGGGAAGGAATCCAGATTGATGCTCGCCGCGAGGCCGTCGGGGATCATGCGCGGAATGTTCTCGATGAACCCGCCGCCGGTGATGTGGGCGACGCCCTTGATGAGATGCTCGGCGAACAGCGGCTTGAGCGCCTTGACATAGATCTTGGTCGGGGTGAGCAGCACTTCGCCCACGGTTTTGCCGCCGAGCTCGTCAAGCTTGGTACCCACCGTGTAGCCGGCCTGCTCGAACAGAGCCTTGCGCACGAGCGAGAACCCGTTGGAGTGCACGCCGGTGGACGGCAAACCAATCAGCGTGTCGCCTTCGGTGATGGTCGACCCGTCGACGATATCGGACTTTTCTGCGACACCGACGGCGAAACCGGCAAGATCATACTCGTCCGGGTCATACATGCCGGGCATTTCGGCGGTTTCGCCGCCGATGAGGGCGCATTCGGACTGTACGCAACCGTCGGCCACGCCGGAGACGACCTGTTCGAGCAGCGCCGGGTCGTTCTTGCCGCACGCGATGTAGTCGAGGAAGAACAGCGGTTCGGCGCCTTGGGCTGCAATGTCGTTGACACACATGGCCACGCAGTCGATGCCGATCTTATCGTGCTTGTTCGCCATCTTGGCGACCATGAGCTTGGTGCCCACGCCGTCGGTGCCGGAAATCAGCACCGGTTCGCGGTAGCCGAGGGAGGCGAGATCAAACAGGCCACCGAAGCCTCCGATGCCGCCGACCACGCCGGGACGGCTCGTGCGGGCCACGTGCGATTTGATGCGCTTGACTACCTCGTAGCCGGCTTCGACACTGACTCCTGCCTTCTCATACGCTTCTGGCATGACTTACCTTTCTTGGATTTGCTTGTATTCGTATCGATTGTTTTGTGAGGTATTGGCTTTATTGACTTTATGGGTTTTATAAGCTGTTAGGTTGGGACTGCACGCCGCGTGTGGGCGGGTGGTGCAGTCGGCGCGGGCATGAGTATGCCGCTGCATCTGCGAAAGATTGCAGCGGCATCATGTCAGGCTTTCGCCACTTGCGCTTGGAGCGTGTCGATATCCGCGCTGAACTCGTTGCCCTGATAGTGGCTCTTGTCGTGCGCGAACTTGGCGATTCTCACGCGGTCCTCGGGGGTCAGCGACTTGAGGAACGGCTCCTCGTAATCGTCGAGCGCGGTCGGATAGTCGCCGTTGAAGTAGGCGACACACAACCCGCCATACGGGGCGTCTGCGTGCAGGCCAATGGCCTCAACCAGACCATCCAACGACAGGAATGCCAACGAATCGGCGCCGATATACTCTCGGATTTCCTCGACGGATTTCTTCGCGGCAATCAGCTCCTTGGTCGTCTGGATGTCGATGCCGTAGAAGCACGGGTATTTCAGCGGTGGTGAGGAGATGCGCATGTGCACTTCGCGGGCACCGGCTTCGCGCAGCAGCTGCACGATGCGACGTGACGTGGTGCCGCGGACGATGGAATCGTCGATCACCGCGACGCTCTTGCCCTTGACGACGCCGCGTACGGCGGACAGCTTCATGCGAACGCCCTGTTCGCGCAGTTCCTGCGTAGGCTGAATGAAGGTTCGCGCCACGTACTGGTTCTTGATCAGCCCCATCTCGTTGGGCAGGCCGCTGGTCTCGGAGAAGCCAGATGCCGCGGACAGCGAGGAGTTCGGCACGGCGATGACCATGTCGGCGGGGGCGGGGGATTCCTTGGCGAGGATCGCGCCCATACGCTTGCGGGCAGAATGTACATTGACGCCGTAAATGTTGGAATCCGGGCGCGCGAAGTAGATGTACTCCATGGAGCAGATGGCCAGCTGCGTGTTGGTCGTGTAGCGGTCCATGTGATAGCCATCATCGTCCACAACGATGATTTCACCCGGGCCGATGTCGCGCACGAACTCCGCACCGACAATATCCAGCGCGCAGGTTTCGGACGCCAGCACATACGCGCCGTTCTTCATGCGTCCCAGTGACAGCGGACGGAAGCCGTTCGGGTCGAGCGCGCCGATCATCGCATGCTCGGTCATGAGCAGGTAGGCGAAACCGCCGTGCACCTTGTTGAGCGCTTCCTTGAGCTTGTCCATGAACGTGGGGGCGTTCGAACGACGGATGAGGTGCATCAGCACCTCGGTGTCGGAATTGGAGTGGAAGATTGCGCCTTCGTCCTCCAGTTTGCGGCGCAGGCTCACGCAATTGGTGAGGTTGCCGTTGTGGCCGAGCGCGACGTCGCCATCATGGAAGCGGAACAGGAACGGCTGGATGTTGTCCACCGATCCGGAGCCGGATGTCGCGTAACGCACGTGGCCGACGGCCTTGTCTCCTTTGAGTCGTTCGATTTCGTGCTCGTCGGAGAACACCTGGGTGAGCAGGCCGAGCCCGCGATGCCCGATCAGATGGCCGTCGTCGTTCGAGACGATGCCGGCGCCTTCCTGGCCGCGGTGTTGCAACGCGTGCAGACCGAAATAGGTGAGGCGGGCGGCGTCCGGGTGACCCCAGACACCGAAAATACCGCACTCTTCGTGGATGTCTTCGAGTTCAGCTGACAAGCCAAAGCTCCTTCCAAAACCGTGGAAACGGGGGATTCGCTAGTAACCAACATATCAACCGCCGGCTACATCGCGGCGTCAGGGTCGTCGCGCATTCAGCGGCGGGGTTGGGGCGGCTCGCTGCGGGAGATGGCTGGTATCTGCCTGCCATGCGACGGAACAGTCGCACGATGGTGGCGATGTGCCCATGACACCGCCGTCGCCGCTACCTATCGGCCCGCTGTGCGACTCGAGTGTCGCACAGCGCTGGGATGTTGGCATCGCCCGTGTGCGATACCGCCCGGATTGCAACATCGGCCGTGTGCGCCGCCCCGGAGTAGGACTTACGGCGTACACTGGTGGTTGGTTGCCCGCATACGCGGGTTGCGAAAATGATGTATAAGGAGCAACTATGGCAGTATTGGTCCTCGGCGGAGCCGGCTATATCGGCTCTCATATGGTCGACCGTCTGGTCAACACCACGGATGAGAAGGTCGTGGTCGTTGACAGCCTGGTCACTGGCCATCGTGCAGCCGTCAATCCGGCGGCGAAGTTCTATCAGGGCGACATCGCCGATCAGGATTTCATGCGTACCGTGTTCAAGGAAAATCCGGATGTCGACGCGGTCATCCATTTCGCCGCGTACTCTCTGGTCGCGGAGTCGATGAAGAAGCCACTCAAGTATTTCGACAACAACACCGCAGGCATGGTCAAGTTGCTTGAGGTAATGAACGAAGTGGGCGTCAAGAACATCGTCTTCTCCTCGACCGCAGCCACCTATGGCATCCCTGAGAAGATGCCGATTCGCGAGACCGATCCGCAGAAGCCGATCAACCCGTATGGCGAGAGCAAGCTCATGATGGAGAAGATCATGCACTGGTCCGACCTCGCCTATGGCATCAAGTTCGTTGCGCTGCGTTACTTCAACGTCGCCGGCGCCAAGCCCGACGGCTCGATCGGCGAAGACCACAACCCGGAGACGCATCTGCTGCCGATTGTGCTGCAGGTGGCTCAGGGCAAGCGCGACGTGCTCAAGATCTTCGGCAATGATTACAACACGCCTGACGGCACTAACGTGCGTGATTACGTGCATCCGTACGATCTTGCGGACGCGCACATCCTCGCGGTCAAGTACCTGCGTGAAGGCAACGAATCCACGGCGTTCAACCTCGGTTCGTCCACCGGCTTCTCGAACCTGCAGATTCTTGAGGCCGCCCGCAGGGTGACCGGCAAGGAAATCCCCGCCGAGATGGCCCCGCGTCGCCCCGGCGACCCGGACACGCTGATCGCTGCCTCCGACAAGGCCCGCAACGTGCTCGGCTGGAAGCCGCAGTTCGACAACATCGATAAGATCATCGCCTCCGCATGGGCTTGGCATTCGAGCCATCCGGAAGGCTACGGCGACCGCAAGTAATGCGGAGGCCGGTATCGCACGGTCGCTGATACCGTGTGGCCGCGTTGCCATGGTTACCATGTGAGATGACGCGCAAGACGATGAGGGGCGCCACGCTGCATATGCGTGGCGCCCCTCATCGTTGTCGTGGCTGGCAGCTGTCGTGATTGCCGGCATCGCCGGCATCTCCGGCATACCTTATGGGTCAGCTTTCGTTCAGTATCTGGCTGAACGAGAAACCGGTGGCCGCGATGATGATGATTGTGATGATGGCGGCCGCGACACCGATGATGATTTGCGCGAGCGCCCAGTTGCGACGGTCCTGGTGCTGCTCGCCGCCCATGCCGGCAGCCCAGCAGATCAGCAGGATGAACCCGACGATGGGGATGGCAGACAGGATCAGCGTCACAATCCACCCGCCGAGATCGGTAGTGCCGCTCGACTGTACGGGTGCCGGCTGGTACTGCGGGTGTCCCTGGTATGCCGGCGCGTACGGTTGCGGGGCCGGGCCGGGAGTTTGCGTGGTGTATGGGGCCTGATTCGTGTACTGGCCTTGGCTTGCGTTGGCTGTCTGGCCGGGCAGCGGCGGCATATCGGGTGCCGGCTGGCTCGCGTACGCGGACTGGCCTTGATAGGCCGACTGGTTCGGGTATGGTGGCAGGCCGGGGTTCGGCTGGTTGGTGGACATGCGACGCTCCTTGTAATGGGACATGTGCGGGCGGATTTCGTCGCGTCCGCGTGTTCAGGGCGCGGCGACCCGATATCTTTGTTCATGATAATCGCCCTGTCGGATGGCTGATGCTCAATGCGTTTCCATGGAGGGAAAGGCTCGAAGTCGAGCGTCGATGGAATTGTATGCCGCAGGGCTGCAAGAGCTGGATGGAGCATGGTATGGGACCGTGGCAGCAGGATGCGTCCCCGCACGGGCGAGACGATGACATGGAAGACCCCGGCAGCGTGAGATTCGTCGTCGCAACGAACGGCATGCAAGGAGGCTCGCCGTCCAACGCTGGTGCATCGCGTTCCTGTATGTGCTTGACATGGCTGTAGCGGTCACAGCAGTCGTTGCGTTTGTCGAAGGAGCGATAAGCCAGAGCGGTCTGGCACGATCGCTGTTGCATGCCAACGGGTTCGCGATACTCATCGACTGGGCGCATTTGCGTGATGAGCGCCGTGCGGAACGCGGCAGGAAGGTGCTCCGCTACGCGGTAGCCGCGTCTTGATGCGAGTCCACCGGCCGGTCGGTGACGTGGATCTGTCCATGGTGTCAAGGTGACAATACGGTACCCCTGGTCAAGGAGGGCGAGCCGTGGCCGCTGCTACAACGCTGCTGTGTATGCTGCAATCGTCGTCCCCGATGCCCGCCGCTGCTGAAATTCCGGGGGCTTCCGGCGCTCCGCCAGCAGGTCGTCCCGATGTCGACGATTTGTCAATGTCCGGTGTCGGTACCGTACCGGACCACGTGGTATCTGCGCTTTCCGGTGATGATGCCCATACGCACGCCCGCACGCCGGAACGCCGTGCGATCTAGCCGGCGGTCATCGCGCTGGCGTGCTGTACGCCGGTGCTGCTGGGGGTGGCCGTTGCGGCACAGTTCGCTGCCTGTCATGCCGCGATTCAGTCGTCCGGCGACGCTGGCTCGTAGTATGCCACTGCGCACGATCTGCCGCATGCCGGCGTGGCGTTGGATCTGACCTGCTCGGTCCAGAAGAATGAGGGATAGAAAGCGAAGTGGCGTATGGCGGTATCGCACAGGCGCGCGTGATCATCCAAGAGAAGGGCCGATATAGGGAAGGCCCCGGCTGTTTACCGCAGCCGGGGCCTTCCCTATTATGGGTCGCGACTCACGCGGTGAAATACTTCACACCGCTGGTAAACAGCGGCTGGAGCTTGTCGCCGGGCACATTGACGAAGGTGCCGTCCGTGTACCGTTCGGAATGACCCATCTTGCCGAACACGCGGCCGTCCGGGCTGGTGATGCCTTCGATGGCGAGCATCGAGCCGTTCGGATTGACGTCCAGATCCATGCCGGGCACGCCGTCGGCGTCCACATACTGCGTGGCGATTTGGCCGTTGGCCTTGAGCTTGGCGAGCACCTCGTCGGAAGCCACGAACCGGCCCTCGCCGTGCGAAATCGCGATGGTGTGCACGTCGCCGACCGCGCTTTCCGCCAGCCACGGGGACAGGTCGGAAGCCACACGCGTACGCACCAGACGGCTCTGATGTCGGCCGATTGTGTTGAAGGTCAGCGTCGGGCAGGCGTCGGTCATCGGCACGATGTCGCCGTACGGCACGAGGCCAAGCTTGATGAGCGCCTGGAAGCCGTTGCAGATGCCAAGCATCAAACCGTCGCGGTTCTTGAGCAGGTCGCGCACGGCGTCGGTGACGGCTGGGGCGCGGAAGAACGCGGTGATGAACTTCGCCGACCCGTCAGGCTCGTCGCCGCCAGAGAAACCGCCAGGGATCATGACAATCTGGCTGCGGCGGATCTCGTCGACCAGCGCCTGCGTGGATTCGGCGACCGCCTGCGGAGTGAGGTTGTTCACGATGAGCGTGCTCACATCGGCGCCTGCGCGCTCGAATGCCGCCGCGGAATCGTACTCGCAGTTGTTGCCCGGGAACACCGGAATCACCACATGCGGCTTGGCGACGGGAGAGCCCGTGTATACGGTCTTCTTCGGGGCGTGGAATTTCTCGGTTTCCGTGACGCTGCCGCGTTCCTCGCCTTTGGAGCGGTACGGGAAGACGCCTTCCATTGCGGATTCCCAGTCTTCCTGCACCTGGTCGAGATCGAGGCGCTCGCCGCCGGCGACGAATTCGTACGCGTCGGTCGTCTCGCCGATTACGCCGATTTCGACGCGGTTGGACACCGCTGGCAGCTTCGCATTGTCATCAAGTTCAACGAGGAACGAGCCATAGGCCGGGGTGAACAGGTCGTCCACGGCGATGGTGTCGGCGAGCTTGACGCCGATGCGATTGCCGAGCGTCATCTTGAACAGCGCTTCGGCGCTGGCGCCATAGCCCGGGGTGGACACGGCGAGCGCATCATGGAATTCGGTGAGCGATTCGACCACGTCCATTGCCTCAAGCAGGCCGTCCTTGTCGGGGGTGAGCCCGTCGACCGCATACCGCGGGGCGATGCGCACAATGCGGTGACCGGCCTTCTTGAACTCGGGGGAGGTTGCGCGATGCATGTTGCCGACGGCCACAGCGAAGGAGATAAGCGTCGGCGGCACGTCGAGATCCTCGAAGCTGCCGCTCATCGAATCCTTGCCGCCGATAGCGCCGACACCGAGATCGACCTGCGCCATCAGGGCGCCCAGCACCGCCGCGGCGGGCTTGCCCCAGCGTTCCGGCACGTCACGCAGTTTGCCGAAATACTCTTGGAAGCTCAAGTAGGCGTCTTCGCGGCGGAAGCCGGCGGACACGAGCTTGGCAAGGGACTCGACCACCGACAGGTAGGCGCCGGTGAACTGATTCTTCTCCATGATGTACGGGTTGAAGCCCCATGCCATCGCGGACGCGGTGGTGGTTTCGCCGAACACCGGGAGCTTGGCGACCATGGCCATGGTCGGGGTCAGCTGGCGCTTGCCGCCGAACGGCATGAGCACAGTGGCGGCGCCGATTGTGGAGTCAAAGCGTTCGGACAAGCCTTTGTTGGAGGCCACGTTGATATCGGTGACCAGCGCGTGCATCCGGTCCTTGAGCGAGCCCTCACGCGACGGGGTGGTGTAGGAGCCACCCTGCTCGACGTGCACGGTCTGATGCTTCGGCGCGCCGTTGGAGGCGAGGAAGGCGCGGCTCAGGTTCACGATGGTGTCACCCTGCCAGGTCATGCGCATGACCTTCTCTTCGGTGACAGTGGCGATAACGGTGGCTTCGAGGTTTTCCTCGCGCGCATAGCCGAGGAACTCGTCCACGTCATCGGCGGCCACGTCGACGGCCATGCGTTCCTGGGATTCGGAAATCGCCAGTTCGGTGCCGTCCAGGCCTTCGTACTTCTTGGGCACCAGATCAAGGTTGATGGTCAGGCCGTCGGCGATCTCGCCGGTTGCCACGGACACACCGCCCGCGCCGAAATCGTTGCAGCGCTTGATCAGACGGCAGGCGTCCTTGCGGCGGAACAGACGCTGGAGCTTGCGTTCGACGGGGGCGTTGCCCTTCTGCACTTCTGCGCCATCTTTTTCAAGGCTTTCCTCATCGTGCGCCTTCGAGGCGCCGGTTGCGCCGCCGATGCCGTCACGGCCGGTACGCCCGCCCAGCAGGATGATCTTGTCTCCGGGGGTCGGGGTTTCACGGCGGACATGGTCGGCCGGGGTCGCACCCACGACTGCGCCGACTTCCATGCGCTTGGCCACATAGCCCGGATGGTAAATCTCGTCGACCTGACCGGTCGCCAGACCGATCTGATTGCCGTACGAGGAGTATCCGGCGGCCGCGGTGGTGACGATCTTGCGCTGGGGGAGCTTGCCCTTGAGCGTTTCAGAAACTGGGACACGCGGGTCGCCGGCGCCGGTCACGCGCATCGCCTGATATACGTAGGAACGGCCCGACAGCGGGTCGCGGATGCATCCGCCGATGCAGGTGGCAGCGCCGCCGAACGGCTCGATTTCGGTCGGGTGGTTGTGGGTTTCGTTCTTGAACAGGAACAGCCAGTCCTGGTCCTCGCCGTTCACATCGACCTTCACCTTGACGGTGCAGGCGTTGATTTCCTCAGATTCGTCGAGGTTCTTGAGGATACCGTTCTTCTTGAGCCACTTGGCGCCGATCGTGCCCATATCCATGAGGCACACCGGCTTGCCGTCGCGCCCGAGCTCATGGCGCATGGCCATGTACTTGTCGAATGCGGCCTTGACCACATTGTCATCGATATCCACCTCGTCAAGCTGTGTGCCGAAGGTGGTGTGGCGGCAGTGGTCGGACCAGTAAGTGTCGATTACCTTGATCTCGGTGATGGTCGGTTCGCGGTGTTCGCCGCGGAAATACTCCTGGCACACCTTCGCATCCGCCAGATCCATCGCGAGACCGCGCTCGTCGATGAACCGCTGGAGGCCTTCGTCATCCAGCTTGTCGAATCCGGCGACCACCTCGACCTTCGCTGGCTTGGCGACCTGCACCTTGAGGGTGCTCTTCGGTTCGAGGGAGGCTTCGCGGGCTTCGACCGGGTTGATTACGTACTGTTTGATCTGCTCGACGGCCTGCTCGTCCAGATTGCCCTCCAACGCGTAGACCTTGGCGCTGCGCACAGTCGGGCGCTCGCCTTGGCTGATCAGCTGGATGCATTCGCTGGCCGAATCGGCACGCTGATCGAACTGCCCGGGCAGGAACTCGACGGCGAACACCGCGCTGTCGCCAAAATCGGGCATCTCCTCGCTGGCGTTATCCACCTGCGGTTCGCTGAACACGGTTGTGGTGGCCTGATCGAACAGCTCACGGCTGATGCCTTCGACGTCGTACCGGTTGACGATACGCAGACCGGTAAGCCCCTTAATCCCGAGAATCGTCTTCAGCTCGTTTTCCAGTTGCCTGGCCTCGACGTCAAAGCCCGGCTTCTTCTCGACATAAACGCGAAAAACCACGGTATTCCTTCTGTTGTTGGTATGGCGGTTGTCTGGGTGATGCAGGTGGTCGCGTGGGTGTGTTCGCCTTGCGCGGCGCATCCGAAAAATGTGGCCCGCATCGGAAAACCGGTGCGGGCCCGGGCTCACTCGGCGTCCTTGACGCCTTCGGAATCGGCGAGCTGCTTGAGGCGGCTGTAAATCTCCTCGTATGCGGGGATGATGTTGCCCAGATCGCGGCGGAACAGATCCTTGTCAAGATGCTCGATCTTGCCGCTGTGATCCTTCAAATCCCACAGACGGCAGGTGTCGGGTGTGATCTCGTCGGCCAGCAGAATCGTGCCGTCGGAGGTTTTGCCTTCCTCGATCTTGAAATCGACGAGCTGCACGTCGATCTTGGAGAAGATGTCCTTGAGCGCTTCGTTGACGGCGCGCGCCTGACGGGAGATCTCGGCGAGCTCTTCCTCGGAAGCCAAGCCGAGGGCGACGATGCCGTCATCGTTGATGAACGGGTCGCCCAGTTCATCGGACTTCAGACAGAATTCGAGGATCGGCTTCTTCAGCGGCGTACCTTCCTTGACACCGTACCGCTTGGCGAAGGAGCCGGCGGCGGTGTTGCGCATGATGATTTCCAGCGGGTACATGGTCATCTTGCGCACCAGCTGTTCGGTGTCGGACAGGCGCTTGATGAAGTGGCTGTCGATGCCGCGAGCCTTGAGCAGTTCGAAAATCACGGAGGTGATGTGGTTGTTCAGGTTGCCCTTACCGGCGATCTGCGCCTTCTTCGCGCCGTTGCCGGCCGTCGCCTGGTTCATGTATTCGACCCACAGAACGTCGGGATCGTCGGTCGCATACATTTTTTTGGCCTTGCCCTCATAGAGCTTTTCCAGTTTCTGCATGACTCGCCTTCCTCGTAAGCACGAGATGGATTGGGGGTATATACGGTGGACAGGATACCAAGCGCCGGCTACATCGGGCGGCACGGCGTGGGGGCGGTATCGCCCGAGAATCGCCTGGTTGCCTATCCGGTATCGGCGCGGCGGCAAACGGGTTCGATTCGGAGCCGGGCAACACCGTCGGCAACAGTTCTGACAACCCCCGATGGCAAGATGACGGGTATGAGTGATTACGCCGAAGCCACAGTCAACGCAAGCCAGTCCAGTGCATCACAATCAGCCTCCGTCGCGACGCCAGCCGATCCGCGGCTTGGTACCCCGCTCGACCGATCTGCCGACGCCGCGCGCACCAAGGTTCTGCTGCTTGGCTCCGGTGAGCTTGGCCGCGAAATCGCCATCGAACTCATGCGCCTGGGCGCGTGGGTGTGCGCCGCCGACAGCTACGAAGGCGCCCCGGCACAGCAGGTCGCCCACGAATACCGTGTCCTCGATATGGCCAATCCTGAGCAGCTGGACGCCCTGTTCGCCGAAATCAAGCCGGATATCGTCATCCCTGAAGTCGAAGCGATCGCCACGTCCGAACTGGATGCCGTCGCCGCAAAAGGCGTGCAAGTCGTGCCGAGCGCCGGCATCGCCGCCATCTGCATGGACCGCGAGCGCCTGCGCGTGCTCGCCCACGAGAAACTTGGGCTGCCGACCACACCCTACCGTTTCGCTGGGTCGCTCGAGGAACTGCGTGCCGGCGCGCAAACCATAGGTTACCCGTGCGTCGTCAAGCCGATTATGAGCTCTTCCGGTCACGGCCAGTCTGTTGTACGCACCCCGGATGCCATCGACGCCGCCTGGCATGAGGCGCAGGTCGGTCGTCGTGCGGCGGGCGAAGGCGGCATTTCCCGCGTTATCGTCGAAGCGCTCGCACCACTTGATTATGAGCTGACCGTGCTGACCGTCAGCTCGTCCGCGGGTGTCGTCACCTGCACTCCGATCGGGCAGCGTCAGGAAAGCGGCGATTACCGCGAATCCTGGCAGCCGGCGGCTGTCAACCCGGACACCTTGAGAATCGCGAAAGACCTGGCACGCCGTTGTGTCGAAGGGCTGGTCGCCGACGCGCACGAGCACGGCGAGCGCGGCTGGGGCGTGTTCGGTGTCGAACTGTTCGTCCTCACCGACGGTTCGGTGCTGTTCAATGAGGTCTCCCCGCGTCCGCACGACACCGGCATGGTGACCATGATTTCCCAACGGCTGAGCGAATTCGCGCTCCACGCGCGGGCGGTTCTCGGTATTCCGGTCAGCCAGGAGCATGTCGATTTGGCGCTCGGCGACGGGCAGGTTGGCGCGAGCCATGCCATCGTCGTCGAAGGCGACGGCCGAGCGATTTTCTCGAATGTGCCACAGGCGCTCGCCGAGCCGGACACCAACCTGCGGATTTTCAACAAACCGGAAGTCCACGGGCATCGTCGCATGGCCGTGGCACTCGCCATCGGGGACAGCGCCGATGACGCCTGCGCCAAGGCCGGACGCGTCGCCGATGCGCTGACTGTCACGGTACGGTAATCGGCGTGGCATTCCGGCTTCGTGGGGCTTGAGGCTTACGATACCGGTATGAGCATGAAGAATCAGGAGTTTTCTGTGACGGCTGGCAGCACCGAGGATGCCGGCCGCCCGCTGGTCATCGCGCTGGTCGTCGACACCGCGGGCAATGAGGGCAACGGCACGTCGAATTCGGCGTTGCAGTATGCCGGGGAGCTTCGCCGGCAAGGCCATACGGTCCGTCTGGTCGGTATTGGTTCGCCCGAGTATCCGATTCGTGTGCGTCACATCCCGTTGGTCTCTTGGATCGCGGCGAAACAGCAGATGCAATTCGCACAGCCGGACCGGGCGATGTTCCGCAAGGCGTTTGGGGGCGCGGATGTGGTCCACGTGTACCTGCCGTTCAAATACGGTCGCATGGCGGTGCGGACCGCACATGAGATGGGAATCCCCGCCACTGCCGGATTTCACTTGCAGCCGGAGAACGTTCTGTATTCGGCGGGGCCGTTGCGGTATATCCCCGGCGCTTCGGCGTTCATCTACCGGCTGTTCGACCGCATGCTGTACCGGCATATCCGGCATATCCACACGCCCTCGCATATGATCGCCACGCAGTTGCGGGCGCATGGCTACCGGCAGCGACTGCATGTGATCTCCAACGGCTATTCGCCCAGATTCACCGCCAAACAGCAGCGTGAACCCGGTTCGCCGTCCCCAAGACCGTTCAGAATCGTCGCTTCGGGGCGTCTAGCCAGCGAGAAGGACCATGTGACGCTGATTCGGGCGGTCGCGTTGAGCCGGCATGCTGAGGATATCGAATTGTCGATTTGCGGCACCGGGCCGTTGCAACATGAACTGCGGCGAATGGCGGCACAATTGCTGCCCGGACGTTGGTCGATCGGTTTCCATGACAATGCGCAGATGCCCGTATTCCTGCGTTCATGCGATCTGCTGGTGCACCCTTCGATTGTTGATATCGAATCGTTGAGCGTTCTGGAGGGCATGGCCTCCGGACTTGTGCCCGTCATCGCCAGGTCCACGCAGAGCGCCGCCGGTCAGTTCGCATTGTGTGACCATTCGCTGTTCGAAGCCCAAGACCCGGCCATGCTCGCCCAGCGCATCGACTGGTGGATTGATCACCCCGATGAATTAAGCCGTTGGGGCGCCGTCTATGCCGAGCACACGCGTGAGGAGTATTCCATCGAGTCATGCGTGCGCAAATTCGTCGCCATGGAACGCGAGGCGATCGCCGACTTCGATGGCAGGTTGTGAACGATGAATCCGCCGTAATCGGCGCATTGCCGGTTCGGGCGGTTTCATACGGTCGGGGCGTGGGAGCGTTGCGCCCGCCACCCCATGACCGCTTCTGCCAGACGCGCTTCGGGAGCGCGGGTATGACATCATGCTCGGAATCGTGTCATGCAGTCCGCTGATTGCATTTCGCAATGTTGCGGTAACGCCGATGATACGAAAATCGCATACCATGCCGCCAAACGCGAAGAAAAACGCATCCCAAAGGCGCTCGCGCAACGAAAAACGCACGGGATTGCCTTTCGGGGTGCGTATGGCGTGAAGTATGACAACGAAAGGCGACACGATGAGTAGATATGCAGTGACCAATCCGGCGACCGGACAGGTCGAGGAAAGCTTTGAAACCTTCACCGACGAGCAGGTCGCCGCGGCGGTGGATGCCGCCGACGAAGCATACCGCACGTGGGGGAGGACCACGACCATCGAGCAGCGTGCCGCGTTGATGCGCAAGGCGGTGGCGGCGTATCGCGACCAGCAGCAGGAACTCGCCACCATCATCAACCATGAGATGGGCAAATTGATGGACGAGGCGCTGGTCGAGGTTGAATTCTCGGCGGAGATTCTCGAATACTATGCCGATCATGCCGCCGAGTTCCTTGCCGACGAGCCGATTGACCGCGCTGCGGCGGGCACGGCGTTCATCCGGCACCTGCCGATCGGCCCGCTGGTCGGCGTCATGCCGTGGAATTACCCGTATTATCAGGTCGCCCGGTTCGCCGGACCGAATCTGATGCTTGGCAATACCATCATGCTCAAGCACGCGTCCCTGTGCCCCAAGTCGTCGGCGGCGATGGAGCGGATTTTCCTCGAGGCGGGCTTCCCGAAGGGCGCGTTCGTCAACATGTACGCCACCAACGAGCAGATCGCCAAGGTCATCGCCGATCCGCGCGTCCGCGGTGTGTCCCTGACCGGTTCCGAGCGTGCCGGCAAGGCGATCGCCCAGGAGGCCGGTGCCGCGTTGAAGAAGGTCGTATGCGAATTGGGCGGCAATGACGCGTTCATTGTCATGAGTGTCGATGATCTGGATGCGGCGGTCGAGGCTGGCGCGAATGCCCGGTATGAGAACAGCGGTCAGATCTGCAACGGCGCCAAACGGTTCATTATCATCGATTCGCTGTACGACGAGTTCTTGAAGCGGTTCATCGCGGTGTCCAAGGAACGCAAGCTTGCACCCCTGTGCTCCGCGTCAGCCGCCGACGGTCTGGCAGCCCAGGTGCAAGCCGCGATTGATGACGGGGCGACGGTGGTGTTGGGCGGCACCGAACATGACGGGGCCTTCTACCCGGCGACCATCCTGACTGACATTCCCGAAGGCTCGGCCGCACGTCATACGGAATTCTTCGGCCCGGTCGCCCAGTTCTACCGGGTGTCCAGCGAGGATGAGGCCATTGCGGTCGCCAACGACTCGCCGTATGGTCTCGGCTCCTACGTGTTCACCACCGATAGCGAGCAGGGGCTGCGGTTTGCGGACCGTCTGGAATCCGGCATGACGTATATCAACGAGTCTGGTGCCGATTCCGCGGAGTTGCCGTTCGGAGGCGTGAAGAATTCCGGGTTCGGCCGTGAGATGGGCCCGCTTGGTATCCGCGAGTTCGCGAACTACAAGCTGATCACTGAAGCTGCGCGCTGAGCTGGACGCACTTCGACAGTATCGGCATGATGGCCGGTCGCCGTACCACTGGCGGCCGGCCGCTTGCGTGTCGGGGTGGTCTGATTCGCCGTCATGCCTACCTATCGGCGTCGGCAAACGTCATTGTTCCCACGGTTCCGGGGTATGCCGGCCATCGGTTTCCGACCGCTTCGTCGCACCGGAATCAGCCGGCAATATCCGGCAATATTCCACGATATGATTACGTGTCTCACATGTTAGACATTGAGACGTGTGGTCGTTCTCGGCGTCTGCCGGATGCATGGATAACTCTGAGTCCCCGGGGCCAAGGCTGCGCATGAATCGGCGGAGATGCGGGCAACGTCGTCAAGTTGTGCCGATTGGGGCGCTTTCGGGCATGTTCTGCGCGGGTATGGATACACGAACCCCGAGAAAGGTCGATATCGTGCGGTTCCTGCACTGTGCGCCCGGGGCGCGTCGGCGCGTGTCGCCGGTTCGACCCCCAGCAGTCGTTCCTGCCCTGTGCCCAGGGACTCGTCCCGCGTCCTGCGCGCTGGCGTGAGTGCCCAGGTGATCGTGCCCACATGCGTTCGTGCGTCCCGCTTCCCGCTCGTCGCACGCAATCGCCGTATCGGCGCGTAATAATTACCGCACGCCGTAATCGTACCGTTGCTCGATAAGCCGCAAATACGTGAATACTTCTGTGTGGTCGACGCCTGGGATCCTGCGGATGCGCATCACCAGGTCGAGCAGGTCGTCATCGTCAGCGGTGAAGACCTCCAGTAGCATGTCAAAACGCCCCGCCGCTGCGACAATGTAGTCGATGCCGTCGGTTGCGCGTAACTGGTCGGCGAGCGCGTCCAGATCCCCGCTCGTGTTCACTCCGATCATGGCCTGCCTGCGGTAGCCGAGCTGGACCGGGTCCGTGACGGCGACGATTTGGATGATTCCCGTCTCGACTAACCGCTGCACACGCCCGCGCACGGCGGCTTCGGACAGGCCGACGACCTTGCCGATCGCCCCGTAAGGTTTGCGTCCGTTTTTCTGCAATTCGCGGATGATGGCCTTGTTGGTCTCGTCAAGTAGCGACGGCGATCGGCGCTGCTCGGCGCTGGTCTCATTGTCCGGTGTCTCGTGTGTCTCCGCCGTGAACGGCTCGCGCATGTCATGTTGAACTCTCATACGACCATCACAGCAGGTCATTGTTCACGATGCGAGACCTTGGGGAAAATTTCGCGTTACGCCGCTTTTTTAGTCGCAATATTGCGTTTACGCAACGGAAATCATCGCAACCTTTGATGAATCACAACGAAAACAGCAGAGACCAAGCCACGCACGCTATCGAACTCGAAGTTCTCGCAAGCCACACACGAACGTGACGCGTCCCGCGGACAGGCGCCGCAGGATGACCGGACGAATTACCAAGGAGGAGCGATGACCACGACACAATCACCTGTCCAGGATGCGGTCCTGTCATCATCTGCGGCCCAATCGCATCAGCCGGATGATACCGGCGTCCGCATCGGCCGCGACAAGGACGTGGAACTGAGAGAAAGCGGCCTGACCATCAACCGCGCCCGCAAGACCTTCCGGTCGGCGGAAGGCAAATTGGTCCACGCCATCGACGACGTGAGCCTGAACATCGAAGCCGGCGAATTCTTCGTGCTGCTCGGCCCCTCCGGTTGCGGCAAGACGACACTGCTGCGGTCCATCGGCGGTCTGGAAACCCTGGATGCCGGCGAAATCTACTTGGGCGACCAACGCATCGACGAGATGCCGCCATACGAGCGTCCGGTCAACACCGTATTCCAAAGTTACGCATTGTTCCCCAATATGACGGTGGAACAGAACATCGCTTTCGGCTTGGAAATGGAAAAGAAGCCGAAGGACTACATCAAGCGCAAGACGCAGGAGATGCTCGATCTGGTACATCTGAGCGAAATCGGCAAGCGTCTGCCCAGCCAGCTGTCCGGCGGCCAGCAGCAGCGTGTCGCGCTCGCCCGGTCGCTTGCGAAAAGCCCGAAGGTGCTGCTGCTTGATGAATCCCTGTCCGCGCTTGATTTCAAGTTGCGTCGTCAGATGCAAGTCGAATTGAAGCGTCTGCAGCGAGAGACCGGCATCATCTTCATTTTCGTCACGCACGACCAGGAGGAAGCCCTGTCGATGGCCGACCATATCGCCGTGTTCTCCAAGGGCAAGCCCGAGCAGGTTGGCACCCCGGAGGAAATCTACGACAAGCCGGCCAACCGGTTCGTCGCCGACTTCATCGGCGATATCAACTTCCTCGACGCCACTGTGCATGATGCCGGCTCGGTTGAGGTCGAAGGCAAGATCTTCCCCGTGACACAAGACTTGAGCGAGTATGGCAGGGGAGCGGCCGTGAGCGCTGCCGTCCGCCCCGAGCGCATTACGCTTGGCGCGGCGAAGGACGGCGGTCTGCAGGCGAGCGTGGAAACCGTGACCTATATGGGCTCCGACATCCGCTGCCATGTCCGTCTCGCCGACGGCACGCCCGTGCAGATCCGCGTCAACCCGCCTTTTGACTCCGAACTGCTCACAATCGGTGCAAAGGTCGGTGTGACGGTCAGCCCCGACCATATGAGGGTGGTGGAACGATGAGCGAAACCTCTTCCGCTTTGGACGGCAGCAATCCGCCGATTTCTGCGCCTTCGCAAAACGGTGGGGCGACGACTTCCCGTCGCCGCCGCACCCTGTTCGCCGCCTCGGGCAGCATCAAGCCCGGCATGCTCTCGCACTGGTATTCGATTCCCGCCGTTATCGTCGGACTGCTGTTCACACTCGGCCCGATATGCGTCATCGTCGCGTTCTCCTTCATGAGCCAGCCGGATGTCGGTGGCGGCGTGGTCTACAAGTTCTCCACGAACGCTTACAAGAAGCTGCTGTTCACCACCGATTTCCTGGGCCGCACCTCCTTCGACCCGCGGTATCTCAAGGTGTTCGGCACCTCGTTGTGGCAGGCGCTCATCACCACGTTCATATGCATCGTGCTGTCCTTCTTTATCGCCCTGTGGATGTCGTTACGCAAGCCGTCAACCCAGCGCCTGCTGGTGCTGCTGATCAACATCCCGTTCTGGACGAACCTCATCGTCCGTACCTACGCGTGGATGCTCATCCTCAACGAAAACGGCCCGATCAACGGCTTCTTGAAATTCATCGGCGTAGGCAGTAAACAGCTGCTGTACACGTCGGGGGCCTCGCTAATCGGCTTGATATTCACCTTCCTGCCGTTCGCGATCATGCCGATGTATTCGGCGCTGTCCGGGTTCGACTTCCGTCTGGTCGAAGCCGCATACGACCTGGGCGCTCGCAAACTCACCGTAATGCGGCGGATCATCCTGCGCGCCGCGAAACCAGGCGTCACCTCAGCCATTGCGTTGTGCTTCATCCCGGCCTTCGGGTCCTACGTGCAGCCCGTGCTGCTTGGCGGCGGGCGTGTCCTCATGCTCGGCAACCTGATCGCATCCCAGTTCTCCGAAGCGCGCAACTGGCCGTTCGGCGCGGCATTGTCCACGGTGATCCTGCTGATCACGTTGCTGTGCGGTGTCGCGGCAAGCATCGGCGGCGGCAAAGCGGCGCGTGACGCCGGCATGGCGGTATGAACAGAACGAGGTGAGTGCAATGACTAGCAGCAACAAGGAAATCAAGCATACCGGGGAAGCAGCGGATATCCGCACGGCCGCCGGGGCACACGACGGCGAAACCGCTCCGGTCGTCCACATGGATTACGGCACCGCGGCGGAATTCGGCGCCATCGTCGAACGGACCATCGACGAACGTGGCGAACACGCGTCCGCCCAGATGCCGCAATGGCTCGAAGACAAGCAGCCCGACCGGGCGCTGAGCACTCGGCGTTCCGGGCGAAACCGGCTGAAAACCTTCCCCGGCGTCGCGTTCATCAGTGTGCTTGTCATTCTGTTCCTGTATCTGCCGATGCTCATGGTTGTGATGTTCTCCTTCAACGGCGGTCGTCAAGCGCTGCTGTGGAAAGGGTTCTCCTTCTCCTGGTACGGTACGGTGTTCCACGATCCGGCAATCATCTCGGCGACCCTGACCTCGCTCGAAGTCGCCGTCATCGCGATGGTTCTGTCCACGGTCATCGGTGTGCTGTTCATCCTCGCCGCGGACCAGATGTCACGGGCGGGTTCGGCGCTCGCCGGCTGGCTGATCAACGCGTCGTTGATTATCCCAGAGGTCGTGCTCGGCGTCGCAACCATGGGCTTCATCCGTATGATCGGCCTGAAGCCGGGATTGCTGCCACTGATTCTCGCGCACACCACCTTCTGCATCCCGTTCGTGGTGATGCCGTTGCGCGCGCGGTTGCAGACCATCGATACCTCGTGTTTCGAAGCCGCAGTGGATCTCGGCGCGTCGCCAATCACCACGGTCCGCCGCGTCACCCTGCCGCTGCTGGCCCCGGCCATCGTCTCCGGCGCGCTTATGGCATTCGTGATTTCGATGGATGACTTCATGATCTCGAACTTCCTGACATCCGCAGGCACGACGACACTGCCGATTTACATCTTCTCGCTTATCCGCAAGGGCGTGAACCCGAGCATCAACGTCGTCGCCACGCTTCTGCTCCTGCTCGCTGTCATCGTGACCGTCATCTCCTCGGTCCTGACCAACCGCAAGGACGACTGAACGACGGCGTGCGCCAGAATGCAGCCGTCATATCGAAGAAAGGAGCCGATATGCGCACCTCATCAGCTGTTATCCCTTCCAATCATTCATATTCCGACTACCGTGAGCGCGGGCGCGGCTGTGGCAGCAGGCACGGTCGTGGTCGCGGGTACGGTCGTGGCCACGTGGGCAGGACGTTCCGTCGCATGGCGTGCATGGCGCTCGCTGTCGCAGGCCTGCTGTCGTCTGCCGCATGCTCAGGCGGTATCTCGGATTCCGCGCGCACAACTGATGTCGTCGCCAACGGGGCGTACCACGAG
Source organism: Bifidobacterium porcinum (assembly GCF_055378475.1). Classification (NCBI taxonomy): domain Bacteria; kingdom Bacillati; phylum Actinomycetota; class Actinomycetes; order Bifidobacteriales; family Bifidobacteriaceae; genus Bifidobacterium; species Bifidobacterium porcinum. The sequence continues at coordinate 1,424,580 of NZ_AP029603.1, read as the reverse complement.
GCGCACGGCGGCGAGTTGCATATCTACACGTGGGCCGGGTACATGCCGGATGATGTCATCAAGAAATTCGAGAAGGAAACCGGCATCAAGCTTACCGTGGACACTTTCGAAAGCAACGAGGCGCTGGAAGCCAAGTTGCAGTCCACAGGCGGGTCCGGCTATGACATCGTGATGCCGAGTGACTACATGGTCTACCAGCTCATCAAGGAGCATATGCTCGTGAAATTCGATGTGTCCAAGCTGCCCAACGGCAAGAATGTCTCCAAGGAGTTCTCCTCGCCGTACTACGATCCCAAGCTCGAATATTCAGCACCGTATGTGGTGGGCTACACCGGATTCATGGTCAACACCAAGAAAATCCCCAAGTCCGCGGCGCCGACCAGTTGGAAGGAGTTCTTCGCGCTGTCATCGAAGTACGGCAAGTCGCAGCTGCTCAACGATTCCATCGAGGTGACCAACGCGGCATTGCGCGCTGTCGGTTCCGAGCAGTGCACCACCGATGCGCGCGCCTATCAGAACGCGAACGATCTGCTGCAGTCCTACCGGTCAAAGGTTGGCGTCGTCAGCTCGGAAGGTGTGGCGGATCGTCTGGCTTCCGGTGAGCAGGTCATCGGTATGATCTGGAGTTACGACGCCTACCAGGCGCAGCAGTCGAATAAGGATCTCGAATTCGTCTACCCGTCTGACGGCACCACCCAGTTCGTGGACAATATGGCAATCGCTGCGGGGGCGCAGAACATCGACCAAGCCAAGACCTTCATCAACTACATGCTGGATCCGAAAAACAAGGAAGCGATTGATGAATCCGCGGGCGCAGGGTCTGTGCTCAAGGGCGGCGATGCGTTGCTGCCGAGCGAGATGCGGTCGTCCAACACGATCGTGCCGAGCGCGGATGAGCTCAAGCATGCGGTGACTGAGAAGGCATGCTCGAACGCCATCAACGACAACTACACGCAGCTGTTCGAGAACTTCAAGCAGTGATGCGCGTGCGTCTGCGCGGCGGGGGCACGGGTGCGCTCCCAAACATAACGCCCCTGCCGCGCGTCGGGTGCGGCTGTGCGTCTTGCGTGGTTGCGGGGCAATCGGGTCATCCGGGGGAAACCTCCGGATGACCCATAGTTGTGTTTGGGGAGTACTGGACTGAGCGTGCTTGACTGGGCTTTGGGCTCGTTCGTGATGCGGGGTGTGTCGATTGCGCAATGGCGGGTTGGCGTGTGATGACAGTGGTGCCGCCTTCCGCGCCACCCGGCGTCATGCCTGTCATCGTGTGAGGATTGGCTCACATGGAGGCGGTTGATGTGTCCGGGTTGCAGTCCCGGAGGCTGCATATCCGTCGATGTGTGAGGATTGGCTCACACAGTGACCGGTTGGTTGGGCCGGATGTTGTGGATGGGGTGGTTTGAGGGTGGTTATGTGAGGATTCGCTCACATGACGGACACTTTCCCACACCCGATCGCTTCGTGGATGGTCTGTCCGCCGGTCCGTGTGAGGATTTGCTCACACCGCCGGTGCTGATTGTCGATCGCGGCATCGGGGCTCATAAATCCTTGGTATTCCCGGCCAATCCACAAATCTCCCATCGGTCGCAATCTGGACGAGCCCGACACGATGCTCACCGCGGCTGCGAATCGCCCCTCGAAAGCGAACATCCATGTTGACGAATTGTTACGAGCGGAAAAACAGTTCCGGAATCAGAAATCCCAACGAAATAATGCGGGTTTTACCTATGAATGTACGAAATTCGTAGTCAAGTCGATAGAACGCAACGAAAATCGCATCACAAGACTACCGAAGGAAAGGATTCGACATGACGGCAAGCATCAGTGAAGCCAGGATCAAGGAACTCACCGCCAAGGAAGGTGAGAAACTCAACGCCAAACTCGGCAAGTCCCGCGAGATGTATAACGAAGCCCGCAAGCATCTGTGCAACGGCGTCGCCTCCTCCTACCAGCTGCGCGATCCGTGGCCGATCTACGTCGATCACGGCAGCGGTTCCAAGCTGTGGGATGTGGACGGCAACGAATACTACGATTTCCACAACGGCTACGGCGCCATGGTGCAGGGCCACGGCAACCCGGAAATCGGCAAGGCCATCGCTGAGCGTTTCCCGAAGGGCACGCATTTCGCGCTTCCTGATGAAGATGATTTTGTTGTCGCTGACGAACTGACCCAGCGGTTCGGCCTGCCGAAGTGGCGTTTCACCAACTCCGGTTCCGAGGCCACAATGGACGCAATCCGCATCGCTCGCGCCTACACGCACCGCGACCATATCATGAAGATCTTCGGTTCCTACCACGGTCACCATGACGCGGTGATGATCTCTATCGTCGGCGATTACGAGAACATCGGCGATAAGAACCACTTGAAGAAGATTCCGTACGGCGCCGGCATCCCGAAGTCCCTGATTCCGCTGACTGTGCCGGTTCCGTTCAACGACGCTGACGCGCTTGAGGCCCGCATCCGGGAGATGGAAACCGATGACGAGGCTCCTGCCTGTCTCATCATGGAAGCCTGCCTGATGAACATGTCCATCGTGCCTCCGGAGCCGGGCTACCTCGAGAAGGTGCGCGAAATCACCAAGCGTCACGGCATCGTGCTGATTTTCGATGAGGTCAAGACCGGCCTGACCATTGGACCTGGCGGTGCCACCAAGCTGTTCGGCGTGACCCCGGACATGGTCACCATGGCCAAGGCGATTTCCGGTGGCCTGCCGATGGGCGCCATCGGCGGCACCGACGAGGTGATGAGCGTTGTCGAATCCGGCGAAGTCTACCAGGTCGGCACCTACTCCGGCAACCCGCTGTGTGTGGCGGCAGCCCGTGCCAATCTCGAGAAGGTGCTCACTCCGGAAGCCTACAAGCTGTTCGATCATCTGAACAACCGCCTGATGGAAGGCTGCACCGAAGTCATCAAGAAGTATGACTTCCCGGGATACTCCATCGGTTTCGGTGCCAAGGGCTGCGTCACCTTCTCTCCGCACAAGATCGTGGACTATGTGACCTTCAAGCAGGGCCAGCGCACCGACTTGAACCAGCTTTGCTGGCTGTATGCGGCCAACCGCGGCGTGTTCATGACTCCGGGACGTGAGGAGGAATGGACGTTGTCTGTGGCTCACGACGACGCCGCGTGCGACGCCTACATCAACGCCTTCGCCGAGATGGCGCACGATGTGACCGCCGAGTAACCCCAATCAAGCCTGCCCTAAGCCGGGTCCAATACACTGCACTCCTCTTGCCCGGCTTGGGGTGTCATTCGCGACCGTGGTCGAGTGGTATCGCGCATGCGGTGCTGTTCGGCCACGGTCGTTCCACTTCTGCGGGGTGGTTCATGGTGGTGCGAGGTGTGTTGGTGCGTTGCGGTGGCGTGTGGTGGTGTTGGCGCGTCGTGGTCGTGTCATCGACGGCGGTGGAAGGGGTGCGGCGCGTTAGGACTCGAGACGGCAGGGCGGTGTGGTGCGTTGCGTTGCAGTGTCGTTTGGACGGATGTTTTCGCCGAAGGTGTTGTGAATGGGCATCGCACGCCAGGACTTTGCGGCTGCGGGATGCCCAGGCAGCAGCGACGCGCCGGAAGTTCCCGGGGTCTGTGTCATGCATTTCTGTGATTGCAGGAAAAACGACGCGCCGGGAAGCGTACGTCCCGAACATCGTGTATAGTCTTTGACTGTTGTGCGAAACGAGGTTCACCTCGGTTCGACACCACATGGTGGATATAGCTCAGCCGGTAGAGCATCTGATTGTGGTTCAGAAGGTCGCGCGTTCGAGCCGCGTTATCCACCCCATCAACCCCGGGTTCGCCCGGGGTTTCGTTTTTCTTCCCGGCTTGTGCCCGCGCAGCTACAGCGCGTTGCTGCGTCGGGTCGTTCCTATCGCGAACTGGTTACGATGGGGTAGTTGCCGGTTCGTGTCAGGTCGTCGTTCCTCGAGCAAACGATGCCATAGCGGCCATCAGCGTGTCAGATTGTTGCCCTTTTCACAAACTGGTTACGCTAGGGCCACCGTCAGCGTAGCCAGTTCGTGAGGGCGATTGGCCGAGCCGCGCGTAATGTGACGATGGGATCCGGCATGTGCGGTGCGTACTCTGCTCGGCGTTCAGCCATGTCCCGGCCGGTCATAGATTCATGCTTAACGCATGTTCGTCCTTCAACCTTCTGCCGACGCTGAGCGTGCCGTGAGCGTCGGTGGAAGCAGAACAACCGCGGTTACCGGAGGAAGGGAAGTTCATGGTGGTTGCTCGGAATCAGGCTCGGCGGCACCGAGGGAGGGGGGAAGCCTACGGATTGCCCGATTTCGTGCTGTTCTCCCGCGCGAGACATGGGAGTTCTATGGAATCCGGCGCTTCCGAAGATGATTTCCCAACGGAAACGTTGGAATCATGCGATCCCTGAATTCGCCGCTGAAATCGTGTTCAGGAGAAAACAGCCGGATTCGCATATCCGCGATAAACTCCTGCAATCATCCGGAAGATAATCCGTCTTGATGCCGGTCATGGATATTCTCCCGGCGGTCCACAGGCTCCATCGGCAGAATCCTCACTTATGGTAGCTGGCGGCATCCAGTCCCGTATTCGTGAATCGCCCTTGATACGCTTACCGTCACCACAGGCAATCCGCACTGCAACTGCCATGCTGTCTTGTCTGTAGTCCACCGCACACGAAACGGGTCGTCGCCAGGGCGGGAGCGTCAAGGTGAGTCAAGAACGAAGTCTGAAATCTCAATTTCTCGCGGATGAGGCCTCAATCTCAGAGTTGTTCAGAACAATCTCTGAAAAACTCTCGCCCAAGGTTATTTTCGAGAGATATTGAGATTGTTGCTCATCCGGGTTGCTTCGAGTCATCATCAAAAACCGCGAAATATCAACGATTTGCCAAAGCCGGCCGGTGCCGGGGATGGGTGCGGAATCTTAAAAAATCGCGGAATTGCGCCTGATGGAGAGATTTTGAGACATTTATCTGAATATCTCCGCGATTTAGGCATCCTCACGGAGAAATTCAGAATCGGGGGAGCGCGATCCCCGTGAACAAGGTGGGTATCTGGCGCCGCTGCCGGATCGTCCTGTTTGGCATGCGCGAGCCTGGTGAATATCGCGGGCATGGCAGTCGTATTCTCACGGTGATTATGGATAGAGAGGAGATTGGATTGCGCGGCGGTTGCGGCGAGCACGTCCCGAGTTTTATCGACGCAATCTGTGTGCTGCTGTCCGGCTGTGATTGGTCTTTGCAATCCCGTATTGTGCGACCCCTTGTCGCACAGGGCTTTGCTCGGCGTCGCCAGTTGCGGTTGACATGCCCGCATCGCGAAGAAACTTCGGCGTTTCGTTTCTTTCCAGACCGGAGAAATCCGGTATAATTGCAACTGAAGGCCGGAGTTGGATTCAGCCGAGCAAGTCGACGGGATCCAATGGAGCACAAGCCCGCGAGGGCGGGTGCAACGCCTTCGAGATAATTGAATATCGAAAACCGAATATTGGTGATGATTATGTGCGGCACGGGCAGTACGGCAAGGTAGGCCGGGCCGCTGAAGCCAGCTGGCGTAACAAGCGCATGAGGCGCTAGGTATGTTGTGTTGGTGAATGGCATAAGGTTTAGGTTGCCGCGCAAGGTGGCGCGGCGTTGGACATGATGATCACCTCCTTCCAGGTGGCCCCCGCAGATGCAGTTAGGCATCGCGGGGGCCACCTTTTTCTTGGATATTGGGTTTCGGGCAACAATCAATCAGGGGATAGGTCGCAAAGGGATAGATCACAATGGAGGCAAGCCACAATAAAGGTAGGCCGCAATACGTGTCCGATGGTCCGGCAATGCACACGCCGCCCGCCATCCCTCATCAAAACTGGTTACGCTGGGAGGCTTGTTTGCATAGACGGTTTGTGTGGGGTGGTGCGGTCGTGAGGTGGTTGTAGAGAGGTTTGGTTGTGGTGTTCGGCAGTTCTCTGGCTGGTGTCTCTTCCAAACTGGTTACGCTGAGGGCGGTGTTTGCGTAGATAGTTTGTGCGGGATGGTGTGGTTGTAAGTTGTCGTGGTGTTGGCGCGGGCTTGCCTGGAGAGTCGCTGGATTCGTCCGCGGCTTGTTGGATGTGGCTGTTTCCGGGAGTCGGGATGCGACAACAGCGGCGGCGCCGCTTGCCATGTATCAGTGGTGCTTAGAGCAGTGATTTTCCGAAGGAATTGCCGGATTCGCCTGATGAGCGCATAAACTCCCACACGAAGGCTGGGAGATTATGGAAAATCCTTGGCCGCGCGGATGATCTCCCAACAGGAACGTTGGAAATCCGCGATTCTGAAAATCACCCTCTGAAGCCGTTACTGGGAGAATACCGCCGTATCGACGCAACCGCAATAAACTCCCGCACCAATCCGGGACTTCATGGCCCGGCGGCCAGGTTTTCGCATATTCTCCTGCACTCACCAGGCCAAGGTCGCGCAGCATTGCCAGCGACGAAAAATCAGCCATGCCGTTGGTTCCCGATGCCCCGGCCTGCCGAAGTCGCTGATGTTCAGATGCTTCTGGGCAGACAAGCACATACACGATTTTGCTCAGTCCGAAGCCCCGATATTCCAATGATCTCCGCTGGCGTGTCGCACCCAGTCCGATGATATAGTAGGAATCCGTGTGTGCCAGCGGCATGCCTTATGTAACAGGCGTGGGCGCTGGGATATCCCGGAATCCGTTAGATTGCGCGCGGTAACGTGGCGGCAGGAGGAAGACGGGCCATCGGGCCGGTGGACTGTGGCTGTTTCTTGTCTCCGATCAACGGATGCATGGGGCTGCAGCGCGGCGGCTTCACCTGAACAACAGTATCAATGAATCGGAGAACTGAAGTTGCCTACGATTGAACAACTTGTCCGCAAGGGACGTAAGGCCAAGCCGAAGAAGTCCAAGACTTTGGCCCTGAAGGGAAGCCCGCTGCGCCGTGGCGTGTGCACCCGTGTGTATACCACCACCCCGAAGAAGCCGAATTCGGCTCTGCGTAAGGTCGCTCGTGTGCGTCTGAGCTCGGGCATCGAAGTCACCGCTTACATCCCCGGCGAAGGCCACAACCTGCAGGAGCACTCCATCGTGCTCGTGCGCGGCGGCCGTGTGAAGGATCTGCCGGGCGTGCGTTACCACATCGTGCGTGGCGCGCTTGATACCCAGGGCGTCAAGGACCGCAAGCAGGGTCGTTCCCTGTACGGAGCAAAGAAGGCGAAGTAAGAGATATGTCACGTAAAGGACCCGCTAAGAAGCATCAGGTGCTGCCCGATCCGATCTACGGTTCGACCGTTGTGGCGCAGCTCATCAACAAGATCCTGCTCGACGGCAAGAAGTCAATCGCTGAGGACATCGTGTATTCAGCTCTTGATATGGTCAAGGAGAAGACCGATCAGGAGCCGGTGGCTGTGCTCAAGCGCGCACTCGACAACATCCGCCCGAGCCTCGAGGTCCGTTCCCGCCGCGTCGGCGGTGCGACCTACCAGGTCCCGGTCGAAGTGAAGCCTGCTCGCGCGAATACGCTGTCGCTGCGCTGGCTGACCGACTTCTCCCGCGCTCGTCGCGAGAAGACCATGGCCGAGCGCCTCGCCAACGAGATTCTCGACGCGTCCAACGGTCTCGGTGCTTCAGTGAAGCGTCGCGAGGACACCCACAAGATGGCGGAGGCCAACAAGGCGTTCGCTCATTACCGCTGGTAATTGACTGAAGAGAACAAGAGCTAAGGAACACTTATGGCACTGGACGTGCTTTCCGACCTGCATAAGGTCCGCAACATCGGCATTATGGCTCACATCGATGCCGGTAAGACAACCACCACCGAACGCATCCTGTACTACACCGGCAAGAACTACAAGATCGGTGAGACGCACGATGGCGCTTCGACGATGGACTTCATGGCTCAGGAGCAGGAGCGCGGCATCACCATTCAGTCCGCTGCAACCACCTGCTTCTGGCATCGTCAGACCCACGACGTGGACGATGAGTTCCAGATCAACATCATCGACACCCCTGGCCACGTGGACTTCACCGCTGAGGTGGAGCGCTCCCTGCGCGTGCTTGATGGCGCCATCGCCGTCTTCGACGGCAAGGAAGGCGTGGAACCGCAGTCCGAAACCGTGTGGCGTCAGGCTGACAAGTATTCGGTTCCGCGTATCTGCTTCATCAACAAGATGGATAAGCTCGGCGCCGACTTCTACTACTCCGTGCAGACCATCAAGGACAAGCTGGGCGTCAAGCCGCTCGTCATTCAGCTGCCGATCGGCGCTGAGAACGACTTCGCCGGCGTCGTCGACCTGGTCCGTATGAAGGCTTACGTCTGGAACGACGTCAAGGATGATCTCGGTGCGCACTACGACACCGTCGACATCCCGGATGATCTCAAGGACAAGGCCGAACAGTATCGCGCCGAACTGCTCGACGCGTGCGCCGAGACCGATGAGGATCTGCTCGAGAAGTACCTCGAATCCGGCGAAATGTCCGAGGACGAGATCCGTACCGCGATCCGCAAGCTCACCATCGCCCGCGAGGCCTTCCCGGTGACCTGCGGTTCCGCGTTCAAGGACAAGGGCGTGCAGCCGATGCTCGATGCAGTCGTCGACTATCTGCCGAGCCCTGAGGACATCCCGGCCATCAAGGGCTTCAAGCCCGGCGACGAATCCGTCGAAATCGATCGCAAGCCGACTATGGACGATCCGTTCTCCGCGCTGGTCTTCAAGATCTCGACCCACCCGTTCTACGGCAAGCTCGTGTTCGTGCGCGTCTACTCCGGCTCCGTCAAGCCCGGCGACACCGTCCTCGACTCCACCAAGGACAAGAAGGAACGCATCGGCAAGATCTTCCAGATGCACGCCGACAAGGAGAACCCGGTCGACGCTGCAGAAGCCGGCAACATCTACACCTTCGTCGGTCTGAAGAACGTGACGACCGGCGATACGCTGTGCGATGAGAAGAACCCGATCTCCCTGACCTCCATGACCTTCCCCGACCCGGTGATCGAGGTCGCCGTGGAGCCGAAGACCAAGGCCGATCAGGAGAAGATGAGCATCGCTCTGGCGAAGCTGTCCGACGAGGATCCGACCTTCCGCGTCAAGACCGACGAAGAGTCCGGCCAGACGCTGATTTCCGGCATGGGCGAGCTTCAGCTCGACATCATCGTCGACCGTATGCGTCGCGAGTTCAAGGTTGAGGCGAATGTCGGCAAGCCGCAGGTCGCGTACCGCGAGACCATCCGCAAGGCCGTCATGAACCAGGAGTACACCCACAAGAAGCAGACTGGTGGTTCCGGCCAGTTCGCTAAGGTGCTCATGAACTTCGAGCCGATCGATCCGGCTTCCGGCAAGACCTACGAGTTCGTCAACGAGGTCACCGGCGGCCACATCACCAAGGAGTTCATCCCGGCAATCGACGCTGGCGTCCAGGAAGCCATGCAGTCCGGCGTGCTCGCCGGATTCCCGGTGGTCGGCGTCAAGGCGACCGTCACCGATGGCCAGACCCACGATGTCGATTCCTCGGAAATGGCGTTCAAGATCGCCGGCTCCATGTGCTTCAAGGAAGCCGCTCCGAAGGCCAAGCCGGTCATCCTCGAGCCGATTATGGCCGTCGAAGTCCGTACGCCGGAAGAGTACATGGGCGACGTCATGGGCGACCTGAACTCCCGTCGTGGCTCCATCCAGTCCATGACCGACGCCACCGGCGTGAAGGTCATCGACGCGAAGGTTCCGCTCTCCGAGATGTTCGGTTACATCGGCGATCTGCGTTCCAAGACGCAGGGTCGCGCAATGTTCACCATGCAGATGGATTCGTACGCAGAGGTCCCGAAGGCCGTCTCGGACGAGATCATCAAGGCCCAGCGCGGCGAGTGACACACTGAGCCACATCGGACTTGCCCTGTCCCCAGTCAGCGCTAGAATAGACAAGCGTTGACTGGGTTCGGGCTCTGATGTGGCACACAACCCAGAAACCCAGTAATATGTAGCGAGTGCTTTGTGCGAAGATCGCACAGGCAAACTACGAGACGTCCAGGAGGACACACATGGCAAAGGAAAAGTACGAGCGTACTAAGCCGCACGTTAACATCGGCACCATCGGCCACGTCGATCACGGCAAGACGACCCTGACCGCCGCCATCTCCAAGGTGCTGCACGAGGAGTATCCGGATCTCAACCCGGAGTATGACTTCGACCAGATCGACGCCGCTCCTGAAGAGAAGCAGCGTGGTATCACCATCAACATCGCCCACATCGAGTACCAGACCGCGAAGCGCCACTACGCTCACGTGGACTGCCCTGGCCACGCCGACTTCGTGAAGAACATGATCACCGGCGCTGCTCAGATGGATGGCGCCATCCTCGTTGTGGCCGCCACCGACGGCCCGATGGCTCAGACTCGCGAGCACGTGCTGCTCGCTCGCCAGGTCGGCGTGCCGCGCATCCTGGTCGCTCTGAACAAGTGCGATATGGTTGACGACGAAGAGCTGATCGACCTCGTCGAAGAAGAGGTCCGCGACCTCCTCGACGAGAACGGCTTCGATCGTGACTGCCCGGTCATCCGTACCTCCGCGTACGGCGCCCTGCACGACGATGCTCCGGATCACGAGAAGTGGGTCCAGACCATCAAGGATCTTATGGATGCCGTCGACGACTACATCCCGACCCCGGTCCACGATCTCGACAAGCCGTTCCTGATGCCGATCGAAGATGTCTTCACCATCTCCGGCCGTGGCACCGTGGTGACCGGCCGTGTTGAGCGCGGTAAGCTCCCGGTGAACTCCAACGTGGAGATCGTCGGTCTGCGCGACACCCAGGCGACCACCGTCACCTCCATCGAGACCTTCCACAAGCAGATGGACGAGGCCGAGGCTGGCGACAACACCGGTCTGCTGCTCCGTGGCATCAACCGTGACCAGGTCGAGCGTGGCCAGGTCGTGGCTGCTCCGGGTTCCGTGACCCCGCACCACAAGTTCGAGGGCGAAGTCTACGTCCTGACCAAGGACGAGGGCGGCCGTCACTCGCCGTTCTTCTCGAACTACCGTCCGCAGTTCTACTTCCGCACCACCGACGTCACCGGCGTTATCACCCTGCCGGAAGGCGTCGAGATGGTCCAGCCTGGCGATCACGCGACCTTCACGGTCGAGCTGATCCAGCCGGTCGCCATGGAAGAGGGCCTCACCTTCGCTGTGCGTGAAGGCGGCCACACCGTCGGCTCCGGTCGTGTGACCAAGATCATCGAGTAGTCTGCATATCGCAGGTACTCCCTGACACGCTGAAGTAGCGTTAACGCCCCTGAGGTCATCCTTGGGGGCGTTTTCATTTCCCCGCTCATTCCGGCCAATCTTGGCCATTCCCGACAACTTCCGGTCATTCCCGGTACATCCCCCGGTGATTCCCGGTAAGTCATTGTCATTGCTCATGCATGTGCCCGGCATCGGCCACAGCGATTGTGGCCTTGGCGATTATGGGACCGAATACAAGCTATCGAAAGAAGCGATATCCTGACCGGGACGCATCTCGGAACGTCACTCGTATTCCTTACGCCCGCACTCTAATGTTCTCTCCATCACAGATGACAGTCGGCATGCCACGATACCGCAGACAGCCGGCACAGCAGATGATAGGACGTGAGAATATGGATTGGGCCGCGATACACGCACAGGCGACGGCAAACATGACCGAAGCTGGATTGCAGTATGAGGACGGCAATGCAGATATCGACGGCGGACAGCGTGACATCGATGCCTTGGCGTGGCGGCGTTTCGGTATCCTGCCGCGGGCGTTCCACAATGTAGGTGGACATCGATACGTCTGTCACCATCGGTGGGCGTACCATCTCCACGCCGATTTTCGGAGCGCCTACCGCATACCACCGGCTGGCTAGCAAGAATGGGGAGATTACCTCACAAAACGGCATGAATCGTGCGGGCACGTTCATCGTCTACCCGACGAATGCATCAGAGCCCGTAGAACATTTCGCCGCTGAGGCACAAGGCGATTGGCAGCAGCAGGTCTACCTGTTCGATAACCGTAAGGTTTCCGAGGCTTTCATCGAACGTTCCGTGGCGTCCGGTGCCAAGGCACTCATGTTGACTTTGGACTGCCCGGGTTATCGCCGCGACTTCGGATTCCGCAACGGCATTGACTGCACATGGGAAGGGGACAAGCGGCAATTTCCCGAACATACATATGACCGATTGGACGCTCAACCTCGCGACATCCATTACCCCGAAGGACATCCAATGGCTCAAGGAAATATCGGGGCTGCCGGTGTACGCCAAGGGGGTGATGCGTCCCGAGGACGCCGTCACAGCGATGAATGCAGGAGCGGCCGGTGGCATGGTATCCAATCATGGACGACGCCAAGTTGACGGTGTCGTCCTGTGGCGTATGCGCTGCCCAGAATACGCCGCGAGCTCGGCCGCGATGCCGAAATTTTCGCTGATACCGGTATCCGCACCGGCGGTGACGTCTTCCGCGCACTTGCGCTTGGGGTGAACGCGGTCGGTCTGGGGCGTCCCATTCAGTGAGCCGCAGCTGCCGGGGGAGAGGACGACATCACGAAAATGATTGAGCGCATCACCGATGAGCTGGCTCACACCATGAACTCCGCAGGAGTGTCTCGCATCGCGGATATCGACGAATCCTTCCTGGTGAAAGGGCAGGGGCCGTCAGCCTTCCTATCAGGGGTTCACGGCATCGCCGCGTGAGGATGTCGTTGCTGTGCCGTAGCCGGAATGAATCGCGCCTGTTTGCGGTCAACTCGTTGTGGCATAATGGGCAAGGCATTTTTTGTTTTGCCTCAAGTAACTGAAGAATAGGTGAATACACGTGGCACAAACTACCAATGACATCAAGAACGGCTCTGTTCTGAATCTCGACGGCCAGCTGTGGCAGGTCATTAAGTTCCAGCACGTCAAGCCGGGCAAGGGGCCCGCTTTCGTGCGTACCACCATCAAGAACGTGCTGTCGGGCAAGATCGTCGACAAGACCTTCAACGCCGGCATGAAGATGGAATTCGAGACCGTCGACAACCGCACCCTCCAGTACTCCTACGAGGACGGTGACAACTACGTGTTCATGGATATGACCACGTATGACCAGATCATGATTCCGAAGGAGCTCATCGGCGAGCAGAGCAAGTATCTGCTCGAAGGCACCGATTGCATCGTCAGCTTCCATGACGGCACTCCGCTGAGCGTCGAGCTGCCGGCTTCTGTCATCCTGACCATCACGCACACCGAGCCGGGCCTGCAGGGCAACCGCTCCAACGCGGGCACCAAGCCTGCGACCGTCGAGACCGGCGCTGAGATTCAGGTTCCGCTGTTCATCAACGAAGGCGAGAAGGTCAAGGTCGACACGCGTGACGGCTCCTACCTCGGTCGTGAGAACTGAGAGCGAGGATTTGAGGCTTCATGGCACGTTCCACCGCCCGTAAGAGGGCTCTGAACACGTTGTACGAAGCGGATGAGAAGGGACAGGATATCCTGTCCCTTCTTGCTGAGCGCATCGCCAACCCCGGTACGCAATCACCGCTTCCCGACTATGCGATTGAAATTGTCCGCGGCGTCGCTGAGCACCGTGGAGAGATTGATCATCTGCTCGATGAACATTCCACCGGCTGGAAAGTCAAGCGTATGGCCGTTGTCGATCGCAACGTTCTGCGCATCGCCACCTGGGAGATCCTGTACAACGACGAAGTGCCGGACAAAGTCGCCATCGACGAGGCGATCAGTCTCGCCAAGACGTTGAGCGACGAAGGTTCGACATCCTTCATCCACGGATTGCTCAGCGCCATCTGCGGCGCGAAAGAAGAGCACCTCGCCCATCAGGCCGAGTTGGAACGGCAGCGCGAGCAATCGGAGCCTCAGCCCGAAGACGACGTGCCTGAGGCATCGGGCGCCGATGACGCCGAGGACTCGGAGCCGCCCACACAACAGACGGCATCCGATGGCGAATCGACGGATACGGTTCCCAACGATCCGGGAATGACATCCGGATCGGATGATTCGCATGAGGACTCGCCGCAAGACCAGCACACGACCAACTGACACCGGGCATCGGCCGGCGTGAGAGTCCCAGCCGGCCGGTATCCTTGGTACAAATACCCAAAGAATAAGGGGGTTTTGGTGAACCAGAACGATTCCGAAGCCGTGGATTTCTCACTTGACGATGCAGTACTTGTCCTCGAAGACGGGCAAGTGTATGTCGGCGAGCCGTACGGCGCAATCGGTACGACCCACGGGGAGATCGTCTTCACGACCGGCATGACCGGATACCAGGAGACACTGACCGACCCGAGCTACGATCGCCAGATTGTGGTGCAGACATTCCCGCACATCGGGAACACCGGAATCAACAAGGAGGATCCAGAATCCTCCCGAATCTGGGTCGCCGGTTACGTGGTGCGCGACCCCAGCCCGAACGTGAGCAATTGGCGCGCCACGGGAAGTCTTGACGATGATCTGACCGACAACGGTATCGTCGGCATCAGCAGCATCGACACCCGAAAACTGGTGCGCCACCTGCGTTCCGCAGGCGTCATGCGTGCAGGAATCTTCTCGGGCGACGCTCTGATTGACAGCGGAACCGGCAAACCGCGCACTGTCGCGTCCATGATCGACGAAGTGCGTGGCATTCCGCAGATGAAAGGCATGAGCCTGTATGACGAGGTCAGCACCGAGCAGATGTACACCATCGAGCCGTGCGGCCAATTTGAAGGCAAGGAGCCGCTGTTCACCGTCGCCGCGGTGGATCTGGGCATCAAGGGCATGACCCCGCACCGCATGGCCGAACGAGGGTGCCGTGTGCATGTCGTTCCTTCCACCATCACCTTCAAAGAACTCGAAGACCTCCACCCCGACGGTGTGTTCTTCTCCAATGGTCCGGGCGACCCTGAACAGGCCGATCCGGAAGTCAATCTGCTGCGTCAGGTATTGGACGCAGGATACCCGTTCTTCGGCATCTGCTTCGGCAACCAGCTGCTGGGCAGGGCACTTGGCTTCGGCACATACAAACTCAAATTCGGCCATCGCGGCGTCAACCAGCCGGTCAAGGACCTGACCACGGGCAAGGTTGAGATTACCGCGCACAACCACGGCTTCGCGGTCGACGCCCCGGTCGGCCAGCCGGTGGATGCGCCCTACGGGGACGGCAAGTACGGCAAGGTGTTCGTCTCGCATATCGATCTCAACGACAATGTCGTAGAAGGCCTGCAATGCGAAGATATCCCGGCCTTCTCCGTGCAGTACCACCCCGAGGCCGCCGCCGGCCCGCACGACGCCTCCTACCTCTTCGACCGTTTTGTTGAGCTCATGCGTTCCGCCAAGGAGGAAAACGCCAATGCCTAAGCGCACCGATATCAAATCCGTCATGGTCATCGGCTCCGGCCCGATTGTCATCGGGCAGGCCGCAGAATTCGACTATTCCGGCACCCAGGCGTGCCGCGTGCTGCGCGAAGAAGGCATCCGGGTCATTCTCGTCAACTCCAACCCGGCGACCATTATGACCGATCCGGAGATGGCCGATGCCACCTACATCGAACCGATCGCCACCCCGATCCTTGAGAAGATCATCGCCAAGGAACGCCCCGACGCCCTGCTGCCGACCCTGGGCGGCCAGACTGCGTTGAACGCCGCGGTCGCGCTCGGCGAGGCTGGCGTCCTCAAGAAATACAATGTCGAACTCATCGGCGCGTCGCTTGAAGCCATTGACCGTGGTGAGGATCGCGAACTGTTCAAGAAGGTTGTCGACAGCTGCGGCGCAGAATCCGCGCGTTCCGCCATCGCCCATTCCATGAAGGAAGTCGACGACATCGTCGCCGAATTGGGCTACCCGATTGTCGTGCGCCCGAGCTTCACCATGGGCGGCCTCGGTTCGGGCATCGCCCATAACGAGGAGGAGCTCCATCGGATCGCAGGTGCAGGCCTGCACTATTCACCGACCGACGAAGTCTTGCTCGAGGAAGGCATCGAAGGCTGGAAGGAATTCGAGCTCGAGCTCATGCGCGACCGCAAGGACAACGTCGTAGTCGTCTGTCCGATTGAGAACGTCGACCCGGTCGGTGTGCACACCGGCGATTCCATCACCGTGGCACCGTCCTTCACCCTGACGGATCGTGAATACCAGCGCATGCGCGACATCGGCATCGCAATCATCCGCGGTGTGGGCGTGGACACCGGCGGCTGCAACATCCAGTTCGCCATCCATCCCAAGACCGGTCGCATCATTGTCATCGAGATGAACCCGCGCGTCTCGCGTTCCTCCGCCCTCGCATCGAAGGCGACCGGCTTCCCGATCGCGAAAATCGCGACCAAGCTGGCGCTGGGCTACACGCTTGACGAAATCCAGAACGACATCACCAAGTCTACGCCGGCGTCGTTCGAGCCGACCATCGACTACGTGGTGACCAAGGTCCCGCGTTTCGCCTTCGAAAAGTTCCCGGGAGCCGATCCCACGCTGACCACGTCGATGAAGTCCGTCGGCGAGGCCATGGCGCTCGGCGGCAACTTCCAGGAATCGCTTGGCAAGGCGATGCGATCCATCGACAAGCGCCACATGGGCTTCAACTGGGACGGTGACAAGCCTGATCAGCAGGAAGTCGAGCAGCTGCTCGCCGAAGCGAAGATCCCCACCGAACAGCGCTACTTGCAGATTATGCGCGCACTGTGGGGCGGTGCAACCGTCGAACAGCTCTATGACGCCACAAAGATCGATCCGTGGTTCCTGGAGCAGTTCGCCCTGATCAACCGCACCGCCATGGAAATCAGGGGAGCGGAGACGCTTTCACCCCGCCTGCTGCGCAAAGCCAAGCAGTCCGGTTTCTCCGATGTGCAGATCGCACACCTGCGCTCTCTCGGAGACGAAGGGGAGAACACCATCCGCGAGCTGCGTTGGAGCTACGGCATCCGACCCGTGTACAAGACGGTTGACACCTGCGCCGCTGAATTCGACGCGGCGACGCCGTACTACTACTCCTGCTATGCGGACGAAACCGAGCTGCGCAAGCGCGACCGCGAAGCCGTGATCATCCTTGGTTCCGGGCCCAACCGCATCGGACAGGGCATCGAGTTCGACTACACCTGCGTGCACGCGGTGCAGGAGCTCGGCAAGGACTACGACACGATCATGGTCAACTGCAACCCGGAGACCGTGTCCACCGATTACGACATGTCCGACCGGCTGTATTTCGAACCGCTGACCTTCGAAGACGTGCTCGAAATCTATGAAGCCGAGAAGAAGATGGGTCCGATCAAGGGCGTCATCGTCCAGCTTGGTGGGCAGACCCCGCTGTCCCTTGCCGCGCGTCTCAAGGCCGCCGGCGTCCCGATTCTGGGCACTTCGCCCGAATCGATTGATTTGGCCGAGAACCGTGAGCTGTTCGGCGAGGTGCTGCGCAAGGAGCATATGAACGCGCCTCGTTACGGTACGGCACTAAGCCTCGACGAAGCCCGTGAAGCGGCACATAACATCGGGTACCCGGTGCTGGTCCGCCCGAGCTATGTGCTCGGCGGCCGCGGTATGGAAATCGTGTACGACGATGACCAGCTCGAAAAGTACGTCAGCCGTGCGCTCAACGAGGCGAAGGCCGATATGGTCGTCTCCGGGCGTCTGCCCTCCCCGCTGCTTATCGACAAGTTCCTGCAGGACGCCATCGAAATTGATGTCGATGCGCTGTTCGACGGCGAGGAACTCTACATCGGCGGCATCATGGAGCATATCGAGGAAGCGGGCGTGCATTCCGGCGACGCTGCATGCACCCTGCCTCCAAGCACGCTCAGCGACGATCAGATCCGCCGCCTGCGTGAAGGCACCTACGCCATCGCGAAGGGCTGCGGTGTGCGCGGCCTCATCAACGTGCAGTACGCCTTCATGGCCAACACCCTGTACGTTATCGAAGCCAACCCACGAGCCTCGCGTACCGTTCCGTTCGCTTCAAAGGCAACGGGCGTGTCCTTGGCCAAGGCGGCGGCCCGCATCATGGTCGGTGAAACCATCGCCCAGCAGCGCGCCAACGGTCTGTTGCTGCCGAAGGGCGACGGCGGTGACATCCACCCCGGCCAGCAGGTGGCCGTAAAGGAGTCCGTGCTGCCGTTCAAGCGGTTCCGTACGCCGGTTGGCCGTACCGTGGACATCCTGCTTGGACCGGAAATGCGTTCGACAGGTGAAGTCATGGGCTTCGACCGCGACTTCCCGCACGCCTTCGCCAAGAGCCAGCTCGCCGCGTACGATGGCGGCTTGCCCACCGGCGGCAATGTGTTCATTTCGGTCAACGATATGGACAAGCGTCAGCTGCCACTGTTCGCCAGCCGTCTGGTCGAGCTCGGCTTCAAGATTTGGGCGACAGAAGGCACTGCATCGGTCCTTCGCCGCTACGGCATTGAATCGAAGATCGTCGACAAGCTTTCCACCCGGCTCGATGGTGACGGCAACGCCCAGACCCACGTTGTCCACGCCCCAGGCAGCGTCGGCAAGAATGTCGTGGAACTCATCGAGGACGGCACCATCGATATGGTGCTCAACACGCCGAACTCGCGTGGATCGCGCGCCGACGGCTACTCGATCCGCGCTGCGGCAATCGCGGCTGACCTGCCTCAATTCACCACAATGACTGAATTCGCCGCGGTGCTTATGGCAATTGAAGCGGTCAAGAAGAACGATTATCAGGTGATGAGCATTCAGGAACATGCCCGTCAGCTCTTCGCGATTGAGAAGCGTGACAACCAATGAGCAGCAGCCCCACTGACAGCGAACGCAAAGCGATGAGATCGGAGTTCGGTGTGCGCCTGCGCATATCGATGGACCATTATGGCCCGTTATGCGTGGGCATCGACCCGCATCGCAAGCTACTGACTGACTGGGGCTACAATGTTGACGCCAGCGGCGCGGAGATGTTCTCCATGCGCATGCTTCAGGCTGCGCATGGCCGTGCCGCTGCCGTCAAATTCCAGGAGTCGATGTTCGAACGGTACGGTTCCAAGGGCATCGCGGCACTGGAACGGGTGTTGTTCGCCGCGCGGCAGATGGGCATCATCACTATCGTCGATTGCCTGCACGGCGGTCTTCCGACTACGATTTCTGCCCTTGCGGACGCGTATTTCAAGTCGGGTGCGCCGTTGCTCGCTGATGCGATCACCTTGCTGCCATATTACGGTGCACGCTCATTGAGCGGTCTGATTGACGAAGCGCTTGACAACGGGCGGGGAGTGTTCATTGCATCGCTCACATCGAATCCTGAAGGTGCGAGCCTGCAAACGGCGATCCGCCAAAAAGGCGAGTACAGCGGCAAAACCGTCGCCTACGGTATTGCCAGTACCGCGCAGAAATTCAACGACACCACGCCCGGCATGGGTTCAGTCGGCCTGATTATCGGGGCGACCATCGGCCAGTGGATTGACGAAAGCGGCATCGACCCGTCCCAGTTCACCGGACCGATTCTCTCACCCGGATACGGGTGGCAAGGAGCGGAAGCCGACGATCTGCGCACCGTATTCAAGGGCACCAAAGGCAATGTCCTGGTCACGGTGTCGCGCTTCATCGCCAAGAACGGGCCGGACATCTCCAACCTCTCCGCGGCGACGGAAGCCATCGCGCTTGACATCAGACAGGCGTTGATGGACGCGACCCTCGAAGCGGATGACAGCGCCGACCAAGCCTGAAGAAGCGATTTTTCACGCAATTGGTTGCTGCACGGACAGCATTCGGTCAATCACACTTGGTTCCAGACAAGACATGCATTTGACGATGAAAGGCGGAATGGGATGACAATCGCAGGTCACAGCGATTCGGCACACAGCACAGCTGGACGGCTTATCGTACTGACCGGCCCGACTGCGGTGGGTAAAGGAACGGTGGAAGCCGCCCTGCTGGCCAAGCACCCAGAGGTGTGGGTGTCCGTGTCTGCGACGACCCGTGAGCCTCGCCCCGGCGAAGTCAATGGCGTGAACTACTGGTTCATGAGCGAAGCTGAATTTGTGCGCAAGGAGCAGGAGGGAAAGTTCCTGGAAACGGCGGTCGTCCACGGCATGGCCCATTACGGGACACCACTGCAACCGGTACTTGATCATTTGGCGGCCAACACGCCCACCATCCTCGAAATTGATTTGCAGGGCGCCCGCCGTGTCAAGCAGAAAGCCTCACAGATGGGGCTTGATGTCGTCTACGTGTTCATCGCGCCGCCCAGCTACGAGGAATTGGTACGACGGCTGATCGGTCGTGGTACGGAGAACGAGGAACAGCGTGCGAAGCGGCTGGAAACTGCGAAGGTCGAACTCGCCGCAGAACCCGAATTCGACGTGGTCATCGTCAACAACACGGTCGATCAGGCGGCGGACGATCTGTGGAAGGTCATCGCCGAAGAATACGGCATCAGCGGGGACTGAGACGACACAACCAGTCCTCGAGCATCTAACGAAACTGCTCGATTGCGACGATACAACCGCGATAAATGATTGGGCCCTGCAGCTCCATGCTGCAGGGCCCAATCACGTTTCAACGTAAGTTCAGCAAGTCAACTGAATCACTTCAGACCGCTGAGCTTGTTGATGAGGTCAGGATCGCGGGTTGCGCCCTTGTCTGCGGAGCGGGCGAAGGCGGCGTACGCCTTGAGCGCCTGGCTGACATGACGGTCGCGGTGGGCGACATAGCCGTCGCCGGCCTCGAGTTCGGCACGACGCTGCGCGAGCTGCTCGTCGGTCAGCTCCACGTTGATCGAACGATTCGGAATATCGATGTCGATCATGTCTCCGTTCTTGATGAGCGCGATCGGACCCTTGTTCGCGGCCTCAGGCGCCACATGGCCGATGGCCAGGCCTGAGGAGCCGCCGGAGTAGCGGCCGTCGGTGATCAGTGCGACGTCCTTGCCGATGCCCTTGCCCTTGACGAAGGAGGTCGGGTACAGCATTTCCTGCATGCCCGGGCCGCCCTTCGGGCCCTCGTAACGGATGACGAGCGCCTGACCGGGCTTGAGCGTGTCATTGAGAATGACCTTGATGGCCTCTTCTTGGGATTCCACGACCAGCGCCGGACCATGGAACTTCCAGATGCTTTCGGGCACGCCGGCGGTCTTTACAACGCAACCGTCAGGGGCGAGGTTGCCGCGCAGCACCGCGAGACCGCCCTCGGCGATCTCCGGGTGGTTGATGTCGTGGATGGCGCCGTGCATGCGATCGGTGTCGAGCGTGTCGAACAGCGTCTCATGCGTCCATGGTTCAGGGGAGACGATATGGCCGGGGGCCGCGTGGAACAGCTGCTTCGCTTCAGGCTTGCAGGTGTCGCGCATGATGTCCCAGTCGTTGAGCTTGGACTCGAGATCCGGATAATCCACGGAATGCGTGTCGCGATGCAGCTTGCCTGCGCGATCGAGCTCGCCGAGGATGCCGCAGATACCGCCGGCGCGGTGGACGTCGGAAATCTCCCATTCGCCGGAAGGCGCGGCCTTGCAGATGCAGGGCACGGTGTGGGAGATGCGCTCGATGTCGTCAAGCGTGAAATCGACGTCGGCGCTTTGCGCTGCGGCGAGGATGTGCAGCACGGTGTTCGTGGAGCCGCCCATGGCCACATCCATGGTCATGGCGTTTTCGAAGGCGTGCTTGGTGGCGATGGAACGCGGCAGCACGGAGTCGTCGTCCTCGTCGTAATAACGGTGGGCGAGCTTGACAATCATCTCGCCGGCGCGCTCGAAGAGCTTCTTGCGGTAGACGTGGGAAGCGAGCGTGGTGCCGTTGCCGGGCAGTGCCAGGCCGATTGCCTCGGTCAGGCAGTTCATAGAGTTGGCGGTGAACATGCCGGCGCAGGAGCCGCAGGTCGGGCACACGGTCTTTTCGTAGGCGAGCAGGTCTTCGTCGGAGCAGTTGTCGTCGGCGGTCGCGTACATGACGTCGATGAGGTCGGTGTGCTCCTTGACGGTGCCGTCGGACAGGACGGTGGTGCCGGCTTCCATCGGGCCGCCGGAGACGAAGATCGTCGGGATGTTCAGGCGTAGCGCTGCCATGAGCATGCCCGGAGTGATCTTGTCGCAGTTGGAAATGCAGATGAGGGCGTCGGCGCAATGCGCGTTGACGGAATACTCGACGGCGTCGGCGATGATGTCGCGGCTCGGCAGCGAGTAGAGCATGCCGGTATGGCCCATGGCGATGCCGTCGTCAACGGCGATGGTGTTGAACTCGCGGGGGATGCCGCCGGCCTTCTTCACGGCTTCGGACACCAGGCGGCCGACCTTGTTCAGGTGGACGTGGCCGGGGACGAATTCATCGAAGGAGTTGGCGATGGCCACGATCGGCTTGCCGAAGTCCTTGCCGTCAACGCCAGCGGCGCGGTACAGAGCGCGAGCGCCCGCAAACACTCGCCCGTTCATCAATTTTGCGGATCTCATTTCTGCCATGGTTCCATTCAAGTGCCTTGCGGGGACAGGTGGCAGTCTTGGGCCGAATAGTGAAATTACGCTAGGAGAGTAGGGTTTTGTCGGGATTTCTGCTGATTGGGGACGCGAAAGTACGGCCATACCCATGCCCTAAGATGCGCGGGTCGCGATATCGGGGGCTTGCAGTACAATGAAGAATTTGAAATACCACGCCCGCATTGGACGTGGCCATGCGCATGATGGGAGATTGACACCTATGGCACTTGGCACTGAGCCGCATCCGCAGGGACTCGCGGATCCGCCTATCGACGACCTGATGCAGCACGCTGATTCCAAGTACGCGCTGGCGATTTTCGCCGCGAAGCGCGCCCGTCAGATCAATTCGTATTTCACGCAGCTCAATGAGGGTCTCCTGCAGAACGTCGGCCCGCTGGTTGAATACGAGAATCAGGAGAAGCCGCTGTCTATCGCTTTCCGCGAAATCAACAGCGGTCTGCTCGAGGAGACGCTGGGCGAGGACGATCTGAGCGAAGGCAACTGATTACAGGCCTCGTCGAGATATGCCCCCGGTGCTGGATTTTTCTGCCGTTTAGGTATGGCGAAATTCAGCCGGGGGCATTATTCTTACTAACCAGTTGCATATTGTGTGATTCCTGCTTCGGCTTTCCGTCGCCGTCGTGGGCGGACATTTGACGGAAAGACAGCGAGGGGAATATGGAACGTCGCCTGATTTCGGCGGAATCCGTCACCGAAGGACATCCCGACAAGATTTGCGACCAGATTTCGGATGCGATTCTGGACGATATGCTGCGGCAAGACCCGCATTCGCATGTCGCCGTGGAGACGTCGGCCACCAAGGGCCAGTTCTTCGTCTTTGGTGAGGTGACGAGCGAAGGATACAGCGATATCCAGCGCATCGTGCGTGACGTGGTGCGCAATATTGGCTATACGAGCTCCGAAATCGGCTTGGACGCTGATTCCTGCGGCGTGGTGGTGTCGCTGAGCGAACAGAGCAAGGAAATCAACCAGGGTGTGGCGCGTCTGAATTCCGAGCAGGAGTCCGCTGCCTCGCGCGAGGAGCGCTATGAGGCCCAGGGCGCCGGTGATCAAGGCGTGATGTTCGGGTATGCAACCGACGAGACCGAAGCGTTGATGCCGCTGCCGATCTATCTGGCGCATCGGCTGGCCTTCCGCCTGGCCCAGGTGCGCAAAGACGGCATCGTCCCGCATCTGCGTCCGGATGGCAAGACCCAGGTGACCATCGAATACGACCAGGAGGACCGGCCGGTCCGTCTGGACACGGTTCTGGTGTCCACCCAGCATGATCCCGAAGTCGACCATGACTGGCTGCTCGCCCAGCTGCGCGAGCACGTGATCGAACCGGTGCTTGCCGAAGTGCTTGGCGCCAAGGTCCGCCATGACGACTACCGCATCCTCGTCAATCCGACCGGCTCCTTCGTGCTTGGCGGCCCGGCGGCTGACGCCGGCCTGACCGGGCGCAAGATCATCGTCGACACCTATGGCGGCGCGGCTCACCATGGCGGCGGCGCGTTCTCCGGCAAGGACCCGAGCAAGGTCGACCGTTCCGCTGCCTATGCTGCGCGTTGGGTGGCGAAGAACATCGTCGCCGCCGGTCTTGCACACAAAGTCGAAGTACAGGTCGCGTACGCGATTGGCGTCGCCGATCCGGTCAGCGTCAATGTGGAGACCTTCGGCACTGAAATCGGCGGGGTCACCCGCGACCAAATCCAGGCAGCCGTCCGCAAGGTCTTCGATCTGCGCCCCGCGGCCATCATCGACGAACTCGACCTGTTGCGTCCGATCTACTCCAAGACCGCCGCCTACGGCCATTTCGGACGCAACGATCCGGACTTCACGTGGGAGCAGACCGACAAGGTCGACGAACTCAAGGCTGCCGTCAAGTGAGCTGCGGCACCATGATGACACCGCTGCACCGGCCACAGGGCCGATGTCGACTGTCGTGACCGGAATGTGCCTGGCGCACCGTGCCGCCCGGCACATTCCACAGGCTTACCGGGGCGAGAGGCTCCGGCGATTGAATGGGAAAGTTTGAAATCGTAATCCTCACAAGGAGAAGCACATGGCAGGCATGACCGTTGCACAGATGATAGAACTGTTCGTAGAACCGAACGCGCCGCTGCGCATCGAGGCGTTCGACGGGTCGGTATTCGGGCCGGTGGACGCGCCCGTATGCATCAAGGTCAACAATTCACGAGCGGTGTATTACATGGTCGACCATCCCAATGAGCTGGGGCTGGCACGCGCATATCTGCAGGGCGATATCTCCTCACCGCAAATGATTCCGGGCGACCCGTACGAGGTTTTCAAGGACCTCGTCAATGTCAAGCCCTACTTCCACAAGCCCGATCCGGTCGGGGTCGCCAAGGCGCTCGTCTCGGTTGCCTCGCATGGCATCCGGCATCCGAAGGCGCCGAGCATCGAAGGGCCGAGCCGTCTACGCCGCGCAGCCGAAGGCCTGCTGCCGCACAGCAAGGCCGGCGATGCGGCGACCGTCAGCTACCATTACGACCAGTCGAATGACTTCTACCGGCTCATTCTCGGGCCGACCATGACGTACACGTGCGCCCTGTTCAACAAGCCGACCGACACCTTGGAGGCCGCGCAGGAAGCCAAGCTCAACCTGGTGCTCGACAAGCTCGGCCTCAAGGCCGGAGACCGGCTGCTGGACATCGGCTGCGGCTGGGGGTCCATGGAGGTCGTCGCCGCACGGCGCGGCATTCACGTGATCGGCGTGACCCTCGCGGACGAGCAGGTCGCGTGGGGCAAGGAATGGATCAAACGCGAAGGCCTTGAGGACCTCGCCGAAATCCGCCTCATGGATTATCGCGACGTGCCGGAAGCCGGATTCGACGGCATCTGCTCTCTGGGCATGATGGAGCACGTCGGCGTCAAGAACTACCCATCCTACTTCCGTGAGATTTTCGACAAACTCAAGCCCAACGGCATGTTGCTCAACCATCAGATCACCCGTATCAACTCGCATGCCGGGCACGCGGCGGGTGAGTTCATCGACCGCTACATCTTCCCCGACGGACAGCTCGCGTCCCCCGGCGAAATCGAGATGAACATCCAGGACACCGGTTTCGAAGTGATCCACGAGGAGAACCTGCGACAGCATTACGCGTTGACCCTGCATCATTGGAACCGCAATCTCGTGGACAACTGGAATGCGGCGGTCAAGCTGGTCGGCGAGCCGAAGGCGCGCCTGTGGGGCTTGTACATGGCCGGCTGCGCGTACAACTTCGAGATGAATAACATCCAGATTCACCAGTACCTGTGCGTCAAGCCGAACGAGGAGGGGACAGCCACCTATCCGCTCCGGCCGTGGTGGGTTCATCAGGACTGACCTGACACCAACGATGCACTGACCGGTCAATGTGCGGCCGGCGCATTCCAAGGGTGTGGGGCACGGCGTTTTAGCTGTGCCCCACACCCCTTCCATATGCGGGCTGTCACGCGCTGCCGCTCACATACGTGGTGCGGGCGGAAACATGTTTTGTACGGCGACACGCCGAGTCTTGCAGGTGATATGGTGAACACCATGACTATCCCAGACGCCGAACAACCTGCCTTCGAGGGGCTTGAGCCGCGGCGCAGACGCAAGCGCACGGCGGCGAAGCGGCAGCGTGCCGAGCATCAGCCGATCGCGCGTGTCGTACTGGACGTGCAGGCCGCGCATCTGGGACAGACCTTCGATTACCTCGTACAGGATAAGCAGGATACACAAGCGGTACCCGGCACCTTGGTGCGCGTGCGATTCGGGGGTCGACGCGTCAACGGCATCATCTGGGAGCGCGCCGAACGCAGCGAGACCCCAGACTCCTCGCTGCGATACCTCGAACAGGTGCTGGGCGGGGAAATCCTGGTTCCCGCTAGGCTTAGGGACGATATCACGCTGATCGCACAGGCGTACGGCGGCACCCGCGCCAATATCGTCAGACTCGCTGTGCCCCCGCGTGTCGCGCGCGTCGAACACGAGCAGCGGCTTGCCGCATCGTTCAGTGGGGATGCTGGTGCGCGCCAAACGATGTGTGCGCAGCGCGCCGATGACCTGGGCGAGCGGCTTATACCTGATTACGAGAACCTGCGGATGCTTGGCGAGACCTTGTCCACAGGGGGCAAAGGCGCTTTCGTGACCGACGCCATGCCAGGGGCTGGGCATTGGACGCTGCTGTTCGCTTGGATGGTGTTGCGTGCGCTCGCCGCCGGTCGCGGGGTTGTCGCGGTGATGCCGTCCATGCGTGCCGTGGATGATGCCGTGCGGCAATTGGGGTCGTTGGGACTGCGCCTCTTCGGTCCGCGCGCCTCGCAACAGGGCGGGTACATGGGAGATATCGCCGTGCTCGGCGCTTCGATGTCCCCAGCGGAGCGATACCGGTCCTATCTTGCCGTCGCATGCGGGCAGGTGCGCTGCGTCATCGGCACACGTGCCGCCATGTATGCGCCGATCGACGGCAACGCGATGTTCGTCATCGTCGACGATACCGCCTACCAGCAGGCGGATGGCATGGCGCCGTACGCGAATGCACGCGGCGTGCTGCGGCTGAGGGCCAAGGCGCATGACGGTGTGTTCGTCGCGCTCGGCAATGCGAGAAGCCCGTTGAGCCAGTGGGAGACTGACGGCGGTCATGTCGCCGAGTCGCCGGTGAGCGGGTACAGCACTTCGATTCAACCCTTGCCAGCAGCTCTCAAGGAGCGTTCGCCTTGGATCAGGTGGCTCAACCGCGAGGAGCTTACGCGGCTTGTCGATCCCACCATAGGTTCGCGGGTGCCGCATACCGCGGTCGCCGTGCTGTCGCGGGCGCTGAAAACCGGCCCCGTGCTGCTGTCCATTCCCCAGGACGGCATTGCTCAAACACTCAGTTGTGCGGCGTGTCACCGGCAGGCGAGGTGCGGCAAGTGTACCGGGCCTTTGGAAATGGTGCCCGGCGTTTCGCAGCCGCGATGCCGTTGGTGTGCCGCGGCGGCGGTGAATTGGACATGTCCGCACTGCCATGGCGACCGTATGCGCGTCGTGCGGGTGGGAGCTGCAGGAACCGTGCAGGAGCTGCGCGGCCTGTTCAGGAACATCCCCATGGTGGTGTCTTCGCCTCACCAGCCTCAGGGGGTGATTGCCGATATCGCCGATGCGCCGATGCTGGTGGTGGCAACCCCCGGAGCGGAACCCCGGGTGCGTGCCGATGACGGCGGCGTGGGAGCGTACCGCGCGGTGGCGATTCTCGACGCGTGGACCAGCCTGTATTCCCCAGGCATTGATGCCAGGATTGATGCGCTTGATTCGTGGATGCGAGCCATTCAATGGTGCGCGCCGCGCTCCGCAGGCGGTCAGGCGATGCTCATCGGGGAGGCTGACCCACTGGTCGCCCAATCCCTGATGACTTGGAATGCGCGACTGCTCGCTTCCAAAGAGCTTGAAGAACGTGCCCAGACCGGATTGCCACCGGTATTCGCTTCGGCATGCGTATGGGGGTCGCGCCCCGCGGTCCGGACGATGCTGCAAGGCGCCGGATTGCTTGTCGGAGGCGATTGGGCGCTGCTGGATACCCAGTTCGGTCCGATGCCGGCGGTGCTTGGCCCGGTGCCGATTCCGCCGCCGCGAACGGTTGACGCGCGTGAGCTGGAAACCATGGCGGACCGGGTCAAAGCCGTCGTGCGTGTCCCGCAATCCAAGCGCGCTGAACTCGCCGAGCGTCTGCACCGGGAAAGCGCCCGGCATGTTGCCTCGCGCGAACCGGGGGAATTGCGTTTCCAACTCGATCCGAAAGACCTGATCTGAGCCGTCTCACCGAATCCTCGCACGCTCAGCACTGTACTCGGCGGAAAGACGGTTCAGGCCAGCACAGCGGCGGCTTCGGCGCCTGTCATGCCGTCTTTGACGCCGGCGGCACGGGCCGCTTCGGTCATGCCCTTGATCGGGTTGGCGAGCACGGCCGCGAAATCCGCTCCTCCCACGAGCACGGCTGCATCGCCGAACTTCTCGGCGGCGGCGAGATTGAGATACCCGCACATGAGATAGCCTTTGCGCCCCTGCACCAGAATCATGTTCGGGTGGCCTTCACCGCCCGGGGCAACGACCATCGTGCCCTGCACCGTGGCTCCGTTCACATCAAGTTGTTCGATGTTCAGCATGGTTCCTCCATACGTTGTGGCGCCTCAGCCGATGAGACGCGAATTGATCATCACAACAGTCTTATCACGAGCATGTCACGCGCCGGCGGCTGTGTCTTGCGGCCGCTATCCCGGCTATGCTGGAAGCGGATAGGAGTCCAGTGCGATGGACGTGCACAGAACCTGAGTGAGGTGGATATGAAAGGCTGGCCGGGAGAACCGCAAATGGCGTATGACGAGCTGATGGCGCGGGATGCCGCCGCAACAGCCGAAGGGGAGCCAATCACCCAGGTGATTTTCGATTTCGGCAACGTGCTGCTGTATTGGAATCCCGAAGCGGTGATGATTCCACGCTACAGTCAGCGGCTTGTGGACGGGTTCCTTGACAACGACATCTCCTCCTTCTACGACGCGAACGATCTGATGGACGCCGGCGCCTCGCTCGAGGAGGGCGTCGCGTATGTCCGCGAGCACAAAGGCGAGCCGTGGGCGTCGATGATGCGCTATTACGTGGATAATTTCCGCGATTCGCTGACCGGTGTGGTCACGGGTGCGCGCGTGCTGATCGACGACCTCCATGCTGCGGGTATCGGGGTGTGGGGACTGTCGAACTGGCAGCAGGACCTGTATCACATCGCCGACCGTGATTGTGATCTGCTCGGCATGCTCGACGGCAAGGTCGTCTCGGGCCAAGTGCGGATGCGCAAGCCGAACCGCGATATCTACGAGTACGCGTTGCACAGTTTCGGCATTCGCGCGCGGGACAGCGTGTTTATTGACGACAAGGCGATGAACATCGTCGGGGCGAATCAGGCGGGGATTCGCGGCATCCGGTTCCGCGATCCGAGGAAGCTTCGCGCCTGCCTGATTGCGGCGGGCGTACCGATCCCGCCAGTACGGGACTAATCGGCCGAATCCGGCGAACCGTGACGATGCCGGCACTCTGGTAAGGTGCTGTTGCAGTCGTTTGTTGCCGTCCGGAGCGCCGGTCGCCGATGCGCGGGTGGAATACGGCATCGATGTACAGAATCGAGGATTATGCTCAAGATCTTGTTCGCAGGCACGCCTGATGTGGCGGTGCCATCGCTGAAACTGCTGGCTGCCGATACGGAGCATTTCGAAGTGGTGGCGGTGCTCACCCGTCCCGACGCGCCGCAGGGCAGGGGACGCAAATTGACGCCGAGCCCGGTCAAGCAGGCCGCATTGGAATTGGGCTTGCCGGTGATCGAATCCGATCCGTCGGAGGAATGCTTTGTCGCCGAACTCGCCGCCACCGGTGCTGAGGCCGCAGCGGTCGTCGCCTACGGCAAAATCCTCAAACAGCGGGTGCTGGACGCGCTGCCGCTTGGCTGGTACAACCTTCATTTCTCGCTGCTGCCGCAATGGCGTGGTGCCGCTCCAGTGCAACGCGCGATTTGGGCGGGGGATACAATCACCGGGGCCACGGTGTTCCGCATCACCCGCGGTATGGATGAGGGGCCGGTTCTGGCTCAGTCCACGGTTGAGATTGGCGCGCATGAGACCGCAGGGGAGCTGCTCGGGCGTCTGGCCGAAGACGGCTCGCATCTGCTTGCAGCCTCACTTGAGGCGATGGCTGAAGGCCGTATCAGTCCGGTTGACCAACCGCAGGGAGCCTATGAGGTCGCCGACAAAATCCGCACCGAGGACGCTCATATCCGGTTCGACGTGCCGGTGTTCGCCGCTGACCGGCAGATTCGCGCATGCACCCCGCATCCCGGCGCATGGTGTACGCTCCATGCCGAAGGCGCAGACGGCGAATCCCAGACTCTGCATGTGCTTGAAGCGGCACCCGCCGATATGGCCGACCCGAACCTGCCTGGGGCGCTTGAGGCCGGAAAACTCGCGCTGAGTAAGAAACACGTGTGGATTGGCACGAAAAGCCAGCCTCTGGAACTGATTCAGGTCAAGGCGCAAGGCAAGAAAGCGATGCGCGCGGCGGATTGGGCACGAGGCGCCCGGCTCACCGGAGAGGCCTACTGCGATTAACTGAACAGGTACGACGCCTCGCCATGGCTGGTTGTGCGGACGCTGACAGCGTATTCAGCGTCCGCACAACCAGGCCGGGTCAGTCACACGACAGCAGCCCGAGCACTTGGCGCAGGTCGCGTTCGTTGATCGCGATATCGGCGGCGAGCTGTACTTTCGGCTTGGCGCAGAACGCCACGCCGAGGCCGGCCGCCTTGATCATCGGTATGTCGTTGGCGCCGTCGCCGACTGCGACCGTCTGGTCAACGGCAATGCCGTCGTGTCGAGCCCACGCCTGCAAAGCATGCAGTTTCGTGGTTTTGCATACGATTTCACCGAGCACTCTGCCGGTCAGCCGACCGTCAACGACCTCCAGTCGGTTCGCCAGCGCATGGTCGATATGCGCATCTTGCACCAGACGGTCCACCACCTCGTGGAACCCGCCGCTGACCACGCCGACCGTCCAGCCATGCTGGTGCAGGGCGTCAATCAAATCAAGCGCGCCATTGGTGAACGTGATCCGGTGATACACCTCGTCGAACACGCTCACCGGCAGTCCGGCAAGCAGCTTGACCCGTTCGCGCAACGCCTCGCAGAACTCCAGTTCGCCCGCCATCGCGCGCGCGGTTACGGCGGCGATCTGCCCGCCGACACCTGCTGCGACACCCAGTTCGTCAATCACTTCCTGGTCGATGAGCGTGGAATCCACGTCCATCACCAGGATGCCCGGGCGGGCGAGTGTGGGGGCGGATTCGTTCGGGGCTTGCAAAGGTTCATCGATCATGCCTTCGATTGTCTGAAAATACTGGGACAATGCCGACATGCGTGTTTATGCTCTTGCGACCACTGCCCCCATGTGCGACACATCCGACGGCGGCCTCATCGGCACCATCACCACATGGTTGGTGGAACTCATGGAATCCATCGGCGGCATCGGCGTGATGCTCGCCATCGCACTCGAATCCATATTCCCTCCCATTCCTAGTGAAATCATTCTTCCATTGGCGGGATTCACCGCTTCACGAGGCACCATGTCCCTGCCTGCGGCCATCGTGTGGGCCACCGTCGGCTCGCTTGTCGGCGCGCTGACCTTATACGGCGTGTCGCGGCTTGTCGGGCTGCACCGTATCCACCGTGCCGCCGACCTCATTCCGGGTGTGAGTCGCGATGACGTCAATCGTGCCAGCGATTGGTTCAGCCGCTACGGCACATGGTCCGTGCTGATTGGCCGGGTCATTCCGGTGGTGCGTTCGCTGATTTCCATCCCCGCCGGCTTCAACCGAATGAATCTGGTACAGTTCAGCGGCTGGACCCTGCTCGGTTCGGCTGTCTGGAACACGGTGCTCGTCACTGCCGGCTACCTGCTGGGCGACAACTGGTGCTCGATTCTGGGCGTGCTCAACGTATTCGAGGACGTCGTCATCGCCGTGGTTATCGTGGTCGTGCTAGCGTTCATCGTGCTGCGGACGCGTAAGCTGATTGAGGGCAGGCGTACGCGCGCGGAGGAGACCGACGAGCCTGATCGCGCAACGAGGAAGGACCTGCAGGAGCGGTGACGGCCACCGCAGGAAGCGAGACGACCATGAGCGATGACGAGACGAAAACGGCACAGGGGACCGGTCAGGCGGACTGCCAAACCGATGCGCTTCATGCGCGGGATCGTGCCCTTGATGAGCTCGCGCAAGCCAATGATCAGCTGATGGCGAAGAACCATGCGCTGGCGGCCGCGCTCACCCGCGCGAGTCAGGAGCTGACAAAAGCAAAATCCCAGCTCGGCCAGTTCGCTCAGCCGCCGCTGAATTTCGCGACGATGGTCGCGGTTGAATCCTGCACCACCGATGATCTAGGCGTTCAGCACGCGAGCGCGGAGATCCTTTCCGGTTCCCGCCGCATGATTGTCCCCGTCTCGACGACCTTGCAGGCATCGCGCCTGAAGCCGGGGGATACGGTACTGCTTAACGAGAATATGGTGATTGTTGGCAGCAGGGACGCAGACCGTCTCGGTGCCGTGCTGCACGTCAAGCAGGTGTTTGCGGACGGCCGCGTACTGGTCGCCGATGCCGGCGGAGCCTTGCAGGTCGTCCGTCCGACGGCGGTGTCGCTTGAATCGACGCTGGAACCCGGCGACCGTGTGCTGACTGATACCGCCCGCCGTTTCGTGCTCGACATGCTGCCTCCGCAAGAGGATGCCGATTTGGTGTTGGAGGAGACCCCGGATGTCACTTTCGACGACATCGGCGGGCTTGACGAGCAGATCGGGCGTATTCGGGACGCCGTACAGTTGCCGTTCCAGCATCGGGAGCTGTACCGCAGGTATCATCTCAACGCGCCGAAGGGCATCCTCCTATATGGCCCTCCCGGCAACGGCAAGACGATGATTGCCAAAGCCGTCGCCAATGCGCTCGCCCAAGGGGCGGATGCCGGTTCCGGGGTGTTCCTGTCAGTCAAGGGCCCGGAACTGCTCAATAAATATGTGGGGGAGTCGGAACGCTTGATTCGCCTGATTTTCCGCCGTGCTAGGGAGCGTGCGGCTGACGGACGTCCGGTCATCGTGTTCATCGACGAGATGGATTCGTTGCTGCGTACGCGAGGTTCTGGCGTGTCCAGCGACGTGGAAACGACAATCGTCCCGCAGTTCCTGGCCGAGCTGGACGGTGTGGAGCGGCTGGACAATGTGATGGTCATCGGCGCTTCGAACCGCGTGGATATGATTGATCCGGCGGTGTTGAGGCCAGGGCGGCTCGATGTGAAAATTCGCATCGACCGGCCGCGCGAATCCCAAGCCTGTCAGATTGTGCGGCATTATCTGACCGATGACCTACCGTTGGAACCCGGGGTCGATGTCGATGCGCTGGTCGGGGTGCTGGTGCATGACTTGTTCGCACATGGCGAACACCGACATTTGGCGGATGTGCTTGACGATTCCGGCGTGTGGTCCCCCCTGTATCTAGGCGATGTCGTCTCTGGCGCGATGCTCAAGAACATCGTCGACCGTGCCAAAACTCGGGCGGTCAAGGCGTCGATTGAAACCGGCACGGACGTCGCGTTGAGTGTCGCGATGCTCGCCGGCGCAGTGGACGGCGAATTCCAGGAGACCCGTGATGCCGTGCTTGACGCTGATCCGGTGCAATGGTCCCGCATCAATGGCATCGCCGGCGGCCGTGTCGTACGCATCCGGCCGGCGGCAGGGTATCAAGCGGGGTATGCGACCGGCTATGATGCCGGTACTGATGAGACCCGCGCGCGCGACGAGTAATGCGTCGTGCGAGCCGGAATACGGCGAATAAGGAGACCGAATGAGCGTTCGCAGAGTGATGGGGACGGAAACCGAATATGCGGTCAGCCGGCCGGGCGATGCGCGCGCGAATCCGATTCGGTTGAGCTTCGATGTAGTCGCCGCCGCCGATGACAGTACCCGTGGGAGTATCCGGTGGGATTACCG
Organism: Bifidobacterium porcinum; assembly: GCF_055378475.1. Classification (NCBI taxonomy): domain Bacteria; kingdom Bacillati; phylum Actinomycetota; class Actinomycetes; order Bifidobacteriales; family Bifidobacteriaceae; genus Bifidobacterium; species Bifidobacterium porcinum. The sequence goes on along the minus strand of NZ_AP029603.1, from coordinate 1,390,685 downwards.
GCAGGAGGATCCGGTCAATGACGCGCGCGGACACCGGTTGGAGCGTGCTGCCGCCCGGCCCGACATGCTCACGGACGCACCCCAGCTGCATATCACCAATATCATCGCGCCCAACGGTGGCAGGGTGTACGTCGACCACGCGCATCCCGAATATTCCGCGCCGGAGACGACCAACCCGTTCGAAGCGGTCCGCTACGACCATGCCGGCGATCTGATCATGTACCGTGCGGCGCAGGAGGCGTCGCGACGCACCGGCAGCCCGGTGGTGTTGTATCGCAATAATGTTGACGGCAAAGGTGCCAGCTGGGGCACGCATGAGAATTACATGATGCTGCGTTCCGTGCCCTTTGACAAGGTTGCGGCGCTGATGACCGCACATCTGGTCACACGCCAGCTGTATACGGGGTCAGGGCGTGTGGGGCTGGGGGAGCGGTGCGAGCATGCGGGCTTCCAGCTCAGCCAGCGCGCCGACTACATCCATATGCGCGTCGGATTGCAAACCACCTTCGACCGCCCGATCGTCAACACGCGCGACGAATCGCATAGCACGGACGAATACCGGCGTCTGCATGTGATTGTCGGGGACGCCAATCGCATGGATGTGCCGCAGGCATTGAAACTCGGCACAACAAGCCTGCTGCTGTGGCTGCTGGAGGTGGCGCCGGAGGTTTCCTACGATGTGGACACGTTGCTCTCGCAAGTGACGTTGGACGATCCGGTCGCAGCGATGCACGAGGTTTCGCATGACTTGACGCTGGGCATACCGTTGCAGCTAGCCGATGGCGGGACGATGACCGCATGGCAGATTCAGACGCGGTTGCTCACCGCCGTGTTCGAAGTTGCGGCGATGCACTACGGCACCGACAGCCAAGGCACCCCGATATGGCCGGATGCACAAACACGCAGGATGATTGGATTATGGCGTCAGGCGCTCGCCGATGTCGCCGCCGTCAGACATGCGGATAACGATACGCGGTTGACGATGGCAGACGAGGGGTCGCGTTTGGAATGGCTGCTCAAATGGCAGCTGTTGGAGCGTATGCGCCGCCGGTTGGGTGCCCGATCGGGGCGTGAGGCGTCCTGGTCGGACCCGAGCATCGCCGCGCTTGACCTGCGTTGGGCGGCCTTGGACCCGAAGATTTCGCTGTTCGAGGCGGTGAAGGCGCGCACTGAGCGTCTTGATGATCGTGACGCCGATGCGTTAGTCGCCGAGGCCGCCGTGCAGGCGCCGGAGACAACCCGCGCATGGTTGCGGGCGCATATCGTCGAAGGGTTCACGCCTCAAGTCGTGGCGGCATCGTGGTCGCGGCTGACAGTGCGTGAACCGGATGGCTCGTTGTTCGGCTTCGATATGTCCGATCCGCTGTCGTGGACGCGGGCACGTTGTGAACACGCCGTGCACGATGGCTTGACTCAGGGCAAATTTGCGGCGGATGTGCTTCGTGACATCATCGCCGACAGGTAAGATACCCCAAGAAGATATTGTGATATGTGGCGTGGCAGCGGCCGGCCTGAACGTCGTTGCGCCACCCGAGCCGGCCAGGCCGGCGAACGACAGGTGAGGTGAAACATGGATCTGCAGCAGCTGGCGCTTGAAGCCGCCCGTGTGGCGCAGGACGTGGGCAAGCATGCATTCCAGGCGCAGGCAAACCCATCCAGTATGGTCGAGGCGCATATCCCGGATGTCCCTGGCGAACCTCCGGTGTTGCCGGTCAACGAACGTCTTGTGCCGTTCATTGAGAACCGCTTGACCTATCTTGACCGGTTCAACGGGTTCTGGCATGACCGTCCGGAGCATTGCCAGCCGGGAGAGCGCTATTGGTGCGTCGGCCGGATTGATGGGGCCATCAATTTCGTACGCGACATGTCCGAATGGACGGTGACGATTTCCCTGTTCGAAATCGACGAGCATGGGGGAGCGAACCCGATTCTCGGCATCGTTCACGCCCCGGCGCTCGAGCTGACGTATCTTGCCGCGCAGGGCAAAGGCGCGATTCGCATCTGGCGTACCCCGTTCGGGGACAAGCGGCAGAAGATTATCCCCACCACGCGTGCCAGCCTGGAAGGCTCCGTCATTAGCTATGGCATGTCCTACGTGCCATCGGAATCGGAACGCGCGCTGCACGTGGTGGCCGCGCTCGCCGGCAAGCCTGCCGACATCAAGCGGGTTGGCCCGGTATCGCTGGACATGTGTCGAGTGGCTGACGGCACGTATGACGCGTATTTCGAACCGCATCTGCACTCTTGGGATATTCCAGCCGTATCCGCAGGCACGGTGGTGGTGCGTGAAGCGCAAGGCCAGGTGTCTCGCTGGGACGGCGGGGACATCCGTTGGCGTGAGGCCAACGACGTCGTGGCAAGCAACGGTCTGCTCATCGACCAGTTGCGTCCGTATCTGCGCTGATCGCCGAACGGCTTCGAGACTTATTTCGTACGCGCCGGCACAGCCCTGTACGGGCTGTAAGCCTCGGTGTTCGGTCATCTGCGGGTATTCGGCTGTCTAGGCGCGGTACGCTGGAATTTGGGACCGAATCGGTCGAATGAAAGGAGTGGGTCATGCCACAGGAATTCGCGCAAGGCCGGGCGCGAGGGGAACAATGCGCCGATGATAGCCAACAACCGTTGGAACGTGCGCAAGCCGAAACCCAAACCGATGCGCTCGACCAGGTGCTTGACGATATCGCCTCCACCTTGGAAACCAACGCGCAGGACTATGTGAACAGCTTCGTGCAGCAAGGCGGCCAGTGATGCCGCAGCTGCGTGACAGCGGAACCCATGCGCTCACCGGCTCCGACGGGGTAGACGCGGCGCGTTCGCCACAATACGGGACAGGCGAGCGGATCTTCGGCATCGAAACCGAATACGGAGTCTCCATGACCGGCGGCGAACGCCGCATCGATGCCAGACAAGTCGCGGCGACGATGTTCCTGCCCGTGGTCGCACAGGCGCGTTCGACGAACACCTATCTGCGCAATGGCGCCAGACTCTACCTTGACGTGGGCTCACATCCTGAGTATGCGACCGCTGAAACGCGTGACCCCTTCGACGCGCTCGAACAGGACCTTGCCGGCGAATCGGTGATCTGCAGGCTCGCTCTTCAGGCGCAGGAACGCATTCGCGCCAAAGTCGGGGAGCATGCCACGGTCCACGTGTTCAAGAACAACGTCGATTCCGCGGGGCACGCCTTCGGATGCCATGAGAATTATCTGGTTCGCCGCTACGTGCCGCTTCCGGTCATCGAACGTGAGCTGCTGCCGTTCCTGATTACCAGACAGCTGTTTTCCGGTGCGGGCAGGGTCACTGATCATGGATTCGAACTGTCCCAGCGTGCCGATTACCTTGATGAGGCGGTGTCCTCGGCGACCACGAGGGCTCGTCCGATGGTCAACACCCGGGACGAACCGCACGCCGACCCCGACCAATTCCGCCGGCTGCATGTGATTATCGGCGATTCCAACCGTTCACAGTTCGTTACCTTCATGAAACTCGCCACCACGCATCTGGTTCTCGGGGTCATCGAATCCAGCGTGGGTGCCGGACGCGCCTCGGGATTCCAAGCGTGCACGCTTGCCGACCCCAATCTTGCGAATCGGGCAATCAGCCGCGATATCACCGGCAGAACGGCAGTACGGTTCGCCGTCGACCGCGGTGATGGGAACGCTGCATGGCATCCAGAAGGTTCGGCCAGTGCTCTGGACATCCAACAGCATTATCTCGATATCGTCAGGAAGGCGGTCACCGCAGACCCGGATAGTGTCTGCGGGACGCTGCCCAGAACCGATGTGTCTCGCGTCCTGGACGATTGGCAGGAGCTGCTGGACCTCATCGCTGCGAATGACGTGGCCGCGCTCGCCGACAGACTTGATTGGGCGGCGAAATACCGGCTGCTGTCCGCGCTCGGCGGGCATGGGCGGCGCATTGACCCGTGGCGCGCCCAACAGCTTGATATGGATTATCACGATATTGTCAACGGTAGCGTGTACCCGGCCTTGGTACGTCGCGGCATGATGCGTGTGCTCGTGTCGGAACAGGATGTTGGGCGTGCGGTTGACCGACCGCCCGCCGATACGCGTGCGGCGATGCGTGGACAGTTCGTCCGGGAGGCGATGCGGTGCGGGGCGCGCTTTTCATGCGATTGGACCCGATTGACGCTGAGCGAACCAGTGCACGGCGAGGTGGTCATGCTCGATCCCTTCGACGCCGGCCCGTCTCCAGCCTTCGACGAGGTGCTAGCCCAGCTCGAGAAATCCGCGTCGCAGACCTGACTGTGCGTTACCCGCAATCGTCAAGCGTCGCAAGCGCACTGCTGCGCGTCAAAAGCCGCGCGTCGTGCTCTTGGCGGTAACAGGTTACATAGAAACAGAAAACCCCGGCCGCCAATGGTCGGGGTTTCCTTGTCCTTCACAGGATGAAACTGGAATCAGTTCACTCGGCGACGGCCTTCTTCAGCAGGGAGCCTGCGGAGATGCGCACGCCATAGGAAGCCGGGATCTTGATGGTCTCGCCAGTGCGCGGGTTGCGGCCGGTACGCGCAGCGCGCTTGACACGCTCAGCAGAGAACAGACCGGTGAGCTTCAGACCCTCGCCGGACTTCATTGCCTCGACGAACACATCCTGGAACGCGTTCACGGCGGCTTCGGCCTGAGCCTTGGTCAGGTTGGACTTCTGCGCGATCTTCGAGACGAGATCAGACTTGTTGTATGCCATAAAGCATCCTTCTTGTCAGGGGCCTTCACATTACGAAAGGCCGTGTCAACAGTCGATAATAGCGCAGATTCTGGAGAAACGCGGCTATTTTCTGGGGTTTTCCGCCACTTTTTAGCAAATCGGCACATTCAGATGAGATTGTGGCGGTCCAACCACTGCATGGCGAGCGCGCCGAGCGGGATACGCAGCCAGTAGAAGCAGATGCGGTACAGCAGGGTTGCCGACAACGCCACCGCCGCGGGCACCCCGACCGAGCTGAACGCAAAGGTCAGAGCCGCTTCGATGGCGCCCAGGCCGCCCGGGGTCGGCACCGCCGAACCCAAGGTGTTCGCGAGGATGAAGATGAACATCGTTTCGATGGGATTTGTCCGGTATCCGAAGGCGAGGAGCGCGGCCCAGAACCCCATGCCGATGGCGAGGTTCAAGATGATCGCCCCCGCGATGGCGATGCCGAACTCCTTGGGCTTGGTGAGCATCTCGACCAGCTGGCGCGCATACGAGCGGACGATTGGCAGGTAGGTGGTGATGATTTTCTTGCGCACCGGCGGAATGATCATCGCCAGCGAAATCACCAAGGCGACGATGGCAATGGCGATGATCAAGGTGTTGGTGGGCACCATGCCCGAGAGGGTGTTGCGGCCGGAGAAAATGCCGATGCCGAGCAGCAGCGCGACTGTGGTGAGCGCCTGCGAGATGACGACGGCGCTCATAATTGCGGTCGCCGAGGTGTTCTTGTAGCCGCTTTTGCGTAGGAATTGCAGGTTCACGAACGCCGGGCCGACGCCTGCCGGCATGGACACCGCCGTGAAGCCGGATGCCGCCTGCGAGCAGAAGATGCCGAAGATGTGGCGTTTGTCCTTGTCCATGAACGCGGCGAGGGTCAGTCCGGTGCCCATCCACGCAACCATACTGAACAGCATACACAACAGCGCCCACCACGGGTTCGCGTTGCGGATCGCCTGGATCATCGCGTCAGGACGCAATTGTGTGAAGATCACTGCGATGGCGACGATGGTCAGGGTCAGGGCGATGAACGATCGCAGGCTGAATCGTGAGAGCGTGACGGTTTCCAACTGCTCGTCGGCGTCTTCGGGCAGCAGGGTTTTCAGCCCGTCACGCAAGGCGCCGAGCAGGTGCTTGTCCCAACCGGGCATTGCGCGTGTCGCCGCAGGAACCGCGGCTTTCTGCACGAATGGGGCAATATCGATTAACGTGGCGTCCCCCCAGATGTCACGGGCCGCGGCAATGGAGCGTTCCACACCGATTGAGGCACACAGCAGGGCGAGCAGCTGGACCTTGTCGAGGGCCATGTTCGCGGCGTTGCTCGCGCAGTCACCGTTCTGCCATCCGGCGATGACCGGAGTGGCACCATCCAGCAACGCGATGGTGGACGGGGTGATTCTGCGATGAGTGTATCCGCGCATATTGGCGTGGCTGAGGTATGCGAGCAGATCCCGCGCCTGGGCGTCGCTCATATGCTGCAAATCACACGGTGCGAGCCGGGTGCTCGAATCGAATATCAGAATCGATGATTCCGCGGCATCCGCCACTCCGTATGCCGAAGGGGTTTGCAGGCCGATATTGCGCAAACCCAAGAGCATGGCGAGATGATGGTGCATTGCGTCCTGGGCGGAACGGTCGCGGCGTACGACGACGCCGTTGAGCCGGATCCACTGCCACAGTTGGCTGAAATAGCCAGCGCTGTGTTTCTGGTCGTCGAGCACGGAAACCACGTAGTTGTGGCCTTTGGCGTCGGTGACGTCGTAGATGCGCGAATTCTCGATCAGATCATCATCCACGCAGGTTTGGATGACCGCGTTATCGTTATTCGCTTCGATGCGTCGTGCCAGAGACGCGGCATCAATGCCGACACCGCGCAGGGCTTCGACCAGATGTTTGCCCCAGATGCCTTTGTTTTCACTGCCTGCCGCGAATCGGATGAGCATGCCGACGATGCGGGCCAATGCAAATGAGACCAGCACGCCGGGCACTGAATGCCAGGAGACGATGACCAGGATTGCGGCGACGATATACAACGTGTTCCAGCCCCACCGGACGGTGGAATGGATGCGTCGGGGACCAGCGACGGTGAGGAACGCTCCAAGACCGGCATAGATGTCCGGCAGCAGGGACAGGGGGGACGCGCCTGTTCCGGTTGATGCGAGCGCAGATATGAGGTTGATGCTGCCGGTGGCATGCAGTCCGGCGCTCAGCAGCGCGCAACAGGCATAACCGCTGAGCAGCGCGAGGATCGAGACGACGGAGTGCAGCCATTCGCGGTTCATCAGGATTTGGATGAGCACACTGAGTACGATGCACACGGCGGTAAGCTGCTGCAGCATGGTGGTGGGAACGTCCATCAGCCAGTCGAGCGCCTGACCGGCATTGCGTGCATCGGTTTCCACGCCTTTGGTCATGCCGTTGAGATAGGCGGCGATCAGGATAATGGCCACCATGACGAGCAGCGCGGCGACCGCGTGGGTCAGGTCTGTGAAATCACGGGTCCTGCGGGGCGGAATGTCATGGATCGTGGCTGTTTGCGCATCCTCGTGCCCAGATGGCGAGGCTTGTCCGGGACGCTTGGATGCGTCTGCGTTCCTGGGGACGATATCATCTGTCGGTGATGCTGGAATGTGATGCACGGCTTGTCTTTCCGGGATAGACATGACGCAGCCCCGATGGGTCTGCGGTTATGAACGTGGCAAAGGCGCGTCACGGCCTTGCCGGGCTGTGACGCGCCTTCGTTGGCGGACTGTCAAGACGCGAGAATGCAAGCTCGCGAGGGCACACACACCGCGTCTGAGTCTGGGGTGGTTACTGGCGGTCGAAATCGACCAGTTTCGACGCGGCTCCGGTATAGGTGGCCGGTGTCAGCGCCTTGAGCCGTGCCGCGGTGGCAGAATCGAAGGACTGCTCGTCGATGAACCGTTCGACGTCCGCCTTGCCGATGCTGTGGCCGCGCATGAGCTCCTTGACTTTCTCATACGGGTGGTCCATACCGGGCTCGCCTGCCAGCTCGCCGGCGCGCATCGCTGTTTGGATGGGTTCGCCGAGCACCTCCCAGTTCTCATCCAGCTCGCGGCTGATGACAATCTCATTGGGATGGATGGACTTGAGACCGCCGAGCAGGTTCGTCAGGGCGAGGACGGAATAGCCGAGCGCGGAGCCGATATTGCGCTGCGTGGTGGAATCGGTCAGGTCGCGCTGCCAACGGCTTTCCACCAGCGTGGCGGACAGGGTGTCCAGCAGGGAGCAGGAGATTTCGAGATTGGCTTCAGCGTTTTCGAAGCGGATCGGATTGACCTTGTGCGGCATGGTGGAGGATCCGGTGGCGCCCTTGACCGGCTCCTGGGCGAACACGCCGCGTGAAATGTACATCCACACGTCCACCGCGAGATTATGCAGGATGCGGTTGGTGTGGCTGATGGTGCCGTACAGCTCAGCCTGCCAGTCGTGGCTTTCGATCTGCGTGGTCAGCGGATTCCAGGTCAGGCCCATGCGGTTGGTGACAAACTCTTGGGAGACGGCGATCCAGTCGACGTCCGGCAGGGCGGCCAGATGCGCGCCGAAGGTACCGGTGGCGCCGTTGATCTTGCCGAGGTATTCCTGTTCGCGCACATGCTTGAGCTGGCGGTTGAGACGGTGGACGAACACGGCGAGTTCCTTGCCCAGCGTGGTCGGCGTGGCCGGCTGGCCGTGGGTCAGGGCGAGCAGGGACATGTCGCGATACTGTTCGGCCTTTTCAGTCAGCAGGTCGACAATCGCCTGCGCGTCAGGCAGCCACACCTGTTCAATCGCGTTCTTCACGCACCGGGCGATGGACAGGTTGTTGATGTCCTCGCTCGTGCAGGCGAAATGCACGAGGGTTTTCAGATGGGTCAGCTGGGTGTCTTCACCGAGCGCGTCGGCGGCTTTGTCCAGTTCGTCGTCGATATAGTATTCGACCGCCTTCACGTCATGATGCGTAATCGCCTCATGTGCCGCATGACGGGCGATGCCCTCTGCGCCGAACTGTTCGGGAATGGCGCGCAGATACTCCTGCTCGGCTTGGGTCAGCGGCTTGACGCCGGGGATGATCGGCTGGTTGCCATTGCCGGAGAACCCGTTGGCGAGCAGGATCATCCATTCGACTTCCACGCGCATGCGCTCGCGGTTGAGTGCCGGTTCGCTCATGTATTCCACCAAGGGGGCCGTCTGCTTGTGGTAGCGCCCGTCGAGCGGGGTCAGTGCGATTGCTGGGATGATGTCAGTAAGCTTCATACTGCTCAGGATACTTCCTACCGTGAACCGGCGGCGGTCATGCTTCCGCCGCCGCTCTCATCGCGTCATGCGGCCCTGCCAGTAGCTAGTTTCTTCCAAGGTGCCGCCGACAACCTGGCTGAAGTGCCGGTCATGCGAGGACACCGCCCCGGAACCAAGCACGAGCGCATTGGCATATGCCGCTTGATGAAATTTCAGATGATGTGACATTTCACGGTGTTTGACGCTTTGCGGCACCGGCGAAACCATATCCGCCGTATTGCTGTCATGGTGTTCGGACTGTCGGCTGACCGAGCCGCGGATGGTGAGCCATGATTCGCTTGTCGGATTAGGCGTGCCATCCAGCGCTGCGACCAGTTCGTCGTCCATTTCGATGCTTGTGGTCCATACTCCTTCGCGGATCGGATGGTTCGCCACGGGCGAGCCTGCGGTGACGATATGCCTGATGTTGTACCCGCTATCGGCGGCGAGTGCGGCGGCCACGATACCACCTTGGGAATGCCCGATGACGGCGACGGGGTCGTCGTGCTTGACACCGGCGCGGTCCATGGCCTCCATGACCATCCGCGCGCTGTCGGCCCCGATTCTGGTATCCGCGTCGCTGCTCATCAGCTCGATATTCTGTGGCCAGCCGAATGGGGAATCCGCGTGGCCGTCCGTGCCGGGTACGATGACGAGCCATCCAACGCTCCCGTCGTCACGTCGGTAGCGTTGGATGGCAATTGTCGCATATGGCAAGCCGTTGTCTGTTCCGGTGCCGTACTGGCTTTCTGCGAGGGAACGCAGTTGCGCGATGGCCCCGGCGATATCATCGACCGGTTGCACGACTTGCCCGGGAGGGTGCTTCCGGGTCAGATCGAGACGGTTGCCTTGCCGGTTGTCGTTGAGTGAAGCGGTGAGTGAGGCGAGTTGCCCGGCGGCGATGTTGACGCGTTGCTTGGTGAGCATACCCTGGAACAGGTCGTCGGCTCTCCGGGCGCTGCCAGTCCCGTCGCTGCCTGGTGCGTTGCCGCCTGCGGTCCGTGTCATTGCAATGCCGCCGAGCACCATCGCGCTGAACCCCGCCATGATGGCCTCATGGTAGGGGGCAGTGGAATGCAGTGCTTCGAGCGCCGCCTTCCGCACGTCGCCGCCTGTGCGTATCGATCCGATGGATTCGAGGATCGAGGCAGCAAGCCCTTTCAGACTCGGTGCGGATGTTGCCAGCGGGTCTGTGGGGATTGAACCGCCGTACGACGAAGCTCGGTGTTCGGCATCCAAATACAGGCCGTGGGCGCGCGCTACGAGCCGGGAGAGCGTATCCAGCCGTGCGGCGACGGCATGGCAGTCGCGGGTCTGTTCATCGCACCAGTTCGACAGTTCGCGGTGCCGCAGGGGGATATGCCTGAACGCGTTGCTGGCGTTGCCGTAGATGCCGGGACTGATCTGTCGATTGGCCGGGCAGCATCCGGATTGAAGCTGGGAGGAGACAATGCGTTCGCGTGCCTCGGACCATAGCCTTGCCTGAAGCGTCATCCTGCGCGAAGCCTGCTCAAGTGATGCGATCAGCGCTTGGAACTGCTGCGCATCGGGAACGCTCAACGTAGGACCCCCTGAGATGCGGGATGTGACCTGCCATGTCATTGCGCGTCCTCCCGGCGGTTGGCGAGTATGATGCGTGCGCGTTGCCCGATGGTGTCGGCTTGAGCGATCAGCATGTTGAGTGATTGTCTCATCAGTGTCGCTGCCTGGCCTTGCCAGTGTGCGGCGGTGGCGAGCGCCGTGCATTCGTCGAGTGCCGTTGTGCCCTCGCGAGTGTGGGAATACGCGGTGTCGAGCGCGTCAATCGCTGTGGTGGCGGCACGCCGACATGTGCATGTCACTGGTTCGCCCATGAGCGGTGAAGTATGAAATGGTGTGAATGATGTCATGCTTCCATCGAAGCGTATGACGCGACCGGATGCACGTCTGAGGCTTCGATGTGGTCAAAAGTTGATCAGGCTTGTACTGTCGCCGTTTTGTCGCCGCAAGCGCCAGCCCGACCAGCATTCACCATGGTTTGACGCTCCCACTGGGGGTGGGGGTTGTCGTTCCCGTGGTGGAGCTCGTCGATGGCGAGGGCGAGGCGGACTGGTTGGATTTGAGCAGATCCTGCACCTGTTGACGTTGCTCATCGTTCAACCCGTCCCGGGAAGGCGATGGGGACGAAGAAGCCGACGGCTGTTGTGCAGAACCATCCCCGGAATCGGCTGAAGAGGACGAAGCCGCGCCCTGCTGCTGTTTGAGTTCCACAGCGATGCGCTTGGTCAGGGTGTGCGATGTGGCACTGTTGGCGGCGATGAGCTGTTTGAGATCAGGCAGCAGTACGGCGTTCCATGTCGCTGCCTCGGCGAACTGATCGTCGGTCTGCTCTTGACGTGCCGCGAGCGTCGACCAGTCCGCGGTGGCCTTCGCTGACGCCGTCAGATCGGCTTTGAGACTCGCGGTGGCCTGGTTGTAGGCGCTCTGGGCCTGCAGATTAGCCGCCGCAACCAAGGCCAGAATCAACGCGATGCACGCGAACACAACCAGCGCGATGCGGACCGCGAGTGCAGCGCGTTTCGTGCCGGTGACAGGAGGTTTAGGCAGCGAGTTCGATGTGCCGTTCGTGGCGGTCATAGCAGTCTCCTTGACATTCCTACCCATGCACCGAACTCCCATGCCAGCAGCGCGGCGATGGCGATGGCGATCGGCCAAACCACGGGTGTGGTGCGTTGCCGTGTTTTTGCGGTGGAAGTGGTCCGCCACGTCTTGGACGCCTTCGGCAGCGAATCGGTCGCGGTGTGGGTGGCGTCCAGCATGACGGCGGTGCCGCTGAGCTCGTCGGCTATGGTGCTCAGCGTATCTGGGCTGAGTTTTGAAATACCGGGTTGGCCGGTGGTCGGGTCGGTCACCCAGGTTTCTTGGCCGTCAGGGCTGTCGTCTGAACCGTCGGCGGGGATTTGCCCGCCTGTAGTTGATCCGGCGCCCAGCACGAGTGCATCATCGAGATACCGGCGCAACGACGAGTATGTTCTGCGCGTGGTGGTCGAGGTTTGCTCGCCATCGCTGATCAGGAACAGTACGATGGTGTCGTCCTGATGGCGTTGGCGGATGTCTTTGAGCGTGAGCAGCAGTTTGTCCAGCGGAGTGTCCAGCGACGATCCCGACGATGTCGTCGTGGGCTCGACGCTCAACGTATCCGCCCAATTGTCGATGGCAAGCGTGTCGGGCGTCAGCGGGACGTCCAGCGAGGCGCTCGCCCCGAAACTCATCGCGGAGAAACTGGCGGCGGGATAGGCTTTGGTCAGGTCGTGGACGGCGTCTTTCGCGGCGTCGAGACGGCTGATTGTCGTCGCGTCGCCGTAGGTCGCGTCTTTGACCGCCATGGAGCTCGTGGTGTCGATGGCAATGACGATGTCGGTGGCGTTGACTGCTTTGCTGGTGGTCTCTGCGACGGTGCTCGGCGTCAACACCGCGACGGCCGTCAGCAGGCAAATCAGCGTCCGTCGCACGCATGAGGCCACGGTTTCGTCGCTTGCGGAGCGCTGCCGGATGTGGATGACGATCTCGGCGATTGCGCATCCCGTCATGATTACGGCGAGCGCGACACCTGCCGGCCAGCCGAGTGCGGGGGATAGTGTCCATCCGTTCATCGTCTCAGCCTCCAAGCGAATGCGAGCCATACGATGATGCACACTGCAAGGGCGAGCGTCCACCAGCCCGGGGCGTCATCGACGGCTGATTGCGCGTTGCGTTTGCTGTGCGCGCTTTGGCGTTCTTCGATGGTTCGAACCATGGATTCGATCGATGAGCCATCGGCTTGTGACATGAACATGCCGCCGTGCGATTCGATCTGCCGTTTGAGGCTGGTGGTCGTCGTGTCGCCCAGGCTTTCCTTGGCACCTGCATACACCGCGTCCACGCTGATGGAAGCCGTGCGGGTCAGGTCTAGCGCCTGCTTGAGCGTGTAGGTCTCGTGCCCGGACACGACATTGTCGGTGGCCAGCACAATGGATGACGAACGCCGGCGTGCAGCGCCCTTGGTGGAGGACGCCTGCTGCGCAGCATTGCCGTATGCGAAACCGGGCAGCATCGCCGCGCAGCTGACGAGCCCGTCGCCGATCAGGGATGTCGCGTTGGTCTTGTTCTGCGTGCCGTCCAGCCAATCAGAGACCTTCTGGTAGTCTTCGTCGCTCATCTTGTCGATGTCATCCTGCGTCTGCACGCCTTTGAGAATCGATGCGGCGGATTTGAGCTGGCTGGTCACCAGCGCATAGTCGTCGGTCAGCGGGAACACTGTGCGCGAAGTCGAGTTGAAGATGCTCATGCCGATGCGTTCGCCTTGGAAATTCGACACGAGTTTCAGATACGTGTCGATGATCTGCCGGTCGTAGGGGAGTGTTGAGCCGGATACGTCAAGGCAGAGGACGATGTCGCGGCTCGCCGAGCGTTCCTGTTCCTCGTTGATGGTCGATGGCCGGGCGACCAGAGAGACGGACAGAATCAGCGCGGCGACGAGCGCGCCCGCCGCAATGCGGTTGAAAGTCCGCCATTGGCGGAACAGCTCAGAGGCGTGCTCGGTGTTCAGGTCTTCGTCAAGACTGTAGGATTTGAGGCCGGGATTGCGCCCGGACGCTTTGCGTTCCCGCCATGCGGCGAGCATCGAGGCGCCCGCCGCAATCACGCAGGCGGCGCCCAAGGCAATCAGCGCGGCCCAAGGCCATTGCCATCTCATCGGCGCCACCTTTCAACGAGTGTGGATACCCATTCGGCCCCCTGTTCGACGCTTGTCGACCGGGCTGCGTCATTGTACCGTTCGTCGGCGAATTCCGGTGGATACAAGGCCGCGATGGTCTGACGCAGCAGCATGAATCCGGCTTTCTCATTGCCTGTGGACGTCGGTATCGTGCGGTTGAGATCGGACAAGGTCCGGGTTTCCATGGTGTCGTCCGCCATGCCGGACGCGTATGCGCGGGCCAGCGAGGCGAGTTGGGCGAAGGCCTGGTCTCGGCTGATGACGCCCGCATGGAATCGGTCCACCACTTCGTCGATGCGCCGGTGCCAGATGCGGGTGCCGCTGGTCTGGTGATGCACCCCGCGATGCGCTCGCTTGGCTTGTGGGCGGGATCGACGCGGTTTGGACAGCACAACGGCCAAGACGACAAACAGACACGCCAGGGCGAGTGAAGCCACAAGGACGGCGGCGATTGCGCCGGCGCCAGTGTACGCCTGCTCCGGTTTGAGGTCGTCGAGCTTGATCGCCGCGACGATACGGACGATGTCGGTGATAGCAGTGCTCATAAGCGGTCTCCTGCCTTGCCGGTGGCGTCAAGGGCCTTCGGGGGAGCCACCGGATGGGTCGAGAAGCCGGTGCGCGCGAGTGTCACGGATACCGTGCGCACGAAAGTACGGAACATGGCTTCGCTCGATGAGGCGCGCATCAGCGTCGAACCCCCGGCATGCAACTGGGCTTCGAGCTGGGCGGCGAGATAGCTGCGGTGAGTGTCCACTTCACGCTTGCTTACGGCGTCGATGAGGAACGCCGGCAACCTTCTGCCGGTATCGGCGTCGGCGACCGTACGCTGGCGGGCGGCGAACGGGTTGATGGTTTCCACGTCGACAATCACCATTGGGTGGGTCCGAGCGAGGGCGTGGATTGCGCCGAGCTGTCGCTCGCCAAGCGCATGTTCGTCGGTCGCCAGCACAATCAAGGCATTACGGTCGTTGATGCGCCGCGCATAATCCAACAGGGCATCCATATTGCGAGGATGGTTCCAAGGACGTTCCAGCGCGCGGTCGAGCGTGTGCTCGAACTGGGCGAAACCGCCATGGAACGGCACTCTGGTGATACTCGCCGAATCAGCGCAGACCAAGGAGATGTCGTCGGACCTGCGCAAGCTCAACGCGGCGAACATCCGCAGACCGTTCGCCGCAACCTGCCATGCCATTTCCCCCGACTCGCACGAGCCGGTCATCTCCCGGCCTGTGTCCATCAGCATCCATACGCGAGACGTGACTCGCCGCTGCCTGTGGACGACCATTGGCCTGCCGCTGCGCGCGCTCGTATGCCAATCGATGCGACGCGCCTCGTCGCCGGGCTCGTACGGGCGGATGTCCATGATGTCGTCGCTGCCGAACCGCCGGTGGGAGGGGTGTTCGCCTTCAAGGGTGCCCAACGCCCGACGAACGGTCGGCAAACTGAGCGTGGTGGCGAGCGCTTCGATTTTCCTGCGGATTGCGTCGCCGCCGGTCATGTCTCCGGCAATGCCGCCGTTCTCGGTGCCTGTCATGCCGTCGATCATGGCACCGGCACCGTCGCCACGACGGAGTCGACCACTTGGTCGCTGGTCACCCCGTCGGCGAGCGCTTCGAAGGTCAGCAGGATGCGGTGTCGCAGGATTTCATGCGCGAACATCCTGACGTCTTCAGGAATCACATAATCGCGTCCGGCGAGCAGGGCGGCTGCCTGTCCGACGCGGATG
Organism: Bifidobacterium porcinum; assembly: GCF_055378475.1. Classification (NCBI taxonomy): domain Bacteria; kingdom Bacillati; phylum Actinomycetota; class Actinomycetes; order Bifidobacteriales; family Bifidobacteriaceae; genus Bifidobacterium; species Bifidobacterium porcinum. The sequence goes on along the minus strand of NZ_AP029603.1, from coordinate 1,375,236 downwards.
AGCGCGATGGAGGCGCGCGGGCTGGCGCCGAGACGGACCTTTGCTGACAAATCCGCGATCGGGTGGGTTCCGGCGCCTCGAGAGGTCGCCACGATATCGACCGCATAGCCCATGATCGCTTCGGAGACGTGAACCCGTCGGGCGGCGGCGCGCAGGAACTCGACGTCGGCGAGCGAGAGGACGTCGCCTTCGAGTGTTTTGGCGTCGACGGTGTCGGAACCGCGTTTGGTAAGCATAGCGAGCATGCGCTGCTCCTCGTCAGCGCTGGGATAGCCCATGACCGCCTTCATCGTGAATCGGTCCATCTGCGCTTCAGGCAGATTGAACGTGCCTTCTTCCTCAATCGGGTTCTCGGTGGCGATCACCATGAACGGCTGCGGCAGCGCGATGCGTTCCCCGCCGATGGTCGTGGCGCCTTCGGCCATCGCCTCGAGCATCGCGGACTGGGTTTTCGCGTTGGAACGGTTGATTTCGTCAAGCAGCACGAAATTCGCATGGATCGGGCCGATTTGCGTGCTGAACCGCTGCGTGGAGAAGTCGAAGACCTGGGTGCCGACCAAATCGGATGGCATGAGGTCGGGGGTGCATTGCACGCGTTTGAAACTGCCAGACACTGATGTCGCCAGCGTCTGCGCCGCGGTCGTTTTGGCCAGGCCGGGGACGGATTCGATGAGGATATGCCCTCCGGAGACCATGGTGACAATCAGCGCTTCACGCAGGTTGTCCTGGCCCACGAGGGTCTGTGCGAACCGTGCACGGATGCGGTCGGCCAGCTGCCGTGCGTGGTTGAGATCGTCGGGCGACAGGCCCGCGGATGTCGGGGTCGCCGGTTGTTGCGGCATCGGCGTCATCTGGTGCGGGACGTTCGGTTGTGGTGGGAAAAGTGCCATGGTGTGCTCCAACGATTGGTGGCTGGTCGGGTTGCGGCCGGTTGGCCGCAACCCGGTATCCCAGCATAGTAGCGGATTAGGATGCCTCGCTTACAGCAGAGGTGTCATGGTGGGCGCTTTCGGTGCGGGGGCTGCCGGGGTGTCGGCTCGGGGCACTAGTGGTGGTATCGGCTTGGAGGCCGTAGGTTGCAGCTGACCGTAGGCGGGGGATGCGGCGGGCGGGAGCGCCCAGTCCACCGGTTGCGCGCCCATGGCGACCAGCGCCTGGTTTGCCCGCGAGAACGGGCGTGACCCGAAGAAACCGCGCGAGGCAGACAAGGGGCTTGGATGCGGGGATTCGATGATCGCGGCGTTCGTCAGCAGTGGTTTGAGCGTCTGCGCATTGCGTCCCCACAGAATCGCGACCAAAGGCTTCGGCTTGCCCTCTTGGTCGGTACGGGCGTTGAGAGCGCGGATCGCCTCGTCGGTGATATGCTCCCATCCTTTGCCCTGATGGCTGTTGGGACGGCCGACTTGAACGGTCAAGCATCTGTTGAGCAGCATGACCCCGCGTTGCGTCCATGGGGTCAGATCGCCGTTGGACGGTGTGGGAACGCTCAGATCGTCGCTGAGTTCCTTGTAGATATTAATCAGGCTTTTCGGCAACGGCCTGACATCAGGGGCGACGCAGAAGCTCAGTCCCACCGGGTGACCGGGTGTCGGATACGGATCCTGCCCGACAATCAGCACTTTGATACTGTCGAAGGGGATGGTGAACGCGCGCAGGACATTGCGTCCCGCAGGAAGATAATGGCGTCCCGCCGCGATTTCGGCCCGCAGAAAATCCCCCATCCGATGGATATCCGGTTCCACGTCGGCCAGCGCTGCGGCCCAGCCGGGGTCAATAATCTCGGACAGCGGTTTGACATGAGCATGTTCCATGCCTACTACTCTAGGGCGTTGATGGACGTATGGCGCTAATCGGCGCACTAACCGATTAGCGTGCGGCGCGGAGACGGGCAAAGCACGGCAGGACGTGACAAAGCTGTGGATATCCGACACATTGGCCGCAGTTTGTGTCGACACTGCCCGGCCGTGCATGTACACTCGATGATGAATCTATTCGAAAGGGACGGCATATGGCACGCAAAGACCGTAACACTGATGAGTCGTACGCGCAGGACGTGTTCGACAACCCGCCGCAGGGGCCAATCGGCGTGCACCGCGGCAATCGGTCGATAGCCTCGCGTTTGGTGCCATTCCTGATCGTCGTCATCGTCGCCGCTGTCGCGGGCGTTGGTGCGTGGGCTGCCATGTCGGGTGAAGGCGCCAAGTTGTTCTCCAGTGGCAGCAGCGCTTCGTCGTCCTCGAGTCCCTCGGCCAAATCAACTGCGTCTGCATCGGCGTCTGCCAGCGCGAACGATACTGCCTCGGCTTCGGCCTCCGCCTCCGAGTCGGCGTCTGAGTCGGCGTCTGAGTCGGCGTCTGCGTCGCCGTCGGAATCCACCTCGTCACCGGCGTCTTCGTCCTCGGCGAACCTGTCCACCCAAGTGCGCGTGGTCAATGGCACACGAAAGACTGGATATGCCGCGAAACAGGCGGCGGTACTCACCGGTGCAGGGTACACCAACGTCGTGGCGGCCAATCCTTCGGGCAGCTTGCCGAGCGCATCCGTGGTGTGGTATCAGAACGAGTCCGATTTGGCCACGGCGCAGGACGTTGCCGCCAAGCTGGGCATTTCCAATGTCAGCAAGGTGACCAATCTGTCCGCGCCGGTCGTCGTTGTGCTGATGAACTGACCTCTCGGCGTTTCGTTGTCTCGTCTCGCTACAATGGGGCACCAAGTGGGCGGTAGCCGGCGTGAATGGTTGCGTCGGGCCGGCCCATGCGAGGGATGATTGAAATGGCACAAGGCACGGTGAAATTCTTCAACGCAGGCAAAGGATATGGATTCATTGCCCCGGATGAGGGTGGGGATGATGTATTCGTGCATTACTCCGTTATTCAACAGGAGGGGTTCAAGAAGCTCGATGAGGGCGATCGCGTCGAATATGAGGTGGAGCGTGGTCCGAAGGGTTTCCAAGCGACCACCGTCACCAAGCTGTGATTTGGCGATTCTCTTGAACCTTATGATGCGCGTGTCATCCTGACCGGCCTCGCCGACCAGCTTCACAGGTACACCATCTCACTCCAGGCGTCCCCGACGGGGCGCCTGTTGTTGTTTCGGCATATCGCGTGCCGTAGCTGAGGGCGCTGCACGCGTAACTGGTTCGTGTGGTTTCTCAAACTGTTTACGCTGGGGTGGCTCAAGGCGTAACCAGTTCGTGGACGATCGGTCGGGCACGCACTGCGAACTGTTCGCATTGTTCAACCTTCTACCGACGCTGACGGGTGACTCAGCGTCGGTAGAAGCAGGGATGAGATGATTGCGGCTGCCTGTCGCGGCATTGGGTCCATATTCCGACGGATTTGCCTTGCGGCACGCCTTGATTGGGCCGCCCGCGTCACGCAGGATTCCGGTCGTGAACGGCGGCATACGGCGCAGCATCGAAGGGGCGAGGGATCGGCGCGCCGGGATTATTCCCGTTCGACACTCGCGACACGCATTTCATGCCAACAGCGCAATACATGCGGCGATGTTGGCACTCGGCGCCCGAGAGTGCTAATCTCCCAATTAGCACTCGGAAGCCGAGAGTGATAACCGGCAGCTGACGGTCGGCTTACTCAAGGTCTCGGGTGGAAGTTCATACCGTGTAGCCATATGTGGAGGAACGATGGCAAAGATCATTGCATACGACGAGGAAGCTCGCCAGGGAATGCTCGCGGGTCTCGACAAGCTCGCCAACACCGTCAAGGTCACGCTGGGTCCGAAGGGCCGCAATGTCGTGCTCGACAAGACCTACGGTGCGCCGACCATCACCAACGATGGCGTCTCCATCGCCAAGGAGATCGACCTTGAAGAGCCGTACGAGCGCATCGGCGCCGAGCTGGTCAAGGAAGTCGCGAAGAAGACCGATGACGTCGCAGGCGATGGCACCACGACCGCTACCGTGCTCGCCCAGTCCCTGGTCCATGAAGGCCTGAAGAACGTGGTCGCCGGCTCCAACCCGATTGCCCTGCGTCGCGGCATCGAGAAGGCCGCCGACGAAATCGTCAAGGAACTGGTCGCTTCCGCCAAGGATGTGGAGACCAAGGACCAGATCGCAGCCACCGCAACGATTTCCGCTGCCGATCCTGAGGTCGGCGAGAAGATCGCCGAGGCGCTTGACAAGGTCGGCCAGGATGGCGTCGTGACCGTCGAGGACAACAACCGCTTCGGCCTGGACCTCGAGTTCACCGAGGGTATGCGTTTCGACAAGGGCTATATCGCCCCGTACTTCGTTACCAACGCCGACGACCAGACCGCAGTGCTGGAGAACCCGTACATCCTGCTCACCTCGGGCAAGGTGTCCAGCCAGCAGGACATCGTCCACCTTGCTGACCTGGTCATGAAGAGCGGCCGTCCGCTGCTGATCGTGGCCGAAGACGTCGATGGCGAAGCGCTGCCGACCCTGATTCTCAACAAGATCCGCGGCACCTTCAACACCTGCGCGGTCAAGGCTCCTGGCTTCGGCGATCGTCGTAAGGCCATGCTGCAGGATATGGCCATCCTCACCGGCGGCCAGGTCGTCTCCGATGAACTGGGCCTGAAGCTCGACTCCATCGACATGGACGTGTTCGGCACCGCCCAGAAGGTCATCGTCTCCAAGGACGAGACCACCATCGTCTCCGGCGGCGGCTCCAAGGAAGACGTGGCTGCCCGCGTCGCCCAGATTCGTTCCGAAATCGACAACACCGATTCCGATTATGATCGCGAGAAGCTGCAGGAGCGTCTCGCCAAGCTCGCCGGCGGCGTGGCCGTCATCAAGGTGGGCGCCGCGACCGAAGTCGAGGCCAAGGAACGCAAGCATCGCATCGAGGACGCCGTGCGCAACGCCAAGGCAGCCGTCGAAGAGGGCCTGGTGCCCGGTGGTGGTGTGGCGCTCGTGCAGGCCGCCAAGAAGGCCGAGAAGAGCGAGGCTCTGGCTTCGCTGACCGGCGAAGAGGCGACCGGTGCGGCCATCGTGTTCCGTGCCGTCGAGGCTCCGATCAAGCAGATCGCCGAGAACTCCGGTGTCTCCGGTGACGTGGTCTTCAACAAGGTGCGTGAGCTGCCGGAAGGCCAGGGCTTCAACGCCGCCACGAACACCTTCGAGGATTTGATGGCCGCCGGCGTCACCGACCCGGTCAAGGTCACTCGTTCCGCGCTGCAGAACGCCGCTTCCATTGCCGGCCTGTTCCTGACCACTGAGGCCGTGGTGGCCAACAAGCCGGAGCCGAAGACTGCGGCTCCTGGCCAGGGCGCTGACATGGGCTACTGATCCAAACGGTCACAAGCGTCCCACATTCGCATGAAACGGCGCAAGTGATATATATGGATGCTTCAGGGGCGCCGGCGGTTTCCCGCCGGCGCCCCTGAAGCGTTATGGGGCAGCTGTCGAAGGCGTACCGGCGATGAGCGTACGCTGCCGGTGATACGCCCTCGACACTGCCGTAGCCATGCGTGTTTCGCTGCAATGTCGGCGATACTGCGCGGCAGACGACGACACTAGGCACCGTCGCGCACGCAATTACGGCACCTACCGCGTGTAGCACAGCCTCTCGCGATGCGAGCCGTCGCTACAGCCCTACGCCGTCACGATATCGTGAACAATCGCGAAGCCTGCGCTTCGGCATCGGCGTATACGTTCGACGCTTGCGTCAGCGACATGCCGATCGCCTCCAGCGACGCGTCCATCTGCTGCTGCGCGGCCCGCCATTGCCTGATGACCCCGGCGAACTGCGCGGACGCCGAGCCGCTCCACACGCTGTTGAGCCCCTCAAGATTCGCGTACATGCCTTGGACGGCTTGTCTGATCTGCTCGATGGAAGAACGCACCGCGGCGCTTGAGGACTGGATCTGTTCCGAATCGACTTGGTACTGTGCCATAGACGTTCCTTTCTTGTTTTTCTTGACGTGGTTCTCGCCTTGCGGCGTTGGCGGTCGGCCGACCGTACGTCCCCCGTTTGGTGCAGCCGACCGCTACAGTGGACAATATGCGGTTTTTGAACATGTCTCACGTCCGTACGGCAAATGTGGTCAAAAGACGACAGCCGCAGCAGACGGCCATATGGTGGCAGCGCGCGCTCGTGACGCTCGTTGCGGTGTTCTGCGTCTTCGCGGTGGCGGCGCTGCCGATGTGCGCCGAAGCAGATGACGCGTCGAGCCCCAGCCCATCCACATCGTCGTCTTCCTCTTCCTCATCCACGGCGGATACCTCATCGGACGCCACCTTGAGCGCCGACATCACCGACCCGAACAATCTGCTCGGCGAGAACGTCACTAGCGTGACCGACATGATCACGAAAACGAAGAATGAATACGGCGTTTCGGTGCGTTTGCTGTATCTGGACAGTTTCGGGACGAAAACGAAGCCCACGACATGGGCGAGCACCCTGCTGCAGTCGACCAGTCCGTCGCCTAACACCGTATTGCTGGCGGTCGCCAGCGCGGATGGCAACCTCGTCGTCGCGGTGTCGAACAATTCGGACAAGTGGCTCAAAGACCAGAAATCCGTAGATGCGTTGTCTGAAGCCGCCCTGGGACCATTGACCGCCAAAAAAGGTGCCCCTGACTGGTCGGGCTCGGCCATTGCGATGATGAACGAAATCGGCAAGCTCAAGGAGACATCGACATCGGGGGACACGAAGAATTTCTCCATCGGGCTATTCGTAGGTGTGGCACTGCTGCTGGTCGCCCTGGTCGTGGTAATTATCGTGCTGGCGCGTAACGCGAAAGGCGCTCACAGCAAGGGAGGCAAGCAGGACCGGTCGCGTAAGGCGATGCGCCGTCGTGGTGCGAAGCAATCGCCATCGAACCGTCACAGCGATTCGTCGAAACGCGCGCGCCCCGCCCGCCGCCACAAGAGCCCCGTGATTCACGGCGAATTGCAGGACTATTCGCAGACACTGCAACCGCAGGCTCCGGGGGAGGGCCGCACGGAAAACCGCTCCGAACACCAATCCGACCGTGCCGCCGGTGCCGAGGCCCATGCATCAGCCGCATCGGAATCGGACTCCTCGGCGGTGGATGAATATCTGAAGCGATTTTCTCAGCAAGTTGCAGAACATTCTCAGGAAACACGCAGACAAAAGAGGAATGCTGGGAAGCATGAGTAAACCAATTGAAGCATCCATCGTAGTTGTTGACGACGAGCCCTCCATCCGCGACTTGCTCGTCGCCTCCCTGCATTTCGCAGGATTCGAAGTGAACACCGCGGCTTCGGGTTCCGAGGCGATCGAGGTCATCGAGAAAGTGCACCCCGACCTGATCGTGCTCGACGTCATGCTCCCTGACATCGACGGATTCACCGTGACGCGCCGCATCCGGCAGGAGGGCATCGATTCGCCGGTGCTGTTCCTCACCGCGCGCGACGACACCCAGGACAAGGTCATGGGTCTGACCGTCGGCGGTGACGATTATGTCACCAAGCCGTTCAGCCTCGAGGAGGTTGTGGCGCGCATCCGTGCGATTCTGCGCCGCACCAGCCATCAGGAAGCAGACGACCCGATCATCCGCGTCGGCGACCTTGAAATCAACGAGGACTCCCATGACGTGACCCGCGCTGGGGTACAGGTGGACCTGAGTCCGACCGAATACAAGTTGCTGCGCTACCTCATGGACAACGAGGGGCGCGTGCTGTCGAAAACCCAGATTCTTGACCACGTGTGGCAGTACGACTGGGGCGGGGACGCCGCGATTGTCGAATCGTACATCTCCTACCTGCGCAAGAAGGTCGACGGCGTGGTCGTCGAGGATGAGAACGGCGAGAAGCACAAGGTCGCTCCGCTGATTGAAACCAAGCGAGGCATCGGATACATGATTCGCGCGCCCAAGACGGCGAAGAAAGAAGCCTGATGCCGCTCCATCCAGGAAGCGCACCGAAGGAATCCTCGCAATGCGCTGCAGTCGCAGGCGGGGATTCCGCGTCAACGACAACACGGAAGGCACCTGCTATGTCCGCAAGTTCAGCACAGACAAGTGCGCCCGGCGGCGCGTCCGGCACGCCCCGGGACGAAAGCGGACAGCCTGCCAGCCAGGCCAGATACGGCAGGCTCCCCGGGCCGATCGCGGCCATCGCACGCGGCATGGACGCCGTGCGCGACATGCTGGTCCACCGCTTCGACGCGATCCCGCTGAGCACCAAACTGCTGGCGTGCATGATGGTACTGCTGACCGTATGCGCCGCGGGCATCACCTTCTCGATTAAGGAGCTCGTCGGCAACTATCTGTTGCAGAAAACCGACAATCAGCTCGCGGAACAGGCGCAGCTGGTCTACGACAACATCGACGTGTTGCGCAGCAAGGACAGCAGCGAACAGGGCAGCGTAGGCCCGAACGACTACTTCATGCAGATTCGCGACACGAACTACCACATCCTCAACACGCCGCTCGTTCCGGTGATGCGGGAGAACGTCATTTCGGTGCCTGATCTGCCGCCGGACGGGTCGATGGGCGATGTGAAAATCGGCCAGCCGTTCACCACATCGGCGATTGTGCGCACGGACACCAGCACGGTGAACCGCTCCACACTGCAAGCCGCCAACGCCCCGTGGAGGGTGCTCGCCCTGTCGTGGGGCAAGAAAGCCGAGGACGGCAGCGCGCAGATCAAGGGCGTGATCTATATCGGCCTGTCGCTGAGCGACCAGATCGACACCGTAAATACCCTCACGAAATACTGCACGCTGGTGAGCATCGCCATCGTGCTGATCGGCGCGGTCATCGCGACCATCCTGATCCAAAGTACGCTCGCACCGCTCAAACGCATCGAGAAAACAGCAGCGAAAATCGCCACCGGTGATTTGAGCCAGCGTGTCCCTAGCGCCCCGGAGAACACGGAAGTCGGTTCCCTCGCCGCATCGTTGAACACCATGCTCGCACGTATCGAGCAAAGCTTCAACGAGCAGCAGGAGACGACCGAAAAGATGAAGCGCTTCGTCTCCGACGCCAGCCACGAGCTGCGCACCCCGCTTGCCGCGATCCACGGGTACGCCGAGTTGTACACGCTGCAGCGCGACATGCCGGGGGCCTTGGAACGCGCGGACGAGTCGATTAGCCATATCGAGGCGTCAAGCGCCCGCATGACCGTGCTGGTCGAGGATCTGCTCTCGCTCGCGCGGCTTGATGAAGGCCGTGGTATCGACGTCACCCAACAGGTGAACATCACGTCCCAGTTGACTGACGCGTGCGACGACTTGCATGCGCTCGACCCCCAGCGTGGCATCACCAAAGGTGTACTTGCGCTGCGGCATGGCGGCGACAGACAGGGTACGTGGCTCGCGTTCAGCCCCGGCGAGCTGCCGTCGATCACCCTTACGGGCGACGGTTCGCGGTTGCGGCAGGTCATCACCAATATCGTGGGCAACATCCATCGGTACACGCCGTCCGATTCGCCCGTTGAAGTCGCGTTGAGCATGCTGCATGCGTCCATCACCCCGCAGCAGCTGGCCCATCTGTCGTCGAACGCCAAGGGGCTCAACTCTTTCCTTGAGGCGGCGGAAGTAGGACAAAGCGTGCGATCGGGCATGCCCTATGTGGTCATTCGTTTCGCCGATCACGGACCCGGCGTGCCGGAAGCTTCGCAGTCGCAGATCTTCGAGCGGTTCTACACCGCCGATCCGTCCCACGCACGGCAGAAAGGCGGCACCGGACTGGGCATGGCGATCGCGCAGTCCGTGGTCAAAGCGCACCACGGTCTGATCAGTGCGACTACCACACCCGGAGGCGGCCTAACGCTGACGGTTGTCCTGCCGATTGACCCCAACCAAACCCGAACGCCGATCCAACGCCAGCAGCAGCCGGTGCAGGCCCGCGAACGCGGCAAGGAACGCAAGCCGTCCAAGGGCAGGAAAGACAAATCGTCGCCGTCCGATAAGAAGTGACATTGCCCACAGCCGATACGGAAGGCTATGCGGTAAACTGAGATGTTGGTTCAATGACGGCAGGCGCGGCTTGCCTTGGTATGGAGTAGGAGAGGTGTGCTTATGCCCACGGGACGGGTGCGTTGGTTCGATGCGAACAAAGGTTACGGCTTCATCGCCACGGATCAGGGCAAGGACGTGTTCCTGCCCGCCGCGGCGTTGCCTCAAGGCACGACGACGCTGCGCAAGGGCGTGAAGGTGGAATTCTCCGTGATCGACGGTCACAAGGGACCACAAGCAATGGGCGTCAAGCCGATCGCCGCGGGTCCGTCGCTGGTTAAGGCCACTAGGCCGAAGCCTGACGACATGGCTGCCATCGTGGAGGATTTGATCAAGCTGCTTGACAAGGCGGGCAACGTTTTGCGGCGTCACCACTATCCTTCGCCGGCGGACAGCAAGAAGCTCGCGACGGTGATGCGTGCGGTGGCTGACGACTTCGACGTACAGGAATGATGAGCATGCAGACAATTGAGAATCCGCAGGACGAGCCTGAGACGCCACGGATCGACCCCGAGTCGCTCGCTCGGTCGGTGGCCATGACCGTGGCCGACGAGCCGGACCAGGTCGGGCGATTGACCCGTTCGATCAACGAGGACGACCATGTCACGGATTTCCGTTTCGAATCAAAGAAACGGGGATACGAAGGCTGGGAATGGTCGGTGACGCTGTATCACGACACCGATATCGACGAGTGGACGGTCAACGAATCCTCCCTTGTGCCTACGGATCAGGCCTTGATGCCGCCGGCATGGGTGCCGTGGAAAGACCGTTTGCTGCCCACCGACTTGTCGGTGACCGATTCGATTGGGACCGAGCCGGACGATTCCCGGCTCGAGGACGGTTTCCGCCGTACCGAGCCGTCCGTGGCTGCGCCGACGCCCGATGCTGATCAGGCACAGGCCGAGGAGCAAGGTGTAGATGGGCAGACACAAGCCGAAGACGATGTATCCGCACAAACTGGGAATACGCCGGACAACCCTGAGGACGCGTCGGTGACCTCCGCGGAGGATCTTGAGGACAGTGTCGAGGAATTCATGTTGTCCCGCCGTCACGTACTCAGTCCGCTGGGACGGGACCAGACCGCAAAACGTTGGTATGAAGGTCCTCACGGCCCCAAGGCGCTGTCCACGAAGACGGCGGCCGGCAATCTGTGCTCGACATGCGGGTTCTTCGTGCCGCTCAAAGGAGATTTCGACCGGATGTTCGGCGTTTGCGCGAACAAGTGGAGCCCCGACGACGGTCGTGTCGTCTCGCTTGACCACGGGTGCGGGGAGCATTCGGAAATCGATCCGCCGCAGCCATCGCATCTGTGGGTGCAATCCAAACCCGCCTACGACGACATGCATATTGATGTCGTCGCCCAGTCCCCGCGTGAGGAGCGCGGCCAGGTCGAGCTGCTTGAAGAGGCCAGCGAAGCCGATATCGACAACAACACCGTTGAGGATGACGAGACGGATAGCGAGGAACGCGATGACACCCCGCAGACCCCTCAGGTCGAATCGGTGATCACCATGGACGATTTGGAAGCGGCCGGTTTTCCCGAGACCGATCACGGTGACGACGGTGACGATGTTAACGACGTCGACGCGGCTGACGTTGCCGACGTGCCCAACACCGGTGACGCGGATGTCGCTCAAGCTGAGACCGATGACACCGATCAGAACGCGGAAAACACTGACGCCGGTGATGTAGCTCAGGCAGCGGAAGCTGCACCATCCGACGGCAGGAAGCAAACCGACGATACAGCGACATCCGACGATGCCGTGGAAACCGGCAACGCCAAGTCCGCCGCCTATGGCGATACCGCCGATACCGCGAATCCGACTGATGCTACCGGCGCTGACAGCAACGGGGACAACCCCCCAAGCGCCGACTGAGCCGGCCTGACCGTTTCGCTTAGAGTAAGGGCCGTCTGCCGTGCAGGAATGTGAATCCTGCGGACAGGCGGCCCTTGTCGTATCTGTACGGTCTATCCGCACAGCGCGCGGCCGGGAACACTCAGTGCACGACCGTCACCGTGCATTCGGCGAAATTCACGAGCTGACGGGAGACCGAGCCGAGAAAATGGGCGTCTAGGCCGCTCAACCCGCGCGACCCGACCACCAGATGGCTTGCGTAGCGTGAAGCACTGATGAGCCCCTTCGCCGCGGGGATGTGGAACGCATTCGCATGGACGTCCACCGTGTCGGGGATATGCGCTTGCGCGACGACATCGTCAAGCAACTGTTGCGCGCGCTGCTGGTCCACCGACATCGGCGCGACCGCGTTCTCATAGCCCGGAACAGTGTCCAGATCCTTGAGCTGCCAGCAGAATAGGATATGCAGCGGCGCCCCATGGATGCGTGCCTCATCGACGGCGAACGCCAGCGCGCGTTTCGAGATGACCGAGCCGTCAATGCCCACGACAACCGGCTTGCTGCGGTTTTCGCCGACAACCGGCGGCTGCGCGTAGTGTACGGTCGAATCTCCCGGAGTCAGCGAATTGGCGATGGCATCCTGCACATTGGCTTCCTCATCGCTGGCGAACCGCACGACTGTGACCGGAACCTTCGCTTCCTCCGCCAGCGAAGCGGACAGCGATCCCAGGAACCAACGGGCAACACGATTGAGCGATCGGCGGCCGACGACAATCTGCTGCGCGTTCGACCCGAGCTCGAGTAGCGCATGGGTGCCGGTGGCCCGAACCGAAGTGAGTTTGAGCTTTTCAGGGTCGAAATCCATGTCAGCGCCCGCCCTGTCAACCCAGTCGCGCAGCCGGGCCGTCATCTGCTCGCGTACGTCTTTCCAAGCGTCATCGGTTTCAGGTTTCGCACCCATATCCCACGAATGGGTCCATCCGAATACCGCATTGACATGCTGTCCAGTCAGTGAGGCTTCGCCCAAGGCCCAGCGCAACGCGGCGAATGATTCGTCAGAACCGTCCACGCCGACGACGATGTCGGCCTCGCGGCCGGTGACCTGTCCAAGATTGTCCGTCATTTCATCCTCCTTGAGGCGGCTTACGAGGAAGCTTACACTGCCAAGCATATCGTCTTGTTTGCGTTGATAGCGCAATTGCCACGCATGAGGGAAGAAACGTCACCGCGAATCTGTAAAGTGAAGTGGACAAACAACAGTGGAAGGACAAGCATGTTCGAACGGTTTACAGACCGTGCACGGCGCGTGATTGTGTTGGCGCAGGAAGAGGCTCGCTCCCTGCAGCACAACTACATCGGCACCGAACATCTGCTGCTCGGCCTGATTCGCGAGGGCGAGGGCGTCGCCGCAAAGGCGCTCGCCTCCAAGGGCGTGAATCTGCAGGACACCCGCAAGCAGGTTGAGGAGATGATCGGCAAGGGCAATGCGTCGCCCAACGGCCACATCCCATTCACCCCACACGCCAAGCAGGTGCTCGAGCTGAGTCTGCGCGAGGCGCTGCAGTTGGGGCACAGCTATATCGGCACGGAGCACATCCTGCTCGGCCTGATTCGCGAGGGCGAGGGCGTCGGCACGCAGGTGCTCATCAAGATGGATGTCGATCTGGGTGAGCTGCGCAGCACGGTCATCGATATGATCCGCGGCAATTCAACCGGCCCGGATACCGACAACAAGGGCGAACTGGCGAATGCTGGCGGCGTCCAGGACAAGCGTGGGCAGACCGGCTCGGCAATTCTCGATCAATTCGGCCGCAACCTGACCGCCGAAGCCGCGGAAGGCAAGCTTGACCCGGTGATTGGCCGTTCCGCGGAAATCGAACGTGTCATGGTCGTGCTGTCCCGCCGTACCAAGAACAATCCGGTGCTGATTGGCGAGCCGGGCGTCGGCAAGACAGCCGTCGTCGAGGGGCTTGCACAGAAGATCGTCGCGGGCGATGTGCCTGAAACGCTTAAGGACAAGCAGGTTTATTCCCTTGATCTGGGCTCCATGGTGGCCGGTTCGCGCTATCGCGGCGATTTCGAAGAGCGCCTGAAGAAAGTGCTCAAGGAAATCAAGACCCGCGGGGATATCGTCCTGTTCATCGATGAAATCCACACGATTGTCGGCGCCGGTAGTGCCGACGGTGCTCTGGGCGCGTCTGACATGCTTAAGCCGATGCTCGCGCGCGGCGAACTGCAGACCATTGGCGCGACCACGACCGAGGAATACCGCAAGTACATCGAAAAGGACGCGGCGCTGGAACGCCGTTTCCAGCCGATTCAGGTCCATGAGCCTTCGATCGCCGAGACAATTGAGATTCTCAAGGGTCTGCGTTCGCGGTACGAGAACCATCATCATGTGACCATCACTGATGGTGCGTTGCAGGCCGCCGCTGAGCTGTCCGCACGCTACATCCAGGACCGTCACCTGCCGGACAAGGCGATCGATCTGATCGACGAGGCCGGTGCGCGGTTGCGGATCAAGCGTCTAACGGCCCCACCCGAGCTCAAGGATCTTGATGCGCAGGTCGCCAAGGTGTCTGCTGAGAAGGACGAAGCCATCAAGAAGCAGGACTTCGAGAAGGCTGCAGAACTGCGCGACAGCCAGGAGAAGCTGGAAGCCGAGCGCAAAGAGAAGGAATCCTCGTGGCGCGAAGGCGAATCCAACGTGAAGATGGAAGTGAACGAGGAGGTCATTGCCCAGGTCGTGGCCAGCACGACGGGTATTCCGGTCTTCAAGCTCACCCAGGCGGAATCCAAGAAGCTGCTCAACATGGAAGCCGAGTTGCACAAGCGCATCATCGGCCAGGACGAAGCGGTTTCCGCGCTCGCCCGGTCCATCAGGCGTACGCGTGTCGGCCTGAAGGATCCTAAGCGTCCTGCAGGTTCCTTCATCTTCGCCGGCCCCACCGGCGTCGGCAAGACGGAGCTCGCCAAGACCTTGGCGCAGTTCTTGTTCGATGACGAGGACGCGTTGATCCGCGTCGACATGTCCGAGTTCTCCGAGAAGTACGCCGCATCCCGTCTGTTCGGCGCGCCTCCGGGGTATGTCGGGTACGAGGAGGGCGGCGAGCTCACCGAGAAGGTGCGCCGCAAGCCGTTCTCCGTCGTGCTGTTCGACGAGATTGAGAAGGCCCATCCCGACATCTTCAACACGCTGCTTCAGGTGCTTGACGATGGTCATCTGACCGACGGCCAGGGTCGCAAGGTGGACTTCAAGAACACGATCATCATCCTGACCACCAATCTGGGCACGCGCAATATCGCTAAGGCAGTGAACACGGGCTTCAACCTCGGTTCGGACACCGAGACGAGCTACGACCGCATGAAGGAGCAGGTGTACAGCGAACTCAAGGAACAGTTCCGTCCCGAGTTCCTCAACCGCCTTGATGACATCATCGTGTTCCGTCAGCTCACCGAGCCGCAGGTGCGCCAGATCGTCGATCTGGATGTCAAGCAGCTCAACGATCGTCTGTTTGACCGTCATATGTCGCTCGAACTGACCGACAAGGCCAAGGACCTGCTTGCTGAGAAGGGCTTCGACCCGCTGCTCGGCGCACGTCCGCTGCGCCGTGTGATCCAGCGCGACATCGAGGACGCCATTTCGGAGAAGATCCTCATGGGCGAGCTGCACGACGGCCAGCGTGTAGTCGTGGACGGCGAGGGCGAAGGCATTCTCGGCGATTTCACCTTCACCGGAGAGGAATTCTCTGAAGGTGACGACGCCGGCAATCCGGATGCGAAGCTGGTCGGTGCCACGCCGGCACCGGCAACGGATGCGTCTGCCCAGTCCTGCGATACCGGAGCTGAAGGCAACGGGGACATGCCGTCGTTGTCGTAAATTCGTCCGCGATTGTCGCCACTGTTGAGGGGTGGTCCTGCACGGTTTGCAGGACCACCCCTCTTGCGTTGCATCGCTGCCTTCTATCGCTGCGTAGCGCCAATGGCAACAGTCACGTCACCTCAGTGCCGTCACCAACCCGGTGACTCCGAGGCATCTCGACCAGGTTAACGGGCAGGATCGGGCAGGGCGGGACTGCTTGGCTGATAAGCAAATCGCCGGAATCCCGACACTTGCGGGACTCCGGCGATTCATGTACGTACGGTTGGCAGCCGACTACTTGATGGCGTTCAGCCACTGCTCCTTGGTGGCCTTCTCGGCTTCCAGCTTGGCCTTCTTGGCCGGGTCGGATTCCGCGGCGATCTTGTCGTCAAGCTCCTTGAGCTGGGCGTTGAGCTGCTCCTCGAAGCTGGACTTGCGGGCGTCCGCCTCCGGATCGCTCTTCTTCCATGCAGCGTCCTCAACGGCCTTGATCTGACGATCGACCGCGTCAAGACGGTCTTCGATGCGACGCATGTCCTCGCGCGGCACGTATCCGATCTGGTCCCATTCGCCTTGGATCTCCGCCAGCTTCTGACGAGCCTGCTTCGCGGCCTTCGCGTCGGCGACCGGCACCAGCGCCTCGGCCTTCTTCAACAGCTCTTCCTTCTTCGCGAGATTCTCCTTCTCGGAAGAATTGATCTGGTCGCGATCGGCCTGACGGGCGTTGAAGAAGGTGTCCGCGGCCTCACGGAACTTCGCCCACAGTGCGTCGTCATCGGCGCGGCCTGCGCGACCGGCTTTCTTCCAACGGTCCATCAGTTCGTTGAACTTGCGGGAGGTTTCCGCCCAGTCGGTGGAATCCTTGATTTCGTTCGCCTCGGCGATGATCGCTTCCTTCTCGGTCTTGGCATGCGCGCGCTCGTTATCGCGAGCCTGCGCCCACTTGCGACGCTGCTGGTTAAAGGTCGTGCGCGCAGCGGAGAAGCGCTTCCACAGCGCGTCGGCATCGGCACGGTCGATGCGCACAGAATTGCGCTGATGGGCCTGCCATTCGTCAAACAGCGCGCGGAACTTGTCTGCGGTCGAACGCCAGTTCGTGTTGTCGCCCAGTCCGGCGGCGACGGCTTCGGCCTTCTCCACGATTGCCGTACGCTCCTGGACCGCCTTGGCGACGGCTTCCTTGCGGCGGTTCGCGAGTTCTTCCTTCTTCGCCTCGCCGTCCTTCTTGAGCTGCTCGAATTGCGCACGCAGTTCGGCGACATCGCCCACGACAGCGGGCTCCTTGGTTTCCTCGCCCAGCAGCTTGACCGATTCGTCGATCTCATGGGGCTTGATGGTGCCGGAGTTCAGACGGTTCGCGAAGACATCGAGCTTTTCCTTCAAATCGAGGAACCGGCGGGCATACAGGGCGAGTGCCTCTTCCTTTGAGGCGTCGGGGAACTGGCCGACTTCGCGCTCGCCGTCTCCGTCCTTGACGTACACGGTGCCGTTGTCGTCAACACGTCCGAAGGACTCGGCCTGCTTGACATCCTCATCCGAATACGCAACGTGCGCCGCGGGAGCCGCGTTGTGATGCGCTGGCTTCTTCTTGGCGAACGCCGCGGGCGACGGCGCGTGATGCTTGATGTTGGCAGGAGAGGGGACCGCTGTCGGCTTGGCGCCGGTTTGCGGTTGCGAGGCAGTCTTCGTCGTCTGCCCCGCGTTTTCGTTGGTGTTCTTTGGTTCGGTGACGTTTTCGTCGGCCATGGCCAGCTCCTTAAGCTCATGTAGTGAGGGGTCGCGGGTCGCATGAGGTCGTATGAGACGGTGCCGCATGTTTTCCGCAACTTCACTTATTATAGGGAATCGTGGCTAAAGGCGCATCAATTTCAGGATTTCCAGAGTGGCTCCCCTCTGAACGTGTTGTGGAGCAGCGTGTCATCGACACGCTCCGTAGGGTTTTCGAGCTCAATGGCTTCATCGGCATTGAGACACGCGCCGTTGAAACTGGCGCAAGTCTGCTGAAGAAAGGCGAAACCAGCAAGGAAATCTACCTGCTGTCGCGTCTTCAGGAAGTCGGCCATGAATCCGACACGCCGATTGAGGAGCGTCTTGGTCTGCACTTCGATTTGACGGTGCCGCTGAGCCGGTATGTGGTCGAGCATTCCGGCACGCTGGCGTTTCCGTTCAAGCGTTGGCAGATTCAGAAGGTCTGGCGTGGCGAGCGTCCGCAGGAGGGCCGCTTCCGTGAATTCGTCCAGGCTGATATCGACGTGGTCGGCAATGGCGATTTGCCTGAGCATTACGAGGTCGAGCTGCCGCTGGTCATGGTCAGCGCGCTGGAACGGCTGCGCGAGTTCGGCCTGCCGAAAGCGACCGTGCATGCGAACAACCGCAAGCTGTCTGAAGGCTTCTACCGTGGGCTCGGTCTGACCGACATCGAAGGCGTGCTGCGCGAGATCGACAAGCTTGACAAGATCGGCGCCGACGAGGTCGCGCGTCTGTTGGTCGAAGGCTGTGGCGCGAACGAGGCTCAAGCGCGTGCCTGCCTGGAGCTTGCCGAGTTGACGGCAGCCGATGGCAAGGAGCTTGCCGAGAAGTTCGACGCGCTGTGCGCCAAGCATGGCATCGCGACTGACAGCGAGGCTTACGCACTGGCCCGCCAGGGGCTCGATACGCTGGCGATGATCGTCGACGAGGCGGCTCGCATCCGTCCCGGCTCGGTGATCGCCGACCTCAAGATCGCCCGCGGTCTGGATTATTACACCGGTTCCGTATACGAGACCTTCCTTGACGGCGCCGATTCGCTCGGTTCCATCTGCTCGGGCGGTCGCTACGACAATCTCGCCTCCCAAGGCAGCAAGCGCTACCCGGGCGTCGGTCTGTCCATCGGCCTGTCACGCTTGGTGTCCTATATGCTGCACACCGCGGGCGCCCATGCCTCACGCATCTCCCCGGCTGCGGTCATGGTCGCGGTATGGAATGAGAACGACCGTCCGGCCGCCAACGCAATCGCCAACCAGCTGCGTTCCCGCGGCATTGCGGCCGATGTCGCGCCGACCGCCGCGAAACTCGGCAAGCAGATCAAGTACGCCGACAAGCTGGGCATCCCGTACGTGTGGTTCCCTGCGGTGGCGAGCGAGGATGGCGAAGCCAAGGGCGACGAGGTCAAGAACATCATCACCGGCGACCAGACCCCGGCCGATGCCAAGTCGTGGGAGCCGGATACTGTGTATGCCCGGCAAACTGTCAACCTGTAAACAAGACTGAAATGCTTGGAAAACCCGGTTTTCCGCCGATTTCTGAGGACTTGACAAGAATAGAGGAAGCATGAGCCAGACGGCTTACAGAACACATCATGCCACGGAAGTGACCGAGGCGCTGGTCGGGCAGAAGGTCACGCTCGCCGGTTGGGTCGATCGTCGTCGCGACCACGGCGGTGTGGCGTTCATCGATCTGCGCGACAACACCGGTCTCGTACAGATCGTCATCTATGACGAGGAAATCGCGCGCCCGCTGCGCAGCGAATTCGTCATCCAGGTCACCGGTGAGGTCCGCCTGCGCCCGGACGGCAATGAGAACACGCATCTGGCCACTGGCAAGATCGAGGTCGTCGTCGAGGATCTCAAGGTGCTCGCCAAGGCCGACGCCCTGCCGTTCCAGGTGTCCACCGCGCTCGAGAACGAGTCCGAGAACAAGCTTCCGGGCGAGGACGTGCGCCTGAAGTACCGCTATCTTGATTTGCGCCGCCCGCAGATGCAGCGCAACCTGAAGCTGCGTTCCGATATGACGAAGGCCGCGCGCCACGCGCTCGAGGATATGGACTTCACCGAGGTGGAGACCCCGACCTTCATCAAGTCCACTCCTGAAGGCGCCCGCGACTTCCTCGTGCCTGCCCGCTTGGTGCCGGGCTCCTGGTATGCGCTGCCGCAAAGCCCGCAGCTGCTCAAGCAGCTGCTCATGGTCGGCGGTGTTGAGCGATACTACCAGCTGGCGCGCTGCTACCGCGACGAGGACTTCCGCGCGGACCGTCAGCCGGAGTTCACCCAGCTCGATATGGAAATGAGCTATGTCGACCAGGAGGACGTCATCGCGATGGCTGAGAAGGTCATCCAGGCGATCTGGAAGACCCGCGGCTATGACATCAAGCTTCCGCTTCCGCGCATCTCGTGGAAGGATGCGATGGACAAGTACGGTTCCGACAAGCCTGATCTGCGATTCGGCAACCAGCTCATCGAGCTGACCGACTACTTCAAGGACACGCCGTTCCGCGTGTTCCAGGCCCCGTATGTCGGCGCGGTGCTGTTCAAGGGTGGTGCTTCGACTCCTCGCCGTCAGTTCGACGCGTGGCAGGAGTGGGCGCGCCAGCGTGGTGCGAAGGGCCTCGCCTATGTGCAGTTCACCGAAAACGGCGAGCTGAAGGGACCGGTCGCCAAGAACCTGTCCGAGCAGGAGCGCAATGGCCTCAAGGAAGCCGTAGGCGCCGAGGACGGCGACGCGGTGTTCTTCGCTGCTGGCGCCCGTGAATCCTCCCAGCTGCTGCTGGGTGCGGCTCGTGTCGAACTTGCCCATCGTGCCGGTCTGCTGCACCCTGACGAGTTCGCCTTCACTTGGGTTGTCGACTTCCCGCTGTTCAAGCCGACCGATGATCCGGATGACGATGATGTGGCAGTCGGCCACTCCAAGTGGACTTCGATGCATCACCCGTTCACCATGCCGAGCGCCGACTGGATCGACAAGTTCGACAAGGATCCGGAACATGCGATGAGCGATTCGTATGACATCGTGTGCAATGGCGAGGAAATGGGTGGCGGTTCCGTGCGTATCCACCGCGTGGATATCCAGGACCGTGTGCTCAACGTGCTGGGCATCGGCAAGGAGGAAGCCGAAGAGAAGTTCGGCTTCCTACTCGAGGCCTTCAAGTACGGTGCCCCGCCGCACGCGGGTATCGCGCTCGGCTGGGATCGTACGGTGTCCCTGCTCGCCGGTGCCGATTCCATCCGCGATGTCATCGCCTTCCCGAAGGCTGGCGGCGGCCGCGACCCGCTGACCGGCGCTCCGGCTCCGATTTCGGATGAGCAGCGCGCCGAAACCGGTGTCGACTACGACCCGGAAGAAGACGAGGACTGAACCGCATCCGGGTGATTGCCCACGGGGCTGAGGATTTGAATGTCTGCAGGTCCCCGAGGCGTGATCGGCACGGTGCCGTGAACACGAAAAATTAACCTCCAAGAAACATGATGCCCTGTTACGCAATGTACTGCGTGGCAGGGCATCGGCATATTGCCGCATAATACCGCCGTTTCCGTGCGAGTGCGCGCATGATGGGATAGGTTGGTCATTGTCGGTTCAAACCGGTTAGACTGTCATGCATGTCTGAACAACAAGAACAACAAGCCGCGAAGATCGCCGACCCGCAAGGACAGGACACGCATCCGCTGGTCGAGCTGACCCATGTCGAGAAGCATTTCGGTCATTTGCACGTGCTCAAGGACATCAATCTCGCCGTCAATAAGGGGGAGGTGCTGGTCGTCGTCGGGCCGTCAGGCTCGGGCAAATCCACGATGTGCCGCACCATCAACCGTCTCGAGACCATCGATTCGGGCGATATCCGCATCGACGGCAAGCCGTTGCCGCAAGAGGGCAAGGAGCTCGCCGCCCTGCGCGCCGAAGTCGGCATGGTGTTCCAATCCTTCAACCTGTTCGCCAATAAAACGATTCTCGAGAATGTGACGCTCGCGCCAATCAAAGTGCGCCATATGCCCAAGGACGAGGCAGAGAATCTGGCCATGGATCTGCTCGCGCGTGTCGGCGTGGATTCCCAGGCCGAGAAGATGCCGGCACAGCTGTCCGGCGGCCAGCAGCAGCGTGTGGCCATCGCCCGCGCTCTCGCGATGAAACCGAAAGTCATGCTCTTCGATGAGCCGACATCGGCGCTCGACCCGGAGATGGTCAACGAGGTGCTTGATGTGATGACCGAACTCGCCCACGAGGGCATGACGATGATCTGCGTGACTCACGAGATGGGATTCGCACGTAACGTGGCTGACCGCGTCGTGTTCATGGCGGACGGCAAGATCCTTGAATCGGGCACGCCGGACGAGTTCTTCGAACACCCCAAGACTGACCGTGCCAAGGACTTCCTGTCGAAGATCCTCACCCACTGACCGTCAGCATCGTCCATTGGTGCCTCCTGCGTCTCAAACGAAGGCCGAATCGGCACCTGGGTTTGATCAGAAAAGAGCGTTATGAACAAGAGATTGAGCAGTACTGCCGGGCGTCTCATACGCACTGCTTGCGCGGTGGTGTGCGCGCTTGCGTGCGTATTGTCCGTCAGCGCCTGCGGGGCTGACGACGAAGCGGGCAAGATCCGCATCGGCATCAAATTCGACCAGCCTGGTTTGGGCTTCAAGAAATCCGGTACCTATGTCGGTTTCGATGTCGATGTCGCCAAATACATCGCCAAAAGCCTCGGCTATTCCGAGGACCAGATCATATGGAAGGAAGCGCCGTCCAAACAGCGCGAGGCGATGCTGCAGAACGGCGATGTCGATATGATCCTTGCCACCTATTCCATCACCGATGACCGCAAGCGCGTGGTCTCCTTCGCCGGCCCGTATTTCGTCGCCGGGCAGGACCTGCTGGTGCGTAAAGGCGAAACCGGCATCAACGGCCCGCAGGACCTCAACGGCAAGCGCCTGTGCTCGGTGACCGGTTCGACTTCCGCTGTCACGGTCAA
The DNA here is from genome assembly GCF_055378475.1 of Bifidobacterium porcinum. Taxonomy (NCBI): domain Bacteria; kingdom Bacillati; phylum Actinomycetota; class Actinomycetes; order Bifidobacteriales; family Bifidobacteriaceae; genus Bifidobacterium; species Bifidobacterium porcinum. The sequence continues at coordinate 1,352,892 of NZ_AP029603.1, read as the reverse complement.
AGAGCGGTTCGCCAGCAAGGTGCAGCTTATGGAGCAGCCCGGGTACGCCGAATGCGCGACCGCGCTGCTGTCAGGCATCGTCGACGCGGTCACCACGGATGACATCATTCTCGCGGGCCTCGCTTCGGCGTCCCGCGGCAGGTTGCGGGTTGTGGGCAAGCCTTTCACGGTCGAGCGGTATGGCGTTGGCATTAAGAAGGGCGATACGAAACTCGCGTCGCAGATCAACAACGCCATCACCGAGATGATCCAGGACGGCTCCTGGAAACGCGCTATCGACGACAACACCAAGGGCGTCGCCTACACGCCGAACGCCAAATACAACCCGCCGACACCTACGGAAGGGGAGAAGCAATGAACGCATTCGCACAGCTGTTCAGCCAATATGACATCCCAGGCGCATTTCTGGTGAACATCGAGCTGACCCTGTGGTCGGCGCTGTTTTCCACGATTCTCGGCGTGATTCTGCTGCTTATGCGGATTTCGCCGATTTCATCGTTGCGCCGAATTGCCAGAGGATATGTGGAGTTGTTCAAGAACATGCCGTTGACCATCATCATGGTGTTCATGGTGCTCGGCGTGTACGCGCAGCTCAAGCTTAGCTTCTCGAATACTTTTGCCACGAACTTCTTCTGGCTGGCCATCACCGGCCTGTCCTTGTATACGGCGGCGTTCGTATGCGAGTCGCTGCGTTCGGGCATCAACACCGTGCCAGTCGGCCAGGCTGAAGCCGCGCGCGCCTTGGGCCTGAACTTCTGGCAGGCGGCCACGCAGGTCATCCTGCCGCAGGCCATCCGCGGCTCGGTCGCACCGCTGGGCAACACCTTCATCGCGCTGCTCAAGAACTCCACCGTCGCCGCGGCGGCATCGGTGGCGACGGAAACCTCGACCATGATGAGCGAGATGATTGAATATCACGCCGATCTCATCGTGCCGATCTTCCTGACCTTCGCCTTCGGGTACGTGATTCTCATCATTCCGTTCGGTGCGTTGACCACGTATCTGTCCAACAAGCTCGCGGTACGGAGGTGACCGGTATGGCGAACGCAACAAGCAACAACGACACCAACACTTCGGTCCTGTTCGACGCCCCTGGGCCGCGCGGACGTAAGCGCATCCGTATCGCCAACGCGGTGGCGATCGTCGTCTTCGCCCTTGTGCTCGTGCTCATCCTGATGCGCTTGCACAACCCGCCGCAAGGCGAGAATCAGCTCTCCTGGGAGCTGTGGAAACCTGCGCTCGACGCAGAAGCGTGGACCGACTTCTATCTGCCGGGACTGTGGATGACCGTCAAGGCGGCGTTCGTCGCGGTGATCGGCGCCGTGCTTTTCGGCATCGTCTTCGGCATCGGGCGTCTGCTGCCGGCGGCCCCGTTGCACTGGATTTCCGCGGTGATTGTTGAATTCTGCCGCGCCGTGCCGGTGCTCATGATGATGATTTTCTTCTGGCGTCTGTTCGCCTTCATGGGCATGGAGGATCCGGCGTACTGGTCGGTTGTTCTCGGTCTGGTACTGTACAACGGCTCCGTGGTCGCCGAACTCGTGCGCTCGGGCGTGGGCAACCTGCCGAACGGGCAGCATGAGGCGGCGCTCGCCCTCGGTCTGACCCGCACGCAGTCCCTCATGCAAGTCGAGATCCCGCAAGCCATCTATGCGATGCTTCCCGCGGCAGTCACTCAGCTGGTCGTCGTCCTCAAGGACACCGCACTTGGCTCGATCATCATGTACACCGATCTGCTCCAGGAATCGCGTCGTCTCGGCTCGATGTACTTCAACATCCTGCAGACGCTCGTGGTCGCCGCGGTCATCTACTTCGTGTTGTGCTGGCTGCTGTCCCGACTCGCTGAATGGCTGCCTTCACGTATGCAGCGCCACACCGCTGCCCCCGCCGAACCGGAAGCGGTCGCCCCGATTGCGATCATGGATCCGTCCAATGTCAACCAGATCGCGGTGGCGAAGGAATCGGGCGAACTGCCGCGGGGAGGCGCGCCGCGAACCTATCATGAGCATCACCGCGGGTCAAACGCGTCCATCCATGAATGGCAGAAGACTCGGTACATGCAGGGTTACGACGAGAACCATCCGGATGCCCCCGAACGCCACCATCTTGAGGTCCCGCTTCCCGGTGTCCCCGGGGCACGTAAAAAACGCGCTGGCGGTGAGAACCCCGATGGCAAGGGGCAGCATCCCGCGCCAAGCACGGACTGACGCGGGGTAAGACCCCGGCACAGGCTGTGCTGACACACCAACCAGCCCGGTTGACTGGAATCTCATATCAACCGGGCCGGTGTCGTTTGTGCGCCCCGCAAAGATACAGTTCCCAAGGTCGCGCTCGCGGCGCGATGTACTGAAACCTCAGATTTCCCGGGCACGAACGCCGGTCATAACCAACACGTATACGATGCAAGTCCCGGCGGGCGTTTCCCCGCATATTCCGTCGCTAAGCTCGCAACCACAATCGCCCCACAACCGGGGCGCGGACACGAAAGCGAGGATTCGATGGTGGATTTCACGACAACGACCGGTGATCTGGAACTCCACGACTGGCATGGCAGCAAGCTGCTGGCCCAGCCTGTGTTGGATGCGCTGACACGGTTCACTTCGGAAGGCATCATCGATCCGGCCCAGATCCTGGGTGTCAGCGAAAACCTCGACGAGGAGTCGGACACGGATATCTTCTGCCCACGGTACGGGCTTGACCTTGCACAGGCGGGCAATGTCGTCATCGTCCACACTCATAAGACGCGCAAGGCGCCCCCGCAATTCGCTGCGGCACTGGTCAACGGCGACACGCGAGCCGATCTTAACGGTCTGGTCAAGCACACGCTGCAGGTCAGCAAGGTTTCATTCGCCCCTGTGGTCGACGCCGCAGCCGCCACTGGTATGGAGTCCGGAGGTATGTCGCCGATTGGTTTGCCGACAGAATGGCCCGTGTTGGTCGACGCGCGCATCCTGGAAACGCCTACACTGTTCATTGGAAGCGGCATACGCCCCTCGAAACTGGTCGTCAACGGCGCACTGTTCGCATACCTGCCGGGTGTGCGTGTCATCGAAGGGCTTGGCAAGCCTCGCGGATAAGCGCGGCAGCTCGTCGGCAGGCATGCTTCCGCACGTATCAGGAGGCATACGATGACAGACACGACACCACACGCGGATGGGCACGCCAACAAGAACGACCACAAAGACAAAAAGAAAACCGAACCCAAGCAGATCGGCAAGGCGTTGCGCAAAGCCGAGCACGGCATTGAAATCCTTGAAAAACGGCATGATGACGATATCGAGTATCGTCTGGAACGTGCCGACGCGTCATCCAAGCTGCTCAGCTCAGTGTGGGACGAGCCGCCGGCGGAGCTCCTGCGATTCCACCTGGGGGACCGGCTGACGGACGTCGATGGCGGTTCCACTCCCGGCTTCCCAGGCAACAAGGCACAAGGCGAACGTTTTATCGCCATCAGCTCCGGTGAAATCGCGAGATACCAGCAACTGCTGTACGCGAACGGGACGAAAGGGTCCCCGAGACGCATGCTCATCGTGCTGCAAGGCATGGATGCCTCCGGCAAGGGTGGCATCGTCCGCCATGTGTTCAGCCAAACCGACCCGATGGGCATCCATTACCACGGCTTCGGCGCTCCCACCAAGGAGGAGCAGGCCCATGATTATCTGTGGCGGGTGCGTCGGGAATTGCCGAAACCCGGCTGGATCTCGCTGTTCGACCGCTCCCATTACGAAGACATCGTCATGCCGCATATCTACGGCACGTTCCCGGAGGATGTGTGGCGGGCGCGGTACGACCAGGTCAACGCGTTCGAACATGAACTTGTGGACAGCGGCTGCACGATCATCAAGATCTTCCTGGTGATTACCAAGGACAAGCAGAAGGAGCATTTCCTCACGCGGTTGAGCGATCCGACCAAGCATTGGAAGTTCGATGTCAGCGATTTGGACGCGCGTGCCCGGTGGGACGAATATATGGCCGCATGGCAGGAAGTGTTCGAGAAGACCAGCACCCCGGAGGCGCCGTGGTATCTGGTCCCTGCGGACAACCGCTGGTATTCGAGGGCGGTTGTCAGCGAGCTGCTGCGCACGTCGCTGCGGGATATGGGCCTGAGCTGGCCGCCGCTGAACTGTGACGCCGATGCGATGCGCCGCCGGCTCGACGAGGAGTAACGGCCGGGGAGTGGCTCGGCGCGTGGGAAACTCCGCCGCCGTGCGACTTTCCGGTCGCACTGTTGCCCGGTACCGCCGCCTATCCTGTCGATTCCCGTGCTATCTCGCCGTCGTGCGATTTCCCGGTCACATAGTGGACCGATACGGTGTCCTTGGTCGTAGTATCCGTTTCAATCTGCCTGTCGTGCGACTTTCCTGTCACACCGCGGCCTGATATCACTGCCTCTCTCGTCTATTCCCGTGGTATTTCCCCGTTGTGCGACAACTCAGTAGCACCGCTTCCCAGTACTTGTCATCTGTTCTGCGAGACTCTCCGTATCTCGCCGTTGTGTCCTTGAGAAGTCACATCCCATTGGAGTGCCTCTCTTCCGATATTGAAATCCGAAGGTGCTCCGTCATCGGGCAATCTGATAGTCGCACGGTGGTCGGTGATCTTCTTCTTGTTCGTGGAAACTGTCGGCATCCCGCTCTCCCCATCGCCCGCAAGGCACGCCACGCGTTAGACTCAGGGGTATGACGCAGGACGAGCAACGGCTACAGGCCGACGGGACGAATGGATACGGGTCGCTCGGGGTGTTGGCCCCGCATGACGGCGAGCGGCGCAACCTTGACGCCGACGCGATTTTCGATCGCTTCTTCGGCTGGGTGGAGGACACCAAGGGCATCACCCCTTGGCCCCACCAGGAAGAGGCTATCATGGACCTGCTTTCGGGCGACCACGTGATCCTCAACACCCCGACCGGCTCCGGCAAATCGCTGGTCGCGCTCGGCATGCATTTCGCCGCGTTGTGCACCGGCCGCCGCTCCTACTACACCGCGCCGATCAAGGCGCTCGTCTCCGAGAAGTTCTTCGACCTGGTCGAGGTGTTCGGCAGGGACAACGTCGGCATGATCACCGGTGACACGCATATCAACGCCGACGCGCCAATCATCTGCTGCACGGCGGAAATCCTCGCGAACCAGGCGCTCAGGGAAGGCGATCAGGCGGACATCGGTTGCGTGGCGATGGACGAATTTCACTATTACGGCGACTCTGAGCGCGGCTGGGCGTGGCAGGTCCCACTGATCACGCTGCCGAACACGCAGTTCCTGCTCATGAGCGCGACGCTCGGCAATGTCGATGCGATCGCCGACCGGCTTGAAGACGCCACCGACACGGATGTCGACATCATCGCCGACGCCCCGCGCCCGGTCCCGCTGACCTACGAATATACCGATAAGCCGCTGCCGGCGACCATCGAGCTGCTGGTCGGCAAGGGCGACACCCCGATTTACATCGTTCATTTCTCGCAGGATGCCGCATTGACCACCGCGCAGGCGCTCGCCAACAGCAATGTCTCCACCAAGGAGCAGCGTCAGGCCATCGCCGAGGCGATGAAGGGCACGAAGTTCACTACGGCGTTCGGCAAGATTTTGCAACGCCTGCTGCGCACCGGTGTCGGCGTGCATCATGCCGGCATGCTCCCGCGATACCGCCGATTGGTCGAACAGCTCGCCCAGCAGGGCCTGCTTCCGGTGATTTGCGGTACTGACACTTTGGGCGTCGGCATCAACGTGCCGATTCATTCCGTGGTGCTCACCGCGTTGACGAAATTCGACGGTGTTAAGACCCGTCGTCTGCGCGCCCGCGAATTCCACCAGATTGCCGGTCGTGCCGGCCGTATGGGCTTCGATACCGAAGGGCTGGTGGTCGCCGAGGCTCCGGAGTATGAGATCGAGAACGCGCATCAGCTGGCCAAAGCCGGTAATGATCCGAAGAAACTCAAGAAAGTCAAGCGCAAGAAGCCGCCGGAGGGCTTCGTCACATGGAACGAGCACACCTTCGACAAGCTTATCGAAGCGGCCCCCGAGACTCTGGTCCCGCATTTGAAAATCACGCATTCGATGGTGCTCAACGAGGTCGCCCAAGGCGGTGACGCCCGTGCCCGCGTCGACAAGCTCATCGACGACTCCGCGCAGACCGACGAGCAGAAAGCGCATCTGCACCAGTTGGCGGACGACATCTTCCGCACTATGCTTGACGAGCATTTCATCGAGGCCGTTCCGCGTGACGACGACACCACGGATTACGTGCTTGACGTCGACATGCCTGATGATTTCGCGCTCGACCAGCCGTTGTCCCCGTTCCTTGTCGCCGCGCTCGACCTGCTCGACCCGGATTCGCCCACGTACGCGCTTGACGTCATCTCGATGGTCGAGGCGACGCTCGACGACCCGATGCCAGTGCTCAAAGCCCAGCAGCGGCAAGCCCGCGACAAGGCGATGCAGGAGATGAAAGCCGACGACATCGACTATGACGAACGCATGGAACGCCTCCAGGAAATCACCTATCCCAAGCCGCTTGAAGATCTGCTGAATCAGGCTTTCGACACGTACCGCCAGTCGGTGCCGTGGGCGGGCGACTACATGCTCAGCCCAAAATCGGTGCTGCGTGACATGGTTGAAACCGCCTCTGATTTCAACGGGTACATCGCCCGGTACAATATCGCCCGCTGCGAGGGCACCCTGTTGCGTTACCTGTCGGACGCCTACCGTTCGCTCGCACGCACGGTTCCGCAGGACATGCTCGACGACCAGCTGCGTGACGTCATCTCCTGGCTTCGCCTTGTCGTCCGCTCCGTTGATTCCAGTCTCGTGGACGAGTGGGAGCATGCCGGCCAGAACGATGAATCCGCGCTTGACACCACCGCTCCGGGTGATCGCGACGCCGTGGTTTCCGACCGTCGTGGACTCACCGTGCTCATCCGCAACGCCATGTTCCGCCGCATCCAGCTTATGGACCTCGACCGCCCCGAAACGCTCGGCGACCTCGACCATGACTGGGGTTACGGCGTTCACGAATGGGAGGATGCGCTCGAAGACTACTATGACGAGCACGACTATGTCGGCATCGACGCTGCCGCCCGCTCGCCGGAATTCTTCATCATCGATGGCGCGAACGAACGCAAGGAGCATACGTGGCGTGTCCGACAGATCATCGATGATTCCGATGGCGACCATGACTGGGCGATCGGTGGCACGGTCGATCTCGATGCCACGCAGGAGACCGGTGAGACGGTGTTCGTCGACTATCATGTCGGCCCGATCGGCTCCAACGGCCAGATCGAGGACTGATCGGGCCGTGGGGCGATCGCGCATCGCCAGAGTCGAACGATTGTTCGAATTGGAGTAGGGTGGAAGCATGACCGATGATCTGTTCGCCGCGGCCGCCGCACCTGATGACGTGCTGCGTCCGCTCGCCGTGCGTATGCGGCCCGAAACCCTCGATGAGGTGGTGGGCCAACAGCATGTGCTGGGGGAAGGCTCGCCGCTGCATCGGCTTGCCGACCCGCTGTCGCAGGGCTCATTGACAGCCCCGAGCTCAATCATCTTGTTTGGCCCTCCGGGAGTGGGCAAAACCACGCTCGCCTACATCGTTGCCAAACAATCCGGGCGCGCCTTCGAAGAGCTCTCTGCGGTGACTTCAGGGGTCAAAGACGTGCGTGCGGTCCTCGAACGCGCCCACGAACGGCTTGTCACCTCGCATAAGGAGACCGTCCTGTTCATCGACGAGGTCCACCGTTTCTCAAAATCCCAGCAGGACGCCCTGTTGCCCAGCGTCGAGAACCGCGACGTCACCTTCATCGGCGCCACTACGGAGAACCCAAGTTTTTCGGTGATCAAGCCGTTGCTCAGCCGTTCGGTCGTCGTCAAACTCGAATCGCTTGATGACGCTGACCTCGGCACGCTGATCGACCGCGCCATCGCCAGCCCACGCGGGTTGGAAGGCACCGTTGCCATCGACGATGACGCCCGTGACGAGATCATCCGCATGGGCGGGGGAGATGGGCGCAAAACTCTGACCATCCTCGAGGCGGCCGCAGGTGCGGTTACCGGCGGCAAGCACGCGAAGGATTCAGACAAGCTTGCGGTCATCACTCCGGACATTGTCAGCAGTGTCATGGACGTGGCGACCGTGCGTTACGACAAGCACGGCGACGACCATTACGATGTCATCTCCGCGTTCATCAAATCCATGCGAGGCTCTGACCCGGATGCGGCCATCCACTATCTCGCCCAGATGCTCAGGGCGGGTGAGGATCCGAGATTCATCGCCCGGCGTATCATGATCGCGGCTGCTGAAGAAGTCGGTATGGCCGCGCCGCAGATCCTCCAGGTCACGGTCGCCGCCGCGCAGGCGGTCGCCATGATCGGCATGCCGGAGGCTCGCATCATCCTCGCCGAAGCGACTATCGCCGTGGCCACCGCGCCGAAATCCAACGCCAGCTACAATGCAATCAACGAGGCACTCGCCGACATCGATGCTGGGCGTATCGGCCAGGTTCCGCTGTATTTGCGCAATGCCCCGACGAAACTCATGAAAAGCTGGAGCAACCACGAGGGCTACAAGTACGCTCACGATTATCCGGGAGCCGTCGCTCCGCAGCAGTATATGCCCGACGAACTGGTCGGTCGTGAATATTACCGCCCCAACGACCGTGGGTATGAGCGTCAGGTGAAGGAGAATCTGGCGCGAATCAAGCCGATTCTCCATGGAATCGGGGCTACCGGAACAGCAGAGGCCGCCGGAACCGCTGGAACCTGTGTCCGGCCGGGATCGTCAGAATCCGGTCGGACACCGCAGACCGAGTCCGGGGCGGCGTCGAAAAAGCAGCACGCTTCACCGCAGACAGATTAACGGATTGAATAAATTATTCGATTGATTGATACAGCTCAGAAACGCCTACTCGCGCACTAGCACGATCTTCTTCACATCGTCCCGGCGAGATTCGCGGTACAGCACGAACCGGTTGCCAATCACCTGCACGACATCGGCCCCAAGCCGTTGGGCAAGCTGGTCTGCAGCCTCACGTGCGGTCAGACCTGAGCCGTCCTGGACCGCGCATTTGATGAGCTCATGCTTGTCGATTGTCTCATCAGCCTGCTTGATTGCGGCATCGGTCACATCGTTCTTGCCGATCCACAGCAGCGGGTTGAGCTGGTTAGCCATCGCCCTCAGCTGCTTGGTTTGTTTCTTGGTCAGTGCCATGACATCCTCCGTATCGATTGCGGGTCCATCGGTTCGCCCCGCATGCGCGTGAACCAACCATACCGCATGCCGCGGTCCTTGGAAGCGGGCGTCGCGAAGTGGCATGTCCACATCATGATCACGGCGGCAACGGAACGTTCTCCATGAATCTGAACGAATCCGAACCACTGTCACATGTAGGAAACACGCCGGACATATCAGGTGAAATGTCCGGTCCGATAATGCGCGTATCGCTCCCGCATACCGCAAAGAGTACGCGGGCCGTTGAAAGAAGGTTTTTGTATGAAGCAGCTCACCGTTGGTCCCGTGATCCACAAGTTCCCCACGGTCGTGGAATTTGCGGAGGAATTCAATCTTGGGTCTGACGACCTGCTGGTCACCATGGACGTGATGCATGATACGTTCTTCGCCGGCGTCACCAACAGTGCCCATGTGATCACCGTAGACAAGTACGGTAGCCAGGAACCGACCGATGAGATGATCGATGCGCTTATTGCCGACGCTTCCAAGTTCAAGTATTCCCGCATTATCGCAGTCGGCGGCGGTGCCGTCATGGACATGTCGAAGATTGTCGCCGTCGCCGGCGGTGATGGCATCGATGACGTCATCGACCATCTGGCAGACCACCACCGCAAAGTGCGTCTGGTGCTTGTGCCGACCACCTGCGGTACGGGCAGCGAAGTCACGGAAATCGCCGCGGTGAACCGCACGCGTCTGGGCTGCAAGGCGGGTATCGCGGGGCCGGAGATGTTCGCCGATGATGCCGTGCTGATTCCGGAACTGCTCACCGGTCTGCCCGATCATGTCTTTGCTACAAGCTCGATGGATGCGCTTGTGCACTCTGTCGAGTCTGCTCTGTCGCCGAACGCCACCCCATACACGAAAATGTTCAGCTACAAGGCGATTGAAATGATTGTCGGCGGATATCAGAAAGTGACCGAGGCCGGCGAGGCGGGGTCGGCCGAACGTCGTGCGAAGCGCAACGAGTTGATGGATGACTTCCTCATTGCCTCCGATTTCGCCGGCATCGCCTTCGACACCGCCGGATGCGCCGCGGTACACGCGTTGAGCTATCAGCTGGGAGGCAAATACCATGTGCCGCACGGCGAATCGAACTACGCCATGTTCACGGGCGTATTGCGCAACTATATGGAAATCAAGTCGGATGGTGAGATCGCCACGCTTAACGCTTTCCTCGCGAACATCCTCGGCTGCGATACCAGCGTGGTTTACGATCGGCTCGAGGAGCTGATCAACAAGCTGCTACCCAAGAAAGCGTTGCACGAGTATGGCGTGACCCGTGAGGATCTGCCCCAGTTCGCCGAGCGTGTGATGACCACGCAAGAACGGTTGATGCGCAACAATTTCGTACCGCTGGATTACGACCGGGTGCTGAAGATCTTCACCGAACTGTATTGATGTGCTGCGGCGGTAGCAGTGGTGTAGCGGCGACGTCGGTTGTGACGGGGTGCCGGCGTCGCTGATTGGCATTGCGGCGAAGCCTTGGCGTCGGGTGAATTGCAGGGGCAGTACTGGAGAAGATTCCCGGGCGCGGTGTGACGGAAGTCTCAGCGCGCCCGGTGTTCGCGGGGATTTGGCCGGGGCCGACGCCGTGCGGAAGACTCAGCTCTCTTGGCCTGTGTGTTCGGAGATGATGGCGTATTGCCGTGCTTGCGATATTTCCATGCGTTGGGGTGCGCATCGTGTTTCTCGCGGTGGGGGATCAAGTCGGGATGATTGCGTTGCGGAGATTGCACAATCGGGGCTGCGGTGGTGTGTTGCCCGAGATTGAAGGGCGGTGACGTGTTTCGCGCCTGAGAGCGTGGTGGCTTGCGCGTGCTGTTGGCTGCGATGCTTGGTGGCTGGTCGTGTGTGATTCGCCAAGTTGTGGGGTGTTTTTGGTGTTTTTGGTTTTTTGTTTGGGGTGTGTCGTGTTGTTTTGTGTGTGGTGTGTGGTGTTTTCGACACGCCGGTGTTTGCTTGTGTTTTGTAGGGTTTGTGGGGTGGTGGTTGGGTGGTTGGTTTGCGTGGGTGGTGTTGGTGGTGTATGTTGTTCTCTTGCTGCCGCTCGCCGGCCGGCTTCCTTCGGGGGGTTGGTTTTGTCGGGTGTGTGGTGGTGGTTTGAGAACTCAAGAGCGTGTCTGTACTACTTCTTTATAGTCAATGATTGCCAGTCCGGTCCCCGCTTCCGTGCGGGGTGTTTGATTGTCCTGCGTGGGAGTCCGCGAGGGCGGTTGATGGGGGTCGGGGTTTTCGTGCGAGTCGCCTTTCCTTATTAGGCGACCGTCAATTATTTTGTGAGAGTCTGTTATTGGCTTTCCGCATTGTTTTTTTGTGGAGGGTTCGATTCTGGCTCAGGATGAACGCTGGCGGCGTGCTTAACACATGCAAGTCGAACGGGATCCTGCAAGCTTGCTTGCGGGTGAGAGTGGCGAACGGGTGAGTAATGCGTGACCAACCTGCCCCATGCTCCGGAATAGCTCCTGGAAACGGGTGGTAATGCCGGATGTGCCGGGCTCCTGCATGGGGGTCCGGGAAAGCTCTGGCGGCGTGGGATGGGGTCGCGTCCTATCAGCTTGTTGGCGGGGTGAGGGCCCACCAAGGCTTCGACGGGTAGCCGGCCTGAGAGGGCGACCGGCCACATTGGGACTGAGATACGGCCCAGACTCCTACGGGAGGCAGCAGTGGGGAATATTGCACAATGGGCGCAAGCCTGATGCAGCGACGCCGCGTGCGGGATGGAGGCCTTCGGGTTGTAAACCGCTTTTGTTTGGGAGCAAGCCCTTCGGGGTGAGTGTACCTTTCGAATAAGCACCGGCTAACTACGTGCCAGCAGCCGCGGTAATACGTAGGGTGCGAGCGTTATCCGGATTTATTGGGCGTAAAGGGCTCGTAGGCGGTTCGTCGCGTCCGGTGTGAAAGTCCATCGCCTAACGGTGGATCTGCGCCGGGTACGGGCGGGCTGGAGTGCGGTAGGGGAGACTGGAATTCCCGGTGTAACGGTGGAATGTGTAGATATCGGGAAGAACACCAATGGCGAAGGCAGGTCTCTGGGCCGTTACTGACGCTGAGGAGCGAAAGCGTGGGGAGCGAACAGGATTAGATACCCTGGTAGTCCACGCCGTAAACGGTGGATGCTGGATGTGGGGCCCTTCCACGGGTCCCGTGTCGGAGCCAACGCGTTAAGCATCCCGCCTGGGGAGTACGGCCGCAAGGCTAAAACTCAAAGAAATTGACGGGGGCCCGCACAAGCGGCGGAGCATGCGGATTAATTCGATGCAACGCGAAGAACCTTACCTGGGCTTGACATGTTCCCGACGACGGCAGAGATGTCGTTTCCCTTCGGGGCGGGTTCACAGGTGGTGCATGGTCGTCGTCAGCTCGTGTCGTGAGATGTTGGGTCAAGTCCCGCAACGAGCGCAACCCTCGCCCCGTGTTGCCAGCGCGTCATGGCGGGAACTCACGGGGGACCGCCGGGGTTAACCCGGAGGAAGGTGGGGATGACGTCAGATCATCATGCCCCTTACGTCCAGGGCTTCACGCATGCTACAATGGCCGGTACAGCGGGATGCGACATGGTGACATGGAGCGGATCCCTGAAAACCGGTCTCAGTTCGGATCGGAGCCTGCAACCCGGCTCCGTGAAGGCGGAGTCGCTAGTAATCGCGGATCAGCAACGCCGCGGTGAATGCGTTCCCGGGCCTTGTACACACCGCCCGTCAAGTCATGAAAGTGGGCAGCACCCGAAGCCGGTGGCCTGACCAGTTCTGCTGGGGGGAGCCGTCTAAGGTGAGGCTCGTGATTGGGACTAAGTCGTAACAAGGTAGCCGTACCGGAAGGTGCGGCTGGATCACCTCCTTTCTACGGAGAATTTCATTGTTTGCCTGGCATGGTATCGCGGGGGTCGTCCCCGTGGGTGCCGGGCGTGCTGGCGTGGAAGGATCGTTGCGCCTCCTTTTCGGGGGGCGGGTATGGGCATGCTGTTGGGTTCCCTGGCCGCCACGGCCTCCTTGTGTGGGGGTTGGCGTTCGGGTGCCCGCCATGGGTTCCTTCCCGGGTGTTCCGGGTGGGGGTGTGTGGTGTGGCGTGGTGGTTTGAGAACTGGAGAGTGGACGCGAGCGGACCGCGTGGCCGCCCCTGTGGGGGTGGCTGGTCGTGGTCTGCTTGTACTGATGTATTTCGACCGGGTCCCCTTTGTTGGGGGTCTGGTTGTTTGTTTGATCGTTTTGTGATCGCAGAGTGTTGATGATCTGTCGTCCGGTGTTCGTTTGGTCTTGCGGGTTCCCCGTGTGTGGGGTTGCCTGCAAGGGCGTATGGTGGATGCCTTGGCAGACGGGACCGATGAAAGACGTGGCGGGCAGCGATATGCCTCGGGGAGCCGCCGAGCTGGCTTTGATCCGAGGGTTTCTGAATGGGGTGACCCGGCAGCCGTCATGGGCTGTCACCGCAGTTTTTGCGGGGGGTACGCAGGGAAGTGAAACATCTCAGTACCTGCAGGAAAGGATATTCCGTGAGTAGTGGCGAGCGAAAGCGGACCAGGCCAAACCTTGCGCGTGTGATACCCGTCGGGGGTTGCGCGTGGGGTGTTGCGGGCCTGTGTGTCCGGTCTCCGACGGGGCCGGGCCGAGTGATAAAACGACGTGTGAGGCGAGCAGGATTGAATGCCTGGCCGTAGAGGGTGATGGCCCCGTAGCCGTATGCGTGTCGTCTCGGTATCACAGTTTGCCCAAGTAGCACGGGCCTCGTGGAATCCCGTGTGAATCAGCCCCGACCGTGGGGTGAGCCTAAGTATTCCCGTCTGACCGATAGTGTACCAGTACCGTGAGGGAAAGGTGAAAAGCACCCCGGGAGGGGAGTGAAAGAGTTCCTGAAACCGTGCGCCTACGATCCGTCGGAGCCTTCTTTGTGGGGTGACGGCGTGCCTATCGAAAAATGAGTCTGCGAGTCAGTGGCATGTGGCGTGCATAAGCCGTGTGGCGTATGCGTAGCGAAGGCGAGTCTTAAAAGGCGTTTGTCGCGTGTCCTGGACCCGAAGCGGGATGATCTAGCCCTGGGCAGGTTGAAGCGTGGGTAAGACCGCGTGGAGGACCGCACCCACCTGGGTTGAAAACCGGGGGGATGACCTGGGGCTAGGGGTGAAAGGCCAATCAAATTCCGTGATAGCTGGTTCTCTCCGAAATGCATTTAGGTGCAGCGTCGCGTGTCGCCTCCGGGGGGTAGAGCTACCGGATGCTTGAGGGCCCGGTTCGGGTACCGACAGCAGCCGAACTCCGAATACCCGTGAGGTGTGGCGCGGCAGTGAGTCGGCGGGGGATAAGCTCCGTCGTCGAGAGGGAGACAGCCCAGAGCGTCGTTTAAGGTCCCGAAGCGTGTGCTAAGTGGGAAAGGATGTGGGGCCGCATAGACAGCCAGGAGGTTGGCTCAGAAGCAGCCATCCTTGAAAGAGTGCGTAACAGCTCACTGGTCTAGTGGTCCCGCGCCGACAATGTAGCGGGGCTCAAGCACACCACCGAAGACGCGCCAGCAGGTTTCCTGCTGGGTAGGAGAGCGTCCCCCATGGGGCGAAGCGGCCGCGTGAGCGTGTCGTGGACCGTGGGGGAGTGAGAATGCAGACATGAGTAGCGAGAGACGGGTGAGGATCCCGTCCGCTGGATGACCAAGGGTTCCGGGGCCACGTTCGTCGTCCCCGGGTCAGTCGGGTCCTAAGGCGAGGCCGACAGGCGTAGTCGAATGGATGAACGGGTTGATATTCCCGTACCGGCTGGGGACCGTCAAAGCCGAAGCGCGTGTGCTAACCTCCGCTTCCCGTGGAAGCGCCTTTCGGGGCGTGGACGCGGGTGGTGTTGGGATCCCGCGTGTGGTAGGCCGACGCAGGAGTGACGCAGTCAGGTAGCCGGCCGCGGAGGTGGTTTTCCGTGGTCAAGCGTGCAGGCCGTCCCGCAGGCAAATCCGCGGGGCATAAGGCCGAGGCGTGATGATGGGCCCCCTAGGGGGCGAATCCGGTGATCCCTTCTGCCGAGAAAAGCTTCGGCGCCAGGGCCCCATGCCGCCCGTACCCGAAACCGACACTGGTGGTCTGGTAGAGTATACCAAGGCGATCGAGCGAATCCTGGTCAAGGAACTCGGCAAACCACTCCCGTGCCTTCGGTATAAGGGAGACCCCTTGGGGTGATGCGCCTCGCGCGTTGAGCCTTGGGGGGTGGCACAGGCCAGGGGGTAGCGACTGTTTACCAAAAACACAGGTGCATGCGAAGGCGCAAGCCGCTGTATATGCACTGACGCCTGCCCGGTGCCGGAAGGTTAAGAGGATCCGTCAGCCCTTTGGGGTGAAGCGGTGAATTCAAGCCCCGGTAAACGGCGGTGGTAACTATAACCATCCTAAGGTAGCGAAATTCCTTGTCGGGCAAGTTCCGACCTGCACGAATGGCGTAACGACTTCCCCGCTGTCTCGACCAGGAGCTCGGCGAAATTGCAGTACGAGTAAAGATGCTCGTTAAGCGCAGAAGGACGAAAAGACCCCGGGACCTTTACTATACCTTGGTATTGTCGTCAGGTCTGGATTGTGTAGCATAGGCGGGAGGCTGTGAGCCGCGGGCGCCAGCCCGCGGGGAGCCGGAAGGTGAAATACCGCTCTGTCCACACCTGGCGTCTAACCTCGAAGAGTCATCCTCTTCAGGGACAGTGCCTGGCGGGTAGTTCAACTGGGGCGGTTGCCTCCCAAAGAGTAACGGAGGCGCTCAAAGGTCCCCTCAGCCCGGTTGGCAACCGGGTGTCGAGTGCAATCGCACAAGGGGGCTTGACTGCGAGACCGGCGGGTCGAGCAGGGACGAAAGTCGGAGATAGTGATCCGGTGCCGGCGCACGGGCGCGGCATCGCTCAACGGATAAAAGGTACCCCGGGGATAACAGGCTGATCATTCCCAAGAGTCCATATCGACGGGATGGTTTGGCACCTCGATGTCGGCTCGTCGCATCCTGGGGCTGGAGCAGGTCCCAAGGGTTCGGCTGTTCGCCGATCAAAGCGGCACGCGAGCTGGGTTCAGAACGTCGTGAGACAGTTTGGTCTCTATCCTCTGCGCTCGTTGGAATCCTGAGGAGGCCTGCCCATAGTACGAGAGGACCTGGGTGGACGAACCTCTGGTATGCCGGTCGTCACGCCAGTGGCGCGGCCGGTTGGCTACGTTCGGGAGGGATAACCGCTGAAAGCATCTAAGCGGGAAGCCTGCTCCGAGATCAGGATTCCGTGACCCCCTTGGGGGTCTGGAGACTCCATGCAGAACACGTGGTTGATAGGCCGGACGTGGAAGCCCCGCGAGGGGTGGAGCCGACCGGTACTAACAGTCGAACGGCAACACCACACGATCACCCCGTCAGGGGTGGCAAGAACAAGCATCACCCGGACGACAGGGAGACACCCTGCACGTCACATGGATCATTCCTTCAGTCGCGTCCACTATCCGGTCCCCAACCCACCACGATCCCCCAAGGGAACACGTGGAGACACGATCCCGTGGGATGTATAACACAAGATTTGCGGCGGCCATGGCCCAGGGGAGACGCCCGGACCCATTCCGAACCCGGAAGCTAAGACCTGGCACGGCGATGGTACTGCACCCGGAAGGGTGTGGGAGAGTAGCACGCCGCCGCACCCAAACCTCACAGGGAGGGGACACCACCAGCGTGCCCCCTCCCTTTTCCACATACCCCGGACAAACACGGCGGACCCGGCATGGCGGCCGCCGGAATAGGCCACGGACCCCACGCCGGCAATGACGCCACGACCCACGGCACCCGGCACGCCGGGACAAGCCCACACCACACCCCATCCGTGAACCGGCAAGCACCAAACCACACACACGACAGGCACACACCACACAAACCCGCCACCCCCAGACAACCCACCAACACAACCAGTTTGGGAGATGTATGCGGCAATGCCCTTGCGCTGGGTACTTGCAAAACCGGCGTGTGAGAGCACCGATCAACTTGCGATGCCCAATGAATAAACCTGTCGAGCAGGCTACTGCTGATAGGAATCCCTAGGTCGGTGGGGGACAAAATTAAATTCACTCTGGGGAACGGCTCAATATCTGCTTTGAGCTGTATGATGGTATTCAATATGCAATCGTAAGTATTTGCAATGAACACTGACGCGGGTGGGGATTAATGAACTTTTATGATGATAACCAGGTGATGATTCGCCTCATGGTTTCGCACCGAATATGAGCAACATGGGCGGGTTTCGTAGCCGTCACGTATCCCATCGCTCCACATCTGACCGGTCATCTGTTTCCCTTCTGCCTTGGACTAATGGTTCTGTTCTTGATAACATCTGCACGGTTATTGTGGTGATATGCCTGATACTCGGCGGACTCGTCAACGCCGGAGTCATCAAGCCTTCTTCAGCTCAATCCCGCGATAGGACTGTCACCTATACACAAGGCTCGCCATCGTCTCGGCCGTCATCCAGCGGTTCTACGCAAAACCAACAGCAGCCGACTGACTCAGCGTCTTCAGATTCATCGGATTCGACCGGAATCATCGGCTACCAGTATGGTTCATGCGACCAATACCGTCAATACATCAACGAAATCAAAGCCATGCATGACAAGCACCATGCCATGCCTGCAGCCCAGATCAATGAATATGTCAAAGCGCTTCCGAACGCCTAATCAGCGATTGATTCATGGCTCAAGGCCTTAGATCATATGCTGGAAGCAACGTCCTACGGTGATGCGAGACGCTCCATGAACCGCAACGATGCCACGGCATACTACACGGCGAAGCTCGCCGACTTGTATCAGCTTGAATACGATTTCAAGATTCACAAGTCGTACAACATCTCAATCCAGACACATACCACGGCGACCAGCTCCTATTTCGAGGGCGACCGGCTCCTATTTCGAGATCGTCCTTACCCAAGATGACAGCCATCACGCGCCATCGCCTCAACAATTGGACAGTATCGAACAGCAGATCGCGTCTTTCCGAGGACAGACAGGGCAGAACGGCACCTACCTACAGTCGGGTGAACAAATGCTGTCAATCGTCGGTCTGCACGCCGACTACGATTTCCAGAGCATGGGCAACTACTGCCCTTCAACGCAAGCGGATCGGTACGCATTTGCGGCATTTTGCGAAGGGAAAGCCGATACCAACTTCGTCAACACCGGCCATGAGGCGTACCCGTACGTCGTTCGCTCGACGCAGTATCTTGACGAGCTTCGCCATGAAATCGCCCATTATCTGGTGTATTCCCGTTGCGAGACATCCGTTCCGCCGCTTCATGTCGAGAACGAGGGCATGACGAATTCCTACACGGTAATGTATCTGGGGGCGAACCGCGACACCTTGAACAGCGTCGGTGCAAGTTTCCCGGAATATGCGATGAATGCGCAGGCCGACCAGGCGGCGGCTTCAGCGCACGCCGGAACGTGCGTGGTCGACTGACGGCATCAGCGAGGAACCGTCTGCTGCTCACCACGCAGACTGGAAGCGGACTGCGTCTTCTCCTGTCTCCTCCGTGGTGCGTTGCCATCTACCATGCGATTCCCACGCGGTTAACCATTCCGTGCGTCCGCAATCCAGTGCAGTTTTTCAACCGTGCATATCTATGAGATCATGCATCTTCAATCCTACATATCGATTGTGCATTCTAAGTACCGTCCGGTTTCCATATATTGTTTCTGCGTACTGTTTCTGCAATTGCGCCGGTCGCCGCGCAGCACTGTCGTATCCGCAGCGCGGACGAGTACGATGAAAGCATGCGTCGTTGCGAGGGAGGCATGCCGATGGATGGCGATCAATCGAGAAAACAAGCCACGGGACGCGTGGAGGACACTCGGGACAAATACGGCTTGAATCTGCGCGAATGGACGAAACGGCATGAAAAGAGCGTCGCCACGCGCCTCGATCAAGGTGAAGATCCCCGTCGACTGTTGGATTGGCATGAGCGCAAGCTCGCATGGCTGCAGCATGAGCGGCTCATCCATTTGGGGTCATGATGATCACCATCGCCGTGTTCTTGGTCGCGCTTGCCTTCATGGTGCTCGTCCCCTCCACGATTCCTGTGTCAACCATCATCTACCTGGCAATGCTGGGACTGCTCATTGGGTATATCAGGTATTACTTCTTTCTGGAGAATACGGTCCAGCATTGGTATCGCATCGCAGATGACTTGCATGAGCGGGTCGAGATGTTCGACCGGTCCACAGCCGTGCCCACGCACGAGACGCATAACGAAGCGTGATCGCAGTGAGTGACAATCTGCCTGCTGGTGCAAGGCAGCCGACCGAATCCGGCGATCGCATCGACGGAAACGACGCTCGGCAAGCCGCCCATTGGGTTGCCGAAACGTTGGAACGGCTTTCCCGTTCGTCATTCCGTTCGTCATTCACGTTGAGTCCGCACGACGCTGAATATGCGAGGCGCAAAGGGCGTGAACTCATTGACCGGCATGCGCATGAGATGCTCGCTCAACGGGTTGGCGCGGCCCAGCCTGCGAAAGACGGGAGGCAAACGCCTTGGCGCGGCCATCCTGTGTTCACCGCCCAACACGCCACCGCATGCTGCTGTCGTGGATGCATCGAGAAATGGCACCATATTCCGCGGGGCAGAGAACTGAGCGCTCAGGAGATCAACCAACTGGCAGGATTGATTATGGCCTGGATTGACCGCGATCTTGCCGCGCACCCAGCGGCGACAGGGGAGCGTGACGGATGGGCGGCACCGCCCGAGAACCACAAGGATGCCGGCGTAGAACAAGGTGGGGCAACACCGCAACCGCGTCGGCACCGAAACGCTGCGGGGCATTCGGGGAGGAGCGGACGACATCCGGGTGATCGGCACGTCGACGGTGCATCCGGCTTCATCCAAGGCAAGCTGCTGTAATAATTGCAATATGTCAGATGGCTATCAGCAGGGCTGCAGGGAAGATACGGCGTAAGCGCAACGAAAGGAATGCAGTACGGTTATTTGATGGTCTGGTCGCGGCAGCGTGGCATCGTGACAGCGCACGTCACAGCAACGCGACGAGAACCAATGCAGCCACATAGACGGCACAAGCCGCACAGAACACGCCATCGCGGGCGTGCATTCGCATCTCATGCCAATGAGTCCGATGGATGCCTTCCTCATAGGAACGTGCGTCCAAGGCAAGACTCAGATTGTCGGCATGCCTTAGCGACGCGGCGAACACCGGCATGATGATCGCACACATCGCACGGCACCGCTGAGCCGGGGAACCGCTTTCGATACTGCCGCCGCGGGCCGCTTGCGCTTGGGCGACGGAGATGATTTCCACGCGCAACGTCGGTAGGAACCGCAACGCCAGACTCAGTACCAGCGCTATCTCCTGGACATGGATGCCGCATCGTTTGAGCGGGGACAAGAGGGATTCAAACGCGTCGGTCATGGCCGTGGGTGTTGTCGTCTCCACATACACCGCGCCGAGAATAATCACCAGAGCGAAGCGGCAGGCGTAGATGATTGCCGTGTGCACGCCGTCATCAGTGATAGGCACGGGACCGATATGGGCAAGTGGTGTGCCTGTGCGGACGAAGAAGATGTTCAGCGCACCCGCGAACACAAATAGGAACAGGAACATGTGGATGCGCGCTAGCAATTGAAGTGGGCTGATTCGCGCGGCGGCGACGATACCGGCGGTCAGGATGGCGCCGACGGCCAGTTGATATGGTGAACTGATGGCGAACGCCGAAAACATGAGCGTCAGGAACGCGACCACTTTCACCCTGGTGTCAAGCTTGTCGATTGCGGAACGTCCGGTGCCGGTTCGCCGGGCTTTGGAAGGTTGGCTATCCGTGGTGTTGGCAGATGGAATCGCGGGGATATCGTCTGATGATACCGCCGTGTATGCCGCCGATTGCAGTGTGTCCGTCGGTTTCTGGTCGTCTGCCGATTGCGGGGTTACCTTCTGCCGGGCGTTTGTCGGAGACTCAAGCACCAGCACGCGGTCGGCAACAGCGCGTGCCTCGTCGATGCTGTGGGTGACCAGCAGCACTGTAACCCCGCGGCGGTGCAGATCAGCGAGCAAACCGCGGATTCGTGCGCTCGCCGTCTCATCCAGACTGGCCGTCGGCTCGTCCAGCAGCAGCACATCCGGATGACAGGCGATAACCCCCGCAATGGCTGCAAGCCGCTGTTGTCCACCGGACAAGCTGAACGGCGAGCGGTCGCGGATATCGCCAATATGCAGCAATTCTAGCGCTTCATCGACACGTTGCGCGACTTCCTGCTCGGAAAGCCCCAGATTGCGCGGGCCGTACGCGACATCCTCGGCCACCGTTTGTGCAAACAACTGTCGTTCCGGATGTTGCATGACCAGTCCAAGCCGGTGTCTCAACTGGACTCGTTGGGCGCGGGACAACGGGCGCACCCCCGACCTGGGCTTGACCAGCCAAGTCATCAGCCGGGACTTCAATCGTTCAGCCGGTTGCGTCGGTCGCCTTTCGTCTGCGTTCCCAGTGCGCCTGTAATCTGTGGCTACAGGGATGCCGTCGATGGTGATATTGCCGCTGTCGGGGCACTTCAAGGCGGCCAGCAGCCTGATCAGCGTGGTTTTCCCTGCTCCGTTGGTGCCCATGAGCGCCACGGTTTCGCCGGAACGCACGGAGAAAGTCAACCGATGCACGCTGGGGAGGGTTGCGCCCTGAGGGGTGAAGGACACATGGTCCACACTGATCGCGGGTGCCGGGCGGTGTGCGGCAGGGATTTCCTCGGCATCGGGTGAACCAGTGCCAGACTTGCCGGCGGCATCGGTACCGGCGGTCATGGGTGTCGCCGCGGCGAGGGACATGGTCCCCTGCGCAGGCGACGTGCCGGACGACAACGGCGTACGTCCGTCGATTGAACCAGGGTGCAGCCACGTGACCGGCATGCCGCTTGTTTGCAGCAGATGACGGAAATCATCCTTGGCAGGATGCTCTGATGAATTGGAATAACCATCCGGGGATGGCGTTGCAACGGTGGAATTGTCGATGATCCGCCCTGCGCTCATGGTGATGACACGTTGACCGCGATGCGCTTCATCCGCATGATGGGTCACATGTACGATGGTGGCCCCCCGCCGGTGAAGTGCGTCAAGGATGTCAAGCACGCCGATACGCGCATCCTGGTCGAGCATTGCGGTCGGCTCGTCGAGCACCACCATCGCAGGATTCATCGCGATGATCCCGGCGATGGCGATGCGCTGCTGCTGGCCGCCGCTCATCGTCGTCGGATCATCTTCGATACGCGCCATCATGCCGACCGCTTTGAGTGCATGCGCGACCTGATCGCCGATGCGCGGGCGGCTCATCCCCAGATTCTCCGGTCCGAAGGCCACATCGTCGCCGGTGATGGTCGTGACAATCTGATCCTCAGGATTTTGAAACACCGCGCCGATATCATGTCGGGCGAGCCGGTACTGGTCGGCATGCGCGCCCGCGGCATCGAATACCGGATGCCCGTCCAACGTGATCACACCCGAATCCGGGGCGGAAAGCCCTGCAAGAAGCCGGGCAAGCGTTGATTTTCCCGAACCGTTGGCCCCCACGATGCACACATATTCACCGGCGTGGATATCGAGGTCCACCCCGTCGAGCGCCCAGTCGTGTGCACCGGAATACCGGTAGCGAACACGGCGCAAGCTCGCGGCAAGGCCCTGCCTGTCATTCGCGTTCGCATCCACCTGCGCCGAAGCCGGTGTCGATGTCGCGACCGAATCCGGGGCGGGGGAGGAAAACCGGGAGATGTTCATGATGATGTGCAGTATCCGTATCTTTCGTGGGAGCAGGGGTGGTGCGTCAATGGAGTTTATCGATGATGTGGGAATCGAAGGTTCCGGGAACGAGACGCATGTCTGACCGTTCGACGCTCGTGGCCACCGGACGGCCAGACCTGCGTGTTGGTCAGCGTGCCGACTTGTTGAGCAGTTCAGACACCGGCTTGTAAATCAGGAACGTGACCACGCAGTTGATCGCGTACTTCGCAAGATTGAACGGCAACAGCGCCGGTACAATCAATGCGGCGACCTGGGCGACGGTCATATGCGCGTACATCGGGGTGATGACCAGATTGCCGAGGATCGCAAGCGCGAGTGCGACAATTGCGCCGACGACCAGACCGAGCACCGCACCGGGACGGGTGTGCATACGCCGGTAAATCACTGCTGCCGGCACAGACAACCCGATCGCGACCAGCCAGGCCATGAGCGTACCCCATGGGCTGATGAACAGATGCGGGACGAACCCGAGGATGCTGACAATCAGCGCGGCCGCAGGACCGTAAGCGAAGCCCGCGACCAGCGCGACGATGCCCGACGGATCATATTTGAGCCACGGAACACCCGGAATCAGCGGGAATTCAACGAAGCTCAACGCCATGGACAACGCCACGAAGCATGCGTACATGGCGATGCGGCGGGTTGACCAGCGGCCGGAATCGCCGACGCCGGTCGAATGGGCGTCTTTCGGTGACACGGCTGCGTCGGCCACGGGTGTGGCTGCTGGCGCGGTTGCGGGTGTGACCTGGGAATCAGCTGCGGTATCAGTAGGCTGGACGCTTCCTGGCAGATCATCATTCTTGACAATGGCGCGTACATGAATATGGGTATGCGAAAAGATGCTCATCTGAGCTCCGTTTCTTCCATCCGGACTGTACCGTTGGCCCCGGATTCCCACCGGATCAGCCGCTTGCGCGGGTCGCGGGCTTCGACATGGAACGCCGCCGCTCAATGCGGACGGCTTGTCGTTACCGCCAGTAAGGAATTTCACCTTCCCTGAAACTTACAGAAATCATCAATACCGTATGACGGCAGCAAACGCAAGTCAATGCTCGATATTCGGCGTTCGGCGAGGGTAAGTGCAAGAATAGTTACCATGACACAATCACAGCACGCCAAGAAAGCTGTCATCGACAAGCTGGCCATTGTCATCGTCACCTACAAGCGGCAGAAGCTGCTCGCGACACTGTTCGATTCGCTCAAGGAGCTGACCGTCGCGCCGTGGCGTATTGTCGTCGTGGACAACGAACACAGCGAGACCACCAAGTCGATGGTCGAAGATTTCAGCGCCGCGGTCACCGCCCAATGGGGGCAGACCATCGCTGACACGGAAGGCAACATGAACCGTGTGGTGTACTTCCCGCAAGAAGGCAACATCGGCGGTTCCGGCGGTTTCAGCAACGGCGTGCGCAAAGCGTATGAGCTCGGCGCCGAATGGTTCTGGGTCATGGACGACGACGTGGCGGTGCTGCCGGATGCCATTGAGAAGCTCGCTCCATGGACCCTCCATCACGACGTGATCCAGGGTAGCCGCAACGATTATGACGGCGGTCCGTTCTACTGGCAGTACCATTTCATCGTCCCGCTGGGCATCCCCGATCCGATCGCCCCGGCGGCGTTCGGGCCGCGCGGCTACCGGCTCATGAACACCATGTGCTTCGAGGGCGGGCTGTTCCGCCGCAACATCGTCGAGAAAATCGGCTTCCCAGACGGGCGGTTCTTCATCTACTGGGATGACACGATGTACGGCTATCTTGCCAGCAAAGTCACCAATCCGATCGAAGTCAAGGACGTCATCATTCGCCGTACGCGCGATATCGACAACTGGAATATCGCCGGGCTGCGGCAGTTGAACTCCACATCCGATATGAACCGGTACCACATCATGCGCAACCGCGGGTATATGGCGCGGTATTTCATGGTGTACGGGGATTATCGTCCTGCGTTGTTTGCGCTCGGTACGGCTGCCACCGCAATCAAGGAGGTCATCCGATTGGTTGCCGTGGATAAGGGGCACCTGCGCAGTGGGCTGTCCGCTATCGCGCGCGGCTGGTGGGATTCGCACAAGTTGCTGCATGATCCCGATTGGCGGCCGATGCCCGCGCTAAAGTGAGGAGCGAAGTCACGTTTGCAATTCGATTGGCCGCGTGTCGCCCGAAGACTTGGGAACAATGATGAAAGCGTTTGCAGGTTTTCGGCGTGGCGCGGCCTCATTCGGTCAGGGGGCGCGGTACAATCGCCGTACCGGTTCATACACCCCATCACCTCATAGGAAGGTCAAAGATGATTGAGACAGCACAGGCTTTCGGCGTTGACATCGGCGGCTCCGGCATCAAGGCGGCTCCCGTCAATTTGGAGAAGGGTGAGTTCGCTGAACCGCGTCTGAAGATTCTGACCCCGGAGAAATCCACTCCGCAGGCCGTTGCAGACATTGTGCGTCAGCAGCTCGAACATTTTGAAGTTCCTGAGGACGCGCCGGTCGGTATCGCGTTCCCGGCGCCGATCAAGCCCGGCAAGCCGCTTGATTTCATGGCGAACCTCGACCAGTCCTGGATCGGCGTGGACGTCACCGAGGAGTTCTCCAAGGCGTGCGGCCGTCCTGTGGTTGTCGTCAATGATGCTGACGCGGCGGGTATCGCCGAGCAGCAGTTCGGTGCGGCAAAGGGCCAGGACGGTCTGGTTATCGCGACCACGCTCGGCACCGGCATCGGCACCGCGTTGATTTACGACGGCGTGCTCATCCCGAATACCGAGCTGGGCCATATCGAACTGCAGAACGGCAAGGGCGACGCGGAGAAGTACGCGGCGTCGTCCGTGCGTGACAAGCTCGACATGAGCTACAAGAAGTGGGCGAAGCGCCTGACCAAGTACTACGGCCTTATGGAGAAGTACTTCAACCCCGATCTGTTCGTGGTCGGCGGTGGCGTCAGCCGTGTGAGCGAGAAGTTCCTGCCGTACATCGATATCAAGACCCCGATGGTTCCGGCGAAGCTGCGCAATGAGGCAGGTATCATCGGTGCCGCCTACTACGCCAGCGTCAAGGCCGCTAAGGCTGCTGAAGCCGCCAAGTAACAGGTTCTGCGGCGAATCCTGGTCCGGAGCGGATGAACGCATGCGGTTGGGATGTCGGAGGATGCTGAAGCATCGGTTGTGGCCCGTCCCGAGATGATCGGGGCGGGCCACAACGCGTATTTGGAGGCGGTTTGGGCGGTTCGTCGGTTTGGGTTGGTGGTTGGTTTTGCCGGTTTGGTGTGGTTGGTGGCGTTACGGTCGGTTGGTTCGTGGTGCGGTCGGTTGGTTGGCGGAGTTGATGGAGTTTGGTCGTTGCGACGTATTGGCACCATGGTGGTGAATGAGAGTTCCGTCTGGTTACGTATGCGGTGCCATACGCAACCATACGGAAGGCACAGAGGAACGATACGATCGCTTGGCGTCTGCCGGCTTGTGCATGCCCGGGCATACACAACGACGCGTTATCGGTATATCAGGGCTCCCGGGCGCTTGCTTCCGTCGCACAGCGTATGTTCTGGCACACTCGCGATTGGGGGACCCGGCCACATGACAAACCCGATTGCGTCCCCTGATGCCGACGACATTACGGAGTTCTCTGATGCCCTAGCGTGTCTTGTAGTCGCAACGTCCGTTGGGATGATAATCAATGCCTTTGGTTCTCTTTGCCGTGGTTGTGTGAGGATTGGCTCGCACGATGACCGGTTGGTTGGTTGGGGAGGGGTGATGTGGCGGGGTTTGGCGGTGTTGTGTGAGGATTTGCTCACATGGTGGAGGTGCGGGCGGCTTTGGAAACGACGGTTAGGCTTGGGCATCTCTGCGAGGCGGAAGTCTGGCGGCGCTGACTTCCACGGGGAATCCTCGCTCGTTGCCGGCCATGGCCGTGATGAGGGTGTGCGCTAGGATGGTGGCGTGCGATTTTCATCACGAGTAGACATCAGCGCCCCGAATGCCATTGCCCGGGCGGAGCAAGCCGCCAAAGAGGACGGCATCACGCTTGACAAACTCAACGATTCGAATCCGACCAAGTTCGCGCTCGCGCCGCAATCCTTGCCGACCGTCTACGCTGCGCAACCCCGCGGCCAATTCGAAGCCAGGCGACAACTGGCCGGTTTCCTTGCTGATAGACGCCGCCGCGAGTCCACGTTGCCTGACGCGCAGCCGGTCGATCCGAATCGTCTGTATCTGCTCAGCTCAACCTCACAAGCGTATTCGTGGCTGATGAAACTGCTGTGCGACGCCGGCGACATCGTGCTCGCCCCCAAGCCCGGATATCCGCTCATCGAATCGATCGCGGCGCTGGAATGCGTCCAAGTCATCACGTATCAACAGCGTTTCGACGGGTCATGGATCATCGATACCGCGCAACTGGAATCCCTGCTGAACGGCCCGCAAGGCGCGAAAATCCGCGCGTTGGTGCTGATTAATCCGAACAACCCGACCGGTTCGTACGTCAAGCCCGAAGAGCGTGAGACGATTGTGAGGCTATGTGCCGAGCATGGTGTCGCCATTATCGCCGACGAGGTGTTCTATGATTTCCCGGTCGAACCGTTCCCCGGCAACGCACGCTTGGCGGGGGAGCCACGCGTGCTGACTTTCGCGTTGGACGGATTGTCGAAAACACTTGCAGCCCCGCACGCGAAAGTCGGGTGGATCGAGGTGTCCGGCCCCGAGCTTGATGTCGATGAAGCATTGAAACGACTTGACGTGATCGCCGACGACTATCTGCCCATGAGCGATATCATCGCAGACCGTCTTCCCTCGTTCCTTGCCGAGGCGGCGCAACAGACCGCACGGGTTAGCGATCGTGTCCAGACGAACGCCGGAGCCTTGCGTCGTATGCTCGCCGATGACCCCAACGGTCTGGTATCGATGCTGCGTATGGAAGGCGGCTGGAATGCTTTGGTGCGAATCCCCTCGGTGCTTGACGAAAACGAAGTCGTGCTGCGGATGATCCGCGACCATCGGCTGACCGGGCAGCCCGGCTACTTCTTCGATATGACTTCCAACGGATATCTCGCGGTTTCTCTCCTGCCGCAGCCGGATCGTTTCGCACGCAACATTGCCGCGATGCTGGATACCGTAGCGGCGATGCTCAAGGAATAGACGAATCCGGCGAGCATTCAGCGAAAATTTAGCGATTGCTAGGCTATCATCCGCGAACGGAAACCCCAAGAACTTTGGTGGCAAGAACCCAAGTTCACTGATATCAGGCGAACAGTGGAGCAAACGGCGCGAACATCGCAAGCGGCGCAGACATATCGCGCGCGCGAATCATCGACTTACGCGAGCAGGCTTAGTCTTACGCGCGATCGCGCAGGCGGCGAATCAGATCAGTATAGGCGGTGACCGCGTCTTGGGGGCTCCCGTCGAACACAATACGTCCGCCGTCCAAGAGCAATGCCCGGTCAATCGCGTATTCCGGTCTGGTGATCATATCCGTGTCGTGCGTGGCGAATACCACTTGACGGTCAAGCGCAAACAGGGCGCGCGCCACGTGGGCGGTTCCGATTTCGTCAAGTCCCTTCGTCGGCTCGTCGGCGACCAGAACCGCAGGATCAAGGCATAACGCGGCCGCGATGGCCAGCAGATGACGGTGCTCACTGTCGAGCGCGTCCGCCGGCCTGTCCCGCCACACCGACAAATCAAGCTGCGCCAACAGCGAGCCGATACGCGCCTGACGCTCCGCATCCGCGATGTGTCGCGCCTGCATATGCGCGTCAAGCGCCTTCGCGATGTTTTCGCTGCGGTAGAAGCTGTTCGGAATCTCCTCCCGTCGCACACAACCGATTAGCTGTTCGACACGTTTGCGGTCTTTGCGGGAGCCGGGGTGCAGCGTGTGCTCGCCCGCGCAGATTGTGACCGAACCTGAAGTGGGGGCGAGCGAGCCATCGAGCAGTTTCAGCAGTGTCGTCTTGCCGGAGCCGTTCAGACCGATTACCGCGGTGCGTCGTGTGTCGAGGGTCAGGGTCGTATCGTGCAAGCCCGTGTTGCCATCCTCATACGTGTACGAGGCCTGTGCCAACGTGAACGTCACATGGTCGGGGCGGGGCGTGTCATCCCTGCGCGAGAACAATCCTGAGAAGATACCCATACCAGTCATCCTAGCAGCGAGAACCAGGCTTGAATCCGCGCGAAAATGTCCGGGGCCGAGCGTTGCAGCGAATCATCGCGGCCGGTGACGAAACACGAGGCGAGAAGGAACAGGATGCTCGCCAGCAGGAGCATCATGATCAGGATGCGCCTGGTATCAAGCGCGAACCGTTGCCAGCGTCCCGTCATGCGAACGTCTTGCAGCGCATGTGTGCCGGTGCCCCCCGTGCCGCCTGTGACCCCTTGTTCG
This sequence comes from Bifidobacterium porcinum, assembly GCF_055378475.1. Taxonomy (NCBI): domain Bacteria; kingdom Bacillati; phylum Actinomycetota; class Actinomycetes; order Bifidobacteriales; family Bifidobacteriaceae; genus Bifidobacterium; species Bifidobacterium porcinum. The sequence goes on along the minus strand of NZ_AP029603.1, from coordinate 1,323,566 downwards.
GGCAGTTCGCCGAGCACCCACAGCAGCCCCGGCAGGCTTGCCAGTGTGATGAGCCACCCGAAATCGCAGATATACCGCCAGCCCAACCCGGCTTTGAACGCATCGACCAGCATGATGGCGATGCCGAGCATCAACATGCAGGAGAACAGCGCGCCGAATCGCTCACGACGATGCCGACACAACAGCGGAATGAGGAAGGCCAGCAACGCCATCGGACACATGGCGAACAATCCGGCAACCATCGGCTCGGCGAACCCCCAATGTGGCAATGGCGTGGGGTTGATTGCCACGAACGGGAACGTCGATTGCAGTCGGGGCGGCAGCAGCAGATAATAGCCGATGATCCAAGGGATATTCGCCACCGGTTCGCTGTATGAGGTCATGTCGTTGACGGTGATCTGATACGAATTGCCGAAATTGAACAGCGAGCCGAAACGTAGCGCGTTGTAGACGCACACCGGAATCACCACCGCGATCGCGGGCAGGATCACCGCCGCGGGGCCGGCCCATAGTTGACGCGTCGCCTTGCGTGCCCTCACCAATCTCGCCATCTGCCTGATTTGCCGCCAGAACATGGGGAAGATCAGCAATGCGCTCAACGCGAAGGTCGGGCGGCACCCCGCGTTCGCCGCGATGCAGGCGGCGCCGCAAGCCAACCGTGGCAACGACAATCCGGGGGCGTCACCCACATACCACAGCCGGCGGGAGCCTTCCGGACGTTCAGCTCCCGCCCACAGCCACAATCCAAGCGTCGTGAACATCAGCGAGGCGGCGATCGGCACAGAATAGAAGTTCGTGCGAAGCCACAGATACCCTACGTTCGAACCCAACAGCAGCGTCACCAAAGCCATGCTCATGGCGGCCACCGAGCAATTGGGGGCAACACGCCGCAGCATTCTGATCGTCAGCAGCGAACCGAACAGGACGAATCCGAACAGGAACACCAGCACCGCGCTCGCCGACGGCAGCATGGCCGGCATGCCGTCTATCACGTGCGACAGCGCCTGATAGGGCACGAACAGAATAATCGCCGGAATCACACCAAAATACGAGTACCAGTGCCCGTGATAGAACGCGTAATCCCAATAAATGGGAGATGCCCCCGCTTCCAACAGACGTTCCCTCAGGGCGGGATCATATGGATTGGCACTCTGCGCAAACGTTGATGATACCGGCAGATCAAGCCAGACCCTGCCTTGCAGAAGCGCATCGGCGATATGACCATACTGGTCGAAATCGTACGTGTACTCGTTCGGGGCTTGGAATACCAATGGTTTCCATATGGTGGCGATAATCGCCGCGCCGGTGAGCGAAATCACCCCGACAACCGCCATCACCGCGAAAAAGGCCAAGCGCTGGGCGGCGCTCGCCGGGTTGACGCGAATGCGCCACAGCGCCGAACGAGGCCGCCAACAGGCGATGAGGACGGCGATGGCGGCCATCACGGCGACGCGCAGCCAATCGACTTGGAACGCGACGCGAACATTGGGACGGACCGCGAAAATCGGAACCTGGGTGCCGGCGGGAGCCTGAATCCACAATCTCACCGTATGCTGCGCATCTGTGCGCAGATACAATGAGCGCGGACGGGATATGTCGACCAGCGTGGACGAGCCGGCGCGGCCGTCCGAATCAAGACGGACACGAACGACGGATACGATGTGGGAGCGTGCCGTCCCTGTTGCCCCGGTGATTTGCGCCAGATCGAGGCGAACATAGTGTGAACTGCCGTCCACAGGTACGGACAGAAACGCCTTCGTCTGATCGGTCACTTCCAGCGTGCCGGAGGCTTCACGCACCAGTCCTGAGCCCATGGTGTTGAGCGTGGCGGGTGAATCGGTGCTCGCCGCCACGCCTGTCCAATACGGCAGGTTGAACACCACGCATTCGAGCACGGCGATGATGAGTACGGATATGAGGGCGAACCGCGCCGCCGGATGGGACCGGCCGCGGCGGACAAGAGGTTCGTGGACAGACAGCACGGTTTTATTCTAAGAGCAAGACCACCCCGCCATGTCTGCGCGCATTGGGACAATCGCCGTATGACACGATTCAGGAAGCATACGGACGCACACGGCAGCCAGCCGAAACCATCGATGTTCGCCAAGCTGAAAGAATCGATTCGCCATTCGGTATTCGGCCAGTCGGATGGCAACGGGCACGGCTCATCCGCGCCGGCGAATCCCTTCGGACGGGCGCTGTCGAATCCAGACAATGTGGTGGACGAGCTGAGCCGCCACGCCATCAAACTCACGCCAATCGTCAAGCGCCGGGTCTACGAGGGCCTTTCTGGTGTGCCTGAGGGATTGCGCCTTGGATGGGCGCAGTTGCCGCAGACACGCGGGCGGGCGTTTTCCCTGGGCATGTTCATCGGGGATGATCGTTTCGCCCAGATCGCGCTCGCCGACGATCGCGGCCGTGTATTCGCCGGAACAGACCCGACGATGGATGTTCAAGGCGCTGAAATCCGATTCATGTTCAGCAAGGACGGCGAATCGCGGTTGCCGGACCATACACGGCTGGGAACAGGGGCTCGCGCGCAGGCGTCCATGGGCGTACGCGCCGGCGATTTCCTGCGCGGTGTAATCGGAGGCGAGCGCAACGGCGAATCCGAGGTCGATGTGCTGCAAGGCAGCATCGTCGGGCGTGGACAGGACGGGCGGATGATGTGGCTCGCTTCGTGGATCAAACGCAACAACCGCTATACGTTGGAACAGTTGCGCGCGGAGCTCGACCCCCAGATGCGTTGCGACCTCGAATACCGTGACGCCATCGCGATTGCCTTCTTCACCGCCTATCTGCTGCCCCAGATGAGTGGCTTGCTTATCGGCTTCGGATCGGGCAATATCTTCCGCAGACTCAACCGTGAGGCCCCGATGGGTGCAATCCGGCGCAGCGTCCGCGACACGTTGGAAGCGCGGGCGCATGGCTTGCGCTCTTCCGGCCTTGAAGACTACTTCTCCGACCTCATGCGGGAGGCCGGAGCGCTTCAACCGGTCGCCGGTCTGGAGGCAGTTCATGGCGCCGAGCCGCTGCACCTGTACACTTCGAGTTTCTCGGGGAGCTATTTCTTCAGTTGGGATTCCTCGCTTGAATTCTCGCCGGCGCTTGCATCCTTGGTGATTGAAGGCGGGCTCAACCGTTTCGCCGCCGTCAGCGCGGTGTTGGAACGCAACGCGAGAGTCGGACAGCAGCCGATCGAAGACAATGTCACCCGTGCACAGGCGGCGCAGCTTGATATGGCGTTGCTCAACGATCCCGCGCTCATCGCCCTGCGCAGCGACGACCGCATGCCGTTGGATCCGTTGCATGACGACGGTATCGCCCCGTTGCACACCATGATGCGCATCGCGCGGGATGCCGCCGAGCAGACGGCCCATGATTTCCCCGACCCGACAGGGCGTGCGATGACGGGCGCCAATGATGCCGCGGGGTCCGAATGGGTGTACCGCCAGACGTTGTCGCTGTTGCTGCGCAGCATGCGTCTGCCCTTCCGATTCGACGTTGATTTCCGCACGAACCTGCATGACGGCAACGTGGCAATCGCCTTCACCACGGCGGGCGCCGCGATGATGCCGAAAAGCCGGTACAGCGAACGCCGGCATGACTGGGTGAAACTCGAGGAACATGAGCGCGCCGCGATGAGTGCGGCATACAACCTGCGCGTCGGTCTGATGATGGCCGGTACGGCGTTCGCCGTGGACACACGGGTGCGGCAGGTGTCCGTGACCATTGATTCCATCGGGCTTGAGGAGGCGGTCGCCGAACAGGACAGCGCCATCGCCAAACTCATGGGCGAGGCACTTAAAGCGTTCGAACGCATGCGCACCCAGGAGCCCGGAGCGGCGATGGGCGGCAAATCCGCGCCGAAGGACGGCGATGTGCACGGCGATCCGTCGCTGGCGTCCCCCAAGCCGGAAGACGGGTCGCATGATGCCGCTGATTCGCATGTGGGCGAGGGGCGCATTCCGGCCGACGGGCTGAGTGCGCAATCCTCGTTTGAACACGGCGAGGGGTATGGCGAGGGTCAAGACGAAGGTCATGGTGCGCCGGATAATGCTTTGAAATCCGCGGAAGAGCAGGAATTCGAGGATTTGATGCAGGGCGCCGACATCGACGAAGCGGTGTTCAGCGTTCCGCAAGGCAATAACGAGCGAGATGGGTCCGGAGCTGAATCCTTCACCATCGCCGATTCCGGTTCGACATCGAGCACATTGGACGCTGTGAACGGGGCTGCCGGGCAGGACGGGTCGGATGGATCCGACGACCGAAACAGTTCGCTTGGGCAGAATGAACCGAACGAATCGAAACGAATCGCGGGAAGCGCCGGAATCGCGGGCAACGCCGGGAACGCCCACACGGGCAAACGCGGCGACGACCCGCTGGAAGCCCTGCGCAGCAACCCGACCGTACGGCATATGGTCGCGGTCACGTTCAGCCGGGACGCTTTCTTGGGCTATGTACACAATCATGGGCTCAACGACCCGGTCACCACGTACCGCATGTTCGATGCGGTCATGTCGGTCGATTCCGATGGCGCGCTTGAACCGGTGGACACCGACCTTGATTTGCGTGACGCCAAGTTTAGCCCGCTCGCCTCGCAGCAGGAGCCGGAGTTCTCGGAAGCCCATTTCGGCCCCCAGACCAGCCGGGTTCTGGGATGCACGGATGCGACCGGATTGTCCATTCAGCGAGTCGATCTACTGCAGCGTGCCGTTACCGATTTCCATCACCTCGCCTCGGATGACAGCATGCCGTCGGTCGCCAAAGCGCAACACGCCATGCGCATCGTCGAGCATATCGGCGATCCGGAACTCTCCCAGCTCGCCCCGCAGGTCGGGGCCGCGCTGATTGACGGCAAGGACACCCCCGACTTCGATTTCACCCTAGCCAAACGCTTGGATGCCGAACGTGTCAAAGCGCGAGACCTGCTGTTCTCAGGGCAGCCTGACCAGGCGATCGAGGTCCAGGAAGCGGCGGTCAGTCGGGTCGACACATTGTTTGCGCAGTCGAAAGGCGTGCCCCGATACTTCAACTCCTACGCGGAACGGGTGGTGTACAACCGCCTGTTCGCCACGGCGGGGGAGCGCACGGTCTTGATTCCCGACAGCCTGTTCTACGCGCATATGGAGCTTGCTGACATTCTCTCCCAAGTCAAGGGGGCCAAGGCGTCGCTGAAGCATCTCAACGCGATGGTCTCGTACGCGCCTGCCTACCCGCTGTCGCATATGCGTTTGGCGGTGCAGCTGGCCAGGGACGAGGATTGGGATTCCGCACGCGCCGCCTGCCTCAACGCGCTGCGGGTCGCGCTCGACCGGGCTGATGCGGCGTTCGCATACTACCGGTTCGCATACTCCGAATGGATGCGCGACCGGTTCGACACCGCTGCCGCCGCCTACCTTATGGCCGCCCATATCGCTCCCGGACAGTTCTCCACACTTCCTGCGGAGTTGGATGAGCTCATGGAACGGGCGCGTTCGCAATGCATCCCCGTGCCGCACGATGTCGTGGATGCGGCGACGGTGCTGACTGAACATGATCTGCCGGTGTGGCCGCACACCGAAGTTGAACCGATTGTGCGTCAGGCCGCGCGGGTGTGCGTCGACAACGGCATGTTTGTGCCCGCCCGCACGCTGTCCATCGCGGATGCCCGGTTGAACGACGGGCAAAGCGATGGTATCGATATGGCGCAGGCGCAGTTCCTCCGGTCCTTGGACGCATGAACCGGTGATGTCGCGGCGATGCCGACGCTGATCGGCGGGGTGCGACGCGCGCATTGAAATCGGTTGCGTGAAGCGTCTGCGTGAAGCCGGCACAAGGCGACACACAGCGGCACGCGGTGACGCGCGACGGAAAACGCTAGTGGCGACGCGCGGCGGAATCGGTGACCGCCTCCCCAAGCCGGGCATCATCATGCGCCCATGGTGACGGGCTTCTACTATCATCGAGTGCATGGAAGCGGGCGTTCGGCCCGCGCAACGATGACGAATGGCGGGTTTGGCATGACTGCACATGATGCACACAAGGCTGGCGAGGCTGAAGGGGAACAGCTGGCATGGGATTTCGACGCTCCTGATCAGGAGTCTGGAAATACGCCAGCAACGGGCACACAAGGCATCCCGGTGGCCGCAGACGAAGGCGTGCGCAAGTACGCGCCCGGCAGTGTGCAGTGGATTGCGGCTTTGCGCGCGGATGACGAGGATGCGCTGCGGCTCGACCGGCTCGATGTCAGCGTCATGGATGCGGATGCGGCGGCACGGTTGTGGGCCAAGGTCGCCGCGTGGGTGGAAAGCGACCAGGTCGCCTACTATATCGACGATTCGCCGGTTTCCTCGGACGCCGCATATGACGCGCGCATGCGCTGTCTGCAACGTCTTGAGGCCGCGTTCCCCTCGCTTGATTCCCCGCAGTCGCCCACCCACCGTGTCGGCGGGGCGTTCTCCAATGATTTCGTGTCGGTGCGTCACCCTTCGCGGATGATGAGCCTCGACGACGTGTTCTCCATCGAGGAGCTGCACGACTGGTACAACGGTGTGCGGGAAGACCTCGAATGGCCGGAAGACAAGCCGCTGCCGATGACCTGCGAAGTCAAAATCGACGGTCTCGCCTTGAACCTCATCTACCGCAACGGCGTACTCGAACAAGGCTTGACACGCGGCGATGGCGTGGTCGGCGAAGACATCACGATGAACGTGCGCACGATTTCGACCATTCCGCAGAATCTTGCCGGCCCTGCTTCGGATATCCCTGAATTCGTGGAGATTCGCGGCGAAGTGTTCATGCGGTGGGATGATTTCCACGCGCTCAACGAACGCAACGAGGACGAGGGACACGCCCCGTTCGCCAACCCGCGCAATGCGGCCGCCGGTTCGCTCAGGCAGAAGGACCCGCGGATCACCGCGACCAGACGATTGAGCTTCTACGCGCACGGCCTGGGCACTTTGCGTTGGGGTGAGGGCAGCGCGCATCAGGGTCACGACCAGGTGGACGATCAGTCGCAGGCGTACGACCTGTACAAGAAGTGGGGAATTCCGGTATCCCCGCATAACCGCGAGGTCACGGATTTCAGCCAGATTCTCGACATGATCGACTACTACGGCGAGCATCGAGGCGATATCGAGCATGCGCTCGATGGCATTGTCGTCAAGGTCGACGATCTGGCGTTGCAACGCCGGCTGGGCGCCACCTCGCGCGCCCCTCGCTGGGCGATCGCCTACAAGTACCCGCCGGAGGAGGTCAATACCGAACTGCTCAACATCATCGTGCAGGTCGGGCGTACAGGACGCGTCACGCCTGTCGCCGTGCTCAAACCCGTGTATGTCGCCGGATCGACGGTCGCGCGCACCACGCTGCATAATCCCTTCGAAATCAAGCGCAAGGGCATTCTCATCGGCGATACCGTGGTCGTGCGCAAGGCGGGCGACGTAATCCCGGAGCTTGTCGGGCCGGTATTGGAACGGCGCAAAGGCAGGGAAGACCAGCTGCATGAGTTCGTGATGCCCACCCGCTGCCCGTCCTGTGGAGCGGTGCTCGCCCCGGCGAAGGAAGGCGACAAGGATATCCGCTGCCCGAATGTCGAATCCTGCCCGGCACAGCTGACCGAGCGGATTATCAACCTGGGGTCGCGCAAGGCCTTCGACATCGAGCATCTGGGCGACCAGAGCGCGATTGCGTTGACCAATCCGGAGGAGAACCGGCCGGATTCCGTGGCATCCTACGACCCGTACCGCGCCGAGATCGACGTGAAGCCCGGACAAGAACCGGAGCCCTATGAGCCGGTGGAAGGCTTGCAACTGCCGCCCATGCAGACGCCGGTATTGTCCAGCGAAGCAGGGCTGTTCGGGCTGGACGCCGAAATGCTGCGCGATGTGCAGGTGTGGCGTGAGGCGCCGATTATCGAAGTGCGCGAGCAGACTGACGAAAACGGAAGGAAACGCAAGATACGCCGTCGGATTGGCGGATCCGGCCTGTGGCATCAGGTGCCGGCGTTCTGGACGACGCCGACAAACGCGAAAGCCGCGACCAGTGGGAAGACGATCGAACAGGCGAACGCGCGCGGGGACGATCTGGAATCCTACCCGGGGTACGCTGTGCCGCGCGACGCGCATGTCGTGCGCGAGCTGATCCGGACCCTGCGCGACGGCACGGTTGCGCGCCAGCCGGTGTATGTACGGCCGATGGAGAACACGTACAAGCTGCTCGATGAGATCAGCAAGGCCAAGCAGGCGGATTTGTGGCGTGTACTGGTTGCATTGTCCATCAGGCGGTTGGGGCCGCCGACCGCCCGCACGATTGCCGACCATTTTGGCTCGCTTGAGGCGATTGAGCGTGCGAGCGTCGCGGATTTGACTGAAATCGGCGGTATTGGGGAGGAAATCGCCAGTTCGGTGGTCGACTGGTTCGCCAAGTCACGCGAACCGGGCGATTGGCGTGGCAGGATTCTTGCCGCTTGGAAAGCCGCCGGAGTGGGGCAGGTCGAGCATGAGAACACCGAGCCGCAGACCTTGGCCGGCATGACGGTCGTGGTGACTGGATCGTTGGAGGATTTCAGCCGGGAATCCGCCAAGGAGGCGATTGTATCGCACGGAGGCAAGGCCGCGGGGTCGGTCAGCAAGAAAACCACATACGTGGTGGTCGGCGAGAATCCGGGCTCGAAAGCGACGAAAGCCGAGGAACTCGGCCTGCCGATCCTCGACGAAACCCAGTTCCACCGCCTGCTGGACACCGGCGAACCGGGAGAACCGGCCGCTCGTGCTGGCGCTGGTGCAGCTGATACGACCCAACCCGAACTCGCTGACTGACCTCTCCGAACCTTCTACCGACGCTGAGACCGCCGTCAGCGTCGGTAGAAGCAGCAGTTGCACAAACTGGTTACGCTGGGAGGGCTGTTTGCATAGACGGTTTGGGAAGGGGCTGCGTTGGGGATTGGGGTGGCGTTGCTTATCCGAGTTGCTTACCCGCCTTGTTTGGTGCTGTTTACTTGGTACTGGACATGAGGGATTGGGCGAGGGTGGTGAATTGGGCGGCGAGCGGAGTGCCGGACAACTCGCCGGATGGCGTCAGTACGGCCGGTCGCCCGGAATCGTCGATCTCGCGGATTTCCGGCTCGAGCGGCAGCTGGGCAAGCAGCGGCACATCATATCCGAGCGCGTGGGTCAGCTGTTCGCTGACGCGCTGTCCACCGCCGTGTCCGAAAATCTCCAACCGTTCGCCCTTGTGTTCGAAATAGCTCATATTCTCAACGACTCCTCGCACTTTCATCGGCACCTGCAGGGCGACCAGACCTGAACGTACCGCGATTTCCGAGGCGCTCGGCTGCGGGGTCGTCACCACTACAAGTTCGGCGTTCGGCAAGGTCTGCGCGACCGAAATCGCCATGTCACCGGTGCCGGGGGCCATATCGAGCAGCAGCACGTCCGGGCTGCCCCACCACACGTCCGACAGGAATTGCTCCAGCGAGCGTTGCAGTCTCGGCCCGCGCCACAGGATTGCGCGCTCCGAGCCGGCGAACATGCCAATCGACATGAGTTTGACGCCCCATGAGACCACAGGCATGAGCATGCCGTTCAGATTCGTGGGTTGCGTGTGCACACCGAACAGCCGCGGAAGCGAGAATCCGTAGATATCCGCGTCGATGGCAGCGGTATCGTAGCCGAGCGCGGCGAAGGTGGCGGCGAGATTCGCCGTGACCGAGGATTTGCCGACCCCGCCCTTGCCGGAAGCGATGGCGAAGATTCGCGTCTTGATACCCGGCTTGGTGAACGGGTTCTGCCGGCGTTCGGCCTTGAGCTGGGCGACGAGGCTCGCAAGCTTGTCCTGGCTCATCGCGCTCACTTCGATGTGGGGAATGAGCGTGGCATCCGGGTAAGCCGCCACAGCCTCGTTGATTTGGTTCGTGATGGTTTTCGACAACGGGCATCCCGCCACGGTGAGCTCCACGTGCACAATCACGTCGTAGGTCGCGGGGAGCGCATCGTGAGGGGTCGCCTCGATTGCGGCGATCATGCCCAGATCGGTGATGGAACGCCCCAATTCCGGGTCGATGACCTTGCTCAACCGGTGGTAGATGGCGATTTCGATGGCATTCGGCTGACTGTTCGGGACGTGTGCTAAGCCGTCAGTGTTGTCAGTGCTGTCAACGCTGACGGTATTGCTCGTGATGCCGGCGGTGCCGCCAGCAGTGCCGTTTGTGCCGGTGGCACCGTTGATGCTGTGCGTCGCCTGCTGGGAAGTCGGGGTGTGTGCCATGGTTCCTCCTGATTGTCCTTGAACACCGTAGCGCGCTTCCGTCCGCCACGCCAGTGGCGAAGCGCATATACGGGGACCGATTACCGGACAAACGTCCCGATGGCAACGATGTCATGCTGTGATCAGGCGTATCCCGCACACATACGAAAAAACGGGAAGCAAGCCCAAACTTGCTTCCCGTTTCAGCTACTGATTAGCGAAATCAGATGTTGAAGTACAGCTCGTACTCGAGCGGCGTCGGCTGCAGACGAGCCTGGTCGATTTCACCGCGCTTGAGGTCAAGCCAGGTCTCCAGCAAATCGTCGGTGAACACGTCGCCGGCGGTCAGGAAGTCGTGATCTTCCTCGAGGGCGTCGAGCGCCTCGCCGAGGGAGCCCGGCACCTGCTTGATGCCCTCATGCTCTTCCGGCGGCAGCTCGTAGAGGTCCTTGTCAACCGGAGCCGGAGGCTCGATGTGGTTGAGCACACCGTCAAGGCCTGCCATCAGCTGTGCGGAGAAGGCGAGGAACGGGTTGGAGGACGGATCCGGAGCGCGGAACTCGATGCGCTTGGCAGCCGGGCTCGTGCCAGCCAGCGGAATACGGATGGCGGCGGAGCGGTTACGAGCGGAGTACACCAGGTTGACCGGAGCCTCGAAGCCCGGAACCAGACGGTGGTAGGAGTTCAGCGACGGGTTGGTGAAGGCGAGCACGGAGGAAGCGTGCTTGATCAGGCCGCCAACGTACCAACGAGCGATATCGGAAAGCCCGCCGTAGCCCTTCTCGTCGTAGAACAGCGGCTTGCCGTCCTTCCACAGGGACTGGTGGCAGTGCATGCCGGTGCCGTTGTCGCCTGCGATCGGCTTCGGCATGAAGGTCACGGCCTTGCCGGCGAGGGCAGCGGTCTCGTGAACGACGTACTTGTACTTCATCAGGTCGTCGCCCGCGTGCTGCAGGGTGTTGAAGCGGTAGTTGATCTCCTGCTGGCCGGCGCCCGCGACCTCATGGTGCGAACGCTCGAGAATCAGGCCGACCTTCTGCAGGTTGGCGACCATGTCGTCGCGCAGATCCTGATAGTGATCGTTCGGCGGAACCGGGAAGTAGCCGCGCTTGACGCGGTTCTTGAAACCGATGTTCGGGGTGCCGTCATCTTCGGTGTCCACGCCGGAGTTCCACGGAGCCTCGATGGAGTCGACCTCGTAGAAGGAACGACGCATGCTGTTCTCGTAACGCACCTTGTCGAAGATGAAGAATTCGGCTTCAGGTGCGAAGGATGCGGTGTCGGCGATGCCGGTGGACTTGAGGTAGGCTTCGGCCTTGCCTGCGACCTGGCGCGGATCGCGGGAGTAAGGCTCATCGGTGATCGGGTCGACGATGGAGAAGGCCACGTCGAGCGTCTTGTGCTTGCGGAACGGGTCAATGAACGCGGTGGAGACATCCGGCACCAGCTTCATATCGGACTCGTTGATGGCCTGGAAGCCTTGGACGGAGGAACCATCGAACGGCATTCCGTCGGTGAAAGCATCCTTGAGGAACTCGCTGGCGGGAACCGTGAAGTGCTGCTGAATACCGATGAGATCGGTGAAGCGAACGGAGACGTACTCAACGCCCTCTTGGTTAATCAGGGCCTCGACGTCTGCTTTGGTTTCGAGTGCAGTCAAGGGACCGCTCCTTTCATGTGAACTTACAGGCTCCAAGTCTAGGTTCGTCGGTTTCGGCCACTCGCCGTTTGCGTTACGAACATGTTTCGTACTTCGGTAACATTTGGGTGAAATCGTTGGAAAATCAAGGTTCTGTATTTTTAAATCCGTAAGGATTTCGTGCATTTGGCGTTCGAAACATGGACATGTGGGCGTATCTGGGCGTCGTGGGCGGAGAATGTGCGCATGCCGTTGGCGCCGTCTCGGGCGGCGTGCGGAACGACGAATGCCCGGCCGGAGACAAGTCCGACCGGGCATTCGTGTGGTGTTGTTGTGTGATGTCGCTGTGCGTTTAGTGTTGCCGCGACCAGCGATATAGGTCAGCGACCGCGCAGCGCTCGACGATTGACATGCTGAGCACGCGTCGGATCGATGCCCTTCGGGATGCCGTAGCCCTGCTTGAGCTGCAGGGTGCGCAGACGCTCGTTGAGCGTGTTGAGCTCGGTTTTGGTCAGGTAGAAACGGGTGCGCGGGTGGAGTTTCTTCGCGATCCACAGCTTGTGGTGGGTCGGCTCGTAGCTCTTGCACTTGAGCACGGCACGACGCACGTCCTTCAAGCGCACCTGATGTTCGCCGGTGCCCACGCAGATGCGGTAGACCGGGATTGACGAGCCGGCGGTGACGCCCTTGATCTTGCGCTCTTCGCGGTCCATCGCGCGGCTGACGCGCTGCTCGTCGCCCTCACCGAGCAGGTAGATGCCGGAATTGCTGGTGCCGCGCCAGATCATATCCTTCGTTTTCGGATCGACCCACACCGGTTCCTGCGGGAAGGAGTAGCCGGCCTTGCTGATATTGCCCAGCACACCGATGGCGGCGCCCGGCTGGCCTTCGAGCTTCGCGTAGCCGACGCGGTCGGCGCGGTTGGTGAGCACCATGGTGAAGAACAGGGCGCCCAACATGACCGCGGTGATCATGAGCAGGATCCAGGCGATGACCGACCAGTGAAATACGATGCCGAGCACAATCGCGACGACAATCGGCGCGATGGCGGCGCCCGCGGCCAGCCAAGGCAGCTTCTTATCCTCTTTGTAGGTGAACTTGAACAGCGCGATGATATTCTTCACCATGTTCTGGCGCTTGCCGCCATTGCTCTTTTCGGCCTTGTCTGCCATTTGCGATCCTTATCTTCTGGGAAACGGACACACTGGGCACCACTCTATCAAACGGTATGGAAGCGCCGGAGACTGCCCGCGGGTAGCGAAATCGCTGTCTGCGGGCAGTCTTCCTCGGTCGGTTCTGGCTCGCGGCGGTGTCGTGCGGCTCAACGCGTATGCAACGGCCGCCCGTCCGCCTTGAGCATCGCCTCGCCGAGCGTCTCGCTGAAGGTCGGATGCGGGTGGATGAGCCGTGCCGCCTGGCTCAGCGGCACATGGTTGCCGACCAGTTGCTCGGCTTCGGCGATCAAGTCGCTTGCCACAGGCGACATCATGTGAACGCCGAGGATCACCTCGGTATCCGGGTCGCTCGCCCGCATGCCGCTCACCACGGACATCGAACCCGCGGAGCCGCTCATCAGCATGCGCGCGTTCGACAGCATCGGGTACAGGGTTTCCTTGACTTCCTGCACATCGTCGCGCTTCTGCGCCTCGTCAAGCGTCATGCCGACGGACGCGACCTCTGGCGTGGAGAATACGATCTGCGGCACGGCGTCATCGTCAACCGGCGGGGGATTGAGCCCGGCGATCGATTCCGCGATGACGATGCCCTGCTCGTACGCGCGGTAGGCGAGTGCTGGCCCGACCGTAATATCACCCACCGCCCACACGCCGGGCACATTGGTGCGTCCGTATGCGTCGGTGACGACGAAACCGCCGTCGGTCAGGGTGATTCCGTTCGAAGCGAACCATGGGCTTGACGTGTTCGGGGTACGGCCGATCGCGGCGAGCACCACTTCGCCGTATGCGGTGTGGTCCGTCGCATCATCACCACGCGTGTAGTGGACGGTTGCGCCGAGATTGACGCCCGTATCGACATGGCTGACTGAGGTGTGGTCGATGATGGTGATGCCACGCCGCTTCAACTCGCGCGTCAACGCCATGGAAGTCCTGCGGTCCCACGCCGACAGCAGCCGCTCCTTGCGGATCAGCATGGTTACGTCAGTGCCAGCGGCATGCCACATCGAAGCGAATTCGATGGCGATGGCCCCGGCGCCGATAATCACCGCGCTGGACGGGAACTGGTTGCGCGCCAACGCCTGCGTGGAGTCGATGAGCGCCCCGCCGAACGGCTGACCGGGCAGCGGCTTGGGTTCCGAGCCGGTGGCCAGGACCACATGTTCCGCGTTGAAGACCAAGGTCTGGCCGGCATCCTCGGGGATTTCCGCATTGCGGAACCGTTGTACCTGCTGTGTTCCGGCACTGGGGGTGACACTGACCGTGGAATGGTCGGTCAGCTCGGCCTGCCCGCGGATGACTGTGACCTTGCGGTGGGCGAGCAAACCGGCCAGCCCCTTGGTCATCGTGTCGACGATGTGCAGCCGATAATCGCGTAGCGCGCCGTAATCCACACCGCTGAGTGTGGCATCGATCCCCAGCTGCTGGGCGCGTCCGATTGTGTCGATGGTGCGTGTGGCGGTCAGCAGTGCCTTGGAAGGGATGCACCCGCGGTTCAAGCATGTGCCGCCGAGTGTGGCGTCCCGTTCAATCAGCACAACGGATTTGCCTAGTTGCGCGGCTCGCAGTGCGGTGGCGTATCCGCCCGGCCCGGCCCCGATGATGACGATGTCGGCATGTTCACTCATATGGCCTCCTCGCGCATGACCCGCCGCGCTGCCGTGTGCGCCGGGCTTCGGTTCAGGTTGCAATGTCTTCCAGTCTAAGGTGACGCTTCTACCTGCCGCCCGTATCCGCCTGTGGCGAAGCGTGCGGTTGGCGGACAACATGCCGCCATATACAACAACCCCGCTGCGGTGGTATGCCGCAGCGGGGTGTCAGACAAAACCGGAAAAGCGACCGAACGAAACTCAGTCCGGCCAGTTGCCGCGCTTCGGGGAGGTGGGCTTGGGCAGACGCCACCGGCGGATCTGGATTGACCGGCTCCACGCGTACATGCACGAGCGCGAACCGCGGGCTACCGCGCGGTCACCGAACTTGGCGACCAGCTTCTTCTTGAGCTTATGCCACATCACCACGATGTCGATGATTACTGCGAACAGGTACGCGTACATGAGAATCGTCAGCACGATCACTGCTTGCGGGCTGCGGGAGCTGAACACCATCATGACGACCATCATCACGACAATCACCGGAATGAAGAACTCGCCCAGATTGTAGCGGGCATCCACATAATCGCGGATATACACGCGCCACGGCAGCTGCTCCGACTTCGGCATATGACGGACGTCGCCGTTCTGCATCGCCTCGTATTCCGCGTCTTCCTTCGCACGAATCCGCTGCTTGGCGGCCTTCGCGCTCGCCTTGCGGTCCTTGGGGACGAGCGGGCGAAGATTGCGCGCCTGCGCCTCCTTGCGTTTGGGGGTCGGGCGGCCCTTGCCTTCAGTGATTTTCGCGCCTGATTCCTTCGACGCGGCCGGTTCATCCTGCTCGACCGGCTGCTCGTCGGTGGTCTTCTTGAACGGGTTCCATGTCATGCTTGCAGGTTACGGTGACCACTAGACGCTCGCAGCCCGGCAATCCGCCCGGATCCGCCGAAAACCGGCCCGATGGACCGGCCGGACGGCACGGTACCACGGTAATACGGTATGCGGATGGTGCGCGGCGGCGACACATCACCCATCGCACACACGATGACCAGATATATAAGGAGAACCCATGACCGCGTTGAATGAACAGACCGTCCGCGCGCGCGTAGAAGCCGACTGGACCAGGATTGTCGACCTGCTCAAAGAGAAGATCGCACTCAAAGCCGTGTCCGCACAAGGCATCACCGGCGAGCATATGAAGCGTTCGGCTGAATTCGTCGCCGGCGAAATGCGCAAGGTCGGCATTGATGCGCACGTCGAACAGTCCACCAACCCGGACGGCACCCCGGGAGCATGGGAGGTCATCGGCTCGCATATCGTCGACCCGAAAGCGCCCACCGTGCTCCTGTACGCGCACCACGATGTGCAGCCCGCCCCGAATCCTGCGGACTGGAACATCGACGACCCCTTCATCGCCACCCAGGTGGGCGACCGCCTTTACGGGCGCGGCACCTGCGACGACGGCGGCGGCATCGCCATCCACTCGGGCGCGCTCAAGGCGCTCGGCGATGACCTGCATGTCAATATCAAAGTGTTCTTCGAAGGCGAAGAGGAAATGGGCTCGCGCAGCTTCATCCCGTTCATCGAAGCGCATCGCGACGAATTCGACTCCGACGTCATCATCGTCGCGGATTCCGGCAACTGGACCCCGGACATCCCCAGCCTGACCACCAGCCTGCGCGGCAACACCACGCTCGACGTGAGCGTGAAAGTCCTCGACCATCCCGTCCATTCCGGGCAGTACGGCGGGCCGATCCTCGACTCGAACACGCTCGCCTCCATGCTCATCGCTTCCATGTACAACACCGACGGCGAGCTTGACATCCCCGGCCTGCTCTCCCAGGAGCCAATCGGCGGCTTGCAACAGGATCTCGACCCTGACAAGGTGCGTTCCGACACGTCGCTCGTGCCAGGCTACCGCTTCGCCGGCACCGGTTCGCTCGCCTCGCGCCTGTGGACCAAGCCGAGCGCCACGGTCATCGGATTCGACGCACACCCGGTCGACGGGTCGTTCAACGTAATCGCCAACGAGACGCGATTCCGCCTGTCCGTGCGCACTGCCCCCGGCCAGCGGCCTGAAGAGGCCCAGCAGGCGGTTGCCGATTTCCTCACCGCGCACGCGCCATTCGGTGCGAGAGTGACCGTGACCCCGCTGGACAACGGCATGGGGTGGGCCATGGACCCGAGCGCCGAAGCAACCGAGGATGCGCTCGCCGCCATGCGTGAGGCGTTCGGCGTCGAACCGATCAACAAGGGTGAGGGCGGTTCCATCCCGTTCATCCCCGAATTGCAGCGCATCTTCCCGAAGGCGCAAGTGCTGGTGACCGGGCCTGAAGACCCGCAATCCAACGCGCACAGCCCCAACGAGTCGGTCAGTCTGCCCGGGTTGAAGAAGAACGTGGTCGCCGAGGCGCTGCTGCTCGCCAAACTCGGGCAGTGATGCGACGGCGGATGTTGCGGTCGAGGTGATCGATTGCGCGTTGTTTGCCTGGTGAGACGGTGGTGCCGGTGCTGATTCTGGGCCGGGAACCGGTCTCTGTGTGAGGATTGGCTCACATGGAACCCCGTCCGGATGACTTCTGGTTGTGTTTTCTGCTTGGCGCACGTCGGTTTGTGAGGATTGGCTCACACAACGGAGGTCTGAGCGGGCCGGAATCGGGAATCGGGCTACTTCGGGTGTCGGTTTGTGAGGATTGGCTCACACAACGACACCCACAGCCTGCCGTCCGCAACCTGTCAGCTTGCGGGTACTTCGTCGACGGTCAGCGTTGCGGGCAGGTTGTCGCCGGAGTCGTTGTTCACCCGGTTGAAGGTCTCCCCGCTGATATCCTGTTCGGTTGCCGTGCCCGTTTGTGCCTTCGCTTTCGCGGTGGTGGGGGCGAGGTAGATTCCGGCGTCCGCTCCTGTCACGTAGTATTGCGAGGCGAGGCCACCGGACAGTCTACTGTGCACGAGGAACAGCAGGTAGGTCGATCCGGTTTTCATGATCGCCCCCGCGGTCTGGTTCTTGGTTGAACCGGTCTGGCGGACAACGACGGTCTCATCGCCGGCATCGCCTTTCTTCGTCGTGATGACTTTGACCGTGGAGAGAGTGAAGTCAGTGTCATCGTCGATGTCCTGGACAACTTTCTGGTCGGCGACAGTACCGACGATCACCAGATCGGAATCATCCGTAATCGCTTTGACGGAGTCGTACATTTTCGCGCGGGATGTTCCATTTTCGCTTGCCGTAGTGCTCCCGCCAGTCTGGGTCGGTGCGCTGCCGGAACCGCAGGCGCCGACGCCAAGAGCCAGCGAGAAGGCCGCCACCATTGCCAAAATCGGCTTCACGAGCCGTGGTTGCTTCTTCATGCCAGCACGCTTTCCATAGTTGGGTTGGTATTCAATGCCGTAATACTCGCAAATTCCGTATGCAAACACCCCTCCTTTGCTTTGCTCGATGTCTGACACCAATGTCAATCACAATTATATTTCATAGATGAACCCGGAAAGTAAGGCAAACGTTCCCGGCAGCCTGCCTGGTGAAATACGGATACTCCGCGAACGACGCGCGCGATGAAAGCGCATACTGGAAACCGCTGGGATAGGCTATACTGAGAGCAATATGTTCCTTCGCTGGTTGGTCAGTGGGGGGGGGGGCTTGGCAAAACGACTCCGATGATGGAGCACATGGGAAGAGGAGAAGGCCATGAAGCCCAAGATGATGCATGTTGTCGCGGTTGGTCTTGCGATGGCGATGATGCTGTCGGCATGTTCGATGCGCACTTCTGCACAGAAGCAGGAAACAACCTCGTCTCCTTCAGCGTCGGCGTCGCAGACGGGCGGGAAGATAGCGTCGTCCTTGCAAGAATTTGCTCAATTCTTGCTGGATGCGGATGCAAAACACCCGTCGATGGCCGACGAACAGAAAGAAGCCATCGAGCGTGCCGTCAAGAACAACGGTAAACTTACGCGCGCTGACTATGAGCAGGCGTGGAGCACGTATCGCACATGCATCACTTCAAGGGGATGGACGTCCCCGCCCGTGATACAGCATGGGGACTTGTATGGTGAACCACAGGTCAACACGAAAGGGATGAGTAAGGAGCAGTCAGACAGATTGTTCGAGGACATTCAGGATTGTGCATCCAAATACAAGACCAATGTAGATTCACTGTACCGTACGCAAGTTGGCAATCCTGGTTTGTCTTCCGATACGGATCAGCTGATTGTTGACTGTCTCATCAAGAATGGTGTAGTTCCCGCGTCGTTCACTAAGAAACAATACAAGAAGGAAATGGGAGAAGACCGGTCCCCAGAAGAGAAATACGTGGGACCGACATCATTTTCCGTAAGCGATGAGCGCGTCCAATCCTGTTTCTTCGCCCAAGGCTTCTATTTCAACGACGATGCGGGAACGTCGGAACCGGTATGGAAACCGATATCTTGAACAAGCCAGAATAGTTGATATCAGTATTCGATGATGAAATCTGCAATAGTCCAAAGAAGGTGATGGGTTATGAGAGACAAGCGCCATGAAATAACCGGTATTCTTGCCGTTGTGACGTGTTGCGTCATGCTGCTGTCATCGTGTTCTCATCCCGGTTCCCCTCATACCTCTGTTTCATCTGAGTCTCCATCGGCATCACAGACCGGGGCACGTCTTGCCTCATCGTTGAAAGCATACGCACAGTCGATTCTTGATGCTGATAAACAATCGCAGAAGATGGATGACGAGCAAAGGAACGTAGTTGAGAAGGCTGCGAAAGGGGACGGCACTGTCTCTCGTGCTGATTATGAACAGGCATGGGCGAACTATAAACAGTGCATCGTAAGCCGAGGGTGGACCAGCCCCAATTTGCGGGAAGCAGACGGACTATATGCAGAGCCTCCGATTAATGCGGAAAACATGACGGAGGCGCAGATGACAAAATTATCCCAGGATACTGATTATTGCGCAAGGACATACGTGGTAGACGTCGATCAGCTGTACCGGACCCAGGTTGCCAATCCGACATTGTCAACGGCGAATGTTCAGTTGATAGTGAAGTGTCTTGTGGCAAACGGCGTCGTAAGCAGTGACTATACGGCAGAAGAATTCCAAAAAGATAGCAGCGGTCTGGATTTCTCAGATAGCAAGGTGCAATCTTGCCTGATTAAATATGGATACCACGCCGTCGATGGCACCAAAGAAAAAGACAGCCTATGGAAGCCGATGGGCTGATGGGCGCGACGGTGCCTCGTTCCTGCATTGTTATGAGAAATATATGCCGCTGATGAGGCAAGGAGTTGCTGCTGGAGAGAAAGACGGACATACACGGGCTGATATTTGATAGGGGTTTGTCGTAAATAAGTGATTTTCGAGCATGCTTCAACGCGATAATGAATAATAATTATATATTAACGAAAGATAACAATATCTAGTTGCATTCATGAACTGCTGGAGATTATTACTGAGATATAAATAAGTGAGCTGAGAATTTTCTTGATGGTCTTACTTGGTAAATTAATAATATATTTCCGAAATGCTGAGGAATATTAGAGCAGTATCATGTTGTTTGGTTTCAATATGTAGATGATTTACATTCTTAACGGGAGATGATGATATTTTGCCTAGATTAAATTGAGAAAAATGATGATGTGAATATATATGTAAGAACACAATGGGTTTGCTCGGTTTGGGTTATGGCACATCAGTGTGGCTGCAATTGTGAGCATGCTGTTGTTTGGTAATAGGGTGTAGCCTGTGAAAGTGGTATGGATACGAAGTTCTAGTCGTGGCATATTTTGTGAAAATGAAGATAATGGAGAACGAAGATGATAAAATGCTGATTGAGAGCTCTAAGGTGAGTTCTCAATCATAAAATAGATTGTTCACAAGGACGGTGACGAACGTGAAAATCAAGTGGCGGAGTATCATCAGCGCTCTTGCGATTATTGTTTGCGTCGGGGCCTGCGCCAGTGCATGTTCCGCGCCGTGGTCTGGGAAGACGCAGGCAGGCAAGGCTAACACTTCAGGGGAACCTTCTGCTTCTCAATCCAGTGCTGATCCGGATTTTGGGGAAGATAGTGGCCATCTTGCTTCTTCACTGCAAGCGTTGGCAAAACGAATGCTGAATGATGACAATACCTTGAAAAAAGAGAAAAAGGACAGCGATGATGTTATGAGCACCCAGCAGCGGGACATCATCGTACGTGCGACGAAGAACAATGGTAAAATATCGCGTTCGGACTACGAGCAGTCTTGGATGAACTTTCGTTCCTGCATCGTGAATCGTGGCTGGACCGATCCGAAACCCCTTTCATATGGTGGGTTCTATTCCATGCCCGCTATGAATTATGCTGGCTTGACAGATTCGCAAAGCAAGAAACTTGACAAAGATTTATCGTATTGCATCGGGCATGAAATGATGAATGTTGATTTACTGTATCGTACGCAGGAGGGCAATGCCGAACTGTCTACGGATTATCATCAGCTTATTGTCGATTGCCTGATTAAGAAAAACGTTGTCCCGACATCGTATTCGAAAGACCAGTTCTCGAAGGATACGTCGAGCGACTCGGCCCCGGAATTCTTCCATAGTGCAGAAGCGCAGGAATGCTTTGCGCTGTATCAGTACGGGTATGCCGAAACGTCAGATCAGGCGTCGTACTGGAAACCGTTGGGATAGACCGCGCATCATCCACACCGATTGCCGGTATGCGATAGTCCGTTAGCAACAAGAGAAGGGGAACATCGATGTTTCGTCATGAGCGTGGTGTCAAAGGCAAAGTCGACAACAAACGCCATCGGCATGTCAATATCGCGGCGTGGGTCATCATGTCCATCGTGGTGGCCGTGGCGATCACCGTGGGGGCGTGCGCGATGTTCATGCCCGACCGTCCGCCCGCACTACTGGGCGCATCCGGAGAAGTGACGCAAGCCAAAGTGTCGACGCAGCAGTACAACGGCGCGCAAACAGTCACACTGATCCCCGACATCGCCAGCGACAGAACCATTCTGGGTAACAGCACCGGCACCGTGACAGCGGATTATTCAGGCAACGGGCTATCTTCCGGCCATGCCTGCATGCGCGTCAACGACCGTGCCGTCATCGCCCTGAACACAGCCCTGCCGTTGTACCGTGACCTGCACGTGGAAGACCGAGGGCAGGACGTGCGTGCGCTGAACAATGAACTGTCCCGGCTCGGCTACCAATCCGACGCCGACAGCGACCGGTACTCATGGAATACCCAGCAAGGGTGGAAACGCCTCATGGCGGACAACGGTTCGGACAGTGACGGTGCGCTCCTGCTGAGCGACATCCTATGGATCCCCGAGCAGAGCGTCACCGTCAGCAACTGGCAGGGAACCACAGGCGCAAGCGTCACCCAAGGGTCGCAGATCGGCGACATTCCAGGGGTTTTGGTCAAACTCAGCATCAAGAACACGAACCCCTCGGACCAGGATCGGGTGATCACCGTATTCGGCCAATCGACCACGCTGCCCGCAGGCCAGACCGCCATCGACAACGCCGACTATCTCAAACAGATTTCGGCGACGGAAGAATACAAAACCCAGACCAAGGACACGCTCGCGGCAGGCATCAGCGGCACGCTCTCCCTGGCGCAATCCATTGAAGCGCTTCGCGTTCCCGCGGGCGCCGTATTCGGCCTGAACGGAAGCAAAGGGTGCATCATGACCACGGACGGGACGAAACATGCCGTCACCGTTGTCGGCTCTTCGCTTGGAGTCAGTCTCGTGCAGCTCAATGACGGCGGCAGTACGGCATCCATCACCTCGGTGGAAATCGGGTCGAAGATCGCGGGCGCAACATGCTCCTGAAAGCAATAGACCTGGCACATCGTTTCCCCGGAACGGATATTCTGTTCGAGCATCTCGATTTCGAAATCAGCCCGGGGCAGACTGTCGCGCTGTGCGGGCCTTCCGGATGCGGTAAATCCACCTTGCTGTCGATTCTCGCGGGATGGGTGAAACCATGGGCGGGGCAAGTCGAACGCGACGACATCCACCGCATCGGGTGGGTATTCCAAAACCCCTACGGCGTTCCGGAACGGACCGCGCTCGACCACGTGGTCTTCCCGCTGCTTTGCCACGGCATGAGCAGACGTGAAGCGATTCCTGAAGCGTTGCAAGCCATGGGGCTGTTCGATCTGGAATATGCGGCGGACCGGAGGTTTTCCGAACTCTCCGGCGGCGAAGCGCAACGGTTGATGCTCGCCAGAGCCGTATGCTCGCACCCTGATGTGTTGCTCGTCGACGAGCCGACCGCGCAGCTGGACACGCGAACGGCGGCATCCGTGAGCGAAGTGTTGGGCAATCTCGCGGGGCAAGGCATGATCGTGGTCGTGGCGACGCATGACCCGCGTGCCAGGGACGCGTGCGACCGGATCATTGATTTGGCTGATTACGCGCCGGTCGGTGCTGAAAACGCGGATGGGGACGCGGGTGAGAGCGCTGCTGCACGTGTGGACGGGCGTGCTGCTGGGAGCGCAGACGGAAGCATTGCAGGAAGTGTTGCCGGAAGCGATGCTGGAAGTGCTGCCGGAAGCGAGGGGGTTAGATCATGAATCTCCGGTCAATCTGTTCCGAAGCCGTGCGGAACATCAGCGCGGGGACCACGCGGGCAGCATGGTTTTTCCTCGTCATGCTCATCACCGGTGCGCTTCTTGGCGGGTACGAAGCCATGTCCATCGTGCAGCTCGAACAGGAAGCGATCACGCGCATCAGTTCGGACGCCGATACGAAAGCCCTCATCGGCGCAAGCGTCGACGGCCAAGCGTGCGACGGGCTCGAAATGGTCCACAACGGGCCAAGCCTTGCAGGAGCGGCCCGTGCTGTCGAAAGCATCACCGCGTCCTCGACGCCCGGCATGGAACTGCCCGCGTACGAAGTGACCCCGGGATTCATCAAACTGCTTGCATCCGGGCAGAAAACGGCGAACGCGGCATCGTCGTCTGCGTCCTCGTCTGCGCAACAGGGGGCGACATCAACGCAACAGGAAGTGAACGAGACCGCTGACACCTCGGGAATATGGATTTCAACCGACGTCTCGCATGATTTCGGACTGGTTAAAGGCAGCGTCATGCAAACCAACCGTGGCGATATGACCATCGCCGGCGTATTCTCCTGGCCCAACGACGGCCGCGACACCAGATTCGCCTATGCGGCGATGATCCCGGTTTCGGCATCCTCCGGCGAATTCACCGAATGCTGGGCGAAGCAGTGGCCTGTCAGCGAACAAACCAACGACCTGCTGTATTCCACGGCGATCGTTTCGGGAACGGGCGGAAACACGACGGTCGCGCAGGTCAACAAATCCTTCGACTCCCGGTACAATGCGTACTCCAGCTATAAGAACCGCATGACGGTATGGCTGCCGTACGTCTCGCTAGCGGTCGGAGTGATCGCCGGGGTGATTTCCGTGCGGCGCAGACGACTGGAATACGCGGGAGCCTTGCACGTAGGGCAGACCAAAGGCGCCCAACTGCTCGAAATGATCCTGGAGACGCTCATCTGGGCGGGGCTGGCGACCATAGCGTGCCTGGCGTTGCTGTGTGCCTACTGCTGGCGCATGTCCACCGACGGCTGGATGAACATCTTCATCGCCGCCTGCCGAATCCCTGCCACCGGGTTCGCGGGGGCGATGGCCGCGACGTTCCTCGCCGGGCTCAGCGTGCGGGAGTCCCAGCTGCTGCGGTTCTTCAAGAGCCGGTAGGGTTGGGGATTTGAGTGTGCGGGTTGGGTGCGGCAGGTGGGTACGCGGCGTGCGCTAGATAGGCGACTATCTCCGGATTTCTGCACGGTCGAGAGAACAGGAACGCCGAGATAACGCGGTTTATACGGTAAGTTGTGCGAGATGAGGTCGGGGTTGGCTGTTCCTGCGTGGCGTGGTTCGCGGGCTGTGGGAGATAGCTGCGTATCCGCGGTTTGCTGGTGTCGGGCGGGCGCGGGGGATGGGGGATGGCGCAGTAGTTTCGTCATGTTGTCTGGGTTGGGGATGTATGTGGCGTGATCTGTGTGACGTGGGTTGCGGGAAGTCCGGGATACGTTCGTATCTGCGGGTTGCTGGTGTCGGGTGGAGACGGGTTGTCGGAGATGATGTGGTTTATTGGTCAGGTTGTGTGGGTTGGGGATGTATGTGGATGGGCCTGTGTGACGTGGGTTGCGGGAAGTCCGGGATACGCGTGCATCTGCGGTTTGCTGGTGCGGGGGTAATGTGGGTTGTTGGAGATAGCGCGGTTTGTGCGGGAAGTTGTGCGAGATGGGGGTGGGGTTGGTGGTTCCTGTGTGGCGTTGCTCGCGGGGTGCCGGAGATGGCTGTGCATCTGCGAGTTGCCGGTGCCGGGCGAGTGCAGGCTGTCCGAGATGGCGTGATTACTGCGGACTCCTGCCCGAGTTGGAGGCGGAGTCGCCCGCTTCTGCACGGTATAGGGCACAGAAAACCTGAGATGCGGGCATATCGTGGGGCCGCCGTAGCGGTACGGGGACGATGCGTGAATCGTGCAAAATCATGGGGTGCCCCTAGACTGAACAACCGACACGGGGGCTTGGCTGAATGCCAGGCTGAGATGGGGGTTTCCTCCGACCGAATGAACGTGAACCGGGCAATGCCGGCGCACGGACGTCGCTCTTCCCGTGCCTGAGAACAACCGTTCAAGAAAGGCACAAATCATGACACAAGCCGCGAATACCGCAGCATCATCCACAGTGAATCTCAAGTGGCGCGTCGTCGATATCGCCGTCGCATCGGTGATCGGCGTGGCCAGCGCGCTGATCTATTGGCTGGTCGCCCTGCTGACCGCCGCACCTTGGACCGCACTGGACGCGGTCGTCCCCGGTCTGCCCGGCCTGTTCAACGGATTGTGGCTGTTCGCCGGGCCCTTGGCCGCCATCATCGTGCGTAAGCCGGGAGCCGCAGTGTATGCAGAGATCGTTGCCGGTATTCTTGAAGCGTTGATGGGCAACATGTGGGGTGGTCTCGCCACATTCCTGATCGCCTTGGTGCAAGGCGTGTGCGCGGAGCTCGCGTTCGCGATTGTGCGTTACCGCAAGTGGACCCTGCCAGTTGCCGCCCTGTCCGGCGCGCTGTCCGGGGTCGGATGCTGGGCGTACAGCTTCATCGAAAACCTTCAGGGCATCAATCTTGCCGGGTCGTACGGCATTGTCTACCTGATCACCACGGTGGTGTCCGGCCTGCTGATCGCCGGCATCCTCATGTGGTACCTGTACAGGGCAATCGCGCGGACCGGCGCGCTGGACAAGTTCGCTTCCGGGCGTGAAGTGCGCGGCATCAGCGCCTGAGAGACAACACCGTCTGAAATCACCGTCTGAAATCACCGTCTGAAAGCGTCATCTGAACGCGTCAGCGTCTGGATTCCGAGGCGTGCGGCGGAGCACCGATACGGCTTCGCAAGTCAGCGGCATAAGGCCCCCCACCAGTATGGGCGGGCGGTTTCGGGATCATCGCAGCGATATACCAACCCCTGCCGGGCATCATCGCAATCCGGCATCGCATAGGAAGACATCAATATGAGCAACAACTCTTCGAACGCATCCAACGCATCCGTCGCCACAGCGACATCAGCAGCCAATTCGGTCACCCCTCAACCTGAGGCAACCCCGGTCGCAGCACTACGCCCCAGCCTCAAGTGGCGCGTCGTCGATATCGCCGTCGCATCGGTGATCGGCGTTGCCAGCGCGCTGATTTTCTGGCTGGTGTCCCTGATTTATTCGCTGGGTGTCGGCGACCTGATCGGCCTGGTCATGCCCGGATTCCAAGGCATCTATAACGGTTTGTGGCTGTTCGCCGGCCCCTTGGCGGCGGTCATCGTGCGCAAGCCGGGCGCCGCCACTTACGCGGAACTGCTCGGCGGGGTCATCGAAAGCCTGATGGGCAACCAGTGGACGGGCATGGACACGTTCAGCACGTCGCTGATGCAGGGCGCGTTCGCCGAACTCGCGTTCCTCATAGTGCTGTACCGCGTGTGGAACGTGCCGATCACCATGCTGTCCGGCGCGTTCGCCGGGGTCGCCGTGTGGCTGCATGACATTTTCATGCGCGGCCAGGCGTTCACCGGCCAGTACATCACCATCTATCTGGTCACGTCCGTGATTTCCGGCATCGTATTCGCCGGCATCGTGGTGTGGTACCTGTATCGGGCGATTGCACGGACCGGTGCGCTGGACAAATTCGTATCAGGGCGCGAAGTGAGGGCCACCGCCTGAACCACGGCGGGGCTACGGTTCACGCCGGCAGAAGCGCCTGGCAGGCAACTGTTCAGGTGTGAAGCAATACAGAACAGCAGCAACAGCGGCACAGCGGTACGACAGCGCAACAGGCACGGCGGCGGAACCGAGGCCGGCGGACGGCGGTTCGCGATACAGTGGCGGACAGCGGTCGGGCAACGGTTCCGCGCCAGCGCATTTGAAGACGGCAGGACACAGGACGCGATGAAGTCAAGCGAACATGACAACAGCAGCACAATGACGGCAGTGTCGACACAACCGGCACGTCTCGAATTCCATGATTGGGGCTACCGGCATGCCTCACGCCGCCACTTCGCCGTCCGCGGCCTCAACCTGAGCATCGAACCCGGCCAGCGCGTACTGCTGCTTGGAGCCTCGGGCATCGGCAAATCCACCATTCTCGAAGGCGCGGCGGGACTGCTCGGCGGCGATATCGAAAGCATGAACACCGCCGCTAACGGCACCACCAGCACCATTGACGCAGACGGCGGGCTGACCGAGGGGAGTGTCACCGTCGACGGCACGCCCGTCAGTCAGGCCCGGGGGCGCGTCGGCCTCGTATTGCAGGACCCGGATGCGCAGGCGATTTTCGAACGGCTCGGCGACAATGTCGCGTTCGGCCCGGAAAACCTCAACGTGCCGCGTGAAGCGATCTGGCAGCGCGTCCGCGACAGCCTCGACGCGGTCGGCATGCACGGCATCCAGCTTGACCGTTCCACCATGCACTTGAGCGGCGGGCAAATGCAGCGCCTCGCCCTCGCCGGAGCGCTCGCCATGCAGCCCGGAGTCCTGCTGCTGGACGAACCCACCGCAAACCTCGATCCAGACGGTGTGGACCAGATTGTCGGCGCGGTGCGCAACGTGCTCGACAGTACGCACGCGACCATGATGCTCGTCGAACACCGTGCAGAACCTTGGATCGACATGATTGACAGAGTCGTCGTCCTTGGATTGCAAGACAGCCAGTCCGCGGGCAGGACCGGAGTATCCGGGGAAACGGCGGAATCCGGCGAACAGGGCGAACCAAGCAGCGGCACTGTTATCACCCAGCAGGGCGATGAAGCCGAAGTAGGCCGCCACGGCGACCAACGCACGGTAATCATCGCCGACGGCACCCCGGACGAGATCTTCTCCGACCGCACCATCGATTTCGCCGGCCTCGGCATCTGGCTACCCAAACGCTACCAACGCCCCGAAGACGCCATCACACGCATCCACACCGACAGCGAACCCGAATACGATCCGGCGACCGGCACCGGCGAGCCTATCCTGACCACCAGCGGTCTGGGCATCGGGCACAGTGAAGACGCCATCGCACGCGATATCAACCTCGCATTCAAACCCGGGCAGATCACCGCGCTCGTTGGAGCGAACGGCGCCGGAAAATCAACGCTCTCCCTGACCCTCGCCGGACTGCTCAAACCGCTCGAAGGCTCCGTGGAAGCCAGCCGCGAACTCGACGGGAACGCGCACGGCACCCAGCCAATCAACTGGAAATCAACCGAACTCGCCTCCCGCATCTCCTACGTTTTCCAAAACCCCGAACACCAGTTCGCCCGCGGCAGCGTCATCGACGAAGTCATGCTCGGGCCGCTGCGTACCGGCATCGCGCCGGACGAAGCCCGCCGCCGCGCGCACGACCTGCTCGAACGCTTCAACCTCAGCCGGTACGAGAATGTCAACCCGTACACGCTGTCCGGAGGCGAAAAACGCCGACTCACCGTGGCCGCAGCGCTCGCCGCCGCCCCACGCGTGCTCATTCTTGACGAGCCGACTTTCGGGCAGGACCGCCGCACCTGGATGCAGATTGTCCACCTCATCCACGGGCTGCGCGGCGACGGCGTCAGCATCATCGTCGTCACCCACGACCATGAGCTCGTCACCGCGCTCGGCGCACGAGTCATCGAACTCATCCCGCAAGGCGGGCACGGCCAATGGGACGACGAGCAGACCATCCGCGTCAGCCCGGTCAACGAACGCCACGAACAGCCACGCGCATCCAGCAGGTCAAGCATCATCGCATCCATCAACCCCGCCTACCGGCTCTTCGGCGCTCTGCTCGCCTCGCTGCCGCTTATTTTCAGCCTCGACTGGGTATCCGCATGCACGGCGCTCGTCATCGAATTCCTGGCGCTTGCCTGCCTCGGGCTCAAACCGTTGCGGGTCGTCAAATCCACGTGGCCGGTATTCATCGGGGCGCCAGGTTCTGCGCTCGCCGTACTGTTGTACGGCAAACAAGGGGGAGCCGTCTGGTGGCATTGGGGCATGATTACCGTCAGTGAACGGTCGGCGTGGCTCGCCTTGGCTACCGGTCTGCGCATTCTGGCGGTGGGTATTCCCGCGATTATTTTGGTGTTGGGCATTGATGCGACCGATCTGGCGGACGCGTTCAGCCAGATTCTGCATTTGCCGGACCGATTCGTCTATGGCGGGCTCGCCGGTATGCGCCTGTTTTCCGTGCTGCGCGACGACTGGGCGGCACTCACCGCCTCACGCCGTTCGCGTGGACTCGGCGACGACAACGCATTCAAGGCGTTCTTCCCGCAGGCGTTCGCGCTGCTGGTGCTGTCCATCAGGCGTTCGACCACCTTGGCGACCGCGATGGAGGCGCGCGGATTCGGCGGCGACGGGCCTCGCAGCCACGCGCGCGTCAGCACGAGCGGGATGCGCGACCGGGTGTTCCTCGTGTGCTGCTTCGTGGTGCCGATGATCGCGCTCGCGGTGTCGGTGTGGTTTGGTGCGTTCAGCTTCTTTGGCGGCAAGTGAGTGCGGTCGCGGCGGTAGCGCGCGGTTTTCGCTTTTGATATTGTCCACATGTTGAGACACAGAAAAACGTCAAACGTTTGACGAATGGTTTCTGATGGTTTTCTGCGTGTCGTTACGGATGTTGCGTGTGTGACGGGGGTATGGTCGTGCTGACGGGGAGCAGATGAACCGTTTGTGTGGCTGTGGCTTCTGCTTGGCTGAGAGGAGTGTGCCGTGGCGAAAGTGACGTACGTGGGGCAGATGTTTTTCCAATACTCATAATCGGCACCCAGGCACAATCCAAATCATCAAAATGAGAGCAGGGATGATGAACGAACCAACGAACGGCTGGCCGGCGTATGCAAAGCCGATGCCCAAGCCGACCTTGCAAGACAGGATCTATTTCGCGCGGGTGCGTAAGGAGAAGCAGCGCGACCTGTTGCATGGTCTGGCTGTGGCGGAAGGGCCGTTCTATGCGCGTCTTGAGCGGATGTGTTCTATCAACGGCGTTGTCCAGGTCGGTGAGATGGCGAATCCGGTGGCGCTCATCGCTGCGTATGCCGCGCAGTATGCGGCAGTGTACTCGGGTGTGCCTTCGGGTTTGCGTCTTGACACGGTGATGGGTTCCGATGGCAGCCGTTGGGTGATGGGCCCCGCGTTGGACCAGTATCTGCTCAATATGCAGGATTACAGTGTGACGGGTCTCGTGCAGTTCGGGTATCGAAACGTCTACCCGGATGGCGCTGATCTTGACATTCAAGGCATTGCCGACACTGTCGTCGGTTCAATGGTCGGCAATGGGTCGCATCAGATTCTTAGCGGAAGCTGGACGACCACGGTTGCACATGGCAATCAGCTGTGGGATATGTGGGAGCCGTCTATTCGCATGGTGTGCAGCAATCCGAAAGAAGCGGTGATTCTGTTCTCATGTCTGATGGTTGATTTCCTTCGTCATATCCAGACGAACGGCGATGGTACCGCAACCGATGTCCGTGAGAATTATCGTACGATGCTCACGCAGACGATATTCATGTCCACTGTTGACTTCGGGCTACTTGGCAAAACGACTGGGGCTGCCGAATAGTCACGGGCTTACGGGTTTTCCGACAAAGCCCGTGACTGGAGGCTGTCAGTGCTTTACATTAGCTTTTCATCGTAGATCGCGCGGCTGCCGCCGATGTACTTCGGGCGGTATCGCGCGCAGATAATGTGCGCTTTGCCAATCATGTCAATGGAAATGCGCAGCGGAACGACCACCGGGTGGATATGCATGCCGATGAGCGTGCCGCCGATATCGATGCCGGCTTTCGCTTTGGCTTGGATATCCTCGACCAGTACCGGATGGTCGAACGACCGGTAGGCGATGGTGCCGAACGCACCACCCGCATGATTGGGCTGGGGAATCGCGTTGACCTGGTCGAAATCGTAATGTTCCAAGCAATCCTGCTCGATGACCAGCGCGCGGTTGAGGTGCTCGCAGCATTGCGCGGCGAGGAAGATACCCGCCGGTTTCAGTACCGATTGGGCGCCTTCGAACAGGTACGGCGCCACATCCATGGACGTGTGGGTGCCGATCTGCTCGCCGAGCACCTCGCTGGACGAGCATCCGATGACGAAAATATCCCCGGCGGACAGATGCGCCGCCTCGAGGACCTCACGCACTGCCTGCGCGGTCTGCTGCCTGATCTGTTCGAAATCCTGTTTCTGCATACCGCCGATTGTACTAGCGCGGAGTTGCACAATGCCCCTGTGGTTCACCTGCGGTCAAACCAATCATCATTCATCATGTGGATTCCCGGCTTCTTTCAGGTAAATCGGTAGAACCATCCCAGTGTTACGCAATGGGAATGCAAGCTGCGCGGAAGTGTTCTCCCATAATTGCGGCTTGTAACAGTGTCCATCGTGTGAGTGAATCCTCACATGTTGGCCTGGTCAGATGGTGGATTCCGCTGGTCTCGGCCATCTGGCTGTCATTGTGCGAGCGGATTCTCACACAGTGGCCTGGTTGAGCGCATGCGGGTGGTCTGGGGGAGTGTTAGTTGGTCATCATGCGAGTGAATCCTCACATTGTGGCCCGGTTGGATGCTGTGCGGGTGGTCTGGAGCGTGCTAGATGCCCGCCGTGTGAGCGGATCCTCGCACGCCACGCCAGGTAGCCGCCGCCGCGTACAGTGGGCGGTATGCCGTTGAACAATGAGATACTGAGCAATCCGCATGCCGATCGCGTGCGCAAGATCGCAGGCTTGGAGTCCAAGTCGCAGCGCGAACGCTCCGGGCGCTTCCTTATCGAAGGCCCGCAATCCGTACGCGAAGCGATTCGTTGGCGTCCCGACGCCGTGACCGACCTGTACGTGCAGATGAGCGGGGACGACCCACAGCCTGCGAACCAGACCATCGCCGAAATCTACCGCGAGGCGCTTGACAACCCGCGGGCGGGCCAGCAGGGCGGCCTGTACATCCACGGCGCCACAGCCCAAGTCATGCGCCAGATCAGCGGGGACTGCCAAGGCATCGCCGCCGTCGGCCTCACCGAACGCATGCAAGACGACCCCGATGACCTCGATTGGTCAGATCATCCCATGGTCGCTGCGTTCTGGCAGGTGCGCGATCCCGGCAACGCGGGCACTGTTATCCGCGCCGCCGATGCCGCCGGCTGTGACGCCGTGATTTTCGTGGATGACAGCGTCGACCGCTTCAATCCCAAGGTCGTTCGCGCCACCGCAGGATCGCTGTTCCATGTGCCGGTCCTGACCATGACCACCCAGGATTTCCTTGGTTGGTGCGCTGGCGAGCACAGCACATTGGTCGCCGCCGACGTACATGGCACGCCGGATCGGGCCCCCGAACAGCTGCCGGGTCTGCTCGGCGAACGCGGCCACATGCTGGAACACGAACTGCAGGACTCCAGCCGTCCGCTTACCGTGCTGTTCGGCAACGAGGCGCGCGGTCTGCCAGCCCACTTGGTCGAGCAAGCCGACCGTGTTGTCGCCATCCCGATTTATGGGAAGGCCGAATCGCTGAACCTGGCGACCAGTGCGGCAGTCATGCTCATGAGCCTGGCTATGTCGAGTCATATTGGGAAAATGTGAAGACGGTACAACGGCTTGAGCGAGAGCGACGTTTCACTGAAATAAGAAAGGGTACTCGTGGCACAGAGCGCGGTATTCGATGCACAGGCGGTGACCGCAGCGGTCAACGAAGGCATCGGGAAGATCGAAAAAGCCTCCAGCTCGGAGGAATTGAAAGCCATCAAAACCCAGTATGCGGGTGCGGAATCGGCAATGACGCAAGCGAGCAAGGCTATTGGCTCGCTCCCCGCCGACCAGAAGAAGGAAGCCGGCAAGCTCATGGGCAAGCTGCGCGCCGATTTCGGGCGCGCGTTTGGCGCCAAGCAGCAGCAGATTAAGGCTGAGGAGGAGCAGCGCGCCCTCGCCGCCGAGACGGTTGACATGACGCTGCCGATTCGCCGTAAGCCCTTGGGCGCGCGTCACCCGCTGCCGAGGCTTATGGAGGATGTCGAGGACTTCTTCATCTCGATGGGCTGGCAGATTTCGGCGGGTCCGGAAGTGGAAACCGAGTGGTATGACTTCGACGCCTTGAACTTCGGCCCCGACCATCCCGCCCGCCAGATGCAGGACACCTTCTACGTCAAGGGCAACCAGGCCAAGGACGCTGCGGGCTTCGTCGGCTCCAACATGGTGTTGCGTACGCAGACTTCCTCCGACCAAGTGCGCGCGCTGCTTACCCGTGGGGTTCCGCTGTATATCGCGTCCCCGGGCCGTGTGTTCCGCACGGACGAGCTCGACGCCACCCACACCCCGGTGTTCCACCAGTGCGAGGCGCTCGCGGTGGACAAGCATCTGACCATGGCCGATCTCAAGGGTGTGCTAGACAAGCTCGCCGTCGCCATGTTCGGCCCCGAGGCCAAGACCCGTCTACGTCCGAGCTACTTCCCGTTCACTGAGCCGAGTGCCGAGCTTGACCTGTGGTTCCCTGACAAGAAGGGTGGCGCCGGCTGGCTCGAATGGGGCGGCTGCGGCATGGTCAACCCGAACGTGCTCAAGTCCGCGGGGCTTGACCCGGAGGTATACACCGGCTTCGCGTTCGGCGTCGGCATGGAGCGTACGCTTCTGCTGCGCCACGACATCAACGACATGCACGACCTCGTCGAAGGTGACGTGCGCTTCAGCGAACAGTTTGTGATGGGGGAGTGATTGACCCATGCCTATGGTTGATATTGACTGGCTCAAGGAACACGTCGAGGTTCCCCAGGGCCTGACCTACGAACAGCTTGCCAAGGACCTTGTCAAGGTCGGTCTCGAAGAGGAACAGATCCATGCTTCCCAGGTGACTGGTCCGATTGTGGTCGGCTATGTGGTGGATGCCACGCCGGAACCGCAGAAGAACGGCAAGACCATCAACTGGTGCCATGTGGATGTCGGCGACAAGTACAATGCCGTTGACGAGAACGGCAACAAGGTGCCGCGCGGCATCGTGTGCGGAGCGCCGAATATGGCCGCCGGCGAGAAGGTTGTCGTCACGCTGCCGGGAGCTGTGCTGCCCGGTGATTTCCGTATCGAACCGCGCAAGACCTACGGGCATATGTCCGACGGCATGTGCGCTTCCGAACGCGAACTCGGACTCGGCGACAACCACGACGGTATCATCCTGCTGCGCAACTACGGCTTCACGCCTGACGAGTATGAGGCGCTCAAGCCCGGTGACGACGCGATGCACCTGCTGCATCTGGACCAGCCGATTCTCGAGATCAACATCACCCCGGATCGCGGGTACACGCTTTCCTACCGTGGTGTGGCGCGCGAATACCATCATTCCACCGGTGCGAAGTTCACCGATCCGGTGATTGAGCTCAACGAGAAGGCACCGGATCTGACCGCTGTGGCGGCTGGCACCCCGTCCGACATCGAAGTGTCCATCGAAGACGACAACCCGATTCACGGTGTCCCCGGTTGCGACCGCTATTATGCTCGTGTGGTGCGCAATTTCGACCCGTCCTCGCATACGCCGAACTGGATGCGTCGCCGTCTGATCCGTTCGGGCATGCGGTCCATTTCGCTCGCTGTGGACGTCACCAACTACGTGATGCTTGACTTGGGCCAGCCGATGCACGCCTACGATTTGGACAAGATCGAAGGCCCGATCGTTGTGCGCCGCGCCAAGGCGGGCGAGAAGCTCACCACGCTCGACGGCAAGGATCATGACCTGAGCCCGGAGGACCTGCTGATTACGGATTCGCCGAACGGCCAGCACGGTTCACGCATCCTTGGCATCGCCGGCGTGATGGGCGGTCTGTATGGCGAAGTGACCGCCGAAACGAAGAACGTGCTGCTGGAATCCGCGCATTTTGACCAGGTCACCATCGCCCGTTCGGCCCGTCGCCACAAGATTCCTTCCGAGGCGTCGAAGCGTTTCGAACGCGGCGTGGACTTCGCATTGCAGCCGGCAGCCGCGCAGATGGCAGCCGAACTGATGACCAAGTACGGCAACGGTGAGCCGTCTGAGCATCCTACCGACGTGAACAACACGCCTGCGCGTCGTCGTCCTATCCACTTCAAGGCCGATGAGGTGCGTCGCGTCGCAGGCCTTGATACTCCAGTCAACAAGATCAGCGATATCCTCACCGATATCGGCTGCATGGTCGCCGGCGGCGGCAATGGCGAATTCTCCGTCACCCCGCCGACGTGGCGTCCTGATTTGAACGAGCCGTGCGATTTGGTCGAGGAAGTCGCCCGTCTGGTCGGCTACGACCAGATTCCGACCACCGTGCCGCCGGCCCCCGTATCCGGTGCTGTCGGCTTGACCCCTGACCAGCGTCATCGCCGTGAGGTGGCCAACGAGCTCGCTGAATACGGTATGGTCGAGACGCTGAGCTACCCGTTCGTCGGCGACGCCGACTACAAGGCGTTCTCCTATGACGCCGACGCGGTCAAGCCCGTCAGCGTGGAAATCGCGAACCCGCTCGCCGGAGACCGTCCGTTCCTGCGCCGCGAAGTCCTGCCGACCTTGGCTCACACCGTGCAGCGCAATCTGCGTCGCGGCATTGAGAACGTCAGCCTGTATGAAATCGGGCATGTGTACCTGTGGGATCCGAACGCCCCTGCCATCCCGGCGCTCCCCGGCGGCGTCAAGCCGACCGACGAACAGCTCAAGGCGTTGGACGCGGGTCTGCCGGACCAGCCGCTTCACGTGGCTGGCATCCTTGCCGGCAAGGCTGAGGAAACCGGCTGGCTGGGCGTGCATCGTGACGTCGATTGGTCTGACGCGGTCGAGGCCGTGCAGCGGATCAGCGACCGTCTGGGCGCGCATCTGACGTTGTCGCAGCCGTCGGCCGCCGATGTTCCTGCGCAATGGCATCCGGGCCGTGCCGCCAAGGTGATGGCCGGTGAAACCGAGGTTGGCATGGTCGGCGAGCTGCATCCGCACGTCAACGATGCGCTCGAATTCCCGGCGCATACCGCCGCTTTCGAGCTCAATCTGACCGCGCTGTTCGGCACACTTGATGGCAAGCCCGTGCAGGCCAAGCCGATTTCAACCTTCCCGCCGGTCAAGCAGGACCTTGCGTTCACCGTCCCGGATACGGTGAGCGCCGCTCAGCTTGAAGCCGTGATCCGCAAGGCGGCAGGCGACCAGCTTGAATCCATCCAGCTGTTCGACGTATTCACCGGCGATCAGCTCGGCGAAGGCAAGAAGTCGCTTGCGTTCTCGGTGGTCTTCCGCTCCGCGGACAAGACCTTCGACTCACAAGACAGCGTTACGGTCCGTAAGGCCGTCACTGACGCTGCCGCTGAGCTTGGCGCGCAATTGCGTGCGTAATCGGCGGTTACGCTGACAAGGGTGCTATCGTGGTGTGCGCAAGCGGCGCACATCCGGAGGCCCGTTGATTCTGCCGGCTCCCGGATTGGGCGCCGGCAGATGTGTATTCAGGCTGTCCGGCCTTGTAACCGGGCGGTGTACAGGCCGGACAACGGCAGCCGCGGTGCGTGACATCGCGCGGCAACGAGGAGGAACCATGAGCGAAGCCGATCGTCCCGGACAGACGGCATCTGAACCGCAGCAGACCACGGGCGAGAGCACCGGTTCTGCGCAGTCCGCACAGACAAGCCGGCCCGGAGCGCCGGAATACGGTGCCATGCGCAGTCAGTTCCCCGCCGATTACAATCCTTACCAATTCGGCCGCGACGATGACGACAGCGGTAAGAACAAGCGTCAGGATGCCAATTCTTCTCCTGTGGGGCAACAGGGAGGCAACACCCAGCCGGCAATGCCGTGGGCGGGCGCGCCGCAGCAAGGGCAATGGCCGGGGAGCAACCAACCGCAAGGCCCGTCCCAGCAGTATCCGTCTGGGCAATACACCCGGC
The DNA here is from genome assembly GCF_055378475.1 of Bifidobacterium porcinum. Classification (NCBI taxonomy): domain Bacteria; kingdom Bacillati; phylum Actinomycetota; class Actinomycetes; order Bifidobacteriales; family Bifidobacteriaceae; genus Bifidobacterium; species Bifidobacterium porcinum. The sequence continues at coordinate 1,286,587 of NZ_AP029603.1, read as the reverse complement.
AGGGACCGCGGAATCCGAACCAGTCATACGGGCCGTATCCGTACGGACCGCAAGGTGTGTGGCCGCAACAAGGCAGGAACGGTACGCCGTTGCCGGGCCAACCTGGTTATCAGCCGCGGTATTTCAACGGTATCGATGTCAACGACCCCGCTTCCAATCCATTGTACGGGCGCTGGGACAGTTCGGCCATCGTGTCGTTCGTGTTCGCGCTCATGGGATTGCCTATCCTTCCGGCGATTCTTGGGGCCGTCTCAATCTGGCGTGACAAGACCTTCCATATGAAAGGCCGAGGATTCGCCATCGCCGCCGTCATCATCGACGTGATTATCACCGTGGCGTGGGTGTGGATGCTGGTCAAAGGCATCACCTCCGCCGATTTGTACCAGATGATCGGCAACCAGCTGTACGGCGGTGGATCGGGAAGCGGAACGGATTCCCTGAGCGCCTGACCGCGCCTGACTGCGCGTGCCCGGCGGGCTGTGGTGTCGCCTGAACGTTGTGCGCGACACACCCATGCATAGTTATACATGGTTCTGTATAGATATGCTATACTGGCAGTATTGATATGCAGCCATCATGCATGGGAAGTGATGTGAAATGGCAAAATACACCGTCGCGGTGGCGGGAGCCACCGGGTATGCAGGCGGGGAGGCGTTGCGCATTTTAGCGACGCACCCCGATTTCGAGGTGACGTGCGTCGCGGGTCATTCTTCGGTGGGAGACCGACTGGGCAAGCATATGCCGCATATCCCGCAGCTTGCGGATTTGACGGTGCAGGACACCACCCCGGAAGTACTCAATGGGCATGATGTCATCGTGCTTGCCCTGCCGCACGGCGCTTCCGGCGCTTTGGCCGCCAAGCTCGACCCGCAGTCCATCGTTGTCGACTTGGGTGCGGACCACCGTCTCGAAGAGCGGGACGCTTGGGATGCTTTCTATGGCGGTGATTTCTACGAGCACTGGACGTACGGCATGCCCGAGCTCATCACCGGCAAGAGCACTGACGGCACGTACACTCGTCAACGTGCCGCGTTGCCCGGCGCCAAGCGCATCGCCGGCCCGGGGTGCAATGTCACCGCAACCACATTCGCGTTGCAGCCCGGTATCGCCGAAGGGCTGATCGAGCATACCGGCATCGTCGCCGACCTCGCCGTCGGGTATTCGGGTGCCGGCAAGAACCTCAAACGCACCAACCTGCTGGCTGCTGAAGCCTTCGGTTCCGCGGTGCCTTATGGCGTCGGCGGCACCCATCGGCATATCCCTGAAATCCTGCAGAACTTCGCCCATGCCGCCGGTTTGCAGGCGGCGCAGGCATCGCAGTTCTCTCTGTCGTTCACCCCGGTGCTGGTGCCGATGGCGCGTGGCATCCTCGCTACGGTGAGCGCGCCGATGACCGACGCCGCCCGTGATCTGAGCGACGACCAGTTGCATGCGGTTTGGGAACAGGCATACGCAGGGCAAGATTTCGTCACCGTGTTGCCGCAGGGTACGCTTCCGGCCACAGGCAATGTCGTCGGCTCGAACGCAGCGCATGTTCAGGTCGTCGCCGACCGGCATGCAGGCAGGATCATCGCCTTTGCCGCAATCGACAACCTCAACAGGGGAACCGCCGGCCAGGCGGTCGAATCGCTGAACATCGCCTTGGGGCTTCCCGAGGACCAAGGTCTGACCAAGATTGGAGTGGCACCATGAGTGTAACGTTCGCACAAGGATTCTCCGCCGCCGGAGTCGCCGCCGGCATCTCCGCGAAAGCAGGCAAGCTTGATCTTGCCTTCGTGGTCAACAACGGCCCGCTTGACGCGGCGGCAGGCGTATTCACCTCCAACCGATTCTGCGCCGCCCCGGTACAATGGTCACGCAAAGCGGTGGCCGACGGCCATCTCAAGGCTGTGGTACTCAATTCCGGCGGGGCCAACGCCTGCACTGGGCAGCCCGGGTTCGAACAGTCCCAAGCCACCGCGCATGAGGCGGCAGGCCTGCTCGGCGTCGAAGACGGCAAGGTCGCGGTATGTTCGACCGGCTTGATCGGCGAGCTGCTGCCGCTGGACCACGTCCTGTCCGGAGTGCAAAGCGCTTACGCGGGGCTTGATTCCGGCGAACAGGGCGGAAGCGACGCCGCGCACGCAATCATGACCACCGACACCAAGCCGAAAACCGTGGCGTTGGAAGGCAACGGATACCGCATCGGCGGCATGGTCAAGGGCTCCGGCATGATCGCCCCACAGCTGGCTACGATGCTCTGTGTCATCACCACTGACGCCGTCGTCACCCCGGGCGCCATGCAGGCCGCGTTGTCCGCAGGCACCTCAGTGACCTTCAACCGCATTGACACCGACGGCTGCATGTCCACTAACGACACCGTGCTGCTGCTCGCATCAGGCGCTTCCGGCGTGGAGCCGGACCCTGACGAATTCAACGATCTCGTCCGTCAGGCATGCGCATCCCTCGCCCGCCAGATCGTAGGCGACGGTGAAGGCGCCAGCCACGACATCCGCATCAGCATCCACGGGGCAACCAGTGAAGACGCGGCGCTAGCCTGCGGGCGTGCCATCGCCGCATCGAACCTGTTCAAATGCGCGGTCAGCGGCAACGACCCGAACTGGGGTCGCATCCTCAGCTCGCTGGGCACGGTTCCGCCTAGTGTCGCACCATTCGACCCAACGCATGTTGATGTTGACGTCAACGGCGTGCGCATCTGCCAAGGAGGCGGCACCGGGCGTGATCGCTCCGAGGTCGATATGGCCCCGCGCGAAGTGGGGGTGGACGTCTACCTTAACGCCGGCGAGGCCGAAGCGACCGTGTGGACCGACGACCTGACCCACGAATACGTACACATCAACGCCGATTACGAGAGCTGATCGGCAAAGGTCGCTTACGAGGCTATGCCTGTCACAGACACGCAAGCGATTACACATACAGAAAGAACGGCATGAGTGATTTGAAAGGTCCGGGATACCACCTGGACGTACACACCGATTTGCGGGCGGATCAGAAAGCTGAAGTGCTGATCGAAGCGCTTCCTTGGCTCGAGGAGTTCGCCGGGCAGCGGATCGTCATCAAATACGGCGGCAACGCCATGGTCGACGAGCATCTCAAACAGTGCTTCGCCGAAGACATGGTATTTCTGCGTCAAGTGGGCATGCATCCCGTCGTCGTCCACGGCGGCGGCCCGCAGATTTCCAAGATGCTCAAGGCGCTCGGCATCAAATCCGAGTTCAAGGGCGGTTTACGCGTCACTTCACCTGAGGCGATGGACGTCGTGCGTATGGTGCTCACCGGCAAGGTCTCCCGCGAACTGGTCGGCTACATCAACTCCCACGGTCCGATGGCCGTAGGCCTGTCAGGTGAGGACGGCGGCCTGTTTTCCGCCATGAAGCGCAAACCTATCATCGACGGCAAACCCACCGATATCGGGCTCGTCGGCGATGTGGTCAGCGTCGACGCCTCCGCTGTTGAGGATCTGATTTCCGCTGGTCGCATCCCTGTCGTGTCCTCGGTCGCGCCAGACGAAGAAGACGCCACCCAAGTGCTCAACGTGAACGCAGACTCAGCGGCCGCTGCCCTCGCCTCCGCGCTTGGCGCCCGCAAACTGGTGATTCTCACCGATGTTGACGGCCTGTACGCGGATTGGCCGGACCGCAACTCTCTGATTGGCCGCATTGGTGTCGAAAACCTGCGTGACATGCTGCCCGATCTGGAAACCGGCATGCGGCCCAAGATGGAGGCATGCGTGCGCGCCATCGACGGGGGAGTGCCCCAGGCGCACATCATCGACGGGCGCAAACCACATTCGATTCTGAACGAGATATTCACCACCTCAGGCGTCGGCACCATGGTCGTGCCCGAAGATGGTGTGGAAATGAGGAGTTCCTATGACGACTGACGGACAGCTCGAGCAACTCGGGACCAAAGACAAAGCGTGGCTCGGCAAATACTCGCAAGTGCACATGAACGTGTTCGGCACTCCGCTGCGCGTCATGGATCACGGCAAGGGCACGCGCATCTGGGATATCGACGGCAATGAATACCTTGATTTCCTCGCAGGTATCGCGGTTAACTCGCTCGGTTACGCCCATCCGGCGTGGGTGAAGGCCGTCAGCGAGCAGGCGGCCAAAGTCGCCCACACCAGCAACTATTTCGCCACCGAACCGCAGATCGAACTCGCGGCGAAACTGGTCAAGCTCGCCGGGGCCCCTGAAGGGTCCCACGTCTATTTCGGCAATTCGGGCGCCGAAGGCAATGAGGCCGCCATCAAGCTTGCCAAGCTCTATGGCCGCACACTTCCGGGTGCCCTGCCTGAACCGGGCGGGAAACCCGCGCGTATCATCTCCATGGTCCACGGTTTCCACGGGCGCACTCTGGGCGCGCTGAGCGCCACCTGGAAGCCCGTGATCCGCGAGCCGTTCGAGCCGCTCGTCCCGGCGGTCGAATTCGTCGAACCCGGCGACGTCGAAGCGCTCAAGGCCGCATTCGACGCGACCGGAACCACAGCTGACGGCAAAGGCCCGGTCGCCGCGGTCATCATGGAACTCATCCAAGGCGAAGCCGGCGTCATGCCGGTCGGCGCCGAGTATGTACGCCAGGCGCGGCAGCTGTGCGATGAGCATCACGCGTTGCTCATCATCGACGAAGTGCAGACTGGCATCGGACGTACCGGCAGCTGGTTCGCCTTCCAACAGAAGGAACTCTCCGGTGGCGTGACCCCGGATATCATCACCTTCGCCAAAGGTGTGGCGGGAGGCTTCCCGATGGGCGGCATGATCGCCTTCGGGCAGCGGTTGTCCGACCTGTTCACTCCCGGATCGCACGGATCCACCTTCGCAGGCAACCCGCTCGGGGCCGCGGCTGCGCTCGCCACCTTGGGCGTCATTGAGCATGATGATCTGCTCGCCAACGCCCAGGCGCGAGGCAAGCAGCTGCGCGAAGGCATCATGGCCACCGGTAATCCGCTGTTCAAGTCAACGCGCGGCGCCGGTCTGCTGGATGCGGTCGAGCTGGCGCACCCGTGCGCCCATGCGGCGATGAACTGGATGCTTGAACACGGGCTGATCGTCAATGCCGTCGCCCCGAATGCGCTGCGCATCGCACCCCCGCTGATCGTTTCCGCGCAGGATGTAGATGAGGCCGTTTCGATTATGGCCGGCGTGCCGGCGGATCTCGCCGACGACTGACGTCACGGCCTTCGTGGCCGCTACGACCGATGTACAAACGGTTCGCGACCGGTGCAAGTGCGACGCCCGAGTTGGACAGACCGAAGAGACAGTACAGACCAAAGAGAACCAAAGAGAATGGAGTACACCGTATGGATGGGCAGTTGCGCCACATGCTTCGCGATGATGACGTCAATCATGACGAGCAGAAGCAGATCATCGCACTTGGATTGAAATTCCGTGAAAACCGCTTCTACAAGCGGCCGTTCGAAGGGCCGCAGGGCGTCGCCGTGCTGTTCGACAAGCCCAGCACCCGCACCCGTTCGAGCTTCTCAATCGGCGTGGCGGAACTTGGCGGATATCCGCTGGTCATCGACAAGTCCGGCTCCCAGCTGGGCCGAGGCGAGCCGGTCGCCGACACCGCGCGCGTACTCACCCGTATGGCCTACGGCATCGTCTGGCGCACCTTCGGGCAGGAACGCGTCGAGGAGATGGCCAAATATGCGACCGTCCCCGTCGTCAACGCGCTGACCGACCAGTTCCATCCCTGCCAGGTGCTCGCCGACTTCATGACCATCGCCCAGTTCCGCGGCGGTGTCGATGCGCTTGCCGGGCAGACCATCGCCTATCTGGGGGACGCGGCCAACAATATGGCCAACTCCTATCTGCTCGCTGGCGCGACTGCGGGTATGAACGTCCGCATCGCCGGGCCTTACGGTTATCTGCCTGAGCTGAGCATCGTGGATGACGCCAAGCGCATCGCGGCCGAAAACGGCGGGTCCATTCTTGTGACCACCGATCCGCGCGAGGCAGTCGAAGGCGCCGACTGCGTGTTCACCGATACCTGGGTGTCCATGGGCGAAGAGGCCGAGTATGAGAAGCGTTCCAAGCCGTTCTGGGATTACCAGGTCAACGACGAACTGATGAAGCTCGCCAAGCCGGACGCCCTGTTCCAGCACTGCCTGCCCGCGTATCGCGGCAAGGAGGTCACCGCATCGGTGATCGATGGCCCGCAGTCCGTGGTCTGGGACGAAGCCGAAAACCGTCTGCACGCCCAGAAGGCTTTGCTCACCTGGCTGACTGGCCAGCTGCGCGGCGACGAAAGCCTGCTCGCCTAAGCTGCACGGACGCTATGGAAGACAAGAAAACGCCGTTGCAACGGCCTGCGACACGGGCGGCTCGTCTCAGCGCGATCGAGGAGATGCTGCTGCATCACATCGTCACGTCCCAATCCCAACTCTCCGACATGCTGTCGGATGAGGGAATAGACGTCACCCAGGCGACGCTCAGCCGAGATCTCGAGGAGATCAACGCGACGAAAACACGTCTCGAGAACGGGACAGTCGCCTACGTGTTGGGGTACGGGCAGTCGACGACTCCGAAATCGGCGCAGCAGCAGATGTCGCGTATTCTGTCCGGACTGGTCACTTCCGTGGCGTCGGCGCGCAATCTTGCGGTGATACATACGCCTTCGGGGGCGGCCCAGTATGTGGCCAGTGTCATGGATCGCCAATCACTGGACGATGTGCTCGGCACAATCGCCGGCGATGACACCGTGCTCATCATCTGCAAGGACGACCAATCGGCAGCCGCGCGTGCCAAATGGCTGCTGAGCATCGCCTCCTCCAACAGCCAGCAGAGCACTGACTGATCCTGTGTGCCACGCCCGGTGGACTGTCACCACAATGACAATCCGCCGGGCGTACTTTTTTCTGCGTACCTTTTTCTGCGCGAGTTTGGTCATCGCGGCTCGTTTCGACAAATGGCGGTTTGTATGCAAATCCTGTCCTCAGACGGGTCTGCGCGCGGTCCGATCCGAAAAACGACACGCGGAACACCGCTTAATGCATACTTATGCATAGGTCTGTATATAATTACAGTATCAACATGCAAGAACTCCAATCAGAAAGGGCAGTCATGAGCGACAACAAGCGCATCGTCTTGGCGTATTCCGGAGGCCTCGACACCTCCGTGGCAATCCCGTACCTCAAGGAGCGCACTGGCAAAGACGTCGTTGCCGTGTCCCTCGACGTCGGCCAGGGCGGCGAAAGCCTCGAGACCATCAAGCAGCGTGCACTCGCCTGCGGCGCGGTCGAAGCATATGTCGTGGACGCCCGTGAGGAGTTCGCCGACGAATACTGCATGCTCGCCCTCAAGGCGAACGCCATGTACGAAGGCGTCTATCCGCTCGTTTCCGCCATCTCCCGCCCGCTGATCACCAAGCATCTGGTGCGTGCCGCCCACCAGTTCGGCGCCGACACCATTTCGCACGGCTGCACCGGCAAGGGCAACGATCAGGTCCGCTTCGAGGTCTCCATCCAGTCGATCGACCCGACGCTCAAAGCCATCAGCCCGATCCGCGATCTGTCCCTGACCCGCGACGTCGAAATCCAATTCGCCAAGGACCACAAGCTGCCGATCACCCAGACCGAGAAGAGCCCGTACTCCATCGACCAGAACGTGTGGGGCCGCGCCATCGAGACTGGCTTCCTCGAAGATCCGTGGAACGCCCCGACCAAGGACTGCTACTCCTACACCGACGACCCGGCGTTCCCACCGGTCGAGGACGAGGTGGTCATCGAATTCAAGCAGGGCGTCCCCGTCAAGATCGACGGCAAGGACGTCACCCCGCTGCAGGCCATCGAGGAAATGAACCGGCGCGCTGGAGCCCAGGGCATCGGCCGTATCGACCTGATCGAAGATCGTCTCGTCGGCATCAAGTCCCGCGAACTGTATGAAGCCCCGGGTGCTGTCGCGCTCATCACCGCGCATCAGGAACTCGAGAACTGCTGCCTCGAACGTGAGCAGCACCGCATCAAGCGCGATATCGACAAGCGTTGGGCGGAGCTCGTCTACGATGCCCAGTGGTTCTCTCCGGCGGTCCATTCGCTCAACGCCTTCATCGAGGACACCCAGAAGTACGTGTCCGGCGAAATCCGCATGACCCTGCACGGCGGCCGCGCGGTCGTGACCGGACGCCGCTCCGACAGCTCGCTGTACGACTACAACCTCGCCACCTACGATTCTGGTGACAGCTTCGATCAGCACGCGTCCAACGGCTTCATCGAGATCTACGGCCTGCCGAGCAAGGTCGCCGCCGCTCGTGACGTCAAGTTCGGCAACGGCATCGAAGTACCAGAGAACACCGTCGAGTAACCCCAACGCGGCACGCGCAACCTGCGGCACAGGATGTTTGCGTGCGGGGGAATGCATTGGGAAGGCCATGCCGGCACGCCGGTCCATGGCCTTCCCGGCATATCCGGCCGGTTTGACGAATCGCCGGTGTAGGGTAGGACACAACAAGCCTGCGGAATACCGAGTCCGGCAATATTGCATCCGACAACGCCGAATCCGACAACCCAGACAACACAGAAAGACGCCAACGTCCATGGAACAGAACAACGAACAGGAACATTCGAACGCACCGGAACATTCAATCGCGCTGTGGGGAGGGCGATTCTCATCCGGTCCCTCGCCTGAGCTGGCGCGGCTGAGCAAATCGACCCAGTTCGACTGGCGGCTCGCCGACGACGACATCGCCGGTTCGCGCGCCCATGCACGCGCTCTCGGTCGTGCGGGACTGCTCACCAAGGACGAGCTCAATCGTATGGAAGCCGCGCTCGACCAGCTGCAGCGTTCCGTCGATGACGGGTCGTTCACCCCCATCGAGGAGGACGAGGACGAGGCGACGGCGCTTGAACGAGGTCTGCTGGACATCGCCGGAGACGAGCTAGGCGGCAAACTGCGGGCAGGCCGGTCGCGCAACGACCAGATCGCCGCGCTTATCCGCATGTGGCTGCGTCGCCATGCCCGCTTCATCGCCGGGCAGATCATCGATGTCGTCCAGGCGCTGATCGGCCAGGCCGAACAGGCGGGGGACACCGTTATGCCCGGACGCACCCATATGCAGCACGCCCAGCCCGTTCTGCTCGCCCACCAGCTCATGGCGCACGCATGGCCGTTGCTGCGCGATGTACAACGCCTGGTCGACTGGGACCGCCGGGCGGACGCCAGCCCGTACGGTTCCGGTGCGCTCGCCGGCAACACCCTGGGCCTTGATCCTGATGCCGTGGCACGCGAACTCGGTTTCAGCCGTGTCACCGAAAATTCAATCGACGGGACGGCAAGCCGCGACGTGGTTGCGGAATTCGCCTTCGTCGCCGCGATGGCCGGCATAGACCTGTCGCGTCTGAGCGAGGAAATCATCATCTGGAATACCCAGGAATTCGCCTTCGTCAAACTTGATGATGCCTATTCGACCGGCTCGTCGATCATGCCTCAGAAAAAGAACCCGGACATCGCCGAGCTCACCCGTGGCAAGTCCGGCAGGCTGATCGGCGACCTGACCGGTCTGCTCGCCACTCTGAAGGGTCTGCCGACCGCATATGCGCGCGATTTGCAGGAAGATAAGGAAGCGGTGTTCGACCAAGTGGACACCCTTGAGGTCGTGCTGCCCGCATTCGCTGGCATGCTGCGCACCATGGTCTTCGACAAGGAACGCCTCGAGCAGGAGGCGCCGCGTGGTTTCGCGCTCGCCACGGATATCGCCGAATGGCTGGTGCGCAACGGTGTGCCGTTCCGCCACGCCCACGAGCTGTCCGGCGCGTGCGTCAAACTCGCCGAAGGCCGCGGCCAGGAACTGTGGGATTTGACCGATGACGATTTCATCATCGTGTTCAGCGGTTTCCTGCCCGCAGACAAAGCTCCGCAAGTGCGTGAAGTCCTGTCCACCAAGGGGTCGGTCACGGCGCGTAACGGCCGTGGCGGCACTTCGCCGGCGCGGGTGCGCGAACAGATTCGCGCCGCGAAGAACCTCGCCGTCGAGCTTGGACATTTCGCAACATCGCGCAGTGACGGCAGCGCCTTCAAAGCCCCGGGTTCTTTGGCCTGATATGCTCGATCGAATCCAGATCCAGCGCATCGTCGAGCGTCAGGGCGAGGAAATCATCCTGCACGAGCATATGCGCATCGAGCGTACCAGTTACCAGCATGGGTCGGTGACGACTTTCGCCCATTCCATCCGGGTCGCCTGCCTCAGCATCTGGCTGGCGGACCGGATGCATCTGTGGGACAGGGTCGATCAACGCGCACTGGTACGTTCCGCGCTGCTCCACGACTATTTCCTGTACGACTGGCATGAGTGGGACAACGGTACGCATCGTCTGCATGGTTTGACCCATGGGCAGACCGCGCTGCTCAACGCCTCCCGCGACTTCCAGCTCGGCGGCGTCGAACGTGACAGCATTGCGCGGCATATGTTCCCGTTGACACCGATTCCGCCGAAATACCTCGAAGGATACATCGTGTCACTCGCGGATAAGATCAGCGCCACTCGGGAGACCTTGTCGCCGACGCGGTTCAAGCGCCGCAAACGATATGCCAGACATTCCCGGCACTCCCGGATGTCCCGTGCATGATGCTCGGCACACTCGAACGGCTGTTCCTGTGGTTCATCGGCTACAGCATCGCCGGGTGGACTTACGAATCCATACTGGTGTCTGCAGCAAGCCGCCGCTGGGTGAACCGAGGCTTCCTCAATGGTCCACTCTGCCCAATATATGGAGTGGGAGCGGTGCTGGCCGTTTTGCTGCTCGGTGGCATCGCCAACCCGGTGGTCGTGTTCCTTGCGGCAGCTGGTGGCGCCAGCGCGCTCGAATACGTGACATCATGGGCGATGGAGCAACTGTTTCACGCGCGATGGTGGGATTACAGCCGTCGCCGGTTCAATATCCAAGGGCGGGTGTGCCTGCTGGGGGCCGTGGTGTTCGGTGCTGCAGGTGTGCTCATTGTCAAGGTGGCTCAGCCTGTGGTCGCGGGGCTGACGCAGACGATTCCGCCTGCCGTCTTGCATGCGGTATGCGCTGTCTGCGCTGCCCTGTTGGTAGCGGATACTGTCGTGACAATCCGCGGTATGGCCGGTTTCGAGGAGAATCTCGACAAGCTCAAAGCCATGATTCAGGAATATGCCTCGCGGGCGGGGGAGAGTCTGCCCGTGTGGGACGGACCTACGTTGACGCGTCGAATGCGCGCCTGGTCGAAATCCTCCCAGGAGACGTTTTCGCGGCTGCGCGACGCGGCGATGGGTGTGCTCAGCGCGCAGCAGCGTCGTATGATTGACGCATTCCCGCGCCTGACTTCCACCACATCCAGTACATACGATTCACTCATCGAAACTGTTCGACACCTGATTGACCGCAACGGTGGCGATGCGGCCGACGGCGACAATCGGTGAATATGCAAAATCGAACACGATGATGTATGCGATTCGACGTGAATCTGTCAAATCATGATGATGACTTGGTGAAAACTGGGAGAGCAGTGAGACAAGGAATGTCCAAGGGAACCAGTCGGGCACACTTTGGAATCCAGTAGGAGAACGGGGAAACCATGGGTGGTTCTGTAACCATGAGAGACGAGGAAACCGCCGCGTCAGAAGGATTCGTTCCAAGAACCGCAGTCGTGTGTACAAGACGTGGTGCCGGGGTGGATTGCATGTTCAGACGGTTCATTCTGGTCTTCGCATTGTTGTGCGGCATGATTCTGCCCTTGGGCGGCTGCAGCGTCGATACCGGGACAAGCCCGGAGGACTTCTCGAAGGAGGCCCGGGAACACGGCCTGACAGTCGAGGATTTGGGTCACGGATGCTCGAATGTCGCCAATGTGATTGGCAGCGACCTCTCGAATTTGTCCGACGAGATTACGTTCAAATCGTGCAGTGCAGCCGCTGACTCCTCAGAAGACGGGATTGTAATGATCTATGTCGAGGCCTTGGATCCCATTGATGCGGAAAAGTCACTGAACAATTACAGCGGCTATCTGAAGTCCAAAGTAATCAACATGACGAATGTGCCCAATGGACTTGAATTCTCCTACTCAGAAGATTGGGGAGCCATATATGCCAAGCGGTATTCCATTCTCTTCGCCTTGGCCGGTACCGCAAACAGAGACCGGGCCAAGGCGTTCTCCCAGAGCATGGGCTACGGTGTCAAATCGATAGATTCCCATGATTTAATCAGACCCGCCTGCTACGCGCTGGCCTTCGTCATCGGAGTGATTTCCTATGTGTGGAAGATGTTCCGCCAGAAGGGGCAAGCAGCGCGGATGGCGAGACTGGCGTGGCAGCAGCAGGCGACCGCGCCCAGCATGCCGATGTCGACGGATCTGTCGCAGGCACAGTTCGGCACGTTCCAGCCGCAATATCCGGCGCAGCCACAATACGCGGCGCGACAGCAGTTCCTGCCTCAGCCGCAGGCCGATGAACCGATGCAGGAGCAGTCGCAGACCTTCTTCCCGCAGCCGATTCCGGACCAGTCGTCCGCATTGCAGTTCGACGTCTCGTCCCAGAATGCCGGATCTGTCCCTGATGCTCCGCAGCTGTTCGACCACAGTCGTTCACCGCTCAGCCAGCTGGTATTCAGCCGGATGACGACCAGCCGCGAATCCTGACCAGTCGCAATATCCCGAGCGGCAGTAGGCGTGTCGGCCGGGCTTGGGCCATGTCCGGCTGTCGGCATGAGCTGGCACAATAGATGAGATTGAGTGTGTCTGTGCGGCAGTCGCGGTACGTGCCGATACAGCACACGGCACTGCATGACAACAACAGAGGGAGCATCATGGCCCAGGTAAGGAATTACAGGGATGCCGGCTTCTCCACACCTATGGAGGAGCTGGAGTGGCGCGGACTCATCAACCAATCCACCGACAAGGAACAGCTTGCGGCTGTTCTCAACGGGAATCCCATTTCTTACTATTGCGGCTTCGATCCGACGGCGCCATCGCTCCACATCGGCAATCTCGTGCAGCTCATCGTGATGCGTCACCTCCAGGCTGACGGGCATCAGCCCTATGCTCTGGTGGGCGGCGCAACCGGTCTGATTGGCGACCCGCGCCAAAGCGGTGAGCGAACCCTCAACCCCAAGGAGATCGTCGCCGGGTGGGTCGAGCGTCTGCGCACGCAGATTTCGCGTTTCCTCGACACTGAGGGCGACAATGCCGTGCGTTTCGTCAACAATTACGACTGGACCGCGAACATGTCGGTGATTGACTTTCTGCGCGATGTCGGCAAGAACTTCCGGCTCGGCACCATGCTCAGCAAAGAGACCGTCGCCCGTCGTCTCAACTCTGAAGAAGGCATCTCCTTCACTGAATTCAGCTATCAGGTGTTGCAAGGCAACGACTTCCTGCACCTGTACGACGAATACGGTGTGGTGCTTGAGACGGGTGGTGCCGACCAGTGGGGCAACCTCACGTCCGGCCTCGACCTGATCCGCAAGGTGCGGGGAACCTCCGTGAACGTGATGACCAGCCCGATCATCACGGATTCCCAGGGCAAGAAATTCGGCAAGTCCGAAGGCAACGCCATGTGGCTGGACCCGACCATGCTGAGCCCGTACAAGTTCTACCAGTTCTGGTTCAACCAGCCCGACGACCAGGTTGTGAAACTGCTCAAGGTGTTCACCTTCCTGCCCAAGGACGAGATCGAACGTCTTGCAGGCGAGGTCGAAGCAAATCCTGGCGCCCGTGAAGCGCAGAAGACGCTTGCATGGGAGGTCACCAGCTATGTGCACGGTGAGGAAGCCACTCGGCAGGCCATTGACGCGGCGGCCGCGCTGTTCGGTCGTGGTGGTGATTTGCGGACCATCGGCGAAGACACACTGGAAGCCGCCATCGAGGGGCTGAAAGTCGACGACGGTGAAGGCGGCCGGACCTTCGCACAGGTCGCGGCAGGCGACCGTGTGGCTGAGGCGGGCGTGAAGGCCGGACTGTTCAAGTCGGTGTCCGAAGCCCGTAAAACCATCAAATCCGGTGGCGTATACATCAACAACCAGCGTGTCGAAGACCAAGATCAGCTGCTCGCCGAGGATGATTTCCTCGAGGGCGGCTACGCGCTGATCAGACGAGGAAAGAAGGCTCTGGGCGCGGTCCGGCGCGCGCAATGACACCGTCCCGGCATCTGCCGGGTACGCACAGGGACGGGTGAGCCCAATCACCCGCGAAGAACTGATAACGACAATTTCGGCAGACAACAACACAGCATCAGAGCATTGGCGTCCTCATGACACCGGTGCACACGAAACACGGAAAGCAGACGTATGGCAGAAGAACATCACGGCAACGGCAAGCGTGGGGACGGAAAATCATTCGGATCTCGTCGTCCCGGATCCCGCGGCGGCAAGGGATTCAAGCCTCGCGGCAATGGAAAGGGGCGGTCGTACGGCCACGGGCGTGGCGAGCGTGACGGTGAAGGCTTCCACAAGGGGCCGCGCCGCGACGGGTATCGTAAGGATTTCCACCGTGACGGCGAGCGTCGTGGCGGATTCCGCAAGGACGGCGAACACCGCGATGGCGAGCGTCGCAACGACGGTGAGCGTCGTGGCGGATATTCCCGCGACGGGTATCGTAAGGATTTCCACCGCGACGGGGAGCATCGTGACGGGGAGCATCGCGGAGGGTTCCGCAAGGATTTCCACAAGGGAGGCTTCCATAAGGGCGGCTTCCACAAAGACGGCTACCGCAAGGACTTCCATCATGATGACCGCCGTGATGACCGTCGTGACGGTGATTCCCGCGAGCCGCGCGAGTATCGCGACCGTGACGGGCAGCGTCGCGACGACCGCGGATATCGCGGCGACCGCAAGGATTACGGCAAGCGCGGCGGCTACGGCAACAAGAACTTCCATCGTGGCGACGACCGCAAGGGCGGATACGACCGTCCACGTCGTGACGGTGAGGATCGTCGGGAAGGTGGCAATCCACGCTATCGTCATGACGATCATCGCCGGCCGTTCGACGATCATCGCGGCGGCAAAGATGAACGCCGTCCATGGCGCAACGATGACCGCAATGATCGCAACGACCGCAGGGACCAGCGTCATGATGATGACGCCAAGCAGGGTGGTGAGGAGCGTCGCGAGTTCAACCGTGAAGAGCGCCAGCAGTGGCGTGAGCGCAAGCGTGGGGAGTATATGTCCAAGCCGCGGCGCAACTCGGACGGCACGGTGTCCTACCCGTCCCAGAATCCGTATACGGACCGTCGCCCGGGCGAACCGAAGATGCCCAAGGGCCTAACGTGGTCCATGCTCTCTTCCGACGAGCGTGAGCGTCTGCGCGGCCTGTCCAAGGAGCACGCCGAGAACGTCGGCCTGCATATCCTCGCCGCATACGCGCTTGAGCAGGACGATCCGCAAGCCGCTTTGGAGCATGCCCAGTGGGCAGCTCATCAGGCGTCCCGCGTGGACTTCGCCCGCGAGGCCCTGGCCTTTGTTGCATACCGTCAAGGCAAGTACAAGCTGGCGTTGCGCGAGTTCCGCACCGCCTATCGTATGAACGGCTATCTTGATTATCTGCCGCTGATCGCGGATTGCGAGCGCGGCGTCGGCCACCCGAAGAAAGCCATCGAAATCGCGTTGTCTGACGAGGCGCGTGCACTGAGCGGCGAAGCGAAAGCCGAGATGTTCCTCGTGTACGCCGGTGCGCTGGGCGATCTGGAGCTTTGGGACAAGGCCATTGACATCGCCCATAAGCTTGGGCGTTCGCAGGGCCTGCCGGGTGCCTACCGCATGCGTGCCATCCAAGCTGAGCAGTATTTCCTCGAACAGGCCGGACATGACGACGAGGCTGCGAAGCTTGACGATGTACTTGACCGCCTTGAAGCCCAGTATGCTGAAGAGGACGAGGACGAGCAGTCCGCCGATGACATCGTCATCGACTACGATCTGGAGCATCTGCCGGAAGATCTGATGGAGGAGCTGGGTATTAGCGAGGACGATGCCCAGTATGCGCCCGAAGATCCCGAAAACGACGATGACGAGACTGAGTTGCCTGCCGAGGAGACCGAGGACGGTGCACAAGCCGACCAGGAACCCCAGCAGACGCAGGACGAAGCCGACGCGAACGCCGCGCAGGCCGATGCCGCCGATGGACACGACGCGGAGCAGTCCGCTGATGATGGGCAGTCCGAAGCTGAGGCATCCGATGCCGAATCTTCCGTTGAATCCGATGAGGCGGATGCAGGTGAGACGGGCATGTCCTCTGATGTTGTGGATTCCGCGGATGCAACTGATGCCGTCGATACACCGGATGCACAGGCTGCGTCGGACATATCGGACGCGGATGATTCCGACGACGAAGCGGCTGACGAAGCGACTGAATCCACTGACGAATCCGCTGAAAACCCGGATGGCGAAGAGGCATGAGCAAGCTGCTTGGCGGCAGCGACAAGCCGCTCGCCGAAGCATACCGGCTCGCGCTGCTCGACCTTGACGGGGTCGTGTATCGCGGCAAACTGCCTGTGGAACACGCGGCGGACAGCATCCGCCGCGCACAGGACGCCGGTATGACCGTCGAATACACGACCAACAACTCCTCGCGTTTCCAGCGCGTTGTGGCCGACCAGTTGCGCGGTTTCGGGCTTGATGTCGAATCATGGCAGGTGATTACCTCGTCGGTGGTCGCTTCGCGTATGGTCGCACGCCATGTCCCCGCAGGCTCGCCCGTGTTGGTGCTGGGTGCAGATCATTTGGCTGAGGAGGTTGCAGCCCAAGGATTACAAGTCGTCCGGCGCGCCGAAGACCATCCAGTCGCGGTCATCCAAGGCTGGTACCCGCAGATGAGCTGGGAGGAGATGGCGCAGGTCGCGTACGCCGTTGAACGGGGAGCGCAATATTTCGTGACGAATCGCGATCTGACCATTCCGCGTGAACTTGGTGTCGCCCCCGGCTGCGGCTCGATGATTCAAGCGGTAATCAACGCCACCGGCGTCGAGCCGATCGCATCGGCAGGCAAACCGGAATCGGCGATGTACGATGAAGCCAGACTGCTCGCCGCCCATGACGGCACCACACCCGTCGAACGGGAGCAATGCCTCGCCATCGGTGACCGCCTTGACACCGATATCGAGGCCGGCAACCGGGGCGGCTATGATTCGCTCGCCGTTTTGACGGGGGTGACTGACCCGCAACAGCTGCTGCACGCACCCGAACATCTGCGCCCGACGTATGTGGCGGCGGATTTGCGAGGACTGGTCGAGCCGATGCCCCAGCCGGTGCATCAGGCGGATGGCTCATGGCGGTGCGCCGGCGCCCTCGCACGCGTCGATGGCGGCGTATTGCGCATCGACGGCCCGCACGATATCAACGCGTTGCGTGCCGCCCTGTGCGCCGCATGGTCCTGTATGGATGCCTCGCTGCCTGTTGACACCTCAGACTTGAGGTTCGAGCTGGCATGAACGCGGACACCCTACGAATCCCCGGTGAAGGGCTGACATCGGCCAACGCCGGGGCACCGGTCGCGCACACTAAGTCTGCCGATACCAGCGCTGTCAATACCGGTGTTCCCGACACAGGCGTTTTGGGCATCGGCGCTTCTGATGCCGCCGACGACACCGTGCCCCCGGCACTCGAATCACGATACCCACAGTTGCGTGGGTGGCCGCAAATGGATGACGCGCAACGTATCGAAGCGCTTGGCGGTATACTCACTGACTTGCAGCATGCCTTGGATGAGGGGACGGCACGTCGATGAGCGCATCAGCAGCGCCCGTCCGGCTTGATATCGCCATCGTCGATCGAGGTTTGGCACCCACACGCACGAAATCCAGCCGACTGATCAAAGCTGGGCACGTCACGGTTAACGGCAAGGTCCAGACCAAACCGTCGTTCGCCGTCAGGCCGAACGACGCCATCGACGTCGACCGCGGAGACGACTACGTGTCACGCGGCGCCTACAAACTGGTCGGCGCATTCGAAGCTTTCAAAGATCACGGCCTTCCCGAGCCGATCGGCATGTCCTGCCTGGATATCGGCGCTTCAACCGGGGGATTCACCCAAGTGCTGCTGCGGCGCGGCGCCGCCCGGGTCATCGCTCTCGATGTCGGACACGGGCAGCTCGATCAGCGGATCGAGGCCGACCCGCGCGTCACGGACATGAGCGGCGTCAATATCCGTGATGTGACGGGCGACGACCTGCCTTGGAGCCCTGACATGATTGTCTCTGACGTGTCGTTCATCTCCCTGACCTATGTGATTCCCGTGATCGCAAGGATTTCCCGGCCGGGCACGCATGTCGTGCTCCTGGTCAAACCGCAATTCGAAGTGGGGCGCGGCAATCTCGGCAAAAACGGCATCGTCGACGATCCGCAGCTGCGAGAACAAGCCCTGCTGCGTGTCAGCGAATGCGCCCAGAACCACGCGATGACCGTGTGTGGCATGGCGGTCTCACCGATTGAAGGGACCTTCGGCAACGTGGAATATCTGCTTTATCTGCGCACCGGGCAAGTTCGCACCGCGCAGTGAACCGGTGTCGTGCCGCTGGACATCGCCCGTCCTGCGGAAAGCAGCTGCCCGTCGCGGCGTTCGAAGAAGCGGATGCGGGAATCTTCATCGACTGACAGATGGGCTTCGAGCGGTACCGTACGTACATCGCTGGTGTCTTCGAGCATGATGCACTCGGCGCTGATTTGGTCGCAGTGCAATCTGCGGGCTTCGACTTGGTGCGCTTCGATTCTGCGAATCGTGCTGTGCGGGTCACGGCAGCGCAGCGTCCGATGTGCCCACAGTCCGTCGCCCAGTGTGTCAATCAGAACTGAGTTGTTCGCCACAAGATGCGGGGCGTTCATCACCCCGGTCATGGCCAAGGCGGATGCGAGCAGCCCGCCTCCCGCTTGCAGCATGCCGGTCATTTTCACTTCGCCGCAGCATGTGACTTGTCCCACGCACCGGATGTCGCCGACGAAGTTGAGTTCGCGGCAGGCCGCCTCGCCTTGTACGACAATGGTGCCGTATCCGCTGATTTTCGAGACATGCAGATTGCCATCGCATACAATGCGCGCGTTCTCGCAAATCAGAGTGCCTCCGTCGATTTGCGGCGCATGCAGCCGTCCAAGTACCCTTGCCTGCCGGATGACGAGCGGCTCGTCGCGCCTGATCGTATGGATAATCGTCGTGTACAGCGGGTCATATTCGTGTTCTGGACCCTGCCCGTGCTGCCCGTGTGCGGAATGTTCTGTGGTGTTGTCCCCAATTGCGGGCCGTTGTATGTGTTGCCGGCTCTCCGTGGTCATCTTCGCCCTTCTGTGAAGTTGCCGGCGTCCCGGTATCCCCACCGGCGCTGGCAGTGCCCAGTGACTTAGGCCGTCCCTGGCCGAACGTCACATGATGAGCTACGAGTATAGCGAATCACCGGGAACGGTGGCAAATCCGCAGTTGCCGCGAACGACGGTGACGTCCGTGCTCAACCGCGCATGAAATGGTCAATCTGGTCCTGCTTGCCCATAATGACCAGTTCGTCATTGCGGTGCATGACGATATCTTTCGAACCGTACTGGAGTTCCTGGCCGGGGGACTGGACAGCGACGACCGTGACCCCGTAGCGCGAATGGATGCGGGCGTCGCCGACCGAATACCCGACGACCTGCGCAGGCGTGTGGATCTTCACCACCGTATGAGGTCCTTCAAGCTCGATGTAATCCAGATAATCCCCGGACACCAGATGTCCGACGCGTTTGCCCGCGTCCATTTCCGCGTTGATGACATGGCGTGCGCCGATGCGTTGCAGGATACGCGCATGCTCCTTGGATACGGATTTCGCCCACAGATCCGTTATTCCGGCGTCCAGCAGATTGCCGGTGGCGATGACGGAAGCCTCGACGCTGTCGCCGATGGCGACAACCGCGGTGCCGAATGTACCCGCATCAATCTGTTCGACCGCAAGCGCATCTGTCATATCCGCCTGGACCGTCGGAATGGTCGACGACCAACGGTTGACCAGCTCGGGATCCTTGTCCACCGCCAGCACGTCCTGACCAAGCTCGTCAAGCGTGGAAGCCACCGAACTGCCGAATCGGCCGAGCCCAACCACCAGAACGCTTCGATTATTGTCTGCCATCAATCCATCCCTTTCCGACACATCCGGCGCATACGGCACTTCCTGATGCGCCGGCATATCCGACGCTTTCACTCGCCAGCCGTCGCCTTCCACAGCTGCGCCACACTGCCCGACAGTATACCCGCACGGGTATTCAGCCCACGATAATCGGCTCTTCGGGGAAGCTCACCGCCTGAGCCTCGGACGGCCGGTTGATTGCATACGCGATGGTCATCGGCCCGATCCTCCCGATAATCATCGTCATGGCGAGCAACAGTAACGCCGCCGGGTCGCTCTGGTCGGCGACGCCGACCGTGTATCCGCCCAGTCCGAAGGCCGAGCAGGTGTCGAACAGAGCGTTGCTCAACGAGCAGCCGGACATCGCCATCAATGCCAGCGACACCGTGAACACCAGTATTAGACATGTGGTCATGATGCTCACCGCGGTCATCGTTGTGCGCTCGTTGATGCGCTTGTGGAAAACGGTAACATCGCGCTTGCCGCGGAACGCCGCCCGGCATACGAGCAATACCACGGCGAAGGTCGTCACACGGATGCCGCCGGCGGTGGAGGTGCTGCCGCCGCCGATGAACATGACCGCGCTCATGAACACTTTCGTCGGATCGCTCACATCCGGCACCCACGAGGGGTCGAACCCGGAGGTGCGGGGCATGACCGCCGCGGTGAGCGCGTATCGCAGCCGCGTTTGCAGGTCGGCGTGCGAGAACAGGATGTGGTTGTTCCACTCGATGCACCGGAACCATAGCAGCGAGACCGCCACCATGCAGAAGGTACCGATTAGCGTGATTTTGGTGTGCAGAGTCCAGCGTTTCGGCGGCGTGTGCTTGCGAGCGGCGCGCACGAGGTTGAGCAGCACCGGGAAGCCGAGCGTGCCGCAGAACGCGCTGAGCAGCACTGGAAGGCCGACACCCCAGCTGTTGACATGCAAACCCGCGCCATCGGGCGTGAAACCGGCGTTGTTGTATGAGATCACCGCGAAGAACAGCGCTTCCCACAAGGCGTGCCGCACATTGCCGTGATTGACGTGCAACAGTCCGGGGAACAAGGCAAGGAAGGTGATGACCTCGATGAGCAGGGTGGT
Source organism: Bifidobacterium porcinum (assembly GCF_055378475.1). Classification (NCBI taxonomy): domain Bacteria; kingdom Bacillati; phylum Actinomycetota; class Actinomycetes; order Bifidobacteriales; family Bifidobacteriaceae; genus Bifidobacterium; species Bifidobacterium porcinum. The sequence goes on along the minus strand of NZ_AP029603.1, from coordinate 1,265,473 downwards.
CACGAGGACCGCGTTGAGTACGCCTTTTGTCTCACTCAGCTTGGTCGCGCCGAGTTCCGTGGCGGTGAGCATGCGCTGCGATGCCTTGATATGCTTGTTGACCGCCAAAGCAATCAGGGACGCGAAGGTCATGACGCCGAGGCCGCCGAACTGGACCGCCAGCAGAATGACCGCCTGCCCGAACAGAGACCAGTGGGTGGTGGTGTTGACCACTTGGATGCCGCATGTCGAAGCGGCTGAAACCGCGGTGAAAAACGCGATCACAGGATCGGTCACCTTGCGGTTATGGGCGCTGATGGGCAGTTCCAGCAGAACCGTGGCCAGCGCAATCAGCGCAAAGAAGTACAGGATGGTCAGCCGACCGGGGTGCGACCACAGTTTCGCCGAGAGGCTGCGGCGCGGCGGACGGCGATTCTGCGCAGCCTGACGTTCGAACGCGTCGCCGGAGAACCACCAGCTGTAGCCGCGCGAGGCTTCGCGGTTCATGGAAGACTCGTCGAGGACGAGGTTCGACATTTTCTGCGCTCCTTACGCGTGCCGATACATGGGCTCAGCCGCTATTCTAGATGAAGTTCAGCTAGGATGGAGCAGTAGGACGGGCGCGCCCACCGGTGGCGGACCCGTGTTCGAGGTTGAAAGGGCGGCGTATGGCTTTGCAGCGGCGTGCTGTTGTCGTGACGCATACCAGGTTGCGTCAAAGCGGCACTGTGGTTTCCGAGGCGGTGGACCAATTACGTGGCGCTGGGTTCGAGGTTTCGATCATCGACAATGTCGAAGCCCCGGGATTCGCGGAACCGACCGCCCAGATTGACGACGATACCGAAATCGTCGTCGTCCTCGGCGGAGACGGGACCATCCTGCGCGCCGCGGAACTCGTACATTGCACGAAAGTGCCGATTCTCGGCGTGAACCTCGGGCATGTCGGCTTCCTCGCGGAATTCGAAAGCTTCCAGATGAGCGACGCGATTCAGCGTGTCGCCGCCCATGACTATTCCATCGACGAACGCATGATCGCGCATGTCGATGTGTGGCTTCCGGGGGCGGACAAGCCGCTGAGCGATTGGGCGCTTAACGATATCACGCTTGAACGTTCCGACCGGGGCAAAATGGTTGAGCTGTCCATCCGTGTCGATGACGTGGAGATGAGCTCGTTCGGCTGCGATGGCGTCATCGTCTCCACGCCGACCGGTTCCACGGCCTACGCATTCTCCGCCGGCGGGCCGATCATCTGGCCAAACGTCGAGGCCTTGCAGCTGGTTCCGCTCGCCGCGCACGCCTTGTTCGCAAGGCCTTTGATCATCGGGGCCGGCTCGTCGTTCACCATGACCATTCTTGACAATTCGACGTCGGATGGCTGGATTTGCTGTGATGGGCGTCGTCAGCGTGCATTGCCCAAAGGCACGCGCGTCGAGGTGCGCGAATCGAAGAGCCGTTTGAGGCTCGCACGGTTGTCCGGCGTGCCGTTCACTCAACGTTTGGTTACGAAATTTGACCTTCCAGTGGTTGGCTGGCGTGAGCATAGCCGCACCCGGCAGACGCACCATACGACCGGAGAAGACACGGCAGGGGAGGATGCCCGCTGATGCTTGAGGAACTTGAGATACGCGATCTGGGGCCGATTCACCACGCGCGCATCGCACCTGCGAGGAGTATGACCGCCATCACCGGTGAGACGGGTGCCGGCAAATCCATGCTGCTGAACGCGATCCGCCTGATTTCCGGTGGTCCCGCCCAGTCGAGGCGTGTCGGCCCGGGAGCCCAGGAAGCGTGGGCGCAAGGCGTATTCGCGGTCGCTGAAGACAATCCGGCCGTCATTCAGGCCAAAGACGCGGGCGTCGATGCCGCCGCGGATGAAGGCGAATTGTACCTGTCGCGCACGGTGCCGGTGGCTGGTAGGTCGCGTTCGGTGCTTTCGGGGCATACCGTGCCGCGTTCTGTGCTGCAGCATGTGTCGGAGCATCTGGTGACCATCCACGGGCAGGCTGACCAACTGCGTATCGCTTCTGCCGCCCGCCAGCGTGAGGTGCTTGACGCCTACGCCGGTGATGCTGCGCTGTTGGAGGCCTACGGCAAGGCGTGGAATGAGCTCAAGGCGATGGACGACCGGTTGGATGCGCTCGAACACCAGCAGGCGGATGTCCGGCAGCGTGCCGATTATCTGCGCGAATCCATCGAACGGATTAACCAGGTAGACCCCCAACCGGGGGAGGACGAAGACCTCAAGGCCAAGCGTTCGCGCATCGAAAACGCCGCATCCATCCAACAGGGTGTCAACGGGGCGATCGCCGCATTGGACGCTTCGCAACTGGACTCGGACGGCGATTCTAATGGAGCGACCGATCTGGTCAGGCATGCCGCGCAGAGCCTGCGTGCCATCCGCGTCGACGGCGACGATACCTACGAGAAGCTCGCTCAGCGGCTTGATTCGATTGAAGCCGATCTGTCGGACGTGGTGTTCACGTTGTCACGCCAGACCGATGACGATGATGATGAAGGCGATCTTGACGCCATCAACACGCGTATCCATGATTTGGGGGAGTTGACACGGCGCTGGGGGCCTGGGCTCGCAGACGTGATCGCATGGCGGGACAAGGCCGCGTTCGAGGTGGAGGATCTGGATGCCAGCCCGGAAAAACTTGAACAATTGCGTACCGACCGGGATCATCTGGCTGCAAAGGCATTGGACGCTGCGCGCGAGTTGAGCGCCGCCAGGGTGAAAGCCGCAGACGAGCTGGGTGAGCGCGTTACCGCCGAGCTCGCTGAACTGGCGATGGGCGGGTCCCGGCTTGAGGTCCGGGTCGTTTCGCGTGCCACAGAATCTGGTCCGGATGCTGGTGCCGGTGCCAGTGCCGGTGCCGATGTTGCCCAGGTGCTCGACGCCCACGGCATGGACGACATCATGTTCGCATTCACCCCGTTCCCCGGTTCCGAACCGCTGCCAATGGGCTCAAGCGCTTCAGGCGGCGAATTGAGCCGTCTGATGCTCGCCCTCGAGCTCACGATTGCGGAGCGGCGTGGCGAAGCAGCAGATATGACCTTCATTTTCGACGAGGTTGACGCTGGTGTCGGCGGCAAGGCCGCGGCGGAACTCGGGCGTAGGCTTGCCAAACTCGCGCGATCCTCGCAGGTCCTCGTTGTCACGCATCTGGCGCAGGTCGCCTCGTGGGCGCAGGAGCAATACGTGGTGAGCAAAGGCCCGACAGCCCCGGACACCCCTGACGAGCCGGGCGCTGCCGGGGTTACCACCACTGTGACCCGTGTGGACGGGGAAGACCGCGTGCGGGAGATTGCACGCATGCTTTCCGGCAGTGAATCGGGAACTTCACTCGACCATGCACGGGAATTGCTCGCGGCGAGTGTAGAGTAGCAATAACGATATGTCCCGCCGTAATGCGGCGGCGGGATTGACGAAAGGAGCCTCAAATGGGTGCCAACAGCGGCAAGGCGGCAATTTTCGACCTCGACGGGACGTTGCTTGATTCCATGGGTGTGTGGGATCAGGTTGATATTGATTTCCTCGGCAAACGCGGCATCGAGGTGCCAGACGACTACATGACGACCGTGTCCTCGATGCAGTTTCGGCAGATCGCCGAATATACCATCAAACGGTTCGACTTGGACGACACGCCGGAAGATCTGATGAACGAGTGGACCGAAATGGCTACGCACGCGTATGCGACCATCGTCGAGGCCAAACCCCATGCCTTGCAATATCTCGCGTATCTGCGGCAAAGCGGGGCCAAACTCGCGGTTGCCACGACGCTGTTGCCAAGCATGCGCGTCGCCGCAATGAGACATACCGGGCTGGACGAGTATTTCGATGTTGTGTGCAGCGTCGATGAGGTCGGTGACACCGGCAAGGAGGAGCCGGATGTGTATCTCAAGGCGGCGCAGCTTTTGGGTGTCACCCCGCAGAACTGCACGGTGTTCGAGGATATTCTGATCGGTATCCGCTCTGCGAAGGCTGCCGGCATGCGGGCATGGGCGATGCATGATGACTCATCCGATGCGGACTGGCCGACCATTTGCGATGAAGCTGACGGCATCATGTTCGATTTCAATGATGCCCCGGTGCGTCTGTAGGCGTGAAGCCCGTGGCATACCCGACTTCCGGGGGTTCAGAATCATCTGCTGAGTGATATACTGATTATCAGAACAGTAGAACAGTTTGTGGCGGTGTGTACATCACCGATTGCGTGTGCGCATGCGCACACCACCGCAAGCCGAAGACACGCATGATAGGGAATGGCATGAAATTCTCGGTATCCGATGATTCAGACAAACCGAAATACGAGCAGCTGAAAACCCAGATCAGGTCGGCGGTGTATTCAGGCGAGCTCACTGAAGGGCAGGCTCTGCCGTCGCTGCGCAGGTTGGCCGCTGAACTCGGGGTGTCCGTCCTCACCGTCGCTCGCGCCTATGATGAACTCGCCAACGAGGGCATCGTGCGCAATGAGCAGGGCAGAGGCACGTTCGTGGCGTTGCGCAGCGGTGAAGTGCTGCGCCGTCGCCTGCTGACCAAAACACGGGAAAACTTGGAGGAAGCGTGCGCCGCCGCCCAGCGTGCGGATATCTCCATGCAGGAACTCGAACAGATGCTCGCCGAAATCTACGCCGACATCGAACAGCAGCGCCTCGGCTAGTCACGCGGATTCTCGCGGTCTTCCGATGCCTCGTCCGTAGGGGAGGGCGGGGACGCAGGACGGATCGGCTCACATGCCCCGGCCGGTGAGGTCGCGGCGTCGGCAGTCGAACCGTCATTGTCGTCCACATCGATCAGATTGCTGCGATACCGCACGGCTCTCAGCAACAAAACCAGTCCTTTCGATTACCACGATTCCGCGACCGTCGATATGTTCATCCGCATAGTTGAAGGCTGCAAGGGAAGGGCATAAGCCATGCCGGCGGAACCGTCGGGTGTTTCACGGTCTGTCGGGTGAATCATAGCCGACAACCGGATGTAACCGGGAGAACTGGCGGATTTGCTTGAACCTCGCATAAACTCCCACACGGGGAGCGGGAGTTTATGGGGAAACATCATCCTGCGGATAATCTCCCAACAGGAACGTTGAAAATCCGCGGTTCAGAACAACCGCCCTAACAGCCGGCATCGGGAGAACGCACGCGAATCCGCAGAATTGCGATAAACTCCCACGCTAATCCGGGACTTCATCGTCCTTTGCTGATGCCGAGACAATCTCCCGCATCAACACGAGACAATGCGCGTCTGACTACCAACATGAAGTCCAAAGCAATATCTTCGATTCCGATATCCCATGGCAGCGGCGCAACGATGCGCCCATATCCCATTCTCGCCAAGAAAAACAACGGCCCGGGACGAAAAACGCCCGGGCCGTTGTTATCAGACCGTGTTACAGCCGATCCGCCGCCTGCTCCACGTAGGCGGGCATGCCGTCGATATCGACGACGTCCGTGAACCGGACATCCGCGTGCTCAAGGCCGCGCAGTGCCTTCGGGGCGGTGGTCCCGCTGTGCTCGGCGAGCACGTCCATGCAATCGAAGTCGGAGCCGGACGCATCCCAGCCCAGCGCCTCGTTGACCACGCGCGGGAACTTGTACGGGCTCGCCGTGCTCAGCAGTACGCGCGGGGTGAGCGGATCGCGCGGCATCTGCTGCATCACGTAATAGCCGCAGGCCGTATGCGGGTCAATCACGTAATGGTTCTTCTGCCAGCAGTCGGCGATCATCTCGCGCACCTGGTCCTCGTCGGCCCAGCCGCAACCGAACAACTGCCGGATCTTCGCCAGCAGCTCGGCCGGCACTTCGTAGGCGCCCCACTGGTTCAGGTCGTTCATGAGCATCTGGATGAGGCGCGTGTCCTTGTCGGACATGTAATACAGCATGCGTTCGAGGTTCGAGGAAATCAGGATGTCCATCGAGGGGCTGATCGTCTGGAAGAACGGGCGCTTGCGGTTGTAGGTGCCGGAGGTCAGGAAGTCGAAGAGCACGTTGTTCTTGTCGCTGGCGACGACCAGATGCTTGACCGGCAAGCCGAGCATCTTCGCGTAATAGCCGGCGAGGATGTCGCCGAAATTGCCGGTCGGCACGCAGAACTCGACTTCGTCGCCCGCGTTGATGACCTGACGTTCGAGCAGCTGCGCGTACGCGGAGAAGTAGTAGACGACCTGCGGCACCAGACGGCCCACGTTGATGGAGTTGGCCGAGGAAAGCACCACATTCGCCTGGTCGTCGATGCGCTTGGCGAGTTCATGGTCGCCGAAAATCCGCTTGACGGCACTCTGTGCGTCGTCGAAATTGCCGCGCACCGCGCACACATTCACGTTCGAGCCCGCCTGCGTGGTCATCTGCAGCTGCTGGACCTGGCTGACCTTGCCTTCCGGGTAGAACACGGTGATGCCCGTGCCCGGCACGTCGGCGAACCCGGCCAGCGCGGCCTTGCCCGTGTCGCCCGAGGTGGCCGTGAGGATCATGATTTTCTCGTTCGGATCGCCGGTCGGGGCGGTATGCGCCATAAAACGGGGAAGAATCTGCAGAGCGACGTCCTTGAACGCGGACGTCGGGCCGTTGAACAGTTCGAGGATGTAGTCGTCGCCCAAGGGCTTGAGCGGTGTGATCGCCGGATCCGACCATTGTTCGCCGTAGGCGTCTCGCACACATTGCGCCAGCTCGTCATCGGTGAAATCCGGCAGCAGCGCGCCCAGCACCTCCTGGGCGATCTGCTGGTAGGACTTGCCGGCAAGGGACGCGACGTCGATCTGCGTGTCGCCGAGCGCGTCGGTGACGAACAGGCCGCCGTCGTCGGCGATGCCCTTGCGGATGGCCTGCTTGGAAGTGAGTGAATCGGTGGTGCTGCGGGTGCTATGGAACGTGATCACGAATCATCCTTGCAAAGTTAAGTGGATCTTATGGGCGGTATTCTACCGGGAACCATGGGCATGTCGGCGTCGCCGTTCCCCGATATGGACACCGTCGTCGGCACCGCCAAGGACGGTGTATCGGCCCGCCGCGGGTCATCCTTTGGCAATAATTGACCCGCCGTGTGAACGGAATCGGCGCGATGCCCGCGGTGTGCGCTACTGTTTTGGCTATGACGAACCAAGAAGACAGCGGGCAGGCCGGGCGCGTCGACGCGCAGGTTTTCAGCGCCGTATGCATGATGGCGGACGCCGCCGCCCAGGCCCAGCGCGCACTCGAACAGGCGAACACCGAAGCGAAGAACGAGCTGCTGCTCGCCATCGCCGACGCCCTCGACACGCATGCCGACGACATCGCCGCCGCCAACGAACAGGACATGCAGGAAGCCTTCGAATCTGGCATGGATGAAGGAAAACTCGACCGCCTGCGTTTCGACGTGGACCGCATCGCCGCCAGTGCACAAGGCGTCCGGCATGTCGCCACGCTGCCCGATCCGGTCGGACAAATCGTGCGCGGGTACAACCTGCCCAACGGGCTGCGCCTCAACCAGGTACGCGTGCCCATCGGCGTCATCGGCATGATTTACGAGGCCCGGCCCAATGTGACGGTCGATGTCGCCTCGCTGTGCCTCAAATCGGGCAACGCCGCCATCCTGCGCGGTGGCCATGCAGCCGAACGCACCAATGCGGCCACATTGCGTGTCATCCGCGAGACCATCGCCGAACACGGGTTCGATCAGGCGCTTGTTGCCACGGTCGACGCCTACGGCCGCCAAGGCGCTACCGCGATGATGGAGGCGCGCGGCCATGTCGACGTGCTCATCCCGCGTGGCGGGGCCGGCCTCATCCAGGCCGTGGTACGCAACTCCAAAGTCCCGGTCATTGAAACTGGCGCCGGCAACGTCCACATCTACGTTGACCGTTCCGGCGACCTCAACAAGGCCATTCCTATCATCCTTAACGCAAAAACCCAGCGTGTCGGGGTCTGCAATGCGGCGGAGAAGCTGCTCGTACACCGCGATGTCGCCGAAGTGTTCCTGCCTCTTGCCGCGCAGGCGCTCGCCGAGGCGAATGTGGTGCTGCGCGCCGACGAGCGAGCCTATGGCATCATCGACGCCGCCGGCATCGAGGGCATCGATCTCGAACAGGCGGACGAACAGGATTGGGACACCGAATATCTCGCGCTGAAAATGGGTGTCAAGGTCGTCGATTCGCTGGACGAGGCGATCGGGCATATCAACATGCATTCGACAGGGCACACCGAATCGATTATCGCCGAGGACTATTCCGCAATCGAGCGGTTCACCCGGCTCGTGGATTCCGCCGTGGTCATGGTCAACGCATCCACGAGGTTCACCGACGGTGGCGTCTTCGGTTTCGGCGCCGAACTTGGCATTTCTACGCAGAAGATGCACGCGCGCGGCCCGATGGGCTTGCAGGAGATGACCACCACCAAGTGGATTGGCTACGGCACCGGGCAGGTACGTCGGTAATTCGCGGCGCAGCACCGAAAGGGGCGTTGGCGATACATCCCGGCATCCCGGTATGACGGCATCAGGGGCGGTTCGTAGGAACCGTGAAGGAAACGAAGGTGACACAAGTGGCAGTGAATGAAGCATTGGCGCGAGACCGCGGCATCGATCTGGACGACCCTAAGCTCGCCCTGCGGGTTGCGGCGGAACGGCTGAGTACCGTGAGGTATGTGTTCCTCGTGCAGATTGAGGACGGTATCGCCACCGCCGCCCAGCGGGCGTCGTTGGAATACGCGGATGCGGTGCTCATCGGGTGGCCGGAGAATGATGCGCCTGACGTGGTCGACCTCGACGAGCAACAGCAGGCGCAGGTCGCCGAGCATATGCGCGTCATGGAAGACCACATCCGCAAGTACGCCTCCATGGAGCGCGACTGGGATATCGACGGGATGACGGATACGCTGATCCGCATCACTGAACGGGTGGCGGAGATCCGGCGCCTGTATCAGCCTGATTTCCTGTTGCCCACCTTCGCGGAGATCCGGCGGGTCGTCCAGCAGGAATGGGACGAGGACATGGGCAAGATCGATCCCAAGGAGCCCGACCCGACCGCCGAACAGATCGAGGAGCAGACCGAGGACGCCGACAAGCAGCAGCGCCAGATCGCCGAGCATGCTGAACGTGCCGAGCATGCCGATCGTTCCGGGCAACCTGAACAGCCCGGTCAGCAACATGCGGGCCATCACGGCGAGCACCACGGAGACAAGGCATGAGTGACAGTCCATCCGAGACGAGCATGCCGGCGCCAGGCCAGTCCGATGCAGGCCGGCGTATGTCGGACCTGCTGCAACGCCCGCAAATCGACACGCCCGGATCATCCTCGCGCAGGTCCGCGCGCGGCAATTGGCATAGCCGGCCACGTATCGGCATCATGGGCGGCACCTTCGACCCCATCCACAACGGGCATTTGGTTGCTGCCTCCGAAGTCGCATGGGTATACGACCTCGACGAGGTGATTTTCGTGCCGACCGGACGTCCGGTGTTCAAACTGGACAGGCATGTCACCAACGCCGAGGACCGGTACCTCATGACTGTCATCGCCACCGCCTCGAACCCAAAGTTCACGGTTTCCCGCGTTGATATCGACCGTCCCGGGGTCACCTACACCATCGACACGCTGCGCGACATCCACGCCCAGCATCCCGACGCCGAATTGTTCTTCATCACCGGAGCGGACGCGGTCGCGGAGATTATGCGTTGGAAGGACGCCGACAAGATGTGGGATCTCGCGCAATTCGTCGCGGTCACGCGGCCGGGGTATACGAGCCCGTCCTCACAGCTGCTTAGCGAAGGTCATGTGGACACCTTGGAGATTCCGGCATTGGCGATTTCGTCGACCGACGTGCGGCGGCGGGCGGCCCATGGCGAGCCGGTGTGGTACTTGGTGCCAGACGGTGTCGTGCAGTATATTGGCAAGCATGGCCTGTACCGCGGGATCACCGGCGGCGCCAAGGACACGCACATGTCCGCCTGAGCCGGTCAATGCGGATGGCTACTATGAAATACGTCCACTTCAGCGAACAACGTTTGGAGACACGGTGAGCGCAATCCTCGAAGGAAAGCCAGATAAAAACCTCATTCTCGTCACCGGCCGGGCGCACCCCAGGCTGGCGCAGGATGTTGCCAAGCAACTTGGCATCGACGTGCTGGAAACCACGGCATACGATTTCGCGAACGGCGAGATGTATGTGCGCTACACCGAATCGGTTCGTGGCGCCGACGTGTTCGTGTTGCAGAGCCACTGCAACCCCGTGAACAAGTCCATCATGGAGCAGCTCATCATGATCGACGCGCTCAAGCGCGCATCCGCCCGCTCCATCACCGCGGTGTGCCCGCTGCTGGGCTACTCGCGCCAGGACAAAAAGCATCGCGGCCGCGAGCCCATCTCCTGCCGTCTCATGTTCGATCTGCTCAAGACCGCCGGTGCCGACCGCATCATGAGTGTTGACCTGCATGCGGCACAGTCTCAGGGCTTCTTCGACGGCCCGGTGGATCATCTGATCGCCATGCCGGTCCTGGTCGATTACATTCGTGACCGTTTCGCCAACCAGCTGGACAATGTCGCAGTGGTCTCCCCGGACGCAGGCCGTATCCGTGTGGCGGAGCAGTGGGCGCAGCGCCTTGGCGGCGGCCCGCTCGCCTTCATTCACAAGACCCGCGACATCACCCGGCCGAATCAGGTCGTCTCCAACCGTGTGGTCGGTGAAGTCGAAGGCAAGGATTGCGTGCTCGTCGACGATCTGATCGACACCGCCGGCACCATCGCCGGTGCATGCCATGTGCTGCGTGACGCGGGCGCGAAGTCCGTGACCGTTGTCGCTACCCACGGTGTGCTGTCTGGTCCTGCGGTCGAACGGCTCAAGAACTGCGGTGCGCGCGAGGTCGTGCTCACCGATACCGTGCCGATTCCGGAGGAGAAGCGCTGGGACGGCCTGACGGTCCTGTCCATCGCGCCGCTGCTTGCCAGCGCTATCAAGGCGGTGTTCGAGGACGGCTCGGTCGCAGAGCTCTTTGACACCTATCCGGTGCATCACGGGCAGGGCTTCCTGTTCGCTTGAATTCTGCGGTTCGTCGGTCCGACAGCGCTGAAAGACGCGCGGACGGATTGACGAAACGCCAGAGTATGGCATAATAGCAACTTGGCGATGAAAACCGCCGATCCCCCATGGTGTAATGGCAGCACACGGGTCTTTGGAACCCTTTGTCTTGGTTCGAGTCCAGGTGGGGGAACTCGAAACGGTTCCGCGCGCGAAACACGGAACCCACGCCGGCCGGGCCCGCGAGTCCGGGTCCGGCAACGGCATCACAAACGCACGCGGCCCAACGGCCCCGTGCGTTTTGCTTTCACCGCCATCCTTCCCACACTCCCTACAAACTGTCTACGCTGAGAGGACTGTCAGCGTAGACAGTTTCGGGGTATCTGCCAACGTGGGCATCCGACGCTGACTTGTTCTTAGGTATCAGCAGAAGCGAACCAAAGCCGCTTCCTCATTTGGCGCTGACATCAGTCAGGCATGGATGACAGCTTGTGCTGACGCCCCCATGTCCGCCCCCGACGGTTACAATCCTCGAAGCATGGCGTGCCGCCGTCAGACGCCTCACGCATGGTCGTCCGGCGCAGCGCCGTTACGAAGAATTGGAGATTTCATCGTATGACATTGTCAGCCGCAATCATTCTTGCCGCAGGGGAAGGCACCCGGATGCGTTCCGCCACGCCGAAGGTGCTGCATACGCTCGCGGGCAAGACCTTCCTTGAGCGGGTCATGGCGTCCGTCGCAGGTCTTGATCCGGAAACCCTCGCCGTTGTCGTCCACTACCAGGCCGATAGCGTCGCTGAGGCGGCACGCTCCTACAACGAATCCGTCGAAATCGTCAACCAGGACGATCTGCCCGGCACCGGTCGTGCAGTCCAGTGTGCGATGAACCAGCTTGCCGCCGAAGGCAAGGCCGACGGCACCGTGCTCATCGCGGCATCCGACATGCCGCTGCTCGATACCAAGACCTTGTCCGGATTGCTTGACTACCATCGCACGAGCGGCAACGACGCGACCGTACTGACCACCGTGCTCGACGACCCGACCGGGTACGGCCGCATCATCCGCGACAGCGACGGCAGCGTGCTGCGCATCGTCGAACAGAAGGACGCCAACAGCAGCGAACTGGCCGTCCGCGAGGTCAACACCTCTGTGTACGTGTTCGACGCGAAGGTTCTCGCCGCCGCGATTGCCGGGCTTGACTCCCAGAACGCGCAAGGCGAATTCTATCTGACTGATGCCCTCGAAACCGCTCGCCACACCGGTCGGGTGGGAGCGTGGGCCGCTCCCGACCCCTTGAGCGTCGAAGGCGTCAACGACCGCGTGCAGCTGGCCGCGCTCGCCGCCGCTCACAACCGTCGCGTCTGTGAATACTGGATGCGTCAGGGCGTGACCATCCTTGATCCGTCCACCACCTGGATTGATGACGACGTGCGCATCGAACGGGATGCGCAAATTCTTCCAGGCAGCTTCCTGCAAGGAACGACCACCATCGGCGAAGGCGCGGTCGTAGGTCCGTACACCACGCTCATCGACGCGCGAATCGACGCCGAAGCGCATGTGGAACGTTCCCGTGTCCAGGAATCGTATGTCGGGCGGGCTGCGAATATCGGCCCGTGGACCTACATGCGTCCGGGCAATGAGCTGGGCGAGGAAACCAAGGCCGGCGCGTTCGTCGAAATGAAGAAAGCCCATATCGGCAACGGCACCAAGGTCCCGCATCTGAGCTACATCGGCGACGCCCAGCTGGGCGAGCACACCAACATCGGCGGCGGCACGATTACCGCCAACTACGACGGGGTGCACAAGAACCGCACGAAGATCGGCTCCAACGTCCATGTGGGTGCCGGCAACATGTTCGTCGCGCCGGTCGAGGTCGGCGATGGTGTCACCACCGGCGCCGGGTCTGTCGTCCGTCACGACGTGCCCGACGATACGATGGTATACTCCGAGAACACACAACACAATATCGAGGGCTGGAAGCCCGCTTGGGAGCGCTGATATGACCGCATTGCAAAGTTCCATCGACGCCGTCCGCATCGCCGCAGCCGCGGCCGACCGCATGAAGGGCACAGATATTGTCGCCTTCGATGTGACCGGGCCGATCGCCATCACCGACGTGATGATGATTGTCACCGCGTCCAACGAACGTCAGGTGCTTGCCGTCGCTGAGGAAATCGAGAAGGACCTGTACACCAAGGGCGGCCATTTGCAGCCGCGCTCGCGCGAAGGCCTGCAGGAAGGCCGCTGGGTGCTGCTTGATTTCGGCGATTTCGTGATCCATGTGATGCACGAGGAGGAGCGGCGCTTCTACCGGCTGGAAAGCCTGTGGAAGGATTGCCCGGCCATCGACCTGCAGCTGCCTGAAGCACCCGAATCCTCCGGCGCGTCCGAACCCGCGTCCGCGGACGCCGACGAGCAGTGAGCATGGTGAATCGTACACCCGGTATGGGTGGGGAATACCAAGGTCCTGAGCATCGTCGCGTCCAGCCGACCGGCCCGCATGTCAGGTCGATTATCATCGTGCGGCATGGCCGTACCGCCTATAACGAGCAGCATCGCTTGCAAGGTCAGGTGGATATCCCGCTCGATGAAGTCGGCGAATGGCAGGTCCGTCAGACGGCACGGACCTTGCGCGATTTGTATGTCGATGGTCGTCCGGATATCCCCAAGCAGCTGATCGTCTGCTCAGATCTTGGCCGGGCTGTGCAAACCGCGCACGCCTTCGCTGATCCGCTCGGGCTTGACGTGCACCCGGATGCACGGGTGCGTGAACGCAGTTTCGGCGCGTGGGAAGGCCTACGGCTTGAAGAGCTTGAACGCGATTTCACCGAGGACTACCAGTCATGGCGGCATTTCGCGGGCGGAGAGCTCAAGCATGGCGCTGAGCCGAAAGGCGCGGTCGGGGAGCGTGGCGTCGAGGCGATTGACGACTGGTCGCATCGCGCCGGCCCGGACACCACGCTGTTCGTCTTCTCGCATGGGGCATGGATTTCCCAGACCTTGCAGACTTTGCTCGGCATGGCGCAAGGCAATCATGACTTCGGGGCGATGACCTCCATGTTCAACGCTCATTGGGCGCGTCTGACCGGAGCTGATCAGCCGGACGGCACCGTGCGCTGGCGGATGACCGAGTATAACCACGGCCCCGCGATTGCGGACACGGACCAGTGGGAAGCCCCGACGCTGCCCTGATTGCTTGGCAATCTATCCTGCCGCCGCAGCTCCCTCTCCCTCACCAACTGGCTACGCCAAGAAGCAGTTAGGCGTAGCCAGTTGGTATGCGTACCCAAACTGGTGACGCAACGGAGGCCGTGAGTGTAGATAGTTTGAATAGTTACTCAAACTGGTTACGCCAGGACCGCCGTGAGCGTAGACGGTTTGTGAATGGGCGCGCGCCGGATCCGAACATCCGCGCATCTTGCATGGCAACGGTTCGGTGGTGCCGGCCGTGTCGCTTTGCAGACCGTGTGGCGCTGTCGGCGGTGCATCGGTGCTCGTCGTGCGCCGGTCCCAGCCATGTCGCGTGCCGACCAGGTTGCGGGGCATACCATGCATTGTGTTCACCGCTTGTTCATCTCTTGCCCGTCACTCGATTATCATCGAAGGGGAGAGGTGATCGCCATGACCACACCACATGAGCATATGCCCGGCAGCGACGTCGCGGCAGGAACAGAACGACGCAAGCCGCGCATACCGACGTGCGCGAACCCGATCTGGCAGGGGGCAATCCGCCAGCCCGCCGTCGCCGGAACGTTCTACCCGGCCGATCCGGACGCGCTACGCGGCATCATCGACCGCCAACTCGACTATGCGCGCACCTTGCTAGACCACCATCACAATCTGCTCAGCCGCTTGCCCCAAGGCGTCCCGAAAGCCATCATCGCACCCCATGCCGGGTACGTATACTCCGGCACCACCGCGGCACTCGCCTACCGTCTGCTTGCGCGCGGCCGTGGACAAATCCGCCGTGCCGTCATCATCGGCCCCACTCACCGCGTGCCGGTAGACGGCACCGCATGCTGCACCGCCGGTTCATGGCGCACCCCGCTCGGCATGGTGCCCCTTGACACCGAAGCCGAATGTGCCGCGCTCGACGCCAATACCCCCGGCTTCATCGTCAACGATGACACCCACCGGCGCGAACATGCCGTCGAAGTACATATCCCTTGGATTCAACGTGTCCTCGGCCCGCAGACCAGCATCATCCCGCTCAACGCGGGGGACACCACGCCCGGCGAACTTGGTATACTAATTGACCGGTTCTGGACGGACCCCGCGACCGTCGTCATCATCAGCTCGGACCTGTCCCACTACCATCCAGAACACGTGGCACGCCAGCTTGACGATGACACGATTGCGCGCATTACCGCCGGAATTCTGCCGATTGTGCCCGATTACGCCTGCGGCGCCTACCCGATTAACAGGCTGATTGACGTGTGTCGGCGTCGCGGCCTTGCCATCAGGCCGCTCGGCTGCTCAACATCAGGCGACGGGGGAGTGCTGGCGCTCGCGGATTCGGGATTGCCGATGCGCCGCCCGGACATGGCCGACCCCGATCAGGCGGTTGTCGGCTACGCTTCTTTCGGCGTGTGGGAGGGTGACAATGACGGCGACAGTGAAGACCGCAAGAACGATGGCGATTGCGAGCACAGCGGTCATGCCGCCCGCAATGCCCGCAATACCGTCAATGCCTGCACAGATCCGCAGAATCAGCAAGAATCCCTGCCGCAGGAAGCCGCAGAAGTATTGCCTCGCCTCGCTCGGGCGGCGCTCGCCAGATATTGCGGCATCGACATCGACGGACCGACCGCAGCGGAAACAAGCGAAGCCCACCCGTGGCTGAAGCATGACGGCGCCTGTTTCGTCACCTTGCACGAGCAAGGCGATTTGCGTGGGTGCATCGGATCGCTCGAGCCGACCCGTCCGTTGGGCGAGGATGTCGCCTGTCATACCGTGGACGCCGCCTGCCATGATCCGCGCTTCCGCCCGGTGGAACCGTGGGAATACCCCGCCATCAGCATCGAAGTGTCCGTCCTGTCCCCGAAGCGGGCGTTGCCTGTGACCTCGCGCGCGCAGCTGGAAGCCTCGCTTGTGCCCCGGCGTGACGGATTGGTCATCGATGACGGGCACGGGCACTGGGCCACGTTCCTGCCACAAGTGTGGGATCAATTGCCGCATCCGCATGATTTCGTCGGTCATCTGCTGGCCAAAGCGGGCTTGCGCGCGGACACCACGTGGAATGATGCGCGGTTCGCGGCATGGACGTACACCGTCAGTACCTACGATGAGAAGGGAATACAGGACACGCGAATCGGCACGTCGGAGACTGATGCAGATGCCGCCGGTGCCGCCGCCCCCGACGCAGCCGACACCGATGCTACCGGCAAGGAAAGGAACCACCATGCATGAGCGCGAATCACAGCCGTCACACGGATCCACGGATGCCGGGCAGCCGATCGATCAGCCCCACCCGGACGAGGTCGCGGCATCGATGCGTGGGGGATTCCAACCGACCAGCCCGTTTCCGCACACCTATGAGGCGCCGTCCCCGCGCCCGGACGGCCGACGCGAGGTGACGACGGGTCCTGTTCCCGGCGATCCGGCGATCGGCAGATGGCAGCATCGTCTGGAGGACGGCCGTGTGCAATGCGACTTGTGCCCGCGCGGATGCAAGCTGCGCGACGGTCAGCGGGGCTTCTGTTTCGTGCGTTCCAACCATAACGGTGTCATCACGCTGGACACGTATGGACGCAGTTCGGGATTCGCGTTGGACCCGGTGGAGAAAAAGCCGCTCAATCATTGGCATCCTGGCACCGCGATCTTGAGCTTCGGCACCGCCGGATGCAACAGCGGCTGCCGGTTCTGCCAGAACTGGGATATTTCGCGGTCCCGTATCTGGGATACTTACGCGGTCGATGCTCAGCCCGATGACATCGTATACGCGGCGAAGGGGTGCGGCGCGTCGTCTGTCGCGTTCACGTACAACGATTCCATCGTATTCGCCGAATACGCCATCGACACCGCCCACGCCTGCCGCGACCATGGCATCGGCACGGTAGCGGTCACGGCGGGGTACATGTCCGCCTGCGCGCGGCCTGAATTCTACCGGTACATGGATGCGGCGAACATCGATTTGAAAGGCTTCACCGAGGATTTCTACTGGCATGACACCGGCACGCATCTGGCTGATGTACTGGCGACAATCGACTACGCGGTCAACGGCACGGACACCTGGGTGGAATTGACGACATTGCTCATTCCCGGTCATAACGATGACGACGGGACTTTGCACGCCGAATGCGCATGGCTGCGTGAACATTGCGGACGCGATGTGCCCCTGCATTTCAGCGCATTCCATCCCGACTACCGCATGCGTGACGTGCCTCCGACACCCAAGGAGCGGCTCTTGCACGCACGCCGGATTGCGCTGCAAGAGGGATTGCGCTACGTGTATACGGGCAACGTGTCGGACCGTGACGGCGGCACCACATACTGCCCGTCTTGCGGGGCGAGGTTGATTGAGCGCGACTGGTACGACATCACCGGATACCGGCTGACCGCCGACGGGACATGCCCTGATTGCGGGGCGATTATTCCCGGCGTATGGGATGAACATCCGGGCACCTTTGGCGGGATGCACGTGCCGGTTGATATCCGCCGCTATGCAGGCCGGTAGCGGGGTTGTGACAGAAGCAATATAACGAAAAGCGGCGGCAGACGGGTTTCCGTCATGCCGCCGCCCGCGTTCTTGCCCGCGTTCAGTCCTTTTCGATGACCGTGCCGGCCTTCGCGCCCGCGGTCAGGTCGTCGATTTCGGTGACCTCCAGCACCGGCACGACCGCCGGCTTCTTGGTGCCGTTGCGCTCCGCGACCTTGACCTGCTCCTCATAGATCGCGTCATCACTGTGCAGCGTCACCTTGCCGCGGAACCGGTAGCCGGTCTTGGTCTCCAGATCCGCGACGCCGATGACCAGCTCGCTGCCGTCCAGCAGATTCTGGTAATGCTGGCGGGCGGTACGCTCGTGGTAGGCGATGTGATGGTCGTCAAGCACGAAGGTGGACATCTTCGGGCCGATGTTGAGCTGTCCGTCCTTGCTGATGGTAGCCACCCAAGGCAGGTGGTTGGCGATGAATTCCTTCATTTCCGGGGTGATGGTGGCCATGATGTTCCTTTCGCTTGTGGTTCATGGTACTGGTCTGCGTGTGCCGTTCGGGCGCCTTGTGCGCCGCCGCGTCGCGGCTGCCGACCGGGTCGTCGGCGCTTGTACGAACCGGTGATACCAGCTTACGGCAGTTCCCGGGTCATTGCAGGTATGACACCGCGGATTGTGAGGTATCTCACGACGGTTTCGCCGCGGGCGTCGAGACCTTCGAGTCGACACAGGTCGTCGTCGGCTGGACCCGTTCGACATTGCCGAGACGCCCCGCTTCAGACGGCGGCGTGAGATTTCAACGAGGTGAACCTTGTGAAAAATCGGATGACTTCCGGGCGTGTTCTTTCCGCGCGATGGCTATCGTGAGTACGGCAAAACCGGCGATGGCCAGCACACCCACGCCGGAATCATCATGCCGAGCATCGAAGCCCGCGAGGCGAAGGAGGAGAGATACATGCGTGCACGCAGCCGCTTTCAGGAATTCCGCAGCCGTATGTCACGTACCTTCCCGCCGAACCTTGCGCGTGTCATGCTGTTGTGCTGTGCCGCCCTGTGGGGTGGCAGCTATCTGGTCGCGAAGGTGGCGATGAGTGCCATTACGCCCCAATGGCTCATGGCTATGCGTATGACCGGCTCCTGCTTGATTATGTTCGTCCTGTTCCATCGGGTAATCATTCCCGCGCTCACCCGCGAGATCATCATTCCCGCGCTGGTTGTGGGCATCACCTACTACGGCACGATGGTCATGCAAACCGAAGGCCTGAAAACCATTGATCCTGGCCGCAGCGCCTTCCTGACCGCCTCGTATTGCGTGCTCACCCCGTTCGCCGCATGGCTGGTCGCCAAACAGCGCCCTAAACTGATCAATCTTGTCGCCGCAATCATCTGCCTGACCGGCGTAGGCTTCGTCGCCCTTAAACCCGGATCAGGCTCGCTTGCGCTCAGCCAAGGCGACTGGATGACCATCGCGAACGCGGTGATTTTCTCGTTCAATCTCACCTTCCTGGGACGCTACACCCAGCACTTCCATCCAATTGCCGTCACGTTCATGCAATTCGCCGTCGCCGACGTGTTCTTCCTGATTGGCGCGCTGCTGACTGAACCGCTTCCGAACGCGTCATGGCTTGCGCCCGATGTCATCATGAGTTTCCTGTATCTGCTGATCGGAGCGACCACGATGGCGCAGATCATGCAGAATATCGGTCTGGCGCACGTGCCGCCGTCGAGCGCGGCCATCATCATGTGCACGGAAAGCCTGTTCGCCGTCGCATTCTCCGCGATGTTCTGGGGCGAAGCAATCGGCTGGACCTCGATTGTGGGTTTCTCGCTGATTTTCGTGGCGGTCATTATGTCCGTGGTAACCAAACGCAAATAATCCTGCCGTCGGTCTTTGTGGCTGTTTCCGAAACTGGTCACGTTAGACGGGACTCGCATATCAGCGGTGCGGGAAAAACAAACCCTACAGTGTGTTGCGCGTGTGACCTTCTACCGACACTGAGGGACGCTTCAGCGTCGGTAGAAGCAGAACACCAACCTTCTGCCAACGCTGAAGCAACTCCCGGTGTCGACAGAAGATCGGTAGCCGTCCCGGTTTCTGCGCGAATCCAATACCGTGGCATACTCAGCGGCGGCACACTACCGGAACGCGAGGCAGCCAAGTCGTATCCAAGTTGTATTGATGCGTGGAACCGGTATCCCCGGCAATCACTTCTCGAGCGAACCGAGCTCCATGAAATTCGCCAGATCGTCGAGGCCGAGCCCCACATAATCCTTGATATTGGTCACCTGAGGACCGTCGAAGACCACGCCTTCTGGTGTGAACCCGGTGATTGCGACGACGGTCGCGCCGCTCGCGCCGCCGGACTGCAAACCGACAGGGGAGTCCTCGAACACCAGGCAGTTGGCAGGGGCAGCGCCCACGATTTCTGCGGCGCGCAAGTATGGTGCCGGGTCCGGCTTCGCGGGCAGACCGTCCTCGCCGCACACGTATCCGACGAACGCGCCCTGGGGCGCTTGGCGGGCCATGTTGTCGACCATCGCGCGAGGGGAAGCGGACACGATCACGTTCGGGATTCCGGCCTGCGACAGCACGTCAAGCAGTTCGACCGCACCGGTCGCCCAACATGGTTTCTCGCGCTCGCGGTCAATCACATAGCCGATGATTTCAGAGCGCAGTGTATCGGGGTCCACATGCGCGGGAATGTACTCCTGCACAATCTGGAGCAGACGCGGGGTGGACTGGCCGCGCGCACGCAGTGGTACCTCGTCGCTGAACGTGCCGCCATGCAGCTCGATGACATGCCGTTCGGCCGCCGCCCAGTAAACTTCCGAATTGATCAGTGTCCCGTCCATGTCCCAGAACACAGCTTCCGGAAGGCCTTCCGGTGCATCGAGTACGGCGGACGATTGAGAAAATGTCAAGGTGTCGTTGAAAGTCACCCGGCTTATTATTCCCATACGCGCGAACAAACAGCCCGGCCGTTGAACGGACCTGAGCCGACGTCGCACCGTGTATACGGCGGGAAGGAACGACAGCGCAACGACTTAACCGATACATCTGCCGTTTGCGACACGCATCCGCATTGTGAGCATGGCGCGATTTTTCAGCCCACGCCCAGCGTGTTCCTGCTTTTTTCGATACAGTCAGCAATGTGAAGAACTTTTTCAAGGGAATCTCTGTACCGCAACTTGTCGCCGGTGCGCTCGCGGCGGTCACCTCGTTCCTGCTGTCAGCCAGAATCGGCATCGCCGGATCGGTGATTGGCGTGGCCGTCGGCTCGATTGTATCCGCGGTGTCCTCGCAGCTGTACCAGAACATCCTCAAAGCGTCTTCGGAAAAACTCCAGGATGTCAAAGGCGGCGATGACGAGCAGATCGAGGGGGAGCAAACCGACCAGACCGCTGATGCGGACGGCGCGAGCGGGGAAACCGCGAGGCAGCCTCGTCGTATCAGCAGTGACGAGACCACCGTGCTGCCCGTGCAGGGCGCCCAGAGTGCCGCGAACGCAAGGAATATCCAGGGTGCAGGGGAGGCCAAGTCCGATGCAACGCGTGCCATGCCCACGGTTGGTGCTGCGGACGTGACCACGGTGATGCAGCCTGCGGATGATGCCACTCGTGTGATTTCCGGTGGTGTTGTGGATGATGCCACCCGTGTTATCTCCGGTGCATCCGCGGCCGCTCATGCCCATGCCGGTGCGGACGGCCATCAGGGGCGCGTTATTGTTTCCGGCAACGAGACCGGGACGACGGCCGCCCGGCACCTGTCTGGTTCGGCGAACACTGAACGCGCTCGCAAGACCAAACGCGTGGCGATTATCATCTCCGTGGTCAGTGCGCTGGTGGCGGTGGGTATCACCGCAGGCGTCATCATGCTGGTCACCCGCGGCCAGGGCACGGATAGCGTGGTGCGTGACATGGTCGGCAATGCGCGGGTGACTCCGACCCCCAGCGATTCGCAGACGCGGCGTGATGACGATCATCAGCTCGAGAAGCCAAGCGACAAGCCGTCCACGACCGCGAGCCCGTCCCCGTCCGCAAGCTCCAGCGCCTCAGCCTCGTCGACTGCAAACCCGTCCCCGTCCGCGACTGCCAGTGCGTCCCCTTCGGCCAGCGCGTCGAGCAGCTCGAGCGCAGCCTCGGGTTCAGATTCTGGTTCGTCGGCGGGTTCAAACGGTGGTGGGACTTCTGATTCCAGCACGACCGACGGATCTGATTCGGGTACTACTGGCACAGACTCGGATACTTCTGGAACCGGTTCGTCGTCATCCGGTTCGACTGATAGGTCTGGTACTGCGACGAAATAATCAATCGATAATATCGATGACAGCAATCTCCGGTGGGCGGTTACGCGTTTGCGTGCCGCCTGTTGTTGTTGGGTGGTTGTGCGGTTTGCAACCGATGGATGGCCGGTAGCCGACTGGGTGGCTTGCATTATCTAGCGCCAGACGCAACGATTCGCCCCGGTTCGAGTATCAGCTCGGTCATATGCCGAACGCGTGCCCCTTGACGAGAATCACCACACCGAGCGCGATGAGCACAAGTGGGAACAGGTACCGGTCCGAACGCTCGAGCCATTCGCCGATTCCCGGTCGGGTCGCGATGAAGCGCGCGAGCAGCACCAGGACGGTGACCAGAACAAGGAATACAACGCAATACACGATGACCACCGGGAGGCTGTTGGATACGAATACCGGCACGTACACGCCGATATTGTCTCCACCGTTGGCGAAGGTGACCGCTGCGACTGTCGGCAGGGTGATGCTTTTGCCCTCGCCGGTGTCGTCATCGTCTTCGCCACGGATGCTGTCCCATGCGGCTTTGATGCCCAGTGCCAGCGGAATCAGACCGAAGTAGGGGATTGCTTCGGCAGGAAGCAAGGTCACGGCACCGTATGAGGTGACCACGGCGATGACGAGGATGCCGAAGAATCCGAGATACTGGCCGAGCAGAATAGTTCGCGTGGTGTTGCGTTGTTTTGCTCCGCGGGCGAAGAACAAGGCAAGCACGATGATGTCGTCGATGTTGGTCACGGCGAATAGCGCCACGGCTTGGATAATGGATGCGATCACGGTGGACCTTCCTGTTTGGTTGGTGTGTAGCTGATTCTTGGTGTGTGGTGATCGGTGTGCGGTCGTCGCTGTTGGCTGCCGGTTACTGGCCCCTGCGTCTCTTTTGGTTTCGATCGATTGACATTTTAACTCTAGTGGACTTCAGAATTTCTGTCGGACTCTATTGTCGCCCCTGAACCGCGGTCCCGGAAGCACGATATTCCAACCAACAGCAACCCTTCAAGCGGTATTCCTGACGAGGATGTGCCGTCGTGGAATCAAGTGCGACACGCCGAGAGGGGTGGTCGATTTTGATATCAGCCAATGGTGTTGTAATGTATACGAGGTCCGCGAAGAACGGACGAGATAACTGAAGACCGACCGGGGCTATGGCGCAGCTGGTAGCGCATCTCCATGGCATGGAGGGGGTCGGGGGTTCGAATCCCCCTAGCTCCACGGACAACCCGCATCGCAAGAGCGATGCGGGTTTTTCATTTCAGGTGACATTCCCGGAGTCGCGGATGTCGTCGTCCCGTCATCTGGTCATCTCGTCCTCACGCCATCCCGCACGTGTCGTGCCATGTCGTCCGTGTGCGAAACGCGCGTATAGGAAGCAGACCGCATGGGAACCAAAGCGAACCAAGGCGTATGAAAGCCAACGGTGTTGCCTGAGACGTTCCATCTGGTTGCGTGTGCGGCGGCATACGCAACGCCGCAGATCCCCGGAGATGATGCCAACGGCTTGCAGCAGACCGACGGTTTGCGTATGCCCAAACATACGCAACCCCGCGGAATGCACTGAAGAACGGCGGTGCCCCGTGACGACCGTCGTATTACGCATGCCGGGACATGCACAGCTCAGCGGATGTTATCGGCTATCGCCATCCCTCGTCGGGTTTTGCCCGGGTGCGTATCCCGCGGCATACGCAGCCTGACGAACCACCATCGACCATGGCAAAGCGGTGGAGACATTCGGCGGTTACGTATGCTGCGGCACGCGCGGCTTGACGAATCCCGCCCGCTGTCGCGGCCGTACACGGTGTTCCGCAGTTGCGCGCGTCCGGGCTCGCTGCTGCCCCATTTAGACACGCCTGTTGCGATTATCGTGAAATGTGGGTATGATGCGAACGTTGCCGCAATGAAGATGTATGAATCTCCCGCGAGCAGCGACTGCGCCAGTAGCCCAATGGATTAGAGCAGCTGACTACGGATCAGCAGGTTGCAGGTTCGAATCCTGTCTGGCGCACGTTCAAACCCTGGGAACAGTCCCGGGGTTTTTTCTTTCCCGCCGATTCTGATTTTGGGGGCTGCCGGTTGTCATTGCTTCAGGCGGACGGCTTTCGGTTGTCTGAAGTCCGAACAACTCGCGTCCGTCGGTCGTTTTGGCGAGATATTGAGATTTCTCGGCGAGATGAGGACAGGGTAGGTTTCTTGAACAGCTTGGAATATCAAGGATTTCAGGCTATCGGTTGTTTGAGATGAGAGTGACTGGTTCTTAACAAATCGCGGGAGGGCTCCTTCGTGGAGAGATATTGAGATTTTCTTCTCAATTTCTCGATGAAATCGGTCGTATCGTCGAGATGTTGAGATTCCGTCCGACGGTCATATGGCGGACATCGCTGCGGTCGGTATGCTCGCAAGCCCATGCACCGCGTAGCGTAACCGGTAACCCGCGGTTCCCTGCGGCGTGGTCTTGTGTGTTTTCTCCAAAACACGTCTCGCACAGCGCACCCGACAACCCGCGACCCAACACCCGGGTGGCTGTGAAACAAACGCGCGCTGAACATCGCGTTACGTCAGGGGGTGAAACCGCGGGAAGACGGTTTCGTCCCAGCCGTGAGGGATTATGCTTATTTGGGATTCTTCGGCGGTCGCCGCGACTCGTTTGGAGTCAGGCCGCGGAACATCCACAGAAGGACGGTGGCTCAGGCGCACGATTCGCGTACGGCGAGAGCATAGATGAAAGGCAGGTGAGCGCATGCTGAGAATGTTCAGCACCATCAACGGTCAAGTGGAGCAGATCGAGAAACCGGAAACCGGCGCATGGCTATGTCTTTCGGAGCCGACCGACGTGGAGCTCGCCACGGTCTCCCAGGAAACTGGCATCGATCTGGCCGACCTGCGCGCCCCGCTCGATGACGAGGAACGTTCCCGCGTGGACGCCGAAGACGATTACACGATGATCATCGTCGACATCCCGACCGTCGAGGAACGCAGCGGCCGTGACTGGTACGAGACCATCCCGTTGTCGATCATCGTCACCCAGAACCTCATCATCACCGTGTGCATGCAGGACACGCCCGTCCTCCACCCCTTCATGGAGGGCACCATCCGCGGCTTCAACACGTATATGAAGTCTCGATTCATCCTGCAGATCCTGTACCGCAACGCCACGATGTACCTGCGATACCTGCGCATCATCGACCGCGAAACCGACAAACTCGAACTGCGTTTGCGCCACTCGATGCAAAACCGCGAGATCCTCATGCTGCTCGAATTGAGCAAGACCTTGGTCTACTTCACCACAAGCCTGAAATCCAACGAAATCGTGATGGAAAAACTCACCACGCTCTCACGGATTAAGCAATACCCGGAGGACGAGGATCTGCTCGACGATGTCATCACCGAAAACAAGCAGGCAATCGAGATGGCGAACATTTACAGCGGAGTCCTTGCGAACATGACCGACGCCTTCGCTTCGATCGTGTCCAACAACCTGAACAATGTGATGCGCATCTTCACCATCATCTCCATCGCGTTGTCCATTCCGACGCTCGTGTTCTCCATGTATGGCATGAACTTCCAGACCGGCATGCTCGGTATGCCGCTGACGGCCAGCAAATGGGGCTTCCTTATCGTCATCGTCCTCGCCATTGCCGCGGGCGGCCTGACTGCGTGGTTCCTCGCCCGTTCCCGTCTGTTCAAGTGATGTGAACCTGAGCCCGGGTGCCTGCCGATCGGCATACCGCCTAGGTAGACACCAGAAGGTAAGGTCAGACACCAGACGCTCGCCATCGCCGGCGGTGATTCGCAGGCCGGTGACACATGGCAGCGGCATATGGCGGTGACACTCGCAACGGCGACGCATACCACTGCGACACGCGTAGCCGCGATACGCACAACGGAGGTGATCAGATGCGCACACCACGACGAATACTTGCCACCGTGCTTTGCTGCGCCCTCGCAGCCGCATCCCTGACAGGTTGCGAAGGTGCCTCAGACGCGTCCGCCAATCTGCCGGAAGGCCCGACCATCACCATCGGCGTCGCCGCAGACATGCCGGGATTGAGCCGCTTGCACGACGGCTCCTACTCCGGATTCGACGTGAATGTCGCCACCTACGTGGCCAACGAGCTCGGTTATGCGAAAAAGCAGATCATGTTCAGGTCGGTCACCGTCTCCGATTACAGCAAACGGCTCAACGACCGCTTCGTCGACATCGTCGCGGCGCCCCTGCCGATTGGAATCACCTCCAGCGACGACGCCACAACCTTCGCCGGCCCGTATTTGAGCGCCGCACAAGGACTGCTCGTCCGCGCCGACGACGCCGACACGATTACCGGCACCGATGACCTGGCAGGCCATACCGTGTGCACCGTCACCGGGTCGGGAGCTTCCGACGGCATTCGCAGCCTCCAGCCCAAGGCGCGCATCCAGGAGCGTGCGACCTACCTGCAATGCGTCACCGCGCTGCTCGTCGGGGAGGCTGACGCAGTCAGCGGCGATGACGCGGCGCTCGCCGGTCTCGCCGCGAACGAAGGGTCGCAGTATCTGCACGTTGTATCCGGCCGATTCGGCACGTCCTTGCACGCCGTAAGCGTCAAGGCGGGGGAGGGCGCACTCGCCTCGAAAATCGACGCAATCCTCAAGCAGATGGTCACCTCCGGCACCTGGCGCTCTTTCGCCGATGAAATGACCAATCAGCTCGGTTACCACCCGTACGCGAAGCTCAACCCGCCGACAATACGTTCGGATAATGGATAGGCACTCGCGTCGTGTCCCGTTGTGCGGCAATAATCCTTGTTTATGACCGACAACACGCAAGCACACGAAGGCGAGCCGGCGTACCGCTATAACGCGAAGCTCGCACAGACCATCGAGGAAAAGTGGCAGAAGACCTGGGACGAGCAGGGCACGTTCTGGGCGGCGAATGTCAAGGGTGACCTGACGGACGGCAACGGCAAGAACGCCGACGGCCGCACCCCCTACTTCGCCATGGACATGTTCCCCTACCCGTCCGGCAAGGGCCTGCACGTCGGCCACCCGCTCGGATATCTGGCCACCGACGTGGTCAGCCGCTACCACCGCATGAAGGGCGAGAACGTCCTGCATGCCATGGGTTATGACGCTTTCGGTCTGCCGGCCGAACAGTATGCGGTCCAGACCGGCCAGCATCCACGCGTTACCACGGAGCAGAACATCGCGAATATGAGCCGCCAGCTGCATCGCATGGGGCTGAGCTTCGACAACCGCCGCAGCTTCGCGACCATCGACCCCGATTACATGCGCTGGACGCAGTGGATTTTCTCCCGCATCTACGATGCTTGGTACGACCCTGATTTCATCCGCCGCGACGGCGGCAAGGGTTCCGCCCGCCCGATCAGCGAACTGGTCGAGAAGTTCAAGTCCGGTGCCAAGCCGATTCCCGGCTTCGAAGGCAAGGCGTGGAGTGACCTCAACGCCCGCCAGCAGGCCGACGTGCTCAACGATTTCCGTCTCGCCTACATCTCCAAGTCCCCGGTCAACTGGTGCCCGGGCCTTGGCACGGTTCTGGCGAACGAGGAAGTCACCGCGGAAGGTCGCTCCGAACGCGGCAACTATCCGGTTTTCCAACGCGAGCTGCGCCAGTGGTCGATGCGCATCACCGCGTACGGCCACCGCCTGATCCAAGATCTCGACACCATCGACTGGCCTGAGAAGGTCAAGCTCATGCAGCGCAACTGGATCGGCGAATCCCACGGCGCCGCTGTACACTTCCCGGTCGCCTCGGAAGACGGCGAACAGGATATGGAAGTCTATACGACACGTCCCGATACCCTGTTCGGCACCACCTTCGCGGTGGTCTCCCCGGAGCACGAACTGCTT
Source organism: Bifidobacterium porcinum (assembly GCF_055378475.1). Classification (NCBI taxonomy): domain Bacteria; kingdom Bacillati; phylum Actinomycetota; class Actinomycetes; order Bifidobacteriales; family Bifidobacteriaceae; genus Bifidobacterium; species Bifidobacterium porcinum. The sequence continues at coordinate 1,237,719 of NZ_AP029603.1, read as the reverse complement.
GAGCATGTTCCCGCCGCTTGGCCGCAGGATGTGCCCGAAGCATGGAAGGGCGGGTACGCGACCCCGAAGGAGGCTGTGCACGCGTACCGGCTTGCTGCCGAGGCGAAAACCGCCAAGGACCGTGTCGACGAGGGTGGCGAGAAGACCGGCCTGTTCACCGGCCTGTACGCGACCAACCCGATTACCGGCAAGCAGCTGCCAATCTTCACCGCCGACTACGTGCTCATGGACTACGGCACCGGCGCGATTATGGCGGTACCTGGCGGCGACCAGCGCGATTACGATTTCGCCGCCAAGTTCGGTCTGCCGGTCATCTACACCGTCAAGCCGTTGCCCGGCTCAAACGACGACCTCGCCAACTATGAGGGTAAGGCCCCGTTCGTCTCCCATGACGGCATCGTCATCAACTCTTCGACCGAATCCACTTATGCGAAGGGCGACAGCCTGTCGCTCGACGGTCTGCGTGTTGACGAGGCGATCGACAAGGTCATCGGCTGGCTGGAAGCCGCCGGTGTTGGCAAGGGTACGGTCAGCTACCGTCTGCGCGACTGGCTGTTCAGCCGCCAGCGCTACTGGGGCGAGCCATTCCCGATCGTCTACGACGAGGACGAGGTGCCGCACCTGCTGCCCGACAGCATGCTGCCGATCAACCTGCCTGACGTGCCGGACTACAGCCCGAAGACCTTCGACCCCGAGGACGCCGAATCCGACCCGGAGGCACCGCTCAGCCGCAACGACGACTGGGTGAACATCACCCTCGACCTGGGCGACGGTCCCAAGCAGTACCATCGCGACACGAATACCATGCCGAACTGGGCGGGCTCCTGCTGGTATTACATGCGCTACATCGACCCCAACGACGCCGAGCACATGGTGGAGACCGACGAGTTCAACTACTGGATGGGCCCGCATCACAACAAGACCGCAGGCGAATCCGGCGGTGTCGACCTGTACATCGGCGGCGTGGAGCATGCGGTGCTGCACCTGCTGTATTCGCGCTTCTGGCACAAGGTCCTGTACGATCTGGGATATGTCAGCTCGCCGGAACCGTTCCACAAGCTGTTCAACCAGGGCATGATTCAGGCTTACGCCTACACGGATGACCGCGGACAGTACGTGCCCGCCGACGAGGTCGAGGAAGGCCCGGCCGGCCCGGATGGCGAGCCGACCTTCACCTGGCATGGCCAGCATGCGAACCGCGAGTTCGGCAAGATGGGCAAGAGCCTGAAGAACATCGTCACCCCGGACTACATGTACGAGAACTACGGTGCCGACACCTTCCGCCTGTATGAGATGAGCATGGGCCCGCTGGACGAGTCCCGCCCGTGGAACACGCGCAACGTGATCGGCGGCATGCGTTTCCTGCAGCGCCTGTGGCGTAACGTGGTCGACGAGAACACCGGCGAGATCAAGGTTTCCGACGATCCGATGGACGAGAAGACCCTGAAGCTCCTGAACAACACGATCGCCGACGTGACCGTGGAAATGGAGAACATGCGCCCGAACACGGCAATCGCCAAGCTCATCGTGCTCAACAACCACCTGACTGGTTTGAAGTCGGTGCCGCGCGCCGCCGTGGAGCCGCTGATCCTCATGCTCTCGCCGATCGCCCCGCATATCTGCGAGGAACTGTGGAACCGGCTGGGGCATGCCGAGTCGCTCGCCCATGAACCATGGCCGAAGGCTGATGAACGCTACGTCGGCCAGGACACGGTTACCGCGGTCGTGCAGATCAAGGGCAAGATTCGCGCCAAGCTGGAGGTCAGCCCGGATATCGCGCCCGAAGAGCTCGAAAAGCGCGCGCTCGAAGCGGTCGCCGATCGTCTCGGCGGCAAGGAACCACGCAAGGTGATTGTCAAGGCCCCGAAGATCGTGTCAATCGTCCCGGCGGAGTGATTCGCCGGCCAAAGGTGTTCCCGCATCAGGGAATCATCCTTTGACCACATTTGCCTCGACGGTGTGCAAAGCACCCATGTCCCCGGCATGCTGGAGACATGGGTGTTGTATTTTCCGAGTATGATGACGCGTCCCCGGGCAGTCTGCTTTCGCCGCCTCCGCCGCCTTGTAGAGCAGGGGCGGCGGCCGAGTCCGCCGGCGGAACCAAAACGAACACTGCCTCAGTGGCCGCATCTGAGACAGGTCTGGCGCCTGCCGGCGAATCAGCCGAACCGGCAACCGGCACGGGGCATACCAGTCTCGCCGCGCTTGCCGGCGTGAGAAGCACAGATGCGGCCGTGGCATGCCAAGACACGCCGGGGAAACGTCGCCCGCGACTGACCTGCACCCCCGGTCAGGCCGCCATCATCATGCTCATACTCATTGGCGCGTTATGCGCCAGTTTGGGGCTCCTGATCCGGCAATCCGTCAATCTTGCACGGCTTGACGGGCACGATGCCGCAACCCATGCATCTGTCGCCCCTACCATGGGATCGGCCTTCGCATCCCCGAACGATGCGACACCAGATGCCGGCACAGTCGCCGGCGGGCAGTCGCAAGCAGGGGAAGACGGGCAGAGCGGACGATCCGGTGCCGTACAACAGTCCGACGCGCCTGCGCCGACACCGGCTGCAACGGATGACGGGCGTATCGACATCAACACTGCGGATGCCGCACAGCTGCAAACCTTGAACGGCGTCGGTCCGGTCACCGCGCAACGCATCATCGACTACAGGAATGAGCATGGCCGGTTCTCCAGCGTCGACGATCTGCTCAACGTCAGCGGCATCGGGGCGAAAACCCTCGAAAAACTGCGAGCCCAGGCGGTCGTCCGATGAGCCGGACGTCAACCGGAGTGCGGCTCGATGGCCGCCGCGATCTGAGACTACTGCCTGTCGCCATTGCCATGTGGGCGGGGGAGCGCGCCGCCTCGGCAGTCTGCAACCGTGCCAACCCCGTTGCTGGCGCCTCCCCGGGTGCCCGGTTATGGACGGCGTCCATGATGCACGCTTTTCTTGTGATTTTTCCTGTCAGCCTCGCATTGCTCGCAGCGATGATATATGCCCGCCGTAGTCTTGCCTGCATTATCCGCACAGCATGGCGGGGCACGGTTCCCACAGGCGCAGGCATCGTGCTGCTGGTCATGATCCTTACGGCGGGCGGGGCAGGAATACTGGTCTCAAGTGCCCACCAGCGGACGCAACAACGTGATCCAGCCATGCGTGTAGCCCAACAGACGTCAGCGTCGCGACTATCCACGCTTGATATGCGTATCGACACGCCGATGACCGCATCATCGAGACGCGGGGCTGATTGCCAGGCGGATGTCACCATCATCGGTGTGCATGAAGCTGCGCGCGTGACACCCTCGCATGCGAGCGCACGGCTGTTTGCCAATGGCGACACCTGTATCAGCCTCGACCACGGCATGCAGATTCGCACACAGGCAAGCGTGAGCCCAGCCGCATTCGGCAGTCGACCGCTGTGGGTGGATGACCTTAAGCACACCGGGATTACGCGCGCGCCGCAACCTGCCCGCTCTCTTGCCAATCGGATGCGCCACAACTTCGCCGCCGTGACCGCGGGACTGTCGGATCAAGGCCGGATTCTCGTGCCGGGATTGACTTGCGGCTTGCTCGGACAGGATTACATCGGTCCGGGTGCCTTGGAACAGCCGGACACCACGTATGCGGCACGGGTCGAACAGGAATTCCGCACGAGTGGCATCATGCACCTGATGGCCGTGTCCGGCGGACATTTCATTCTCGTCGCCCAACTGGCCCAATGGCTGGGCGCCGCCATTCGCCTGCCACGCCCTGTTGCCGCGATCGGCGTTATCGCAGCCTATCAGGGGCTCGCCATCCTCGTGTACCCGTCGGATTCCGTGCTGCGCGCCCAGATCATGGGAACGTTCAGCGCCATCGGCATGCTTTTCGGTCGTCCGCCGCAGACCGCCAGTGCGCTCGCATGGACCACGATTATGGTGTTGGCGCTTGCTCCGGGAAAATCCGCAAGCTACGGGTATGCGCTTTCCAGTGCGGCGGTGCTCGGCATCACTCTGTGCACCCCGCCGTTGCAACGGCGATTGGATCGCCGACTGCCGCACACAGCAAGTCAAGCGGTCGCAACGACCCTGTCCGCGCAGATATTCACCTTGCCCATACAAATCCTTATGGAACCGCAGATCCCGCTGCTGTCCGTCCTTGCCAACATCATGGTGGCGCCGTTTGTCAGCTGGGCCACCATCACCGGGCTGATTGCGCTGATACTCGCGCCGTTCGTGCCGGCTTTGGCGTTCGCGGCCGCATGGCTGGCTAGTTGCGGTACCGCCATCATGGCGTGGACCGCCCATGTGTGCGCGGCCCCGGATTGGACAGCGTTGGCATGGCCGTCCGGCATCCCGGGGGCGCTACTGGCACTCGCCGTGCAAGCGGTCATCGCGTTGCTGCCCGGCATCATCCGTTTGGGTGCGCATGCCATAGGCGACCGTGCAATCCGCTATGGTCGCCCGCGAGCGGGCCGGGAACAATCCGGGCAGGATACATGCACCTTCATGAATCCCGGACACACACGACGGCCGCACCCGCCGATCGCGGGCAACAGCCGTGCGGGTTGCACTCCGGCGGGACGCCCATGGCGGGCATGCGGGAAGATTGGGGTATGGCTTGCCGAAACACGCGGTATGATCGACGACCAATGGCACCGGCACGATTGATGACTTGTCGCATCCCGATACCTCACACACCCGAAGATGTCCACCGATACAGCGAGATTGGAACCATGGCAGCCACGAAACACACTTTCCCGCCGTTCTGCATTGTCTGTGGCGGGGATTCCTACCTCAACGAGGAAGCCGTACGCGATATGCGTCGACAGGCCTCAGCCGCGCGGCCTGACGCCGAAACCGTGGAGCTCGATGCCTCTACGGCAGACCGTTACGCCTTCGACGAAGCCGTCAGCCCCTCGTTGCTGTCGCCTGTATCCATCGTGACCGTCACCAATATGCAGAACGCCGACGAACAGCTCGGCGACAGCATGGTCGCCTACTGTAAGCAGGCAGTCGCCGACCCCGGGCAGGCAAGCATTGTCATCGCCCAGCATGAAGGCGGCCCCAAAGGCAAACGGCTGCTCGAGGAGCTGACTCGCGCCGGAGCGCGTGTCGACAAGCCAGCCGACCTGAAAAAACCGAAGGCTAAAGTCCAGTTCGTCACCTCGCAGTTCGAACAACGGCACCGGCGGATTGAGCCTGCGGCCGCGCAGCAACTTGTCGCGGTCCTTGGAGAGCGTACTGGCGAGCTCGCCGCCATGTGCGAACAATTGTGCTTCGATTTCGACGATGACCCCATCGGGCTTGATCGTGTGAACCAGTACTTGACCGCCAATCCGCAGGTCACCGGCTTCACCGTCGCCGACACCGCCATGGCGGGCAACACCACACAAGCCATCATCGCCATGCGATCGGCTGTCCAACAGGGCACCGACCCGATCGCGCTCATCGGCGCGCTCGCCCTGAAACTGCGCACCATCGCCAAGGCATCAGCCGTGCGAGCGGGCACCATTTCCGTGGCTGAAGCGAAAACCAACCCATGGGTCATGCGCAACACCATGCGCCAGCTGACCGGTTGGACCTCCGCAGGGCTGTCCGCATGCATCCAACAGCTCGCGTGGGCCGACGAACAAAGCAAAACCAACGGCGGCGACCCCGTATACGCGCTCGAACAAGCCATCCAGCTCATCGCCCGCAAAGGCAGGCCGGCGGCCTGAACAAGAACCGGACACACCGAACAACCAGACATCGAGAACACGCCATGACACACACCATCAATCCAAACGTAAGTTATACCGGTACAACCCATACCAACGTGGGCGGCGCTAACACAGCCCACAGCGAGACCGGCACGACGCTGAGCGTCGAAGTTCCCACCGCCGACGCGATGCGCGCGCTCGGCATCCGCATCGGCAGCATGCTGCACGGCGGTGACGTCCTGCTCCTGTCCGGGCCGCTGGGAGCCGGGAAAACCACGCTCGCCCAAGGCATCGGCGCCGGACTGCACGCCGACGAGCCCGTCGTGTCGCCCACATTCACCATCGCACGCGAACTGCACGGCCGATTCGCCGACGGTACGCCGGCAACCCTCATCCATGTCGACGCCTACCGGCTGGGTGGAAACGCGTACGCGCCGGGACAAGACAGCGTGGACCGGCTGCTTGACGAGCTAGAATCCATCGGCCTTGACGAAGAACTCGACAACCCGAGCGACAACACCGTGATCCTCATGGAATGGGGCGAGCAAATGGCTGCCGCGCTCGCCGACGAACGGCTCGACATCCACATCGGCAGGCCTTTGCCAGCCGCCCCGCACACTGGCAGGGGAGCGGAAAGCGCCACGCCGGAACTGACTAGTGACGGCATCAGAACCGTCGAACTCATCCCCGTCGGTCAACCATGGCGGCGACGGATTGACGCCATAGCCGACCTCCGGTAAGCGCCGCTCACGTCCTTGCCTGGGCACTGCAAGCTTCAACGCCCGAGCATCACCCGCGCGACAAGAGTAAAGTAACTGAGGATCCGCAAACACGCAGGAGGCACCATGACGCATACGCTGGTCATCGACACATCATATGGTTCGACGGTGGGGCTCGTCGGACACGAGCCCATCATCGAAACCGACTCACGAACCCATGTCGAACGCCTCCAAGTCAATATCAGCCGCGCCTGCGAGCAGGCGAACATCCAGCCGCAGGACATCAGCCGCATCATCGTAGGCACCGGTCCGGGGCCGTTTACCGGGCTCAGGGCGGGAATCGTCACCGCCAAAGCACTCGCTTTTGCGACCGGTGCCCAGCTGATCGGGCAGAACATTCTCGACGCGCAGACGCTACTCGGCCTCCTGCGCAAAGAAGACGGCAGCCTCACATCCATCACCGGCGAACAGGCGCAAGATGAGGACACCGATCCGGACGAGCCGTACAGGCTCATTCTTGCCGTCAACGATGCCAGGCGCCGCCAACTGTACTTCCAGCTCGTCGATGCGCAGGCCTACCTCGACGCGTTGCGCACCTCGCAACCCGTGGAAGAACGCGGTCGTATCGCCACGTTGATCGGCATGGATATCGACTACCCGGACAATATCGTGCAACGGGTGAACGCCGTCGTCCAACAGCTGCGAGAGGCCGACGGGCGCGGCAGACAGATTGACATCATCGTCGACGTCATCGGACATGGTGCCCAACGCTACAGCCAAGCTTGGAACCAGCTTGAACACCCGGGTGCCGTCCTCGATGCATCCCTGCCGGAACAAGGCGAACCAGGATTGCGGGCCTTCGCTGAACTGGCTATGACCCAGCTTAACGCGGGAGCGACCCCGGCAAGCGCAGAACCCCTGTATCTGCGCCGGCCCGACGTGTCCATCCCCAATCCGCTCAAACACGTGCTCAACCACGGCGCCGCAACCGCAGCCGACAGCCGTTGACCACGTAGCTGAACTGGGATACAAGACATACGGACCGACAGCCATGATTGTCGACTACACCACACTCGAACGCGAACCGCTGATCGCCACGCTCGCCGTGCTCGAACGCGACCTGTTCGGGCGCGGATCGTGGACAAGTACCATGATTCGCCAAGAACTCGACGCACCCGCGCGCACGTACCTGATTGATATCGTTTCTGATTCCGCCATCGACCATTCGACGGCGGCGCAGCCCGGAACCCTGCCAATCCGTGGATATGCCGGCTATTGGTATGACGGTGACGACGCAGAAATCATGACCATCGGCGTCGCCCGCGCATATCAACGCCAAGGCATCGCAACACGGCTGCTGGGCAAACTCATCGACCGTGCACGAGAGCAAAGCGCCCAGCGCATCCTGCTCGAAGTGCGCGTCGACAACGAACCCGCGCTGGCACTGTACCGGCATCAAGGATTCACCACACTCGGCCGGCGCAAACACTACTATCAGCCGGATAACGTCGACGCCTACACCATGGCGCTCGATCTGACACCCCATATCGCCGGATTTGCGCTTCCCAGTGATGACGCGACGGACGGCATGCGACATGACCCGTGAGACGCCTTGAGAAACGTACGAACAGCACGAAAAAACAGCAAGCGTGAACGGCACGCATTGCAACGCATATGATCAGCATCCAAAGGAATCAACCATGAACCAGCCAACCATTCTCGGCATTGAATCAACCTGCGACGAAACCGCCGCAGCCATCGTTCGGGGCACCACTCTGCTTTCCAACGTCGTCTCCTCATCCATGAACGAGCATGCGCGCTACGGTGGTGTCATCCCCGAAATCGCCTCACGCGCTCATGCCGAAGCCTTCGTGCCCTGCGTCCAGCAGGCGCTCGCGGATGCCGGGCTTGAGCTTTCCGACGTCGATGCGATCGCCGTGTCCGCAGGCCCTGGGCTGGCAGGCTGCCTCGCCGTCGGGGTTTCCGGAGCCAAAGCGCTTGCATGGGCTGCGCACAAGCCGATTTACGGTATCAATCATGTCATCGGGCATATTGCGGTTACGCAGCTGCAATTCGGCGCATTTCCGCCGGACACGCTCGCGCTGATTGTTTCCGGCGGGCATACGTCACTGCTGCATGTCGAGGATGTCGCGCGGCATATTGATGTCGTTGGCACCACGCTCGATGATGCGGCGGGGGAGTGCTTCGACAAGGTTGCGCGCCTGCTGGGATTCCCGTATCCGGGTGGCCCGCATATCGACCGGCACGCGCAGCAGGGCAATCCGCATGCCATCCGCGTGCCCCAAGGGTTGACGCAGGGTAAGGCCGGACGGGAGCATCCGTACGATTTCAGCTTCTCCGGTGTGAAAACCGCTGTCGCCCGGTGGATCGAGGAGCAGCAGGCCGAAGGACGTGCCATTCCGGTGGATGACGTGTGCGCGTCGTTGGCGGATTCCGTGGCGAGCGTGTTGGCCCGCAAGGCGATGCACGGCTGCGAACAATATGGGTCGAAGACGCTGATTGTCGGAGGTGGTTTTTCGGCAAACTCCCAGCTGCGAGCCAAGCTGCTTGAAGAAGGAGAGCGTTGCGGGGTGGAGGTTCGTATCCCGCAGATCAAGCTGTGCACAGACAACGGGGCGATGGTCGCGATGCTTGGCGTGAACCTGGTCGAGGCTGGCGTCAAGCCGTCCGATCCGGATTTCCCGATTGACTCGGCCATGCCGCTGACGACGATCAGCGTGTGAGCGGGTGAGCGGGTGAGGATGTTGCCGGGGCGACGAGGCCGACAGTGCCGACGGGCTGCGGGCGTGCACGCGAGGTCTTGCTCCAGTCACGACTACGCGTGCACGATGCAGTGAGAACGGTCAGCGGACGGTGTCTGATTGAGTCCGAATGATTGCAATGACTTGCGACACGCCGGATGCCAGCCCGATTTGCATATCCGCTCGACACGTGTAATATATATCAATTGTGCGCGGGAGTTAATCCCACGGACAAAGCGAAAGCAGATATTCCTGCGTAGCTCAGTTGGCAGAGCATCCGACTGTTAATCGGACGGTCGCTGGTTCAAGCCCAGCCGCAGGAGCTCCATCAGCCCCCGGGTCACCGGGGGCTGTTTCCGTATCACCCCCATGCACCTTCCGTGACTGCTCCATCAGCGTGTCGTCCAGCAAAGTCTGGGGAGGTATGCACCCGTATTGTTCATTGGGCGTATAGGAAAAACGTGGTGCTTTAGACTTCGTTCTTTGTGGGCGTATAGGCCAACAAGTGTTCCAATGCCGGTGCTCCTGTAGCTCGCAAACCGTGCGTCACACCTTCTGCCGACGCGGCATATAGGAGCCAAAGTTATTGCTTTAGACTTCACGTTCAGGTGTTGAAGACGGGCATGTGCAGGTCAGTCCATTCGATTGAGGTGCCGGGTTCCGGCTTGGCGCTCTTCATGTAGCATGCCCATTCGCATGCGAGGACACGGTGTCGTCCGGGATGGCCGCGTGTCGCGCCCGTCGTCCTGCAACCCGGGCACATCCAGCGTTGGCTCCCGAGCCGGTCATTGCCGTTTTTTCCCCATCCTGTTCCCAACGTATTGTGGTTTCCTTTCCTTTTGGGTGGGGAGCAGGGCGAAGGAGGGCGGGTGTCACCCTGTTGCGCGTTGGTGTGTAGCTATCTGCGTTATCTGTAGTACCTGCTGGAAACCATCTTGTGTATCTGTGTTCGTCAACACCTGATATCCGAAGTAGGGTTATTGATATTCTGCGGCGAGTACCTGCGATGTTGAACATACATGAACACAAATAGCGAAGATACGGTCGGGGAGGTACTACAGATACGCGAGATACGCATCTCCAATACCACAGCCATGCGTGTTAACGATTCAGTCCGGGACGCGCGACGGTCAATCATGCCTGGCATGCCTGCATTTCGACTTCGCTACGCCTATGTGGCATAAGCGTGTCTCGCTTGGACTCAACAATACGTGTATTCCCTCGGCGAATGCCTGTCGTGCCCTCGCGCGCCACATTCCCGTCATCGTCTTCGCACAACCCGCATCCAATACTCCCGCTACAATACTCAGCAACGCGCAACGTTAGCGTCATCGATGGAGGCGGAGATGGGGAACGGCCAGCACACGTGTAAACTCATGGATTTTTCGTCGCTGTTTGACCAGCGGATTCTCGACCGTGCGTATGGGTACCGTGATGCCGGCATGGTCACCGATATCAGACAATCCACGGATGACGCCGATTTGTGGCATGCACAGGTGGCGGGCTCGCTCGGATTCTATGATGTCGATATCCGCATTCACGGTGGTGCGGTTATGTCGGCCGCGTGCACATGCCCCTACGGCCAGAAACACTCGTATTGCAAGCATGTGGGTGCAGTGCTCCTGACGATTGCGGACCAGCAAGATGAGCGGCTGGCAGATGCCGCTCTCCCGAACGACGCTTCGGAGGCAATTCGTTGGTATTGGAATGATCAGTTTCCGGGCGCGAACGGCTGGAAAGCCGTTGATGCGTTGGACGAGCAGGATTGGAAAGCGGTTCGCCGCGTGCTGGAAACCGCTTTGGGATTGCCTGATTCACAGTTGCACTTGGTGTCGTTGATTCGCACGAACGATTCATACACTAAACGGTCAGCGACTTCTGCCCAGCGGGGCAATCAGACGAATGCAAACATGCGGTTGCTGGTTCCGCTGTTCCACCCCACAGATGTTGCACAGCTGCCTCACGGTTGGTTCACTTTCCTTGAAGCCGCATATGAGCGTCTTGGTGATCGCGAGGGACTGAGGCACATGTACAGCAGGTACATCCTCATGGCCCGCACTCTGCCCGAAGCGGTGTACGTGCAACGGCTTCGCCAGGTCTCGGGGGAGCATTGGCAGGAGGACCGAGACGCCATCGTTGATTTCGCATCCCGGCATTCGCTGGAGATTTCCTATGGTGGAAACAATCCGGCATATGAACGATTGCTACGGGAAGAGCATTTGCCGCAAGCTGCCGCAATATATTGCCGGCACAATGCGAATCCCCGGGTATTGCTGAATCTGCTTGATCTGGTGGCGCAAACCGATCCGGAATGGTGGAAGGGCCGGGTGTGCACGATGCTGCTGCAACCTGATTCGGAGTTCTACCGAGTGAATAACGATGCCTCGGTGCGTTATGTGGCGGCGTGGATCAGCAGGATTGAAACGGTGTTCGGTGAGGAGCTGGCCCATGAATTGGCTACTCAGATTGTTTGCATGTTTCCGCAGCGCGAATGGTTGCATACGCGGTTGCTACCGTACTGCGGCGTCACGGAGAGCGAGCAAGAGCCGGAAACAACAGATGAAGATACCGATGACTCTGACGGTGGGAATGAGGAGAGCAATGAGCAAGAACAATGACTTCCATGATGAGAATTTCATCGAGGAGCGGCCACACGGAACTATGGAATCGTTGCTTGCTGCGACGATGAGCTACCGGTTCGGGTACCGTTTTCTCCAGCAGGATCTGCTTACCGACCCCCAGTGGGAAACGGTCAGAGATATTCTTGAACGCTACTTCGGGATGAAGGATGTCACCACCGCGTTGCGCTACGCAGCTGAGCGCGTACATGATGGGCTGCAGCGAAATCCAGGCGTGCCAGGGCATGCGCGTTTTCGGCAGGATCTGGACTCGATGCTTTGCGCTGGCGAGAATGATTATCGCAAGGGTACCGGTGGCGGCGTTGCCGGTGATGGCAAGGTTGGCAATACCGCAGAAAATACTGTCCCTCCAAGCCCGGGTGAGATTGCCAGGCATGGCCTGCCCGGAGGAGTGTTTGACGTATTGGAGGCTGCGTATGAGCATTTCGATGACAACCAGGGCTTGCTGAGAATCGCAGTGTACGCGATTGTGTCCGATATCGTTCCCGCGCACCGCTACCTTGCCATGGCGAAGGACCTCGCCGGCGATGAATGGCCACAAATTCGCGATCGCATTGTCGAATTGTTCGAGGAATTCGACAACAAAGTATTCATCGGGCGCGACAATCGCAATGTCTCGTACGAACAGCTGCTGGTGCAAGAGCAACTGGGTGATGCCGCGTGGAATTATCTCCGTCGGCGGAAACCTCCCGTCGGTGGATGCGGGCCGATTCTCATGAGCGATAGTGTCGAGGACTGGGATTCTTTGTTCAGTACGCTTGCGCCGGTTGCGGCTCTATCTCAGCGCGAGGCAGTGGTCTCGATGCTGATGCATCCGTTACAGGACGCCGATGGCGATCTGCTCCATGAGGATACCGAGAAGAACCGGGCGAAGATTCAGCGCATCTTCAGGCAGTGCATACGCTTTGGCGCTCGTGACCGCGCGGTACAGGAGCGAGAGCGGTTGCGAGTGATGTACCCGCGCCGCCCGCAACTGCAAATGATGCTGGATAATGCGCTCGAGGAACATGATGACGACGTTTCATGGGAGCGGGACAGCAAGTGACAAGCCCGCATTGCTGTATTGCTGTCATGTAATACAGTATGCTGCTTGCTGACAGGCAGTCCTGCTTGTGGCCTCAACTGGTATTCCGCCTGCACTGTTATCCAGCTTCTCTTCTCTTGTAGTGTTTCCTTGACGTTCAACTTGCTGCCATCTCCTGTTCGCGACGGGTAGATTTTCATGCCTTAGCCTGCCGGCAGGAGGACTGCATCTCATGTATAAGACTGTTGAAATTGGGTATCATCCGAAAGCCAGCGATATGGCTGCAGCGATCGAGCACGCTGCGAATGAACTTGCCGCGCAAGGCCATCGTGTTGTGTCGTTTTCTGTGACGGGCAGCGCCAAAGCCATTGTGCTCGCTGAAAGAGAGTCCGATGATGCCTGCACGGGGAAGGATATTCATCATGAATACTAACCTGCGCAGGGCGCTGCTCATCATCGGTGTCATCGGCATCGTCTTCGGGGTCGTCGGTTATATCGGCCTTCTGATTGGCAGCAACTTCGGTGCGTTCGCCAAGGGCATGACCCCTGGCATCCTGCTTGGTTTCTCTGCACTGGTGATTATCGTTGTCACCGGCAGGGGGCAACGGCACGGCGACTGAGTTTACAATCACCGGTGTGTGGGTTGAAGCACATCGGTGACTCTTGACTCTTCGCATGTTTGTGCCAGTGACACTGTGCGCTCAACAAACTGTGGAACTAGAACACCCTCGCAGTTGTTGCCGCTTGTCAATGATGGACGCCATGATTATGAGCCCCGCTTGGGTAGAATCAGTGAACCTATCTTGTCACGACAGGTGGGTTCGGTCGTGACCGGCTTTCGGGCTGTCCGAACATACGAACACCTTACGAACACCATGGTGGCTTTCAAGCCGGTCAGACTGCCGAACTTCATACGCACTGTATTGCATTGCCCCCTACTTCAACACCGAAATGTATTATGCCATGTTACGGTTTTTCAGAAGTATGATCCATAGGTGTTCATCTCGACCACTACTCTGTCCCCATCAACTGCATATTTCCCCTCGACCGAGAAAGTCTCGTACCCTGTCCACATTCTGCGTATTTCCTTGTTGAAGTCATCCGGTGCCTCGAACGTGCGTTTCACCCTTCCGTCATATCTGGTGCTGTAAGTCCCATCTATGCTGACATTGTCGATTGTCGGATAGAAATCCATCGACCAGCTGATGTTGCTGATGGCGGGATCTTCACCTGACCAATAGATCGGTGTGAAACCGAAAGGACATGCTTCGCTCCTCAGCGTCTTCATGGTCGCGCATTCATTCAATGCGCTTCGCATCTCCTTTGAGATTGCGGCTTCCAAATCCGCATTGGGTTCCACGTCAATCTCCCTGTCAAACAACAGGGTGTTCTCGTTTGTACGAATGGTCACTGTACTCGTATTGAAATACCGCCCGACATCGGCTTTGACGACATACGTTCCCGGATAAGCAGTAAAAGTCAGCGTCCTGTCATCAACGACATGCCCTGTGGTTTCAGCTTGTTCCGCGTTAAGCTTCACGTCGTTGACAAGATAGTCGTCCTGTCCTTTGGGCGCACTAAAAGAGACCTGCTTGAGTAGCGGCCTGATGATTTTCCAATTGTCGAAGACCACATATCGTGAACCATCCGGGGCAAGTATAATTTCGTCACTGCAGGTTTCCCCGTTCAATTCATATGAGATATCTACAGCCAATGTCTCGTCGGAACGTGGACGAATCGAAACGACGCGAGGCTCGGAGATTCTCGAGGATTCAGCCCGCCCAACCTTGTCGGTGAGCATCGCTCGCTTGTTTGCTTGAAGTCTGGGCTCTGCGAGTTGTGTAGCACGCTGATAGTTACCAGAGGCGATCGCTGCAAGGTATTCATTGACAAGGGTGTTTGGGCTGAAAATCGTGCGAGACAATACTGTGTAGCATCCGTAACCAGCAGCAGCTACTACTGCGAGAACAACCATGATAATCACCATCTTGTTCCTGAACAGTTGGTGCAACCGTGACCGAGTCGTGGTGAGTAGTGCTGATAAACGTCCGGGTATGGATTGCTGCTGCCCAACATCACCGATGGTTGTCGGCGAACCGCATCGCGGGCAGGACGATGTTGGATGATCAATTGAGAACTTACATGTGTTGCAAAGCATATATTCCCCCTGGCCATTATCGTGTATGGATCATTCCATATGGTCGCGGGCGGATATCCGCCCGACGATGAAGAACAGCTTATCCAAAATCAGGGACCCATGGGAGGAACAGATCTGGCACAGTGCGATAAATGCAAATAGAATACTCGAAGATATCGGCGTGTCGGGATGATGAGAGGATTTTTGTTGTTGTTTTGTGTGTGGTGTGTGGTGTTTTCGACACGCCGGTGTTTGCTTGTGTTTTGTAAGGTTTGTGGGGTGGTGGTTGGGTGGTTGGTTTGCGTGGGTGGTGTTGGTGGTGTATGTTGTTCTCTTGCTGCCGCTCGCCGGCCGGCTTCCTTCGGGGGGTTGGTTTTGTCGGGTGTGTGGTGGTGGTTTGAGAACTCAAGAGCGTGTCTGTACTACTTCTTTATAGTCAATGATTGCCAGTCCGGTCCCCGCTTCCGTGCGGGGTGTTTGATTGTCCTGCGTGGGAGTCCGCGAGGGCGGTTGATGGGGGTCGGGGTTTTCGTGCGAGTCGCCTTTCCTTATTAGGCGACCGTCAATTATTTTGTGAGAGTCTGTTATTGGCTTTCCGCATTGTTTTTTTGTGGAGGGTTCGATTCTGGCTCAGGATGAACGCTGGCGGCGTGCTTAACACATGCAAGTCGAACGGGATCCTGCAAGCTTGCTTGCGGGTGAGAGTGGCGAACGGGTGAGTAATGCGTGACCAACCTGCCCCATGCTCCGGAATAGCTCCTGGAAACGGGTGGTAATGCCGGATGTGCCGGGCTCCTGCATGGGGGTCCGGGAAAGCTCTGGCGGCGTGGGATGGGGTCGCGTCCTATCAGCTTGTTGGCGGGGTGAGGGCCCACCAAGGCTTCGACGGGTAGCCGGCCTGAGAGGGCGACCGGCCACATTGGGACTGAGATACGGCCCAGACTCCTACGGGAGGCAGCAGTGGGGAATATTGCACAATGGGCGCAAGCCTGATGCAGCGACGCCGCGTGCGGGATGGAGGCCTTCGGGTTGTAAACCGCTTTTGTTTGGGAGCAAGCCCTTCGGGGTGAGTGTACCTTTCGAATAAGCACCGGCTAACTACGTGCCAGCAGCCGCGGTAATACGTAGGGTGCGAGCGTTATCCGGATTTATTGGGCGTAAAGGGCTCGTAGGCGGTTCGTCGCGTCCGGTGTGAAAGTCCATCGCCTAACGGTGGATCTGCGCCGGGTACGGGCGGGCTGGAGTGCGGTAGGGGAGACTGGAATTCCCGGTGTAACGGTGGAATGTGTAGATATCGGGAAGAACACCAATGGCGAAGGCAGGTCTCTGGGCCGTTACTGACGCTGAGGAGCGAAAGCGTGGGGAGCGAACAGGATTAGATACCCTGGTAGTCCACGCCGTAAACGGTGGATGCTGGATGTGGGGCCCTTCCACGGGTCCCGTGTCGGAGCCAACGCGTTAAGCATCCCGCCTGGGGAGTACGGCCGCAAGGCTAAAACTCAAAGAAATTGACGGGGGCCCGCACAAGCGGCGGAGCATGCGGATTAATTCGATGCAACGCGAAGAACCTTACCTGGGCTTGACATGTTCCCGACGACGGCAGAGATGTCGTTTCCCTTCGGGGCGGGTTCACAGGTGGTGCATGGTCGTCGTCAGCTCGTGTCGTGAGATGTTGGGTCAAGTCCCGCAACGAGCGCAACCCTCGCCCCGTGTTGCCAGCGCGTCATGGCGGGAACTCACGGGGGACCGCCGGGGTTAACCCGGAGGAAGGTGGGGATGACGTCAGATCATCATGCCCCTTACGTCCAGGGCTTCACGCATGCTACAATGGCCGGTACAGCGGGATGCGACATGGTGACATGGAGCGGATCCCTGAAAACCGGTCTCAGTTCGGATCGGAGCCTGCAACCCGGCTCCGTGAAGGCGGAGTCGCTAGTAATCGCGGATCAGCAACGCCGCGGTGAATGCGTTCCCGGGCCTTGTACACACCGCCCGTCAAGTCATGAAAGTGGGCAGCACCCGAAGCCGGTGGCCTGACCAGTTCTGCTGGGGGGAGCCGTCTAAGGTGAGGCTCGTGATTGGGACTAAGTCGTAACAAGGTAGCCGTACCGGAAGGTGCGGCTGGATCACCTCCTTTCTACGGAGAATTTCATTGTTTGCCTGGCATGGTATCGCGGGGGTCGTCCCCGTGGGTGCCGGGCGTGCTGGCGTGGAAGGATCGTTGCGCCTCCTTTTCGGGGGGCGGGTATGGGCATGCTGTTGGGTTCCCTGGCCGCCACGGCCTCCTTGTGTGGGGGTTGGCGTTCGGGTGCCCGCCATGGGTTCCTTCCCGGGTGTTCCGGGTGGGGGTGTGTGGTGTGGCGTGGTGGTTTGAGAACTGGAGAGTGGACGCGAGCGGACCGCGTGGCCGCCCCTGTGGGGGTGGCTGGTCGTGGTCTGCTTGTACTGATGTATTTCGACCGGGTCCCCTTTGTTGGGGGTCTGGTTGTTTGTTTGATCGTTTTGTGATCGCAGAGTGTTGATGATCTGTCGTCCGGTGTTCGTTTGGTCTTGCGGGTTCCCCGTGTGTGGGGTTGCCTGCAAGGGCGTATGGTGGATGCCTTGGCAGACGGGACCGATGAAAGACGTGGCGGGCAGCGATATGCCTCGGGGAGCCGCCGAGCTGGCTTTGATCCGAGGGTTTCTGAATGGGGTGACCCGGCAGCCGTCATGGGCTGTCACCGCAGTTTTTGCGGGGGGTACGCAGGGAAGTGAAACATCTCAGTACCTGCAGGAAAGGATATTCCGTGAGTAGTGGCGAGCGAAAGCGGACCAGGCCAAACCTTGCGCGTGTGATACCCGTCGGGGGTTGCGCGTGGGGTGTTGCGGGCCTGTGTGTCCGGTCTCCGACGGGGCCGGGCCGAGTGATAAAACGACGTGTGAGGCGAGCAGGATTGAATGCCTGGCCGTAGAGGGTGATGGCCCCGTAGCCGTATGCGTGTCGTCTCGGTATCACAGTTTGCCCAAGTAGCACGGGCCTCGTGGAATCCCGTGTGAATCAGCCCCGACCGTGGGGTGAGCCTAAGTATTCCCGTCTGACCGATAGTGTACCAGTACCGTGAGGGAAAGGTGAAAAGCACCCCGGGAGGGGAGTGAAAGAGTTCCTGAAACCGTGCGCCTACGATCCGTCGGAGCCTTCTTTGTGGGGTGACGGCGTGCCTATCGAAAAATGAGTCTGCGAGTCAGTGGCATGTGGCGTGCATAAGCCGTGTGGCGTATGCGTAGCGAAGGCGAGTCTTAAAAGGCGTTTGTCGCGTGTCCTGGACCCGAAGCGGGATGATCTAGCCCTGGGCAGGTTGAAGCGTGGGTAAGACCGCGTGGAGGACCGCACCCACCTGGGTTGAAAACCGGGGGGATGACCTGGGGCTAGGGGTGAAAGGCCAATCAAATTCCGTGATAGCTGGTTCTCTCCGAAATGCATTTAGGTGCAGCGTCGCGTGTCGCCTCCGGGGGGTAGAGCTACCGGATGCTTGAGGGCCCGGTTCGGGTACCGACAGCAGCCGAACTCCGAATACCCGTGAGGTGTGGCGCGGCAGTGAGTCGGCGGGGGATAAGCTCCGTCGTCGAGAGGGAGACAGCCCAGAGCGTCGTTTAAGGTCCCGAAGCGTGTGCTAAGTGGGAAAGGATGTGGGGCCGCATAGACAGCCAGGAGGTTGGCTCAGAAGCAGCCATCCTTGAAAGAGTGCGTAACAGCTCACTGGTCTAGTGGTCCCGCGCCGACAATGTAGCGGGGCTCAAGCACACCACCGAAGACGCGCCAGCAGGTTTCCTGCTGGGTAGGAGAGCGTCCCCCATGGGGCGAAGCGGCCGCGTGAGCGTGTCGTGGACCGTGGGGGAGTGAGAATGCAGACATGAGTAGCGAGAGACGGGTGAGGATCCCGTCCGCTGGATGACCAAGGGTTCCGGGGCCACGTTCGTCGTCCCCGGGTCAGTCGGGTCCTAAGGCGAGGCCGACAGGCGTAGTCGAATGGATGAACGGGTTGATATTCCCGTACCGGCTGGGGACCGTCAAAGCCGAAGCGCGTGTGCTAACCTCCGCTTCCCGTGGAAGCGCCTTTCGGGGCGTGGACGCGGGTGGTGTTGGGATCCCGCGTGTGGTAGGCCGACGCAGGAGTGACGCAGTCAGGTAGCCGGCCGCGGAGGTGGTTTTCCGTGGTCAAGCGTGCAGGCCGTCCCGCAGGCAAATCCGCGGGGCATAAGGCCGAGGCGTGATGATGGGCCCCCTAGGGGGCGAATCCGGTGATCCCTTCTGCCGAGAAAAGCTTCGGCGCCAGGGCCCCATGCCGCCCGTACCCGAAACCGACACTGGTGGTCTGGTAGAGTATACCAAGGCGATCGAGCGAATCCTGGTCAAGGAACTCGGCAAACCACTCCCGTGCCTTCGGTATAAGGGAGACCCCTTGGGGTGATGCGCCTCGCGCGTTGAGCCTTGGGGGGTGGCACAGGCCAGGGGGTAGCGACTGTTTACCAAAAACACAGGTGCATGCGAAGGCGCAAGCCGCTGTATATGCACTGACGCCTGCCCGGTGCCGGAAGGTTAAGAGGATCCGTCAGCCCTTTGGGGTGAAGCGGTGAATTCAAGCCCCGGTAAACGGCGGTGGTAACTATAACCATCCTAAGGTAGCGAAATTCCTTGTCGGGCAAGTTCCGACCTGCACGAATGGCGTAACGACTTCCCCGCTGTCTCGACCAGGAGCTCGGCGAAATTGCAGTACGAGTAAAGATGCTCGTTAAGCGCAGAAGGACGAAAAGACCCCGGGACCTTTACTATACCTTGGTATTGTCGTCAGGTCTGGATTGTGTAGCATAGGCGGGAGGCTGTGAGCCGCGGGCGCCAGCCCGCGGGGAGCCGGAAGGTGAAATACCGCTCTGTCCACACCTGGCGTCTAACCTCGAAGAGTCATCCTCTTCAGGGACAGTGCCTGGCGGGTAGTTCAACTGGGGCGGTTGCCTCCCAAAGAGTAACGGAGGCGCTCAAAGGTCCCCTCAGCCCGGTTGGCAACCGGGTGTCGAGTGCAATCGCACAAGGGGGCTTGACTGCGAGACCGGCGGGTCGAGCAGGGACGAAAGTCGGAGATAGTGATCCGGTGCCGGCGCACGGGCGCGGCATCGCTCAACGGATAAAAGGTACCCCGGGGATAACAGGCTGATCATTCCCAAGAGTCCATATCGACGGGATGGTTTGGCACCTCGATGTCGGCTCGTCGCATCCTGGGGCTGGAGCAGGTCCCAAGGGTTCGGCTGTTCGCCGATCAAAGCGGCACGCGAGCTGGGTTCAGAACGTCGTGAGACAGTTTGGTCTCTATCCTCTGCGCTCGTTGGAATCCTGAGGAGGCCTGCCCATAGTACGAGAGGACCTGGGTGGACGAACCTCTGGTATGCCGGTCGTCACGCCAGTGGCGCGGCCGGTTGGCTACGTTCGGGAGGGATAACCGCTGAAAGCATCTAAGCGGGAAGCCTGCTCCGAGATCAGGATTCCGTGACCCCCTTGGGGGTCTGGAGACTCCATGCAGAACACGTGGTTGATAGGCCGGACGTGGAAGCCCCGCGAGGGGTGGAGCCGACCGGTACTAACAGTCGAACGGCAACACCACACGATCACCCCGTCAGGGGTGGCAAGAACAAGCATCACCCGGACGACAGGGAGACACCCTGCACGTCACATGGATCATTCCTTCAGTCGCGTCCACTATCCGGTCCCCAACCCACCACGATCCCCCAAGGGAACACGTGGAGACACGATCCCGTGGGATGTATAACACAAGATTTGCGGCGGCCATGGCCCAGGGGAGACGCCCGGACCCATTCCGAACCCGGAAGCTAAGACCTGGCACGGCGATGGTACTGCACCCGGAAGGGTGTGGGAGAGTAGCACGCCGCCGCACCCAAACCTCACAGGGAGGGGACACCACCAGCGTGCCCCCTCCCTTTTCCACATACCCCGGACAAACACGGCGGGCGACCACCCGTTACCCGTATACGCCCACACGACCCACGGCACCCGGCACGCCGGGACAAGCCCATGCCACACCCCATCCGTGAACCGGCAAGCACCAAACCACACACACGACAGGCCCACACCACACAAACCCGCCACCCCCAGACAACCCCACCAACACAACCCGTCTGCAAGAAGCGGCATATAGGTACGGCAGTCCATCGATATTGACGTTCCGTCAGGTTGCGTATGCTGTCCGTACGCAACCACACGGACTGCGCAGCGGAACCATAAGATCGCTTGAAGTCCGCAGGCCAGTGCATGCCCGAGTACACGCATGCCTGCATCGGCATATCAGGGCTGCCAGGTGACTGCTTTCCTCGCACTGCGCATGTCCAGGCATACGCATTTGAAATTCCCCGGACCACACGACAAGCTCGGTTGCATCCCCTGCGGCCGGTGAAGACGCTGGGATGCACGTCCGATGCCCCGACACACATATGGCGACAACGCCTGCGGGGATTATTCGCAATAACTCTGGTTCCTATATGTCCGAGAAGCACCAAACCTTGAATACAGGGGACAGAAACTGTACAGAATGTTTGACAATCTGGTGATATGCGCCAGCAGCGTGACACGCAGAACAACACGCGTCACTGAAATTGGCACCTTCTATTAGACTGTTTATAGATATGTCCATACATCATGGCCTCGTGATCATCATGTGATTGCAAGGCCTACGGGATTCGTCCCACGGGAGAATACATGACGAGAAAGATCATCAAGGAATACACTGAGCCACTCACCACACCGATCAATGCGGATCGCAGCATCTTCACCATCCTTGAGGATCGTGCCGAGCGGACTCCGGAAGATACGCTGATTGAGTATCATGGCGCTGACGGCGGCTGGCAGCACTTCACCGCACTTGAATTCAAGGACAAAGTCGTTGCCTTGGCCAAAGGACTAATCGCACGCGGCATCATGCCAGGCGATTCTGTCGGCATCATCGCCCATACATCATGGCAATGGACTGCCCTTGATCTGGCCATCATGTCCATTGGCGCAGTCACCGTTCCGGTATACGAGACCAACTCTCCTGCACAAGTACGCATGATTTTCAACGATTCGCATGTGCGCATGGCTTTCGCCGAAGATGACGGTCAGCGTGACAAAATCGAGTCCGTCCGGCAGGAATGCCCTGAGCTGGGAGACGTCTATGTTATTGCGATTGATGCGCTCGACGCCATTGAGACTTTCGGCAAGGGCGTGTCCGACCGAGAGTTCTATGAACGTGCGCATGCTGTCAAGGGTGACGATCTTGCGACCATCGTCTATACGTCCGGTTCTACCGGTACTCCAAAGGGTATCGAGCTGAGCCACGGAAATTTCGTATTCATCGTGATGTCCGGCACTATCACCATGCCTGATGTCGTCACCAAGCCCGGTCGTCGTCTGTGGCTATTCCTTCCGCTAGCCCACGTCTTCGCGCGATACATGCAGTATGTGTGTTTCGCCGGGAATGTGACGCTCGGTCTGTCCAGCAATTTCAAGTCGATGCTCGCTGATTTCCATGCGTTCAAACCGACCTTCGTCCTTGCTGTACCGCGAGTCTTCGAGAAGATCTACAACGCCGCCTCGCAGAAAGCCGGCAAAGGCACAAAAGGGCGGATTTTCGCTCGTGCCACCAATATCGCACGTGCATGGTCCCGTGCCCAGCAGAGTGGTAGCATTCCGGTTTCTCTGCGGATTCAGCATGCCATCTACAACCAGCTCGTATACAAGCAGATCATGGACGTCTTCGGCGGACAATGCGAATACGCGGTGTGTGGCGGCGCCCCTCTGGACAGGTCCATCGCGCACTTCTTCAACGGCGTCGGTCTGCCACTGCTGGAAGGCTACGGTATGACTGAGACCTGCGCTCCTGCTTGCGTCAACCCGACGGTCGGCTATCGTATCGGCACATTGGGCAAGCCGTTCCAAGGAGTAAGTTTCGCAGTCGCCGATGATGACGAGCTGTGCATCAAGAGCCCGGCCGTCTGCATCGGCTACCATAACCATCCCGAAATCACCAAGAGCCAGATTGTCGACGGATGGCTGCATACCGGCGATTTGGGAGATATCAGCGAAGACGGGTACATCAAGGTCACCGGGCGCAAGAAAGATATCATCATTACCGCCGGCGGCAAGAACATGTCTCCGGGCGAGGTTGAAGCCAGCGTCATGACATCCCCTGTTGTCGATCAGTGTGTGGTGATCGGTGACCGCAAGCCGTTCATCGCGGCACTGGTGACGATTGATTTGGCCGACGCCAACGCGTGGCTTGAATCCCAAGGTGCCGAACCATGCAAGAACCTTGATGAAGCCAGTCGCAATCCGATTATCTACTCGGAGGTCGAGCGTGCGGTCAACAAGGCGAACGAGCTGGTATCAAGGGCTGAATCCATCAGGAAGTTCGAAATCCTGCCGGACACCTTCACCGAACAGAATGGTATGCTGACGGCGAGCCTCAAGGCGCGGCGCCAGGCGATTGTCGAGCACTACAAGGATCTGATTGATCATCAGATCTATGTGCCGCGTAAGAAATAACGCCAATCAGTAGCTCCAACGAGACGAGGCCGTTTGACGGGTTCCGACCGTCAGACGGCTTTCGACTTACTGCGGGGCGGAACTCCCCGGTGGCACCATGTGTTCCGTACCGAAACCGGGAAAGGAGGAGTATGAGCGAGCATCCAACCGTTCATGCTGCCCGAGATGCACAACCAGAAGGCGCCAATACCGCAGATGGATTGGCACATTCCTCGGTTGCCGGTTCCGCAGCTGATGACCAGAGAATCGTTGCTCCGGTCGGCGTTGAGCACCGTGAAAGCGTGGATTCCGGTGTTTCCGACCGTTTGGCTGCATCCGACCGTCATATTGATTGTGCCGACAGCCGTACTGCCGGCCAAGTCACCGACCATATCGTCGAACACGATATTGACGGCGATTCTGCGTCCGCTTCCGGATTCGTCTCTCACGCCTCAACCGAATCAAGGCGCGACCGTATCCTAACGGCCCTGCGGTGGGCATGGCCAAACACGCTGCCTGTCTTGACCGGATACCTGTTCCTGGGTATCACGTATGGGGTGTTGATGACCACTCACGGATTCCCGTTCTGGCTCCCCATCGTTACGGCATTGGTGATTTACACCGGTTCGATGGAATTCCTCCTCGTGGGGATCCTGTCATCGTCGTTCAACCCTTTGTCTGCGCTCCTGACAGCTGTGGTGGTCGGGGCGCGCCACCTGTTCTATGGGATCGCAATGCTTGGCAAATACCGGAATATGGGTTGGAAAAAGCCGTATCTCATTTTTACGACGAGCGATGAGACGTTCTCGGTGAATTATTCCGCCCGCATTCCGCGCGACCGGCACGTGGACCGCGGATGGTTCTACTTCTGGGTTTCCTTCCTCGACCAGATGTACTGGGTCGTGGGATCAGCGGCAGGCGCGGTGTTCGGCAGTCTCATCACTGTGGATATCAGCGGTCTTGATTTCGTGATGACGGCGATGTTCATGGTGATTTTCCTGCAGCAATGGTTCCAGGATGGCACATCGTTGCGCCACGTATTGACCGACCATGTCTGCGAACTCATCGGAGTCGTAGGCTCTCTCTCCGCGTTGCTGGTGTTCGGTCCGGAACGCTTCATCATCCCCGCCATGGCTATCATTCTTGTACTGCTGCTCGCGATACGCCGTCCGTTGGAACGCGGCATGAAACCTAAGGAACAACAATGACTTGGCAACAGCAGCTGATCACGATACTCGTGGTGATTCTGGGCACGGTGGCCACACGGTTCACCCCATATCTCGTGTTTTCGGAAAACCGCCCGATACCGCCCGTCGTCAAGTATCTGGGCAAAGTGCTGGCGCCTGCGGTGTTCGGGCTGCTGATTGTCTATTGCCTGAGGAATGTGAGTGTCATCAGTGGCTCACACGGTTTGCCGGAACTCATCTCCTTGCTGGTCGTCACGGGATTATACGCGTGGAGACATGACATGCTGACACCGATGGTCGGGGGAACGCTGTGCTATATGGTGCTCATCCACCTGTTGTAGTGCGGTATCGGCTTTGGCATGTGCAATGCATGCAGCATTGTAGCTCCGCCCGGGTGCTGACAAATCGATTTGCCGACGCTCGGGCGGAACTATCTCTCGCGGCTGCTGCCGCGCTTACTGATTGTTGTTGTCCGCTGTTGTCGTATCCACGACAGTACAACGCGGATTCCGTATGATATCCACCAGGCCCAGCACGCCGTTGATGAGCAGCAACAGTCCGACGATTCGCCACAGCATGTCGTTCGCGCCTCCGGGATGGATCATGATGGCCAATCCGACGACGAGCGCGACAATATCAATGATGACCGTGCCAAGTTGCTGAGAGACACCGCCTTCTCGCAAGACAGGCACCAGATCCAATGCCGCGGACACCATGATGATGATACCCAGCGCCACAAACACCAATGAGACGAATACGCCGGACGAAATCAGGAATACGACACCGACCACAGCACATACCGCACACGAGAACAGCGTCAGCGTTGACTCGTTGCCGGTTGCATCGTCGTCCGATTTGCGGGCTTTCAGACCGGTATAGCCGAGAAATACCGCGCACAGAATCAGCACAACTCCCGTGAGCTGCACCAACAGCAGACTGGAATCCGGTTTGATGAGCAGCAACGCGCCGAGAATCATGTATAGTATCGGTCTGATCATTGGTGAATTCATGTTTGGCCGGTTCTTTCAACCACTTCGTCGATGAACGTTTCAGTCTGGTCATCCAGCATGGTACTCGTCGGGGCGTCTATGCAAGTCATGTCAGCACACGGTATCCGGTTATTTTTCTCGGCGTGTCGCCGGGATAGAATGGCCATACACCGACATTCTACGTGCAAGAGCCATGACCATGAGAAAGGCAAGCTGATGATCCTGACCACCACCCCCACCATCGAAGGCCACGCCATCGTCGAATACAAGCCCATCGTCTTTGGCGAAGTCGTCTCGGGCGTCAACGTCGTCAAAGACATGTTCGCCGGAGCCAGGAACTTCTTCGGAGGCCGTTCTCAGTCATACGAAGATGAACTCATGAAAGCGCGCGAGCAGGCGCTTAATGAGATGGCGCAACGTGCCCAACAGTACGGCGCGAACGCCGTAGTCGGCGTTGACATCGACTACGAGACTCTGGGCGAAGGCTCGAACATGCTGATGGTCACCGCGAGCGGCACGGCGGTCGTGGTTTCTTGATACTGGCGGCGCAGCGCAGCTTATTGCGTATCTTCGAATAGAAGATTCCACTTTGCATCCGCGGGCTGCATGGCGGAATATGTTCACCGAGTGTGCCTGGCTGCAGTATTACGGACAACGCGGAGACGATATCGGATGGCTCAATACCGACCTCAGCGCAAACACTGAACGTACAAACAAAGGATGGCTTGAAATGAGCGGGACTGAACCTACACTAACAGGAGCGACACCGGGGCACGGCAGGCGCGAATCGTCCGGTCGTGATGCTGTGCGCGGACATGATCTCAATCCCACCGGGAGCGAGACCGCGGCGATCAAGCTGTCCGGCGTTGAATTCCGCAGACGAGGCAGGGTGATTCTCACCGATGTGAACCTGACCATCGCTCGAGGGGAGAAATGGGTGTTGTTCGGCCCGAACGGCATCGGAAAATCCACACTCGTCAACATGATGAGCACCAGAGGATTCCCTTCGGAGGGCACGGTTGACATCCTCGGCAACAGGCTTGGCAAAGTCGATGTGTTCTCATACCGTCCCTTGGTCGGATTGAGCTCCGCGTCGCTCGCCAGGGAACTGCCCCCTCAGGAGGACCCGTTGGACGCAGTCGTCACTGCGCTCACGGCCACCTTGGGCCGTTGGCATGATACGTATACTCCTAAGGAGTATCAACAAGCGCGGAAGCTGATGGCCGAATTCAACATCTCCTATCTCGAAGGCAAGCAAATGTATCGCCTGTCTGAGGGGGAACGCACACGTGTACTCATCTGCCGTGCGCTGATGGCTGATCCTCAGCTGCTGATTCTCGACGAGCCCACAACAGGTCTTGATTTGGGTGGTCGTGAAATCGCGCTTCGCGCGCTCGCCAGAATCGGCAGGGAAGACAGAGACCGGACCGTGGTGCTCGTGACGCATCGGCTGGAAGAAATCCCACAAGGATTCGACCATGTCGCGATTATGGGCAGGCTTGAAGGCTCCGAAGCAGACGCTTACGAAACCAATGTCGCCGGGGGAGACCCGCAACCGGGCACCATCGTCTACGCAGGCGATCTTGAGCGCGGATTCACCTCTGAACGGCTCAGCGGCATATTCGGTTTGCAGCTCAACGTCACCCATGAGCACAACAGGTGGGGTGCCTACGCCATCTGATGCTGCATCGGATTCGCCATCCGGCCAGAGCTGGTTCGCGTGGAGACGATGATGGGCGATGATGACTGGAAACGATGACTCGTTCAAGCGAAGAAGCGGGTACACCGACGGGACTTCGCCGACGGCGATAGCATAGACACAGAGTAACGAACAGCGCGTAGTACGCGGGGAAAGGACAGTATGCCGAACCGAGGAGTGTTGCAGGCCGGTGAGAAGGTGCAATTCACCGACCGAAAAGGCAAGCGGATCACTGACCAGCTGACCGTAGGCGGTACGACCCAAACCGAACACGGCTTGATCATGCATGACCAGATCATCGGGCAGACCGAGGGGATTGTGGTCACGACTGTCAGAGCGAAACGTGAGGCACAGATCAACCAGCAGCATCCCGAGCGTGATGAAGGCAAACCATGGAAGTCCGCGCGCGCGATCGGCGGGTGGGAGTACGCGGTGATGCGTCCGCGTCTGGCCGATTATGTGCTGTCCATGCCTAGGGGCGCGCAGATCATGTATCCGAAAGACATCGCGCAAGTCATCCAGTTGGGAGACATCAGGCGAGGCATGAGGGTTCTGGAGTCCGGCGCGGGGTCCGGGGCCATGAGTCTGAACCTGCTGGATGCCGTGGGGTGCGAAGGGTCGCTGACCACCATCGAAATGAGGCCGGAATTCGCGAAGGTCGCCCTCGGGAACGCCACCGTGTATTTCGGTGAGCGTCCTGGATGGTGGGATTTGCGCATTGGGGATTTTGACAGTGTCGCACGTGAACTGCCGGAGCATGCCTTCGACAGAATCGTGCTCGACATGCTTGATCCGTGGAATCGCCTGGAACAGGCATATCGTGTCATCGCCCCCGGCGGGGTGCTTGTCGCCTACGTCACCACGACTACGCAGTTGAGTCGTATGGCCGAGTCTCTGCGGCAGACGGGGGTGTGGACCGAGCCGGACATCCAGGAAACACTGGAACGCAGCTGGAAGGCCCAAGGTTTGGCTGTCCGCCCGGACCATCAGATGATTGGGCATACCGGCTTCCTCGTCGTCACCCGTGCCATGGCCGAAGGATGCCACGCATTGCATAAGCGGGATCGCGCCACGAAGGACACGACCACCGATGTCGACGAGTTGAGTGTGCAGCAACGTGCAGCGCAGCTCGAAGACTTGGAACTACGCGATATCTCCGACAGAAAACTGCGCAAAGTCCTCCGCGATCTCGATGCGCAGGTCGCCAACATCTCCTCCGCACAATCAGGGCAGCAATCCGGTGCCGGCACATCCGCGGATGATGCTTCCTCGGAGTTGAAATAAGGACAAACCAAGTCGAAAGAGGCAGGAAATGGCACAATCACTGAAGAACATCGCCAAGACAGCGGACCGATATCGGTACGTGCTGCTGGTGATGCGCCACGCGAAAACCGAACCGGCAAATCTGGCGGGGGACCGTGCCCGTGAGCTGACGGACAAAGGCCGAAAACAGGCGAAAAACGTGGCGCGTGGAATCCAGTCCCTCAGACTGGTTCCTGACCGAATCGCGTGCTCGGGGGCGGTCCGCGCCCAGCAGACGCTGGACCGGATGCTCAAGGTGTTCGGCGATGGGCCGCAGGTAGATTATCGGCAGAGCCTGTATGAGGGCGGAGTCCAAGCGGTGTTTGACGAGATCGCGCGCACGCCGGATAAATACCACAAACTCATGGTCGTCGGCCATGAACCCACGGTATCCATCGCATCCGAATGGATCGCATCGGAGCGTTCGGAGCAGTCGGTACTTGACCGGCTTCAGCTGGGGTTGTCCCCGGCATCGGTGGTGGTATTCGGATCCGACAAACCGTTCTCGAGCTGGCAGGTGCATGCGGCGG
Source organism: Bifidobacterium porcinum (assembly GCF_055378475.1). Classification (NCBI taxonomy): domain Bacteria; kingdom Bacillati; phylum Actinomycetota; class Actinomycetes; order Bifidobacteriales; family Bifidobacteriaceae; genus Bifidobacterium; species Bifidobacterium porcinum. Next base: position 1,208,504 of record NZ_AP029603.1, on the reverse strand, counting down.
ATCTGCTCGCAGTGCTCAATCCCAAAGATTTCAGCGACTGAGGCGCTCTGCTGCTAGGAATGAACAACGGCAAGTAATAGGTGCACCGGATAACGTGTGAGTGAGCATGAGGCGGCGTGGTCAGCTACGTTTGTAGTCATCTATGTCCGTGAGGATCGAGAATCATTTGCGTTGCATGGCAATAACTTATTCTTTGATATCAGGCCAAGTTTTTCATCTGACGGTATTCGCAGCCTGATGCCGCCCAATCGGTTGATGGCAGCCGCTTTAGACGGCCGTGCGACGAGACCACATACCAACCACCGAGACTGACGACAATCCGCAGAAAACCGCGCTTTATACGAGGTGTCCGCCTGTTCGGCGCCGAAGCCGACAGTGTCTGGAATTCCATGGATATAAGTCAGTCTTATAACGACACCCATAATCGGCTGATGACCTTGTTACACGGATTTTTGATATGGTGAGCGCGTTGCAATAGATATCCGTTTCGATTTTGGAGGACAGCCATATGACAGCACTGACTTCTGTTTCCGGGTTCCCGCGCATCGGCAGCAACCGAGAGCTCAAAAAGGTCATCGAGGGGTATTGGAAAGGCGCCAAGACGCTCGAGGACGTGCGTACCACTGCGAAGCAGCTGCGCGCCAACCATTGGAAGCTTCAGCAGGAAGCCGGCATCGACCTCATCCCCAGCAATGATTTCAGCTACTACGACCAGATGCTCGACACCGCGATTCTGCTGGGCGCTGTCCCCGCACGGTACCAGCGTCTGGGCTTCGAACAGCCTGAGGACGCGCTGTTCGCCATCGGCCGCGGCTATCAGGGCGACAAGGGCGACGTGACCGCGCTGCCGATGAAGAAATGGTTCACCACGAACTACCACTACATCGTGCCGGAAATCGAAAGCTCCACGCAAATCCACCTTGCCAGCACCAAGCCCTTCGACGAATTCAACGAAGCGAAAGCGCTGGGCATTGTCACCAAGCCAGTGCTCATTGGCCCGTACACCTTCCTCAAGCTCGCACGCGACCCGCAGGCAGAAGAACTCGAATTCGACCGCGGCCTGATCAACGATATCGCCTCCGTCTACGCACAGGTGCTCGGCAAGTTCGCCGAGCTCGGCGCCCAGTGGGTGCAATTCGACGAGCCGTACCTCGTGCTCGACAAGGAAGACGGGGACGTCGAACTGTTCAAGAGCCTGTACGCCAAGATCCTCCCCGCCCGCGACGGCAAAGTCAAACTGCTGCTCAACACCTACTTCGGCCACATCGCCGACATCTACGAAACCGTCAACCTGCTCGGCTTCGACGGCATCGGGCTCGACCTGATCGAAGGCAAAGACGAAAACCTCGCCGCCGTAGACAAGTACGGCGTCGCCGACGGCACGACCATCTTCGCCGGCGTCGTCAACGGACGCAACATCTGGCGCAACAACTACGCCGTCAGCCTCGGCGTGATCGACGCGCTGCGCACCAAGACCGACAACATCGCCGTCTCCACCGCATGCTCCCTGCTGCACGTGCCGTTCAGCACCGAAGGGGAGACCGGGCTCGAACCGCAGGTGCTCAAGCATTTCGCATTCGCAGTCGAAAAGCTCGGCGAACTGCACGATATCGCGGTGTTGGCTGACCAGGACGATACCTCACGCCGCGACGCCAAGGCACTCGCCGACAACCAGGCGCTGTTCGACGGCACCCGCGTCACCCCGGACCAGGCTGTCGCCAAGCGTCTCGCCGCGCTGACCGCCGACGATTTCGTCCGCCAGCCCGCTCGCGCGGAACGCCAGAAGCTGCAGCGTGAGGCACTCGGCCTGCCACTGCTGCCGACCACCACCATCGGCTCCTTCCCACAAACCAAGGAAGTGCGTGCCGAACGTGCACGCCTGCGCAAGGGTGAAATCACCCGTGAACAGTACGACGAGTTCATCAAGCAGCAGATTGACGAATGCATCAAGCATCAGGAGCAGATCGGTCTCGACGTGCTCGTCCACGGCGAATTCGAACGCAACGACATGGTCGAATACTTCGGCCAGCATCTCAACGGCTTCCTGTTCACCAAGAACGCTTGGGTGCAGTCCTACGGCACCCGTTGCGTCAAGCCTCCGATCGTATGGGGCGACGTCTCCCGCGCCGAGCCGATTACCGTCGCCTGGAGCGCCTACGCGCAGTCCCGCACCAAGCACGTCATGAAGGGCATGCTCACCGGCCCGGTGACCATCCTCAACTGGTCCTGGCCGCGTGAGGACGTCAGCCATGAACTGCAAACCCAGCAGCTGGCGCTCGCCATCCGCGACGAAGTGCTCGACTTGGAGAAGGCCGGCATCAAGGTCATCCAGATCGATGAGGCCGCCCTGCGTGAGAAACTGCCGCTGCGCAAGAGCGACTGGCACAAGAAATACCTGGATTGGGCGATTCCTGCGTTCCGTCTTGTGCACTCCGCTGTGAAGCCCACCACGCAGATCCACACGCATATGTGCTATTCGGAGTTCAACGACATCATCCGCGATATCGACGCGATGGACGCGGACGTCATCTCCTTCGAGGCCTCCCGTGGCGATTTGGTCGTGCTTGACGCGATTCATGACGCGAACTTCGAGACTGAGGCCGGCCCCGGCGTGTACGACATCCACTCGCCGCGCATCCCGAGCGAAGAGGAGATCGAACACCGCATTGACGAGATCCTCGCCAAGATGGACGTCAACAAGGTGTGGATCAACCCCGACTGTGGTCTGAAGACCCGTGGCAACGCGGAAACCTGGCCGAGCTTGGAACATCTGGTCGCCGCCGCCAAGGCGGTGCGCGCACGACTGGGGAAGTGACATGCACCAGCCGATGTTCTCCATCGAGGTGTTCCCGCCCAAGCGCAATGCGCCGGTGGGAACCATCTACGACACGCTCGACGGGTTGCAGGGACTCAACCCCGACTTCATTTCGGTGACCTACGGAACCGGCAAGTCGTCTGACCGGACGGCGACCGCGCGCATCGCGAACACCATCCGCAAGGAGTATGACATTCCCGCCGTCGCCCACCTGACCGCGCAATACACCACGCGGGAGCAGGTCGACGAGGCGCTTGACATGTTCAAGCAGGCCGGAGTGTCCGCGGTGCTCGCGCTGCGCGGAGACCCGGTGCCGGGCCGCGAACCCGAAGGGGCATTCGAACATGCCAGTGATCTGGTCGCCTATATCCGCGAGCATGAGCCTGACATGACGATTTTCGGGGCATGCTACCCGGAATGCCACCCGCAGGCCACCGACTTGGATGAGGACATCCGCAACCTCAAAATCAAGGTTGACGCTGGTGCAAGCCATTTGATCTCCCAGTTGTTCTACGACAACGCGGATTTCTACCACTTCCTTGACAAGGCGCGAGCCGCGGGTATCGATGTGCCGATTGAGGCTGGCATCATGCCCGTGACCAACGCCAAGCAGATTCGTCGGATGGTGCGTATGTGCTCATCGCGTGTGCCGCTGCCGCTGGAATCCCTGCTCGACAAATGGGGCGACGACCCGAAGACACTCAAGCAGGCGGGTGTCATCTATGCGTCGAACCAGATTGCCGATCTTGTCGCCCACGGGGTTGACGGTGTTCACCTGTACTCGATGAACAAGCCCGCTGTCACACGGCAGATATGGCACAACGTCGAGGATCTGTTCTCGCCCGCGCAAACGGGCACGGACTTCGCCTGAGTAATCTATTGCAACAAGCCGGCGGACGGACGTACCATTGCGGTATGACTGTCCGCCGGCTTTTTTATGTGGTGGGCGGAATTGATTTCGACGGAGGGCTCTGTGGTGGTGGCTGAGTTTGGTATTCGCCCGCGGTGCGACATCCTGGTTGCATGCGGCGGCGGTTATGCGTGAGTGTAAAGGCCAGCGGTGTTGAATCGGCATGTGGTGCGATTGCGCTATTACACGGTGTTGGAGATAGATGTGGATTGAGGCCGTTGCGTCACGATATCTGTCCGCGGTGCGATTGCGCAGTGCCAGAGCATGGAGATATAACACGGGAGGAGGCTGTTGCAATATGGTATCTGCCTGCGGTGCGATCAACAGGTCACACGGCGGGCCGTAATCAAGTTGCCGTCATATCAGGCCCGTATTCCCTGCATCGGCGGGATTCGGCGGCATCGGCGGTATATTGGAACTATGGATTCATCACCGGCTTTTCCTTTCAGCACCCGTGATCTCATCCATATCGGATTCCAACGGTTGGACGAGGCTCGATCGGCTTTTTCGACACTTAACGAGTACGGCATCAGCGCCGACTATATCCGCCCGATCGCCGACGCATTGGCGAGCGCCCTCGACCCGGACACCGCAATCGACAATCTCATCGGCATACTCGACGGACTGCCGCAGGACGATGACAGCGTGCGTCGCATCCTCGAAGACGCCACCGCCGCGCGCAGGCTCATTGCCGTGCTCGGGGCGAGCGACAAACTGGGTAAACTCATGCGCACCCGAGCCGACCTTGTCCGCGCCGCGGCCTTAGACCCCTGCCATAGCTGCGACTATAACCGTCCGCAACGGTTCGCCAAGCTCCTCGACGCGGTACAAGCCAAAACATTGGAACTTACCGACGCACAGGAGGATGGCCGGACACATCTGGCGTACGAATCATCCCTGCCGTTGCCGGAGGCCACCGACCGCCTGCGTGCCGCCTACCGCCGCCAGCTTGCCGCGATCGTCGCCGTTGACGCCACCGCCGAACAGCCGTGTGACATTCAGCCGCGAATCAGCAAAGCGCTGTCGGACCTCGCGGATGCCGCGCTCGAAGCGGCGCTCGCCATCGCCCGTCATGAGACCCCGGACAGTGCACGATGCCGGTTCAGCATCATCGGCATGGGCAAACTCGGCGCCCAGGAATTGAACTACGTTTCCGATGTAGATCTGATTTACGTGGTTGAACCCACCGACGCCGACACCGGCACGACCACGCTCACCCGCATCGGCACCAGAATGGGCACCATGCTGCAACGCGTCTGCCAATCCGTCATCATGGGTTCCACCGAACCTCCGTTATGGCAGATTGACGGCGGACTTCGGCCTGAAGGCAAGGATGGCCCGCTGGTCCGCCGTCTCGAATCGCATCGCAGCTACTATGAGCAGTGGGCGCAGAACTGGGAATTCCAGGCGCTGCTCAAAGCACGTCCCGCCGCAGGCGACAGCGAACTGTCACAAGCCTACCTGGAGATGACCCGCCCGTTCGTATGGTCCGCTTCGAAACGCGACAATTTCGTCCAGGACTGCCAGCAGATGCGCCAACGCGTCGAACGGCTCATCCCCGACAATCTCAAAGACCGTGAAATCAAACTTGGCCGAGGCGGCTTGCGGGACGTTGAATTCACCGTGCAGATGCTCCAGCTCGTCCACGGGCATTCGGACACCACGCTACGTAAACGTGGCACGCTGGACGCGCTCAAGGCGCTCGCCGACGGCGGATACGTCTCGCGCAAGCAGGCGACGCTATTGGCGCAAGATTACCGGTTCGAACGCGTGCTCGAACACCGCCAGCAGATGTGGGAACTCAAGCGCACCCACCTGTTCCCGGACCTCGGAACCGGCAATATTGGCGGCCTAGAACGCAAACGGGACGTCGACATCGACGCGCTTAGCCACAATGAGGAACTCCGCCGGCTCGCGCGTACCTTCGGCCTGCACCCCGAGGAGCTCGTCGAACGCTACGACGAGACGCGGCGCGAAGTCAGGCGTCTGCACCTAGACATCTATTACCGACCGATGCTGCCGATCAGCGCGCGCATGGACGACGACCAGATCACCCTGTCTGACCAAGCGACCCGCGAACGGTTCGAATCCATCGGTTTTGCCGACCCCGACGCCGCCATGCGCCACGTCAAGGCGTTGACCGACGGCCTGTCACGTGCCGCGCGCATCAACCGCATCCTCCTGCCTGCCGTCCTCCAGTGGCTCGGGCAAGGGCAGAACCCGGATATGGGTCTGCTCAACTGGAGACGATTGGAAGAGCATTTCGGCGAAGACAGCGACTATCTCGGCTTCCTGCGCGACTCCCAATCCGCAGCGCAACGGCTGTGCCACATCCTGTCCAACTCGCGTTTCCTGGGCGACGCGCTCAACCGTTCGGTCGAATCCGTGACCTGGCTGGGCGACGATGACGAACTCAGGCCGCGCACCCGAGCCAGCCTCGACGTGCAATGCGACGGCATCATCGCCCGCAACCGGTCGAGTCTCAAAGACGCAGCCACGTTGTTGCGCGCCATGAGACGGCACGAGATCGAACGCATCGGACTGGGCTGGATGAGCGGCGTCATCGACGAGGACACCACCCTCACCGGCATGACCGACGTGTATGACGCAATCATCGATGCGGCCTTGCACTGGGCGTTGGAACACCGCTGTGCCATGATGGGTCTGGACGCATATCCGGCAGATATCGCCGTCATCGGCATGGGACGCTACGGCGGCAGGGAAATCAACTTCAGCTCCGACGCCGACGCGATTCTCATCTACCGAGCCAACGGCACGGGAGACACCGGACAGGGAACGCCGGACGAGGCGCTCGCCGGTTCATATGCGAGACAGGTCACCGACGATGTACGTTCCCTGCTGCAAGGCCCGTCCACATTGGAGCCACGCATCGACCTTGACCTCGACTTGCGGCCGGAAGGCAAGAACGGCCCGCTCATCCGTTCGTACGCCTCATGCGAGGAATACTACGGGTCCTGGGCGAGCACCTGGGAGAGCCAGGCGCTGATCCGTGCGCGGTATGCGGCGGGGGACGGCACGCTCGCCCATGATTTCCTTGACAATATCGCCAATCCGCTGCGCTATCCGACGGCACCGCTCAACGGGCAGCAGATCGGTGAAATCCGCAAGCTCAAAGCCCGTATGGAAGCTGAACGGCTGCCCAGGGGCGTGCGCCGCGACCGGCATCTCAAACTCGGTAAGGGCGGATTGTCCGACGTGGAATGGACCGTGCAGCTGCTGCAATTGGAGCATGCCGGCACCTGTCCCGAGTTGCGCACCGGGTCCACGATGGATGCGCTTGACGCGCTCGAAACCCAAGACATGCTTGGACACAAGGACGCGGACACGCTGCGTCGCGCATGGCGGATTTGCACCGCGGCCCGCAACGGCAACTACCTGTGGTCCGGACGTGCCACGCGCGCGGACATCCTGCCTGACGACCTCGATTCGCTCGGCGGAATGGCCGTGTACCTCGGGTACGGGGCCAATCGCGGGCAGCAATTCGAAAACGACATCCTCGCCCTGATGCGCCAATGCCGTGGGGTCGTGGAACGTCTGTTCTACGGGCAGCAGTAAGCTCCCGGCAGGCTTGGGACAAGCTGACACGACCGGTCCCGGCGAACCCGCGGTGACTCCGTAGCGCCGGGCCAACCCGCGCCGAACGCGAGTGTGCCGCGAGCTTGGCCGCAAGACGCCGGCATGTCCCTGAATCGTCCTACAGTTGGCTAGGTCACATAAGGTGGCCACCTCTCAACAGGAAGGTGAGCCTTGTCCGAACACAGCACTCAGTTGCCGGCAAACGGCGTTCCCCAAGAAGCCGAATCGTCCATGGTCGGCAAAAGCGTGGTCACGCTTGACGATTTGACGACATCCCAGATTGTCGATTTGCTCCATAAAGCGCAGTACATCGAAACGCATCGTCATGAGGTGGCGCATACCTGCGACGGCAGGGTGCTGGCCACCCTTTTTTATGAGCCCAGTACACGCACGCGTCTGAGCTTCGAAACGGCGATGCTCCGGCTCGGCGGCCATGTGATCGGTTTCGCCGGCGCCCAATTGTCCTCCGTGACCAAGGGCGAATCCATCGCCGACACCGTCAAAACCGTGTCCAACCTCGTCGACGTCATCGCGATGCGCCACCCCAAGGAAGGCGCCGCGCTCGTGGCGGCCCGTGCGGCCAAGGACTTCGGCATTCCCGTGATCAATGCGGGCGACGGCGGCCACATGCACCCCACCCAGACGCTCGCCGACCTTGCGACCATCACCTCGCGTTATGGCAGAATCACCGGGCTGACCATCGGCCTGTGCGGCGACCTGACCTTCGGGCGGACCGTGCATTCGCTGGTCGAGACCCTGTGCCGTTTCGGCAATGTGAACTTCGTGCTCATCAGTCCTGACGAACTGAAAATGCCGCGGTACGTGATCGACCGCATCAAACGCGCGCCCTCCTGCACCTACACCGAAGTGCGCGACCTCGCCGGTGTGATCGGCGATCTGGACGTGCTGTACATGACCCGCGTGCAGAAGGAACGCTTCTTCAACGAGGACGATTACCTGCGCTTGCGCGACACCTACATTCTTGATGAGGCGAAGCTCCAGCTCGCCAAGCCGGATATGGCGGTACTCCACCCGTTGCCGCGAGTCAACGAGATTTCCGTGGACGTCGACCACGACCCGCGCGCCGCCTACTTCGAGCAGGTACACAACGGCATGCTCATGCGCATGGCCTTGGAAAGCTCGGTGGTCGGCGACACGCTGCCCGGGTATGAGGAATGGAAGAACGAGGAGGTCCACGCCTGATGGAAGTCACCAGCATCCGCAACGGCATCATCATCGACCACGTGCCTGCGGGCACCGCGCTGAAGGTATTGCAGTACCTGAAGATCGATCCGACCAGCACGAAGCTCGCGCTCATCATGAATACGGACAGCCGCCAGTACGGTTCGAAGGACATCATCAAGATCGAGGACGCGGGGGATTTGAACCTCGACGTGCTTGGCTTCATTGCACGCCAGGCGACAATCGACATCGTGCGCGGCGGCAAGATCGTGCGTAAGGAGAGGCCGAATCTGCCTGAACACATGGTCAACGTCATCAAATGCAAGAATCCGCGGTGCGTGACCACCACGGAACGCGGAATCGACCAGATGTTCCATCTGGTGCACTCGGAACGCCAGGAATACCGTTGCGACTATTGCGACGAGGAAGCCAAGCTCTGAGCCGCGCCGCGAGCGTCGAGGAAAGGAACGATGAGTATGCTCACGCTGCATGACATCCGCGTCTGGGACACGGGGGAGAGGATCGACCTCGTGATCCCCGGCACGGACGCCCAGCGCTACTTCGACGAGCCGGGAGCCGTGTCTGACGGCGAGTTCGACGCCTCCGGGCTGACCGTGGCACCGGGATTCGCCGACCCGCACGTTCACTTCCGCGATCCGGGGCAGACCTACAAGGAATCCATGCGTTCCGGGTGTGCTGCGGCGGCCTCAGGCGGCTATACGCGGGTGCTTATCATGCCGAACACGTTGCCTGCGATGGACGGCAAACCGGCACGACCGGGGGCACCCGGTGCCGACGATGTACTCGCCGCCGGCGCCCGAGACACCATCGACTATCTCCAGCATTACGACGCGACCCATGACGGCACGCTGCCCGCACACTACGACCTGTGCGTGTGCGCTTCCGTGGATCGTGCCGGAGCGCAGGCCACCGACCCCGAGGATTGGCGCGCGCACCTGCCCGGTGTCGGCGATGATACAAAAGACCAATACCAGTTGACGCATCCGGTCACCGCAATCAGCGATGACGGCGCGGCTGTCCCGGACGCGATTCTCGACCAGGTGCTCGCCAATGCGAAAGCCACCGGGCTGTATCTCATCGAGCATTGCGAACACCATGACAGCGGCATCATCAACGAGGGCCCGGTCAGCCGCAAGCTTGGCGTGCCCGGCATCCCCGAGGACACCGAGTTGCGCATCGTCACCCGTGATATCGAGGCTTCGCGGCGCACCGGCGTGCACGTGCATTTCCAGCATGTGAGCACCGCCGGGTCGTTCGAGGCGATTCGCGCAGCCAAGGCGGAAGGCCTGCCCATTACCTGCGAGACCGCACCGCATTATCTTGCATTGAACGACGAGGCGATTCTCACCTACGGCGTCATGGCGAAAATGAACCCTCCGCTTCGTTCCGAAGCGGACCGCAGGGCCACCGTCGCGGCGATTTCGGACGGAACGGTTGATCTGATCGCCACCGACCACGCCCCGCACGCGCAAGATGAGAAGGCCGCGGGCCTTGAACAGGCCCCGAACGGCATCATCGGCCTTGAATGCGCGTACGGCGTATGCCATCGGGTGCTGGTGGACGGCGGCTACATCTCCGAGCAGCGGCTCATCGAACTCATGTCCGTGGCTCCGGAGCACCTCATGGGGCATACGCCGACCGACGTGGCCGGACTGCTGAATACCTCCTCGCGATGCGCGACCAAACGCACCTTGGACCTTGCTGCGGTGGAGCACCCCGAAACCGTGGATCTGGCGATTCTCGACACCTCCCGACACTGGACCGTGGACAAGAACCGCTTCCATTCCAAGGCGCGCAACACGCCGTTCGACGGCTGGCAGGTCACCGGCCTGCCGCTCGCCACCATCATCGGCTCGCGGCTGGTGTTCTCCCGTATCGGAGCATGAACCGGGAACCGTCGCAATACCCAAGCCACATGCTCACAGCGTTCTGAAAGAAGGCACATGGACAAGCTCATCGAAGCGATCAATACGACGCACAATCCAAGCGTCGTCGGGCTCGACCCGACCGACCAGGTAGTGCCGGCGCAGCTCATCGACTCCTTCCACGAGGAGGTCGCCGACCAAGTCGATGACCCGGCTGAAATCCCCGCCATGCAGCGTGCGGTCGCGTATTTCGAGTTCAACCGCGCGATTATTGACGCAATCGCGGGCATTGTGCCTGCCGTCAAACCGCAAATCGCGATGTATGAGGCCTTGGGGCCCGCCGGCATCGACACCTATGAGATGACCTGCGAATACGCGCAATCCCAAGGCCTGTATGTACTCGGGGATATCAAGCGCGGCGATATCGGCTCGACGGCCGCCGCCTACGCGCGGCATCTCGGCGGGCTCAACGCGCAGGACGGCGATGCTCTTGACCTGTGGCACGAGGACGCCGTTACCGTCAACCCGTATCTGGGCACGGACGGCATCACCCCGTTCGTGGACGCGGCCAAGGCAGCCGACAAGGACCTGTTCGTGCTGGTACGCACCTCCAACCCGTCCAGCAAGGAAATCCAAGAGCTCGAGCTTGCCGACGGGACACGCCTGTACGAGCGTGTCGCCGACCTCGTCGAGCAGTGGGGCGCGGAAACGCTTGGTGCATCCGGATACACGCGTGTCGGCGCGGTCGTCGGGGCAACCCACCCCGAGCAAGGTAAACAGTTGCGCGAGCGCATGCCGCATACCTTCTTCCTAGTTCCCGGCTACGGGGCGCAAGGCGGCACCGCGCAGGATGTCGCCGGCATGTTCGATGCCGACGGCTCCGGGGCGATCGTCAACTCGTCGCGCGGCATCATCGGCGCATGGCGCAAGAACGGCGGATACGACGAGAGCATGTCAGCTGACGATGCGCTCGCCCTGGTCGCCACCAGCGCCCGGGACGCGGCAATCGCCATGCGGGACGACCTGGAGGCCACGCTCGCCTGACACACCGCGTAACACGGCGAAACACCGAAGCAATAGAATGCACCCGTCGGCGGACGCCTCGCACGTTCAGCCGCACAGGTTCAGCCACCCACAGCTACCAAGCCCAACAGCCCAAAGGAGAGGCAATGCCCAAAGCAACGTTTATCCCAACCTTCGACGTGACCGCCGAAGCATCCCGTGCAGGACGCTTCCCCGGCAGGCGCACCGTACCGGTGGTGGATAACCGCAGATTGTCCGACGGCATCTATCGTCTGACCTTCCGTGACAGCTACATCGCGGGACATGCCAAGCCGGCCCAGTTCGTGGATCTGTATTCCGCGGATCCCACGCGCCTGATGCCACGGCCGTTCGGCGTCAGCGAAGTCGAGGGCGATGACGTGAGCCTGATCTTCGCGGTCGTCGGCAAAGGCACCGAGGAGTTCTCCCGACTGGCAGCAGGCGATACCGTCGATGTCATGGGCCCCTTGGGGCGCGGATTCGACATGAAAGCCGCCGCGAACTATGTGCTGGTGGCTGGTGGTCTCGGTGTGCCACCGCTGCTGTATGCCGCCCAGAAGCTCGCGTTGCGTGATGACGCGACCGCGACCGCCGCGTTCGGGTATCGTGACGAACGCTTCGCCGACGAACTGGTGGCAAAATACGCGGAACGTGTGGAAAGCATAACCAACGCGCAAGGCAATGTCGTCGATCTGCTTGATTCGATCGAGGATTCGCTGGTCAACGGGGAACTGCCCCCGGTCATCCTGTCCTGTGGCCCGATGCCGATGATGCGTGCCGTCGCCTCCTGGGCGGTCGCGCGCGATATCCCATGCCAGTTGAGCCTCGAGGCGCGTATGGGCTGCGGGTACGGCACCTGCTACGTGTGCGTCGTCGACACGGCGGAGGGACGGCAGAAAGTGTGCGTCGCCGGCCCGGTATTCACCCCGGAACAACTCGGATGGGACAAGTAGAGGTCAAGGCACGATGCAGGAGCAGCAGATGGACAAGCAGATCAACGTTTACGAACCGCATGAATGGAAACACAGCACCGTCGTCGCCGGCGTCGAGTGGAAGAATCCGGTGGGCACCGCCTCAGGCACGTTCCAGTATGACGCGTGCCACTGGTTCTACGATGTCAGCCAGATGGGCGCGGTGACCACCAAGGGCGTTTCCCCGGTCCCATGGGAAGGCAATCCCGGGCCGCGTACGGCCGAAACCCCGGCGGGCACGGTCAATTCGGTCGGCTTGCAGAACCCGGGTGTTGACCATTATCTCGTCGATGAGCTACCCAAGCTCAAGAAGGAAGGCGCGACGGTTATCACCAATGTGGCCGGCCATTGCGATGACGACTACGCCGAAGTGGTCGCCAAACTTGCCGATTGCCCTGCGGATATGCTGGAAATCAACGTGAGCTGCCCGAATGTCACCCACGGCGGCATGAGCGTGGGCACCGACCCGGTAGCACTCAACCGGCTGATCACCCGCTTGCGTCATATCACCTCCAAGCCTTTGATCGTGAAACTCACCCCGAATGTGACGGATATCGTCCCGATCGCGAAAGCCGCGGTGGACGGCGGTGCCGACGCGTTGAGCATGATCAACACGCTGGTCGGCATGCGTATCGACATCCGCACGGGCGAGCCGATTCTCGCGAACCGCACGGGTGGCGTGTCCGGGCCGGCGATTCTCCCGATCGGCCTGAGCTTCGTATGGCGTGTGCGCCAGGCGTTGCCCGATATTCCGATCATCGGCATCGGCGGCATCGATTCCGGTGAAAAAGCCTTGGAATACCTGTATGCCGGGGCAAACGCCGTCGAGGTCGGTGCTGTGGCGTTGTATGAGCCGACTGCTCCGATGCGTGTGGCCCGCGAATTGGACGACCTGCTGGACTCCCGTCCCGAGCTTGCCGCGAAACTCGCCGCAGGCCAGACTTGGCGGTGACGGTCAACCCCCTTGCGGTACCCTGATGTTCCGGAAACCGTCTGCACCCAGTGCAGGCATCGGCCGTGCCCTGGAGTGCGGCCGAATAGAGAAAGGACCCTCTGACCTATGACTGAGCAGAAAGTGCCGCTCGACCGGAGATTCACCTCGTTCCTCTTGCAATCGCAGGCATTGAAGTTCGGAGATTTCACTTTGAAGTCAGGCCGTCGCTCACCGTATTTCATCAACGCGGGAGCCTTCGACACCGGTCGCAAAATTGCTTTGCTTGGCTCGTTCTACGCTGAGAAGATCAACGCCGCAATTGCGGACGGAACCCTGCCCGGGGATATCGATACCGTGTTCGGGCCAGCGTACAAGGGCATCCCGCTGGCGGTTTCCACGGCGATCGCCCTGACCGCGCAATACGATATGGGCGTCGGCTACACCTTCGACCGCAAGGAGCGCAAGGATCACGGTGACGGCGGCATGTTCGTCGGAACCCAGCTGCGTGACGGCATGAAAGTGCTGCTTGTTGACGACGTGATGACCGCGGGAACTGCTGTGCGCGAGGTCGTGCCCAAGCTGCGCGAGGCGGCCGATGTGCAGATTGTCGGACTGGTGTTGTCGGTCGATCGCATGGAGAAAACGCGGGACAGCAATATATCCGCCGTCGCCGCCGTACAACAGGAGTTCGGCTTCCCGGTTGTTTCCATCGCGAACGTGCGTGAGATTTTCGATGCGGCGTCGCGTATGACCGGCGATGATGGCCTGCCGCTGCTCGACGAGGACATCAAGACGCGTGCCAAGGAGTATCTCGACACGTATGGCGCGTGACAACCGCATGATGTGATTCGCACGTCACTGCGGACAACGGCCGGCCGGGAACCACCGTATGGGGTTCCCGGCCGGCCTTATCGTTATTGCGTTCGTGTCGGTATGCGACGTCCTCACATCCGGTGAGCGTCGAGCGACGTCTTGCGCCTTGCGGGATTAGTCGATGAGCTTGTACCCGTGGGAGGCGATCACCGTGCGCAGCTTGTCCAGATAGGTCTGCGCGGCGGTCGAGAGTTTCGCACGCTCGTTGGTGATCCAGCCAAGCAGCATCGTCTCGTCCGTGTCCAGCGGCACGGTGACGATCTTCTCATTGTTGAGGTCGCCGTTGTCGATGCCCGTGCACACGGTGTAGCCGTTGAGGCCGATGATGAAGTTGAGAATCGTCGCACGGTCGGTTACGTTGATTTGCTTGGGGGAGTACTCCGGCCACACCGCTTCCTCGGCGAAATAGAAGCTGCCCTCGGAGCCTTGTTCATACTGGATGAACGGGAAGGGCTTGAGGTCTTCCATCGTGACTTTTTTCTTGCCGGCCAGCGGATTGTCTCGCGAGATGAACACATGCAGGTTCGCACGGAACAGCGGGTGGAACACGAGATGCTTCTCACGTAGCAGCTTGTTGATCACGTTTTTGTTGAAATCGGACAGATACAAGATGCCGATTTCGGACTGCATGTTGGCGACCTGGTTGATGATGTCCTTGGTGCGCGTCTCGCGGATGGTGAACTCGTATTCGTCGGAGTTGATTGAGTTGATCATTTCGACGAACGCTTCGACAGCGAACATGTAATGCTGGGTCGAGACGCTGCACAGCTGCTTGCGTGGCTTCGCATTCTTGTAGCGTTCCTCGAGCAGTGAGGCCTGGTCGAGCACCTGACGCGCATAGGTGAGGAATTCCGCGCCGTCCACGGTCAGCGCGATGCCCTGGGAGGATCGGGTGAAGATCTCGATACCCAGCTCGTGCTCCAGTTCCTTGACCGACGAACTCAAGGCCGGTTGCGAGACATACAGCTCGTGGGAGGCCTCGTTCATCGAACCACATTCGACGATTTTGACGATGTACTTGAGTTGCAAGAGAGTCATAAGAGGATTTTATATCACGAGGATGTCAAGAATCGGGCGGTTATATCCACATGCTGGTGTGACCCTCAACACCGGATCAGATCCGCACGCCCAACGATTGCAGCTCGCGTCTGGCGTGCGTTGCGTCATCGAACAGGAACGCATGCATGCCCACGGATTTCGCCCCCTCGACATTGCGCGGCGTGTCGTCGAAGAACACGCTGGATGCGGGGTCGGCGATGCCGAAACGGCCCAAAGCCAGACGGTAGAAGCCCGCGTTCGGCTTGAACTGCTTCTCCGCGCCCGACACCACGGTTCCGTCGAGCAGCTCCTTGAGCTGTGGGAACTTGTCGAACGCGAAGTGGAAGGTCTCATACGACCAGTTCGTCAACCCCCACACGCCGTATCCGGCGTCCTTCAAATCCTTGAGGAGCGATTCCGTGCCCGGGATGATCCGCGTCAGGGAATCGTCGTAGCGGGCGATGTAGTCGGCAAAGATATCGGCGATGTCATCCCCGTGGTCGCGCCTGACATCCGGGAGGATATCCGCGAGTGCCTCACCGTGGTCCATACGGTCCTCATAATCGAAGAAGCCATACGGGTCGTCCGGCGCGCAAATACGATCCACCAAGGTATCGGGGTAGCGGCCGCGCAACGCAGCAGCACACTGCCAGTCGATGAGCACGCCGCAGAAATCGAACACGATATCGCTGATCGCCGCAGCTTCATGTTCCGTGGGCTCTGCGTGCTTCGTGCCGTCCTGCGGTCCTGCCGTCTGCGTTGCCAGTGTCGTCATGCTGTCCCTTCCTATGAGCCTCGGCGATGGTTACCGACGCGCGCGTCATTCATCAGTCAGCTCCGCCAGCGACGAAGCCCGCACCACAGTCTAGCGGCAACGGCCCCCGGACTTGTGTAGACCGGCGTATCGGGGATATGAACATCTCGGGAACGTATCGCAAACAGGGCGTGGCTCACTCTTCGCCGGGTTGGAATACCTGAACGTACAGGATCTGGGTGTTTTTGTCCGCGCATCCGGTGAGACCAGTGGCATCGATGCTGAGGGCGTCCGTCTGGTCCGGAGGGTAGATGAGCATCGTGTCAGCAGCTGTTGGTGTGCAATCCGCGGCATCGAAATTCTCAGCGTTCACGATGCGCAGGGCGCTGTGCGCGGATTGCCCCGGCTTGAGTGTGATCGTGGAGGCAGTGACTGTGCTGTCGCGCTTCGCTGCAGCGCCGATTTGCGTGTCACCGTGACGTAGAGAAACGCCCGGATATCCACGCAACGTGCAGGTTTGCGAACCGGAATTGGTCAACACCAGATACGGGTAGGAGCTTCCCGCGCCCCCACCCGCGCCTTGCGTCAGCTTCGCGGTCAGTTCCTTCGTGGTGCATGCGCCGGTAGCGGCGGTGGAAGAGGAGGCCGATGCCGAGGCGGACGGTGAGGATGCCGACGCGGTGGAGGAGGGGGATTGCGACGCAGCAGGGGATGATGACGAGGCGGACGGGCTGGCATTCGTTCCGGATGTCGAGCCACACGCGCACAAGGAGCCGGCCATCACCGCCGCACTCAATGCGATCACCGCCCACGCCCGAGCCGGGGAATGAGCCCCGGACCGCCGTGATGAACCGGTACGGGACGACAAACCGCTGGAACCATTGCCATGCTGGGAACCGATCATGATATGTCCTTCCTCCGTGAAGCGCACAAACTCTTCTACCATTCTCCTACTGCTGACGCATACGACCACGTCATGGCTTCATTGTACCTGTACCATCGCTGGGAATGGGGAACCTGACGTTCGCGGGTTTCACCCGATGAGCTTGGCGATGGCCTGCGGAATGGCGCGTATCACATCGCTTGCGATAATCGGCTCGCCGGCAACATACCCGGTATTTCGCTCGCCGGCACCGTAGATTTCGGGCGCGCGCCACCCGCATTGCGTCGCGTGCGAGGCGATGGCGGCCGACAGACCGTGCAGATACACGGCCGCGGCGACGGTGTCGGCCACCGCTGGGGCGTCATCGGGTGATCCGGACACATCGGATTGGGCCAGCAACGCCCCGATCATGCCGGCAAGTACGTCTCCCGCGCCGGCCGTGCCCAGCCATGCGGGGGCGCGTCCGCACAGGAGAATCCGCGTACGGTCGTTGTCGTACGGGTCGGTTCCGGCGATGACGCTGATCGCGCCTTTAAGTACAACCGTTGCGCCGGTATCCTCATGGGCGAGCTGTGCATACCGGACGGGCGCTGACATCACCTGGTCGGCTGTAACCGGCCCGTTTATGGTATCGAGTCTGGTCAACAAACCCGCCAACTCCCCGGCGTGCGGGGTAATCACCACATTGCTGGGAACCCGGGCGGGCAGCAGGTCGAGCGCGCCGGCGTCCACGACAATGGGCGGCATCGCGTCAGGATGGATGCCCTGCGCTGCCGCATCGCCACCGTCGTCGTTGGTTCCGGACTCGTCGACGAGCGCATAATGTGCCAGCAGTCGTGTTATCGTCTCACGTTGGATATCGTCACCGTCTGCTGTGTCCGTGGACGCGGGGACGCCCGAACCGACGACCCAGGCGTTCACATGCCCTTTGCCGATGACCGCTTCCGGCAGCGCCTGCAACACGAGATCCTGGGCGCGTTGCGGGCCGAGATAGCGTACCATGCCGATGCCTGATCTTGCGGCTGCGTTGGTCCCCAGAACCGCAGCCCCCGGATATCGCGTCGACCCGGTGACCAGCCCGACGACTCCGCGCGTGTATTTCATGTCATGTACGGACGGCACGAGAATCGCGGAGGAAGCGAGGTCGGCGTCCATCATTTCCGAGGCGGGTTCGGCTTCGTCGATATCGAACCCGAAATCGACGAGTGTGACTTTGCCACAGGCGTACGCTGCGGGAGGCAGCATGGCGCACGGCTTGAGGGCGCCGAACATCACGGTCCGGTCAGCAGTAAGGTACGGACCGGGGAGTGTACCATCGTCCACGCCGATACCCGAAGGCGTGTCCACCGCCAATACCAGCGGCCGTTCGCCCGGATGGTCTTGGATCGTCTCGGAACCAGCCCGCCCGTCGATACCCCACGAATCCAATAACGCCGACGTCAATGTCGCCGCGATGCCGTGCAATGCGCCGGAAACCCCTATCCCCGTCATCGCATCCATGACAAGATCCGCCTGATTGACCAGATCGACGGCTACGCGGAGACGCTCACCGGCTTCGCCGGCGGAGAAACCGGTGACGCAACCGGGGATCTCGGCTTCCGGGTCAAGGACCAGCACACGTCCGCCACTATGCGCGAACGCTGCGAAACCGGCGTCATGCAGGCCCCGTCCGACGGCGACCACTGTGACCCGGGCGTCCTCTCCGGCAAGTTGCGCCGCGGCGAACAAGCCGTCGCCTCCGTTGTCGCCGGCTCCGGCGAGTACGACCACATTGGCATCCTCGAGCGCTACGCCTTGGGCGCCGAGCATGCGTTTGGCCTCATGTGCGGCGGCTGCCGCAGCCATACGCATCAGTGGGACGCCGTCATCCAACAGCGGCCGCTCCAGTTCACGTACCGTGTCCGCGGCATATGCGTTGAATCTAAGCATTTGCAGGCGTTCATGATCGATGCTCTCACCCATGGCATGGCCCCTTTCCTATCATTGGCGTCCAGGCCCGCTGCACACGGCATCAGGACTGCTCTTCCAACTGTAGTCCCTTTCCGGGTGAATCATGCTCCACCCGTTCCCTTGTTCGCAGCTGCATACAGCAAGAAGAAAACTCGGCTTAAGGTGTTCGTCTCCCCTAGGGCGGTACAGTGGTGGGGATGAGCGAATCGGCGAACAGCCGGTAGGAGACCAGGGAGCGTGGGTATGAACGTAGTGGCGGCTGCTGAAGCGTTATGGGCGCAGCATACAATCCATCTTGATCCTGAGCCGCAGGGGGAGCGGCACGGTGTCGTCAACGCCGATGATCCCGGTGACGCGTTGTCGTTCGTCGCCGTGGGCGATTCGATGATCGCCGGCTGCGGGGTCGAGAACCAGTCCGAGGGATTCACACCCGCCATGGCATCGGTGTTCTCCGATATGCTCGACAGGCCGGTTGACTGGCGTGCCGTCGGCAAGCTTGGCGCCACGATGCGCCGCGTTCGGTACCGTCTGCTCCCGCAGGTCGATCACCATGCCGATCTCATGGTGTTGTGCGCTGGTTCGAACGATTTGATGGCACGCAGGACCATCGCCCAGTGGCGTGATGACCTGTCAGCGTCGATTGACCTGGCCAAGGGGCGCGCCGACCATGTGGTCGTGTTCAGCGCCGCCCAGCTGTACTGCAGTCCTTCGCTGGGGCGGTCATTGCGTCACCTAATCGCGGACATGACCGACGAGCAGACGCAGACCAGCCGTGAGATCTGCGAACAGCATGGCGTCAGGTTCCTTGACATGACCCACGAGGATGTGCACGCCGATCGAGACGATTTCTACGCGCACGACCATTTCCACCCCAGCGCATACGGGTACCGGTGCATGGCGGAACGCGTCGGACAGATGCTCGGCGGATGGATGACCTCCGAACTGCGATAGCACCGGTTGCGGCTATGGGTCCGCAACGCTGTAGCCGCAGACCCATAGGACAGGGCTCCGTTGGCCCAGTGCCACGGTTATTCTTCGGCGACGAGCTCTAAATACCCGTCGTTCCACAGGTCCTCGTCGCCGTCGGGCATGAGCAGGACACGTTCTGGGTTCAACGCCTCGACGGCCCCTTCATCGTGGGTGACCAGTACGATCGCCCCCTCGTATTTCGCAATCGCCTTGAGGATTTCGTCGCGGGAGACGGGGTCGAGGTTGTTGGTCGGCTCATCCAACAGCAACACGTTCGCACGGGACGTGACCAGCGTGGCGAGCGCCAATCGGGTTTTCTCGCCGCCGGAGAGCACTTTCGTCGGCTTCATCACGTCATCGCCGGAGAAGAGGAAACTGCCCAGAATCGAACGCGTATGCGTGTCGTCAAGCTCGGGAGCCACATGCTGGAGATTCTCCAACACCGTCGCATCCATATCAAGCGTGTCGTGCTCCTGAGCGAAATACCCGATCTTGCAACCGTGCCCATACACCACTTCGCCGGTATCCGGCTGCTCCTCGCCGGCCAGGATCCGCAACGTCGTCGTCTTGCCGGCGCCGTTATAGCCAAGAATCACGACGCGTGAACCCTTGTCGATTGCCAGATTGATACCCGCGAACACGATATTGGACCCGAAGGCCTTGGAAATATCCTTCGCCATAATCGGGGTACGGCCGCAAGGCGCCGGTTCCGGGAAGCGGATGTCGGCGACTTTCTCCTTCTTCTCCGCCTCGCTTGTCTCTGCGAGCAACCGTTCGGCGCGGCGCATCATATTCTGGGCGGCGACCGCCTTCGTAGCCTTCGCATGCAGCCGGATGCCTTGCTTCATCAGGCGTTCCGCCTTCTTCTCCGCGACCTCGCGTTCACGGCGGCGGCGCTCCTCGTCGACCACACGCTGGTGCAGATAGGCCTTCCAGCCCAGCGAATACATGTCGATCTGGCCAAGCTGGGCGTCCAAATGCCACACCTTGTTCACAACCTCATCCAACAGTTCCGTGGAGTGGGAGATCACCAAGAAACCGCCTTCGAAACGCTTGAGATAGCCACGCAGCCACTCAATCGAATCAGCATCCAAATGGTTTGTCGGCTCGTCGAGAATCAACGTGTCGGCGTCGGAGAACAAGATGCGCGCCAGCTCGATGCGCCGCCGCTGGCCACCGGACAATGTGCCCAGCTGCTGCTGCATCACCTCTTGCGGCATACCCAGGCTATCGGCCATCGAGATCGCCTCGGACTGGGCGGCATACCCGCCTGCCTTCTCAAAATCCTGCATGGCCTTGTCATACCGGTTCATCGCCTTGGTCATCACATCAGGGTCAGGATCGGTCATATCCTTTTCCGCCTTGCGCAAACGCGAAATGATCGTCGCGATATCACGTGCGCTCATCATCCTGTCCAACGCAGTCTGCGTAGGGTCGGCGGCATGCGTGTCCTGGGGAAGATACCCAAGCTTGCCGGAAATGCGAACAGAACCCGCGGCGGGGAGCATATCACCGGTGATCACGCGCGTCAGTGTCGTTTTGCCTGCGCCGTTTCGGCCGACAAGACCGATCTTGTCGCCTTTGACGACATGGAAATCAGTGGGATGCAGCAATGTACGCGCACCGATCTGAATCTCCAGTCCCTTTGCCTCGATAGCCATGCCAACCTGCCGTTTCTTTCATCATCCGGGTCAAAGTCCAACGGGTTATCTTACCCATGGGGCGCCGACGTGCCGGGCATGTCATGGCGCGACACGCGCGGCACTCTTCCGCGGTTCAACCCAATATCGAACATCTGTTCGAATTTCGTCGTGCTTGCCTGTATCCTAGAACCCAGCACCAGACGTATCGGAGGCAAGACGTGAGCACAGCACAACAGGCGCAGCACCAGCATCGCACCACCGCGACCGAGCATATCCTCGACAGTGATTCGTTCCTGCAGCGGGAGC
Organism: Bifidobacterium porcinum; assembly: GCF_055378475.1. NCBI lineage: Bacteria > Bacillati > Actinomycetota > Actinomycetes > Bifidobacteriales > Bifidobacteriaceae > Bifidobacterium > Bifidobacterium porcinum. The sequence goes on along the minus strand of NZ_AP029603.1, from coordinate 1,186,752 downwards.
TCGCAAAAGCGCCATTGCGGGAACATGACGGCTCCCTCGTCGCCGATATCAGCCACATCCCCAACGATCTGAAAATCACCATCCAAGGCGCTCGCGAACACAACCTCAAGAACGTCGATCTGTCAGTGCCACGCAATCGCATGGTGGTGTTCACCGGATTGTCCGGGTCGGGAAAATCGTCGCTGGCGTTCGACACGCTGTTCGCCGAAGGACAACGCCGATATGTCGAATCCCTAAGCGCCTATGCGCGGCAATTTCTGGGGAGGATGGACAAGCCGAATGTCGATTTCATCGAAGGTTTGAGCCCTGCGGTGTCGATTGACCAGAAAACCACGAACCGCAACCCCAGATCGACGGTCGGCACCATCACCGAAATCTACGACTATTTGCGATTGCTGTTCGCGCGTACCGGAGAGCCCCATTGCCCGGTGTGCGGCGAACCGGTGAGCGCGCAGACCCCGCAGCAGATGGTTGACTCCTTGCTCGCCATGCCGGAGCGCACCCGTTTCCAGATTCTCGCCCCCGTGGTCAGAGGCCGCAAAGGTGAATTCGTGGATCTGCTTGAACTCCTGCGCTCCGACGGGTACGCCCGCGCTTTGATCGACGGCGACATGCGGCAACTGTCCGACGACATCAAACTTGCCAAGCAGAAGAAACACACCATTGAAGTAGTCGTCGACCGTCTAGTCATCAAGGACGGCATCCGCCAACGGCTCACCGATTCCATCGAGACGGCGCTGAAACTGTCCAAAGGCCTGGTCGTCGCGGATTTCGTCGATCTCGACGAACACGACCCGAACCGTCGGCGTCCGTTCTCGGAAAAGCGGGCGTGCCCGAACGGCCATCAGCTTGAGCTTGACGAAATCGAACCGCGCACCTTCTCATTCAACGCCCCGTACGGCGCATGCCCCGCATGCACCGGCATCGGGTACAACCTGGAAATCGACCCTGAACTGGTGATTCCCGACCCGTCGAAAACCCTCAACGAAGGCGCTATCGAGCCATGGGGGCTGACCAAGGGTACCGGTGATTATTACCGGCATGTGTTGGAAGGCCTCGGCGAGGAGATGGGATTCGATCTCGATACGCCATGGCAGGACCTGCCTGAAGACGTCCGTCATGCCATCATGTACGGCCATGATTTCAAGGTCAAGGTCTCGTACCGTAACCGCTGGGGCCGTCTGCGCGAATATTCAACGGGATTCGAAGGTGTCGTGCGTACGCTGATGCGCCGCCATGACGAGACGGATTCCGACCAGATGAAGCAATATTACGAGTCCTATATGCGCGAGGTGCCATGCCAGGCGTGTGGCGGCAAACGCCTTCGCCCGGAAGTGCTGGCGGTGACGGTGGACGGCAAATCCATCGCCGACGTGTGCGATATGCCGGTCGAACGCGGTCTCGCATGGATAAAGAACCTGCGTCTGGAAGGTTCCGCCGCCGCGATCGCCGGCGAGGTGGTCAAGGAGATCAGGGCACGTCTCACGTTCCTCAACGATGTCGGATTGAGCTACCTGACCTTGTCGCGCGCTGCGAAGACCCTGTCCGGCGGCGAGGCACAGCGCATCCGGCTCGCCACGCAGATAGGCTCCGGACTCGTCGGGGTCATGTACGTGTTGGATGAGCCTTCCATCGGCCTGCACCAGCGGGACAACAAGCGGCTGATCGAAACGCTTCATCATCTGCGCGATCTGGGCAATACCCTGATTGTCGTCGAGCATGACCAGGAGACTATTGAAACCGCGGACTGGCTGGTTGATATCGGCCCCGGAGCGGGTGAACACGGCGGCGAAGTGGTCTACTCCGGGCCGGCTGCGCATATCATCGATGCGCCGCGCTCCATCACAGGTGACTACATCGCCGGGCGGCGTGCGATCGAAGTGCCGAAACGTCGTCGCCGTACCAACGCTGGCCGGAGGCTCACTGTTGTCGGCGCTCGGGAGAACAACCTCAAGAACATCAATGTGAACTTCCCGCTGGGCGTCATGACCTGTGTCACTGGCGTGTCCGGTTCGGGCAAATCCACGTTGGTGAACACGATTCTGTACCCCGTGTTGGCTGACAAACTCAATGGCGCGCGCATCGTGCCAGGAAAACATACCAGGATTGAGGGCATCGAACAGTGTGACAAGGTCATTCATGTCGACCAGAACCCCATCGGCAGGACCCCACGGTCCAATCCGGCCACGTACACCGGTGTGTGGGACAAGATTCGTGCGCTCTTCGCCAAGACGCCCGAAGCCCAGGTGCGAGGCTATGGGCCGGGACGGTTCTCGTTCAACGTCAAAGGAGGCCGTTGCGAAGCCTGTCACGGCGACGGCACGTTGAAGATCGAGATGAACTTCCTGCCCGACGTGTACGTCCAGTGCGAGGAATGCCACGGCAAGCGGTACAACCGCGAGACTCTGGAAGTCAAATACAACGGTAAATCGGTGGCGGACGTGCTCGACATGCCCATCGAGGAGGCGGCAAAGTTCTTCAAAGCTTATCCGTCCATCTCCCGGTACCTCGATACGCTTACTCAGGTCGGCTTGGGATATATCCGTCTGGGACAGCCGGCGACGACCCTGTCAGGCGGTGAATCGCAGCGAGTCAAGCTGGCGACCGAGTTGCAGCGGCGCTCCACCGGCAAAACCGTCTACATTCTCGACGAGCCGACCACCGGCCTGCATTTCGAAGATGTACGCAAACTGCTCCTTGTCCTGCAGGGGCTTGTCGACAAAGGCAATACAGTCATCGTGATTGAGCATAACCTCGACGTTATCAAATCGGCGGACTGGATTATCGATCTCGGTCCTGAAGGCGGCGATGGCGGCGGCACTGTCGTCGCTCAGGGCACGCCGGAACAGGTCGCAAAGAACGCGAACAGCTGGACCGGCCGATTCCTCAAGGACATGCTCTGAACCTCAGGGAACTCCGGGAAACCGGGAACGGTATGGGCGCGGGACGTACATGTACGTCAACGCACCGGAACTAGAACACGACAGGTAACCATGGAAAGGAACCGACGAGCAGATGGGCATCATCGAGCGCCACAGCCCTGATCGCTGGCGTGCCACAGCCAAGGGGATTCTGGCCGAGCAGGCTGCGCAGGGGCATGATTCCACGACCGTGGACGGCCCTGCAGGCGACGCAACTGGCGGCAAGGTGGGCGCGTCGCGGGGCGTGAACGCGAACGGGGCCCCGCTGCTTGGCGACTCACGAGACCTTTTCCGCCCGAAAACCGGTGACATTCCCGCGGAACCTGGCGTATACAAGTGGCGTGACGGCGAGGGCAGGGTCATTTACGTCGGTAAGGCGAAGAACCTGCGCAACCGTCTGACGAACTATTTCCAGCCTCTTGACCAGCTGCATCCTCGCACCCAGACCATGGTGCTCACCGCACGAAGCTTGGAATGGACGGTGGTCGGCACCGAGCTTGAGGCGCTGACCCTCGAATACACATGGATCAAGGAATTCGACCCGCGGTTCAATGTCGTGTTCCGTGATGACAAAACCTATCCGTACCTCGCCGTCTCGGTGGGGGAAAGCGTGCCGCGCGTATGGGTGACGCGCAGCAGAAAACGGCGCGATACCAGGTATTTTGGCCCATACGCGAAGGTGTGGGATCTTCGGCACAGCCTGGACAGGCTGCTCAAGACCTTCCCGGTGCGCACATGCTCGGACGGGGTGTTCAACAAGGCGCGTCTCACCGGTAGGCCATGCCTGCTCGCCTCCATCGGCAAATGTTCCGCACCCTGCGTCGGACGTATCAGCGAGGCCGACCATCGCCGCCAATGCGAGCGGCTGGTCGGTGTGCTCACCGGAAGGGTCGGTAAATCATACATCGCCCAGCTAGGCCGGGAGATGAAAACGGCGAGCGACGACCTTGATTTCGAACGCGCTGCAAGGCTGCGGGACGAAATCGCGATGCTGCAAACCGTCATGCAGCAAAATTCCGTCGTTCTCGACCAGGATGTGGACGCCGACGTCTTCGGCCTGTCCTCTGACGAGCTTGAAGCGTCGGTCCACGTGTTCTTCGTCAGAGATGGATCGATTCGCGGCGAACGCAACTGGACCGTCGAACGTGTCGAGGATATCGGGGATGACGAACTGATGTCCGATCTCATCGTCCAGGTGTATGCCGATTTACTCCATGAACGCGGTAGCGTCCAAAGCTCCCGTACCGGCGAGGGCGCCCAGCCAATCAATGTTCTAGAACGCAGGGACGCTATCGGAGCCACCCAGAGCGTCACCGCTTCAGACAGCCTCACCAGGGCGCAGGCGACAAGAACCCGCCACGAGCGGTTGGAACAAACCGGCCGCGCCGACTTGCTCGCCCCGATCGCTCCGGTGCCGCGGGAAATCCTCATGCCCATCGAGCCGGCAAGACGGGCTGACCTCGAGGCATGGCTCAGCGGCGAACGCGGATCGCTAGTCACGATTCGGGTCCCTGGTCGCGGCGAAAAACGGACCCTGATGGAACGCGCCAACGACAACGCCGCCCAAGCGTTGCAACGTAGCAAAATGAGCAGAATCAGTGATATCGGCGCCCGCACCCAAGCGATGAACGACGTCGCGGACGCGCTCGGATTGCCCCAGGCACCGCTGCGCATCGAATGCTACGACATCTCCAACACCATCGGAGGCGCCTATCAGGTGGCGTCGATGGTGGTGTTCGAAGACGCCATCGCCAAGAAATCCGAATACCGCCGCTTCGCCATCCGCGGTGATGACGGCAAAGGCGCGCTCGACGACTTGAGCGCACTGTATGAGACTCTGACCAGACGATTCCGCCATGGAAATATCGCTGGCGACTCCGGTGACAGCATGGACAACGAGCGCAGAATCCGGCAAGCCGGACAGTATGCGTCCGAACAGCATGCGTCCCTCGTCACAGACCGGCCCGAAACCAGCAACGGCGAACCGGCAGGTATGGCGACGACGGCAGAAGCTGCCGGTACGTCGGGGTCTGCCGGCGTGTCCGGGTCCGCGCAGTCGATCCTGGCTCAGCACACGGTCAAACAGGGCGCCGTACAGGATGCCGCCGTGGACGAAGTCATCCAACAGAACACCCAACGGCGTCATTTCGCCTATAAACCGAATCTCGTCGTGGTCGATGGCGGCAAACCCCAGGTCATGGCGGCGGCGAAGGCATTGCATGACTGCGGGGTCGACGATGTCGCCGTATGCGGTCTTGCGAAGCGTCTCGAGGAAGTGTGGGTCCCGGATGATGACTATCCGATCATTCTCCCGCGCCAATCCGAAGGCATGTACCTGTTGCAACGCGTGCGCGACGAATCGCACCGATTCGCCATCACCTACCATCGTCAGACACGCAGAAAAGGGGCTTTGCGTTCCGCGCTCGACGACATTCCGGGCATCGGGCCGTCCTACCAGAAGCGTCTGCTCAACGCGTTCGGATCGGTCAGGGCAATGCGCGAGGCGAGTATCGAACAGCTCGAACAGGTTAAGGGCGTCGGCCACGCCAAGGCCGAAGCCGTGTACGCGGCGCTCCACGCGAAGGACGAGTGATTCGGCTACCATGGGCAATGCCGGAAACGTCGTCACCGAACGGGTGCGCGGCATGAAGACACGATTGGAACACGGGGAGGCACACGCATGATGGATATCGAGGATTCCGCGAGAGCTCCGATTACCGGCAACCAGTGCGCGGTGCTCGGCAAGCCGATCAGGCATTCACTCTCGCCGACGCTGCATCAGGCAGCTTACCGTGCGCTCGGCCTCGCCGGCACGTGGTCGTATCACCGCTACGAGATCGACGAGGATCATCTTGGGCCGTTTCTGTCAGGTCTTGATTCGAGTTGGCGAGGTCTGAGCCTCACCATGCCGTTGAAACGCACCATCCAGCCGTACGGGCTTCCCTCCAATATGTGGGCGCGCAGGCTTGCCGTCGCCAACACCGTGGTCTTCGACTGGGACGAGCCCGGCATCCCCGGCCCGGCGCGAGAGCACGGCCTTCCCTTGATGCGCCTGTATAACACGGACGTTGACGGCATCGACCTCGCCATCCGCCACGCGTGGCAGACAGCAGGAGCGGATATGCGACCCCAGAGGCATGGTATGCACGCGTTGGTCATCGGCAACGGGAACACCGCGATGTCCGCGATCGCCGCATTGTCTCAGTTGTCTTCCCCGGAGGGAGCGGTGGTGCGGTGTATCACCGTAGCCGCACGCCATCCAGAGCATAATGCGGACATCGTCGCACTTGCCGAGCATCGAGACAACGGCAGATTGTCCGGCATCGGCATCGACGTCGACATCATCATGCTCGACCGTGTCCCTGAGACGATCGCCGATTGCGATATCGTGATTTCGACGCTCCCGTCGAGGGCCGCGGATCCCATTGCGGACGCCTTGGGTGAAGCCGGAGCCATGGTACACGGCACTTTGCTCGACGTCGCCTATGATCCACGTCCCAGCGCATTGAACCGCGCTTGGTCGCAGGCGGGCGGCCTGTCCATCGGCGGCGAGGACATGCTCCTGTATCAAGCCATCGGGCAGGTATGCCTGATGACCGGCAGGGGAGCGGAACGCTGGAACGGGGATCAGCCGGCAGTCATGGAGGAAGTCGATGCCCCGCTGGAAGATGCAATGAGAGAAGCGTTATTGGAGGCACTGAATGGCTGAAACGAGCGAACAAAGCCCTGCGACCGCCGCCACGGGAAATGGCGATCGACCGGATCCCGCCGATTCTTTCGAGGTGCTGCTCATCACCGGTATGAGCGGAGCCGGACGCACGCATGCCGCGGATGCACTCGAGGACATGGGGTGGTACGTTGTCGACAACATGCCCCCGAAACTCCTGATCCCGCTGGTCGATATGATGACATCCTCCGGTTCGAAGGTCCACAAGCTCGCAGCCGTGGTGGATGTTCGTTCGCGCAGCTATTTCGACGATTTGTCCGAGGTGCTCAGTCATCTTGATGATCTGGGTGTCAAGACGCGCATCCTGTTCCTCGATGCCAGCAACGAAGTGCTGATCAAACGGTACGAGTCCGTCCGTCGCCCGCATCCGCTCCAGCATGGCAACCGGCTGATTGACGGCATTCTAGAAGAACGTACGTTGCTCGCCAATCTCAAGGAACATGCGGATATGGTGATCGACACGTCGTCGCTCAGCATCCATCAGCTGTCTACCAAACTGTATGAGGCGTTACTCGGCTCCGGCCCCACCACGGTTTCGGTCCATATCTTCAGTTTCGGATTCAAATACGGCATCCCGATCGATGCCGATTTCGTGGCGGATGTCAGATTCCTGCCCAATCCGTACTGGGTACCTTCCCTGCGTGAGCTGACCGGTCTGGACAAACCGGTGAGCGACTATGTGCTCTCGAGCAAGGGTGCCAAGGAGTTCCTTGACGCCTACCAGCGAGCCATCAGTATCGCCATCGACGGTTACGCCAGGGAAGACAAACATTATGTGACCATAGCCATCGGCTGTACCGGAGGTCAGCATCGTTCAGTGGCCATGAGCAATGCGCTTGCTGAGCGTTTGCGCGCGCAAGGATTGTCCGTGACGGTGTCCGCGCGCGAGCTGCATCGTCATCTGCATCAGGCCTGACCGCATGGCGAAAAGCCCCAAGCTGAATTTACACGGCTTGTCGTAATCTTGTCCAAGATATTGGATATCACAGTTACACGTTGCCACCTTGCCGGATTATGCCGGCATGTTGCAGAGGCAGTGAAGAGAAACAGGAAGTAGGAGGTTGGCTCTTGGCTCTTCTCGATGATGTCAATAGCGAACTCGCCACGATTAACGATGACCTGCCAGCTGCAATGGTGGCTCAGGCGGCCGCCATGTTCCAATTTGGCGGCGGTCTGCGTCAGACCAGCAGCAAACAGGTCGTGTTGTTCGCACAGTTCGATTCGCTGGAAGCGGCGAAATGGCTGCGCAATGCCATTGTCAACCAGTTCCAGCATCAGGCTCAGGAAGTCGCGAAGAGACAGCCGTTGCACGAGCAGAACGGTGCCAAGCAACCGAAATTCGACGCTGTCATCAAGTCGGTCCGCCGTAAGACCCCGCAGGGTCAAATCATCCAGCGGTACAACGTCGTCGTCGATCATGGGGCTATGGGACTAGCTGTCTGGCTGGGACTGTACAATCCGCGCATCCATCGCGTGGTTCGTGGCCTGCCGCCCGAGATCGTGAACGGGAAAATCCCGCAGATCAAAGCTGCATGGCGTGGTGCGTTCATGGCCCACGGCCGTATCTCGGACATCGGCACGGCCGGCTATCTCGAGGTCATCTGCCCAACCCATGAGGCGGCATTGGCGCTCCAAGGCGCAGCTCATCGTCTTGGCATCAGTGCAAAAACACGTCAGGTGCGCAGCTCGGAGCGTGTGACTCTTCGTGATCCTGACGCCATCGAACGGCTGCTCAACCTGATTGGCGCACCCCAGTCCGCAAGGGAATGGACCGGCAAGCGCACCGACGGCGAACCACGAGGCAAGACGAATCGTCTGGCGAATTTCGATGACGCCAATATGCGTCGTAGCGCGAAAGCAGCCGCAGAAGCGACCGAAAAAGTGCGTAACGCCTTCCAAGTCCTCGGCGAGGATATTCCGCCGAAACTGCGTGCGGCAGGACAGCTTCGCCTCGATCACCGTGACGCCAGCCTAGAGGAACTCGGCCGCCTTGCTGATCCCCCAATCAGCAAAGATGCAATCGCAGGGCGCATCCGGCGGCTGCTGCAGAAAGCGGAGAAAGTCCAGAATGCGCGGCAACAGGGGTTGTGAGCCTCTCGTTTCGCGACACGGTTGCGTTTTTCCACTTTGACGGCGTCATCCTTCTCGCTGCACGCGAAGGATGGCGTCTTTTGTTCTTCGTTGCCTGTATCATCGCAATTGGCGTAGTCACGTCACCATCTTCCCGCATGGCCTGTGTGGCATGCGGTTAGGAAAGGATATTCATGAAGACACTGAAGGATCTTGGAGATCTCAAGGGCAAGCGCGTTCTCGTCCGCGCGGATTTCAACGTTCCGCTGGACGGCACCACGATCACCGATGACGGCCGTATCCGTGCCGCCCTGCCGACCATCAAGGCTTTGCGCGCCGACGGCGCCAAGGTCATCCTCATGGCGCATCTCGGCCGTCCGAAGGGCAAGGTTGTTCCTGAACTGTCTCTCGCGCCGGTTGCCAAGCGCCTTGGTGAGCTGCTGGGTGTCGATGTCCCGCTCGCTGAGGACACCTATGGCCAGGACGCCCATGCCAAGGTCGCGGCGATGAACGACGGTGACGTCGTGCTGCTGCAGAATGTGCGTTTCAACCCTGAGGAGACCAGCAAGGACGAAGCCGAGCGCGACGCCTATGCGAAGAAGATCGCCGAACTCGGCGACGTGTTCGTCTCCGACGGCTTCGGTGTCGTGCACCGCGCCCAGGGCTCCAATTACTCCATCGCCAAGTTCCTGCCTTCCGCGGCCGGCCTGCTGGTCGAGAAGGAAGTCAAGGCGCTGTCCCGCGCCACCGAGAACCCGGAACGCCCGCTGACGGTCGTGCTCGGCGGTTCCAAGGTCTCCGACAAGCTCGGCGTCATCGAGAACCTGCTCGGCAGCGCCAACCGTCTGGTCATCGGCGGTGGCATGGTCTATACCTTCCTCAAGGCCAAGGGCTATGAAGTCGGCACCTCGCTGCTCGAGGAAGACCAGCTCGAAACGGTCAAGGGCTACATCGAGACCGCTGAGAAGACCGGTGTCGAGCTCGTGCTTCCGACCGATATCGTCGTGAACGCCGGCTTCCCGGCTGGCGACACCCCGATCGCTCCGGAGGTCGTCAAGGCGGATGCCATCCCGGCTGACAAGATGGGTCTGGATATCGGCCCGGATTCCCAGAAGCTGTTCCACGACAAGATCGTCGATTCCAAGACGGTCGTGTGGAACGGCCCGATGGGTGTCTTCGAAGTCGCTCAGTTCGCTGAGGGCACCCGCGCTGTGGCGCAGGGGCTGGTCGATGCGACCAAGGCCGGTGCGTTCACCATCGTCGGCGGCGGCGATTCCGCTTCTGCCGTGCGCAACCTCGGCTTCCCGGAGGATGGCTTCTCCCACATCTCCACCGGTGGTGGCGCTTCCCTTGAGTTCCTCGAGGGCAAGGAGCTTCCGGGTCTGAAGGTGCTCGAGTAATTCGCATGTACGGCGAACCGTGTGCGGGCATGTCGTGACCGGCGTGCCCGCACACGTGTTTCCCGGTGTCGTGCACGTATCGTCGCCGGAAAAGTGGTGTCGGGGTTGTTGACAAGGATGGAGATGGTATGGCGGTGAATCGGATTCCGCTGGTCGCGGGGAACTGGAAGATGAACTTCAATCATCTCGAGGCGACCTATTTCGTCCAGAAATTCGCATGGCTGTTGCGGGACGCTCATGTGGATCCGCGCACGTGCGAGGTCGCGTTGATGCCGTCGTTCACGTCGATTCGCAGTGTCCAGGTGCTGGTCGAAGCCGATGATCTGCCCATCAAGTATGGCGCGCAATCCGTGTCCGTGACTTCGCAAGGGGCGTTCACCGGTGACGTTTCCGCAGATATGCTGGCGGCGCTGGGTTGTTCATATGTGATTGTCGGCCATTCGGAGCGACGCAAATACCATCCGGAAGATGACGCGAATATCGTCGATCAGGTCCGTGCCGTGCTCGCAGCTGGCATGCGGCCCATCCTGTGCGTGGGCGAAAGCTACGAGGAACGCAAGCAGGGCATCGAGCTTGATTTCGCCGTCGGCCAAGTGCGGGATGTGACCCGTGACCTGTCTGTGGAAGAGGCCACGAAGCTGCTGATTGCATATGAGCCGGTTTGGGCGATTGGCACCGGCATGGTGGCCACCCCGCAGTCAGCCCAGGATGCAGCCAAGGCGATTCGTGACGATATCCGTGAGACCTTCGGCGATGAGACGGCCACGAGCCTGCGTATCTTGTACGGCGGGTCGGTGACCTCGAAGAATGCGGCCCAATTGATCACCCAACCCGATGTCGATGGTTTCCTTGTCGGTGGCGCGTCCTTGCATCCGGAGGAACTCGCCAAGATTGTACGTCTTGTGGCGAAATCTGGGGCGTCGGGCCGCAAGTAGCGTGGGGCCGCGCCCGGCGGAAATGAGTTTTTGCGGTACTGTGTTCTTGCCGTTTGTCAGAGTGCCTTGCCCCTTTCGGGGTTAGCATGCCAAAATCCCGCGGTTGCGCTATGCTTAGATAAGTTACACACAATGGAGGTTCAACTCGTGTCAGGTTTGGCTGTTCTCAAGCTGGTTATCCAGATTCTGGTCGTTGTACTCAGCTTCCTGTTGACGCTGCTCATTCTTATGCATAAGGGCAAGGGCGGCGGCCTTTCCGACATGTTCGGCGGCGGTCTCACCCAGAACGCGGGCTCTTCAGGCGTCGCTGAGAAGAACCTGAACCGTTGGACGGTGATTATCGCGGTGCTTTGGGTCGCTCTGATTATCACCCTCGATTTGTTCACTAAATTCAATATCGGCGGCTGAATCGTTGCGAATTCCGGCACACAGACGACACGCTATGCAGTCTCGTCGGCTCTTTCGCTATCGTCACGGTAATTCAGCGCGATAGATATCAGCGGATATCAGTACAGCATCGTCATGAAACCGCCCTGCTTCTCATACGGAGACAGGGCGGATTTTGTATCCATCGGCCTATCAAATGCTCAGCCCAACATCACCCCTCGCCAGGAAAGCAATCGCGCAACGGCGGTAATCCCATGCATCGGTCGGTTGGGGGAGAGGAAGCAACAATGATTGAGGCGGCATCATCATCACAATCGGGGACAGACACCATCCCCGAGCGTCCCGAACATAGGGACCGACTTGAACATGGTGCACCCATGAATCACGATAATAACCGGGACCGCTGTGATACGCCCGTGCGTTTGGTCGTCGCCGATCTTGATGGAACGTTGATGCACGATGCCCCGACTTTCGAGGAACGGTATCTCACCGAGCATTCCATCGACGCCGTGTGGCGGATGCATGACGCGGGCGTTCGATTCGCCGTTGCGACGGCACGCCCGGTGAGCACCGGATACGAGGTCGTCGACAGACTGCCAGTCGACGCGTGCATCTACCTCAACGGGGCACTGATCGACACCAATCCGTCTGCGTCCGACGTCGATATGCTCACCAGCGGTGTATTGCCCGATGACGGGCATCTGATGAAAATCGGGTTCTCATCCCGACGCGCATGCGAGGTGTGCAGGTATCTTGTGCATGAATTGCCGGGGTTGAAGATCGGCATCGTCATGGATGACGTCCGGTACACGAATTTTGACGTCAGCGTCTACTGGAAAACGCAGACCTTCGTCATCACGGATTTCACGGACGTACCCGATGGCGTGGCCGACAAGATCATCATCTTTCCCGATCCGTACCAGTGGTCGGTGTTGGGTAGGCTAGTCCCGGACGATTTTTCGGTGAGCATCTCCGAAGGATCAATGTGGATGCTGATGAACCCGCAGGCGAACAAGGAACGGTCGCTGGAACGGATTTGCGCGTCGATGAATATTCCGCTGTCGCAGACCGTTGCGTTCGGCGACGATCTGATTGATATCGCGATGATGCGGCGCTCGGGAACCGGTGTAGCGGTGTCGAATGCGAATCCCAAGGTGTTGGCAATCGCGGATGACATCTGCCCGTCGAATAATGAGGATGGTGTGGCCCAATGGATTGAACGGCACTGGGGGATGTGAGCATCTTCCAGTGGTATGAGCGTCCCAAATGACGATGGTGATGCCCCCGGAATCGAATTGAACTTCCTGTAACGCTGTATGGTTCAAATTCAGACTTTCCGGTTCATTGTTTCCGAGAGTTGTGCTATAGTTCCTGATAAGATTGAACATACGTTGAACTCTGGAGTGTTATGGCAGAAGGATTGTTCGCACAACGGCTCACCCAGGCGATGAACCAACGCCACCTCAAGCAGATAGACATCGTCAGGCGTGCACCTGAATTTGGCGTGCATCTTGGCAAAAGCCATGTCAGCCAGTATGTGAGCGGAAAAACTGTCCCGCGTACCGAAACAGTCAACGCCTTGGCTGATATGCTCGGCGTGAGCGCCTCGTGGCTGATGGGGGACAGCGACGAGATGACCCGCAGGAAGCCGGATGCTTCCACATCCCCGGAATCCGGCGAAGGCTCGCCTGAGCATCTCGACGTTAAGGCTGCATCAACGAAAGGAACCACCATGCGGCATTTCGGCAAGTCATCGAAGCTTGATAACGTGCTCTATGATGTCAGAGGACCTGTTGTCGACGAAGCGGCGCGAATGGAAGCCTCCGGGACCCATGTCCTCAAGCTCAATATCGGCAATCCGGCGCCGTTCGGCTTCCGCACGCCTGATGAAGTCGTATACGACATGGCGCAGCAGCTGACCGATTGCGAAGGCTATTCCGATTCGAAAGGCCTGTTCTCCGCTCGCAAGGCGATCATGCAATACGCGCAGCTCAAGAATATCCCGAATGTCAGCATCGACGGGATTTACACGGGCAACGGTGTGAGCGAACTGATCAATCTGAGCATGTCGGCGTTGCTTGACAACGGTGACGAGGTGCTGGTGCCTTCGCCTGATTATCCGTTGTGGACGGCGTGCGTCACGCTGGCGGGTGGTACGGCCGTGCATTACGTGTGTGACGAGCAGTCGGAATGGTATCCCGATATCGAGGATATGCGGCGCAAGATCACCGACCGTACGAAAGCGATTGTCATCATCAACCCGAACAATCCGACAGGCGCATTGTACCCGCCGGAAGTGTTGCAGCAGATCGTTGAACTCGCCCGTGAGCATCAGCTCATGATATTCTCCGATGAAATCTACGACCGGTTGGTGATGGACGGTCTCAAGCATGTCTCCATCGCGTCCATGGCGCCCGACCTGTTCTGCGTCACCTTCTCAGGGCTGTCGAAATCACACATGATCGCCGGATACCGCGTCGGCTGGATGGTGCTCAGCGGCAACAAGGAGATTGCGAAGGACTACATCGAGGGATTGAACATGCTGACGAACATGCGCATCTGCTCGAATGTCCCTGCACAGTCCATCATCCAGACCGCGCTCGGCGGCCATCAGAGCGTCAACGACTATATCGTTCCGGGTGGCAGGATCTATGAGCAGCGCGAATACATCTATGAGGCGTTGAACTCGATTCCGGGCGTGTCGGCGGTCAAGCCGAAAGCCGCGTTCTACATCTTCCCGAAGTTGGATGTCAAACGCTTCGGCATCAAGGACGACGAGAAGTTCGCGCTGGATTTGTTGCGCGAGCAGAAGCTCCTCATCGTGCAGGGCAGTGGGTTCAATTGGCAGCAGCCCGATCATTTCCGTGTGGTCTATTTGCCGAGAATCGAAGTGCTCAAGGACGCCACCGCCAAACTGCGCAATTTCCTGGCCACCTATCATCAATAATCAGCCAAAAGCTGAAACTGTGGTTCCTGATGCGACGGGAACCGAATGCCCGTGTGTGATGGCGGCGTAACCGCGTGGCCATCACACAATCCGGTAACCCTCAGTGTGCGTGTTATATAGCCGGTTTGTGCCAGTCCACAAACCGGCTACGCTGCGCGCGTGAATTCCGTCACCAGTTTGTGTAGCACTACAGACTAGCTACGCTGACGTCGTGATATTCGTAGCTTGTTGGTGCAGCGGCGGACGGTTTCCCTCCTTGGCTCGACCTGAATACGCCGCTTCCTTCTGTTTCTGCCGACGCTGACAGTAGTCTCAGCGTCGGCAGAAACAGAAAGGTCAGGTGTGCTGTGACAACGATGTCACAGATGGGCGTCATCAGCAAACAGAAGATTACCGACCTGTAAGTCCCACATAGCACCGCGTCTCAGAGCTCGCACGTGTCGATATCAGTTTCCGTCCAAAACGCAACTGGCCCCGCCTCCCAAAGTGGGGAAGCGGGACCAGTTGCGTTATCGTCCTACTGATGAGTTACATCAGCGTGGATTCATAGTCTCAGCCGTTGACGCGGTCGATACCGGACTGGACGTCAGCCAGCACGGAATCCCAAGAGGCGATGAACTTGGCGACACCGTCAGCCTCGAGCTGGTCGGTGACATCCTTGATGTTGATGCCCAGGGCAGCGAGCTTGTCCATGATAGCCTGGGACTCCTCATAGGTGCCCTTGATGGACGGAGCGCCGTTGCCGTGATCGGCGAGAGCATTCAGGGTCTTCTCCGGCATGGTGTTGACCACGTGCGGAGCGACGAGCTCGTCGACATACTTGCAATCGGAGTACGCGGCGTTCTTGGTGCCGGTGGAAGCCCACAGCGGACGCTGCTTCTTGGCGCCCTTGGCCTCGAGAGCAGCCCAGCGAGGATCGTTCGCGAACTTATCCTCGAAGAGCTTGTAAGCCAGACGAGCGTTGGCGACAGCGGCCTTGCCTTCGAGGGCCTTGGCCTCGTCGGAGCCGTTGGCTTCGAGCAGCTTGTCGACAGCGGTGTCCACGCGGGACACGAAGAAGGAAGCGACGGAGCCGATGTGCTTGAGGTCGTGGCCGTTGGCGTCAGCCTGGGCGATGCCCTCGATGAAGGCGTCGATGACCTGCTCATAGCGCTCGATGGAGAAGATCAGCGTCACGTTGACGGAGATGCCCTTCGCGAGCGTGGCGGTGATGGCCGGAAGGCCTTCGAGGGTCGCCGGGATCTTGATCATGGCGTTCGGGCGGTTGACCTTCTCCCACAGTTCCACAGCCTGCTTCTCGGTGGCTTCGGTCTCATGGGCAAGACGCGGGTCCACTTCTATGGAGACGCGGCCGTCGACGAAGTCCGTGGCCTCGGCGATATCACGGAAGATATCGGTCGCGTTGCGCACGTCGGTGGTGGTCAGCTCGCGCACGGCGGTCTCAACGTCGACCTTGCCGAGCTCCTTGAGCTGCGCATCGTACGGGCCAACCTGAGAGAGGGCCTTCTGGAAGATGGACGGGTTGGTGGTCACGCCAACGACGTTCTTGTTCTTGATGAGGTCCTGCAGGGAGCCGGACTCGATGCGGGTGCGGGACAGGTCGTCCAGCCAAATGGAAACACCGTTGTCGCTGGTGCGCTGAGTTGCTTCAGTCATGTTGTGTTACTCCTTGATATTCCTAGATGGGAACACATTTATTCTATATGGAAGGGTACCTTGAGGTTTCCTTTACGCGAAGTCAAGGTACCCTTCCATGGTGGAAATGAACGGAATCAGGCGTTCACTTCGGCGATGGAAGCCTTGGCAGCCTCCACGACGTGCTCGGCGGTGATACCCAGATCGATCATGTTCTGGGCGCCGTCACCCTGCAGGCCGAACTGCTCGATGGAGATGGCCTTGCCGTAAGCACCGAGGTACTTGTACCACGGCATGGCAACGCCGGCCTCGATGGAGACGCGGGCCTTGACACCGGCCGGGAGGATTTCCTCCTTGTACTCGTCGTCCTGCTCCTCGAACCATTCCATGGACGGGAAGGACACAACGCGAGCCTTGATGCCTTCAGCGGCGAGGGTCTTGGCGGCGGCCACGGCCCACTGGACCTCGGAGCCGGAAGCCATGACGATCACGTCCGGGGTACCCTCGGTGTCGACGAGGACATAAGCGCCCTTGCGGACACCGTCCTTCGCCTTGTCCTTGGTCTCGGCGAGCGTTGGCACACCCTGGCGGGTGAGGATCATCGCGGTCGGCAGGGTGTTCTTCTTCTCGAAGAAGTAACGGTAGGCCTCTGCGGTCTCGTAGGCGTCGGCAGGACGCACGACCTCGAGCTGCGGCATGGCGCGGAAGGCGGCCAGATGCTCGATCGGCTGGTGGGTCGGGCCGTCCTCGCCGAGGGCGACGGAATCGTGGGTCCACACGTACAGGTTCGGGATCTCCATGAGTGCGGCCAGACGCACAGCCGGACGCTCGTAATCGGAGAACTGGAAGAACGTGCCGTTGAACGGGCGGGTGTCGGAGCCGAGCAGGATGCCGTTGGTGATGGCACCCATCGCGAACTCGCGCACGCCGAAGTGCAGCTGGCGGCCGTATTCGGACTGCTCAGGCCAAGTGCGGGTCTCGTCGGAGGACGGGCCGAAGGACTTTGCGCCGTTGATGTTGGTGTTGTTGGAGCCACCGAGATCGGCGGAACCGCCCCACAGCTCAGGCATGACCTCAGCGATGGCGTTGAGGACCTGACCGGAGGACTTGCGAGTGGCGACACCCTTGCCGACTTCCTGGGCTGCTTCGAAGGCGTCGATGGCCGCGTCGAAGCCTTCAGGCAGCTTGTGCGCCTTGATACGCTCATACAGGGCGGCCTTGTCCGGGTTGGCCTTCTGCCAGGCGGCGAACTTCTCGTCCCACTCCTTGTGGGCCTCGAGACCGCGCTCGGCGACCTTACGGGCATGGGCGAGGGCTTCCTCGTCGATCGGGAAGTCGACGTCCGGGTCGAAGCCGAGTTCCTTCTTCAGGCCGGCGACAGCCTCGGCACCGAGCTTGGAGCCGTGGGAAGCCTCGTTGTTGGTCTTGCCCGGGGTCGGCCATGCGATGAGCGTGTCGACCTTGATGAAGTGCGGACGGTCGGTGACGGTCTCGGCCTTGTCGATGGCCGCGGCGAGCGCCTCGACGTCCTCCTTGTAGGAGCCGTCGGGCTGGATGAAGGACACTTCGTCGGTGTACCAGCCGTAGGCCTCGTAACGCTTGAGGATGTCCTCGGAGAAGGTGAGCTTGGTGTCGCCTTCGATCTGGATGTGGTTCGCATCGAAGATCACGAAGAGGTTGCCGAGCTTCTGGTTGCCAGCGAGCGAGCCGGCTTCGGAGGAAACGCCTTCCTCGACGTCGCCTTCACCGCAGATGACCCACACCTTGTGGTCGAACGGGGAGGTGCCTTCGGCGGCATCCGGGTCGAGCAGACCGCGCTCGAAGCGCTGGCCGTATGCGAAACCGACGGCGGAAGCAAGACCCTGGCCGAGCGGGCCGGTGGTCATTTCGATGCCCGGGGTCAGGCCGTACTCAGGATGGCCCGGGGTGCGGGTGTCGGCGCCGCCGCGGAAGTACTTGAGGTCGTCCAGCGTCAGGCCGTAGCCGGAGAAGAACAGCTGCACGTACTGCGTGAGCGAAGCATGGCCACCGGAGAGGATGAAGCGATCACGTCCGGCCCACTTGGGATCGTTCGGATCGTGCTTGATGTAGTGCTGATACAGCGTGTAGGCAATCGGAGCCAGGGACACAGGGGAGCCGGGGTGGCCGTGTCCAGCACGCTCGACGGCGTCGGCGGAGAGGACCTTCGCCATCTTGACGGCGCGCTCGTCCAATTCAGACCAGGTGAAATCGGTCATAGGTGATCTACTTTCCTTCCAATACTTCGGGTGGCCGCGCATTCGGCTTGTGCCGCGCCACGGACGCCCTCACATTGCTATTCCATGCTAACTATTGCATCAGACTTCGGGGTGCGCTTTTGGCGTGTTATGGCACATTCGTGTGCTCTTGTTGGTGCAAATGAACATGATGTTTGTGCGGATTTCCCTGTCGATGAACCGATTAGCACTCTCGACTCTGGAGTGCTAAGACAATACATATCGACTTCTCATCAGAAATCATGCCTGTGTCGTGTGTGCCGGTACACAAGCGCGCTCCTGCCCGCCTGGACGGGAGACCGGCATGATTCCAACAGAAGAACCTTCACGGAACGTGAAACAACGACAAAGAAACGAATAAGGAGGCGCGCATATGACGCAATCGAGACGCATGTTGGTCCTGCGCGCCGTGGTGGAGGACTACATCCGTTCGCAGGAGCCGGTCGGCTCGACATCGCTGACACGGAACCACCATCTCGGTGTGAGCTCGGCGACCGTGCGCAACGATATGGCCGCACTGGAAGACGAAGGTTACCTGGTCCAGCCGCATACCTCCGCCGGCCGAGTGCCAACCGAAAAAGGATACCGATATTTCGTTGACCGCTTGGCGACCGTCGTTCCGCTGTCACCAGCGCAACGCAGGGCGATCGGCAACTTCCTCGGCGGATCGGTTAGCCTTGAGGACACCTTGCAGCGAGCCGCCCGATTGCTGGCCCGCATCACCGGGCAGGTGGCGGTCGTCGCTTCTCCGGCGTTGTCGAAATCCACGCTCAGGCACGTCGAAATCGTCCCTGTATCCATGAACAAACTGCTTGCGGTCATCATCACCGATACCGGAAGAGTCGCCCAGCATACCTTGGAAGTGCACCCGTTACCCTCGACCGAGCTGCTCGCGACCTTCTCGGAGACGGTCAACGCGCGCTGTGCCGGGCAATCACTGACATTGGCGGCGAAAACCATCGTCGCCTTGGGCAAAACCGTCGAACACGGCGAACTGTCGGCACTGGCACAGGCCCTGTCCCGCGCCCTGACCAGCATGGCAGAAGACGAACAGGCCACCGACATGTATATGGCGGGTACATCGAAACTCGCCCATCAGCATTCCGGCACAGAGATGGCCCCGCTGCTCGACGCGCTCGAGGAACAGGTCGTCATCATGAGACTCATGAATTCACTAAGCGAGGAAGTCACGGAAAACGGCGTGGGCGTCGCCATCGGATCGGAAACGCATACCCCCGAACTCATGCACGCCTCCGTCGTCACCAGCGGATACGGGCATATCAACGCGACCATCTCCGAAGGCTCTGCCTCCGCGCAAGCCGGCAAGCCTGTCGCTTTTGTCGGGTCAATCGGTCCCACGCATATGGATTACGTCACGACCATGGCCGCGGTCCGAGCGGTCGCCAGATACCTCACCGGGATCATCGGCGAAGACGCGACAGACGCAGACAGCTGACATAGGGCTGTGACACAATACTTGCAGAAACCAACCAAAGGAAATAAGCAGTGGCAGACTACTACGAGGTCCTGGGCGTGGAACGCACGGCCAGCGAAGAGGAAATCAAAAAGGCCTATCGCAAGATGAGCCGCAAATACCATCCTGATATCGCCGGTCCCGAATTCGAGGACAAATTCAAGGAGGTCAACAGCGCCTACGAAGTGCTGTCCAACCCCGACAAACGCCGGATGTACGACCAGGGCGTCGACCCCAACGACCCGTCAAGCGGTTTCGGGTCCGGAGCTGCCGGCTTCGATATGGGCGATGTCGGCGATATCTTCGGACAATTCTTCGGCGGTGCTTTCGGCGGCGGCGCTTCGCAAGGTCCCACCCCGCGCACCCAGCCGGGTAGGGATGCGCTCGCCAGAACGTCCATCGACCTGAAAACCGCGGTGTTCGGCGGTGTCGCCCACGTGACTATCAACACCTTCGGCCTGTGCCAGGAATGCGGCGGCTCGGGCGCCACAGAAGGCTCCCAGCCGGTGACATGCCCCGACTGCCACGGACAGGGGTACCGCCAGAAAGTCGTGCGCACGATGCTCGGCCAGATGATGACATCCGCGCCGTGCGAACGTTGCGAAGGACATGGGACCATCATCGAGCATCCTTGCCCGGCGTGCATGGGGCATGGCCGCGTACGTACTACCCGTGACGTCGGAGTGACTGTCCCGGCGGGCGTCCACGATGACACCAGGCTGCGTCTGCCGCATCAGGGAGAAGTCGGCGAAGGCGGCGGGGCCGCGGGCGACCTGTACGTCGATATCCGCATCAAGCCTGACAAACAATTCACCCGTGACGGCGATGACCTGCACTGCTGGGTACAGATTCCGATGAGTTGGGCGGTGCTTGGACACGGGCTCGATATCGACACCTTCGATGGTTCGCAGCATCTTGACATTCCTGAAGGCTGCCAACCAGAACAAACCGTGACCTTGAAAGGGCTTGGGGCGACCAAGCTCGGTGAGACGAACCGCGGCGACCTGATCATCCACGTCAATGTGGTCATTCCGACCAAGTTGAAGGACGGTGAACGCCAGCTGATTGAGCAGTTCGGCGAACGTCACGACGGGGACAAACCGAAGGTCGAGCAAAGCTCCAAGCCGTTGAGCGCGAAGAAAGGCTTCTTCAGCAAGCTGAAAGACGCTTTGGGCTGATTTATGGTGACGGTCCGGTGATTCAATAACTGTGCCCGTTTGCTGTTGATGGGTTTTCAGGATTCCCATCAACAGCAAACGGGCACATTCGGTTGCGCACTGGCAAGGAGACCAGCCCGCTGTTCATTGTTATTTCAGCAAGGAGTTATTTCAACAATGAGTGGCACATCGAGCGGTATTCGCTGACATACCCGCCGCCGAAGAACACGCAGTGCCCGGCGATGGGATAGAGCTGCCAGATGGTGATGCGGTCCTGCCATCCTGCCTTGAGCGGATGCACACGCTGATATCCGTCGAGAATCTCGTGCAGATACGACATGCCGAACAGGTTCAGCATCGCGAGATCCTCCTCCCGGTGTCCGCCATGGGCGGCCGGGTCGATGAGCACTGCCTCCACATCGCCGCTGTCCCGGGTCCACATGACGTTGCCGCTCCATAGATCCCCGTGCACGCGCGCCGGCGTGTCGTCCGCGGCGCGTCCCAGCAGATCCGGCAGGCGGTCGATGACCTCATTGGTCAGTGCCAGGTCATCGTCGGTAAGCTCGCCGCGCTGGATGCCCAATTGCACCATCGGCCTGAGCCTGCCATCCGCCAGATAACTCACCGGGTCGTCCCAGTCGCCGGTGTCCATCGGAACCGGGTCCTGCAGCGGACCGAAATAGCACGTTCCTGTGTATCCATCCGGAGCCGACCCGAAATGCGCGGCGCCGGCGTCATGCATATGGGCGAGCGCGGCCCCGAAATCGTATGCGGCTTTCGGCGTGGGCGAGCAGCCTTCGACACGCTCGATATCCAGCCAGTTGTCGCCCCATCCGTAGACGTCGACCACGCGCGGTCCGCCCTGGGCTTGGGCTTGACCCAACCATTGCAACCCGCGGCCCTCGCATTCGAAGAACCCGGCGGGAGTGAACATCCTGCTCTTGCGGTATTTCGCCATATGAACAACCTCCTGATCGGTTTATTCCAGTGTATGCCTTTCCCGTTGTGTGTGCTCTTTGCGGCAAAACCGAACCGTGTTGTGGAAATATGCGCACGGCCGGATAAAGTAGTCACGTCATCTGCTGTAAGCAATACTGACAACCAGATAGACAATCGATTCGACACGATAAGAGGGATCATGAATTTCTTCCAAGCGATTATTCTCGGCTTGGTGCAGGCGCTTACCGAATATCTTCCGGTATCGTCGAGCGCACATATTCGTATCATCGGCGAGCTGATGTTGCACACCGATCCTGGGGCTGCGTTCACCGCGATCATTCAGCTGGGTACTGAACTCGCGGTGCTGTTGTATTTCCGCCGTGATATCGCGCGCATTCTGTCACATTGGTTCCGCTGCCTGTTCACCCGTCCGATCACGGGGGATTGGAAGGAGCGGTTCGGCACGCGGGACAGGGACGCGGCCGAAGGCTGGTACATCATCATCGGCACCATTCCGATTGTCGTGGCCGGTCTGCTGTTCCAGGACGCCATCGAGACCACGTTGCGCAACCTGTGGATCACGGTGACGGTGCTGATCATCTTCGGCGTCCTGCTGTGGGTGATTGATGCGAAGGCGCCGCAGAAGAAGACGATTCGCGAGATGAACTGGAAAGAGGCGCTGATTTTCGGTATCGGACAGATGCTCGCTTTGATTCCTGGCGTGTCGCGTTCCGGCGGCACCATCACTTTCGGCCGTGCGATGGGATACACCCGTGAAGCCGCAGTGCGGGTGAGCTTCCTGATGGCGATTCCGGCGGTCTTCGGTGCGGGCATTCTGGAAACCGTGAAATCGGTGGGTTCGGCTGCTGCCGATCCGACCTTCCCGGGTTGGGGCGCGACCATCGCGGCGACTGTCGTCAGTTTCGTGGTCGGTTATGTCGTGATCATCGGCTTCCTGAAGTTCGTTTCGACGTTCTCGTACCGCGCGTTCGCTATCTACCGCATCGTGATCGCCGTCATTGTCGCGATTCTGCTGATTGCCGGCGCATTGCAGCCGATGGAGCAGACGACCAAGACGGCTGCGATTGAGATGGTCAACACCGTGGCAGCGATGTTCTGACCTACGTAAGGCTTTGGATTGCCTCCATGCACGTGGCGGGCCGCGAGGGGCGTCATGCGTGTGGTTCCGCGGATTCGCGGATTCATACGTGTGGCGCCCTTTGCATACCCGAAGAGCGCTGTCTACCCTGAGCAGGCCTGTGGGTATCATGCCCTTCCATGATGCAACATGTGGTTCACGGATTCGGCCCTGTATGGGACGAGGCTTCGCAAGTGCTTGTGCTAGGCAGTATGCCGAGCCCGAAATCAAGGGAGCAGGGCTTTTACTATATGCATCCCAGAAACCGGTTCTGGCCTGTGATGGCGGCGGTGTTCGGCGGCGATCCCGGGCGCGAGCCGGCCACGCGTGCGGCGTTCGCGTTGAACCATCATGTCGCATTGTGGGACGTGCTTGCCTCCTGTGATATTTCGGGGGCGAGCGACGGTAGCATCCGCAATCCCGAGCCCAACGACATCAGTATGATTCTACGTGGCGCGCCGATACGGCTGGTGATGACCACTGGAAGCAAGGCCGGACAGCTGTACGTCAAACTTGTCGAACCCGGACTCAAACGGCTCGGTATTGATGTGGAGATGATGACAGTGGCGTCCACGAGTCCGGCAAATGCAGCCAAGTCGCTGGATGATCTAGTGTCGATTTACCGAGCGGCGTTCGCCCGCGCAGGGGTGCTTGTGGCGGTGCATGCGGCAACTGACGCGTCCGCCGGCGGGAGAAGCGGGGCCGCGGAGGGGAAGCCTACAGTGGAAAACAAAAAATCCCGGGCTTGACACCCGGGATGATGGAGCGGACAACGGGACTCGAACCCGCGCTCTCGACCTTGGCAAGGTCGCGCTTTACCAACTAAGCTATGTCCGCATGTTCTTCTGTCACAACGTAACCGCACGACTTGGAACGTGGATTACTATAGCGTCGTGTCGACCGGCCGGCAAATCCACGGCGTGTCGGCCGGTCGACACGACTGCTGAAGGTGAATCGCCGCTTTACTCCATGCGTTTGAGAAATGCCTCGGCCTCTTTGACCAGCTGTTCGGCTTGCGGCGCCCCGAGCGAGGCTATGGTACGGGCGCGCTGGGCGAGGTCGTACTCGCGCTCTAGCTTGGCGATATACGCTGACAGCCGGTCGTCACATGCGGCGATTGTGGACGCCTTCATCTTCCATGTCTCCGCCTTCGCCGCCAGATCCTTGGTGTCAAGCGGCACGCCGAGAATCGTGGACAGTCCGTGCACAAGTTCCAAAGTGCCCTGCGCACACATATCCGTATTCATGTATTTGGGAATGGACACCCACATGGATGTCGTCCGCATGCCAGCGTTGCAGGCCATCTGGTCAAGTATGGTGGTGATACCGATGGGGCCACTGTATTCACGGTCGAGCTCGCAAGAGCAGGTGGCACTGGAAATGTCTACCGGCAGCGGCCTGGTGTGCGGGCATGCGGCGTACATCGAGCCGAGCGTGATGACATGGGTGACGTCGTAGTCCTCGGCGACATGCAGGACCTCCCTGCAATAGTCTTTCCAGTGATAATTCGGTTCTGGGGCGATCTGGACCAGAACGTGTAGGTCGGGAGAGAGGGTGATGTCGTAGAACGAGGTGTGCGGCCAGATGATGCGTGCCCGGCCGGTGATATGGCAGAGCATAGGGCGGGTGGCCTGGTAGTCGTAATAGCCATCCGAATTGATTTCGTGGATGAGTTTGGATTCGTAGTGGCCGATGAGGTAATGGATGACTTCGCTTGCGGCTTGGCTCGCATCGTTCCAGCCCTCGAAGGCGGAGATCATGAATGTCTCATGCATCGGTTCTGCTCTCATAGCCTCTAATGTATCTGTTCCTTGCGGTGTGTGCCGGCGCTTATGCCGGTGGTGAATCCTCTCAGCCCTTGGAAATATTGAGTTTTTCCTACTGACGGGAACGACGGCGGCAGAAAGCGACACGCCGAGGAAGGCACTCGATTTTGCAAATCACACGGATGTCGTTATAGTAATTACTCGTTGCTTCAAACACAGCAATGTGGTTGAAACGCGGACATAGCTTAGTTGGTAAAGCGCGACCTTGCCAAGGTCGAGAGCGCGGGTTCGAGTCCCGTTGTCCGCTCTAAGGTCCGATGAGTTGACGACCTTACGGTGGGTTAGCCAAGCGGTTAGGCAGCGGCCTGCAAAGCCGTATAGACGAGTTCGACTCTCGTACCCACCTCTGGCGAGGAAGGCGTAAGTCTTCCAAACCAAGACACAACCTGGGCGGTTGGCGCAGAGGTAGCGCACTTCCCTGACACGGAAGGGGTCACAAGTTCGAATCTTGTATCGCCCACGAGTCCGGAGGAATCCGGCTTTCTTCACCAATCGGGTGATTGGCGCAGCGGCTAGCGCACTTCCTTCACACGGAAGGGGTCGCAGGTTCGATTCCTGCATCACCCACATCATCAGGAACGTCACGCGATGCGTGGCGTTTTTTGTTTTCCACTGTCGGCTTCCCCTCCGCGGCCGGGTTATAGGCCAACATGTGTGTCCAGCGGCGCGCCAATGGAACACTGCCGTCACCTACAACTGGTTACGCCAGGATCATCGTCAACGCCGTCAGTTTGTGCAGTGATTGCCCAAGACGCGTGTCCGGTTGTGGAGCGTACGACAGTTAGGATCATTGTTCCGGTAGTTGTGTGCGTCCTGTACGCCGTGGCATGCGCAACTGGACAGATATAGCCGGAAAGTATCGGCACTGCATCGTGTTCCGCGCCTTACACATGCCCGGACATATGTAAAGTGACATTCCGTCACCCAGACAGGCTGGAAGATCTCCTACCTAGCGTGAGACGTATGCCGGGGCATGCGCGGCACGGCATATCCGAACTCGCGCGTACACCTTGCATCGCAACAGGTCCGTGCGGGTTTCAGGTACCCATGCCTGCCCGGTCCGAACCCACAGACCAGAAGACCCAAAACCGCGACACACCCGACAACACAACCCTTCCACCCAATTCCAGACACACAGATTGGGCGATACTTGGCGGACATCCACAGTCTTCATGCCGCACCGGGGTGCAATGTCGTGTCCCGCATTTACCGTAAACGAGGTAACACACAGTCCAGGCCTGCACCTTAGTACCGCGGGCCCCGATAGCAAAGGACACCTCATGGCAGAACAAACCATCTCCATAACAGTCAACGGTGAAGTGAAGGAGGTGGATGCAAGCCAGACCGGCGTCGATCTCTTCAGCGACAACAAAGACATCATCGCCGTGCGTCGCAACGGCGAACCCCGTGACCTGTACACCCCTCTTCACGATGGTGACAAGGTTGAGCCGATCGCCCTCGATTCCGAGGACGGTCTGGCCATCATGCGGCACTCCGCAACCCACGTCATGGCACAGGCCGTGCAGGAGATTCGTCCTGATGCCAAGCTCGGCATCGGTCCTGTCATCAAGGATGGCTTCTACTACGATTTCGACGTCAAGGATCCGTTCACTCCGGAGGATCTCAAGGAAATCGAAAAGCGCATGCAGCGCATCATCAAGTCCTCCCAGTCCTTCCGCCGCCGCGTGGTCAGCGAGGAAGAAGCTCGCGCCGAAGAAGCGGGCCAGCCCTACAAGCTTGAGCTGATTGGCGCCAAGGAAGCCGAAATCGACGAAGCCGCGTCCACCGAGGTCTCCGGCAAGGGCGAGCTGACCATGTACGACAATGTCGACCGTGAAGGCAATGTGGTGTGGAAGGATCTGTGCCGCGGACCTCACCTGCCGAACACGCGCTACATCAAGGCATTCAAGCTGGAACGCACCGCAGCCGCATATTGGCGCGGCGATGAGAAGAACCCGATGCTTCAGCGTATCTACGGCACCGCGTGGGCGAGCAAGGACGACCTGAAGGCCTATATGTCCCGCATGGAAGAGGCCGCCAAGCGCGATCACCGTAAGCTCGGGCAGGAAATGGACTTGTTCTCCTTCCCGGAGGAGATTGGACCTGGTCTCGCCGTGTTCCATCCGAAGGGCGCCGCGGTCATCAACGCGATGGAGGATTACTCCCGCGAAATGCATCGCAAAGCCCATTACAGCTTCGTGCAGACCCCGCACATCACCAAGGGCGGCCTGTATGAGACATCCGGGCATCTGCATTGGTACAAGGACAATATGTATCCGCCGATGCGCGTTGACGAGGAACGTGATGCGGACGGCAACGTCACCAAGCAGGGCTTCGACTACTACCTCAAGCCGATGAACTGCCCGATGCACAACCTGATTTTCAAGTCACGTCAGCGTTCCTACCGCGAACTGCCGCTGCGTCTGTTCGAATTCGGCACGGTGTACCGCTACGAGAAGTCCGGCGTGGTGCACGGCCTGACGCGAGTCCGCGGTCTGACTCAGGATGATTCGCATATCTACTGCACGCGCGAGCAGATGAAGCCTGAGCTTCGCCGCCTGCTCACCTTCGTGCTCAAGGTGCTCAAGGACTTCGGCCTCAACGACTTCTATCTGGAACTGTCGACCAAGGATCCCCACAAGTTCGTCGGCTCCGACGAGATCTGGGAGGAAGCGACCAATACGCTCGCCGAGGTCGCCAAGGAATCCGGACTCGAACTCGTCGACGATCCTGCTGGCGCCGCGTTCTACGGCCCGAAGATTTCCGTCCAGGCGCGCGATGCCATCGGCCGTACCTGGCAGGTGTCCACCATCCAGCTCGACTTCAACCTGCCTGAGCGTTTCGGCCTTGAGTATATCGCGGCAGATGGCACCCACCAGCGCCCGGTGATGATTCACCGTGCCCTGTTCGGCTCCATTGAGCGTTTCTTCGCCATCCTGCTCGAGCATTATGCCGGCGCCTTCCCGGTCTGGCTCGCCCCGGTGCAGGTCACGGGCATCCCGGTCGCCGACGAGTTCGCCCCGCATCTGCAGGCGTTCATCGATGATCTCGAGGAGAACCTCGTGCGTTGTGAGATGGACAACTCGGACGATCGTTTCGGCAAGAAGATCCGCAATGCGTCCAAGTCGAAAGTCCCGTTCACACTTATTGCCGGTGAGGAGGACGTCAAGAAGAACGCTGTCAGCTTCAGGTTCCGTGACGGTAGCCAGCTCAACGGCGTGCCGGTGGACCAGGCTAAGGCGTGGATCCTCGAAGTCATCAAGAAGCGTGTCCAAGTGAACAACGCCGACGATTTCGCGGCCGCGACCAAGTGACCCGTACGACATTGCGCTGAACGGGTTCGGGCGGCACTGGACATTTCAGTGCCGCCCGATTCGCCTGCCGATAATCGACAAGAAAGGTATCGAAGACAATGCTGGAACATTGCCGGGGATTGTGGAAGAAACTGACCGAACCCATCGCCCGTGTTTGCGTACGTATGCATATGAGTGCCAATGGCATTACAATCACCGGGTCGATTCTGTCCATAGCGTTGTCCATTGCAATTGGCATCACCGGTTGGATCATTCCCCTCGTGTTTTTCCTCGCGATTGTCGTGCTGTTCGATTCCCTGGACGGTTCTGTGGCCATGCTGACCACCGGGGGAACGAAATTCGGCGCATTCCTTGATTCAACTCTTGACAGAATCGCCGATTGGGCGGTTCTCATCGGCTGCATCTTGATTTTCTACCTGCATAGCGACTGGTGGATGCACGGCGGATCCGGTGAGGACGTCATCTCTCATGTCGGTATCAGTTGCGCGCTCGTTTCCATCATGACCTCATTCGTCACCTCCTATGCCCGTGCTCGTGCGGAATCTGTGGGGTACGAGGCTAAAAACGGCATCGCGACACGGGCTGATCGCCTGTTCATCATCCTAGTTGGCATGTTCGTGACCGGATTGACCTATAACGGGTTGTGGCTTGCCATCGCGATGGCGCTCTTGACTGTGCTCGGCCTGATTACGGTGTTCCAGAGGATTTTCGAGGTGCGGCGTCAGATGAAAGCCGATGAGCGGTAACACCGGCCATGCTTGACAGGGTCCTTATCTTCATCGCCAAGCACGCCGGTATGCTGCCTGAGCGGCTGGTCAGGGGGCTGTTCTTGTTCGCCGCTGATATCGCTTGGCTGACGCGCGCCGGCGGCGTCAAGCAGTTGGAACGCAACCTGTCACACGTATTGCATGACCACAACCGGTCTGAACATGACGGAGTATGGGCAGCAATCCGGAACAGGATACATCTGCGGCATGTTTCCCACCGGGCGATGCGGTCCTATTTCACGTATTTCTCCGAAGCCATGACGGTCGGCGGCAGAAGCGATGAATGCCTGAGTGCCCGTGTACGCGGGGACGGCCCCGGGTGTGCGCTGATCATCGAATCCACGCGTGTGCAAGCCGGTTCGGTGCCCATCGCTATGGGACATCAAGGCAATTGGGATTACGCCGGGTATTGGGCGTATCGCGATATCGCCCCGGTGACCACGGTCGCCGAACGGTTGGAGAACGAAGAACTGCTCAAGACTTTCGTGGACATCAGACGGTCCCTGGGCATTTCAATCCTGCTCACCGGTCAGCCCGGCCTAATCGGTAAACTGGAGGAAAAACTGGACAAGCCGCATGTGGTGGTGCCGCTACTCGCAGACCGTGATCTGAGCCGTCACGGCGAATTCGTCCGCGCCTTCGACTCGATGATTCGTGTGGCGCGAGGGCCTGCAACCTTGGCCTATGACACCGGCTTGCCCCTGTATGTCGTCAATATGTATCGTGAACGTCTGCATGGAGAAAGACGCAGGACAGCCCGTACCCCATACGGGTATGTCTGCCGGGTCAGCGCCCCGATTGATATCTCTCGATTCGCCGGTCTTCCCCGTGAGCAGGCGATTCATGATATCAGCCAGGCATGGGTTGATGTGTGGGCGAGCGGTATAGCCGAGCATCCGCAGGACTGGCACATGCTCCAACCGATTTTCATCGAGGATCTCGACCTGTCACGGCTCAAGGACGTCCCCGACGAGGTCCTCAAGATGATCAAGCAGCGCAAACGAGGCATGTAAGCCTTCGCCGGAAAGCCCGAGACGGTGTAGGCTATGACTATTGTCTTGTTGACGGAAGAAAGGACATGATGTCGAACGCAGATCGTCGCGATGAGGCAGACTGTGGAGCGCAGTGTCAGCCGGATCCGTTGCACGGCCGGAAGTTGCGCGTCGGTATCATCTCGCCGTATTCGTTCGAGACTCCGGGCGGTGTGCAGTTCCATATCCGTGACTTCGCGAAGGAACTGATTGCGCGAGGCCACGAGGTCGAGGTTCTTGCGCCCGGACGACGGACCAACGATATGCCGTTGTGGGTGCAGACGGTCGGTACCTCCTTTGCGATTCCCTACAACGGTTCGGTGTCGCGGCTGAGCTATTTCGGGTTCGTCGGGGCCCAGGTGCGTCGTTGGGTCCGGCAGGGGCATTTCGATATTGTGCATCTTCATGAGCCCGAGACGCCTTCCCTGAGTCATAAACCGCTGACCATGGTGCATCATCCTCCGCTCATCGGGACATTCCATGCTGCGTTCGACGTCTACCCGTTCGCGTTGCGCTTCTTCCAAGGTTACCTCAACCGTTATCTGCGACCACTGTCCCACGCCATCTGTGTCAGCGATGCCGCACGCGAGGTTGCACAACGGTATTTGCCCGGGAACGTGCCGGTGTCGGTCATTCCCAATGGCATCGATGCTGATCAATTCGCCCAGGCCACCCCCGTGACCGCCTGGCAGGGAGACGATGAGAGCCCGACGATCGGGTTCCTTGGAAGGATGGGGGAGGAACGGAAAGGATTCGCGGTATTCTGCCGTACAGCGTCAAGGATTCTTGACCGGTATCCGCAAACCCGGTTCCTGTGTGCCGGCGATGGTGAGCGCGAAGGCAGGTCGATTGTCAATGCGGTCGACCCATCGGGGCGCCTTATGGATCATATGGAATTCCTTGGCAGAATCAGCGATGAAGACAAGGCTCGATTCTACAGGTCGCTCAGCGTCTATATCGCTCCTCAGACCGGAGGTGAAAGCTTCGGTATCGTGCTCGCCGAAGCCATGGCGGCGGGGTGCGCGGTCGTGGCTTCCGATCTTCCTGCATTCGTGGCTGTCGCGGATGATGGTCGTGCTGCTGCGTTGTTCGGTAATGGTGACGACCGTGATTGCGCTTCCGTGGTGTGTTCGTTGATAGCAGACCGTGGGGCACGCGCGTCGTTGGGTGAGGCCGGCCAGAACCGCGCATTGCAGTATGACTGGAGCAGTGTCGTAGACCAGGTGCTCGGCGTGTACGCCGAGGTCTTGTCTTGAAAGCGCTTTACAATCGGTGTGTTTATCGTACCCGTATCTGCTAGGAGCATTATGTCAGGGCATTCCAAGTGGGCGACCACCAAGCATAAGAAGGCCGCCATTGACGCCAAGCGCGGCAAGCTGTTCGCGAAGCTGATCAAGAACATCGAGATCGCAGCCCGTCTGGGCGGCGGCGACCCCGACGGCAACCCGACGCTGTATGATGCGATTGTCAAGGCCAAGAAGGCATCCATGCCTGCCGACAACATCAAGCGCGCCGTCAAGCGTGGCTCTGGTGAGGAAGACGGTGCCGCCAACTACGAGGACATCGTGTACGAAGGGTATGCGCCTGCCGGCGTCGGCCTCATCATCGAATGCCTGACCGATAACCGCAACCGTGCCGCGGCTGAAGTGCGTTCCACACTGACCAAGGGCAACGGTTCCCTGGCCACGTCAGGCGCCGTGAGCTTCAACTTCGAGCGCAAGGGCCAGATCGAGGTGCCGTCCGAGGGTCTGGATTACGACAAGCTCTTCGAGATTGCAGCCGAAGCCGGCGCCGAGGACGTGTCCGATGACGGTGACGTGTTCAGCGTGATCACCGATCCCGCCGATCTTATCACGGTCCGCAAGGGTCTCCAGGAAGCTGGCATCGACTACGATTCCGCCGATCTGGTCATGATTCCGAAGAACGAGATTGAGCTCAGCCTCGACGACGCCCGCAAGGTGTCCAAGCTGATTGACAACCTCGACGACCTTGACGATGTCCAGAACATCTACAGCAACTGGACCGCATCCGACGAGGTGATGGCCCAATTGGAGGAAGAGGAGTGATCTGTTGATCATCCTTGGCGTTGATCCCGGCCTGACTCGGTGCGGGGTCGGCGTGGTGGAAGCCGGCGCGTCACGCCGGCTTTCTTTTATCCATGTCGATGTCATCCGCACCAGCCCCGACACTTCCCAGGATTTGAGGCTGCTTTCGATTTACAACGGACTGGTTGATAAAATCGAACGCTTTGTCCCTGACACGGTGTCCATTGAACGCGTGTTCGCGCAGGCCAATCGCAACACCGTGCTCGGAACCGCGCAGGCGGCGGGTATGGCCATGCTCGCAGCCGCGCAGCGGGGGATACCCGTCGCTTTGCACACTCCGACCGAAGTCAAGCTCGCGATCACTGGCAACGGCAAAGCGGACAAGCTCCAAGTCGAACGCATGGTCATGCGTATCCTGAACCTGTCCGAGATGCCCACCCCGCCTGACGCAGCTGACGCTTTGGCGCAAGCGATGTGCCATGCGTTGCGGCCGGCAGGGGCGTTGCAGGGAGGCGAACGTGAACAGCATCTGACCGCCGCGCAACGACAGTGGGCGGTCGCGGCGCAGCGGGCGAAGCGTCGTCGCGGAGTCGACCGCGGCATGTAAGCTATCGAACAGATGTTCGATTGTTGGTTACACAGCCTGAAGGAGACAATATGATCGCCATGCTTCATGGGCAGGTCGCAGCGGTCGACCAGTCCGGGGTCGTGCTTGATGTCAGCGGTGTGGGCTTTGACGTCCGTATGCCGCAGACTGATCTTGCCTCATTGCACTCAGGGCAATCCGCTACCGTGTACACCTCTATGGCGGTCACCCAGGATGCCATCACGTTGTATGGATTCCTGTCACCTGCTGAGAAAAAGATGTTCCTCCAGCTGCAAAAAGTGAGCGGCATCGGCCCGAAGGTCGCACTTTCGTTGCTGTCCACCTTGCCTCCTGACCGTCTTGCCAGGGCGGTTGCCGACGGGGATGCCACTGCGTTGGCCAAAGCGCCGGGGCTCGGCAAGAAGGGGGCGCAGAAAATCATCCTGGAGCTCAAAGGCTCGCTTGATCTGTCCCAAGTCGAGGGCGTATCGGGCCCAGCTCAGTCGCCGGTGGACACGGGTGCCCAACAGGTCGTTGAAGGGCTTATTTCGCTTGGGTGGCGTCAGCAGGATGCCTTGGATGCCGTCGAACGCGCATGCCGCGACCATGATATTGACACTCCTATAGGCGAGAAGGACGTGCCTCGTGTGCTCAAACTGGCGCTGACCGAACTTGACCGCGGGCGATAATGCATGAGAAGGGCACAGGCGAGATATGCGACAATCTGAAGATATGACGGTGAATAATGATGGCGCCAGGGAGGAATCCCTGCGTATGGTATCTTCGCAACCATTGGACAGCGAGCCAGTGAGTGACGAGGAGCTGCGTCCCCATGTCCTTGAAGGGTTCATCGGGCAGCCACGGCTCAAAGCACAATTGCAGCTGTTCCTTGACGCAGCACGCAAACGTGAGGTTCCCCCGGACCATATCCTCCTGGCGGGCCCTCCAGGGCTGGGTAAGACCACACTTGCCATGATCGTGGCCAACGAACTGGGCGTGCCGATCAGGGTGACTTCGGGGCCTGCCATCCAGCATGCGGGGGATCTCGCATCCATTCTCAGCTCGTTGGACGCCGGAGAAGTACTGTTCATCGACGAGATCCATCGTCTGCCTCGGCCGGCAGAGGAGCTGCTGTACATCGCCATGGAGGATTTCCGTGTCGATGTCATGGTCGGCAAGGGGCCCGGTGCGTCATCCATCCCGTTGACTTTGCCGCGCTTCACGGTGATTGGCGCCACCACAAGGGAAGGCATGTTGCCTTCGCCGCTTCGGGCGCGTTTCGGTTTTACCGCGCATCTGGATTTCTATCCACATGAGGAGTTGGAGAAACTCATCGAGCGGTCCGCTTCGGTGCTTGGCGTGGAATTGGAAGAAGGCGCGGCGCATCAGCTATCCCTGAGATCCAGAGGGACGCCGCGTATCGCGAACCGGTTGCTGCGTCGTGTGCGCGACTGGGCAATCGTCCATGATTTGGAAAGTGTGGACGTCGATGCGGTCACTCAGGCGCTGGCTCTGTACCAGATCGATTCCGAAGGATTGGACAGACTCGATATCGCCGTATTGCAGGCAATCTGCCGTAATTTCAACGGCGGACCAGTTGGCTTGAACAATCTGTCGGCGATGGTGGGCGAGGAATCGGAAACCGTGGAGACGGTATGTGAGCCGTATCTTGTCCGCGAGGGATTCCTCGTACGCACTCCAAAA
Organism: Bifidobacterium porcinum; assembly: GCF_055378475.1. Taxonomy (NCBI): domain Bacteria; kingdom Bacillati; phylum Actinomycetota; class Actinomycetes; order Bifidobacteriales; family Bifidobacteriaceae; genus Bifidobacterium; species Bifidobacterium porcinum. The sequence goes on along the minus strand of NZ_AP029603.1, from coordinate 1,152,494 downwards.
GGCCGTGTCGCAACGGCTAAGGCCTGGAGGCATCTCGGCCTTGAACCCCAGGATGATGTCAACAAGCTATTCTAAGGTTAGATATTTGGATAGCACCCCGCTAGCACGTCAGGAGTCCCATGTCTCAGAATCTCGATCCTAATATGGTTATGATCGTCATCCTCATCCTGTTCATCTTCATGATGTGGATGAGTTCACGTCGTATGAAGAAGAAGCAGCAGCAGCAGCAGGAAGAATTGCGGGAGGCCATGGTCCCGGGCACTCTCGTCGTGCTTCGTGGCGGCATCATCGCCACGATTGTATCCGTGGACGAGAAGTACGAGGAAATCGTCGTGGATTCCGAAGGCTCTCGTCTGCGCTTCAAGCTCAACGCCGTCGCCGGAAAATACGTGCGTCCGGCGTTCATCGATGACGACGAGGCCGAAGCCAATGATTCGCAGCAGGAAGATGCCAGCAGCGAGGGTGCCGAGGGCACGTCTGCGGCGTCCGAGACTGGGGTTTCTGACACCGAGCGAACCGACGTGCAGAATGCGTCCTCGGCGGATGACACTGCTGATACAGCTGCACCGGCTGAAGCAGGCGAAGCCGATACCGAAGACAAAGCATCCGACAACGAAGCCAAATAACCTATCATAGTCGGTTTCCGTCTCGATTTGCAGCCCGGCGAATCCGGCAACACAGCAATCAGAAAGATCAGGTCCCATCGATGGCATCCGATATCCATATCAGACAACTGGAACTAGTAGGCAGGGACAAGGCCGAATACATGACCTCCCTGTTCCGTTCAGTGCTTGGATTCCCCAAGGAAGGTATCAACTTCCGTGATTTCATGCCGGTTCTCGAGGACGCGAAAGGTCTGCAGATTCTCTTGGAAGGCCTTGAAAAGGCACTGCCGGTTCCTGCTGATTCCTTTGACTCTGTAGCAGGGCTGGAAGCCAGGGGCTTTCTGTTCGGTCCGGCGCTTGCAGCCCGACTTGGCAAGGGATTCATCGCAGTGCGTAAGGCGGGCAAGCTACCGCCACCCGTCATCGGCGAGGATTACACCTTGGAATACGGGCAAGCCCGTGTGGAAGTGGAATCCGATGCGGTCAGCTCCGGCGAACGCGTACTGATTGTCGACGATCTCATCGCAACGGGCGGCACGGCGAAGGCGGCAGCGGACCTGATTCGCAAATGCGGCGGCATCATCGCCGGTTTCAGCTTTGTGATGCAACTCGAAGGGCTTGACGGAATCGACAGTCTTGGTCCATACCCTACGAGCACACTGGTGTCCATGCCGGCGTGACCGGATGAAGAGAGGCAGAAATGGATTTATACGAGTATCAGGCTCGCCAGCTGCTTGACGAGCAAGGGATTCCCACCCCAAGTGGGATTTATGCGTCGAATGCCGACGAAGTCGCCCAGGCTGCGGATACCATCGGATATCCGTGCGTCATCAAGGCGCAGGTGAAAATCGGCCATCGCGGTCAAGCAGGCGGCGTCAAGATTGCCCATACGCGCGATGAAGCTGTCGCTGCGGCGAATGCCATTTTCCCCATGGTCATCCATGGCCATCAGGTTCGTGGCGTACTGGTCGCGGAAGCCAAGAACGTCATCCACGAATACTATGTCTCGATTTCAGTGGACCGCACCTCGCGTGATTTCGATGTGCTCGCGACAGCGAACGGTGGCACCGAAGTCGAGGAAATCGCAAAGGCCCATCCCGAATCGGTCAAGCGCCTGCACATCAACGCGTTGGACACTTTCGACCTCGAAGCCGCGACTGAGATGGCGCGCAACATCGGGTTCTACCATGCGGACGTTGACCAGGCTGCGCGCATTCTGCTGAATATGTGGCAGTGCTTCAAGACCAACGATGCCACGCTCGTGGAAATCAACCCGCTCGCCAAAATCGGCGACCCGCAAGATGAATCAAGTAAATCGTTGTGCGCGCTCGATGCCAAGATTTCACTCGACGACAATGCCTCGTACCGGCATGACGGTTGGAAGCGTTTCGAAGGCGCCACGCAGCTTGACCCGTACGAGCGCAAGGCAAAGGAACTCGGACTGCACTATGTACATCTGACCGGACAGGTCGGCGTCATCGGCAATGGCGCAGGACTCGTCATGAGCTCGCTTGATGCGGTTTCTGGAGCCGGCGAGGAACAGGGCACCAGCATCAAGCCGGCGAACTTCCTCGACATCGGCGGCGGCGCCTCAGCCGAGGTCATGCGCAACAGCTTAGAGATTGTACTGTCTGACCCGCAAGTGCGTTCTGTCTTCGTGAACGTCTATGGCGGCATTACGTCATGTGAGCAAGTCGCTGCTGGCATTCTCGGCGCATTGCAAGCCATCGAGACCGTCAAGCCGATTGTTGTACGATTCGACGGCAACGCTGCACAGGAAGGTCTGCGCATGCTCGCTGATGCCAATGACCCGAACCTGCATGTCTATGGCACCATGGAGGAAGCAGCACAACAGGCCGCACGCATCGCTGCCGCATCGTCCAGCAAGGAGGCCACGAAATGACGTTGTTTGTTGAAGATGGTGCCCCGGTCATCGTCCAGGGCATGACGGGCCATCAGGGTATGACCCATACGGCAAGAATGCTCAAGGCAGGGACGAATATCGTCGGTGGTGTCAATCCTCGCAAGGCAGGCACGACCGTCACCTATCCGAAGGCCCGTGAAGGCAAGGACGCGGTCATTCCCGTATACGCGACATGCAGCGAAGCGATCAAAGCGACCGGAGCCAAGGCGAGTGTCATCTTCGTACCTCCGCGCTTCGCCAAAGACGCTGTCGTCGAAGCGATTCAAGCCGGTATCGGCACGATTGTCGTCATCACCGAGGGTATTCCCGTTGCCGATTCCGCATACTTCGTCGAACTCGCCTTGCGCAAGGGTGTCCGTATCATCGGACCGAACTGCCCGGGCCTGATTACATTGCCGGCGACTGACGGTGCTCACGGCGTCAACCTTGGCATCATCCCCGATGGCATCGTCCACCGCGGTCCGCTCGGCCTCGTGTCGAAATCCGGTACGCTCACCTACCAGCTCATGGGCGAGCTCTCCGACATAGGTTTCACCGCGTGCGTGGGTGTGGGGGGCGACCCCATCGTCGGCACGACACTCCAGGAAGCTTTGGAACAGTTCGAAGCCGATGACGCCACCAAGGGTGTCGTCATGATTGGCGAGATCGGCGGAAGCGCCGAACAGGATGCCGCCGCATGGGCCAGCAAGCACATGACCAAGCCCGTCGTCGCCTATATCGCAGGCTTCACGGCTCCTGAAGGCAAGCAGATGGGTCATGCAGGCGCCATTGTCTCCGGTGGAAAAGGCACCGCGCAAGATAAGAAGATTGCGCTGGAAGCCGTCGGGATTCCTGTCGGCAAGACACCGCGTCAGACCGCTGACCTCATGCGCAAGGCATTGCAATCCATCGCCGCATGAAAGAAGGGTGCGTTTCATTCGTCAAGGGGGTCGTCTTCGCGGCGGCCTCCATGGCGTTATATGCGCTTGCGCTCTGGTTGCTGATTTCCCTGCTTCTGCTGGTCATATCCATGGAAGAAGGTACCGGCGGTTTGACAGACTATGCTTTCTCGCTGACGCAAAGCATGATTCTGCTCAGCCAAGGGATTGGATTCCAGACCAGCGCAATCACCCTGAGTGTGATTCCTCTGGCACTGACGCTGTTGATGGTGTGGTTGCTCGCATCCATCGCGCGCAAGCGTCATCTGTCTTGGGCCGCATATTTTGGCGGGCTCATCACATGGTTGTCCTTCAACATGGCCTTCGCCTTCCATATCTCCGTGGGCCTGCTTGACAATATCGGCATCGTGGCGGTAAAAACCTGCTTTGTATTCACTGTGGCCTTCGTGCTCGGGGTGTTCCCGGTAAGCGAATCGTGGCAACGCATTAAGGCGTTCTTTGGACAGCATGTGTCCCGTGAACTCAGGCGAGCGCTGTCGCTCGGCGCGGCACTGGGCTTGACGCTGCTAGGCATATACGTTCTGTTGGCGTGCATCGATGTGGTGGTCTGGATTGTCTACGGCGCCGATGCAGTATCCAAGATTTTTGAATTTGATGCGATGGGCGTGGGATCACGCATCATGACATCGGTATGTTCACTCGCGTGGCTGCCCAACCTGTGCATCTGGTCCCTGTCTTGGATGTTCGGGTCTGGATTCCGCATAGGGGAGCTTGCACATTTCACGATGTGGATCGGACAGTCCACGGACCTGCCGGGTGTGCCGCTGTTCGGCATTTTCCCGCAAGCCATCGGCAATGATGGGTTGCGCTCATTCCTTTTGTCACTTCCGCTGATCGTATCTCTCGTCTGTGCCCTCGCATTCATGTTGTCGCCGACCGGTTTCGCCATTAGGGCGCCCCGCGCCGGAGACGACCGTGCCACAGTGGTGCGCGACATTATCATGTTCGCCTATCCGCTTGGCTCATTCTGCATTTCGGGGGCGCTCGTGGCTTTGGGGTCGTCGTGCATGTTCGCCCTGTCCAACGGTGCGCTGGGAGCGCATCGGCTCGCGCACGTCGGCGTCGACGTCGTGGCTTCGACACGCGCCGTAGGATATCCGACCATCGTCGGATTATTCGGCACATGGGCGGCGGTCATCGTTGCCGATGCGACATGGTATGGATTACGCTTGTGTTGGTCGCATCTGCGCCCGGCCAAGAACAGTCAGTCAACCGGGAATACGGCTGACAGACAACCGCGAGGTGTCGCCAGTACACCTATTGTCGTAGATCATGCGACAACAACCACCAAGGAGGAACAGGATGGCATCAACGAACAGACCGATTAAACGGGCCCTCGTATCCGTATTCCACAAGGAAGGCATCGACGTGCTTGCCAAGGCGTTCATCGCCGCAGGCACTGAAGTCGTTTCCACCGGTTCGACCGCCAAGCGTCTCGCCGAACTTGGTGTCAACGTGACCGAGGTCAGTGAAGTCACTGGCTTCCCGGAAAGCCTTGACGGCCGTGTCAAGACCCTTGATCCTCACATTCATGCGGGCATCCTTGCCGATATGACCAACCCCGAGCATGTCAAGCAACTCCAAACGCTGGGTATCAAGCCTTTCGACCTGGTGGTGGTCAACTTGTATCCGTTCGCGGATACCGTCCGTTCCGGTGCGAATGAGGCGGACACCATCGAGAAAATCGATATCGGTGGCCCGTCCATGGTTCGCGCAGCGGCGAAGAACAGCGCCACAGTCGCCATCATTACCGATCCCGCTGACTATGCGCTGGTGGCCAAGCGCATCGAAGACGGTCGCGGGTTCAGCCTTGAGGAGCGTCGCTGGCTCGCCGCCAAGGCTTTCGCCCACACAGCCGCCTATGACGCGACCATCAACGAGTGGACGTCCAAGCAGTGGCCGAAGCCGGAAAGCATCACCGCCGACCAGCCTGTGTCGGATGACGACATTCCCAATGAGGATACCGTGTTCCCAAAGGCGTACACGCGTACGTGGGATCGCTCTCATATGCTGCGGTATGGCGAGAACCCGCATCAGCAGGCAGCTCTCTACTTGGATCCGCTGAACCAGAACGGGTTCGCCCATGCCGAACAGCTCGGTGGCAAGCCCATGAGCTACAACAATTACGTTGACGCCGATGCTGCTTGGCGCGCCGTGTGGGATTTCGCCCCGAGCATCGCCGTCGCTGTTGTCAAGCACAACAATCCTTGCGGTTTGGCACTCGGCAAGACCGTCGCCGAAGCCCACAAAAAGGCGCATGCCTGCGACCCGATGAGCGCTTATGGCGGTGTCATCGCCGCGAACACCACGGTGACGCTTGAAATGGCCCAGAACGTGCGGCCGATCTTCACTGAGGTCATCGTCGCCCCCGACTATGAGCCGGAAGCCCTTGAGTTGCTCAAGACCAAGAAGAAGAACCTTCGCATCCTGAAGGTCGCCGAGCCTCCTCGCACCAAGCAGCAGTACCGTCAGATCGACGGGGGACTGCTCGTGCAGACTACTGATCTGATTAACGCCCCCGGCGACAGCCCGGATGCGTGGAAGCTTGTCTCCGGCGATCCCGCGGATGCCGATACGCTGCGCGACCTCGAGTTTGCTTGGCGTGCCATTCGTTGTGTGAAGTCGAACGCCATTCTCATCGCCCACGATCAAGCAACCGTCGGCATCGGCATGGGACAGGTCAACCGTGTGGATTCTTGCCATCTCGCCGTCGAACGTGCCAATACGCTGGCTGATGGCGCCGACCGTACCACTGGCTCGGTCGCCGCTTCCGATGCGTTCTTCCCGTTCGCTGATGGCGCGGAATACCTCATCAACGCCGGTGTCAAGGCGATTGTGCAGCCCGGTGGATCCATCCGCGATGAGGAAGTTTTCGAAGCGGCTCGTAAAGCCGGCATTACCATGTACGTCACGGGAACCCGCCACTTCTTCCACTGATTCGCGGTTTTCGGCGTAACGGCCTGTTTGGGGCGGTGTCTGGTCTTCGGGCCGGGCACCGCCTTTTGCACGGATGCGACTTCCTGGTGGTGCGGTAGCCACCATTGGTCGCATTTCAGTGGTCGGTACTCAGCGGTGCCGTGTGTTCCAGACTGGCTGATTTCCGGTGTCGCCAATCGACTCGTACCGTGCTGCCATATTCCTAGCGATTTCGATGCCACGTCGAAGCGGACAGGTATTCTTCCCTTTGACGTGTCAAGATATCGACAACGGGACTCACTGCACACCGATTGTCGATGTGACATCTGTTCCCAACCGCCACGAGGAGGCCATCATGCCGCAAGAGCATCCGTATGTGTCTGAAGCCAAAGAAGGCAAACCGGTATGTGAATGGATTGTGGCGCTGTTGGTATGTGTCAGCGGCATCCTTGCCGCCTTTGGATATACGATGGCCGCCACAGCGTTGCTCGCTGCGACGGCCATCGTCTTGGGGACAATGCGCATCATCCTGCGTGAACGCAGCCCATGGAAGGTCCGGTCCGTGGCATTCGATGCGTCGATGTCCCTGTGTTTTGGTATCGGAGTCTCACTGCTCGATCTGAGCATCCGCATCATGCTCTGACACCGCGGACGCTTCCTGCTCGCCGTGATTGGCAGACTCGGTAGCGGTTTGCGTCGCATCGTTGCCGCTGAGGGCGAGTGCGTCGGTATCAGCTACATTCTGTTGCGCGGCGGTGTCATCGACAACCTGCTGCTTGGCGTTGGCATTGTCACGCAGCAACTGCGCACCGATCATGACCATCGCGACAATCGCCGCAGCGAGAATCGGGCATATCCAGAAGACCCACAGCTGCTGCAGCGGGTTCTGGGACAGTCCGGCGTTGCGCGCGAACAGGGCGATGCCGGTGGAGCGCGCAGGATTCATGCCGGCTCCGGTGACTGGATAGGTCATCGCGGCGCCCAGACCGTAGGCGAAACCGATGGCCGCAGCGTGCGAAACCGCTGTGGTCTCCTTGTTCATGGTCGCCACAGCGGCGGCAATCACCACAATACTTGCGATGATTTCGACCACGACAGCCAGAGTGATGTCAAAGGAGGCGCTCACGCTGCTCAGCGTGGATGCGGAGACGGAGCCGTTGCCGAAGCCGTTGACGGCATCGGTCAGCCAGATCTTCGCGGTCAGTGTTTCGGTCGTCGGCAGGATACGTACGATCAGCGCGCCGGCGGCGATGCCGCCCAGCACCTGGGCGATGATGTAGAGGATGCCGTCGAGCACCTTGGTCTTGCCGGTCAGTATTGCAGCGAGGGTAATCGCCGGGTTCAGCTGTCCGCCGGACACCTTTGAGAATATCAGTGTCATCGCGGCGTACGCGATACCGGTGGCCAAGGCGATGAACGCCATATTGATGCCGAACAGGGCGGTTCCGAAGGTCGTGAAGCTGTAAATCGCGAAGAATGCGATGAAGCTTCCCGCCAGCTCAGCGCCCACGCGTACCGCAAGTGGTTCCTTCGTGCATGATGCCGCGTCACTGGCGCGCTGGGATCCCGTATCAGTCATTGATTGTTCTTTCTCTAGGGGAATAGCGGACAAGGCTCCGGCCTGAAGCGTGGCCATATCCGCCGGACGTGTGACATTCTATCAGTAGGGACGCTTTTCTGTGCCTTACGCTACAATGTCTATGTCGTGTGTCTCGTAGTTCATGCCATGGCGAGTACCGTTGCGAGTGCATCACGACACCAGATATCTATCCATGACGGCTCCGATGGCGCCGTCCGGCCACGTTGGGAGAACGATGCCAAACGCATATTCTCGTGCATTGAAAGCACATGACAATAATCAAGAAGGCATTCGCCTGCAGAAGATCCTCGCACAAGCCGGTTTCGGTTCGAGGCGCAAGTGCGAGCAGATCATCCTCGACGGACGTGTCGAGGTTGACGGCGAATTGGTGACCGAGCTCGGCACCCGTGCCGATCCGAGCAAGCAGGAGATTCGTGTCGACGGCTCCCGCGTCCGCCTGAACCCCAATCACATCACGCTTGCGCTTAATAAGCCGCGCAAGGTGCTCAGCACCATGGACGACCCCAAGGGGCGTTATACCTTGCGGGACATCGTCGGTGACAAGTATGAGCGCATCTTCCATATGGGACGCCTCGATTATGACTCGGAAGGGCTCATCCTCATGACGAATGACGGTGAACTCAGCCAGCATGTCATGCATCCCAAATATGAGGTGGAGAAAACCTACATCGCCACCCTGCAGGGCAGGATCAGCGGCAATGTATGTCGGCGTCTTGTCTCCCAAGGAGTGCAGCTGGACGACGGCTGGATTCGCCTGGACCATTGTGCCATCATCGACGCCAACCATGACACGACCTTGGTGAAGGTCGTGCTGCATTCGGGCAAGAACCGGATTGTCCGTCGTATTTTCGACGCGGTCGGGTTCCCCGTCAAGCGCCTGGTGCGCACGCAGATTGGCCCGATCAAGCTCGGCGATCTCAAATCAGGTTCGTACCGCGTGCTGTCCCAGACTGAGGTTCGTTCACTTGCCAAGGAGGTCGGACTGTGATCCGTGTCGCCATTGACGGCCCCGCCGGTGTCGGAAAATCATCTACGGCGAAGGAACTGGCCAGACATTTCGGTTTCGCATACCTTGATACTGGAGCCATGTATCGCGCATGCGCATGGTGGTGCCTGCATCAGGGCATTGACCTTGACTCCCCGCAGATTGATGAGCAGCAGATTACCGAGACGGTGGGGGAGTTCTTCACCGATGACCATTTCGATATCTCGGTAGACCCTGACCGTCCGATTGTGCTCGCCGACGGTGAGGACATCAGTGAGGACATCAGATCTTCCGAGGTGTCCACCCATGTGTCACGGGTGTCAGGCATCATCCCCGTCCGCCATGTGCTCATTGCAGCGCAGCGCGCGTATATCGCCCGTGAAGCGTCGGGGGATTCCTTCTCGCAAGGGCGTGGCATCGTCGCTGAAGGCCGTGACATTACCACCGTCGTGGCCCCCGATGCCGAAGTACGAGTGTTGCTGACCGCGCGTGAGGAAGTGCGTCAGGCACGCCGGAGCGGGCAATCCGCGCAGGGCGTGGGCGCTGAGGATGTCGCGAAACGCGATCGCATGGACTCGAAGGTCACCAGTTTCCTGACCGCCGCCGATGGGGTCGTGACCTTGGATAACTCGGATCTGACCTTCGAGCAGACCTTGGACCAGCTCATCGCTTTGGTTGATCAAGCGATCGAGGAGCAGCAGTACCAGGAGTACGCCGCGAATCTCGAAGGATACGAGCTTGACGAGGAAGACCGTGAACTCATCGCGGGCGAAGATGAAGGCGACGCCGATGCCGGTTCCGGTAAGCAGGTCGGTGTCATCGCGGTGGTCGGACGGCCGAATGTCGGAAAATCCACGTTGGTGAACCGTATTCTTGGTCGCCGCGCGGCGGTCGTTGAGGACACCCCGGGGGTCACCCGGGACCGCGTCAGCTACGACGCCGAATGGGCAGGTACCGATTTCAAACTCGTCGACACCGGTGGCTGGGAAGCCGATGTTGAAGGCATCGCCTCGGCGATTGCGTCCCAAGCACAGGTGGCGGTAAGACTTGCCGACGCCGTGATTTTCGTGGTGGACGGGCAGATCGGTATGACCGACACCGATGAGCGGATCGTCAACATGCTGCGCGCGGCCGGCAAGCCGGTGACGCTCGCGGTCAACAAGGTCGACGACGCGCAAAGCGAGTATCTCACCGCGGAATTCTGGAAGCTTGGCCTCGGAGAGCCCTATGGCATCTCAGCCATGCACGGCAGAGGAGTCGGCGAGCTGCTCGACGCCGCGTTGGACTCCCTGAAGTCCGCCGACCGGACATCGGGATTCCTGACGCCGTCGCATCTGCGGCGTGTCGCGCTCGTCGGACGACCGAACGTCGGCAAATCATCGTTGCTCAACCAACTCGCCCACGAGGAGCGTTCGGTTGTCAATGATCTAGCCGGCACCACAAGGGATCCGGTCGATGAGATCATCTCGATGGATGGCCAAGACTGGCTGTTCATCGATACCGCCGGTATCAAGCGTCGCCAGCACAAGTTGTCCGGCGCGGAATACTATTCCTCACTGCGCACCCAGGCGGCTATCGAGCGTGCGGAACTTGCGTTGGTGCTGTTCGACGCGTCCCAGCCGATCGCCGATCAGGACCTGAAAGTCATGAGCCAGGCGGTTGACGCCGGCCGAGCAATCGTCCTGGTGTTCAATAAGTGGGATTTGATGGACGAATTCTCCCGTCAGCGGCTGGAGCGTCTGTGGGCAACCGAGTTCAACCGGGTGACGTGGGCTGAACGCGTCAATCTCTCGGCGAAGACCGGGTGGCATACGAACCGCCTGTCTCGTGCTATGCAAACGGCTCTCGAATCTTGGGACAAGCGCATACCCACGGGCAAGCTCAACGCATTTCTCGGGCGGATCCAGGCGGCGCATCCCCACCCGCTGCGAGGCGGCAAGCAGCCGAGAATCCTCTTCGCGACACAGGCTTCGACACGGCCGCCGCGGTTCGTGATTTTCGCGACCGGATTCCTCGAGCACGGCTATCGGCGGTATCTGGAGCGTCAGTTGCGCGAAGAATTCGGATTCGAAGGCTCGCCCGTCCAGATTTCCGTCAAGGTCCGTGAAAAGCGGCGGAAGTAGGCGCCTACCGGAATCGGAAGGGTACGCCACGCCGGGTTGCGTAGACTGAACTGCTGTGGTAAGTTAGCTCTTCGGCGCGTATAGCGCCGATCGGGCCGTAGCGCAGTTTGGTAGCGCACTTGACTGGGGGTCAAGGGGTCGCGGGTTCAAATCCCGCCGGCCCGACCGGAAAGCCGCGGAATCGTTGAGATTCCGCGGCTTGTGTTTTTCCGGTCGAAGTCAAACGGGGTTACGGACAGCAGGATTCGTATGTCCACGGTTATCGGGGTATCGATCATATGTGTGTCTGGCGTCGAGGCCCAACAGCTACATCTTCTGCCGACGTTGAGGGGTGTATCAGTGTCGGTGGAAGCCAAGCAGTGCCGCCCGCACTGTCGTATGCTGTATGCCGGACAGGTTGTCTGTCGGTATCCTGACAACCGGCTGCGTCGCATGTCGTCAGGGCAGCTGTTCAGCCGGTCTGGCCGGCGGCGATCTCATCGTCATCGCTTTGGAAAGGGGCATACGGATTGCTGTGTTGACCTGAGCGATGACAAGACGATATAATCGCGCAGTTGACGATCGGCGTTTCGTCTGCAGCATGCGCATACATACGGGGAACAAATTCATCCACGAATCCTTCACCTGTATCCGGGTGGTAATGCGTGGGCGCCGCCGGTATGGGGGCTACACTTATGAGCAGTCATGGGAGAAAGGGTTATGACATGACGACAAATGAACATGCTGAGCATTGCGCACAAGTGATGCGGGAACATGGCATGAGCGAGATGTCGATCGCACAATTCAGTCATCTGTATGACGTGTGGGCGCAAGGCACCGAAACGACATGGATCCGTGAACACGATATCGAACCGTTGCTCGATGTCCCCAGCTTCCATGATATCTACCAGACCATCGACCACGAGAAAGCCGTGCAGGCGTTCGGTAAAACGGCCTTCATCAAGCTCAACGGCGGCTTGGGAACGTCGATGGGTCTGTCCTGTGCCAAATCGCTGCTTCCTGTACGCCGGCACAAGGCTCGACAGATGCGTTTCCTGGATATCATCGTCGGTCAGGTGCTGACCGCACGAGAGCGGCTTGGTGTGCCATTGCCGCTGACCTTCATGAATTCTTTCCGCACGTCGGCGGATACCTTGCGTGTCCTTGAGTCGAATCCTCGGTTCCACCAGGATGACATTCCTGTCGAAATCATGCAGCATCAGGAGCCGAAAATTGATATCGCCACCGGCGAACCAGTCCGGTATCCCCAACGTCCTGAGCTGGAGTGGTGCCCTCCCGGGCATGGCGATTTGTTCTCCACACTGTGGGAGTCAGGATTGCTCGATACGTTGTGGGATAACGGCATGAGATATCTGTTCATTTCGAATTCTGATAATCTCGGTGCTCGTCCGTCGCGTACGCTGGCGCAATATTTCGAGAACACCGGTGCCCCTTTCATGGCGGAGGTCGCGGTGCGTACCGAGGCGGATCGTAAAGGCGGTCATCTGGTACGCAGTCGTGAGACGGGACGGCTGATGTTGCGTGAGATGAGCCAAGTCCACCCTGATGACCGTGGGCATGCGCAGAATATCAGCAGGCATCCGTACTTCAATACGAATAGCATCTGGATTCGCATCGATGCGCTGCGCGACCTGCTCGCGAGCCACGATGGGGTGTTGCCGCTGCCAGTTATCATCAACAAGAAGACGGTTGATCCCACTGATCGGGAGAGCACGCCTGTGGTGCAGCTGGAGACGGCGATGGGCGCGGCGATTTCCCTGTTTGATGAAGCGACATGCGTTCAAGTGGACCGGATGCGCTTCCTTCCAGTGAAAACCACCGACGATCTGTTCATTATGCGGTCGGATAGGTTCCATCTTACGGACCAGTTCGAAATGGAGGACGGCAACTATATCTTCCCCAATGTGGAACTTGATTCGCGGTACTACAAGAATATCGATGACTTCAACGAGCGCTTCCCGTATGGCGTGCCTTCCCTGGCTGCAGCAAACTCGGTTCGTATCCAAGGGGATTGGACCTTCGGGCAGAATGTGTCGTTCTTCGGTGACGCGGTGCTGCCCGACCAAGGACGGCCCAGTTATGTGCCAAACGGCGAATTCGTCGGCCCTCAGGGCATCGAGCCTGACGAGTGGCTCGCGTGATTATACCGCAGGCAAGAAATATCTCTTTTTTCGAGAAATGACCCACAGGAACATAAAAAGCCTCTAATATAGAGGCAAGGTGCTTTCCAGCACAGATACTCGAAGACTGTAACGATACGTGAGGACTAATGGCAGAGGGTAGCAACGGGAGACGGCGTTTTTCCGACAAATGGGGCAAGCACGAGCTTGATGTCTTGGCCGTATTGTCATCAGCCTTCCCCCAATGGCTCACTTCGCGCCAGATCGCGCAACGCGTGAAGGCGTATGCGGACTCATACGGGGAATTGGCTGATCAAGCGGCGAAGGCGGCTTTCGCCAAGCAGTTCCAGCGTGATCGCGCCAAACTCGCCGCCATGGGTATCGCAATTGAATCGCGGCAGCCGGAATATTCCTCGAAATCCGAAGGTCAGGATTTCGCGTCATACCGCTTGCAACTCGGGGACGAGCCTCGTGTCCGCCTGCATTTCGAGCCGGAGGATTTGCCTGTGCTCGCCGCAGCGAATTACCTCGCGCGTTCCATGTCGATTTCGTCAAGCGCTTCCAGTCAGCAGGTCCAGCACACCTCACGGACCGCGCCGCGCGTCCCTCAGACGCCTGTGCCCGGTCTTGGCTTGGATTCCATCGCTCCGGGGCTTGGTACACAGACCTTGCCCGAATCGCTGGTGAAGGTGATTGATTCCCGTCGCTTTGCGGCAACCGTGGATGTCGACGGCGAGCGCATCAACGTCGCCTACACGGATTCCGACGACTTGGCCATGTATGTGCTCGAACATCCAGGCGCGTATATCGTCAGCCCTCAGGAGGCCGTGGACGCGTTCAACCGCAGGCTCACCGCGGCGACGAAGTTCGAGCTAGCCGACTCCGCCCAGAATTCGGAGAGCTTGGAGGTCAATGCTCCCTCGATCAGTCGGCAGGTGCACGAACCTGGTGATCCGGAAAGCATAAAGGCCCGTCAGAAGAAGATCGGGCCGTCATTCCAGACCGGCAGCGAAGTCGACCGCAGGTTGAGGCTCATGCTGTTCCTGTCTGCCCATCTCGGCGAGGAGTTCTCGCTGGCCGAGCTTGCGGAGCGTTTCATTGGCAAGCCCAAGTCCGAGGATGAGCTCACCAAGTACGTCAACATCATCCACAAGGACATCAACACCTTGACGACGGTGTCCGATGACGGTGAGATGGCGGGTAGCCAGTTCTTCGATATCGATTGGCCGCTTCTGGACAGTGAGGGTATCGTGTCGGCCACGAATTCCCTTGGTTTGGAGCGTCTCGCCGGCATTTCCCAGCAGTATCTGAGCATGTTGACGGCTTCGGTGAGTTATCTGGCCCATTCGTCATTGCTTCCCGATCAGCAGCGCGACCAGGCGCAGTCGTTGTATTCGCGCTTGCGTCAGCATGTCAAGCCCGGTCAGACGCCGTGGCTGAGCCTGACCGGTTACGAACTCGAGCCCCGTGCGTTCTCGGTCGTCAAGCGTGCTATTTCCACGGACAGCCTGCTCGACATGGAGTACACGGATGGCGCGGGTCGTACCCGCCGTAAGCTGGTGGCCCCAGCGAAGATTTTCGTGGATGAGGGCGTGTACTATGTGGCGGTCTGGACGGATGTAGCATCCGCAGCTCCGCACGATGAAGCCAAGTTCGTGCAGAAGGACGTCACCATCAACAAGGCGAACGGTCTGCCCAGGGTGTGGCAGGTTCTGCGTCTTGCCCGTATCGAGAAGGCCGAGCTGGTCAAGCCGATCAAGAAGCTCGATATCCCGGATGTACCGGTAAGTGAACTGCGCAAGTGGAGTTTCGACAATGGCACGCAGACCGTGTTCATCACGGACCAGCCTGATTTGCCGTTCACCAAGCGGCTCCCGGGCGCGACGGTGGAACCGTGCGGCAACGGGCAGAAAGTCCGGCTGATCGTATCTTCCGATTCGTGGTTCGTTGCTTTCTGTATTGCCCACGCGCGGCATATTACCGCTGTCGCCCCTGAGACCTTGCGTTCGATGATCAAGGCACGCGCCGAGCGTGAACTTAGCGTGGACAAGCGTGAAGACGACACTGACTGATAGGCTCGAATGCTGTCCGTATCCGTTTGACAGGAGGTTTCCATGCAATGGTGGGTTGTCTGGGTTGTGCTTGTCTTAGCGTTGCTGGTATCTCTTGCCGCGGGTATCTGGTATGTGTTCAGACGGGGTCTGGCCGCATTGCATATGGTCTCCTCGCTCGGTGATGCCATTGGCAGCAAGTTTGCCGCGGCGGACGGTGTCGATGAATCGCAGCCGAAACCGGCATCGTTCACGGTTCCGCTCCAGCAATCCATCGACCAGTACAGTTCCGCCCACGCCCAAGTGATCAGACGTGAGGAACACAAGCGCGAACGGCATGAGGCCGTATGGCGTCGTTGGGGCGTGTTCAACGAGTAACACCGTTCCACGGTATTCGTTCAGTGTTGACATGGGGGAGAGAAGGCATGTCTCGACATTCGCATTATGCCCCGCAAGGGCGTGGGACAGATTCCAGCCACAGTCAGGGGGAGATTCAGGATTCTCCGGCTCAGCGGTACCAGCGGTTCAAACGCAACCAGCAGTACCGGAAAACGGCCGTGGCAAAGTTCGCGTCATCGTTGCCGTTCGATCTTGACGCCTTCCAGATTCAGGCGTGTGAAGCCTTGGAATCCGGGGACAATGTCCTTGTGGCAGCACCGACGGGCGCGGGGAAGACGGTGGTCGCGGATTTCGCGATGTACTTGGCGCACGAACATCATGTCAAGGCGTTTTATACCACGCCGATCAAGGCGTTGAGCAACCAGAAGTACCATGATCTGTCCGCAATCTATGGCGCCGAGCATGTCGGGTTGCTCACGGGGGACACGTCCATCAACTCCGAGGCGGATATTATCGTGATGACCACGGAAGTGCTGAGGAATATGCTGTACGAGCATTCCAACACCCTGCTTGCGCTTCAATACGTCATTCTTGACGAAGTCCATTATCTTGCCGACCGATTCCGTGGACCGGTGTGGGAGGAAGTCATCATCCACCTGCCGCAATCCGTTCGCATCGTCGGATTGTCTGCGACGGTATCGAATGTCGAGGATTTCTCCGCGTGGATTTCCTCGGTGCGTGGCTCCACCAGGCTTATCGTGTCCGAGCATCGTCCGGTGCCCCTTGAACAGCATGTGATGGTGCAGGCCAACGAGCGCACCGAACCGGAGCTCATCGACCTGTATCGTCGCGACAGTGACGGTGAGGCCACAACACGGCTCAATCCGCAATTGGCCAGACGTATCGATCAACTGGAGCATCAAGCTGTCCGCAGGCGTCCGCCCCATGGATCCCGCAAAGGCCGCGGCTTCGGCCGGACCGGTCGTTCGCAGTATGAAGCCGAACGGTTCACCCCACGGCGTGCGGCAGTCATCGACGAACTCAATTTCCTCGGCATGTTGCCCGGAATCTATTTCATCTTCTCACGTAATGGCTGCGATCAGGCGGTCGAGCAGTGCATCAATGCGGGGCTCGAACTGACGACTGACGATGAGGCGATGCGGATCCGTGAGATTGTCGATGAGATGGTTGAAGGGCAGATGAGCCGCGACGATCTCAAAGCATTGCGATTCTCGCGATTCCGTTTTGCGTTGGAGGAAGGTTTCGCCTCGCATCATGCAGGTATGATTGCCCTGTTTAGACAGATTGTCGAACGTCTGTTCGAAGAGGGTCTGGTGAAAGTGGTATTCGCCACGGAGACTCTCGCGCTTGGTATCAACATGCCGGCCCGCAGCGTCATCGTCGAAAAACTTGAGAAATACGACGGCACAGGGCACGTCATGCTCACCCCCGGAGAATTCACGCAACTGACTGGCCGTGCGGGGCGTCGTGGCATCGATACGATTGGCCACGCGGTGATTGTCGACCATAAGGGGTTCGTTCCGGCCACCGCCGCGGCGTTGTCCAGCAAACGTGTGTATCCGTTGCATTCGAGTTTCAAACCTACTTTCAATATGGCCGTGAATCTGTTGTATTCCAGCTCCTACGAAACCGCCCGCAAGACGCTCGACCAGTCCTTCGCGCAATGGGAGGCGAATGAGTCGGCGTGGCAGCTTGAATCCGAAATCCATACGCTCGAACATGCTTTGGAAGGCTACGAGCAGGCGGCATACTGCGATCGCGGCGATTTCACCCAATTCATGCTGCTAAGGATGAAACTCAGCGATTTGCAGAAGAACGGGCGGCGCGAACTCAAACATCGTTCGTTCCCGTCTCAAGAGGCGCGTAGTAAGGCCTTCCATGATCTTGACAGGCAGATTGCCGAAGTCAAATGGGAACAGCAGCACCATCCTTGCGCCTCATGCCCTGACGAGCAGGAACACCTCAGGTGGGGGCATCGCTGGATGAGGGAGCGGCGCGAACTCGACCGGGTGCAACGGCGCTACGATTCGCGCACAGGGTCCGTGGCTAGGCAGTTCGACCGCATCTGCGACATCCTTGTTGAACTGGGGTATCTCGAACGCCATCAGAACGGCCAGGAGCAAACCTCTTTGGAATTAACTGTCGGTGGGCGTCTCCTTCGCCAGCTGTACAGTGAACAGGATCTTGTGCTCGCCCAAGCGATCCGTACCGGATTGCTGGATACCTTGACCCCGCAGCAGCTTGCCGCCGCGTTGTCTGGGCTTGTCTATGAGTCGCGCAGGGGAGAGGGTGGTGAACCCCGCCGGTATCCTGGCGGCTCTACCGGTCCGGTCGCCCATGTTTGCTCGCAATTGCGCGCGATGAGCATGCGTATCAATGCGTTGCGTGAGGATTATGGGCTGGAGCGGCTTCCGGATGTAGATTTCGGGATTGTCGATGCGGTGTATGCATGGGCCGACGGTGAACCTCTGGCCGTGATCCTTCACGACATGGATTTGACCGGCGGTGATTTTGTACGCAACATGAAGCGTCTGGCCGATATGCTGCAGCAGATAGCATCAGCGCTTCCCGGTGTTCCGGAATACGAGGGACCGTTGTCCGTGCATGCGCGTGCCGCCCAGTTGATGATTAACAGGGGAGTCGTGGCATACTCGGGTGTTGACTGAGGAACAAGGGGTCGCGGGTTCATTCCCTCCTGCTCGTCTTGGGTTTGTTCAGGATTGTGCCCCAAGCCATGGCTCATTTCGCCCGGGGAATATGCGATGCGTCCGGGCTGTTAGGTAATTTGGATAGTTGACTAAACCCCTAGGAGGAATGGATCGACATGGCAGAACGCAGTCTGCGCGGTATGAGCATCGGAGCCAAGTCACTGGAATCAGACGATAATGTGGATTTCGCGGCCCGTACTGACATCGCGTACGTGTGCCCGAACGGGCATCGTACGATTGTCCCGTTTGCCGAAGGTGCTGAGCCTCCGAAGGAATGGGAATGCCGTTGCGGGCAGATCGCCCATCGTGAAGGCGATCAGGACGCCGAGGACGACGAGATCAACAAGCCGACACGTACCCACTGGGACATGCTGATGGAGCGCCGTACTGAGGATGAGCTCAAGGAGTTGTTGGAAAAGCGGCTTCAGATGCATCGTGACGGTTGGATTCCGGATTACGAGTGATTTCCTTGGCTTGGCTCAGCGCTTGTAAGCGCTGAGCCGGACTTGTTGTACTGAAGTGCCGTGCCATGGATACCTGCCTTGGCACGGCACTTCATGTATCAGGGAGATTCCAGTTCACCAGTGGATTCCCATGCGTCGGTTCGAACACGCCAAGGTCACGCGTTCAAGGCATAATACGAATGGGGAGAAGCGTTGAGAAGACGTTTACCTTACAGCCTTCGGAGCATTCGGAGAGAGGACCGTATGACCGTATTGCATTCACCGCGGCGCATTGTGCTGCTTGACCTTGATGGTACGTTGACCAAATCTGACCCGGGCATCATCGCCTGCGTGGTCAAGGCGTTTGAGGCGCTTGGCCGTCCGGTGCCGGACGAAGCGGAACTTCACCGGTTCATCGGGCCGGCGATTATCGAATCGATGAAGCGCAATCACATTCCGGATGATCAGTTGGCCAAAGCCGTCGAGATTTACCGTGATTATTACAGCAACAAGGCGGTGTTCGACGACCCCAATCATCCCGGGAACAAGGTACCGGGAAAGCTGTACAACACTGTGTATCCGGGCATTCCTGAGCAGTTGCAGACATTGAGGGCCGACGGGTATTTCCTGGCCGTCACGACGTGCAAGCCGGAATATCAGGCGAAGCCGATTTGTGAGCATTTCGGGCTTGACAAGCTGGTCGATGCAGTCTATGGGGCCAGCAAAGACAATTCCAGGCTCGACAAGGACCAGGTCATCCGGTACGCGTTCGAAAATATGGGCTTCAATGTCATCCAAGGTGATCGCGCGTTGATGGTCGGCGACCGCTGGACGGATGTCGAAGGCGCGAAGGCATGCGGCTTGGATTGCCTGGGTTGCGGATGGGGGTACGCCGAGCCCGGAGAGCTCAACGAACATGGCGCGTACCGGATTATCGACGAAGTCAGCCAGTTGCGTGACGCCGTCGAAGATTACTTCAACATTGACGAAAACTAAATCAAAGGCAATCGACAATCCATAATCGGAATGGATGCCGATACAAACATAACACATTCGTCCGGATGCAGAATGATATGCATCCGGACGTTCTCATTGTGTGAGTGATTGCCTGGAATAACAACGCATGAAGCTCTTCAGTCAGCGGCGACGGAATTGGTACCATTAACATCCGATAATGTACGTTATGTCAGAATGTAACTATTGACCCCTCCCCGTACACGCAATCGCATATCTTTCGATGCTTCAATACGACAACGACGCATGCGCTCATCCCGGCGCATCAGCAATCTATGACAATCGGCGTCGGCACTCCGATGCGAATTCCAACGTGACTGTTCGTCGTCATATCATTGGTGTAGGCGCCAAACGTCATTGATGTCGTTGTCACGACGGCGTTGTTATCGCGTGGATCGGCTTCGGCTCGACATGGCGTTCGGCGCATCATGATGATATTTGATGACGCGTAGTGAGGTTGCTATAGCTTGGTCCCTGCCGGCTATGGTTGCGATGATACTGGATATCGGCTTTCTGGTGTATGCCGTTGCTGTGTCCGTGTTCCATTACCGCTTGCATGACGGTGCCAGGTCGATATTCTTCTGTGTCCTGCTTTGTCTGCTCGGCGCGTGGACCACATATGGAACTGTGGCATCCTTGCTTCTGCATCGTCCCCGGCGTGAGTCTGCCCTTGTTCCGCTCGTTCGGTGATTTGTGGATGTTGTATTTCTTCGTAGGCGGATCGTTCAGGCGATTTCGGAACCGCGGTTGTTTCCCCGATGTCACACGCGCGCTGATGATATCGACGTATGCGATCAGCGCAACCTGTCTCCTGGTGTTTCTGCCCGGTTGGTGGATGACCACGCGCTGGGTAAATCGAACGTGACTCATATCGCCGATGCGGGAGCGAGGTGCAGGAGTCACGTAAGGACTTACATCCGGTCATTCCCGCTGTTTGCCGCCGAGACGGCGTCATCGGCGTGTTTCCTGGGGTTGTCTTTCCCGGTCTGCGCTGACTGATCGGCAGGCTCGAGGTTCTTATGCCCGGCAAGTTTGGCGTGTGTGGCTTCGGCTTTCGCGGCGCGTGACGCCTGCCGGTACATGAACCACAGTTCCAAGGCGATGAGCACGATCAGAATCGCCCCAGAGATGCCTCCGACGCTGTCATACCAGGACAGCATGGTTTTGCCGATGCTTTCCGCGGCTTCGGTAGCCACGATATACGGCGCCATAGCAAGAATCAACGAGACGAAATGCAGGATGATGACGGTTTTGCTGACCGGACGAGGATCTGTGCTCTCCTCCTCCCCTGCCGCGACGGTATCGTCTGACGCCACAACACCGTCTGATGCTGTCTTGGCAGCAAACGCTACAGAGGCGGCGGATGCCGAATCCGCCGGATGACCGGCATGGGAGCGTCGCGTATCCATCTTCAGCACCATCACGATGACGGTGACGCAACATACCAAGGCAATCAGCCAGAGAACAAGTGGAAGAGCAGTCATCGAATGTAACTCCTTAGAACTGACAATAAACCCGTATCAGAGCATATCTGCCAACAACGGCGATCCACAGCAGCAATGGCATGCCGCGCGTGAATGCCTGGCCACTCACACATGCACAAGGAACGGATCATACTCATCCAAGTCCTGCATGCTGCGTTCCTCATGTCGGATTTCAAGTTTCCTGCGCATACGGGCTTGCGCAAGCTCCTCGAATGGTCCACCGCTCGGCATCTGGGAAGCTGTGACGGAACCATCGGGAAACACGTCGACGTGCGGCTCTTGTTCAAGCCGCTGCTCGATTCCATGCCACAGCGCGGTCACGGAAATGCCGAACACCGCCGTTCCGCTGCCGAGCACATCGCCGATTCTGTCCCCGTCCCGGCATTCGTGCACATGCTCGCCGTCGCTGAGAATCGTCGTATGCTCCAGTTGCGCGGTACTTCGTTGCATGAGATACCCGATGGCGATGGTCACGTTCTGCAGGTTCACGCCTGCGTCAAGCAGCCGTTTGGACACGGCGAGAATCAGCACGTCCTTGAACGAGTACAACCTTCGCGAACCTGAGCCATGCGAGGCTTTGATGGACGGCTCGACGATTTGCTTCCGTGCCCAATAATCCAGCTGACGGTAGGTGATGCCGGCGACTTTCGAGGCGACAGTCCCTCGGTACCCGCGTGTCGGCTTGTCATCGTCAGGGAAGGAAAACAACTCCCCCTGGACGATGGTGATGTCACTGGATGACACAGTAGCGTTCGACGCGTGAGTAGCACGATGGACTGCCATGTCACCTGTGCCCTTTCTGAAGAATACTGCGGTGGCTTGGAGACCGTACCGAGGCCGCAGTGCGGGAAGAGGAGGCGTGATCGCGGGATTGCCGCCGATCACGCCGAAATAAATTCAGGCCTGCGCGGCGTTGCCGAAGAACACCAGCCTGAATTTACCAATCATGATTTCGTCACCGTTGTGCAACACCGCGTTATCCACGCGTTGACGGTTGACATATGTGCCGTTGAGGCTTCCCGCATCGATGACTTCGAACGTGCCGTTCGTGCGGCGGAAGACCGCATGATGACGCGACACGGTCGAATCGTCGAGCAGGATGTCCGCATGCGGGTCGCGTCCCACCGTCACTTCGTCCTCGTCAAGGAGATACCTGGAGCCTGATACAGCGCCTCGCGTCGAGATGAGCAGCGCCGTGCCGGGCGACAATTTGGTGATGGTGTCGAGGTCTTCCTGGGTCAGAGGACGGTCCCCGGTCGTAGTAATGGGTATCGTGATGGCAGGCATCCCGATGATGGTCGTTTCGCCTGCGCTTGGAATCGGATCAGTCATACTTGCTATTCTACAGTCTTTGCGTATTGATATTGGGGTACGTCGCGAATCTCGTTGATTTCGACCTTATCGGATGATGTCACTTTGACTTTCGCGCCGAATTTCACACTGAGCCTGGAGCCGACGCCGCCGGCGATATTGACGGCGTTCTGCAGATTCTGCGGGTCGCCGATAGCCTTGACCTTGTACGGTGTGGAAAGTTCCTGACCATCGCAAATCAGCCCCGTTTTCGTGTCGGCGAAGTAGGTTGACGTCACGACTCTCACGGTGTTGACCGCCATGACTTCCGCACCTGCATTGCGCAGTTCCTCAATCAGTTCGAACATGGTGGCGGCATCGATGCGCTCCTTCGTGCCCTTGCTGATGGTGATGACCACGCCTTTGCCCTGTGCCGCCAGACGGCCGGAGAGCAAGCCGCTGGTCTCTTCGTTCTGCTTGGCGATGCGTTCGGCTTCCGCCTGCTTGTCCGCGGCCTTCTGCAGCGCGGTGAGCTGTTCGGTCAGCTGGCTTTTGCGCTGTTCGAGATTCTGTACTTGGGAACTGGTCTCGGTGATGAGCCTGGTCAGTTCGTCCTCGCTCATCGTCTCATATGTTGATGTGGTGTTGTTCAGCTGGATGGCATAGCTGAAACCGAGCAACGCGCACAGCAAGAGCACAAGCAGGCTGGTCATAAAGCGGGTGCGGGCCGCGTTCGCTTGTAGCGAACGCTTGGGTTTTCTTCTGACAACCGGGAACGATCCCGTCTCGGTATGGTCGTTTGCGCTGTCCGCGACACGCTGACGGTGCAAACGGCTAAGCAGATCCTGTGGTTCCTTCTTATGACTCATGACATTACGCCTTGAAGACGAACCGGCGGATTGCGGACACATTGGAGAAGATTCTGATGCCCAGCACGACGATGACTGCGGTCTGCAGCTGCGAGCCGACGCCGAGCTGATTGCCCAGAAGCACGAGCAGTGTGGCGGTCAATACGTTGGAGATGAACGAAATCACGAACACCTTGTCGGAGAATGTGCGTTCGAAATACGCACGGGCCGCTCCCAGCAGCGCGTCAAGCGCCGCGACGACCATGATCGGCAGGTACGGCTGCAAGACGACCGGTATATCCGGTTTTACGAAGATGCCGATGACCACGCCGATGATCAGCCCCAATACTGCAGCCATTAGTTCGCCCTTTCCGCGTAGCTGATGTCACTTGAGCTTGCCGCTTCCAGTGTAATCGACTTCGACGTCGTGATTTGCGGGTAGATTCCCGCGCCTTTCAACGTCGTATATAACGAGCGCTGGCTCTTCTCCCCCACGGCGGAGGCCAACGCGCTTGCGTCCCCTATGGCTTGGATTTTATAGGGGCTCTGCACTTGGTTGACACCCACCAGAATTGTCTGGCCTGCGGTGCGCACCGACGTCTG
This sequence comes from Bifidobacterium porcinum, assembly GCF_055378475.1. NCBI lineage: Bacteria > Bacillati > Actinomycetota > Actinomycetes > Bifidobacteriales > Bifidobacteriaceae > Bifidobacterium > Bifidobacterium porcinum. Next base: position 1,128,482 of record NZ_AP029603.1, on the reverse strand, counting down.
CACACCTAGACGATAGCCATTGATGGAGATGGCTTCCGCGCCGGCCTGCCATAGGATCTGGATGAACACCTGCAGATCGCCGTCGGTGACGACACGGATATTCGAGCTGCTTTCCCGCGGCAACGACCCCGAAGTGGTGTCGCTGTTCGCGGCGAGCGGGTTCGCGATGGTCAGCGTGATACCCGGCCCAGTCACCGGAATCGTGCCGGTGGCCATCTCGTCGTAGGTCAAGGTGTCGTCCTTGGTGGTGTTGGCCAGCTTCTTGGACTGGTTCTCCACCTTGACTCTCAAGGAGGAGACTTCACTGTTCAGGGTGTTGAGATGCTTGGTCTGCTGTGTGAGTTCCTTTGCCAGACTGCTACGAATCTCCTTGCGAGGGTCGGTGTGCAGAATCTGGACGATGATGCTGCCGGAAAATCCTACGGCGATGCAGATAATGAACACGATAACCCGTGTCGACCACACACGAAAAGCCGATTTCGGCCGCTTGTCCAGCCTTGAATCGCTGAACATCGGGTCCATCGGACGGTTCGTCAGGTCATCGATGAGACGCAGCGAATCATCCTCCAGTTGGGGGCGCCTGCGCCTCGGAGTGATGGGCATGTCAGGTGACGGCGCTGCATGGTGTGCGCCCAGTGATGACGCGGAAGCGGAAAAGACAGCCCGCGTACGCACAGGCGCCATCTCCTTCGGTATGGATATGGAGTCCGGCGCCTGTGGTGCTTCATGCAGCATATCTGCCATATGTCACTGCCTGTTGTCGTTACGGATCAGTCCCAGTCCCTGATGCGCGTAGATAAGCCCTGCGAGCCAGTACAACGCGATGCCCCAGATGCAGATGGCCAAGGCAACGAGATGCAAGGTCAAAGTTGCCGGATTTCTCCAGATATCGGCGAAAATCAGCAACACAATCGCCGTCATAAGCAGAGCCGTGCCCGTCTTTCCCACGAAATGGACCGGCAGGGGCCCATATCCATGCTGCGCGAGCATCACGATGAGGACTCCCATAAGCAAATCCCGCATACCGATGACGATTAACACCCACCATGGGATGACATGGGCGATGCCGAGGGCGAGGATACTGCAGAAAATGAGCAGCCGGTCAGCGATAGGGTCGAGGATCTGTCCAAGTTTGCTCACCTGGTTGAATTTCCTCGCGATGACTCCGTCAAGCCCGTCGGATATGGCCGACAGGGCGATGATGATCAACGAGGCGACCATCTCGTGTTTGGACACCAAGACGGCAATCACTGGGATTGAGATAATCCTCAAAACGCTGATGCCATTGGGCACCGTGAATATCACGTCGCGTGCTTCAGGGCTGTACTGCTCCCCTGAGGTGTTGGAATGCGTGTGCGTATCGCTCATAACCACTGGGGACTTCAGATACGGGATGCCTGGAGTGCAGTGACGATGATACCGCGGGCGCCGACCTCATAGAGCCGATCCATCAGTTGATTGACCTTTTCACGCGGCACCATGACGCGCACAGCTGCCCACTGCTTGTCATGTAGCGGGGAGATGGTCGGGCTCTCGAAGCCCGGCGTGACCTCGACTGCAGCTGCGACTTTCGAGACGGGGATATCGTAGTCCATAAGCACGTACCGCTGTGCAGTTAAGACGCCTTGGATGCGGCGGCCCAGGATGGTCAGGCGCTCGTCGTTCTCCGTGACACGCGGGGAACGGATGAGGATGGCTTCCGAGTGCAGAATCGGGTCGGCGAACACACGCAGGCCGGCATTGCGCAACGTCGTGCCGGTGGAGACGACATCTGCGATGAGATCGGCGACGCCAAGCTGCACGGAGGATTCAACCGCGCCATCAAGGTGAATGATATCGGCGTGGATTCCGTGGGCCTTGAGATAATCGTCGACCAGTTTGTCATAGGAGCTGGCAACGCGCTTGCCGTCGATGTCCTCAAGACGGTTGATCGGCGATTCCGCGGGAGCTGCGAACCTGAACGTGGACGCACCGAACCCGAGCGGCATATGCTCGACGGCCTCGGTGCCGGAATTGAGCAGCAGATCGCGGCCGGTGATGCCGACGTCGATGGTTCCGCGGCCCACGTACACGGCGATGTCCAGCGGGCGAAGGTAGAACAGCTCGATATCGTTATCTGGGTCTTCGACGACCAACTGCCGTGAGTTGCTGCGCAGGCGGTACCCCGCCTCGGCAAGCATGTTCCAGGCCGGTTCCGACAGCATGCCTTTGTTCGGCACGGCAATCCTTAACATATTTCCTCCCTAATTGCTGCGGTTCCCGAAGACAGGACGCTCACAGGTTCTTGTAGATGTCTTCCAGTGTGATACCCCGATCGATCATCATGACCTGAAGATGGTAGATCAACTGGCTCATCTCTTCCGCAGTGCGTTCCGCTCCTTCGTATTCGGCAGCGATCCACGTCTCCCCGGCTTCTTCGACGATCTTCTTGCCGATGAAGTGCGTGCCTTTGTCGAGCTCGCCGACGGTGAGTGAACCTTGAGGGCGGGTCTGGGCTTTCTCGCTGAGCTCCTTGAACAGTGATTCGAAGGTCTTCACTTGTTGTCTCCCTATGTTGTCTGTTGTTGCGTGCAGGGCGGCCGGTTATGCCCGGTATGCCGCCTGTGCTTTCTCACGGATTGATTCGATGGCTGCGGCGGGATCTTCGGCACCGTATACGGCGGAACCTGCGACGAGCACGTCGGCGCCCGCATCAGCGACGATGTGCGCGGTCTTGGGGCTGACTCCCCCATCGACCTGGATGTGGGTATCCAGACCGCGGCGGGTGATTTCATCGCGCAAGCGACGAACCTTGCCCATCTGGTTGTCAAGGAACTTCTGGCCGCCGAAGCCCGGTTCTACGGTCATGATCAGAACCATGTCGAACTCGTCAAGAATGTCGAAAATCGGCTCGACGGGCTCGGCAGGACGAACCGCGAAGCAAGCCTTGCAGCCCATGTCACGCAGTTGGCGGGCCAAACGCACCGGCGCATGCGTGGCGCCCATATGGAAGCTCACCGACGCCGCGCCGAGCTTCGCATACTCCGGAGCCCAGCGGTCCGGATCCTCGATCATCAGATGCACGTCGACCGGCAGGTCGGTGACCTCGCAGATACGCTTGACGATTGGCTCGCCCAAGGTGAGGTTCGGTACGAAGTGGTGATCCATCACATCGACGTGGACGAGATCGGCATTGCTGATCGCTTTGAGGTCACGCTCGAGATTGCAAAAATCGGCGGACAGGATGCTAGGTGCGATTTGAATACTCATAATACTCATTCTATGGAGTACGGCTGACGATGACGAACCGGGAGCCGGAAGGTGGACACGGCCCGCAGCCGGGCAGGTCATGCCTCGCTTGCGCTGGCTTCCAGTTCGGTCTGGGTACGCAGACGTTCCGCAAGCAGCGAACTGTCTTTTCCGCGCCGTTGCAGGATGACGAAGGCGATGGCGCCGAGAACGAACACCACCATCGACACCCATACGTTGATCCTCACGCCGAGGAACTCGTGAGCGAAATCAATGCGCAGGCATTCGATCCATGTGCGTCCGGCGGTGTACCACATGACATACAGCGCAAACAGGGATCCGCATTTGAGGGTGCGGTACGCCTTGTGCCCGATCCACACGAGCAGTGCGGCGCCGATGAGATTCCAAATCATCTCGTAGAGGAAGGTCGGATGGAACAGAGTGCCTGTCGGACAGGTCGAGCCGTCGTAGCATTGCTCCATGCTGCCGATGGCGGTTCCCGCAGTGTTGAGTTTCAGGCCCCAAGGAAGAGTGGTGGGCGCTCCGTACAGTTCCTGGTTGAACCAGTTGCCCAGACGCCCGATAGCTTGGGCGACCAAGAGCCCCGGTGCCACGCAATCGGCGAGCAAGGCCATCGGGTAATGCTTGTGTCGGCACCATGCCCATGCGGCCAAGGCGCCGAAGACGACACCGCCCCAGATGCCCAGTCCGCCGTTCCAGATGCGGAACATCTCGACCCAATTGCCGTTGGGGCCGAAGAAGCGTTCCGGCGTGGTGATGATGTGGTACACCCGCGCGCCGATGATGCCGGCCGGCACAGCGCACAGCGTGATGTCGAGAATCTGGTCGAATGTGCCCCCGGCATGCCTCCACCGGTTCGTGGTGATCCACACCGCGCATATGATGCCGGCGAGGATGCACAGCGCGTAGAAATGGATGGTCACCGGGCCGATGGTGAACTGCGAAATCGACGGGGACGGGATATAAGCCAGTGTCATGATTCCTTGATGGTAGTAGACGATGGCGATAACGTGCCGATGTGGCGTATTGGCGCGCGTCGTGGGCGGGCGGTTACTTCCGGGCTGTCTTTGCTCCTACTGTACTGTTGTATTGCAGTAATGTAATACAGTAGTACAGTGGTTTAGGTCGGCTGTGACCAGGCGAGGATACGGAACGAATACAACAGGACCCCACCAAGCGTCACCTTGGTGGGGTCCTGTCATCGGCACGAGGGTACGTGAAGGCGGGCCGACCGACCGAGCGCCTCAGCGCAAGGTGTCAGTGCCGCGCGTTGTGGATGCCCTCAGCGAGCTCCTCTGTTTTTGCTGCCAACGCGGACAGGCCTTCGTTGAGTGGCTTCGGGATGCGTGCAGAATCATCGAGCAAGGTGTGCACTAGCGCGGAACCGACAATCACGCCATCTGCATACGATCCGACCTGTGCGCCCTGCTCTGGGGTGGACACGCCGATGCCGACACATACGTTCTGCGCGCCGGCATCCCTGGTCCGGGCGACGAGACGCTCCGGGGAGGCGGACAGGGTCGCGCGCTCGCCGGTGACGCCCATACGGGATGCGGCATACACGAAACCGCGTGCGTTCGCCGCGACGATGCGCAGACGCTCATCCGAAGTGTCCGGAGACACCAAGAAGATTCGATCGAGACCGTGGCGGTCAGACGCCTCAATCCATTCACCGGCTTCGTCGGGAATCAGATCAGGCGTGATGATACCGGCGCCACCGGCGTTCTCGAAATCGGTCGCGAAACGTTCCACACCGTAATGGAAGATGAGATTCCAATAGCTCATAACCAGCGGCACGCCGCCAGCGTTCGCCACGGTTTCCACCGCTTTGAACACGTCGGCGATGCGCTCGCCGTTGTCAATTGCGATTTTTGACGCCGCTTGGATGACCGGGCCATCCATCACCGGGTCGGAATACGGTAGGCCGATTTCCACGGCGTTGACGCCATGGCGAACCATCGTGTCGAAGGCCTTGAGCGAGTATTCGGAATCCGGGAAACCATACGGCAGGTATCCGATGAACGCGGGCTCGTCGCGCTTCCTGAAGTCATCGAACATTGCGCGGGTCTTGCTCGGTTTATGGCTGATGCCGAGAGGCTGTCCTGAAGGGGTTGTTGCGGGGTTGGTCATCGTTCACTCTCCATCTACGCTCGTGCCGTGTGCGCCGTTGGCTTCCAGCGCCTTGCTTTGTTCATCGGTCAGATAGCCGAACCATTTGCCGGCTGTGGCCACGTCCTTGTCTCCGCGTCCCGAGATGTTGACCACAATCACCGGATTGGTGTACCCCTTCGCCTTGAGATCGGCGGCAGCCTTATAGGCGCCTGCGACTGCGTGAGAGCTTTCGATGGCTGGGATGATACCTTCGGTCTCGCACAGGTCTTTGAACGCGCTCATCGCTTCGTCATCGGTGGCATACGAGTACTGTACGCGGCCGATGTCCTTGAGCCACGCGTGTTCGGGGCCGACGGAGGCGTAATCAAGGCCGGCAGAAATCGAATACGTGTTCTTCGTCTGTCCTTCGGAATCTTCCAGCAGATAGGATTCGGCGCCTTGGAACAGACCCAGATCCGCCGCTCCCGGGGTCAGACGTACGGCGTGCTCGCCCGATTCGATGCCGTGGCCGCCGGCTTCGAACCCGTACAGGTTGACACGGGGGTCATCGAGGAAGGCGTTCATGATGCCGATGGCGTTCGAGCCGCCGCCGACGCAAGCGCAAATCGCATCCGGGTGGTCGATGCCGTAGATGTCCTTGAGCTGTTCCTTGGCCTCCTCGCCGATAATCTTCTGGAAGTCACGCACGATGGTTGGGAACGGGTGCGGCCCGCAGACCGTGCCGAGCAGGTAATGCGTGGTCTCCACGTTGGTGACCCAGTCTCGCAACGCTTCGTTGATGGCGTCCTTGAGAATACGCGATCCTTGAGTTACTTCGACAACCTCGGCACCAAGCAGCCGCATACGCGCCACGTTCAGCGCTTGGCGGCGGGCATCGATTTGGCCCATGTAGATGCGGCACTTGAGGCCGAGCAATGCGCAGACGGTCGCGGTCGCGACACCGTGCTGGCCGGCGCCGGTCTCCGCGATGACGCGGGTCTTGCCCATGCGCTTGACCAGCAACGCCTGGCCCAACGCGTTGTTGATTTTGTGGGCACCGGTGTGGTTGAGGTCCTCACGCTTGAGGAAGACACGGGCGTTGAGTCCGGTCTTCTTGTTGAGTCGTTCGGCGAAGCGCGGCGCCTCGGTGAGTTTCGAAGGACGGCCGACATATTGTTCGTTGAGCCGCTTGAGCTCTGCCTGGAACGCCGGATCAGCTTTGGCTTCGTTGTAGACGCGCTCGAGCTCGTCCAACGCCCCAATCAACGCCTCCGGAACGAACCGGCCACCGTACTTGCCGAAATACGGGCCCTGATGTTGTGATAATGGTGTGGATTCTGAGGCTTTCACGCGTTCTCCTGTCTGTATTAGCCTGCGCACCGCCGCGGTATGGTCGTCGGCGGTCGCGACACCTTCACCGACCAGCACCGCATCGGCGCCGGCCCGCGCGTAATCCTCGAGTTCAACACTGCCAAACACGCCGGATTCCGCGACTTTGATGACATCATCAGGCAGATCGCCGGCAAGTTCCTGATACTTGCTGACATCCACCTGAAGATTCTTGAGATTGCGGGCGTTGATGCCGATGACCTTCGCCCCCGCATGGCGCGCACGGTCGATTTCCTCACGCGTATGGGTTTCGACCAGTGCGGTCATGCCCAAATCGTGGGTGAGCTTCAGCAGCTGGGCGAGGCGGCTATCGTCCAGTGCCGCGACGATGAGGAGCACCAGATCCGCTCCATGCGCCCTGGCTTCCCAGATCTGGTATTCATCGGTGATGAAGTCCTTGCGCAACACCGGAATATGCACGGCTTGGCGCACCTGGTCGAGATCGACAAGGCTGCCGAGGAATCGACGCCCTTCCGTCAACACGGAGATTGCGCTTGCTCCCCCGGTCTCGTATTCGCGTGCCAGCGCAGCAGGATCGGGAATATCGGCCAGATGCCCTTTGGACGGCGATGCGCGTTTGATTTCCGCGATGACCGGTATGGAATCGGCGCGTTTGAGCCATTGCGTGGCGTCAAGCGCCGGCGTCCTCGTCTCCGCGAGCCGTTTGAGCTCATCGATCGGCGTGCGTTGCGCACGTTCATGCATGTCTTGTGTGGCTCCTGCCACAAGATCGTCAAGTACTGACATGGTTCCTCCAGAAGTTGTTCCCAAGACTAACGATTCAGACGTGTCATTCCACGGGGATTCCCGCATACCGGGACATCGGCGTGCGCGTGGACGCGTCGCAGCTCATCCCCGTACATGGCGTGGATCCTCTGGTTGCAACGAACGCAATTGCGCGGCAATCTGGATCGCTTCGACGCTGGCCTCGGCTTTGTTGCGTGTCTCCTGCCACTCGTTGGCTGGCACGGAGTCGAGTACGATGCCGGCGCCCGCTTGCACCGAGGCCTGATGGTCGCGGATGAAGGCGGTGCGGATGGTGATGGCCATATCCATGTTGCCGCTGAAATCGAAGTATCCGGCGGTTCCACCGTAAATACCGCGGTCTGCGGGTTCGAGCTGGTCGATAATGTCAATCGCCTTGGGCTTCGGTGCTCCCGACAACGTGCCCGCCGGGAACGCCGAGGTGAAGACATCGAATACGGTTTTGTCCGGGCTGACCGTGCCTGTCACCGTCGAACAGATGTGCATGATGTGGCTGAACCGTTTGATATCCATCAGGGAGACGACTTCCACGCTATCGGGGACGCATACGCGGCTCAGATCGTTGCGGGACAGGTCGACAAGCATGATGTGCTCGCTGCGTTCCTTCGGATCGGCAAGCAGTTCCTGTTCCAGACGGGCGTCCTCTTCTGGGGTGGCGCCACGTGGTCGCGATCCTGCGATTGGGAAGGTCATCGCATGGCCGTCGTCCACTTTGATCAGGGTTTCCGGGCTCGAACCGACGACATTGAAATCACGGCCCTGTGCGTCCGTCAACGCGAAGAAGTACATGTATGGACTCGGATTGAGCGTGCGCAACACCCGGTAGACATCAATCGGATCGGCTGGGGAATCAATGTCGAGACGCTGCGAGATGACGACCTGGAACACGTCCCCGTCGATGATATGCTGCTTGGCGCGTTCGACCGCGCGCTCGTACTGGTCCTTGGGCGTACGGAACCTAAGTTCCGGCTTGGGGACGCTCGGGTCGAGGACATTGACCCGAGATTCGCCCTCGGCGGGGGTTGCGGCCTTGCGCTCCATCGTGTTCAGACGCTCGACGGCGCGATCGTAGGCGAGGTCGGCACGGGTAGGCGAATCATCCATGTTGACGGCGTTCGCAATCAGCCACACCGAACCGTTCACATGGTCGATGACGGCGATATCGGTGGCCAGTGCCAGCACCGTTTCCGGCTGACCGGTCTCATCGGGCGCGTTCGCGCTGAGCGTCGGCTCCCAATGCCTGATGGCATCCCAGCCGACCGTGCCGACCAGCCCGCTGGTCAGGTTCGGCAGCCCCTCGACGTTAGGCGCCTTGAGCGCTCGCAGAGTGGCATGAGCGACTTCGGCGACATCGCCGCTCGTGGGGATGCCTTTGGGCACAGTGCCTAACCAGCTGGCTTGGCCGTGGTCGGAACGCAATTGCGCCATGGAATGTACACCGATGAAGCTGTACCGGCTCCACGATCCGCCATATTCCGCGGATTCCAGGATGAACGTGCCGCTTGCTCCACCGGCGAGCCGTTCGTAGAATCCCACAGGTGTCAGTGAATCGGCAAGCAACCTGCGCACAATGGGAATGACACGGTACCCTTGGTCAGCCAGCTCGTGGAATTGGCGGCGGTCCGGCCAAGTTTCGCCCCATCTCAGGTTGGTTACGCTGCACGTGCTCATTGCTGTTCCTGCTCCTTCGCGCGATATCCAACGACCACCGGCAGTGGACCGCCCTGTTCGAAGCATGACCTCTTGCCGGTGTGGCATGCCGCTCCGACCTGATCGACCTCGACGAGGATGGCGTCGCCGTCACAATCGAGATTCAGCGCCTTGACATACTGGACATGTCCGGACGTGTCTCCTTTGCGCCAGTATTCCTGTCGTGAGCGGGACCAGAACGTCACCCGCCCGGTGGTGAGTGTGCGTCTGAGAGCCTCATCGTTCATGTAACCGACCATCAGCACTTCACGCGTGTCGTATTGCTGGATGACCGCGGCGACAAGTCCTTTGTCATCGCGTTTGAGTCTTGCGGCGATTCTTGGGTCGAGCGCGGTGCTGTTGTCGTATTGCGGCTGTGGACCATTGCCATTCGATGCCATGGGTTTCGCTCCCTGTCTGTTGGCTTGTTGTTGGGATGTCATTGTCGCCAAGCATCGGCGAGGGATTTCCCGTCCGCCGGTGCGGAAAGCGGGTACTGAAGAAAACATGAGAGGAACTCCGGGATGGTGGACTGGCCTGATTGCGTTACGGCCATATCCGGATGTCTCAACGTATCCTCGGAATGCTGTTGGGTCAGCGAACCGTATAGCCGGCCTTGCGCAGCTCGGCTTTGACTTCGCCAATCGTCATCTTCCCGTAATGGAAGACTGACGCTGCGAGGACCGCATCGGCTCCGGCCTCGATGGCGGGTGGGAAATCCTCCACCTTGCCGGCACCGCCGCTGGCGATAATCGGTATGGTGACCTGCGAACGCATCGCACGGATCATCTCGAGATCGAATCCGTTCTCGGTTCCATCAGCATCCATTGAGTTCAGCAGTACTTCGCCTGCTCCAAGTTCCTGGGCCCGGCGGGCCCACCACAACGCGTCGATGCCGGTGGAATGGCGGCCGCCCATGGTCGTCACTTCGAAACCGGACTGCGTGTGCTGCTCGCCGCGTTCGCGACGGGCATCCACAGAAAGCACTAGGACCTGGCTACCGAAACGCTGGGAAATATCGCTGATTAGCGTCGGATTGTTGATTGCCGCAGTGTTGACACTGACTTTGTCGGCGCCGCACCGCAAAAGCTGGTCTACATCGTCGACGGAACGGACTCCACCACCCACGGTAAGCGGGATGAACAGTTGCTGGGCCGTCCTGTTGACGACGTCGAACATGGTGCGACGATGCCCTGTGGAGGCGGTCACATCGAGGAAGGTGAGCTCATCCGCGCCCTGACGATAATATTCGGCTGCAAGCTCCACTGGATCACCTGCATCGCGGAGGTTCTCGAAATGCACGCCCTTGACCACACGACCTGCGTCGACGTCGAGGCACGGAATAACGCGAACCGCCAATGCCATATGCGACTCCTTGTGTGAAGGGTGAAGCTTGCCTACACGTCACACCATAGCCGTTGGGCTAGAGCAATCCGGCGATCCGTCTCACGAAGTGGGCGCGCAATCCGAATTCGGTTCGTTTCAAGCGGTTTTCCTGTATTTCGCTGAAAGTTGCCCACACGCACCGTCGATATCCTGTCCACGTGTGTCCCGCAGGGTCGCCGTGATGCCTGCGTGGTGCAGGATGTCAAGGAATTGGCGCTCGTCTTCCGGTTTAGACGCGGTCCACTTCGATCCCTCGATAGGGTTGAGCGGAATTGGGTTGACATGCGCCCAATCATCGCCGTAGTGGTTCAATCGTTTCGCGAGTAGTCGGGCATGTTCCGCCTGGTCGTTGATTCCCCGCATCAGTGCGTATTCGATACTCACTCGGCGTTTGGTCGCCAGATAATAGTCATGAGCGGCATCGAGCACCTGGGTGGTGTTGAACCTGCGGTTCATCGGGACGAGTTCATCGCGCAGCTCGTCGCTGGGGGCATGCAACGACACCGCAAGGCGGACAGGCAGCCCCTCTTGGGCGAGTTTTCGAATGCCGGGCACGACGCCGACCGTTGAGACGGTGATGTTGCGTGCGGAGATGCCGAACCCCTCCGGAGGCATCGCGCTGATCTGCCGGACTGCGCTGATGACGGAACGGTAGTTGCCCATCGGCTCGCCCATGCCCATGAACACGACATTGCTCAATCGGCACGGACCCCCGGTGATGCCGCCGTCGCGAGCGGTTTTCGCCGCGATGCGCACCTGCTCGAGAATCTCGCCGGTCGACATGTTGCGCGTCAGTCCGAGCTGGCCCGTGGCGCAGAATGGGCAGCCCATCCCACAACCGACCTGGCTTGAGATGCACAAGGTGGTGCGACTCGGGTATCGCATGAGCACGGATTCGATCATGGCCCCGTCGAACAAGCGCCACAGCATCTTGATTGTCGTTCCCTCGTCTGCGCTCTGGTGCGTGACCTCATGGATGAGTTCCGGGAAGAAAGCCTCCTGCGCGGTGGCGCTGAGTTTCGACGGAAAATCGGTGAATGATTCGACATCCGTGTCGAAATGCGCGAAATAGTGGTTGGCGAGCTGCTTGACACGGAATTTGGGCATGCCGATGGCTTTCGCCGCAGCCACGCGTTCCTCGGGGCTCATATCGACCAGATGAACCGGCGGTTTGCCGCGCCGGGCATGGTCCTTGGCGAGCACATCGCGGAATGCGCCAGTGGTGCCTCCGGGTGTGATACCGGTTTCCGGTGTCTGACCCGAGTTCACATCGCCGTCATCGTGCGTAGCCATACATGCTCCTGTCAGTTGTGTTGCTTGGTTCTTGTATTGCGGGTGTACTCATGGAATGCTGTCATTGATGATGCCAGCGGCGTATCAGGTTACAAGCCGGTGACATACAGCAACGCCATCATGAACGGGGCGGTCAGCAGAATGGAATCGACGCGGTCCATCACCCCGCCGTGACCTTTGAGCAGATGGCCCATATCTTTGATGCCGATGTCGCGCTTGAGCATGGATGCACACAAATCGCCGAACGTGCCCACGATACCCATGAGGATGCCGACCACGATCGGCACCCACCAGCGGGATGCCCACAGAGACGGGTAGGTGCATGCGAAGATGGCGAACGCGCCCGCCATGGCGAACAGAATCGAGCCGAGCAGCCCTTCCACCGATTTCTTGGGGGAAATACGTGGAGACAGTTTGTGCTTGCCGAACCAAGCGCCGGCGAACAAGCCGCCGGTATCGCTCAACGCGGGCAGGAACACAATCATGATGGCATGGGCGAAAGCATGGCCGTGGAAAGTCAGCGACAATGCGATGAACGAGGCGATCAAGGGGATATACAACACTGCGAACACGGAGACCGCCACACTGGTCAGCCGGCTGTGCTGTACGGTGGCGGAACCGTGATTGAAGGAGGATTCGAGCCGTGCCCCGGCGTTTGTCTGCGCGAGTTTCCGCTCAACCTCCATGCTCAGCCGGTCTCCGAAGCTGAAATTCGCGGTGGCGCTCAGTGCGACGAGCACGATTGAGAGCATGATGCACAAGGCCATTGTCGACACATGCCAAGGCGAATAGTAGGTTGCCAGCAGGGTGACCGTTGAGCAAATCCACAGCATCACCACAGGGATGTGCATGCCGGCAATCGCGAAATCGACTCGAAGCTCCCACAAGGCCAGGATCATGAAGACGACGAGTAACACCATGAACACGTCCATGCTGATCGCCAAGCATGCGATGATGATCGCGATCAGCACGACGGCCGTGGCAATCGCCTGGGGCATGTTGCGACCCGTCTTCTTGTTGATTTCCTCTATCGTTTCGTCGGCGTTGCCGCCATGCTCTACATGTTTGTCCATCATCATCCCTTATCGGCTCACCATCGGAAACGGGCCCCGACATCCGTGTATACGGCATGATCGAGGCCCGTCGTGTAGGGGTCCTCAGACCTCCATAATCTCCTTCTGCTTGGTTTCCAGCAGAGAATCAAGTTCGTCCGTGAACTGCTTGGTGATCTTGTCAAGCTCTTTGAGCTGGCGATCGCCGTCGTCCTCGCCCATATCGCCGTCCTTGACGGACTTGTCGATGGTTTCCTTGGCCTTGCGACGGATGTTACGAACCGCCACCTTGCCCTCTTCGGCCTTGGTCTTGGCGATCTTCACATACTCCTTGCGGCGTTCCTCGGTCAGCTCGGGCATGGTCGCATAGATGACGCTGCCCTCCCTGCGGGGACTGACGCCGAGATCGGAGTCGCGGATGGCCTTTTCGACGGCGTTCGCCTGTGAGGCGTCATAAGGAGTGACCGCCAGAGTACGCGGCTCTGGAACGCCGATGGTGGCGACGGCCTTGATTGGCGTAGGCACGCCGTAATACTCGACGGTCAGGCCGTTGAGCAGCGCCGGGTTCGCGCGCCCGGTACGGATACCGGTGAAGTTCTCCTTGGTGGCTTCGACGGACTTTCCCATCTGTTCCTTGGCTTGTTCGATGACTGTGGCCATGCTATCTCCTTTGGCGGATTCGTCGTTGAACGACTGGTTGTTCTTATTGTATCGTCATGCGGCGTCGAATCGGCGCACGACCCTTGATGTTCAGTCGACGAGCGTCGATTGGGCGGTTGACACGAGCGTGCCGAGCTGTTCACCGAGCAGGGCCTTGGTGACATTGCCCGGCTCCTCGAGCCCGAATACGCGGATCGGCTTGCGGTTGTCGCGTGCCATGGACAATGCGGACGCGTCCATGACAGCGAGGTTGTCGACAAGGGCGCGATTGTAGCTGAGCGTGGCGAAACGCTGCGCGTTTTCGACTTTGCGCGGGTCTGCGGTATAGACACCGTCGACGCCGTTCTTGCCCATCAGCACCTCGTCGCAATGGATTTCCAAGGAACGCTGGATGGAAACCGTGTCAGTTGAGAAATAGGGCATGCCGGCGCCGGCGCCGAAAATCACCACGCGGCCCTTTTCCAGATGCCTGATGGCCTTGAGCGGGATATACGGCTCGGCGACCTGCCCCATGGCGATGGCCGTCTGCACACGGGTGGCTTGGCCTTCCTGCTCGAGGAAGTCCTGCAATGCGAGACAGTTCATAACGGTGCCGAGCATGCCCATGTAATCGCCGCGGCTGCGATCGATGCCGGCCTGTTGAAGTTCTGCTCCGCGGAAGAAGTTGCCGCCGCCGGTGACGATGGCTACCTGAACACCCTGACGTACTGCGGGAACGATTTCCTGGGCGATGCGCCGCACCACCTTCGTATCAATGCCGACTGCTCCCCCGCCGAACGCTTCGCCTGAGAGCTTGAGCAACACCCTGCGTGGCTTATCCGTGCCAGTCATATTTGGGCCTTTCTGTGCCTGTCTTATCATTGCCGCCTAACCACTGTAGCGTCGATGAACGACAGACGTGCATCGACTCGCCCGCGGGTCTTGCATCACCGCATTGGGAATATCACAAACCACCATAGATAGGAAAACCCGCCGCGGGCAGTTGCTTGAAACTGACTACGGCGGGTATCGGTTCGCGTCCGTAGCCCCGACCTTCAGGTGATGGCACGGGGCGGGCTGTCAGAGGGTCAGTCCTCTTCGTCGCCCTTGCCGACTTCGATACGGGCGAAAGCGATCGCCTTCGCACCGGCTTCGTCGAACAGCTTGCCGACGGTCTTGGACGGATCCTTGACGTAATCCTGATCCAGAAGCACCGCTTCCTTGTAGAAGGCGTTGAGACGGCCTTCGACGATCTTCGGCGCGATCTTATCGATGACGGCCTGCGGCTTGCCCTTGGCGGCGAGCTCATCCGAAGTCTTCTCGGTCGCGATACGACGCTCGGACTCGAGAACGGTCGGATCGACGTCCTCACGGGTGAGCCAGCGCGGGCTCATCGCGGAAATCTGCAGCGCGGCCTCGTGAGCGACCTTTTCGCCGGCTTCGTCAGTGGCGATGAGGGCCACGATGGATGGCGGCATTTCGGCGGACTTGCGATGCGCGTAGATCTCGACATGAGGTCCGGCGATCTTGGCGAACTGGCCGACCTTGACATGCTCGCCAAAGAGCGCGGCGGCCTGTTCGATGTCCAGCTTGACATCGCCGTCAGCGGTCTTGGCTGCAAGCACGTCGTCCACGTTGTTCGCGTCGGCGGCGATGGCTGCGTCCAGCACGGACTCGGCGAACTCGACGAACTTCGGGGTCTTTGCCACGAAATCGGTCTCGGAATTGATCTCAACAGCGTAGCCGACCTCGCCGTCCGCGGTCTTGACGACCTTAGACGCGATGGTGCCTTCCTGGGCCTTGCGGCCTTCGCGCTTACCCGCTGCCGCGATGCCCTTGGCGCGGATGATTTCCTTGGCGCGGGCGACATCGCCTTCGGCTTCGGTAAGAGCCTTCTTCACATCCATCATACCGGCGCCGGTTTCTTCACGCACCTGCTTGATCAGAGCTGCAGTGATAGCTGCCATGTGTTGTCTCCTCTTGATTTTGAAGTGATACCCAGCGGCGGGAGATGGTTGGTCTCCCGCCGCCTAGGATAACAAATGCCGCGAATCAGGCCTTGGGCTCTTCGCTCTTGGCTTCTTCGGCTTCGGCAGTCGGGGCGTCCTTGGTCAGGAGCTCCTTCTCCCAAGCAGCCATCGGCTGCTCAGACTTGTCATCGGCCTTGGCCGCCTTGCCGGAACGCTCGAGCAGACCGTCGGCGACGGCATCAGCCATCAGGCTGGTGAGCAGTTCGATGCCGCGGATCGCGTCATCGTTCGCCGGAATCGGGTAATCAACCAGATCCGGGTCGGTGTTGGTGTCAACGATGGCGACCACCGGGATGCCCAGCTTGTGGGCTTCGGAGACGGCCAGCGCTTCCTTGTTGATGTCCACGACGAACAGCACCGAAGGAGTGCGGTTCATGTTGCGGATACCGCCAAGCTGCTTCTCCAGCTTGTCCTTCTCGCGCTCAAGCAGCAGCAGTTCCTTCTTGGTCAGGCCGGAACCACGCACGTCGGTGAAGTCCATCTCTTCGAGTTCCTTGAGACGGGCGACGCGCTTGGACACGGTCTGGAAGTTGGTGAGCATACCGCCGAGCCAGCGCTCGGAGACATACGGCATACCGACGCGGGTCGCCTGGTTCTTGATGGCTTCCTGCGCCTGCTTCTTGGTGCCCACGAAGAGAACCGTGCCGTTGTGGGCAACGGTTTCCTTGATGAAGTCGTAGGCGACGTCAATCAGATCAAGGGACTTGAACAGATTGATGATGTGGATGCCGTTGCGCTCCATGAGGATGTACTGCTTCATCTTCGGATTCCAACGGCGGGTCTGATGGCCGAAATGGAGACCGGCCTTCAGCATGTCGCTCATAGTGATCTGAGCCATGGTACTGCTACCTTTCATTGTCGGTTATTGCCTGGCCATGTGCCTCCGCGTGCAACCTGATACTAGGCCGACCGACACGGGGCGTCGCGGACATGACGCGAATTATGCGCCGGTTGGACAATGGGTGCTTCCTAGCTGCGCGACTTGCACGGAAGCGATGTGGCGCACGGGGCAAAATAATAGCACGGACCGGGGATTTCCCGATCCGTGCCATCACACAATCAACCGCCAGATCAGCGTTCGCCGCGCAACTGCCTCATTGCGGCCCTGCGCTCGCTTTTCTCCAGCCGGTCCAGATAGATATGGCCGTCGAGGTGGTCTGTCTCATGCTGCAACATTCTTCCCATGATACCCTTGCCTTCGAGCACGACGGTTTTGCCGTCGAGGTCGATGCCGCGCACCCGGGCGTAATCGGCGCGACGGGTCTTGTACCACAAGCCGGGTACGGACAGACAGCCTTCATCGCCGTATTGTTCGCCCTGCTTGTCCTCGATTACCGGGTTGAGGACATAGCCGACCTTGCCTTCGATGTTGTATGAGAAGGCGCGCAGACCCACGCCGATCTGGTTCGCTGAAAGTCCGGCGCGACCGGGATCGTCGACGGTGTCGAGCAGATCCTGCACCAAACGGCGGATTGCCGGCGTGATTGTGGTGATCTCATCGCACGGGGTGCGCAGGATGGGGTCGGGAATTACTCGAATCTCTCGGATTGCCAATTGTCACTTCTCCTCTGTCTCGTTAGTGTTCTCAGTGCCGTTGTCTTGGGTCTCGGCATCCGTGCCCTGAGCGAGTTCCTCGTCGGAGCTTTCGCCCTGCCGCTTGGCGCGGAGTTCGGCCATATTCGACTTGGCCTGGTCAATCGCTTGCTTAACCTTCGGGCTGACGGTCTCAGAGACCTGCGACACCGTTTCCGCGGTCTTGTCAAACAGTTTCACGGTCGCGGGAATCGGTACGGATGGGCCTTTCGGCGTGTAGATGACATGCTCGATGATATCGTCGTAACGCTCGATGACCTTCTTGCGCACCACTTTCATGCTCGGGGTAAGCGTGCCGGCGTCCTGGCTAAAATCATCGGGAAGAATGGCGAACTTGCGCACCGATTCCGCACGGGAGACGGAGCTGTTCGCCTGATCGATGTACTGCTGCACGAACGCCCTGACAGCATCGTTGTTCGCGATTTGTTCCATTGGCATCTCGGCATCCATACCTTGGTTCTTCAGCCAATCACGGGTCATCTCTTCGTCGAGCGCGATGAGTGCCGCCACGAACGGCCGTCCATCGCCGATCACTACGGTGTGCGAGACGATCGGGCAGGTGTTGATCGTGTCCTCCAACGGTGCCGGACTGATGTTCTTGCCGCCCGCGGTGATAATGATATCCTTCTTGCGGCCAGTGATGAACAGGAATCCGCGGTCGTCGATATATCCGATATCGCCGCTGTGCAGCCAGCCGTCGGGCTCAAGGACTTCAGCGGTGAGTTCAGGCTGCTTGAAATAGCCTTTGAACACATTCGGGCCTTTTATTTCGACTTCTCCGTCGTCCAGCGTCCTGATGGCGATGCCGGGGCCGGGGCGGCCGACCGAACCTACTTTGTTCGCGTCTTCGAAGTTGACCACGCACGGAGCTGCGGTTTCCGTCATGCCGTACCCCTGGATGAAGGTAATGCCGTCCATACCGTTGAAGAAATGGGCGAGGTCGGCGTTGATGGGCGCGCCGCCGCAGGCAAGATACTTGAGGTTCGGGCCGAGTGCGGAGCGCATCGATTTGCCGACCGTGGCCATGTAGAAACGATGGTGGATCCGCTCCCCCAAAGTATGACGGCCTTGGTGCTCGTCCTCATCCTTCGACCATTGGACGAAATGCTTGAACGCCTTGGCGAACACACGGCCCTGGAAGCCTGCGCCGGCCTTCTGCGAAGCCGCGTTGTAAACCTTCTCGAACACGCGCGGCACGCCGAGCAGATACGTTGGCTTGAAACTGCGCAGATCGGCGAGCAGATGCTTGGCGGTAGGGATATACCCAACCACGCCCTGGGCGCCGATCGCGGTGTACTGGATGTACCTGGCGAAGCAGTGTGCCAGCGGCAGAAACAGCAGCAGGCGGCTGGGCTGGTACAGCATCTCGTCGAGCACATCGTAGCCAGCATAGACGATGTGGGTGAAGTTGCGGCTGGTGAGCATGGCGCCTTTGGGCTTGCCCGTCGAACCTGAGGTGTACACAATGGTCGACACGTCGTCAGCCTTGACCTTGCCCATCGCGAGGGCGAGCTCGTCATCGGTGACGGATTCCCCGAAATCAACGACGGCGTTAAGCCCATCGGTCTGGAAATTGAACACGTAGGTCAGGTCAGGGCTGTCACGCCGGATGACGTCAAGCGTATGGGCATGCGATTCATCGCCGGCGAATGCGATGATTGGCTTGACATCCTGGACAATGCCTGCCGCCTGCTTGGCGGAATCCGTCTCGTAAATCGGTACGGTGACCGCACCGATCGCCGAGCATGCGAAGTCCACGATCGCCCAGTCGTAGCAGGTGGCGGAGTAGATAACCACCATGCTGCCGTGCTTGACGCCGATACCCAACAGACCGCGGGCGACCGCGCGGACACGGTCATCCATCTCCTGTGCGCTGACCGTATGCCATACACGGTCGCGTTCACTCTGCCATTCGGCTATCGCTCCTTGCGGATCGCGTTGCGCACGCTTCGCGAGGAGCGAGTAGACCGTATCGTCATCCGTGGTCTGATAGACCGGATCAACAGAAAATTCTTTCAGCATGTGTTCAATTATAGTCCTATGGCTTGCTTGGAACATGGATGTTCGCTGGGATTTGTCAGCCAATGTCCGCGAGGTCGCAAATCCACCGGCTTGCTTTGCGGCGGAAGACAAGCATCGAATGGAACACAATGGTGCCGATGTTGACGTTGACCGTGCATTCCATGAGCTCACTGGTCACCAGCGCGAAATGGATCCATTGCGGCATAGGTGGAACCATTTTGATCATCGCGTTTTTCTCATCTTCGAGATTGAGGATGTCATAGCAACCAACCAGCTGCCACATGAATTCAAGACGTTCGATGCATTGAGGCGCCAGATGTTTGCGTAATAAGGGCGTTACGCCGCGGCCGCGATAGGTGTCGGCGAGCATGCACGCCATGTTGTAGACGAGGAATGCGTATTCCTGGCAGAATTTCACACTGTACGTGTCGGGGGCTTCGGGAAAGAAGCCGACGATACGCACGGGAACCGTGACCCCAAAGGAGCCTACGGTGATATTGCCCTCCATTCTGGGCAGATTGCGTTCGTACCGGTATGTCCACAGTTCGGTGCTGTCGTTCATATGGTGTTCCCCCTTCCGGGCTTCATTGCTCGCCGGCCTGTTGCCGGATGGCTATTCAAGGGGAACAGAAAAATCCCGCCATGTCAACCGGCATGACGGGATTTGTGGATATGTGGATAACTTGCCTCGGTCAGCGACCGGAGGAGGTAACGACCACCGAGCAACGCTGGAAATTCTTCACGTCCACATAACCCGTGGACGCCATGGCACGGCGAAGCGCACCGATGAAATTGGTCGTACCATCAGCCTGATGGCTGGGCCCATACAGAATCTCCTTGAGCGGGGCGACGGTACCGACATTGGTGCGTTTGCCTC
This sequence comes from Bifidobacterium porcinum, assembly GCF_055378475.1. Taxonomy (NCBI): domain Bacteria; kingdom Bacillati; phylum Actinomycetota; class Actinomycetes; order Bifidobacteriales; family Bifidobacteriaceae; genus Bifidobacterium; species Bifidobacterium porcinum. The sequence continues at coordinate 1,108,407 of NZ_AP029603.1, read as the reverse complement.
GCGGAAGCGTCTGATGCCGTGCCTCGGAACCCCAATGCATGCCATGACCGGGGGCCTCGGTCGCGCGGGCGAGCGGCGAACCCAGCATCACCGCGTCGGCGCCGAGTGCAAAAGCCTTGATGAAGTTGCCCGACGAGCCCATGCCGCCGTCGGCGATGAGCTGGACATACCGTCCGCCGGATTCGTCCATGTAGTCGCGCCTTGCTTCGGCAATATCCGCGATGGCCGTGGCCATAGGGGCTTGAAGACCAATGGTGTTGAGCGTTCCCGAGACAGCGCCGCCGCCGAAGCCGACGAGCACACCCGCGGCGCCAGTGCGCATCAGATGCAGTGCCGCGGTGTAATTCGTGGCGCCTCCCACGATGACGGGGACATCAAGGTCGTAAATGAACTTCTTGAGATTGAGCGGCTCATGATCAGTGGACACATGTTCCGCCGACACCGCAGTGCCGCGGATCACGAACAGATCCACGCCGGCTTCGATCACGGTGGAATACAATTCCTGCGTACGCTGCGGGCTCAACGCGCCGGCGACGGTCACGCCCGCCTTGCGGATCTCGTGAAGGCGTTGCGTGATCAGCTCAGGCTTGATCGGCTCGGCATAAATTTCCTGCATGCGACGGGTCGCCTGCCTTTCCGGCAACGTGGCGATTTCGTCGAGAAGCGGCTTGGGATCTTCATACCGCGTCCACAAGCCTTCGAGGTCGAGGACACCGAGTCCGCCGAGACGACCCATTTCGATGGCCGTTTCCGGGCTCGTTACCGAATCCATCGGCGCGGCGATGACCGGTATGTCGAACTCGTAGGCGTCAATCTGCCATGCCGTGCTGACGTCCTGCGGATCGCGCGTACGGCGGGACGGGACGATGGCGACATCATCCAGAGAGTATGCGAGCCGGGCCTTCTTGCCCAGACCGATTTCAATTTCCTGAGACATGGTTTCAAGGCTAATGCGAACTCGTGACGAACGCCATCAAGCTTCCACCAGCTGAAGCTTGATGCAGCATCGTGGCGTTCGAAGCGGCTCAAGCGGCGGAAGTGTCCAACATCGTGGACGCGGGCACACATTCGTTATGGGTTTGCGGTATGAATAAGATATCGCATAACCTTCACAACCCCGTGAGGAGGGCAATTCATGGCCAAGATTAAGGTCGAAGGCAAGGTCGTCGAGCTCGACGGAGACGAAATGACCCGCGTGATCTGGAAGGATATCAAAGATCGTCTGATCCTCCCCTATCTCGACATCGACTTGGAATACTACGATCTGGGCATCAAGAACAGAGACGCCACCGACGACCAGGTGACCATCGATGCGGCCAACGCCATCAAGCGCGAACATGTCGGCGTCAAATGCGCAACCATCACCCCGGACGAGGCCAGGGTCAAGGAATTCGGTCTGAAGAAGATGTGGAAGTCACCCAACGGCACCATCCGCAACATCCTCGGCGGCACCATCTTCCGCGAGCCGATTGTGATTTCCAATATCCCGAGGCTCGTTCCCGGCTGGACCAAGCCGATTGTTGTCGCGCGTCATGCGTTCGGTGACCAGTACAAGGCGACCGATTTCAAGGTCGATCGCCCCGGCCGCTTGACGGTCACCTTCACCCCGGACGACGGCAGCGAGCCGATTGAGCATGTGGTCTTCGATTACCCGGGTGCCGGCGTTGCGCAGGTGCAGTACAACGTGGCCGAATCCATCCGCGGATTCGCGCGAGCATGCTTCCGCTACGGCCTGCAGCGTCACCTGCCGGTGTATCTGTCCACCAAGAACACGATTCTCAAGGCGTACGACGGCGAATTCAAAGACATCTTCGCCGAGGTCTTCGAAACCGAGTTCAAGGACCAGTACGCCGCGGAAGGCCTGACCTACGAGCATCGTCTCATCGATGACATGGTGGCGAGCTCGCTGAAATGGCACGGCGGGTACATCTGGGCGTGTAAGAACTATGACGGCGATGTCCAGTCCGACAGCGTCGCCCAAGGCTTCGGTTCGCTCGGCCTCATGACGTCTGTGCTCATGACACCGGACGGCCAGACCGTCGAAGCCGAAGCGGCGCACGGCACCGTCACCCGGCATTACCGTCGTTGGCTCAAGGGAGAAAAGACCTCAACCAACCCGATTGCCTCCATCTTCGCCTGGACCGGTGGCCTCAAGCACCGCGCCAAGCTGGACAACACGCCTGAAGTGGCGCATTTCGCCGAAACCCTGGAGCATGTGATCGTCCACACCGTGGAGTCCGGCCGTATGACCAAGGATCTCGCCATGCTCGTCGGTCCTGACCAGCCATGGCTTGACACCCAAGGCTTCATGGACGCTCTCGACGAGGAGCTGTCTCGGGCGCTCGCCGAGTAACCCGAGCCGTTCGTGGAGGTATTGCCCGGGAACATCTTGTTCCCGGGCATTGCTGTATCCGGTAAGGTATACCATACGTGGGCACGTTAGGACGGAAAGGTTCATATGGCATCGCATCGCATCGGCACGTTGAAGGCTTTGGTCACGTCACTCGCGTGCATCGGCATGCTGTCCATGGCGGGCGCATGCGGCACGGGAAGCGATGGTCAGCCGACAAGTACCGCGACCTCCGGCTTGGGATCGGTGGCCATCTTCACCCCGTCCGACGGCATCACCATCTCACAGCACACGCCACTGAACAAGTGGGCGAAACTTGTGCCTAGCATCAAAAGCGAGCTGGTGGAACAAGGGTTCGCTGCCAAGCAGATAAGCACGCATACGGACGGTAGTCTAGACAAGCAGAGCCAAGACATCCAGGATTATGTCGTGTCCCGCGCCGCCGAGACCTCGTCGAAACATTCCTCGACGGGCAGCGCGACCACCTTGATTGTCGCGCCTTGCACGTCAACGGACAGCACCACGACACAGTATGGTGATTATGTCACCAATCCCCTGGATTCCGAATCATCATCAAACGACGCCGATGCCACAGCGGATCAGCGGATGACCAGCGCATTGACGCTCGCCCGGAAATCAGGCATGCATGTCATCGTGCTGTCCAACGACATCGGTGGGTTCTCGCCCGACGCATTCGTACAGATGTCAACCGCACGGAGCATCGGTGAAATCCAGGCGAAGCAGCTGGTCAGCAAGCTGCAGCTCGATTCGGTCTCCGCCACGAATCCAAAGACCATCGAAGTCTTTCTGCCTGTCGGTTCCGCCAAAGATGAGGACCAGTCTGTATCCATGGCCTTCGCTAAAGAGGCGTTCAAGGGCATCTGGAAGGTGCTTGGCCCGTATTTTAAATCGGGAGCCGTAGTCAGCGCTTCCGACACACTCAATGCGTCCACGTCGGCGACAAGCTGGAGTTCCGTGGCGTTTACGGCGTCAAGCGACAACGATGTCAAGCAGGAGCTTGCTTCCAGACTGAAGCCTGAGGGCGCCGCAAAGCCGGTCCATATCGACGGGATCATCGCGATGAATGACTACATCGCATCGGTGATTGTGCAGGAACTCGACGCGCTCGGATATGAAGGGTCTTCGGCTGAGATCAACCCATCGATATCGATTCTTGGCATCGTTGGCAATCTCGCCGGCCACAAGGATCTCACCAAGTCGGCCGTACCATCCCCCGCTGGCTTGGGGCAGGACGATACGTCTTCGGAAGCATCCCTTCAATGGCCGATTGTGACCGGATACGGGGCATATACCGATATGCTTCCCGATATCGTGAACGGCAAGTTATGGATGACCGCCCTCGAAGACCGTGCGCAGCTGGCGACAGGCATCGCGAAAGTGAGTCGGCAGCTGGCGTCCGGCGGGGATGTGACCGCATTGCAATCGGTGAGCAAGACTACGGTCAATGGCAAGTCCGTGCCTGCGTTCACGCAATCGCTGATCGCGGTGAGTGCGTCGAATCTCAAGAGCGAACTCATCGATACGGGGTATGTCACTTTGGCCGATGCAGGGTTGTGATTGTTTAGGCATGGTGTTTTTCGCCCGGGTGGGTATGGCTGTAAGTCTGCTGTCACGGCTGTGATGTCTGCGATGTCTGACCCGATGTTCCTCGCGAGGGCTTCAATCGCCGACCTGCACAGGTTTGAGCGCGATGGTTCTGGGCAGAATCAACGTTGACGGGTCAAGATAGTCGTCGGACGCATCCATGACGCCCCAATGGACGCAGAAATCAAGACAATGATCGGACAACCCATCGGCGACACCAAAAGGTTGACCTCTGAAAATCGGATCGCCGGTTTCCAAGTCGCTGTGCGCCGGTTCGAATGTTGATGTCAGCCCGTCGGCGTGCTTGATGCTGATCACGTCCTTGCCGGCGACCGTTCCGTTGAAGGCGATGACGCCATCATCGGGCGCGATGAGGGCAGTGCCAGTGCCGGCCGTGATATCCACTCCCCTGTGTCCCGTGGCCCAGCGCATGGACGGACGGTCGAAGGCCTTGGAAATGTGAGCGTCGGCGACCGGTAACACCATCCGCGCACGGCATTGGCGGGCGGCGCCGGAGTTTGACGCATTGCTGTTGCGGATATTTGACATTCGCACTGACGAGGTTGTCACTGACGATCCCGCTGGGGATCGATTTGGGTTCCTGCCGGTTTCGGCGGATGCCGTCATATCGGCTGCCATGGGTTGATATGTTGTGATGCGGATTGATATCGTGCTCTGGTTTACTGCTTCGGTGTTGCTCCTGCACGATGCGAGTCCGGTCACCGACACGATGTCCGGATTTTGCGGTGTGGGATCGCTTAGGATTGAAGTTTCGGAAATCCCCGAATGCGAACCTTGCGCCGGGAAAGCAATGACATTGCACGTGATGAGGATGCAAACGATTCGGGCGAACGTCGAGATGAACTGCGAAGTGGGTTTAGGAATAGGCTTCGATATGAACATGAGATCCCCGTTCTCTGTGATGATGCGTCGTGCTGTCACGTTGTGCTGAAGTATATGAGTGCATCGTGCCATGATTGCCGCAATCGGGACAAGCCGCAGCGGTACATGTGGTCAAAAGTTGCGGGGCATACGCAGGGGGTATACAACACGGCCCGGCGTATACAACATACGCCGGGCCGGAACCGTGATCGGCTGCGGATTGGCCAATCACATATGGCGATCTGTCAGATCGCGCATCCATTCGCGTCGAGATTGGGATTGTCCTTCGAGTTGCCCGCGACAAAGAACAGGCTGATGACCGCGACGGCGAAGACCGAGGCGATGGTGATGATCAGCCACATCGGCACGGACGGAATCCACATGATGACGAGGAATGAGATTGCGCACAGCAGAATCAGCGTCCACGTGATGATGCGCAATACCTGGCGCACTGAATGCGGGGAATGGCTTACTTTGGGGTTGTTGAGCGTGATATCCTCGTCTTCGTGGCGCTCTTTTTGAACGCTGGAAGAGGGCTTCCACTCGCCCTCCTGCTCATGCTCTTCGAGATGGCGAGAACGTTCCTGCAGGGCGTACTCGTCGACGAGTCCGCTACGATTACCACCTTGTGCTTCGTTGGCCTGCTGAGGCACTCCCTTGTTCTGCTTGCTGCGCTTCGCTGCTGCGCGACGCTCTGCTCGGTTCGGCATTTCGCTCCCTTCGCGTTGTTGGGTTATCGGTCACTAGTGTACTCGCCTGCCAAGGTACCGTTTGCGACTCTGTTGAACCGGCTATGCCAGGTGACTCGTACAGACTGTGAAGAACCTGATGGCGGATGGAATCGGGGTATTGCCTGATTCCATCCGCCATCATGAGTGGGCTCCCCGTTTCAGCGGGGCAGCATCATCGGGCGTTGTGTCGGCACGATGGGTGCCGGCAGCTCGGTTGATCCGGTGAGATACCGGTCAACGGCGGCCGCGCAGCTGCGGCCTTCGGAAATCGCCCAGACGACGAGGCTCTGGCCGCGGCCGGCGTCGCCACACACGAAGACGCCATCCTGCGAAGTGGCGAAATCGTCATTGCGGGCGACGTTTCCACGCTTGTCCAGTTCGACCGGCATCTGCTCCATGATTGAAGAGGTGTCCGGATGCAGGAACCCGACGGAAATCAGAACCAGATCTGCTGGGATGACACGCTCGGTTCCGGGCTGGCGAGTGAACGGCCCGTTCTCGCCGGGAGCCACGTCCACGATCTTCAGACCGGTGACATGGCCGCGCTCGTCCGCGAGGAACGCGGATGCGGTCGCGGAGTTCTCGACGGTCACCTTGTCGGCGTCCGCATCTTCGAATTCCACGGAATCCACGTTGTACAGGTACGTGCCGCCCTCTTCCATCGATGAGGTCTTCTGGTAGGTGCGTGCATACGTCGGCCACGGGGAATTGTCCGGCCTTGAGGACGGTTCCTTCGGCATAATCTGCAGGACGGTGACGTCCTTCGCACCTTGGCGTATTGCGGTTCCCAAGCAGTCGGAACCGGTATCGCCGCCGCCGATGACCACGACATGCTTGTCTTTCGCGGTGATGTCGTGCACCGGCTCCACGCCGTAGACGCGTCGAGTCGCATCAGGCAGGAATTCCATGGCGAAATGGATGCCGTCAAGCTCACGGCCCGGCAACTTCATATCGCGCGGGACCGTCGAACCGATAGCTACCACGACAGCATCGTAACGGTCACGAAGCTCGTCCCAGCTGAGATCCTTGCCGATTTCGATGTTGGTGCGGAATCGGGTGCCTTCGGCCTCCATCTGCTTGACTCTGCGGTCGAGCAGACGCTTGTCGAGCTTGAAATTCGGAATGCCGTAGCGCATAAGTCCGCCGATTGCGTCGTCACGCTCGTAGACGACAACCGTATGACCTGCACGGGTCAGCTGTTGGGCGCAAGCCAACCCCGAAGGACCGGATCCGACGACCGCAACGGTCATATCAGTCAGACGTTCAGGTGGCATGGGCTTGACATAATCGAGCGCCCACGCCTGATCGATGATTGTTTCCTCATCGTTCTTGATCATGGTCGGCGGCTGATGGATGCCGAGCACGCATGCCTGCTCGCACAGCGCCGGGCAGATTCTGCCGGTGACTTCGGGGAAGTTGTTGGTCATAGACAACCGGTTGTAGGCGTCCTCCCACTTCTCCTGACGAACCAGATCGTTGAACTCCGGGATGAGGTTGCCCAGCGGGCATCCGCTCATGCAGAACGGCGTGCCGCAATCCATGCACCGTGCAGCCTGCTGTGTGGTCCAAGGCTGCAAACCGCTTTCCGCGTGAACGTCAAGCCAATCCTTGATGCGTTCTTCGACCGGGCGCTCAGCAAGCTCGCGACGGGTGCGGACCTTCAGGAATCCTCTTGGATCTCCCATGTCAGTGTGCTCCTTCCATGACCTGCTCGTATACGTGCTCCCACGCACCGGGGGCGTTGAAGTCGACGTGGTTCTTTTCGGCTTGTTCCATCGCCTTGGTCATGGCGACGTAGTGCTTGGGCGTCACATGTGTAATGCGTGTGCGGGTGTGCTCCCAGTCGTCTAGCAGGCTCTGGGCGAACGCAGAGCCGGTTTCCTCGGCATGCCGCTTGACCAAGCTGTGGACGAGCTCCTCATCGGCGCCTTCCAACGATTCGAACAGCAATGCGCCGCTCTTGCGTGCATCCGGGTTGATCTGATCCATATCCAGATCGAGCACGTATGCGTTGCCGCCGGAGAAGCCGGCGCCAAAGTTGCGGCCCGTTGAACCGAGCACCACGACGACACCGCCGGTCATATACTCGCAGCCATGGTCGCCGACGCCTTCGACCACGAAGGTGGCGCCGCCGTTACGTACGGCGAATCGTTCGCCTGCACGTCCGGCGACAAACATCTCGCCTGAGGTCGCGCCGAAACCGGTCACATTTCCGGCGATTACGTTGGTGTGCGGATTGAAGGTGATGTCATGCTCCGGACGGATGATCATGCGACCGCCGGACAGGCCCTTGCCCGCATAATCGTTGACCTCACCGTAGACGCGAATAGTCTCGCCGCGCGGGATGAACGCGCCGATGGACTGGCCACCCGAACCGTGGAAGGTCATGTCGATGGTGTCGTCGGGCAAGCCTTCGGCACCGTAACGGCGGGTGATTTCGTAGCCGACCATGGTGCCGAGCGTACGGTTCACGTTGCGAATGGGCATATCGATACGAACCGGTTCCTTATGTTCAAGGGCAGGTTGCGCAAGCTCGATGAGCTTGTTGTCCAGCGCCTTGTCCAATTCGTGGTTCTGCTCGATGGTCTGATGAAGGATCGTTCCGGGAACAGGGCCGGGCTGCATGAGCACATTGCTCAGATCGATGCCGTCGGACTTCCAGCGCGCGACTGCTTCGTTCTGATCCAGGCACTCGACATGGCCGACGGCCTCTTCAAGCGTCCGGAAACCGAGCTGTGCCAGGATTTCGCGGACCTCCTGTGCGATGTACATGAAGAAGTTGATCACGTATTCAGGCTTGCCGCGGAAGCGCGCGCGCAATTCCGGATCCTGGGTCGCGATGCCTTGCGGGCAGGTGTTCTTCTGGCATGCTCGCATCATCACGCAGCCCTCGGTGATGAGGGCGGCTGTCGCGAAGCCGAATTCCTCGGCTCCAAGCAGCGCTGCGATCACCACATCACGGCCGGTCTTGAGCTCACCGTCGCACTGGACGACGATGCGGGAGCGCAAACCGTTGAGTACCAGCGTTTGCTGGGTTTCGGCCAGACCGATCTCCCACGGCGTACCAGCGTGCTTGATGGCGTTGAGCGGAGCCGCGCCCGTGCCGCCGTCGCTGCCGGAGATGAGCACCACATCTGCATGGCACTTGGCCACACCAGCGGCGATGGTGCCGACACCGAATTCGGAGACGAGCTTGACATGGATACGCGCCTTCGGATTCGCCATCTTCGCATCGTTGATCAGCTGCTTGAGATCCTCGATGGAATAGATGTCGTGGTGCGGCGGCGGGGAGATCAGCTCGACACCAGGTGTGGCATGACGGACCTTCGCAATCCACGGCGGCACCTTGGCACCCGGCAGATGGCCGCCCTCGCCCGGCTTGGCACCTTGCGCGAGCTTGATCTGCAGATCGGTGGCGTGCACCAGATAATCGCTGGTCACGCCGAAGCGCGCGGAAGCGATCTGCTTGATGCGGCTGTACCGCAGCGGATCGTTGATACGGTCGTCGGATTCGCCACCCTCACCGGAGTTCGACCTCGCCCCGATGGTGTTCATCGCGATGGCAAGCGTCTCATGCGCCTCCTGCGAGATGGAGCCGTAGCTCATCGCGCCAGTGGAGAAGCGTTTGACAATTTCGCTTGCGGGTTCGACCTCGGAGATATCAATCGGTTTGCGGGTCTGCTTGAACTTCATGAGCCCGCGCAGTGTCATGAGACGGTTCGAAGTGTCGTTGATATGCGCCGAGTACTTCTTGAACAGGTTGTAATCACCGCGCTGGGTGGACTGCTGAAGCAGGAAGATCGCTTCGGGGTCGTTGAGGTGGTCCTCACCGGTGCGACGCCACTTGTAATCGCCGCCGGTGCGCAGATTGCGGTGGGGACGGCTCGTCCACTGGTTCGGGTACGCCACACGGTGCCTGATCGCCACTTCTTCGGCGATTTCGTCAAGTCCCGCTCCCCCGACACGCGAAGTGGTGCCGGTGAAGTATTCGTCGATGACTTCCTTGTTCAGGCCGACGGCTTCGAACAGCTGCGCGCCTCGGTAGCTCATAATCGTGGAGACACCCATCTTGCTCATGATCTTGAGCACGCCGGTGGACAGCGCATGCATGAGGTTCTTGACGGCCGTCTGGGCATCGACCTTGAGATAGCCGTTGCGTGCCAGCTCCTCGACCGATTCGAAGGCGAGGTATGGATTCACGCATGCGGCGCCGTATGCGATAAGCAGCGCGACATGGTGGATTTCACGAACATCGCCGGCTTCCACGGCAAGCGAGACCTGGGTGCGCGTGTGCTTGCGCAGCAAGTGGTGTTGCACGGCGCTCGTCAGCAGCAGAGACGGGATCGGACCCCAGGTATGGTCGGATTCGCGGTCGGACAACACAATGAAGTTCTTGCCCTGTCCGATGGCGTCATCGACTTCCTGGAAGATTTCGTCGAGGCGCTCCTTCAGTGCCTTGCCGCCACCTGCGACCTGATACAGGCCACGGACGACGAAGGGCTTGTAGAACCCGCCGAGGATCTTGGCTTTGTCAAGGCGCTTGAGCTGCGCCATCTGGTCCGAATCGATGACCGGCAGCGGGATGAGGATCTTCTTGGCATGCAGTTCGGTGTCCTGCAGAAGATTCGCTTCAGGGCCAATCGCCGATTCGAGGCTGGTGACGATACGCTCGCGCTCCCAATCCAGCGGAGGATTGGTAACCTGGGCGAATTTCTGGGTGAAGTAGTCGAACAGCATGCGGCTGCGCTTGGACAGGACAGCCGGCGGCGTGTCTGAGCCCATGGATCCGAGTGGTTCCTTGCCGGTGTTCGCCATAGGGGCGAGCAGCAGCTTCAAATCCTCTTCGGTGTAGCCGAAGGCGCGTTGACGACGCTGGACGGACTGGCCGAAGTGGCTGACGTGCTCGCGCACCGGCAGCTGACTCATCTCGACGGAATTGCCTTCGATCCATTTACGGTACGGATGCTGCGAGGCAAGCTCATGTTTGATTTCGTCATCAGGGATAATGCGGCCAGCCTTGGTGTCGACAAGGAACATCTTTCCAGGCTCGAGACGGCCCTTGGCGACGATATGGTCCTGGCTGATTTCCGGGAGCACACCAGCCTCGGATGCAAGAACCAGGTAGCCGTCGTCTGTGACCTGCCAGCGGCCGGGGCGGAATCCGTTGCGATCGAGCTGGGCTCCGACCAGTGTGCCGTCCGTGAAGACGATATCCGCCGGGCCATCCCAAGGCTCAATCAGTGTGTTGTTGTATTCGTAGAACGCCTTGACGTCAGGGTCGAGCGTGTCGTCGTTCTCCCAAGCCGGCGGGAGCATCATGAGCAGAGCGTGCGGGAGGCTGCGTCCGGCGAGATGCAGCAGTTCCAAGCACTCGTCGAAGGTGCCCGAATCCGAATATCCGGGGGTCGCGATCGGAAGCAACGGCTTGAATTCGCCGAGCAGCTCGGAGCTCAGCCTGCCTTCGCGGGCGGACAGCCAGTTACGGTTGCCCTGGATGGTGTTGATTTCTCCGTTGTGTGCAATCAGGCGGAACGGCTGGGCCAACGGCCAGCTCGGGAAGGTGTTCGTCGAGAAACGTGAATGCACAATCGCGATAGTCGTCTTCATGCGCTCGTCAAGCAAATCCGGGAAGAACCCGGTCAGCTGCATGGTGGTGAGCATGCCCTTGTAGGTGATGGTGCGGGCGGACAGGGATGCGAAATAGATGCCGACCTCATGCTCGACGCGCTTGCGGATGCGGAAGGTCTTGCGGTCGAGGTCGATTCCTGAAAGCTTGTTCTCCGGGTCGGCTATCACCAGCGTCTTGAACGAAGGCATCGATGCCAAAGCCTGCAATCCCAGACCGTCCGGGTTCGTCGGGACGACGCGCCACGTAAGTACTTCGAGGCCTTCCTCGTTGACGATCTTGGCGATGGCTTGCTCCTGCTGGCCGGATGTCGCGATATCACGATCCAGGAACGCGATACCCGCGGCATAATGCCCGGCTTCGGGCAGCTCCACGCCGGTGGTCCCGCGCATGAACTCGTCAGGCATGGCCATGAGGATGCCGGCACCGTCACCGGTGTTCTCCTCGGCACCGACCGCACCGCGATGATTGAGGTTCACCAACACTTCGATGGCGTCATCGACGATCTTGCGTTCGGGACGCTTGTTCAACGTGGTGACCATGCCGACACCGCAGGCATCATGTTCTTGGGAAGGGTCATACATGCCTTCCGGGCGATGAACCGTCAAATCTAGCGGAGCTTTGAACGTCACCGAAACCACCTCTCTTTAGGCAGGACAATGCCTGCGACCCAATACACTGCCCTCACAGGTTACAGCGCAGACAGGTCAAATATCGTTGTTTGTCCATATACCGGCGACCTCAAAAAGTCAAGCCCCACATTCAGATCGGCACGGAATCCTTGTGATGCAGCCACATATCCGAGGCGTGAATCGCCGATGCGCCAGATCAGTCAGTATTAGTAATCGGTGACGTCGAACCGGCGATCCTTGAAGTAGTAATCGCGGTCGGCGTCGGTGATCTCGCGAATGACACGGCACGGGCTGCCTACGGCGATCACGTTTGAAGGGATGTCCTTGGTCACGACGCTGCCCGCGCCGATGACAACGTTGTCGCCGATCGTCACGCCGGGCAGGACGATCGTATTGCCTCCAAGCCATACGTTATCGCCGATGGTGATCGGGATCCCGTACTCATAGCCGGAGTTGCGGCTGTCCGGGTGGACTGGGTGCCCGGCGGTGTAGATGGACACATTCGGCGCGCACATGACGTTCGAGCCGATCGTCACGTTCCCGACATCGAGGATCGTGAGATTGAAGTTGGCGTAGAAATCCTCTCCAACGGTGATATTTGACCCATAATCGCAATGGAATGGCGGTTCAACCCAGACCCGCTCCCCTGTGCCGCCGAAGAGGTCTTTGATTACCCGAGGCACGCCGTCTTCACGAAGATCCGGTGCCATGGTGTTCAGCACATACAATTTGCGCCGGCATTCGAGACGGGCTTCAGGCAGTCCGTCCAACCATGCCTTGTATGGCAGTCCCGCCAGCATCCGTTCGTGTTGATTCATCGTATTCTCGACCATGGTTCGCTCCGCTTCCGCCGCCTGATAAGGCGGGTCTGTGTATTCCAGTGATGCCATACTACCCAAGGCGATGGGTCATCGGACACGTGCGCGGACATCATGGAGTGCCGCGGGTTGGTATCAAACGCACTTGAGCCAACTGTGCGATATGCCGCCACGATACACCTATGGCATATGGCTGCCATGCGTCCATATTATGGGCGGCTGATTGTCTGGCTACAACGCCAAGGAATCGACCCAGGATTTGACTGTGGAAGCTGACACGGAGGACGGGAAGCGTTTGCCGACCAGCCACTGGGCGTGCTTCGCCATGCCTTTGACCTCGGATTCGTTGCCGAACGAGGAGCTTGCCGAGGTGACGAACGCCGCCAGCTTCTTGCCGGTGAAATCGTTGGAGGTGAGAAAATCGTCGATCGGCCATGCGGCGGCGCCCCACCACACCGGGGCGCCTATGAACACCACATCGTAAGAATCCCAGTCCGGCACGGACGTGTCCGCAAGCTTCACCGACTGGCGTGCAGCGGGATCGTTCGCCTCACGGTTGACGCGGCTTTCCGGATTGCGCCAATCAAGGTCCGCCGACGTGTATGGTCGCGCCGCCTTGAGTTCATGCAGCGTGGCTCCAGTCGCCTCTGCGATGGTCTGTGCCACACGGCGTGTGCAACCGCTTTCAGTGAAATACGCCACCAATGTCTTCATTTGTTCCTCGATGCTTGAATCGCTTGAGTCATTTGACTCGCTTGTATTGTTTGCCTGAACCGTTCAATCCCGGTCGCAGACTGTCGATAGAACCGCCCGTCATGCCACGAGTGCGTCGTATTCGGCGTCGGTGACGGGCTCAAGCCATTCGTTGCTCATGCCTTCGCCGGGCAGCATGAACGCCAGATGGGAGAACCAGCTGTTCTTCGCTGCACCATGCCAATGCTTCACTCCGGCCGGCACCTCCACAACGTCGCCTGGAAGCATGCGCTTCGCAGGTTGGCCTTCGAACTGGCACCACCCTTCACCATCGACGCAGATGAGGATCTGCCCGCCGCCACGCGTGGCATGGTGAATGTGCCAGTTGTTGCGGCAGCCTGGTTCGAATGTCACATTGTGGATGGTCAGCGGATCGCCAGGCATGCTCACCTGCTTGAGGTAGGAACGTCCGGTGAAGTATTGCGCGTAGCCGTCGTTCGGTTCGCCCATGCCGAAGAATCCGCCGTGTTCCTCCTGCTTTGCCGTGTCGCGCGCGGCATCGGAGGCATACACTTCCTTTGCCATCGAGAATGCCGCCCATGCGTTCGGCCAGCCTGCGTAGAAAGCGATATGCGTAAGAATCGATGCCATTTCGTCGCGGGTCACGCCGTTGGTGCGGGCGGTCTGAAGATGGTATGTCAGCGAGGAATCAGTGATGCCTTTGCCGATGAGAGTGCTGATCGTGATGATGCTGCGCGTCTTAGGCGAGAGCGTGGGGTCGTTCCACACTTCGCCGAAGAGCACATCGTCGTTGTAATGGGCGAACTTCGGCGAGAAATCGCCCAACTGATCGTGTCCTGCTGTTTGCTTGATCATTGTCATCCCCTTGGTAGTAGGGCCGAATGCTTACCCTTCGGCCTGTGTGGATTGAGTTGTGTTTGCATCGGGTTGTTACAAATGCGCCTGTGGGTTTGTTTGGACACCGCGTGCGAGGTATTCCGCGGCGAGTTTGGTCGTCACCCCGTTGTTGAGATTGGCCTCTGGATCAATGCCGAATCCGTCATGATGTGGTCTCCTTCTATATCGTCATGCAGTCCGCAGCGCAGCGTTCCATGCGGCGCATCTCCTCTCGGTTGGCATCCAGCCGTGTTTGCTTTCGATAACTTCACCGTAGGACTTCAAGTGCACTTGAAGTCAAAGCGCGACACGCCGAGGATGAGAGAAGTAGGCGGAAAAGGGAAAGCGGGGAGAAAGAGAGGAGATACGGGAAAGGAGATGACAAGAGATAGCGAAAAGGAATGAAATACAATGGAAAGCGAAGAAAAAGGGAAAGCTCGCCAACAATCGATACACATGGTGGCATGAGCTGCATCACCGCTGACGCTACGCATAGAACGCGACCCGCGGCACGCAAGACTGCCCAAGGGCAATCCGCCACAGACAACCGCTGAAGGACGATCCATGATGAATGAACTCCAGTCCGGGGACCCGCAAGACAACCGACACGATCCTCATTCAACAGGTGGCGCTACCGAAGCTGACACCGACACCACCAGCACCGCCACCGCAACCGGCGCTTCAACCGATGCCAAAACCACAACCACCGAATCCGCCAATGACACCGCCGCGACCGCCACCAACCCAGCCGCTTCGCACATTCACTTCCCTCTGCGTCAGGTGGCGACGGCGATTGTGAGCATCGGCGCGCTCGCCAGCCTGTGGTACGCCCGTGCGGTCTACAACACGCACACAGGCACGTCATTCTGGCTGTTCTGGGTGGCTTTTGCGCTCGCCCTCGGCGTGTGGGCTGCGGCGATCTGGTTCCATTGGTGGCGAGCGCTGCCCAATGCGGTGCGCATTCCCATCGGCATCGTGCTATGCGTCGCACTGTGCGGTTTTGGCGTGTCGCAAGCCGCCATTGCTTCTCATATGCGCGACGAAGGCGACCGGAACCTTGATTACATCATTGTGCTGGGCGCTCAGGTCCACCAAGGCTCCCCCAGCCTCGTGCTACGCTATCGCCTTGACAGGGCCGCCGAATACTTGCGTGCAAACCCTGACACGACGTGCATCGTCTCGGGCGGGCAGGGTCCCAATGAACCGTATACGGAGGCGCGGGGAATGGCGGATTATCTTGAGCATGACGCCGGCATCGATGCGTCGCGCATCATCGAGGAGCCCGATTCCACCACGACTGTGGAGAACCTGCGCAACAGCCGCATGATCATCGACCGCGCCAGCAACACAGGCAGCGCCGGAAGCGCCGCGTCCGAACCATCCATCGGCATCGTCACCAACGATTTCCACGTATTCCGCTCCCTGCACATCGCCCATGACCAGGGGTACACGGATGTGCACGGCATCGCGGCGGGCTCCCCGCGCGACATGCTTCTGAACAACATGGTGCGCGAGTCCTTCGCGGAAGCCAAATATCTGATCAAGCGCTGACCGGCCGGCCCGCCGTCTTCACCCGCCTCGCCGGCATCACCCGCCACCAGCCGCCAGTTTTGCCTTGCCAGCCGTGCCCCGCCTCAGAGGAACCTGCCGGTGAGGCTGTCGGGATTGCGGCGGATATCGTCCGGTGTGCCTTGGGCGACGATACGCCCGCCTTGCACACCTCCGAGCGGACCCATGTCGATGATCCAGTCGGCGTTGCGCATCACATCGAGGTCGTGTTCGATGACGATGACGGTGGCACCGTGGTCAATGAGCGTCTGAAACACGTCCAGCAGCGTGAGCACATCCTTGGGATGCAGACCGATCGTCGGCTCGTCGAACACGAACAGCGAATCGTCCTGGGCGCGCCCCATCTCGCTGGCGAGCTTGAGACGCTGCGCCTCGCCGCCGGAGAGTCCGGGCGTCTGCTCGCCGATCGTGAGATAGCCCAACCCCAGGTCATGCAGCGTCTGCAGGCGCTGGCGCAACAGCTTGAGCCCCCGGCCGGAATCGAACGCTTCGAGTGCTTCATCCACGCTCATGCGCATGAGTTGCGGCAGGCTGTATTCAACCGCGCCGTCCTTGGCTGCGCCGCCGAACGGGCGTCGTATCGCATCGGCCTGCTTGCCGTAGCGCGACCCATGGCAATCGGGGCAATCCACCTGCACATCGGGCAGGAACTGCACATCGAGCGAAATCTGGCCAGTGCCGTCACATGTGGGGCACCGCAGCTTCCCGGTGTTGTATGAGAAGTCCCCTGCCTTGAATCCCAGCCGTTTCGCATCATCTGTGCGTGCGAACGCCTTGCGCAGCTCGTCGTGGATGCCCGCGTAGGTGGCGACGGTGGAACGCACGTTGATGCCGATCGGCGTGGCGTCGATGAGCTTGGCATGCCGGATTCCCGGCGCCGAGATGCTCTGCACATGCGCAGGCAACATCACATCGGCCGGATCCGCTGCATCCGCGATCGCTTGGAGTGCCGGTACCAGACTTTCGAGCACCATCGTCGTCTTGCCGGACCCGGACACGCCGGTCACGACGGTGAGCCTGCCCTTGGGTATGCGCACGTCCAACGGATGCACGGTGTGAATGGCGCGGGTATGCATGGCTATCGTGCCCAGATCGAACACCATGTCCTCGGGCACCACTGGGCGCACGCGTTCCGCCGCCACGTCTGCACCGCCAGCCGCTGCACGCTCCCCGTCTCTGAATCCGACTTGCCGCGCGAGGAACGGGCCAATCACCGACCGGGCATCTCCCGCCAAGTCTTGCACCGTGCCCTGCGCGATCACCCTGCCGCCGTCCGCACCGGCGCCCGGCCCCATCTCGACGATCCAATCGGCATGCCCCAGCACCTGCGTGTCATGGTCCACCAGCACTACGGAATTGCCGTCGGCAACCAGATCGTCCATCACACCCACCAATCCCTGCAGATTGTAGGGATGCAAGCCGATGGACGGCTCGTCCAGCACGTACAGCACCCCGGTCGTGCGGTTGCGCACAGCACGGGCGAGTTGCACGCGCTGGCGTTCGCCGGTCGACAATGTGGAGCCTGCGCGGTCGAGCGACAGGTAGCCCAGACCCAGGTCCATCAAGCGGCGTGCCGTGTCGAGGAACGAATCGTCGATGTTCTTTGCCATCGGGCGCATCTTGGCGGGCAGCGAATCCGGCACGCCCTTGACCCACTCGATGGCATCGCTCAGCGTCATCGCCGTGGCGTCCGCCAACCCGATGCCCCGCAACCTCGGCGCCCGGGCCGCCTCGCTCAGACGCGTGCCCTTGCAATCGGGGCACGTGCCGTCCTTTAAATACTTGGCGACGCGTTTCATGCCACGCTCGTCCTTGACTTTGGACAGCGCGTTCTTGACGGTGTTGACGGCGCTGTAGTAGGTGAAGTCGAGCTCCCCGTCCTGCTGCGCGTTTTTGCTGACGTAATGGATGTGCTTCTTGACCATCGGCCCGTGGTAGACGATCTCTTTCTCGCGGTCGGTCAGGTCGCGGAACGGCACGTCGGTGCGCACGCCCATCTCGCGGCACACGTCCGTCATGAGCGACCAGATGAGGCTGCCCCATACGACGACGGCGCCTTCGTCGATGGTCTTCGACTGGTCGGGCACGAGGGTGGATTCATCGACGATGTGCGCGATGCCGGTGCCTTGGCAGGTCGGGCAGGCGCCGCGACTGTTGAAGGCGAGGTCCTCGGCCCCGGGCGCCTCGACCTGTGCCCCGCATTCGGGGCAGACAATCGGCTGCATGGCGGCGACGGCGAGGGTGGGCTCGACGTAATGCCCGTTGGGGCACCGGTGGCTTGCCAGGCGCGAAAACATGAGGCGCAGGCTGTTGAGCAGTTCGCTCATCGTGCCGAAGGTGCTGCGGATGCCGGGCACGCCGGGGCGCTGGTGCAATGCGAGCGCGGCGGGCACGTAGCGCACGTCGTCCACGTCCGCCCGTTCGGCCTGCGTCATGCGCCGGCGCGTGTAGGTGGAAAGGGATTCGAGGTAGCGGCGTGAACCTTCCGCGTACAGCACGCCGAGCGCGAGCGATGATTTGCCTGATCCGGAGACGCCGGCGATGCCCACGATTGTGCCGAGCGGCACGTCCACGTTGATGTTGCGCAGGTTGTGGACGCGCGCCCCGCGCACTTCGATGACGGCGGGCTTTCGGGATGGGGTGTGGGCCCACGTTTGGGCGCTCGTGGGATGTGCGGGGAACGACTTGTGGTTATCCGACGATGACGGCATCCGGTGTTTGTTCACAGTTACCTCCATGATTGCCGGTTCCATCCTTGCATGGCACCGTGACCGTCCGGAATGATTCAGTGATACGCTCAGCGATATGCTGAACACCGTGAACACAGCGCGAGCCGAATGCATCACTGCGGGCGGCGCTCGTGATAACGCGATGAGACGGGATTGATCATGGAACGGTTGACAGCGCAGCAGGTCTACGACAGACTGGTCGAAGGCTACGGCAAGCCGCGATGGTGGCCGGGCACGCCATACGAAATCATGGTCAGCGCCGTCCTCGTGCAGAACACGGCGTGGACGCAGGTGGAGAAGGCGCTTACCGCATGGGATAAACCGGAGCCCTCCACCGTGCTGACGATGCCTGTCGAGCAGCTGCAGGAGACGATTCGCCCGTGCGGTTTCATGAAGGCGAAGGCGGCGACGATCCGTGGCGTCACCGAATGGTATCGCGGGTATGGCTTCGACATCGAACAGGCGCGAACAGCAGACCAGCATCGGCTACGGCGCGAACTGCTGGGTTTGAAGGGTATCGGTGCGGAAACCGCGGACGCGATGCTCGTGTTCGCGCTGCACAAGCCGTCGTTCGTCATCGACGCCTACACGCGCCGCTTCCTTGACCGCATGGGGTACAGGTTCAGCGATGACCGGCAAATCCGCCGCTTCTTCGAATCCGGCCTGCCCGCCGATTACCGGGTCTACGGGTGGTACCACTGGCTGCTGCTCGAACATGGCAAGAACCATTGCCGCAAGCAGCCGGTGTGCGAAGGCTGCGTGTTCAGCGAGGTATGCCCTGGACGGGCTCTCTGAGCATGCCATCGGCGAAGCCTGAATGGCGTCTCGATTTCCGTGTCACCGGGCGGTATACGGCAGTTGCGCCTTCTATCGGCGCGTCACAGGTAATCGAACAGATGTTCGATGATGAGGTCGTTCAACAACCGGCCGCGTAGCGTGGGCACGGCGATGCACCCTTGACCGGCACGCGGACCGGGCGCCAATGTGATCAGCCCTTCGGATTGCAAAGAGACCCACGCTTCATCGGGAATGATGCCCGCGAAACGCGACGTGTCGAAGCCTTCTCGCAAGCGCAACCCCAGCATGAGCGTCTCCTCGCGGTCTTCCTGGGCCGTGATGCCTTCGCAGCCACCCCATGGCACGGTGCCGGCGTTGATCGCATGCGCCCAAGCGCGTGGATGGGCAATGTCCCAAGCGCGCAAGCCGACGGCACCGGCTGCCACCGATATGCTTGAGGTGCCGGGGGCGGCCGCCGCGGTCTTGCGGAACCCGGCATCATCATGACGCGCAACCGCATCATCTGCACCAAGATCCTTTGGCTTGGGATTGTCGCCAACCCCGCTTTCCAGGCTGCTGCTCGCCACCCCGGCAGCTTCCCCGCCCAACCGGTAATGCGAATGTGCGCCGGGCCCTATACCAGCCCAATCGACGTTACGCCAATACCCCAAGTTGTGGCGCGACTCGTAGCCAGGCCGCGCCCAATTGCTGATCTCATACCAGTGCAACCCGGCGTCGGCGAAAGCCTCATCGGCGATTTCGTATTTCGCCGCCTCATCATCATCACTGGGTTGGGGAAGAGCGCCGGCGGCGATCATCCTGCCCATCTTGGTGTGTGGGGCGATGGTCAGCGCATATGCGGAAACATGATTCACGCCAAAATCTATCGCCGTGCGCACGGATGTGCGCCAATCCTCCAAGCTCTCCCCCGGAGCCCCATAAATCAGATCCACACTGGAACGCAGCCCGCACGCATCGGCCGCCCGCAAGCCCGCCTCCACATTCGCTGGGGTATGCCGTCGGTCAAGGGTGGCGAGCACATGGGGCACGGCGGACTGCATGCCGAACGAAATCCTCGTGAACCCGCCGTCGGCAAGCCGTTTGATATAGTCGGCGTCGACAGTGTCCGGATTCGCCTCGGTCGTGATTTCCGCGTCAGGCTCAATCCCCCAGATGCGACGTACCGCGTCGAGCATGGCGACCAAGTCAGCGGCGGGAAGAATCGTGGGCGTGCCGCCGCCGAAAAACACCGTAGCCGCCTTCTGCTCACGGATGTCATGCGCTGCCTGCCGCGCACGCACCAGCTCCATCTCGCGAACCGCCATCCGCGCGTAATTGCCGCGAGACGCCCCCTCGCCCAAATCACGAGCTGTATAGGTGTTGAAATCGCAGTACCCGCAGCGCCTCATACAAAAAGGCACGTGGATGTACACCTCGAACGTCATACCATACCACAATCCACATCATGCCGTCGATCGATTCGTCTCATAGGCGAATCAGACGGCGCTCCCCCAGGCCCGCCGTGTCTGCGGGCCTGCCGTCTACTCAGTTATCCGCCTTCTGCGCAGCGCGGATCTTGTCTTTCGTATCGCGGTCATTGCCAGCCTCACCGGTGGAAAGCGCCGCGATGAACGCCTCTTGCGGCACTTCCACGTGGCCGAGCATCTTCATGCGCTTCTTGCCGGCTTTCTGCTTCTCCAGCAGCTTACGCTTACGCGTGATGTCGCCGCCATAGCACTTTGCCAGCACGTCCTTGCGCAAAGCCCTGATATTCTCGCGCGCGATGATCCTCGAACCGATTGCCGCCTGAATCGGGATTTCGAACTGCTGGCGGGGAATAAGCTCGCGCAGTTTCTTGGTCATCATGACGCCGTAGGAATACGCCTTGTCCCGGTGCACGATGGCGCTGAACGCATCGACCTTCTCGCCCTGAATCAGGATATCGACCTTGACCAAATCAGCCGCCTGTTCGCCGTCCTCATGGTAATCGAGCGAAGCATAGCCCTTGGTGCGGCTCTTGAGCTGGTCGAAGAAATCGAACACGATTTCGGCCAGTGGAATACGGTAATGCATCTCAACACGCTCAGGGCTCAGATATTCCATATCGCCCATCTCCCCGCGATGCTCCTGGCACAAATCCATCACCGAACCGATGAATTCCTTCGGCGTGATGATATCCGCGGCGACCATGGGCTCGACGATTTTCTTGATTTTGCCTTCGGGGAATTCGCTCGGATTCGTGACGTGATGCACGGTGCCGTCTTCAGCGGTGACCTCATACGGCACGCTCGGGGCGGTTGAGATGAGATCAAGCCCGAATTCACGTTCGAGGCGCTCGCAGACGATTTCCATATGCAGCAGGCCGAGGAAACCGCAACGGAAGCCGAATCCCAAGGCGACCGAGGTCTCGGGTTCGTAAATCAGCGCAGCGTCGTTGAGCTTGAGTTTGTCGAGCGCGTCTCTCAACTCCGGGAATTGCGCGTTGTCGATCGGGAACAGACCGGCATACACCATGGGTTTGGGGTCGCGGTATCCGGGCAACGGCTCGCTCGCCGGTTTGATAGCGGATGTGATGGTGTCGCCGACTTTCGACTGGCTGACATCCTTCGCTCCGGTGATCACATAGCCGACTTCCCCGGCGCCCAGCGCTTTCGTGGGAGTCATATCGGGGCTGATCACGCCGATCTCGATGGGATCGTGGGTCATGCCGATGCCCATCATGTGAAGCTTCTCGCGTGATTTCAGCTCGCCGTCCACCATACGGATGTACGTGACGATGCCGCGGTAGGAGTCGTAGACGGAATCGAAGATGAGTGCTCGGGCTGGCGCCTTGGGGTCGCCATGTGGTGCGGGCACATCCATGACGATGGTGTCGAGCAGATCGGCGACGCCCTCGCCGGTCTTGCCGGACACCCTGAGCACATCCTGGGGCTTGCACCCGATGAGGCCGGCGATTTCCTCGGCGTGTTTATCGGGTTCCGCGCTGGGCAAGTCAATCTTGTTGAGCACGGGGATGATGGTCAAGTCATGGTCAATCGCCATATAAAGGTTGGACAAGGTCTGCGCTTCGATGCCCTGCGTGGCATCCACCAGCAGTACCGCGCCCTCACAAGCCGCCAGAGCGCGCGAAACCTCATAGGTGAAATCCACATGGCCGGGCGTGTCGATCATGCCGAGGGTGTATTCCGTGCCGTCGACGGTCCACGGCACGCGGACGGCCTGTGACTTGATGGTGATGCCGCGTTCCTGCTCGATATCCATGCGGTCGAGGAAACGGTCGTGCATTTCACGTTGCGGGACGATGCCGGACAGTTGGAGGATTCGGTCGGCAACGGTGGATTTGCCGTGGTCGATATGCGCGATGATGCAGAAGTTGCGGATCAGCGACTGATCGGTATAGCCGGGTTTGTTCTTCGGTTCAATCACTGAGCGTTCTCCTTTTCCCGTACGTTGTGCGCCGGTTGGTTGTCGGTCGTGGGCGGTTGCCGCCCGTCTCCGCATGTCGGGGACATTCCAATTGTTCTAGTCTACCGGCTCCACACGGCAAAAGATTCCGCCGCGTTGCGCTATCGCGCGTCATTGTCGGCGCGTTATCCCGGTCCCGTGGTATCATAAACGCCTGTATGTCCTTATAGCAACCGTCGTTTGGAGTTACATTGGCAAACATCAAGTCGCAGAAGAAGCGCGTCCTGACTAATGAGAAGGCGCACAAGCGCAACGTGTCGGTGAAGTCCGGCCTGAAGACCGTCGTTCGTCGCACCCGTGAAGCCATCGCCGCTGGCGACAAGGCTCAGGCTGAAGAAGCGTACAAGCTCGCAGCTCAGAAGCTCGACAAGGCTGCCGGCGCAGGCGTGATTCACAAGAACCAGGCCGCGAACCGCAAGTCCGGTCTCGCTCGCGCTATCAACGCACTGTGACCTTTAAGCGCTTGCATCTTGTGAGCGCTGATGAGGTTTCCGAAACACGGATTCCGAACTGAGGGGTGTCCCGCATCGATCGCGGGGCACCCCTCATGTTTTCTTTCTCATCAGCAGCCATCAGGGTATCATCATGCGACTGGAACTATGCAACGGCGATGTCTCCGCATAGAAACTACTTTTTTGTTGCGCGGCTGATATTCGCTGTGTTGAGTCTGTTATTGCTGCTGCGCGTCATCGCCATGATGGTGATACGGGTGACGCATCGCTTCGGGTATGGAGACCGGGTGTTCCCTGGGTACGGCACCTGGAAGCTTGATATCGAACTTCACGGACAAGACACGCATGAGCACGACCAACACGACAATGGCCACATCGAACGCAATCTCACCGCCGTAGGTGATAATCGCATGCATTTCTAGACGATATGACAACACCGTCAACAGGCATCCCACCAACGAGGGGAAGGCATACCAGTGGCGGTCGCGGACGACCATCGGCACTTCATTGAGCAGCGTGTCACGAATCAGTCCGCCGGCCAAAGCAGTGAACATGCCAAGGAATACCGCTGCCATCCCGCTTGTACCGTACATCAGCGCCTTTTGCGTACCATTGACGGCGAAGAGCCCCAAAGCCAACGCGTCAAGGACCAGCATCAGCCATTTGAGCCGGTCCACCTCTGGGTGGATGACGGCGACAATCAGCCCTGCGGCAAGCGTGGTGAGTACCATGCCCTTATCCGAGATGCCGACCGGGGGAAGCGCTCCCAGCACCACATCGCGTACCAATCCCCCGCCCAACGCTGTCAACCATGTCGTCAGCACGATGGCGAATAGGTCGTAATGTTTGCGAACTGCGGCCAGCCCGCCCAGCAGCCCGCAACAGAACACGGCGACATATTCGATACCGAGGAAGAAGCCGTTGCTTTCAAGCGTGACGGTGACGGTCATGGTCATGCCTCCTGGTTGCACGGTGTTGTCGCAGCGGTGGGACACTGGGTGATTCGCGGGTGCTAACAAGCACGGGTTTCTTTCTATATACCGCAACAGGGCGACTCCCCCGAGGGGAATCGCCCTGTTGCTAGACTGCCGAAGCGGTATGGGTTTCGGCCAATGTGTTTGGTCTCAGCAGACCTTCCACATCCAGTTGTGCGGATCTTCAATCTCGCCAAGCTGAATGCCCAGCAGCTGGTTGCGCAGCTTCATGGTCAGTTCGCCGGAACCGCCGTCGGCGACGGTCACGTCGATGTCGTTGGACTTGAAGCGCCCGATCGGCGTGATGATCGCCGCGGTACCGCATGCGAACACCTCGGTGACTTCGCCGGACTTGATGTCCTCGACCAGCTGATCGAACTTGATCATGCCCTCAACCACATCGTGGCCGTCATCTTGCGCGAGCTGGATGATCGAACGACGGGTCACACCCGGCAGAATGTTGCCGGTGAGCGACGGGGTCTCGAGATGGCCGTCCTTGTGCACGATGAACATGTTCATGCCACCGAGCTCCTCAAGGTAGGTCTTGGTCGCGGCATCCACGAAGCACACCTGCTCGCAACCGTTCTTAATACCCGTATATTCGCCGAGCAACGAGGCGGCATAGTTGCCGCCGCACTTGGCGAAACCGGTGCCGCCGGGGCCGACGCGGAACCACTTGTCTTCGATCCAGATGCTGACCGGCTTCACGCCGCCCGGGAAGTACGGGCCGGACGGGGAGGCAATCACGCAATAATCGACTTCCTTCGGAGCACGCACGCCAAGGAACGGCTCGGAGGCGAACATGAACGGACGCATGTACAGAGTGTACTCACGGCGGGTAGGCACCCATTTGGCATCACGACGGACCAGCGCGGCTACGGAGCCGAGGAAATCGTCAATCGGCAGCTCAGGCAGATACAGACGCTTGGCGGAGTTCTGGAAACGCTCGGCGTTCGCATCCGGGCGGAACAGCCAGATCGAGCCGTCGGCGTGATGATACGCCTTGAGGCCTTCGAAGCATTCCTGGGCATAGTGCAGCACGGAAGCGCCCGGATCCATCTTGAGCGGGCCGTACGGTTCGATACGGCGATCGGACCAGCCTTCGCCGTCGGTCCACGTCATATGAGCCATGTTGTCAGAGAAAATCTGACCGAAAGCCGGCTTGTCGATCAGCTCCTGACGCTTGGCGTCCGAAGCCGGGTGATCGTTCGGCAGGACGGTGAATTCGTCGGCGAGCTTGTTGAGTTGCGCGGGATCATGATGTGATTGTTCAGTCATAATAACTTCTTCTTGAATCAACCGTTATCACGGTATTGCGTATGTTGCGCTGGTACTTGTGGCACCGGCTCTGAGATTACTCTCGCACAGGTCTGGGACGAATGTGTGAAGAGGTTCACATTATGAAAGAGCCGGAAAATGCGGAACCCCGCCATGAAGGCGGGGTCCTTGGACGGTACCGTCGCGGGCCTGGCATATGAACCGAAAGCCCCGACGGGTTCAATCACTTGTTGTCTGCTGCGGCGTCGTCAGCAGGGGCTGCGGCGTCAGCGGCAGGAGCGGCCGCAGTGGTGTCAGCAGTCTCGGCAGTGGACTCGGTGGCATCCTCAGGCACCTCGACGGTGACCACGGACTCTTCCGGATCGTCGATGTCGAGCTCGGCGCCTTCCGGCAGCTTGACGTCCTTGGCGAACACCTTGGTGCCGTCGGTCATGCCGTCAACGTCAATGACGATACGCTCAGGCAGGTTGGACACATCGGCGCGAACCTTGAGCTCCTGGATGTCGACGAATGCGACGGCAGCGCCCTTCGGGGTGCCTTCGACGAAGACTGGGACCTCGACGTCGATCTTCTCGCCGGCCTTGACCTCGTAGAAATCGACATGCTCGACGATGCGCTTGACAGGGTTGCGCTGCACGTCCTTGACGACTGCGATCTTGGATTCGCCGCCATAGTTGATGGTGAACAGCGCGTTAGTGTGACGCAGCGCCAGGGTGGTCTCCTTCATCGGGAGGGTGACGAACACCGGCTGGTTGCCACCGGCATAGATGGTGGCCGGGATCTTGTTGGCCACACGCAGACGGCGGGCGACGCCCTTGCCGAACTGGTCGCGGACTTCGCCTTCGAGGGTGATGGTGTTGGTTGCCATATGGCTCTCCTTCATAGTGATCTTCCGGAGCAAGGATTGTTCCAAGTCCGGTGTTGTTTCGGCGCGCCGACGCGCCGATTCCCGGACACCGAAAGATGCCGTGCCATCAGCCGAGTCGATAACGGAGACGTGCGCCTCCCTCGCCAAAGCGTGGCGAACAAGTCCGCCAAAGCAACTCTTCTTATATACACATGGGTATGGACGTGTTCGGCCACGATGCGACGCGCCATGGATGATTGACCCGCGGTTCGCATATATCGATTCCAGACCGTCACCATCATTAGAATAGAAGACAGTACATCGGCAAGGAACGGAGTGGACATGTCCGCGACTGAGAAGACTCACAGGTCAGCAATCAAGCATATCGGCATCGGTGCCGCTGCCACGTCGGCGGCCATAGGCGCTGGGATGTTCGCGCTTGGCGATGCGGCGTTCCGCACCGCTTGCGATGTGCGTTCGCCTTTGTTCATCAAAAGCAACAAGCGCGCGATTGAAGAGATTGGCGAGCAGCTCAAGCAGCAGGACAATGATGAACAGCGTAACGCGGTTCAGTGGTTCCAGGCGACCCGTCAGTCCCTGACTACTTACAGCGAAGACGGATTGCGTCTGCACGCATGGGTGTTGGATCCCGACAGGCTTGATCCGAAGCCGCATCTGTACGCGATATGCTGCCATGGTTTTTGTGGGGAACCGCAGGAAATGGCGAGATACGCCTTGCGGTACGCGCGTATGGGATGCACAGTACTGCTACCCGCTTTGCGGGCACATGAGCGCAGCCAAGGAAGATATGTCGGCATGGGGTATCTTGACCGGCGTGATGTGATGCGTTGGATCAATCTTGTGGTCAGAGGCGATCCGGATGCGCAGATCATTCTGCATGGCAACTCGATGGGTGCCGCGGCGGTGATGCTCGCCGCGGGCGAGCCTGATCTTCCTGCACAGGTGAAGGCGGTGATCGAGGACAGTGGGTACTCAGGCATCAACGACGAGATGCGGTATGTGACCAAGTCGATGCTCAGGTTGCCGCGGATTGTCGGACTACCCATGTTTGGCGCCATGAGCGTCATCTGCCGTATTCATGCGGGATTTGGGCTGACTGACGGCGACTGCGTGCGTGCAACGTCGCGTATCCACGTGCCGATGCTGTGCGTGCACGGGACAGCCGACCAATTGGTGCCGCATGAATTCATGGACAGGATCGTCAGCGCCTATCACGGGCGGCATTGTCTCACGCTCAGCGTAACGGGCGCCGGACACACGTTGTCGTCGGTGAAAGACCCGGACACCTACTGGCGTATGGTGCAGTCCATCGTCGAAGAAGGGTTGCGGATAGCCTGACCCTTTGCGGCGTCGAACTTTGCGACGAAAAGAAAAGGCGGCGCGTCATGCCCGCCGTTTGAACGGACTTGCCGACACCGCCAAATCACACACACGAACCGGCTTTTGGCCAGCAGTGTTCTGGTGCGCCGTCACGCTGTCGAGCTGGACATGAAACCTACCCGGAAGCCCAAGAACTGGAGGGCTTTCCCGCAACGGACGATAACCTTGATGTTGTAATTGAGATGCTACCAACCGGCGAGAAACCACTATTCAGAATGTCCACATCATGGTTGCGATTTTGGACACTCGTCCGATGCGGAAAGCAAACGGGCTTGGATACACCGCTATGAGCAGGCGTAGCCAAGCCCGTTTTCCGAGTCGCGGTACACGCGCAACCCCGTCCACCGGAGTTTTCCCTGTCAGTGTTCCAAGGCGCGGACACACATCAGGCCAACAGCTCCTTGACGGCCGCGATCACGGCTTGCAGTCCGGCTTTCGCATCGCCGAACAGCATCTGCGTGTTGTCTTCGAAATACAGCTCGTTCTCTATGCCAGCGTACCCGCGTCCTCGTCCGCGCTTCATGACCACCACATGCTGTGCCTGGTCAACGTCGAGGATCGGCATGCCCGAAACCGGTGTCCCAGGGCGGCGGGCCGCAGGATTGGTCACGTCGTTCGCGCCGACGACCAGAGCCACATTGGCGGATGGGAACTGCGGATTGATGTCATCAAGGTCCACCAGTTCGTCATACGGGACGTTCGCCTCGGCGAGCAGCACGTTCATATGTCCCGGCATACGGCCGGCGACCGGGTGAATCGCGTAGGACACTTCCACGCCATGCTCCTTGAGCAGCTCCCCGAGGTCGGCGAGCTCGCGTTGGGCCTGCGCCTGGGCGAGGCCGAAGCCGGGGACGAAGATGACCTTCTGCGCATACACGAGCTGGACGGCGACATCGTCTGCCGTGGTCTCTTTCATGGTGCCTTCGGGGCCGTTGTCGTTGGCGGATGCGTTCGAAGCGCCTCCGAATCCGCCGGCGAGCACGCTATGCAGCGGCCTGTTCATCGCTTGGGCCATGAGAATCGACAGGGTCACGCCGGCGGCACCCACGAGGGCGCCGGCGACGATGAGCGCGACGTTGTCAATGGCCAAGCCACTCATCGCTACAGCGGTACCCGTGCACGCGTTGAGCACGGAGATGACCACCGGCATGTCGGCGCCACCGATCGGGATGACGAAGACCAGACCGTACACCAGTGCGAACACTGTGGTGAGCACCGCCCACAGCAAGCGTTGCCCAGGCTGCACGCATAGCATCACGAAGGACGCGATGGTCAGCACGATGAACAGCACGTTGAGGAAGCCTTTGCCGGGCAACGTCAGCTTGCGCAGGAACTTCACGCCTTGCAACTTGCCTGCCGCGATCAATGAACCGGTGAAGGTGACCGAGCCGATAACCACGCCGAGCCCGGCGGTGATCAACACCACCAGCCCTGGCACCTTGGCGGGGGTGAGAATGTCGTTGAGCGCGACCAGTGCGGCTGCTCCGCCACCGACGGTATTGAAAATCGACACCAGCTGCGGCATGTCGGTCATTTTCACCTTTTTCGCGCTGACGACACCGGCGACCGCGCCGATCGCAATACCCAGCAGCAACAGGATGATCGCGATACTAGAACGGTATCCAGTGGCGAACAAGTGTACGAAAGCCATGATTACGGCGATCACCATGCCGACGGCGGAGATCTGGTTGCCGCGACGGGCGGTTTTCGGTGAATTCATGAAGTGCAGGCCGATGACGAACATCACGGCCGAGAGCAGATATACGAACCAGGCTACGGTATCGATGGCGTTCACTTGCCGGCCTCCTCGTCAGCGTCGGAATCATCCGCGGATTTCGTGGGTTTGGAGCTCTTGAACATCTCGAGCATGCGATCGGTGACCACATATCCGCCGACGACGTTCATCGTGCCCAGTACCGCGGCGAGGAACACGAACACGTATGCAAGCGGCGAATTCGCCTGCGCAGCGACGATGACCACGCCTACAATTACGATGCCATGAATCGAATTCGCGCCTGACATCAGCGGCGTGTGCAGCGTCGCCGGCACTTTGCCGATGACTTCGACGCCGATGAGCAACGCCAGGACGAACAACGTGATGGATACAACAAGCGGATCCATGGGTCACTCCCCTTTCTTTCCTGATTCTTCGGTTTCGGACGCTTCGAGCCCGGCGACCACAAGGGCGTCGTCCAGCTCGTCCCCGGCGACCGTTCTCAGACGCCCGTCGCGCACGAAGTGGGACAGCACGTCAGCCACATTGCGCGACA
This sequence comes from Bifidobacterium porcinum, assembly GCF_055378475.1. Lineage (NCBI taxonomy): Bacteria > Bacillati > Actinomycetota > Actinomycetes > Bifidobacteriales > Bifidobacteriaceae > Bifidobacterium > Bifidobacterium porcinum. Next base: position 1,078,411 of record NZ_AP029603.1, on the reverse strand, counting down.
GCAGGTTCGAAGCTGTGTTCGCGACATCAGATGCCAGATATGGTGCTCCGATGATGGTGACACCGCCTTCGGTGACTTGCGTGCCGACCACAGAGCCTTCGACATTGCCGCCAAGGTCGCTCGCAGCGCAATCGACGATAACCGCTCCGCGATGCAACGCCTTGACGCCGGCCGCCGTGAGCAGCATCGGCGGCTTGCGGCCGGGAACTTTCGCGGTGGTGATCACGATGTCGAACTGGGCTGCCTTCTCATCAACCGCAGCCTGCTGCGCCGCCTGCTCCTCCTTGGTGAGCTGACGTGCGTAGCCGCCCTGCCCTTGGCCGGCTGAGAAATCAAGACCGAGATCGAGGAATTTTGCGCCCAGGGACTCGACTTCGCCTTTGGACGCCGGACGGACATCATACGCAGTGACGACCGCGCCGAGTCGACGGGCGGTGCCGATTGCTTGGAGCCCGGCGATGCCAGCGCCCAACACCAGCACCTTCGCAGGACGGATGGTGCCCGCTGCGGTGGTCATCATGGGAAGGAAGGACTGGTAGGCGTTTGCTGCGACGAGTGCCGCCTTGTAGCCCATGACGGAATTCTGCGAGGTCATCTCGTCCATGGATTGCGCCGCGCTCAGCTGCCTGGGCAGGCGTTCTATGGCGACGGCGGTCAGTCCGGCCTGCGCAAGAGACGCGATATACGCGTCATCGGTGAAGGATCCGAGCATGCCGATAACCCATTGCCCCGGACGCATCGCGGTAACCAGCGTGGCATCCGGCCGGGATACGAATCCGAAGGCGTCACACGTGGCAAGCACCGTTTGCCGGTCGCACACGCGAGCGCCGGCACGTTCGTAATCGGCATCCGTATATTGCGCGGCAAGTCCCGCTCCCTGTTCGATCAGACATCCGACGCCTTTTTTGCGCAGCCTTGCGACAGTGTCAGGCGTCAGTGCCACACGCCGTTCATGCTCGGTCGTCTCGTTGAAGACACCGAACTGCACGCCGGCTTCTGGTTGTTCAGCCATAGCAGCCCTTTCTAGCTTCATTACTATTGCGTACGTGGGGTACGGGCACAGTCTACCCTATTTCTCCGGTGTTGATGCCGGTCCTTCCGTCTGCCGGCCCTGCGGCCGCTTCAGCTACGCAACCGTAAGGTGACGGGGGGGATTTTTTCGACTATCATGACAAGGTTGATAGCTGAAGTGAATGCCAAGGAGCGAGACGTGTCCCTACTCAATTCCATCAAGGACCAAACGATGAGAGTCACCCGTAAGGCGCTGCGCCTTGGCGGGGATTTCACCCATCCGGTCAGTGACGACCAGCCGGGCGATCCTGACTACATCGATCCGCAGGATATCGAAGTCGCGGATATGCCGGTCAATCTGCCAAACAGCGCCGAATGGGGGCCGGGGTATCCCACAACCACGTTCATCGACCAGAAGACGGGTTGTCTGACAGCCTCCACCGCCGGCAATCCTCCACTGGACGACGGTTGGAGCATCTACGATATCTATGCCGACCGCGCCAAGCGCATGGGCGACAAGCCGCTGTACACATTCAAGGTCAACGGCGAATGGACGACGAAAACCGCCAACGAATTCCTTCATGAGGTGCGCGTGACGGCCAAGGGCCTCATGCATTATGGGCTGAAGAAGGGCGACGGCGTCGCGTTCATGTGCCGCACCTCTTATGAGTGGGATGTGTTCGACGCGGCGGTGATGGCGTGCGGCGGCGTGTTGGCCACCATCTATGACACTGATTCTGCGGAGCAGATCCGCAATATCGTGGATAATTCCGATGCACGCTTCTTGGTCGTACAGACCACTGACATGCGTGACAAGGCTGACGGCGCGATGGAGGAATGCCCCACGCTCGAGCAGATCTTCTGCTTCGAAACCGGCGGCCTGTACGAGCTGCAGGCGTATGCGGACGCGGTCAGCGATGAGGAGCTTGACGCCCGCATCGATTCGGTGAAGAAAACCGATCTGTGCTCAATCGTGTATACGTCCGGTTCGACCGCCGCGCCGAAGGGCGTGGAGATGACGCATGAGGATTATTGTGCGACCGCGCTCAACCTGCCGGACTACATGCCTGACCTGTTGCACGACGAAAAGAACACGATTCTGTTGTTCCTTCCGCAGGCGCATTCTTTCGCCCGTGCAATCAACTACATCTGCGTGGCGAGCCAGCTGCATATCTACATCGCCGAAGGCATCAAGACCATGATCAGCGATTTGCAGGTTTCCCGTCCGTCGGTGATGATCGTGGTGCCGCGTGTCCTCGAGAAGATTTACAACGCCGCTTCGCAGAAGGCTGGTCATGGCGCTAAGGGTGTCATGTTCGCCGCTTCGGTGGTCACCGCGCAGAAGTTCATGAAGGAGATCAGCGATCAAGGCAAGGCTTCGACGCTCACGCGTGTGGAGCGTGCTGCCTACGACCCGCTGGTGTACAAGTCCTTGCGAGAGGTGCTCGGCGGCCGCGCCAAGTGGATTGTCACCGGCGGCGCCCCGCTGGATCCGGATTTGCTCGCCTTCTTCCGCGGCGCTGGTATCCCGGTGTATGAAGGCTACGGTCTGACCGAAACCACCGCCCCCTGCGCATTCAATCCGTTGGGTGTTCCGTTCCATGAAGGTTCCGTTGGTATCCCGTTCCCAGGCTTCTCAATTCGTCTCGCTGACGACAATGAGATTCAGGTCAAGGGCGCGTCGGTGTTCCACGCCTATCACAAGAACGAGGAAGCGACGGAAACGTCCTTCACCCAGGATGGTTGGTATGCGACCGGCGATTTGGGTCATCTCGACGATAATGGATTCCTGTACATCATCGGCCGCAAGAAGGATCTGATTATCACCGCCGGTGGCAAGAACGTCTCCCCCGGCCCGATCGAGGAAACCATCCAGCGGTGCGAATTTGTTTCGCAGGCCCTGGTGCTCGGCGACAAGCGTCCGTTCATTTCGGCGCTTATCACGCTTGACGAGGATTCCCTGCGTCCTTGGCTCAAATCCAAGGGGCTCAACGCCGACATGTCGATGCAGGAGGCGGCCGGAAACGCCGTGGTCCGCGCCGAAGTCCAGAAATATGTCGATCTGGCCAACGAAGGCGTCTCCCGCGCTGAATCCGTACGCAAGTTCATTATCCTGCCCGAGGAATTCACCCAGGGGAACGGCCTGCTCACCGCTTCGATGAAGGTGATTCGCCCGAAGGTCATCAAGCGGTATGCGACCCTGCTCAACACGCAGATGTACACCAAGCGCAAGCAGCAGTAAGTAAGAGCAGCCTCGCGACGGTTATGATGATGGCCCGGTCCCCGCTATTGGGGCCGGGCCATCATCGTTGTTGTACGCGTTCAGCGCTTGACTTCGTGCTCACGGCAGGATCTTTAAGACCTCTTGCCACGCAAGCGTGCAGACGGATCCGGGACTCGACTGGAGTCCCGGATCAGAATCCAAGTCGTTCGAGCTTCTTCGGGTCGGACTGCCAGTCCTTGGCGACCTTGACATGCAGGTCGAGTTTCGCTTTCTGACCGACGATACGATTGACTGGCGTACGCAGTTTCTTGCGCACCTTGACCAGATGCTCGGCCTTGTGACCGATGATTATCGGCTTCTGCGAGTCGCGTTCGACATAAATCGAAACCAGAACATGGGCTTTGCCGTCGCTCTCGGGGTCATCGGGGTCGGGGTACTCGATGCTGTCCACGACGACCGCGAGCGAATGGGGCAGTTCGTCGTCAAGCTCCTCAAGGAAAGCCCAACGCACAAGTTCGGCGATAGTTGATTCGGGCTTTTCCTCGGTCAGCTGTTCCGCCGGGTACATTTGCGGGCCTTCGGGCATGTTCTCGATCAAGACGTCCCGCACTTCAGACACATTGTCGTGCTCAAGGGCGCTGACGGGGACGATATCCGTAAAATCGGCGAATTCATTGACCTGGATGAGTTTCTCGATCAGCTCCTGACGATTGAGCTCATCGATTTTCGTGACAATTGCAATCAGCGGAATCTTCCATGCGAAGCTGCCGTCATCGCGTTTTTTGGCGAATTGAGAGCGCAACCGGCTGAGGATACGTTTGTCGCCGGGACCGATTTCCTGGTCGGCGGGAAGCAGGAACGCGATTTCGTCGACATCGGCGAGGGATTCCTCAACGACATCATTGAGCCGCTGACCGAGCAAAGTCCGCGGGCGGTGGATACCAGGCGTATCGACCAACACCAGCTGGGCGTTATCGGTTGTGACGATGCCGCGTATTGCTTTTCGGGTCGTTTCCGGCCTTGATGAGGCAATGGCAATCTGTGTGCCGACCAAAGCGTTCATCAACGTGGATTTGCCGACATTCGGCCGTCCTACGACCGCGACGAATCCCGACCGGTAGACGTCGTGACCCTTGACGGGCTCGTGTTGGGCCGGTTCGTGTCCGGTACTGGTATCGCTTTCGCTCATGCTGCTCCTTGTTCGTGGCGGTTGGCGGTGTTGTCCTGTCCGTCTTGGGATGGATGGCCGTCCTGCTCCGTGTCATGTCGGTCATTGACGTGCTGACCGCCGATTTGCTGTTGTCCACCAGTGTCCTCGCCGGGCTCGACGTGTGCCGGTTCGACGACGATTGTCGAGACCTTTTTGCGTCTTCCTGCCGAATCCACTGCGGTCAGGCGCAGTCCACGGGTGACCGCCGAAGCGCCGACAATCGGGACACGACCAAGCAGTTTGGTGAGCAACCCGTAGACCGTATCGACATCGTCCTCGTCGATATCGACCTCGAAAATATCCTCCAGATCGGCGATTGGCGTCCTCGCGGGCATACGCCAGGTATGTTCGCCGATTTGCTCAGGTTCGCTGTGCTGGGTGCGGTCGTGCTCATCCTCAAGTTCGCCGACGATCTGCTCGATGGTGTCCTCGATGGTGACCATGCCGGCGATGCCGCCGTATTCGTCCACCACGATTGCGACATGCTGCCGGGTACGTTGCATTTCGTGGAACAGGTCATCGACCGGCTTGGATTCCGGAACAAGCATAGGATTTCGGATGATGCTTTCCACATCGCGGGTCATCGCATCAGGATTAAAGGCCGTGGCGCGTACGGCATCCTTGAGGTAGGCCATACCGACCAGATCGTCAACGTCGTCGCCGATGACCGGGACCCGGGAGAACCCGGATCTGGAGCACAATTGCAGGAAATCCTGAAGATTTTGGCCGCGTTCGATGCAGATCATATCGGTGCGCGGCACCATGATTTCGCGGGTCAGCGTCTCAGACAAGGTCAGTACATTGCGCAACATCTCGGAGACTTCCGGGTCGAAATCATTGGCTTCGACCAGCCGATCAATGGTTGCGCGCCCCTGTTCGAGCTGCAACTTCTCCAGTTCCTCGTCGTCGGACAGTTCGGATTGCTCATAGTGATGCCGTTTGTTGACTTTGTCGCCGCCAACCTTGGCGAACGGGGTCAACGCCACAGCCAATCCCACGACACGCACGTGCCTGAGCATGATATCGACCGGTTTGACGGCACCCGCGGAACGAGGACGGACAAGGATGGAGACCACACCGATAAACACGCCCGCCACGATGCCGCTGACCAGCTGCACCCACAGCACACCACCGCACAAAGACACGATGCTCGCCACCAGTACGCCGTCGAACACGTTGCACACGATACGGAAGAAAGCACATGATCCCGATGTGGCGAACCGGTCGGCGATAAGCCCCTGCACCTTGTGAATCTTATCGATTTTCTTCATGCGTGAGAACTGCGTGAGTTCCTGGTCGGTCTGGACTTCCAAAATCCGATTGTTCAGACTGGCTCGAGTGACGCGTGACACCGCGCCTTCCGCCGCCGCCATCGACAAAGACAGCCATACCAGAAGCGCCGCTACCACGGCCAGCAACGCAATCAAGACAATCGTAGTCATATCAGGCATTTCATTCCCCCTGAACCAAACTGGCCATCGGCGTCACGCCAACAGTCTTACTGTAATACATATCAGCTACACAGTCACTGATGATGCGCATCATCCGTTCGGCCTGCAGCCCCAGACCGAGCATGTCCGGCATCATATTCCGCAAGCATGTCACGCGCCCCGGAAGGCAGGGTCGCCGGCGGGACGTCCACTTGACGAACCGCCATATAGGTGAGCAGCAACTGGCGCTGCAAACCGAACATCTGACGTTCCTGTTCAGGGGTCACATGGTCGTATCCAAGAAGGTGGAGGATGCCGTGGATGGTCAGCAGCATCATTTCCTGCATGGTGCTATGGCCTGCGGCAAGGGCCTGTTGCCTCGCCACCCACGGGCATATGACGATGTCGCCGAGCACTCCCTCCATTTCGGTTGATCCGTCGCCCGGACGTAATTCATCCATCGGGAAGCTCATCACATCGGTCGGACCTTGCAGATTCATCCAGCGTTCATGCAACTGTGCGATGGGGTCGGGATCGACGAACAGGATCGTCAGATCCGATTGGATGCTCACGCGCATCTGGCTCATCACCCACACACCGAGCTGGGAGAAGACCTCCGGGTCGATGTTCCACACAGTTTCATTGGTTACATCAACGCTCATACGTTGTTATGCTCCTCATGATCGGAAAGGTTGTGGGTTTTGCTGTCAGCTGCGCCGAGGTTCTCATCGCCGTCTTGGGCGTTCTGTCTGTCGGCTTCGCTGTTGTGCTCTTCCGTACGTCCGGCCGGGCCACGCGGCGTATCGTTCTTGCGATGCCTGCGTCTGCCATGGTCCCCGGCGATGGCGGCATGCCGATCATACGCCTGGACGATTTTTCCGACGAGCGCGTGACGTACCACGTCTTCGGAAGCCAAGTGTGCGAAAGCGATACCGTTGATGCCATGCAGAATGTCTTCGATTGTTGCGAGGCCGGAACGCGGCACGGTCAAATCGACCTGCGTAATATCGCCCGTGATGATCATCTTGGTGTTGAACCCCAGACGGGTCAGGAACATCTTCATCTGCTGTTCGGTCGTGTTCTGTGCCTCGTCGAGGATGACGAAAGCGTCGTTGAGCGTACGGCCGCGCATATATGCAAGCGGGGCCACCTCGATCGTGCCGTCATCCATAAGCCGGTGCAACTGTTCTGCGCCGAGCATATCGGAGAGCGCATCATACAACGGCCGCAGGTATGGATCGACCTTCTCGCTCAACGTGCCGGGCAGGAAGCCGAGATTCTCCCCCGCCTCGACCGCAGGACGCGTGAGGATGATTCGACGGACTTCACCGTCCTGGAAGGCCCTGACGGCCTTCGCCACGGCGAGATAGGTCTTTCCAGTGCCGGCAGGGCCGATGGCGAAGGTGATCGTATTGGATTCAATCGTATTGACATAGGCGATCTGCCCCGGGGTTTTGGGACGGACCGGAACACCGGCGGCGAAAGTGATGACACCCGGCACATGGGCACGGCGGCGGTCCTGGTCGATTCGGCTACCCGACTCGACCATGGCATTCCGAGGCACCGCGGCAGCGGCTCCGAATTTACGGACATCATCCATACGCTGCGATCGTGCTCCATTGCGTAGCACGCGGCGGTCAAGCAGACGGCGTACCGTGTCAGCATCCATAGGCGCGGTATACGCCTCGTCGATCAAGGTGTGCATGACCTCTTCGGCTTGTGCGGCCTGGGCTTCGGTCTGCTTCGATCTGGATACGATTGCGACCCGATTGCCGCGCACGAGAATGGTCAGCTCCGGAAACGCCTGCTCAACTACGCGAATGACTTCGTCAATCGGGCCGAACACGGCGACAGGATCAAGCTCGGGGGGAACCGTAACAACGCGGGTAGTGGTAGCCACTTGCCGAAACCTACTCCTCGAACTTCTGGCCGGTCAGGACATGGGCATGGACGTGGAAGACCGATTGGCCAGCGTCTTTACCGGTATTGAACACCAAGCGATAGGCGCCGTGGAAAGCATCATCGGCAATATGCTGGGCGACTTCGACAATATGGGCGAGTGTCTTGGGGTCAGCCTTGGCAAGTTCAGCGGCATTCGCGTAATGCTTGCGTGGCACGATCAGAACATGCACCTTGGCTTTCGGCGCGATGTCCTTGAACGCGTACACCGTGTCGTCCTCGTACACCTTGGTGCTCGGAATTTCCCCCGCAATGATCTTGCAGAACAGGCAATCATCGGACTGGCTCATACACACTCCTTACCGAATGGGTCGTTGTACATGCTGTACACCGTCAGCTCCCATACTATTGAACCGTTCGGATAAGCGATGACATTCACGCCGATAACAAAAAAGGCTTCCTTTCGGAAGCCTTGCTTGTGTCCGGAGCGGGACTTGAACCCGCACGCCCGTTTAAAAATAGGCACTAGCACCTCAAGCTAGCGCGTCTACCATTCCGCCACCCGGACATGTGCCTTTAAGCAACAGAAAGAAACTATAGCACGACGCAAGCCTGACGCAAATCAGACCCCTCTTGGGCGTGTCGTTTTCCTGAGTAGCGACAATCTGCCCTGTGTCGCCTGCACATTCCAACAGAATGACAAACATGGCCACACCGCGCACAAGCTGCGGAACCTGACCCAGTGATAGCCTTGCAACCATGACTGATCCGCTGTTTCTGCTGCACCCCGAATCCGACGACGCGCCGGTGAACACCGACTCGCTGCGTGAAGGATGGAACATCACGCTACCCAAGTCCATCAGACGCCACGCCATCCAAGCCATGCGCCTGCACGACGGTGACACACTCCAGCTGTCTGACGGCCATGGACTGCGCATCCACACCACACTGGTCGACGCCGAACAGGGACAAGCGCAAGTCAGCGCGTTCAGCAAAGAGGAGCCGCCTGTCACCCGACTCGCGCTCATCCAGGCGCTCGCAAAAACCGGACATGACGAGCAGGCAATCGACATGGCCACCCAGATCGGGGTCGATACGGTTATCCCTTGGCAGGCGGACCGCTCCATCGCCAAATGGAAACGCGGACGGAGCGATCGCAAATGGTCACAAACCATCGATGCCGCAACAGAACAGTCACGCCGGGCATGGCGGCCGCAGCTTGACGATTGCATCTCCAGCAAGCAGCTCGTGGCCGTCTGCCGCCGGGCGATGGTATTCGGCGATATCGTCATCGTCCTGCACCAGGATGCGACCGCCAACTGGGAGCAGATCGAACAGGCGGTCGCGCATATGGAACAACGCTGCATTGAAGACGGTCGTACCCGCACGGTCAATGTCGTCGTCGGGCCAGAAGGCGGAATCAGTGAGCAGGAAGCGCGTCAATTCGCCGATGCTGGAGCCATGTGCACGTTGCTCGGGCATAATATCCTGCGCGCGTCCACCGCAGGGCCGGTCGCGTTGTCGCTGCTGTCACGGGCCATGGGACGATACGCCTGACATCGCACGGCCAAGGCGCCCGCATACTATGATGCAATAAAGGAAACGACGCGCCACGCCTTCGGAACACACCGCGATACACAGGCGAACCGGCACGCCATCACTATCGAGACAAGGGAGATCCTGTTTTCATGCGGCTGATTCATGTGGACAACATCGACGACGAGCGCATCGCCGCCTACACCAATCTCACCGAACTCCAGCTCCGCAACCGCCTTGAACCCGCAAAGGGGTTGTTCATCGCCGAATCCCCCAAAGTCATCGACCGTGCGCTCGCCGCAGGCCGTGAACCAATCTCCCTGCTGGTGGAAGAGCCATGGATCGCTGGCATGAGCGACGAGTTCGAATACATCGACCAGAATTGGGGGCCGGATATCCCCGTATATGTAGCCAGCCCCGAACAACTCAAACGGCTGACCGGATACCGTCTGCACCGCGGTGCGCTGTCGGCGATGAAACGTTGGCCACTGCCGAGCGTCGAAGAGGTCTGCCGTGGCGCTCGCCGCATCGCCGTCATGGAAAACATCGTCGATCACACCAATGTCGGGGCTCTGATGCGTTCAGCCGCTGCGCTTGACGTGGATGCGGTGCTCGTGACGCCCTCGTGCGGCGATCCGCTCTACCGCAGGGCGGCCCGTGTGTCCATGGGCACGGTGTTTCAGGTGCCGTGGACGCGCATCGGCGGCGATGACACGCATTTCTGGCCGGTCCAAGGTCTCGCCCAGCTCCGTGAGCTGGGGTTCGCTACGGCGGCAATGGCTTTGGATGACGATTCCATCAGTCTTGATGAGCTTGTCCGTCGGCTCGACAATGATCCAGCGTCCCCCGACCATATCGACAAGCTCGCCTTGATTTTCGGCACAGAAGGCGACGGGTTGTCCCATCGCACAATCTCCCATGCGGATCTCACCGTGAAAATCCCGATGAGCCACGGCGTGGACAGCCTCAATGTGGCAGCTTCCAGCGCGGTCGCGTTCTATGCGACACGGGTCAAGCACTGACGTACGCGATACAGAATACAGCGCTGCAAACAGTAATGCTTCCCGCTGCCTGATGAAAGGCGGCAAGGAAGCATATCAGCACCGGGTTCGTATACGGCGTGCGCCTTATGACGATCAATATTGCGGCATGGCATCGAGATTGAACCCGATGGCCGCAAGCTGTTCACGCCCCTCAGGGGTGATTTTGTCCACGGTCCAGCGCGGCTGCCATGTCCAGTCGATGCGGAATTCCTCGACGAGCCCGGCGAGCGTGCTCGCGCATTCGTCTTCGATGAGTTCCGTCAGCGGGCACGCCGGCGTGGTAAGGGTCATCGTGATGATTGCGCGTCCAAGATTATCGATTTCGATGCCGTACACCAAGCCGAGGTCGATGACATCAATGCCGAGTTCGGGATCAATGACTTGGTGCAGTGCTTCTTTCACGTCCGCGGCGGTTGCACGGCCAATATCGTCCACAGCGACCAGCGGGACATCATCCTCGTTGTCCGTCTCGTCCCTGTGCTTGCATTCCTGCTTGCTGTGCTTGCCACACGCGCAACGGTCGCCTTCGGATGCTGTGTCATTCCCCGGCTTGGTATCGGACGTGCTGTCGGTCTGGGCATCCAACGCGCCTAGCAGCTGCGGATTGGCCATGACCTTGCGCGCGGCGTTGTCATTGCCCAAAGCTTGGGAAACGGTATCGAAAATCGTGGATTGTGGTTCGGGGACCAGATTGCCCTGATCTGTCATCTTGCTCCTTATCGGCTCAGTCGGCTTCGCCGGCAGGTGTCTTGTCTTGCGAGGCCAAGGCCTTGGCGACGGCATCTTTCATGCCTTCCCAGCCGAGCAACGCACATTTGATACGCATAGGATACTTCGAAACGCCTTGGAACACCACAGCATCCTCAAGCTGTTCGTTCTCGGCGTCATCGGCAAGCCCCTTGCCTCGGGATTCCATGAGTTTGTGGAATGTGGCGCCCAGGTTCATGGCCTCATCGACGGTTTTGCCTTCGACCAGATCGGTCATCACCGACAGGCTCGCCTGGGAAATCGAACAGCCGTGGCCATCCCACTCGAGCTGTTCGATGCGATGCGGCTCGTCCTGCGAGACTTCGACACGGATGGTCGCCTCATCCCCACACGTCGGGTTGAATTGGTGGGATTGCCCTGTTTCGCAGTATTCGTGGTTCTGGCGTACGCTCGCCTCACCTTGGTCAAGCGAGGACTGGCCGGTCGCGGTGTCGTTCTCTTGGGCCAAATCCGGCGCGAAATGCGCTTTCCCGTGCGGATCGCGAGCCGCTTCGAGAATGACCTCCTGATACATCTGCTCGAGGTCATCGCCGCTCATGCCGAAATCATCACTCATGCCTGTTCCCTACTCTCGCTTACATGCTTGCGGGGGCATATCATACCCCCGCAGAGGCGTTACCACCATACCTGATAAGGGATACACCCAAAGCGCATTCATCGACTGCGAATTGGGCGTACCCGTCAGACCGGTCGGGCACGCATGTAACATGCTTCGAATGTCCACCAGCCTTGGCATCAGACCTTGAAGAACGGCCTGACCTTAGAAACCGCTTCGACTAGGGCCTGCGCATCCTCAACGCTGTTGTACACGCCGGTGGATGCACGGTTGGAGGCATACAGCCCGAAGTGACGGTGCACCGGCTGGGCACAATGATGGCCGACGCGGATTGCGATACCCAGCGAATCGATGAACTGGCCGACATCATGCGGGTGGACGCCCTGGACATCAAATGCCACGGTACCGATACGATCGACATTTTCACGCGGTCCCAAGATCCGGACCCCATCAATATCGCCGAGTTTCAGCAGTTCGCCGGCGATGGCCTTCTCATGCGCTTCGATGTTCTCCATGCCAATCGAACGCATCCAGTCGGCGGCAACGCCGGCTGCCACCACCTGGGCGACGGGCTGGGTCCCGGCTTCAAAACGTGCAGGCGGGGCCATATATTCTGCCGGCTTGTCCATCCACGCCAATTCGACCATGGATCCACCGAAATTGGCCGGCGGCAGGGCCTCCAGCAACTCACGCTTGCCATACAGGAAGCCCACGCCGGTCGGGCCATACATCTTGTGGGCGCTCCACGCGGCGAAATCAACATCCATCGCATGGAAATCAACCTTGAGATGCGGTACGGACTGGCAGGCGTCGAGAATGAAGACCGCCCCCACTTCATGGGCGCGGCGGACAATCGGCACGATATCCGTAATGGCGCCCGTGGTGTTGCCCACATGGGTGATTGCGACGACCTTCGTGCGTTCGGTGATGACCTGATCGGCGGTATCGGAACGGATGCGTCCGTCCTCGGTCAGATCGAACCATTTGAGGGTTGCTCCGGTACGGTAGGCGAGCTCCTGGAACGGCAGCAGCACCGAATGGTGTTCTGCTTTGGAGACCACAATCTCATCGCCGGGCTTCAAAGCGAATCGTTGGGCCGCCTTGCCGCCGCGGCCGAGGATCGCATTGCCGAACGCGGTCGCCAGTAGGTTCAATCCCGCGGTCGCACCTGCGGTGACAACGATTTCCTCCTCGCCTTCCTCGCTGTTGGCACCGACCAAGCGTGCGACCTTGGCACGCGCCTCTTCGAACGCCATCGTGCTGCGAGCAGCCAACTCGTGGGCACCGCGGTGGACACCTGCGTTGATGGTGCGGTAGAACTCGCTTTCGGCGTCGATCACGCACTGCGGCTTCTGCGATGTCGCAGCGGAGTCCAGATAGACCAGCGGATGACCGTGGATCTCTTGGTCAAGAATCGGGAACTGCTGCCTGATTGCAGCGAAATCAACATCTGCCATTGTGATCCTTGTCTTTCAGATTGTTCAGGCCAACGCCGATTCCGTACTGCCTTCCGGCAAGTACTCGTCATAGCCGTTCTCCTCCAGCTCGTCGGCAAGCTCCGGGCCTCCGGTCTTGACAAAATGACCGTCGGCAAAGACATGGACGATATCCGGCTTGATGTACTTGAGGATACGCGTGTAGTGGGTGACCATGAGAATGCCCAGATCGGTGTTCTCCTTGGCACGGTTCACGCCTTCGGACACAATGCGCAAGGCGTCGACGTCCAAGCCGGAATCGGTTTCGTCGAGGATGGCGAACTTCGGCTTGAGCAGTTCGAGCTGCAACACCTCAGCGCGCTTCTTCTCACCGCCGGAGAACCCTTCATTGACGGAGCGCATCGCGAACTTCGGGTCCATGCGCAGCCGCTTCATCGCCTCGTTGAGTTCCTTGGTCCATGTGCGGATTGACGGCGCTTTGCCGTCGACTTCCGTTTTCGCGGTGCGCAGGAAGTTGGTCATGGACACGCCCGGCACTTCGACCGGGTACTGCATGGCGAGGAACAGGCCTTCCTTGGCTCGCTCATCCGGCGTCTGCTTGAGGATGTCCACGCCGTCGAGCAACACCTGGCCGGAATCGACTTCGTACTTCGGGTGACCTGCCAGCGTGTAGGCGAGGGTGGACTTGCCGGAGCCGTTGGGGCCCATGATCGCATGGGTCTCCCCCGAATGGACAGTCAGATTGACCCCCTTGAGGATCTGCTTGCGTCCCTCCTTGGTTTCTACAGAGGCGTAGAGGTCCTTGATTTCGAGAGTATGCTGCATGTTACTTTTCCTCCAATACGGCTTGCATGGCCGCGTTCTCGCCTCGTGCCAGGCGACGGTCGATCACATTCATCAGGTGCTGTGCGATGGCGGGAACGCCGATTTCCTCGACGAGTTCCGCGAAGAATCCTTGGACCACCAGTTTGCGCGCCTCGGTTTCGCTGATGCCCCTGGATTCGAGATAGAACAGTTCCTCATCATCGAATCGGCCGACCGAGCTGGCATGGCCTGCACCGACGATGTTGCCGTTCTCGATTTCCAAGTTCGGTTCGGAATCCGCGATGGCACCCGGGGTAAGCACCAGATTCCTGTTGAGCTCGTAGGAGTCCGTGCCCGGGGCGGTCGGCTCAATCAGCGCGTTGCCAACCCATGTGGAATGCGCGCCCTTGCCGCTCAACGCACCCTTGTACACGACGCGGGACTTGCACTCAGGATAGTTGTGCACGACCATCGTCCGATGCTCGATATGCTCGCCCGGGTCGGCGAAATAGATGCCGAGCATGTTGAGATCGCCTTGGGCGCCGCCGAAATCTTGATCCATGCGGATACGCACGACGTCACCGCCGAGCGTCACCACGGAATGCCGCAACGAGGCTCCCGCCCCGACACGGATGCGGTGGTTGCCCACATGTTTGGAGCCTTTATCCCATTCCTGCACGAAGGTCGTGGAGATATGAGAATCCGCGCCCGTGGAGATTTCCACGCCTTCAGCGATACGGGCGAGACCGTCATGTTCGACGATGACATCGCCATGCGCACGATCCTCTGCGACGATGACCAGATGGACCGCATCAAGGTCATTGCCGCCGCCATGGATATGCACGAGCACCGGCGTGTCGATTTCGCCGCGCAAGCGTACCACAGTAGCCGCCTTGCCGCTGGCCCATTCAACCGCGGAAACCCGGTCGTTCGGCATCATCACGGTTCCTGAGGGCTGCTCCCCCATCGCGACCTGCGTCACATCAACATGCCCGGCATCGACGGGACGTCCCTCGGTGTCGGTGACTTCGATGCTCGTTTTGCCGCTCGGCTCGAACACGTCGAAGAATTCCTCGATGCGTTCAATCGGCGTGTATCGCCAATCCTCTTGTTTTCGGGTCGGCTGCTTGAAGTCGTCCACCTCGAAGGACCGCGGTTCACGGTCCGCACTCGACGGCATGGCCGCGGGGAACGCATACGGGTCATGCGGGTCGGCTTGCGGGACCTTGATTTCCGTATCCTTCGGCTGGGTTTGCGATTGTACGTCCTGTACGTTCTGCATTGTGTTCTGCTCTTGTTCTGCCATGGATCAGCCTACCGATCCTTCCATCTGCAATTCGACGAGCCTGTTGAGCTCAAGCGCGTATTCCATCGGCAGCTCGCGGCTGATCGGCTCGACGAAGCCGCGGACGATCATGCCCATGGCCTCCTTCTCTTCGAGACCACGGCTCATGAGATAGAACAGCTGGTCTTCGGAAACCTTGGAAACAGTCGCCTCATGGGCCATGGATACGTCATCCTCGCGCACATCGACATGCGGATACGTGTCGGAGCGAGAGAAATCATCAACCAGCAGGGCATCGCACACGACCGACGAGCTCGAGCCTTCGGCTCCGTCGACGATTTTCACGAGTCCACGATAAGCAGAACGACCGCCGCCGCGTGAAATGGACTTCGCCACAATCGTGGAGCTGGTGTGGGGGGCGAGATGAATCATCTTCGCGCCCGTATCCTGATACTGCCCCTTGCCGGCGAAACCGAGGGACATGGTGGATGCCTTGGCATACGGCTCGGCGAGGATGCATGCCGGGTACTTCATGGTTGCCTTGGATCCGATGTTGCCATCGACCCATTCCATTGTGCCGCCTTCACGCACGTATGCGCGCTGAGTGACGAGATTGTACACATTGTTCGACCAGTTCTGCACTGTCGTGTAGCGTACGCGGGCATGCTTCTCGACGACTATTTCGACGATGGCGGCATGCAGCGAGTCCGTGGAGTATATCGGCGCGGTACACCCTTCAACGTAATGCACGTAGGAGCCTTCGTCGGCGATGATGAGCGTGCGCTCGAACTGGCCCATATTCGGCGTGTTGATGCGGAAATAGGCCTGGAGTGGAATATCGACATGCACGCCCTTCGGCACGTAGACGAAGGAGCCGCCCGACCATGCCGCCGTGTTCAGTGCGCCGAACTTGTTGTCCTCCGGCGGCACGACCTTGCCGAAATACTTCCGGACCAAATCAGGGTATTCGCGGACCGCGGTATCGGTATCGACGAAGATTACGCCCTGTTTCTTCAGATCATCGCGAATCGAATTGTAGATGACCTCGGATTCGTACTGCGCCGCGACTCCGGAGACCAGACGCTTCTTCTCCGCTTCCGGGATGCCAAGCTTGTCGTAGGTATTGCGGATATCGTCGGGAAGATCCTCCCAACGCTTCGCCTGCTCCTTGATCGGCTTGACATAGTACTTGAAATCGTCGGCGTTGAAGCCGCTCAGATCAACGCCCCACGAGGGCATCGGCTTGTCGACGAAAGCCTTGTAGCCGCGCAGACGCATGTCAAGCATCCATTGCGGCTCGTGCTTGTCGGCGGAGATGGCCCTTACGACGTTCTCGTCGATGCCTTTCTTCGCCGCTTCGCCGGCTGCGTCGGAATCATGCCAGCCGTAGTTGTAGTCACCGAACTGGCTGATGATCTCGTCATCCTGCTTGATCTTGTCCTCGTTGACGCGGGAACGGTCAGCCACATACTGGCTCATCTCCACGTCTTCCGCGGCGTTTGGTGTGTGTTCGCTCGCCACCGTACGCTGCCTCCATTCATTCGTTGTTCCATCGCTAACCTAACAGACAGGGACGGAAAAAACTAGGGGTTGTCCGAACTACGCCTCATGCGAAATCGGATGGTGACACGTGTAGGCGTGTCGAAATGAATGCGCCTGCACAACTTTGGATGTGCAGGCGCATTCGTGGTTCCGGTCAATGATGCCGGCTGTTTCGCACGTCAGTCACAGTCAGTCTTGGTCGGCCGCCTGATGATCCAGGGCCGCCTTGACCAGACCCGCGAACAGCGGATGCGGGCGGGTCGGGCGGGACTTGAACTCCGGGTGAGCCTGGGTGCCCACGTAGAACGGGTGGACATCCTGCGGAAGCTCCACGAACTCGGTGAGTTCGCCGTCCGGGCTTTCGCCGGAAATCCGCAGGCCGCCGTCACGCAGCTGCTGCTTGTAGTTGACGTTGACTTCATAACGGTGACGATGACGCTCGGTCACGTGGGTGCTGCCATAGAGCTGGGCGACCAAGGAATCCTCCTCGAGGTTCGCCGGGTAGGAGCCCAGGCGCATGGTGTGGCCCATATCGCCGTGGCCGGCGACGATGTCCTTCTGCTCTTCCATTGTGGCGATGACAGGGTTCTTGCAATCGGGCTCGAATTCAGTGGAGTTGGCATCCTCAAGGCCGAGCACGTCGCGCGCATACTCGATGACCATGGACTGGAGTCCAAGGCACAGGCCGAGCGCCGGAAGGCCAGTCTCGCGGGCGAACTTCAGCGCGCCGATCTTGCCTTCGATGCCGCGAATACCGAAACCGCCAGGGATCACGATGCCGTCGACGTTGTTGAGCGCCGCCTTCGCACCTTCCCAGGTCTCGCACAGGTCGGCCGCGACCCACTTGACGTTGACCTTGGCGTAGTTGGCGAAACCGCCGGCCTTGATCGCCTCGGTGACGGACAGGTAGGCATCCGGCAGATCGATGTACTTGCCGACGATGGCGACGTTCACCTCATGCTTGGGGTGGTGCACGCGCTCGAGCAGATCCTCCCACTCGGCCCAATCCACATCGTGGAACGGCAGGCCGAGTTCGCGCACGACGTAGGCGTCCAGTCCCTCGTCGAACAGAATCTTCGGCACGTCGTAGATGCTCGGGGCGTCCACGCAGTTGACCACGCCTTCAGGATCGACATCGCACATGAGCGAAATCTTGTCCTTGATGGACTGGTTGAGCGTGCGGTCGGAACGCAGCACGAGCGCGTCCGGGGTGATGCCCAGCTGGCGCAGCATCATCACGGAATGCTGGGTCGGCTTGGTTTTCAGTTCATGCGCGGCGGAGATGTACGGCACCAGGGAGACGTGCACGAACATGCAGTTCTCCGGACCGAGTTCGCGGCGCACCTGGCGTGCGGCCTCGAGGAACGGCTGGGATTCGATGTCACCGACCGTGCCGCCGATTTCGGTGATGATCACGTCAACGTCGTCCGCGGCCTGGGCGCGCATACGGCTCTTGATTTCGTTGGTGATGTGCGGAATCACCTGCACGCACTGGCCGAGATACTCGCCGGCTCGCTCCTTGCGCAGCACGGACTGGTAGATCTGACCAGTGGTGACGTTCGCCTTCTGGCTGAGGAAGACATCGAGGAAACGCTCATAGTGGCCGATGTCGAGATCGGTTTCGGCGCCGTCCTCGGTGACATAGACCTCACCGTGCTGGAACGGGTTCATCGTGCCAGGATCGACATTGATGTAGGGATCGAGTTTCTGCTGCAGGACGCGGATGCCGCGGCTGCGCAGCAGACGGCCCAAGGACGAAGCAGTCAGTCCTTTACCGAGGGAGGAAACCACGCCTCCGGTGACGAAAATATGCTTGGTGACGTGTTCCGATGCATTGCCATGTTGTCTTCTTGCCATGGAACTCCAATCTATCATCTCGCCATGACCCGGCGTGTTATGTTGCTGCGAGGAGAAAGACAGCTCAGTGAAAATCTCAATTTCTCGACCATAAGCCGATATTCTGCGAGATTTTGAGAAGAAAGTCTTCAAATCTCGCGTCAGCAGGCGTTTCCCAAGAGACATTGAGATTCCGCTGTGTTTGTGACGAAATGCACCGGTGCCGAAATGCTTGGAATTCAACGAATCTCAGCTTCGTTGAATTCCAGATATCACCCCAGGAATCCAATAATCTCCCGAAATGTACCTTGGGACGGATATATTGAGACATTTCTCTCAATTTCTCGATGAATTCGGCACATCGACGAGATATTCAGAACATTGCTGTGATATTGCCGGTGCCATCGCCAACATGCGTTGACCAACTGACAAAATCCGTGAAAGCAAGCAAATCAGTTTCCGTACCAATCTGGGTCGGAGGCGTCGCGGGCGGCGGTGCCGTGCCAGGTGGAGGGCGTGGCGGCCACGTGGATGGCGATTGCTGAACCGGCGGGCACGGTCGCGTTGAGTTTGCCGTCGATGCCGATATGCACTTTCGACGAGCAGTCGCCGCTGGCGTAGACATTGCAGTAGTCGCCTGCGGGCATCGACGTGGAATACGACATGGTGGCGTCGTTCTCGCCGTTGTTGATCACGATGTAGGCCCGGGCGCCACGGCCGAAGCCGATCACGTTATCGCCGTCGTCATGCCAGTCGGTCATACGTGCGGACCCGGCGACATTGTGCCAGCCGATCATGCCGCGAATCGCCGTCCACCGCTGCGTGCACGTCCAATCCGAGCCTGTGCCGCATGTGGTGTCGGGAACGGATGTCTTGGTCGCCCCTGGGGCTCCGTCGTCAGATTTCTCGTATTCGTAGCCGGAGAAGATGTTCGGCGTGCTGTACGGGTAGGCGAGCATGAAGGCGTTGGCCAGCAGATAGGAGTTTTCGTCTCGGTATGTCAGGGTCATGCCGTTGCGTTCGGTATCCCAATTGGTGACGAATATCGCCGCGTCACCGCTGGGCACCAGATTGCTCGTGATGTCTTTGATTGATTTGGTGCCACCGACCAGCGAATTCGAGAAGAAGGTCTTGAGCTGGTAGGCGTACTGGAATTCGGACACCTGCCCGGAACGCGTGTAGTTCTTCGGCTGGATGGCTGCGGCCTCGCTGACATTGCCGATGACCTCCTGCATCCACCAGATGTCGCTCAGGGAACGTCCGGTCTTCTGCGCCACGAGTTTCTTGATGGCGAGGACATCAGTATTGGAGATGTGTTTGACCGCGTCCACCCTGAAGCCGGCGACGCCGTATTTCAAGAGTTTGGCGAAATACGAAGCGAGCGTGTCACGCACATGGGCGGATGATGTGTCAAGGTCCTGCAATCCGGAGACACGGCAATCCTGCACGTTCTCCTGGTCGGTGTAGTTGATGACATCCGTGTCGCAGGTGTGGAAGTCCTTCGCGGTGTATCCGATGGCGGGGAAATCGCCCTTCGCGTCGAAGGAGCTGCCGCCGGTACCGGTGCCGCTACCCTGGTCGACGCCGGTTGTGTGGTTGATAACGGCGTCGGTGATGACGCCGACCCCTGCGGCCTTGCAGGTGGCGACCATGGATTTGAACTCCTGTTCGGTTCCTTCCTTGGAGTTCAAGTTGTAGCTCACCGGCTGATAGGACGTCCACCATTGAGTGCCTTTGATGGATTCCTGCGGCGGAGAGACCTGAACGTACGCCACACCTTCAGGTCCGAGGGTATCCGTACATTCCTTGGCGACTGACTTCCAGTTGGCTTGGAACATAGTCACGATGACATCGCTGCGGTAGCTTGCCGGATCGAAATCAGCGGGGACACCGGTCGGTGTGCGGAATGTCGCTACGGTAAGGCCTGCGCTGACGGCGATGCACAGCACGGCGACCACAATGGTTCTGATGCGTTGTTTCATGGTTCCTCCGTTGGATGGGCTGACAGCATTCTATGACGGGCGGCTCGGTCCTGCAAACGTTCGCAGTCGGCGGTGGACGATAACACCTTGCGGGAGCGCAAACGAGTCGATGAAAACGACAACGGGTGACGAACGTTGTCTTACGTTCGTCACCCGTTGGTGGGACGCGTCTGACACGAGGTCGGACTATGCGCCGTAGACCAGGCTAGTCACGGTATGCGCCGTGCTTGGCTCTGCGCTCCCCTGCCAGTGACATTGCACCAGCCAAGGCCAGTGCGAGGCACACGAGGATGGCACCGGCAACGGAAGCGCCGGTCTTGGCGAGATCCGCCGGCTGGTTCGCGGCTTGCGCCGCGGACTTGCCGTCCTGGGGCTTCGCAGCGGTGTTGCCGTTGTCGTTTTTCTGCGACGGCACATCGCCCTTATTGTCTGAATCGCCAGGTTTCTGGGCATTGGCATCGTCAGCCTTGTCGCCAGGCGTATCCGTCTTGGTCGACGGCACGAAGGCGAGCACAGTGGCTGACAGCGCCGGAGCGGTGTAGCCGGCGTCGGTGACCGCGGCAGTCTTGGCCTTGGATGCATCGGTGGCAACCGTGCCGTCCGAGACCAGCAGCTTGTAGTCGCCAGCAGTCAAGCCGGATACCGTGGAATCGGCATCATTGGCGTTGAGGATGACCACGTACGTGCCGTCATCATCCTTGACCTGATATGCGACTACCCCATCCTTGGCCTGCAAGACCTTGGTGTTGTTCGCAATCTGGTCATAGTCGGACATGCGGAATGCCGCAACCTTCTTGCGCAGGGCGATCAGCCCCTTGACGTACTCGGCATTGGCGCCATAGTTGGCATCGTCGAGCCGATGCCAATCGATGGCGTTGACCGAATCACCGGACTTGTAGCTGTTGCCTTCACCGTTCTTGGTGCGCTGGAATTCCTGGCCGAGTTGAATCTCGGAGATGCCCTGCGACAGGAACACCACGGCGTCGGCGAGTTCGGCGCGCTTGGTGCGCGTCGCCTCGTCGTCGTTCGGCACCGACTTGACGAGCTTGTCGTACAAGGTCATGTTGTCGTGAATCTCCGCATACTGGACCACCTGGGAGGCGGTCTGGTAATGATCCTGTGCATTGCCGTTCCAGCAGGTGGTGGCGCCCTCGCTCGTATCGTACGGGCAGCCGAGCATGTTGTGCAGGATCAGCTTCTCCTGATCCTTCTTGCCGGAGATGAAACCGGTGTCGGTGTCGGAGAACACGGAGCCCTTGAGCCCATCGCGGATGGAATCGTTGAAGAACGAGACAGTCGAGCCGGTCTTCGTGCCGTTGGAGCCGGTGTTGTCCAGCTCATACGCGTTCGGCTGGATGGACATCTTGGACTTGTCCATCGTGGTGTTCATATCCCAGCCTTCGCCGACGATGATGATACCCGGATCGATCTTGTCGAGGGCCGCGCGCACTTCCTTCATGGTTTCGAGATCCTCGAGGCCCATGAGGTCGAAGCGGAAGCCGTCGACATTGTAGTTCTTCGCCCAATACGTGACCGAGTCGACGATGTATTTGCGCATCATCGCACGCTCGGAGGCGGTATCGTTGCCGCAACCGGAGTTGTTGACCATGGAACCGTCCGCGTTGTACCGGAAGTAATATCCCGGAACCGTGAGATTGAACGGGTTCGTGGAAGCGTCGGCAACATGGTTGTACACCACGTCCATGATGACGCGCAGACCGTTCTTATGCAGTCCGTTGATCATCTCCTTGGCTTCGACGATACGCGTGGACGGATTGCTCGCGTTCGAGGAATACGAGCCTTCCGGCACGTTGTAGTTCTCCGGGTCATACCCCCAGTTGTAGTTGTTATCGTCCAATGTCTTGGTCTCGTCAACGCTCGCGTAGTCGAACATCGGCTGGATTTGCACGTGGGTGATGCCCAACTGCTTGAGGTAGTCAAGACCGGTCGCCTTGCCTTGGGGGTTGGTGGTGCCTTCCTCCACAACACCCAGGTACTTGCCGCGATTGGCTTCGGACACGCCGGAATTGGCGTTCATCGTCAGATCACGGATATGGGTTTCTGCGATCACCGCGTTGGACGACGAACCGAAGGACGGCATGCGGTGGAAGTCTTTGATGGACTTCTCCGCGTCGGACAGCACCACGGAACGCTTGCCGTTGACTACGGCCGCGGTCGCATACGGATCCGGCGAATAGTTCACCGTGCCGTCGGCGAAGGTGAGGCGATACTGGTAGGCGGTATCCTTGAGATCCCCGTCCACCGCGACGCTCCACACGCCCTTGTCACCCTTGGTCATCTGCGAGGTATAGTCCTGCTCGGCGTCCGCGCTCGTGTCGGACTTGTAGACGACCAGGTCCACGCCGGTGGCGGTCGGAGCCCACACCTTGAAGGTGGTCTTGGCCTTGGTCCACGTGGCTCCAAGATCATCACCGTCGTAGGCGTAGTTCTTGTCGAAGTCGTCGGTGCGCACGATGGCACCAGCAACCGCAGTCGCCGAACCGATCTTGTCACCCTTGTCGTTGTTGATGGTCACGGTGTACGCGCCGTCCACAGCGAGAGCGTCCTTCGTGGTCACGGTTACGGTTGCCTTGTCGGCCTTCACATCAGCGACTTCGACGGTCTTGCCGTTGGCGTCGGTCACCGTAGCCGTCACGTCGCCGGAAGGCTCGCCGCTGAGTTTGACGGCGATCTTCTTGGCATCGGCGATTTCCGCGCTGCGCACCGATACGGTCAGGGACGGTTGCGCGGTGTAGACGGTTGGGTCGCCGGCGACCAGCCAGACCTCAGCCTTGCCGGTCTTGGTGGCGGAGTCGAACACCAGGGAGTCGGCCGGGATGAAGTGGTTTTCGCCATCAGGTTCCTTGATCCAGGCATCGCCACCGTAGCGGCGCAGCAAGCCGATGTCACTGGCTCCAGATGACGTGTCGGTGGGATACTTGTAGTTTTTCAGCGTCCACGTGCTGATTTCACCCCAGTCATCATGACTGGTGAGGCTCTGCTGCGAATTAACGCTGCCGGCACCTGACCATGTCCACAGGTCCCACTGCGGAGTCTTGTTCGTCGTGTCGCCGGCGTTGAAATACAGGCCGTCGTCTCGGTAGTAGTGCACCGTAATGTTCACGTCATACCCTTTGCAGGAGCTGACGTAGTCGGCAGGGGCAACGGTGAGCGTCTGCTCGAGATCCGAGGCGGTGCCGTCCACCCAGATCTCTGCGGTGCCGTCCGCTGCGACCTTCACATTACGGTCGTTCTGGCCGACCTTGTCCCAGTCATCCTTGCCCTTGATAATGACACCGAAATCGGTGTACGTACCGTCGAAGGTGACAGTGGCGACTTCGCCCCAGCAATCGGTGCCGGAGAACTCGATCTGCTGTCCGTCAAGTTTCGCTGAGGTGTTGGAATTCGATCCCCACACCCACAGGGCGCGTGCCTTGTCACCCGCAGGCGCCTTGTAATGGACGACCAAACGAGTCTTGCCGTTCTGGTGGTATGTTTTCGGCGAACCGACCGTGCTGGCATGATCGGTGACGGTCTGCTGGACGATGCCCTTGGCGGCTTCGTAATTGCCACCGCCGTTCGGATTGTCCCAGCTGTTGCTGCCGTCGTTGAACACGTATTGCACGGCATTGCCGCCGGTTTCGATGGTGTACTTCCAGTAGCCGCTCGTCTTGTCGTAGGTCATCGCCTTGCCGGGAACGTCGGTCCAGGTTTCGCCGACACCGTAGTGGATGTACGGCTGCTTGTATCCGTTGTCGTTCTTGTAGTACACGGTGAGCGTGGTGTCCGTGGGCTTGACGGCCTCGTCCTTGATTTCGACCTTCGGGTCGGACGGGTCGGTGGTCGCCGAGGCCGCCGGATGGCTGGCCTTGGTGGCGCCGCCGTACAGGGCGATTGCCGAACGGGCCGGGATGGTGGTCTTGACCTTGCCGCCGGAGACGGTCACGGTCTGGGAGCAATCCTGGGTGGAGAACACATTGCAGTATTCGCCGTCCGGAAGCGTCGTGTCGTAAGTGACGTCAAGCGCCTTGGTGCCGTTGTTGAGCGCCAGGAAGCCCTTGGTGCCGCGCGAGAAGGCGATGCTGTCGTTGCCGTTGGACTGCCAGTCTTTGACCGGTGAGGTCGCGGTATCGCCGACGTATTTGTGGAAGGCGATCATGCCGCGCGTGGAGGTCCAGCGCTGCTCGCAGTTCCAGTCGCCCGTGTTGGTGGAGCAGGCCTTGTTCATGTCAACATCCGGGACCGTCGTGTCGGTGGCTCCTGGCGCACCGGCATCCCTGTTGTCAAACTTGTATCCTGACATCAGGCGCGGTGTACCGTAGCCGTAGGCCAGCATGAACGCGTTGGCGAGCTGGTACTTGCCGCTGTCCTTGTACGTAATGGTGCCGTTGTCGCGCTCGGTGTCCCAGTTGGTGACGAATACGTTCGCATCGTTGCTTGATAGGTCGCCGCTCAGTCGCTTGGCCAAGTCCTTGAGCGAAGTGACGTTGTTGTTGAACGCTTGGCTCATCTCGCTCTTGAATCCGAATTCGGTCACCGTACCGTTCTGTGTATAATGCGGCGGCTGGATGCCGGCGGCTTCGGAAGCATTGCCGATGACCTCCTGGATCCAGTAGATATCGGATGCGTTCTTGCCGATCTTCTGCGCAAGTTTGGCTTTCAGCGCGTGGAGGCTGTCGGTGTTGATGTGTTTGGCGGCGTCGATACGGAAGCCGAGCACGCCGTAGTTGTACATGCGGGCCATGTAGTCCGCTTCGATATCCTGGACCTTCTCGGATTCAGAATCGAAGTCGAGCATACCCAGCAGACGGCACTGCTGGACCTCCTCCTGATTCTTATAATCCGCAACCTCCTTGGTGCACGTGTGGAAGTCCGCAGCAGTCAAACCGTCAGGATACGTGGATGTCGCGAATCCGGGGAACGAGCCGGTATCGGGTGTGTACTCGCTGCCGTTCGTGCCGGTGTATGTAGTGGTCTTGCCGTCCGTACTTGGGGCAGCGGTGTTGTTCATGACCACATCGGCGATGATGCCCACGCCCTGCGCTTTACAGACGGTGATCATGTTCTTGAATTCAGCTTCGGTGCCAAGCTTCGAATCAAGCTTGTAGCTCACCGGCTGGTATGAGGTCGACCAGGAGCTTCCTTTGATGGACTCCTGAGGCGGGGACACTTCGACGTAGCCTACGCCTTCGGGGCCGTAGGTGTCCTTGCATTCCTTGGCGATGGTGTTCCAGGTCTGCTGGAACGCAATGACCTGGACATCGCTGTTGACCCAATCCGCCGCATTTGCTGCGGAGACATTGGATGATGCGGTGGTGCTGGAGCCGGAGGAAGCTGATGTATCTCCGGCCTGGGCGATGGACGGCAGGACGAGAGCGCCTGAGCCGAGGATCACCGCCGCGCAGACAGCGGCGCCGAAGGCCCGCTTGGCTGCTGAACTGAATCGTTGTATGGCCATATATCCTTCCAATTCTCAACTGTGAGATGCCCGTACAGGAAATCGCGCCGGATTGCGCGTACCCTGCCGTGGCTGTATCGCATGCCCTCCGGCCGTGTGACCACGACCACCTGGGGAGGTCCGTCATCGGATTGCATACGTTTGTATCAGGTATTTTCATGATATCGGGATTGTTCCGCAACACCAATGCAACGGTGCGATTGTTGAAAGTCCGCCATTCTTCAACACTGTTTGACATTGTTTCATGAGACGGCGGTCAGTGTCTTCTGAATCGCTTCCCACAAACGTTGTCATGCCGGTTGTCAACCCGTTGCCGTGCCGGTTCGTGGCGACTCACGCGCGCAATCCTCTGCTGCTATGCGCATGAAACACAACAAGCCCCGACGATCCAACAATCGTCAGGGCTAAGCTGATGGATTCGGGGTGGAATTCAGGCTTCTTGGCCGATGATGTGGGCCACCGCCTCGAGGGCGAGACGATACCCGAAGAATCCCATGCCGGTGATGGTTCCAGTAGCCACCGGTGAAATAACACTGCGCTTGCGGAACTCGTCGCGTGCAGCGGGATTCGAGATATGCACCTCCATCAGAGGCACGCCGGCATCACCAACCATATGCGCCGCGTCGGCGAGGCCGTAGCTGTAATGCGTGAACGCCGCCGGGTTCATGACGACCGGAATGGCGCCATCCGCGGCCTCATGCATCCAGTGGATCATCTCCGCCTCGTCATCGGTCTGCCGAACTTCCACATCCAGACCAAGTTCGTGCCCCCACTGCGTGCAATCCTTGCGCAGCGTTTCAAGGTCCTGATGCCCATACACATCGGGCTGGCGGACGCCAAGACGCCCGAGATTGGGTCCATTGACCACAAGAACATGTCGTGCCATTGCTGTCCTTTCGCTTGTTACCGAATCCTTGGCAATCGCAGGAGGCGTTCAGTGCGCGGAGCGGATCCGCTCGAACGCCTCATGCACTGCCTCGATAGGCGGATCGTCCAGATGGATCGGGTGGCCGACACCTTCGAGCACCACGAAACGCAGGGTGTTGCCGCGCGCCTTCTTGTCGCGGTGCATGAGTGCGAGCACGCTGTCCCAATCGCCGCCCGACCATGAAATCGGCAGGCCGAGCGAACCGAGCAGTTGACGATGATAGTCAACGAGATCCTGATCGATATACCCGAGGATATTGGACAGTTCCGCCGCGAACACGCACCCGACAGCAACCGCATTGCCATGCCGCCACTTGAAATGCTCAATCTGTTCGATGGCGTGACCGAGCGTGTGCCCGTAGTTGAGGAATTCACGTAACCCGGCTTCGCGCAGGTCGTTGGACACGTGATAGGCTTTGACCTTCACCGTACGCTCAATCAGTTCTGCGACAACATCCTCGAGCGGAGAGCCGAGGAAGGTGGAGCCGTTGAATTCACGCAATTGCTGTGCATGGTTCTCCAGAATGCTGAGAATCTCAGGGTCGCGGATGAATCCGGATTTGGCGACTTCGCCCAGGCCTTCGATGAAGATATCGTTGGGCAGGGTCTCCAGGGCTCGCATATCTGCGAGCACTCCCGCAGGCGTGTAGAACGAACCGACGAGATTCTTGCCTTGCGGCGTGTTGATACCGGTTTTCCCGCCGGTTGAGGCATCCACCATCGCCAGCAGGGATGTCGGGCAGTTCACGTAGCGGATGCCGCGCATCCAAGTCGCCGCGACGAATCCGGCAAGATCGGTCGCCGCGCCGCCACCCAAGCCGACCACGGCGTCCGAACGGGTGAATCCCTCGTTACCGAGCCGCTGCCAGATGCCGTTGGCGACCTCGATGGTCTTGCCGGCCTCGGCGTCCGGAATCAGCACATCGCTGACCTCGTACCCGGCCTGGCGCAACAGCGCGCGCGCACGATCCGAATGCCGCTGTACGGGCGCCGTATGGATCAGGGCGATTTTCACCGGCCGGTCGCCCAGCACTTCAGCGAGATGATTCGATGTCCCGACTCCGATGCGCACATCGTACGGCGTGATTGACGCGCCTG
The DNA here is from genome assembly GCF_055378475.1 of Bifidobacterium porcinum. NCBI lineage: Bacteria > Bacillati > Actinomycetota > Actinomycetes > Bifidobacteriales > Bifidobacteriaceae > Bifidobacterium > Bifidobacterium porcinum. Next base: position 1,050,366 of record NZ_AP029603.1, on the reverse strand, counting down.
TGACATGCACGTCATGTTCCATGACCATATCCATCACCTTCCTTGCCGCATGTTGCGGCGACGACCCACGGGTATGCACATGCACATTCGCGACGGCGTCGAATACTGGGTCGCGCTCCTCGTACAAGGCACGCCAACGGGCGTCGGCATCACCGGCGAGCATCGGCCTGTTGCCGCCCCGGCGCGCCCGCTCCATCGCTTCCTGCGGATCGGCTTGCAAATAGACAACCTTGCCGCCTTGCGAGATATACTTCTGCAGATTGCGTCGGACGGACTCGGTCATGGGCGCTCCCCCGCCGAGCGAGACGATACCATCGGCCGTGTGCAACAAATCGGCGATGACCTGCGATTCCAGCTCGCGGAACTTCGGCTCGCCGTATTCGCTGAAATACTCGGTGATACGCATGCCAGCACGCTGCTCGATCACCTCGTCCGAATCAGTGAACCGAACTCCCAGCATCTGCGCGACTTCGCCGCCCACACGTGTTTTTCCAGCTCCAGGCATGCCGATGAGCACCGCCATCGGCGGCTCAGCTATACGAGGCATGTTCCGTGATTTGCCTGACCGACGACGTTGACCATGATGGCGATTGCCGTGGCCGCCATGACGATGCTCAGTCATACCATCCTCACTCTGTAATCAGTGAAATTCCTACCGATGTATGCGAACTTGCCACTGGGCGACGCTCAGCGCAGATGCTCGGGCCAGGAGGCGAGATAGTTCTCGGCGTTTCTACGTGTTTCAGCGATATTGTCACCGCCGAATTTCTCAAGGACGAACTGCGCCAAGGTCAGCCGCACCATCGCTTCGGCGACGACCGATGCCGCCGGGACTGCGGTGTTGTCGGACCGCTGATTGATGGCCTGCGCCGGCTCGCCCGTCAGCACGTCGATGGTGCGCAAGGCCTTCGGAATCGACGGAATCGGCTTCATCGCAGCCCTCACGCGGATGGGCTCGCCGTTGGACATACCACCTTCGATACCGCCGGCACGATTGCTCAGACGACTGATACGGCCGTCATCATTCACCACAATCTCATCATGGGCGAGGGAGCCGGGACGGTCTGCTTCCTTGAATCCATCGCCGATTTCGACGCCCTTAATCGCCTGGATGCCCATCAGGGCACCGGCCAGCGCCGCATCGAGACGACGGTCTGATTCGACGTACGTACCCAGTCCTGCGGGAACGCCGTACGCGATGACCTCGATGACACCGCCAAGTGTATCGGCAGACGCTTTCGCCTCGTCTATGCGTTCCATCATGCGCTGTTCGGCGTCTTTATCCAGGGTTCTGACTGGTGACGCATCGAGGGCGTCGAGGTCATCCGGGACCGGCAACGGGGCATCCTCGTCAATGCCGACACCGCCGATGGAGATGACGTGTGCAACCGTACGAATGGACAGCGCCTGTTCGAGGAAATTCGCGGCAACTGCGCCCAAAGCCACGCGGGAGGCTGTTTCGCGGGCGCTGGACCTTTCCAGAATGGGGCGGGCGTCGGTGAAACCGTATTTGCGCATGCCGGTCAGGTCCGCGTGTCCGGGGCGGGGACGACTCAGCGGAGCATTGCGGCCAGTGTCAGGCAATTCGTGGTCAAGCGGGTCGGCGCTCATGACTTCGGTCCATTTGGGCCATTCGGTGTTGCCGATTTCGATGGAGATCGGCGAGCCCAAGGTGGAGCCGTGGCGGACACCGGTCAGCAGGCGCACCTGATCCTGCTCGAATTTCATTCGCGCGCCACGCCCATAGCCGAGACGACGCCGGGCAAGAGCCGCAGAGATATCCTTCGTGCAGACCCGCACGCCGGCAGGCAACCCTTCCATCATCGCGACGAGCGCTTCACCATGCGATTCCCCTGCGGTCTGCCAACGCAACATGTCGTCTCCTTTGCTCAAATGCCGGCTTGTCTGTCGTTTTCGGTATATCCGCCTGCTGCATGACAGGAATGCGTGATTCCGCTCGTGCCATGCAGCTGGCGCAGCTTCTCGAATGATAGCGTCAACCCGCCCCACGCGTGCATCCGCGTCTTCTATATGGACACGAAAGACGCCGCTGGGCGCGTACTGTCTGCTCAGTTCGCGTTGTCGTTCGAACTCTTGTATTCGTCACGCAGCTTCCAGAACTCATCCTCGGTGGTGGCGAATTTCGTCTCACCGGTGGTGAGATTCACGGTGACGAAGTACAGCCAATCCCCCTCGGGAGGATTCATGGCGGCTTTGATTGCTGATTCGCCCGGATTGCTGATCGGCGTAGGCGGCAAGCCAGTATTGACACGCGTGTTATACGGGTTCGATGCATCCTGAAGCATGGCGTCGGTGAGTTTGTCGGCGGTTGTTCCCAGACCGTAGGCGACGGTCGAGTCCATGCCGAGCGGCATGTTCTTGGCCTGCCGGTTGAGGATGACGCGCACCACTTTGCCGTAGTATTCGTCAGCATTGACTTCAGATTCGGCGATTGAAGCGATGATCAGCATCTTCTCGCGGTCCGCCCCTGTGGGCGCCCCCAGCGAATCAAGCTTTTCAACGCGCTTGTCAACCATCTCTTTAATGATGTCGCTAGCTGAATTGCGGTTTTTCACGTTATAGGTGCCCGGCTCGAACCAGCCTTCGAATTTGCCGCCGGCTTCCGCGGGGAGAATCCCGGCGCCGCCGCCATTGATGACCGCATTGAAGTCGTCGGCGCTGATGCCCGACAGTTGAGCGGCGTCGGCGATGACCTGCGAAACCCGTTCTCCTGCCTTGACTTGCAGGAATCCAGTGGCCTTGGACTGGTCGGAAAGAATCGCGATGACATCGGCGCAGGCCATGTGTTTCTTCAGTTCGTACGTGCCGGGATACAACGTGCTGTTGTTGGCGGCCACGGCGCTGGTGAATGCGGCCTGGGATTTGACGACATCGGCCTTGACCAGATTATTCCCGATTTCTGCCGGCCCTTCGCCGCTCTCCACCGTGAATTCCACTTTGCCGGTACCTGGCCCCGGATAATCGGCGGTCAACGCCTGGGATGCGCGTTCACGGGCATCATGCCAAGACTTGAGTTTGGAATAGCCGAATACCAGCAATCCGACAACCATGGCCGCAACGACCACAATCGCCACGATGCGAATGATCTGCTGGTTGCGACGCTTCTCGTGTGATTTGCGCAATTGGCGTCGCGACAAAGGCATCTCGTTCTCGGCATCGCTGTGCTCGGCGGCACCTTCAGGATGCGTATGGTCTCCAGCGTCATCGGTATCGGTCCATTGCGTACGCTCCTCGAAGAACTCGCGGAAATCATCTGGCATGGTCTCATCTCTTCCTTTCGCCGGCCTACGCAGCCTCGTTGCTGGGTATGGCATCGGCATGACGGGCGTCCAACGCTGATTGAAGAATCAGCACCGCCGATTGCTGATCGACCATCGGACGGTGGTCACGTGTTGAAATCTGGGTATCGCTCAGCTGGCGGTGGGCTGTGACGGTGGTCAACCGTTCGTCTTGCAGCTCTACAATCGGCACATCGTTGAGCTGGATTTGCCCGGTGTTACGGTATTCCAACAGCCGCGACATGAGTTCGCGCGTCCAGCCTTGCGCTTTGCGCGCGCTTTCTCCCTGTTTGCCACTGAGCAGCAGGGGGACGCCCACGATGACGCGTCCCACCTGCTCTCGTTCGATGATGTCGATGACATCCTCGATGGCGTCCATGGCATTGCCGTGGACTTTGATATTGCCTATCGGGTGTGCGAAGGTGAGCTCGGGGTCGGACAATGCGAGTCCGACCCTGGCTTCACCGAGATCGACACCAAGCCACACCATCGTGTGGTCAGCCTCTCATCGCCTCGTCGGCGAGAGAACTCAACGCAGCATCGATCTTGCTCGCGTCGGCGCCGCCGCCTTGGGCAAAATCGGGCTTGCCGCCACCGCCGCCACCAAGCATCTTGGACGCACCGCGCACGAGGTCACCCGCCTTGATGCCGAGTTTGCGTGCGGATTCATTGGTTGCCACGGCGACCATCGGCTTGTCGTCGCCGCTGATGCCGGCAAGGGCCACCACAACCGGCTTGTCGTCACCAAGCCGGCCACGAATATCGAGGACGGTCTTGCGCAGCGCGTCGAAGGAACCGAAATGACCCACATTCTTCGAGGCTACCGTAACAGGCGCGTTCGAAGCCTGGGCGTTCTTCACAAGCTCAGGGACGGCAGCTGCAAGCTGGGCCTCGTACATAGAGGACAGGCGACGATCGGATTCCTTGAGCTTGGCGAGCAGCGTATTGACACGATCTGCGAGCTCGTCCGGACGTGCGTTGAGCTTGTCGGACAGCTGCGAGACCAACGCATGCTCACGAGCGTTGAATTCGTAAGCGCCTTGGCCGACAACCGCATCGACACGGCGGACGCCGGAACCGATGGAAGCTTCGGACATGATGCTGATCTGGCCGATCTTGCCGACATGGTCGACGTGGGTACCACCACACAGCTCACGGCTCCAGCCGTCCTCGCCGATGGACACGACACGCACGATATCGCCGTACTTCTCACCGAACAGATGCATCGCGCCGAGCGCAATAGCGTCGTCGAACTTCATTTCCTTGGTTGTGACGACAAGGTTGTCGCGCAGACGGTCGTTGACTCGCGCCTCCACAGCGTCCATGACGGTCTTGCTCGGGGCCTTGGACCACTGGAAATCGAAGCGCAGACGGTTCGGGGCATCTTCGGAGCCACGCTGGGTAGCCTGCGGGCCGAGCTCTTCGCGCAGAGCCTTATGCACCATGTGGGTCGCGGTGTGAGCGCGAGCGATGGCGCCACGACGCTGCAGGTCGATATTCGCGTTGACCGCGGCACCGACCACGAGCGTGCCCTCGGTCAGACGGCACTGATGGACGATCAGATCCTTGATGGGCTTCTGCACGTCGTCGACTTCAAGCACCGCGCCATCATCGGAGATAATCTCACCCTGGTCGGCGAGCTGACCGCCAGCCTGGGCGTAGAAGGGGGTGCGGTCGAGGATGACCTCGACGTTCGCCGGGCCTGTCACCGCAGGCACCGAACCCTTGCCTTCCTGCATGATGCCGAGCACGGTGGAACGGCTCGAAAAATCGGTGTATCCGAGGAAGTCGATCGGCTTGGCGAGCGTCTTCTTGAAATCGTCGTAGACACTCAGATCAACGTTGTGGCGCTTCTTGAGCGCGTCGGCGCGTGCACGGGACTTCTGTTCGTGCATGAGCTCGCGGAACTTCGCCTCGTCGACCTTAACGCCCTGCTCCTGGGCCATCTCAAGGGTGAGCTCAATCGGGAAACCGTAGGTATCGTGGAGCTTGAAGGCGTCCTCACCGGAGACTTCGCCGTGATTACGCTTGGCCTGATCGACCGCGACGTCAAGAATCGTGGTGCCGCTTTCCAGCGTCCTCAGGAAGGCGTCTTCCTCACCGTATGCGGATTCCGAAACCTCATGGAAGGTGTCCTTGAGTTCCGGATAATTCGGTTCCATTGCCGCTTCGGAGACCGGGAAGAGTGTGGGCAGCACGTGGTCGCGCACACCGAGCATACGCATGGAGCGCACGGTTCGGCGCAGCAGACGACGCAGCACGTAGCCACGACCGACGTTGCTCGGACGCACGCCGTCGGACATGATCATGAGGGCGGAACGCACATGATCGGCCACGACGCGGAAGCGCACATCCGCGTCGGCGTCCTCACCGTAGGTACGACCGGAGAGCTTCTCCGCGGCCTCGATGACCGGGAAGACCTCATCGGTCTCGTAGATGTTTTGCTTACCCTGCATGAGGTACGCGAGACGTTCCAGACCGGCGCCGGTATCGATGTTCTTGTGCTCCAGCTCGCCGACGATATGCAGGTCGGTCTTGGACTTGACGTTGTCGACTTCGTAGTTTTCGAAGACGAGATCCCAGATTTCGATGAACCTGTTCTCGTCAGCCGCGGGGCCGCCGTCACGGCCGTATTCCGGGCCGCGATCCACGTAAATCTCGGAGCAGGGGCCGCCGGGGCCGGGGCCGCCGGTGGTCCAGAAGTTGTCTTCCATGCCGAACACCTGCATATGTTCGGGGTCGAAGCCTTCGTTCTTCCAGATCGAGCGCGCTTCCTCATCGTCAGTGAAGGTGGTCACCCAAAGCTTTTCGGGGTCGAAACCGTAGCCGCCTTGGTCCTGCGGGGTAGTCAGCAGCTCCCACGCGTAATGGATGGCCTCCTCCTTGAAGTAATCACCGAAGGAGAAGTTGCCCAACATCTGGAAGAAGGTGCCGTGGCGGGTGGTTTTTCCGACCTCGTCGATATCGAGCGTACGCACGCACTTCTGGTTCGAGGTCACGCGCGTGGCGGGCGGCGTCTGCTCACCGAGCAGGTACGGGATGAACGGCACCATGCCTGCAATGGTGAACAGGGTTGTCGGGTTCGGCGAGATGAGCGAAGCCGACGGCATGACCAAATGGCCATGCTTCTGGAAATACGTGAGGTAACGCTTTGCGATGTCTGCTGTGCGCATAAGCGGGATGACTCCTTGTGTTGTGTGCGGCTCGCGGTTGCGGCGTGGGCCTGCGTTATTGATGCCAGACTGGTGCGGCACCTGTTACTTTGAAATACCTGAATACTGTGTGTTTAACTCCGCTTCGCGCGCTTTGCGGGTCGTGTTGAAATCCTCGATGAGACCGGCGAGCGTGCGTTGCAGGACATTGTCCTGATCGGGGCCGAGCAGGAACTGCCTTGCGTTATCAGGGGTGTTGGCCTTGACATAAGCCTGGGCTTTGGCGACGGCCACCACACCTATGACCACGCCTACTGCCACCCAGAACGTTCTTTTCATGATGCTCCTTGTCTGCCTGCCCGGTTACTTCGTTTGGGCCTTCGCCCGCGTCTTGGCGTCAGCCGGCTTGGTGGGCACGACCTGCTTGCGTGCGGTTTTCTTAGAGAAGAATTGCTGAGCCGTCGACTTGAGCGCATACACCGTAGATGTAGCTTTGATGACCGGCTTGCCGAGGAATGAACCGTACAAATCAGTCAGTGCGGTGATGTTGTTTACCGTGGTGGATGCGGAATCGGAGATGCGATTGACATCAGCCAGGGACTTGTTGACCTGCTTGACTGTGGTGACCCCCTCGTCAATGGCGGGGATGGCGTGGTCACCCGACTCCTTGACGGTGATGGCGATCTGGTCGAACAGCTTGCCCAGCCGAATCAACGGGTAGATAAGGAAGCCGACAAGAATCGCGAATGCGATTGCCGCAATCAGCCCGGCGATGTCTCCAACACCCATGCGAACCTCTTTCTGCTCACGCGCGTACAGCGCTACGATACCGGGTTAAGCCTAGTAGGCGGGCGAGACGCGCGCCTTGTTGACGAATGTATCGCCCCTGGGCGCGCAGGTCAATTGTTGTAGGAAATTACGCTCAGCGCCGTATCGAATGGGGCTTCGGTGTCAAAGTCAAGCTGTGTCACACTGCCGTTGCCCGGTCGTTCGGACAGGTCATAGCCGTCCGGGGCGAAACGATGCATGAGGCTGAGCAGGGTGTTGCCGTGAGAGATCTGCAACACGCGGTCACCGTCATGGAGCATGTGATTGGACGCGATGAGCCGGTACCCGCCTTCGATCCGGTTCCAGTATTCCTCGTCTGATTCCGCATCATGGAAGGGATCGGCTTGTTTGAGGAAATCACGGGTCGCGGAGAGCCCATACTGCGAGACGATCTTCTGATAGGTTCCGGCGCCATGAGGAGCCCCCGCCGCCCACCAGGAGGCGGACATATCCTGTCCTTCGAAATACCCGTAGTATTGTTCGCGGAAATGCAAGTCGGCGATCAGTGTCGGGCGCTTATGACCGTGGCTTTCGTTCACGTCGAGGATCATGCGCGCCGTCTGTTCCGCGCGCGTGGTGTCAGAACAGTAAGCGGCGGCGAACTGGATTCCTTCGAGCTTGCGGGCGGCGCGTTCAGCGTCGGCGAGCCCCTGTTCGGTCAGCGGGGAATTTGACCAGCCTTGCAGCCGGTTGTAGCGGTTGAAATAGGTCTGGCCATGGCGGACCAGATACAGATGCAACTTCATGACACCCATGCTATAGCCGCGTGTCCGTAGGTGCGCATGTCGCACCGGCGTGTCGTTTTTGGATACGTCTGTAGCGGTTTGTACAAATGTCTAACGCATCGAACGCGAGGAAGGGAACCATGGCAAGTCAAGCCGGTATCAGCGAACACCAGTCGCACGAAGACATGTCTGTGCATGCCGGCGGTCGATACCGTGGTATCGATGGGTTGCGCGCCCTTGCGATTGTGTCAGTCGTGCTGTTTCATACGCGTCCGTCCATGCTCTCCGGCGGTTTCCTCGGCGTGACGGTCTTCTTTGTCATCACCGGTTTCTTGAGTACCCGTAGCATTGAGCGCGCGATCGGACGCGGTGGCTTCCGGTACGGTTCATACGTGCTCAAACGGTTCAAACGGCTGTGGCCGATGGTCTTGGCATCCATCGCGCTGACCATTCCGCTCGTGTACCTGTTCTCCCCTTCGCTGCTTCTCAAGGCGCGGGCGGACGCGTTGCCTGCGGCGGCATTCGTGATCAACTGGGTGTATATCTTCCGCAAACTGCCGTATTTCGCCACGGCTGGCCTGCCTTCTCCCCTGACCCCGCTGTGGTTTGTGGCGATTGTCATGCAGTTCGCTGTGCTGTGGCCTGCGATCCTGCTGCTGCTGCACCGCATCTGCCGTACCCGCTGGATGATGCACGCGGCGGTGCTGTTCCTGATTCTTGGTTCATCCGTCGCCATGGGGGCGCTTTCCTTCAACGGGAACGATACCGCGCACCTGTATTACGGTCTTGATACGCGCGCGGCCGAGCTGCTGGTCGGCGCCGAGCTCGCACTGTTGCTCGCGGACCGTGCCGCGGCGCCTGTGTCAAAAGATACCAAGCCATGGCTTCGTGCGGCCGCCGACGACCCCGCGAACGACGGAACCGGACGGCGGGTTCCGGCACGGGCGTGGGTGAACCGGTTGGTCAAGAGTATGACTGCTCGCACCAGTGTAGGCGGCGTGACCATTGGCATGTCCGACATATTTGCGTTGATCGCGCTGCTCGCCCTGGCAGCCGGCGTCGCAGTTGTCGATGGCGAGGCCATATGGATGTACCGCGGCGGCTATCTGGTGGCGGCCATCTTGGCGGCGTTGCTGGTCGCTGCCTGCACAGTACGCGGGTCTATCACTGCGGCGATTCTGGGGTGCCAGCCGTTGGTCGTCGCGGGGGCTCGGGCGTTTGCGGTGTACATCATCCATTTCCCGCTGCTGGAGATCATGAATCCGGCGACACGCACGACCACGATGCCGTGGTGGGGCTGGCTGTTGCAGTTCGCGGTGATTGCGGGCGCGGCGGAACTCATCCACCGATTCATCGAAGTCCCGGTGCAGCGGGGCATCACGGCCGGAACCACTTCCGAGGCGACGGAAAAAGGCGCGAAGTCAGTTGCCGGCGGCAACGATGGTCGCGCGAGTCAGCCCAACGATAACAACGCGGAGTCGAAGGCCATGACAGGCCTGCGGCCGGTGGTGACAGGCGCCGAGCGTACCGTGCGCACATATCTAGCGGATGTGCAGCCGGCGGCGAAGGTGATGGCTGCGGCTGGTTTGGTCGCTGTCATCATCGTCGGGTGCCTGCCGTTCGACTGGGACGGCATCGTTGAACAGCGTTCAATCGAGCTACGGCCGGAAATCGCAGGCGAAGCCAGCCTCGCAGGGAAAAAGGCCCTCGCTGGTGTCCCCGGTTCGTCACCGTCCGCGGGAGCGTCCAAGGCACCAGATTCCGCTGGACACGCCGCTTCCCCATCGTCTAAGTCCTCGGCTTCAGGCTCGTCCAAGAACACCCAGCAAACTCCTTCGAAGGCCCCCGCCACGCCGAAGATGAACGCGCATGCCGAAAAAGTGCCGACAGGCGTCCCGCTGTCGTCGTGGACTTTCGATGCGGCGACCGGTGTGTGTAGCGCCGACCCATTGATCATCGGGGATTCCGTGGCTTTGGGAGCCGCGGATATCATCCAGCAAATCATGCCCAAAGCCGTCATTGATGCGCAGGTCAGCCGGCAGATCACCACAGCGCCGGGAATCTACGCCCAACATGCCGGGGCAGGGCAAGGCGGCAGCGTGGTCGTAGTCGCGCTCGGCGACAACGGCCCGATTCGCGACGAGGCCGAATTGCAAAGCATCGTCGATGCGATGGATGGCAAGCCGGTGTACTTCCTCACCTTGCGCGTTCCGGTCTCGTGGCAAGACCAGAACAACGCGATTCTGCGTTCCTTCGCGGCGAGCCACCGCAATGTCGGCATCATCGACTGGTACGGCACCAGCGAAGGGCACAGCGAATACCTGTACGACGACGGCACGCATCTGACGCCGCAAGGCCGCCCGGTGTACGCCACCATGCTCCGCCAGGCATTCTGCGGCCAGTGACGCCCGGATTCCTTCTGATATCTGATCGTGTGCTGTAGACTGACGGCATGAAACGCTTTCTCATCAATTGGCTGATCTTGACTATCGCGGCCGGTGTCATGGTGGCGGTGCTGCCCGGCATGCAGGCGAAAGGTGAACCTCCGATCCTGGGCATCGCCGCGTTCTCTCTGTTCATGGCGTTGATCAATGCGTCGATCAAACCGGTCGTGCACCTTCTGGCACTCCCCTTCTCGCTGCTGAGTTTCGGATTCGTTGCGCTGGTGATCAACTGGCTGTTCATGGAGCTCGCCTCGTGGCTCGCCTTCTCGTTCTTCGACGTGGGCGTGGTCATCGACGGGTTCTGGTGGTCGGTACTCGGCTCGCTCATCATGTCCATCGTGTCGTCGATTGTTTCAGGCGTGTTCGGCAAGTAAGCTGCCCCCCCCCCGCAGGTGTCCGCGGATCTTCATTGACCCGCGGACCGTACAGGCTCCGGTTGCCGTTGAAGAATATCGAAGTTTGGTGAATCCTGCGGCGACAGATCCCATGCAATGTCTGTTCCATGCAGCGTCTGTTCAGAGAAGAGTTGCAGATAGCAGAAGACCCCGCCAAAAGCGGGGCCTTGTGCTGTATGTCCTTGAAAAATGGAATGGATCCAGGTCAGCGAGCGTAGAACTCGACGACGTACTGGATGTTCACCTGCACCGGGATCTCTTCCGGAACGGGCTTGCGGGTCAGGGTCGCCTTCAGGGAAGCGAGGTTGACATCGAGATACGGCGGAACAGCCGGAAGCACGTCACGGTGGACACCTTCGGCAGCAGCCTGGAACGGCACCATGGTCTGGCTCTTCGGCTTGACCTGGATGGTCTGGCCGGGCTTGACGCGGTAGGACGGACGATCGACGATGTTGCCGTCAACCATGATGTGACGGTGCACCACGAACTGACGGGCCTGGGCGGTCGTGCGGGCGAAGCCGGCACGCAGCACGAGGGCGTCGAGACGGGTCTCAAGATCGGTGAGCATAGCAGCACCGGTCTGGCCAGCGGTACGGGTGCCCTTGACGTAAGCGGCGCGAAGCTGCTTCTCGGAGATGCCGTACTGGGCGCGCAGACGCTGCTTCTCACGCAGACGCACCGCGTAATCGGATTCGGTGCGACGACGGGTGCGGCCGTGCTCGCCAGGAGCGTACGGACGCTTTTCGAACAGGCGCTGGGCCTTCGGGGTCAGTGCAATGCCGAGGGCGCGCGAAAGACGCACCTGACGGCGGGAACGCTGAGCGTTAGTCATATTGTTCCTTTTCTGTCGTTATCTGAACGGAACGCGAAGGACATTCCCTCGCGCTGAGCCAGCCTCTCCAGTGCTTCATCGTGCCATGCACGAACGGAGGACCGCTTTGTACGGACCGCCGCCGACCCACTGACGGGCTAAGACTCCAGATAGTGCGTGCGGTTGCACACACGAGTCACTAACATACACCACACCTGCGACCTCACTCCCGGCTCCCTAGCGACGGCGTGCCGGGAGCGTCATGCAAGGCTGCGATAGGTGACAGCAACGCATGCGCTCAGAGCTTCTCAATCGGTGCCGCGCGAAGCATGAGCCGCTTGACGCCGTCGGATCCGAAGTCCACGGTGATCACGGAGTTGCGGCCCTTGTCCTGAGTTTCCAGCACAGTACCGAGGCCATACTTGTCGTGTGTGATTTTGTCGCCGACCTTGAAATCGGAGATGTTCAAGCCGTTGTCCTTGCCCACCTGCGATGTGCCGGATGCCGCGCTCTTCTTGTGTGAAACGGCTGAGGTGTGCCGAGTGGTCACTTTCCCGGAACGCCCCGAACCTGATGACGAACCATAGCCGTACGAGCCGTGGGAACCATACGAGGAGCCCGAACGCGACCCGTAGCCGCGCGACGAGGACGAGCCGGACCGCGATCCGTAGGATGAACCGCCATACGAAGACCCGCCGTAGGAGGAGCCGTATGTCGAGTCGCCGGAACGCCGGGACGATGAGGAGCGTCCCGAACCATACGAACCATACGAGCTGCGTGAGCCATATGATCCGAAGGTCGAGCCGCCGAAGCTGGTCGAGCCGAAATCGTCGTCATCGCCCCAGCCGCCGAATTCATCGTCATCGAGACCACCGGACTTCCAGCCGCCGCCCATGCGTTCGGTACTTGCCTCACGCCGCTTCCAGTCGATAAGTTCATCAGGAATCTCATCAAGGAACTGGCTGGGCATCATGTCGTCGGCACGCCCCCACTGTGAGCGGACCGCGGCGCGCGTCAGGTACAGGCGCTGCTTGGCGCGGGTGATGCCCACGTAGGCGAGCCGGCGTTCCTCCGCCAGTTCGCTGGTGTCTTCGAGCGAGCGGGAATGCGGGAACGTGCCCTGTTCCATGCCGGTGAGGAACACGACCGGGTACTCGAGGCCTTTGGCGGTGTGCAGGGTCATAAGCGTGACCTTGCCACTGTCCTCGTTCTCGCCGGGCAGCTGGTCGGAATCCGCAACGAGCGCGGTCGTCTCGAGGAAGCTTTCGAGGGTCGCGTCAGGCGTATTCTGCTCAAATTCGGCTGCAACCGATTGCAACTGCGAGAGGTTCTCCACACGGGAGGCGTCCTGCGGGTCTTCGGAGCGTTGCAGTTCCTCGAGCAGACCGGACTTGTCAAGCACTTCAGCGACGATGTCCGACGGCTGGTTCGCATGGTCGCGCGCGAAGGCGGCAAGATGCTGCATGGTGTCGCGAAATGCGCCGAGCAATTTCGCGGTGCGCGTGGGCAGCCCCTCGATCTGTTCCATATTGGCTATTCCTTGCCAGAACGGTACGGCATGCGCATCGGCATACGAGGCGACAAGCGCTTCGGCACGCGCCCCGAGACCACGCTTGGGCACGTTGAGGATGCGCCGCATATTCACGCTGTCAGCCGGGTTGACAATCGCCTGAAGATAGGCGATGGCGTCTTTGATTTCCTGGCGCTCATAGAACTTGGTGCCGCCGATGAGCTGGTACGGGATACCCGCATTGATCAAGGCCTCTTCAAGGGAGCGCGACTGGGCGTTCGCCCGGTACATGACGGAGACATCGGAGTACTTGTAGCCGTCTTCGGCGACGAGACGGGCGATTTCGGTGGCGATCCACAAGGCTTCCTGCTGCGCGTTGTCCGCCGCGTAGCCTGTAATTGGCGCACCCTTGCCTGCGGCGGTCCACAGCTTCTTGGGCTTGCGCCCTTCGTTGTGGGAGATGACTGCGTTGGCCGCGTCGAGAATCGTCTGCGTCGAACGGTAGTTCTGCTCGAGCATGATGGTCTTCGCGTCCAGGAAATCCTTCTCGAAATCCTGGATATTGCTGATATCCGCGCCACGGAACGCGTAAATCGACTGGTCGGAATCGCCGACGACCGTCACCCACGCCGGGCCTACTCTGCCAGCGCCAATCGTCGAGGGGTCAGGCAGCTCATTGGCGTCGATGCCCGCAAGCTCGCGGATCAGCACGTATTGCGCGTGGTTGGTGTCCTGGTACTCGTCGACGAGAATATAGCGGAACTTATGCCGGTAGTAATCGGCGACATCAGGCTGGGTTCGCAGCAGTTCGACGGTACGCATGATCAGGTCGTCGAAATCGACGGCATTCGCCGCGGCGAGACGATGCTGGTATTCCGCGTAGACCACGGCATACAGCTGTTCCTCATTGCCGTACCGGCCCAGCTGGTAGCCGCGCTGGCCGGGACGGTAATCCGGGGCGAACTGCTTGAGCTGACCCTGCCACGTTTGCAGATTGTTCTTGTAATCCGAAATCCTGGCGAGCATCGCGCGCGGGGTGTAGCGCTTGATATCGATGTTCAAGTCGGTGGCGATGAGCTTGACCAGCCGCTGGCAGTCCTGGGTGTCGTAGATGGAGAAACCGGAGTTCAAGCCGATGGCCTGCCCGTCACGGCGAAGGATACGCACGCATGCCGAATGGAAGGTGGACACCCACATACGCTGGGCGACCGGCCCGATAAGCGTGGTCAGCCGCTCGCGCATTTCGGCGGCAGCCTTGTTGGTGAAGGTGATGGCGAGGATCTGGCTCGGCCAGGCGTTGAACTGGGTGAGAATCCACGCGATGCGACGGGTGAGCACACGCGTCTTGCCGGAACCGGCGCCCGCGCCAATCAGCAGTGCCGGCCCCTGATACTGGACTGCCTGCGCCTGCTGCGGATTGAGCCCGCCAAGCAGCTCCTGCGCGCTACGAGCGAGAACTGGGGAATCATTGTCAAACACTGTCACCCTCCGAATCATGCCATCGCCGACTGTACGGCGCCCATAATTTCTACCACAGCCACAGGTCAGCACGACGCGCGCCTACTGCCGGGCGGATGTGCGGCGCTCGCGGTATGCTCGCTCCATTACACCCGTCCCGGCCAGGCTCGTCGCGCATGTCATCATGCGCCCACGAACCATATCAAACACATGGCCGCGAGGGTGGCCAGACAAGCCGGGGCCAAGGCTCCACAAGAGAACACGAGGCAGGTCAATGAAAGAACTCGAAGAGCGCATCCGTCGTGACGGTATCGTCAAGCCGGGGAACGTCCTCAAAGTGGACGCGTTTCTGAACCATCAATGCGATGTCAAGTTGTTCGACCAGATGGGCCGGGAATGGGCACGGCTGTTCGCCGGCAAGCAGATCGACAAGATCTTGACCATTGAGGCTTCAGGTATCGGCATCGCCTGTGTCGCGGCGCGTCATTTCGGCGACGTGCCGGTCGTGTTCGCCAAGAAAGCGCAGTCCATCAATCTTGACGGCGACCAGTATGTCACGAAGGTGTACTCGTTCACCAAGCAGCGCGAATTCCCGGTCATCGTGTCCAAGCGCTTCCTGAACCCCGGCGAGCATGTGCTGCTCATTGATGATTTCCTCGCCAATGGCAAGGCGATGGAGGGGCTGATCGAGCTGTGCCACGAGGCAGGCGTGGTGGTCGAAGGCATCGGCATCGCCATCGAGAAGGGCTTCCAGGACGGCGGCGCGAAGCTGCGCGAGGCCGGCTATGACCTGCAATCGTTGGCAATTGTGGACTCGATGGATCCGGACACCGGTGCAATCACGTTCCGCGAAGCCTGACGGGTTGCGCACAGGAAATACGTAGACAGCAGAGAGACCAAGAAAAAAGACAGGCAGGAGCTATATGGGCAACCCCATCGAAACGCCGTCGGAGCATGACAAGACGGCAGCCGAGGAGAATGTGACAACGACAGCACAGACAACGGCAACAACAACTCAGGACAACGCGACGCAAGGCAAACCTGTACAAGGCAACACCGTGCAAGACACCGCCACGAAGAAGAACACGCCGGAGACCACGGCCGCCGCCGCATCAGCCGGAACGGAGAAAGCCGCAACATCCAACCCGCTGACCAAACTTGACGGCAAAATCTCCTTCTGGAAAGGCATCCCCTTCGGCCTGCAGCATGTGATGGCGATGTTCGTGGCGAATCTCGCCCCGATTTTCCTTGTGACGGCGGCCGCGAAGATGAGCCCGGAACAGTCCGCGATGATCATCCAGAACGGCCTGCTGGTCGCCGGCCTCGGCACGTGCCTTCAGCTGTACCCGTTGTGGCGTATCGGCAGCCGTCTGCCCATGGTCACCGGTATTTCCTTCACGTACGTGGCAGCGGCCATCGCCGTGGTCAGCGACAAAGGGTATGGCGCGGTTGTCGGCGCGGTGATGGTCGGCGGTCTGCTTGAACTCGTGCTCGGCCTGACCGCACAGTTCTGGCGCCGTTTCGTCCCGCCGATCGTCTCGGCAATCGTGGTCACCTCGATCGGTTTCTCGCTGCTCAGCGTCGGCGCGACATCATTCGGCGGCGGCTCCGGCGCCAAGGATTTCGGCAGCTGGCAGAATCTGACCCTCGGTCTGGTCTCCCTGGTTGCCTGCCTGGCGTTCCAGCTGCTGATGAAGGGCACCGCCAAGCAGCTGTCAGTGCTCTTCGGCCTCGTGGTGGGCTACGTGGTGGCCTTGTTCATGGGCAAGGTCGATTTCTCGGGGTTCCAGAACTTGGCAGTGCTCAGCGCACCGCATGTCATGCCGTTCAAGGTGCAGTTCGACGCGGGCGCGATCATCTCCTTCGCCCTGTTGTACGTGGTGTCCTCGGTCGAAGTGCTTGGCGACACCGCCGCCTTGGCGAAGGTCGGTCTCAACCGTGCGCCTTCCGAGCGTGAAACCGCCGGCGCAATCGCCGGTGACGGCCTGATTTCCAGCGTCTCCGGCCTGTTCGGCTGCCTGCCGCTGACATCGTTTGCACAGAATATCGGGCTTGTGGCGATGACCAAGGTCGTTAACCGCAAGGTGATTCTCTCCGGCGGCCTGATCCTGGTGCTCGCAAGCTTCGTCCCCGGCATCGCCGCAGTGTTCAACTCATTGCCACAGGCGGTGCTTGGCGGCTGCACCATCATGATGTTCGGCACGATCGTGCTCTCCGGCTTCCAGATGATCGCCGAAGCGGGCTTCACACAGCGCAATATCGCCATCGCAGCACTCAGCTTGACCATCGGCATCGGCTTCACACAGGTGCAGGGCATATTCTCCCAGTTCCCCTCCCTGTTCCAGTCGATTTTCGCGAGCAACTGCATCGCGCTGGCCTTCGTGGTCGCGGTCATTCTTAACGCGGTACTGCCCAGCGAAGAGCATTTCCTTGCGTCGAACGGCGCAGTTAACGAAAAGCGCTGAATCTCATAGACGTTCGTAGACGTTCCAAAGCGGCGACACCGGAAGAAACCATCTCTCCTGGTGTCGCCGTTTTCGTTAGCGTATTTCCCGTCTGTAATACCGAATCACCTGGATTTGTGAGACAATGATGGTACCTGGGTACACCCGGCGGCGAAGGGAAGCCTTATGGACCGTTACACGAGCACGATGACCGAGCTCATCGGTCTGATGCGCATCATCGGCAATGACACCCAGCAGTGCGAGGTCAAGGAATGCAAGCGCAAGATGTCCTCGACCATCACCGAGACGCTGTCCGCGTTCTCCAATGGTTCCGGCGGCTGGATCATTCTCGGCTTGTCGGAGAAGAACGGGTTCACGCCGGTCGAGGGGTTCAACGCGCGCGCCATGCAGGAGGCGCTCAGCCAGGCGTGCGAGCGGCTCACCCCGGTGGTGCGCCCGGTAATCGTCACCTGCCCGTTCGAGGGAACCAACCTGGTGTTCGCGCGGGTAGACGAGATGCAGCCGCGGCTCAAACCGTGTTTCATCACCGCGCTCGGCCCGCATGATGGGTCGTTCATCCGTACAGGTGACGGGGACCGGCATATGACCGCCTATGAGGTCGACCGGCTTATCGAGGAGCACAACCAGCCCACGTATGATCTCGATCTTGTTCCGCGAGCGACTATCGATGACCTCGATCCGGACTTGGTCCAAGCGGTGACCGGCAATGCGCGCGAACGGCACCCGCATGTGTTCACCGACCGCAGTGACGAACAGGTGCTGTGCGATTTGCAGGCGTTACGCCACGACGACAGTGACGCCTCCCGGGTCGGCGGCGTGCTGCGCCCCACACTCGCCGGTTTGCTTGCGCTCGGCAGGTACCCGCAGAAATACTATCCGCGGCTCGGCGTGTCGGTCGCGGTGTTTCCCGGCACCAACGCCGATGACGTGTTCCGCGGCGACGAATCGCTGATTGCGACACAGCATGTGGTCGGCTCCATTCCGGTGATGATTGAGGACACCACGGAATCGCTGATGCGCTGGATCGGCGCGCGCAAACCCGAATACCCGCCGGACGCCTTGCGCGAGGCGATTGCGAACGCGCTCATCCACCGCGACTACTCCCCCGACGCGCAAGGCACGCCCGTGCATGTCAACGTGTTCACCGACCGCATCACCATCACGAATCCCGGCGGATTGTACGGCACCGTCACGCAGGAGGTGCTTTCCAAACGTCCCCAGGGCGACGGGCCGACGATGACATCCACGCGTAACCAGTTCCTGTTTACGCTGCTCGAACTCACGCCGTCACCGCGCGGCGGCATGGTCGTGGCCTCCGAAGGCGACGGGTTCCGGCAGATCTTCTCCCAGTTGCGTGAGGCGGGTATCGAACCGGCGGCGGCACGCAACGAGCATGGCATGTTCACGATGACATTCACGAAACGCAAGCTCCATACCGTTGACTCGCCATCCGAGGTTTCCCGGGCGATTCTGGACCTGTTGGAACGCCATTCGGCGATGAGTGCGAAGGAAATCATCCGCGAACTGCATCTGACGCCGCTCGCCGTGGCATCCGGGTTGCGCGAGCTCGTGCGCGCCGGGGAGGTCGCTCAGGCGCATCCGGCGGCCGAGGACGGGACCAAACGCTACCGGCTGCGCGGGCGGTGAGAAGGCATTGCCGAATTGACGAATCGACCGCAACGGGCTTGGAAAGACAGCGTTGTAAGCACGTTTGGCATCGGCTGCAACCGTGTGCAAAGCATCAAGGCTTGCGGACGAATCGCTCCCACTGACGTACGCGCTCCCGCATGCCGTTAAGGTCGAGCACGCCGCATGCGAAGCCCTTGCGCACCAGTTGCGGCGGCAGGAAGCGGTCATACTTGTTGAAATCCGGGATCTCGTCGGGGTACATGAGCGTCAGTGGGTCGGTAAGTTCGCGGGCGGCCTGCGTAACCGCCGCGTAGAACGCCTGCGCGTTGGCGTCCATGGTGAAGGTCATGTAGTAGGGCGAGAAGGCCTCCAAGCCCTTGAGCCCGAGGCTTGGCGCGCACCGCAGAAGCAGCAGGCGCTTAAGCGCAAGGAACGCGTATGTGCCGAGCCAAGGGAACAGCGCCCACATGTTGCCGCCCAGGTGGCGCAACGGCTGGTCGGCGAGCCCCATGACCGCCGCGTCAACGTGCGCCTGTTGCAATCTGGCCGCGGCGTTGCGCATGAGATACGGGTAGGTGGTTTCCGGCGGCTCCAGAAGCACCTGCCGCATGCGTTCGAGGATCACTGTGTTGATATCCCCGGGCACGTCGCCGAAATAGGCAGGCACTTTGCCTTTGACCATGGTGCAGTACACGATATGCCGTTTGCGGTCCACCTCGTCGACCACCCATACGTGCCCGGCGATGGCGATTTTCTCGCCGGCGGGAGGCGGAGCCACCAGTGTGCCGATCTCCTGCGATTCGCTGCGTACGCTGTACTCCTCGTTCTCTTGGAATACCGCGTAGAACTTGAAGTTGCTGGTGATGCGCTCCCCTGCCACGCCGACGATCAGACCGCCGCGTTCAGTGGTCTCGATATGGTCGATTCCAATCAGGTGGCGCAGGAGGATCCGGTAATCGTCCTGCGTGACGCGTTTGAACACGGCGAGCGAAAGCACCTGGGACGCCAGTTGCGCAGGCGTCATCTCACCTGAAGAGGCGAGCGTGCTCATGGTCTGGTGGTACAGGAGACTGTAGGGCAGGCCGTCAAGCCGGGGCGGCTCCACCCAGCGGCGTTCCACATACAGCTGGATGAGCGCGATGCCTTGGATGAGTTTCCACGGGATGATATCCGGCGCCATGTCGCGCGATTGCGGCGGATCCTCACGCATGACGAACCACATTTCCTGCGGCTGGTCGCGTCTGCCGGTGCGTCCCATGCGTTGGAGGAACGAGGAGACGGTGAATGGCGCGTCGATTTGGAACGCGCGTTCGAGCCGGCCGATGTCGATGCCCAGTTCGAGGGTCGCGGTCGTGACGGTGGTCATGCAGCTGTTCTCGTCCTTCATTTCCTCTTCGGCGCTCTGCCTGATGGGCGCCGAAAGGTTGCCGTGGTGGATGAGGAAGCGGTCCGCCTCATGCCGTACCTCGCAGTACTGGCGCAAGGTGGTGGTCACGGCTTCGGCTTCCTCGCGGGAATTGCAGAATACGAGGCATTTGCGGCCACGCGTGTGTTCGAAGATGTAGCCGATGCCAGGGTCAGCGGACTGCGGGGCGGAGTCCGAGGCGGGTTCGGATTGGGCGATCGGGCCGGTAAGTGACTTGTCTTGCCGTTCGCGCGGGGATTCAAGCGGGGATTCCATAGAGGATTCAGGTTGGGTTTCACCGGTAAGCGTTGCTTCCGTCTGTTCCAACAATGGTCGGGTTTCGCCGTCAACCGCATGAGGGTTGCTTGCAAATGCCGGCATGCGTAGTCCCCTCTGCGAAGCTTGCGGGCCGCTATTGAAGAAATGCTCCATGGACAGCCGCCAGGTCTGGCCACTGGCGCCGATATTCGGTACAACCGTGCCCTTGCCGGTTCCTGCGCTCAGGAATTGCGCTGCCTGCTTCGGGTCGCCGATGGTGGCGGACAGCCCGATGCGGCGCGGGTTGACGCCCGCCATGCGGGACAACCGTTCAATCAGGCACAAGGTCTGCCCACCACGATCGCCGCGCATCAACGCGTGCAGTTCGTCAATCACGATGAACCGCAGGTCGCCGAACAGCGCGGGTATGGCCGCATGCCGGTGCAGGAGCATCGCCTCAAGCGATTCGGGCGTGATCTGCAAAATCCCCGAGGGGTGTTTCATGAGTTTGCGCTTGTGGGATTGCGAAACGTCGCCATGCCAATGCCATACAGGGATATCGCCTTGCGCGCACACTTCGTTGAGCCGGTCGAATTGGTCGTTGATCAGGGCTTTGAGCGGGGCAATATACAACGCACCGACCGATGCCGGAGGGTCTTCGGCCATGAGGGTGAGGATTGGGTAGAACGCGGCCTCCGTTTTGCCGGATGCGGTCGAGGCGCTGAGCAGCACGTTCTGGTCGGTGCCGAAAATCGCCTCACCCGCCGCGACCTGCACGCCGCGCAGGCTCTGCCATCCGTGCTCGTAAATCGTGTCCTGGATGAACGGCGCGTACCGGTTGAACACGTCCATGCGCGGCTCTCCTTTGCTCATTGCTTCATCGCCTTATTGCCTTACCGACGACAACCTACTGTATATCTGTTCTCCATATCAGTTACACACCAGCCTTGCCAAGGTGTGAGAAGTTCAGATCGTGAACTGGGCGTACTGTCCGCCCGCTTGCGGGCTCATCCCGTCGGACGGGTCGCCCTGCGCGTAGGAGAATTCGTCGGATGCCAGCAAATCGGCGGGTTTCTTGTCGGGATGCTGGTAGAGGATGTCCAACAGCTCGATGAAATCACGGATCACCTCGCGCGGTGTAATATGCGAATCCGCTCCAACCCGCTCATATTCCACGCGTATGAACATCGCGAGGTCGTCATCGCCCAATACCGGCTCATACCCGTAGAGCCGGGCGTGAATATCGGCGAGCTTGCCCGCGAGCACGAGCATCTCCTCTGGTCCCAGCGGGTCGAGGTGAATGACCGGGGCCAACAGGTCGCGTGACCCCTCCTTGGAAAACCGCCCGTCGGCGAGCCGGCTACGCAGCGCCTCATAGCTGTAGATGCCGCGATGTCGGTCCTCCACGCACTGCGGGGTGCCGCACATAATGATGCCCAAGTGATGCACCTTGCCCTGCATGGTGTCGTTGTACATGGTGAGCATCTTCTCGTAGTTGTTCTGCCGACTGATGGCGTTCGGGATTTTGTAGATGTTGACCAGTTCATCGATCATGACGATCAGCCCGCGATAACCGGCCTTGACGAGGAAGTCGGCGAACAACTTGAGATAGTCGTACCAGTTGTCGTCGCCGATGATGACGCCGACGCCCAGCTCGCCGCGCGCCTCGGTCTTGGTCGCGTATTCGCCGCGGAACCATTTGAGGACGCGCCCCACGGTCTCATCATCGCCTTGTTGGCTGGCATGGTAGTACATGGTCAGCAGGCGCGCGAAATCGAAGCCGTGGACCATGTCCTGCATGGATGCGATGGTCTCGGCGATGGTTTGGTCCACGCGGGCTGCGAATTCAGGGTCGTCAGGGCCGGGCATAGCACCGGTTTCGCCGGCGAGCGCGGCGGCGGTGTCAGTTTGTACGGTGGCGATCCACCGGTCGAGGATGAGCGGGAGTGCCCCGCCTTCCGGCCGTGTTTTGGTGGACATGTTGCGCATGAGTTCACGGTAGGTGGCCAGGCCTTGCCCTTTGGTGCCTTGCAGGCGGCGTTCCGGGGAGAGGTCGGCGTCGACAACGACGAAGCCGCGGTCCATGACGTGGGTGCGGACGGCTTGTAGGAGGAAGCTTTTGCCGCTGCCGTAGCGGCCTTCGATGAAGCGGAATGCTGCTCCCCCGCCTTCGATGATGTCGACGTCGTGGAGGATCGCTTCGATTTCGTGGCGGCGGCCGACGGTGATGTAGGGCAGGCCGATGCGGGGTACGACGCCGCCTTTGAGGGAGTTGATGATGACTCCGGCGATGCGTTTGGGGACTTGTCGGCGTGGCGTAGTCTGCCCTGCTTCCGCACTGTCAGGGGTGTTGGCTGCCGATTCGGTATGGTCCATGTGCGCGTCCTTCACGTTGGTATGGTGGCGTGCGGCTAGCGTGCCAGCCATTGCCGCAGGTCGTCTTCGTAGTCTTCGATGATAACGGGCCGGTCGCCGTCGAATTCGATGACGGTGTCGCCGATCTCGTCCATCATGCGTTCGTTGATCCGGTCTACCAGCATACTCAGGCTTTCGTGCCGGCGGCGCAGCTCGTCCTCGTATGGTTCGTCGTTGAGCAGTGAGCGAACAAGGAAGTGTTCGGGGTCCGTGGTGTCGTCTTGCGGTACCGGCTTGTGCACGGGCGCGGGAGCCGGGGGCGTTGCCGGTTCGTCTGCTGGAGTCACGGCGGGAGCCGGTGTCGGTATGGACTCGGGAACGGGTACGGGCACAGGCGTTTTTTCGGTTGCCGGATGTTCCGCCTGTTCAGCCTGCTGCATTGCGGATGCCTGTTTTTCTGGCGGTTTCATGCGGTTTTTCGGTGTCGGTTCGGTCGGCGTGTCTTGGTCGTCGACGATGAGCGCGTCCCGGGTGAGGTCGGCGTCGTGGCGGATGCTGGCGAGCGCCTGCATGTCGATGGTGATATGTGGCCGGGCGGCTTCTTCGCGTTCGTGTTCAATGGTCTCGATTGTCCGGGTGATGACCGGTGTCAGGCTTGCGGCGAGACTGCCTGATGCGGGCGCTTTCATGGGGTGGCCGAAGTGGTGGTACAGGCGTAGTTGCCTGTCGATTTCGCGGGTGATGTCGCCGAATGTGCGATTTATGGAGCCGTTCAGGTTGTAGGCGTGCAGGTGCCAGCCGTCCTCGGGGGTCCACTGGTAGTAGCGGATGGGGTCGATGGTCACGGTTTGTGGTTCATGCCTGGTCAGGCGCATGAGCCCGTAGTCGGGCTGCGGCTGGTAGCGCTGCGCGTCAAGGTAGATTGCATCCCAAAACAGGGATGTGCTTTCTTGCGGCAGTGGGCCGAAGCAGGTGTCGGCAAGGCTGGAGGCGCGGGTTTTCAAGTGTTCGTCAATGGCTATGCAGATACGGCGCAGGGAGTAGCGCATGATGTCGGCGTGGCGTTTGACGAATGCCGAGGTGTTCAAGTGGTATCCGGACAGGTGTGTGACCGCGTTGAGGTAGTCTTCGTCGCTGGCGGACTCGGGGTGCGTGAGGGTGTCGATCATCTCGTCGTAGGCGATGACTGGGAAGGTGTCCTCGCTGATGTATGCGGTGAGGTTGCGGTCGATGAGGTAGTCGCGAATCCACATGTCGATGGTTTCCGCGTAGCGGCGGTCCTGCCAGGCGTAGTCGTGGGTGATGCGGGCGAGTTGGCGGAAGCCTTGGTCGGCGTCGGGTGCGATGCCGCAGATGATTTCGTAGGCGCGGACTTTGGAGAACGCCATGCACGTGTCGTACCAGTCGCGTTCGCGCGGGGTGGGGCCGGCGTCGCCGTCGATTCTGGTCCGGTCCGGGTGGTCTGCCTGGTCGGTGCGGTCAAGGAACCGGGTGCGCCAGGCGAAATATCCGCGCAGCTGGTGGTTGTCCATATCCCGGTAGGTGGGGTGCTGCCAGCGGAAGATGCCGTGCCAGTCGTAGTCGTCGCGGTAGTCGGCCACGGATGCGCCTTGCAGATAGAAGTCGAGGGCGCGGCCGAGCGTCACGTCGCGGAAAGTGTAGTGGGCGCGGATGGCTCGCATGCGGCGCAGGCGGGCGGGTAGGATGCTTTGCCGGGAGTTGCTTTGCCGTGTGGTAGTCGGGCGGGCCGGGCGCAGAGGGCGCACTGGGCGAGACGGGCGTGCGGCGAGGTCTGATTCCTCGGGCATGATGATGGGCTGGTCGCGGTACGGCCGTGGTATGGCTCGCCCCGCGGGCTGGTTCGGGTGTGCGGGCTGGGTTGTTTCGGATGCGATGGAGTCGTTGCGCCCGTAGACCGTTCCGGTATCTGCGGAATCGGGATACGGTTCGTAGCCGCCGGGCTGGATGCCCGGACGGCGGTGAGTGTTGGCAGGCTGGCTACCGGCATCCTCGACACGCCCGAAAACGCCGGGCGCAACGGTCCTGTCCAATGCGGGAGCGCCCGATGCGGCGGGTTTTATGGGGATAGGCGTGTCAGTGTACACCGTGTCATGCATTCGCACCCGCGTCGAGGTGGCATCATCCGTCGAGACGGATTGCTGCGATGGGTCTTCCAGCGTCGCTATAGGGTTCGTTTTCGTTTCGGGCGCCGAGAATCGCGTTGCTTGCACGGAGGCACCCTCTGCGGGCAGGGATGCCATCGCGTAGGATGACGTCAGATAGTCGGCCATGGTTGGCAGATCAACCGTCCCATCAAGTTTGATGAACATCCACGTGTCATGGTCGGCCTTGATGGTCGGCCCAAACCCCGGAAGGGTGAGCAACGACGCGATATGCGATGACTCGCAGCGCACGACGAGATCATGCCCGCCGATCAGCATGGCGTATCTCCTGCCGGTCGCCGGGTGGTCGAAAACCAGGCTTCCCGGCACTCGCCCGCCCGGGCGGGGTTGGGTATGCAGCCGCTGTAGCGCAAACCGTGCAATCTCCTGCACGGAATCCCGTGTTCCGCCCGTTAATGCCATACCGCCGAGTCTAGCGTGGACGCCTCACCGTGTGAGACGGGCGTTGTAGCAGCCGCATCACAGCCGATACGATACCGGTATGAGAATCGCGCTGGCACAAATGGGCATGACCCGCAGCATCGAAGACAATCTCAAGACAAGCCTTGCGATGATTGCCGACGCTGCCCGCAGCCATGCCGATATGGTCGTCTTCCCGGAAATCCAGTTCTCCCCGTTCTTCCCGCAATACCCGGCATCGTCTTCTCCCCTCGACGCGGGCGGGTACACGATGCGGCTCGACGACCCTGCGATCGAAGCGATCCGCAAGGCGTGTTCGGACAGGCGGATCATGGCATGCCCGAACGCGTATCTTATGGAGCCAGACGGCCGCAGGATCGACACCACGCTCGTCATCGGCGCCGACGGCAGCCTGCTCGGCCGGCAAGGCATGGTGCATGTCGCGCAGGCGGAATGCTTCTACGAGCAGGATTATTACGCGCCGGATGATACGATCCGCGTCATCGACACGCCGTTCGGCACGATTGGCGTCTGCGTGTGTTTCGACCGCCACTACCCCGAGACGATCCGCACGCTCGCCTTGCGCGGTGCCGGCCTCGTGGTCATCCCCACTGCCAACACGAGCGCCGAACCAGAGGAGATGTTCCTTCAAGAGGTGCGCGTGCAGGCGTTCCAGAACAGTGTCAATATCGCGATGTGCAACCGTGTCGGCGTCGAGGATGCGATGCGTTTCGACGGGCGGAGCGTCATCGTCGGGCCAGACGGCAAAGTGTTGGCGCTCGCCGGCGAGAAGCCTTGCCTGCTGGCCTCCGACATCAATCTTGACGCGGCCAAGGCGATGCGGAACGCCAAGCCGTACACGAGTCTGCGGCGGCCGGGATTGTACGCCTGAACGCACTTTCATGCGTGAGGAAACGTCTGATCTAAACAGTGGAAACGTTTGCGTACGCTGAATCACGTTTGAAAACGTTTGCGACCGTTCTATGAGGCACGAGGCTGGAGACTCGAGGCTCGAGGCTCAAGGCTGTATGCCGGCGGCTGAGGTTCGCGGTTCGGCGGATGCTGGCGTCAGGCCTCGTGTCGCAGTAGCCGGCTGCGTAGATTACGGATATCGCGTTCGATTTCACGGATCGTGGCGGTGAAGGCGGCGTCATCCTTGCCGGTCGGGTCTTCGAGCCCCCAGTCTTCACGCGAGCTGGCGGACAGCACCGGGCAGGCGACACCGCAACCCATGGTGACCACGACATCGATCGGCGGCAGCTGGTCGAGTGTCTTAGGATGCTGCCCGTTCGCCAGCATATCGATGCCGTACAGGCTGCGCATGAGTCGCACGGCGTCCGGGTTGATTTCGGATTTGATGCTGGTGCCGGCGGAACATGATTCGAACGCGTCTGCGGCGAGCGCCCTGCCCAATGCTTCGGCAATCTGGCTGCGGCAAGAGTTGTGAGTGCAGATGAATGCGACTTTGGGCAGTGTCATCGGTTCCTTGGCTTTCTGGCTTCTTGACGGTTGATGATGAGTGATGAGTGATTAGTGATTAGCAATTAGCAATCGTGCGTGGTCTGTCGCAGTGGTGTCGGTGCTGTTTGATTGCGGTGCGCGGTGTTGCCGCCGGTTACCTGTCGGCCGGCACAGGCAGGACCGCAGCTCAGAAGGTCAGGCGCATCTCATGCCAGGGCACTCCCCCGTGTGTGGATGTGGACATGCCTTCGTCTTGGAAACCGAAGGCTGCGTAAAACTGTACGAGCCGATCCTTGCAGGTGAGGACCACTCCGCGACGGCCTTGCTCGCGTGCGGTTTCGATTGCGTGGCGCAACACGCGTCCCGCATAGCCGTGACGTCGGTAATCCGGGTGAGTGTCCACGCCGAAGATCATCTGCCACGCGCCTTGGGGATCGTGCATGCCGGCATCGTCGTACATCTCGTCGAGCAGATGCGGCTGGTCAGTGACCATGCCGTTGACGAAGCTCACGAGCCGTGTGCCGCCGTCAAGGCCGTGTTGGGCTTCCAACAGCCAGAAATGGTCGGGGAATACCGCGAGCCGGCTGCTGATTGACGCGCGACTGGCCGCCTCCGCCGGCGGAAAGCATATCTGTTCGAGCCGGTCGAGGGCGTCAAGATCCTGCACGGTTGCCGTGCGGATCGGCAGCAGGGTGAACGATGGCGTCAGTGTGCTCATGCGGCCAATGGTATCGCGCCTTGGGGTCATGGCAGTCCCACTGTCATTTTCGTCTTGCGGCGAACCGCGAGACAGCCAGGCCCGCCACGATGAACGCGAGCGCGAACAATGCCATGAGACCGGTTGCGGCAGCCCACCGGCTCATGTCGGGTGTGCCGGTCATGGCACTGCCTTGCCCGCCGAACGCGTCATACACGCCGTCCACGTACCACCAGCCGGGCAGTAGGCGTGCAAACGCTTGCAACGATGAGGGCATGAGCCATTGCGGCAGCCACGCGTCGGACAGGAACGCGGAGGCGAGCGTCACGGTGTTGACGATGCCGTTCATCGCGGCGGTGGAAACCCGGCATTGGCCGATGAGGAACCCCAGTGCGCTGACCGTCAAGGAGAATACGAACGTGCCGATAAGCGAGAACAACAATGGCCGCCACCCGATGCCGGCAAGGCCGCCCTGGCAGACTGCGGAGCAGGCGATGGCGACACCGATGCAGCACAGCCATACCACGGCGGATGCGCCGCAGCAGACGAGCAACACCTGTGCCCAGATGGCATGGCCGGGTTCGGCTGACACGCCGACCCTGCGCATGGTGGTCGGCTTGTTGAACGCGGTGATGATGACAATCATGATGAACGCGATGTTGAGCATCAGCGGGTACAGCATGGTAGCGAGGGTCGCGGCGAAGACCCGGCCGCTCGGAGTGAGACTTCCTGCGGCTGACGAGCCATGCGCGTGGCTTGGGGCAGCCGCAGCCACTTGGACGGACTGGCCGCTTTCCGCGCGCGCCTTGGCCACGGTGGCGGCTGCTTGGGCGAGCGATGCGTCTTGGCCGGCAAGCATGGCTGATTTCAGTGATCCGAGGAACCCGTTGATTTGGATGGTGAGCATCCGCGCCGCCGCAGAACCGTTGGAATCAGTGCCATTCCCTGCACCCGCCAGGCTCAGCGCGGGCAGAGTGCCCTGCGTTCGCGCCGCCTTGGTGAACGATGCCGTATAGCCTTGCGGGACGATGATAATCACATCAACATAGTCCGTGGCGATGGCATCTTGGATGGCCTGCGTAGTGTCCTCGATGTCAACGATGTCTGCCGAGGACGAGAGATACGAACGCAGTGCGGCGCCTGTGGCGTGACCGCCGGCGCTGTCACGGTCAATAATCGCCAGGGATGCTGCGGGCGGCTCATAGGCGCTGGTCTGATCGTCGTCGGAGGCGAGTCCGATGCCGATACTGAGCATGGCGGCCATGACCCCGGTCGCCAGCAGGTAGACCAGTAGTTGGAACATGTTTGCGCGCAGAACCAGCCATGCTGCTTTACAGGTGGTCATAGCTCACCTTCCTCAGTTCGAATGCGGCCGCCCCCAACGCGATCGCCGACATGGCGGCGAGCACTCCTACAGTGCGGGCGAACGGGACGAGACTGTCGTAATACAGCAGGTCGTAAAACAGGTTGGTCACCTGTTTGGCGGGATTGAGGTATTGCAGGGCCGGCACGGCGCGTTGCACACTGTCCGCGAAGGCCATGTTGCCGTACAGTCCGGTGAAAATCGACAGGACCAGGGAGAAAGCGACACTGATACCGCTTTTCACACCGAGCGAGATGACCGGGATTGCACCGAGCGCCAGACCAAGACAATTGGCCATGCAGGAGCCGAGCGCGATGGCGAGGATCGCGAGCTCTTCCCTTCCCGGGAAAGACACGCCCAAGACCACGCGCATATACGCGTAGACGATAAGCATGGATAGGAAAGTCGCCAGCCATGAGGACAGCATGACCGCGCCGATGCGCGCGAGACGCGACAACGGGGATACGCTGACCCTCGCTCCCAAAGGCGAGAGATTGGCTTGCAGAGCGCTGAGCATGTTGCAGGTCATGGTCATGGCCATAAGGATGCTCATCGCGAGGATTGCGACATGGTAGCGCACCATGCCGTCGGCATGCCTGATGCCGGATGCCTGTCGGGTGATCTCTTCAAA
Source organism: Bifidobacterium porcinum (assembly GCF_055378475.1). Classification (NCBI taxonomy): domain Bacteria; kingdom Bacillati; phylum Actinomycetota; class Actinomycetes; order Bifidobacteriales; family Bifidobacteriaceae; genus Bifidobacterium; species Bifidobacterium porcinum. The sequence goes on along the minus strand of NZ_AP029603.1, from coordinate 1,020,898 downwards.
GTTTGCTCCCGCCAGAGCGGCGATCCACGCGCTGTCCGTCAGTTTCGACGGGTCATTGGCGGCCGCCTGCACGATTGCCTGTGTGACAATGCGCGAACGTTCGTTGTACTGTTCGACCAGCGTGCCGAGGGTGATCAGTGACCATGCCTGCCCGTCGGAGCCGCCGGACTTGGTCTGGGCGATATCCGTGGCGGCTCTTTGCGAGAGCGTGAGTCTCAAATCACCGGAATCCTGCATTGACAGGTAGGCGAGCACCTCGCCTTGACGCAGGAGCGTTGTGGCTTCGGCCACGTTTGCGGCGTCGATCCGCTTGAACAGTGCGATACCACTGTTCTTGCCGGTGACGGTCGATGAGCCCGAAGATGTTGACGATTCACTTGCTGACGCCGAGAACGCGTTGACGAACGTGTTCGCGCCACGGCTGGTGTTCCAAGCCGTGTCTGAGACCACGGCCACGGGTGCCGGCTCGAGGGTGACGTCGCCGGAGGCGATGGTGCCGAATACGCCTTGGATGAGCGTGGCAAGGATGACAGGGAACGCAATCATCCAGAACAGGACGGCGGGTGTGCGCAGTGAGCTTTTCAGCTCCATGACGAAGGTATGCCACATGACGATCCCCCTTAGTCGCGCAGCGCTGTACCAGTCAGCTCAAGGAACACATCGTTGAGTGTCGGCGGCTGTGAGGTGACGCGCCCGGGACGGATGTCCCCACGCCGCAGCACGTCAAGCACGTCGACCAGATTGTGTTCGCCATGCTTGCAACGGATGTCCAGCGTATCGCCACTCGCTTTCACTTCGAGGACGAATGGAAGGTTACGGATTCCTTCGGGCACGCTCCCGCGCAGACCGGCGGCCTCGATGATGATGCGCTCGCCGGTGGCGATCTGGGCTTTGAGCTCGTCCGCAGTACCGAGCGCCAAATGCCGGCCGTGGTCCATAATCAGGATGCGGTCGCAAATCAGTTCGACCTCCTCCATGTAATGGCTCGTGTAAACGACGGTCGCGCCCTGGCGGTTGAGGCGTTTGATGCCTTCGAGAATCGCATTGCGGCTTTGCGGGTCTACGGCCACGGTCGGCTCGTCGAAGAAGATGAGTTCCGGCCGGTGGGCAATCCCGCAGGCGATGTTGAGCCGGCGAAGCAGACCTCCGGAGAGTTTCTTCGGCCGATAGCGCCTGAATTCCGTGAGCCCGACGACCCCGATCGCCTCGTCGACCAACTGCTTGCGACGCTTGCGGTCCTTGACATACAGGGAGCAGAAGTAATCGATGTTCTCCTCGACGCTCAGCTCGTCGAATACGGCGACCTCTTGAGGCACGATGCCAATCCGGCGGCGAAGCTCATAGGCGGACGGGGTCATCTGCTCGCCCAGCACACGGATGTCGCCCGCCTCGAAATCCAGCAATCCCAGAATGCAGCTGATCGCCGTGGTCTTGCCTGAGCCGTTCGGCCCGAGCAGCCCGAAAATCTCGCCTCGACGCACCTGAAGGTCGAAGCCGTCAAGCGCGAGCATATCCCCGTAGCGTTTGACCAAGTGCCTGACGTTCAAGGCGGTGTCGTTCGTATCGTTCATGATTTCATTGTGTCATGCCGACACGCCGAACACGGGGAAATTAGGCGAGGGTTCGCGAGCCTGTCAGTTGCCGTCCATATCAAGGAAGACGATGGTGGCAGCCGACGCGTACGCGCCGGACGAAAGGAAGCAGCATGGCACGGATCTGCGACGAAATCGACGACGAGAACGGCAACGGGAACGCATTCCCCATGGAATTGCTCACCCAAGGCGCCGACCATGCGGCCGCCGCCCTGCTCGGCTGCCTGCTGGTACGCGACTGGCCCGACGGCACCCATAGCGCTGTCCGCATCGTGGAAACAGAGGCCTACGACCAGAACGACCCGGCAAGCCACACCTATCACGGGCGTAGCGAACGCAACCGCGCGATGTTCGGCCCGGCCGGCCACGCCTACGTGTATTTCACGTACGGCATGCACTACTGCGTCAACGTGACCGCCGGCGCGGACGGCTTCGGATGCGGCGTGCTCATCCGCGCGGGCGAACCGATCGAAGGCGTCGAACATATGACGCAACTACGTGGCGGACGCACGGGCGCCCAACTGACCAACGGGCCGGCAAAACTCTGTCAGGCGCTCGCCATTGACAAATCCTTGTACGGCCATGATTTGCGCATGCCACCGCTGCGGTTGGTACGGGCGTCGCTCAGGGAAGGCGAGCGGATTGGCTGCACGCCCCGCATCGGTATCAGCAAGGCGGCGGACCGGCCAAGACGCCTGATTATCATGGGCAATCCGTATGTGTCGAAAAGCCCGTTGAATGCGAAAGCCGTGCCGCTGGACGCTGCCGGGCCGATGCATGGGACACAAGCGAAAGGGACACAAGCGATGCAAACGATGCAGACAAGGCAAACGGTTGCAGACGACAACGGCGGCAACGGCGACAGCGACGGCAACGCCAGCTGCGATGTGAGAATCCGCCGTGTATACGAGGAACCGTCCGCGGACGACGGGCTGCGCGTGCTGGTCGACCGGCTGTGGCCGCGCGGCAGGTCCAAGCAAAGCGCGCACGTGGACGTGTGGCTCAAGGACATCGCCCCGTCCAAGGATCTGCGCACCTGGTTCGGGCATATCCCCGAACGGTTCGACGGGTTCGCGGCACGCTACCGCGCCGAGCTTGACGCCAACCCGGAAGCGGTCGGCCGCCTGCGCGGGCTCATCGCCGGCCATTCCCGAGTCACGCTCCTGTATGGCGCCAAAGACAGCGAACACAACAACGCGGTCGTCCTGCGCGAATACCTGCTCGGCGAGTGCGACCGCCACACGGATAAGGCCTAGCCGACCTGCATATTCGGGTATCGCGAGCGCATGAACGCGTCATCGAACACACGGTCCACCCAACGGCAGTACGGGTTGTCGAAGTAGACGCCGTGCGCGCGCTGCCCGTAGCGGACAATCGCGGGCACCATGAGCGACAGGTCGATCAGCATGATCACAGCGAGCACTACCGCGATGGTATGCCGGGCGTGTTCCGGAATACGGTGGACCAGTCTGAGGGCCGGCGGGAACAGCCAGCACATGCAGGCCATGCACAACAGGCCCCACACCAGCATGTAAGGTATGGTCGTGCGGCCGCCGATATTGAGTAATTTGCCGGAATAATCCCATGAGCGCGTGCCCAGCAGATACTGTTGGATCAGGCTTAACGTGAATTCCACGGCACCGCCGAGCAGCGCGCCGTAGGCGATGTACTGCCAAGGCCGGTTCGCGCGTTGCAAGGCGAGGAACATGATGACCGCGCCCATGCCGTACACCCAGTTGACGGTTGTGATGATCGACCCGCTGCGGTTCTCGAACACGCCGTGGGTCAGAGCGATCAGTACTTCCTCATACACGGTGCCGACCGTACCGGCGATGGCGAACAAGTAGACCATGTCGTAGGCGTCCCAGCGGGGCATGGTCCGCGGCTTGTCCAGCCATTGGGCACAGGCGTGGCTTCTTTGGTTCATGGTCTGGATGAGATCCTTCACACGTGCTCCTTTCGACCATCCCACTGTAACCCCATCCCACTGTAGCCCGGCACGGCAACGGACGAAGACTTGACACGTTGACCGGGTGAATCAGTGACTGCGGGACGCCCGATGCCACAGTCCCGCGCGTGGGGACGGGTCTGCTTCCTGTGCCGACCTGTGGCGGCGCAGTTGGACGGGTTTAAGCGGACAGCCCGCGCATAGCGGCGAATCCGGGTCGGGCGTGCAGCCGCCCGTGGCGCAGCCGTGCGAGCCGCGCCACGTAACCAGATCAATTGCACCCTCAGCTTCCAGACTTTCGGCGACCTGTCGGACAAAATCCACAGGCATGCCAAGTACGCGAGCACACGCGGCGATATCAAGCCCCTGCCTAATCATCACCGCAACCCTGCCGCGGACACCGGTAGGCATGCGGCGAACGGTGTGTTTGGCGCTTTCTGCGGCAGTATCCATACCAGCACTCATTCACATCACCAGCCTGAGCAGTTGGAATGCGACCACCGCAAGCACGTACGCAACCGCCAGCCCCAGCGCGACACTGCCGGCGGCGACACGCCCGCCGAACTGGCGTTTCAACTCGGCCACCGTTGCCAGGCACGGGGTGTAGGCGAGCACGAACAACAGGAACGAGATCGCCGCGGCACGCCCATGTCCGTCTGAAGATTCATCGAAGGATTCGCGCAGCTTGCTGCCGAGCGCACCCTGCCCCTGCTGTTGTTCGGACTGGTCGTCCGTGCCGGAGATGCTGTAGGACTGGGACATCGAGCCGACCACTACCTCCTTGGCGACGAACCCGGTGAGCAAGGCGGCCGAGGCATGCCAGTCGTCGAATCCGGCGGGCGCGAACACCGGCGCCACCGCGTCGGCGACCACACCGTAGGCCGAATCATGTACATCCTCGACGTTTCCGAAGCTCCCCGCACCCGCCGTAGCCGGAACGGAGGCGAGCAACCATAGCACAATGATCACGCTGATGATGATCGAGCTCGCCCCGCGCAGGAAGCCCCACAGCCGGATGAGCACGGACCTGACCAGTGCCACGGCTTTCGGCCACTGGTAGGGCGGCAGCACCATGGCAAACGGTTCAGGCTTCAAATCACGGAATACAGTGTGACGCAACAGCACGCCAATCGCCAGAATCAGCACAATCGAGATGACATACATGAGGAAGACGACCAAGCCCGCCGTGGAGCGGAAGAACGCGTACGCGAGCACGAGATACACGGACAGCCGTGCAGAACATGAGGCGAACGGTATGAGCATGCCGACCATAACGCGCTGCCGTGAATCAGTGAGCGTACGGGTGGCCGCAAGTCCCGGCAGATTGCACCCGAAACCGACAACAATCGGCAGGAACGCACGCCCGTCAAGTCCCAGGGCACGCATCAGACGGTCCATGACGAACGCGGCACGCGCCAGATACCCGCAATCCTCCAGCAAGGACAGCATGATGAACATGATGCCCATCGGCGGGATGAACGTAGCCACGGTGATGACGCCGTCGAGCAGACCGTCCACGATCAGTCCGTGCACCCAACCGCTCGTGGCGCCCGGACCGAATAGTGACATGACCGCGTCAATCCCGTCGGTCAGCCATCCGCGTACGGTCACGTCAAACCAGTCTTGCATCGGACCGGCAAGCGTGGTGGTCGCCTGGAACACGAGATACATGACCGCGAGGAACACCGGCACGCCCAGCCACGGGTTGAGCAGGACGCGATCGATGCGGTCGGACACCGTCTCCCTCCCGGCATGGTCCAGACCGAGCCGGTGGATGATGCCGGCAGCCCAGTCGAAGCGGCGGTCGGCGCCCTCACGAACCATGGTTGCAAGTTCTTCGTCGTTGCCGGCGTGCATCAGCTGCAAACCGCGCGGCAGCGGGGTCCCATCGAAATTTCCGGCGACCGTGCGCATAAGCGAATCGGTTCCCTCGCCGGTACGCGGATCGATCGCGATCACCGGCACGCCGTCAAGCGCCTGTGACAACGTTTGCGGATCGATTTCGTCGCCTTGGCGGCGGGCCAGATCGTTCATCGACAGCGCGACGACGACGGGCCGGCCCAGTTCGAGCACGCCTGCGAGAAAGTACAGGGACCGGACAAGATTGGTGGCGTCCAGTACGGCCACCAGCGCATCAGGCGTCGGCATGCCGTCAATCCCGGCGGCGGCCTGCGCGGCAACCCGTTCGTCCGGCGACTGCGGGAGCAGCGAGTAGGTGCCGGGCGTGTCGATGATGTCCCAGATGCCCGCGGACGATTCGGGAATGCCTGGTTTGCCGGTCATGTCAAGCCGCCCGCGCTCGACAAGCACCGTGGTGCCCGGCGCGTTCATCACACGCGCGCCAGCACCCAGCAGCGCGTTGAACAGTGTGGATTTGCCGACGTTGGGGTTGCCGACGAAGACCACACGTCGTGCGGTTTCGCCGGTCAACGTATGCCCGCCGCCGGAACCATGGTGGCAGTCCGCATCCGCGTCGGCACTGGGCGCGCGGCCGAATCGAATGGCGTCGAACAGCCGTTCGAGCCGCCCGCGGGTGGGGCGTCCCTGCTGCATGTCGTCGTGTCCGCAGCGCTGTCCGTCATGCTGCCCGCCGTGCTGAGCATGCCCGCAATGCACGCAATGCCCGTTATGCCCGTCGGGCCCAGTATCCCCGGTATGAGCAGGTTTGGATTCGCTGTCGCCATGCCCGCAATACGCGGCGCATCCGGCGGTATTCGTCGATTCTTCAGGCTTGATATCCGCGCTCATGATTGTTCTCCATGCGTGTTGGGTTCCGCTGGCCGGACGGTGATGGATTGGGCGGTGGCCGCGTCGATGGCGATTCTGCCCGTGCCGATGGCGATGACACGTCCACCGAAATTCGACCGCTGGGTGACACGCACCAAGCCGCCCGCCCTGATGCCGAGTTCCAGCATGCGCAGCATATGCCGTTCATCCATGCGTACGCCGGTGACCCGCATATCCTGCCCTACCGGGCATTCTTCCAACGTCCACTCGCAGGCGGCACCGAAGCCAATGCCAGAGCCAGTGCCGTTACCAGGCTGGGAACCGTTTCCGCCGCCGGGTTCACCATCGGAATTGAAACCGGTATCATGTGCCGGTTTTCCCGCATGTGAAGCTACTGCTGGGTCATATGGGTTTGGGCTGTGTGCGCCTGGTTCTCGTTTCATCACGTACCGACAATAACCGGCATGACACCGATTGCACAAGACTGTTTAGGAAAATAGCGTATTTTTACGTTCGCCCCTTTTCTGCGAAAGCCACCGATGTCACCTACTGCCGGCGCTCATCCGCCCCCGACGCCGTCCACCCCCGGTGCGTAGAGTATGACCGTCTTCCGCGCTGGATGAGGTGACGCACCACGCCCCATGGGATCGGCGACGAAAACATGCCCCACTCGTAGCGCCCAAGCTAACGCAGCGCCCAGAGCGCCAGTGGCACCGCCGACAACGTCTGCACCCGCGCAAACCGCGCCTTCTGCAAACCCGATACCGGCCGGCATGCGCGAGCGGGCAAGTCGCCGCACAACAGACGACACATGACAGCGCATAGCAACGTATCGGTCCGGACACGGCTCACGACCTATGACGGCAACCGACTATGCACGATGGCAAACGATGGCAAACGACGACAAATGACGACAACGCCATGACAAGGAGCACGATGCCCGAAAGCACACAGCAACAACCGAAACCCGCAGGCAGCACGGAGCACAATCCCGACCCGCGCCCCGCAAACCGCAACACAGCCGACTCCCCTGTCCCTTGGCGCACGCGCGCGGCCATCGCGTCCATCGGCATGCTCTCCTTCGTCGGGATCCTCACCGAAACCTCGATGACCGTGGACTTCCCGGTGCTCATCCGCAGCATGCATGTACCACTGACCACCGTGCAATGGCTCACCACCGGGTATCTGCTGCTGGTGACTATCGTCATGGGCAGCACCGCATACTTGCTCAAACGGTTCAATCCCCGCGCACTGTTCTTCTTCGCGCTCGCCACGAGCATCATCGGCTCGCTCATCTGCCTGGTTGCCCCCGGATTCGCCCTGCTGCTGTTCGGGCGCATGCTCCAGGCAATCGCCACAGGCATCGCCACACCACTGATGTTCCAGACGATTTTCACCCAAGTACCCGTACGCAAGCTCGGCGTGTACACCGGCTTCGCCGCCGTAATCATCTCCTTGGCGCCGGCGCTCGGACCCTCGTATGGCGGCATTATGACCAGCGTATGGTCTTGGCGCGCGATTTTCGTAGGCGTCCTCCCCCTGCTCGTATGCATCGGCATCGCCGGCTCGTTCAGCATCCACGGTACTGCGCCGGGTGTCGCCGGCCAACGCTTTGACGTCATCGGGCTCACGGTCTTGTCCTGCGTGTTCTTGGGATTGCTTGTCGCATTCAACGAGGCCGGACGGGGCGGCTGGCTGTCCCCGCGGTTCTGGATCGGTCTGCTCGTCGTCCTGGCGTTGATCGCCGTCATGGTGTGGCATGCCCGTCATGGCGCGCGCAGGCTGTTCGATTATTCGATTCTGGACAACCGGATGGTGAGACTGCGTCTGTTCTCGTATTTCGGCATGCAGTTCATCAATATCGGCATTTCGATTGTGTTCCCGCTTTACGTGCAGGATGTGCTCGGCGATTCCGCGATGACAGCGGGTCTTATGCTGCTGCCGGGTTCGCTGATCGGTTCGATTGCCGCGCCCTTCGCCGGACAGGCCTACGACCGTTCCGGTTTGCGCCGGCCGATCACCGTCAGCATCACGCTCATGGTACTGGCATTGGGATTGCTCACGGGGTTCGCCGAATCGCTGACCGTTGTGCTGACCGGCATCTTCTATACGCTGCTCAGAATCGGTTTCAATATCGGATTCGGCATCACGATGTCCGACGCAAGTAAATATGTCGCGCCTCGGCAAAAATCCGATCAGAACTCCTTGTTCTCGATGATGCAGCAGTTCGCCGGGTCGCTCGGCACCGCAGTCATGAGTGCGGTGATCGCCGCGCAGACCCTGCACATGCCTGTAAGTTCTGCGACCATAAGCGGCAGCCGAATCGATTTCATCATCCTGCTGGTGTTGGCGCTGGCGATTGGCGCTTGTGTCGCCATCTCCTTCCACGCGCGGAGGGAAGCGTAAGCAGGCGGATGCAACAACGGCCGGGCAAACCGCCCTCCTCGTCGGATCCTGCCTGCATGCACCGGACTGGTACAACGGAATACCGCTCGCACCGCCATCTGCGGTATCTGTAGTACCTGCTCAGAGCTATCTCGTCTATTTGTGTGCGTCATCGCCTGATATCGCGAGTAGCATCGTTGATATTCCGCGGCCGATACTTGCGATATCGACTTTCATGAACACAGATAGAGCAGATGCGCTTCGGGAAGTACTACAGAAAGGCGAGATGCTCGCCGGAAGTACCGCAGATAAGCGAAGTATCGTGCTACCAACCACCGCGGCCCCGTCACTCACCTACACATGCACCATAAGCCTGATGCATTAGCTGCAGCTGAGGAAAATATCTATAAGCTCGACGAACTACTGTTCGACGGAACAGCACAATGGGAAGCATTTTGCTGCTTACATATTTTCAGCGCTGTATCACAAAAGTTATTCAGCGCTCCACTCGATGAAAGATGTCAAATATTCTATGATATTCTCTCCGAGCAGGGAATCCCCATCGCCACACGATTCGGATTGGATCACCCGCGCAATGACCAAGCACTCGAAGCGGGTGCCAGAGTATATCTGCGAATAAACGGGGAATTGAGCCAGAATGAAATAGATCTTTGGCACATTGTTTTCCGCAGCTCACCGACTCGCCGACCGATATCCAAGAGCCAAGTGCGTTTTATGCACGGACCATGGCATATTTGCCAAGACTGCTGAAAGCGTATCAACGGGTGGTTAATGTCTTCAAGAGCCAGCCACTTGACAATCACCGGATTTCTGAATAGGTAAGGTCGCAGTCCAAACTAGAAAACAGGGACGCTCGGCGTGAAAAAGAACCACGTGGGCTATTACACCGATAGCGGGAAGGCACTGCACATTGTTATCAAGGCACTTCCCAGCTCCACAAGCCTCGGCATTGGCCTCAACGCAACTATGGACGACCTTGACGATCCGAACGGCTACGCGCAGGACAAGCGACCGCACGGATTCGAGGCGGGATGCCTGACACGGGTGGATCTGCGAAGCGCCGAAGATATTCCTCAGGTGATGAAGCTGATTAATCAGTGCTGATTGAAGGTTGTGCTACAGCAGCAAGTAGGCTGCTCGCGGTAGCAGCACAACCGGTTCCGCGTCCTGTGATTTGCCATGCCATCACAAGACGCGGAACCGGAAAAATCAACACAGTGGGCTACTCAAACTCAGGACAGCGTTTGCAGTTCGTTCTCCGCACTTTCATCATCCGCTGATGCCACACTACGTTCCGCTTCGTATATCTTCACCATACGCTTCCATTGTGCAAGATTCTTGGCATCCTGCTCTTTTCTTTCCTGAAGATAGCCTTGGTATTCCTCCAACAGCTTGTCCCTCAACTGCTTATCAACTGCAAAGATGTACAACCCATGCACACCGCGCTTCATCAGGACATTGAACTGGTTGCGGATATTGCGAATTCGGTCCTCCTGTGATGCCTTCTTCTCCTTGGCGTACTGGTCGCAACTGGCATCAGGATCATATATCACCTTGCCGTCACGGTACTTGACAGACGGTCCAATGATGACACCGGCGATATTGAGATCGAATCCCTGAATGGTATAGGTCGAGCCCACTTCGAAAACCGTGTGCTCCTCTTCAGCCCATGAACGCTCTTCGGCAACACGGTGTTTCGTTGAAGACCAGCGGTCCGAAAGCGATGCCAACGATTCGGTAACACTTTTTGGAGTCTGCTGATATATGCCTCGTTTTTTATGTGATGTATCGGTGCCTGACTGCGTCTTTCCCGATGTGTTGTTACCGAGGGACCCAGTATATTTCGTGAATTCCATATTCCATGGCATGCAGAATCGATCATCAGGCATGGACGAGATAACGTCATCACCCGGGACATCCACATTCTTCGCCCCAATGCCGAAAGTCTCGACCAATGCACTTCCCATAGACTGCGCGCATGCATGAACAGTACTGTCAATCTCCTGCTTCATGTCTTCAGAAAGACCGGACTGCCAATCCCCGTTTTCATCACGGTACATTTCGACATTCCAAAAGCCGCATGGATCGTTTTCATTTACTTTGCCTGACGTGTAAGGCCAGTCATATGTAGCTATAACCCTTGATAGACCACCTTCGTGCCTGCTGAGGTTATTCGGTCTTGCCTTTGCATAGATTGCCTGGAACAGTTCCACAGGGGATTCGAACACCTTGATTTCATACGGTTGCCGCACCCATTCAATCGTCGATGCCTTCGGCTCCGAATACGAACCATCGATATTCCTGTAATTTTCCTCCTGCGGTTCACGCATTTCGCCTGGATCAGCTGGGATGTGACCGATAACGCCGCATGCTGATGCGCGATTATCATCCTGATGTTCGGCGATGAAATCGTCAATCCAGTTGATGGTTGCATCATCCGCGCATACACGCATCTGCGCTTTCAGGACGATATTCGTCACATCGACGGTAAGCGGTTTCCTGTCGATTTTCTCGGGTTGCTCCGGCTGAACCATCTTGAGTTTCTTACGAGCCCAATAATCGATATCGGGTGTTTTCATCTGGATGATCGGCAAGTCCACGCTCCGCGACTTGTTGTTCGCAGCGTCTGCGGCATTCTTCCGAAATGGGTCGGCAACTGCGAATTCCGCGGAGGCAAGGTCACGCCATCCTTCGGGGAATAGGCGCGCAATGAGGTCAGGACTCCAGTCGCAACGTTCCTGAATAATCTGGCTGGGATCAAAAACAGCGACCGTGACCTTGGATCGCAGGATGATATCGTACAGTTGGTTGCCACCCTGGTATGACTGGCTTGATCTTGTCTGAAGCAGGTGTGCCTCGTCAACAAGCGCCACGTCGGCAATTTCAGCCGGCTTATCGTAGTCGTAAAGCGTTACTTTCGCATCATCCTGATATTTTTTGTCTTCCTCGATTTCGACTTTCGAACTCTTAGCGTTGATGAACCCAATCGCCTTGGTCACTTCAGCCACGGTTTTCCTGCCCGTGACGCTGGAAGTATTGACCTTATCCATCCCAAGTTTCTTTGCGATATTCCGGTAGACGGTAAGTTGCTGGTCGTGGTTGACGATGAGGTCCACTTCGCTTTTGTCACGAGCGCCCCGCATATCGCCGAGTTCCTCGTTCAGCCGGTAGAACAGATGGCTGAGCAGTACAGTCTTGCCTGTTCCAGCGGCCCCAGCGACCAGAATCAGCGAATGCGCAGGATCGCCACCGGATTTTTCTGACTGCGAGAATGCCCGCAGCTTGGTTTCGACAACATCCATGATGAGTCGCGCAGCTTTCCGCTGCTCATCGGTGAGGTTATGGAACGGGGATGCTTTGAACAGCGCCGAGTCGAAAATGACCTGTTCATCGGGAAACAGCTCGGGGCTATCCGGGTGCTTTTCGCTCCAGAAATTGCCGAGTCCGCGCCAGATGTCATGGAATATCTGGGTGGTCATTTCGGACTGATGGTAGTTGCTCTGCGGATTGCGCCGGCGATTCATCAGTTTCTTGACGTCCGGGACACCGACCATATAGTCGATGAGACGGTCTTCGATGTCTTCCGTCATCGACTTCGTGAAAAACTGATCACAGATGAGCACCTGCTTGTAGGAGCCAGGTTTTTCGGTGAGTCTTTTCGCGACTTCAGCCCAATCAGATCTGCTCAAAGGATCCGAGTTCAGATGTTCCCTAACACGACGAGCGATGTCATTGGTCTCCCCCACGTACACGGTATAGCCGCGCTTCCACTTATAACGGTCCCCATCAACGCCTTTCGGTAAGCTCCGAGAATCCTTCTCTTGCGAATCCTCTGTAATCTTAGAATGTTCACGGCTTTCAAGAGAATCCTCGATATCGCTGCTATCGGGATCAGATGAGGCAACGTATCGCCGAACAGCATCGGCGTCCTCACTGTCTGGATTGAACCAGATTTTCTTGCCATCGACAGTATCGTATTTCAGCGTAACATCGTACGCGCCGGTCTCCTCGTTGCCGTAGACGATATACACGACTGGATAATCAACTGTTTCAATACGCCGACGGTTGAGATATTTCCGGGAAGCAGCAGAAAACGACTGGCCTTTCGTGTCTTCTTTCAAATGCTGAACAGCGCGATTGGCGAATGCCAGCGAAGCTGACTCAACAACGGAATGATCAAGAAGTTCCGCATCGCCAGCTTGCTCTTGAACAGCGTGCTGATACCCCTCTGCGAAGAAATGAAGCAGCTCCGTCTCTAGCTCCGCCTTTAACGGCTGTTCGTATTCTCCGACATCTACACAGCGGTCATAATCCATTTGGATGAACGATGGCGTCTGGTCATCACGTTTGCCGGTGTGCCTGTTGAGGAGATGCTTCAGTTGGTTCTCAAGTTCTCCAGCAAGCTCGGATTCATTGATAGTCGGCAGTTTTTCGGCACGCATCGAATCAGACTGAAAGTCGCAAGACACGTTCATCCCCTCCTCGCAGCCTCCGGTTTCGCATCAACATACTAGATTACTCCGGGAGGGGGTATCGGGCAAAATGCACGAGCTGTCAGTCGGAAACAAATAACCGCATCATTCCTCGTCGCATGAGTTCCAAGTTCGCTGAACGGCAGACTGGATAAGGCCTCGCAATCGTCCATCATGAAGAGTTTCCTAGTTAGCAGATATCAAATCAACGACCGGAGAACAGATGGAGTCTCAAGATACAGAATCCATGATCAACCATTTACAAGCCAACTGGGACCTGTTTACCAAGAACCGAATCATTCCCGCCTACCATTACATCGGGGCAGCAATTCGCTCCTACGAAGAAGCGACAGCATGTGCCAACCGTATCCAGTGGACCATTGAGCAAGCACAGAACAACTATCAAAGAACGTTCTCGGGTTCTAGAGAGGTGATTTTTACCAAAGACTCCACCTTCTTGCCCGACATCGAAATCGCCGGGCAACACCAGAAGGGCATTGAATTCATTCGGGAGCAGCGGAACAATTACTTCCATTATCTGCGTATGACATATGACAGGCTGGCGTTTGCAGCATATCAGAGCTTCCTACGCGGGAAAATCAAGGATTCGCATCCGGCGGTCAGCGAGATTGTAAAGCAAATCAAGAACACCCCGGGAATCACACAAGGTGCGGATAGAAATCCAGAAACAATGGTAGTTATCAGTACAAAGAGATGGTTTGCAAACGTAACCGAAGAACGCGGCGAACAGTCGAAATCTCTGCTAGATTACATCACTGACTTCGATAATAGGATGAAACATGAATTTCCACTCGCAACGCCATATCACTGTTCATTTACTTTAGACGACGCGATCGTTTATACGATGCCCATCCCGGGATTCAAGAAGAAAAACCGCATACATCAAGAGCAAGATTTGCTCAAGGCAATCCCGGGATTCAGCATTTTCATGAGAAATGCAATCCAGCAGTTCATTGATGCTGTTATCTCTGATCAGGAAAAAAGTTCTCCATACAAGAATGCCTTCAATGGAGTCATCCTACAACCAATCAATCACGAAGGTGTTGTGCCCGGAGTATACATCGATAGCTCCGTTTATGATGCACCCGAGACAATCTACGTACTTGGATCGGCTCGCAGCCATGAAGAAATGGAGCAGTTGCGAAAGAATCCAACATTGCTGAATCATGTTTATTTATCGATGAGTGAAGGCAGATATATTCGATATCGTTTGAACACTCCCGACAAGAACGAATACAATATCGTAGACTTGTCAATTCCTACATACAACCTTTATACAAGAGAAAAATAGGCCCTTCGGGCATTCTTGCGGGTCGGCAATGAGGTTACGCGCGGGGTCTTACGACAATAGGTTCCCCTTGGGCCCCTTCTCAAATCAGCGTCTCAAAATATCACGTTCCCCAGCCTGAGATATCGTCCGATTAGCTTGAAGACATTTCCGATCAGCAATGCCTCGATAGCCATCCCCTAACACTAGCCGGCCTCCTCAGAAAAATCAGTCTTAGAGCAACAGCCAACGCTTTGCGCGAGGACTCTGTCACATTCATGATCAAATCCGCAACAGTTCCATCAGCAGACTTCATTTTCCCCGACCGGATCATGTTGGAAATCGCCAGCAGCAACAACGTGACCGTTGTCAAACGTTGTTGCCCGTCGATGATGTGATACTCGATCTTGCTGCCATCCGGCACAATCTGGGAGACCATGCTCCCGAAGAAATGATGGCTTCTTCCATCACGAATGGCCCTCTCCAAATCCGCATACAGTTGGCGACAATTGTCAACCTTCCAGTCATACTTTCTCTGGTACACCGGAATGACATACCGCTTGTCAGTGCCCTCCATCAGCCCAAGCAGCTGAGTTTCAGAACCCTTCATATTGCCTCCACTCACGTGACCCGGGTGCTGCTCGCTACGCAGCGAGATGGGTGGCACGCGGGCTAATGCCGATAATGGTTAGTGTATTCGTGGCTGTGAATGCGAGAAGGCAGTTCAGCTTCCTCTTCAACGTACTAACACCACATAGACGAATCTCGAATAGAACTACAGTGTAGCTATGAGTGAAAATGATATCGACGAGCAAGATATGGCTTTCTGCCATGCATACGCTAATCTCTTCTTCAACGGTGCATATCAGCACTGCAAACAAGCAATGCAGCTCAATGAAACAATGGGGACAAAACTCAGCTATCAAGAAGCCATTGAATACTGCACACATGCGGGTTCGGCAGCAGAAATGCTGGTTTACGGCAATCTCGCTGAACATGGAAACCTGGAATCACTGTGGGAGAACGCTCCGAGTACAGGTCATTATTTTTCGCTACCTTTTACAGCAGTAGACAGCCCAAACATCCAGGCGATTATGGGGCATAAAACAAGAAGCATCGCAAGAATCTACGATGATATGAGAAACGGGAAAATCGCACTGATGCCAGAACATCCGCTAAGCAAGCATCATATTGATCTCCTGAACCAGCTCAGATACCTGCGGAATAAAGCGGTACACGAGAATATCCTGCTGAGCGATTTTGATACTGTCGAATGTACATTTGGGGCATTCCACAGCTATATTTTGACAACATTCAACCCAACCGACAAGGAATACCAAGCGTTCGCTACGACTTCGGAAGATTCACCATTCAAAGACGCAGAGACGGATCTCTTCCGGCAATGGGTATTTGCCGCACGGAGACGTTATGCAAACCAACCGAAGGAGACTAAAGAAAGTGAAAATCATCGACTTCTCGAGGAACAGAGAAGAATTGACGAACGGTGGCATAAATTTCTCGGAAAACAAGGCTATCAAGACCATTGCATCAGAGAGAAGAAAATAATCTCTTGTCCAATTTGCGGACGTTGTACGTTCAAGTCAACATTTACAGGATCACCAATCACATTCTGGAATGGCATTCCAGACAATAGCCCTTCCACACTTTTCTGGTCCGAGAATACATATCTTGAATCCTCTTGCTGTGTGGCAAACGATAGCGAGGCTATGCACTGGACCGATTTCGAAATCGCCTTGTACAACAAGACATTCGTTGGAATGGAATGAATATCATGCTCGAACAGCCCATCATCACATTCATCGCAACTCTGTCAGCACTCATGTGACATCAACATTCCCATTCCCCGCTTTCACCTCATGACGAATGCTTCGACGACACCATCGCGAATATTGATTTCACCTCATCCGGAGATGTATCAAACCACTCATCTCCTGGTGCATCTCCGATTTTCCGGTTCCACAACTCAAGAATCCCGTGCAACACTTTCTCCATACTCCGCGCATTTTCACAATTCATCTGCAACGCAACATGTGGTCTTTCAGGATATGCAGTAGTAGCCTGCCCATAAATACGATCTGTCAAATCAACATCCGTCATGCCCACCTTACATGGCCAGTGGTCCTTGCCTTGAAGTTCAGCAAACTGTCTGTATGTATCGTAGTAATACACATATACGACGCCCGGCCCCTCGCCCAGAGTCTTATCCGCTTTCAGTCCCGCAGCCCTGGCTCTGTCTGTCTGTTCAACAACATGGTTCTCCAGCTCATCGTCACTAGGCACCTCTTCATATCGCAAACGCCATATCCCATAACTTGGGTGTGTTGCATAAGGGCTCAAATATTGAATAGCCTTTTTAAATACATTTGCCGGCTGTGACTGTACAGGTAATCCATTGTTCTTTTCATGGAATTTCAACACACATTGAATCGCTTGTTTTCGCCTAACCTGGCTCATATTGAAAAGCGCTATCAGATCTTCGGCGAAAATCTGAGGAATCATTGGCTGACCCGCATATTTATATGTTTCGCCCCGACCAACGTTCCCTATCTCTGGGTCATATTTCCATGTCGTTTTTGCTCGCCGTCGTTCCATTAGAGATTCCTCCTTATATGGCGTCCATTGTAAATCCATTGTTGGAGGACACGAAGCTACCGGAACACACAATGAAAACCTCATCATCCGGTCAGTAATTCGGCTTCACCTCACACGCACGACCGTCGCCATCCGCATCCAAGTCACGCGAATACCCCGGATCGCTGGTAATGTAACCCACGAAGACAGCTGAGATCAACGAGACAAGATTGCGTCCGCCCTCAAGAAGACACATGAGGAACAATAATGCATCCAATAATATTGTGCTTGGTCAGCTCTGGTATCCGGTTAACATACACCTACCGGCGCGAACACGTGAACATACTCTGGTTACTTGCTCTGCATCCCAAGAATCAAGCATCGTATGCGATACCAACATACGCAGCTTCACAGCTAGAAGTGCCACGTGCATGTGACGGAAAGCGGATGTCTTTTCACTCGACACACAGCCATGCCGCTGTGAACAGACAATCTGAGCTTTCTCAAGTAGTGGGGCTTTAACCCGATTCCGTCCATCAGACAATATGCTCCCGGGAGAACTCGCGGATTTCGGGATTTGGCGATGATCTCCCTAATGAGAATGTTGGAATTTCGCGGTTTTGAGAATCGCGTCGATTTCGCCGCTGGGAGATTATCCGCCGAACGTCCCATCCGCGGTAAAGTCCCACAAAAACGCGGGACTTTACCAGCCAAATGGTCAGATTGCGATAATCTCCCGCATCCGCGCATGCAGACACGGGAAATTATCGTCAATCAGCTTCCCACGGAATGAAGTCCCGCGCACGCCCATGCCGCCATGCAACACCACCGCGAGACATCTCGTAACCCAGCCCAGCCATCCAGCCGCACCGCTCCGCCCTACATCGATGCCGCCGTAGGATCAGCATCCAGCTCTGCCCGCAGCTTCGCGATCTCCTTCTGCACACCGTCCAAGTGTTGTGCCGTACTGTAATACGGTGTGTCACGCCGCCCGTGTGCCAGATCACGGTAGTGGATAATCTCCAGCTTTTCATAATATTCGAGCGCCTTGAGCGGACTGCGCTTGACTCCCCTGCCGTCACGGTACGCGAGCGCGAGCCGGCGGTACAGTGATTCCTCATTCTCCGCGAACCACTGTTGATTGTCATCATCGGTAACCTGGTCGAGAATCTCAAGATACGCATGTACGGCCACGGTTTCGTTGCGCGGCACACCATACCCGTTGAAGAACATGTCGGCCATCTTGTAGCGCGCTTCAGGGTTGGTGGGGTCAGCGAGATACGCCACGCTGTAGCAAGTGCAAGCCTTCGCATCATCACGCATGGTCCCGTGGGCGTACTGGTAGCAGTACCCCAGATTGAGCGTGGCACGTATGCCGCCACGTTCCGCGGCCTCCTTGTAGTATTCGAACGCCTTAGTGTAATCCTGTTCGCCGAGCACACCATCGTAATAGTACGAACCAAGCAAGGTCATGGCGCCGGTGACGCTCAGCGACACATCAGGCAGGTCATCGCCGGAATCAGGTGTGATACGGATTACTTCTTCCAATGTGGAACGCACGAAACTCGCCGCCCGCTCGCCGATCACACTGCCGGCATCCTGCATGATGCGGTGTGCGGTCGGCACGAACAGGTTCTGGACGACCGCTCACACGGGCACCCCACCCTGCTCGTTGATCTGTCGTTCGATGTTCTGCAGCGTTTCAACGGTCACCGGCCCCATCTCGTCATGGCTCAGCGACTCTTCGAAGGACATGTCCTCATCATCGTCGAAATCGTCCATGGTGTTCCCTTTCCTGATGTTGCGGTTCCCGCACCGGTAGGATGCCGCGCCTGTTGCGGCATCCCGGTATCCACTCACTCTACGCGATGCGTGGCAAGGATTCCAAAACACTGAAAGTATTGTGCATACTGCAAAGGGATGCCAGACCATCACTTACCGTGCAACAGAAAACCGCTGTTCACTCACCTGTCATCCAAACGAGTGAACAGCGGTCATCATGCTTCAGGTCCGCAAAAGTGACGGTTATGCCCGGGCGAATGGCGCAAGCAATCCGGTGATCGGTTTTGCCGGAGGCTCGGCGAATTCCCCGCATTTTGCCGTGCCCGCACCCATGCGTACCAGTCCTTCGACCAAGGTCACCCCTGCCGCCACCCCATCGATGACCGGCCGATGCAAGGTGTTGCATAGCCGCTTGCACATGCCTGCCATGCCGGCGCATCCCAAGACAATGACGTCGGGATCGCAATCCTTGATGGTTGACTCGCATTCTGCGAGCAACGCGCGGTATGCGCCGTCCGGGTCGGAATCCAGACCGAGGACCGGCACGTCGCAGGCGCGGTACGCTACGCATTGGCGTTCGAACCCGTATTCGAGCACCAGGTCTCGTGCACGTCCCAGCGTGCGTGACAGCGTGGTGACGATGGCGAAGGAGCGTCCCAGCAGGCTCGCCGCATGGAAGGCCGCCTGCGCGATGCCGACAACCGGTCCCGACGCGAGTTCCTGCGCGGCGTGAAGTCCGGGATCGCCGAAACACGCGAGCACATACCCGTCGGCGCCTTCCTGTTCGCCTTGCCTGACTTCGTCAAGCACACCCACCGAGGCGAGGGCTTCATCGTAATGGGATTCGATGGAGACCGGTCCCATGCTGGGGTTGGTGGCCACGATGCGGGTGTCGGGCCCGGCGACCGCCTGTGCGGCTTCACGAATGGTGTCAGTCATGCTGGCGGTCGTGTTCGGGTTGATAACTCGGATGGTAATCATCAGCGTGCCGCCTCACTGTCACGGGAATTGCCGTCATTGACATCCGGATCGTCGGCGTCAAGCTGGACGATGTACGGATGGCGGCGTTCCAGAAGCGTGAAGACCGCAAAGCCGAGCCCTGCGCCGATGAACCAGCTGAAGTTGGACAACGCGGTGAGATTCACGATGCCGGCTTGGGCGAGCGGACTGGGCAGAATCGCGCACGCGATAGCGGGGATGCCTGCGAGAATGATCGCTTTGACGGCGTTGGGATTGAACCCGTTGCGATACCAGTACCGGCCGGACGGGTCCATGGTGAACAGGTCATCGACGGCGATACGCTGGTGGGCGACCACGAAGTATCCGGCGATGAGGATGCCGAACAGCGGGCCGATCAACGAACCGAGCAGATCAAGCGTGTAATGGATGGCCTGGTCGTTGGAATACCAGTTCCATGGGGTGATGAGCACGGAACCGACCGCAGCGATCATGCCGCCGGTCCTCCAGCTGATTTTGCGCGGGTTGACATGTGAGAAATCGAAGGCCGGGGAGACGAAGTTCGCGACGATGTTAATGCCGACGGTCGCGGTGACGAATGTCAGGCCACCGAGCAGGATGGCGAACGGCGTATCGATGTGTTCCACGGTCTGGATCGGGTCGGTAATCAGTTCGCCGAACACAGGCACGGTGGCGGACGCGCATATGACAGTCAGCAGCGAGAACACCAGGAAGTTGACCGGCAGACCCCAGAAATTGCCGGTTTTCACGCTACGATAGGTGCCGCAGTATCGGGAGAAATCACCGAAGTTCAGCATCGGGCCGGAGAAGTAGGAGACGATGAGCGCCACAGCGGTGATCATCACGGGAATGGATTGCGTGAGCCCCATCGGCTTGCCGGATGACAGGTTGAGGTCAAGCGCGCCAAGGCCGCCGGCGCGGACAACCAGATAGATGGCGAGCGCAAGCATGACCACGTAGACCATGGGGCCGGCGAAGTCGGTGAATTTGCGGATGGTGTCCATGCCTTTCCAGAACACGCAGGCTTGGGCGACCCACAGGATCCCGTAGGACAGCCAGCCCAAGGCGGACAGGCCCAGGAATGAGGTCTCGGCGAGGGCGTGGGTTGCGGGGATGAATTTGAGGAAGATGATGTTGAGGGATTCGGAGGCGAGGAAGGTCTGCACGCCGTACCATGCGACGGCGATGATGCCGCGGATGATGGCGGGGATGTTGGCGCCTTTGACGCCGAAGACGAAGCGCATGGTGACGGGGAACGGCACGCCGGTACGCTGGCTTGGCTTGGCGACCAGGTTGACGAGCGCCTGGACGATGATGATGCCGACAATCAGGCAGATGAACACCTGCCAGCTGGCGATGCCGAGCGCGAACAGGCTGCCTGCGGTGACATACCCGCCGACGGAGTGGACATCGGACATCCAGAACGCGAAGATGTTGTACCAGCTCCAGCTTTGTTTGCGCAGCGGCGCGAGGTCCTTGTTGGCGAGCCGTGGATCGTACCCCGGTTTGATCAGGGTATCGTCGTCGTTCTCGCGAGCGGTCACTCGACTGCTTGAGGGGATCATGGTCTCCTGCCCTATCGTTGCGGTGCTCATCGTTGCTCCTTACCGTTGTGTTGGATTGCCCGTCTGGCTGATGACACCATTAACCGAAATTTTTATTTCCATAACCGGGATTGAGAGTTTTCCGATTCGTTGCGCAATCCCGAAATCCGTAACATCGCGGACATATTTCATGATTCGACTGGGGAATATCAACGATTTCGCCGTGCAACACGTAACATTGAGGCAACATTGCCATCAAAGAGAACGAATATTTATTTTCATTCACGTGCGGCGACGCTCCGACAAAGTGGCGCTCCGGCAAGTCAGCGTCCGTCCGTCTCGCACGGTCAGCACGCACGCGGATCGTATCCGACAGTCCCCCGATCCCCTCACCCCCAGATCCCCGACACGCCAAAAGGGCCGCCGGATCGCGACAACGGTCCGACGGCCCCTACCCCAACACCGAGCATCAACCATACCGGTCACAGTCTCCGGCACAACTCCTTGGCGAACGTCACCAGCGCTTTATCGCTGCCGGCAGGACCGATCAGGCATACGCCACACGGCAAACCCTGCTCGGTGGTAATCGGCATGGTCAGGGCAGGCAATCCGCCGACACCCGCCAACGAAGTCAACCGCATCGTACGCGTGCGAGTACGCGCCGCGGTTTCAGCATCATCCTGCTCCCCCAAGGTCGGAGCCACCGTGGCGGCGGTTGGCATGAGCAGCACCTTGCCGCCGACCAGTGAGCGGATCATCGCGCGGGAACGCTCCAACCGTTCCAATCCACGGCGGTACGCCGCCTCGTCAATGAGTGTATCCCGGCGGAACCGTTCGGCGATATCCGGGGCGAGCGCATCCATATGCCCCGCGACCCAACCACCGTTGGCCCGCCATGCCTCATAGCCACGGACCGTGGAGAACGCGTCAAGGAACCCGTCGAACATGCCGGCATCCAACGTGACCTCGCCCCACGGGTCCGCCTGCCCGCGCACGCCAGCCAAGGCGGCGTCGTGCATCGCGTCGCAGCTGCGGGAGAATGCTTGCGCGACATCCGCGTCAACCATCTGCCCCGGCAACGCACATACCGCCACTTCACCCGACAGCCTCGCCGTATCCCGGTCAGGAAGCATGGCTTGTGTCACAAAATCCATAGTCTGTGCGTCGCGCGTCATCCAGCCGACCGTGTCAAAGGATTCAGACAACGGATGTACGCCTTCACGACTGACCCGATCGTGCGTGGTACGCAACCCCCACAATCCCTGATATGCAGAAGGAATACGAATCGAACCCGCCGTATCCGTGCCCAAGCCGATCGCCGCCTGCCCGGAAGCGACCGCGCTCGCCGGACCCGATGACGATCCGCCGGGCACGCACCCCACAGCCTTGGGATTCGGCGGCGTGCCGTAATGCGCATTGACGCCGGCCAGCGAATACGCGAACTCGTCGGTTCGGGCGATGCCGACGATATTCGCCCCGGCGTCAAGCAGCCGCTGAACTGCAGGAGCCGAATGCTCTTGCACCGGCGCTTCGGCCAGGTAGGCGGGATTGCCGGCGCCTACACGCTGCCCGGCGACCGCATACAAGTCCTTGACCGCCACCCCCATACCCGACAACGGGCCGGGATGCGTGGCCTCCACAAGCGGCGTGCCGGCGACACGCCAGATCGTCGAATCGATTGCGGGCGCCGGATAGGTCAGGTGCGCGGCGACGATCCTCCACACGTCATCGCAGCGTTGCCACACCTGGGTTTGGATGACTATGCCGCCGCTCGCTTTTTCGAATCGTGACACCACGCATGCCGCGGTATCGCCGAGCCGGCGGGCGACACGGGAAATCAGGCGTCTTGTCGGAGCGTTCTTACGCGCTTTGCGGAACGCACCGATGGCGTTGTGCCCGACAATCATGCCTTTGGCATCCGACCGGACAACAGGGATACCACCCGGATCGTCAGCGAACATCGCAGACAGCCGTTTGGCGTCGTTGTCCATCAACGCCGCCTCATACCGGCCGATTGCCGCTACCAGGTCGGGGTCCAGCACCTCGATATTGTCGTGTACGGCCTGTCTGTCCCGGCGGTGCGGCTCATGTTCGGATGGTTGTGTCATTTCATTCCTTCCATTCAGCGCTGCAAGTTATCGTATGCCTGTCCTGTCAAGGGCGCGTGACGAGGTTGTCCGCACATACTTGAGGAGCATGCCCGGCGATGAACGTGCGTGTGACCACCCCATTGAGCGTCATGCCATCGAACGCGCTGATGGGATTGCGGCTCAGCAGTTGTCTGGCGTCGACAGTGAACTGCGCATCCGGGCGGAGAACAGCCAGGTCGGCGCGTTTGCCTTCGGCGATTGCACCGCGGTCGGCTAATCCGGCGAAGCGGGCGGTATTGCCTGACATCCAGCGCACGGCGTCGGCCAGGCCCAATCCGCGGCGGCGCGCACCGGTCAACACCGCGCGGAACCCGACCTGCAGGCTTGACACGCCGCCCCACGCGGTGGCGAGGCTTCCGGATTTCATGGCCGCATCCGCCGGCGAATGATCGGTCGCGATGAAATCAAGTGTTCCATCCGTCAACCCCTGCCACAGCGCATCCTGCTCGTCAAGGTCGCGAATCGGCGGGCAGCATTTGAATGCGGTCGCGTTATCGGGGATATGATCGCAATCCAACGTGAGGTAATGCGGGCAGGTTTCAGCGGTGACCGGCAGGCCCTCGGCTTTGGCCCGTCGGATGACGTCAACCGTCATGCCGCTGGAAACGTGGAGAATATGGGTGCGGCACCCGGTCTCGCGCACCGCCTCGATGACCTTCGCCACCGCTTGGGCCTCACAGGAGGCCGGCCGTGAATCCGCAAAGCTGCGGTACGACGAACCGACTGACCCGGCACCGCGGGAAAGCTCCTCCGGATCCTCGGCATGGCAGATGAGCCTGCCGCCGAATCCGGCGATTTCGCGCATCGCGTCACGCAACTGCGTGTAGGTGAGCGAACCGTATTCGTCGACGCCACTGGGCGACAGGAAGCATTTGAATCCGAACACGCCGGCCTCCCACAACTCGTGCAGATGGCCGAGATTGCTGGCGTCCACGCCGCCCCAGAACCCGATCTGGACGCGCGCCTTGTTGCGGGCGCACGAACGCTTGAGCTCCAACGCCTGGACGGACAGCGTCGGCGGGTTCGAATTGAGCGGCATATCCAGCACGGTGGTCACCCCTCCGGCGGCCGCCGCGGCCGTGGCGCAGTCGAAGCCCTCCCAGTGGGTGCGTCCCGGTTCGTTGATGTGGACATGCGTGTCGACAATGCCGGGAATGAGTACTTCGTCCGGGGCGAGCCGCACGTATTCGCGTGCCGCAACGGGGTATACGTCCGGACGCGATACCCCGGTGATGATCCCGTTGTCCACGCTGACCCGGCTGCGCACTTCCACGCCTGCGACCAAGGCGGTGCCGTCGATGACCAGATCATGCATGGCGATAGCGCCCTTAGCCTGTGTCGTGTCCCCGCTCATGCCAGCACTTCCTCCCGCTCATGTGACGGCATGGCGATACTGCCGTCGTGTATTGTCTGTGCCACATTGAGTACTGCGTGTTCGAACGCGTCCGCGCCGTAGGCGACATCGTCGGCCCGCACGGACTCCAACGGGCTGTGGCTGATACCGCCCTTGCAGCGCACATACAGCATGGCGATGGGCAGCAGATTGGCTACGGCCATGCCATCATGGCCCGGATAGCTCACCAATCCGAACGCCTCCTTGCCTTCCGCTTGCTCTATACCCTGCTCGATGCACCCGCGCAGGGTGGGGTCGCAGCGCACGGCGTCCGCGGTGTGGATGCGCGTATGCGTCACACTGACACGCCTGTCCGCCGCGATGGTATCCGCAGCCTGCCAGATGCGTTCGAACACCTTGTCACGCAAGGCGTTATCGGCGGCACGCACGTCGAGGCTGAACGTGGCCTCGCCTGCGATGACGTTGACCCCACCCGGCAGCGCGCTGATTTCGCCCACGTTGGCACGGGTGCCTTCCTCCTGGCTGATGGCGTCGACGGCCTCGATGATCTGCGCGGCGGCCGTCAACGCGTCATGCCGCAGGTCATAGGGTGTCGCGATATGGCAGGATCGCCCCTTGACCGTCACCATGTACCGGCTTGCCGCCGCGATCGAGGTGACCGAGGACAAGGCACGGTCACGCTGCTCAAGTATCGGCCCCTGTTCGATGTGGAATTCCAGGTATCCGATGTAGTCCTCACGTTTGCGCGCCGCCTCATGGACATCATCCGGGTCGAGACCGAAATCACGGAAGGCCTGCCGCATGGTGACCCCATGCGCGTCCCGGCGGTCGAGCCATTCATCACGCCATCCGCCGCCGAACGCGTATGAACCGAGCAACGTAGCACCGAAGCGGGCGCCTTCCTCGTCGCCAAAGCCGAGTACTTCGATGGCGAACGGGAGGGTGTCGCTAATACCGGTGTCATGCAGGTGCGTCGCGACCGATACGGCGGTGATTACGCCGAGAATGCCATCATATTTGCCGGCATCAGGCACGGAATCGAGATGCGAACCGAGTACCAGCGCCGGCAAACCCGGTTCACGGCCTTCAAGCCTGCCGACCAGGTTGCCTGCCTGATCGATATGCGTGCTCATGCCGCCTTGCCGCATCCAGCCGGCGACAAGCCGGTATGCCTGCGCCATCTGTGGCGACAGGTAGTCCCGTTCGATGCCGTGCTCCATGCTGGTGAGCCCGGCAAGCTCGTCGCATCGGGCGAGAATCGTCTCCGACGCTTTCACGGCCCATTGTTGTGTACTCATTGAAGTTTTCCCTTCATACTTGTCTTGTTCGCGTGACGCCGGACATCAGCCGGCATTGGGAAGACGGTCAGTCCTGGCCTGCTTGCGCGTACACGTCGAGCGCAGCCTGAATGCCGCGGGATGTGTCCACGGTCACACCGTTGCGTTCGAGCACGCTGCCGAGCGCCGCGACGCACGTGAGGACAGCGTCCTTGCGGGCGTTGCATCCCATGACACCGATGCGCCAGATCTTGCCTTGCAGCGGGCCGAAGGAGGATGCGATCTCAACGGAGAAATCAGCGAGCAGCTGAGAGCGCACGGCGGAGTCATCGACACCGTCGGGGATGACCACGCCGATTACGTCGTTCATGCGGTATCGCTGGTCACCGAACAGGCTCAGCCCCATACCTTCGATGGCGGCCGCCATGGCGGCGCCGTTGAGCCGGTGACGTTCGATGACCTGGTCGATGCCCTCCTCGACGATGATGCGCGCCGCTTCATGCGCAGCATAGAGCATGTGCGTGGCCTCGGTGTGATGGTTGAGATGGCGCGGGCCCCAATAGTCGAAGATCTGCGGCAGGTCGAAGTAATTGCTGCGGATGCGTTTCGCGGCGATCTCACCGGGGGCGGCGACGCCGGCCTCGATGCTCTTGCGACGTTCCATCACCGCGACCGCACGGTCGGACACCGTAATCGGGGCCATGCCGGACGGGCCTCCGAAGCATTTCTGCAGACCGGTGGTGGCGATGTCGACACCCCACTCGTCGACGCGCAGGTCGTTGCCCACCATCGAGGCGGTCGCGTCGGTGTAGAGCAGAGCACCGTGGCGGTGGCAGATCTCGCCGAGCCCCTCGAGCGGCTGGCACATGGTGGTCGACGTGTCGCCCTGCACGGTGGCGACCAGAACAGGCTTGGTTTCAACAATCGCCTGCTCGATTTCCTTGAGGTCGAAGACCTCGCCCCACGGTCGTTCGATGACATGGACGTCGGCGTCGCAGCGTTCGGCGATTTCCTTGAGCAGCATGCCGAAACGGCCCGCACAGCAGACCAGCACGGGGTCGCCCGGGCTGATTACCGAAACGAACGCCGCTTCGATGGCCGAACGCGACGTGCCATCAACAACCATGGTCTGTTCGTTGCCGGTCTTGAAGATTGTGCGCAGCATGGCCTGGACTTCGTCCATGACACGGAACATGTAGGGGTCGAACTGGCCGACCGTCGGCTTGGACATCGCGGCGAGGACACGCGGATCGACATTGGTCGGCCCCGGGGCCATCAGCAGACGGTGTGGTGGATCCAACGGCTCGATGGTCTTGATTTCTTCTTGCGCCATGACAATCATCTCCAGTGTCGCGGACGGCATGTATGCCACCCGACGTGGTATTTATTTTTCATACATAGTGAATCGCTGAAAGTTTTCATTCTTGTAAACGCAGGCGGAGCTTCGACACGTGCGCGAAACAATCGATATCCCCGCGAAACACCGGCGATATTGCCTTGGAATACGTTCAAGGGCGACAATGGCAGGCATGAATAAAGAAAAGAATCTTTCACCGAGCATCCCTGACGAGGACCCTGCCGCACGCATCGAGCGCTGCTACCCGTCACTGACGGCGACCGAACAGGAAGCCGCACGGTACATCCTGGGACACCTCACCGATGTATTGCTGTCGAATTCCACCGAACTCTCCCAGCTCAGCGGCGTATCACAGCCTACGCTGAGCCGGTTGTACCGCAAACTCGGCTATGCGAACGCCGGCGAGTTCCGTCGCAGCGTGCGCGCCATCCACCGGCCCGGCGCCCCCGAGACCGAGACGAAACAGGACCTGCCGGACAACCCGGTCATCGAGCATATGCGTCGCGACGAGGCGAGCCTCGAACGCACCATCGGCAATCTCGATCCCGCGGCACTTGCCTCGCTATGCTCCGCCATGGCCAGCGCCCGGCGCATCTGTCTCTTCGGCGCGAGGAACAGCTACCCCATCGCCCTGCACTTGCGCGAACAGCTGCTCCAGTTGCGTGACGGCATCGAGCTGCTCCCCCAGCCCGGGCAGAGCATCGCCGAGGAGATCGTCGGCCTCGACGGGCGTGACGTCGCCATCATCGTGGCGGTACGCCGCAGAACCGCTCTGTTCCTTCCCCTAGTCGACGCACTTGATGCAAGGGGCGTCCGGATCGCCGTCATCAGTGATTCCTCAGCACGTACCAGGCTGCTCGGCCGCAACGTGGACATCCTCGAGGCGGACCTCAGCTCACGCATGCTGACCAGCTACACTTCCGCCTTTGCCATCGCCGCCCTCATCACCGATATGCTTTCCGACACCCTCAGCCATATGCAAGGGCACGACCCGGCAGGCAGGATCAAGGCGATCAACACCGCATTCGACCAACTCGGCGAGCTCGGGGAGTGACATCACGCATGCCGGCGAGCCGTTTTCATGATTGCCGGCAACCCATTGCCGGCTCCCGCAGTCACTGCCCAGCCGTCCAATACCCCACACGCAACACCAGCGCCATCAAGTATGGATAGGGCTCGGAAACCGATTCGCCGACGGTTTCCGAGCCCTATCTATTTCCGGCGATCGCAAGCGACTCGCTTCGTCACCACCACGACGCCGGCATCACTCCCATTCGATGGTTGCCGGCGGCTTGCTGGTCACGTCAAGCACCACGCGGTTGATGCCACGGCATTCGTTGGTGATGCGCGTGGAGATGGTGGCGAGCACGTCGTACGGAACGCGCGACCAATCGGCGGTCATCGCGTCCTCCGAGCTGACCGGGCGCAGCACGATCGGTGAGCCATACGTGCGTTCGTCACCCTGTACGCCCACGGAATGCACGTCGGCAAGCAGAACGACCGGGCACTGCCAGATATCGCGGTCAAGACCAGCCTTCGACAGCTCCTCGCGCGCGATCGCATCGGCCTCGCGCAGCAAATCAAGCCGCTCGCGGGTGATTTCGCCGATGATACGGATGCCGAGGCCCGGACCGGGGAACGGCTGACGCCAAACGATATCGTCCGGCAGACCGAGCTTGGTGCCGATGGCACGCACCTCGTCCTTAAACAGCGTACGCAGCGGTTCAATCAGCTTGAACTTGATGTCCTTGGGCAGGCCGCCGACATTGTGGTGGCTCTTGATATTGGCCGCGCCGTCACCGCCGCCGGACTCGACGACATCCGGGTACAGGGTACCCTGCACGAGGTACTTCACTTCGGCGCCGTTCTTGCCGGCTTCTTCAATGACCTGGCGCTGGGCCTTCTCAAAAGTACGGATGAACTTCTCGCCGATGATCTTGCGCTTGCGTTCCGGCTCGGAGACACCCTTGAGCGCGGTGAGGAAGTCCTCGGAAGCGTCGACGGCGATGAGCTTGATGCCGGTCGCCTTGACGAAATCATGCTTGACCTGCTCGGCCTCGCCCTTGCGCAGCAGGCCGTGGTCGACGAACACGCAGGTCAGCTGGTCGCCAATCGCCTTGTGCACGAGGGCCGCAGCAACAGCGGAATCCACGCCGCCGGACAGGCCGCAAATCACCTGGGCGTCCCCAACTTCCTCGCGGATCTTCTTGACCTGGTCTTCAATGATGTTTGATGCATCCCAATCGCGATCGAGACCGGCGCACTTGTGCAGGAAGGTCTCGATAAGCTCCTGGCCGCGCGGGGTGTGCTTGACCTCAGGATGCCACTGCACGCCGTAGAGTTTGCGGGATTCATCCTCCATCGCGGCAACGGGAGCGCCCTCCGTGTGGGCAAGCACCTTGAAGCCCTCAGGGGCCTTCTCCACAGCCACACCGTGGCTCATCCACGTGGTCTGCTCGGCAGGGGAACCAGCGAGGATGCCTTCGGCGTCGTCAATGCTGGTTTCGGTCTTGCCATACTCGCCGAGCGCCGCCTTGTCGACGGTGCCGCCAAGCTCGTATGCCATAACCTGGAAGCCATAGCAGATGCCGAGCACCGGAACTCCAGCTTCGAACACCTTCTTGTCGATGCCGGGGGCTCCGGGCTCGAACACGGAGGCCGGGCCGCCGGACAGGATGATGGCCTTAGGATCCTTGGCAAGCATCTCATCGGCTGACATGGAATGGGGCACAAGCTCGGAATACACGTTGGCTTCGCGCACGCGACGCGCGATAAGCTGGGCGTACTGCGCGCCGAAATCGACGACGAGCACTGGACCTTTCGCCATA
Organism: Bifidobacterium porcinum; assembly: GCF_055378475.1. Classification (NCBI taxonomy): domain Bacteria; kingdom Bacillati; phylum Actinomycetota; class Actinomycetes; order Bifidobacteriales; family Bifidobacteriaceae; genus Bifidobacterium; species Bifidobacterium porcinum. The sequence goes on along the minus strand of NZ_AP029603.1, from coordinate 990,603 downwards.
GGTGACTCTCCCTATCTATACAATCGACTGGTCACAACAACATACCTATTGTTGCGTGGCAAGCCGACAACGCCGCGGTGGATATGTGGCAAACTCACAAACTCATACTGGACATGTGGGCAAAAAGCGGCATCCCAGTCGCTCCGCGACATGTGACCCCCAACACCAGATCCCAAAGTCGTGTAAACCAACCCGCCGTGTGGCAATCCGGTCACACCCCGCACCGCTACTCCCAGGAACCGACCACACCAGCAAACGAACATGAACAGAACACGCCACGCGTCAACACGCCGCCATGTTTTTCGCCGAAATGAACGTCCAAAATGTTCAGCAACTACTATATTCCTTGACATTCCGCGGTTTTGGAGGCAATGTCATCTTGCATTCACCTTCACATCTCCACCGTCTCAATCTCACAATACATCAAAATTTGACAACAGTTTCGAACACACATGCAAAAAAACGTGCAAAAGTCGTGTGCTCCACGTACGATGGTTCGCGACAGGGAGAGAAGTCCATGGACCGCAAGGCCTGAGGTCTTCTTGCCCGAATGTAAACAACCAATCGCACGAACAGTGCAGGAGTACAGGAGTACACATGACGAATCCTGTTATTGGCACCCCTTGGAAGAAGCTTGACGCTCCGGTTTCCGAGGAAGCCCTCGAAGGTGTTGACAAGTACTGGCGCACCGCCAACTACCTGTCCATCGGCCAGATCTATCTTCGCAGCAACCCTCTGATGAAGGAGCCGTTCACCCGCGAAGACGTGAAGCATCGTCTCGTCGGTCACTGGGGCACCACCCCGGGCCTGAACTTCCTCATCGGCCACATCAACCGTCTCATCGCCGATCACCAGCAGAACACTGTGATCATCATGGGCCCGGGCCACGGCGGCCCGGCCGGTACCGCTCAGTCCTACCTGGACGGCACCTACACCGAGTACTACCCGAACATCACCAAGGATGAGGCTGGCCTGCAGAAGTTCTTCCGCCAGTTCTCCTATCCGGGTGGCATCCCGTCCCACTTCGCTCCGGAGACCCCGGGCTCCATCCACGAGGGTGGCGAGCTTGGTTATGCTCTGTCCCACGCTTACGGCGCTGTGATGAACAACCCGAGCCTGTTCGTGCCGGCCATCGTCGGCGACGGCGAAGCCGAGACCGGCCCGCTGGCCACCGGCTGGCAGTCCAACAAGCTCATCAACCCGCGCACCGATGGTATCGTGCTGCCGATCCTGCACCTCAACGGCTACAAGATCGCCAACCCGACCATCCTCTCCCGCATCTCCGACGAAGAGCTGCACGAGTTCTTCCACGGCATGGGCTATGAGCCGTACGAGTTCGTCGCCGGCTTCGACGATGAGGACCACATGTCCATCCACCGTCGCTTCGCCGACCTGTTCGAGTCCGTCTTCGACGAGATCTGCGACATCAAGGCCGCGGCTCAGACCGACGACATGACCCGTCCGTTCTACCCGATGATCATCTTCCGCACCCCGAAGGGCTGGACCTGCCCGAAGTTCATCGACGGCAAGAAGACCGAGGGCTCTTGGCGCGCTCACCAGGTGCCGCTGGCTTCCGCTCGCGATACCGAAGAGCACTTCCAGGTGCTCAAGAACTGGCTCGAGTCCTACAAGCCGGAAGAGCTGTTCGATGACAAGGGCGCTGTGCGTCCGGAAGTCACCGCCTTCATGCCGAAGGGCGAGCTGCGCATCGGCCAGAACCCGAACGCCAACGGCGGCCGCATCCGCGAGGAGCTCAACCTGCCGAAGCTCGAGGACTACGAGGTCAAGGAAGTCTCCGAGTACGGACACGGCTGGGGTCAGCTCGAGGCCACCCGTCGTCTTGGCGTCTACTGCCGCGACATCATCAAGAACAACCCGGATTCGTTCCGTATCTTCGGACCGGACGAGACCGCTTCCAACCGTCTTGCGGCCGCTTACGAAGTGACCAACAAGCAGTGGGATGCCGGCTACCTGTCCGCCCAGGTTGACGAGCACATGGCCGTCACCGGCCAGGTCACCGAGCAGCTTTCCGAGCACCAGATGGAAGGCTTCCTCGAGGGCTACCTGCTCACCGGCCGTCACGGCATCTGGAGCTCCTACGAGTCCTTCGTGCACGTGATTGACTCCATGCTCAACCAGCACGCCAAGTGGCTCGAGGCAACGGTTCGTGAGATCCCGTGGCGCAAGCCGATCTCCTCCATGAACCTGCTGGTCTCCTCCCATGTGTGGCGCCAGGATCACAACGGCTTCTCCCATCAGGATCCGGGTGTGACCTCCGTGCTGCTGAATAAGTGCTTCAACAACGACCACGTGATCGGCATCTACTTCCCGGTTGATGCCAACATGCTGCTGGCCGTCGCCGAGAAGTGCTTCAAGTCCACCAACATGATCAACGCGATCATCGCCGGCAAGCAGCCGGCCGCCACCTGGCTGTCCCTCGACGAGGCTCGTGCCGAGCTCGAGAAGGGTGCTGCCGAGTGGAAGTGGGCTTCCAACGTCAAGTCCAACGATGAGGCCGATATCGTCCTCGCCTCCGTCGGCGACGTTCCGACCCAGGAGATCATGGCTGCTGCCGACAAGCTCAACAAGCTCGGCATCAAGTTCAAGGTCGTCAACGTGGTGGATCTGGTCAAGCTCCAGTCCGCCAAGGAGAACAACGAGGCGCTCACCGACGAGGAGTTCGCCGACCTGTTCACCACCGACAAGCCTGTCCTGTTCGCCTACCACTCCTATGCCCGCGACGTGCGCGGCCTGATCTACGATCGCCCGAACCACGACAACTTCAACGTTCACGGCTACGAAGAGCAGGGCTCCACCACCACGCCGTACGACATGGTGCGCGTCAACAACATCGACCGCTACGAGCTGACCGCTGAGGCTCTGCGCATGGTTGATGCCGACAAGTACGCTGCCGAGATCGACAAGCTGGAGGCCTTCCGTGGCGAAGCCTTCCAGTTCGCGGTCGACAACGGCTACGATCATCCGGATTACACCGACTGGGTGTGGCCGGGCGTGAACACCTCCAAGCAGGGTGCTGTCACCGCCACCGCCGCAACCGCTGGCGACAACGAGTGATTGACGCGTCGCAAGACGCATAAGGCATAAGCCTTAACCGTTCAGGAGGGACATCGGGAGCAATCCCGGTGCCCCTCCTGCCGTTTTGTTGTGGATTCGCAAGCAATATCGGAGAATATGAACCGATGCTACCCGTCTTCAGAGGTTCACCGTGTTGCGTATGCCGGGGCATACATAAGATACCGGACGCACAATGCCAAGCAACTCTCCCCACGATATCCGTCGTGTTGTGAATGCCGTAACATGCACAACTCATCAAAACACTGAAATGTCAACAGCGTCTCTCTGCGCCTGCCATGCCGAGCATACCCGGACATGCGTCAGCCGATAATGACATGACGGATGGCAGACCCCAGCATCTGCACGGTTATGCATGTCCCGACATGCGCCGCACGACAGAACATCCTTTGAAGTCCCTTCATCGCGATTTCTTTCATTCCGCGGTAACGCGAATCGTTCTTTGCAACAGCGACACAGTGATATACCGCGAAACGTAACGACCGTACAATAGAACGGAACAGTTCACGTCCAAGCCGTGTGCATAGACGCGCGACGGCCTGAATCAAGGAGCAGTATGTCGGAACGAGTGATTTATATCGCCAGTCCAGAAGGCGGCAACGGCCGCAACGTCGTGGCGTATGGGGTGCTTGACGCTCTGACCGCCGTGGCACGCACCGGGGTGTTCCGCCCGATCGCATGTCGAAAAAGCCCCATCACGCAGTCCCTTGTCGAAGCGTCGAATGCGGGTCAGGGTCTTGACGATGTGCGCGGAGTATGCCCCAAGTATGCACGCGAGCACCCGCAGTGCGTCCGCCCCGACATCGTCTCCGCATACTACGACACTGTGAAAGCCAGCGGTGCCGAGGCCATGGTCATCGTCGGCACCGACGCCTCCCACGTGTTCAACCCGCACAGCTTCGAACTTGACGTCGATATCGCCGCCGACCTCAAATCCCCGGTGTTCCTGGCGGTGTGCACGATGCGACGCAATGGCGAGGAAGTGCTCGCAACCGTCGAATCCTGCCGTCAGGCGATCGAACACGGCGGCTCGGCTGTCGTCGGCGTGTTCGTGACCGGCTGCACGCCCGAGAAAGCCGCCGACGCCCGTCAGGCCTTGTCCGGGCTTGATATTCCGGTGTGGACGATTCCCGCGGTCGATTTCCCCGATCCTGAGCATGACGATGCCGCCGAACGCGCGCTCAAAGCTTTCCGCGACAACGCTCCTGCCAACGAGGTCCGGGTGGCAATCGACACCCCCTTCTGCCCCGCCACCACGCCGTACGCGTTCCAGAACAAGCTGCTGCATGGCGCCAAGGAGTCCGGCGCGACCATCGTGCTGCCGGAAGGCGAGGAAGGCCGTATTCTCGAAGCCGCGGATTATCTGCTCGAACGCGAGGTCGTCGACCTGCTGATTCTCGGCGAACGCGATGACATCCTCAAACATGGCGACGAACTCGGACTCAAGCACCTGTCCGAGGCACGCTTCCAGAGCATGAACGATGAAACCGTTCTCGCTCCGATGATTGACAAGCTGTGCGAGCTGAGGGCCAAGAAAGGCATGACGCCTGACAAGGCGCGCGAGCAGCTCAAAGATCCGAGCTACTTCGGCACGATGCTCGTCGTGCTCGGCAAGGCGGACGGGCTGGTATCCGGCTCGGTCAACTCCACGGCGAACACCGTGCGGCCAGCCTTGCAGGTCATCAAGACCAAGCCGGGCAATTCGCTGGTGTCCGGCGCGTTCCTCATGTGTTTCAAGACGCATGTCGCAGTCTTTGCGGACGTGGCAATCACACCGAATCCGGATGCTCGTCAACTCGCCGAAATCGCGATCGAATCGGCGCGCACGGCCAAGAGTCTCGGCATCGATCCGCGGGTGGGCATGCTGTCGTATTCGACGCTCGGCTCGGGCAAGGGGCCGGACGTCGACTTGGTCGAGGAAGCCACCGCATTGGTGCATGAACAGCAGCCGGATTTGCCCCTGGTCGGGCCGATCCAGTTCGATGCCGCGTGGGAGCCGGAGGTGGCTGCAACCAAGGCGCCAGGTAACCCGGTCGCCGGGCATGTCAATGTCTTCGTCTTCCCGGACCTGAGCGCCGGCAATATCGGGTACAAGGCAGTCCAGCGTGCGTCGGGCGCCCGCGCAATCGGGCCGGTGCTGCAGGGCCTCAACCGACCGGTCAACGATCTGTCTCGCGGCGCGACCGTCCAGGATATCATCAACACCATCGCATTGACGGCATTGCAGACGAAAGAAGACTGACCGAGGGCGGGCTGGTCCGAAGCCGGAGCTGCCGGGCAAGCCCTGTGACGAGGGGCGTACGCTCATGGATTCGCCATGGTGTACGCCCCGATTTGTAGCCGCTCACGAGTAAAGTCAGCAATGGTAGCCGTGCAAAACCGCACGGATCGTACACAACAATGGAGGATGCCCACTATGGCGAAAACCGTCCTTGTCATCAATTCGGGTTCCAGCTCGATCAAGTACCAGCTGGTCGACCTCGAGACCGGTGAAGGTCTCGCTTCCGGCCTCGTCGAGAAGATCGGCGAGCCGACCGACGGCCATTACAAGCACGAGTACAACGGTGAGAAGCATGAGCTCGAAGAGCCCATCCACGATCATGAGCAGGGCCTGAAGCGTGTGCTCGGCTTCTTCGAGCAGTACGGCCCGAAGCTGTCCGAGGCTGGCATCGTGGCTGTCGGTCACCGCGTGGTCCAGGGCGGCTACATCTTCCCGAAGCCGGCGCTCGTCACCGACAAGACCATCAACCAGGTCAAGGATCTCGCCGTGCTCGCCCCGCTGCACAACGGCCCGGAGGCCAAGGGCGCTGAAGTCATGCGTCAGCTGCTGCCTGACGTGCCGCAGGTCTTCGTGTTCGATTCCTCCTTCTTCTTCCAGCTGCCGGCCGAGGCCAGCACCTACGCGCTGAACAAGGACATCGCCGAGCAGTACCACATCCGCCGCTACGGCGCTCACGGCACCTCCCACGAGTATGTCGGCTCCGTCGTCCCGGGCATCATCGGCAAGCCCGCTGAAGGCCTCAAGCAGATCGTCCTGCACATCGGCAACGGCGCTTCTGCCTCTGCCCAGATCTCCGGCAAGCCGATCGACACCTCCATGGGTCTGACCCCGCTCGAGGGCCTCATGATGGGCGGCCGTACCGGCGATATCGACCCGGCTGCCGTCTTCCACCTGATTCGCAACGCCCACATGAGCGTGGACGAGCTGGACACCCTGTTCAACAAGCGTTCCGGCCTGACCGGCATGTGCGGCCACGCCGATATGCGTGAGGTCCACAAGCTTGTCGCTGCCGGCGACAAGGATGCCAAGCTCGCGCTCGACGTGTATGTGCACCGCATCATCAAGTACGTGGGCGACTTCACCGCTCAGATGGGTGGCGTCGACGTGATCACCTTCACCGCCGGTGTCGGCGAGAACGACGAGATTGTACGCAAGATGGTGTGCGATCGTCTCGCCCCGTTCGGTGTCAAGCTCGACGAGGAGAAGAACAATACGCGTTCCAAGCAGCCGCGCGTCATCTCCACGCCGGACAGCTCCGTGGTCATCGCCGTCGTGCCGACCAACGAGGAGCTCGCCATCGCCCGCAAGTCCGCGACCATCGCCGCGGAAGGCAAGGACTCCTACGGCAACGAGTTCACCCGCTGAATACGTCACTCAGTTTTACCGGCTGGTCGATGACACAGTCGGTAACCGCTGAACGTTGGCACAGCTGAGGGGCTGTGAGGATGCGCAGAAACATCCTCACAGCCCCTCAGCTGTATATACCTGCGTGTCACAATCAGGTGCGCGGTACCTTCCTTTGCGCCCAGCGGCTCCCATCTCTGTTTCTGCCGACGCTGAGCGGATTGTCAGCGTCGGCAGAAACAGAGATGGGAGCAATCACAAGCAATACAGCGCGATCGCGCAATCCCAGTTGCCACAACAGCGATGACGCGAATCAGCGTTGCGCAAGCATATCCGCCCACATGCCGGGGAAATCGGGAATCGTCTTGCGGGTGGTCGCGATGTTGCGAATTTCGATGCCTGGCACGGCGAGCCCGATCATGGCGGCGAACGTAGCCATACGGTGGTCGGCGTAGCTTTCCATGACCGCAGCGTGCAGTGAAGCGCGCGGGACAGGTTCGATTGTCAGCCCGTCAGGCAGCTCCTCGGCTTTCCCGCCGATCCGCTTGATTTCAGTGACCAACGCGGCCAAACGATTGGTCTCATGGCCGCGCAGATGCCCGATGCCATGCAGCGCTGACGGCGTGTCGGCGAGCGCTGCGGCGGCGGCGATACTCGGTGCGATCTCCCCCGCGGCGGACATGTCGTAATCTCCAAGCCCGTGGATGGTGCCGTTGCTGGTCAAAGTCAGCGTTCCCGACCGGTGGGTGTACGCGTGTGGTTGGGTTTGGGCTTGACGCATGGCTTCGTCGAATGGTGTGCCGTCGAGGGTGATGCTCGCGCCCATATGTTGCAGGATTCCGGGCAGCAGTCCCCCAGGCTGGGTGGTGATATACGGCCAGTTCGGTATGGACACGCTGCCGGAAGCGATCATCGCCGCCTCGAGGAAGGGCGCGGCATTGGACAGGTCGGGTTCGACGATGACGTCTGCGGGTAGTTCGAGCGACGCAGGTTCCACAATCCAGTGACCCTGCTCGGGCATGCTGATATGCCCACCCGCGGCTTCGACATCATGCATGGTCATGCGGATATGTGGCATGCTGGGCAGGTGTTCGCCGGTGTGGGTGAGATCAAGCCCACCGGAGAGCCGCGAACCGATCAGCAGCAGCCCGGAAATGAACTGGGATGATGACGACGAGTCGATGGCGACATGCCGACGCAGGCCGTCGATATGCACATGCAGTGGCGGGGTGATGGTGAACGGCAATCGTCCGGTCTCCCCCTCGTAGGCGATGGTCGCGCCGAGTTGCTCGAGACCGTCGAGAATCGGTCCCATCGGCCGCTGGTAGGCTTGCTCGTCCCCGTCGAAGCGGATTGGACCGTCGGCGAACAAGACGAGGCCGGGGACGAAACGCATCACCGTGCCGGCGAGCCCGCAATACACGGTATCCGAACCGTGGAAATGTCCGTCGGCCGGAGGAGTCACGGTCACTGTGGTCTCGGCGTTAGAAACGGTCTCGCAATGCACACCGAGCGTACGCAGCGCGTCGATCATCAACTCGGTATCGCGCGAACGCAGCAATCCGCGCAACGTAACCGGCTTCGTGCCGAGCGCGGCGAGGATGAGGAAACGGTTGGACAGGGATTTGCTGCCCGGAATGGTCACAGTCGCGTTAAGCGGGCGGCTCGCTGTCGGTGCGGGCCAAGGGTCGGGATATGCGTGTTCGGTCATGGTCACCATAGTATCCGAAACGCCGCATCTGGCGACGCCTCATCACAGCATATGGGAGAAAAATCTGCGAGACAAGCCAGTGCAGACAGAACGGAGGGCGGCGGGAATGACAATGCAATAATGGCGGAACTCCGGCGAAATGGCGATGGAATAACAGTGTCGTGTCGTACTCGTCTTGGCTTTAGGTATAATGGGTGACTGTGCCGTTTGACACATCGGGCTGTAGCGCAGTTTGGTAGCGCGCCTGCTTTGGGAGCAGGATGTCGCAGGTTCAAATCCTGTCAGCCCGACCACAAAAGCCAAATCGTTGGGGGTCCAATGATTTGGTTTCTTTTTCCTTTCCAAGACTCACCATGACATGTCACCGTGGCATGACGTTGCAAGTGACCGTAGCACAATGACGAATACCGATTCACGAAAGGCAAGGATATGCACGGATGACGCTCCCACCTGGATGCTCCATACGACGAGGACGACACGGCCCCGACACCGGCTGGCATGGATTCATCATCGTGCCATGATTCAGCTTTTCCCTTCGAAGAATCGTCGGCCGACACATCCGCGGATCAGGAGCTCGATATCTTTTCCAAGAAGACATCGCCGTTTGCTGCATTGCAGCCCTCGTCGTGTATCGCCGCAGTTGTCGTCATCATCGTGGCGCTTATCGCGGCTTCGCTTATCTTGCCTCGGGTTAAGGCGCCGCGTGAACTGGTTGCCTCGTATGTCCGTGCCGTTGCGAATGGCGATTTCGAACATACTACACAACTCGCCAACCCAAATGTGCCGCAATCCGCGCGTGTACTGTTCGCCCACGGCGTGCTGGACGCCAATCATCGCATCACATCGTATGACATCGATTTCAAGCACGAATCTTTCTCACCGTTGCGATACTCGGTTCATCTGTTCTACACTCTGGGCAATACGCAAGGGGAACAATATCGTGGTTCAAGCATGCTCCATCTGCACATGAAGCCCAATGGCTCATGGGCGTTTGATCAAAGCCTGCTCAACGTGATGAAACTGCCACGGTCCGAACGATTCACGGTGAATGGTGTGCCAGTGTCCGATACCGGTTTCAACCTGAACTCGATATGTCCTACATCGAAGAAATACTGCAAGAGCAAGTTAATGCTTGACATCGACGACGATGATTTCTATGTTCCCGCATACCCAGGCATCTATGCGGTCAGCACGCCTCTACCTGCGGACAATCCGAAACTGTTCACCGTTGTCCAACGAGATATCTTCATTCCGTATGGTTCCTCCAATACGCGCGTTCCTGAAACATCCGGAACCGATGGTGACAACACTGCCGGCAGCGCCGACAGTTCCGGCAATACGGATGGTTCCGACGCCACCAGTACTGACGATACCGAATCAGACCGTTATCGCTACGGTGAAACACGTTCCGACGACGGCACATGGGTTGCCGTCGTCAATGCGAGTTTGCCATATTCCTTCTCCATTGACTATGATTTCACCGATCAAGCCAAGACTTCGATGTTGCGACAGTTGGACGTTCATACGCGCAGCTGCGTCAGCAAGCTCAATGCGCGTGACCTGTCAGACAACACGTGCACGTTCATCTCGAAATACCTCGATCCGCAAGTCTATTCCGCGTGGACGGTCGCGTACACACCAGGCAAGCTCAGCAGCGACTCACTGTCCATAGGCCAGTGCAAACCACAGAACAACGGAACAATCGCGTGCAATATATACGACTTCGTAGGCGGCAAGCTTACGCTGAATCTCACAACCAGCGGCGGCAATTCCGACCACTTCCAGTATGGTTCCTGGCACTCCTTCGATGACACCATGGTTGTCGACAAAGATTGCGTAGCACCTGTTTTCGCCACACATTGACATGGACACAGAAATCCATGCACACGCCTAAATGCGACACCGCCTCCATCCTGCTGTTCAATCGTAGCGGCTTTGACTGAAAAGCCCGCATCACCGCCCCTCTATCGCTGGCGATACAATGGCTGCTGCAAGGCAATGAGAGGAGAACGACGTGGGACGTAACCAGCGGGCTGAATCGTCGGGGCTGATTTCCTGTGTCGTCTGTGCGGTCATCGGGTACTTCGCGATGACCATGTTCCGCGCCTACGCGCCCGCAATCTGGCAGCTGACCCAGCGCACATTCACCGCATGTTCAGGTATCGCCGCGGGATGCGCCGTCGTTTCGTTCATCATCGGGTATACGCACTTCTCCAGGTCGTTGCGAGAGAAACACCATTGGTATCTCGTCGTCCGGCGTCTGTTTGAGGTGCTCGCATTATCGGTTGTGTACGGATCGACGATATTCCTCACGTCGTTCATGTTCCTCGACATGATCAATTCGCTCATGGGCAAGACGATGACCGGGTACCTTCCTGCGATTTGCGCCGCATTCTCAGGAATCGTCGGCTATCTGACTTTCGTGCAGGCAGAACTCATGAACGCGAAAACACTGGCGTTCCTGCTGCCGTTCTTCATCATCGCAGGCGTCAGCACCGCGGGCTCGACCAGCGACGACCCGTATTGGGCAAACAACAATTTCTCCCAGCTAGGCGACCGCACCACGTTCGCGGCACGCATGTTCAATTCCACACTCATGCTCGGCGGCATTTGCATCATCATCATCAGCTACTTCGCCATCTCCGAGCTCGTAGCGAATTACCGGCAACGTCTGCGCTGGCATGGCGACGAGACAAAACTGGGTTCGGGTCCTATCCCCCATTTCATTCCGCGCACCGTCATTCTCGGGATTCTGCTCACGCTCGCCGGTATCGAGTTCTTCGGCATCGGCATGTTCCGTTACACCCCGCATCCGGTATTGCACAACGTGTTCGCACGTAGTCTGCCCGGAGTCATGGGTATTCTGATGCTCGCCCTGCCATGGTTGGCGCCGCAGCTGTCGAAAGCGGTGTATGTAATCTCTGATCTCGCGATCGTCGTGTGCGCTTATACTGGCATCATCTGGTTAGAAGGCGAGAATACGCTGACGAATGTCGAGGCGTTCGCCGGACTGCTCTTCCTCGGATGGTTCGTGGTGTTCACCAGGCAGATTGCGGCGATTGAAACCGACCGTGTCCAGGCCCAGCTTCTGCACGCCCAGTATGATGTCGCCGCAAGCGGCAACGACGCTGATGCGATGCGGACCGTGCCAATTCCGGTCAACGTGCCGGTGACGAGAGCATCCAAAGACGATGTGGAAGCTGCCAAGACAGCCGGTTCAGGCGCCACCGACGACCATCATTCGAAATCCGGTCGCCACCATTGGTTGCGCTGGTTGCCTTCCCGGCATCGCTCGACAATCGAGACGAAACCGGTTGATTCGTCGCTGGAGTCGCGGCTCGCATCCGATCAGTAATCGGGCACAGCAGCACGACATTCGGCGGTCGGCAGTACCGACCAGTCTGCCCGTACAAGCTGGCGACGCTAGCGGCTGGCCTAGCGTCACCAGTTTGTGCGGTCCAGTCAATCACTGCCGATCGCCGGACAATCATCGGATATCCCTGTACAACCACGCGTTCAGAGCGGTTCCTTCAGAACAGCTCCTCCTTGTCTGTATCATCCACGCTCATGAGCAGCAGGAAACTACGCGATTGCGCGGTGATGTCGAACCCGGCCTCATAGCTCAATTCCGGTCCCTTGGGATTGTAGGTATCGACAACCAGCTGCCACTTCTGCCCGTATTTCTCGTCAGGCAGTGTGAACATGATCGGCTCGTAGTGGGCGTTGAAAATCAGGATGAAATCGTTGTCGACCATCTGGTTGCCGTACCAGTCGCTCTCGGGAATATCCTTGCCGTTGAGATACACCATCATCGACGAGGCATGCGTGTTCTGCCAATCATTCATATCCATGATCCGCCCGAGATGGTCGAACCATTCGACCTGCGGTATCGTATTTTCGTCATCGCCCGGCGTACGCCCCGTGAAGAAGCGGCGGCGGTGCAGCACCGGATGGTCGAGCCGCAGATGGATCATCTTGCTGACGAACCGCAGCAAATCCCTCTGGGAATCGTTGAGATCCCAATTGGTCCACGAGATCTCGTTGTCCTGGCAATACGCGTTGTTGTTGCCCTGCTGAGTGCGCGCGACCTCGTCACCGCCGCAGATCATCGGGATGCCTTGGCTGACCAAGAGGGTGGCGAACATGTTGCGCATCTGCCGTTCACGCAGTTCGTTGACGTCACGTATGCTCGTCGGGCCTTCGACACCGCAGTTCCAGGAACGGTTGTTGCTTTCGCCATCGCGATTGCCTTCGCCGTTCGCCTCATTGTGCTTGTTGTTGTAGCTGACCAGATCGTTCATAGTGAAGCCGTCATGCGCGGTGATGAAATTCACCGACGCGACCGGCCTGCGCCCGTTCTGCTCATAGAGGTCCGAACTGCCCATCAATCGGCTGGCGAATTCCGGCAAGGTCGAAGGCTGCGAACGCCAGAAATCGCGAACGCAATCGCGGTACCGGCCGTTCCATTCCGACCAGCTGGACGGGAAGCCACCGACCTGATAACCGCCCGAGCCCAGATCCCACGGTTCGGCGATCAGCTTGACCCGCGAGATGACCGGATCCTGTTCGACGATGTCGAAGAACGCCGACAGCTTATCGACTTCCTGGAACTGGCGTGCGAGCGTCGCGGCGAGATCAAAACGGAACCCGTCGACATGCATTTCCGTAACCCAGTAGCGCAGGCTGTCGGTGATCAGTCGCAGCGCGTACGGCGAGCGCATGAGCAGCGAGTTGCCGGTGCCGGTGGTGTCGAAGTAGTGGCGTTGGTCGTTGTCCACGAGACGGTAGTAGGCCTTGTTGTCGATGCCGCGGAAGCTCAAGGTAGGTCCGTAGTTGCTGCCTTCGGCCGTATGGTTATAGACGACGTCGAGGATGACTTCCATGCCGGCATGATGGTATGCCTTGACCATCGACTTGAACTCGTTGACCTGCTCGCCGCGCTCGCCTGAGCTCGAATAAGAGTTCTGTGGCGCGAAGAAGCCGATGGTGTTGTATCCCCAGTAGTTGCTCAGGCCTTTTTCCTGCAGGAACGAGTCGTTGACGAACTGGTGGATCGGCATGAGCTCGATGGCAGTGACGCCGAGCTTCTTGAGATATTCGATTACGCCCGGGTACGCCAGCCCCGCGTAGGTGCCGCGGATATCCGGTGGCACCATCGTGTTGAGGTTGGTCATGCCGCGCACGTGCGCCTCGTAGATCACCGAATCGTGGTACGGGATGAACGGATGCTGGTCATTGCCCCAATCGAAGTACGGGTTGATAACCGCAGCTTTCATCGTGTGGGCGGCCGAATCGAGCGTGTTCATGTCATGCGTGTCGTCCGGGCTGCGGAACCAGTACGAGTACAGGCTCTCATCACCGTCGATGTTGCCTTCAATCGCCTTGGCATACGGGTCCAAGAGCAGCTTGTGCGGGTTGCACCGCAAACCGTGCTCGGGATCATACGGCCCGTAGACGCGATACCCGTAACGTTGCCCTGGCTGGATGCCGGGAAGATAGTTGTGCCACACGTATGAGTTCTTCTCGGTCATCTCAACGCGTGTCTCATGGTCGTTCTCATCGAACAGGCACAGTTCGACTTTGTCTGCCACCTGCGAGAACAATGCGAAATTCACGCCCGCGCCATCATAGCTTGCTCCGAGCGGAAACATGGAACCAGGTCTGATTTGCATGATTCCAGTATCTCACGTTTTGCCGCTTCATGTTCGCAGGCTTGCCCGCCGTGTGTTTCTCGGTTGGCGCGCCTTTGATTGGTGCCGCCCGAACGGTTCCGTCCGATTGGTTTACGCGACGGTATCGCCCATATGCTTGGTGCGGCGCAGCATCTCATGCTGGATGGCGATGATGGCGTTGGATTCAGTCACGGGCGTGTCCAGCAGCTGTTGCCAGGAGACCCACGCCGATTCGACATGCTCGTCGGCGTCAAAATGCCGGTCTTCGGTATGCCAACGGTCAAGGTGGATGACCATGATATTGGCGAGCTCGTCGGTCATGCCTTCGGACGAGTAGTACGCCCCAACATGGTCGAAGCGGACGGCGGGCAGGTTGTCAGGCACGGTGCCGGTTTCCTCGGACAGCTCACGCAGAGCGGCCTGCTCGGGGTTCTCGCCCGCGTCCATCAGGCCTGCCGGCAAGCCGTAGGCGAAACGGTTGGAACCGACTCGGTATTCGCGTTCGATGAGGTAGCGGTCACCCGGCACGTCGTGCACCAGCATGACCACGCATGGGGCGTGTCGGATCAGCTGCCTGCGGATTCGCGCGGTACCGCCATCGGTTGTCGGCAGATCGAGAACGATATCGTCGATGGCGAAAATCGGGCCTTCGAACACCGTCTTGCGGCTGATTTCGCGGACGGAACCGTTCATATCGACGCCATCCGACGAACGATCAAGTAGACGCCTCGCGTCGAGTTCGCTCTGAGCACCATGATGCAGAAGCGGCGTATTGCGGGTCTGCCCGCTGTGAGCTGAATCTTGTGTCATGTCCGTGTTCTCCTCTCTGCCCACCCACGGGCGGATCGTATGCATGGTCTGATGAACCTGATGCTGAGCCTGACTCTTGGCCGGGACGGTTCAGCGAATCACCAGATCCCACGGGTCAGTGCGCGTATCAATCCACGTGACTTCGGGACGCTCGCCGAACCGTGTTTCAACCGCCGCAGGGACGTCATCCAACGCATACCTGAACCACAGGGATTCAATCGCCGAATGCGGGGTGTTGATGAGCGCCGGGCGCATATGGCCGTCCCCACTGCCCGCATGCAGGCCCTGCCGGCGAAGCGACGCCTCCCAGCGCGCCTGCTCAAGCGCATCCGTAGCCGGATGGTGGCGCAAATCGCTGGTCACGTACACGTCCGCCCCGCTGGCACGGACCACGTCGAACATCGAATCGCCAGACCCCGGCAGTACGGCGACCGTGGACACCGGTGCGTCAAGCTCGCCGGCGACTTGGATACCGTATTCGGTGTGCGGCAGCTCGCGGGCCACAATCCGTGCGAAATCACGCAATGGCATCGGTTGGGGTAACCGGCCGACACGCCCGATACCGACCGCGTGCGGTGATTGCGGATCATCAATCGGCTCCAGCGGCCGCAGGTCTTGCAGTCCGAATGCGTCGGCGGCCGCCTGCCCCACACCACGGTATGCGGCGTCGGCATTGGTATGTCCCACCCACAGCGCGCAACCGTGGCGGTACAGCTCGCTGACAATCGCACCATGTGCGCCAGATCCGGAGGTCTCGTGCACCGCGCGGAAGAACAGCGGGTGATGGGTGACCAGCAGGTCGGCATGCCATGCGAGCGCCTGATCGATGACCGTATGCGTCGGATCCGCCGCAAAAGCGATGCGGGTGACCGGAGCGTCCAAATCGCCGACAATCAGTCCCGGCGCGTCCCACGATTCCGCGTATCGCAGCGGATACAAGGTCTCCAAAGCGTCCACAACGGTTTGCAGATTCGGCATTCGTCCTCGCTTTCCACCGGTGCCGTTAACGCAAAATCACCGTTGACGGCACCAGTTCAACTCGATATGTCTGTTGGCATGGTCCTCATGTCTCCTCTTACGAGGGTCCGCCATGCAGAGGGCTAATGGGCGGCAAGCTGCCAATCAGCGCCGATACCAACCGACACGTCAAGCGGCACCGCCAGGGTCACGGCATGTTCCATCGCGTCGCTGACCAGTGCAGAGACCTGCTCCTCCTCGCCAGGCGCGATTTCCACCACGAGTTCGTCGTGAATTTGCAGGATGATTCTGCTGGCCACGCCGGCATCCCTCAAGGCCTGATCGGCGCGGATCATCGCGATTTTCATGATGTCCGCCGCCGACCCCTGGATGGGCGCGTTGAGTGCGGCGCGTTCGGCGGCATTTCTCGCCCTTGCATTGGAGCTGGACAATCCCGGGAAGTATCTGCGTCGGCCGAACAAGGTCTCGGTGTACCCGACCTTCCGCGCGTTGCTGACCAACGACTCGAGATAGTCATGGACTTTGCCGAAGGTGGCGAAATACTTCTCTTTGAGCACGTCGGCCTCCGCAGGGCTGATATGCAGCTGCTGCGCGAGACCATACGTGCTCAAACCGTATGCCAGGCCGTAACTCATCGCCTTGACGTGGCTGCGCTGGTCCGGAGTGATGTCGTCCACCGGAACCTGATACACCAAGCTGGCCACATACTTATGGAAATCAGCCCCGGAACGGAACGCTTCAATCAGCGCCTCATCCCCTGACAAATCAGCCATAATGCGCAACTCGACCTGCGAATAGTCGCAGCTGAGCAATGACGAGAATCCCGGCCCGGGAACGAACGCTGAACGGATCTCCCGCCCCATCGCATTGCGGTTGGGGATGTTCTGCAGATTCGGATCGACCGAACTCAAGCGTCCCGTGGCCGCGACCGTCTGCTCGAAAGTCGTGTGGATACGGCTGTCATGGGGGTTGGTCGCATCAATCAAGGTCTGGACAATCTGCTTGAGCTTATTGGTTTCCCGGTGACGCAGCAACGCTCCCAGGAAATCGTTCGCCTGCTCATTGCCATTTGCCGATTGTGCGTACAAGGCGGTCAATGTCGCCGCATCCGTCTTGTACTGGCCGGATTTGGTCTTGCGCAGCGGCCGCAGGCCGAGTTTGTCGAACAGTATGCTACTCAACTGCTTGGGGCTTTGCAGGTTCACTTCGCTGCCGGCTGCACGCCATGCGATTTCCTGAGCTTGTGCGGCATCGGCGGCAAACTGGTCGCGCATGGCCACCAGACGCGTCTGATCGACGCACGCCCCCGCGTCCTCCATCCTGTGAAGCACCTCGGAAACCGGCAATTCGAGCGAACGCAACAGCCCGTATTGCTCGCGCTCGTCCAACGTTGCAGACAACCGCACTGCAAGCTCCCTGACGGTAGCCAGTTTCGCGGTGATCGTCGCATCATCCTGTGATGCGGCCGCACCTGAATCATCCAGGCCGTCAAGGTCAAGCTGGCCTTGAGCCGGACGTTCCGGCTGGTCAAGGTGGATGTCCGCGAACCGGACCGCAGCCTGCTCAAGGGAGTCGGGATGATAGTCGGGAAGCACCAGATAGCAGGCGAGTTTGGTGTCAAATGCAGGCCGACGCAGATGAATGCCGATGCTTTCCAGAAGGTGCAGATGCTCTTTGTACCCGTGGACGATCATCGTGTCGTGGTTGGCGTCGATGAAAGTCTGGATTGCGGCAGCCACATCCGGTTCAAGCGGCGGGGTGAATGCCAACGCCTCGTCACCTGCCAGCAAGGCCACACCCGTGCAGTGTGGAGCGCCAGGTTTCGGATCACCGTCAGCGTACAGCACCCAGCCTTGGGCGACTTTCGGGGCGCTCACGGCGTGATGGTCGATGACGATGCTTGATGTTGCGGTCTTTTCCGGTTCGCTCCGGCGCTCCGTTGATTCGGAGGTGTCACTGTCAGGCGAGTCGGAAGAGGAAGAAGCTTCCGGAGAAGCGGGCGTACCGGCAGTGGCTGGCGCTGGCTTGGCCGCGGATTGGGCCGGGGCGACCGCTACTGTCTTCGATTGTTCGCTTTCGGCGAGGGTTGTTGCGTCGGTGTTGGCGGCGTGTTGCGCCTGATACCGCTGCGCCCAGTCCCGTATCCGGCTTGCCGGACAATCCTTGACGAGACTGACTGATTCGCCGGGACGCTCGTCGGTGTCAGCAGAGGCGGTCTTGGAGGAGTCGTGCAACGCTGCCGACGCGCTGTTGCCGCCGCTGAACGCCTTGACGACCAGATTGCGTGTGCGAACGCCGAATTCAAGCTTCGAGAACAAGGCTGACAGCTGTTCGCGATTCATCGGCCCGAAATCAAAGTCATCCATGTCGACGCCGAGATCAAGGTCGCGCACCAACGCGTTGACTTTGCGGTTGAGTTTGACCTGATCAAGATTGTCGCGCAGGGCCTGGCCTTTTTTACCGCCGATTTCGTCAGCGTGTTCGATGATGCCTTGGAGCGAGCCGTATTGGCCGATCCATTTGGCCGCATAACCGTCACCCACGCCGGGCACGCCGGGGATATTGTCAGCGGTCTCGCCGCGCAGTGCCGCCAAATCGGGGTACTGCTGCGGGGTGACGTGGTACTTCTCCTCCACCGCCTGCGGGGTCATATGCTTGAGGTCTTTGAAATGGTGGCCCGGGTACAGGACAGTAATCGCATCGTCCACGAGCTGGAATGCATCGCGGTCGCCGGAGAGCACGAGAGTGCGGTACCGTTCGCGTTCACCCATGGTCGCCAGAGTGCCGATGATGTCGTCGCCTTCAAACCCGGGCTTTTCGATGTAGGTGACGCCGAGCGCGGCGAGCATCTCCTGGATGAGCGGCAGCTGGCTGAGCAAATCTTCCGGTGCCGCTTCGCGCGTGCCTTTGTATTGCGGCAGCAGATCATTGCGGAACGTACCGCCTTTGACATCGAACGCGACGGCGAGTTTATCGGGGTGCTCGGTCTCGATGACCTGCGCGAGCATCTTGGCGAAGCCCCAGACCGCGTTCGTCGCCTGACCGCTCGCGGTAGAGAAGTTCTCGACGGGAAGGGCGAAATACGCGCGGAACGCGAGCGAGTGTCCGTCCACGACGAGCAAGGTGCCGCGGAAATCCTTCTCCGCGGCACCTTGTTGAGCGTTTTGAGCTTGGGAGTTATCGCTCATCGTCGGCATCCGGCTTCTGATCGCCATACTTCGCGATAATCGCCATGGCGAGACGCTTCTTCGGAATGCGCTGATCCATGGATGTCTTTTGGATCCAGCGGAACGCCCCTTGCTCGGAGAAGTCCGCCTTGTCCATGAGCAGACCCTTAGCGCGGTCGACGAGCTTGCGCTCTTCCAAAGATTCCTGCGCCTTCTTCAGCTTTTCTTCGGCGTCGCGCAACTGTTCACGGGTTTCATTGAGCTCGTTTTCGCTGCGTTCCACGTTGTCAAGCAAATCGTTGATTTCCTGGAACCGCCCCATAGCGACTTCCAACGCCGGCAGCAGCTTGGATTCCTCATACGGCTTGGTCACATACGCCATAGCGCCTGCGCCGGTCGCCTGCTTCACCAGATCAGGCTGCGAGAACGCGGTGAGCATGACCACAGGGGCGATATTCTCGTCGCAGATGACACCCGCGGCGGTGATACCGTCCATGCGAGGCATTTTGACGTCCATGCAGACGACATCCGGACGATACTTGCGTGTCAGCTCGACCGCTTCCTCACCGTTTGCGGCTTCACCGACGACCTCATAACCGTTGTCTTCGAGAATGGCGACCAAATCCATACGGTTGACGGACTCATCCTCCGCGACCACAACGGTGCGCTTGCGATGCTCGTCCCCGCGAGCGTCACCGTCCTGCTTATCCTGCGGCACGACCGGCTCGCCGGCGGCAACTGCCTTGAGTTCATCCTCCGTCAGCACCGGGGTATCCGGCTGTGCCTGTCCCGTCTCGTTCTTCGCAGTCATCCCTGCCTCTTTCCTAATCATCCGGCAGGCACGCTGGCACGCGCCGCACCGACACCGAGACCGATCCATGCCCTTCTGTGCGGACCCACACCGCAGGCACGATCTGCCGTCATTCTATTAGCGATAATACCAGCAGACAAGGTCAAGACAAAGGTTCCGACGCCGAATTTGGGCGTGCCAAGCGATGTATGGCAAATATCAAGCATGAAATCGTCCGATTGCTGAAATGTTCGTGTCACTCGCAGATATGTGATACACTGTTATTTTGTTGCTTCAATACGGAGCACGCCCCTGTATCCCAATTGGTAGAGGAAGCAGCCTCAAAATCTGCACAGTGTGGGTTCGAGTCCCACCGGGGGCACCTCAACAACCCGCCACCATCGGCGGGTTTTTCGTTTTTGGCGGTCTCCTCATTTTTCATGCCGGGACCGCCATCCCATACCAACTGTCTACGCAAATCACCCGCCCAGCGTCACCAGTTTGTATACCCCACAAACCGCGCACGCAAAACCAGAAGCCAACGTCACCAGTTTGTGAGATTGTGACCCGACAATGAGGGTGACCAACACGCGAGTCGCTGCTTGTCCCTGCAACCTTCTACCGACGCCCACCAACCGCTCAGCGTCGGCAAAACCCTCTACCGACGCTCAAAGGTGTCTCAGCGTCGGCAGAAGCAAAGAACTATATTCAACGGCGTGCTGGCTGGCCTCAACATACCGCCACACAATCGCGATTCATCATGAGTTCAATTTCGCGACACCATACCCCACCGAAATTCATGTCAACGTCAATCCCGCTTCAATCCGCACGCACATAGTGCCTTCTGTCCATACAGACACAACAACAACGAACGAAAAACAAACTCAGGAAAGACTGGCACATATGATTTCCCTGCGTAAGGCAATCGCCATCCCCATGGCAGCGGTACTCGCCCTGTCCATGGCGGCATGCGGATCCTCCTCTTCCTCGTCTGCCTCGTCATCAGGCAAGGCCGTGACGGTCAACGAGAAGTCCGCCAAGGCGACTTCACTCAAGGATTTCGGCACGATGGACGATCTGGCCGCCGCCGAAAAGGAGGGCACGCTCAACGTCATCGCCCTGCCGCACGACTGGTCTGATTACGGCGAAGTCATCGCAGCGTTCAAGAAGAAGTATCCGAAGATCAAGATCACCGAGCTCAGCCCGAACGCCTCCTCCAAGGAGGAGATCGACGCGGGCAAGACGAATAGGGGCACGGACGCCGCGCCCGACGTCTACGACCTCGGTCTCGCGGTCGCCTCGGCCACCACCGAGCAGTTCGCGCCGTACAAGGTGCAGGCGTGGAACGACATTCCCGATTCCGCCAAAGACGCCGACGGCAAGTATGTCGCCGATTACACCGGCATCATATCCATCGGCTGGAACGCCGACAAGTACGGCGACATCAGCTCACTGGACGATCTGCTCGACTCTAAGTTCGCTGGAACGGTCGCTCTGAACGGCAAACCCGCCGAGGCAGGTGCCGCCTTCAACGGATTCGTCATGGCCAACCAGCTGTCCGGCGGTACGATCAAGAACCTGCAGCCCGGCCTTGACTCCTTCGAGAAGCTCAAGGAAGCCGGCAACCGAATACGTGGCAACTTTCATCGGCCTGACCAATCGTCTGCCCGGCCATTCCGACGGCACACAAGCCGAAGTCTTCGGCCAGCGCATCCCCCTTGCTCAAGGGATCGCGTACCGGGGATGTCACCGTGCTCGTACGCCCTGAGAATATCGCGCTGATTGCCATCGGTTCCGAAGAAGATGCTCCAAAAGCGGATTGTGAGGGTCACACGGGTCAACGTCATCCACTTCCTGGGCGCTCTCGTCCGTATGGATGCGGTGCTCACCGGCAGCGGCACACCGTTGACCATCCAGTTGCCTGCCAGCGAGCTGCCTCCTACGCTGCACACCGGCTCGACCGTGCTGATCGCACCGCTGCCGGTGCCGGCGCTCGCTGTGTGATGGCAACAACACATACGTAACGACAGTGCGTGAAGTCGGCGGTCTCACGCACACGTCAGCGGACCGAGGCCCAGCAGCGCGACCAATAGCTTTCTGGGTGCACACTGTCGCGTCTCGGCGTACCCGGAGAAGGGAACAAATGCAAGTCACCGGGTCCGAGTTCGCCGCAAGCCGAATCCTCCAGGAAGGCGGACATGCCCAGTGACAGCACACCTCAACGGCGTAGAATGAGAGCTGATGCACCCACCGCTCCGAGCTGTTTTGAGCGGTTATCAAGGAGGAACAATGAGTGAGACAACCTTCCGCAAGTTCGATCCGTGGCGTCCTGCCCCAGTCAAAGAGGAATCTCGCCGGCAAATCATGCAAAGCCACTATTTCAATGTGGACCAGGTATCTTTCGATTCCTCAAAAGTTGGGCATTTTGAACGCTTCATCGTCGAAGAGAACAATGGCGACACGGTCGGTATCATCGGACTGACTGATGACGGCCGCATCCCCCTGGTCGAGCAGTACCGCCTGCCTACGCATCGCTGGACCTTGGAAATACCGGCCGGCCACGCCTTGGATTCCAACGAGCGTCCGCATGATGTCGCCGTACGCAAGCTGCGCGAGGAGGCCGGGTATGAGGCCAAGGAGCTGGTGCAGGTCGTGCGTTTCATCAATACGCCGAGCTTTTCCACGCAGCATACCGCGGTGTTCTTCGCGACGGGTCTGACCGCCGTCGAACGCGGGGAACTCGGTCCGGAGACTCCTCGCCCAGACGTCCGTCTCATCACCCCCGAGGAAGCCTCGGATATGATCCTCAACGGCACAATCATCGACGCGAAGACAATCATCGCCGTCATGCGGCTGCGCGAGCATCTTGCGGCGGAGGAAGCGGAGCATGCGGGCGCCCATCCGCGTCTGATTCAGCGCATTGCCAAGGCACGCGCAGAACGCAAAGCCAAGTAAACGCGAATCCCAGTGGTGCTGCGCACGCTAACAACTGCACTACTGAAGTAGCGCAACAAACGCAATTGGCCTCCCACATGCAATGTGTGGGAGGCCAATTGCGTTTGCAATCTTGTCATCAACGACCGTGCAATCCGAACCATCGAATCGCGCAGTATGAATCATGCGGGGTTGGGATGCGCCAACCCTGCACAGCGCTGCTCATCGCAGCAAGTGGCTCAGTCGCAAGCGCCGACCGTGTGCACGTAGATGGAATCCGTGCTGCCCGGGCGATGCTCGCCCTGAGCGGAGCTCAGCACGACAATACGATCGCCATCAGCGACCTTGCCAGCAGCGCGCAGCACCTTGTCGGTGAACACCATCAGATCGCTGCGGTTCTTGTCGTGGTAATCCTCATCCAACAGGAAGGCTTCAGTGCCCCAGCTCAGAGCCAGCCAGTGATAGGTGTGCTCGTTGGTGGTCAGGCCGTAAATCGGAGCGGCCGGACGTTCGCGGGACACGCGATGCACGGTGTTGCCGGTCTGGGTGTAGGCGACGATGGCCTTCGCGTTGACCTTCTCAGCCAGGTCAACAGCAGCGGAGGAAACCGCACCGCTGTTGGACATGTCGAGGTTCTTCAGCGCCGGGATACGGTCGAAGCCGTGCTCGGTGGCGTAACCGGAGATGCGGGACATGGTCTTGACGGTCTCGGTCGGGTACTCGCCGACGGCGGTCTCGTTGGAGGTCATGGTCGCGTCGGCGCCGTCAAGCACGGCGTTGGCGCAATCGGAAGCCTCAGCGCGGGACGGAACCGGGGAATGCACCATGGAACCGAGCACTTCGGTGGCCACGATGACCGGCTTGGCATACTGGCGTGCCAGCTCGATGCAGCGCTTGGTGACCAGCGGGACCTCTTCGAACGGCATTTCGACGGCCATATCGCCACGGGCGACCATGATGCCGTCGAAGGCCTTGACGATGTCTTCGAGGTTCGCCACAGCCTGCGGCTTCTCGATCTTCGCGACGATCGGGATGCGACGGCCTTCCTCATCCATGATTTCGTGGGCGCGGTCGATATCGGTTGCGAAACGCACGAAGGACATGGCGATGATGTCGGCGCCAGTGCGAATGGCCCAGCGCAGATCGGCTTCGTCCTTCTCGGTCAGAGCAGGCAGGGAAACTGCGACGCCCGGGAGGTTGATGCCCTTGTGGCTGGAAACCGGGCCGGCCACAACAACCTTGGTGTACACGTTGTTGCCCTCGACCTTGGTGACCTCGAGACGAACCTTGCCGTCATCGATGAGAATCGGGTCGCCAGGATGGCAATCGCCCGGCAGACCCTTGAACGTGGTGGAGGTGATGTGCTCGTCGCCCTCGACGTCGTCGGTGGTGATGATGAATTCCTGACCCTCGGTCAGCTCGACCTTGTCTTCGCCTTCGGCGTTCTTCTTGAACCAACCGCAGCGAATCTTCGGACCCTGCAGGTCAACCAGCGCAGCGACGTTGCGGCCGGTCGCCTTGGAAGCCGCACGCACGTTGTTGTAGACCTTGAGGTGATCCTCAGGGGTGCCGTGCGAGCGGTTGAGACGCGCGACGTCCATACCGGCTTCGACGAGCTTGGTGATGCCTTCGAGGGACTCGGTGGCTGGACCGATCGTGTCGACGATCTTTGCTTTACGCATGAATACCTGCCTCTGTTTCAACTTACTTTTCTATTGAACAGGTGGGAATCCTGTTTCCGTGTGCTAGTCTACTCGGTTTCCCCACCATGCGCCAACCATTCAGGCAACTGTGTTGTGAACGCTCACATCGGCTTCATACCGCGTTCACCGTCGATATGTCCGCGTGTTACCGCCGGGCAATCAGGACAAGGTCGGGGGCCTGCGAACCGTTACATCAGGCGCCGTCTGAAACCTGCTGCGCCTGTTCCTTGCGATCCTCCTGCTTCATCTTGAGCACGCTGGCTACAGCGGAACCACCCAATGCGAGCACAATCACGAGCAAGGACAGCCAAGTCGGCACTTCCGGCACCCATGACACCGGGTGTCCGCTGTTGATGAACGGTAGCGAATTGCCCGACAGCGCCTCCATGATGAGCTTGATGCCGATGAATCCAAGCACAATGGACAGGCCGACGGGAAGATAGACGAGTTTGTCGAGCAGTTTGCCGAGCAGGAAGTACAGCTGCTGCAAGCCCAGCAGGGCGAACACGTTCGAAGTGAACACGATGAACGGGTCTTTGGTCAGACCGAAAATCGCGGGGATGGAATCGAAGGCGAACATGACGTCCGTAGTGCCGATGGTCAGGAACACGATGAGCATCGGCGTCCAGAACCGTTGCCCGTTCTTGACAGTACGCAATTTTTCGCCATCGTATTCGTCGGTGATTTTCATGACTTTACGCAGCGCGCGGATTATGCCGTTTTCATGGTATTCCTCGTCATCGTCGTGCCCGGTGACCAGTTTGAGGGCGGTGACGATGAGGAAGGCGCCGAACAGGAAGAACACCCATGTGAACCGCTGGATGATCGCCGCACCAACGAGAATGAAGATGCCACGCAGCACCAGGGCGACGGTGATGCCCACGCTCAAGACATATTTCTGCAGCTCCTTGGGAACCGCGAAATTCGACATGATGATGACGAAGACGAAGAGATTGTCGATGCTGAGCGAGTATTCGGTCATCCACCCGGAATAGAACTCGACAGCCGGCTTCGATCCGGCGACAGCCCAGATGATGCCACCGAAAATCAAGGCCGCCACGACGAAGAACGCGATATGTTGCACGCATTCCTTGGTCGAGGGCACGTGGGGCCTACGGCCGATGATGAACAGGTCTACGACGACGAATACCGCGAGAACGGCGAAGGTCGCGATCATGAATGCTACCGGAGTTTCTGCCATAGGAACAAGCATAGAAAGAACGGCTGACGCACCATCGATGCAGCTGTCAGAACAGTCGCGACGCATTGCTTTGTTTATGAGGCTTGGCACCCCACAAGCGCGGCGCCGTGTAGCGTCTATGGGAGCGTGTTTTGCGGTTTCAGCCGGCACGCCCCCTACTTTTCCCGATTTTCCCGACGCTTGGTTGCACAAGCCGTCTGGTTGTAGAACCGGTCTACGTTATTGCTGCACAATCTCGCCGAAATACACTCCCGCGACGGCCTTGCAGCCTGATTGCGGACCGCACTACGCTACTGCTGGGCCTGCGTCATATGGCGAAGTTCCTTTTTCAGGTCGCGGATCTCATCGCGCAACCGCGCGGCAAGTTCGAACTGGAGTTGTTCCGCGGCGGTGTGCATCTGTTCGCTCATCTGACGGATGAGATCGGCCAAATCCTGCGCCGGAAGCCCGGCTTTGAGGATTTCCTCATGCCGTTTCTCGATCTCGTCCTGATCGACATTGGGCACGCCGAGATGAGAATTGCCGGCTTTCCCGGCGTTGCGATACCCGCCTTCGAGCAGGCTCTGCGTATCAACATCCTCCTTGGCGATCATGTCATTGACGTCGCTGATCTTCTTGATCAACGGCTTGGGGTCGATATGATGCTCCTTGTTATAGGCGATCTGCTTGGCGCGCCGCCTTTCGGTCTCCGTAATCGCCTTGTTCATGGCATCCGTGACTTCATCGGCGTACATGATGACCGTTCCCGACACATTTCGCGCGGCGCGGCCGATGGTCTGGATCAGCGAACGATAGGACCGCAAGAATCCTTCCTTGTCGGCATCCAATATCGCCACCAACGAAACCTCTGGCAGATCAAGCCCCTCGCGCAACAAGTTGATGCCGACAATCACGTCAATCTTGCCTTCACGCAACTCGCGCAGGAGCTCGACGCGCCTCAGCGTGTCGACATCGGAATGCAGATATTCGACTTTGATGCCTTTGTCGAGCAGGTAATCGGTCAGGTCCTCTGCCATCTTCTTGGTGAGTGTCGTGACCAGCGCACGCTCGTTCTTGGCTACGCGATCCTTGATTTCGGCGAGCAGGTCGTCGATCTGCCCTTCGACCGGCCTGACCTCGATCTTCGGATCAAGCAGGCCGGTGGGGCGGATGATCTGTTCGACCACGCCGTCGGAGAGCCCGAGCTCGTAATCACCCGGGGTCGCCGACAGATAGACGGTCTGCCCGACGCGCTGAAGGAATTCGTCCCATTTGAGCGGACGGTTATCCATCGCCGAAGGCAGACGGAAGCCATGCTCGACCAGCGTGCGTTTACGGCTGGCGTCCCCTTCGTACATGGCTCCGATTTGTGGGACTGTGACGTGGGACTCGTCGATAACGAGCAGGAAATCGTCCGGGAAGAAATCCAACAAGGTATGCGGCGGGGTGCCCGGCTCACGGCCATCGAAATGCCGTGAATAATTCTCAACGCCGGCGCATGTGCCCACCTGGGTCAGCATTTCCAAATCGTAGGTGGTGCGCATGGTCAGGCGTTGCGCTTCCAGTTCCTTGCCCTGTTTGCGCAACTCGGCGACGCGTTGGTCGAGTTCCTCCTTGATAGTGTGCAGCGCGCGTTCCATGCGCTCGGGGCCGGCGACATAGTGCGAAGCCGGGAAGATATGCACCTGACTGACATGGTCGATGACGTCCCCGGTGATCGGATGGAGGGTGGAAATCCGATCGATTTCGTCGCCGAAGAACTCGATGCGGATGGCCAGCTCTTCATACACGGGGATGATCTCCACGGTATCGCCACGCACGCGGAAGGTGCCGCGTGTGAAGGCGATGTCGTTGCGCTTGTATTGCATGTCAACGAATTTGCGCAGCAGCGTGTCACGATCGATCTGCTGACCCTCCTTCAGGAACAGCATGCGACCCGCGTATTCCTCGGGAGTACCCAAGCCGTAAATGCATGACACCGTAGCGACGACCACGCAATCGCGACGGGTGAGCAGGTTCGCGGTGGCGGCGTGGCGCAGACGCTCGACGTCGTCGTTGATATTGGAATCCTTCTCGATATAGGTGTCCGTTTGAGGGATGTAAGCCTCCGGCTGGTAATAGTCGTAGTAGGACACGAAGTAACTCACGGCGTTGTCAGGCATGAGCTCACGGAATTCGGCGCACAGCTGCGCCGCCAAGGTCTTGTTGGGCTCGAGAATCAGGGTCGGCCGTTGCAGTTTCTCGATAAGCCAAGCGACGGTTGCGGTTTTACCGGTGCCGGTCGCGCCCATGAGCACGACATCGTTCTCACCATTGTTAATCCGCTCGGCGAGCTCCTTGATGGCCTGGGGTTGATCCCCAGAAGGCTTGTAGGGGGCCTTGACGACAAATGGCTTGTCTGTGCGTTCGATGGAAATGCCCATATCGTCCTCCCATTGAGTCCCGCATGACCCGTCCGCATGCTGATTTTTCCAGCATATCAAGTGATTCGTACAAATGTTCGATAATGCAGTATGCCCGCTCACCGCCAGCTTCTACCGCTTATCTGCCGCTCGCGCTCGCTTCATCCCGCCAAGTGGCGTAGAGCGAGTCGACGCGCTCGAGCATGGTCTTTACATCCACATTGGAGTCCACGACCGTGTCCGCCATGGCAATTCGGGCCGACCGCTTGCTCTGGCTGGCGATCCGGGCTCGCGCTTGTGCCCTGTCCATTCCCCGTGTGCGAATCATGCGTTCGATGCGTATTGATTCCGGCGCCTCGACTGTGACGATATGATCGAAACTGAAGGGCAGGTCATGAAGGACTTCAGCGAGTAGCGGGATGTCATGGACGATTACGGCCGAGCTGTTCTGCCGGGCAGTCTGCATGTCAATCCGTTGGGCCAACTCGTAAATCAGCGGATGCTCGATGGCGTCCAAACACTGCCTTGCGTGAGGATCGGTATGCTCACCGAATATACGGTTGGCGAGCCAGATGCGATTCAGCCTGCCGTCTGCACCAACGGCCTCAGGGCCGAACACGTCAACGATGCGCTGTAATGCCACTCCCCCGGGTTCCACGACCTGCCTGGCGAGGGCATCGTAATCAATAATCGTCGCCCCGAGTTCGCCAAGTCTGCGGGAAACCGTGCTTTTCCCTGCCGCGATGCCTCCGGTCAGTCCGATTCGTATCACCATGTTTTCCATGGTAGCCGCACGACATGCCGGCGCAAGATACGGTATGGCCCCGGTCACCGAAGTGCCGGGGCCATACCGTTGGTTTGTCAGTCAACCATGTCAGTCAGTGATGACTGGCATCGCTCACTTCTTCTCCTTGAGCAGCTGCTCACGAAGGGCGGCCAGCTGGTCGGAACCAGCGAGGGTGCCTTCAGACTCATTGTTCGAGGAGTAGTTGGAGGTCTCCTGGACCTTCTCTTCGCGAGGGGTCTGGCCGTCCTCGGCTGCGGAAGCCGCGGCGTTCTCCAGCTCCTTGGCAACGAAGGCCTTGTGCTCTTCCCACAGATCGTGGGCAGCGGCGTACTGGGATTCCCATTCCTCGCGCTGCTTCTCGTATCCGGCGATCCACTCGTTGGTGTTCGGGTCGAAGCCTTCCGGATACTTGTAGTTGCCGTCTTCGTCGTACTCGGCCGGCATGCCATAGAGCGCCGGATCGAAGTCCTCGGAGTTCGGGTCGACAGCGTCGTTCGCCTGCTTGAGGGACAGGGAGATACGGCGACGATCAAGATCGACGTCGATAACCTTGACGAACACGGTCTCGCCCTGCTTGACAACGGTCTCCGGGTTCTCGACGTGGCGGTTGGCCAGCTCGGAGATGTGCACGAGGCCTTCGATGCCGTCTTCGACGGACACGAACACACCGAACTGCACGATCTTGGTGACCTTGCCCTTGACGATCTGGCCGGGGACGTGGGTGCGAGCGAAGCGCTGCCACGGATCTTCCTGGGTGGCCTTGAGGGACAACGAGATACGCTCGCGATCCATATCGACGTCGAGCACCTCAACGGTGACCTTCTGGCCGACCTTGACGACCTCGGACGGGTGATCGATGTGCTTCCAAGACAGCTCGGACACGTGGATCAGGCCGTCAACACCGCCCAGATCGACGAACGCGCCGAAGTTGACGATGGAGGACACGACGCCTTCGCGGATCTGGCCCTTCTTGAGCTGGGACAGGAAGGTCTCGCGGACCTCGGACTGGGTCTCCTCGAGATACTGGCGACGGGACAGCACCACATTGTTGCGGTTCTTGTCGAGCTCCAGGATCTTGGCCTTGATCTTCTGGCCGATGTATGGAGACAGGTCGCGCACGCGACGCATCTCAACGAGCGAGGCAGGCAGGAAGCCACGCAGGCCGATGTCGACGATGAGGCCGCCCTTGACAGCTTCGATGACGGTGCCTTCGACAACGCCATCGGCTTCCTTGATCTTCTCGATATCGCCCCAAGCGCGCTCATACTGTGCACGCTTCTTGGACAGGATAAGACGGCCTTCCTTGTCTTCCTTGGTCACGACAAGGGCCTCGATGGTGTCGCCGACTTCGACGACATCGTCGGGATCGACGTCCTTCTTGATGGAAAGTTCGCGGGAGGGGATGACACCCTCGGTCTTGTAGCCGATGTCGAGCAGGACCTCGTCACGGTCGACCTTGACGACCGTGCCCTCGACCAGATCACCATCATCGAAGTTCTTGATGGTGGAATCGACTGCCTTGATGAAGTCTTCTTCGGTGCCGATGTCGTTGATCGCGACCTTGGTGACTTCCTTATTGTTTTCTGCCATTAAAATAGTGGTTTCTGTTAATGAGTAGATGGATAAAATCGTTATTCAGTTATCTGGTATGCCCATGGAGACATACCTTGACTGAGTTTAGCGTGTACCATGCACAAATGCCGCCGGTGAAATACGGCGTGTCGTACCCCGGAATGCCGCGGCTGCGGGGCTACCCCACACCGGCAGGCACGACACCGCATATACACGTGGTTCAGCGAGCGGAGGCGCGCTCCGCGATTTCCACGACATTCGCCAACAGCATGGCTCGCGTCATCGGCCCCACTCCACCTGGGTTGGGCGTATAGGCGCTGGCCTTGGCATAGCACGCCTTGTCCACGTC
The DNA here is from genome assembly GCF_055378475.1 of Bifidobacterium porcinum. Classification (NCBI taxonomy): domain Bacteria; kingdom Bacillati; phylum Actinomycetota; class Actinomycetes; order Bifidobacteriales; family Bifidobacteriaceae; genus Bifidobacterium; species Bifidobacterium porcinum. Next base: position 959,830 of record NZ_AP029603.1, on the reverse strand, counting down.
GCCCTTGATGCGATACCTGCCCGTCTGCTCGTCCCAGACGCGCGAGACGCCGACATCAACCAGCACGGCGCCCGGCTTGATGTCATCCGGCGTGACGAAACCGGCCGAGCCCATCGCCGCGATGATGACATCTGCCCGGCGCATATGCTTGTGCACGTCCTTGGTGCCGGTATGGCACAAGGTGACAGTCGCATTGACATTCCGTCTGGTCAGCAACAGCCCGATGGTGCGGCCGATGGTGATACCGCGCCCCAGCACGCACACCTCCTTGCCGTCCAGCCCGATGCCGTAATGGTCAAGCAGGGTCAGCACGCCACGTGGTGTGCATGGCAGCGGCGTGGCGATTTCGCCGGAAGTGTGCAGCACCAGCTCGCCCAGATTGTACGGGTGCATGCCATCGACGTCCTTGCCGGGATCGATGCGCGCAATCACCGAGAGTTCATCGACACCGACGGGCAACGGCAGTTGAACGATGAAGCCGGTGCACGCGGGGTCGGCGTTCAGCTCGTCGACCGCTTGTACGATCTGCGATTCGGTCGCATCGGCGGGCAGATCGCGGCGAATCGACGTGATGCCTACTTCAGCGCAATCCGCATGTTTGCCGGCAACGTATTTGACGGAGCCCGGGTCACTACCCACCAGAAGCGTTCCGAGACCCGGTTGGATCCCTTGCCGCTTGAGCGCTGCGACTCTGGTGCTCAAATCCGCTTTGATCTGGGCAGCCACGCTTTTGCCGTCCAATACGATGGGCATGCTGTGCCTCCTGACGCCGCCCCGACCGCAACAACATGCCTGCGCCGCCCCGGAGCGGACAGGAGCTGCGCAGCTTACGTTTTCTGTATCGTAAGCTATCGTGGGGAGAGAACATGCGCGCATTCCGGCATGCGGAGCGCTCGGCAGACCGAGTCGTTCAGCGAACAGGGCACAGCAGACAGAGAAAAGGTGGCAACATGAGCACACGGGGGCTTGGCAACAGATTGGCAACATGGTTCGCGGCGCTGGCGGCCATCGCATTGCTCCTTCCCCTGGCCGGGTGCTTACCCACCCCGCGTCCTGCTTCCTCGACGACGCCCTCAGCCACGGCCTCGAAGGGGCCGATCCTTGTGGTGGCATCCGTCAATCAGTGGGGCACCCTCGCACAGGAAATCGGCGGCGATGATGTCAAGGTCACCACGATTCTTAATTCCACGAACGTCGATGCCCACGATTTCGAGCCCAAGACCTCGGACATCGCCGAAATCCAAAAGGCCCAGGTCGTCGTGACCAACGGAGCCGGCTACGACTCATGGGCTTCGAAGAGCATCGCCAAAGGCACGGTCAGCGTCTCTGCAGCCTCCACCGTCGGCGCAATTTCCGGCGACAACCCGCATCTGTGGTTCTCGAAAGACGCGCGCAAAGCGATGGCGACCGAATTGGCCGATACCTTCTCCAAAATCCTGCCGTCCAAGAAGAAGTCCTTCGATAAGCGTCTCAAGACATGGCAAAGCGAGGAATCAGACCTTGAAGATGCCATGGCCGCCTTCGCCAAGAAGCACAGGAACACCACGTATGCAGCCACCGAAGCTGTCGCTTATTATCTGATGTCTGATATGAAGCTCAAGGATGTCACACCGCAAGGCTATCTGCAGTCTGTCACGTCAGGCGGAGAGGCGGCCCCGGCGGATTTGCAGGAGTTCCAGGAGCTTCTGGAATCAGACAAAGCAAAACTGCTGGTGGACAATCCGCAGGAATCCAGCGATTCTGCGGCTCTACTAAAGAAGACGGCCACGGCGAACAAGGTGCCCGTCATTGAAATCACCGAGCAGATGCCTTCCGACCAGCACACGCTGACCGGCTGGATTTCCTCGCTTGTCGAAACCATGACCAAGCAGGTCGCCGCCGCGCAAACCGATGAGAAGGACTCGTCGAACGATACGTCCGACGGCACCGCTACTGATGCGAATACGCAGGACGCCTCCCCCAGCCCGTCTTCTGCAAGCCAGTCCGCCAGCGATCCGTCGAGCAGCACGAGCCCGTCATCAGCGCAGTAACGGGGCGACTGAGCTCCATACCGTTGCGCGATTGCTTTGGTCACCTTGGTCGCGGTACTGGTTTCACCCCCCGACTAAATGAGAATGATTGTCAGCATCATTTGTCATACTTGTTTTCATACGACATCCCTACGGCTTGATTTCAGACAGACAACGGGATGCGCCCGATTCCAACGACAATCCACGGGGAGGTCAGCATGACAGGATCAGCGCCCCAAGCCGCCCAGGACGGCGATCTGAATACCAGCGGCGAAAGAAACACCGCAAAGAACACCGTCCATGAGGCTGCCATCGTGTTCAACCAAGCGGCGGTCAGCCGTGGCGACCGTGTGATTTGGAGCAACGGGACCTTCTCAATCCCGCGCGGATCGGTCACCGCCATCGTCGGAACCAATGGTGCCGGCAAGACGACCATGATGAAAGCCGAGCTCGGGCTGCTCCCGTTGTCGCACGGCAATGTGGAAGTCCTTGGAGAACCGGCAGGCAAGTCCAATAAGCGCATCGGGTATGTGCCGCAAAGTTACACATCGGACATCGATTCCAATCTCACCGCGGAGCAATCGGTGCTGCTCGGCCTGACGGGCACACGATTCGGCTTCCATATCACCACTGCGGCGCAGCGCAATCGTGCCCACAAAGCGATGGACTTTGTTGGCGTGGCCGACAAAGCGTCCTACCGCTTATCGCAACTGTCCGGCGGGCTTCGGCAACGTGTCGCCATCGCACAGGCGTTGGTGAGCGACCCCGAGCTGCTCATGCTCGACGAGCCGCTCGCCAATCTCGATCTGGCCAGCCAACGCGCAACCGTCCACGTGCTGGCGCGGCTCAACCATGAGCTCGGCATGACCATCCAAGTGGTCGCCCACGACCTCAACATGCTGCTGCCGATCCTCACCGGAGCCGTGTACTTGCTCGACGGGCATCCCCATTACGCCGCGATGAACGACGTACTCGACGCGAATCTGCTGACCCACTTGTATGGTACGACCGTCCAAGTCGTGACCACCCCGCAAGGCGATATGTTCGTCACCCCGTCCCCCGACGAGCCAGACGACATCGAACAGGATACGCATGCACCCGTCGAAGTGGCGCAATTCCACCATCATGCGCACCAGCATCAGCCGGATGCGCCCGCAGCGGCACCGGCAGAAAGGTCATGACCCGAACATGAGTGATATCGATTTCTCCTTCGATCCCCAGTGGGCGCAGACCCTCGGCATGCCATTCATGCACAACGCGTTCCTCGCCGGACTGTGCATCGCAGTGGCAGCCGGCGCCATGGGATATTTCACTATCGCACGGCATTCCACATTCGCCGCCCACGCCTTGGCGCACATCGGTTTGCCCGGGGCGACCGGCGCGGTGCTTCTCGGATTGCCGGTATCCTTGGGCCTCGGTATCTTCGCGCTCGCAGGCGCGCTCGTCATTGGAGCGCTGGGCAAAAGAGCCTCGCAACGCGAAATCGCCACAGGAACCGTGCTAGCCTTCGCCACCGGTCTCGGCCTGTTCTTCGCACGGCTGTCAAGTTCGGCATCGCAACAGATGCAATCCATTTTGTTCGGCTCGATTCTGACAATCACAGACGATCAGGTAATCGGGTTCGCGATTTTCGACATCGTACTCGTCATCGCACTCGCCGTCATCTACCGCCCGCTGCTGTTCAGTTCATTGGATGAGCAGGTGGCTCAGGCCAAAGGCGTGCCGATCGGGCTGATGAATGTGCTGTTCATGGCGATTATGGCGGGAGTCATCACCATTGCGGTGCCCGCAGTGGGAACCTTACTGATCTTCGCGCTCGTTGTCACCCCGGCTGCAACCGCGAATATCATCGCCGCATCCCCGCTGAAAGCCATGTGCACGGCGAGCGTGCTGTGCTTGGTTTCCATCTGGGGTGGGTTGACGCTCTCAGCAATGTTCCCGGCGCCGCCAAGCTTCATCATCGTGACGCTGTCCACCCTATTCTGGGTTATTGCGCGTGCCGTCTCCGCTGTGAAAACCACCAACGCGTAACACACAATAGTGCTCGAATAGACCGGACTGTCGTGCCTAGACTATCGAGCCTGGATTATCGCATTTGACGACCAGCGCGGTCGCCATCGCTGCGAGGCCTTCCCCCGCCCCGGTGAATCCCATGCCGTCGGTGGTGGTTGCGGTGATGGATACCGGGCATCCTGCGGCCCGGGACATCGCCCGCTGCGCCTGTTCGCGATTGGCACTCATTTTCGGCCTGTTGCCGATAACCACGACACTGGCGTTCAACGGTTTGAACCCGTGCTCACGCAGAGTGTCGCAGGTTGTGCGGAGCATATCGGTTCCATGGGCTCCGGCTCCCGCGCTGTCAGCACCGACGCCGAACAGCGTGCCGATATCACCCAATCCTGCCGCTGATAACAGTGCGTCAATGAGGGCATGCGCAGCGACGTCCCCGTCGGAATCCCCTTCAATCCCGACGCCTTCCCACTTCAGGCACGCAAGCCACAGCGGACGGGCGTCCTTGGCGAAACGATGGGCGTCAAACCCCATTCCCACAAGCGGGTTTTGCGGAACCGAGGCCCCAGAAGCCCATCGGTTCGGGGGTTCTTGAGGAATCGGCACGGATGAATCCCCGTACGGCACCGAAGCCAAGGTCACTTCTTCTTGCTCTTGGACTTCTTCTTTTCCGCTTCAAGACGGGCAAGCGTCTGCGATGCCGGCTCCTCGGGAGCCTCGGTGTGATGCTTGTCATCGCCCGGCAGCGGGTCGGCGTAGCCGAGGTTGACATCAAGCAACCGCTGCGCTTCCTCTTCGGAAATGTCTTCGGACAGCGAAATTTCGGACGTGAGGATGCTCCGCGCGCGTGTCAGCATGCGCTTTTCGCCGGCGGACAAGCCGTGCTCATCGACATTGCGCTGGGACAGGTCGCGCACGACCTCGGCGATTTGGTTCACGTCGCCTGTCGAAATCTTCTCGACATTGAGTTTGTAACGGCGGGACCAGTTCATTTCCTTCTCGACGATCGGCGTGCGTAGGATGCCGAACACCTTCGACACGGCATCGGCGTCGACGATATCGCGAACCCCGACCTTCTCCGCGTTTTCCACGGGGACATTGATGACCAGACCGTCGGAGGACAGGACAGACAGCTGCAGGTACTGCCGTGTAACGCCTTTCACCGTGCGCTCGGTAATCGCATCGACCCGTGCCGCACCATGACGCGGATACACGACCATATCGCCGACTTTGTAACCCATGAACCCTCCGTGAACGACGTAGTCAAAGACCGTAACCTTACATATTATGCCAAGGGGCCGAGACTTAGATAATTATGGAATCACGACACCTCCTCGAGCACGACCCCGTATTCCATCGACAGCGAAAAAATGTGAGAAGAAACACACGACACAGCGGGACTTTTGCGCAAATAGCGAGTAGTCTCATAGTATGACCACTACGAACACGAGAGAATCAATGGAGATGTCATCATGTTTACTGTAGATCAAGGAACACTGGACGCCGTCAGCAACGCAAGCTATTACAACCCCCATGAGGTGCTTGGCGGGCATTTCGCACAGGATGACGAGCGCACCGTGACCGTGCGGGTCCTGCGTCCGCTGGCATCCAGCGTCGACATCATCACCGAGGAGGGCGGCAAGCGGGTCCGTCATGCCGCCGAGCATGAGCACAACGGCATCTTCCGTGCGACCGTCCCCGCAATCGAAACGCGTGACGGCTGGGGTGTGCCGGACTACCGTGTGGCCACCACCTATGAGAACGGCGAGACCCTCGTTGAGGACGACCCGTACCGGTATCTGCCGACTGTGGGCGACCTTGACATGTACCTGTTCGGCGAAGGAAGGCATGAGCGGCTCTGGGAGGCGCTCGGCGCGCGCGTCATGCGTTATGACGACCCGATGGGTTCCAATGACGGCACCAATGGCGAACAGCTGGTCGGCACCGCGTTCAGCGTGTGGGCACCGAACGCCCACGCCGTGCGCGTCGTCGGCAACTTCAACGGCTGGGACGGTCGCAAGCACGCCATGCGCGAACTGGGTTCCTCCGGCATCTGGGAACTGTTCATCCCGGGTGTGCAAGCCGGTGAAGTCTATAAGTATCAAATCCTCAACGCGAACAACGAGTGGGTTATGAAGGCTGACCCAATGGAGCGTTCCCATGAGGTTCCACCGGCCACGGGCTCCATCGTGGTCGATTCGCAGTTCGAGTGGGACGACAAGACGTGGATGGACCACCGCAAACGCACCAACCCGCATGACGGCCCAGTCAGCATCTACGAAGTTCACGCCGGCAGCTGGAAGAAAGGCATCAAGAACTACCGCGAACTCGCCGACCAGCTCGTCGACTATGTCGCCAAGGAAGGCTTCACTCACGTTGAGTTCATGCCGCTTGCCGAGCACCCGTTCGCCGGCTCGTGGGGCTATCAGGTGACCGGATACTACGCCATCGATTCCCGTCTCGGCGGGCCGGACGATTTCAAGTATCTGGTCGAGAAATTCCATGAGGCCGGCATCGGCGTCATCATGGATTGGGTTCCGGCGCACTTCCCCAAGGATGCCTTCGCTCTCGGTCGCTTCGATGGCACACCGCTGTATGAGGATCCAGATCCCACCCGCGGCGAACACCCGGACTGGGGCACGTACATCTTCAACTTCGGCCGCAACGAGGTGCGCAACTTCCTCGTCGCCAACGCCTGCTTCTGGCTGGATGAATACCATATCGACGCGCTACGTGTCGACGCGGTCTCCTCGATGCTCTACCTCGACTACAGCCGCAAGCCCGGCCAGTGGCATCCCAATATCTACGGCGGGCGCGAGAACCTCGAAGCCATCGACTTCCTCAAGGAAGCCAATGCCACGGCGTACAAGAACAACCCTGGCATCATGATGATCGCCGAGGAGTCCACCGCGTATCCGGGCATCACCGCCCCGACGGACCAAGGCGGCATCGGATTCGGCCTCAAGTGGAATATGGGCTGGATGCACGACACGCTGCAATATCTGCACGAGCAGCCCATCAACCGCAAGTGGCATCACAACGAGATCACGTTCTCAATGGTCTACGCCTATTCGGAGCATTATGTCCTGCCGATCAGCCATGACGAGGTCGTGTACGGCAAGGGGTCGCTGTTCGGCAAGATGCCGGGCGACGACTGGCAGCGATACGCCGGCGTGCGGGCACTGTTCGCCTATCAGTGGGCCCACCCGGGCAAGAAACTGTCGTTCATGGGCAACGAAATCGCCCAATACGGCGAATGGGACCACAACGGATCGGTTGACTGGGATGCGCTCAACTGGAAGGAACATCGCCAAATCCAGCATCTGGTCGCCGATTTGAACGCCATGTACAAGGCGCATCCGGCGCTATGGAGCCAGGACTTCGATCCCGCCGGCTTCCAGTGGCTGACCAGCGATGACGCCGATCACAACACGCTGAGCTTCGTGAGGATCGGTGCCAAGGGCGAACAGCTCGTCGTTGTTGTCAACTTCTCTGGCGAAGCGTGGGAGGACTACCAGGTGCCACTGACGAGCGGCGGTCGCTGGCGCGAAATCCTGACCACCGATGACGAGCAGTACGGCGGTTCCGGCATCCACAACGGCGAATTCGAGGCCGACGCAGGAGCCTATCATTCCCGCGATTGGTCGGCGAAACTCACTATTCCGGCGTTGGGAGCGGTATTCTTGGAACCAGAGAACTGAAAGGCGGTCCCATATGCTCAACACTTCCGCACGCCAGAACCCCAAGAAATCACGCACGATTCTGGTCGTCGAGGATGAACCCGATCTCGCCACTGCCATAGCGCAGCGCATCACCGCGAACGGATGGACGGCACGCGTCGCAGGAGACGGCGCGTCCGCCGTCCGTGCGGCAAAGCAGCTCAAGCCTGATCTAGTCATCATGGACATCATGCTGCCCGTTATGGATGGCATCGAAGCGACGAAACGCATCGTCGCCGAACGTCCTGTCCCGGTGTTGATGCTTACCGCCCGCGATGCCGAATCGGATAAGGTCATGGGACTTGGCGCGGGCGCCGACGATTACATGACCAAGCCGTTCTCGCCGCGCGAACTCATCGCTCGCTGCGAGGCTCTGTTGCGCCGCGTGGAGCGCGCCACCATCATCGCCAAGAACCTGGAGAACGAGAAGATCCTCGACTTCGGGTCGCTGGTCATCGACCCGCGGCAGCGCATCGTCACGCTCAACGGCGAACAGGTGCACCTGACGCCCACAGAATTCGATCTGCTTGCAACCCTCGCACGCAAGCCGAAAACCGTGTTCAAGCGCGAGAAACTGCTTGAAGAAGTCTGGGATTGGCCGGATGCTTCAGGCACCCGTACCGTGGATTCCCACGTCAAGGCCCTGCGCCATAAGCTCGGCTCGGAAATGATCCGCACAGCGCACGGTGTCGGGTACGCCTTCGAACCGCCGGAGCCCAATGAGAACGATACCGAAAGCGAGACCCGCTGATGACTCACCAGTCAGATTCGCCCCAGCCCAGTCAATCTTCGAAAAAACGGCCGCGGGCGAACCGGCTGTTGGATAGTGGACGGCCTATCGGCTTCTTCTCATCGCTAAAGTTCGAATTGTCCGTCCTGATTGTCATTTCCACCGCCATCGCATTCGTGATGGCATGGTTCCTGCTTAAAGTCGGCCTGACCGGATGGGTGGCCATGCCGATTACGCTCGCCGTGGCCTTGGGCATCACCTATTTCTTCTCACGCGGGCTGACAACGCCTCTGCGGCAGATGCGCGACGCCGCGGAAGCCATGGCGGAAGGCGACTACACCGTGCGTGTGCAGACCGGTACGGACAGCAACGATGAGATCGGCATGCTGGCCAGATCATTCAACGAAATGGCCGAGGAGCTTCAACACGCCGACCAGATGCGCAATGATTTGATTGCGAACGTCAGCCATGAGCTGCGCACACCGGTTTCGGCACTGCAGGCGATGCTTGAGAATCTCGCCGACGGCGTGGTCGAACCGACCCCGGCGAATATGGAGAGCATTCTCAACCAAACGCATCGATTGAGCGATCTGATCGCATTCCTGCTCGATCTGTCCCGTATGGAGGCAGGCGCGGCGAGCCTGCAAATCGAGCGGTTCAATTTCGCAGATTTCATTGACGAGACCATCGAGCCTTTGGAAATCGCGGATTCCGGTCATGCCCACACCATCGACATGCATGTGCCTGACGATCTGACGATGGAAGGCGACCAGGACCGGCTGCGTCAACTGTTCACGAATGTCATCGGCAACGCGCTCAAGCACTCCCCCGACGACACGGCGGTGTTGATTGAAACGCACGAAAACAAAACCAACGACACCATTGTGACCAATGTGGTCAATTTCGGTTCGCAGATTCCGGTTGAGGCCAGAAGCGATATCTTCCGGCGTTTCGTCAAAGGCAAAACCGGCCCCGGCACAGAATCGGGCGGCACTGGGCTCGGACTGTCCATCGCGCGGTGGGCCGCCCAGCTGCACGGCGGCACGGTGCGTGTCGTGGACGACCCGCGCGGTGCGGATTTCGAAATCACGCTGCCCAAGCATCATATCCAGGCGGATGTTGCCAAGTCTGCGCGTAGTGGGGACGCATAAGGGCGCTAGCATTGGCCGACGCGGTGCATTCGGCGCATTCGGCGCCTCCGATGCATTCGGCATATTCGGTCAACGCATTCACGTATTCGGCGGGTGTCGCGGTTGGTTCCGCGGCACCCGCCGCTGTTTGTCGTGGCTATCCGACATACTGAATTCGAACATATGTTCGAATGGAGGTATGTGATGGTCGTCAGCATCAGAACACGCCAGCCGGGCATCACCGGCGTTGACACCGGTATGGCCCGGCTGTCAGATGTCATTTCCTCGATTCACCCGGCATCGGAATCCCCCGTACCGGTGCCACAGGCACTTGAGGCGGTACACGCCGGCTTTCCCTCGGTCGCGCAGGATTATTTCGATGGCGACTTCAGTCTTGACGAACATATCATCATGCACCCGGACACCACGTTCATCGTGACCGTGGCAGGCGATTCCATGCAAAACGCGGGTATCTGGGACGGCGACTTGCTGGTGGTTGACCGTGCGCTCGATCCGCAGGACGGCGATGTGGTCGTTGCCGTCCTCGATGATGAGCTGACCGTAAAGCGACTGGTCATGCACGGGCATACCCCGGTGTTGCACCCGGAAAATCCCGCGTATCCGGATTTCATCCCCTCACCTGACCAAGACCTGCTGATTTGGGGTGTGGTGACCGGGAACTACCATTGGCAGCGTAAAACAGCGCAATGCCACGCGAAACAACCGGTCCCGTCGGTCACCTATCCGGGAGCGAAATCCAGCGGCGGCGCAATCGTCACTCCCAAGCATCCGGGTGCCTACCGGCACGGAGGGTGGGGATCGCGCCATGCCTGACCCCCGTGTGCAAGAGCATCCAATTGTGCTTGCCGACGCCAATAACTTCTACGCATCCTGCGAAGCCGTATTCCACCCGGAGGTAGCCGGGAAGCCTCTTGTGGTCCTGTCGAACAACGACGGATGCGTGGTCTCCCGGTCGTACGAAGCCAAAGCGCTTGGCATCGCCAACGGCACGCCATGGTTCACCATCCGCCAGGAGGCGGCATACGACCAGGTCATCGCCCGGAGCTCCAATTACGAGCTGTATGGCAGCCTGTCAAGGCGCATGATGTCTATCATGTCGGGATTCCTGCCCGGACAGGAGGTGTACTCCATCGACGAATGTTTCATGCATTCGCCGTGGGACAGCGAGCGGACACGCCGAATCGCCGCCGTTATGCGGCGAGCCGTATTGCAGGGAGTAGGCATACCGGTGAGCATCGGCATCGCCCCTACCAAAACTCTGGCGAAAATCACGAACCATTGGGCCAAACGGCATCCATCGTCCCACGGGATTACCACATGGGGCAATTTGTCGCGCGACGACCAAGGAACAGCCGTGCTTTCGTCCATCGAAATCGACGATGTCTGGGGCATCGGCAGAAGACTGGCTAAACGTCTGCGCGGCTTGGGCATACGGCAGGCCGCGCAACTGCGCGATCAGGATCCGGTCAATATGCGCAGGCGCTTTTCGGTGCAACTTGAACGGACGGTTCTGGAGCTGCGGGGCATACCGTGCATCGCGGATGACAACGACGCAACCGGAGGCAAGCGCGACTGCCAGATATTATGCTCCCGTATGTTCGGCACCCCGATTCTTGGCGAGGAAGGCCTCAGACAAGCGGCGTCCGTATATGCCCAATACGCCTGCAGGAGGCTCCAACGGCAGCACAGCCTGTGCACGCGGGTTTCAGTGTTCTGTGCCAGCAGTCCTTTCAGCAAGCATGATCAGTACTCATCAGTCTGCGGCAGTATCCTCCTGCAAGACCCGAGTGACGACCCGGTCATCATATCCTCGGCCGCCAGGCAGGCGCTCCACGGCAGAATCACCCCTTCGGTGCGTTATGTGCGGGTTGGTGTCATGCTCACCGGATTAGTCGATGCCGCGTCCTATAGCACTCTGCCTGCCCTGGGTGCGCAGACAGATTCTGGTCTGAGTGAGGCGTTCGAACAGGTCGCCAGAAGATTCGGTCCGGCCCACGTAGGCATCGGTTTCGCAGGCATCCGGGGAGACGGCAGAAACAACGGCGATACCGGAGCCGCATGGGCCATGCGGCGCGAGATGCTGTCATCGCGTTGTACCACGCGTTGGGACGAGATGCCGGTCGTGCGTGCCGACTGACAGACGGACTGCCGACTGGCAGACAGACTGCTGCCGTAACACACCGCACTCCACAAACCGTCTACGCAAACAGCACCCTCAGCGTCACTGGTTTGTGAAGCAATACAAACCGGTGACGGAAACAACGGGCTCAGCGTAGACAGAGTTTGTAAGGACACACAAACTAGCGACGCGTAGACACTGCTCAACGTAGATAGATTGTGAGGGAGCGCACTGTGGTAAGGTGCGCTGTGATGAAGTATGGGCTGGTGCGACTGAGGGATGATTCTTGGTGCGAGTCAGCAATCAGCTAACACGCGACGAACCACCTCGAGGCGGCGTATCCGCCAAGGCGATTGCGGCAGAGACATGGATTCCAGCGGCAGCAAGCACATCGGCGCATCCACGCAATGTAGATCCGGTTGTGATGATGTCATCCAGCAGAATCACCGTCCCGACATCCGCATCGCGGCAACCCATATCATGTAGACAACCATCATGCAACCGACCGCGCACACGGAACCGATCGCCCATGCGGTCATGACGCTGCTGCGCGCTGGACAGGCTGACCGACCGTCCCCCGTGGCGCGCGACTATCAGCACATCGGCGACCACGGCATCGTACCCGTATTCCCCACATAGCAGACGACACACCGCATGCGACAACACAGTCATATGTGGTCTGCCGCGGGCCCGAACGGACCGTCCGGATGAAGGTACTGGGACAAGCATCACCCGATGACCACTGCCGACGCTCGAGACACCCGAGGCACCCGAGTCGGCACCAATCCTGCCCAGCATCATATCGACGGCAAACGCAAGATACCGGGCGAACACAGTATCGCATTCCCGATCATCATGGTCCTTCCATGCAAGCACCGCCGACCTTGCCCGACCCGAATACCGCGCACATGCGAGCGTACCGCCGGGAAGGCCCGGAAACTGCCGGGACGGCCACACAGTAAACAACGCCCGGCAATCGGCGCACAACACCGAATCGGGTTCGCCGCACCCCGCACATCCGCGCGGCAGCACAACCATCGCGAACGGGGATGACAACAGGCGGGAAGCCAAATCACGCAATCGCATGCATCCGACTGTATGCGAACGCCACGCGGCGATGCCAGCCCGTACGACGCATGTGGTCAGAAGTTACGACTGCGCCGCTCCAAAGCATCACATCACACAATGCCGCACGATGCACACAATACGCAGCTCAACATCACTGCATCAGACCATCATGATGCCCGCGCCGCATCACAGCTCGGTAAGACACGCCGCACGACACAACTAGGCTCATGCTCCAATGGCACAAGTACCTACCGGCATCCGGCAAAAGTCCACCGGTGATTCACGCCACCACAGGCAGACGGCGAATAAGCTCACCGCACACCTCAAGGGTCTCCTCCGGCCCCGTGACACGAATGGCAATCGTTCCGGCGTTGACGGCAGGGTAATCATTGCCGTCCGGATCCATACGGTCGCCGAGATAAATCATCTGCGACACGTCGATATGCAGCGCGGTCGCCAACTGCCGGACTGCATACGCCTTATCCACACCGCGCAGCGAGATATCAACGCTTGTGGACCCGCCGGATCGGACCGCCAAATCAGGCACATCGGCGCTGACAGCCTCGGCAAGCCGGTTCTTCTTCTCATTGGTCGGATCCCAGGATTCCTTCGCTGCAATCGGCGCGAGCTGCCCCAAGGCAGAGAAGGTAATCTGGCTGCCGCGGTCTTCGATGCGATCGCCCCACACGTGGTCTTCCCAAATGCCTTGTTCCTTAGCGTGTCGTTCCAGCGAACTGATGGCGGCCTGCCGCTCGGCGACGCTGAGATTATGCTCGTACACGCACTCCCACTGCGTGCCGTCCCAGCGGTAGTAGCGGGTTCCGCTGGTCGGCATCAAATGCATGTTGGCTTTGCAAGCGCGATCGTCCAACATATCGAGAATCTGGCTGTGCACCAGGGCGAACCTGCCGCCGGTGACAATCGCCACCGGCAGACGGTGGGTCAGCGCGGTCAGGCAATCCGCGATTTGCGGGGAAATCGGTTTCTTCGATCTGGCGAGCGTACCGTCAAGGTCGAAGGCAATCGCTTTCGCTTCGGACGCCACTGCGTCGAGATCAAGCTGCTGCCATGCATGGATCGCTGTGGCGTTCATTGTTCCTCCTTGCCGAAATGCACCCTGCTATCCTAGCTCAATCCTTGCCTCGACATACAGTTGACGACATGCTGCGAGCACCTTGGCAATTACACGTATACCGCAACAGGCACGGCCGCGGAAGCCGTACCCCGATGTTCGGGGTAAGAATGCCCCGGTACCGGACGAAAAGCGGCATGTTCGACGATATGGTCGCATCCCAGTTGCGCCGGCTGCACGGAGCATGGCCTCAATTGGTGCAACCCGTGCAGTTTGCCGTCGAGGACGTTCCACCGTCCGATCCGGCACCATGGCAGGCGGACCCGGATTTATGCTCCCAATGCTTCCCCGCCGGGCGCGGCACGCCAGCACGCATCGTCCTGTACCGCATGCCAATTCAGATGCATGCGCGCACCCGTATGGACCTGCAGTTCGCGATCCGCGACGAGCTGGTCAGCCGTCTCGCTGAGCTGTATGGCCGCAGACCTGAGGAAATCGACCCCGATTGGGGGCTTGATTAGCGAACGGTCAGTGCACGATGCGCTGGTCGTTCGCCGTCAGCACTTCACGGCTCTGTGGCTCCAACGATGATGCCGGCAGATATGCTGCCTGTGCCACCTTGCCTGAAGACAGCGCAATCTGCGACAGTCTCGCGCCCCACACCATGCTCTTGCCTGCACGGCATGTGAGCATCTGGGTACCGGCGCCGATATCTTCGGGATCGACCGACACGCCGGTCGTGGCATCCACCTGAATCTTCTTGCTTCCCGTCGCCTTACCGGACGCATCGAAGCCACGCACCGTGACAGTCTGGTCATTGTCGGACAGATTGACCAGTTGCAGGTTCGCTGATGTTGATGATGGAATGACCAAGCCTGAGGCCTGCTGTCCCGACTCTCCGGGGACGAACGCGAAATCCGCCTGTCCGGAACCACTCTGGCTGACTGTCGCCTGTATGTTGATTTCGGATGTGGCGTCGGCGAATAAGCCCAGCGTACCGTCTGGGGCGTTGCCGAGATCGACCGTGGTGACCCTGTTGCCGGGTACGGTAACCGTTTTCGCCTCCACGCGGCCTTCGTCGGTTACCCACGACAACGTCACCGTGGTACTGCGCTGTGCGAAGACGAGGGCAGTCACAGCATCGCCTTTAACCACTCCGGGCATGGCCTGGGTGAGCGCCGCGGCCTGAAGCGGGAGAACGACATCCGATCCCTGCGGCTTCAACCCCTGCATGCGAATCACTTTCACGACGGACGAAATCGGTGTCTCCTTGCTGGACACGGTGACGTACACGCCCTGCTGTCCGGGCGCGGCAGCGGCGATATCAAGGATCGCCTGACCGCCTGCGGCGACCGTCAACGTGCTGGACGTGGACAATGACAGCTTCCCCGCATGTTTCGTGCCGTATACGGTCACATCAAGTGACGTAGACTTCTGCGAAGGATTGGACACCACGAGCTGCTCGGTGACACCAGTCTGCGTCGCAGGCAGCAGGAATGTGTCACTCAGGGCGGTCGGCACGCATGAAGCGGCCGACATACCCTTCAAATCCCCCGATGTTGCCCACGACGCCATCGAGCCGATCACACCGGTTCCTGATTTCGCCTCAAGCAGTTTCGCATCAATGTATTGCGCGCTCTTCGTGACGTCGCCGGCGAGCGTCTTCACGTTCGCGGAATCCAGCAAATCGCTGTCGGACAGCTCGCCGGGCCGTGCATCGTCAGCAACCGGATAATCGTAGACATCGGCACCATACACGGAACCGAAGGCCGCATACAAGGCGGAAGACGCGATGTTGCCCGCGGTCGCCTGGTATTCGCTGTCCCCGAAATTCTCGTCATCAGCAAGCGTCATCTGCTGCGGACACAACAGACCGTATTGCGTCTGGCTGACATGTTGCACGGTCCTCCCTGACGTAACCGAAGGCGAATCGACCAACCACCCTGCGGGCTTGAGCACAATCAATGCGGCAAACGCCGCAAGGATGACCAGCATAGTCAGCAGAGCCACAAGGACGCGACGGACCTTCGACGCGGTGTGACGGCCCGACCCGCCACGCTTACGATTGGATAGCTCCTGACTCATGCTTCATCCTCCTCGTCATCGCTCATCACCTTGGCGCCCGGACGAGGCAGGGCGACCAGACAGTATGCGGCGATGAGAATACCCATGCTCCACAGCCATACGTAACGCCATCCGCGCGCCTGCAATCTGCGCTGCGCCGAGGTGCTGACGTGCTGAGTCGCGGTTTCGGTTGCGCCGGCGACACGGTAGTAGGTGCCGCTATCCGCGCTGACGACGGTCTGCACGCCGTCGCACGCGGTGATATTGGCGATCAACTCCCCTGTCGCAGTCCGTGCAGCGCGGTTCGAGGTGTTGGGAACCACGTAAATGCCGCCGAAGCCCAGCTGGCTGATCGCCGCGATGGCATCGTCATCAGAACCTGATAACAACGCCGCGCTCGCCTGGGCGAGGGTCTGGTATGCGGCATCACGCTCCCCCGACACAAACTGGGCCCGCAACGCAGGCGAAGCGTCAATCAGGTCGCCTTTGTCGGTGCGCAATATCGAATAATTGACTGAATTGTCGGTCTGGGCCTGCAAGGCGAGCACGCGGTAATCGCTGTTCTTCGCCAGATAATCTGTGGCAACCATCGGCAATCCGCTCGTGCTGCCGCCGATATGCTGGCTGGGAGACACCAATGCTGCGAAACCGCACCATGTGGCGGCAAACGCCAGCATCACAATGACCAGCAGGGCACGTGCGGCACGAGTCATGGCCGTCGTGCGACGGGATTGTTCAGGACTTGCATGAACAGCGCCTTCTTCGGCACCAAGAGACGTCTTCAACGGGCGGAAACGCTGTACAGCCCCTCCCGCGACCAAGCACAGGCAGGACAGAAACGCCACCATGACCAAGGCCATGCCCGGAAGCACGGAACCGGCCACCTGGCCGTCGGCGTCAACCGCGATGGCCACGCGGGACGATGCCAGACACAACACCGCTCCGCACACCGCGACCACCCACATCATGCGCGACACTCTGAGCGCAAACGGCAGGAACAACGAGACGACAGCCAAGGCGGCCACGACGGCAAGCACCACAACCGAAGCGACATGCAACGCGGTCTGCGGATCAAGCGAGCTTAAGTTGCCACTCCCGCTGATGCCGAAAGTCCTGCGGACCACATCGACCAGACTCAACGCCGTCGGCGAACCATTCACACTGCGCACAGGTATCGCAATATCGCCGAACAGCTGCCGCCACATGCCCTGCGTGCCGTTATGGATGGCATTGAGCAGGGTCGGAGCAACGGCGAATCCCGCGGGGAACGGGATGAGCAGCAGCATGGCACGATGCTTCGGCACCATCATGAGGAACACGATGAACGCGACGACCAAGGCAAGCAGCGTCTGCGGCTCTGACAGTACAACGACGACAAAGCACAAGGCCGCGCACGCCGCAGCCTGAATCGACGCCTTCGGCTTGATCGGGTCCTCGGTGTGGTACATACCCACGGCGCGGAACACGAAGGCGAATGCAGCGGGCAGGAAGACCATCATGGTCAGCATCGCGAGGTTCCCGGATTGGTACAGCCCCATCGCTGCGGCGAAGGAGACCCACATCAGCCCGCCGGCGATACGTACCGAGTCGGAACGGGTGAACACTCCCGCCAGCGCCCAGAACGACAATGCCGCGAGCGGCGCAGACGCGCAGTACATGATGCTGACCGCCGTGGCGACATGCCCCAACGTGAACACTGAAGCGACCATGAGCACCAACAGCCACGGCGTCGGTGGTGCTGCGCGACCGACACCGCCGCCAAACACCCATTGTGTTGTTGCGGAATCAACAAGTTGGCGCCAATTTGCGCCGGTGGCCAACCATTGGTCCGAATACAGCGTGCCACCGGAGGCAAGGGAACGCACCAGCGACCATTGCGAGCCGATGAGCAGGCACAGCACCACTACGGCCATGAGTATCGCCCCGGTCCACCGTCGGATCAGACGGGTGCGCAGATGCGACTTGGCCAACGGGCTGAGCAAAATCACATGGCGTTGGCTGTCCAAGGCGTGTCGGCGGTCACGCCAGCGCGCAATCTGCTGTCGGTCAGCAACCAGTTGCTCCAGACGGGATTGGGATACTTTGCTCTGCCGGGCGACCAGACGACGAGCCTTGAGAGCACGAGGGAAGGACACGAGCGCGGACCACGGCATCACGAGCTCGCACAGTGCATCATACGGTTTTTTCGCGAACAGTTTCACCACGGCACGCCCAATCGCGGCGGGCAGGCTGCACAGCCACCAGACCAGCCACCACAGCATGCGGACATCCGTATACGCGTAGCGTTGTTCGGCGCGCATCCGCGCCATCGACGCATGCTGAGGTTCATCCTCATCAATGGGCATACCCGAATGGGTACGGATACCTTCGAATCTTGCGCGCCGATGGGCGATGCGCGCACGGGGCACGACGACGACACGCCCACCGCTGAGACACACGCGACGGCAGAAATCCGCGGATTGCGCGAAGGTACCGAACCACGATGAGATGCCGTGGAGCATGCGCAACGTATCGACGGGAACCAACGCACCGGCGAGTGACACGGCGAAGACATCCTGTCTGCCGTCGTACTGCTCTTGGTCGGGCTCGCCATCCACGACCAGCGAATACAGGCGGTGGTGGCCGGCGTACTTGCCGACATCATGAAGGTTCTGTCCCAGCCAATCGAGCTGTTTGGCCCCCAGAATTGAAGCGGTCGGTGCGTTGCGCCATGTCTCAATCAGCGATTCAAGGCAGATATTGTCAGCCGGGCGGGAATCATCATGCAACATCCACAGGCCGCGGATTCCTGCATCGAGCCGTGCCGCCTCGACAGCCTCCGAAACGGCTTGTGCAAAGGATTTTGCAGCCGTAACCGGAACGATGCGCACGGACACCTGCTTGGTCTGCGGCAACCGCATCGCAGGTCCGGCAGGCATGGGAATCACATCGAATGAGGTCTGGAGAGGCCGTGACAGCGTTCCCGTGCAATCAGCGATGACCACGACCCCCGGCAGCACGCTCTGTGCCAGCACGGCGGACAGGGTGGACGGGAAAAACCTCCTGTCTTCCTCGACGGTGATCACCGCCGCCACGGAGTCGTCAACGTCCTGGCTGTGCGTGTATGTGCGCGACGCCAGGACATCTCCCACCAACTGTTCGATGCCGCTGCCTGTCAAATCCATAGTTCCAGTGTACGCAAGGGGGTGAGAGCGTCACGCCCGACGACGTTCCTTCTTGTAGCGGCGACGCTCCCGCTCGCTCATTCCTCCCCAGATGCCGAATCGTTCATCATGGTCGACAGCCCAGTCGAGACACTGTTCACGTACTTCGCACAATTCGCATACCTGTTTAGCGTCGCGTGTCGAACCGCCTTTTTCAGGAAAGAACACCTCGGGGTCGGTTTGCGAGCATAAAGCCCTGTTGCGCCACGACAGCCCGTCGTCTTCGTCAAAAATCCCCCAGGTCCCATGCAGCGAGCGTGAACCGGCGGCACCATTACCGTCGTGATCCCGTGACTCACCCCACATATCTCCTCCTTGGTATATCGCGTATCACTGCCTTCCAGCATATACACAGAACCGCCGATGCTTCAAGCTTTTATGCACCCTTGCTGCCATTTCGTGGGCATGGCGAGGGCATTCCGCGTCGTCTAGACGGGGCCCGCAACCCGGCGTCACGGCTGATCGAAGAGCCGTTCGGGGTGCAATGTCGGGGGAATAGTGTGAATATGAAACGTTTCATCACCCTGATGGTCTACAATGACTTGGTCTAGAAGAACAAATCATCCAAGTTCGGCCAAGGCTGACGGCTCATAGGAAGGTTCCAAGCGTGACATCCCATCGCAGCAACCCCAAGCTTCCCAATCTCAATGGTTGGAATCAGCCCAAGCCCCGCCACAGCCTCGGGTACCGCACCCGGCACCAGGCTCGTTCCGTGGTCGTCAGCGTCGTCGCGGCGGCCTTGGTATTCGTCGGCAGCGCCGCCGCAATGACGTGGTACGACATCAACCATGTCATTGACGACAACACCATCAGCATCATCCCGCAGAAGTCAGGGTCCACGCAGAATACCGTCGTCGATCCCAACGCCGGCCAGACCATCAATATCCTGCTGCTCGGGCAGGATACGCGCAGCGGCGAAGAAAACAAGGCGTTGGGCGGTCCGGGCGAGGCGGAGAACCATCAGTCGGACACCGCAATGGTGTTGCAGATCAGCGCCGACCGCTCATACATCAACCTGGTGTCTATCCCGCGCGATTCCATCGTAAACGCCCCCAGCTGCCAGACCAGCAAGGGCACGATTGCGGCTCGCTATGACGTGATGTTCAACTCGATTTTCGCCAACGCGTATGCGAAAGGCGGCGACTTGGCCTCCGCCGGCAGCTGCACCATGGCCGCGGTCAATTCGCTGACCGGACTGGACATTAAAAACTTCGTGGTCGTGGACTTCGCCGGCATGCGGGACATGGTCGATGCGCTCGGCGGCGTCGACCTATGCATCCCCGTCGCCACGAAAGATGCGACCACCGGTATCAATCTTCAGCCCGGTATGCAGCATCTCGATGGCGCGACGGCGACCGAATACGCCCGCATGCGCCATGGGACCGGCACCGACGGCTCGGATATCATGCGTACGACACGCCAGCAGTACCTGGTCAAGGAAATCATCAAGGAAGCACTTTCCAAGAACCTGTTCACGCAGAGTTCGCAGCTGTATCAACTGGCCAAAACCGCGCTCAAGTCGCTCAATATCAGTTCCGGTCTTGCCCATGCGTCCACGTTGGTGGGCTTGGCGATGAGCCTGAAGAATCTCGAGCCGACCCATCTGTATATGCAGACGATTCCGGTGACCTCGTGGTCCAAGGACATTAACCGCGTCGCCTGGGCTTCGAACGCTGACGACGTGTGGGAGAAGCTGCGCAAGGAGGTGCCGCTGACTCAAGCCGACGACACCACGTCCAAGACTTCTTCCGATTCATCCCCCTCCCCCAGCAGCTCGGACACCCCAAGCTCCTCCGACTCTGCATCCGCATCCGCAACGCCGACTGAGACCGTCGACCCGAAGACCGGCCTGATCACCCGCGCCGACGGCACACTGATCGACCCGAACACCGGCGGCATCGTCAACAAGAAGAACGGCACCATCACCGATCCTACGACAGGACAGTATCTAGGCATCGCCGACCGGTACCTCAATGCGACAGTATGTGCGGTTAATGCGCAGGAATGACGGAAATCCGTGATAATACGTCCGCGCTGAGTAAAAGTAACACCGTATTCGCACAGGAGGTCGTATGTCACAAGGATCATCGCAGTGGGAGGCTGGCGGCAGCCAACCGCCGAGCTTCTTGCCTGCGGGGACCCCGAAACACCGAGTCCGCACCCCGTCCGCCCCGGCGCAGCCGGCTACAGGACAGGTCGTACCTCCAAGTTTCTCTCCGGCACAAGGACGTACCTCTGGTTCGCGTGCGGCATCTTCCGCACCACGAGCAGGCACCGCACAGTCCGTTCGACAATCCGCACGCGTATCCGGCGGATCGTCCCGCAACGCCACGAACAACGAGCATGTGATGGAACCCAGCGCCAACGATATCCGGCGTCCTTCCAGTTCACGAGGCTCTTCCGGCCCGACACGACCCCGTCGTCACATCAGTGCAGGCCGTGTGTTCTCCAGGTTCATTGTCGTGCTGTTGGTCGCAGTCATCGTCGCAGGAATCGCGGCCTATAACTGGGTCAACAGCAATCTCAGCAAATCCGCATGGCTGAGTGATATGTCCAGTGGACAGGCGACGTCGTGGCTTATTCTCGGCTCCGACGAGCGCGACGGCTCAATCAACGAATCCTCTGGAGATGTCCCCGGAACCCGCACCGATACGATTCTCGTACTGACCAAACCGAAAAGCGGGCCGAGCTCGCTGATCTCCATCCCCCGCGATTCGCTCGTGAAGGTCGATGACAAGTCCATGAAAATCAACGCCGTATACGAGCTATACGGCAAGAAGAGTCTGGTTGGCGCAGTCGAAAACATCACCGGACAGAAAATCGACCATGTCGCCATGGTGAAATTCGGTGGCGTGCAGGACGTGGTCAATGCCTTGGATGGTGTGGAACTGTGCTATGACAGCACAGTCAACGACGCGAATTCCGGGCTCGTATGGCAAGCAGGATGCCATGTCGCAGACGGTGGGACCGCGCTGGCGTTCTCACGTATGCGCTACTCCGATCCCCAGGGCGATTTCGGCCGTGCCGCACGGCAGCGCCAAGTCATCGCCGCGATTATGAAAAAAGCAACATCACGAAGCACGCTGACCAGTTTCTCGACCACGTCGAAGGTTGCGAAAACAGCCTTGGCTTCGGTAAGCGTGGATGACAAGACGACGCCGACTACCCTGCTGGCCATGGTGATGGCGTTCCGTAGCGCCACGAGTTCCAAGGGCATATCAGGCAGTGTCTACTGGACCGATCAGGGATATTATGTGGCCGGCGTCGGATCGTGCGTGCTGCTTGACGATGACAAGAATCTGCAACTGTTCAGCGAACTAGCGGCCGGAACTCACGCTTCGGGCAGTGTCGGGACGCTCGCCGAGGCCTCCTGACGGGGGTTCGTGCCGCGTATCGTCGGCGTTCTCTGTGACGCATAAGGCATCGCACAGGAACGTGTGAAGTCCTCTCCCCTTGCTGGGCCACTCGCGCACTCGGGCACACACGCGAACTCGAGCATTCGGGCAACTCGCGCACCATCGAGTACTATCGTCCAATTGAAGAGCGCCGGTGAACAGCGTTATCGCATTGGCTCGTGTCCGCGTCATCTTTCATCCACATTTCTCCGGGCGTCTAGACGACACGCCGATTGCACCTTCATACTATCGATATGACTTTAGGTTCTCGATCATCAACGCATGTTCCGCAACAATCAGCTCGGCCGCGTCAGCGACACCGACTTGCGCTACGGGGCAATCGGCGACGGCAGGCTCACCGTCGTGCATCTGTGCAGCACCATCGCCGGATCCTCATCGCATGCAGCGCCCTGGCGCCGGCCGCCACGCAATGCACGATGGCGATCATCATGGGGCTGGAAGGACGCTGGATGTTCATTCCTATGGCGATCCCGGGGTTGATAGGTTGTCTTGCCTCCGCCATATTGGCGATTGCCGGACGCGATGCGGACGAACACGGCGATATCGACACGCAGGCGCATGCCTCCGACGATGCTTGCGTGACTGCCCGGTCTTCGCCCGAATTCCCGACAGGAAACGGCGCTCCCCCGCCCTCCGAACTTGATACGCCCGAACCGTTGGAAACGCTGCTGGGGCTCGGCCATGACCCGATGTTGTGGCGTACCATCGTGCGCACATGGGCGCAAGGGTTGGATTCATCCAGTCCCGGGTCACGCGGCCGACAATCGCATGGCCCGGCCGCCCAAAATCATGCCCAACACAGGCGTGATTCACCGCATCTCGACGTGCCAATCGGCACATGCGGAACCGGAGTCTTCACACTTGACATCGCCAGACAGGGTCCGCATGCGCTAGTCGCCGGCACCACCGGTTCCGGCAAATCCGTGGCCTTGCTGGTCTGGTGTCTCGCGCTTGCAGCGAGGAATCCGCCCAGCCGAGTGAACTTCGTGTTCATGGATTTCAAAGGCGGTGCCACATTCCAAGGGCTTGCCGACCTACCGCATTGTGTGGGCAATGTCTGCGACCTCGATCTGGCTCACGCGGCCAGGGCGTTGCTCGCGTTGGAGCGTGAGCTATGGCGGCGCGAACAGCTTGTCGCCTCACAGGGTTGTTCCAGCCTCGCCGAGCTCGACGATCCACCACCCGCACTGGTCATTGTCATCGACGAGTTCCACGCGATACGTTCGTTGCTGCCCGATTATCTGGAACGGCTGACCCGTGTGACCTCACTGGGCAGGTCGCTGGGTATGCATCTGATCGCCTGCACGCAAAACCCGCTCGGCCAGGTCAGCGCCGAAATGAAAGCCAATATGCGGCTGCATCTGTGTCTGCGCGTCAACGACGCCATGCAATCGCGCGAGCTGCTCGATTCCCCGGTCGCACAGGCCATCAGCCCGTCGTGCCCGGGAGGGGCCTATCTGTACGATGGCGAAGCGTTGCAATCATTGAGGTGCACAACCCCTGTAGATTCCCGACGTCTGATTCGTCATATCGCAGCCGCAGGACTGTTTCTGTCGCCGACGCCCACGCCCATGCTGTTCACGCCTCCGCTGCCGGAACACCTTGACCGCATGCCGGACAATCTGACGGTTGCCGACCATGGCAACGGAAGTATGCGAACCGAGCGCCCCGACCGGGTGATCATCGGTATCAAGGACGACGGGGTCGTCTGGCACCCGGCATCCATTGACGTGTCGTTGGGCAATATCGCGATTATCGGCAGGCCTCGGAGTGGGAAGAGCAGTCTGCTCGATGTGCTGTGCGAGCAGTCGCGGATGATTGGCATCCACGTCATCTGGTGGGCGGTCGGCGCCGACGGTGCGCGGCGTGAACAGCGATTCGCCGCGTTGAAGCCGTCTCGGGGGCCGGCACGCGAACTCATCGTTGTCGACGACGCCGACGAACTCGCCGACCCGCTGTCCACCGACCCATATGCCGACCGATTCCGACGGGCGCTGCAATCACCCGATGTCACCGTCGCCTTCGCCGCGGGGTCCCTGCGCCATATCAGGGTTCCGCAGGATGCGCCGACACGCGTGGTCTTCCCTACCGGCGATCGCGTGCATGATCTCGGGCTGGGCATTCCTGCCCCCGTGCTCGCCTGCATGCAGCAGCGTGATTTCACCAGCGCCGGTCGCGCGGTGGTACTTGACGGGCCGAGTGCGAGACCTGTACAATGCTTGCGCTATCAAGTAGAATGTTTGCGTTATCAATCTCCACACGACGATGACATTTCTCTGGGCCAAACCTCTTGAAAAGTCCTCGATTTCGTGATTATCTGGTAGTGGACTTGATTAAGACATGAAGGAAGGCAACAAGCAATGAGCAGTGCTTATGATTGGCGGGCAAAGGCCGCATGCCGCGACAAGGATCCGGAACTGTTCTTCCCCGTCGGCAACACCGGTGCGGCCTATCAGCAGATTGAGGAGGCGAAAGCCGTCTGCCGTACCTGCAAGGTAATCGACGCGTGCCTCAAATGCGCGCTTGACACCAACCAGGATTACGGTGTGTGGGGCGGTTTGAGCGAGGATGAGCGTCGCGCGTTGAAGCGCCGCGCAATGCGCGCACGTCGTTCGCAAAACATGCAGATGCAGATCTGATTGCCGCGGGCAGCCCGTCTTATTCGTAGTGGGGCCGGTCATCGATTCGGATGGCCGGCCCCACTACGATTCTGCGGTATGGTATCGGCAAAATCTGCAATATCTGCGGTATCTGTAGTATCTCGTGGAGCCTATCTCACCTATGTGTGTGCGCTGACTCCTGATACACGCAGCAGCGTCGTTGACATGCTGCGGATCGTACTTGCGATATCGAGTATCACCGCACACACATAGAGCAGATATGGCCCGCGAGGTACTACAGTCAGGCGAGATGCACGATTGTCGGCATCGCGGATCGGCACCTTATCGGTGTCGACTCCCGCATGGGCCACGGGCAGCCAAACGGCCGAGGCTGGATTCGATCCGCGGTGGTCTCGCACTGGCGCAGTCCCAGAGACGACAGAACCCCACGCCGGCAGAATCCCGCACTCCACGGGAGATTACGGCGGAATCGGTCATCCGGAGATAATCTCCCAGGCCAATCCGGAAGTTCTTCAACGTGACGCATGTTCCGACATGATCTCCCGAACAGCAATGGCGAAATTCCGCGGTTCTGCGATTCAGCCTTAAAACCCAATCCGGGAGGTTACCGTCCGAAACCCTGGATTCGGCAAACTCCCGGCGAAACCGGCAGATTACACCGAAAGAACCAAGCGTCGAAAAAACTCCCACACATCCACGGGAATTGCCAATCCAGCTGGCTGTGCGGCAATCTCCCGGACTGGGCTTTGGTACCGCAATCCCGGCCTCAGAGCGTCAGAGTGCCAGCGTCTAAGGCCAAAACACCTGAACGTCAGGTAGCCGAAACACCAACACGGCACAAGACTAATTCTGCTCGGCTTGGGCCGCCCTGAGATTGATGCTCACAATGACCTTGGTGCCACCCTGCTCGCCCGGCTCCCAGTGGACGCTGCCGGCGAAGTCGTTGGTAACAAAGGTATTGATGATCTGCGTGCCGAGCCCGGACCCTGAGGATTTCGCCATCCCGTGTTCCTCCTCGGCTTCAATGCCAGAACCGTCATCTTCAACCGCGATATCAAGATGCGTGCCTGTTCGCTTCGCGCGAATCAGGATATGACCTTGCTGGCGGCCCTCGAACCCGTGCTCCACCGCGTTGGTGACCAGTTCGGTCAGCACCAGGGACAGCGGGGTCGCATCCTGCGCGGGCATAAGCCCGAACGAACCGTCGAAATCAATGTCGATACGTTGGTCGCTCATGGTGGCCAGATCGATGCTCATCTTCAACAGCTTCGAAATCACCTTATCGAAGTCGACCATCTCGTCCGCTGTCTGGCTGAGGCCTTCGTGGACCATGGCGATGGTCTGCACACGGCGCTGCGCCTCCGCAAGTTCCTTCTTGACCTCCTGCGATTGGGTCTTGCGCGCCTGCAACCTGAGCAACGCAGAGATGGATTGCAGATTGTTCTTCACCCTGTGATGGATTTCGGAGATCGTCGCGTCTTTGGTCTGCAGTTCAACGTCCCGACGGCGCAGCTCGGTGACATCACGGCACAGCACGATGGCGCCCGTCCGGCCGTTGGCGTCGTACAGCGGCAGCGACCGCATGGACACCGCGGAACGATTGGCTTCAAGCTCGGAATCGACCGCCGCCTTGCCGCTCAAAACCAACGGCAGGCTTTCAGGGAATGTGTCGTTCGTATGCAGCAGCTGTGTACCGACCTCGCTCAGATACTGGCCCTGCATGGTGGTCAGCGAGCCGAGACGACGGAAGCAGCTCACCGCGTTGGGCGAAGCGTATCGCACGATGCCGTCGACGGTAAGAATGATGAACCCGTCGGCGACACGAGCGTTGTGCCGCTGGTTCATCACCGGGTCATGATACGGGAACTGCCCGCGCGGAATCATCTCGTACAGCTGTTTGCCGGCGTTGATGCTTTCGGACTCATAACGGCCGTTGGATTCACGCGTCGCCATATTGGTCTCGCGCACAACCAGGCCCAAGGTCTTGCCCTCGTAGCGGACCGGAGCGTACACATTGCACACCGTCGATTTGCCGATGCTGCGCATCACGGTCGAGCGGAAAATCGACGTCGCGCGCATCGCGGCGTCCAGCTCGCCGTCAAGTTCACGGTCGACTTCCTTGCCGACAACATCCTCGCTGCGCAAGGTCATCACCGTGGATGGACGGCACTGGTCGGCGACGACATAGCGGCCGTCCGGCATCGGTAATATCAGCAGCAGGTCGGCGAAACTCAGGTCGGCGATAACCTGCCAATCAGTGACGAGCTGGTGAAGCCATTCGCGATCGGCGCCGGTGAAGTCCGGGCGCATCGCGAGGATTTGCGTGAATACTGCCATGCTCCCATAATACGCACCATGCGCATCCCGGCGGTGTCAGATTGACAAATACTTCGCTTACGGTAACGTAGGTTACGTTAGCGTAACCGAGGATATGAGGCAGATGACAACACCAGAGGAAGCCGCCATCGAAACGAATCAGTCGCAGCAGCGCGATACGGTCGCGCAAGCCAGACAACGCGAAATGCACGCGAAAGCAAAGGCGATCCGCGCCAAGGCGCAGGCGAAGGCGGACCGTATCCGCAGCAAAGCGGACGCAAAGGCCGAACACAAGCTCGCCAAGGCCGAGGCGAAGGCCGCCAAACTCGAAGGAGTCAGCGTTCCGCAAATCGCAAAGAAGGTGCGCCTGGACGTCCACGGCAGGCCGAAACCGCTGATGCGCGGCTGGCTGCACGCCTTCGCTTCCCCACTGTCCTTGGCCGCCGGGATCGTCCTGATCTGTCTGGCGCACGGCACCGGCCTGAAATGGGCGTGTGCCGTGTTCATGACCTGTTCCCTCGCGCTGTTCACGAATTCGGCGGTCTACCATCTGGGCGATTGGTCACCCAAAGTGACCAACGTGCTCAGACGCATCGACCACGTCAATATCTTCCTGCTCATCGCCGGCACCTACACCCCGGTGTCCTTCGCCTTACAACCACGTATGCGTGACCTCATCATCGTGAGCATGTGGGTGTGCACGGCGATTGTCATGATCATCCATGTCATCTGGATTAACGCGCCACGTTGGCTGTATGTGCTCGTATACATCATCTTCGGAGTCTCCGGGGTAGCTTACATGGGCTTGTTCTGGATTTCCCCGGCGGCGGGTCCTGCAGTCGTGGTACTGATTGCCTCCGGCGGGCTGTGCTACATTCTCGGCGCGATTGTGTACGCCCTGCGCAAACCCGACCCGTGGCCGAAAGTGTTCGGATTCCACGAGATCTTCCATCTCGGCACCATCGCAGGGTACGCCTGCCATATGGTGGCAATCTACATGGTGATCTGTAATCTGCGGTGACGCTGCCGGCCGGCGTATTTCACGCCGCTGTGTGAGCTTCCGACTTATCAGACGCGTGCCTGACATGCCTCACGGCACGTAGAATCGGACGATGGTCGCATCAACCGCATCAAGAAACGTCAAGATATGGTTGTGGCCCGACACGCGACTCACGTGCCGGGCCACAACCATATTCACTTCCATCCGCATTCAACGCAGCGGAACAAGGGGCGTGACACCTGCCGGGCGACACGCCCGAAATCTCAAGCCTTCAGCGGCTCCGCCTTCTTGATCGTCACGGAAATCTGACGTCCCGTCGGCGTCGCGTACGACACCGTGTCACCGGCTTTGGCGCCCATGATCGCGGCACCAATCGGCGATTCCGGGCTGATGACGTCGTAATCGGTAGCCACCGCGATATCACGGGAGCCGAGCACATACGTCATTTCCTTGCCTGCGAGCTCGAGCGTCACCACTGAGCCATTGCCGACCGTACCCGCCTTCGGGGCCTGAAGAATCTTCGCATTGCGCAGCTTGACGGTCAGCTCGTTGATGCGGCCCTCGTTCTTGCCCTGCTCCTCGCGAGCAGCCTGGTATCCGCCGTTTTCGGACAAATCGCCTTCCGCGCGCGCCGCGGCGATACGTTCGGTGATTTCGTCACGATACTGGCCCTCGCGGTACTCGAGTTCCTGCTTCATCTTGTCATATGCTTCCTGCGTGAGCAGGATCGTCTTCTCTTCCTCGGCCATTGTTACCTCCTGACCTTGATGGATCGCGCCGCCCGCGAACACGTGCGTGAGGCGGCCATGTCATGAAAAAAGCGCCGGCGACCACCGGCGCCTGAAAAGGATGCGTGTCAGCGCGTCGAGATGATGTCGATGACGAACACGAGGGTGTCCTCTCCCCCGATGCCCGCCTGCGGAACACCCTGCGAGCCATACCCGTAGGACGGCGGAATCGACACCACGAGACGGGAACCGACATTATGGCCGGGAACCGTCATATCCCATCCGCGAATCACCTGGCCGACGCCGATGCCGAAACTCGCCGGCTGATGGCGCTCAAAACTCGAGTCGAACGGGGTGTCCTTGCCCCAGACCACACCGTGATAATTGACCGTCACCGTGTCGCCACGGCGGACCATCGGGCCGTCGCCTTCCACGATTTCGATTGACTTGAGCCCGACCGGCGGTTTATCCGTCGGAAAAGCGATTGCCGGTGTGGCGCCGAACTCAGCGTTGACCTCGGGCATGTTGCTGACCATGCTTGCCTCCTTGATGACGTATCTGTGCATTCCGCCGCCCCGTTTGACACAGGTAGCCGGCGTAATGCCACTGAAACAATGTCACTTAGATTAGCACGCTTCGTGACGCTTCGCAGGGCATGACCGCCGGTACGAGGTTCACTGGTCAGCATTCGACGACATTCACCGCAAGCCCGCCTTTTGCAGTTTCCTTGTATTTGGCCATCATGTCCTCGCCGGTCTGCTTCATCGTGCGGATCGCCTGGTCAAGGGTAACGATATGCGAGCCATTGCCGAGCATGGCGATACGAACCGCGTTGATTGCCGTATTCGCTGCCACGGCGTTGCGCTCAATGCAGGGAATCTGTACCAATCCGCGAACCGGGTCGCAGGTCAGGCCGAGATTATGTTCAATGCCGATTTCCGCGGCGTTCTCTACCTGCTGGACGGTCCCGCCGATTACCTCGCATAATCCCGCGGCGGCCATCGAACACGCTGAGCCGACCTCACCTTGGCAGCCGACTTCGGCGCCCGAAATCGACGCGTTGCGTTTGAACAGATACCCAATCGCCCCTGCAGTGAGCAGGAAGCGGACGACGCCGTCCTCGTCGGCGCCATCGACGAAATGCCAGTAATACTCCAACACTGCGGGGATGATGCCTGCGGACCCGTTGGTCGGTGCGGTGACCACTCTGCCGCCGCCGGCGTTTTCTTCGCTGACAGCGAGCGCGAAGAGGTTCACCCATGCCGCATCCGAGGATTCCAAGACGACATCGATGCGATGGTGGCTGCGCCGCAGCACATCGCCTGTGGACATCAGCAGTCGGTACATGCCGGCTGCGCGACGGGGCACGTCAAGACCGCCGGGCAACACCGGCTCGTCACTGCTGCATCCGGCTTGCACACACTGCCCCATAGCTTCCCAGACGGCAAGCAGTCTGGCGCGCACATCGGCAGCCGGGCGTACGGCGGTTTCGTTCGCCCAGATAATGTCGGAAATCCGTTTATGCTCCCGCTGGCACAAAGTCACCAGCTCGGTGCAGGTGTCGAAATGGTATGGGGCCTTGTCCGGGAATCTGGTGGCCTCTTGTTCATCCGCATCGGCGAATGCCGTGTGTTCAGGCGGACGATCATGAATACCGATCAGCGTGTCTTCCGGGCTGCCTTGTGCGATGAATCCGCCGCCGATCGAATACCACACCTGTTCGTCCAGCAGATTGCCTTCCCCGTCGAATGCTTGGAATCGCATACCGTTGGGATGCGCGGCGAGACGCTGCCACTTTTCGAAGACGATGTCACTGTCTGGATCGAAAACGATGCGCCTGCCGCCGGGCAGGTCAAGACGCCGGCTGCGAGCGCATTCCTCACGGGCGTGGAGCAGATGCGCGGTGTCGACCGTATCGGGCATGCTGCCTTCAAGCCCGGCGATGATTGCGCGGTCAGTTCCGTGGCCGAGGCCGGTCAAGGACAGCGAACCGTACAGGACCGTCCTGACGCGGGCGACCTGGTGCAGGATTCCCGAACCACGCAGCGAACGGGCGAATCGGCATGCGGCCTTCATAGGGCCGACCGTGTGCGATGAACTTGGGCCCACTCCGATGGAGAACATGTCAAGCACGCTGAACAAGCCGTCACCTCCGAATTCGATATCGCAATGCGGGTAGGCATCCGCATCGGCGTCTTTGCACACCACCCGCCGACGGGAGTCCGTCGACGGGCAGGTCGATCCGTCAAGCGGGGTTGCTGGGCGGACTCAACCCATATATTCGCTCAATAGAGTAGCGCGGCCATATGTACGACGAAAAACACGCCGAACGCTGCGAACAATATGGTGCAGGCGAACAGGCCCCACACCCAGGTGCGCAATGTGGCGAGGCGTTCGCCGAAAGCGGATGCGCAGAAGAATGACGCCAGTCCTACGGCGGCGCAATTGAATGCGATGGATCCCAGCTGCGCCCCCGCCAACGCGGCATGGCCGAGCGGGACGATGATTGAGTTCAGTACGGCGGCGAACACGAAATACCCCCACACGCCAAACAGCACGAGGCCGAAGAGGGCGGCAATCACCGGACGCCACGCCTGCGGCGCTTTCTTCGAGACTTTGCCTGCCGCCCACAACGCCGCGAATCCGACCGTATAGGCGAACACGACCGACAGCAGCCCGGCGATCGCGGACCATGGTACGAGCGCCAACGAATGGTAGGACATGCCGGTGTACAGCGGCGCGCAGAGTATCTCTCCCAGGCACAGCGCCAGCGCCACGATGACAGCCTGGGCGAAGATGACTGGGACTCGGCGGTTGCCGTCGCGGGTTGGAGTGTTCGTCTGCTTGACCATGATGTTCCTTTGCTGCATACACATTGACCGTACGTGTTTTGAACGGCTATCCGCCACTATAAGCGTCGCAGGCGGCAAACTCGAATGTGATTGCATCCGCGACTCGTTTCGCGGCCGATGCGGGTCACGTGACGGATGCCTGCAGATGCCGGCAGCGAGCGCCATACCCACGCCGGTTCCTTGATAGATTTGCGACGCTCATGTCTCGCGAGACACCGATAACCGTTCTGGAATTGCGCCATGAGGGGCGATCTGCCGCCGCGTGTGGCACTATGGTGTTCATTTGCAAGGGCGGTAATCATGGTCTTCGTGATGTTGACCTTGGTGTCGTAATTGCCGTACTGGAGATTTCCGTAACGCCCGGCGTAATCCCGTACGTACACATGTGTATGAGGTAGAGGACGAGTCGGAAACGGCCGAGGAGACCACGTGCTGATCGTCGCTTTCACGCTGGTCTGCCCCACTTCGGGACAACTTCGCGCGGCGACCGGCCGCCTGTCTCGTGCATTGTCGGTCTCGCCGGCGGATGCCTGTACCGGGATCATGGCGATGATGGCAAGAACCGGTACCCGTGCCGTCCGACCGGCGGGACCAGCGCATCAACGCGCCTACCGCCACCAGCCATATGAGATTCGCCATCACAACTATGCCCGTTCTCCCCCATTACTGCGGCAGCGATTGCAGCAGCTGTCCCTAGAACACTCTTATATTGATGTTGAACATTCATCACAGGCTCCTTTGCCTGGATGTAATGCTCATGTTTAACGCATCCCTGCGTGGTTCCCAGTACACCTATATCTTGGCAATGACCATAGTCTTGGCGATTTTATCGGCAAAGGTCTGTCCACGACCATCCCACAATGGCCAGAAAAATCCGATGCCGAGAGACACGATATCAGCAAGATGCGCGAATTCCCTCAAACCCATCCTGCTACCCGATATCGGCATTCCTGAGTCTTGGTCAACGACTTGGAGCCGCATGATCCGGTGACCCCAGGACTGCCCATTACGCGTGGACAAGGCTGAGACGATACCGCAGGACAATAGACAGAGACAGTCAATCCAAGTCTCTGCGGTCCCCCCCTGGCGAAGACCTACCGAACAGCAACGTCCCGATGAGCTGCGACATCAGCGATGTCGGCAGCACAATGCGAAGAAAATACGCTGCGGCCCTGCGCAGCCATAAAGCAAACATCATCGTCTCCTTTCAAGGCAACTCGATGCTTTTATTGTATCCATGTTCTATGATTCTTATTCGATATCGGAGTGTGTGGCGGCATCCGGCGATATCGGCCGGGACGTATGCACGCGGGATGGCGCCGATATCAGATGAGGCGCACGCGCGCGCCGGCATCGATATCAGGCCGGACGCCATGTATCCGATATCGATAGCGGACCCCTCGGCACCCGGGGACTGCCGATCGGCAGGATGTCTCCCGGGCACTGATATCGACCACCGGTCCGGCGGGCATACCGGTCTGCGCGATATCGACGGACACATGGCGACCCGCGATATTGACTGCGGGCTTGCCACAGTTGTGGGCACGCATACGGACCACGGAGGGCAGGTCCCGGGTCGCTTTGATTCCGGCTGTTTTTTCCGGTCCGTGCATAGGACAATATCGGGGTGACGTCATCGACCGTCGATATTGGTCACCGCAGTGGGGTGTCTGATATCGACGGGGTTGAGGCACGGCATTGGAGTGGCCGGACGGGCGCCGATGTCGGGGCGTGCAGTGCCGGCGCGGCGATACCGATGCCGGACGTGTTCGTCGATATCGGTCACAAGGGATACCGCGATATTGGTGTCCGGTCCCGGCGCGGAACGGGGGCGATGAGTGGATCCGGCGCACGGGCGGCCTGGCGTGCCGTGAATCCGGTGTCGGCGGCGGTTCAACGCAGTGGGAATGAGCGTGTCCATGGGGCGCCAGGGGCGGACGGCAACGTCGTCCGTCCGTCTTGCGGGGTTACCGATAGAGGTATTTTCCTTGGTCGATTTTTCTGGAGATTTCGCGTAGTTCCTTCGCCGATCTGCGGTCTTCATCGTTGCCGTGTTGCATCCGCGCGGCCTTGGCGTCCAGATGATGCTGGGTCGCCGAGTATGAGAGAATCCCGAGTATCAGTATCAGGACGATGACGAGAAGCCATTTCATCGGCTACCCCCGTGTCCAACTCCGAACAATGCCATGCATGCCGCCTGTTGCCTGGCGGTTCCCCAGACTCCTACCCCTTTGCAGGAGTCGGGCGTGGGGATCCAGTGGTCGTAGCATTGCCCCTGGTAGTAGAAATCGCAGCGGATGCGGGCTACCGGTCTCAATGGCGCTTCCACCGCCGAGGCCAGTGGCGCTGCGGATATCAGACCTAGCGGCATGATTGCATCGCTGATGGCCGCGAGTATTTTTCGAATCATGATGGCTCCCCTTGTTTCGTTCACTGGTTTCTGCCGTGGAACGATATCAATTTAGCTTTCCGAAGTAACGTATGGGTGAATACCGTGTCGGCCCTTATCCGTGTTCCGGAGTCTTCCGATTTCGATGATGCGATAAGTGTCCTTCGTCGGTCACAGTTCTTGGTGGTGCAGTCGCGTTGCATGTATCGCCCGGCCGCGGCGACTCACGATATCGGTGTTCCCGACCCTGCGGGTGTGTGGAGGCATCCGGTTGATATCGGATACCATGCGAGGCGACATCGGTTTCCCGATCTTGCGGCCGCTTGTCGTATCGTTCGCGGCGGCGGCCTGGGGCCGGGGCGGCGTGGCAGGCGGCTGGCATGGCGACTTTCCCCCCCACGAAACAACGGAGGCAGTGGCCTGTCCGATACGGTAACCGGTCAGGCCACTGCCTCCATGGGTCTTGTAGTGTTACTGCTGCCTGTAGTACAGGATCTGGTATCCGATCATGCTTTCACAATGCTCGGACGGCGTGATGGTCACGGTCCTTTCGCTTGCTGTGCCATCAGTGTCGATGATCAGGTTGGACTGGTTCACCTCGTCGGGCGAGCATTGCAGGAGCCCGTGTTTCGAGGCGCCGCCGACGGTGAAGTCGACGTCCGCGCTGCCCTCGCCAATGCAGTAGGCTGTCAGCTGGTACTTGCCCGCCGGGATTTGCACATCCTCGACGTTGCGCAAGATCGCCGGCTCGTGCGTTCCGTCCGCGCCGATGCGGTAACTGGGCGTGGCACGTGTTTGCACCGGCACCTGTGTATTCCCCTGGTCTTCCTTCTGTTGGTCGAGGGCGGTGAGCATGTCGTCGAGGTAGTGGTCGATCGCCCGGGCATAGGATGCAGGGAACTTCGGTGTCGCTGCCGTGTTCGGTGACCGTTTCGTGGCCGCGGTCGTAGTCACTGAGGGGCGCAGCATAGCGGTATCCCGCGTCGTGAGCGCGACCGTCAGGGCGACCGCCGCGGCGACAACCGCGACCGCCGCAAGGACGACCCAAACGGTCTTAGCGTGTCTGTGGTCGTTTCTCCCCGTTGCGATTTTGATGTCCATGACAATCTCCTTCGACTGCACTGAATGGAACCTTGCGATATCGACAATACGCGCCCGACAAAGCAGAGTAAAGGATATCGCCGATATTCCATTTGATGGCGCGCCGAGGATGATAACCGTTGTTCACAGCGATGGCCCGGCCACAGAGTCGCCCGTCCTGGCGTGGCGTGTCGGGTGAGGGCGTGTCGCCGAACAGGAGACGCGCCTGCAGTTCGTTCTCCCGGTCAATCATGGCTTGCAAGGCCAGGCCGGTCCACGCGCGTTCCTGCACATGGAGGATGATTTCTTCGGCGCCAAACCGGTGTCTGGATCAGCGGCTTCCCGCCGCCGCATGTTGGGTGCCCCCTGCGGGACTCGAACCCGCAAGCCAAAGGCGATGGATTTTAAGTCCACTGCGTCTACCAATTCCGCCAAGGGGGCGTCTCCTCACGGGGAAAGCACGGCAGTCGCTTGCACGACTGCAACTTCTCCATGCTAGCATGCGGCACGCCGATATGCCGTTATGACCCGCCCTCCTGTTCCGCAGCACGGGTCATGCCGGCGCGTTGTCAGCGTGCAGCAAGCAAGCGACGCCCGTAATCCAGAACGATGCCATCAAGCAGACCATGTTCACTGGCCACGAATGAATCGATCGCCGTGCCATGATCCTCAAGCGCCGCCTGCGAGACACGGGCGAGCACCCGGCTCCACACCAGCGCGCCGCCGCCGACAACATCGATTCTGCCCGGGTGAATGGTCTTGTACGCCCGGCGCTCCTCGCGCGTCATCCGCAGGAACCGGTCATCGACCGCATACGCGTCCTCGAGCGAAAGCCGTCTGCCGTCAACCGCGGAATGGTCGTACTCCTTCAGCCCGATGGCGAGTGCGGTCATCGTGGTCACAGTGCCCGACACACCGATGATGGTGCGAGTCTTGCCTGCCGGGACCGTGCGGAAGGCTTCATCGATATGCTCGTCGATATCGGCGACGGCCTCGTCGATTTCCTGCTGGGTCGGCGGGTCGGTGTGCAAGTGACGTTCGGTCATACGCACCGAGCCGATATTCATCGAGAATGCAGCCTGGACATCGGTTTCACTCTGTTCGTCTCCCCCGCCGAGAACCAGCTCAGTAGACCCGCCACCCAAATCGACCACCAGATACGGGGGCTCGAGCTCACCGCGCGGGACAACGCTCGTCGCTCCGAGGAAGCTCAACGCCGCCTCTTCGGTGCCGGGGATGACTTCCGGCCGCACGCCGAGAATGTGCTGGATCTCGTCTTCGAATTCCGCACGATTCTCAGCGTCACGGGTCGCGGACGTGGCAACGAAGCGAAGCCCGTCGACCGGATGCTCGGCCAAGATCTGCGCGAATTCGCGCGCCGCCGCGTACACGCGTTTAAGCGCTTCATCGGCGAAACGATGGGTTTTGTCCACGTCCTGCCCGAGCCGGACGACCCGCAGGACGCGCGGGACGATATCCTCATACCCGTTGGCGTCGACCCGCGAGATTTTCAGCCGGATGGAATTGGTGCCGCAATCGATGCCGGCAACCGTCACCGACTTGCCCGTGCCGCCCTGCAGTTGCGATGCAAGCTGTGTCATACTGTTTCCTTTCCCTGTGCGCCGACGTATCGCTGTCGGCGGATGCGATTTCGGCGCGTTCCCGCGCGTACGAGACTACCGTTCCTGCGACAATCGCTCGATCTGCTCGTCGTCGACGACCGTGGTGCAGCGGCAAACCGTGGGGCTGAACTCGTCGCGGATCCGTTCAAGGGTCATATCGCCGATCGGGTTGGCGCCATGGCCCATGACCAGTGTCTGGGCGAGCAGCGCATGGAGGCATTTGACGCGAGTGGGCATGCCGCCGGCGCTGATGCCCGCGATATGCTCCTCGCTGTCGCCGAGCCGTTCGGCGAGCTCGTGCCGAAGGTCAAGATATCGTTGGTGCGCGAGGGCGTAGGCTTGGGCCAGCTCGGCGTCTTCACCCAACCGCTCGTTGAGTTGTTTCATGACGCCTGCGGCTTCGACATGGGACACTGCCTTGACTGCTTCAGGGCTCGTCAGGTAGCAGGTTGTGGGGAATGGGATGCCGCCGGGCAGCAACGGCCGGGTCAGCACCGCCAGCGGACGGCCGCACACGCAACGAGCGCCGACCGCGACCATGCCGCGCGGAAATCGACCAAGCTGCACGTTAACCGTTGCGATGTCCTTGGCTGTCGGCGGTTGTGCCATGAGACGGTCAAGCAGCGCACGAGCCTCCTGCTCAAGCTGCTCTCGCTCAAGCTGTTGCGTTGGGGTTGCACTCGCCGGTGTCATCGGATGATGTTCCTCCTGTGGTGTGTGTTGCAGTTGTGATGTGGTTTCGTGACGTCCGATGCGTTCATGGTGTGTGGTCATAAGCTGGCGGCGGGTAAGTCCGGGCATCGACGGGGTTGGACCCCGGTTCCGGTCTGGCGCCCCACCAGCCGCTTTGTCGGCCGCCTCTCCTATTGGGATGCCGACGGCGAAGACGAATCGGATGCGCTCGCCGAAGGCGAAGGGCTGACGCTTGAGCCCGAGCTTGGCGTCGAACCCGATCCGTTGTCAGAAGAGCCACTCCCGCTCGACGATGACGAAGAGGACGATGACGAGGATCTCGACGGGGTGTCCGCCTGCTGGAACGCGTAAGCGAGTTCCTTGTACCACGGCAGCGTCGTCTGCTCATCCTGCGCGCTTGAGGTGCCGCTGCTCTTCGAAGTAGTCGAACCGGTGACCGCCTCGGGATGCTCGACCCTGACCGAAACCTCCCCCGGGAACACGAACCCGAGACGTTCGCGCGCTTGTGCGGTGACATACGCCTTGTCGTCCCAACGAGCGATATCGTTCTCCAAATCCTGCTTCTGCGCTTCGAGCGTAGCCTCCTGCTTTTTCAAACCGTTAAGTTCGGAGAGGTTCAACGCATAATCATGGAAGGTGGACACCAGCTGCATCAGGCCAATAATCACGATAATCACCGCGATGAAGAACGAGACCGGTCCGCTGTTTCTGCGTGTCTTGGCGGTCTGCTGGGTGCGCTGACGCGCCGGTTTTCGCGAACTGGTTGTCATACTGACGAAAATACCCGCCACATTCGACTTGCGAACACGACGGGTATTGCGTAATGCGCGGCACGTCTAGGGACATGCCGTCAGCACACTGCCGGTGAGGCTAGGCTCACTTGGCGATGTACTTCTTGCAGGCCTTGAAGGCGCTGTAGCCAGCGTACTGGGCTTCGGAACCGAGCTCGTCCTCGATCTCCAGCAGGCGGTTGTACTTGGCAATACGCTCGCCACGGGCCGGGGCACCGGTCTTGATCTGGCGGGTGTTCTTGGCGACCGCGAGATCGGCGATGGTGGTGTCGGAGGTCTCACCAGAGCGGTGGGACACCATGGAGGTGTAGCCGTTCGCGGTGGCCAGCTCGATGGCGTCGAGGGTCTCGGTGACGGAACCGATCTGGTTGAGCTTGACGAGCAGGGAGTTCGCCGCGCCCATGTCGATGGCCTTCTGCAGACGAGCCGGGTTGGTCACGAGCAGGTCGTCGCCGACGAACTGGAGACGGTCACCGAGCTTCTTGGTGATCATCGCCCAGTCGTCCCAGCCCTCTTCCTGGAACGGATCCTCGATGGAGACGATCGGGTAATCGTTGATCAGCTTCTCATAGAAGTCGAGCATGTACTCAGCGTCACGCTCGCCGCCTTCGAAGTGATACTTGCCTTCCTCGCCCTTGCCATAGAACTCGGAGGAGGCCACGTCGAGGCAGATGCCGATCTGCTTGCCAGGCTCATAGCCGGCGTCCTGGATGGCCTTCATGATGTAGTCGAGCGAATCGCGGTTCGACTTCATCTTCGGAGCGAAGCCGCCCTCGTCGCCGAGACCAGTGGACAGGCCGTCCTTCTTCAGCTCGTTCTTCAGGGTGTGGTACACCTCGACGCCGGCGCGCAGGGCCTCATGGTAGGTGTCGAAGCCGTACGGGGAGATCATGTACTCCTGGATGTCGGTGGCGAAGTCTGCGTGAGCGCCGCCGTTCATGATGTTCATGTTCGGAACCGGCAGGATGTGGCCGTTGGTGCCGCCGATGTAGCGGTACAGCGGCAGGTCCGCGGACTCTGCGGATGCATACAGCGCGGCGAGGGACACGCCGAGGATGGCGTTGGCGCCGAGCTTGCCCTTGTTCGGGGTGCCGTCGAGCTCGATCATCGTGTCGTCAAGAGCACGCTGATCGGCGGCATCCATGCCGATGACCTTCGGAGCGATGACTTCGTTCACGGCCTTGACGGCGTTGAGCACGCCCTTGCCCTGGTAACGGGACTTGTCGCCATCGCGACGCTCCCAAGCCTCTGCGGCACCGGTGGAGGCGCCGGACGGAACCAGGCCGCGGCCCTGTGCGCCGTCTTCGGTCTCGAGATAGACCTCGACGGTCGGGTTGCCACGGGAATCAAGGATTTCGCGCGCGTATACGCTTTCAATTGCTGCCACAACTACTCCTTTTGCTCAGGTTGTGATGACACTGTCAAGGATAGTGGAATTGTTGGACGATATCGCCGATTTCACTCACTGTTTCCTGTGAGCGTTCACAGCAGGCATGCGGTCATGAATTGATGCTGATATAGAGAGAGCCAGGTTGCCATTCCCAGCTATCCTGATTAGAACTTACCCAATCAACATCGTTCTTGGAATGTTGCGCAACCTGATAGTCCAAGC
The DNA here is from genome assembly GCF_055378475.1 of Bifidobacterium porcinum. Lineage (NCBI taxonomy): Bacteria > Bacillati > Actinomycetota > Actinomycetes > Bifidobacteriales > Bifidobacteriaceae > Bifidobacterium > Bifidobacterium porcinum. The sequence continues at coordinate 919,565 of NZ_AP029603.1, read as the reverse complement.
CGGACTCATCGGCGATCTGCTTGACGAACTCGCCATCAACATCCTGCGGTACGGCGACCGTGATGGCGGGTACGTGCTCAGTGCCGGATGCCGAGGCTACGATATGACCATCGCTTTGTGCGATACGGTAGCATCCGGGGCCGGCGCTCCGAAGGAATCAGAAGACCGCAAATCAGGGGTGGACGAGGTTCGCACGGTACTGGACGTGACTATGGGCCGCTCTTCGAACGGCTCTTCGCGGGCTGCCATGGAAGGTTCCACGGATGGTTCAACGAATGGTTCCGTTGACGGTCCCGCGGATGGCGCGGACGAATCGGGGGACACGGCTGGGATTGTGCGGACACGCCCGGCTGATCGAGTATCATGGCGGTTCGATGACCTGGGATCAGGCCGACGGAAGCTTCAGCCTTGAAGCGGTGATTCCGTTGCACGATGACGCCCGGTGATGCCAGTGAAGCCGTTCGCAGCGACCGTCACTGACAACCGGTTGCACTCGTGCGTGTGCCGGCAGTCACTGGGTTCGGCCACCGGCACAGGCGTGGTTGCCATCATCAGATCGTGTGCGAATATTCGACAATCCGCCCGGTGACGTCTTTGAGATAGTCGATTGAACGCGACCAATCGCCGGGAACCTCGATGGAATGGTCGGCGTCCGGGTACGTGCACACCCGTTCGGTGAGCAGATGCGCCTTGTGCTCATCAAAATACGGGTCCGCGGTTCCCGCGCAAATCAGCGGTTTCGGTGCGTGCTCCGCACCCGGCAGCGGCGCAGGAATCACCGACTTGTGCATGTCGAAGGGCGGCGGATTGAGCACCGGGGTCAACAGCGCGACATGCAGGCCTTCCTTTGCCGCATGCGGGAAGGACAACGTGGACAAGGATTTCGTGACCACCAGCAGCTTCGGAGCGGAGTCCGGGGTGAGGGAGGAAACGCTGGAATCGGCGGAAGCATTGAAACCGGCGTCAGCAGCAGAGTCCTGTGCATCATCTGTGTCGCGATTGTCTGACGCATGTTGCGCGGCGATGGTCGCCCGGGCGACGGATTTCGCCTTCCACACGTCGATGACGCGTTCCATGCAGGAGATCATTTCGGGGAATTCGACGTCTTCGGTCAGAGTGAGCGCAAGCCGGTCAACGTACCAGCCCTCGGCGGCGAGCGCCTGCGACGCCCAGTACAGCAGCGGGCGATCGACGGTATAGCCGATGCCCGGCATGATCAGCGCATGCTTGACGGTTTCCTCTGGTTTGACGCGGTTCTTGCCCCACGGGGTAAGCGCAGGGATGACGTTGCGCCATTCGTTCACGGATGGCGTGGTGCTCTTCGTGTTGTGTTTCATGGCGCTTCCAGCTTCGCGCGACGCTTCGACAGCGGCGGTGTTCTGTGACGGCCGACTCCTATGACCATCCGCTATCCGCGATGCGATGCGACCGCCCAGTCACACCACAGGCTCAACCAATCGCACCGGACTCGCCCGGTCAATCACTTGCCGGCCGTCCGGGGCTTCCATTGCAGGTCGTCGAGCAGCTGGTTGGTCCAGGCAATCACTTGGTCGCCGGGCATGGGGCCCGAGCCAAGCGAGCCGGCGAACGGCGCCGGAATCGTCAGCGTGCGCGTGAGTGGCCGGTACTGGGCTCCCGGGTAGATGCGCTGCAATCGCATCATCAGGGATTCTGCCGGCTCAATCCCACGAATACGCACGTTCCGCCCCTGGGCGATGATTTCGGTGATACCAAGATCTCGCGCTTTGTTCCGCAGTCTGGCCACGGCGAACAGCGAATCCAGCTCTACTGGAGGCTTGCCGTAGCGGTCGGTCAGCTCGTCGCGCACATCGTCGAGATCCTGTTCGCTCCTCGCTGAGGCAAGCTTGCGATACGCCTCAAGCCGCAGCTTGTCGGAATCGATGTAATCCACCGGAATCGACGCCTCGATCGGCAAATCGATGCTGACGGCTACCGATTCCTTGCGCTCAGGCTCCTTGTACTCTTCTACCGCCTGCGAAACCATGCGCACGTACAGGTCGAAACCGACGCCCTCGATATGCCCGCTCTGCTCGTCGCCCAGCAGATTGCCGGTGCCGCGCAGCTCGAGATCCTTCATCGCCACATCGAAGCCCGACCCAAGCGACGTGTTCTGCGCGATGGTCGCGAGACGGTCGTGCGACTGCTGGGTCATCGGCTTGGACGGGTCGTACAGGAAGTACGCGTACGCGCGTTCCCGGCCTCGACCGACACGGCCACGCAGCTGATGCAGCTGGCTTAATCCGAAACGATCGGCATGGTCGACAATCAGCGTGTTCGCGTTCGATATATCCAGCCCGGTCTCGATGATTGTCGTGCATACGAGCACATCGATATCGCGATGCCAGAAATCGCGGATGATCGCGTCGAGTTGCTTCTCTCCCATCTTGCCGTGCGCGACGCCGATCTTCGCCTCGGGCACCAGTTGGTGGATCTTGTCTGCCGTGGCACTGATGGAGTCAACGCGGTTGTGCACGTAGAACACCTGGCCGCCGCGCAACAGCTCGCGCCTGATGGCCGCCGTGACCTGTGCGTCCTCGTATGGGCCGACATACGTGAGCACGGGCAGACGGTCCTCGGGCGGGGTGGCGAGCGTGGACATCTCGCGGATGCCGGTCACCGCCATTTCCAGGGTGCGTGGAATCGGCGTCGCCGACAGGGACAGGACGTCGACGTTTGTGCGTAGCGCTTTGAGCGTTTCCTTATGCTCGACGCCGAACCGCTGCTCCTCGTCGATGATCAGCAACCCGAGATCCTTGAACTTGATTTTCGGGTTGAGCAGCTTATGCGTGCCGATGACGACATCGACCGACCCGTCTTCCAGACCTTTGATGGTCTGCTTGATTTCCTTGGGGCTTTGGAAGCGGCTCATCGCGGCGACATCCACCGGGAAGCCCGAGTAACGTTCCGTGAACGTCTCGTAATGCTGTTGCACGAGCAGCGTGGTCGGTACGAGGACCGCCACCTGCTTGCCGTCTTGTATGGCTTTGAAGGCGGCTCGCACCGCAATCTCAGTCTTGCCGAAGCCGACATCGCCACAGATCAGGCGGTCCATCGGCACCGGTTTCTCCATATCGGCCTTGACCTCGTCGATGGTGGTCAGCTGGTCAGGTGTCTCCTGATATGGGAAGGCGTCCTCGAGTTCCTTCTGCCACGGGGTGTCCGGGCTGAACGCAAAGCCTTTGGTGCGTTGGCGGGCCGAATACAGGCGTACGAGGTCCTGGGCGATCTCGTGCACATGCTTGCGGGCTTTCGCCTTGGTCTGCGCCCAGTCGGAGCCGCCGAGTTTGTTGAGTTTGGGGGCGTCCGAACCGATGTATTTGCTGACCTGGTCAAGCTGGTCGGTGGGAATGTACAGTTTGTCGGCGGGGGCGTTGCGTTTACTGGGCGCGTATTCGACGACCAGGTATTCCCTCGTCGTTTTCGCGCCGGCAGGGCCGATTTGGCGCTGCTGCATGCCGGTGTATCGCCCGATGCCATGCTGCTCATGAACCACGTAATCGCCGGGTTTGAGCTCCATCAGGTCGATGGTCTTGCGCCGACGCTTCGGTGTCTTGGTTTGCCCGACGGCGCTGGAACGGCCGGTCAGGTCGCGTTCGGTGAGCAAGGCGATTCGCGCGTCCCGATCCACGAACCCGTCGACGGCTCGCGAACGCAATACGTCAAAGCGCGTGATGCCGGTCTCGTTGACGGCTCGTTTGAGTCTAGCGAGCGTTCCTTGGGCTCCGGCGGTGATGGTCACGACGAATCCGGCGTCAATCAGCCCTTCAATACCGGTGGCGGCTTTTGACTCGTCACCCCGGTATTCCTGCGGGGAGCTTGCGCCGATGCGCACATTGCCCGGCAGGCCTGGGTCCACGCCGAAATCAGCGAGTTTCCACACCCCATCGCGCGAATAGGCGAGCGAGCTGACGGTCTCCTCGTAGTCAAGGAAACTTGCCTGGTCGAAGCTGATCGGCGCGCCTGCCCCATGGCCGCTGGCGGCGACATGCCAGCTGGCGGCGAGGAATTCGTTGGCTGTTTTCGTCAGGTCGTCCGCCGCCCGGCGCAACCGTTCCGGGTCGGAAAGCATGATGACCGCACCTTGGGGCAGCATGCGCTGCACCGGCTCCATGTTGTCGATCAGCGCAGGCATCAGGGATTCCATGCCTTCCACGGGGATGCCGTCCGCGATGGAGGCGAGCATGTCCTCGGCGTTGGGAATCTGCCCGATGAGCGATTTCGCGCGGTCACGCACCGCTTGCGTCAGTTGCAGTTCACGGCATGGCGTCGCCCAGACGGTGTGTAGGCCATCGCCGTAAGTGCGCTGGTCGGAGGCATGGAACTCCTTGATGGTGTCGATTTCATCGCCGAAGAATTCGATGCGGACCGGATGAGCGATGGTCGGCGGGAACACGTCGAGGATACCGCCGCGCACCGCGAACTGTCCGCGGTCCATGACCAGATCGACGCGGGTGTAGGCGTTCTCGACAAGACGGGCCGCGGCTTGGTCGAGCGGAAGCTCCTCCCCCGCCGTAAAAACCAGCGGTTCGACATCGCCCAACCCGGCGACGACCGGCTGGATGAGCGAACGCACCGGCATGACCAGCACCTTGATCGGTCCAAACAGGGAGTTCCCGGGTTCCGGATGCGTCAAACGGCGGAATACCGCCATGCGGGACGCGACCGTGTCCGCACGTGGGGAGAGCCGTTCATGCGGCAGCGTCTCCCAGGCCTCAAGTTCCGCGATATCCTGCGGATCGCCGTCATACCAGCTGCGAATCACCTCAACGGCTTCCTGCGATTCCCGTCCCGAAGGCACGATGACAACGACCGGGACGCGCTGTGCGGTCGCCGCTGCGAGAGCCGGACGAATGCCGGGCACGGCTTCCACATTGAGCATCGGCTCGCTGCCCTCATTCGCAGGCACGTCAACCAGTCCGTGCGACAAATCATGGAAGGACCGGTCGTGATCGAGCTGGTCGAGCAGTCCGGAAAGTGCTCCGGCGGTCGGCGCAACAGGCGGAACCGCGGGCGTTGCGGGAGCAGCGGCGGAAGCGGACGGTGTCGCGGGCGTATGTTGCTCACCGGCCATTGAACTGCTCCTGCGCGCGGCTCAGCCCAGAGAAGATAATGGTTTCCGCGGCATCGGCACCATCGGCGAGGAATTCAGGCAGCTGCTTGCGCTGGTCCGGGCCGAATCCGCCCAACACCCAGTTGACGGTGTTGTCATGCGCATTCGGGCCGCGACGAGCATGCCCCACTCCAAGCCGCACACGCGCGTACGCATTGGTACCGAGCGAACGGTCGATGGACTTGATACCGTTGTGTCCGCCGGCGGAACCACCTGCCTTGACTTTGATACGGCCGAATTCAAGGTCCATATCGTCGTGGATGACCACGACATGCTCGGGCGGGATCTGATAGTAGGAGCTGATGGATGCCACCGCAGTACCCGATTCGTTCATGTATGTGAGCGGCTTGGCGAGGAAGAACTTGATCGACTTGCCTTGCAGGTTCATTACGCCCTTGCCGAGCATCGCAATGCCCTTATGGTCACTGAAGTTCACCGACCAGCGTTCGGCCAGGACATCCGCCGTCATGAATCCCATATTGTGCCGGGTGCCCTCGTATTGCTTGCCCGGGTTGCCCAAACCTACCACCAGCCAGAAATCAGACGCCATGCCGTTCCTCTCCCTCATCGTCGCCGCCCGCCGCATACCGGGCGCGGCTCATCATGCAATCATTCGCTACCAGAATGGCCAATCCTACCCGCCACGGCTGACTCCGCCTGCACGGCACCAGCCTGCGATCCGCGACGGCCGAACATACGTGACGCCTGGTATTTCAGTCGTTGTCCAGCGGCAACCACCAGTAGGACATATCAAGATACCGCGTGCCGTCGAAACATGCGCGGGGCAGAAAACCGTACCGTTCGAACCCGAAATGGTTCATCAGCGCGATTGAGCCCGCATTCGACGCGAAAATCAGGGCGGTCGCGATGCGGTAACCGCGCGTACGCGCCGCGTCGAGCAGCCATGCGACCACAGCCGTCCCGTACCCGCGGTGGCGGGCCCGCTCATCGACATAATAGCTGAGTTCCACCACGCCGTCGTACGCTTCGCGCGGATGGAATTTCGACAGCGACCCGAAGGCCACGACACGCCCGGATGCATCTTCAAGCACGACCACCGGGTAGCGGTCACGCGGCTGGTGCGAATCCACCCACTGCCTGCGCTGCTCGAGGGTGCGTGGCACCAGATCGGCGGTCGAACCGCCGGCGACCACCGCTTGATTGTAGATATCGGTAATCGCCTGAAGGTCGCTCTCCCGCGCGTCGCGGATGGTGACCGGTTGATGTTCAGCGGACCGTTCGCCGTTCACATTGCCTCCCTGATGCCCGTATACCGTCGTATCCGACGCCGACGCCGGATTCGGTTCGACGATATTCCATCATGACGGCATGACCGCATAACGGCATAACGACTTGGCAGCAAGGTTGTTTGACGGCATGACCGCCGAGACGCAGGGCTGCCGACAACGCACCGCTACGCGACCCGCAACCCGCACGACATGCGACTTGCAATTCGCGACTGAGCGCCGTTACTTCGCCAAACGCTGGGACAACGCGGAAATGCCGCCGGTGAACATGTTGAGGAACCTCATGGAATCCACGGCGATCGCCACATGCGTGCACGACGCCGTCGGATCGTTGAGACGCGTCATATCGCCGATGGTACGGCCGCGCACACCATGGCGGTCACCGGTCGCCAAATCCACCCGCAGCGCGATGTCGAAAGTCTGTACAAGCGTCGGATCAAGCGCGGCCGCTACAGCGAGTGGGTCATGCATAGGCGCGCCGACGGAGAATGCTGGGTCGGCTTCCTCGTTCGCTTTGATCATGAAGGAGGCGAGATCGGTGAAGAACCTGCCGACCCCGTCATCGATCTGAGACCACGGCTCAGTCAGCTCCGACGGCAGCAGGCACCGATGGGTGACATCCAGACCGATCATCGTCACATCCGCCTGGGAGCGCAATACCAGATCGGCGGACTCGGGGTCCTGCATGATATTGGTTTCGCTGACCATATCGAAGCAATTTCCCTGCTGGGTCAGGGCCCCGCCCATCATCACGAGCCGCAATTGGGGCGCGATATCGGGAGCGAGGGTGATGGCAGCAGCGATGTCGGTCAGCGGGCCGGTTGAAATCACGGTCAGGTTCTTGCCCCACTGATGCACGCCGTCGATAATCGCTTTGACGCCCGCAGTGTCGCCCGGCATGACCTCCATCTCGACCTTGCCATATTCGTCGGCAAGTGTGCCAAGCGTGTTCCGTCCACGCTGCGGCCCCGAGGTGTCGACGGGTTGCTTGGGCAGATATCCGCCAATCGAAATAATCGGGGATGACAGTTTCGCCCGCACGTCAGGCTGGGCGGATTGTACTGACAGCGCCTCGTCCTGCCATGATGCCTGCTGCTGCTTCTTCTTCGCTTCCTTCTGATCGTCGCCGAACATACCGGCGGAGACGGTCCCGGCGGCGGTGAAATCGATGTTGTTCGAGGAGAAGTCGTAGACCGCGCCGTTGTACAGCACGGACGCGGTGCCGCCTGCCGTGGTCTCCATGCGCGCGTAATCGTCGATATTCAAGTCGGCGATGCCGTTGTCTCCATGGAAATGGGCGCAGGCCTTGTCCGCGGCGAATCCTTCCGCCCATGAAGGGCAACGACACCCGTCCAGCACCGGAATCTTCGAACCGCCAAGGAGGTTGAGCACGTCACGCGCGTTCTGCTGAGCCACCGACTGGATGACATTGCCGTACGTGGCGACGACCGATACCAGCCGCTCAGGCGCATACGCCATCAGCAGGCCGATGGCGAGCGCGTCATCGGTGCCGGTGTCGGCGTCCAAGATGATGGGCGCGGTGATGTCCTGCGAATCGCCGGCAGCCCCTGCCTCAGCGGCGTCACCAGTGTCACCCGTCTGGTTCTGCGGATCCATGATCTTTTCTCCCTCGACTGTTCGGCGGGCATCCTGCCCGCACGAATCACATGGCGTCAGTCCCCATGATATCGTGCGCTGAACAAATTCCAACCGACGGATAGGTCAATCCGGCCAACACGCGCCGTCAGGGGCGTGATTATTGAGCGAGGAAACGGTCGGTGACGAGATTCTTGGCCTTCGGAGCGGTGTGTACCACCTTGCCGGAGGCGTCCGTGTAGGCGCCGGCGTTCGCAAGGAAGTCAAAATACTGCTGCGTGGAGACGGTGTCGTTGGTGCCGAAGACGAGTTTGCCTGAGGCGATGTCCTTCGGGTTGCCCCAATACTGGCCGTCCACGATGACATGCATACTGCGTTTGACAAAGGCGAGTTTGAGATTGGCTTCCGGGGCTTCATCCACGAGGATCTGCGCCGCCTTGTCGGGATGCGCGTACGCGTATTCGTAGCCTTGCTGCGCGGCCTGGGTGAAGGCTTTGACCAGTTTCGGATTGTTCTTGATGGTCTTGCTATTGGTGATGATGCCGATGGAGTCCGCATTGCCAGGCACCCCATAGTCAGGCTCGGTGAAGCAGTTGAGCTTCGGGCCGTACATATCGGCCTGAACGCCTTCCCAGGTCGCGTAGAACCCGCCGAAATCCGCTTTGCCGCTGGACAGGGTCTGGAATGTGGACGTGCCGACCGTCACCTTGTCGAATTGCCCTTTGCCGCCATCGGTTTTAATCATCTGCTTGATGACCGCGTCGGATTCGTTCGAGCCGAAGGTGGCGAAGGTTTTCCCGTCGAAATCCCGCGGGCGGGTGATGGACGTGTTCGAAGCCAGAGAACACCAGATGGCGCTCGGCTTGCGCTGCACTTGCAGCACCTGCTTGAGCGTGGCGCCTTTGAGGCTGTAGGTGGAGACATTGGTGAGATTGGACAAGGCGAAATCCGCGACACCGTTGTTGACCGACTGTTCGGCGCCCGCCTGGGCGACGGCGACGATATCGACGTCTAGACCGGCTCGTTTGAAATACCCGTTGTGTTTGGCCACATACACGCCGATATGGTTGGTGTCGGGCGCCCACGAGAGCATGAAGGTGGTTTTGGTCAGTCCGTTCGCGGATGTTCCGGCGGTGCCACACGCGCCGAGGGACGCGATTACGGCGATGGCAAGCGTGGCGGCGAATCCTGCACGGATGCGGCTGATGATGGATGTTGTGGTGCGCTGCCGTGCATGGGCAGCCTGTGGCAGATGGCTCATATGATGTCCTGAATCATGACGTGTTCCGTTCTCTGGATTCGGGCGGATTCGGCAGAGAACGAACGTGAGGGCCGGCCCCGCCTACCCCATGTCCCCGCCCGGCCGTCATGATGTCATGCGCGTTGACCACGGCCGGATGGTTTGCCACACATGGGCACGCAAGCGATGTCAAGGATATCTTCAGCCGTGGTCATCCTTGTGAGCGGGCGGTTGCCTGTTGCGGACCGGACGCGGCAGACGGCGGTGGCGGCGGTAGGTGTGTTGGCTCCGCTTGCTACGCAATCATCATTCTCGGCAATATTGCGGTCGCTTTCTTCCAGCCATCGCCGTCAGGAACGGTTCACCGCGGCGACGGCCCGGACCAGGTTTTGATCACCGATTGTGGGACGCGCGAGGCATCGAACCGGTAATGCCCAGTGACCGCCATATGCGTGCGGAACGCGAGATAATCGTTCTCCCGCTGTTTCTGTCCCATGTTGTGAATGATCAGCGGCATACCTTGCTTGTCGCGCAAGTCAGAGACGACGCCGATGTGCCGGGTATGTTCGAAGACAACGATGTCACCTTGTTCCCAGTCATCGCCGCGAATATCCGTGCCGAGCGTCACGCCATAGGTGCTGAAAAAGACGTCAAGCACGCCGGTACGACGGAAATCGATATTCGGATCTGGTTTGGAAATCACACGCGAGTAAGCCTGCGGCCGGGCAGTGATGTCGGCGTCGACCATGGCTTTGAGGTCGTACCCGGCGTTGGCGAATGCCCGCCAGACGACATCGGTGCAGGCGCCACGGTCGGACGGCGGATACCCGCCCTGATAGTAGCCCGTATCGTAGGTCGGCATCGCCTCAGCGTCTTTGCGGGCACCGTGGACGATATCCGTGTAATCGTCCACGCCATTGCCGTTTGCGTCCACGCTGCTGGTGAATGTCGGCGAGGAAGAAGGCTGGTTCACGGCTGGGGTGGCGCCGATGCCGCCGGCTTGCCCCCTGCGCGCGTATCTCACCCACAGACACGCCCCTGCGACCAATGCCACGACGACGAGCATCACAATGATGGACACGACAATCCGCCTGCCTCGCTGGGGACTACCGGCCCGCGTGTATGTGCTGCCATCTGCCCTATGCTGCGGCATTCTGCTCTCCCATCCCGCCAAGATACGTTCCATTGTGCCACCCCTCGGGCCGCAACGGCGACAAACCCGGCGAATTCGTCTGCGGTCTGCGGGTTCGTGATAATGGAATCAGCAACGATTCTTCCGGCCGTCCGGCACGCGGGCTCCTCACCTTACTGCGTTCCCCGGCGGCGTGTGCGTCCCTGACGCGGAAAGCAAGGTGATTATGGCTCGTCCATCACATCAATCCCATCACTCCCGCCGATACCTGCGATGGCTGCCCACGTTCGCGGCGGTGCTGGCGATTCTCGTGATATGGCAGGTATGGGTCGAGGCCGCGCATGTACCGCAGACCGTCATGCCCTCCCCCACACAAATCGTGGATGCGACGGTGGAAACATGGCCGACCTTGTGGCCGGCAACCTTGACGACCCTTGAGGAGGGCGCGATCGGTTTCCTGTTCGCCGTGGCGGCGGGCATTATGGTGGGGGTCGGCTGTTACGCTTCGAAAACCTTGGATGCTGCGCTGTTTCCGCTGCTGTACGCTGCACAGACCATGCCGCTGATTTCCATCGCCCCGCTGTTCCTGATTTGGTTCGGCTTCGAAACGAGCGGGAAAATCGTAATCGTCGCCGTATTCGGGTTGTTCCCCATCGCCGTGCAGACCATCCGCGGGCTCAGGGACGTGCCGCGCTACTACGTCGATGTCGCGCTGACCTGCGGGGCCACCCCGGTGTGGACGCTGTGGCATGTGAAACTGCGCGTCGCGGCACGACAGATTTTCGGCGGCATCCGCATCAGTGCCGCCTACACATTCGCAACCGCCGCCACGGCGGAATACCTGGGGGCGCGACGAGGGCTCGGCATCTGGTTGCAGGCGGCGTACAACTCCTTCCGCATGCCGCTCATTTTCTCGGCGACATTCATGATCATCGTGCTGACCTGCGTGTTGCTCATCGCGGTGTCCTTGACGGAGCGAGTGCTGCTCGGCCCCGCGGACGAGGATGAGGACCCGGACGCCGACCAGCTGTGACCGCGCCGGGTATCGCTGCGACATCGGCGAATGCACCCACTGCCGAACCCGAACCACACAAGCTTCTGCCGACGCTGAGACCGCCGTCAAGGTCGGTAGAAGCTTGTGTAGACGCTGACAACGGACACCTCGTGCCGTTTGCCGACGCTGACGGTTCATTTGCGTCGCAAAAGACTCTCTCTCATCGCCAAACACGCGATCGGGGCAGACTGCCCAACCGGTCGTTGTGTGAGCGAATCCTCACACAATGACGGGCGGAATGCATCGGCCCCGCCGCACTGATGCGCACGGCGGGGCCGAGACGGCCGTCACAGCTTGCGACGACTACTTGCTGGCCGAGGTCTTATTCTCCTCCTCGATGGCCTTGTTGATGGCGTCCTCCAACTGCTGCTGCGCCTTACCGTACGCAGCCCAGTCGCCGGATTTCATCGCGGCGTCAGAATCCTTCATCGCCTGCGCGGCATCGGCAAGCGCAGACTTCAGTGCCTCGCTCTGCGAACCACTTGATGAGGACTGGCCTGTCGTTCCTGACTTACCGCCGGATTTCCCGCTGTCTGTCCCGGATGAGCCAGACGATCCCGACGACCCCGCAGAGCCGGCTGCCCCGCCGTCCGACGCCGCGCGATTGTCGACATCGCCCGCATCCGCGCCTGAATTGCCTCCGAACACTTGGTCGAGCGCCTGATCGAGTGTGTCGGCGAATCCGACCTGGTCGCCGAACGCGACGAGCACCTTCTTGAGCAACGGGAACTGCGTCGAACCGCTCGACTGCACGTACACGGGTTCGACGTACACGAGACCGCCACCGAGCGGCAAGGTGAGCAGGTTGCCGCGTTTGACGGTGGTAGAGCCGGATTCAAGCAGGTTGAGTTCCTTGGATACATCGGCATCCGCGTTGAAGTTGTTCTGTGCCTGGCCGGGCCCGGGGACGTTCGAGTCCTTGGGCAGTTCCTGCAATCTGATGGTGCCGTAGTTCGCCCCGATCTTGCCGGCGGTAGTTCCTGCGTCGGAGTCCACGGAGAGGAAACCGGTGAGGATCTCACGTGTGGAGGTCGAGGAACCCGCCGGGATGAACGAAGATGTCAATGAGAACACCGGCGCTTTGGACCCTCCGGTCTGCAAAGTCAGATAGTAGGGCGGCTGGAGCACGTCCTCCTTCTGAGCCTGCTGTGATTCGGTCGGGTCGACCGGCGACTGCCAGAAATCCTCACCGGAGAAGAACTGGCTCGCGCTGTCCACATGGTATTTGGTCAGCAATTGGCGCTGGACCTTGAACAGGCTTTCCGGATAGCGCAGATGGCTCATCAAATCGCCGGAGATCTCAAAAATCTGATGGTAGTTGCCTGGGAAGATCTGTTGCCAGGCCTTGAGCACCGGGTCGTTCGGATCCCACGCGTACAGGGTGACCGAGCCGTCGTAAGCGTCAACAGTGGCCTTCACAGAATTCCTGATGTAGTTGGCGTTCTGCGACCCCAGCCCCTGCACGGTCTGCGAAGTGCGGGTGGTCGAATCCTGGGTCGCCGCGCCCAGATCGGTCATCTGCGAATACGGGTAGGCATCGGATGTGGTGTACCCGTCCACAATCCATTTGACACGCCCGTCGACGACTGCCGGGTAGACGCGCCCGTCCAACGTCAGGTACGGCGCCACCGCGGCCACACGCTCCTTGGGGCTGCGGTTGTACAGGATCTGCGACTGGGAGTTGACACGGTCGGAGAACAGAATCTGGTCGGAGCCGAAACGAATTGCATACAGCACGCGCGTGAAGATGTTGCCGACACGCGGACCGCCATTGCCATCGAAGGTGTTGGTCGCGCCCTTCGAACCGGTCGGATAGTCGAACTCCCACGATGTGGTGCCTTCGGGCGCGCCGACAATCGAGTATTCGGGCGCGTTCGGCGAGAAGTAGATGCGCGGCTCGTAATGCTCCGACTCGGTGAGCTTGCCCTGGGTGGGGATGCCGGATTCGAAGAATTTCGGCTGGCCGTCCGCCGTGACCTTGTTGCCGTAGGCCGCGACCACACCGTAACCATGCGTGTACACCGTATGGTCGTTGACCCAGTTGCGGTTGTCATTGCCGTCAAGATTGAGCTCGCGGGCGGCGATCACCGTGTCCTGGCTGGTGCCGTCAATGGTGTATTTGTCCACTGCCAGCGTGTCGGCGAAGGTGTAATACTGCTTGGACTGCTGCAGCTGCTTGAAGGTCGGTGAGACGATTTGAGGGTCCAGCAGACGGATCTGCGCGGTGCTTTCCGCGTCGGAGCTCAGTGCGCCGGATTTGCCTTCCGTGGTCGCGGCATACTGCTCGACTTTGATGTTGTCAAGCCCGTACGCCTGCTTGGTGGCGTTGATGTTGCGCTGGATGTACGAGGATTCCGCCTCCTGCGCGTTCGGGTTGACGCGGAAGCGCTGCATCACCGCCGGCCAGACACCGGTCAGCACAAGAGAGATGACCAAAGTCGAAGCGACTGCAATCACCGGGACACGCCATGCCTTGAGCGCCGCCCGAGCACGTACACCGACCGGTGCAGGCCCCTCGAGCTGGTGCGAACGCATAAGCCAGATGCCCAGCACTACGCCGAGTATGGCCGTTAACGCCGCCATGATGAAGGTGACGGGAATCGTGGCATGGACGGTGGTGTACGTAGCGCCGGTGATCCGGTCACCTTGTGCGGTAAGGCTGGAGAACACGCCAAACACCTGATTCACGGCCCACACGAGCATGTTGAGCATGAGCCACACACTGATCTGCCGGCGCGCATGCTTGGTGATGGCGAACAGGCCGCGGCCTTTGACCGGCATGGTCAGTCTGATGCCGCCGACCAGCGCGTGAGTGACCACGGAAAAGATGATTCCCATGAGCAGCAGCATCGCGACGGCGGACATCACAAGTCTCAAGCCTGGGAGCACGAAGACGTAGAAGCCGTTGTCGATGCCGAATTGCGGGTCTTTGGTGCCGAAGCGCTGCGCGTTGAACATGAGCAGAATCTGCGACCAGTTCGAGTTGAACTGCGAGCCGAACATGATGCCCACAATCAGGGAGACCACGACTGCGACACGCGTTGCGGTACGGGTACTCACCCCTTTACCGATTTCGATGACATCGCCGTTGATTCGTACCGTGGAGCCGTCAGCACCGCTAGGACGCGTGCGGATGGCGAGCACTGCGGCAATGAAGCTGACCAATGCCATGAGCAGCGCATAGGCGGCCCACAAGCCCACTTTCACACCGAGCTGCGTCCAGATCACACGTTGGAAGCCGAGTTGGTCGAACCACATGACATCCGTGATGAACCGGTCCAAACCGAAGAACAATCCGACGATCACGACGATGACAGCGATGATGCCAAGGGCGATTGTCGAACCGTTGTGCCTGGGCACTTTCGGCCGTTTCGCCGCGCGGCGGCCAAGCCGGGGCATCGACGTATTCCCATGCGGCGCCTGGGCGTTCCCACCGCCCTGCGCATCCCCGTCGACCTGGACGTCAACGACCTCGGGGTCGTCGTCCTTACGCCCGGAATCGCCGGGGAAGCCGAACATCATGCCGAAATCATCAAACAAAGCCATATTCCCAGCCTACCGACCGGCAAGGAACAGCGAAACGCCCAGCTGAAACGAAGGACGATATGGTATAAGGCTGATCATCGATACGGCGATATCTACGGCAACCGTGTCTCTCGGCCGCATCGACGACATCGACAATGTCAGCAAGCGGCGAAACACCGTCCGATTGCCCAACACTGGACTTGCAGACGCGATAGCCTGTAGCCATGAGTACGCATCTGTTCAGCGCACGCGACATGACGTGCACCGTCCCCTCGCAGGACGGCGAGAAAACCATTTTCCAAGGACTGTCCTTCGACATCGACGCCGGCGAGATCGTCGATCTGGTCGGCCCGTCAGGCGCGGGGAAAAGCAGCCTGCTCACCGCATTCGCACGGCTCAATCCCCATGCCGGCGGCACCATGTTCCTCGATGGCCGTCCATCGACGGAATTCACACCGCAGCAGTGGCGGTGTAGCGTCGCCTATCTGCCGCAGAAACCGGTGCTGATCGGAGACAACGTGGCCGAGGTCATTCGTTTGCCGTGGACCTTGGCAATCCGCAACGAGCAGGATGACAGCTCGTCTGACACGAATCACCCTGCCGACCCCCAAGCCCATGCCCGTACCCGCGGCAAACGGCGTCGCAGCGGCATCTGGGGCGCGGTGCACAACGGCGTCGATATGCTGCCAGATGACAAAATCCGCGCCACCCTCGACGCCATCGGCTGCGAAGATATCAATCTCGGCAGGGCGCCGCACGACCTGTCAGGAGGACAGGCGGCACGCGTGAGCCTCGCGCGCACGCTGCTGACAGATCCGAAACTGCTGCTCGCCGACGAGGTCGATGCCGGGCTCGACGATGACAACGCGGCAAAAGTCGCCGCCATCCTCAGCGACGCCGCACAACTCGGCATGGCGGTGATCCGCATCCGGCACCGCCCGCCGGACGGGGTCGCCACCCGAACCGTCACCCTCGACGAAGGAGGACTGCGATGAACACGTTCAATCTGGCTTCGACATGGGCAACTCTCCCGAACACACCCCACGTCGCCCAAACCTTGGCACAAACAGCCACGCAGACGACATCGGGCACCTCCTACCCCATCGACATCTGGGGTCTGCTCATCGCACTCGCGATGGTGATGGTCGCCTCCGGGCTGTCATGGCTCATGCATCTGGGCATCGGCAAAACGCTTCTGTGGTCCGCATGCCGCGCGCTCGTCCAACTGTGCGCGATGGGCTTCATCATGGGCTATGTCATCGAATCCGGCAACCCGTGGCTGGTACTCGCCTTAGTCGCCGTCATGCTGGTGGCGGCCGTGCAAATCACCCTGTCACGCGCCAAAGGCGTGCCGAAGGGGCTTGCGGGTCCGGTGCTGCTGACCTTGGTCATCACCATGCTGCTCATGATTTCGATGGTCACGGAGCTGGTCGTACGCCCCCACCCGTGGTATGCGCCACAGCTGGTGGTGCCACTGACCGGCATGCTGTTGGGCAATACGGTTTCCGCGCTGGCCGTAGGGCTGAGCCGCTTTTATGAAAGCATGAAGGAACGGCGGGACGAGGTCGACACGCTGCTGGCGTTAGGCGCGACCCGCTGGGAGGCCGCACGGCCATCGGTGATTTCCTCAATCCGCCTCGGCTTGCTGCCGACCACGGCGTCGCTCGCCTCAAGCGGCATCGTGACCATCCCGGGCATGATGGCCGGCCAGGTCATCGCAGGCGGCGACCCGCTCAACGCAGCGAAATACCAGTTCGTGATTCTCGCCTCCATCGCCGCGCTCACTTTGCTTGCTGACACCCTGATCATGGTGATGGTGTATCGCACCTGTTTCACGGCCGATGACCAGTATCGCGACAAGCCCGTGGTCGAGCGTGGGAAGAAGCGGTGACGATTTGCTTGCTAAGTGAATGTCAACAGTCAGGTAGGTCGGCAGGCAAGAACCGCATAAACTCGAGTACCGGGCAAACCGGGCGATACAACGTTTTGGGCCGCACCCCGGAATACGGGATGCGGCCCAAAACAGTATGTGATGCCATCCGGCGAATTCATGTACCCGCCGAGCAGCGTCATGGTCATTCAATCACAGCACGTCCGGATCGTCCTTGGCAATCGTCCCAGTCGCCTTGCCGATGGCCTTGAGGCCGTGGTACATGACGAGCACGACGATCGTGCCAATGGCGATGCCGTTGAACTGCACGCCGCTGACCGCGAAGGTGAAGTTGGCGATGCCGATAATCATCGTGACGGCGGCGGTCATCACATTGACCGGCTTGTCGAAGTTGACATGATTGTCCACCCAGATGCGCACGCCGATCATGCCGATCATGCCATACAGCAAGGTGGTCACGCCGCCGAGCACGCCGGCGGGAATGGTGTTGATCACGGCACCGAACTTCGGGCACAGGCTCAAAATCAAGGCGAACGCCGCCGCACACCAGTAGGCGGCTGTCGAATACACCTTCGTGGAAGCCATGACGCCGATGTTCTCGCCGTACGTGGTTGTGCCGGAGCCGCCGCCGAAGCCGGCAATCGCGGTGCCGATACCGTCGGCCATGAGCGCGGTGCCAATCTGGTTGTCATAATCGCGGCCGGTCATCTGTGCAACGGACTTGACGTGGCCTACGTTCTCGGCGACCAGCACGAGCACGACTGGAATGAACATCGCGAGAATCGAGAAATCGACCTGCGGCAGATGGAAATGCGGCAAACCGACCCAGGCGGCGCCTTCCACGGCCTTGAAATCGACCTGGCCGCGGGCGCACGCGTACGCATAGCCGACCAGTACGCCCAGCAGGATGTTCAGACGCCCGACCAAGCCGCGGAACAACACGCCGATCAGCAGGACGGCGACCAGCGTCACCACAGCCGTGTCCGGGGCCTTCTTGAAGTTCGTCCACACCGACGGGGCGAGGTTGAAGCCGATGATCGCCACAATCGCGCCGTTGACCACCGGAGGCATGATCTTGTCAATCCACTTGGCACCGGCGAAATGGACAAGCACGCCCACCAAGGCGAGCAGCAGACCGGTGACCATGATGCCAAAGCTTGCGACCGCGATGCCCTTGTGGGCCGAGGCGACCGCCGCAATCGGGGCGATGAAGCCGAAGGAGCTACCGAGGTAGCTTGGCAGCTTGTTCTTGTTGATGAGCAGGAACAGCGCCGTCGACATGGCGGTGAAGAACAGGGTCGTCGACGGGTCGAAGCCGGTGAGAATCGGGACCAGGAAGGTCGCGCCGAACATCGCGATGACATGCTGGGCGCCGATACCTGCGGTGCGCGGCCAAGACAGGCGCTCGTCGGGTTCGACCACCTCCCCGGGTTTCAAGGTCTTGCCGTCACCATGCAGTTTCCATGTGAACAAGCCGCTACTCATCTACTGCTCCTTTGTCTTCTTGGAATTCGCCGGACGCACATGGCGCGCCGACGCCTTGCACAATGGTAGCGATGTCGATGTCACGAGAGACAACAAGACCTAAAAACCCGCGGATTTTTAGGCGTGTCGCGCTCTCGTCGTCTTGGTGCCGGCAGTCAGGACGCATCGGGCGGCAATACGGGTGTCACTTGGTGTATTGCGTCAGATGCGGGTCAACCGAATGCACAACATCAACCAGATCGCCATTCGACAGCAGCGGGCGCTGGAACTCGCGCCACGGTTCCACTTCGACCTCCCAACGGCCGGTCTGCTCGTCGAGCACCGGACGGGCGGTCTGTTCCCAGCGCAGCCGTTCGGTCGTGCGGCCGGTGTGCGGGTCACGGCGGGAATAATGCAGGCACGTGCAGTTCGTGATTTTCCAATCGTCGCTGTCCGCGCGGTGCATGAACTCCTCGTCGGAGAGGTCCTCGAGCGTGAGCATCATCGCCAGCATGAAATCGCCGTGCGTGACCACGACCACCGATTCCGACTCGGAGCGGCGGTTGAGCGAGGTGAGCAGGTTGTGCACGCGGTCCTCGGCTACATCGGCGATCGATTCGCCTGCCGGCGGCCGCCAATACAGCGGGTCAGTGCGTTTGAACAACCAGTTGCGCTCGTAATTGGTTTTGAATTCATCCTGCGTGATGGTGTTGATTTCACCCCACGACCGCTCACGCAGCACCCGGGTCTCCTCCCATTTCGCCTTGGGCAAGGCCATGGTGGCGGCCGTTTCGCGAGCGCGGACGTACGGCGAGACCAGATAGCGGTCGAATAGCTGCTGCTGGGAGACAAGCCAGCGGCCGATGCAATCAGCCTGGCGACGTCCGGTCGCGGTCAGACGCCATGACCGGTCCGGCACCGTCACGTTATCCTGCGTGTACAGCGATGTATCGCCTTGTTCCCCGGCCTTGATGATGACATTCGCCTCGGATTCACCGTGCCGGATCACGTACAGATCAAGCGGCATTCCCATAGGCGCTCCTTTCCGACCAATGCGTCCAGACCGCGACCACGCGGCCGATTCCTGATACTACGCTATCGCAACATCCCGGGACCATGCCGGCGAATCCGCGGGGCGAGAACAAATGACACCGACAATTCACCACGCGTCCATCAGACGGTGTTTATCGGGGGTGTTATCAGACGGCGCCCGTCGCCCATCAGACACATCAGCTGATATGCACGGGCGTGCCGTCAGGAACCTGATCGTAGAACCACTTCGCGTCAGACAAGGTCAGACGCACGCAACCGTGCGATGCCGGATGCCCGAGTTTCACCGCCTCACTGACCACATACGTCCCCGCATCCTGTTTGGTGGGCACGGTGTGGAACAGGAAGACATTGTTGCGGAAGGACACCCAATAGTCCGCGCCCCAGCCATCAGAGGGGTTGTAGAAATGGTCGCCCCGGCCGTTGATGGTGAAATCCCCGTGTGGAGTGCTGTCGTTGAGCCCCGTGCTGGCAATCATCGTGTAAATAGTCTTGCCGTTGGAGCACACGTGCACCCGTTGGGCGGATAAATCGACCGTGATGCTCAAGTTCTTGTATTCGGACAGTTTCGGCTGCGCCCCGCCAGATGCGGCACGCCAATCGACGGTCGTGCCCTTGTTCTGGGCATTGGTATGTGTGCCAGGGGATGCGTTAATCGCCGGTACTGCGGATTTGTTCAGTGTATGAGTACCGTCAGGGGCGGGAACATTGCGGTGTACGAGAGTAGTGGATGACCTGAATGCAGCTCGGGTTGTCGCTCGCATATCCGCACGATGCTGCTGGATGGAGAAGAACCCGAAAATCAGCGCGATACATGCCAACGCCGCGAGAAGAACCCTGGCATTGCGGCGGAGCGGATGATCGCCCTGCCCGCTTCGATGCGGGAAAACCGCCATAGTCGCCTCCGTTCGTCTGCAGTACGCACGCTGAATCACGCCCCCGTGGTGGGTTGTCACGACGGGGGATTCATTCATGCCTTTCTACAATAACGGTATCCACACCGATGACGCGCGGGTGGAGCCGTTTTCGTCGCTACAAGCCAAAGTTGACAAAGCGGGTGGGAGATTCTATGTGGCACGGGCTGGAGGCGGTCTACGTTCTTCCCCGCATGATACCCGGCTGCCGTGCAACACACCAGTCACACAACGGGGAGATACCGGCAGATAGCACCCGCAATTGTCCGGTATCCGGCTGCCGTGCAACACGAGACAGTCACACAACGGCGGAGTTGAGCGCTCGTCGGCCAACTATGAATAGTAAATACGTCGCTGCGGGGTTTAAAACAACCGGGAACGCCAAAACAAGAATGACGCCCGTCCTCCTCCGCCCTGCTCCTCACCAAAAAGGAAAGGAAACCACGGCGGGTTCTAGTGAACGTCGCAACTGTGCGGCGGCATGAACCCAGATTTCGCAGCAGGTCATGCACGAACCGCGCGTTGTGCCTGGAAATGAGGGACACAACAATTTGCCTGCAGACAGGGAACCGGCTGCAACCGTCATCGTAGTCATCACAGGTGTGGCATGGCTGTAGCAAAGCATCAGTATGTTGGCGCAGTCGAGGGTTCGCCGACCTCGGTGACCAGCTGCGATGACAATCGACGATTGCGTCAGCCGATCTTTCTGCAGCACAGTAATGAGCTGGGTCGCACTGGCCACCGTCATGCCCTGCGGCCCGCGCGCAGAACATGCTTGTCCACTAATCGAGAAGGTCATCATGGCTAACGGACGTCATCGTCAACGGACGTCACCGCCCAGCGTGGGACTTTTCTCGTTATATGCAGTTTGACGCGTAAACTCCCAGGGGCCTGATTTCGAGCACGTTGGTATTTCAACGTTTTCGTTGTCGCATCTGCACGAAACCCCGTCCTCGCCCACAAACTCCCGGGAGATAACCGCCATTGGCGCCATTCCCACCAAAAGTCCCGGGAGTTTGCCGCCATTATGACGTTTCCGTCAGAAGTCCCACGTACCGGACCTGTCGCGTCCGACTGTGCCGACGAGCGCCACTGAAAAGTCACTCTAAACGCACTCATTCGATGGCGACAACCGCCCGGAACGTGTCAAGAACGGCCTGTTTCCGTGCATTCAAAAACGGCGCGATTGCAACGTTCCGCGGTATGGAATCGCTGGAATCGCGCCGTTTTGGCGGAGTGTGGGCGGTTACTTGGACACGTTGAACTTGAATTCGACGTCCCTTTTTGAAACCCAGTGTTCGCAACGGTTCCGGCGCTGTGTGCGCGGCAAGGGCACACATCGGGCACTCTTTTGTTTTCCTTACTGAGGGTATGCGCCAGTATGGCGGGTGCGATGTACCGGCGTGTCGTTTTGCGTTATTATACATACCGCGTTATTATATATATTGAAAGGAGGTGAAAACCGAATGCATTGGTCGGAAATCATGGTGAACATCACCACCGCCATCCTCTCCATCGCCACCACCGTGAACATCATCGTCAAGATGGTCGAACACCACGGGAAGGACAAGAAGAAGAGGAAGCGGGAATAAAGGCAAGGGGCTCCGAATAGCCTAAGTATCCGGAGCCCCGGCCCCGACCATACCGCATAAGGCCAACATGGGCAAGCAATCAAAGACATGGTGCACGCTGTCGTCCGTTGCCGGCATTATCTCCCTGCTCGCCGGCATCGGCGGCAACCCGATCGCCGCGGGTCTCGCCGGACTGTCATCCGGACTGCTGGCCGCCACCGCCATCATCACCGGGCGTGACGCATGAAACGGTATCTCAGTCTGACCGAAGTGGCCCGACGGCTCGGCGTCACCAAAGGCGCCCTCGCGCGATACCGGCTGCCGGAGCCGGATGTGCTCGTCGGCAGCATCCGCGGGTGGAGCGAGCAGACTATCGACGAATGGAACGCGGCGCGCCCCGGACACGGCGGCAGGCCGCGCAAGACCACATAACGCAGAAAACGCCCCGCACTCTCGTGATAGAGAGTGCGGGGCGTTTCATTAGTGGAATGTCACGAGAAAACGGCGGTTTCCGTCAATTTATGGCAGAAACTCAGTTTTCTCGCGACGTTCGGTTCACGAGTTCATGCGGACCGGATTATAGGCGACGCCGAATCCGGCGGCGATGATGCCGGCGGCTGTCGAGATGAACCCGCCGATGTCGGGGTGTCCGAAGCACATGAATCCGAGGCCGATGACGCTGGCTATGAGCGTCATGACGTAGATCGCGGTGCGGACGGTCGCATTGAACACCGGCCGGTAATCATCGCCACTGGCCGTGGTCATAGTGTTGTCTGTCATGCTGTCTCCTGCCTTAGAATCTGCCTTGGTTGAGGCGCTCCTGCAACGCACGTGCGGTAGCGTACCCGAACCAGCAATCCGGATCCACGCCCAGCCGTATCTGCGTGCGGCGGATCGAATCCGGCCCATACAAACCGTCCGGCACGGCGCCGACCACACGCTGGACCGCGCGGATCAGCGCACTGCCTTGGCCGCCGTAGGTGACGCTCAGGAGGTTCGGACGACCGTAGGTGCGGCCGTCTGGGATGACCTGCCCGCTGACCACGCCGTCGACCGGCGTGCCCATGATCTCCTGCCAGCGGCTGATGGTCGCCCGTCCGGCCAGACCGTCCACCGCCAGCCTGCCCGGATTGTTGTTCGCGGAGGCTTGCTGGTATCGCAGATAGCAATCCCACGGATAGCTGTAGTATGCGCGGATGTTTGTTTCGCGGCCAGTCTGATCGCCAGCCCTGCCATACGCGGTGCCGCGCTCCGAGATGCTTGCCTGTGCGAGCTTGCCGCCGCCAAGGTAGACGGCCACGTGGTGCAAGTCGTTCAACAAGATGTCGCCCGGCTGCGGATTGCCATTCGCGGGCAGGCGAGTCCAGCCACGCTTGGTCAGATTGTCGCTCAGATTGCCGGTGTAGGTGGCGCTGCCGGTGTCAAAACCCGCCTCGCGCAGGCAGTGGATCACCAGGCTGGAGCAGTCGCAATTGCCTCCCGATGGGTTGAAGTTCCAGCGGTCCGCCTGCGAGTAGCCCATATTGGCCACGGCGCACCAGTAGCGCATGCGGTTGATCAAAGTGCTGACGCTCGCCATGCTCAGTCCTCCAATCCTTCCACGGCCTTGGCCGCATCCTCCTCGGACACGACCTGAATGTTCTCGGGCGGCAGACTGTCGCCCTGCGGTGTCATTTCCGGTGTCATGACGGTCTCGTCCATGACGTTTCCTCCTTCCGCCCTGTTTTTGGGCATGAAAAAAGGCCATCCGATCACGAATGGCCTTATGGTTGAAAAATGCTCAGCGCTTGTGCGCCGAATAATTGAAGATAAGAATGAGCGCAAGCAGGATGAGATACGCGCCCAACGCGACTAGTCCTCTCATTTCATGTCCTCCAAATATTTTTCGGCAGCAGCAACTATCCAGCAGTGCGCGTCCAATTTCTCAAGCTTCGCCAGCTCGTATCGGACGGCCTCACTGTGGTCGTGTGAACGGTCGCCGTAAATCAATGAGATCAACGTGTTTTTTATCGTGTCGCGGCAAAGCTCGTCCAAACGTCCGTCGAATTTCTCGGTACGTTCGCCGAGCTGTCTGGTCTTGGCGAAATGCTGGGAAAGCACGCTGTTATACGGCAAGCGCTCGGGATTGACGTGGGCATACAGCCCGGTCGCGAGCGATTCGAGCGCACCCGGCCAGATTTTGAGACAGAGCGTGATTACCGCGCACGCGCCGCCCACACCACCGAAACCGGCTAGAAAATTCTGCAGCACGCCAAACCTCATTTGACTTTGATGAAAAAGGCAAGCCGACGCGGGGAAGTATAATCTGGCGGACTGGGCAGGATATTGCCGCTCGTGTCAAAAATCGGCTTATCGACTTGCAAAACTGCAGTGCCGGCCATCATCCAATCGTCACCTAACGCCGCCGCGAAAGCGTTCAAATTGTTGGTCGAACTGTTAGGACAGGAGATCATCGTGCCGACCGGCAGACTCATCCCGCCTGCACCATCGCCTTTCGGGCCTTTCAAATTCCCGACATTGGACCATGCCATGTTCCACCCCCTAGGCGTTGAAGGCGTACACGTTGCCGGTATCGAGGTCAAGATAGAGTGAGCCGACCGGCTGGCCGGTCGATGACGGCACGCCGTGACCGTAGGTCCAGCCGAGACCGTCCTTGCCGTCCTTGCCGTCCTTGCCATTAGTGCCGGGGTCGCCCTTATCGCCCTTCGGCCCCTGGATGGTGCCGACGTCCTTCCAGCCCGCGCCGACCATATCCCACACGTACAGGTGGCCTCCGATAAGATAGGCGTCGCCTGCCTTGCCGGTCGAATGTGCGGCTTTCAACGCTTCGGGGGAATCGGCCGAGCCGAGAATGGTGACGCCGGTACCGTCCTTGCCGGGCGCTCCGTCCGCGCCTCGCTCACCCTGCGGCCCCTTAAAGCTTACGCCGCTGATGACGTTGGACACGTGGACGGTCGTCTCATTGACGATGGAAGTGACCGTGAACAAATCTCCGTTGTTGTCGGAGATCAGATCTCCGACCGTCATCGGCGCGGATGGCGAAAGAGAGCTCGTTGCCACATCACTGTTGCTTGAAATATCAATATTGGCGACGTGCAGGCTCGTGCCCGCATCTCCCTTCGCACCGTTCGTGCCCGGATCGCCCTTAGGCCCTTTAAGGTTGCCGCCTGTTGCAGTCCATGCCATACTGTTATTCCTCCTTAATGAGATTTGATATTTTTACGAAAAATCAGGCTTGACACCGGTACACGGCACCAGTCGTCAAGTCAACGTAAGTGTCACCCACAATTCCCTGAGTGGTCGCATCCGGCACGCCCATGCCACTGCGGAAACTCAGCCCACGCTCCCCTTTCGGCCCGCGCAGGCTCACACCACCATCAATGCCGAAAGTCACCTTCCCGCCATCGAAACGGCTGACGATCCACAAATGCCCTTCTGCATCCACGACCGAATCTCCAGCGGACACATGGTCAGGTGGACGCAAACCGTCCACATCCACCACATCGCCAAGCCGGATGACATGCGGATAGGTCCGGATGCTATGCGCCAAGCCACCGTGATTGTCAGACGCGCCATGCCATGCAGCCTCGGAAAGAGTCGCATAATCCAAAATCTGCGTGCTGTCCGGGACGATCACGCGACGCACATGCGTCAACCCCTTGATCCGCTCCTCGATGCGCCAGCACCAGTCCACGCCGGTCGGCTTGAGGTCAAGAGTCAGATCACCGCCATCGGACGGCAACCGCACCGCGAAAGGCACCGGCAGGAGCAGACTCTCATCCTCCTGCACGACCCGCATCGTCGGATTGCAGGATATGACGCCATCCACCGGCACGCCGGACACGTGCGATGCGTCCGGCCTGCGGAACCGGAATCGTATCCTCGTCATCGATTGTCCTTATCGTTCACCCGCTCACGCAACGGACCGATGATGGAAGCGGCCAGCACGCCGAAATTGAAATTAATCTGAGTCAACATAACCTCCTAGTCAATATTCAAAAACAGGCGGAAAAACCCACACGCGAACCATCGGCGACACGACGCCAATGCGTGCGGGTTTTCCATGAAAGGAAAGGAAACACACCAATGCTGTTCGGCATGTTCTCGGAAAACGTTTGGAAGCCGACCATCAGCCGGTTGCGTGAATGCACGCGCGTCGGCTACGAGAGCGCTTACCGCACCCATATCCGAGACCGTTGGTCGAACGTGGACATGGACGCGATCAACGTGGCGGGCATCGAATCATGGTTGGACTCCTTCGACAAGCCGGGAGCGGCACGCAAAGCATACGCGGTGTTCCGCGCGATACTGCGACTCGCGTACCGTCAGGGGGTCACGGACAATGACGTGACCAGACGCGATATCCGCCTCCCCCATCTGCGACATTACGAGCCGCAAGTGCTATCAGCGCCGGAAGTACGCAAACTGTTGAAAGGCTTCTACGGGCATCCATTGGAGGCATGGTTGCTTGTCTCCGTATGTGCCGGATTACGGCGTTGCGAGTCGGTCGGCATCGAATGGACTGATCTTGACTTACGGCGCGGCACCGTCACCGTAAAAAGGTCGGTGCAATGGGTCGCGGGCCATGAGACCGTCACCGAACCGAAGACCGATCTGAGCCGACGAACCGTCGCATTGCCACGGTTCGCGGTCAAACGATTGGCGGAACTACGCCACGGCACGAAGACCGGCCGACTGGTCGGCAGTCTGAACGCGAACCAAGTGGCGAACCACTACCGCAGTTGGTGCAAGCGCATGAAACTGCCCTGCGTGCCTCCACGCAACCTGCGCCACACGTTCGGCACGTTGGCGATCAAGGCCGGAACCGACATCAGTGTGGTCGCGCGACAGCTCGGGCATTCCGACATCCAAACCACCGCACGGTATTACCTCAAGCCTGATCTGAGCGTCCTCAAGGACATGCAGAAAGCATGGCAGAAACTCATATTGACCTGCTGAATAGCTTTCCGTAACCCTTACGGGGCCGATCACAGTCATCACGTCAATATACGGGACGGTAACAGGCGTCAGGGCCGGACGTATGATCGAGCTCTACTTCGATTGGAAATCGGCGTCCACCGACTCATGGGCAACCGGAAACTTCGGCACGCTGCCCGAAGGCTGGAGGCCACTCATGCATGCAGTGTGCCCGTGGCACGGACGAGACGGAGCCTCTCAGAGGCGAATCGTCGTGGAGCCCTCCGGTGTGATGTATTACACCAACGTGGGCGGCGCGCAGAACCCCGATAGCTTCAACGGCACCATCCACTTCATCGCATCCTAGCCGGCGGACACGGTCACCTGAACGTCATCAGGGACCGGCACGACGTAGCGCCCGGTGAAGTTTCTTGAACATGAACTTCTGCCATGAACCCATCTTGATTACGGAAAGCTACCGGCTCCACAAGCACATCCAGGAGACGTTGAGTCCCTGTCCGCTGCCGGCCCACGCATTGGTGTCCGTGCGTCGCACCCGGACGTTGATGTATGCGACATCCCATTGGAACACGATGAGGTCGTAGATGCGTCCGGGAAAGTCATCGATTTGCGGCGTGATCTCCACGAAGGCGGCGTCCGGGCGTCGGCCCGTCGGATTATCGATCTGAATCTGAATCACGCCGTCACCATTGGTGTAATTACGCGCACTGCCAAACTTCACGATGGGCATCTGGGTTACGGAAAGCTATCTCATGGTATCGGATAGCAGAGCGTGCCGAAGCAAACCCCATTGCTGCCCGCGCCTCCCATGTTCGCGCATCGGATGGTTCCGTCCGATTTGACGGCGAGTATTCTCGACGTCTGCCCGTTCGACACGCACACCATTCCATTGACCTCGATAGGCGGCCGTAGTTCGGTGGGCAGCACGTATTCGCATTGCACTGAATCCCAACTGCCATTACCGATATTGCCGGCATATCTGACGAGCATCATTATGCCGGTGTGGATGACCGTGAAGCCCTTCGCGTTGTACAGGGTTACGGAATCCCACAGCTTCGACATGGGAGGCAGCTGTTTGATGAGCATGACCGGCGTGCCGGGCGTGATCCCGCTGATCGGGATGCGGGCGATCGGGATCCACGCCGTGCCGGAGGCCGAGTGGATGCTGCCCGATGGGACGGTCGGGTCGGCGGCCGTTCCGGTGTTTGGCGTGCCTTTGAGCACGGCGATGGCAGCGGTCTCGATGTTCTGACCATTCCGTGTGTATTTGAGGCAGACGAGGTCGTTGCGGTTCTGGCCGCTCACGCCGCTTTCGATGGTCGCGGTCTCGGCCTCGGTGACTCGCGCGTATCGTCCTTCGACCACGAGGTTGAGGACGGGGATCAGCGCGTGATTCGCATCCTGCATGGTCACCGTAGGGAAAGTGCCGTCGCTGCCCTGCAGCAGGTAGCTGCCGTTGCCGATGATTCCGGCCTGCATGGCGCCCATGTCGCCGCTGGTGATGTGCGGTGTGCCGCCCTTGCCTGTGATGAGCGTGGTGGTCATGTCAGTCCTTTCCCTCGGTAAGCCATGCCGTGTAGGCCGCGTCCTGCGTGGCGGCGAGTTTCTTGAATTCCTGCTGGCATGAGGTGCATACCAGCGCCTCCTGCGTCACTCCGTCCGCGGTGGTGTGTTTGATCTGGTGCCAGTCGCTCGACGTGCGCGGATCTCCGTCGGTGAGGTATGCGCTGTCGTGGCAGCGGTCGCACGCGTATTTGGTGATGTTCGTGGTTTTTGCCATTGGTGATCCTTTCAGGCGAGTCTTTGCCAGACGTGTCCGCCGATGATGGTGTGGATTTCCTTCCATGTGCCGCCATGGCCGTTGGGGTCTCCGGCGACGCACCAGTAGAGCGAGCCGATGGGGTGAGCGGCGAGGAAGGATGCCGCTGTCGCGCTGGATTGTGCGGTGATGGTGCCGTCCGGGCCGATGGTGATGGTCGTGCCATCGGGTTTGACGCCGCCGAGGGTGGCGGTGGATGCCACTGGCAGCGTGTACTTGTTCGCGCCGGACTGGATGCCGTCGAGCTTCTTCTTGTCTTCGGCGGCCATGAGCCCGTCCGCCGATGATGTGGCCTGTGCGACAGTGATGGCGGCCGTCTCGTCGGTGCGGGTCACTGTGACTGGAGCCGATGCAGTGATGTCCAAGATTCGCGCCTGCGCCGCGGCCAACGCGTTCTGCGCCGTGGTGGTGGCCGTGTCGGCTTTTACGCCGGCCTGTTTGGCGAGGTCTCTGGCGCCTCCGATTTCGGCCGCGGCGTCGGATGCGGCCTTGTTGGCTTCGGTGGCGGTTTTGCGGACCGTTTCGAGGTCGGCGGCGGTCACATCGGCGCTGAACGTCCAGTTGGAGAGGGTGAGGCCGCTGCCGGCGTAGTAGGCGTGGCCGTCTCCGGAGTTTGATCCACCACCGCCGGTCTCGCCGGTCGATTCCGTGGATGCGGTGGTCGCCTCGTAGGTTACGGTCGGGATGCCGTCTTCGATTTTGATGATTTTTTTGGTGATTTCGGCGGTGACCTTGATGCCGGTGGTGTTGTCGCGGCCGGTCACGGTGTCGCCCACGTCGAGGTCGATGCCGTCGGATTCCACGTCCACGTCGATGCTGCCTGTATCTCGCAGCTCCTGGAGCTTTGTCTTGCCTTTGGTCTCGAGTTCGGCGGCGTCGGCGTTGCTGAGCTCGTAGACGCTTGTGCGCTCGTCCGCGCCTTTGATGGTCTGCGTGTGGCTGAGCGTGCCTTTCTGGTCGGCGTACCAGTGGACGACGATCCTGTCTTTAAGGTCGCCCTTGCCGAGGCAGATCAGGTGGTTGATCGGATGCGAGGCGAGGGTCGCGTCGAAGTCGATGAGGTCGGAGTCGATGAGGTCGCCGGCGGCCGTGATCGGCGGCGCGTCGACTGTCACGCCGTTCTGCGCTGCGGTGATGCGCAGCCGCAGTCCTGATGCGCGCAGCATCTTGGACAGGCCGCTCCACGCGTCGCAGTACCGGTCGAACTGCCAGCGTGCGGTTTTGGACGTGCCTTCCGTGACGGTGATGATGTCCTGCAGTCCGATACGGGAGATGACGGTGCGCAGGAGCGTGCCGATCGTGCCGCTCATGGTCAGGTAGTCCTTGCCCTTGTCGGGTTCGAGGATCTTCGAGGCGAGCAGGCCGTGCCAGTCGCGACCGTGGTAGGTGAGCTCGCCTTCGCCGCCGGTGACGCTGGTCTTCACGTCGTCGACGATGCCGCCCCAGCCTGTCCCGTCGACCCACCACCGGCATCCGGGCTGCAGACGTGCCGGGCATCGGAGGTCGAAGTCGTTCTCCCCCGACCCGTATGCCAGGTCGAGCGTCCACGAGGCGACCGCGGCGGACGGCGTGCCGTTCGTGTCGGTGACGATCAGGTCCATGGCGGTTCGCTCCTCTCCTCGATTGCCGTCAGGTCGAATTTGAATCCGCCGGCCCAGCTGATCGTGCTTGTGCCTGGCGGCAGCGGTTCGAAGACGTAGGTTCCGGATCCTCGCCCGGCGCCTCGCACGGCTTTGCCGAAGAGGTTGGTGCGTAGGCCGGTGTCCGAGATCATCGTGACGGTTCTGCTATCGGAGGCCGCGTCAATCTCGAGGCGGTTTCCGGCCGGTATGGTCGCGTCTACCTCGTACCGGTTGGGGCCGATGATGATGTACGGGTTGACGCACGGGCCGAAGATCGTGAGCTTCACCGGCTGCGGCATGCCGGTCGTGTTGGTCACGGTGTCGAGGATGCTCATGCCGGCGTAGTCGTGCGGGTAGTCGTGCGGGTAGTCGAGGTCGCCGGCGGCCTTGTCGGTCCGCGGGTCGTGGTGTTTGGTGGTCCCGCGTCGCCACACGCCGTCTGCAAGCACGATGGTCAGCTGCGTCTCGACCATCGTGGGCGTGATGGTCTGCGGCTCGCTTTTCGGGATCCACGCCCTGGTCTCCCATTCGCCGTCGGCCACGAGGGTGCCTGGCGTGCCGGCGGCCATGTCGGCGTCGGCGAGGCGGCGCAGCAGGTCGAGCGTGGCCGGCGAATCATGGATCCTCACCGTGACGTTCGTTTCGCGTGTCTTGCGGGTGACGCCGGTCAGGCCGCGTGCGCCGATGCTGTAGTCCCAGACGCGGCCGCGCAGTCCGGCGAGCGTTTCGCCGTACAGAGGCCCTTCGAAGCCGATTCGCTCACCTGTGGCGGCGCACGCGTATTCAAGCGATTGCACTTCTCACCTTCCTTGCGAAGTCGCGGTCCCCTATCGTCGGCGTGTACCTGGCGATGATCGATCCGAGGTCGTCGTGCAGCGATTCGACGGCCGCGATGAGTTCCCGCAGATCGCTGTCACCGGCATTGGCGCCGGCGCCGGCCGTGACGTTCAGCCTGCCGGTCTTCGACCAGTCCGCGCCGTCGAGGCTCATCGAGGAGACGAGCGAATCCATGGAACGGCTGACCACGGCGTCCGAATCGTCGATGCCCAATGCCATGCCACGTCCGACCATCACGCCGACCTCGTCGCGGAACACGCGTGACGGGGAATGGATGCCCAAAGCGTTCTTGGCCTTGTCTACCAAGCCGGACAAGGCTTTGGTGATGCTGGAATACAACGAGCCGACCATGCTCTTGATGCCGTTGATCAATCCCTGGATGATGTTGCGGCCAGCATCCACCAGCCAGCTTCCCGCGCCGGACACCGCGCTCCGGACGGTTCCGCCGATCCCGCTCACGACGCTCCCGACACGGCCAACCATGTTGCTTACGGTGCCGACGATGCCGCCCCAGACGCTCGACACGATGCTTCCGACGCCATTCCACAATGCGGTCCACACGCTCCGGATTGTCGAGCATGCGGCGGATACCACTCCGCTGACCATGCCGACTCCCGCGGAAACGACGCCTTGGATGCCGCTCCATACTGCCGACGCGATGCCCTGGATGGCCGACCACGCTGCGCTCCAGTTCCCGTTGACGACCGCGAGCGCCAGTTGGATGATGCCTTGGATGACGGCGAGTGCGGTGCTGATGATTGTGGTGACGATGGTCCATGCGCCTTGGACGACGGTGGATATGGTGTTCCAGAGTCCGTTCCAGACCGTGCTGATGATTGTGACGGCGGTTTGGAAGATGGTTTGGATGATCTGCATTCCGGCTTGCAGGAGTGGCGTGATGATGGTGATGAATGTTTGGATGCCGTTGGTGATTGCGGTGAGTGCCGTGGTGACGTATGGGCCGATTGTGTTCCAGACGTTTTGGATGATGGTGGTGATGAGTGTCCATCCGGTTTGCCAGATTTGTTGGATTTGGCTCATGGTCTGGGTGATGAATGTTCCGATGGCTTGCAGTGCGGGTTGGCATGCGGTGCTGATCTGGTTCCAGATTCCCATGAACCATGTGGCGAAGTTGTTCCAGAGTTGTTTGCCTGTTTCGGTTTGGGTGAAGAACCATGTCAGCGCGGCCACGACCGCGCCGATGGCTACGACAAGCATGCCGATCGGATTCGCATCCACGGCAGCGCTGAATGCCAGCTGCACGGCGGTGGCGGCCTTGGTCACCGCGCTCCACGCCGATTGAGCTGCCTTGACAATATTGAACGAGCCGGCGAGTTGCTTCAGTCCTCCAGCCGCGCTTCCCGCGTCGGAGATCTTGCCAATCAGGTCGAAAGCGGCCGTAGCGGTCTTCTCTACACCGGAGGCAGTCGCGGAAATGGCCTTCAGTCCACCGGAAACTGTTTTCAGTCCGGCGGATACCGCGCTGATGCCTTTGCTGGCGAGGATGAGCGCGGTGATTCCCTTGGCCAGCGGAATGATGGCGTCGGCATGCGCCGACACGTAGTCGAGAAGACCTGACACGGCGTGCAGGAGTGTTTTGAATCCGTCCGCGGCCGCCGGCAATTGTCCTTTCGCCTGATCGTAGAGTTCGGAGAGCGGTTCGGAGATGACGTTCCAGACGGCTCCGGCAGCTCCCGACAGGGATGAGCCGAGTTCCTTCAGATCATCCTTGAGGGAAGCGAGATAGGAGGCGAACTGTTGGACGGTCTGGCTTTTGCCGAGCTTGTCGAAGAAGGCGGTGACCGTGGGGATGGCCTGTTCCAGTCCTTTCTGCAATCCCGCGCCGACCTTCTCCAAAGTCGGGGACACCGCCGCGGTGAACGCGTCGATGAGCGGAATGGCCTGGTTGAACAGTCCGCGCAGTCCGTTGAGGACGGGCGTGGCTGCGGTCTCGCCGAGTCGGCTCAACGCGGCCTTCACGTTCGCCAGCGCGCCGGTGAACGTGGTGCCGGCGCTCTGTGCGGCACCGCCCAATCCTTCCTGCATGGCGTCGGCGAAGGTCTGGAAGTCGATCTTGCCGTCCGAGACCATGTCGGACACTTCGGCGCTGGTCTTGTTCAGGTGCTTGCCGAGCATCTGGAGGACCGGGATGCCGCTCGACATGAGCTGGAGCATGTCGTCGCCCTGGAGTTTTCCTCGGGCGGCTACCGACCCGAAGATCGTGCCGATGTCGGTCAGACCCCTGCCGCTGATCTGCGCGGTGTCGGCGACGGTCTTGAGAACCTTGGTGAGCTGTCCGCCCTCCTTGACGCCAGAGGCCGACAGGCTGGCCGCCACGGTCGCGGCGTCGCCCAGTCCGAACGCGGTGCCCTTGACGGATGCGAGCGCGTCGTTCATGATTTCGGTGACGCTTGCGCTGTCGTGTCCAAGGCCTTTGAGCTTGGCCTGGGCGTTCTCGATGTTGAGCGCGCGGGTGAAGCCGCCTTTGGCCGCGAGGGCTGCGATGCCTCCGGTGATGGTGGTGATCGCGCCGATGCCGATCTTGCCGACTTTGCCGAACGCGCCGCCGATTTTCGAGATGAGCGATCCGCTGCTTTTGACGGATGCCCTGTCGACGGCGTCTCCGATGTCGCCTTCAATGCTTTTGCCGAATCCTTTGCCGGATGGTTCGACGTGGACGTATGCGACGCCGATGTCCTGTGCTGCCATCGTGTTCCTTGCCGTGTGTCGTGATTCCGATGGCGGTCGGGATCATAGGTCGTCGTTGATGTGGAAGTAGGCTTTGAGCCGTTCCCTGTCCTCGCGCTGCCGACGGGTGATGTTGTGCGTCGGTGTCGGCTGGCGGAGGGGATCGTGCCAGTGGTCGAGCCATGGTCGTTTCTTTTGCTCAGGAGCGGTCAGCCATGCGGCCTGTTCGGCTCCGTCGGGCACGTAGACGGCGTTCTGCAACGCCATCCACGAGTGGCTCGTGTGGTCTTTGAGGATCTCGCGGGTCAATGCCCATGCGAGTCCCCAGTCGGTTCGCGGGCGGGCTCCCGCGATCCATCCCCGGAAGCGTACGGGCCTGTAGATCTGCCCGTACGCTCGAATCCAGTCGTAGGCTAACGCCGCGCGGCTGTGGTTCCAGAGGTGGGCGAGGTAAACGCTTTTGGGTCCAGTCCGGATTCGTCGGCCCACGCCTTCACTGTGGCGATGAGGTAGGCGATCGGACGTTCCGTCTTGCGTAGCACGTTCCAGAAGTTCGGCTTCATCGCCTGGAAGTACGCGAGGAACGCGGCCATGCACGCGCTGGTCTCCTCGTCGGAGAGCGCCGGCCTGCTCTTGACCAGGAGGATGGCCTGCACGAGCTCGATTGGCAGTTCCGCGTTGTTGAGGTTCGGCAGGTCGAGTTTCACTCCGGCGACCTCGAGGTGCACGTCGGGCTTGAGCTCCTCTGCGTCGGTAAGGTCCACGTCCACAACATGGTAGGTGTTGTCGCTCATTCCGTCTCCGTTTCATGGTTATCGGCGGTTATGGGTAATGGTCCCGTGCGGTCGACCGCCATCGGCCGCACGGGAAGAATCAATGGGTCACTTGGCGTCTTCGGTGACGAGGCCCCACGCGTGGAACTGTTCGCCGTTAGTGCCCTTGAGCATCTTGAACGTCATGCTGAAGCTCATCAGCTCGCTGGACTTCAGGCTCACGTCGTCACGGTCGGATACCTTCGCGTTGGTGCCGTACAGGAGGAAGGGACGGTCCTGCTGGTCGAGCGCGACCAATACGAGAATCCATTCCTTCTTCAGGCCGGCTCCCTTGATGCTGATACCGCCGTCGGATTCCACGTCCACGTCGAAGTAGGCGGACACCACGTCCTTGCGTCCCTCCATCGCGGCGAGCTGCAGTGTCCAGTAGCCAGGATCCGTGTCGGACAGGACGATGTCGCCGTTGTGCGCCTTGTAGTCGGTGCTGTCGCCCGGCTCCGGATGCAGGACGGCGCCGTCCTCGGTGGAATAGCCGATCGGTTTCTTGTTGGACGGCGGCGCCCACTTCACACCGGTCGGCGCCGTGAACGTGCTGTCGCCCTTGGGGAACAGGAACAGCGCGTAGTTCTTGATCAGGCGCACGTTGC
This sequence comes from Bifidobacterium porcinum, assembly GCF_055378475.1. Taxonomy (NCBI): domain Bacteria; kingdom Bacillati; phylum Actinomycetota; class Actinomycetes; order Bifidobacteriales; family Bifidobacteriaceae; genus Bifidobacterium; species Bifidobacterium porcinum. Next base: position 884,426 of record NZ_AP029603.1, on the reverse strand, counting down.
CGGCGGTATTGCCGTTGGACACGTACCCATAGTCGGTCGTTTCTTTGTTGTTGTCAGTCATTCGTCTCGACCTTTCCGTTCTGCGTGTGGCGGCACGTCTTTGCTTGTCTTTTCTTGTGTTTTCAGTTCAGGCGACGGATACCTCGAGCAGAAGCACGCCGTACGCGCACACCAGTCTCTTGTCCTCGTCTGTCATGCGTACCGGTCCGGATTCCAGCGAAGCATCGATGAGCGGCGCCGTATGGCCGAGCCTGATGATCTCCCTTGCGATTGCCGCCCACACGCGGGCTGCCTTGTCCCAGTCGCCCGTATGATCCTCTTTCATGCAGCGCACGCCCAACCGCAGTCGCACGTATTGGGAGATGGGAGTGCTCATGCCTTGCATGGAGTCGGCCAATGTGGCTTCGGTGAAAGGCGGTTCGAGGTCGGATCGTTCGATGGTGTCGAACGTCATGTCCGGGAACAGCTCCCGCAGCCTGGGCAGGAGCAGAGGCTCCGTGCGCCGCGGGGTGACGGGAATGCTCATACGCGCATCCTTCCGAGCGTGTCCTCCAACGTGCCGTGCGCCTTCTCCACGGGTGCGGGACAGAGGATGGCCACGCCATTGCGGTTCGCGCCATTATGGTCGCGCACCATGCACCGACTGTCGTTGACGGCCTCGTTGGCGGCGTCGCGCATGCGGACCCGCAGGGTTTCGTTCTTCAATACCTGCTGGCTGAACGCCTTGCGGTTGAACACGAATCTGCATCGTTTGGCCATGCTTATCCTTTCCGCTCGCCCACGGTAACCACGTCGCCGATGTGGCGCCCGTGGAGGTTGTCCCACACCTGTGGAACGCCTTTGACGGGCAGGAGTAGGCCTCTGACTTTGATCAGGTCAGAGGCCTGGATGCCGGATGGCTGGCTGCCGCGGATGTGGATCGTGTATTCGATGGTCTGTGGGCTGGCGTTTTCCTCGGTCTGGTCGGTGGTGGATACCGGTGCGACCATCGCTTGGAATGTGCCGATTCGGACTGGTTTTCCTTGGATGGGGTTGCCATCCGTGTCGGTCGTGGGTTGGCCGCGCCACACTTCGATGGATTCCATTAGGACACCTCACCTGTGGCCATGTCGACGCTGAACGCGTGTTGGGCGTTTATGCCGAGGATGCGTTTCTCGTCGTCGCGCAGCCACAGGTCGCCGGTTGGCGCTCCGAAACTGTATTGTTCGCTGAAACTACCGGTGGTCTGGTTCATCTGGGTGACGCCGCCGGGGATGCCGTACGGGTCGGCCTGCATGATCCTGCGGACGATGTCGCATGTGATCTTCACCAGGAGGCGTGGCCGTTCTTCTTGGAGACGCTGCCAGTTCGGGGAGCGTTCCTTGATGTAGTCGGTCACGTCCATGAGATGCGTGTCGGCCTTCTCGCGTTCCTCGTCGGTGAGCTTGCGCCACCTCCGTTCGAGATCGTCGGAGGTGGCGAACACGTCGGGTTCGGCTGTCATGGTCACTTCTTGTCGGGCAGTTTGATGACTCCGCTGGAGGACAGTCCGCTGACCAGCTGGTTGAACTGCTTCGCAAGCGCATTGTACGAGGCGACGAGCGAGTCGTACTCCGCCTTCGTCGGAGCGGCCGCCGCGGCGACCGCGATGTTCTCGTTCGCATTGCCGATCGTTTCTTCGAACACCTGCAGCTTCACGCCGCCCAAAGCGTCGGCCGTGGCGGCTGGAAGAGTGTAGGAGGAACCGCCGCCGGTGAATGCGGATCCGTCCGGATTGACCAGGCTGACCAGCGCGTCCAATGGTCCGATCTTGTGATTCTTCTTGGCTGCCGCCTGCACTACGAGCGTCTGTACCGGAAAACTCATGGCTTGCCTCATTCCGTCGCTGTCTTGAGGACCGCGAACGCGTGCGGGTCGATGACCGCGAACGCGTACATCGCCTCGGTGCGGTATGCGATCTGGTTGTGCGCCTTCAGGTCGACGCCGGTCTGGTCAGGGTCGCCGTAGGCGATGATCTCGCTGGTCAGGTCGCGGACCATGCCCCATTTGATCAGGGAGAAGTCTCCCATGAACGCGAGCACCTTCGTCGGGGTCTTGGCCAGTCGCCCATTGACGGTGCCGCTGGTGGCGGCGGTGATGCCGTCCAGGCTTCCGGCCTGCAGGTTCAGCGGGATCTCCGGATAGAAGCGCATGCCTGTGGATGGTACGCGCAGCTTGCGTAGGCGTGACGCCCATGTCTTGGACAGGGCCACGCCGTTGATGTCGTAGGAGTCGTTCAGTGCGTCGGCCAGGGCGTCCACGTTGCCGATCTCGTCTTCGGTGGCGGTCACCTGCACCGCGGATGTACTCAGCGGCTCGAATCCGGAAAGGTCGGTGCCGGTCTTCGGGTTGATCGCATGGTAGATCACGTAGTCGAGTGCGCGGCCTAGCGCGGCAGCCTGGTCTGCCTGGATGCTGCGGATGATCTGCAGCTGGTTGTCCTCGTCGGCCCACTGGAGTTCGCTGGTGACTCGGGTGGTGGTCTGCACTTTGAAGCGTTTCGCCACGACGGAATCCACGGTCTGCTCGTAGCTGCTCTTGACGGCGCCTTCGGCCACGACCTCGGCCTCGCTCTTGCCGTTGAACACGAGGTAGTCGGCGTCGGAGAAGATCTGCGGCGTGCTGGGGCTCAGCGACGCGATGGTGCTGGTGTCCTTGGCCTTGTTCACGATTTCGGTGGCCACGCTCACGGGGAGCTTGATCTGGTCTGTTTTCATCGCCATGATGGCTTGTCCTTTCGGTCGTTTGGGTTATCTGCCGAGGAGCTGGTGGATGTACGAGAGCTCTTCGGCGTCCTTGCTGTTGTTCTGATGTGACGGAGAGCCCGTCTGGTTCCTCACCTGCGGGGGTTTGGATGACGGGTTCAGCGCCTTGTGCAGGAGTTCCGCATGCGCTTCGAGCTCGTCCTTGGTGCTTCCGCGGAGCAGTTCGGCCGGGACGTCCTTGTCTTTGGCGACTTCGGACACCCATTCGGCGTGCTGCTTCTCGGCCGCGGCATCGTCGATCTGCTTGCGCAGGGCGGCGTTCGATTCCTTGAGCTTGTCGAGCTCGCTCTTCCCAGCGTTCTCCATCTCGTCGAGTCTCATGGCCTTGGATTTGAGCTCGTCGTAGTCCTTGTACTTGCCGCGCTCCTTGGCCAGTCTTCTCTCGACGATCTGGTCGACCTGCTCCTGGGTGAACGATTTCGGTTCGGACTCGTTGCCTTCGCCGGAACCGCCGTCGCCGGAACCGCCGTCGATGAGACGGATACGGGCCGGGAATCGGGATCTGTTGAACATGTCGTGCTCCTTCTTGCTGTTTCCCGTGGATTCGAGTTCGACCGCGCCACGGTGCGCTGTATGGTCCTCCCATGCGATACGGCGCATGGTCGCCGCCAGTCGGAAGACTGACCGAGCGATGGATGCAGGATTCGCACCTGCGCGGCTGTGAAGCGCCCGATCTACGGTCGGGTCCGTTCGTCTGCTCCGGCAATCCACCTTGATTTCAGGCATAAGAAAAGCCACCCATGTGGGTGGCTTGAACCGATTGGAGGAATCATGCCTCCTGCTTGACGCGTTCCTTTTCACGCTCCCGCAGATATTCACGGAAACGTTCATATTCCTCATCGCACGTCGGGTCTTCGTCGTGGACCTGACCGAACAGGACGATCATGTCCTGCGGCGGTTCGAGGTTGAAGTCCTCAATGGCGTCCACGGCCGTCGCCACCGAAAGCCCCGGTCCGTCGCCATCGAGCATCTGCTGGGCGAGATCGGCATCATAATCCTTGCCTTGCTCGCGCAGAAACGCGATCATCATGTCTGCAAGCCGTACATGACGTGCATATTCAGGACTTCCGGACACGAACACGGTCATTCACCTCCAATGACAGGCATGATTGACGTTACGCGCGGTTTTGATTTTCCGGCTTTCGAAAAACTGACACGAACCACGACGCCATCTATTGTACCTTTAACTGATCCTCTACGATGCCCGTCGGCAAGCAATTTCTCGATATGCTCCATGTTCCCCGGCGTGCGTAGGACTTGTATCCCGGCATCCTTGATCTCTTCAGGACCCCATGACTCAGGGAACTCATATGATTGCTCTCGCTGCCATCCGTATCCGTGTAGATGCGCGCCGCCTTTGTCTAGACCATACAGGATGTGGTTCCATTCCTTGGCGCGCATGATAGGGAGGTCATCAGGCCACTGCGGAGCTTCGGCTGGGTCTTTCGGCGGAATCAAATCCGTAGGAGGGTGCGATGCCGTGTGCGCCTTCATGGCCTGCGAGCGCGCCGCCCTCCATATGCCGTAGCGGAGGCTGTTGTCCTTGGTGAATTTATCGGAATCCTTGAATACGCCATCCGTGAGCTTGTCCGGGTAAAGGCGGCGCATCTCGGCGCAGATCTCATTGGCTGACGTGCCGGCCGCCTTGTTCTTGGCGGCCTCGTACATGCTCATGTAGTACCGCTGGTCGTAATGATTGAGTTTAGCCGCTCCCCAACTGGGGATGATACGGCAATCATCATGCTTGTGGAACGGCTTGAACTTCCCGGCTGTGTCCTCGTTCCAGTAGGCGAACCCTCGGCTGGCGCACATGACGCAGAACGCGCACGTGTACGGGCCTGTGGGCACTCGCGCGTACTTGGGTTGGGTCGGATCGGTGAGCGCCGTGCGCTGCATGGTCAGTCGTGCCGCGACACGCACGATCTCCGAGGCGTAGTGGTATGCCTTCGTCTCGTCGGATCCGAACGTCGGCCAGAGGTCGTCGATGGTCTTTCCGGCTTTTGATTGACCGTTCTTCACCTGCTTGTACGTGAGTCCGTTGAAGTCGGTGTCCGCGTATCCTCCTTCGATCTGCCATACGACGCGGTCGGATTCGAGGAGAGGAGGATTGTAGTAGGGCATGTCGTAACCGGAGTATTGCGACCATGTGTCACGCACATGTTGGTAATAGTCGTTCGAGAGCTGGCTTGCGGCGTCGGAGTATTTCTTCATCATCTCCTTCACGTCCTCGGGCGAATCCCCGTCCCAGACCATGCCGCTTACGTCGTTTCCGGCCTGCTTCTGCAGTCGGTCGAGCGCGTCGACGTAGTCTTCGTACAGGTCATTGAGGTCGAGTTCAAGTTTCTTGCGCTGATGCGGCGTCAGGTTCAGACTGTCGAAGTACATCAGCATCTCCTTCCGGCTGCCTGAGACTGACCGGAGTCATCCCCGTGAATTCGATGTTCTTTAATCCAAGCAGTGAAGCCGCAGATTGTGGCGTCACTCCAGCACGGATCGCGACGCCCAACGCGTCAAACCTGTCCTTCAGCCCCACCCGAGACCGGTTTCGTTGAGGCACTGGGCTGGGAAGCATCTTCGTTTTGCGTCTGCGATGCCTGCTGGCGGGAACCTCGAATCTGGTCGATTATCTTCGAGGCGGCCGCCTTGCGCTGGTCGGCGCGCAGACGCGTGATCTCCTCACGGCTCAGGCCAAGCCGCTCCAATCCCACGTCGGAGTCTGCGTAGCCGGTTATCTTGTCCGCGATCTTCGTGAACGCGTCGGCGCGCGCCGCGTCGGAGATCTCCTTCGTGGGGGCCCATACCGGGTGTACGTCGCGCATGGAGTCGGGTATCGAGTTCGTGCCTTCGCGCAGTGCCACGGCGATGCCCATGGCACGTTTGAGTTCGCGTCCGAAGGCCACGTTCTGCTTGTCGGCGATGCGGGTCAGGCGCCGTTCCGCTGATGCCATCGCCTCGGCGCTGGTCGGATTGTCCAACGTGATGCCCAGGTAGTCGACCGGCACGCGCGTCTGCGAGGCGACGAGCATGGCCATGGTCTTGAGCATGTCCGAATGGGGTGCCATGGACGCCTGCTGCACCTGCTGCAGTTGGGGAAGGTTGCCGTCCTCGTCGGCGCTGATGGCGTTGATCGCCTGGATGAGGCTCTTCCACGTGTTGCTGCTGAACGCGTCCTTGTTCGCTCCGATGAACCAGAGTTTGGGAACGGAGTAGAATTCGGCCGATGCCTCCATGCGGACCATGGTGCGGAATCCGGCGTCCACGAGGCTCATGAGCGAGCGGCTGATGCGGCTGTGGCCGAACGGGCGGTCCATCTGCCTGTCGTAGGCGAGCGCGACGACCGTCGGCTGGTCGAAGTTCGTTTCGATTTTCTCCGCGCGCCATGGCAGTGGTCGCCCTGAGCATTCGTAGACCTTGCCGGGGAGCCATACGTTGAACGAGCAGATCCGTCCGTACTCGTCGTCCTCGGTGATGGTCAGCGCGGCGGCCAGGCGGTGGTTGCGCCTGTCCCAGATTCCCGCGGACCAGTCGGCGGAACGGGGGATCATGCTGATTCGTTCCGGATCCTCCGGGTCTGCGGCGATGGTCAGGAAGCTGCATGAGTGCTTGTATGAGGATACGATCAGTTCGGATGCGGTGACGTCCAGCTGGTTGTCCTCGAACAGGTCGTTGATGCCCATCGTGTCGTCGCCGGAGATGCTGAATCCTTCCAGGTCGCTCAGGTCGCTCAACGATCGGACGGCGAGTTCGGGCCATCCGATCATCGCCTCGACCTTGTTCTTGATCTGGTCGGGGATGGAGATGCCGAAGTCCTTGAACCGTTCCTTGCAGTCGTAGTAGGCGCCGCGGATCAGGTTGCGCGGGTATTTCTCGCGCCAGACGCGCAGCAGTTCGTGGATGATGGGCATGTCCTCGTCGTCGACGCCGAGGATGGTGCCGACGTTGCCGCTCGCTGTGTCGAGGTAGCTGCTGCCGGTGAATTTCGGCGCTGTGCTGATTGTGGTGCCGTCGGCCATGTAGAACACCATCAGACCATCACCTCCTGTCGTCTTCCTGGGTGCCGCTTCGTGGTGAACGCGCCGTACAGGGCGAGTGTGGTGGATACGAGCGGCGTTATGTCGATATCCGAGCCGAGCTTGTTCCAGGCGATCGCGCCGGACTGCCCCAATGGGCGCGTGGTCGCGCCTTTGACGGCGGCGGCCAGCTGCGGCTGGTATTCGTCTCGCGGATGCTTGAGCGTTCCGGCCTTGAGCATGTCGAGGAACCGTCCGCATGCGCGGCCCATCTCCTGCATGTTCGTGACCGTGACCTTCACGTGCGCGGCCTTCAGGTCGGGCAGCAGGCTCATTGCCGGGGACTGCGCGTCGATGACCACGCTGGCGGTCTTCGGCCAGCGTTCGGCGAGCCAGTCCACGGCCCACATGGTTCCCGCCTGCCGCGCGTCCTTGATGTTCGCCATCTGGATGACGGCCGACCCGTCCTCGTACCGCAATGCGGCGCCGATGGTCAGCACGCTCCTGTCCGGCGGCATGTCGATGCCGAAGCTCACCGTGCCGCCTTCGGGCACGTCGTCGACGGATGCGGCCTTCCACTGGCCGGGGTCGATGGCGTATGCGGTGACGGTCTCGTCCCAGATGCCGAGCGCCTCGCGGCGGAACGAATCCTCGGACAGGTTGTTGCGCATTCGCAGGATCGCCTGCTCGCTGGTGCGTCGAGGATAGGACGGGTTCGCTTTCGCCCACTGTTCGCGGTCGTCGGGGTCCGCGTCCTTGTCGGCGGCGAGCTCCACGTACAGCAGGCTCCCGTCGCCGTTCATGGCGTGCATGCGTTTCTCGGTGAACGCCTCGCACTGGTCGCCGGGCTTGGGCGGATTGCCCATGTATACGACCAATGGGTTAGGGCTCGTGTTCAGTACGGGGATCATGTTGTCCATCGCGCGGACGGTGAGGATCTGCGCTTCGTCGAACACTGCGACGTCCACGCTGTGCAGGCCTCGGCCGAAACCGTTCTCTCGGGCTCCGAACATGATGCGGCTGCCGGACGTGAACGTGATCTCCTGCTGGCCGTTCGCCCTGCGGATGCGTTCCACGTACCTGCCGAGCACCGGATTATGCTCCATCTCGCACATGTCCGCGAACGTCTCGTCGCTGGTGCGCGTGTGGTGCGCGGTCCAGATGGCCTTCAGGTTCGGCGTGAGTATCGCCTTGAGGAACAAAGCCGTGCCCACGGTGAACGTCTTGCCGATCTGCCTGCAGCTGGACAATACTGCCCCGTCGGAGCCGCAAGCGTACTTACCCTCCGCGTTCCGTGCGAACAGGAGCCAAAGGAAGCCCTTCTGCCACAGGTCGAACCGGATGCCGGCCTTGCGCGCGGCCTTGTCGATCCGAGTGAACTCGCTGCCGACGATTCCCTCGGGCTGGCGAAGGACCTTGGCGATTTCAGACAATCGACGCTCCGACATCCTCCGTCACCTCGTCTTCCTCGTCTTCGAACAGGTCGGTCAGGCCGCCGCCCTGCAGTGATTCGATCCTGTCGCACACAGCGATGAGCTGTCGGCTGATCGCCGGCAGCGCGTTCGCCGGAGTGGACTTGTCGTCCATGGCCTGCTGCAGCCGGTCGCGGTTTGCGCGCAGCATGTCCAGCATGCTGCCATCCATCATCCGTTCGAAGCTCCGCTGGTCGAGGTCGGATTCCGGCTTCCTTTTCGGCACCGCCGGCTTCCGCGGCTTCTTGGCACGAGGCTCTACCACACCGGATTCGTCTTGCTGTTTCCTGCGCCGGTACTTCGCTTTGTTCCTGCATGATTCGGAACAGTACCGCTGTCGTCGACCGTGGCCGGAAGGTCTGAATTCCGAGCCGCATATCTCGCAAATCACCTTTTGACCTTTCACCCATTACCCAGTTTCACCCATTTGAATGCATGGGGAAATATCGGCACTGCACCCGAGGTTGCCGCAGTGTGGCACACCCGGGGTCCCCGCCCTGGTATTGCGTCAGATGCCGAACGTTTTGAATGGCAGCGAGCTCGGTTTGATGGTCCGTTCGCCGGCCAGCAGCGCTCGTGCGTGTTCGTCGGTCTTGTCGCTCTTCATCCTGTTGCAGATGCGGTGCGTGAGTCTGCAGTTCGCGAAGCTGTACGGATTGCCACCACGTGAGACCGGTACCAGCTCATCCACTTCGGCGCTCATTGGATGTGGCGTCTTCAACGTCTTGTCGACCGGTTTGCCGCAGATCGCGCACACATCGTATGCGGCCAGCACTCTTTGCCTGAGCATGCGTCGCCGGTATCCGTTGCGGACCCGCTCGTTGCGACGCTTGCTCATGGTCATTCCTTCGTATGAAGTCTTGGTGTCTGGAAGTTCTGGCATGGCCAGCCCCGTGCCGACCAGGGATCCCGTCATCTGCGGATATCCCCTCCCCCGAGGTTATTCATGGAGCGCCTTCGGCGGGAGTCGAACCCGCGCATACACTCGAGCCACAAGGAAGAGAATCCAATCAAGACTCGCGACCGGTGTGGTCTGCCGTTGATTCCTCCGAAGGCATGGACAGGCGGTTTGAGTATCACCACATCACGTAAACGCGGGATTGGAGCGCCTCGTCATATGATTGCCCACAAGTATGAACGAACCCCAGGGAATCAACCACCCCGGGGTTCCTACAATGATGCTGCTACGCAGTATACCACGCGGCGGTGACAGTCTACAACCGCTTGGATTCCGCGCGTCGTGAAACACGTCGGGCGATCGAGGCGACGGGAATCCGCCAATACCCATCACCCAACGGGGCCGCACCCGGCAGCTGTCCGCGCTTGAGCCACACCGAAACCGTGTTGCGTGGGACGGTCTCGCCGAGGTTGTCGCGAATCCACCTGCTCGCGTCGGCCGGGGTGAGCGTCACGTGCAGGCGCCCCCATTCTGCGGCGAGTGTCTCCCATGCCGGACGTGGGTCGGGTGATGCCCATCCGCAGGGGCAGATGACCCCGCTCCCCAGCCGATGGACCGGAGCGTGGCATTGCGGGCACAGGCCGATCAGCGGGCGGCTGTCCTGGCTTGGCGCGCCGAGCCATGCCGTCATCCGGCGTGACTCGCCTTGCAGGTCGGCGAGCCGCCTGTCGGCGTCGTGCCGCGCGCACAGGTCGGTCATCCGGCTGGCCATGCGAGGCAGGAGCGTGCGCCACCCGCCCCACAGGCCGATGCCTGCGGCCACGTCCTGGATCGTCTCCTGCACGCTGTCCTCGAGGTCGAGCGCCGGCAGGTCGACCAGTGCCGGGGCGAACGCGGGGCGTGGCTGGCGGCCTTCGGCACGGCCACGCCTGATGATCCGGAACGCGACCAGGTCGACGCGGTGGAGCTGCCGGTCGAGTTCATGGAGCACGGCCGCGTACTCGCGGCGCAGGTCACTCACCGTGCCCTCCCGTCCATGCATGCCGGGCACTGCCACATGCCGTCGTCACATGTCCAGCCAATCAGCCCGCACTGATCCGCCAGGTCGTCAGGGCTGTGGGTGACGATGATGCCGCCGATGTCGGCCGCTTTGCGCCCGCACCACGCGCACCGGGCGGTGAGCCAATCGGTCTTCCCGTCGGCGAGCGCATGTGCCGTGGTCGTGGCAGTGGTTGTGGTCTTGGTCTTCGTTGTGGTCTTTGCCGTGGCCTTTCTTGTTGTTGCCCGTGTGCTGGTCCCGGCTTCGATATCGGTGTTGGCTGGGTGTTGGTTGCGGAGCCGGTCGATGGTCTTGGCGAGGCCGAGACCGGTGATGTCGGCGTAGGTGACGGCGTGCGTGGTTGGCATGGTCGGGTTCCATTTCATCGTCCGAGCCTCCTGAGTCTGTCGGCGAGCGCTTTGGTTGCTTGTTTGTTGTTGGGGCAGTCGAGTTTGGGGTTGATGGCGTGTGGGCATCGGTTGGCGCCGATGTTGAGTCGTCCGCAATACTCGCATGTCCTTGGGTTGGTGATGCGTGGGATGTCGTCGAGCATTGGTCCCCCTTATGCGATGCGTGACTTGATGGCCAAGATGAGCAGGATGAAGTACAGCACGACCAGCAGCAGCATGATGAGCATCTTCAGATCGTCATCGTTCATTGCGCGTCCTCGCTCTGGTTCGGCACTTCCGTCGGCATCTGCCCGCTGTAGCCGAACAAGTGGCGGCATTTGCGCGCGATGTCCTCGTAAGCGTCCACCTGCCCCTGCAATTGGGTGTAGACGGTGTCGCTGATCTCTGGATGCTCTTCGAGGATGTCGAGGTCGTGACCGATATCGTTCATCTTCTTCTCGCAGTAGTCGATGATCTGGTTGAGTGTTTTGTCCTTCTGCGTGACGTTAGTCGCCATCATGCTTCCTTCCTGCTGTCTTGCGTCGCCCCGTTCACTCGTCATCGTCCAGTCCCATGTCGCGCATGAAGTGGGCGTGGACGGCGGCATTGGCGCGTTCCCGCTCGTCCGCCGCAGCGAGGTTCCTGCCGGCATCACCCATGTCATGCGCTCGCACTGCGATCTTGCGCAGACTGGACAGGGCGACCATCACAGCCACGCTCACCTCATGGTCGTCCGTGTCCAGCATGGCCGCGTACCGGGCGATCAGCGAACCGGCGAGCGCGGTGATGTGCTTGGCGTCTTGTCGGAGCCGTTCCGAGGTGATGAGCCGGTCGGTGCTTTTGTCGATGTCCTGTTTCATTTCGCTTCCTCCGTTGGTTTGGTTCTGGCGTTGTTGAATTGGTCGCCCAGTGCTCGCAGTTGGATGCTGGTTTGTTTGAGTGCCTGGGCGAGGATCCTGATGGTGGTTTCGCACTGGTCGAGGAGCCGGTCCACCTGGTCGCAGTCGTAGCCGGTGCGGAACCGCGTCGTGTCGAGGCGGGCGGTGTGCACGTCGTGTGGTGTGAGCGGGCGCATGCTACCGTCCCAGCCATGCGATCGTGATGGCGAGCGCCATGAGGATCAGGACGATGAGTATCTGGGTCACTTGGTCTCCCTTCGTTCGCGCCGGTCGGCGGCTTCGTCCAACGCGTCGTCCAGCATGCCGGCGAGCGCTTCGGCGGTGTCGATGGTGAGCCGGTAGCGGGTGATGTCGAGGGCGTGTGGTCCGGTCGCGTTGGATTCACGGATTTCAAGCAGGATGCAGTTGCCGTGGTCGCTTGGCTTGGGTTCGAGGGTGAGCTTGTGTTGGTATCCCATGGGTTATTCCTTCGTGTGTCTGAGGATGCTGATGGTTTGCTGGTATTCGTGGATGTCCCGGTCGAGGCAGTCGTCCACGCGGTGTGTGGTGTGTTCGTGGTTGTGGGGGCCGAGTGTGGCGAGCGCGAGACGGAGGGCGGTCATGTCCATGCGGTGGTAGTCCGTGTACTCGTCGAGGTAGATGTCGAGGCCGGTCAGGTGCCATCTGATCCAGTAGAGGTCGAACTGGGGGTTGGTGCCTGCGATGATCAGCCGGTCCGGGGTGAGGACTTCCCTGATGGTTCTCAGCCATTCGACGGCCTGGTCGGCGGTTTCGTCCTGTCCCGTGCCTGACAGGAGCGCTTCGCGGACCAGCCCATTGTCGCGGTGCATGCCGTAAATCGTTTCCAAGGACACGCTGTTCAGGTTGATGCCCTCCTTCGGGAGTATGACGCGACTGAACTCGCCACCGCCATACTTGTTGGACAGCGGGTTGCCGGTCATGTCCGTGACCCGCATGCCGATTTCCAGCAGGTCGCCCTCCTCCGGCCGGATCGCCGTGGTCTCCGTGTCGATCCACAGCAGCACGTCCCTACTCGTCGTCATCATCGTCTCCTTCGATTGTCTCGTTGGTGTTCTCGCCGATCAGCCGCATGGCCTCGCCGCTGCTGATGGTCCGGTAGTCGCCGTCGTCGTCCAGGAGCGTCCACCGTCCGCGCCAGTCCTTGACCGGCACGCGCCGAGGGTCAGCCCACATGCTGACGATCCAGCCGAACCGCCGGGCCAGCGCGGGATGCGCGTGCACCCACCCGTGGCATCCGGTCGTGCCCGTCCCGCACAGGCGGACCAGGTTCGCCGGGCTGTCCCGCACGTCGGGGCTCGCGCTCCGGCGCAACTGCCGGTGATGCGTGGACACGCCCGGCCATGAGCCGTCGCGCGTGTTCCTGCCGCACCGCATGCAATGCCAGTCCTGCCGCACCGCGACCGTCTTCGCCGACCGTTCGAACGAATGTTTCATCATGCCTCCAGTACCTGCACGTCGCTCCACCGCCAGTCCGCGTCCCAGCCGACCGACGAATCCGTGTGCGGCCAGCCGATCGTCAACCCGGTGCCCCGCTCCACGAGCCGCCAACCGGTCTCGGCCGGGTCCATGAGCGTGCCGTCCACGACCGTGCCAGACACCGTGCGGGCGATCACACGCTTGCCCGCCAATAGCTCCCCCGGCAGGTCACGCCAGGGCAGGCTCCGTTGCGTCGTCCCGTTCACGCGACCGCCCCCAACCTGTGCAGCGCGGCCTTGACCCCGCGCGCCGGGATCCGGCCGAACGAACGCAACGCATCCTCGGGCGGCTTGCCCTCGTTGAGCAGTTCCGCCAAGCGGCAGGCGACACCGTCCGGTTCCGGGGCGTCCCGGTCCAGCAGGGCCAGCACGTGATCGCAGCCGAACGAATGCCGGTGACGCGGCACAGGCTTGGCCGGCATGGAAGGCTTCGACGTGATGCCCAGCTCCGAGCCATGACGCAGCCAGTTGCGGAACGCGGCCTGCCAGTTACGGCTCACCCTGCCGGACGACGCGGCCGCATCCCGGAACTTCACCAGCTCCGAGGCGAGATCGAGACCCAGTTTGACAGCGAGCGCCTGGGCGACGGCGTCGGGTGTCCATCCGTCCGGGAGTGATTGGGGGTCTGGTTGGGTTTTCGTTTTTTGCGCGCGCATACTCTCTCTTGGATGTTCTAATGATGGTTCTTTAAGTGTTTGGGTGACATGGGTGTCACCCCGTGGCGACACGGGTGTCACCCCGCCGGTGACATGGGTGTCACCCCGTGGCGTCATGGGTGTCACCCCGTCGGACTGCGGGGTGACATGGGTGTCACCCCGTTCGGCGGTGTCACGGGGTGACATACGTGTCGCCCCGTGCTTGTACTGGTAGTCCACCGTCTCGGCGGTGTCGATGGTCACCTCGTACACGTAAGGGCTCCTGTCAGCGCTGTACCGTGTGCCGTACTCCGCGTCACGGGCGATCAGCCCCTTGCTCTCGAGCAGTCTGAGCGCACGCTGCACAGTCCGCTCGTTGCATTCGAGCTCAGCTGCGAGCAGCCCCACGCTCGGCCATGCGCGATTATCCTCGTTCGCGTAATCCGAGAGGATGATCAGCAGCATCTTCGCGCGGGCGTCACCGACCTTGATGCGCTTGGCCTTGCCGACCAGATACGAACTCATGGTGGTCTCCTAGAATTCCGGTTCCGTACTGTCCACGCCCCATGGGTCCTGGACGGTGTCCGATGCTGGTTCCACCGTCTGCTGCGACGATGGGACAGACTGCTGTGACTGCGGTTGGGGCGCGCCGTAGGTCGCGCGGAAGCCCGACGACATGGACGTCCTCGCCACCTGCGCGGTCGCGTACCTCAGGCTCGGGCCGACCTCATCGACCTGCACTTCCACGATCGTGCGGTTCGACCCGTCCTGCGCCTGATAGGAACGCTGCTGGAGCCGGCCCTGCACAATCACCCGCATGCCCTTGGACAGGGACTGCGCGACATGCTGGCCAAGATCACGCCAGGCGGAACACCGCAGGAACAACGCCTGCCCGTCCACCCACTGGCCGCTGTTACGGTCATACGAGCGCGGCGTGGACGCGACCGTGAAATTCACCACCGTCGCCCCACCGCCCGTGGTGCGCAGCTCCGGGTCGCCGGTCAGGTTACCGATGACGGTGATCGTCGTCTCCCCGCTCACCTGGCATCACCCCGATACGACACCCACGTCTCATGACGGTCGGCACGGTCGATGGCCCGCGCCTGGAATCCAGCCCACGCCTTGCTCCTGCGGATCGAGGCCGCACGCGTCTGCGCACGCTTACGCGACGAGAAGCTGCCGATACGACGCCACTTGTCCGGGTGGCGGCGGCATTCGGCGATCATGTCCATCACCCCGGCGTACGGGCCGCGATACTCGTCAGCCGGAATCTCATCCAGCCACACATCACCCGCATCGGCATCCGGACCGGCGTCCGCCGACGGGTTCGCGGCTTCCGCGTCCTTGCCGTAGATCACCGGGGCCGGGGCATGCTTCTCCGTCTCCTGCAGGCCGCCAGCCTTGCCCCACGCCTCGAGCGCTGACAGGCCGGGGTTGGCGCGGAGGAGGTCTTCAGCGAAGATCCGGATATCCGGATCCTTAACACGCCGGCCCATCTCTCGCACCGCACTCCGCCGCTCCGACTGGGTCAGGTCACGCCACGAGGCGTTCACCAGCTCATCAAGCCGTTCATTCGACAACCTACCCATTTCCGATTCCTTTCCGTTTCCCGGTTTCTATTGCTTGTCGATGCCCGCATACTTCTTGAGGAAGTACGTCTGGCCCCGACCGGTGACCTTCGTCGTGCGGTTGATGGTCACATGGCCATCCGCATGGGTCACCGCAGTCTCCTTGATCCGGAACAGCCCCTGCTCCACCCAACGCTGGAGCGGCACGTTCCGGTTCTGCCCCGTCTTGCCGAGGTACCCGTCCTCACGCAGACGGACGAACAGGCGGTTCTGACCGATCACATACCCGGCCTGCGTGAGCATCTTCGCCAGCTCGCCGATCAGGCACGTGCCATCCGACGCACTGACCGCGTCCGCGAACAGGACCTTCGGCCGCTGCTCCTCCAACTGGCCGGCCTGCCGGCTGATGGTCTCCTCCTGCTCGCGGATCCTGCTCTCCAGCCAGCGCATCGACGCGGCCAGCATCTGCTCCGGAGACATGGACTCCTGCCCCGCCATGTACCCGCCATGCTTGCGAATCGACGGGAGCACCTCGTGAGTGACCCAACGCTGGAACGAGACAATGAACTGTCTCTTATGCTCGTCTTTAACCCATGAAGAGCGTCGTTGCATGATTGCCCGGTAGAAGCCGGATTCGTTGATGACGCTCATTTTCTGGTCTCCGCCAGGGGTACGCAAAATCTGCGTACCCCTTTCATCGTCGTCGAGCAGTCGTGTCAGCTGTGCTGCGTCACGGTATTCAAGAATTTTGGCAAGGTCAGTGGCTACGAGCCACGGTTCACCGTTCTCATCACGCAGGGCGCGGATACTGCCGAACTCGGTGTTGGTGTATGTCTCGAGCTGCTTGCTCATCACTCGTCCTTCCCGTCGGTCGTACTGTTGACCGCGATGTCCAGAAGCGTGATGCCGAACAGCCAGCAAGGCAGCATGAGCAGCCCCTCAACAGTGCCGACCACATGCAACGTGACGACACCCCAGACGAACCACACGCAAGCCCAGGCGCCCACCAGCATGAGCGCCATGCCGACCACGAAACAGGTCACGTCCCGCGCGGCCAACTGCGCATCCGTCAAATCCTTCGTTTCCTTCATCTCACTCCTCCATCTGCCTGATCCACCGGTCCATCGCCTCACGGCTCACCCGACGCTTGCCGGGCTTGCCGAACCGATTCGGTGGCCGGAACGTCTCCACATCGCCCTGCTCGATCGCGACCCGCAAGCCACGCACGTCCAGCGAATAGACCTGCGCGGCCTGCTCAGGCGACCAAGCCAGCCGCTCCCCCAACGGGACACGACTCGCATCCTTCTCGATGACACTCATCGCACGCCCCCAGTGAAGTGAAAATGCCGGGCGGCGTTAGGAGAACCGCCCGACCCCCTCCTAAAATCGGTGTCATCCCGCATTTCCGACGTGCAGGCCGAACAGTTAGGAGAAGAATCAATGGATGGATCCGTATTGGCCGCATGGGCCGGTGCCGCGGCCTCGCTGTTTGGCGCCGGATTGACCGTTTGGTGGCCATGGCATAACAGGCCGCAGGCGGACTGGACCCTGCTGCAACACTCGACGAATCCTGAATTCCCGATTTCCTCAACGGTGCCCGGATTTTCTGACTGGTTGGAGTATCGAGACGAGGCCGAGCCGGATTCCATCTGCTCCGTGTACAATTCCGGTGACGGCGACGCGTACGACGTCTCAATCGAGGGGATTGGATGCAAGGCGTATTTCCTGCTCCTGAGACCCAACGGCGGCAACACCGAGTTCATGACTCCGAGCAGCATCGCGCAATTCAAAGCGGCCGACCGCGCGTATATCATCATGCACGCCGATGAGAAAGCCGATGTCATAGCGATACGCCTCCATTGGACGAAGCAGCCGACGCATTTGATGCGCCGCGTGTTCCGTTCCTATCCGATTCATGGGTCGCTCCCGGAACAGCCGCGTCATCCGATACCGGAAAAGAGACGACATTTGCCGACTCTGACGAGATACCGGTTCGAGCATTCGAGACTGGGATTATGGTTATTTGCACATCCCCGACTGCATCCGCTTTCCCGGACTCTTGATGCTTCCCCAACGACAGGATCCAACCGATCGGATCAAGATCAACGAGGATCCGAAGCAAAGCCAGGGAAAGACTGAACAGCCCGGCCGCGAGTGATATGCATGCCGGCAACCATGTCTCATCCATCACGCGCCCGCTCCTTTCATGCGTTGGTAAGCGCCGATTGCTTTTCCGACGTGTCTCGTTTGATGGCCTTCCTGCAGAGTGGGAGAATGAGCAGACCCGCGCAAAGAAGGGAGGTGATAACATGCAACGCGATCCAGTGAATTCCGCTGATGACGCGAAGGCCTACGCGCAATCCGGAAACATTAAGCAGGCCATCGTGTCGCTGGCCGATGCCGTGCAGGGCATCGCCGAATACCAGCGGTACATCCGGTACGACCAGTTGAAGATCAAACGTGCGCTGAACATCAGCTGACGTTCGGCCGTCCGCGTGAGAGAGTTCCAATTCCTCGCGGACGGCTTTCCTTATCGCGCCAAGCATCGCCGGGTGCAGGCGTTCGAACTCCTCAACGGAAATCGGGTTCATGGATTCGTCCGGTGTCTCGGCCGGAATGTTGATACTCATCTCGGGTTCTCCTTTCGATTCATTCGTCTCATGCGTTGGTGAGCGCCGACTGCGTCCCGTGGAAGGTCACGCGGAACCGGTAGGTGCCGTCGGCGGCACCGGCCTTGACGGTGGACCCGCCGCTTTCAAACCACCCCATGTCACTCGCCCGCCTTCGCTCCGACCCCCGCCTTCGCTCCGACCCCCGCCATCTGCGCGTCGAGGATGGTCTCGGTGAGGAAGTTCAGCCGCTCACGGAGCCGGAGGAGCTCCGGGAGGCTGATGGTGATGTCCCGCTTGCCGAGTCCATCGCCGATGGTCAGGGTTCCGGCGACCGGCTCCCAGTAGGTGTGGTCGAACACGGGCTTGAGGGTGATGGGCATCTCGCCACGGTCGACGACCTCCCCGCCGAGCGGGCTGACGTCGAGCAGACGGCCCATCGCGGTCGGCTCCTCGACCGGCTCCTCGACCGGCTCCTCGACCGGCTCCTCGGCCGGCGCTTCGGACTCGGTGGTATCATGGTTTTCGAGAATCATTGTCAATACACCTTTCTGGTTCTCATCGCCCGCAGTTGCCGCTGCGGGCATTTTCTTTGTCGGCGAGCGCCGACTCGTTGATTGCCGCTGACAGCACCTCGATTGGATCGGCGCCGACGGCGTTGGACATGTCGAGGAAGACGCTGAGGTCTGGGTCTTTGGTGTTGAGCCACCGTGCGATGGTTGCGCGGTTGACCCCGATCTCCGCGGCGATTTTGGTCTTGCGGCACTCGGCCAGAAGGAATCGCCGCTTGATGTCCGCCGACGCCCTCTCTGCTATATCACGTGCTATCTTTGTCATGGCTCTAACTATAGCACGTGCTATCGCACATGCAACACGGCGTGTCGCATGTGCTATATTGTGGACATGGATAAAATCAAGCGCACCGCATGGGATCTTGCGGCAGCCGAATTCTTCGACTCGGCCATCGAATCGAAGGGATTGACCAATAAAGCAATCGAGCGCATGTCCGATGGGCGCATGGGCTACAACCGCGTCAGAGACATCCGCATGGGCTTGCGCGGTCCGATGCGTCTGTCAGAGCTCATCACGCTATGCACGATTCTTCAGATTTCACCGACTGAGACATTGAAGAAGATCATCGCCCGTGCGGCGGATGAGATCAAGGCGGCCGAGTCCGTCTCCCCAGCCGGCGAGCGCCTGCCTGTTGTCGGTGTCGGTGAGGGGCCGACGACCGATAGCCAGGCGGGTGATGATCTCATCGACCGTATCGCCGCGCACCCCGAGGACTATGACGTGGCCGCCAACAGGGATCCGAACAAGACGCTCGAAGCGGAAACGCCAAGAGATTGAATTTTTAATGCAAATCAACCAAGGAAAGAAGGAAACCATGTACAGGAAGACAATCGCAACGGCCGTCGCCGGTCTGCTCATTCTCGGGCTTGGCGCATGCGGCAACGCCAGTGACGCCAAAACCGCCGACGCCGGCAGCACGAGCCAATCGCAGACGACGAAGAAGCCGGCGGAAAAGAAGCCGGCAGAACAGCCTGCGGACCTGACCGGCACGTGGAAGCAGACCAACTCCGGCAGCACGGATTCCTGGATGGAGGCCGAGATCACGGCCGACACGATCACCGTCCAGTGGGTCAGCGACAACGGCGATACGAAGAGCCTGTATTGGAAGGGCTCCTACAATGCGCCGGACAAGGCCGGTGACTGGAAGTGGACGAGCCAGGGAGACACCGCGGCGATGCAGGCGTCCCTGCTCGGCTCGCAGGACGCCACCAAGGACTTCACCTACACCAAGGCGGACGGCGTCAGCTGGGAGACCACCGCGATGGGCACCACCACAGTGGTGAAGACCGCCAAGCAGTGAACGGCAATCCGACAGGACACTCTAGACGTTGGGAACATTGGCAATAGGCCATTTTGTTGGCGTCAACAAAATGGTCACAACCTCGATGGGGAAAAGATGGATAGAAACGATATCGAGCAACACGTAAACGCGCTTGACTCCATCATGCATATCGATGACAGCGAAGTTGAATGACAGCATCCTGACATCCTTGGCGGAGTCAATGGGCGTGCGGGTGGAGGAACGTCGGCTGGCCGGAGACAGGTGCGGCATCTACTACGATCCGCTCCGTCTCATCATCATCGACGAACGTCTGGCCGGATTCCAACGCCGCTGCACATTGTGTCACGAGCTCATACACGCCAGACACCACGACCCCGGATGCGGCAGCCAATACGGAATCAAATGCGAGCGCCGTTGCCGTAGGGAGACTGCGTTGGCGTTGATCAGTCCGGTGGATTATGGCATGGCCGAGACGGTGTACGAGGGCAATCCGTGGATGATGGCAGTGGAATTGGGAGTCACCATCCAAGTGTTGAACGACTACCGGCAGATCCTGCATGACAGCGGCGTGGTCTGGCTTTAGTGTGGTGTTTTTGCGTCACATGGGGTTCTTGTGGAATATTTTGCGCCCGGAATATAACACCGGTGGGGCACGGGGCATGGTGCCCATGCCGCGATGTCGTCATGTTTGCCGGTTTGATTTTCAGATCCGAGTTAAAGTCTGCTCCCCGAAAATTAATCTCGCAAGCGAGTCGATGGCGAGCGCATGCGGTGGCTGGTGTCAGAACAGTGTTGGCTGGTCGCCGATGCCACGGTGTTCGAGTACTTTCACGATGGATACGTATTTCGTGGTGAGCCTGTGCTGTTTGTCCAGTGACTTGTCGACGCGCATGACGACACGGTAGATATCGTTGGCTCGCATGGCTTCGGTGCCGTCAAGGACACGTTTCTCGAAGTCTTGGTCCTCGAGGGTGACGAATTGGGTCTTGATGCCGTCGGTGATGCGCCATTTCCCGTTCTCTCGGAATGATACGTCCAACGCCTGCACGATGATCTGGACGGTGTCCTCGGTGTGTTCGGTCTTGTCCGGGTCGTATCCGGATATCATGTCGGCTTCCTCCGAGTTCACCGTTTCGCTTCTGGTGCCGGATTCGAATTGCACGAGATCCACGCCGTCGTTCAACGCCGGGGCGATGGCTTCCTTGACGGCATCGACGAGCTCCGAATTGTTCAACGCTTCGACCGATGCTGCTCGTTCAGTTATCCGGGTGCCGTCCGAGAATGCGATCTCCACGAGTGCGAGACCGTTCTCATCTGTTCCGGCCTCCTTGGTCGTTACGACGGTCACATGGTTTGCCGCCTTCTTCGCTACTTTTATCACGCCGAAGAAGATGCCGATCAGGCCGGATGCGTTCAGGACCGAGTTGACCGGCGTACCGTTCAGGAAGCCGCTGACATCGTTGGCGAGGTGGACAAGCAGATCGACCGCGAAGGAACCTTCTCGAGTTGCCTTCACATTGAGGCTGACGCGAGCATCTGGCTCGACGTCTTTCTGCAGGGCTTCGAACGCCCTCGCCATCGCGAGCAATGCGGGGGCGAGCTGCTTCACTTCCATCTCATGCGAACGCATGGCAGGACCATCATAGCGTACATAAAGAGTGTCGGTGCTTCCGGTGTTATCCACGCCTGTCCCTCCTGCCCATTGCCGATGACGTGATCATCATATCCACGCGAGCCGGCGAGCGCCACCTGTTGGATGGTTTCGTCACAGTGGGTTCACTGTCGATAGCCAATGCCTGGGGCGCCGGTCCGGGCTGTTCACTCGTCGACGATTTCGGCTTCCACTGTCTCGTCGTCCAATGCGGGGATGGCGTTGGCCATCATGGCGGCGAGCGCTTTTGGCTGCCAGTGGGTGTAGCGGGCGGTCGTGGTGATGCTGGTGTGGCCCATGATGCTGGTTCTCGCGTCATCGGGCATGCCGGATTGGGCGGCCATGGTGGCTGTCCAGTGGCGTGCGCTGTGGATGCGCACCTGTGGGAGTCCGGCCGCTTTCAATGCCTGGTTCCAGTGGTAGCGTTCGGTGGATTCGCGGATGGGGTTGCCGAGGTTGTTGGTGAAGATGAGGTCGTGCGGGCCGATGCCGAGCCGGTTGATCCGCTCGTGCAGGCGCGTCCACAGGTCGGGGCTGATGGGGATGAACCGGTCGGCGGCTTCGGTCTTCGGTGTGGTGAGCCACAGGATGCCGTAGAGGTGTTCGGCGTGGAGCCATTTGGGGATGACGGCCTCGCCGGGGAGCCCGTACTGTTGGATCTGCTGGGTGACGTGGATGCCGGGCACGCCGTCGCGTTGTTCCAGTTCGAACGGCATGAGGGCGTACCGTTCACCGGCGCGCATGCCGGCGGCGAACGCGAGCTCGAACAGGAGCGCCCACATGCAGGCCATGTCATGCGGGTCCGCCGGCCCGCGCCGGACGGGTGTCATGCTGCGCGCGGTCTCAATCAGGATGCGTGGCTGTTCCTCGCCGAGGATGTCAACGTTGCCGGTTTCGACGCGCGGCGGCTTGACCCTGCGGCAGGGGTCCACGGGGATGAGCCCCTCGAGTTCGGCCTGGTCGAGCACCATCTTGAGGCTGACGTAATGGTCCTTGAGCGTGCTGGGCGCGAGCCGCTCCCCCAGGACGCGCATGCACCGGCGGATGTGCTCCGGCGTGAGGTCCTTGAGACGGATGTGCCCGATGACCTCGTTGCACGCCTTGAGCCGTCCTTCGCGGGTGCGGTAGGTTGTCGGCTTGACCCGTGTCCGGTAGTCGGCGAGCCAGCGTTCCGTGTAGTCGGCGAGCTCCGGTGACTTGCCTCCGGGAAGCAGTCCGGTGCGTTCGAGTTCGGCGAGTTTCACGTTGAATCGTGCGCGCGCATCCGCCTTGGTGCGGCCTTTGGCACCGACGGTCCTTCGCCTGCCCGTGGCGGGGTCCCGCCCCAGGTCCTTGCGGTAATGCCAGACGCCGTTCGCGTCCTTGAACACGCTTCCAGATCCCTGTGTGCGTCGCTTTGCCAAGTCTGCTCCCTTCGGTGTTTTGGGAGCGCCCGAGCATGTCGGCGAGCGCCCTCGAAAGGGTACTCTAAAGGCACTCTATCGATGGCGACAACCGCCCGGAACGTGTCAGGAACGGCCTGTTTCCGTGCATTCAAAAACGGCGCGATTGCAACGTTTCACAGCTTGGAATCGTTGGAATCGCGCCGTTTTGGCGGGGTGTTGGCGGTTACTTGGATACGTTGAACTTGAACTCGACGATGTCGCCGTCCTGCATCACGTAGTCACGTCCTTCAAGGCGGAGCTTACCTTCCTCCTTGATGGTGTTCATCGAGCCGTTGGCTGCGACGAAGTCATCGTAGGAGACGATTTCGGCCTTGATGAAGCCACGCTCGAAATCGGTGTGGATCACACCTGCTGCCTGCGGGGCGGTCCAGCCCTTGTGAATCTGCCAGGCGTGTACTTCCTTCTCACCAGCAGTCAGGAAGGTCTGCAACCCAAGGATGTCGAATCCGACGCGGGCGAGCTGGTCAAGCCCGGATTCTTTCAATCCGGCGTCCTCAAGCATCTCACGCGCATCCGCCTCGTCAAGCTCGGTCAGATCGGCTTCGAACTGGGCGTTGAGGAAAATCGCCTTCGCAGGGGCCACCAAATCGGTGAGCTTCTTGCGCAGCTGCTCATTGGACAGTTCGGCGTCGTCAACATTGAACACGTAGATGAACGGCTTGGCGGTCAGCAGGTGCAGGTCGTAGATGTCGTCCTTGTTGATCTTGCCTGCCTGGGCCGCGTGGTCGATGGTCTCGCCCGCCTCGAGAATCTTCTTCGCCTCGTTGACTGCGTTGACGTATTCCGGCGTGACCTTCTTGCCGCGCAGTTCCTTCTCAAGCTTCGGCAGCGCGTTTTCGATGGTCTGCAAATCGGCGAGGATGAGCTCGGTGTTGATTGTGTCGATGTCGTCGGCGGGATCGACCTTGCCGTTGACGTGCACGATGTCATCGTCCTCGAAGGCGCGCACGACCTCGCAGATCGCGTCGGCTTCACGGATGTTCGCGAGGAACTTGTTGCCCAGGCCCTCGCCCTCGGACGCACCCTTGACGATGCCGGCGATATCGACGAAGGTGACGGTCGCGGGCACGATCTTCTCGGTGTGGACGAGCTTGGCGAGCACCGGCAGCCGGTCGTCCGGCAGGGGCACAATGCCGGTGTTCGGCTCAATGGTGGCGAACGGGTAGTTCTCCGCCAGCACATTGTTGCGGGTGAGCGCGTTGAACATGGTGGACTTGCCGACATTCGGCAGGCCGACGATTCCGATAGTTAAAGACATGCTTTCCAGTGTAGAGGCATGATGGACGTAATGCATGCCGACGGCACGTCATCGCCCTTGCATGATTCGCGCCGACCGGGAGAACAGCCGTCGGATGAGCCGCCGCGACACGAGCGGCGGCCGGTGCCACGATTTGCATCGTCAACACCGGCCGCCACCGCAAACATCAAGGAACCGTCAGCCTTCCACAGCTTGCACCGCGGAAATCACATCGCCACGGAACCCGTGCTGTTCCAACGCGACCACGCCGCGGATGGTCGCGCCGCCCGGAGAGCAGACCGCATCCTTCATGGCCGCGGGCAGCCGCCCGTCACTGACTTGCAACGCGCCCGTACCCTCGACCATTTTCGCGGCGAGCCGGTACGCGCTGGCACGCTTGAGCCCATACTGCACGCCCGCGTCGGCGAGCGCCTCGATGTACATCGCGGTGAACGCCGGGGCGCAGCTGGAAATGGTGCCCGCTTGGGACATGTGCGCGGTGTCGACGGTCTCGAGCATGCTGACCGGCTCGAGCAGCGCGCGGACAAGCCCCGCCTGATAGTCGGTGAGATTGTGCTTGTCTTCGACGACGCTGACGCCTTGGCCGACAGCGATCGGCGTGTTGGGGATGATGGAGATGTGCGGAGTATGGTCCTCGAGCACGGTTTCAAGGCGGTCGAAAGTCCACCCCCAGGCCACGCATACGATGATGCTGTTGGCCAGTTCATGCAGGATTGGGGTCACGACCTCTTCGATGAGGTTCGGTTTGACGGCGAGGATGACAATATCGCTTGCCGCGGCGACCTCGGTGGCGTTGTGTAACGGACGCACACCAAGCGCGGACGTGCTGTCCACAAGCTTGTCGTAATGTCCTGCGCAGGCGAGAATCTGCCCGCCTTCGAGGACTCCCCCGTCTACAAAGCCTTGGGCCATGGCCTGCGCCATGGCGCCGTAACCGATGAATCCGACGGTGATGTCGCTCAGTTGCTGGGTCATTGGGGTTCCTTTCTTGGGTTATTCGCCGGCGCCATGCCGGCCACGGATGCGTTCGGGCGCGGTTGCGGGCCGCGCCGGGCTGGTCACTTGATGCCGGCGAGGTCTCCCCGCCCCAGGGCTTCCCGGTATTCGCGCGTGAAAACCCGCGGGTCGGTGCGCAACCCGTCATGCTCATACTCGTTGGTCGCCCAGTAGTGGCTGTTGCCGACACGGGACAGGGTATCAAGCTGGAGTGTCGAATCAACGTACATGTCGTCCACGTAGACGGTCGCCTGCAGCGGCACCTCGTTACGAGCGAGCTGGTCGGCGTCATAGATCTTGCCGAAATGCGTGTCCTGCATGAGGATGTCCATCGCTGCGGCGAATGGGCGCAACGCCCGCTCCTGCCGGAACATCCACGGGAAAATCGCCTCCCCGGTGAACAGCAGCGGCCGCGCGGACACGGAGAATTGCGGCCGGGCGTCGTAGGCGCGTTGGGCAGCCCAGTTGACCAGATGTTCGAGCTCGCCGTCGGCGTAAATGAATTCCTGAAGCGGCCAGTACAGGGGGCGGGATGCGGTCGTGTCCATCACATGGGTGAGGAATTCGTCGGACAGCGGTGACGAGCTGTCCGCGGAACCATCGCCGTCAACGAAAGCCTCGTCGAACAGCCAGTGAATCTGTTCGAAACTCGGCTTCATGCCGAACCCGCCGCCCAAAGTCTGCATGCGTTCGACGGTCAGCGGATCGCCGTTGGGCAACGCCACTCCCCCTTGGGCTACCCGGTCGGCAACGGCGGCGACACGCTCGCGGTCCTGCGGATAACGCGCGTAATACTGCATGGTCTTCGATTCCATACGCGGGAAGGTGTGCGCGTACACGTCATCCGGGTCGGCGGGCACATGTGGGATGCCGCCGTTGGTGAAGCATGCAGCCAATCCTTGCGGGAACAGGGACAGGTAGCTCAAGGTCAGGAAGCCGCCGTAGCTTTGCCCGAGGGTGACCCACTTGCGTCCGCCGAACGCGGTCAGACGCAGATGTTCGAAGTCGCGGATGATCGAATCGGCGAGGAAACGCTTGAGATACTCCGCCTGTGCCGGTGCGCCCTCAATACGCCGCATCGCATGCGAATCAACGCGCGAGGAACGGCCGGTGCCACGTTGGTCAGGCAACACAACCCGGAAATGCTTCAAAGCCTCGGCAAGCCACGCGTCCCCGCCGTCATAGCCCATCGGGCGCGGGCCCGCACCGCCCGGGCCTCCTTGCAAGAACAGCAGCAGCGGCAGGTCCTCATGCTCGTGACCCGCCTCGCACACCACCCGGTAGAACAGCCGGATCGTCTCTCCGGACACCGTTTTGCCGGGCGTGTCGCCACGCCAGTCCAGCGGCACATCAATCGCATGATCTTCGATATACCGCCCCGGAACGTAATACTGCGCCAATGCCGTCATCGTGCACCTCCCGACCGTGAATCCGGCCCATCAATCCGTTATGCCCACCATAGCGCCACCCCGGCCTTACTCCGTCTTTCCCCGTCTTTGCTTCGTTCTTCCCGCTTTCATCCTCACGCATGATGGCCGCGGTGCCCGCCCGACGCTAGGGTGAATGACATGCATTGGATGACACGGATGACCTCATGGGCCAAAAGCCACGTTCTGGCGGTGGATACCGCCATGACCGTGCTGGTTGCCGCGCTGTTCCTGGTGATTGTGACCACCACCGGCTCCATTCCCGGCGTGTTCTTCTCCTGCCCGGCAA
Organism: Bifidobacterium porcinum; assembly: GCF_055378475.1. Taxonomy (NCBI): domain Bacteria; kingdom Bacillati; phylum Actinomycetota; class Actinomycetes; order Bifidobacteriales; family Bifidobacteriaceae; genus Bifidobacterium; species Bifidobacterium porcinum. The sequence continues at coordinate 857,707 of NZ_AP029603.1, read as the reverse complement.
CCGCGTGTGCCCTGTGGCAGATTGCCATCCTCATTCCTGTGGCTACCCGCCGGTGGCATCCGGAACCGAGCGCCTGGGCGATCACCGCAGTTGCGGTCGCCCAGCTCATCATTGGTCCGGCGCTGGTGCCCGCGGACCTGTTCGCGTTGAGCGTCCTGTACGCCGTCATCGTGTACGGCAATCCGAGCCGAAGCCGCCTATTCGCGTGTCTTGCGCTGGCCATCGGCATCCTTGCCTCGCTCGCGCTGGCAATATCTACCAGTGTCGGGCCAGTGTTCGGCGACCCCGGGTCCCCGTATACCGTCTCCCTGTGCGAAGGCAACGACCCCCACACCTGCGCGCAGAATTTCCTCTCAGCGTTCACAGGCGGACTGATTGTCATCACCCTGTGCATCGTCACCGCGATTTTCCTCGGTTACTGGCAGCGTGCACGCAACGTGACTATCACGATGCTGCAAGAACGCAACGAGGCTTTGCAGGCCGGGGAAGACGAGCGACGCCGGATTGCCGCGTTGGCGGAACGAGCCCGGATCGCTCGCGATATGCATGATGTCGTCGCGCACACCCTGTCGATCATCATCGTGCAATCCGATGGGGGCAGGTATGCCGGGGCTTCGAACCCGCAGATCGCCAAACGCACGATGCACACCATCGAACACGAGTCACAGCGTGCGATGCGCGATATGCAGCATCTGCTGGGCGTATTCGGCGAACCCGACCATGCCGACTACCGGCATGTCTCCGCACTGGTCGGCGAAGCCAGACACTCCGCGGCCGACACGGACATCAGCTACACGATCATCGGGGAACCGCATCCGGCGCGGCTGAGCGAAACCGCAAGCACGGCAATGTACCGTATGGTGCAGGAAGCACTGACCAATGTGCGCAAATACGCCGGCCCCGACGTGCACGTGGATATCGAGGAGGCGTGGTCAGACACCGGGTTGACTGTCCGTGTCACCGATGACGGCCGGGGTGCGAGCGCCGCCGCGGACGGACATAAACCCGGCTTCGGTTTGCTCGGCATGCGCGAACGCATCGCGATGGCACATGGCAGTGTCCAAGCGGGACCAAGGCTCAGCGGTGGTTTTGAGGTCGTGGCGAGTGTGCCGTACCAGGACACCGAGCATGAAGCCGAACTACGTGCCACCGCTTCGACCGCAGCTTCGCCGGCACCGGTCGCGGCCGTACCTGCGGCCCATCAGTCACAAGAAGCTCTGACCGGCGCAAGCGAACCAACCATGCCGGCAATTGATCTACAGCACAGTAGTACAGTCGGCGACGAGCTCACCCCCGTCCGGCAGCCACGGCAGAACACAATCGGCGGAGGAAGAACATCAGTGCGACAAAGCATCGCACCCGCATCACTACCGTTGCAGGCGCGCCCTACGCGGATTCCTGACATGCTGCGGCGGTGCTTCAACGACCGCCGTCCGACACTGCCTACTGCGGAAGATCGCACAGACGGCGCCACGAATACGGTCGAGCGCATGTCCATGTGGTGGGAGCGCCACTATCTGGCGTCAGACATCCTGTCTGGTCTCATCTTCATCGCGTTCTTCGGCCTGTCCGGGGTAAACGTGGGCAACAATCTCGAATTCGTGCTCACCGGCAACCAGACACATGCCATCGGCCAAGCCGTCATCTGGGCAGTGACGGTACTGGCCATCCTGCCGTGGATGTTCAGACGCCGTTTCCCACAGGCGAGCGCCATATTCGCCTTCGTTTTCGCCATACTCCAACTGCTGGTTATGCCGTGCATCCTATTCGTCAACATCATGTCTCTCGGCGTGCTCTCCGCCGCAATCCTCTATGGCAATAGGCGCTCCACCAACCAGGCAATCGCCGCGGCCTCAACCGCCACATGCATGTGCGCGCTGTGCGTGTTCTCCGGAGCCATGGGGTATACCTCCCTGCTCGCCATGCTCGCTAATCTTGCACAGCTGCAACGTCCCAGCGGCGCCATACTGATTGAAACGGGCTCCGCCTTCGTCACCGTCGGGCTTATGTGCCTGATCGCCATCGTCGCAGCGATATGGAAACGCACAAGCGGCAACGATGCGCTCGTCTTGCAGGCGCGTGAACAGGCGCTTAACGAGGAGGCCCGCCGGCAGCAAGTGCTCGCCGCGAACGTGGAGCGTGACCGGATCAGCGCGAATATCCAAAGCGAGGTCACCGAAACACTGCAATCCGTGATCGCACGCACTCACGAAGGTCTGTCCATGTTCCAACACGCCGAGCAAGAGGGATCCGAGCCGGATGCGACAGAAGTCGCAGAAGCATTCAGGCAGATCGGGGAACAGGGACGCACCGCACTCGCCCGTATGCGAGAGCTGCTGGGCGTGCTGCGGGAAACCGGGTTCAGCGATGATGGACATGACCGTTCAACGGATATCGCCCCGCTCTCCCCGGTCGTTCCTGCCGCTTCGACCGCCCTGTCGGACGCACCCGCGGACGGCGAAACCGCCGCCACAGACCATCACGACGCCGACCACGATGCCGACGAATCCGTGTAACATCGCGCCGACACGATCATCACTGCAATCGCACGCCAACGGTCTCACATCTGACGCACGCCCCTACCTGCGGTTACAGTGGAAGCCATGCATGAACAGCAGCACATCCGCGTGGTCATCGCCGACGATCAGGAACTCGTCCGCGCAGGATTCGCCATGGTCATCGGCTCCCAACCCGATATGGAAGTCGTCGGGCAGGCCGGCGACGGCGACCAAGCAGTCGCACTCGCACGCAGGCTGCACCCTGATGTCGTCCTCATGGATGTGCGCATGCCGGGTATGGATGGGATTGAAGCGACCCGACAGATCACTGCCATGGAATCAGATCCACACCGCACAGAACACGGCTTCGACGGCGACGACAGCGACTATGCCGCCGGTGCCGGACGTGTCACCCGTGTCATCATCCTGACCACGTTCGATTTGGATGAGTATGTGATGTCCGCGATCAATGCGGGTGCGTCGGGCTTCCTGCTCAAGGACACTGAGCCGGAAACGCTGCTGGCCTCCATCCGTACCGTGTATCAGGGCAACGCGATCATCGCCCCGTCCGCAACCAAGCGGCTTATCGAGAACATGGTCGAAGGCAAGCTCGCCCCCACCGAGCAACCCGAGGTTTCCGACGGCACCGGAACGCAGTACACCGATCCGGAACTCGCCGAATTGACCGAACGCGAACGCGAGGTGCTCATTGAAATCGCGCACGGATTAAGCAACCAGGAAATCGCCGATAAGCTGTTCATCAGCCTGCCGACCGTGAAAACACATGTCGCGCATATTCTGGCGAAAATCAACGCCCGCGACCGGGTGCAGGCCGTCGTGTTCGCCTACGAGAACCGACTGGTCCGCCCCTAGGCACGGCACGCCAAGCCACCCGATACGACTGGGCCCGCCACTGCTCAATGCAATGGCGGGCCCCAGCATGCGCCGGTCGTACCGACCGATCAGGCGCCTTCCAGATCAGGCTTCAGCGAGCGCCTCGACCGGCGGCGTCTTGACCGCGCGCCGTGCCGGGAAGACGCTGGCGAGCAGGGCTGCCGCCGCAGCGACCACCAGCACGATCAGATCGAGCTTCCATTCGCTGATGAACGCGACCTTGCCGTAAGGACTGAGCACCATGTAGGAGCCGACCCAGCCGAAGGCGATGCCCAGAATCTCGCCTGCGATGCCGGCGACCAGTGAGATGACCAGCGATTCGACGGCCAGCGACCACCTCAACTGGCCGCGAGTCATACCGATGGCTCGCAAGGTCGCGGATTCGCGGGTGCGTTCGATAACCGACAGGCTCAACGTGTTGGCCACGCCGATCAGCGCGATCAGCACGGCGACCGCAAGCAGCGCGACCAGAAGCGTGAGCATCGTGTCGACGATCTGGTTCCACCGGACGCGTTCGGCGATAGGACCGGACAATGAGGCACCTGCGCTTGTGCCGATGGCGGTCTGCGCGTTGGTGAGGATGTCCACGGCGGAAGCCTTCGACGTGTCGACCGCGGCGAGGACGATATGCCCGTCCGCCTGCACTTGCTTGTTCTGGAAATAGGATTCGTTGACGAACAAGGTGACGATGACATCCGGATCGACATTGCGGTAATCCCTCTGGGTGACGATGTAGGTCAGCGTGTTGGCGTCGGATGCGCCATCGCTGCCGTCATCGTGTGAAGCGCTGAAGCTCACTTCGTCGTTCTTGAACGAGAAGACCTTGCCGGTGAACGACGAGTATGTGGGAGCCAAGGCCTTGCCTTCGTCAAGGCTGACCCCGCTGAGATTCGCGTGCAGCACCTTGGACAGCGTGGCGGTGTCGGGCACCCCGATCAGGGTGGCGCTGCGCTCTTCACCCTCGATGATGACGCTGCCGCGGGCGATGGGCGCGTACAGTGTCGTTGTCACGCCGTCGATTTTGCCGATCTTGTCGGCGACGGACTGGCTCAGTGTGCTGCCCTTGGCGATCATATCGACGCTGTAGTGCGTGTCGAGCGTGTTGTTCATCGTCTGCTTGGCGCAGGCGGCACCGGTCCCGATGCATGAGACGAGTGTCACGCCGATCAGCAGGGCGACACCGGTGGATGCGACACGCCTCGGGTTCTTCTGGATATTGGCATGCGCGATTTTCGCGGCAGGACCGAACAATGCGGCGAAGGCACCGCCGAGACGCATGAGCAGCGGCATCCAGAAGGCCGCGGTGACCACCAGACCGATAAAGATCAGGGCGCAGCCTGCGATGGCGGACAGCAGCATCGTCGGATAATCGTCGCTCAGATTCGAGGAGGACATGGCCGAGCGGAGCGTCATCACCGCGCCGACGGTCAACGCTGCACCGAGGGCGATCAGCAGGAAGCCGATGATGCCCCGGGCGATGCCGGCACGCTTGTTGTCACTGATATCGATGGGCCGCAACGCTTCCAATGGGGTGACTCGCGTGGCGGAACGCGCGGACCCGATCGAGGCGAGCACGGTCATGATGACACCGAACGCGAGCGGGATCACGAAGACCTGCCATGTGAATACCAGTCCGCCGGTCATGCCCAGGCTCTTGAGCGCGTGGCTGTGGACGACGATCGCCATGATCGCGGAGCCGAACGCGATGCCCAGTATCGAAGCAATCACGCCGAGGATGCCCGCCTCGCCGGTGACGGAACGGTACAACTGGCCTTTTTGCGCGCCGATCGTGCGCAGCAACGCCAAGGTGCGGCGGCGTTGGGCGACCAGCACTTGGAAGGTGTTGGCGATGACGAGCGCCGCCACGAACATCGCGAGGATGCCGAAGCACATGAGGAACACCGTGACGGCGTTGGTACCGGATTGGCTGAGCGCCTTGAGCGCCTCATCCCCCGCTTTCTGCCGGGTTTCGATGCTGTAGCCGTTCGGCAGTTCCTTTTTGATCGATGCGACGGCGGTATCGGCCTTGGTTTCGTCGATGTCCAGGGTCATGCCGGTGAACATGAGGTCGGATTCGCTGTCCGCTCCCTTAAGGTTCGCCAAGGTTTGCATGCTGATGACAGCGGCACCGCCATAGGCGCCGAATGCGCCCTTGGCGTCTTCGGTGAAGCCGCTGACCGTCAACTCGACGGAATCGCTGCCTCTCATGCCGGAACCGTAGTTCGCGGCGAGGGTCACCTTGTCGCCGATGTTCACCGACAGCTGGTCGGCGAGTTTGGCCGGCAGTGCTATTTGCTTATCCCCCGTCGGCTGATGGCCTTTGACCATGGTGACCGGCAATAGGCGGTCATCGCTCGACGCGTTGATGGCGAGCAGCGTGGCGCTGTTGTCTCCCGTTGACGCGTTGACCGGAATGTTCTGCTGGATGTACGTGGATTTCACACCGTCGGTGGAAGTGATCTGTTTGGTGTTCACCTCACCGATGGTGGGCGGTATCGAGCCTGATCCACTCATCTTGGACGTGCTTTGGATGATGTAATTCGCTTGCGCATACTGGGCGGTCAGCTGGGTGCGCAGGGTGTCGTTGAGTGTGTTGCCGAACAGGAAGGTGCAGGCGATGAACGCCGTGCCGATCATGATGGCGATTCCCGCAGGAATCAGCATCTTCATGTTCTTTTTCATCATTTTGATCGTTATCGACCACATGGGAATGTCCTTGCTTGTCTCGTAATACTCGTTCAGCGATTGAGACCGTCATCCATGGCGGCAGCAGGCGGCAGCGGCACGCCTTCGGACAGATTGAGTGTGGCGCGACGGCGTTCCTGCATGAGCAGCTCGCTCATCTGGTCGGCGCTGGGATGTTCGACATCCGCGACGATCTGGCCGTCAGCGAAGACGATGGCGCGATCCGCATAGGAGGCGGCGACAGCATCATGCGTGACCATGATGATGGTCTGTCCCAGCTCCTTGACCGAACGTTTGAGGAAGCTCAGCACTTCCGCGCTGGAAACCGAGTCGAGATTACCGGTCGGTTCATCCGCGAACACGACCGACGGCTTGCTGATGAGGGCTCGTGCGATGGCGACTCGCTGCTGCTGGCCGCCGGACAGTTCGTTCGGACGGTGGCCCAGGCGCTCACGCAACCCGAGTGTGTCGACCAGCATGTCGAACCATCGGCGGTCGGGCTTCTCGCCTGCGAGGGTCAGCGGCATCACGATGTTCTGTTCGGCGGTGAACATCGGCAACAGGTTGAAACTCTGGAAAATGAAGCCGATCTTGTGCCGGCGCAGCAGGGTTAGCTGCTTGTCGTTCATCGTCGTGATATCGGCGCCGTCAAGCAGGATATGGCCGCTGGTGGCGGAATCGAGGCCGGCGAGGGTGTGCATGAGCGTGGACTTGCCGGAACCGGACGGACCCATGATCGCGGTGAACTTCCCTCGTTCGAATGCGACATTGACATGGCGCAGCGCGTGGACCGCGTTCTCGCCGGTACCGTAGATCTTCACCAGGTCGACAGCTTCGACGGCTATGGGATTCGGGGTTGTCATGGATCTTCCCTCCACTCGTTTGTCCGGAACCTTTCCTGGACGTATATCCTCAAATCTATCGGAGTGCAGGCGGAAAACCCATCATGCGCGAGATGGAAAACGCGTCTGAGGCGGTATCATCCTCGAGAATGATGCATCAGTGGAATCCCTGAGCATGCCGGCGACACGCCGGAACATGGGGTCGGGGTTGCTGTAGGCCGCCGGCGCGACTTAGAGCAGGACCATCGCGGCGATTGCGAGGACGGTGAATACGATGGTCGCTACGAGAATCGCCCAATCAGCCGGACGCATCGCCAGACGCACCCGGTAGGAGCGCTTGACACCGGGCAGTCCCAATCCGCGCGATTCCATAGCCCAGCCGACGCTGCGGCTCATCCGGTAGGCGCGGATCAACACGGCGACGATGACCGGAACCCATGCGCGCGCCCGTGCCAGCATCAGCGAAAACGGGTTGTGGATGCCTCGCATCCGTGCGCCTTCCCCGGACAGATCAAGGCCTCGCGCACGCTGGGCGTCACGCACCTGAGTGACAATCCGCGCGAAAACCGGGATGTACCGCAAAGCGGTCGCCAGCGTCAGACCAGCGCTGTACGGCATGCCCAAAGCGACCGCCCCGCGGATGAGTTTCGCCTGGCTGGTGGTGAACAGGGTGAGGAAACAGGCGAAACCGAGCGCAGGAATGCGCAGACCCATCACCGCGGCCATGAGCAGGTTCTCCCGGGTCAGCCGCAGCCACCCCCAGTCGACGAGCACATGCGTGCCGGAACGGTCGAATATCGGCCACAGCACTACAATCAGCACGATGATGACGGCGAGAATCTTCCACACCCATGCGATGTTTTTCCGCGGAATATGGTCGGTGAGGAGCATGAGATGTTCAAGAATCAACGCCGCGAGCATGAGCGGCCAGCTGCGCCAGATGAGGCACAGGACAAGCAGGACGAGCGAGATGAGGAATTTGACGCGCGGGTCGACGCGATGCAGCCAGCCGTCGCCGGGAACGTACAGGTCGGCGTCCATCAGCGGCCCTCCCCGTATTCGTAAGGTTCCGGCAGCCCGAGTTCCGGCTGTACATGTTCCAGTTGGCCGTTTTTTTGCGGCTCGATCCGCCCGGCGGCGCGCACATGCCCGTCCTCGAGTTCGATGAGATAGGTGCAGCGTTGGCGCACCGTACGCATATCGTGACTGATCATCACGATGGTTGTGCCTTGCCGGCAACGTTGCGACGCCGCGTCAAGAATCATGCCGGACAGTCGGCGGTCCAGTCCAGCGGTCGGCTCGTCCAGCACGAGGATCGGCGTGTGCATGGCCAGAACGGATGCGAAGGCGATCAATCGGCGTTGGCCGTAGCCCAAAGTCGCCGGCGATTGCCCTGCGATATCCTCGAGACCGAAGCGGCTGAGCAGCCGGTTGACGCGGCGGCTGATTTCCTCGCGCGGCACACCGAGGCACAATGGGCCGAAGGCGATTTCCTCGCGCGTGGTGGAGCAGAAAATCTGATGATCGGGGTTTTGGAACGCGTACCCGACATGGGAGGCCATCTCGCCGACACGGCGTCCGCCCACATGCAGCCCGTCAACGGTGACAGTGCCGGCGCTGGGTTGCAACATGCCGTTGAGATGACGGGCGAGGGTGGTTTTGCCTGAGCCGTTGCGCCCAATCAGGCCAACGAACGCACCGCGGTCGATGGCAAGGTTCACGTCGTCGAGGGCGGCGGAACCGTTGCCTCCCTCGGGATACCGGTAGGTGACGTGCTCGAAGCTGATCGCGGGCTGTCTCTCCCCCGTCCGTACGGCAGCATCCGTGACGATCGCCGGTGGGCCGGGTTCTCGCCCCGGCAGGGCGACCCCCAGCTCGATCAGCTTGTCCCGATGTGTTGTAAACAGCGTGGTATCGCCTTGCGCTGCGATGCTGCCAGAATCCAACAGCATGATGTGGTCGGCGTATCGGGCCAGCCCGTCTGTATCCTGCTGGGCCATGACAATCGTCAACTCGCGGGCTGCGCGAATCGTGTCAAGCGCTTGGAATACTTCCCGGGTGCCTTCCGGATCGAGCGCCGCCGTCGGCTCGTCGAGCACAAGAATGCGCGGATGGCAGGCCAAAGCCGCGGCGATCGCCACCCGCTGCATCTGCCCTCCTGACAGGCTAGTCGGTACACGCCGGCGATACCCGTCCATGCCGACCAGGTGCAGCAACCCGTCGATGCGCTCGTCCATACGGCCGGGATCGACACCGCGGCTTTCCATTGGGAAGGCGAGTTCGTCTTCCACACTGGCACAGAACAGTTGGGATTCCGGGTCCTGTTGGACGTATCCGACATCGCTTGACAGTTCGGCGATGCTGCATTCGGCGGTGTTGCGTCCGGCGACGGTCATCGTACCGCGCATGGTGCCGTCGTCCGGATTCGGGATGATACCGGCGAGCGCCATGCACAGCGTGGATTTGCCGGCCCCGGTCGGGCCGATGATGCCTGTGAATGATCCGGGCAGGATTGAGAAATCCAGCTCGTTCAATGCCTTGACCGGTTCACCATCGTCGGTTTGCGGGGTATACCACCAGCTGAGGTGGTTCGCCGTGATGATCGGGGCGTGGTTCATATCAGGTCGTTCGATTGTCTGTGCCGTCAGTGCCGTCTGTGCCGTTGTCGCAGTCAGCGGGCGTCAGTTGACGTTGCCCGATGGACGGTCGGAATCCGGCGTTTCGGTCCGCTCTGCGGCATCGCTACCGGCATCGTCAACGGTGTCGGCACCAACATTTGCGCCGGTACCGGTGTCAGCGGATGCCCCAGTGTAGTCCTGAGGAATCGCAACGGCGGGCTGCACGCCCAGATTGCCCATGCGCACCAGCGGCGGATAGGCCGTGCGGACCGCGGCGAACAGGGCGTAGGCGATGACCAGGCCGACAACCATCTGGCCGGTGTTGCCCAGGACCTCGCCCAAGGCCGGACCCCAGCCGGACAGGATGCCTCCGGCGATGAGGTAGCCGAACACTTTCCACACGCCGGCGATGACGGAGCCGGCGATGATATTGGCCGGACGGAACTTACGCACAATCAGTCCGACGAGCACGGCTTGCAACCCGTCGATGACGAAAGTGAACGCCGCCCACTGCGGATAACCGGACAGCAGGTCCGACAGTGCCGGTCCCAGTCCGCCGATCACGCCGCCGACCCACGGGCCGAACGCGTAGGCGGAGAAAAAGATCATTGCATCAGACAGGTTGAGGTATCCGCGTGTCGGTGTCGGCAGCTTCACCAGCATGGTCAGCACCGTGGTCAGTGCGGTCATGATGGCGATCAGCGGAATCATGCTTGCTTGGAATTTGGCTTTGGTTTGTGCAGCCATATTTCCTCTCTTCTTGAACATCGATCCTGTGCACCCGTATGTGGATGCGTCAGGCCAATATCTTACGGATGACGGCGGCGCGATCGGCCCCCACGTCCATATCGCGTGAGCCCTGTGACTCAGCCTTTCACGGTCAGCTTGTAGTAATCAGGCAAGCCCATGTAATTGAAGGACAGCGAACCGACTTGCTTGCCGGAGGCCGCCGTCACATTCGTATACCACAGCGGAATCACAGGAAGATCCTCAAACAGCAGTTCCTCGGCCTTGTGATAGTAGCCGATCGCCCCGTCGAGCGTGGTCTGCCGGGCTGCCTGATCGATCAGCGCGTCGAACGCCGCGCTCTTGTAGTCGCCGTTGTTCAGGCCCTTGCCGTCCGCCGACGCGGAGTCATACGCCTGTACCAGATACCCTTCGGGGTGCGGATAATCGGATTGCAGGCCTTGGATGAACGCGGCGCCGACCGTTCGGTTATGAATCGCGGTGCTCAGCTCCTTGGATGTCGAGAAGATCAGCGGTTGCGCGTCGATGCCGAGCGCATTCGTGATGGAATTGCAGATCGCGTCGATCCACGGCTTGTTGCCGCTGTCCGCGCTGTAGGCGAGTCGGAAAGTCCCTTCCCATGGGCTGATGGCATCCGCCTGTTTCCACAGTTTCTTGGCTTGTGCCGCATCATAGTCGAGTACGGATGCCCCGGCGAGGATTTTGCTATACCCTGCGATGGTCGGCGCAGTGAAGTCAGTCGCCTTGGTGGCGGTACCGTACAGGACTTTCTTGATAATCGTCTCGCGGTCGACCGCATGGGCGATCGCGGCACGCCGCAACTTGCCCTCCTTGCCGGAGAAATGCGCCATATTCTGCGGTATCGTGAAGGATTTGAAGCCGGGGCCGGGCTTGCTGACGGTTTGCAGCTGTTCGTTGCTGTAGGTTTTCAGCGCGCTTGACGGAATGGAATCCAACACGTCGAGGTTGCCTGCCAGCAAGTCGGAGTATGCGGCGTCGAGGCTCGTGTACAGTTCGTAGGTCACTCCCCCGTTCTTCGCCTTGCGCGGACCGGTGTACCTGGGGTTGGGCACGAGTTTGATTTCCTTGTCATGCGACCAGGATGCAAGCTTGTACGGCCCGTTTCCGACCGGGTGTTCACCGAATGCGTCGATGTCCTTGTACGCGCTGGCAGGCAATGGCAGGAACGCCACATCGCCGACCTTGTAGGGGAATGAGGAGTCAGGGGCGGCGAGCGTGACGTCAAGCGTAGTGTCGTCGACAACCTTCAGGCCTGACAGCTGGGCGTTCTTGTCGCCGTTTTCGTCTTGCAGCGCGTCGTAGCCCTTGATCGTGGAGAATATGGCGGCCCCTAGCTGCCCGTTAGCAGCGTTGGCGGCGAAGGACCATGATTTCGCGTAGGTGGAGGCGGTAATCTTCTCGCCGTCGGAGAAGACGAGTCCCGAACGCAGTTTGATGGTGTATTCCGAGGCGTCGGCGTTCGGGGTGATGGATGTGGCGTCCGCGTAGACCAGTTTGCCGGCAGCGTCGAAGGTGACCAAACCTTCGTACAGCTGTGTAACCACCTTCCAGCCGGCAAGGTCGTCAGTGTTGCTCGGAATCAGTCCTGCGGCAGGCTCCACATTGTTGACGGTGACGATATTCCCGGCGCTCGATGACGCTGAGGCGGATGCGCCCGCGGACGGCCCCGAAGAACACCCCGACAGCGTCATCGCGGATGCGGCGAGGACCGCGATGGCGGCCCGTTGCAGGAAGGTACGACTGCTGTTCTTCATGGTCGGCTCTTTCTCTCTCGTTCGATGTGGTCTACCGCGCGGTTGCAGGACGAACAGGTCGCGCAGGCACGGTCAAGGACGTGCATGGCGCGCGAGCGTCGGCATGCGAAGTCCGATATCAACATTCCATAGTGTCGAGGACATTGTGCTCAGAACGCAATCCGCGGACCGCCCCGATCACGAGTGCACGCACGACGTCACGAAAAGCCCGACAATCAGGTCGCGCCGATCATGACTTGACGACACCACCACAACAGCAGCATTGCGAAAAACGCGGGCGCGACGATCGTCACTCGCCGCACCCGCGCAACCAATCACACAAGGCTATGCTTGCATTTGAATGTGCTTACTTGGCGTCACTTGGCCAGACCGGACTCGCGCAGCGCCTTGAAACCGCCCTCGAGGTCTTCGATGATGTCGTCGATGTTCTCGAGGCCGATGGACAGGCGGATCGTGCCCTGGTGGATGCCCTGGTCCTCAAGCTCCTCCGGGGATTCCTGGGAGTGCGTGGTGGAGGCCGGGTGCACGACGAGGGACTTGGCGTCGCCGACGTTCGCGAGCAGCGAGAACAGGTGCAGGTTGTCGATGAACACGCGTGCCGCGTCCTTGCCACCCTTGATGTCGAAGGTGAAGATGGAGCCGCCGCCGTTCGGGAAGTACTTCGCGTACAGATCATGGTCGGGGCGTCCCGGCACGGCCGGGTGGCTCACGGACTCGACTTCCGGCACGGTCTGCAGGTATTCGACCACCTTCAAAGCGTTCTGCACGTGGCGCTCGACGCGCAGGGAGAGCGTCTCGGTGCCCTGCAGGAGCAGGAACGCGGCGAACGGGGACAGCGTGGCGCCGGTGTCGCGCAGCAGGATGGCGCGGGCACGGGTCACGAAGGCCACCGGGCCGAGGGCCTCATAGAAGTTGAGGTTGTGGTAGGAGGGATCCGGTTCGGTCAGGGTCGGGAACTTGCCGGGAACAGCGGCCCAGTCGAACTTGCCGCCTTCGACGATCACACCGCCCAGGGTGGTGCCGTGACCGCCGATGAACTTCGTGGCGGATTCCACCACGATGTCGGCGCCGTGCTCCAGCGGGCGGAACAGGTACGGGGTGGCGAAGGTGTTGTCAACGACGAGCGGCAGGTTGTGCTTGTGGGCGATGTCGGCGATGGCTTCGATGTCGGCCAGGTCAGCGTTCGGGTTGCCGAAGGTCTCGATGTAGACGAGCTTCGTGTTCTCCTGGATAGCGTCCTCGAAGTTCTTCGGATCGCTCGGCTCGACGAAGGTGGTGTTCACACCGTCACGCGGAAGCGTGTGGCGAAGCAGGTTGAAGGTGCCACCGTAGATGTGCTTGGAAGCCACGATATGGTCGCCGGTCTGCGTGATGTTGCGCACCGCGTATTCGACGGCTGCTGCACCGGATGCGACGGCGAGTCCGGCGGTGCCGCCTTCGAGCGCTGCGATGCGGTCCTCGAACACGCCCTCGGTGGTGTTGGTCAGGCGGCCGTAGATGTTGCCCGGGTCCTGGAGGCCGAAGCGGGCCTCAGCGTGATCGAAGTTATGGAAGACGTAGCTCGTGGTGGCGTAGATCGGGACCGCGCGGGAATCGGTGGCGGGATCCGCCTCTTCCTGGCCGACGTGCAGCTGGAGGGTCTCGAAACGGTAGTGGTTGTTCTTTTCAGCCATGGTGGTGCTCCTTGGTTCGGTGGGTGGTTGTGTTTCCGTCTTGCCCTCGCCGCCGCGGCCTTGCAGCCGGTTGGTGAGGTGTTGATTGAGAGATTAAGCCACCCACGCAAGCCCTGCAACCACGCCGTTATCGTGCTTAGCTATAACCGTTTAATGCGCCTTGCGACCAGAGGGATTGACGGCCTCGGTCGAATCGGAAAATCTTGCCGCGAAGCACGCGACACGCCGGACATGCGACATGCATACGACACCGATGTGCGGACAGGTGACGGCTTGAACGCAGGCAGGACAAGGCCGCAGACTACAGTCGTTGGCGACGCCGCCACAATGCCGGCGAGAAGAAAGGCTTCCCATGACCCAAAACGTAAACGAAGATGCAACAATCCAGGATGTGACGCTCTACCAGCGGGATCCGAAGTACATTCCGCGTGTGGCCGCGGTACATGACATGTGCGGGTACGGCAAGTGCTCGCTGACGGCGGCGATTCCGATTCTTTCGGCCGCTGGGTGCGACGTGTGCCCGGTACCGACCGCCTTGTTCTCAGCGCACACCAGATACCGTGTGTTCACCATGCATGACACGACCGATATCCTGGACGACTACTTGGACGCGTGGCGACAGGAAAACGTCGATCTCGACGGGGTGTACAGCGGTTTTCTGGGTTCGGCAGATCAGGTCGCGATCATCAAACGGCTGTATCGGGAATACCCGCATGCCTTGCGTCTTGTGGACCCGGTGATGGGCGACGGCGGCGAGATGTATCCGACGTACACGGACCAGCTGTGCCAGGCCATGGGCGATCTGGTCGATGGCGCCGACGTGCTCATGCCGAATCTGACCGAGGCGAGCATCCTGACCGGCCGGGACTATCCGGGGCAGAATCTCGACGACCGTCAGGTCGACGACTTGCTGGAGGCGCTGCTTGCTCTGGGCGCCAAGAACATCGTGCTCAAGGGCATCGATCGCGGGGACGGCACGCTGCGCAACTATGTGGTGAGCGCTTCCACCGGCATCGCGGGCAAGCGTGAGCTGGTCCACGACAAGCTGCCGTATATGACGCATGGCACCGGGGACGCTTACGCCTCCGCCATGTGCGGGGCGATCATGGCGGGGCGTGGTCTGGCGCAATCCGCGAAAATCGCCGGCGAATTCGTCCGCCATGCGATGATTCACACCGCCGATCAGCCTCATCACGAGGAGCGTGGCGTGAATTTCGAGCTTGATTTGGGCGATCTCACCGGGCTGGTTCGTCGCTGATAGTCTGTCTGCGGCTTACGAACGGGAGCTTAACCGCTCCCGTTCATCTTTTGACCACATTGTCCCGTCGCGCTGGCACCGGACGGTCACGGCATGGTGCAATAGGCCCATGAATGACTATCAAGCACCACAGCCATGTAGTTTTCCGCACGCCCATGAGCAGGCTTCGAGCATGCTCACCCGCTGCCGGGCGGTCATGCTCGACCCCTGCACTTCAGCGAAAACGCTGGGTACCGCCGGGGAACAGTACGCCGCATACTCGCTGATCGGACGCGACTGGCATCTCATCGCCTCCAACTGGCGGACCCGTTATGGGGAAATCGACCTGATCATGCTGGCCGACGACCTCACCCTGGTGTTCGTCGAAGTCAAAACCCGGCGTACGACCCGGTTCGGCGCCCCTGAGGAAGCCGTGCACGCAGTCAAACAGGCGGCGCTGCGCAAGGCGGGACGGTTGTGGCTTTCCCAACGGCAGGAGAACACGCCGTATTACCGTGGCATACGGTTCGATGTGGTCAGCATCCAGGTTCGCGGCTCGGATGTGGATTTGCGGCATATCCCGGGGGCGTTCTGATGGCGAGGATCGGCAGCGCTTCCTCCATCGGATTCCTTGGCTTGCGCGCGTTCACCGTGCATATGCAGGCGTTCGTATCGCAAGGATTGCCGTATTTCTCAATCATCGGGCTTCCCGACGCCTCCTTGAGCGAGGCGCGGGAGCGGGTCCGATCGGCATGCCAGGCTGCGGGATTCACATGGCCGCAGACCCGGGTGACGGTGAACCTCTCCCCCGCTTCGATGCCCAAACGCGGTTCCGCGCACGATCTGGCGATTGCTGCAAGCGTGCTCGGCGCGGCCGGGAAAATCAGCAGTGAAGCGCTGGAACGGACTGTGGTGCTCGGCGAACTCAATCTCGACGGTAGCGTACTGCCGGTCCCCGGGGTGCTTCCAGCCGTTGTGCACGCGAAATCACAAGGCATGTCACGTGTCATCGTCCCGGCGGCGAATATCGAGGAGGCCGAACTCGTCCCCGACATTGCAGTGACCGGCGTGCGGCATGTCGGCGAGCTCATCGAGTTGTTGGGCGGCCATGCGAAGTACACGCTGTCGCCGTCGCATGGTGACGATCTGTCTGATGGCGAACGCATGGACGCGCCCGCGACAGGCGATATGAGCGAAGTCATCGGGCAGGATCACACGAAATGGGCGTTGCAAGTCGCCGCGGCAGGCGGCCATCACGCGCTGCTGGTCGGCCCTCCCGGGGCGGGCAAGACAATGCTCGCCTCACGATTGCCCGGCATCATGCGGCCGCTCAGTGACGACGAGCAGCTTGAAGTCGCGTCGGTGCGTTCGCTGTGTGGGACGCTTCCACGATTCGGCATCACCGATGTTCCACCATATGAGGCGCCACACCATACCGCATCCTCGGCCGCCTTGGTCGGCGGCGGATCAGGCGTCGCCGTCCCCGGGGCGATCACCCGCGCGCATCGCGGCGTCCTGTTCATGGACGAAGCCCCGGAATTCTCCACACGGGCGTTGCAGACGCTTCGTGAACCGTTGGAATCCGGGTGTATCGCCTTGTCCCGGACCAAAGGCACCGCTTGGTATCCTGCCCGGTTCCAGTTGGTCATGGCCGCCAATCCGTGCCCGTGCGGGTACGCCTTTGGCGACGGCGAGCGCTGCACGTGCAGGGAACGCGACCGTATCCGCTATTTTTCAAGGCTGTCCGGCCCGATTCTCGATCGCATCGACATCCAAGTGGAAGTCCCGCCCATCAATGAAATCACGCTCGGCGATCAGGGTGCAAACGGCAAGGACAGTGCGACCATGCGCGCTGAGGTCAGCAAAGCCCGCGATTGCGCCGCGGAACGGTTCCAGGGGTACGGCTGGACATGCAATGCGCAGGCGGACGGCGTGTGGCTGCGGGAGCATACGTCACGGCAAGCCGTTGAACTGGTCAATCGCGCCTTGGATTCCGGGCGGTTGAGCCTTCGCGGTGCCGACCGGGCGATGCGTCTGGCGTGGACGCTTGCGGATATGCGCGGCGGGACGTCGCCAGACAGGCAGGATATGGCGCAAGGTATCGCGCTCAGGACCCGCATGCGGTAACGGCTTTCAGCGACGCAGCCCGTCCGATCTGCCTTCTGGTTCCGTCCGCATGGTTCTGCCAGCTTGGTTCCGTCACACGTTTTGCCGCCCACCTGATTGCACTCACCCGGCGGCGCAGTCCGTCCGATACCGTCCATTCAGTACATCCGACAGCATCCGTTCATCCCGACACGCCGCATTCCGAGCGGATTCGATTGCTCTGAAAGAGAGGCATCCATGTCATCAGTACATCCCTCCTCCATCACGTCGGCCACATCGACCGCGCCGGCCGCGCCGCCATCATCCCCGACCGGGGAACACGACCATGGTTCGGCCCGGCCGAGCGACGACACACTTGCGCGGGCGGCTCTCACCTATTGCACCGACAGCGCTGACGCCTTGATGTTCGCAACACTCAAAGGCGCGCCCGACGCGTGGAGTGTGCTGTCGGCGATGTATTCGAGCGCCTCATGGATGCCGGAACGCATGCAATGGCAGCGACCGATGGCAGCCAGCCGACTGGAAGAATGGTTCGTCACCGGTGCGGCGCGGTGGGGGCTACGGGCGGATTCCCGCGCGTTGACCACCTTCCGCAAGTCCTTGGAGGGGTGGCAGACCCGTCTGCACGACCTGCTCACCAGTTTGGCAGTCATACACCACGATTTCGGGGTCAAGGAGATGCCTTGGCATGACCGGCATGATAACGGGGAAGGTGACTGTTGCCCGATGCCCCACACACTGGCCGAAGCGATATGGTCGCATGCGACGGCGGATGGGCGGTACTGGCTGATTGGCCCGGACAGCACGCTGTGGCCCGAGCAAGTCGGCGATTTGTGTGTCCGCAAGGATTGGGCGGCGCCGCTGTGCCTGTGGGGTCTGGGACATGCTCCTGCGCTCAAGGCCTGTGACAGGCCGCTGGCCATCGTCGGTTCACGCGGTGTCAACGAATACGGGCGCACCGTCGCATACAGCCTCGGACGTCATGCTGCCGGCGACGGGCACACCGTGGTCTCTGGTGGGGCGATGGGCGCCGACGCCGCCGCCCATTGGGGAGCGATCCGGGCAAGGGAACAGTATGGGGATTCGGCCGGGCCGACCATCGCCGTATTCGCCGGCGGGCTAACCCATATCGGCCCGCGCAGCAACCAGCTGCTGTTCGACGCGATCGTAGCAAATAGGGGTGCCCTCATCAGCGAATCATTCCCCGGCACCGTGCCGCAACCCCACCGGTTCTTGCTGCGCAACCGCATTATCGCCGCGCTCGCGTCCACTGTGGTCGTGGCGCAGGCCCGCCGGCGATCAGGCGCGCTCAACACCGCCACATGGGCGACGGAACTGAACCGTGACATCTACGCCGCCCCTGGGGATATCACCACGCCAAGCAACGGCGGATGCAACCGGCTAATCGCGGACGGCAAAGCGATGCTGCTGTGCAGCTGCGAGACGGTGTCCGACATCTGCCATGCCGCCCACCGGCCTGCCACGAGCGGTGTCGCAGACCTCGCAGGCACCGCGCAGGCAGCGGAATCCGCAGAGACACACCTCGTCGAACCGCCAGACATTGAAACTGCCGGCGCGCCGTCACCCGAAGGTCATGGTCTGCGTGAGCGTCTGATCGCCATCATGCGCGCACTGCGTCGCCCGATGCCGCCAGAACGCCTCGTTGCAGCGATAGCGCAAGATGATTCGTCGGCGAGCCCGCCTCAATCCCAGGATGTCCTCGCCGAACTGGGGCTGATGGAGCTGGACGGCGTCGTCACCTGCGGGCCGGAGGGATTCAGGCTTGCCACTGGCAGCGGCTGAGATCGACTCGCGGGCCGTCCGCGCCGGCATTGCCTTGTTGACTGGCTTCGGTGAACGCCACGCCTTCGCTTTCAAGGAGCGCACGCTGCCGGTCTGGTCCGCCGAATGCGAATCCGGGAGCGAGCGAGCCATCCCTGAACACGACCCGATGACAGGGAATCACTCCGGGTTCGGGATTGGAGTGCAACGCATAGCCGACCATGCGCGCATTGCGTGGTCTGCCGGCGAGCGCGGCGACCTGCCCGTATGTGGCGACGCAACCCGCGGGAATCCGTCTGACGATGTCATACACCTGAGTATTAAACGTTTGGCCCATACCACCATTATCCGGCCGATACCCGCCGACTCGCCCCGTTGCGCCGAGAGCTGGGCGCTTCGTCCTGCCTTGTGCGAGAATCGAAGGTATGAGTCCGAAACATGTGGAACAGATGTACGATGCCCTGATTGTTGGAGCGGGTGCCGCCGGATTGTCCGCGGCGCTCGGATTGCTGCGTTCGGAACGCATCGCGCAGATGACGCAGGAGGGGCGCGCGCCGAAGATCCTGGTGGTCTCCAAGCTCCAGCCCTTACGTTCGCACACCGGTTCCGCGGAAGGCGGCATCGCAGCGAGCCTCGGCAACGTGTCCGAGGATGATTGGCATTGGCATTATTACGACACAGTCAAAGGCGGTGATTGGCTGGTCGACCAGGATGCGGCGAAGCTGCTCGCACAGGAGGCGCCCGCCACCGTCATCAATCTCGAACGTTCGGGGGTCGCGTTCTCGCGCACCGCCGACGGGCATATCGCGCAACGCAAGTTCGGCGGCCATACCGCACACTTCGGTCAACAGCCGGTGCCGCGCGCAGCCTATGCGGCGGACCGCATCGGCCATCAGATTCTGCATACCCTGTGGCAGCAGTGCATAGCGCAAGGTGTCGAGTTCGCCGAGGAATGGTATGTCACCGATCTGGTACTCGACGAGCGCCACGAGCGTGTGGAGGGCGTCGTCGCCTACGACACGCACACCGGCAAGGTGCACGCGCTGCATGCACGCAATGTGCTGCTCGCCACAGGCGGCGCCGGGCGCCTGTTCCATACCACGTCGAACTCGTGGGATCTGACCGGCGACGGCATGGCGCTCACCCTTGAAGCCGGTCTGCAGCTTGAAGACAGCGAATTCGTGCAGTTCCACCCCACCGGGCTCGCCCATACCGGCATCCTCATCTCAGAAGCGGCGCGCGCGGAAGGCGGCGTGCTGCGCAACAGCGACGGCGAAGCGTTCATGCAGCGCTATGCGCCTGGACACGCCGACCTCGCAGCGCGTGACGTGGTGAGTCGCTCCATTATGGCGGAAATCGACGCCGGCCGCGGCGTCGCCGATCCGAAGGACCCGCAGGGCCCGCGCGATTGCGTCTGGCTTGATATGACCGGCATCGACCCGGAGCATATGCACGCCGTACTCCCCCAAGTCGTGGAAACCATTGAGGATTACGCGGGCATCGATCCGACCAAGGACTATGTGCCGGTCAAACCGACTGCCCACTACACGATGGGCGGTATCCCCATCACCACTGACGGCGAAGTCTACACTTGGGCGGACGGCGCTCGGCATAAGGTCGCGGGCCTGTATGCCGCGGGTGAATGCTCCTGCGTGAGCGTCCACGGCGCGAATCGTCTCGGCGGCAACTCCCTGCTGGACGCCTGTCTGTTCGGACAGCGCGCGGGTGCTGCCGTGGCAGCGCGTATCGCCGATTCTCATGCCGTTGCGAGCCCGGATGATAATGCCGTGGCGGCTGAGGACCCGTCCCAAGACGCCGTCGAAACCACCGCGCAAACGCGCCGAACGGAGCTCGCCGGCCTGCTCAAACCGACCGGACAAGCCGGTGAAAACACAGGAAGCGAAGCGTCACCGCAACCGCAAACCCTGCAAGACGACAACGCCTACCAGCTACTGGCAGACCTCGGCTCCGCCATGGAACGCGCACTTGCAGTCCGTTGCAATCATGACAGCATCGCCGAGGCCTTACAACTGGTGGACGAGGATTTCGCCGAGCGGGCGCGCACACTGCATACGCACAGCGACTCACCGGCGTTCAATCAGGAGGTCACAGCCATCTGGGAAGTTCGTCATCTGCTGGAACTCGCCAAGGCGATGCTGCGTGCCACGGACGCGCGGCATGAATCCCGCGGATCGCTCAAACGCACCGACTACCCGGACCGCGATGACAAGCAGTACCTCGCCCACTCGATGGTCGCCAGCACAGGTACGGTCACCTGGCAGCCCGTGCATATTCTCGACATGCCTCCACAGGCACGCGAATACTAATCGGGCACCGCTCGTGGCACACTATATTCGGTTTTGACAACAGGAGGCTGGCAATGAATGGCAATGACGGGACCCGTGTCCAAGTGACGCTGCGGGTGCATCGGTTCACCCCGCGCCCCGAACGCAATCGCCCTCGCTCCGGCAGCCCGTTCGCGAAACAGGGATCTCCCTTCGGCTCGGGGACGGCACGCAGGCGTCCTCGCGGCAAACAGTGGACCCAGGACTATCTGCTCTCGGTACTACCGGACACCACAATCCTGGATTGCCTGCTTGATATCAAACGCACGCAGGATCCAAGCCTCGCGTTCCGCTATTCCTGCGGACACGGCATGTGCGGTTCGGACGCCGTCGCCATCAACGGCACCCCGACGCTGCTGTGCACGGCGAAAGTCAAGGACTGGGCGGTTGCCCAAACCGCGCAGAACACCACCGACGCCGAGGGTTTCCGTAAGACGACGGAAACGGATGCCAACCCCGCCGACAACGCCGCGTACATCTCAGGTACTTCAGGTGTCTCAGGTGCCTATGATGGCTCACCTCTTGTCATTGAATTGTCGGCACTGCCGGGATTCCCTGTGCAGCGTGACTTGATCGCCGACATCGACCCGATGATCGAGCAAATCAAGCGTCTGAAACCGTATCTGCAGGCGGACGGCAAGCTCGCCACCACGAAGGACGGCAAAATCGACGTGTTCGAATACCTGCAACGGCCGGAACAACTCGCCGCGTATGAAACGCTGAGCAACTGCATCGCGTGCGGCGTATGCGAGGGCAGCTGTCCGGTGTTCGCCGGCGGCGAAGCGTTTATCGGACCAGCCGCCCTGATTACGGCTTCACGGTTCATCAATGATTCGCGCGATACCGCGGCCGACGCGCGTATGGACGCAATCGACACCGCGGATGGCATCGCGGCATGCCAGTCGGTACGCGCCTGCTCACGTCATTGCCCGCGCGGTATTGATGTCGGCGAGGAAATCTGGCAGCTCATCGCCAAAGTCAAGGAACGCTGAGCGTCCGGGAACGCCGGGACGCGGCACATTCCGCAATCCGCATCCGGCGGCGGCACACCCCATGCCGTCACCGGCACCATCCATCTCATGGGGACAAATGTCATGGAACACACACCACAGTCACCACTCACCGCTATCTGGACCAATGTCGAAGACCACGCTCTTGAGCGTCAATCCCCCGGTCTCGCGAGAGCCAGGGCCGATGCGACCGAAGCTGGCATTCCTCAAGGGTCGGCGGCGCAAGCGGAGCTGCTGCGAGCGCTCGAGCATATGGTGGGCGCGACATCCGTGATTGTGGTCGGCACCGGCGCGGTGGTGGAAACCTACCAGCTGCTTGACGGATTGGACGGGCACGGCCAGCTGACCGCCGTTGACTCGTCGGCGCAGGGCATCGCCATGATCCGCAGCCTGCTGCGCGAACTGGCCGACAGTACGCAGGCATCCTTGCGGGCGGTCAGCGCCCCCGCCAAGGTGTTCCTGCCGCGGCTGAATGCCGCTGATTACCATCTCATCGTCGTGGCCGGCGATGTGGACAACTATCGTGCGACCTATGAGCAGGCTCCTCGTCTGTTGAACAAGGGCGGGATCATCGCGTTCACGGATATCCTCGCGCTCGCCGGGCAGACGGCTGACTACGCTGCGGGTGACGGCGTGGGCATGGATGACGCGCCTGACACGAGGAAAGCCGGCGCCATGCGACAGCTTCTTGCTGATGTCGAGGAGGACGAACGGTTCGAAAGCACGCTCACCCCCAGCGGTACAGGCCTGCTGCTCGCCGTCAAACGCTGAAGACGCAGCTTGGAAGCTGCCGTGATCCAGGCTGAAGAACGGCGCGCTGGACGCCGACCGGCTGAGTTGAACTGTCCGGCTGATTGTCAGCGTTGCCTGTTGCCGGTAGTCTGTTGTAGGTTATTGCCGCCGGCTAACATCGCTGCAGGTTAGTTTCCGCAATCGGCAGCAGACGTGACCTCGCGCTCCTGTACACGCCGCTCCTATACTCCACCGTCTTTCGCAGAAAGCCAAGATTGCGCCATTGAAAGATCTTACGGGATTCCGGGGGCGTTATTCGCTTACCGTCTCGTCCGCCCGCTCGACGCCGAGCGCGATACGCACGGCCTCATCAGGGTCATCGGTGAACCGCACCAGATGCGGGTCGAGCGGCGAAATCATCCGTCGCGCCTCGACCGTGGTCGTGACCCAATCGAATAATCCGCGCCAATACGCCGTATCGAACAGGACAATCGGAATGGATTTGACTTTGTGCGTCTGTACGAGGGTGAGCAGTTCGAACATCTCATCCAAGGTGCCGAATCCGCCGGGGCAGACGATGACTCCGGACGAGTATTTCATGAACATGGTTTTACGCACGAAGAAGTAGCGGAAGCTCATGCCGAGGTTCACCCATTCGTTGAGCCCCTGCTCGCGTGGCAGTTCGATGCCGAGCCCCACCGATTTGCCGTTCATTTCGCTGGCGCCGCGGTTCGCGGCTTCCATGATGCCCGGTCCTCCCCCGGTAATCACCGCATACCCGGCCTTCGCGATGCCTCGGCCCATCGCGCGTGCCGCCTGGTAAGCGGGATCGTCTTGCGGCGTGCGGGCGGATCCGAACACGCTGATCGCCGGGCCGAGTTCGGCGAGCGCTCCGAATCCGTCGACGAACTCGGCTTGAATGCGCAACACACGCCACGGATCCATATGCAGCCAGTCGGTCGGCTGGTTGTCGCGCAGCAGATTCGCGGTCGCGCTCTCTTCGGGAATCATACGGCCACGAAGCATGACAGGGCCGGACATGTACGTCATCTGCTCGTCTCCGGCCTCATGGGCTGGCTCGTGCACAGGCTGCCCATGTACGAGCTCATGTGCGGACTTGTTCCCAGTGCTGGATTGAGTGTTGCGCCCGTGACCTTCGTCACGTCCAGTCTCAGTTCTGGATTCAATCCCATTATCCGGCTCATCTCCGGTTTGCTGATGCCCGATTTGCTGGAATGATGATACCTGCGACGGTTCCTTCCGCATGTCTGTCATGATTGCTCCTCAGTGTCCTGCGCGCGGGTGGCTCTGCCGGTACGCGCGTATCCGCTCTTCAGGGAACACCCTGCTGCTGACAATCTCCGTGCCGTCAGGCAGCAGACCCGGCTCCTCCACGGCAACTGCCGGCGTATGGGCGCCAACGGCCTCAGCGCTTGATTGTGCAAGACGCTCGTAACGCTTCGATTGCCGGCTGAGCAACACGCTCGACACCGCCGCGGCGAGCAGCGAAGCCAGCAGCACGCCAAATCGCGCTTCTGCGGACAGCTCGGCATCGGTATAGGCGAGCGTGGCAATCAGGAACGACACAGTGAAGCCAATTCCGCATGCACAGGCCGCCGGGAACAGGTCACGAACCTTGAGCTCCTTCGGCATGCTCAGCCCGCCGAATCGCGTCGAAAGCCAAGCGGTAAGCATGATGCCAAGCGGTTTGCCGACCACGAGGGCGACCACGATGCCGACGACAATCGGGGAAACAAACAGCAGCAGCGACAGCGATCCGATATGCACGCCCGTGGCGAACAGGGCGAACACCGGCAACGCGAGCAATGCGGAGAAGGGTTGCAGTTTGTCATGATAACGTTCGGCGCGCGGCGTGGCCTCGCCGTACATCTCGCGCGACGGGGTCAGCAAGCCGACCAGTACACCCGCGAGCGTGGGATGAACGCCAGCTTCGAACATCATGACCCATGCGAGGATTCCGACAGCACCGACCGCCAGCCACGGCACACGTTTGCGGCGGACCAGCACGTACCAGATGGCGGCGCACACGGCGATGCCGACGAACCAATACCAGGCGTTGAGCGAGGAGAAGAACACGGCGATCAGAATGATGGCGAGCAAATCGTCAACCGTCGCAAGTGTCATCAGAAACGCCCTGATCGAGCCGGGCAACGCCTTGGCGAACAAGGCGAGAACCGTCAGGGAGAACGCGATATCGGTCGCGGTCGGAACCGCCCAACCGTGGGAAGCGGTACCGAATGGTACAACCGCGCCGGTTGCGATGGTCATGCTGCCGGGCGCCGGAGGGGCGAATTGCGAATACAGGCCAATCACCGCAACGAACAGGATGGGCGGAACCAGCATGCCTCCCACCGCGCACAGCATCGGGACGGCGGCGGCTTTGGGATTCGCGAGCGAGCCAGTGGTCAGCTCCTGTTTCAAATCAAGCCCGACCATGAGGAAGAAGACGGTCAGCAGGCCGTCCTGCGCCCAGTGGCTGATTGGCAGCATGAGATTAGTTCCCGGAATGCCGATGGTGTATTCGGCCACCGCTTCGAAGCCGTGCATCGTCCACGGCAGATTCGCCAACAGGAAGCCAAGCAGGGCGAATCCGAGCATAATCAAGCCGGATATCCGGTCCGAGGCGGCAATGCGCCTGATAGTCGTCCATACTCCCCTGTTGCGCTGTGTCATATCACTCCCGTCGTACCATGATGCCTGTGGCATGCGGAACACATATGCATCCATTGTAAAAAACGGTATGTGAACTGTTCCGCCCGGAGCTGACACGCCATGCCGTGTCGGATACGCGGGCGCATTAGGAGAATCGGCGTATAGGAAAAATCGTGGTGCCGATGATGTGACTGGGCGGGCCGTATGCCCGGACATGCACAATCTGACAGATGCCGCCGAATCCCAGCGTCCTCCGCGGTGTTTCCTCCGTTTGCACGTACCCAGACATACACAATCCATAGAATGCTGCCCCCGCGCCGCCGTTTCGGCCAATCTTTCTACAAACTGTCTACGCGAACCAGCCTCTCAGCGTAACCAGATTGCGAAACAGCACAAACTGGTTACGCAAACAACTTCCCCGACACAACCAGATTCAGAAGCCATACAAACTCTCAACCTCTCAACGCTAATGGCTCTTCCAGCGTAGACAGTTTGTGAGAGGAACCGGTTTCTGGAGTATTGGGGTTATTGGCCGGGTACACCCCCGACACCGCCTGTTTGGCCTATATTCCTCGGCCGATACCCCTACAACGCAAAAGCCCTCGGACGAATCCGAGGGCTTGTTTGTGCGCCAGACAGGATTCGAACCTGCAACCTGCTGATCCGTAGTCAGCTGCTCTAATCCATTGGGCTACTGGCGCATGTGCTTTCTTCTCACTGATTTCTCAGCTCGTTTCCGGCAACTCCATTAATATACAACAGGGTTGCCAGAATGCCAACTTTCGGCGTGTCGCCTTATAACAGTAGGGCTTTCGTCCGTTCAAGCACGACGCGAGCCGGACTGTTCCCCACGATGTTCTGGACGAATAATCGCGATATCAGCCGTCGGCGCGGCATCCTCATTGCTCAAAGCTCCGGTATCGTCCGAACTACGGGAGCCACCCGCACCACCGGAACCGCCAGCGCCACCGGCATCACCGACACCAGCCACACCACCGGCCACCTGATCGTCCAGTGCAACACGAGCGTCCTCAAGGCTCTCCCCATCCGCAAGCAACACCGGTTTACCAGTCCCCGCAATCGCGTCGGCATCCACCACAACCCGGGCAACACCCTGCATCTGCGGCAAGTCATACATCGTACCCTCAAGCGCATGCTCGATGATTGAACGCAGTCCCCTGGCCCCTGTCCCCTGCCTGATGGCGGTTTCTGCAATCGCCTCAATCGCCTGAGGCGTGAAATCGAGCCGCACCCCGTCCACCAAGAACAACTTCTGATACTGCTTGACCAACGCATTCGCCGGATCGGTGAGAATCCGCTCAAGATCCTTGCAGTCCAAGGCGTGCAGGGTCGTCACCACCGGCAGTCTGCCGATAAACTCAGGCAACAGCCCGAAGGCCTCCAAATCGTCTGCATTCACCTGCGCCAGCAATTCATCCTGTGTAGGCTCATGGTCGTGCCATGACGCGCCGAAACCGCTCTCATGCGCGCCTACACGCTGCGCAACAATATCAGCCAGTCCGACGAACGCACCGCCGCAAATGAACAGGATATCCCGCGTGTCGATCTGGACGCTTTCCTGCTCCCGATGCTTCCGCGCACCCTCCAACGGCACGGTCGCAACCGTCCCCTCGAGGATTTTCAACAGCGCCTGTTGGACGCCCTCCCCGCTCACATCACGGGTGATGGACGTGTTCTCTCCGCTTTTACGCGCGATCTTGTCGATTTCGTCGATATAAACAATGCCGTGCCGCGCGTGTTCCAGATCTCCATCGGCCTCCTGGATAAGCCGCTGCAACACAGTTTCGACATCATCGCCGACATACCCCGCCTCGGTGAGCGTGGTCGCGTCCGCGATGACGAACGGCACATGCATGACATCGGCCAATGTCTGTGCCAAATAGGTTTTACCGACACCAGTAGGGCCGAGCATCAGGATGTTTGATTTCGCGACGCGAACATCAGCGAACGGATCTGGAGCAGCGTGTCCTTCTCCCGCGTTGTGCAAAAGTTCCAATTGCCGACGTTCCGTTCCGGCAGCGGCCTCCTGAAGCTCCATGTTGACGCGCTTGTAATGGTTGTAGACCGCCACCGACAGCGTGCGTTTCGCCTCCGTCTGACCAATGACATGCGTGTCGAGATAATGCATGATCTGCGCGGGTTTTGGCACGTCCAGCGCATTGTGCTCGGCGTCGCGACGTTCCTCATCGCCGATCATCTCAACACACAACGCGATGCATTCGTCGCAGATGGCGACCCCGGGGCCGGCGACCAGTTTGCGGACCTGACGTTCGGTTTTTCCGCAGAACGTGCACTGCCGAATATCGTCCTGATAGCTGATGACCCGGCTCATGAAACCTCCTTTGGTGCGGCCGACGCGATGCGACACATACGGCACAGCGTACCCCAGTATACGAGAATACCCCCGACGCATTGCCGCCGGGGGTATCGTCCGTCACGCTACTTGCGTGGAGAAAGCACGGCATCGACCATGCCGTACTCCTTGGCCTCTTCGGCCGTCAGGAAGGTGTCCACCTCGATGTCCTTGCGGATCTTCTCGACATCCTGGCCGGTGTGCTTGGCGAGCGTGTTCTCCAGCCATTCACGCATGCGAAGCATCTCTTTGGCTTGGATCTCAATCTCCGTGGCCTTACCGAATCCTTGGTCGATGGACGGCTGATGGATGAGCACGCGCGCGTTCGGCAGAATCATGCGCTTGCCCTTGGTGCCAGCCGCCAGCAGGATTGCCGCCGCGGACGCCGCCTGCCCCAGGCACACTGTCTGCACGTCGGGCTTGATGTACTGCATGGTGTCGTAAATCGCGGTCATTGCAGTCATGGAACCACCCGGGGAATTGATGTACATCATCACATCGCGGTTCGGGTCCTGGCTTTCAAGCACCAGCAGCTGGGCCATGATGTCGTCCGCGGACGTGTCATCAACCTGCACACCCATGAAAATGATGCGATCCTCGAACAGCTTGGTGTACGGGTCCTGCGTCTTCATGCCGTACGGGGTGCGCTCACCAAACTGCGGCAGTACATACCGGTCCTGCGGCTGATACCCGCCGAAGCCCTGCGGGCCTGCGAGACGCTGCGCGCGCTGAACGAATCGTGCCTCTTCACTTGCCATACGTCACTCCCCCTTCACTGCGTCAGAATTCATCGTGCCCGGCGTGGTCACGATCTTGTCGACGAAACCGTAGTCCAGCGCCTCCTGGGCGGTGAACCAATGGTCGTATTCGTTGTCGCGGTAGATTTCCTCGACTGTGTGGCCGGTCTGCTTCGCGGTCAGTTCCGAAAGCGTCTTCTTCATATCCATGATGAGTTCGGCGTTGATGCGCACATCCGTCGTCGTGCCGCCGATACCGCCGGACGGCTGGTGCATGAGCACACGGGCGTGAGAGGTGATGAAGCGCTTGCCCGGCGTACCGGAGCTCAGCAGGAACTGGCCCATGGACGCCGCCATGCCAACAGCCACGGTGGCGACATCGGGCTCAATGAGCTGCATGGTGTCGTAAATCGCCATACCGGCGGTGATGGAGCCGCCGGGCGAATTGATATACAGCCAAATGTCCTTCTTCGGATCTTCGGCCGCGAGCATGAGCATCTGGGCGCAGATGATATTCGCGTTGTCGTCCTTCACTTCCGAGCCCAACCAGATGATGCGCTCTTTGAGCAGCCGGTTGAAAATCGGGTCGGTTGGTCCTGCGGGCGCGTCATCTTCGGCCATGACGGGCAGGATTGCACTGGAATTGCTCAACCTTGTCTCCTTCGGTAAATCGTATGTCCTCAGCCTACCGCTTCGAATCGACGCCGGCCGAGGATTGCGCGGTCAGCGCATGGCATCGCCCGGGTACGCAGATGCGGCGGTCCGGATTGTCCGGGCCGCCGCATCATTCACAGCAACAAGGCCACACGCTGGCGCGCATGCTTCAAGCGATGCCTCGCTCTCGACGGTGCCTCACGCACGCGTGCGTGTTGTCACTCAGCGTCCTTATCGTTGGAAAGTTCGTCCGCCACTGCGGCAGCTGCGGAAGCCGCCTCGACGCTTTCCTCTTCCTCGTTCTCCGGGGTGTCGCCGAGGAACTCGCTCAGGTCGAGCGGCTGGCCGTCAGAGGTGAAGGACACGGCGCGCATACCGGCGAGCATGCCCTTGGAACGGCCGACTTCCTGGACAGCGGAGCCGAGCTGGCCGTTGCGCACGATCGCGTTGATGAAGGCGCTCGGATCCATACCGTACTGCTGGGCGATGGAAGCAAGGAAGTTCGTGACGTCCATCTGGGAGACCTTCACGTCAAGCTTCTCGGCGAGGGTGTCAAGCACGATCTGGTCGCGAAGTTCCTTCTCGACTTCCTTCTCAGCTTCGTCCTTCTGCTCCTTGGTGGCCTTTTTGGCGTCCACACCGTTGTTCTTGAGCTGCTGCTCGAGCAGTTCGGCCTTCACGCCCTTCGGCACCGGGATGTCGAGACCGTCCTGCAACTTGGCGAGGAACGCGTCGCGAGCCTCGGTGGCCTGACGGCCCTTGGCGTCCTGCTCGGCGGCCTTGCGCACGTCGGCCTTGAGCTCGTCGAGCGTGTCGTACTCGGAGGCTTCCTGAGCGAAATCGTCGTCCAGCTCAGGCAGTTCCTCAGCCTTCACGGAGTTGACCTTCACCTTGATCTGAGCCTTCTCACCCTCATGCTCGCCGGCTTCCAGCGTGCCTTCGAAGGTGGTCTCCTCACCGGCGGACAGGCCTTCGAGAGCCTCGTCCAGACCGTCCAGCATGGTGCCGGAACCGAGCTCGTAGCTCACGCCCTCCTGGGAATCCACGGACTTGCCGTCGATCTGGGCGTCGAGGTCGATATTCGCGTAATCGCCCTTCGCAGCCGGACGATCAACGCCGACCAGCGTAGCGAAACGCTGACGCAGGGAATCAAGACGCTTGGCGATGTCTTCGTCGGTGACGGCGGCAGCCGGCACGTCGATGGTCATGCCGTCGAGCTCAGGAAGCTCAATGTCCGGGCGGCGCTCCACGGTCGCGGTGAACTTGAGCTTGGTGTCGTCCTTGGCGGAAGCCGGGACGTCCTGCACGTCAAACTCCGGCTGGGCCATCGGGCGGATCTTCTTCTCTTCGAGGGCCTTGGAGTACAGCTCCGGCACGCCCTGGTTGACGGCTTCGCCGGCGACGGCACCGAAACCGACGCGGGTGTCGATGACCTTGCCGGGCACATGGCCCTTGCGGAAGCCGGGGACGTTGATCTGCTTGCCGATTTCCTTGCGGGCTTCGTTGAGATACGGGTCGAACTCTTCCGGATCGACGGTGATGGTGAGCTTCACCTTGGTCGGCTCGAGGTTCCTAACGCTGATTTTCACGCTTGCGCTCCTGATTGACGAGTATGCATTCTTCTGCCGTATAAGGCAACCGTTACATGATAACGCGACTTACGGACGCTGCAAGCAGCCGCACCTGCCAGTCGCGCGCGCCCTGCTCAGTGAAGAAGCGGGCCACGTCACGGCGTTCTGGATGATCCGTCCAGCACAGGTTGCGCACGATCTGCGGTTTGATGATGACATCGGCCGGGGTGTGGGTGTCTTCAGCAATCTGCTGAATCACACGTCTGACCTGCTGCAGCGTGTCATAGCGGCCGGGATGGTGGATCTGCCAGTATTTCATGGAACGCGGTGCGTTGGTCTGCGCGTCATGCTGGGGCTGCGGCATGGTTGGCCACTGGCTGGCGGGCAAATCGAGCGCCTGCTGGATCGTGGTCTTCCACAACGAGGGCTTGATGGACCGCTGGATTGGCGCGTACCGTTCAAACATCTTGTCCTGCTCGCTGCCGGTATGGATACGCACCCGTTCATTGAGCGAACGAATGGCCCGGAATTCACGGTTATTGTGCGGTTTCTTACGGGCTGCCTCGATGATGGCCGAATCGGGCAGTAAAAGCGCCGGCTCGATGTCATACTGCCGGGCGAGCCGGTCGCGCTGTTCCCAAAGCGCCTTGGCGACCGCCTGGCCAAGCCGGTCATGGCTCAGAACGTTGATATGCGAGATCCGAAGCCACGGCACCGGGTGGGGTTTACGCGGCTGAAGTCCTTCGCGCAGGGCGTAGGCGAATTCCTCCCGCGCCCACTCGTCCTTACCTTGGCGCACGAGGTCACGGGACATATGGTCCATCAGCTCGGCGAGCAGCTCGACATCGAGCGCGGCATAGTTGCGCCAATCGCGCGGCAGCGGACGATATGACCAATCCGCGGCGGAGTGTTCCTTCGCGAGCGTCATTCCCAGGTAGTATTCCGTCACCGCGGACAGACCGAATCGGTGCAATCCCAGCAATCTCGCGGCGATTTCCGTATCGAACAGCCGCTGGGGGCGCATGCCGATGTCATAAAATCCGGGCAGATCCTGCATGGAATCATGGAGAATCCATGTCACATCTCCTACGGCGTCATTGAACTGCGACCAATCCGCCCCCTGCTCGGCCAATGTCACCGGGTCAAGCAAACCAATTCCCGCGCCTTCGCGTTTGAACTGAACCAGCCAGTCCTCGTGGCCGTACCGGTATCCCGAAGCGCGTTCGGCATCGGCAGCCAACGGGCCGGAGCCTTCAGACAGCAACTCACAGTAGCGCTTAAAGCCATCCAAAGTGTCGATGATGTCGGGCACGCCCGCTCTTGGTTCAGCCAACAGATGTGGTTCACCATGGAACCGTGGGTCGCCGCTGGCCGTCACCGCCCATGATGGGCCGCCCACTCTGGTGGTATCCGTCGGTCGAACGCTCACTGCGTCTGCACTCCTTGTCGTCGTACGTTCCGGTGCAGCGGGCCGCCACCCGCGCGCCGATACGACATAGTACCGTCACCGTTGACCGTAGGATGCAGCATAGGTTCCGCACGCGGCCTCAGCACCGGCAACGACATTGAATCAACGAATCAACGCTGAGCCATCGGTGCCCGGCACAGCCCTTCCATCAGCAGTCTCGACCACATGGAGATCTGGAAGCCCGCATCGACCGTGTCGAGCGCAGTACCCGGTCTGGCAGGCGGGGTCCACGACACACGGAATTCGAATCGTGACGGCACTTCGCTGTCCGCCGTGCCAAAGGACGTGTCATGACTGACTGTCACCGTGCCGGCGATGGAATCTGCGTCCGTACCGGCATCGACCAGTCGGCCTTTGACCGTCTCCCAACACCGTGTGGTGTGATGCTCTGCGAAACCGCCGTCCCACTGGTTGATTGGCATGCGGCAGAATCCCACGCAACGCCAGTGCGAGTTCCATCCGCGCGGAGGATTGTCGAAATACAGCAAAGTGATCCAGCCCCATGCCGTGTCCTCGGCAAAACGATGCAATCCCAATCCATAGGAGAAACCGCCTATATCGCGCGAACTACGATCACCACCGGCATAGGGATCAGAATCCGAAGCAACGTGCCGAGCGGCGGTCGAAGGCTGCGAATCCCCACGACCGCCAGCAGGTTCTGAGGCATCGGCAACGCAGACGATGCCCACGCCAATCCCGTAATCCGCGATGGAGTGCGGCACCGGCACCTCATGCCAATGGACGCCGGGTATCTGCGGAGTGCCATAGACCGACAACACCGCTTCCCACACCTGGTCGGGTATTCCGTCGGGGCGTCTCGGCGGGCGACGGGTATTTGACCGTCCAAAGCCGCCTGAAGAACCGCGGCCGGAAAATCCACCCGGGAATGAGAAAATCTGTGCCATGGCTACAGGTTAGGGCGTTTCATGCGATTGCGGTAAACGACACCCCGTACCGAACGAGGTCACGAAACAACGCATGCACGGAACAACGCAGTCACAAGCAACAACAAAGTCACGCACAGCAACGACGTCAGCTCAACACGGGGGTCGCGCATACCAACGACACCCGGCACGCATCAACGGTGTCAGTACACCTTGAAGCCGTGATCTTCGAATTGCCTGGCGACACGGGCGCGGAGCTTCGCGTCCGGTCCCTTGGCATCCTCAAGCGGGTATGGGATGCGCAATTCGTGCCATTTCGGGCGTCCTAGCTGGTGGAACGGCAGCACATCGATATGTTCAACGGCATCGCCGAAAGTCTCACAAATGCGCGCCACATTCTCCACGTTCTGCGGGTCGTCGGTAAGGCCCGGAACGAGCACAAATCGCACCCAGATCTTCTTGCCTGCCGCGGCGAGCCGCTGCCCGAATTCGATAGTCGGGGCGAGCACTCCCCCAGTCACCCGGTGGTAGGTCCCCTCGTCACCGGATTTGACGTCTAGCAGGCACAGGTCGATATCCTCAATCATTTCGTCGGTGTAGTTACGGTTGAGGAAGCCCGAAGTATCAAGGCAGGTGTGCACGCCCATCTCCTTGGCTGCGCGGAACACGCGTGACACGAAGGCCGGCTGCATCATGGATTCTCCGCCCGAGAAGGTGATTCCGCCGCCGGTGGACTTGAACAGGTCCTGATAGCGGTCGATCTTCTTGATCATCGCCTCCAAATAGACCGGCTGGCCGTCACGCATCTTCCAGGTGTCAGGGTTCTGGCAGTACTGGCAGCGCAGCGGGCATCCACTCATGAACACGGTCATCCGTGTGCCCGGACCGTCAACGGACGTGTTGATATCCCACGAATGTACGAAACCGATATCGCCCGTATGAAGCGCCTCGATACGGTCTCGACGATCCAAGCCGATCGGTGACTCGAAGCCGGACAATCCGCCCATCAGGGTCTGACTCGCATACTGCTTGGACGTCTTGAGCATATGTGGCGTGGTCGTATGAAATCCCTGGGAACCGGTGGCCGTGGGCTCTGTCCGCGATTGCGATTGCATATCTGTCGATGACATCATTGTCCTCCTTGTCATGACCCGTGCCGCATATGGCACCGGGAAACGGCTGGGGGCGGAACCTTTCGGCCCCGCCCCCAGTCATGCGGCTCGTGCGGTCATGCCACACACGCCTGCTTCAGCCGCCCGAGGGGCGAACAGGGTCAGTCGACGACAGCGCCCTGATGGAAGGTGCGCGAAATCACGTCGAGCTGCTGCTCACGGGTGAGCTTGACGAAGTTCACCGCGTAGCCGGAGACACGCACGGTCAGGTGCGGGTATTTCTCAGGATGCTCGACGGCGTCCTCAAGCTGCTCCTTGCGCAGGACGTTGATGTTCGCGTGGTACAGGCCATGGCCGTTGCCCGCGTCGAGGATGCCGACGAGGTTGTTGATGCGCTCGTCCTCATCGCGGCCCAGGCCTTCAGGCGTGATGGTGTTGGTCAGCGAAATGCCGTCAAGCGCGTCGTTGTAGTCGATCTTGCCGACCGAGAACATCGACGGAAGCATGCCGTGGGAATCCATGCCGTTCTCCGGGTTCGCGCCCGGGGCGTACGGGGTGCCCTTCTTGTGGCCGGACGGGAAGGAACCGGTGTTCTTGCCGTACTCCACGTTGGAGGTGATGGTCAGAATCGACTGGGTCGGGACCGCACCGCGGTAGACCGGCAGGCGCTTGACCTGGCCCATGACCGTGGAAACGACCCACTTGGCGAGGTCGTCGGCGCGATCGTCGTCGTTGCCGTAAATCGGGAACTCGCCTTCGGTGCGGTAGCCGACCACCAGGTCGTCATCGGCACCTTCGACATATTCCTTCTCGTGGCCCGGGGTGTCCTTCGCGTCCTTGTTGTAGACCGGGTACACCTTGGCGTACTTGAGCGCGGACAGCGAGTCGGCGGCAATGGACAGGCCGGACATGCCGCAGCCGAGGGTGCGGTACACCTCCTTGTCGTGCAGCGCCATCTCGATGGCCTCGTACGCGTACTTGTCATGCATATAATGGATGATGTTCAGCGCTTCGACGTAGGTCTCGGACAGCCATTCGAGGGCCTTCTCGTAGTTGGTCTTGACCTTCTCGAAGTCGAGCGTGCCGTCGGCCTCGGGCTTGATCGGGTCGATGACGCCCTTCTCGATGACCTGCATACCGGTCATCTCGTCGCGGCCGCCGTTAATCGCATACAGCAGGGCCTTCGCGGAGTTGACACGAGCAGCGAAGAACTGCATCTGCTTGCCGACGCGCATCGGGGACACGCAGCAGGCGATGGCCGCGTCGTCGCCCCAATGGGAGCGAATCTCCTTGTCGGACTCATACTGGATAGCCGAGGTGTCGATGGAGATGCGGGCGCAGAAGCGCTTGTAGGCTTCAGGCAGCTTCGGATCCCAGAAAATCGTGATGTTCGGTTCGGGGCCAGGTCCAAGATGCTCGAGCGTCAGCGTGTTAAGCAGGCGGAAGGAGGTCTTGGTGACCATGCAGCGGCCGTCGTCGCCGAAACCGGCGTCGGACCAAGTGGCCCAGTACGGATCGCCGGAGAAGATCTGGTCGTAGGCCTTGGTACGCAGGAAGCGCACGATGCGCAGCTTCATGACAATCTGGTCGATGAGCTCTTGGGCGCCCTGTTCGTCGAGCTTGCCGGACTTCAGGTCGCGCTCGATGTAGATGTCGAAGAACGCGGAGTTGCGGCCGAAGCTCATGGCAGCGCCATCCTGGCTTTTGACGGCGGCGAGATAGCCCATGTACGTCCACTGGACGGCTTCCTGCGCGGTCTGCGCCGGGCGGGACAGGTCGAGGCCGTACTCGTTGCCGAGGTTGATGAGCTTCTTCAGTGCCTTGATCTGGTCGTCATGCTCTTCGCGGAAGCGAATCCAGTGCTCGATCTCCGGCTCGGTGAAATCGTTGCGGTACGGCACGGAATCCTTGTCGCGCTGCTTGAGCTTGATCAGCGTGTTCACACCGTACAGGGCCACACGGCGGTAGTCGCCGATGATGCGGCCGCGGCCGTAGGCATCCGGCAGACCGGTGAGAATCTTGTTGTGGCGGGCGATCTTGATGTTCTTCGTATACACGCCGAACACGCCGTCATTGTGGGTCTTGCGGTACTTGGTGAAAATCTTCTTGACTTCCGGATCAGGGTCCTTGCCGGCTTCCTTGATGGCCTGCTCGACCATGCGCCAGCCGCCGTTCGGCATCATCGCGCGCTTGCAGGGCTCATCGGTCTGCAGACCGACCACCACGTTATCGACTTCCGGGCTCTCGATGTAGCCGGCCGGGAACGCGTCGATATCGGCCGGGGTGTGGGTGTCCACGTCGTAGACACGCTGGCGGCGCTCGACGGCGAGATAGTTGTCGTCGAGGTACTTCCACATGTGCTTCGTCTTGTCGGTGGCATCAGCGAGGAAGGACTCATCGCCCTCGTACGGGGTGTAGTTCTTCTGGATGAAGTCGCGAACATCGATGTCCTGCTGCCAATGTCCGCCGTTGAAGCCGTCCCATGCCTTGGCTTCAAGTTCCTCTTGGGAGAGAGCGGTCTGGTCAACTGCTGTCATATCCACTCCTTGGTGTCTGTCGGCGCAACGCACCGTTACGCTGCGTTTGACTTCTATTGTAGTGCCATGATGATGGCGTCGTGTCGGGCGGGGACGTGACTTATATCACAATCGGGTGGAGCGGCGTCGGCTTGTTTCGAGGCGATCAGACGGAACGGCGAGCATGGCGGTATTGGCCATCCGACGTGTCTTGTGCGTGCCGGTACGGGAATCGCTCGGCGGACGATAAAGTCTCGAATCAACGTGGGAGTTCCCGCGCACATCAGGCGAATCCGGCAGTTCTCCCGGACGAGCCAAGCACGACATCCGACAGGCGTGCAATCGCACGGCCGTCAAGGTATGATGCAATGCATTCAGCTCCTCGACGGCTATGCGCCAAAACTGCCAAAATCCGCAACGTGACTGAATCGTACAAACGTGTCTGAATTGCGCAGCACAGCACGTGTGACGACTTCGACGTCGCGTGCAGGCCAGACTCTTCGCGCTCTCTCATCCCCATCCGTGCCGCTTGCGTCGGCGGCAGTTGCGCGCGGGTCACGATCTTCGCGCTCACCCATCAGGAATCTCAATATCTCTTCCCCCTCTTCCCCGGACCCCGATCCAGAGAGTTTTTGAGGAAAAAGTCTCAAAATCTCACTTCCAAGGGCGGATTTCAAGAGAAATTGAGATTCAACGACACCGAGGCACCGAAGCCCGGCCCCGAAAAAGCTTGGAATTTCAACGATTCTGGACTGATGGCCAGATGAGGGGGCCGTCGCGAAATCTGAAAAAATCTCGGAATGATGCTTTCGAAGAGAGATTTCGTGACTTTGCTCTGCCGTCTCGACGATGTCGACAGCATCCAATACCACCCCGCCCTGTTTCTGCCGACGCTCACGAACCAGTCAACGTCGGCACAACCTTCTACCGACGCATACAGGTCACCAGTGTCGGTAGAGAAACAGGAATACGACCCACTACCGACGCTCACCACAGTCCCAACGTCGGCAGAAACAGGAACGGGACCGGCTGCCGACGTCCGCAGCCGACGCTCACGAATCACTCAGCGTCGGTGGCGGGCGCAGATGCGGCTACTTGCCCCAGCGTTTCCACTGGCGGTCCTGCTCGTTCCACGTGGCGTTGCGTTCCTTGACGATCTTCCACGCGTCGAGCGCGTCCTGCCGGGTCCGGTACGGCCCCATACGTTGCGAATCAGGCGAGATCATACCGTATTCCGGTTGCCCGGTGACCATATTGAAATACCATTGCTTGTCAGCCATATGCATCCTCCCGATACGAGTACCTTACTCGCGGAACGCGCTCGTCACCGGCAAGCGGCGGTCGCGCCCGAAGGCGAGCGCAGTGACTTTCGGGCCGAGCGGGTACTGACGGCGTTTCCATTCGGCGCGGTCGACGAGCCGCATCACCGTATCGACGGTCTTCTCATCGAAGCCGTCGGCCAGCAGATCGGCGCGGCCGTGGGCGTGTTCGATGTATGCGGCGAGCACCTGGTCGAGCAACGCATATTCAGGCAGGGAGTCGGAATCCTTCTGTCCCGGGCGAAGTTCAGCACTCGGAGCCTTGGTGATTGAATTGACCGGGATAATGATGTCGTTCGGGGCGGGCTTGCCGTGCTCCCCTGCTTCGTTCCCGACGATATGCAGCCCACCGATGCCCATGCCGTGCGCGCAAGCCTCGTTGCGCCACCGGGCGAGTTCCCATACACGGGTCTTGAGCAGGTCCTTGATGGGCGCGTACCCGCCGACGGCGTCGCCGTAGATGGTCGAATATCCGCAGGCGAGTTCGGATTTGTTGCCTGTGGCGAGCGCGAGCACACCCTTTGAGTTGGAATACGCCATGACGATGACACCGCGGATGCGCGCCTGGAGGTTTTCGGCGGCTACACCCTCGAGATGCAGCTGGTTTTGGTAGGCAACGAACAGCGGCTCGATCGGCTGGATGTCATAGTGGGCGCCGATGTTGGCCGCAAGGTCAGCCGCGTCGTCCTTCGAACCGTCGGAGGAGTACATGCTGGGCATGGAGATGCCCCATACATTCGCCCCTCCGCAGGCGTCCGCGGCCATGGCCGCTACGAGCGCGGAATCGATGCCGCCGGACAGGCCCAGGCACACGCCGCTGAAATGGTTCTTGCGCATGTAGTCCTTGAGCCCGAGCACGCAGGCGGTGTAGACCTCCTCGTCCTTGTCTGGCGCCGGGGCGATGCCCCCAGTCGTCTGACGCTCGGCGTCGGTGTCGAAGTCGAACAGGCCCAGATCCTCCACGAACATAGGCGAGCGTTGCAGCAGCGTGCCGTCGGCGTCCACGGTGAAGCTGCCGCCGTCGAAGACAAGATCGTCCTGACCGCCGACCTGATTGACGTACACCACCGGTGCTGAAACTTCCTTCGCGCGCCGGACGGCCAGATCGAAACGCGTGTGGGTCTTGCCTTCCTCGTAAGGCGAACCGTTCATGGTGACCAGCACGTCGATGCCACGGCCGGCAAGCTCGGCGACCGGGCCTCCGTCCTGCCAGATGTCTTCGCAAATGGCGAATCCAAGCCGCACGCCATCGACTTCGACAATGGTTGAATGATCGCCCGGAGAGAAGATGCGGAACTCGTCGAACACGCCGTAATTGGGCAGGAAATGCTTGTCGTACCCCGCCCAGACCACGCCATCGTGCAGCACGACGAGCCGGTTGCGCGGTTTGTCGGACGCATGGTCGGTGCCGACCGTGCCGACGACCACATACACATCGCCCAATCCGTCGGCTTCAAGTTCTGTGGCAAGCCAGTTCGCCTTGTCCCACGCGGCTTTGCGGAAGGTGCGTCTGAGTGCGAGATCCTCGATCGGGTACCCGGTCAAGGTCATCTCCGGGAATACGACCACCTGCGCATGCTGCTTTGCCGCGCGGTGCGCGTACTCCAGCGTCTTCTCGGCGTTGCCTTCAAGGTCGCCGACGCAGGTATCGATCTGAGCGAGTGCTATGCGAATCTGTGCCATACCCCCAGCATAATGAGGGTATGGCACAACGAGATGTCCTGTGGATCAAAACGCTACTTCGTCGAGCACGCGCAACGCGGCGTTGATATAGAACTCGGCGCCCGTTTTGACGGCTGCGTCCTTGGCGATGAACTTCGGGCTGTGCAGGCCGTGATGATCCGGACCGCCGTTCGAGCCGACGAAGGCGAAGACCACCGGGCAGACCTTGCTGAACTCGACGAAATCCTCCCCTGCCATGGACGGGTGGATCGGCTGCAGATCCGCATAGTTCGGCACATCCTTGGCGACGGCTTTCGCCAGATACGGGTCGGAGACCAGCGGGTCCTGGAAATCATCCCAGCGGAAATCGGCGCTGATGCCGTACGCGGCGGCGGTGTGTTCCACGATCGCGCGCATCCGGCGTTCGGCGAGCTGGGAGTCCTCCTTGTAGAAGTAGCGGACGGTTCCGAGGAATCCGGCTTCTGCGGGCACGACATTCCACACGTCACCGCCGTGGACTTCCGTCACGGAGACGACCAGCGGGTGGAACGGCGTCGCATTGCGGCTGACGATGGTCTGCAAGGACAGGATCATCGACGCCATCGCCTCCAGCGGACCGGTGCCCAGATGCGGGTATCCGGCGTGCGTGCCTTCGGCGTGCAGATCGACGTAGAATTTCACGCATCCGGCCATCATCGGCTCAACACCGACCGCCAGCTGGCCCGGCGTATAGTCCGGATTGTTATGCGTGCCGATCATCGCGTCGAGATCGTCCACCGCGCCGGAATCGACGACGGATTTCGCGCCGCGCCCGGTCTCCTCAGCGGGTTGGAACACGATTTTCAGGCTGCCGTTGATCCGGTCGCGGTGGGAGACGAACCATTCGACCGCTCCGAGCAGGCTGGTCATGTGGATGTCGTGCCCGCAGGCGTGCATGACGCCCGGATTGCGCGAGGCGAACTCCACGCCGCTTTCCTCGGTGACCGGCAGGCCGTCGATATCGGCGCGCAGACCGACACGGGGACCGCCGTACTCGCCTTCGATCAGACCGATGACTCCGGTGCTCAGCGACGTGTCCAGCACTTCGACGCCCAGCGAACGCAGTTTGTTCGTCAAGAATGTGGTGGTGTTGACTTCCTTGAAACTCAATTCCGGTGTCTCATGCAGATGACGTCTGATCGCGACCAGATCATCAGTGAGCTCGATCTGCTCGTTCATCGGTTCATCGCTGTGCAATGCCATGGTTCCTCCCCTTGATCGTGAATCCTTCCGTGCCTCGTACCGCTCAACGCTGACGTTTGAGCACATGCTTGGCGAGCGCATTGGCGATCGCCTGCACGACCTGTACCAAGACAATCATGATGACCACCGCAGACCAGGTGACTGTCTGGTCGAACTTCTGGTAGCCGTATGCGATGGCGAAGTTACCCAGGCCGCCGCCGCCGATGTACCCTGCCATCGCGGACATGTCGAGTACGCCGATGAACAGGAACGCATACGCGAGGATCAGGGGCCCCAGGGCTTCGGGGATGAGCACGGTTCGGATGATGGTGAATTTCGAGGCGCCCATCGCCCGTGCCGCTTCGATTACGCCGGGATCGACTGGTACGAGGTTCTGTTCGACCAGTCGTGACGTGGCGAAAGTGCACATGACGACCATCGGAAAGATGGCGGCCGCCGTGCCGATGGACGTGCCGACCACCTTGATGGTCAGCGGCTGCATCGCGGCGAGGAAGATGATGAACGGAATCGGCCGGATGATGTTCACGATCACGTCCAGGATGTGATACACCACGCTGTTCTCGAACAGGTTGCCGGGACGTGTGCCATACAGGATCACGCCAAGGACAAGCCCCAGGAATCCGCCGATCAGCAGGGTGACGAGCACCATCTCCAAGGTTTGCGCCACGGATTGCAGCAACAGGGGTTTCAACACCGTCCAATCGGATGTGCTGGCGAGACTTGTCGCAGCGTCAATCGTCCATGCGTTCATCGTGTCTCTCCTTCATCCGCCGCGACCGCCCGGCCATACTCCACCGGGTGGCTGGCGGTACCGAAATCAATGACATCGCTGTCTTCGCGCAATGCCGTGAGGAATTCACCGAACCGCGGGTTCGTGTCGTCGAACACGTAGGTGATCGCGCCGACCGCCGAGCCGCCCACGGTGTCCATACCGCCGTAGACCAGCCCGCTGTGGATGCCGTATTGGGCGATGAGGTCGGAAATGTTCTGTCCGGACGCTTTGACCGCGGGACGGCCGTCCGCCGCGGGAATGTCCTTCTGCCGTACCAGGACGCTGACGAGCCTGCCGTCCCACTCCTCATGCAGTTTCGCGACACGCGGGGCGTCCGGAAGCCCGGACAATGCGGTGGCGATGAACCGTCGCGTCACGCTGCGCTGCGGGGCGGCGAATACGTCGTACACGTCGCCGCGTTCCACGATTTTGCCTGCACTCATAACCGCCACCTTGTGGGCGATCTGCTGGACGACGTTCATCTGGTGGGTGATGAGCACGATGGTGACACCGAGCTGCTCGTTGACTCGTTTGAGCAAGGCGAGCACTTCCGCCGTGGTTTCGGGGTCGAGCGCGCTGGTCGCCTCATCTGCCAGCAGGATCTTCGGATTCGTGGCGAGCGCCCGTGCGATACCGACCCGCTGTTTCTGCCCGCCGGACAGTTGCGAGGGGTATTTGTCTTTGTGTTCGCGCAGCCCGACGAAGTCAAGCAGCTCGTCCACGCGCTTGTCCTGATAATCTTTGCGCCAATGGTCGAGTTGCAGCGGGTAGGCGATGTTCTGGGCGACCGTTTTGGTGGAGAACAGGTTGAACTGCTGGAAGATCATGCCGATTTTCTGGCGGATCGGACGCAGCTTCGACTCGCTCAGCTGGTCCACCCGCGTACCGAGCACGGTGACCGACCCCGATGTGGGGCGTTCCAACGCGTTGACCATGCGCACCAGCGTCGATTTACCGGCGCCCGAATACCCGATGATGCCGTAGATGTCTCCGGCGTCGATCTCAAGACTGACATCGTCCACCGCGCGTGTCGTCCCGCGCTCCTGCCCACCGCCTGCACGACGGCGATACTCTTTGACCA
Source organism: Bifidobacterium porcinum (assembly GCF_055378475.1). NCBI lineage: Bacteria > Bacillati > Actinomycetota > Actinomycetes > Bifidobacteriales > Bifidobacteriaceae > Bifidobacterium > Bifidobacterium porcinum. The sequence goes on along the minus strand of NZ_AP029603.1, from coordinate 814,698 downwards.
CATGGTCGAAGGTGATGACTGCTTCTGCCATCGTTGCCTCCTTGGTATGCCTTCCGCAATATGTCTTCCACCGCTCTAGGCCCGGCCCAAGCTTTCGCCTGGCACCGGGCCTAGAGTTTCAGGATAATCGCGGGTCTGCCATCGGCGAGGTCACTGCTGAGCCTTGGCTTCCTTTTCGATGGTCGCCAGGTAGCTTTGCAGCTGTTTGGCGGTGAACTTGCTCGCCGAGACGGCGGTGCCGTCGGACTGCGCGTTGAGCTTATCGAAGACCGTCTTCGACTGGGCGATCTTGACGAGCTTGAGATAGGTCGCGTTATTCACATCAGCCTTGCGGGCTACGAAGGCGTTGATGTACGGGCGGGCCTCCTCGCTTTCAGCATCATCCTGGTAGATGGCGTCCTTGGCTTTGAGCCCCGCGTCCGCGACATAGTCGTTGTTGATCACACCGGCGACGACCTGCGGGTCCTTGAGCGAGTTGGCGACCTGCTCGGCCTTCAGCGGAGTGACCTTGACCTTGGACTTGGCGGTGTCGATGTCGTTCGGCGTGGCGAATGCGGTCCACTTGCCCTTGAGCGTCACCAGCCCTGCGGACTTGAGCACGCCGATGGCGCGCGCCTGATTGGTCTCGTCGTTCGGGATGGCGACCGTCTGGCCGGCCTGGATGTCATCGACGCTCTTGACCTTGGTGGAGTAGACGCCCAGCGGGAAGATCGCAGTGCCGCCGATCGGCTGCAGGTCCTTATTGTTCTTCACGTTGTAGTTCGCCAAGTACAGCAGGTGCTGGAACTCGTTGAGGTCAAGATCGCCGGAGTCAAGCGCCGGGTTCTCTGACGTGTAGTCCTGGAAATCAACGATCTTCACATAGATGCCCGCCGCTTCGGCTTCCTTCTGGAATTCCACCCATTGCGGGTCGGTCGCACCGACCACGCCGATTTTCACCGGGTTGGACTTGGAACCCTTGGCGGCGGAATCACTGCCGCCCTTGGCCGCGCGGACGCCGAAGAACACCGCGACAGCGATCAGCGCGATGACGATGACGGCGATGACGATATTACGGCCGGTGTGGTTGACGCGGACCGGTTCCTGCGGGTCGGACAGCGGCGCTGCAGGCTGGTTGTGCTCGGATGATGCTTGTGCCATGATGTTCCTCTCTCTTGTGCGATGCCATGCACCGCGATCCATTCGCCGGATCCCTCCGGCTTGCCGTATCCAACACCATAGCCGCAGTTTGGCGTGGTTCCGCCCGTTTTGCGCCAATTGCCCTATTCGTGTTCGTTATAGCCTGCATCGAAACCCCGTGGATTCAAGGATTTCTCAGTTGGCGCACATCTCGTTGCTTCCCCTATCGCGTTGCCGCCGGTGTCGTACCGCGCTCCCCGTTTCACGCTCCGGGCGCGGACAGGCGTGCCGCGTACACTGGTGGCAGATACGAACAAGGAGCGACACCGACATGACTTTCCAACTTTCCCCCGAGGCGGCCGCGCAGATGAAAGCCGCGTTCTTCGACATCGACGGCACGCTGACCAGCTTCGTCACGCATATCGTGCCGCAGTCGACGATCGACGCGCTCCATGCGCTCCAGAATCGCGGCATCCGCGTGTTCATCTGCTCGGGGCGCGCCCCCTCGCATATGCGGGTCGTACTGGACACAATCCCTGTGCATTTCGACGGCATCGTCGCGCTCAACGGCCAGTACTGCTTCGATGACTCGGGATATCACGAGAGTGAGTCGCTCGACCCGGACGACATCCACACCATCGTCTCCTGGCTGGACGCGCACCCGGACGTGGTCGCGAATTTCTGCGAGCGCGACTACGTGTATTTCAACCAAATCACCGACACCATGCGCGAAACATGGCGTCAGCTGGGTAAAACCGCGCCCAAGGTGTTCGTCGACAACCCGCATGAGCGCATCGGCAAGCATGTGACCTACCAGATCAGCCCGTATATCACCCCTGAAGCCGAGCGCGAACTGACGGCGTTGTGCCGGCACACCACGGGCGTACGCTGGCACCCATCGTTCACGGACCTGATTCCCGCAGACGGCGGCAAACCGCGGGGCATCCAACGTTTTTGCGACCATTACGGCTTCACACGCGAGCAGACAATCGCGTTCGGCGACGGCGGCAACGATGCGACCATGCTCGCCTACGCCGGGCTCGGCGTGGCGATGGGCAACGCGACCGATGACGCCAAGCAGGCGGCGGATTGGGTGACCGACGACGTGGACCATGACGGTATTCTGCACGCCTTGGAACATTTCGGCATCCTGTGATACCGACTGTGGGGTTTCCGGCGTGGCCTGCATCGAATCCGCCAGGCAGCGCAATGTCTGGGCAACGCCGCCGACCGGCGCTTGGCGCGGGGAGCGTAACAGCCGCTCCCCCGTCCCCTCGCTATGAGACGATGGAGACATGACCACAGTTATCATGCATACCACCGAGGGCGACATCACCCTCAATCTTTTCGACGAGCAGACCCCGAACACCGTGGCGAACTTCCTCGGTCTCGCCACCGGCGAACAGGCGTGGCGCGACCCCTTCACCGGCGAGGAGAAGCACGACCCGTTCTATGACGGCCTGACTTTCCACCGCATCATCAAGGATTTCATGATCCAGGGCGGTTGCCCGATCGGCAACGGCACCGGCGGCCCTGGCTACGAGTTCGATGACGAGATTGTTCCCGGTCTGGTCTTCGACCGCCCGTATCTGCTGGCCATGGCGAACGCCGGCCTGCGCCGCGGTCGCGACGGCCAGCCGCACGGCACCAACGGTTCGCAGTTCTTCATCACCACGGTCCCGACGCCGTGGCTCAACGGGCATCACACCATTTTCGGCGAGGTCGCCGATGACGCTTCGAAGGCGATCGTCGACAAGCTCGACGCCGTGGCGACGGACCGTTCCGACGCCCCGCTGGAGCCGGTCGGCATCACGTCGGTGGAAGTCGTGAAGTAAGCCGTCGGCTTGGCGCGACCCACACTGGAGCGACGCCCCCGCACAGGTAGTGCGGGGGCGTCGCCATATGTTACAGGGTATCGTGGCAGTCTTGTCCAGCAGCCTTGGCGTTCACGGTATGCTGCTACTCCTGCATGCGGCGCAGACGTGGTTCAGCGGAATCCTTCGCACCGGTGATGCGGTAGACGTCGAAGACGCCGTCGATCTTGCGCACAGCTGCCAGCAGCGTGTTGAGGTGCTGCGGCTCAGCCATCTCGAAGGAGAACTGGCTGGTTGCCACGCGGTCGGATCCCGTGGAGATCGAACCGGAGATGATATTGACCCCGTGATCGGACAGCACACGCGTCACGTCGGACAGCAGGTGCGGACGGTCCAGCGCCTCGACCTGAATCTTGACCATGAACAGGCCCTTGGTGCTGGTCCATTCCACCGGGATTACACGCTCGGGCTGTCGCTTCTCCAGGTCGAGCATGTTCTGGCAGTCGGTGCGGTGCACGGAAACACCCTGGTTGCGGGTGATGAAGCCGATGATGTCGTCGCCTGGCACCGGCGTGCAGCAGCGTGCGAGCTTCACCCACACGTCGTCCACGCCCTTGACGGAAACGCCGATCGAGTTCGAATGCTTCTTGCTACGTTCCACCTGCCGCAGCGGCAGCACCTCTTGCTCGACCTCCTCGTTGACTTCGGAAGGTCCGGCGTCCTTGACGAGGCGGGCAATCACGTTCTGTGTGGAGATCTGGCCGTTGCCGATCGCCGCATACACAGCGTCGGGGTTTGGGAAATTGAGTTCCTCGGCCACGCCGACCAGCGCCTCCGGGGTCAGTAGCGTGGAAATCGGCAGATTGCGCTTACGCATCGCACGCGTCAGCTCGTCCTTGCCTTCCTCAATCGCCTCGGTGCGGCGTTCCTTGCTGAACCATTGGCGGATCTTGTTGCGCGCCTTCGGACTTTTCACGAAGCTCAGCCAGTCGCGTGACGGGCCGGCGGTGTCAGATTTCGAAGTGAGCACTTCAACCGTGTCGCCGTTTTCAAGCTTCGTATCGAGCGGGACGAGCCGTCCGTTGACGCGGGCACCCATGGTGCGGTGGCCTACCTCGGTATGCACGGCGTACGCGAAATCAACTGGCGTGGCGTCCGCGGGCAGAGAGACGATTTTGCCTTTCGGTGTGAACACGTACACCTCGGAAGCGCCGAGGTCCTCCTTGAGCGAACCGAGGAACTCGTTGGAATCCGGCGTTTCGCTGGTCCAGTCGGCCAGCTGCTGAATCCACTTGAGGTTGTCGGCCTCGTCGAGGTCCTTGCCGTCCTCGCGCTTGCGGTCGTCCTTGTCCGGATCGCTCAGCGCGCGGCCCGCCTGACCGTTCGCCTTGTACTTCCAGTGCGCGGCGATGCCGAATTCCGCCCGCCGGTGCATGTCCCAGGTGCGGATCTGGATCTCGACAGGCTTACCGCCAGGCCCGACCACCGTGGTGTGCAGACTTTGGTACATGTTGAGTTTCGGCATGGCGATGTAGTCCTTGAACCGGCCGGGGACCGGGTTCCACCGCGCATGCACGGCACCGAGCGCCGCATAGCAGTCTTGGATGGTGTCGACGATGATGCGCACGCCGACCAGATCGTAGATATTCGAAAAATCGTGCCCGCGCACGATCATCTTCTGATAGATGGAGAAGTAGTCCTTCGGGCGTCCGGTGACGGTCGCCTTGATATTCAGATCGTCGAGATCCTCATTGATTTCGGCGATGATCTGCTTGAGGTAGACGTCGCGCTGGCCCGCCCTGCGCGCGACAAGCACAACAATCTCGTTGTAGATCTTCGGGTAGAGAACCTTGAAACTCAGCTCCTCGAGCTCGGTTTTGATGGCGTTCATACCCAGCCGGTTGGCGAGCGGCGCGTAGACGTCCAGCGTCTCGCGCGCCTTGCGTTGGGCGTTCGCCGGCTTGACATAGCGCCACGTCCGGGCGTTGTGCACGCGGTCGGCGAGCTTGACGACGAGCACGCGCACGTCACGGCTCATGGCGACCACCATTTTGCGGATGGTCTCAGCCTGTGCCGAGTCACCGTACTCCATCTTCGAAAGTTTGGTGACGCCGTCCACGAGCCCGGTGACGGTATCGCCGAATTCGGCGCGGCATTGGGCGAGCGTGTAATCGGTGTCCTCAACCGTGTCGTGGAGCAGCCCGGCCGCCACGACGACCGGCCCCATGCCCAAGTCTGCAAGAATCTGCGCGACGGACAGCGGGTGGATGATATACGGTTCGCCGGATTTGCGTCGCTGGGTGGAATGCTGGACGACCGCACGCCGATAGGCGCGCTCCAGAATGTCCATATCCTCGTCCGGATGGTGGGATTGGCACATGCGCAGGATGGGCTGGAGCGGATCGAGCGGATCAGCGCTGATCTCGCAGCCCAGCATATGGGCGGAGGCGAAATCGTCGTCTTGCGATGTCTGACCGGATGCGCCCTGCCCAGCCGGGACACCTGCCTTCGTCCCCTGCGTCTGCCGTGGCTCGGTGTCCTCGCCGTCGTGCGATTCGTTGAACTCAGTCATCGCTCCACCTCCCTGAACGCGTACGCCTGCCATCAAGCGGCATAACAAGCCCGTTGTACCACGGATAGTACCACTTCGACGCGCATGTCAGGAACGGGACAGCCCTGTGGACCCGAATCCGCGTTCCGCGCGGTCTGAACCGGGCAGCCGCTCGGCAGGCACGAATGTCGCCTCGACGTACCGTTGGATGACCATCTGCGCGATGCGGTCCCCCGCGTGCAACGACACCGTGTGCTCTGGGTCGAGGTTGATCAGCGGCACCTTGATTTCGCCGCGATACCCTGCATCGATTGTGCCGGGGGCGTTGAGAACCGTGACCCCCTGCTTGACCGCGAGCCCGGAGCGCGGGTGGACGAGCGCGACATACCCGGCGGGCAGCGCGATCGCGATTCCGGTGGGCACCAAGGCACGCTCGAATGGACGGAGCGTGACGCCCTCGGAGGCGGTCAAATCAGCGCCGGCGTCGCCGGCATGCGCGTATCTGAGCGTGTCGGGATACGGCTGACGCAAGTACTTGACCAGTACCTCGGTGGTTTCCGGCTCGACATAGCCTTCATCGACCGCCATCAGGCCGCGCACTCCTTGCACACCGGCTGGCCGTCCTCGTCCGTATAGGCGAGCTGGCTGCGGTGCTTGACCAGGAAGCATTCGGAACAGATGAATTCGTCGCCCTGCATCGGGATGACGGTCACCGAAGCGTCCTCGTTGCTCAAATCGGCGCCCGGCAGCTCGTAGTCCTCAGCGATGGCGTTCTCGTCATCGTCCTCGTTCGACGTGTTCTGCGTGCTCTTGCCGAGTTCCTGGAGCGACTCCTCATCCTCGTCCTTGCCGCGTGGGGAATCATAGTCCTGGGCCATCGCATCCTCCTCATGAGTTATGTGTTACGCGCCATAGAATACATGACCTGTACCCCGCATAGGATACACGTTTCCAAAACATCGTAAAATACGACACGAAGCCGGTGTTTTCCGGGGTAGTGTAGGAAGTGTTCCCAAAGACGAGGAAAGTGGTGCGCACATGCCTGAAAATCCTATACAGGAAGCCAAGTTCGACCATGTCGGACGCAACGGGGAGCTCGTGTTCTCCTTGCGCGGCATGCTCTTCGGCGTCACTGTGGACGACACACTGGAACACGCCATCCTCGAAGCCAAGCAGCTCAAGGCCGAAAAACAGCGGTATCAACAAACCCCGCCGACTTCCAGTCTGCCGATTTCGCAGATCCAGTCGCTGATTCGCGCCGGCGCGGAACCCGAGCAGGTCGCGCAACGCTACGGCCTGAGCGAAACGCTGGTCAGGCGCTTCTCCAGCGGGGTGGAGACCGAGAAACAGTATGCAATTGAGCAGTTCTTCATGCTGCCCGCCCCCAAGGATTCCCGCGTGCACACCGTCTCCGAGCTCATCGAGCGCACGCTCGCGGCGGCGGGAATCGGCATGGAATCGGTATCCTGGAGCGCGACACGCCGGGGGTTGGAGCCTTGGAAGATCACCGCTCGGTTCGAATCGGCCGGCAACCGCGTCAGCGCGTCATGGTCATGGAATATGCATGACAACGCCATGGTGTGTCTCGACGCCACGGCCAAGAAACTTGTCGGTGAAAACCGCGCCAGCGATGACGGCGACGAGGGGCCGAACTTCCCCATTTCGCTGAACATCCCTGGCGATTCGGTCCGTTCGGCACGCATCGAACGCGCCGTTTCCGCGTGGAGGGCGCCGCAATCCGATTCCGCGGCTTCACCGGTCCGGCCAGCGCCTGCGACGGCATCGTCTGCCGCAACCCCCTCTGCCGCAACCCCGTCGCAAGACCGCGATGCCTCAAGCAAGCCGCCACTGCCGTCAGCGTCCAAACCGGTGCCGAACCCGGCCGCCGCGACACGCCCGCACCAGCAGACAACACCGGTTTCCGCATTGACTCCGGCGCACGACACGCGCACACAGCAGGCGTCGGCATCCCCGGCAAGCGCCCGGCGCGACATGCCGACAGAACACGATGTCCACCATGTGGACACTGCCACCGGGCAATCAAGGCAATCCGCCGTCCAGAACGCATCCAATGCGGACGCGACCGCCACACGGAAGTTATCCGGAGATACCAACCCGGCTCAGACCGCTGCCGATCAGGCCCATGACGCAAAAACACAACGGCGTGCCCACGGCAAAGGCCGCAAAATGCCCAGCTGGGATGAAATCCTGTTCGGAGACTGATCCCGCAGACTTATTGCAGATTGCGCCGCTTGCCGCGGTATAAAAGCCGCTCCCTCACTTCGTGGGTTCAATCGACACTCACGCCACGTCCATCAACAGCGGGATATCCGACTCGGCCATACTGAGCGAACCATGGACGCTCGGCAGCCGGGTCGCCTTATCGGTCTGGGTTCTGGAATCCACGATGGTCACGCGCCCCGCCGCGTGAACGAGCACATCACCAATCATGGGCCTGACCCGATCATCAACAGGTCCGAATAAACCCAAGGCAATAGCCTGCGCCCGCGTACGCACCACGGCACGCTCCCCGAGGATGTTCTGCCAGCGTTCCGCAACCTCATCGGGGTCGGCGTCGTCCTCGGTGTACAGCATGACCGCGCGCGGCTCGCCGCCGACCAGACGCACCCCACGGGCAAGATCGGGCTGCTCGGCGATGTCGATACGCTGATCGGGATCGACCTCGATCATGCCGTGGTCGGCGGTGATAACAATCAGCGTGCCCCGCGGCGCACGCCGGCGCAGCAGATGCAACTGCGCGTCCACCCCCTCGAATGCCGCAATCCAATGGTCGGAATTCCACCCGTAATTGTGCCCGACCTTATCAGTGTCCCTGATGTACAAGTATGTCAGCCCCGGCTCACGGGCAGCCTCGCACGCCAATCGCACCCGGTCGGTCGGCCTGATGCTGCCGTGGTAGTCCGGCCCGCGCAACGCGGCACGGGTGAGCGGGGAATTCGAGAATTTCGGCAGCCCGACACTGGTCACCCGCACACCGCGACCGGAAAGCGTCTCGAACACGGTCGGCATCCGCTGCAGATCCTGTGGGTCAGGGGCGTCGCGGAACTGGATGAGCTGGCACAACTGCCCGGTTGCGGGGTTGCATTGCGTATACCCGGTCATTCCGGTCAGCCCCGGGCAAGAACCGGTTCCAAAGGTCGCCATGGCCGCCACCGTGGTGGACGGCGAGCATGTGCTGATAGGCCGGGTGTTCACACTATCGGCGAGCAGCGAGCGCAGATACGGGGCATGTCCGATCCGTGACGCGATATTCCAGTAGCCCAGCCCGTCCACGAGCACGACAATGACACTGGAGGCGCGTGGCATGCCCATCGCGTCGCGCAAGGCCGCCGGATCGGCGTGGACGCGGGTCGTCACAGGGCTGCCAATCGCATCGGATACCGCAGGCAGAACCGATGAGAGGTGAAGCGCCCCGCCGCGCACCACACCGCCGTCACCATAGACCGCAGGGGACGTCAATCGCAGCAATTCATCACTATCCGGCACTTCGACACTCATATGCACCATTGAAGCACCGCGACCTGAAAATGGCATGCTGGGTGGGCTTGAGGGTAGAATAGTCCGGTTATCTGTGAAGGAGAGCACATGGCATCACACCGCAAACCGGCACGCCCGTCGTATGATCCGCGTTCGGTCAAGGAGAACATCGTCGAAACGCCGTTGAAGGACGAGATGAGCAAGTCCTTCCTCGAATACGCGTACTCGGTGATTTACGCGCGTGCCCTCCCTGACGCCCGTGACGGTTTGAAGCCCGTGCAGCGGCGCATCATCTACCAGATGGGGCAGATGAACCTGAACCCGGATCGGCCATACATGAAATCGGCCCGTGTGGTCGGCGAGGTGATGGGCAAGCTTCACCCGCACGGCGATTCCGCGATTTACGAAGCTATGGTACGTCTCGCCCAGCCGTTCGCGATGCGTCTGCCGCTGGTGGACGGGCACGGTAATTTCGGCTCGCTTGACGACGGCCCCGCGGCCTCGCGATACACCGAGGCGAGGCTGGCGCCTGCAGCGCTCGGCATGAACGCGGACATCGACGAGGACACCGTTGATTTCACCCCGAATTACGACAACAAGCTCAAGGAACCGTCTGTTCTGCCGTCGGCCATCCCGAACCTGCTGGTCAACGGCGCGTCCGGCATCGCCGTCGGTATGGCGACCAATATGGCCACGCACAATCTGGGCGAGGTCGTCCAAGCAGCGAAACACCTGATGCGCCACCCCGATGCCACGCTTGAGGAGCTCATGCGCTATGTGCCGGGGCCTGACTGGCCGGGCGGCGGCATCATCATCGGCCGTGACGGCATCCGGCAGGCGTACGAGACCGGCCGTGGCGCGTTCGTCACCCGTGCGGCGACACATATCGAGAATGTGACGGCGCGCAAGAAGGCGATTGTGGTGACGGAGCTGCCGTTCATGGTCGGCCCGGAACGCGTGATGGAACGTATTTCCGAAGGCGTGAAGAACCGCCGTATCGAAGGCATTTCCAGCGCAATCGACCTGACGGATCGGCATAACGGCACGCGGCTGGTCATCGAAATCAAAACCGGGTTCGACCCCAATGCCGTGCTTGCGCAACTGTTCAAGCACACGCCGCTCGAGGACAGCTTCACCATGAACAACGTCGCGCTTGTCGACGGGCGCCCGCACACCATGGGTCTCAAGGAGATGCTCGAGGTGTGGATCGCGCACCGGCGCAATGTGATCCGGCGCCGCAGCGAATTCAGGCGCAAGAAGGCGTTGGAGCGTCTTCATCTGGTTGACGGGTTGCTGCTCGCGCTGGTGGATATCGACGAGGTGATCCAGGTCATCCGCACCTCCGACGACGCCGACAAGGCGAAAACCCGCTTGATGGCGGTGTTCGACCTTGACGAAGTGCAGGCGCAGTACATTCTCGACTTGCGGCTTCGCCGACTGACCAAGATGAGCCGGATCGAGCTGGAGGCCGAGCGCGACGAGCTCAAGCGCAAAATCGAGGAGTTGGAACGTATTCTCGGCTCCGACGAGGAGCTTGACCGTGTGGTGGTCGAGGAAATGGACCAGGCGGTCGTCCAATGGGGTACGCCGCGGCGCACGGTGCTGCTCGACCTCAACCCCGACGGGTCGCTCTCCCCTGTCCCGGTGCAAGGCCACAGCGAGGACGGGGTGCAGGACACGGCGTTGGAAGCCATCCATGCGGCATCCCGCGTGTCGGCAGCCGCGGAGGATGTCGCCGCCGCAGCGGCTGCCCGCAAAGCCGGCAATGAGGAGGATGCGACCGCGGCGCTACAACTGGACGACACGCCGTGCGCGGTGATGATGAGCGCTTCCGGGCTGATCGCCAGAACCGCGGCGAGCGCCGTCGATGTATGGAAATCCCATGCATCCGGTGGGATGGAAGATGACCGGCGTCGCGCCGCCGACGACCAGATCGTCACGGTGTTCCCCACCACGACCCGGTCGCGCTATGGTCTGGTCACCTCCGCCGGACGTCTGGTGCTCGCGGATGTAGCCGAACTGCCCGCCCTGCCCGCCCAGGACACGCTGTCGGTGGCCGGCGGAGTGCACGCCGAGGAGCTGCTGCGTTCGACGGAAAGCACCGACCCGGTCATCGGGGAACGTGTGGTGACGGCCGTGTCGATGTCGGATGGCCAGCCACCGCTCGCCATCGGTACGCTCAACGGCGTAGTCAAGCGCTGGAACCGCGAATCGCCGACCACGATGGATTCCTGGGGCATCATCGATTTGAAGGACGGGGACAGCGTAGTGTTCGCTGCCCCGGCGTCCGATGAGGACCGTCTGGTGTTCATATCATCCGACGCCTCGCTGCTCACGTACGAAGCGGGCAATGTCAGGCCGCAAGGGCGTACCGCGGGCGGTATGGCGGGCATCAGGCTGGCCGAAGGCTGCCATGTGGTCGCGTTCAACGCGATTGAGGCCGGCAAGATCGCCTGGACCTATGAGGAAGGCGACAATGGCCTGTTCTCCGCGTCCGGAGCGGTGGTGCTGACGGTTGCCGGCGATGCCGAAGCACTGCCCGGAACCGATAACGGGGCAGCGAAGGTCACACCGCTGGAAATGTACCCGACCAAGGGCCGCGGCACGGGCGGCGTGAGGTCGCAGCGCTTCCTCAAGGGACAGAACGCGCTGCTGTTCGCCTGGGTGGGCATGTACCCACTGCATGCAAGCACAGAGCATGGTACCCCGGTGGAGTTGCCGAAGCCGGATATGCGTCGAGACGGTTCGGGTGTCGAACTCGCCGCCCCGATCGCCTTCGCCGGCTGAGCTGAACTCCCTTTCGCTTCTGTCGACGCTGAGGAGCGTCCCAGCGTCGACAGAAGCGAAAGAAGTCAAGCTTCGCCGTTCATACCCACGCAGTTCAGGCGTCTGCACGCTGACGCCGAAGCACCTCATGCATAGCGGTCATCACAGCGAGCAGAACCAGCAGATACCACGGGTAGATGGCAATGGATGTGTGTTGCGCAATCAAGCCGAACAACGGCGGCATAACCATGGAACCCATGTATGCGCAGGCCATCTGCACGCCGACAATGGCCTGTGACAAATCAGCTCCAAAATACGCCGGCGTTGAATGGATAACACACGGATAGATCGGCGCGCAGCCGACGCCGGAGAGCACCAAGCCGCAGCACGCGGGAACCGTTCCCGGCAACGGAAGTATCATCAGCACCAGCCCGATCAACAGGATCGCCTGTCCCATGCGAATCATCGTGGGGTCGTCGAACCGCATGGTCAGGAATCCACTGATACCACGGCCGGCAGTAATCCCGAGATAGAACAGACTCGCCCAGCTCGCGGCGACGACCTTGTCGACCCCGTGATACATCACCAGATAGCTGCTCGCCCACAACCCGGCGGTCAGCTCGATGGCGCAATAGCAGAAGAACATGAGAAGAATCGCCTTCGCGCCATGGATTCGCAGGACCCCGCGGACGCCAAGCGGCTTTCGCGCTGCGACGGCGCCGGCATCATCCGTAGCGGAAGACGTATTGTCCCTTATGTTGTTTCGCCTGTTCTTCCACAACGGCAGGCTGAGCACGATAATTGCGGTCAGCACGATCTGGACAATGGCGATATACCGGTACCCCCAATGCCAGCCTTGACCGCGGGATAGCGCGAAGCCCATGATATACGGACCGACGGTAGCGCCGAGCCCCCACATGCAGTGCAGCCAGCTCATATGCCGACTCGCGTAGTACAGGGCGACATAGTTGTTCAATGCGGCGTCCACTCCCCCAGCCCCGAGACCATACGGTATGCCGATTGCAAGCAGAATCCAGTAGTTCGGCGCGAATGAGAATCCGAGCAGCGCCGCGGCGGTCAGTCCGACACTGGTCGCCGTCACCACGCCCGGGCCGAATCGAAGCGTCAAGCGATCCGACAGGAGCGCGGAGACGATGGTGCCTGCGGAGATCACCATCGATATGCCGCCCGCCCATGACATCGGTACCCCGAACTGTTGGTCCATGGACGGCCACGCAGCTCCAAGCAAGGAATCAGGCAAGCCGAGGCTGATGAAAGCGAGGTAGATTACAGGAAGCAACAGATTGAACACGCCGGTCTTCTCCTCTCATGGTCCATGCAGATTGATGTTCGTCTGCGCCGGGAGGCTCCCTCGGCGTCGGCAGAACGTTACCACCCTGTCTCCACCGACGCTCACACCCACTCAGCGTCGGCAGAAGCGGAAAAAGTCAGGCAGAAGCAGAGGGAGTCAGGCTTCGGCCGCGACATCATCCCCGTCATCATCGCGGACCCATTGCAGCACATCGCCCGGCTGACAGTCAAGCGTGCGGCAGATGCCTTCGAGCGTGGAGAAACGGATTGCCTTGGCCCGGCCGTTCTTGAGCACAGAGACATTCGCCGGAGTGATGCCCACCTCTTTGGCGAATTCCCCTACCGACATACCCCGCTGGGCGAGCAGGACATCGAGATTGACCTGGATCGCCATTCAAATCACCGCCTGAAGTTCGTCACGCTGCGCCGTGGCCGAGACCAGCAGGGCGCGCAGGACGATGATGAGCAGCAGCATTGCGAACAGTCCCAAGGCGACGAGCAGCGCGCCCAAGGGCACGGCGAGTGGTTTGAGATGCGCGATGAACGCGGTATGCACAAACAAGGCGAGCGCGATGATTGCGGCGATGCTGACGCAGGCGATGATGATATCGACCCAGATCAGAGAATCGTGTGTGAATACGATGCCGCGGCCCGACAGCGACGCCAGTTTCCATACGGCGACCAGACCGATTTCGAAACATGCGAGCGCTGCAATCACCGCCAGCAGGTAGCCGGTCGCATATGGCGCGTATTGCGGGGCGTCCTGGGCGCTGCGCCGTGCGACAAGCGGCAGGGCCCATACCTGCGCGGCAACGGACATGGCGATGAATACGACCAGCGCGACTTTGAGCACCACAATTACGACCGGGCTGATGCCGCTGTCTGAATCCGCGGGTTGTTCCACTGTGGACGAAATGTCGCCCAGATCGCCCGACGTAGCCGATTCGTTGTGTCTGCTGCGCACAGGCGGCTTCCCATTGTGCTGCCGTGGATGCTGCGGCTGTTCGATTGCCATGGATGTCTTCCTTCCTCACACGGCGGTTGCCGCGTCGGCATGTCCAGCATAGCAGTATCGATAAACGAGAGAAACATATCGTTTCTCGATGTGTAATATCTGTGATAAATCGATTATCGATGGATATGTATCGACATTCGATACTTACGATGAGGATATCCAAGGTCGAGAAGGAGCAACCATGACATCGCCGACACCATCGCAGCATCAGGGCAAACCAGTACATCAGACCCAACAAACACAGACCCAACAAACACTGGTGCAGCAGGCAAAGCAGACACAGGCAAAGCAGACACAGGCAAAGCAAATGCCTCGGCCCGTGCAACAGCAGCATCCCATGCCACTGACACGCCCCTATCCGCACGGAGCTGCCGGCACACCGTACACCACCCCACCCACAGCACCCTTCGCGCCCAGACGCGACCCGCTCGCCGCCCCCGACGGCTCGAAGCCGGCCGACCGCAGGCTCCTCGCCATCACCAGCGCCGCGATTATTCTGCCGATTCTGTGCGACCGTCTCGTGTTCGCATGGTCGGACGCCAACACGTATACGCCATGGTTCGACGGATTTTGGCTCGCCGTCATTGCCACCGTCACCGTCCTGTTCTTCCGCACCGCGCATCGCAGCCTCATGTGGTGCTTCACCACCATCGCCACGGCGATGCTGTGCGCCTATGCGATTGCGATGCATGCGGCCGGCAAAATCGACGACAGCTGGGCGACCACCACCTTCCTCGCCGTTCCCTGCCTGACAATGATGTCCCTGCAATTGTCGGATGGCAGGTTCGACTCCCACCACCCATGGCTGACCGTCAAACGCTGGATGCTCGGATGGATTTCTCCCTTCACCAAACTCAATGCGGTCGGCTCGACACTGAGTCACGCCCAACACGCTATACACGCATTCTCATCGAAGAATGACGACAATACAACCCCATCGGATAGCAATAGTACACGCAGCGAGTTGCATGCTGGACAAATGACCACAGCCCGCCGCATCCTGCTTATCATCGTGGTCGCCGTTCCCCTGCTCGTCGCGCTCACAGCGCTTCTGGCTTCCAGCGATCTGGTGTTCAATTACGCGCTGCGCCGCATGATCGGATCGATCGACATCTCCGAATTCGTGCGCCACGTGCTCATCATCGTGTTCCTGTTCCCCTTCTGCCTGTCCATCCTCGCGCAGACCGAAGTCACCAACCGGCTGCGCATGCACGCGTGCACGCCGGCGACCGCATCCGCCGCCCAGCCCAGCCAAGACAAACACGCCTTCGACACGACAGTGGCCGCCGTTGTCCTCGCACTGGTACTCGTCCTGTACGCAATGTTCTGCGCGATCCAGTTCGCTTTCCTGTTCAGCGGCCGGCAACTGCCCGACGGCTACACCTACTCCCGGTACGCCCGGGAAGGATTCTTCCAGCTGCTCGCCGTCGTATGCGTGAACCTCGTCGGCTACGCGTTGATCCTGTGCCGGGTACGCCGCACCACACCCCTGACCGGCATGCTCATCGTGCTGATTGGCGAAACCGGGGTCATGCTTGCCTCGGCTCTGTGGCGTCTGCACTTGTACATTGGCGCGTATGGGCTCACCTGGCTGCGTTTGGAATCCCTGACCTTCATGTGGATGCTCAACGCCGTGCTCATCCTGTGCCTCGTACGCCTGTTCGTGCCTCGTCTGCCGCTGGCAACCATCGGTTTCATTCTCGTGGTCATATGGTATGTGGCACTGGTGCTGTCGAATCCGAACAACATCATCGACGCCTTCAATCAGGCGCGTCAGATCACCGATGCGATATGAGCTCCAGCCGCTGAGCGCGGTCCAGCAGGAACGGCACTAGACTGGAGACCATGTCTTACCGCATCGCATTCGTATTCGACGACACGCTCGACGTGCTCG
The DNA here is from genome assembly GCF_055378475.1 of Bifidobacterium porcinum. Taxonomy (NCBI): domain Bacteria; kingdom Bacillati; phylum Actinomycetota; class Actinomycetes; order Bifidobacteriales; family Bifidobacteriaceae; genus Bifidobacterium; species Bifidobacterium porcinum. The sequence continues at coordinate 798,730 of NZ_AP029603.1, read as the reverse complement.
ACGGCGTGCAGCAGCATATCGTGACCCTGGGCAAGGAACTCGCCCGCCGCGGCCATGACGTGCATTACCTGGTCGGGCAGACCGAACACTCCCCCGTGCCCAATACGCACGTCATGTCACGGAACGTGATGGTGAGCGCGAACGGGAACCGCATGCGCATCCCCCTGCCGGCAAGCCGCCGGCTCATCGCACGCACGCTTGCGGAAGGCGATTTCGACATCTTGCACGTCCAAGCGCCTTACAGCCCGTTCATGGCGGGTCGGGTGCTCAAGGCGGCGTCGCCGAATACCGGCGTCGTGGCAACCTACCATATCACGGTCAGCGACCCGCTATCAGCCATCGGCGGGCTGGCGCTTGGGGCGATCAACGCGCACACTCACCGGCGTATCGACGAAGTCATCGCAGTGTCCGATGTCGCGGCGCGCTATGCGGCGCTGACCGCGCATACGAACGCACGCGTCATCGCCAATCCGGTGGATGTGGCCATGATGCGCGATCGGGCTGCCGCTGTCAATGTCGGCACATTGGACGGTGACACCATCGCCCCGCATATTGTGTTCCTCGGCCGTTTCGTCAAACGCAAGGGCGCGGATATCCTGCTTGATGCAATCGAATACGGCGAACGACATCGGCTCTTCCCCGCCGGCACCCATGTGACGATGGCCGGCAAGGGCCCGTTGCTCGAGGAATGCCGGCGCCGGGCCGCCGGGTTCGACACGCCGGTCACCTTCACCGGATTCATCGAGGAATCCGCCAAACCCGCCCTGTTGCGCAGCGCCGATGTCGCTGTCTTCCCCGCGACGGGCGGCGAGTCCTTCGGCATTGTGTTGCTGGAGGCAATCGCCTCGGGCGCGAAAGTCACGCTGGCTGGAGACAATCCCGGATACCATTCCACACTGCTGGGCGACACCGATGCGCTGTTCCCCGTGCGCGGGCGCGAAACCGCGCGGATACTGGCACAACGCATCGCGCGCGCCATCGATGATGCCGCATGGGCGAAACAGGTGCATCGACGCGAGGAACTCCTGCTTGAGCGTTATGACGTGCGCACCATTGCCGACCAGGTCGAACAAGTGTACGCGCAGGCGATTGCCAAGCGCCGGGCAGGTCGGGCAGCCTGAGAACACAGCCTTCGCAGAACAGCCCGATACAACGATTGAGGCCACACAACAGGCGGGGATCGGGATGCCCGCAAACCCAGCCCGATGCGGCCTCAATCGTAATACCGGCATCCGCCGGCGGTATTCACGCACACGCCGGCGGACACCAAGCGCGCCAAATCAGGTGTCGATCTTGCTGCGATCGAAATCGTCCGCGTTCTCGACGATGAACTGCCGTCTCGGCGGCACCTCCCCACCCATGAGCAGGTCGAAAATACCCGCCGCCTTCTGCGCATCCTCCATGCGGATGCGCCGCAGCATGCGCGAGCGCGGGTCCATGGTCGTGTCCGCCAGTTGGTCGGCGTCCATTTCACCTAAGCCCTTATACCTCTGGATGTCGGGGTTGTAGTCGATATGCCGGCGTTCAAGGTCGGCGAGCTTGCCGGAGAGCTCATCGTCCGAATACGTGTAGATGAACTCGCCCTTGTGCTTGCCAGCGAGCGCGATGCGATGCAACGGTGGGACAGCCGCATATACGTGGCCGGCTTCAATCAGCGGCCGCATATACCGGTAGAACAGCGTGAGCAGCAGGATGCGGATATGCGCGCCGTCAACATCGGCATCGGTCATCATGATGATCTTGTTGTACCGTGCCTGGCTCAGGTCGAAGCTCGCGCCGGAACCCGCGCCCACCACTTGGATGATCGAGGCGCATTCCTTGTTGGACAGCATTTGCGACAGGCTCGCCTTCTGCACGTTGAGAATCTTGCCTCGAATCGGCAGTAGGGCCTGGAAGCTTGAGTTTCTGGCGGCTTTCGCCGTGCCGAGCGCGGAATCGCCCTCGACGATGAACAGTTCGGCGATATCGTCGTTGCCGGGCTGGCAGTCGGAGAGTTTCGCCGGCATGGATGCGGCTTCGAGCGCGTTCTTGCGGCGGGTGACCTCTTTGGTCTTGCGCGCCTGGATGCGCGCGTGCATCTCGCCGACAATCTTCTCGAGCACCCTGCCGGACTGCTCTTTGTAGCCTCGTTTCGAGCCGGTAATCATCTCGCCGAACTGCTGCTCGGTCATCTTCGAGACAATCGGGCGCACCGGGGCCGTGCCGAGCACGTCCTTGGTCTGTCCTTGGAACTGCGGTTCTGCGATACGCACGGTGACGACCGCGACCAGGCCGGCGAGGATGTCATCGCGTTCCACGCGGGTCTTGGAGTCCTTGAGGTTGACTTTCAGCTTGCGCGCATTATCTTCGACGCTTTTGCGAATCTGCTTGGTGATGCCTTGCAGGAAACCGTCGACGTGCATGCCGCCGCCCGGAGTCTCGACGACGTTGACGAAGCTGCGCAACGTGGTGTCATAGCCGTTGACCCAGCGCAGGGCGATATCGACTTTGCAGGTGCGCTCGATGTTCTGCGCGTGCAATTCACCTTTACTGTCAACGGCCTGTGTTTCCTCGGTATAGGTGTCTTCGCCGCTGATGCGCCAGATATCGCATACCGGTTCGCCTTTGGACAGGAAGTCGACAAAATCCTTGACGCCGCCGGTGTGGAGGAATTCCTCGACCCTGCGGTGGGGGCGCGCCGCGGATGCGAGGACTGCCTGACTTGCCGCCTGCGCTTCGCGATTGTCGGTGGTGTCGTCCGCCGCAGTATCTTCGACTTGCCCGGTGTCGGAGTTGTCGTCAGCATGGTCTGCGTTATCGGAACTGTCGACATCGCCGATACCTGCCTCGGTATCGTGTCCGAGCGTGTTCCCGGCAATGCCCGCGGTGTTCTCCGGCGTGTCGACTTCAAGCATCGCATCGACGGATGCATCGCCGGTTTCAGGGATGTTCTCGTCGATGACGGTGATTTTCAATCCAGGAACAAGGAAGGTTGTCTGACGAACCCGATCGATAAGCTGCTCATAGCTGAACCGCGCGGTATCGTTGAAAATCTCCGGGTCGGCCCAGTAACGGATACGCGTGCCCGTGGTCTTCGGCGAGACCTTGCCGATGACTTCAAGCTCAGTCGCACGGTTCTTGCGCGTGCGTTTGAACGGGGAGTCAGGCGATGGCTTGGACGGGTCGGCGTCCTGGTAGACACCGGGATGCCCTTGATGGAAGGCCATGTGGTAGGTCTTGCCGTTGCGGTCGACTTCGACGTCAAGACGGGAGCTCAACGCGTTGACCACGGACGAACCCACACCATGCAGACCGCCTGCCGCATTGTAAGAGGCGTTGCCGAATTTCGCGCCGGCGTGCAGCTTGGTCAGGACGACCTCGACGCCTGTAAGGCCAGTTTTCGGCTCGACATCGACTGGGATGCCGCGGCCGTTGTCATCAACCTCGATCGAGCCGTCGGTATGCAGGATCACCTTGATGTCGTTGCAAGCGCCCGCGAGCGCCTCATCGACGGAATTGTCGATGATCTCCCACAGGCAGTGCATCAGGCCCTGGCTGTCGGTCGTGCCGATATACATGCCAGGGCGTTTGCGCACAGCGTCGAGCCCCTCGAGCACGGTCAGGCTGTCGGCGCTGTAGTTTTCCTTTGCCATAATCCCCATTCGTTGTCTTGCGTTTCGTTTCCCGCCATCGCCTGTCCGTATGCGTGCCGCTCTGACAATCAAGAGCGGCACGCATACGGCGTCACGTCACTGGTCGAGGAAGTCGCGCAGGGTCTGCGAACGCGAGGGGTGACGCAGCTTCGACATGGTCTTCGATTCGATTTGGCGGATCCGCTCGCGGGTCACGCCGTACACACGCCCGATATCGTCCAGCGTCTTGGGCTGACCGTCTTCAAGGCCGTAACGCATCTTGATGACGCCTGCCTCACGCGGCGACAGGGTTTCCAGCACCTGCTTGAACTGCTCCTGCAACAGCGAGAAGGCCACGGCGTCGGACGGGGCGATGGCATCGGTGTCTTCAATCAGATCGCCGAATTCGGAATCGCCGTCCTCACCGAGCGGGGTGTGCAGGGAAATCGGCTCACGGCCGTACTTCTGCACTTCCTGCACCTTCTCGACCGGCATGTCAAGTTCGCGTGCCAACTCGTCGGGCGTAGGTTCACGGCCAAGATCCTGCAACATCTGCCGCTGGACACGGGCGAGCTTATTGATGACCTCGACCATGTGGACGGGCACGCGGATCGTGCGCGCTTGGTCGGCCATGGCTCGTGTGATGGCCTGGCGGATCCACCACGTGGCGTAGGTCGAGAACTTGAAGCCTTTCTTCCAGTCAAACTTCTCGACCGCACGGATCAAACCGAGGTTGCCTTCCTGAATAAGGTCGAGGAACAGCATGCCGCGGCCGGTGTAGCGCTTGGCCAGCGATACGACCAGACGCAGGTTCGCCTCGAGCAGGTGGTCCTTGGCCTTCTTGCCGTCGGCTGCGGCCCACTTGAGTTCGCGCTTGCGCTTGAAGCTCATGCCTTCGCTCTCGGTGTCCAGCAGATGCTGGGCGTACAGGCCTGCCTCGATTCGCTCAGACAGGTCGACTTCCTGTTCGGCGTTCAGCAGGCTGACTCGGCCGATCTGCTTGAGGTAGTCCTTGACCGGATCGGCGGTGGCCCCTGCCGCAATGACACGGCGCTTGGGGTTGCCTGACGGGGTGAGGTTGTCGTCGTCATCGTCATCGCGCATGACGAACGCGCCCTTGGCCTTCGGCAGGACTTCGGGCTCGCGGTGCTTGGGTTTGTTCTCCTCGTCATCCTCGGAGTCGTCCTCGCCCTCATCGTCATCCTCGTCGCTGGAATCGATGTCGTCGTCAAGGTTGTCGGGATCGTCGCCTTCGTCGAGATCGTCGAAGTTCTCGATGTCCTCGTCGTTGATGTCCTCGTCGTCGTCGAGCTGCGTCTCGTCATGTTCGGCGGCGGCTGGCTCTGCGCGCTTGGCGGTACGCTTGCGCGGCGTCTTGGTAGCGGTTACCGTGCGGGATGCCGTTTTCTTGGCCTTCGGCGCCGCGCTCTCACCGCCCGACGCCTTCGCCGCCTTCGATGTCTTCGCACTCTTCGCCGCCGCGGTCTTCTTGGCGGATGCCGACGTTGCGGACCTCTTGGTCGCCTTGGCCGGTGTCGCAGCCTTCTTCGCCGTGCTCTTGCGGGTGGATGTGGTCTTTTCGGTCTGATCAGCGTCCTTCTTGCTTGCCGTCGTTTCCTTGGCCAAACTTATCCTCCTGCGTGTTCCCGCCATACCGCGGCCAAACGAAGGGCGCAGTTATGGCAAGGGCAAATCGTCAACTATAGAAGTTAACCATCTTTCGTGGACGAATATTCCCGCGCGATTGCGACAGTGAGGCGAGATATCGCAGTCTGTACACGATGTCACAGGGAGCACCACTGCGGTTTCGTGCCGTTGTCCAGCGCGTCGATGACGATGCCGGCGAGCGTGCACGTGGGATCGAGACGCAGGGCGATTCGCGCGAAGATATCCGTTCGCTCATCGTCTCCCCACCACAACAGATAGGCCAGACACGCCGCGATATTCGACCGATAAGACACCGGTACGAGTTCAATCATGCGATCAAGCATCTTCGCGGAGGCGCGCAGACAACCAATACGCGGAACTGCCTTGGGCTCGTCGAACGCTTCGGTGAGCAGCCTGCCCATCGTCACTGCATTACTGGGACAGGACGGTTCCGCAGCGAACCGCAGCAGCGTCTCCTGATCAATCGGATCGATGCTGACCGACGAGACGATCAGAGCGTCACGAATGGCGATACTCTGCCGCATCCCCACCGCAAGCCTGATCAGAAGCTGGTCGTCGGCAGGCAGGTGCGACCCTCCCTCACGCTGGTTGCGATGCCACATCTGCAATGCCTCACCAACCCACAGCCGAGTGCCGATAACAACGCCTTCCTCATGACGCAATCCCCGGTATCGCGCATTCTGGAAGTCAACCCAGGCTTCAGGCAACAGACCGGGTGATTTCCACGCCCTCCACGTCCCTTCCGGCTCGGGCAGCTCCTCCCACCGGCGCAACGGCAAGCGGCCCCCTTGCGAATACCAGTATCGGGGGAAAAGCCGCGAGGCATCCGCCCCGGGCAGCGGCTCACCCTTTTCATATGTCCATTCCCAGTAGCGTGCCAACGCGTTGAATACCAGCCGACTCATTTGTGGCTGTGTGCCGTCCTTGTTGTCGTCTTCCATGATTCCCCCATCCCCCAGTCAATGCCGGGACTTCGTGCGGACACCTCGTGCATCCGCCCCTGTTCAGCTTGCAGTACGGCGATAGCGTCCGTCCAGCGTGGCAGGCGAATGTGGTCAAAGGATGCGAACCGCCCCAGGTATCGCTTCGCTGTCGCCACGCCGCACCAGCCGCGTCCGCCGGAATATCCCGCTCGTCGGCGCTCGCCGCGTTCATTGCCGACCGCAGGACCGTCCCCGTGCGACACGCCCTCTGTCACCAGCCGGGAATGTCGCAACGCTGTGGATACCCTCGTAGATATGAGCATGCCGTCAGATCTGGAACGTATTGAACAGCGCATCGATGACCTGGTCCGCGAACACCTCGCCGTGCCCGACGCCGAAATCGCCGCGTCGTGCCGAAATGTCCTCCACGAGGTCGCCACGCAAGCGGTCGTCTCAAGCCAAGGGGGCAAACGGCTCAGAGCCCGCTTGGCGCTCGCCGCGTTCGATGCCGCAGGCCTTCCGGTCACGTCGCAGGCACGGGATGCGATGACCGACCTCGCCTGTGCAATCGAGGTGTTCCAGACCGCCGCGCTTGTCCATGACGACATCATCGACGATTCGGACCTGCGCCGGGGCAAGCCGAGCGCCCATCGCGCGCTCGCACAGCAGACGCACAGCGAATCCATCGGCCGTGGCCTGGGGCTCATGCTCGGAGACATCCTCGCGACCGTAAGCATCTCGATCGCCAACGCCGCGGCATCGTCGCTGGGCAATCCCGACACGCTGCGTTCGGTGTTCCTCGGCATGCAACGCGATGTCAGCGTCGGCCAGGTGCTTGACCTCGCGGTCGAGCTCACCCCATTGAGTGACCCGGCACGCCTCGCGGATGCCTCACTCAACGTTTTCCGTTGGAAAACCGCCAGTTATACGACTATGGCACCGCTGCAACTGGGATTGACGGCGGCGGGGACCGACCCGCAGGTCGCAGGGCCGCTCAGCGAACGCATCGGCAAGCCGCTCGGCGTCGCATTCCAGCTTGCAGACGACTTGCTTGATGTCATCGGGTATACGAAAAACACCGGAAAACCCGTCGGCGGCGATATTAAAGAAGGCAAACGCTCCGTGCTGCTCGCCGACGCACTCGCTTTGTCGAACGCCGATGACCGCAGCGAACTGACCGCCATGTACGAGGCCCCCTCACGCGACGCACGGCAAATGCGCCGCGGCATCGAAATCTTCACCACAAGCGGGGCGGTCGAACTCTCACGCGAACGGATCCGCAAGCTGTGGGCGCAAGCCGGCCAGGCCATCGCCGAAGCAGAACTGCCGCAGACCTCACGCGACATGCTCCTCGAGGCGTGCCGCACCTTCATCCCCGATTCCTGCCTGTGATCCGGCGGCAACGTTCGTAGGCCCCGGCAGGCGGCGAGTAGCCCGAGGCATGTAGACTAGTGTCATCACCATTGAGTAAAGGGCCTGCGAACATGACTGAAACTGCGAACGAAGGGCAGATCATCGACGACCGGTACCGTATCGTGCGCAAAATCACCGACGGCGGCATGGCGACCGTGTATGAGGCGATTGATGTGCGTCTTGACCGGCATGTCGCCGTCAAAGTGATGCATGCACAGCTGGCGCAGGGGCCGCATCGCGAACAGTTCGTGGAACGATTCCACCGTGAGGCTCGGTCCGCGGCGGCCATTGCAAACCCACATATCGTCCAGGTCTACGACACCGGGGAGGTTGATGGCCGCAACTATCTGGTCATGGAATACGTTCATGGCGTCAATCTGCGCTATGAGATGAACCAGCAGGGGCCGTTCACCGTGCGCGAGACCCTGCGTATCGTCGCGGAGACGCTGGACGGGCTTGCAGCCGCGCATCGCGCAGGCGTCGTGCACCGGGATATCAAGCCGGAGAACATCTTGCTCAACGACCGCGGCCATGTCCAGATCACCGATTTCGGGCTGGCGAAGGCCGCGTCGCAGGCCACGCTGTCCACGACGGGTATGCTGTTGGGCACGGCAGCCTATCTGGCACCGGAGATGATCGAGAACAACCAGGCCACGCCTCAGGGCGACCTGTATTCAGTGGGCATCGTGGCCTGGGAGATGCTTGCCGGTGAGCCGCCATTCCAGTCGGATAACCCGGTGACGATGGTGTTCAAACATGTGCACGAGGACGTTCCCCCGGTGATTACCCGCTGCCCGGGCATCGAACCGTCCGTCTCCGAATTCATCGCGCAACTGACGGCACGTTCGGTTGAGGACAGGCCGGCGGACGCCATGGAAGCGCAACGACTCCTGCGCACAGTGATTTCCGGGATGCCGATGGAGGCTTGGCTGTACCGGCGGTCGGACGATCCTATGCGCGACGAATCCACCGGCGACGGCGAATCCCCGTTGGCGCCCAACGGCTTGGTCGCCTCGCGCCGCGAAGGCGGGCACGATGCCGCGGCATCAACAACGGCAGTGGCACAGTCGGATTACCCGCCGCAGCCGCCGGCACCGTCGTCATCCGCAGCGACGTCCGCGACGGCATCCGCCGACATGTCCTCCGACACATCTGCCACAACACCTTCGGACGGGCGATCCGGCGCCGCTAACACGCCGGATACGCGTACCCGCATCCTTGCAACCGACCCGAACGCCGCAAGGAAGCCGCGCAGCATCACCAGCCAGGACGCCTTCACCCAGGCAATCACCACAACCGACACATCGGATATCGAACCTTCCGGCGTTGCGGAGCATTCCCGTGGCGGGCGGCGGCGCAGCAAGGTTCCGATCATCGTCGCCGCCATCATGGCCGTCATGCTCGCCGCCGGCGCAGGATGCGGTGCATGGTGGTATTATCTGGGCCCCGGCAGCTACTGGACCATGCCGAAACCCACTGACCTGACATGCAAGACAGGCAAGACCTGTACCATCAAGAATGTCAGCTGGAGCTCATTCCGCAGCACTCTCAACGTCGCCGGAATCCCCTATTCCGTCGCCCAGGAATACAGCGATACCGTCGAAGAGGGCGACATCATCTCAACCACGCCGTCCACGGTCGGCGCGCATATCAGCAAACGCAGCGCGGGCAATGTGAAAGTCACCGTGTCCAAAGGCGTGCGGCAGGCGACCATCCCCTCAGATATCACCGACCCATCGACCGACAACGGCAAGGACCCCCTGACAGCCCTCGAAAAGGCTGGCTTCACAAACATTTCGCATAACATCAACGATGACGAGTATTCGCTGACCGTTCCAAAGAACGCCCTGCTGAGCATCTCCCCCAACCCAGGCACCACGATGGAGCATAACGACAGCGTGGTGGTGAAACTCTCCTTGGGACCGATGCCGGTCAATATGCCGGATGTCGTCGGCAGAACCAAAGACGAAGCGCAGGCTTTGTTCGACAGCTTGCAGCTCAAGGCCACCTACAGCGAGGAATACAGCGATACCGTGCCAAACGGCAACATCATCTCGGCATCACAGACGGTCGGCACCCAACTGCACTGGGGAGACACCGTCGACGTCGTGGTTTCCAAGGGCCCACAGATGGTGACGCTACCTGATGTAACCGGCAAAAGCACCAGCGATGCGACTGCGGCCTTGCAAGCGCTCGGTTTGGAGGTGAAGGTCAGCGCCCCGCTCGGCGACCTGACCCACACCGTGCGGTTGCAGTCGCCGTCCGCCGGCCAGCAGGTGCGTGTCCGGGACGCGAACGGCAACAAGACCGTGATCACTCTGACTGTGGTGTGACCGCCGCGGACTGCGCCTCCTGTTCGGCCTTCATCCTTGCCTTGACGGTCTGCGCATACTCGTCGACATACTCCTGCCCGCTCATCTGCGCGATGGCGCGAACCACGCGATCAGTCAGCTCACGCAGCTCCTCATGCGTCACATCCTGCGGGTCCTTGCGCACGACCGGAATCGGCGCACCGTATATCACTTTCGATTTGCCTTTGTTTGGAATCACCTGACCGGGCTTTTGCAGGTCGCGAGAGCCGATGATCGCCGTCGGAATAATCGGGCAACCGGTTTCGAACGCGAGACGAGCGGCACCAGTGTGCCCGCGATACAGCCTGCCATCGGGGCTGCGGGTGCCTTCGACATGGATGCCGAACAAATGCCCGTCCTCAAGAATCTCCTTCGCATGGTTCAACGCCCCCAAGGATTTCGATCCTCCAGAGCGGTCCACCGGGAACACACCAACCGACGTAAACCACCACTTCTTGAACCGGCCTTTGATGCCCTTGCCTTCAAAATATTCAGCTTTGCCCATGAAATGAATCATGCGAGGGCATGTCATCGGCAACAACGCGTCGTCAATGACGGCAAGATGATTCGCCGCGATAATCGCCCCGCCCTTGCGCGGAATGTTTTCAAGCCCTTCGACAGTTGGATTGAACCGACGCCTTGCAATCGGACCCAAGGTCCGGACGAAAAACCAGTAGAGCACGAGGGCTCTCCCTCCCAGCGACTTGACTTGACGCTCGTTTACAGTGGTACCTATGACTGAGCACAACAATACCAATGCGTCAGGAGAGCATCCAACACACGGGTCCGGTGACGGTTCGAAGGACGGTTCCTCCTCCGGCGAGCCGCTTGACGAAGCATGGGAGGCGTTCGCTCACGATCACGCACGCGATCTCGAGGACGTGGAGCGGTCTCGAAATGCGAAACGATTCGAACGACACGCCCGCCGTGCTGAGAAGAAAGCGCTGCTTTCGGTCGATGACCTCGATCAGGGCACTTTCACCGACGACGCCATCGGGGCCGGCCGCGGACCGCGAGACAACACGAGCTCAAGTTGGTTGGACACCGATGACGTGATGGACCGATACAGCGACCGCTTTGTGCCGCCCACCTCCTTCACGCCCACACCGCACAGCACCATCCTGTTCACCGCGTTGACAGTCATCGGCATGTTGGGAATCATCGCCTCGGTGCTTGTGCCCAAATTCACGGGAATTATTGGGACGGTCTGCGCGATTTGCCTGCTGCTTGGCATTGCCGGATTGGCGGCGAGCCGACGGGGGCATGCCCATCACGACAATCCGTTCGATGATGGCGCCCGCGTCTGACTGAACGGGTGAAAGCAAGAACGCACGCACCCGGCTAGGGGAAACGCCTAGACTTGTGCGGAAATCCAGAGGGGCTGTCCGGAGGTTTCCCGGACAGCCCCTCTGATATGTATCCGAAGGTGATGTATTTTCGAAGATGATGTGCATCCGGAGGTCGGATACATACACGGACTAGCACCGCGGCTGCGCCAACGACAGGGTTGCCAACGACAGGGTTGATGTCACTGCGTCACACCCATGCCGCCGTGGGGTGTGACGCTGGCTGTCGATTGTCTCGTTGGCCGGCGCGTCACACGCCACGTCATAGCCGCACCACGGCGTGAATCATGCTCGCTTGGACTGCGCGAGCTTGACCCAACGCTCCAGCAGGTCCTTCGCCTTGCCGGAATCAACGGCTTCCTGAGCAAGTCCGTACGCCTGACGGAAGCGATCAGTAAGCGACCCATCGGCGATGAGATGGCCGTCGGCGACGATGGCGGAAGCGGCGTTAAGCAACGCGGTCGTCCGCGAAGCAACCGGCTTGCCATCAAGGAAGTCCCTGAAAATGCTGGCATTGAGCTCAGGCTCGCCGCCGCGAAGCTGTTCAGGGGTCACCGGGTCAAGGCCAAGCTCGGTGATGGGATTGAATTCGGTGGCCGTGACCTTGCCATCTGCAATCAGCCACACGGAAACCGGGCCGGTCGGAGCCATCTCGTCAAGGCCTTCGCTCGAGGTGTACACCATGCCGCTTTGGCCGCGATTGGCGTACACTTGCGCCATCAGCGGGCTCAATGTGCGGTCTGCGCAACCGATGGCGACATGCTTCGGATTCGCCGGATTCGTCAGCGGCCCCAGCACGTTGAATACGCACGGGATTCCCAGCGCTGAGCGGACCGGGCCGACAAAGCGCATGGCTGGGTGGAAAGTCTTGGCGAAGGCGAAGGTGATGCCGATTTCATCGCCGATTTCCGTCACTGCTTCCGGAGCGAGATCAAGCGGAACACCCAAGGCTTCAATGACATCGCCTGAACCGCACTTCGACGATGCGGCACGATTGCCGTGCTTGACGATTTTGACGCCGGCCGCCGCGGCAACCACAGCTCCCATGGACGACAGGTTCACGGTTGCGGCTTTGTCGCCGCCCGTTCCGACGATATCGGTGGTTTCGCCTGAGACGTTGAGCGGCACGGCGTGAGAGACCATTGCCTTTGCTGCGCCTTCGATTTCGTTCGCGGTCAGGCCAAGCTGCTGCTGGGTTGCAAGGACGGCGCCGACGCATGCAGGATTGGCATTGCCGTTCATGAGATCGTTGACGAACCACCAGGACTCGTCCGCATTCAAATGATTGCCGTTGACGAGTTCTGCGAGAATCGATTTCCAAGTGATCTCGGTCATCATGCCCTCCTGTGCATCTGATGTTATTGTTTGTGGCTTATTGTATCGATTTCATGTGTTCTGCCTTGTAAACGTCCACATTCTGAGGCTTCTACCGGAAATTCGTGCGATGTCAGGGCAATTGCGGCAGTCAAGCCGGGTTGACCGGCACCGCTGGCGCGGCGGATGATGTTCAGGGACGTGCAGATGTGCATCATTCGCATACATATCGTCCGAGTAAATACATATCGTCCGCATATGCAAACGGACGGCGGCGCCACCATGGGTTTCCATGATGACGCCGCCGTCCGTGAATCAAATCACACCGAGCGCTATTCGAAGCAATCAGGCCTTCTCGTTATGGCCGTGGCACATCTTGTACTTGCGCCCCGAGCCGCACGGGCACGGCGCGTTCTTCGGCGTACCCGGGAAGGTGCGGCCGTCCGCCCACGGGCTCTTGAGCTCGTCGCTCTTGGGTCGCTTGCTGGCGGGCAGCTTGACATCCTCGTGGCTGATCGGTGCAGGGCCGACGACGCCGGGCTCGCGATGCTCGGCCGCATCATCCTCATCCGCCGTCTCGTCGGACTCGCTGGGATCTTCCGGAGCGGAGCTGACCGCCGTAGGCTCGTCCTCGGCGTCAGTCGAGGTGATGCCAACCGCCGCTTCGGCCTTGTCCACAGCAACATCCTCATCATGCTCGCTCGAGATGTCCTCGTTCTGTGCGACTTCCTGAATGTCGACGTGGAAGAGCAGCTGAATGGTCTCTTCCTTGATCGCCTCGATCATCTGGTTGTACATCTGGTAGCCTTCGCGCTGGTATTCGACCAGCGGGTCGCGCTGGCCCATACCGCGCAGGCCGATGCCGTCCTTGAGATAATCCATCTCGTAGAGGTGTTCGCGCCACTTACGGTCGAGCACGGCGAGAACCACACGGCGTTCCAGCTGGTGCAGCGCCTCGTCGCTGAGCTTCTCGCCCAGTTTCACATAGGATTCCTTGGCGGAATCAACGATGAGCTTGCGCAGAGCCTCGGAGGCCTTGTCGCCCTTGAGACCACTCACAGCCTTCTTGGCTTCGTCCTCATCAACCGTGATGGTCACGATCTGGGACAGCGCCTTGAACAGGCCGTCCCAATCCCAATCCTCAGGTTTGGCGGATCCACGGTTTGCGCCACGGATGTAGCTGGCGACGGTCTCGTCAATGAAGCGCAGGATGTCCTCGTGGATGTCTTCGCCCTTGAGCACGGCCTGGCGCTCGGCGTAGATGACCTTGCGCTGCTTGTTCATCACGTCGTCATACTTGAGGACGTTCTTACGGATTTCGAAGTTGCGTGATTCGACGGCCTTCTGCGCGTTGCGCACGCCCTTGGACACGCTCTTCGATTCGATCGGCTGGCCTTCCGGAAGACCGCGGGACATCACACGCGCAACCAGCTGGGTGTTGAACAGACGCATGAGGTCGTCCTCGAGGCTCAGGTAGAAGCGGGATTCGCCCGGATCGCCCTGACGGCCGGAACGGCCGCGCAGCTGGTTGTCGATACGGCGAGACTCATGGCGTTCGGTGCCGAGCACGTACAGGCCGCCCAGCTTGGCGACTTCGTCATGCTCGTCCTTGACCTGTGCCTTGACCTCGGCCAGCGTGCCGGGCCAACGCTTCTCGTACTCCTCCGGGGTGTCCTCGGGCGAGTAGCCTTCCTTCTTGAGCTTGGCATCGGCGAGGAACTCGACGTTGCCGCCGAGCATGATGTCGGTACCACGGCCGGCCATGTTGGTGGCAACCGTGACTGCGCCCTTGCGACCGGCGACCGCGACGACCGCGGCTTCCTTCGCATGATGCTTCGCATTGAGCACCTGGTGAGGAATCTTCGCCACATCAAGCAGCGAGGAGACGACTTCGGAGGATTCAACCGATGCGGTGCCCAGCAGAACCGGCTGGCCCTTGGCATGGCGCTTGGCGACGTCCTCGATAATCGCGTGCAGCTTTTCCTTCTTCGTGCGGAAGATCAGATCGTCCTGGTCCTTGCGGATCATCGGCTTATTGGTCGGGATCGGAATCACGCCGAGCTTGTAGGTGCCCATGAATTCTGCGGCTTCGGTCTCAGCGGTACCGGTCATGCCTGCGAGCTTGTCATACATGCGGAAGTAGTTCTGCAAGGTGATGGTCGCGAAGGTCTGGTTCTCGGCCTTGACCTCGACGCCTTCCTTCGCTTCGATGGCCTGATGCAGACCTTCGTTGTAGCGGCGACCCGGCAAGATACGGCCGGTGTGCTCGTCGACGATGAGCACCTCGCCGTGGGTGACCACGTAGTCGCGGTCGCGAAGGAAGAGCTCCTTAGCCTTGATCGCGTTGTTCAGGTAGCCGATCAGCGCGGTATTGCTGGGCTCATAGAGATTATCGATGCCGAGGTAATCCTCGACCTTGCTGATGCCCGGGTCAAGGATGCCGACGGTCTTCTTCTTCTCGTCGACTTCATAGTCCTCATCACGGGTGAGCTTGGGGACCAGACGGGCGAACTTGCGGTACCAGCTGGTGACGTCGCCCTCAGCCGGGCCGGAAATGATCAACGGGGTACGGGCCTCATCGATCAGGATGGAGTCGACCTCATCGACGATCGCATAATGGTGGCCGCGCTGTACAAGCTCGCTCTTATCCCACGCCATGTTGTCGCGCAAATAATCAAAACCGAACTCGTTGTTCGTGCCATACGTGATGTCGGCGTTGTACTGCTTGCGGCGCTCCGGCGGCTTCTGATCGGTGACGATGCAGCCGACACTCATACCGAGGAACCGGTAGACGCGGCCCATAAGCTCGCTCTGGTAGCTTGCGAGGTAGTCGTTGACGGTGACCACATGCACGCCCTTGCCTTCGAGCGCATTGAGGTAGCTCGGCAGGGTTGCGACCAAGGTCTTGCCTTCGCCGGTCTTCATTTCCGCGATATTGCCCCAATGCAATGCCGCACCGCCCATGAGCTGCACGTCAAAGTGACGCATGCCCAGTGTGCGCTTCGAAGCCTCACGTACGGTGGCGAACGCCTCCGGCATAATGTCGTCAAGGCTCTTGCCGTTGTCAAGCTCCTGCTTGAACTTGGCGGTCTGTCCTTTGAGTTCCTCGTCGGAGAGGGCCGATATCTCGTCCTCAAGCGCATTCACCGCCTTCGCGACGTTTTCCAGCTTCTTCAGCTGGTGGCCTTCACCCATGCGTAGGGCCTTGTCGACGATGTTTACCACGTTTCGCTCCCTAGTTCATTCAGCACGACGAGCGCGGCGGGCTACCCAGTCCGCACACAACTCATCCCATAGTACGCGACGGAGGAGATTTTACACTCCCCTGCTCCAATTGCGCCGACATGGGCGGGTCGTGCGCCCGGCCGGCATGACGGGAGCCCGCGTGCACTGCAACGCGGGCTCCCGTCGCTATATTTCTGCAGAACCGCTATCGAGCGGCCAGTGTTCAGGCTTCCTTCTTGGCCTTGGCCACGTTTTCGGCGGTGTCGATCTCGAAGACGCCGTAGCTCCAGCCGTGACGATGGTAGACCACCGACGGACGACCAGTCTCCTTGTTGACGAACAGGAAGAAGTCGTGGCCGATCAGCTCCATCTCATACAGGGCCTCGTCGATGCTCATCGGTTCAGCGATGTGCAGCTTGCGACGGATGACAATCGGCGTGTCGCCAACCTGGACCTCAACGGATTCACCCGGACCCAAATCGGATGCCACCGCAGCCTGCGGGCTGTTGTTCGGCTCCTCTTCCTTAGGCTCCTCCTCATCCGGGGTCTCAACCGGTCCAAGATCGACCGGAACCGGGTTGACATAACCACGACGGTGATCCTTGCGGCGATCACGGGCACGACGCAGACGGAGCGTCAGCTTGTCCAGAGCCATGTCGAGAGCGCTATACTCATCGGAGCTCGACGCTTCGGCGCGGACTACGGTGCGTCCGGCCACCACGGTGATCTCAACACGCTTGGCGGTATCTGCCTGACGCGGATTACCCTCGTGGGTCACGACAATCTGAGCGCGCTGGGCGTCCGGAGCGATTGCGGTCACACGATTCATCTTGCTTTCAACGACGTCACGGAATTTCTGACTGACCTGCGTGTGGCGTCCGGTGATGACGATTTCCATGTGGACCTCCTAGCCTCAAGCGGTGTTACCCGCTGTGTGTGGGTTGTCCCGAACTGCGTCTTCGCCGTCCGGGTATGTCTTATTGTAGCCGAATACTTCGCAAAGTGAAGACAATTCGCTCTCGGGTGTCGGAATTGTTCTCGTCATCGTGCTGTATCGGGCGTGTGCTTATAATGGTGATTCTGAGACCCCATGATGGCCGCGGTCAATATGACTGAGGAACTTCCGGGCTCCATAGAGCACGATGGCGGATAACATCCGCCCAGGGTGACCTGAGAGATAGCGCAACAGAGAACAGACCGCCCGGCTTCGGCCGAGTAAGGGTGAAACGGCGGTGCAAGAGACCACCGGGCCGCTGGTGACAGCGGCCGCATGGCAAGCCTCATCGGGAGCAAGGCCAAGCAGAAGACGTCAAGGGTTGCTCGCCCATGTCTTCGGGTAGGCTGCTAGAGCCTGGCGGCAACGTCAGGTCGAGATGGATGGCCATCCGTGTGGAGACACACGACAGAACCCGGGGTATGTGGGGTCTCGTCAACTTCCAGGACCCGCCACTTAGGCGGGTCTTGTTGTATCCGGCAGCAGTTGGCACGTCGGTGTATCAGGTATCGGTATATCGGATATCGGTATATCGGGTATCGGGGCGTATAGGCCAACACACGTTCCGACGCCGTCGCTCCTGCAGCTCGCAAACCGTGCATCACACCTTCTGCCGACGCTCACAAGCCATCCAGAGTCGACACAACCTTCTACCGACACCCACGACTCCCTCAGCGTCGGCAGAAGCAGAGGGATTTTCGGTGAGACGGCGCATGCTGACAATGCCGACCTGTATGGCCTCGATGCAGGTACAACCGGAGAATCGCGGCAGTCAGCGAAATCCGACGGCCCGCGCGAACCATCCTCGTGCTTGTGCGCGAACCATCCTCGTGCGCGACCCACTTCACATGCGACGGTCTTCGTGCGCGACCGTCCTCGTGCGCAACCGTCCTCACACCGACTCGTGGTCTTGCATACGATTTCACCGAGCACTGTTCTTCGTACGCGACCGTCCTCACACTCGACGGCCCCCACTCGCATGCATCCGTCATCAGTCGCAAATAGAAAGACGAGACGAGCACGCCGACAGCTACGATGCACCCCGCCACGCGCACCACCTCGACCACGTCAAGATACATGACGAGACGCGGTCGCCGAGAGCCGCAATGCCCGGACACGCCGTTAGCTGGCGCATCCGGGCATCGCGGTTGTGATTCCACAAGAATCAGGCATGCCTCTTCAGGCATCCTTGTCGAACAGGCTGTGCGATATGTCCCGCAGGATGTCAGGACTATGACCTTTGCGCCCGCCGGCAGCCCAGAACCGCCTCCGCCTGACTTGCAAATCAAGCCCCGCTGTACGAGCAGCGACGCTACGCCCGAGCTCCCAAGCCGCATCGACGAATACGCCGGCTTCACGGGCTTCGCCGACCACCTGTTGAGACAGTGCTCGGTCAACGCGTTTGCGCGACAACTCAAGCAGCGTACCGCGCTCCCCCAGCATGCGCCCGGCGCAATACCTGACCACTGACCTGGCGTATTCCTCGTCGTTGACAAGACCGACTTCACGCAATCTCGCTACGACAGCGTCGGCAACGGTTTCGTCGTACCCCTTGAGGACAAGACGCTCCAGCAGCGCCGCGCTCGAACGATCCGCACAGTCCAGCAGACGCAATGCCGCTTCCCGGCAAGCATCCTCATCACATGGGTCGCTCGGCCCTTCCTTAGATGCGGCAACGCCTTTGGCCCCGGCGCCCCGGACCCACGACCTTCCGGCCCGCTTGGCTTTTCCGCGCGCCCAACTCCGCGCATGTGGCCTAGCATCGTGTTGATTATGGTCTTCCGGATGCCCGTCGTTCGCATCTTCGAGGACATCCGGCCGAGGTACCCCCATCGCCACGTCTGATACGGCATCATGCGCGGCGATGGGAGTACCATGTCGCGCGATAAACGCTTCGGCGTCGATCATCGGACGTCAGGTTTTTTCGATGCCGCCGCAGAATCGGCAGCAGCCGCTTTGCCAGCCGCGCCACTTGTCGGCGCGGCGGCCGCTGCCGCCTCATCGCCTTCCGCGAATTGGTCAGTCGGCTCACTCAGGCCGAACGCCTCCTTGACCTTGGTCTCAATCTCGTCGGACAGCTCGGGATTGTCTTTGAGATATTTGCGCACGTTCTCACGGCCTTGACCCAACTGGTCGCCGTTGTAGGTGAACCAGGAGCCCGACTTCTTGATGACATTGCTCTGCAACGCCATATCGATGATCGAGCCTTCCTTGGAAATGCCTTCGCCGTAGAGCACGTCGAACTCGGCGGACTTGAATGGCGGCGCCATCTTGTTCTTGACAACCTTGACCCTGGTACGGCTGCCGACGGCTTCGTCCCCGTTCTTCAGGGTTTGAATACGACGAATGTCAAGACGCACCGACGAATAGAACTTCAACGCCTTGCCGCCGGTGGTAGTTTCCGGATTGCCGAAGAACACACCGATCTTCTCGCGCAACTGATTGATGAAAATCGCCGTGGTGTTGGCTTGCGCGAGGGCGCCGGTCATCTTGCGCAACGCCTGGCTCATCAAACGCGCCTGAAGACCGACATGGCTGTCGCCCATATCGCCTTCGATTTCAGCCTTAGGCACCAGCGCGGCCACAGAATCGATGACGATCACGTCAAGCGCACCAGACCTGATGAGCATATCCGCGATTTCCAATGCCTGCTCGCCGTTGTCTGGCTGGGATACGATCAGTGAATCGGTATCCACCCCCAAATGGCGTGCATACACCGGATCCAATGCGTGTTCGGCGTCGATGAACGCGGCGACACCGCCCGCCTTCTGTGCGTTGGCGACAACATGCAGTGCAAGCGTGGTCTTGCCGGAAGATTCCGGTCCGAAAATCTCCACGATACGGCCGCGCGGCAACCCGCCGATGCCGAGGGCCATGTCAAGCGCAAGTGAACCAGTGGGGATTACTTCAACATTCTGCTCCGGACGATCACCCAGACGCATTGCCGAGCCTTTTCCGAAGCTCTTCTCCACCTGCGCAAGCGCAGTGTCCAATGCGGCTTTACGCCGGGGATCGATCTCGTGAGCCCCGGATTCCTGGGCGGCCCCGCCAGCTTTGGCGCCCGCCGCCTTGGCCGATTTTGTCTGCTGTGCCATGTGTTCTCCTTATCTTCACGATTTCAGCGACGATTTCCACGCTACGTGAACCACGCCGATGGTTCCACCTTGCACCGGCAATGTGGTCAAAGGTTGCATTGCCTTCTGCGCCAAGGCCTCAGGGCATCCCGTCACGGAATCGTGTCGTGCAGTTATCACTATACCGCATCATGCGAACAAATGTTCGAATACCACCCGCCGGGCAGCGCAAGCTGAATGCACGTCACCTGCCTTGCCGCCGACCGGCGGGCAGTGGCGGCGCGTTGTGGTTCTTCCCCCAACGCCTGGAATCAGGGATATCCATCTGGTCGCACAGCACATTCCACACGACGCGGGGCTCCTCCCCCGCGGCAAGTGCTTCGACCACCGTCATATCGCCCAGTTTGGGCAGCCGTTGATCCTTGGACAGGCTCCGACCATACACACGGCCGAACACCTCCTCCAACAGTTGCCAGAATTCACGTTCACGCACGCAGCAAGTCTCGCACAACCGGGCTACAAGCCCATCAACGACCGCCCGCTTTTGTACTTGCCTCTTCCAATTGCACACCTGCCTCCACGCATCCGCCTGTGCCAGGGAACATCCGCGCCGCCGAAACCGCACGCACAAAACGGGCGCCTCCCGCCGTAATCGGCAGGAAGCGCCCGCGTTTTCTAACAAACCGTCAACCGGCGATTCTTCGCCGTCGCCCGGCTAATACCCATCGATCAGGCATGCACCGAATCGAGATAATCAGCCACCATACGCAACATCTGCGCGGTGCTCAAGCCGAGTGAAGCTGCAATCGAGCTGAGCAGCTCCGAACTCGCTTCCTTCTGGCCACGCTCCACCTCGGAAAGATAGCCGAGAGAGACGCCGGCCTTCTCGCTGACCTCGCGCAAGGTCTTATGGTCACGGGTGCGCAAATCGCGCAACACATGGCCAATGGCCTCACGCAGGGAGACATCCTTCAGCTGCGAGGTCTCCTCATGCTTGCGGATCGTGGCATGCGGCTTGGTGTGCTCGGCGTCTTCCTCCTGCCACATGCGAGACAGCGCCGACTGACGCTCGTCTTTCGCCTTCTTTGCGGCACGCGCACGCAGCACCTGCTGCTGCGCGAACATCACAGCACGACGCTGGGCCGGCGTCAAATCACGCATACGCGCCGCCTGCCCCGCACGAATCTGGGAATTCTGAACTGCCTTGGTTTCCGTCATCTGATTGATCTGGGTCATCGTTTCCATCTGCGCAACCCCTTTCGGCTTCGTGTCGTTTTTTCTACACCATGAACAACCGGGAGTGCGGCGAAATTATTCCTGTAGCCCAACTGTGAGCTGCCTCACATTGTTCAATACGTGCCATACCGTCTGTTCGCGCACCTGCCCGCGATCGCCGTGCAAATGCAGTTCCACCGCGGATTCGGTGCGCTTCCCATCCGTCAACACGGCCGGAAGGGAACAGCCGATATACACAAGGCCAGCGGGCTTGTCCCCGTCAGGCCCGGGACCGGCGACCCCGGTGGTGGACAGACCAATCACACGGCCCCCGTACTCCGGCTGATCATACAGGCGGGCGGTCGCAGCGGCCATCTGACGGGCGACCTCAGGATGCACCGCACCTTCACGAGCCAACAACGAGGCATCGACGCCGAGAATCTTCGCCTTCGCGCGGATGTCATAGGTGACTGCAGACCCGAGGAATACCTCGGACGCGCCCGGAATACGTACGAACGCGTCCGCAAGCAGACCGCCCGTCAGCGATTCGGAGGCAGCAATCTTCACGCCGTGGCGCTTGCAATACTCCAGCACCTGCACGGCGAGCCCGTCACGCTGCGCCAAACCATACCCCGTGACCGGCATTCAGTGCTCCGTGGCCTGCGCGGCACCCCGACGCGCCTTGACGACGCGGTACACGTACAGCGCCCCTGAATACAGACACAGGAACAGCGCCACGTAGATCAGGAAGTTCGTGATGAAAGTGTAGACATTCAGCGCGGTGGCATTCGTGATGAACGTGTACGCCGGAACCAGCAGCATGCCCAAGCCAATGCACTGGCACAGTGTCTTGTACTTGCCTGCCTTGTCCGCCGCGATCACCTTGCCGCCGGTGTCGATGACGAAGAAGCGCATCACGGTGATACCGATTTCACGGATGAGGAACAGGATGGTCACCCACCAGAAGACCTCGCCGAATGCGGAGGCAACAATCAGTGTTGAGCAGGTGAGCAGCTTGTCGGCGATCGGGTCCATGAGTTTACCCAGCTCGGTGACCTGGTTGTATTTTCTGGCCATCCACCCGTCGAGCTTGTCAGTCGAAGCGGCGATGATGAACAGAATCGCGGCCGTCCACCGCAGGCCGTGGCTATGTGAACCCCACGGGCCGGCGGCGATATCGATGCCGAGAAAGACCAGCACCAACACGATTCGCGTATAAGTGACTATGTTCGGAGGGCTGTTCCAGCCGTCCAGAAGCGATACCTTGTGTTCTTGTTCAGTCTGCATACCGTTCACCTTACCTCTACTGCACTACCGGACGATGACAACAAGCTGTTAATTCACTGACGGCTTGGCGCGTCCGGCCAGGGTATCCGTGCCCGTGCCTGAAGTGTCTGTGCGATGTCGAAGACACCTCTATGGTGCCACCGGCATCGCACAAATCCCGCCGCCGTGTCTTCAAATCCTCTCCGGCGATTACGCCTCGCCATCGGAGCCTACGCCCGAGACAATCGAATCGGTTTTGCCTTCAATGAACGCGAGTACCTGCGGCAAATCCTGCGGCTGGACCAACACTTCCCTGGCCTTGGACCCCTCGGACGGACCGACAACCCCACGCGATTCAAGCAAATCCATCAGACGCCCGGCCTTGGCGAAGCCGACACGCAGCTTGCGCTGGAGCATGGACGTCGAACCGAACTGGGTGGTGACCACCAGCTGGGCAGCTTGCAGAAGCACATCCATATCGTCACCGATGTCTTCGGTCGGGTCGACTGTATGCTTGTCCGCCTCCTTGGCCATCTGCTCGATGTCCTCGCGATAATGCGGTTTGCGTTGGGTGCGTACGAATTCGACCGCTTTGCGAATCTCGGATTCCCCGACCCACGAGCCTTGCACACGAATGGGACGCGCCTGTCCCATCGGCAGGAACAGCGCATCGCCTTGTCCGATTAGGGTCTCGGCGCCTGTCGTATCGAGGATCACGCGCGAATCCGTCGCCGACGAGGTCGCGAATGCCAAGCGAGACGGGATATTCGCCTTAATCAGACCGGTAACCACATCGACCGACGGACGCTGGGTGGCGAGCACCAGATGCACGCCGGCGGCGCGAGCCAGCTGGGTGATGCGCTGGATCGAGCTTTCGACATCGTTCTTCGCGACCATCATGAGGTCGGCCATCTCGTCGACAACCACCAGCAGGTACGGGTATGGGGCAACCTTGCGTTTCGAGCCGGCCGGGGCATGCACTTTGCCTTCCATCACGGCCTTGTTGAAGTCCTTCATGTTGCGGAAGCCGAAGAACTGGAGGTCGTCGTAGCGGGCGTCCATCTCCTTGACCACCCATTCCAGCGCCTGAGCGGCATGCTTCGGATCCGTGATGATCGGCGTGAGCAAATGCGGGATGCCGGCATACGCGGACAATTCGACGCGCTTGGGGTCGACGAGAATCAAGCGCACCTGCTCCGGTGTGGCGCGCATGATAATCGACATGAGCATCGAGTTGATAAAGCTGGACTTACCTGAACCGGTCGCGCCGGCGACCAGCAGATGCGGCATTTTCGTCAGGTCGGCGGTGACGAAATGGCCTTCGACATCCTTACCGACGCCGGCGAGCATCGGGTTCGGGTCGTTACGTGCCTTGTCCGAACGAAGCACGTCGCCCAAATGCACGATTTCGCGATCAATATTCGGAATCTCGATGCCGATCGCCGATTTGCCGGGGATCGGCGAAAGGATACGCACGTCGGAACTGGCCACCGCATAGGCGATATTGCGCTGGAGATTGGTGACCTTCTCGACCTTGACACCCGGTCCGAGCTCGACCTCGTACTGGGTGACGGACGGACCGCGCAGGAAGCCGACGACTTTCGCGTCGACCTTGAATTGCTGGAACGTGTCGGTCAGCGCGCGGATGACATTGTCGTTCGCCGGAGTGCGCATCGCATGAGGCTTGCCTTTGACGAGCATGCCGAGATCTGGCAGCTGATAGGGCCGGCTCTCGTCGGGCTCGGCGGGCGTCTGGCCGCCCGTCTGCCCGGCGCCCTCGTCAGTCTGTCCTTCGGACGTCCCGTATGCCCCGGTTCCTTCCGGATCGGTGGCACCAGCGGTTTGTGTGCCGTCGCCTCGCGCATCGCTCTGCGCGATAGCGGCCCACGGGTCATTCCCCACCGACACACGCGAGGTGGGCACGATGGCCGGAGCTACCGGCATCTGGGCATGGTCGTCGACCGCTTGTGAGATGCCGGTGCCGTCCGGAGCCATCGGGGAGACGCCCGAAGACACCGTGCGCGGGGCGCCCAAACGGGTTTCAGCCGCCTCACCATGCTGTTTGGCCGCATGGGAGAAGGCCTCGTCACCAGCGTATTCGTCAAGACGATCGTCGCTGTCCGGCTTGGGTTTGCGACGGAACAGCCTGGCGAAGAATCCCGGCTTGTGCTCCGGCTGCGCCTCAGCGTCATCATCGGAACCGTCATGGGCGGGCACGCCTTCGGCCATCTGCATGACGCCATCGCCGACCCGAACTTCGTTCGGATACTGCTCGTCATCGTCCTCATCCTGATCGTCGTCACGATCCGCGCCGCCGCCAAGACGATCAGCCAACGCGTGGAAGCAGTCAGGAAGATCCTGGACGTGGGTACGTGTAATCAACAGCAGCGAGAACAGGGCGACAATCACGAATACGATGACCGCGAACACCTTCGACAGCCCCCATGCGAGCGGCGATCCCAGCAGGAAGCCGAACACACCGCCTGCATTCTCGAGGACCGACAGATCGAAACCGTGGGTGTCGGACGCCACGACGGCATCGATGATCGAGCAAATCGACCACAGCAGCAACACCCAGCCCGTCACCACACGCGGATTGTCGGAATCCTTGCCGGCATTGCGCATCAGACGGAACGCCACAATCGCGAGGAACACAGGAAGTACAACGCTCATCACACCGAATGTGCCGGCGGCGAGCGTATGCAGGAAACGTCCCAAGGCCCCGTTGACCCGGAACCATTCGGAAGCGCAGAACAGCACCGAAAGAACCACCATCACAAAGCACAGGCCGTCACGCCGGTACATCGGGTCATACTCGCCGACGCCGGCGAGCGCCCTGACCGCAGCACCGAAACCGCGCGGAATGGCGAGCAGCAGCTTCTTCCACAGCGGCTCCTCACCGACGAGACGCTCGTCGTCAGATAATACGCGGGTGCGTGCCGTATCTTCCGTACCGGTACGTTTCGATGACCCGCTCGACCTGCGGCGGGTTGATGTCTTGTGCTCCTGTGAAGAGGATGAGGATGTGGTTCGTGCCATAGCGACTCTGATTCTAGCGTCCGGCGGTCACATCGTTGAAACGGGACAGCTTCGGCCTCTTACGCCTGGATGTCACCGAGATGGTGCTGGACGTATTCGTCGGCATGCGCGTCAATCGCGTCATACTCCCCCGCGTCCGCGTGATCGATAATCGCCATCGCGTTATCCAGCAGCTGAGGGTTCAGTGCCTCAAGCCAATGGATGCGCGGGTCGCGGCCGAACCATCCCATCTGTTTGCGGGCGAGCCTGCGCGTTTTCTGCGCGATATCGAAGAACGCGTCATCCTCGTCCCAGATGCCGTCCAGATAGTCGATAATCTGCTGGTAGCCCAGCGCCCGCCCGGCGGTGAAGCCCAGATGCGGGCGCAAGCGGCGTACTTCGTCCACGAATCCATGTTCACGCATCGACTGGGTGCGTTGCATGATCCGGTCGTCAAGCTCGCGCCGCGGCAAATCAAGCCCGATCTGCACGCTGGGAATCACGTAACGGTAGCGGGGCAAGCTCGCCGAATACGGGCGTCCGGTCACTTCGATGACTTCAAGCGCGCGGACGGTCCGCCGCGGGTTATGCGGGTCCATACGAGCCGCGGCCTCGGGATCCTTGGCCTTGAGCTCTTGGAACAGCGCGGCGGCGCCTTCCTCGCGCTCCCGCTGTTCCAAACGCTTGCGCACCTCGGGATCGGTGCCGGGGAAGGAGATGTCGTCAATCGCAGCGCGTGCGTACAGGCCTGAACCGCCGACCAGAATCGGCCTGATGCCTTGCGATTGCAGATCGTTGATACACTCGCGGGCAAGCGTCTGGAACCGGGCGACACTCATCGTGTCATCCGGGTCGACGATGTCAAGCAGATGATGCGGGACCTCGGCTTGTTCCTCAGGGGTAGGTTTCGCCGTGCCGATATCCATGCCCCGGTACATCTGGTAGGCGTCCGCGTTCACGATTTCCGCGCGCTCGCCGCGTTCCGCGAGGGCTTTCGCTATGGCGATGCCCAATCCGGTCTTGCCTGACGCCGTCGGGCCGACAATCGAAACGACACGCGGGGCCGAAGCCCCTGCGGATACAGTTGGCGACTGCTCGCAGCGGTCCGACAACCCGGAATCCTTCAGTTCTTCCATCGGTTCACTCTCGCCGTCCGCCTGCAGCATATATGCCTCCATGTCTGTCGTTTCTCTCCACCACTGTACTCAACCCATCCAGACGCCGTGGGACGCCCGGCACCGGTGTTCAGCCGCGACGGACCCGATAGGTTTGTCCCGCCTGCGGATCGGGGTCGGCAATCAGATTATGCTCACCGGCGTGGGTGACGGTCGCCGTCACAAAATCACCGACCTGCGGCTGCGGGCAGCCTTCAGGCACGCCGATATGCACTAACGCCCCGGTCCGCTCACGGCCGGTGACCCGATGCGTCTCATCGTCCTTCTTGCCATGGGTCCCGGTGATCATGACCTCCACATCTCGCCCTTCGAACTTGTCAAGCTCCTCTTGCGTGATCCGTTGCTGAAGAGCGAGCAGACGGTCGAAGCGCTCCTGGACAACCTGCTTGGGAATCTGTTCCATCGCGGCGGCCGGGGTGCCCGGGCGAGGCGAATATTCGAAGGTGAAGGCGGTCGAGAACCGCGCCTGTTCGACCACGTCGAGCGTGCGCTGAAAATCCTCCTCGGTCTCCCCGGGGAATCCGACGATGATGTCGGTGGAGATACGGGCGTCAGGCATCGCCTCCCTTACCTTGGACAGGATGGTCAAGAACCGTTCCGTACGGTACGAACGCCGCATGGCGCGCAGTACACGATCGGAGCCCGATTGCAACGGCATGTGCAGCTGGTGCATGACGTTCGGCGTCTGGGCCATCGCGTCGATGACATCGTCGGTGAATGCGGCGGGGTGCGGCGAGGTGAACCGGACGCGTTCCAGCCCCTCGACCTGTCCGCAGGCACGCAACAGCTTGGAAAACGCATACCGGTCCCCCATCCCGTAGCCGTACGAGTTGACGTTCTGCCCCAACAGTGTCACCTCTTTGGCGCCGTTGGCCACGCACTCGCGCACCTCGGCGAGCACATCGCCCGGGCGCCGGTCATGCTCGCGGCCGCGGGTGGTCGGCACGATGCAGAAGGTGCACGTGTTGTTGCACCCCACCGAAATCGACACCCACGAGGAGATACGCGAGGAACGGGCAGCCGGCAACTGGCTCGGGAAATAAGTCAGGTCGTTGGCGACATCGATCTGCGGCTCGCCGGTCGCGCGCGCTTGGTCAAGCAGACGCGGAAGTGAGGCAATGCTTTTCGTACCGAACACCGCATCGACCCACGGGGTCCGTTTGGCGATGCGCTCGCGGTCCAGCTGGGCCATGCATCCGCCGATTGCGATCTGCACGCGCGGATTCGCATGCTTGTAGCGCGCCCAGCGTCCGATGGTGCCGTACATGCGTTCGGCGGCGTTCTCCCGCACCGCGCAGGTGTTCATGACCACAAGATCGAAATCATGCCGCGCGATCTGGCGTTCACTCGCCGGCACATACCCGTCCTGCTCCAGCACGCCTGCGATACGCTCGGAATCGTGCACATTCATCTGACAGCCGAGCGTATGAATATAGAACACACCCTTGCCGCGGCCGTCCGGCCGAACATTCCCCGACTGCCCGGCAGCCGGTCTCGAGGCGCGCTCCGCCTCGGTCATCATCGCTTCATCCATAACCGCCGATTGTATCGTCCGGTCGGCACACCGCCGGCGTGCCCGAACACCCGGCATGTCGCCGTGGAATCCGACACATCCGGGGACCTCACGCTATCATGGTCAATCGTGATACTTGACCGACATAACCGCATCAATATTGGAGAGATGAAAGCGCGGCTGGGCGATTTGAAACTCGGCGAACAGTTTCCTGCGGAGGAGATTACCGAATTCATCGACCTCATGCAGGTATATGAAGGCGCGATGTACGAAATCAGCACCAAGCTGGAAATCCTTGACAGCGAATTCCAAGTGCGATTCGCCCACAATCCGATCCATCATATGGAACGGCGATTGAAATCGGTGGATTCCATCCTCGGCAAATTGCAACGCAAATCACTGCCAATCAACACCCGGTCAATCAAAGACAACCTATTCGATGTCGCCGGTATCCGCGTGATTTGCAACTACCGCGATGACGTGTACTCGGTTTCGAACTACCTGTCGGCGCAATCGGATATCCAGGTGCTGCGCGTCAAGGATTACATCAAGAACCCCAAGCAGAATGGCTATCGCAGTCTCCACGTGATTTACGCCGTGCCGGTATTCCTGTCCTCCGGGGCACATTACACGCCGGTCGAAGTGCAGTTCCGCACCATCGCGATGGATTACTGGGCGAGCCTTGAACACCAGTTGCGTTATAAATCCGACCTGCCCGACGCCAAACTCGCCGAACACTCGCAAACCCTGCTCGATTGCGCGCGTAGTCTGCAGAACATCGAAGCGCAAATGCAGGGCATTCACCGCGATATCACCGGGGCCCCGCGTGTTGAGGAGGCTCCGCAGGCCTGACCTCTCGCGTCTTGCGCAGAATCCCGAAACATCTGGTGCACCCCGCTTGCCGACAAGGCGCACCAGATGTTCTTTCCCGGCGCAGAATGTCAATACCATCGTGGGGGCGCCGGACCCCTGGGTCTCAAGGCCTTGAGACCCCAAATATCCTAGAATCCCAGCGCAGGTCTGGTCAGTCCTTGTTCAAAGAAGCGGAATTCATGCTCCGACGAAACGAGCGCCGCATGCATCATATGCTCATATTCGTCAATCGATGCTTCGGCGGCCAGCCGGTCGCAGATCTGCACCTCGCGCAGCGTGCTCTCGGTGAATTCCGGGTCGGAGTACATGCGGATCCACTCGCCGAAGGGATGCGTGTCGACATCAATATGCTTGTTGCGCACCTGCTCGCGCATTTCCTTGCCCATCGCGGCGTACAGCCAGAAACACGGCATGACTACGGCGGCGAGCCGCGCATACGAACCGCTGTCAGCGACCCGATGCTCGTGTCCGATATAGGCTGCCGTCACTTCGGAACGGGAAACCGGCGACGGGTCGAATCCGTGCTTGACGAACCAGTCGTGGTGGAACATCACTTCAGAATCCACGCCGCCGGACGCCGCCTGCGCGAAGAACACCCGCTCGTCCAGCCGGTCGGCGCGCGAGGAGGCAAGGGCGAGCAGCGATGTGTAATCCGTCAGATAGATATCGTCCTGATGCAGGTAGAACGCGAAGTCCTCCAATGACAGCGTGGCGTCCACCATGCTGGTGATGAAGCGCATGCCGTGAATCCGCTCGCGGATCGGCCGCACGCGGTTCCAATAGTCGGCGCTGAACCGCATACCGGTTGGCGCATGCCTCCACGTGAAATCGACAGGACCATGCCCTTTGCCGACATGCAGCCGGTCGGCGGCGGCAATCGCCCCGTTCATCCATGTCTTCGCGCGGCGAGCCGCCTGCTCCCACGTGTCGCATTGCGGGCGCAGCGCCGCGAGCGTGCTCGACAGGGTGTCCCCCGTACCGTGGACGTTGTGGGTGCGCACCGCACGGCCTTCGATACGCGTGGTGCGCACCTCGCCCTGCCCGTCGGACGGTTCGGCGAGGATGTCAGTGCTTGACGCGCCACCGGCGAGCGCGAGCGCACCGCCTTTGGCGTATACGGCGACGCCATAGCGCTTGCATACCTCGTGTGCCATGGATTCCAGCGTGTCGATATCCGCGGCCGGCTGGTCGGCGTCGGCGAGTGCGGCGAGTTCCGGCACATTCGGGGTGATGATGTCCGCCATGGTAATGATGCTGCGCAAGGCGTGTTCGGCTTGCGGGGTGAGCAGGGCATCGCCGGATTTGGCGTACATGACCGGATCGAGCACGACGACCGGTTTGGGCAGGCCTTCGGCGCGGTACCGTGCTTCAAGCGCAGACAACCACCCTTTGACCGCTTCGACGAGTTCCGGGGTGCCCAGCATGCCGATTTTCATTGAGTCGATGACCGCGTCGTCGCTGACGGCGTTCAGCTGGGTGACAAGGAAGTCCGGCTCCATGTTCACGATGCTGGTCACGCCCTGAGTGTTCTGTGCGAGGACGCTGGTCATGGCCGCATACCCGAACACTCCTTGTGCGGTGAACGCTTTCATGTCCGCCATAGTTCCGGCGCCGCCGATCGGGTCTGAGCCTTCGATGGACAGGACTCTCAGCCGGGATGGCGCGTCTGCTGCACGCTCCCCCGCGGCCTCCAATTGCGCGAGCACCGCCATG
This sequence comes from Bifidobacterium porcinum, assembly GCF_055378475.1. Classification (NCBI taxonomy): domain Bacteria; kingdom Bacillati; phylum Actinomycetota; class Actinomycetes; order Bifidobacteriales; family Bifidobacteriaceae; genus Bifidobacterium; species Bifidobacterium porcinum. The sequence continues at coordinate 768,038 of NZ_AP029603.1, read as the reverse complement.
GCACCGCTGGCATGTGGGGTTTCATTTGATTGCTGGTATTGTGGCTCACTCATGCCGGACATCCCTTCGCTAGTGCTGACTAGATCAGGTTCAACGGGTGTGTTCTCAGCCTGTCGGCACCCCGTGTCACCGGCAATCCACCATAGCCGACCCCACGGTCAATGCCGCCCTGCACACGTCCGCTCGGTTCGGATATGCTGGAATCATGCAAGAGAATGAGAAACGGCACCGTATCGTCGGCAGCTCGTTGTTGCTGCTGACATCCCTGATCTGGGGATTCGCCTTCGTCAGCCAAGTGCAGGGCATGCAATCGGTTTCCCCGATGTTCTTCAATGCGATCCGATTCACTTTGGGCGCTGTGTCGCTGATGCCCGTGCTTGTCGTGATGTCAAGGATTCAGGCGGGGCGCGCGGCAACGCGGCAGTCCCCGAACGCCAGCCGCGGCACACTTGCGGTATGGTCTGCGGTGTGCGGGCTGATTTTGTGGGCCGGCGCCACCTCGCAGCAATACGGGGTCCAATTGAGCATGTCCGCCGGGCATTCCGGATTCGTGACCGCCTTGTATATCGTGCTGGTTCCTGTGCTAGGTTTCCTGTTCCTGCATCGGCGGATCCACATGCTCACCGTACTGGCGATTATTGTGTCGATAGTCGGGTTCTATCTGCTGTGCGTCACCGACTCCATCCGCACCATCAGTGTGGGCGATCTGGTGCTGCTGGCGAGCGCGGTGTTGTATGCCACGCATATTCTCGTCATTGATCGGGTGGGCGGCAGGCTCAATCCGATTGCATTGTCGCTTGGCCAGTATCTGGTGGTATCGCTGCTCAGCTGGGTGTCGACATTGGTGTTGCACCAGGTGGATTGGCAAGGTGCGTTGGCCTGTGCGGGCGCGCTCGCGTACGCGGGCATCATGTCGGTGGGCGTCGCGTATACGCTCCAGGTGGTTGGGCAACGGTATGTTCCGCCTTCGCAGGCGTCGATGATTATGTCGTTGGAATCGTTCTTCTCAGCTGTCGGCGGAGCGCTGATTTTGCATGAGACGATGTCGGGACGCGGATATGTGGGCTGTGCCATGATTTTCCTCGGCACGATTCTCGCCCAGATTGATCCGGAACATCTGATCAGACGATTTTCTCCAGATGATTCCCAGCAAAAGACCATAGAATAATCGCAAGAAAGGAGCAATCATGACCTACGATCAGCAGCCCCAGAATCCTTCACCTCAACACATCCAATACCAGGCCGACGGACAGGGACAGCCGCAGCATGGCCAGCCGACCGCGCAGCCACAGGCCGTCTACTATCAGTCCCCTGCCGGCGCCGGCGCGAGCGCAGGATATGTAGCCCCAGCTTCGGCCATTCCCGCCCAGGTCGCGTCAGTCACCGAACATGCGGAACGGACCTCAATGATCCGTGCCTACGCCGAAATGACTGCCGGTCTCGCGGTAACAGCCGTGGTGGCGGCGCTCACCCAGACCTTTGGACTGCTCAACAGCTTCCTGGCGGCCACCGGCAGTCTAGGATGGATTGGTCTGATGCTCGTGCAGATTGTCATGGCCATCGCCATTGGCAATCGTGCGATGAATCTCAAGGCGGGGGCCGCACGCGTGCTGTTCTACCTATATGCCGCGTTGATGGGCTTCACGTTGAGCTCAATTTTCATGATTTACGATATTGGCTCGATTGGAACGGTTCTTGCGCTGTGCACCGGGTTCTTCTTCGTGTTGACCATGCTGTCGCTGACCATGCGTTCCAGTCTGTTGAAAGCCGGTCCCATTCTTCTGGCAGCGCTCATCACTTTGATTGTCGGCGAATTCTTCATCATGCTCGTCGCTCCGGGTTCGACCGGAATCATGGTGATTTCCGCGATCGGCGTGCTCATCTTCGCCGGGCTGACCATGTACGATGCGCAGAAAACCCGTGTCCTGTTCGCGCAGTATGCCGGACAGCCTGAAGCAATCAAGAGCCTGTCAATCGTATGCGCGTTGAATCTGTATCTTGATTTCGTGAATATGTTCCTGTATCTGCTGCGTCTGTTCGGCAGCCGCGACTAAGGATTGCCGTGCTGTGCGGTGCATACGTCGCACAACACGTATGATGATCGCATTCGGGCCCGGTCCCCTCATCAGGGACCGGGCCCGAATCATAGTCACGTGTGCATGCGTCAGCGCGTCGAGACGAAGGTCGGGAACACCTCGTCGATCACCGCCGCCCCCTTCTCCTGAGCGGACTGCGCATAATCGAAACGCAACGTGAGAATCGATTGCTGGGTGACGATTTCCTTCACATATGTGATGGTGCCGTTCTCCGCATAACTGCACACCATGATGTCGCCGGACAACAGATGGTAGGACACGCTGTGGCCTGAAGCGCAGGCGGAGTATTCGCTCGAAACCGTAGCACCAGTCGTATTCGATGCGCCGGAGACCTTGATGGTCATGCCGATTGAATCGTCGGTGAAGGTTCGTGTCGCGCCGTTATCGGTTTCCTCATGCCAGATGTAGCCGTCGGGGATGGACACCCGGTACCCCATCGCATCATTCGTGTACACGCCCGCCGGAGACGGTGTGGCGGCTGCGGATGGCGATGACGACGAAGCCGATGACGATGCCGATGCCCCAGCCGACGAGGATGCAGGCGCTGAGGCGCTAGCCGTAGCGCTCGCCGTTGGTTGGGTCGCCGATGTGCCATGATGGCGTGTCAGCGCGAACACGATACCCGCGCACACCAACAGCGCAGCAACGACCACGATGATAATCGCGGCGCGCGCCGAGGTCGCGGTTTTGCCTGCTGCTGGCGATTCCGCCGAACGTGCGGCCTTGACACGGCTGCTTGCCGCATTCCGGTTTGTCTGCGGTGCTTCGCCGTTGGGCCGGTAGGCGGGCTGATTCGCGTCGGCGGGGACGGCGACGGTCGCTTCATTGTCGCCGGCGGGCTTCTCGGCGACAGGAAGCTGCCCGGTGGTGTCGGCTTCGTCAGACGGCAACGGCTCTTCCGCGCGCGCCTCTCCCCCGCCGGATTGCTCGAATGCAAACGGGAACTCATTCGTGGACTCGTAGATCGCCGCGGTGTGTTCCGTCATTTCAGCCGGTGGGATATTGTACGGCAACGGGCCGGTTTCCGTACCGATGGCATCGCGATCGATGACCTGGGTCGGTTCGTCGCTGCCAGACTCCTGTGCGTCGGGCGCCTGTGTGTCGTAGTATGAGACATCAGACGACGCGTCGAATGACGGTGCATCGGATGGGGTTTCAACCCGCTCATCCGATGTCAGGGCATCATCCGGTTGCGCGGGTTGCGCGGCTGACACCTGTTCGATTGACGGGTGTTGCGCCGAGACGGGCGAAGAGGATTCCTCATCGTCTGGCGTATGACCGCTGGACGGGGAGATCTTCTTCCAATCCTGCGCGGCTTGTGCGGTTTGCGCGGTTTCTATGGTTGCTGCGGCTTGCGGTTGGGGTTGTTCAGTCGTCCTGGAAGCCTTCGAGCTTTCCACCGCTTCCGGCTGCTCCAGTTGTTCCGTAATTTCCGGTTGTTCCGTGGCTTGCGATTGCTCCAAGACTTCCGCGGTGTCGGGGTTTCCCGCAAGGTCCGGGGTCTGTACGGTTTGTGGCTTTGTGCCCGCCTTACTCTGTGCAGTCGGCTCCTCCCCGCCTTCCGTATTGTCATCGTTCAAGTCCTGAACGGTATTCGGGGTATCACCCGTGCCGGGTATGTCGTTGCCGCCGGAAGCATCGTCTTCATCGGTGTGATTGGTGTGCTCGGCATCTGATACATCGTCGGCCGCGTTGTCAGCCTCGTCTGGGAATTGCGCAACCGGCTGACGGTCGGATTGCTGTTGCGACGACGTTGCGGATTGCCCTTCGGCATTGTCGGTGTTCAGACTCCAGATTCCTTCCGGCAGCGACGGGATTCCCCACGTGTCCGACGCCCAATCGAGCGCGAAATGGTAGTCCTTCTTCGCGGTTTCGGTCTGTGCAGGCTCCGCAGCCGACGTATCGGCTTCCCCTAAGACGGACAACCCCTGCCCCGCGCGGTCTGACGATTGGCCATTTTCGCGTGCATCCCCTTGAGCGTTCCCCGAAGCGACGTCCGAATGCACTCCATCAACCGTTCCGATTGCACTCTGTGCAGCACCCGGACGCGTTTTGGCGTGTGGAATGACCGAATGGGCGGACGCGGCGAGCGCGGCGAGATCAGCCGACCCGTTGATGGCTGCCATCTGCGCCTGCTGGATGTATTCGCGCCGCGAAATCGGGCGCGTAGGTTGTTCCTGGGCGTCATACGACGACGCAGGCTGTATGCGGCGCGGAATCGCCTGCGTCGGTATGTCGGATCCACGAGGGTCCGGACCTTCGAGCGTACCACCGCAATTCATGCAGATATCCCCGTCGTAAAAGACCTCAGAACCGCAATGCGGGCAATATCGTATGACGCTCATCTGCTCAATGTCCCTCCGCAACCATCATCATCAATCGCTTCCAACCCTAGCCCATGCCGTGCCTTTGGACGCCACGGAATCTGAAGTCGGCACAGATTCGCCGCACACCGCCGCGGGCGACCTGGCGAAAGCGGGATTCGGGGGCTCAGCCGCGCATACGGTATTGCTTCCAGATATCAGCCAAGCTGGTGCCGTCACTGCGTTTCCACACGTTGAGCCCTTGGCTGCCGCCGCCTACCGCGCGGGCGGCCGCGGTCGGTGTGGTGTACTCCGTGCCGTTTTCCAGACGCATTGTGCCTTGCGGTGTGATTTCCGCTTTCCACAGTTCGCCTTTGCGTGGCCGTTTCCATTCCAGCTGTTCGCCTGCGGTCAGCAGCCCGGCGCGCAATACCGCGGCGATGGTTACCCGGCGTGAAGTCCTCACTCGCGGTTCGTCAGGTTCATCGGCCACATGCTGATCGGGCTGTGTGGACGCCGGCAGGATTTCCTGATGGTCATACGGAATCCCCCAGTACTGGGCGATGAGCTCGACTGTCTCCTGCTGCCGACCGGCAAGCGTCTGCGGCGTGCAGGTGACGATGTCTTCCAGTTGGCGGGTCAGTGGGAAACGTTTGGACGCGCTCATGGTGAGCATCCGGTCGCGGCGTTCGCGGAAGGATGTCACATGTTCCAATTTCGTGTTGTTCGTTTGGCTCAGCGCCATATTGCCCAGCCGATCCGACCAGTACTCCAAGTCGGCTTGGGTCCAGCCGTCCTCCAACTGGTCTTTACCCGTCGGCTCGGGCATGATCCGCACGGCTTGCAAGCTGCGCGGGCGGACGATGGCGAAACCGTTGCTCTGCACGTTCGCACGGATAAGCAGCAGACGCGGCAACGATGGGTCGTTGGGCATTTCTCCGCGCAAGCGGATCAGCGCGCGGCGGGCAGAAGACTGGTCGATGGTCAGGCCGGGCACGGCGGTCGGCGCCATGCCTTTGTCCAGATCGCGGACGGTTGTCGCGGCACGGCGACGACGGTCGAGTGATGTGGCCCGATTGAGGCAGTCCACTCCCCAGGCGCGTTCGGTCGCCCGCAGGATCTGCAGCAGACGGTCCACGTCGTGCAGTTCGAGCGCGGTCTCGTTGTCGGCACCGCCACGAGGCTTCGCATGTGCTGACGATGGGCGGAACACGACGGCGTCGCTGTCGCCCAGATTGCGAATGGAATGAACCAATGCCCACATCGCGATTGGTTTCCAGTCATCATCCGGATAATCACGCAACGCGACAATCGCCGCAATGACATCCGCGGGCAGTAGCGTATCCGTCGGCCGTTCCAGCACACGCCATGCGCGCACGTACGGCGACAGGATGTCATCGATAAAACCGGGAACCGATGTGTTACCTTTGTCGCCGCCGCTGATGCATGGGTCAAGCACGTCTTGCAGGAACTGGTCGATCAGACGTGAGCATTCCACTTTCCGGGAGACGATTAGATGGAGATCCCTGAAGAAACTCTCGCAGGATACCGGGTCGTCTCCGAGCGGGTCCATAATGTCGTCCCAACGCGCGGCGTACAGGTCACGTCGTGGCTCGTCAATCGCGGCGACGGCCTTGGCTTTGAACACGTCGGACACCGTCAACGGCATGCCGCGCATGTTCATCACGTCGGATACGCGATGGGCGCCTTGCAAATCATCCGTGGAAACGATGACCAGCGTCACCATGTTGACCATGTAGGAGGCCAGCGTACGCCGCTCTTCAGGCTTCATACCGGCTAACGCGTCATAAGCAGCTTGCGCGTTGTCGTGGATGTTGCGCTGCGCGTTCGTTTCCATATCCATATCGCGCAGGTCGAACAGGGATTCGAGATTGCCTTCCTGAACGTAGGATGCGAAGAATGAGGCGTCCCGTTCGCGCAGTGTGAGTCTGGGGGCGGTGTCGATATGCCGTAGCCGGTCGCCCGGATCGATGATGAGATTCGTCAGATCGCGTGAAAGAGCCGGGTCGTCTTCGAGTTCGCGCATGGCGGCGATGATGATGGTCAGGGAGACCAGGCGCTGCTGGCCGTCGATTACCTCGTATGCGTTGCCCTCGTCGTGGACGAGGATGAGCGAACCGAGGAAGTACGGGGGTGTTCGGGGTCTGGGATGCTGAACGGATATCGTCGAGCAGCTGAAGGACGTTGCCCGGGCGCCAGAAATATGCCCGTTGGAATGATGGGATGGACAGACGATAATCCGATGTGAATACTCTGCCCAGCGGCTCTTCCGACGCGCTGATTGCCATGGTGCCTCCCCCTTGCCGCGGCTTGTGCGGCGTTGTCTCTTGTTGCGATTCTACGCCATCCCTCAGGTGGCGGAAAACCGGTGAAAGCGCGACGGGCCGCGACCAGCCGCCATGAGGTGGCAAGGTCGCGGCCCGTCTGGAATCCGTGCGACTCAGGCCCGCTTGCCGGCCATGAGGTTACGCAACACGTATTGCAGAATGCCGCCGTTGCGGTAGTAATCCGCTTCACCGGGGGTGTCGATGCGTACGGTCGCATCGAACTCAACCTTAGTGCCGTCGCCCTTGGTGGCGGTCACGTGGACGGTGTGCGGGATTTCACCGGTGTTGAGCTGGTCGATGCCTTCGATGTCGAAGGTTTCAGTGCCGTTCAATCCCAGTGATTCCGCGGATTCGCCTTCAGGGAACTGCAGTGGAAGCACACCCATGCCGATCAGGTTGGAGCGGTGGATGCGCTCGAAGCTGCGGGTGATGACCGCACGTACACCGAGCATGACCGTGCCTTTGGCAGCCCAGTCACGGGACGAACCGGTGCCGTATTCCTTGCCGGCGAGCACGACGAGCGGCACGCCCGCCTTGCGGTAGTCGAGCGAGGCGTCGAAGATTGTGGACGGCTTGCCGGTCAGGAAATCATACGTGTATCCGCCAGGGGTGACTTCTTCGCCAACGGAAGCGAGCAGCTGGTTGCGCAGGCGGATGTTGCCGAAGGTGCCACGCACCATGACCTCATGATTGCCTCGGCGGGAACCGTAGGAGTTGAAGTTCTTCGGTTCAACGCCGTGCTCGACCAGGTATTTGCCTGCCGGGCTGGACGCCTTGAACGCACCTGCCGGGGAGATGTGGTCGGTGGTCACCGAGTCGCCGAGCAACGCCAGCACGCGGGCGCCGTGGATATCCTCCACCGGGGCAGGCGTGGCGCCCATGCCGTCGAAGAAGGTCTGCCGACGCACATAGGTGGAATCAGGATCCCAGGAGAACAGTTCGCCCTTCGGCACGTCGAGGCCCTGCCAGCGGGAATCGCCATCGAAGACGCTCGCATAATCCTTGACGAACATCTCACGGGAGACGGTCTCGTCGACCACGCGCTGGACGTCCTCGTTGCTCGGCCAGATGTCACGAAGGAACACGTCGTTGCCGTCCGCGTCCTGGCCCAGCGGCTGGGTTTCGAAGTCGAAGTCCATGGTGCCGGCGAGCGCGTAGGCGATCACCAACGGCGGGGAGGCAAGGTAGTTCATCTTGACGTCCGGGCTGATGCGGCCTTCAAAGTTGCGGTTGCCGGACAGCACGGCGGTGACGGTCAGGTCGTTGTCGTTGATGGCCTTGGAGATTTCGGGCAGCAGAGGGCCGGAGTTGCCGATGCAGGTGGCGCAACCGAAGCCGACGAGCTGATAGCCCAGAGCGTCGAGGTCGTCCTGGAGACCGGCTTTCTTGAGGTAATCGGCCACGACTTGGGAGCCTGGGGCGAGGGAGGTCTTGACCCACGGCTTGGGCTTGAGGCCTTTGGCGTGGGCATTGCGCGCGATCAGGCCGGCGGCGATCATGACCGACGGGTTCGATGTGTTGGTGCAGCTGGTGATGGAGGCGATGGCGACATCGCCGTTCTTCACGTCGAAATCGCCACGGAAGTCGGTGCTCACCGGGATCGGCTGCTGCGCGGTCTTGTCGGTTTCGTACGCAGGCAGCGTGTCTTCGAAGGTCTGCTTCGCGGTGGCGAGGGTGATGCGGTCTTGCGGGCGCTTCGGGCCGGCGATGCTCGGTACGACAGTACCCAGGTCGAGTTCCATGTATTCCGAATACTGCGGCTCGACATACTGCGGATCCTTGGTGTCGCCCCACAGGCGGTTCGCCTTCGCGTAGGCTTTGACGAGTTCGACCTGTTCCTCGCTGCGGCCAGTCAAACGCAGATAGTCAAGCGTCACGTCATCGATCGGGAAGATACCGCAGGTGGAGCCGAATTCGGGGCTCATATTGCCGATGGTCGCACGGTTGGCGAGCGGAACGGAGGCGACGCCCTCACCGTAGAATTCAACGAACTTGCCGACCACGCCGTGCTCGCGGAGCATGTCGGTGATGGTGAGTACCACGTCGGTCGCGGTGACGCCTTCGGGGATGGAGCCGGTGAGCTTGAACCCGACCACGCGCGGCACGAGCATGGAGATGGGCTGGCCGAGCATCGCGGCTTCGGCTTCGATGCCGCCGACGCCCCAGCCGAGTACGCCGAGGCCGTTGACAGTGGTGGTGTGCGAATCCGTGCCTACGCAGGAGTCGAGATAGGCGAGCTTGCGGCCGTCGCCAAGACCGGAATCCTTGCTCATGACGACTTTGGCGAGGTATTCGATGTTCACCTGGTGGATGATGCCGGTCCCCGGCGGCACCACGCGGAAGTTCCTGAACGCCTGCTGGCCCCAGCGCAGGAACTGGTAGCGTTCCCCGTTGCGCTGGTATTCGATATCCATGTTCTGCTGCAGCGCGTCGGCAACGCCGTACTTGTCAATCTGCACGGAGTGGTCGATGATCATGTCGGCAGGCACCTGCGGGTTGATGACCTCGGGGTCGCCGCCCAGTTCCTTGACCGCGTCACGCATGGTGGCCAGATCGACGATGCAGGGCACACCGGTGAAATCCTGCATGACCACGCGCGACGGGGTGAACTGGATTTCATGGCTCGGCTCAGCCTGCGGATCCCAGTCGAGCAGCGCCTTGACATGCTCGTCGGTGATGTTTTTGCCGTCGATGTTGCGCACGAGGTTCTCGACAAGCACCTTGAGCGAGTATGGCAGATGCTCGATACCGGGCAGATCCGCGATGTTGACGTAGTCGAATGTGGTGTCGCCCACGGTCAGCGTGGACAGTTGACTGTCTTTGAATGACATGCTACCTCCGAGCCGGCGAATGCCAGATGGTTGAATTCGGTATGGATGCCGATTGATGTTATTCCTGTATTGTATCGTGATGTGGTTTCAGCTCTGGCGTGTCTGCCTGTTATGTGAGACAATGCGCGCGAGCAGGCGGCTCGCCAGTTGGCAGAGCATGAATATCGCAACGGATGCGAGCAGCGCGACGAGAAGCACAACCAGCGCGCTCCCCTGCGGCAGATGCAGCGCAAAGAAGTCGGCGACCGGCGGGATGCACAGGCCGATGACCCCTGCGGCCGCGAAGACCGCGACAAGAACCCCTCGCCAGGAAGCCAGTGGCCTTGCCACAAGGGCGAGCACCAGCACTCCGAGCGTGAAGACGATCATCGCGCAGCAGGAACGTTGCAATGCGAGGTCCGCCGGTACGGACAGGTTCCATCCAAGCACGCCGGGCATCGCAGCTTCGGCGATCAACACGGACAACCCCACCGCGATGCCGCCGGGCAGCGCGAAGCGCACGACACGCCCCAAAAATCCGGGGATGTAACGTCTCGTATTGGGGGCGAGCGCGAGAATGAACGCGGGCATGCCGATGGTCAGGGCGCCGATATACGAGATATGCCGCGGCAGGTACGGGAAAGGCATCGCCAGCAGGACGACGCCGAGGGAGATGAGCACGGAGTAGACGGTTTTGGTAAGGAACAGGCTCGCGACCCGCTCCATATTGGCCATGACCTGGCGGCCGCGTGCCACGACGTCAGGCAGGTGGGAGAATTTCGAGTCGACCAGTACGAGTTCGGCGACCGCCTTCGTGGCGGGCGCGGCATTGCCCATCGCGACCCCGAGATCGGCTTCTTTGAGCGCCAACGTGTCGTTGACGCCGTCGCCGGTCATCGCGACCACATGCCGTGAGGCGTGCAGCGCCTTGACGATGGCCTGCTTTTGTTCAGGCAGCACGCGACCGACCACGTCAATGCCTTCCAGCGCGCGAGACAGTTCGTCGATGTCCTGAGGCAGGTCGTGAGCGTCAACGGCTACCGGCTCACGCTCACCGGTCAGTTTCACCTTCGCGGCAATCGCACGCACGGTAGTCGGGTTGTCGCCGGAGATGACGCGGCAACGCACCCCTTGGTCGCGGAACCAGCGCAAGGTCGCCTCGGCGTCCGTCCTAATACGTTCACTACACAGCAGCAGGGCAGCCGGCCAAGCATCAGACGGCAGAACCGGGTTGTCCGCGAACATGGTGGGACTCTGGCCTTGTACAAGTTGCGCGCGAGCGATCAGGAGCACACGATGGCCTTGAGCGGCTTCGGTTTGGACGCGTTGGAGCACCGGGGCGAACAGCGCTTCTGTTGCCGACGCGTCTCTGCCCGCCTGCCGTGCGGCGTCAGCGAACCCGCGCGCGAGGACTTCCGGCGCACCCATAACCCATACGCTGCGGTCGTCGCGCACGATAGCGCTCCACTTGCGGGCGGACGAGAAGGGTACGCGCGCGGCGACCGTCCCCTGGTGCACGCCTTGTGCGGCGAACAGTTCCATGGCCGCCCGGCCGGTGGCGTTCGGATTCTCCTCGTTGCACAGGTCGTAGGTGGCTTGCACGGCGTCATCATGACCCAGACCCGCATGCCCCCAATCGTCGGCCGTTGCGGGAACCAGCGCGTCGGCCTCGATGCCCCCGTCGGTGATGGTCCCGGTCTTGTCCAGATTCAGGCAGTCCACGCGGGCGAGCGTTTCCACGGATTCGAGATCCTGCACGAGCGTGTTGTGCCGTGCCAGACGCATGGCTGCGATGGCGAAGTTGAGCGAAGTGAGCAATACCAAGCCTTCGGGAATCATGCCAACGACGCCAGCCACCGCCGAGACGACCGCCTGACGCCATGCCCCGGTTGCGATCGCATTGCCGAGCCCGCCGACCGTATGCAACTGCGACCAGATCAGCAGGATGCACAACGGCACCACCACGAAGGACATGACCCGCAGAATCGTATTGATACCACGACTCAGATCGGACAGGTTATGTTTGTAGACTTTCGCCTGCGCGGTGAGCCCCGCCGCGTAGCTGTGCTCGCCGACCGCCTCGACTTGCGCGAGCGCCATGCCGGAGACCGCGGTGGACCCGGAATAGATAGCATCGCCTTCCTTCTTGCGCACCGTACGGGATTCGCCGGTGAGCATGGACTCGTCAAGCTCAAGCCCCCACGTGTGCAGAATCTTGGCATCGGCCGGCACCTGCTCCCCCGCGCGGACCCACACCAAATCCCCCAGCACGATATCCGCCGGTGCGATCTCGAGATCCTTGCCGCCACGACGGACAAGCACCGGCGAGGCGACCAGGATCGACAGGCGGTCGAGCGTCACCTTCGCCCGTAATTCGGTGACGATGCCGATGCCGGTGTTGATGATGATGACCAGCCCGAACACCGCGTCCTTCCACGACCCGGTGAGCAGCACGACCACCATCGCGGTGAGGATAATCGCGTTGAACAGGGTGAACACGTTCGCGCGGATGATCGAGCCCACCGAGCGGGACGTACTCTCGTCCGTACGGTTGGTCTGGCCTTGTTCCACACGGGTCTGCACGGCCTCATCATCCAGACCATGCTCGTCCACGTGCGGCATGCCCGTGCCGGCTGTCTTCCCCTGGGTCACCGCCATACCGGCCTCCTTCATATCCGCCGAATCCGCGTCTGACGCATGTCCGGCGCTTCGATATCACCGCGTTCATCCCACGATAGCAGCGCGACACGCCGCATATCACCAGTTCAGCTTCCGGGATGGAGCCGCGTGGCAAACAGCGAAGTAATCAGCCCGCAGACCTGTCGCTGCACGCCGGTCAGCCCGGAACGCGGCGTCACGCCCGAGAACCGTCTGGAGAAGTCCATGCCGAGCTCCGCGGTCGGCACACCAGCCGGCACCACGCCTTGCGAAACAAGCGACGTGCCGAAACCCGCGGCAAGACACGAACAAATCGACGCATTGCCGGATATCTCGATGTGATGCGCCGGCTGGATTGCACGCTGGGAGAAGAACAGATCCGTGTAGTAGCGCACGCCGGACCCGTGTTCACGCAGCAGCCACACCGTCTGCGGGTTATCCGGGTCATGCGCGTGCTCCCCCGCCAGCACCAGCCGGTCATCGCACAGGGCGGTACGGATAATCCCTTCCGCCGCCACCGGTTTCTCCACGATTCCCATGTGCGCCCGGTGCAGTTCCACTGCTTCGACGATGTCGTCGGAATTCGCTGTCCTGACATGCATGTCGACGCGTTCGAGCGCGCCCGCGGAGCGCAGTCCGTCCAGGATCCTCGGCAGCAGCGCCACCGCCGCGGTGTTCGACATCATGAGCAGGAACGGATCGCGCGCCTGCCCCGCCCGGCTGACATCCTCCTGCGTCTGCCGCCATTGCGCAAGAAGCTCCACAGCGGAACGGTAGAGCGTCTCCCCCGCGCGTGTCGCGGTCGCATCGGCACGCGCATGCCGCTCGAACAGCGATGTCCCCAACCGTTGCTCCAGCTGCGCAATCCGCGCCGACACCGTCGACTGCGAGACACGCAGTTCATCAGCCGCAATCGAGAACTGCCCGGTCTCATACACCGCCACAAACGTCTCAAGCAAAGGGAACACACAGGTATTATCCCACTGAGCGCTACCCCATTGAATACTATCCCGTTGGATAAAGGAGCCGCATCCCGGAAAATCCGGAACACGGCTCCGTATCAATCAATGACGTCTAATTCACACCATGGCGGGCAAGCACATCCTGCCGATGGATCACAACGCCCCGCACGCCTTGAGCAGCTTCTCGACCTCGGTGCCCTGCACCTTCTTGAGCAGTTCACGCAGGGCGAGACGATCTTTGAGCGGCAGGTCCATTTCGGTGAGTTTCTTGCCGTCGGCGAGTTTGACCGTCGCGGTCAGCAGGTCACGCACGTCGAAGACGCTGCCCCATACTTCCGGCACGCCACGGTCGACATTGCACAGCGTGTACACCGCTTCCATGCCGGTGCGGATCGAATACTCCGTGGTGAACACGGTGTCGCGCGGCGTTTCGGCGTACTGGCCGACGAAGGCGAGATTCACGGAGCCGTCGGGCACGACCTTCGGCCGGTCCCCGTCGCGACGCGGTTCGAAGAAGCTCGTCACATACGGCATCATCGCGGCGGTCGTGTTGCATGCCTCGCTCGCCAACTGCTTGATTCTGTCCTGCGGGATGCCGATGTGGTACAGCCATTCCTCGCACAGTTCTTCGCCGGTGCATTGCGCCATCGGCTTCTTGACGAAATCGCCGTTGTCATGCCAGCAGTTGAGGCCGTACACCCAGATCAGGCAGTGGTCGGACGGCTGGTCGGGGAACTGGCCTTGCCGGTTGATGGTCCACGACAGCAGCCAGCTCGAATCCCTGGCGGTCACGATACCGCCGGTCACAATCTTGCCGGACAGCGGGTCGCGGTGGCAGATCGCTTCGATTGCGTCGAGCACCTCCTTGTTGGACGTGTCGACCGTCCACGACTCCCAGCTGGTTTCCTCGATGTCCTTGAAGAACTTCTCAGGGTGTCCGAAATCCGGGGACTGGGCGGCGATTCTCTTCCATAGTTCGACCGACGGCCCTTCGCCGTTCTTGATGGATACGACCGGCGCATGTGTCTGGTCGCCGTACGCGGTGCAATCGCCCTGCGAGCCGTTGGTGACGAACACGAGGTCGTTGTCGGTCAGGTCGATGCTCTTGGCCTCGCCGCCCTGCGTGTATTCGATGCGGCGGGCCGCTTTGCGGCTGCGCGTCACCTCGCACACCACGTTGGTCACATTCGTGTCATACAGCACCTTCGCCCCGGCGTCCGTGATGTACTTGACCATCGGGCGGATCATGGAATCATACTGGTTGTAGCGGGTGAAACGCAGTGCGGACAAATCGGGCAATCCGTCGATGTGATGGATGTAACGCTGCATATAGCGCTTCATCTCGATGGCGCTGTGCCATTTCTCGAACGCGAACATCGTCTGCCAGTACACCCAGAAGTTCGTCTTGTAGAAATCGTCGTCGAACACGTCATCGATGGTCTTGTCGGCGAGCTCTTCGTCCGTGGCCATGAACAGGTGCAGCAGCTCCTGCGTCGCCTTCGGGTTCATCCCGTACTTCTTGTCGGTGTGCGCGTCCTTACCTTGCTTCTCGGTGACGCGACACAGGGAGAAGTTCGGGTCGTGCTTGTTGAGCTTGTAGTATTCGGAGAAGATCGTCTCTCCGGGGTTCTGGATGGACGGGATGGAACGGAACAGGTCCCACATGACCTCGAAATGGTTGTCCATCTCACGGCCGCCGCGCATGATGTAGCCGCGTGTCGCATCGTAGATGCCGTCGCAGGAGCCGCCGGCCACCGGTAGGGATTCGAAGACCGTGATATGGTCGCCGGGCATCTGGGCGTCGCGGATCAGGTAGCATGCCGCCGACAGGCCGGCAAGACCGGACCCGACGATATACGCGTACTTGTCGTCGATGCCCTCAGGTTTCTCCGGGGTCGCGAAGGCTTCATAGTTTCCAGCCGAGTAGTACATGATGACTCCTTTGCCGTCATTTCGCTCACCGGTCTCACAGCAGGCTTGGAGCCTTTGCGAAACCGAGTCTCAACGTCGAGGCGAGCACCATTACATTATAGGATCGGTTCGAGGGAAAAACCATCGACAATCGGCGGGAACATGTCCAATTGTGTGAAAGCCGTTTCGCGACATCGCGTCGCTGGGAATCGCGCGGGAATGCGTGTACCGCACATCCCGCGCTTCTCAATCAGAACAGCAACTTCGCCGCGAGGAACGCGCCGCCCGCCAGCAGGATCGAGGCAAGGAAGCTGGCGAGCACCGCCATACGGCCACGGCTCGCAATCGCTTTGAAATCGACGTTCATGCCAAGGGCGGCCATCGCCATACCAAGCACCAGATAAGCGGCCTTGACCAGCATGTCCGTGAACTGCGCGACGAACGGCAGGTACGTGCCGGCGACCGATGCGATGAGGAAGCCAAGCATGAACCACGGAATCGGCACCTTGCGCGGGCCGTCGCCGGGCTGGGCATGCCTGCGGGCCCACCATGCGCCGATGATCAGGGCAGCCGGGGCGAGCATCAGCACCCGGGAGAGTTTCATGATGATCGCCGCATTCATACCGGTGTCACCCGCCGAACCGCCGACCGCGACCGCATGGGCGATTTCATGGAGCGAGGCGCCGCCCATCGTGCCGAATTGCGCGTCGGTCAACCCGAGGACCGGGCGCAACGCGATTTGTGCGAGCGCGAATACCGTACCCATGATTGCGACGGTCGCCACCGCCATGACCTCGTCATCCCGTCCGCGCTGCTCCTCGCCCTTCGGCATGGTAATGGATCCGGACAGGCCCATGACCGCAGCGGCACCACAAATGCCGGTCCCGCCTGCTGTGAGGATCGCGAGATGCTCGTCGACACCGAGTTTTCTGGCGATAACGTACGTGACGGTGATGGTGAGCGTGACAATAATCGCCGCGATGACAATGGTTTTGACGCCGGTTGCGAACAGCACGTCGAGATTGAGTTTGAAGCCGAGCAGGATGATGCCCAGCCGCAGCAGCTTGTTGGCGATGAGACCCGCTGCACCGCCGATGCCTTGCGCATGCCGGGAGCCGGCCCCAGCGAACCATGCGCGCATCGGGATTTGCAGAAGCATGCCGATGATCAGTGCGATGATGAGTGCACCGAACAGGCTGAACGCCGGCAGACCGGCCAGCAAGGACCCAACGACGGATGCCGCGCAGGTCACGAGCGCGACAAGCAGCATATCGGTGGTGCAGATGGCTTTGAGGAATGTCTTGATTCTTGTCATGAAGCCATCTTGTCTGACAGCGACGTATCAATCAAATGCGTGTCTTAAATGTCTGGTATCGGATTTTCCGATACTATCGGCGGGAAGCGGCGAGGATACGGACGAGGGCGAGGGGTTGTGGACGATGCTTGGATTCCATACATCACGTATCGATGGGTGAAACGCATGTATGGCAAGGCCACTGTGACGGCCAGGCTCACAGGCAACCGAGGCGCGGCGGCCAATCGTCGGATTCCGCCATTGCCCTGCTTGTTCTCACGGGCGTGAGACTCATGGGGCGTCTCCATTCCCCCATATCCGCGATTTCAGCGGTTGCAAGGAGACCTCCAGCGTCGCCTCAGCCAATCCGCATGGTCGCCGGGTGCGGGTTGTCGTTGATGATGGCGGACAGCGCCGCATCCAAGCCGACCGTGGACGAACTGACATCCGCATCACTGTCTGCCGGCTTCGTTCCCATGCGTAGCACCGCCGCATACAACGTAGTGTCCTGCGGCGGATTGGAGGGGTCGAGCAGTGCGACCGGAATGCCCGCGTTGCGTGCTTCGTTTAAGGCATCATGCCATGATGACGCTGTCGCATCCGTGACGTCGAGCGCGTTGATGAGGATCACCGACACGCGTTGGGATGCCCAGTCGCGTACAGCCTGCTGCGCCGCCTGCGTCGCATCGGCGTTGTCGGTCGTGGAAGCGAAACGGGCTTCGAGCTTTACTTTGGCGAGATCGTCGAGCAATGTGGCATCGGCGACCGGCGGATTGCCCAACGCTCCGACCACACCGACGACGATATCCTGCCGGTCCACACTGTCATGGGCGACGTTGCGGGACGAATCATGCGAATTGCCTACGGCCACGCCGTGCGGAGTGCAACCGGCGAGCGCCCCGACCATGCACAGGACGACCGCCAAGATGCATGCAGCCGTGTTCCGTCGCACAGATCGCTGGTGTCGCAGAAGGTGAGTCATGCATCTCATCCTAATCAACGGTGGTCACGAGGGGTCGCCCCACCGCCGACTGTGGGCGTTGGTCGGCGGCAACAAGGGCGGGCGGCGCCTACTGCCCGATGACGATGATGGTTTTGCCCTTGGATTTGCCTTGTTTCACTTTGGCGAGCGCCTCGTTGACCTGTTCGAGCGTGTAGACCGTGTCGATGGAGGTTTCCAGCGGATGGTCCTTGTCGAACAATCTGCCGATTGCTTCGAGTTGGCGCCCGTCCTCATGCACGAACAGGAAGTCGTAGGTCTGGCCTTTTGCCGCCGCCATGCGGTCGTATTTGCGGCCGGCGATGGAGAACAGCAAGCGCTTCCAAGCGGGCATGCCGCTGCGCTTGGCGAACCGGCCGTTGGGCATGCCACGCAGGGAGACCAGGCTGCCACCTTCCTTGAGCACCTTGAATTCGTTTGGCAGCTCACGGTCGCCCAGCGTGTCAAGCACATGATCGACGTCGGAAAGCACGTCGACGTAGTGCTCTTTCTTGTAGTCGATGAACCGTTCAGCACCGAGCTGGCGCACCCGTTCCTCGTTGTTGCCGCTGCCGTTGGTGAAGACGTGCAGGCCGAGGCTGTTGGCCACGGGGATTGCCATGGCGCCGAGGCTGCCGGTGCCGCCGGAGATGAACACGGATTCCCTTGCCTTGGCGTGCATGACGTCGAAGGCTTGCATGGCAGTGAGCGCTGTAAGCGGGACCGTGGCTGCCTGCTCGTATGAGAGGTATTCGGGGATCTTCGCGAGCGCAGATTCCTCCACTGCCGCGTATTGTGCGAAGGCGCCGATTTTCTTGAGGGGCATTCTGCCGTAGACCCGGTCGCCTGCTGTGAACCGGGTGACGTTCTTGCCGGTTTTCCCGACGATCCCGGCGAATTCATTGCCCATGACCAGCGGCATCTTGTAGGGGATGATGAGCTTGACTTCACCGCGGATGATCATGTTGTCGAGCGGGTTAACCGCCGCGGCCATGATTTTGACCAGCACTTCCGTGTCGCCGGGCTGTGGAACGGGGATGTCACGTATGCACCTCCATCCGCGACATGCCGCTCCGGTCAGTCCTATCCCGCCAGCGCCCCAAGCCACGCTCTGCCCAACCTCACCGTCACAATCGCCAGCCCCAGGCTGTACCGAAGGCGAGTTGCCGCATCAGCGTCAACGATTCAGACGCTATGGCTGTCCAAGAAGTCGGTCAGTCTGTCGAACACCTTACGCGCGGTGGGGTCGTTCCTTTCTTCCGCGACAAAGCAATCCGACATTGTGCGCCCCTACCCCTCAGCGGATCGACGAGTTCATTCACCGCTCCGGCTTAGTCCAGCGCACGACACGCCCGTTTTCTGATCAAGACGTGGACGCATGAATTCGAATCCGCCCCCGATTCGCAACCGTGGACCGTGTTCGAAAGCCTGTTTTGCCACATGAAGAAGCACCAGGCGTTTTACGAAGTCCTCCACGCGACAGGGCGGGACAACGTCCTGCGAACATCGTTGCGCGAGAAAATCGGATTGACGCAAGAACTCGCGAACGAGGAAGCCTATCGGAAAGCGTTTTTCGCCGACGGAATCAGCGGATGGATCGAGGAATGGATCGAACGAGGCATGCCAGAAACACCCGGCGAGCTGAATGAATCACTGAGACGCTATGTTGACGACGTGCTCTCCAACCTCAACCAGTTATTCGTCCGACCATGACCTTGCCTAGCGTGGAGGCCATTCGCCCAACGACAATTGGCCTCCACACAGCGTACTACCGGCGCCCACACCCGCTGAGCGCGTGGACGCTCTCGTCAATCGGGGCATACGTCGCCAACCGCCCGCCGAATCACTGCGACAGCACCCGCCGCGTGCCACCGATACCCGCTCGGCACCTCCACCATCATGGGCGGTAACACTTTTCGAGCGTGCAAGTAACAGGGCCATAGCTGCTGCGACTCCCACCTTTCCAACTCACCTGTCCGTCACCTGTTGCAGCAGGCTTCCGGTCAGGATTGTCCCGCTTTTCTATGCGCCCCGTCGCCGAATCATACACGTAGAAGACGCTGAGATTGTTGGAGTTGGTGGCATAAATCCGATAGGTGTCGCCGGGATTCAGTGTCTTGCTCGACATGTAGCACAGCGACACGCCCTTGGAAAGCGTGATCTGCGTGTCAAGGTCGGATCCGTGAGTGTAAGTGTGCTTGTGCACCGTGGCATTTCCTTTCAACGTGTAGATGCGACCTTTTTCGCTTGCTCCAACCTGGAAATTCGGCGGTAGCTTACCGCCGAGTTCAACGCTTGCATTCTCAATGGAGTCTGTTGCGTGCTTCACATCGGTCAGCGTGACGTTGTTCTACGCCGCCTTGCGCACTTGCAGATAAATCGGCACGCTAATCGATGCAAGAATGCCAATGATAATCACGACAACAAGCAACTCAATGAGAGTAAAACCCGATTGCCCCGAGGCACGCCGCCTAAGGGACCGATACACACCACGCATGGCTTCACCTCTCTTTCTTCCTGCAAACCCGCCATTGGGTCTGTGGAATAAGCCATCGGAGTCAAGCATCCGCTTGTCTACCCGATGTGTGTTCTTCCTCAGCATCATTACTGATGACTATGTGCTCATTATATAACGGTTCTCAGAATCCCGCATCCGCCTTCACAAACAGCGGGATTCCGCCTCACCGGTCGGGGTCAACGCATGTAATCCGCCGTCCCACCATGCGATGACATCGCCGCCTGGATTGCCCGACTGCCAGAAAGCATCGGAAACCACCCCGCCGACGGCCGACTTCAAGGCAGAAAGAAGCTTTGGACATTGATACCGAAAGTCCTACGCCTGCAACATACTCCAGACGCATTCCAGCAAAGTCAACGCCAGAACGATATTGATCATTCGGTAATGCCTGACATAGAACTTCTGTATCAGGTCGCAACCCACCGTTGGCATAATCACTAACCCAACCCGGCGACACCCAATGCTCGGGGGCAGAGAATGCCGTGTTGAAGATGAGAGCAAAAATCACGATGGAATAGACATAGGCAACAACAGGGCTGATGCTATTGACTATCGCCAGCATCGGGATATCGGAATCCTTCACCTCGTCTATATGGGCAAACAGAGAGAAGGATGCGGCCATCACTACAATCCCAACAAGCAGACCTCCGACAACGACCGACAACGACCGACAACGACCGACAACGACCTAAAACGACGACGGATTAGACGACGCAAACCATGAAACGCTCCAGCCGAACCGTCAAGGAAGACCTATTGCAAGATCACGATCAAGGCCGTCAATCGGACACTCACCGATAGCGACGGTTTCCTCCGGCAGATGCAGGAGAACATCGCAAAAGTTATAATGGCCGCCGACACGATGAGCCCGGACAGTATCCAGGCACGACTCGACGAGCTGCAGAAGAAGCTCATCCGAAAGGCCAACAGCAAGCAGGACTACGATGCCATCGCCGATGAAATCTTTACACTGCGCGAGCAGAAATCACAGGCTGAGGCAGACACCCGCAGCCGCGAGGAGCCCCGGAAGCGCATCGACGAGCTGCAGGGCTTCACCGGAAGTCAGCAATCCGAAATCATCGAATTCGACGAAAGCCCTCGCCCGAAAGCTGGTCCAGCAGATCACCGTTTACGACGACCACTTCACCGTGGAATTCGAGTCCGGGCTTGCAATCGAAATTGAAGCATAACAAGGCTCCTCGCCGCCGACGCATTTGCCGGCAGTGAGGAGACTCATATTTCACTTTCATTCTTCCTTATCCATTGGCAAATAATAGATTTTCCCGTCTTTAGAAATCAGTTGCACATCCTCGGCATACAACTCACCGTCATCCTGCGGATACTCGATCGATTGTGCCGACTCCTGTGCCGCTATCATATCCACTGTTTTCTCGTCAATCGCCCGGAAATTAAAATCGTCATTAACTAACCCGGGAATAAAATGGACCACACCATCGAAACCATCTCTTCTCCGCCTGATCTCGCCGGTATCAATGCCTAATCGTTTGACGGATGCCTGATGCCACGCAGTCAACAATGCTTGAGTATCTTTCACCTGTTTTGCATATGTCGGCAATAGCGCTGCACACTGCCGTCTTGACACAGCCCCCATATGAAGCGCATACCTCAATTCGGAAATCTTATACAGAATATCAAGTAATGCTTTCTGGTACGTATACCAGTTTTGTGACTCTTTCAATTCTTTTTCATAGGCAGAATAATTCAGATCGTTTTTCTTCGAAAAGCCCGCCAAAGTTAAATTGACCTGACCAAGCAACTGCGTACACTCTTCTTCCAGACCATCGAGCTGAGTAATCTTTGACAGCCTCAATTCATCGTTCTCGAGGATTTCCACTTGAAAATCAGCAATTTTCTTAACATGGGCAACGAGTGAAAATACCCGGCTCCGAAACTCGTTATCCTGGAAATCAGATACTTTAGATATACCGTCACTGATTTCTCCAAGCTCCGCATTGATCTGCGTCATGTAATACTGCCCGACAACCATTGCCGCAACTCCCATAGCTGCCGTTGCAGTATTTGCTATTGCTGCAGTCCTTTTTTGAGCTTGAACTGCCACAAGATTTGCATGACCCTTAATCCCATCGGCACCGTGATAGATTCCTCGCACTGCCCCTTTCATAGTCCGAGAATCGGCAAGTTTAGCACCAGCCGGAATTATGGCACGATACAACACTTCGTTACCAGCCTTTACAGCTTGGACAGCATTGGCCGCAGCTACACCAGCCTGGGCAAATGCGGGAACAAGATTATTCACCCGTGCCAGAACGTTATTATCAGTTATCTCTACCAGCCCACTCTCATCCGATACCGCTTCTGCAGGGAGCATATCCACCTGAATGGCAAGTTCATTGGCCTGTTGATCTGAATGAGATAATTCACTGGTTTGCTTTGAAATTATCTCTCCACCACCCCGACGAGATGTATTCTCACCTTTGGGAGAACCAATGCTCTTTTTCCGATACATGAGCAAAGCGACAATGGACGCCACTGCCACAATACATATCGCAATGACAACATACTCAATTTTCAACGCTGCCCCTTACATTGTTCAATGATCGAATACAGTAAATGTTGCGAAGAGATGAAGTTTTCCGGCGTTGACAGTTATCTTACAGCCGCAACTCCCCGACATCTAACTGGCAATCAATGTTCACGCCTGTTGGGCTGATTTGCGCTTGGATAAGATACCGGGCATCGCTCCGTCTGCCGGTGCCAGACACGCCCAAGTGCCCGGTAACCGCAGTGATACTCGACTTTCACTACTTTTCCTTGCTCTTTTCCTTCGCCCCGCTCAAGCAACGCCACCGTCTCAACGTGGCACAATACCTTCTGATTGATGTCAGGTTTTGTGCCCGTTCGCGGAAACATATCCTATCAAAACGGAAACGGGTCCACACCTCTGACATTGCGCATTCGCAGATGCAAACAGATGCGCGGCAAAATTGACATCCATATCACGGTCTTGACCATTGAAGTCTACTATCATATCTTTAAAACTTGTTTTGCTTTTGCATTAACAAATTGAATAATTGGACCTGAAATGATAACTGTAACAATCGTGCATACACCAAACTTTCCACCAAGCAAAACACCTGTAACAACAACCAAAATATCCAATGCCATTCGGACAAATTTAATCTGCCAGTGATTCTTTTCTGCTAAAGCAAAAGTGACTGCCTCATAGGAGCCTCTACCAAGGGATGCCGACGCATATAGTCCTGTTCCGACAGCAAACAAAACCACCCCTAACAACATAATTATAAAATTGATCCACTTATAGGTACTGTAAATATGGCAGTTAGCAAACAAATCAACACAGGCACTGTATACAATCTGGTACAACACAGTTCCTATCTGAATCTGACTTTTATCGTAAATGAGCGCAAACAAAATCATTCCCACTGCTACAACAAAAGATGCTGCCCCAATGCTTATGTGAAATGTTCTTGCAAACCCCTGCCACAGCACCGCAAGCGTAGCTCCGCCAAATCCAGCATACAGTGCAAGTGTAATTCCATAAGCCGCAATCATAGAACCTATTACAAGGATTACCAATTTCTTTAATGTTTTTTTATTGTTATTTTTCATTTACTTTTAATTCAAGTACTTCCGTGCGAGCATAATGTCCGATTGCATCATGCTCCATTTTACTGGCGGCAGGCAAATTCATATCAGGTTCTGCGTAAATGATAGTTTCTTTATCTCAGACAGGTTTTGTCAAATAATGCCCATATGGATCAATAATGCAGCCTCCTCCTCTGCACACAAGTCCTGAAAGTTCAGATGCGATATTATACTCCTGCAGATCAGAAGGGTAAGAACTGTGTCCGACAATCATATCAGCAATGATAAAGAAACATTTTCCTTCGATTGCAATATACTGAACTTACATGCTAATAATTCACCCATCGTATAATTTTCTTTGGATTTAAGGCATCTGAAATCTATATCACTGTATATCCAGCGTTTAATAATACAGCCAATGATTTTTCAAAATCAGCATCTTTCACTAAAATATAATCTGTGTTGTATGTAGATACCGCAAAAATTCCAATTTTATTATCCGCAAGTATTCCAGACAACTTTGAAAGAATGCCAATAAGTGAAAAATCCAAAATCCCTTGAATACGGAAACCACGCCACCCATCTTCACGTTCTATTGTGTTTTCAGGAACGTCATTTGTTTCACACACAAGAGATATTTCTTCATCTGTTTTACCAATGAAGTAGAATTCCCTGCTTAAATCTATATCATCAATATTTTTGACTTTACATACCGTTAGCAGCCGCTCTAATTTATTTAATACCAGCAAATTACTCTCCTTCGCAAATTCCGCTTTGCATAACCTCTCTTAACGTCTAATCCGCTGCCTGCAAACACCACAAATGGTCGAGTTGCCGGATTGATTGTCACCACTTTCCATTTTCCCAAAATCATCCCCAAATGCCTGATATCTAATCCACTGTCTCAAATCGTGACATCTAATCCAAGGTTACAACCTGACACACATTTTGCAGTGGATATGTTTCCATATAAGAAAACCGAGCTTTCCCAGAAGTCTGGCTTCAAATCCAAGCCTCCGAAAAAGCCCGGAAATATGCCGCTTTCAGGCACTCGATTTTAGTTCCTGGACATCAACGCTACCGTCTCAACGTGATGAGTCATCGGGTAGATGTCGTAGGCGTGGATGTCGGCGAGACGATAGCCGAGTTCGCCCACCATCGTCGCGGTATCACGGGCGAGGCTTGTCGGGTCGCACGCGATGTAGATGACCGATTTCGCGCCGCTTTCGGCGATTTGACGGCACACCGCGGCTCTTGCCCCCGCACGCGGTGGGTCCAGCACAACGACATCCGGCTGAGCCAGGTCGCTGGGGACATGTTGCAGCGTGCGGCGGACATCGCCAACACGGGCGTCCACGGAACTGATCTGGCAGTGCCTCAAGTTGTATTGGGCGTTACGCACAGCGGTACGCCCGCCCTCAACGCTGAGCATGCGCGTACGCTCGGCGGCCAGCATGCTCAACGGCAGCGTGAACAGGCCAGAGCCTGAGTACAAGTCCCACAATACGGCCTGTTTGCGGCCGTCAAGCGCCTTACGGACCAAATCCATCACATGGCTGGCAAGCATCACCGGAGCCATGCGGTGTACCTGCCAGAAACCGTTGGCATCCACGCGATAGTCGAAGGTTCCGCCGGCAACGCTTACGGATTCGCGCAGATGCTTGGAACCGGAACGCAACTCGCCATTAACCAGTACCGCGTAATTGTTGCCGACCGCTTTCAGCAACGCCTGCGAATCAGCATGAGTGGTATCGATGCCACGTGGTTCCGGCACGGATAATCTGATTTGAGAACCAGGCTCAAAACTACCATCCCAGATGCGCTCCTCGTCCGCCACCGCAAGCAGCGCACGGGATGCAAGCGGCATGGTGTCAATCGGGACCCGCACATGCGAACCCCGACGGCGCATGGACGGCATTCCATGCTCATCGGCGATCATCTCAATGCGTGTACGCCAATTCAGCCCGCCGAGTTCCACATCATGATCGGCACGTTCAACCGGCACTGGATCACACTCGACATGCCCCATGCGATGCATCTGATCGGTAATCACCGCGGACTTCCAAGCAAGCTGCCCCGGCAGACTCACATGCACCAAGTCCGCTCCCCCGACGCCGCCGCCTTGCGCCAATGGTCCCGCCAACCGCCAGACAGGTTCGACACGATCCGGGCTGGCTTCAAGCACCTCCGCCACTTCGCCGGTCCAGAACCGGTCATCACGGTCATGCGGCTCATCAAGTTCGACGCGCACCAACTCCCCCGGAAGCGCGAACCTGACGAACACCACACGGCCATCGATATGGCCGACACAGCGACCCTGATCGGCATACCGCTCGATACGCACTTCTACCTGCATATTTCCTATCACTTTCCTGCCTGCCAACAGCCGGGCGGTGTACGCGCCGGCCAATCAAGCGGCCCGGACATCGACATGCCGACCGCAACTTGCTGGTGCAACAACCTAGCACAACCTAGTGCCCAGAACACGATAATGGCGGATGATGCGCACACCCTGCACACCATCCGCCATATGACATCATCAGCCGCGTTCCGCAGTCTTGTTTTCCCCATCCTCCGATTGCCGTTGTGCCGCACGCTCAAGCTCACGATGCCGATGCATCGGCGTGGCGACAATCAAATACGACACCCAAATCGCCAACGCCCAGAACGGAATGCCCATCAGCAGACGAGCCGTACCCAGCCACGCCACCCGGTCAGACAGATACAGCGGAACCTGCACGAGCAGACGGAGCGCGAACACACCCACCCACAGCGCGGTTATCGTCATATACGCGCGTTTGAGCGGTTTGTCGTCCATCCAACCGCGGAACCAATCGCGGAAATGCTCAGTCGGCAACGACCGGATGAACTCGACCACCAGCCCAAGCCCCGGCACCCGTGCAATCAACGAGATGCCCAGCAGCACGATATACACGGCATTCGTGATGAAGCCGAACATATAGTAATTGCGCGCCTCATGGCTGTGCCACGCCCACACCAGGCAGATTGCGACCGACACCAATCCGCTCAACGCACCCATGACCGACTGGCGTTGGACAAGCCGGGCCAGCACTTGTACTACGGCGAGTATCGCGGATACCATCACCGTCAGGCGCAAATCGGACGTGACAACGAACATCACGACGAAAACGAAGCCTGGCAGCATCGATTCCACGACGCCACGCGGGCCGCCAATCGCCTCGATGACGGAGAAATCACCGTCCCCCGCTTGAGTGAGGGCGGCGACACCGGTACGCGGTTTGCGGTTCTGGGCCGAATCCGGCATCGCGCCACTCAACGCACTTCGGAGAACATCGGGCCACGGGACAAGGTGGTCTTCTGCTCTACTTGCTGATCGGAGTCGAACGGACCCTTCGGGCGCTGCGGAATCTCGGCGTTTCCCTGCTGCGATTGCTCTGCAGCGGCCTTACGCTCGCCCGGAGTGACCGGCGCATGCATCGGAATCAGGTCGCGCGGAGCGAGCGGCTCTTCTCCACGTTCCACGACGATTTGCGAGAAGAAGCGGTTCAGCGCCTGTGTTTCCTCGTCATCCGGATCGGTCGCGGCCTTGCCGGAGAAAATGCCACGCAGCATCCAACGCGGGCCGTCCACGCCCACGATGCGTGTGGTCACCATCTTGCCTTCCTTGATCGGGACCGGCAGAATGAGCTCCATGCCAAATACGCCCGGCACTTCCTTGGCGACATCACTCTTGGAATCCAGCAGGTCGGCGCGTACGTCGTCCCACAATCCCAGCGTCTTCGGCGCGGCGAACGCCTCGACTTCCAGGCTTGACGTGCCGTACGTAATGGTGGCGCCCAGCACCGCCTTATTCGCGCGGGCGGCTTTGATGCGCAGCTCGATGCCCTTCATGAACGGGATGTAGTAGGCACCAAGGTCGAGGTACTCATCATAGTCGGGGACGTATTCGTCGCGCACATCCCACGGGCCCCAGTCCTCACCGCGGCCTTCATACTCTTCGCTCACCTCGGTGGGATAGTCCACTTGCTCCTCGGCACCCTGGGATGCGTTCTGTTCCTTGGCTTGCGCGGCTACTTCCGACTGTTTCGCTTCGTTGTCGTCAGCCGCGGCTGCCTTGCTGCCGTTGGCATCAACCGCGTTCTGGTGTGCCTTCTTCGCGTCCTTGTCGCGCGCGGCATCATCGTCATGATGCTTCTTCTTGCCGAATCCGAACAATCCCATAGCTCCTCGTTTCTACGGATATGACAGTCCCAAGAATAACACCGCAGATGAAAGCCAGCTGTGAACGCGATGTCGTGCGTTCGCGCGGCTGAAGCCGGCATCGGCAGGTCTCAGGGACGACAACTGCTGTTCACACGTCGTACGTGATGCTCAGCGGCGCGTGGTCGGACCAACGGGCGTCGTAAGTGGGCGCCTTGTCGATGGTGAATCCGCGTGCGGTCTGCGCGAGCTCTGGCGTGGCGAACTGGTAGTCCAGGCGCCAACCGGTGTTATTGTCGAACGCCCTGCCGCGCTGGCTCCACCACGTGTACGGCCCTTGGATGTCACCGGCAAGCTCGCGCATCACATCGACGAACTCGTACTCGCCGAGCCATTTGTCGATATACGCGCGCTCCTCGGGCAAGAAGCCGGAGTGGGTCACATTCGCCTTCGCGTTCTTGATGTCGAGCGGGGTGTGCGCGATGTTGAAATCGCCGCACAGCACCGCCTGCTTGCCGCCGTGCGCCGCCTCGTCGCGCAGCTGCCCCATGCGGGTGAGCATGGTGTCGAGGAAACGGAATTTCTGGTGCATCTTGTTCGGATCGTCAACATCGCCGGAATGCACGTACACGCATACGACCGTAATCTCGTAGCCTTGCGGGGTGCGGACATCCGCCTCAATCCAGCGTCCGGAATCCACGTCTTCCTCAAGCCCGGGTAGCCCATACCGGGTGGCGACTACCGGCAGCGTCGACAGCAGCCCAACGCCGGCGCGACCTTTGATACGGCAGACTTCGTCCATGGTGTGGAAATCGGCGGGATTGGCGATTTTCCCGGAGTCCACGTAGGTATCGGCAATCTTGTTGAAAATCGGGTCGATTTCCTTCTGGGGCGCGCGGACCTCCTGCATGCACCAGACGTCAGGCGTATGCTCTTGCACCCAATGCATGATGCCCTTGCGGTTCGCCGCACGTAGGCCGTTGACATTCGATGTCGTGATCACAATGCTCATGGCTCCGAGCCTAGCAGCGCTCCCCTACGAGACGTCACGCGCTCTTGAGCGTCCGTTACCTTCGTTTCTGCACCGGTTATGCGTTCATCCGCGTGTCCACCTGTACCTCCCATCCGTACAAACTGGCTACGCTTACGGCCATCCCGGCGTAACCAGTTTGTGAGAAAGACCAGCCGCAAGAGAGGCAGACTCTGAGACGGAAGCTCCACAACCCTCTACCGACACGCAGGACAGTCTCAGTGTCGGCACAACCTTCTACCGACACGCAGCACGGTCCCAGCGTCGGCAGAAATACAAAACCGTCTACCGACGTTGAAGGGGTTCCTAGCGTCGGTAGACGGTTATGGGATGTATCTAGGGCAACAGGCTGCGAATCAGTCGAGACCGAGCTTGAGCTTGCCTCCCGGAATCGCGTCGAGCAGGTCGCGCGTGTACTGCTGCTGAGGGTGGTCGAACACCTCGTCGGTTGTCGCATGTTCGACCAGCTTGCCGTGTTGCATTACGACCACCTCGTCGGCGATCTGACGGACAACCGCGAGATCATGCGTGATGAACAGGTAGCTCAGCCCGCGTTCCGCCTGCAAATCATTGAGCAGATGAAGCACCTGGTCCTGCACCAGCACATCGAGCGCGGACACCGCCTCGTCGCAGATGATGACATCCGGGTCGAGCGCCATGGCACGTGCGATCGCGATGCGCTGACGCTGGCCGCCGGACAGCTCGTTCGGATACCGGGTCATCACGGATTCAGGCAGTTCGACCATGTCAAGCAGCTCGCGCACACGCTTCGCACGGCTCTTCTTGTCGCCGATATGGTGGATGCGCAACGGCTCCTCGATGGACCGGTAGATCGAGTACATCGGGTCGAGCGAACCATACGGGTTCTGGAAGACCGGCTGGACATGCCGACGGAAGTCCAGCAGCTCGGCCTTGCCGAAGTCCGAAATGTTCTTGCCTTCGTAGAAAACCTTACCCGACGTGGGCTCAAGCAGCCGCAACACCATGTTCGCGACGGTCGACTTGCCAGAGCCGGATTCTCCCACGATGGCGAGCGTCGTACCGCGCTTGACGGAGAAGGACACGTCATCCACCGCCTTGAACATCTCTTTCTTGCGCGGAAGCTTGAATTCCTTCGTCAGATGCTCGACAGTGATAATGTGTTCGCTCTTCTCCAGCGTCTGCTCGCCCTTGACCTGGTGCTCGAGCAACGCATCCGCATTCTGACCGCGTTCCTTAGCGGAGATGATGCGCTGCGAGGCGAGCGACGGAGCCGCCGCGACCAGCCGCTTGGTATACGGGTGCATCGGGTGCTGCAACACTTCGAGCGATGGGCCGGATTCGACAACCTGCCCCTTGTACATCACGACAATATGCTGCGCGCGTTCCGCCGCCAGACCCAGATCATGCGTGATGAACAGCACTGCAGTGCCCAGCGAATCGGTGAGCGTCTGCAAATGGTCAAGGATGCGCTTCTGGACGGTCACGTCGAGCGCGGACGTCGGTTCGTCGGCAATCAACAGGTCAGGACGGCATGCCAGACCGATGGCGATCAGCGCGCGTTGGCGCATACCGCCGGAGAACTCGTGCGGATACTGACGCGCACGCGTCGCAGCGTCCGGCAGACCGGCTTCATCAAGGAGGCCGGCGATGCGGTCGTTCATATTCGAACCGGTGACATGCTCCTTGGCGATCTGCCAGGCCTTGTCATCGTTTACGCCAGCCTTGATGAGGTCGTCGGCCACACGCCAACGGGTCTCGGAGCCAGGCGTCCATTCTTCAGTGAAGAACTCCATCGCATTGTCAAGCTTCTTACCGCTCATGCCGATCTCGGTGAGCGCCTGCTTGGCGGCGCCAAGCAACGCGGGAAGTTCAGCCGAGCCGATGAAGGTCTCGTCATCTTCGCTTTTGACGTTGACTTCATCGCCTGCAAGCGCTTTCGCAAGCTTGGACCGCTTCTCATGCGAGATGTCCATATGGTTGGCGACAAGCGCTTCCTTGACCTGGGTGCCGATGCGCCACACCGGGTTGAGGTTGCTCATCGGGTCCTGCGGGACCAGGCCCATCTTGCTGCCGCGCAGCTGGTCATACTCCTTGCTCTTGAGGCCGGAGATCTCCTGGCCTTCGAGCTTGATGGAGCCGCCGACCACGTGTCCGGTGCCCGGAAGCAGGCCCAAGACCGCCATAGCGGACGTGGATTTGCCGGAACCGGATTCGCCCACGATCGCCACCCACTGTCCGGGATAGACGTTGAATGAGGCGTCGCGCACGGCATGGACGTCATGCCCGTTGTCGTCGGTGAAATCGACCTTCAGATGCTGTACTTCCAGCAGCGGGCCCTGTTCGCGCTGCATCGCCTCGAGCCGCTGTGCGGCCTCGTCCTTCGCATTGGTATTGGTGTTCTCAGTCATCACATGCTCCTTGTCAGGCCGTACGGCTCTTTGGATCGAGCGCGTCCTTGACGGCGTCACCCATCATGATGAAGGCCAGCACGGTAATTGCCAGCGCGGCCGACGGATAGAACAGGACGGAGGGGTTGGTCCGCAGCACGGATTGCGCGCTGGAGATGTCGCCGCCCCAGCTGACCGTGGTGGTCGGCAGGCCGACACCGAGGAAGCTCAACGTCGCCTCAAGCACGATGTAGGAGCCGAGGGACGTGGTGCCGATGACGATGATCGGGGCCAGCGAATTGGGGATGATATGCCGGATCAGATTGCGCCACGGCGTCGAACCTAAGGCAGTGGAGGCGGTGTTGAATTCGAGGTTCTTCGCTTCCATGACCGCGCCTCGGGCGATACGCGCAGTGGACACCCAGCCGAAGAGCGTGATGACGAGCACCAGCTTCCAGATCGAGGTGCTGGTCTTGAACATCTGCAGCACGACGATGGCGCCGAGCAGAATCGGCAGCGCGAGGAAGATATCGGTCAGACGGCTGAGCACCGCGTCAACCCAACCTCCGAAGAAGCCGGCGAGCGCGCCGATGAACGCGCCAATCACCACCACGAAAATCGTGGACAGCAGGCCGACGCTCAGCGAGGTGCGGGTCCCGTAGATGGTGCGGGTATACACGTCGCAGCCTTGCAGGTCGAAGCCGAAGGGGTGGCCTGCTTTGGCGGGCTCGAGGGAGTTGTCGAGGTTGCAGTAGTTCGGATTCTGCTTGGTGAGCACGCCCGGGAAGAGGGCGACGAACACGACGAAGATGATGAGGATCGCGGAGATGATGAACATCGGGTTGCGACGCAGCGTACGCCACGCGTCAGCCCACATGCTGGCCGCCGGCGCGGATTCGTCGATTGAGTCGACCGCCTGGAGCGGGGTTTCGTCGATCGGTGCGACGAATCGTTCCTGTCCGGGCAATACGCGGGCGGTGTCATTGCGTGATGGTTCTGCCATGATTATCTCTTCCTTCCTCTCACGCGTACCGGATGCGCGGGTCAAGCGCCGCGTACAGCAGGTCGACGATGAGGTTGGTGACGACGAAGATCAGGGTCAGCAGAGTGACGATGGAAACGACCATATTGCTTTCGCCCTTGAGGATGCTCTGATAGGTGAGGTATCCGATGCCGTGCACGTTGAAGATGGTTTCGGAGATCATCGCGCCGCCCATGAGCGCTCCGAGATCCTGGCCGAGATAGGTGACCACGGGAATCAGCGAGTTGCGCAGGACGTGGCGCATGAACACCTGGCGGCGACCCATGCCCTTGGCACGGGCGGTACGCACGTAGTCCTCGTTCATGTTGGATGAGATCTCACCGCGGGTGAGGCGAATGATATACGCCATGGACACTGAGCCGAGCACGATGGCCGGCATGAGCAGATCGACAAAGCCCGGATCGTTGCCGGCGGTGACAGGCAGCAGCCTCCACTTGACGCCGATGAGATACTGCATGATGAAGCCGGTGACGAAGGTCGGCACGGAGATGAGCAGCAGGGAGATGATCAGAATCACCGTGTCGCCCCAACGTCCCTTGTTGAGGCCGGAGATGATACCGAAGATGACGCCGAAAACCGCTTCAAACACGAAGGCCATCAACGCGAGCCTGATGGTCACGGGGAAGGCGCGTCCGATTTCGTCGATGACCGGTTGGCCGGCGAAGGTGTTGCCGAAATCAAGGGTCAGTGCGTTCTTGAGGAACAGCAGGTACTGAATGATGAACGGCTTGTCAAGGTTGTATTCGGCGCGGATCTGGGCCGCGACCGCCTGGTTGACCGGCTTGTCCCCGAACATGGCTTTCACCGGGTCGCCCGGCAGCGCGAAGACAAGAGCATAAACCAGGAGGGTCGTGCCAAGGACCACGGGAATCATCTGCAGAATGCGTCGCAGAAGATATTTGCCCATTGGGTTGCTCCTTATTGCTCTTCGGCCGTTCGCACCGGGCCCTGTCGGGCATGGCGGCACTGCGGCCATAAAATACTTACGATAGTCTACCCCACCTCTGCCCCTGCGTCACCTGTACAAGGCCTGAAACCGCGCTCGCCCTGTATTGTAGGGCATTCGGGGCGTCACGGTGACCGTTTCCGTATACCGGACGTTAACAGCGTAGAAACATTGCTTTTTCGGATAATGATGGGTTTGACACGACGAGGGCGCATGACATGAATCCATGCCATGCGCCCTCGTGGAATATCAGACGCCTATCGGCGTGCCGTCACTTGGACAGCTCCGAATAGACCGGCTGGTTCTGCCAGTTCATCGTGAAGTTCTTCACGCCCTTGGCAGCCACACCGTACGCGTTGCCGTAGTACAGCGGGATGGCCGGCAGATCGTTGAGCAGGATTTCCTGGGCCTGCTGGTAGATCTTGTTCGCGGCTTCGGTGCTGGTCGCGGCGTACGCCTGGTCCATGAGCTTGTCGAAGGCCGGGTTCTTGTAGTCGCCGTCGTTGGAGCCCTGGTTGTCGGCCGCAGCGGAGTCGTACAGCTGGTACAGGTAGTTCTCCGGGGACGGGTAATCAGGCTGCCAGCCGGTACGGAACGCGCCCTTGATGGTGCGGTTGGACACGTCGGTGCGGAACTCCTGGAAGGTCGGGACCGGGTTGGTGGCGGCCTTGATGCCCAGGTTGTTCTTCAGCTGGTTGACCACAGCGTCGTAGATCGGCTTGGCGCCGCCGTCGGCGTTGTAGGAGAAGGTGAGGGTGCCGTCATACTTGGAGATGGCATCGGCCTTGGCCCACAGTTCCTTGGCCTTCTTCGGGTTGTACTCCAGATTGCTTTCGCCCTTGAGGGAGTCCGAATAGCCCGGGGTCATCGGGGAGGTGAATTCCTTGGCCGGGGTGCCGACGCCGCCGAGCACCTTGTCGACGATGGTCTTGCGGTTGATGGCCATGGAGATGGCCTGGCGACGCAGGACGCCTTCCTCGGTGTTGGTCTGGAAGTGATCGAGATCGGACGGGATGGTGAAGGTCTGGCTCACGGAACCGGCCTTGTTGTAAGCCTCGACGTTGGGATCGGACTGGAAGGTCTTGGTCGCGGTCGCCGGGACGGAATCCATGACGTCGAGGTTGCCGGACTGCACGTCGGCGTAGGCGGAATCGGTGGAGGTGTAGATCTTGAAGGTCACGCCGTCATTGTTGACCTTGACGTTGCCCTTGTAGTCGGGGTTCTTGACCAGCACGATTTGCTTGTTGTGATCCCAGCTGGAGAACTTGTACGGGCCGTTGCCGACCGGCTTCTCGCCGAAGGCCTTCGGGTCCTTGTAGAAGGATTCCGGCAGCGGGGAGAAGCCCTCGTAACCGACCTTGACCGGGAAGGTGGCGTCAGGCTGGTTCATGGTGACGGTGAAGGTGTAGTCGTCGACGACCTTGAGGCCGGAGAGCTGCTCGTCGCCCTTCAGACCGTCCTTCTGCAGGTCGTCATAGCCCTTGATGGTCGAGAAGAAGGACGCGCACTTCTGGGCGTTCTTCGCATTGGCGGTGTAGCTCCAGGCCTTGGTGAAGGATTCTGCGGTCACCGGAGTGCCATCGGTGAACTTCCATCCCTTCTTGAGGGTGATGGTGTATTCGCTGGAATCGGCATTCGGCTTGATGGACTGGGCGACTTCGTTCTTCGCGTTGCCCTTGTTGTCGAAGCTCACCAGGCGGGCGAACATCAGTTCGACCGGGCGGCCGCCGCCAGTTTCGTTGGTGTTGCCCGGGATGAGCGGGTTCTGCGGTTCGGAACCGAAGGCGGTGATGATGACCTTGCCGCCGTCGGACGAACCGGAAGTCGAAGATGACGACGAGCCGCAGCCGCCGAGCGCCATCGCGAGCGAGCATGCCGCAGCGATCAGCGCAATTGCTTTCTTCTTCATATGCGTTTTTCTCCTGTGTGTGTTTGATTTTGGGACGAATCCCAAAAAACAACGAGGCTCGGGCTCCCGCCCCAACCTCGTTGCTGAACATCGTCAATTCTTACCCCTCTGTGGGACAAGATGCAAGATGATGTTTTCGCTGCCATCCGCAACGCCTCGCGCATCAGGTGTTCAATCGCGACGTCGTCCAAGGCCTTGCATGACAGGAATTTCCAAGGGTGCCTAGGGCATGCCGGATACTTGTCACTCGACGTGGCCCGCCGATGTTTTCGCAACCATTGTTACGAGTCGGTAAATTTTCTTCTCGTTCCGCGCACAACGCGCGACAAGTCTGCGGGTGCGCGGGGACATGCGGATTAGATGTTCCGCGTGTGGTTTGTTGTTTGCCGATATAGATTTGACGCAGGAAAAAGAGCGTTCGCTCGTCGTTGCAATATGCTCCCGGACCAGTTGCACTGGGTCGCAACTTGGATAATGGCGAGCGCTCTTGCGAACCGAATCGGTTGTCGGCATTCGTTCTCCGGTTCGGCAGCGGTTTATCCAGCCAAAGCATGTCGGGCCACCGCCGCAGCATCGTACCATTCAGGCGCGCGGGAAAGCCTGCCGGTAGCGTTGTTTGAGCTGTTCCATCGAAACGTGGGTGTACCGCTGGGTGGTACGCAACGAGGCGTGCCCGAGCATCTCCTGCACTTCACGCAGATCGGCGCCGCCGTCGAGCATATGGGTCGCGGCACTGTGCCGCAAGGCGTGCGGACTGATGTCCGGAACACCCGCCTTGCGAGCCTCGCGATGTACGACCTGCCGGACGATCCGCTGGTCGACCCGGCCGCCCCGGCGACCAAGGAACAACGCCTCACCGGAACGATCGCCTGCAAGCGCGGGGCGTCCGGCTTGCAGCCACTGGTCCAACGCACGCGCCGCCGGCGCTCCGAACGGAACGACACGCTGCTTATCCCCTTTGCCGGTGACGCGGACGGTTCGCTGGGCGAAATCGATGTCGGCAATGTCAATGCCGACAAGTTCCCCGACGCGGATGCCCGTCGCATAGAGCAGCTCCATCATCGCAGCGTCGCGGACGGCGATTGCATGGTCCGCAGGCGAACCGCCGGTCTGGTGCCGTTGACATTCCGGTTGTTGCCCACCGCGCTCCGATCGACGCTGTCCTTGCTGAGGTCCTTGCTGGTGTCCCTCTCGCGCCGCCCCTGCACTCCCCCGCGCTGTGTACGCATCCGCATCATCCATCAGGGTTTTCGCCTGTGCTTCGGTCAATACCGCCGGAAGCACGGAAGGGATTTTCGGGGTCATGAGCAGGGCAGCGGGGTCGCTGTCAATCAGCCCTTGATCCTGCGCCCAACGGAAGAAGCCACGGACCGCCACGGTCCTGCGCGCCATGCTGGAACGCGCGTATCCGCGGGCGCTTTCACTGGACATCCACGCCCGCAAATCGTCCACATTGACCCGATCGAGCGCTTCGAGGCCATCGATATTCATGGTGACGAGGCAGTCCAGCACATCGATGCGATACGCTTTCAGCGTATTGTCGCTGGCGGCGCGATTGACGCGAAGATCGTGGAGGAACTCGTCGATAACCGCTTCGATTTGGGCGCCGACGAGCTGCTCCATCTGTGACGAGGATTCCTTCTTGTCACAAGCCCGTCCGTCCGCTGCGCCACCTGACCGGCGAGCGCCCGGTTTGCGTCGTTCCCGTTCCATCTGTGTATACCTTCCGTCTGCCCGTATCTACTCGTTCACGCTCGTCCGCTTATCCTTGTTCGCCCATAATAGTTGCCATAGTACGCAGCCGCGATCTACGCCGATACGCGAACGGCCATAAGATGGGCACCGCGGCATATCCGCATATCCGCATATCCGTGGTGTTGACCGCAGGCCCGATCTGCGCGGAACCCCAGCAAGCGAGGAGACCATGTTCATCGTTCCACAACCCGAACCGCACAACACCGCGGGGAACACCGACGTCCCGCCCGCGAAGCGAGAGCCGCGCGACCTGTCCGGCGCCATCGGCGGGAGCGGGGTGCCGAGGCTTCCACGCGAGATTCCATCTGGTGCCCGCATCGTCGTCCGCACGAAGGCAGGTGCGGACCCGAACACCGGCAGAATGACGTATCGGGATTTTGTCGGGCATGTGCAGCAGTGGAACGGAACCACCCTGAAGATGATCCGCGACGCCGCCGCCAACGGGTCTCGCCCCGAACAGCAGGTCAGTATCGAGGCCGATAGCATCGTGCGGCTCAAGCCGGTTCCGGAACGCCCCGGCACAGCGGCACGTCGAAAGGCATCCGACAAGGCTTAGGAACGACCGCGCGCAAATCGGGAATTCAGATGCGAATCGCGCAATCAGACGACTTCTCCCAATATCCAACACCTGGTGTGGGCGTGCCCGGTCAACTCAACCATCGAGGCGGTCGGAACCGGGACACGAAACCGATGACGTGAAACTACAGGCAACCGGAACCAAAAACACAAAACCGGACACACACAACCACACGCCACTGGAATCGCAGGCCGTCCCGCGGATGTCGCATAATCAGGCAGGCAGATGTCACGCGCGCACTAGCGCAGCGGACACCACCGCCGGGCGGCGCTCGACCACCGCGACGGCATCCGAACGCCACCCCGTCACCTGCTCGCCGCGACGTGCCGATTCCAACAGTTGGTCACGCCACGTGGCGAGATTGAGCGGCATGTCCATCGTCACCGGCGTTTCCGCCTGAGTATTCGCGCGCACGCACGCCGCCTTGTAGTCGCGGAATGGTTGGCCGTGGGCGAAGAACTCTCCGATCTGCCGGTTGTCCCCGTCGTGCAACGCGTCAGCGACTGCGACAAGGCGATCGGCCATATGTCGCAACAGCGTTTCGACATTCTCGGCGTCCTCGTCGACCATGGCACGGGTTCGCTGCGGATCAGTCAACGCCACACGGGTCATGTCACGCCACGATCCTGCGGCGAGGGCTGCGGCGATATTGCGGTCGGGATTGTCCGTCAGCTCATTGATCAACGCCGTGGCGACCACATGCGGCATGTGAGAGATCAGCGCCGCGGCGCGATCATGCGTGCCGTCGTCGATGACGATGCACCGATTGGCGCACCCCTCGGTGATCATGCGCGCTACCACAAGGAAACGCCGGTAATCTGTCGATTCGTCCACGGTGATCGCCCACAAGGCATGGTCGAACAGGCTTGGATCGGAAGCCTCGAAGCCGGAACGCTCGGTTCCAGTCATCGGATGGGCGCCCACATAGCAGTTCCCCAGACCCGCGGCGACGACCTGCTGCCGCACCAAGGCTTTTACACTGCCGACATCGGTCAGGGTGGTCGTCGTGCGGTCGATGACCAGGGCAAGCCGGGAGAGCATCTGTGGCATGGCTTTCAGCGGATTGCACAATACGATGAGATCGGGGCGTGCACCGGGATGCCCGGCGAGTTCCTCGAGCGAGTCCACGCATACGATGCCGTCCCGTCTGGCCTGTTCATACGGGTGCGGACGATGGTTCCACGCAATCACCCGATACCCGTTGGCCGCCAGATGGCGTGCCAGGGAGCCACCGATCAGGCCCAATCCGACAATGCCGATTGTCATGCCCGTCTTGTCTGCCATCGTATCCGTCTCCCTTCCTCGTTCTGCCGTGTGCGCCATACTTGTCGAGTCTGCCGCGTTCGTCGAGCCTGCCGCATTCGCCGTATCGGTCGCGGCGAATGCCGAGCCCGTGATGCCCTCCGCATAGCCGCATGCTAACCGCCGCCCGGAATCATCACTCACCACAGCAACTCCCTTGCGGCATCAACACTGCTATCCCACGCCTCTGGAATGGCATGGGGGTCGAAGCACACTCCCCCTTGCGGCAGCATCCATTCATTGACCGGCGGATTCGGGCGCTCCCTGCGCGGGTAGACCGCTAGGGTCTTCACCCAGTCGCCATGTTCGACAACCTCGGTCAGCACACTGCGGAAATGCGGTTGCCATGGGGCCGCATCCACGGCAGCGACGAAACTGTAAGTCCCCGCATGCCCCTTGATCGGGCGGGAGATGAAGCTGGTCATATTCAGTCCGGCGTCACGTAACACGTCCAGGAGATTCGCCAGTACGCCGGGTCCTGTGCTCAACGGGATGAACGCGATGATCGTTTCGAACTCGCTGTTGCCGTCCGCCTTGACTTGCGCCATCAGCGAGGGCACATCATCCCGGCGGGCGAGAACAAGGAACTCGGTTCGAGCGCCGTGATAATCCTGCACATGGTGTTCCAGCGTGTCCAAATGGTATAATTCGCCGCAAATCGATGGGCCGAGCGCCACTTGGCCGTCACGCACGTCCCGGCAGGCGGCCGCGTTCGACGTGGCGGGCATGAGCGTGAGATGATGCCGGGCGATAAATCGCTGGCATTGTGCCAATCCGTGTGGGTGTGCAGTCGCTTCACGGAGCGCGACGCCTCGTTTCGCGCTCCCCTGTGGCACAAACGCGTCGAACACGACATCGACGCCGACATGGGCAAAGCCGACAACGTCATCCGCGTCGATCATCATATCGAGGTTCGGGACCACATACCCTTCGACATTGTTTTCCCACGCGATGACACCCCATCCCTCGCCGTCGCGCACATGCGCCATGACCTTGGGGATGGTGCTTTCCGGCATCGGAGTGATGTTCTCCGACAGCGATGCAAGCATCCGGCTTGCACACACCGCCGCCTGATGAGTGAATGAGCCTTGCGGGCCCAGATAATACAACGGGAGCGACTGGCGCCGACTTGCAGCCTCAAATGCGCGATTACCGTCGCAAACAGTGTTGTCGGTGATGTCTTGGCTCATTGGACTTCCTTGTCTTGCGCGGTGTTGCCGGTGTCTGTGCCATCGGCGGTGCCGCTTGCAGCCGCCGCGTGTGCCGCCGGCCGGATGTCGTCATCCACGGTGATACGGAACCATCGTTTGGGCAGGAACAGCAGGATGACTTGCACCACAATCATGCCGTACAGCCATATCATGCCGACATGCTCACTCCAGAACGGTACCGCCGAGGGGTCCCCGAACCCCACCGGCGCCAATGCGCCCGAACCACGTGGAGCCACCGCAAGCCCCCACGCGACAATCGAGGACGCCGCCACATGGACTCCCAGCCCCAGCGCGCCGGCGCGCGACCGCGCGCACCACGCGGACAGCACGATAACAAGCAATGCGAGGACCAGGCCGTACGGAATATTCGCGGACGCGCCCAGCCGATGCGCAAGCGTGCCGATCATGCCGACCGCGGCGCCAGCGAGCAGCGAAATGGTCATCCGTGTCGGATACGACTGGCGATGCGACCACGGCAGGTCGCGCCCCGAAGCTGGTGAAGAAGTCATATGTCCAGTATGCCTTCCCGCCGCGAAAAACGCCCCGCTGCTTCCACACCGGCGAATCCCTCGCGCTTGTACACCGCGAAACAACATCGCGAAAACGACGACGCCGTCTGCACCCAGACCATGCCGAGTGCAGACGGCGTCAGACCGTCAATCGTCTTCGCGTGTCAAGAGCGCGATGACGATGTCATGCCTTACTTGGCTGCCGCGTTGTTCTGGCGACGCTGCTTGGCGCGCCACTTGTACCATTCGTCGCGGCTAAGGATGATCTTGCGCACGCGGATGGCTTCCGGCGTCACCTCGACGCATTCGTCCTCGTTCGCGAAATCAAGCGATTCCTCGAGGCTCATCTTGATTGGCGGGGTGAGCGTTTCAAGCACGTCGGCGGTGGAGGAACGCATATTGGTCATATGCTTGGCCAACGTGATGTTGACATCGAGCTCGTCAGGCTTGTTGTTGATGCCGACGACCTGACCTTCGTAGACCGGGGACTGCGGCTCGACGAAGAACTGGCCGCGGGCCTGCAGACGCTGCATAGCGTACGGGGTGGCGACACCGGCGCGATCGGAGACCATAGAGCCGTTCTGGCGGGTCACGATCTCACCTGCCCACGGGGCGTAGCCAGCGGAGATGGAGCTCGCGATGCCTGTACCGCGCGTGGCGGACAACAGTGCGGTGCGGAAGCCGATCAGGCCACGGGACGGCACGGTGAATTCCAGGCGCACCCAGCCGGAACCGTGGTTGGTCATCGAATCCATACGGCCCTTGCGGTCGGCCAGCAGCTGCGTGACCGTACCCATGTACTCCTCGGGCACGTCGATGGTGGTGTTCTCCATCGGCTCGTTGATCTTGCCGTCGATCATCTTGGTGACCACCTGCGGGCGGCCGACGGTCAGCTCGTAACCTTCGCGGCGCATCTCCTCAGCGAGGACAGCCAGCGCGAGTTCGCCACGGCCCTGGACCTCCCACGCGTCAGGACGGTCAGTCGGCAGCACCTTGATGGACACGTTGCCGATGAGCTCGCGGTCGAGACGATCCTTGATCATACGGGCGGTAAGCTTGTGATCCTTGCCTTCACGGCCAGCCAGCGGGGAATCGTTGACGCCGAAAGTCATGGAGATCGCCGGATCGTCGACATGGATAAGCGGCAGCGGACGCGGGTCGTTCGGGTCGACGATGGTTTCGCCGATCATGATGTCGCTTACACCGGCGACAGCGACGATGTCGCCGGGGCCTGCGGATTCCACCGGGATGCGGTCCAGACCCTGCGTGCGCAGCAGTTCGGAGACACGGAAGTTCTCAATCGAGCCGTCCACGCGGGACAGGCCGTAGGTCTTGCCCTTCTCGAGCAAGCCGTTGTACACGCGCACGAGGCCGAGACGTCCGAGGAAGTC
The DNA here is from genome assembly GCF_055378475.1 of Bifidobacterium porcinum. Lineage (NCBI taxonomy): Bacteria > Bacillati > Actinomycetota > Actinomycetes > Bifidobacteriales > Bifidobacteriaceae > Bifidobacterium > Bifidobacterium porcinum. Next base: position 726,348 of record NZ_AP029603.1, on the reverse strand, counting down.
GGAGGAGTCGATGTTTGCGACATGGGCCTGCAGCGGTGCGCCCTCCTCGTACTGCGGGGCGGGGATGTTGGCGATAATCGATTCGAACAGCGGTTCGAGGTTGTCGTTGTCCGGCAGGGCGCCGTCGGCAGGCTGGTCGGCGGAAGCGTAGCCGACCTTCGCGGCGCAGTAGATGACCGGCAGGTCGAGCAGGGAGTCGAGATCAAGGTCGACGCCCTCCTCCATGACGTCCTGAGCCAGGCCGAGCAGCAGATCAGTGGATTCGCTGACGACTTCGGAGATGCGGGCGTCCGGACGGTCGGTCTTGTTAATGCACAGGATGACCGGCAGCTTCGCCTCGAGCGCCTTGCGCAGCACGAAACGGGTCTGCGGCAGCGGGCCTTCGGACGCGTCGACGAGCAGCACCACGCCGTCGACCATGGAAATACCGCGCTCGACCTCGCCGCCGAAATCGGCGTGGCCGGGAGTATCGATCACGTTGATGGTGATGCCGTTGGGCTCGCCGTACTTCGCGGCAAGGGGGCCGGTGTACTTGACCGCCGTGTTCTTGGCGAGGATGGTGATGCCTTTCTCGCGTTCCAAATCGTTGGAATCCATGACGCGGTCCGGGACCTCCTCACGTTCGTTGAAGACGTGGGACTGCTGGAGCATGGCGTTGACCAAGGTGGTCTTGCCGTGATCGACGTGCGCTACAATTGCCACATTACGGATATCACCGCGAACTGCCATCAATTACCTCTCTTAATTGCATGATTTGTCTACGTATCACTCTCGGATGCGGGAATCACCCACCTACCGCTTACACATAAACCGTCACAAGATTACCGGCGGACCACGACAGGTTGAATCGGCTGTCCGCGAAGCACACAGGCCGGCACGGCGACGGGCTACAACGCGCCAAGCTGCTCCCCCGCCGCCTCGCGGACCACTTGTCCTGCGTCGGCCGGCAGGAACGGGGCCAACGACGGCAAATCGTCCAACGAATCGAGGCCCATGTATTCGAGGAACAATCCGGTCGTCTCCAGCAACGCGGCGTGTGTCTGGGGATCCGCGCCATGTTCCTGCACCAATCCGCGCACGGTCAGCGATCGGATCACGCCGTCGGAATTGACGCCTCTGATGGAAGCGACCTGGGCGCGAGTCATCGGCTGCTTGTACGCGATGATGGCGAGCGCCTCGAGCGCCGCCTGCGACAGGCGGGAAGTTTGCCCGTCAGTAACGAACGCTCCGACAACCGGTTCGAACTCGCTGCGACTGACATACTGCCATCCACGAGCGCTGCTGCGCAAAGCAAAGCCTCGCGGGGCGATGCCGTGTTCGAGATCCCCGTCGTATTCGCGTCGGAGCGATTCGAGCGCGTCGCGGACATCCTTGGGATCGCAATGCAACGCGTGCGCTAGGTCCCGCTCCTGTTGCGGCCCGTCCGCAACCATCAGCACCGCTTCAAGGCACGCGGGCAATCCGCCGGGAAAATCATCCACTTGCCAAGCCTGCTGTAGCTTGTCCGAGCCACCCGGAGCCGCCGTGCCGCTCTGAGAGGCCATCTCACGCTTCGTATTGTCTTCGATCATGACATATCCTTCTCGCCAACCAATTGAGCAGTATCCCGCCCCGGCATCCACCTGACGAACAACGGTTCGAACGGCCCAGACTGGCGGTATTGCACGGCTCCCTGCTTGAAAAACACGAGAATGGCGAAGAACCGCGCGACCACCTCAAGCGTACCGTGTGCGTCCTCGCACAGCTTGGAGAACGCCATGCCCTCTCCGGCGGGCAAGGCGCGTAGGCGATCGCGAACCAACGTGGATTGCTCCCGCAAATCAACCAACGGCACATGCAATTGATGCGTTGCAACATGTTCCAGCGGCGCGTTCGTCAATGCCGCCGCGGCGATTCCCGCAAGCTCCTGCGGGGTGAGCGTCCACACCAATTGCGGCAGCATCGCGGCGAAAGCGGGGTCAGCGTTGCCAGGGTGGGCGTGGCGCGCGTTGTCATCCATCCGAACACGGAAATCGGACGCCGCCTGTTTGAACGCATGATATTGCAGCAGTCTAGCGAACAGGAGATCGCGTTCCCGCAATGCCTCCATGCTGCGTTCGTCCTGGGTGCCGTCTTCGTCATGCGGCAACAAGGCAGCGCTTTTCGCTTCGATGAGCACGGATGCCACATCGAGGAACGCACTCGCCTCATCCATATTGCGCTCAGTGTCGAGCGTGCGCACGTATGCAAGAAATTCTTCCGTGATGGCGGACAGGGACACTTCAGTCAGTTCGAGGCGTCTGTTGGCGATCATGCCCAACAGCACGTCGAACGGGCCAGCGTAGTTGTCCAGATTGACGGAGAAACCGTCCGCAGCCGGCATGTCCGCCATTGCCGTCATGGCCGGCGTACCGGTTTCATCACTTTGGACACCGTCCGACGCCTGCACCGACCCCTGCACGGATGGCGACTGCCCACTCACGGCGTATCCGCCAACGTTCAGGCGACGACTCCGCGCGCGACCATTTCGCGGGCGACTTCACGATATTCCTGTGCGGTTTTGTGGTTCGGCGCGTATATCGTAATCGGCGCGGCGGCGACTGTCGCATCGGGCAGTTTGATGGATCGGGAGATCACCGTATGGAACACCTTGTCGCCGAACGCCTCATAGATGCGCTGCAGCACTTCCTCAGAATGCAGGGTGCGTGTGTACATGGTGACCAGCACCCCGTCGATTTCAAGGGAAGGGTTGATGCGCGACTGGACTTTCTCGATGGACTGCATGAGCAGCGCCACGCCACGCAACGCGAAGAACTCAGCGGCAACCGGAATCATCACGCCGTCCGCCGCAGTCAGCGCGTTGACGGTGAGCAGACCGAGGGACGGCTGGCAGTCGATGATGATGAGATCGTATTCATCACGTACTTTGCGCAGTACGCTAGCGAGAATCTGCTCGCGACCCACTTCGGTGACCAATTGGACTTCCGCCGCAGACAAATCGATATTCGCGGGCATGACGTCAAGGTTCTTGAAATCCGTATGTTGGATGATGTCGTGCGGGTCGACGGACGGGTCGAACAGGGCGGTGTACACGGTGTTGTCCACGGTGTTCGCGTTGATGCCGAGACCGACCGTAGCCGCGCCCTGCGGGTCGAAATCGACGATCAGCACACGACGACCGTACTGGCTGAGCGCGCCGGCGATATTGATGGAGCTGGTGGTCTTGCCGACGCCGCCTTTCTGATTGCACATCGCGATAACGCGCGCAGGCCCGTGCTCGTGGCGCGGCTGTGGCGCAGGAAACGTCTCATATTCTCGTCCCAGTAAATCCGTTGGCATACCGTTCACTGTACCAAGCGGCGTGTCCACGTCCGGCTGCGTCTCACCCTCGGCATCCAACTCATCATCGTCGGATGTATGAATCGATTGCGTTGCGCCAGTATGCGTGCCCATAATCGGCAATAATCCCTGACGGGTGTCGCGCATCGGGGTCATCGTGTCATCCACGCCTGCTCCTTCCCGCGTATCCGCCGCGGATACGCCTGACGTGCGACCGCGTCGCCGCACACCGAACACCATCGTATCGCCCGCACGTCCCAGCGGCTGTATTATGTCGGACGGTCATCTCGCCCGTGGATGAGCGGTCATATACGTTTCCATCAATGTTTCCGGTGCGATATGCGTGTAGATTTGCGTGGTCGTGACCGACGCATGCCCCAGCAGTTCCTGCACGGTGCGCACATCGGCGCCACCTTGGATCAAATGCGTGGCGAAGGAATGGCGCAAGGTATGTGGGTGCAACGGACGGGCCAGATGCGCCCGCTCCCCCGCAATGCGTACGGCGTCCCAAGCGCTTTGCCGCGACAGGCGCTGGCCGCGGCGGTTGAGGAACACCGCCCGCAGCTCGGGCTGCTTGGCTTTGCTCGCGAGCGCAGGCCGACCGAGGTCTCGATACCGTTCCAATGCGTCACATGCGTAGCTGCCGATCGGCACCAGCCGCTGCTTTGACCCCTTGCCGGTGAGCCTGACCAGTCGGTCATCGAAGTCAATATCAGCGAAATCCACGCCCACGGCCTCGGAAATACGGGCACCGGTAGCATACAGGAATTCGAGCAACGCCTTGTCCCGCAAGACTACGGGATCTTGACTTCCGTGCATCGCCGCGGCATCCAATAATGTCGAGACCTCGTCGATTGTCAAAACGTCCGGCAGATGTGATCCGCCTTTCGGGGCGCGCACTTTCGCGGAGACATCGTCGCTGACAGCGCCACGCGATAATGCGAATCGGTGAAATTCGTGGATACTGGCGAGATGGCGCCGGCGGCTTGCCACGCTCTGGCCTTGCCTGGCAAGCGATTGCGCATAGGCTTGCACATCCTGCTGCCGAATTCCGTCCATCGAGCGGATGCCGTGATCTTCCATCCAGGTGATATAGCGATCGAGATCCGACCGGTAGGCATCGACGGTCGCGTCCGCGAGGCCGCGTTCCACGGCGATATGCCCGATGAACGCCGACAGCTGGTCGCGCAGCGATGACGACAGTGTCGTCGACGGATTCAATCGCTCAGCCATCGTCCCATCATCTCCCGTGCCGGTGTTGTGCCGGTGTACCTACATGTTCTGTGCTGTTGCATATGGTACAGGCACGGCAACACGACGACGGTTGTCCGTTCCTGCGTTCACCGCGCAAGTTCACCTGATCGAGCACCACGTCTCGGTTCCTGATGGGTGTCGGAGACAACGTGCTGCCAATACAACGGGCGGCTGACACTACGGGTTGCTAATACAACGCATTACTGATACAAACTGTCTGCACTGAGACCGGTCTTGGCATAGACAGTTTGTGAAGGTGGGCGACGGCACCCGATCCGTGACAGGACACCATCGCATCCGTCTCCGTCGGACACACATGCCGACCAACGGGCAGAACATACGACAATGCCCCGGCTCCTTAGAGGAGTCGGGGCATTGCGAGACGTTACAACGGTCAGCGGGGTTCAGACCTCCGCATCGCCGCTATGCTCACGGATGCGCTCAGGCAGCGACCGGGGCGTTCACATCAGCCGGCAGCGCAGCCTTGGCGGCGTCGACGATGGTCTTGAACGTGTCCGGATCGGAGACGGCGAGCTCGGCGAGAGCGCGACGGTCGAGTTCGATGCCGGCGAGACGCAGACCCTGCATGAAGCGGTTGTAGGTGATGCCTTCAGCGCGGACGGCGGCGTTGATGCGCTGGATCCACAGCTTGCGGAAGTCACCCTTACGCGCCTTACGGTCACGGTAGTTGTAGGTGAAGGAGTGCAGCAGCTGCTCCTTGGCCTTACGATACAGACGGGAGCGCTGGCCGCGATAGCCGGAAGCCCTCTCGAGAACGACGCGACGCTTCTTGTGGGCGTTGACTGCGCGCTTGACACGTGCCATAGTTATTTCCTCAGCTTTCTATTCGTCTAGTAACTCAACGGGCTTCGGCTCAGCGACCGAGCAGACCGCGCATCTTCTTCGCCTGCGACGTGGCCAGCACCTCGTCAGCGGACAGGTGACGGCGCTTCTTGGCCGACTTGTGCTCGAGGTTGTGGCGCATACCGGTGCCGGCGTGCATGAGCTTGCCCGAGCCGGTGACGCGGACGCGCTTGGAAGCGGCGGAATTGGTTTTCATCTTCGGCATTGCTGCCCTCCTTGTGATCATCTATCACATCGTGTTGGATAGCGTGGGCGAATGGGCTCGGCCCATCCGACACATTCATTTGGCTTACTTGGAAGGCTTGTCTTCCTTCTGTCCGCCGGAGGCGACAGCCTCTTTGGCGGCTTGGGCCGCCTTGGCCTTCGACTCCTGCTTGGCTGCGAGGCGAGCCGCCTGGCGTGCCTGGCGCTCCGCACGCGATTCGGCGCCGCGACGGCGCTGCTCGGACTGCGTGTGCACCTTCTTGCCCTTGGGCGCAAGCGTCATGATGATGTTGCGGCCCTCCTGCTTCGGCGCAGATTCAACCGTGCCGTAATCCTGTACCTCGTCAGCGAGCTTCTCGAGAAGCTCCACGCCGCCGATCGGTCGGGACTGCTCGCGGCCACGCAACATGATGGTGACCTTGACCTTGTCGCCGCCTTCAAGGAAGCGGATGACATGGCCCTTCTTCACCTCGAAGTCGTGGGCGTCGATCTTGAGACGGAAACGGATCTCCTTGATTTCGGCAGTGCTCTGATTTCGGCGCGCTTCACGGGCCTTGATCTTCTCGTTGTACTTGTACTTGCCGTAATCAATGAGCTTGGCCACCGGAGGCTTCGCGTTCGGTGCCACCTCGACGAGATCGAGGTTCGCTTCCTTCGCCAAGTTCAGCGCAACCGTGGTCGCGATGACGCCGACCTGCTCGCCGTTCGGGCCAATCAGGCGCACTTGGGAGACGCGAATCTCGTCGTTAATGCGTGGTTCGTCGCTAATGATGACTCCAATCCTCATATTTCCTGAAGCGGATTCCCCTCAGAACCGTTCGCGGCGAGTTCATGGAAGACACTGACGCAATCTCGTCATACGAACCCGTACAACCAAATCGTCATTCAACAATGCGTTGACACGCATCAAGGTCTAGCCTTGAACCCGAAACCACGACAGGCTTCCAGGTGGGGTTAACACCCGCTTTCTTGATTTCTCAAGCCGGTGCAATAGCTTAGCACATGGCCGGACCAAATGCAGCCGCGTGTCGCGACCTCGTTGCGAGCGATGTCCAGGCAACGCAACTCCCCGGCGGACTCAAGTCCCGCGATCCGACCGGCCGCCATTATACTGGTCGCAGATCAGGAAGGAGGCCCCATGGAACAGGAACGCCAGCGACGCCAGCAACCGCGCGACACCGACATTGCGGCTACGACATGCGTCGTTTTCGCGGCAGGCACGTATTTCGGCGGACGTCCTTCGGTCCCGCCGAACGCATTCGTCATCGCCGCCGACGGCGGTCTCGACCACGCACATGCCCTGGGCATCCGCGCGGATGCGGTCATCGGCGACTTCGATTCCATCAGCGGGCCGGTTCCAGAACAATCCGGCACCATCCGCCTACCTGAAGAGAAAGACGATCCTGATTTGTTGTCCGCCTTGAAAGTCGGTTGGGCCAAGGGCGCCCGGACTTTTCATATATATGGTGCGCTCGGCGGGCGTGTCGATCATTCCATCGCCAATATCCAGATCCTTGCACGTCTGGCAGCCCACGGCGGCATCGGCTACCTGTTCGGCGACGACACCGTCGTCACCGCGATATCGGACGGTTCGCTCTCCTTTTCCGCGGATGCCGCGACACGCGGCGCCGGGCACATGGTATCGGTGTTCTCGCACAGCGACCAATCGACCGACGTCACCGAACGCGGCCTCAAGTATCGTCTCGAACACGCCACTATGCTCAACGACACGGTCCAAGGCGTCAGCAACGAGTTCCTGACCGCCACCCCCGCGGTCGTCAGCGTCGGCTCCGGCACGCTGATCGTCACGTTCCCCATCGAAGCGGGACTGCCCCATGTCGAGCGTCTGCACGCATTCAGCGGCGACCTGGGCGCGTTGAGCACCGCAGTGTCCGCAGCGCTTGCGACACCGCGTCAATCGGCGTGACGATGACCACGATTGCAGGGAATCACCCGGGGTCTTCGCGCCAACGAAACCGTTCGCCACGGTCTGCAAGCATCTTGCGAAAACTAACGTTTGCAATGGCCGATAACGTTCAGCAACGTTGCACAGGACACTCATGGAAATCACATAACAGTTGCGCCTTCAGCATGATTGCTGCCCCGACATTCGTACACCGTGAGCATTACAGTGGGTAGCGTTGGTAAACAATGGCCGAGGTGTGTGCCCGCTTACGCCCGCGCACGCCGAAGCCTGATCCCTAAGGGAGATATACATGACAGTAAAGATTGGTATCAACGGCTTCGGCCGTATCGGTCGTCTTGCGTTCCGCCGCATCTTCGAGCTGCAGGCTCGTGGTGGTCAGGCCGGTGACATCGAGGTCGCAGCCATCAACGATCTGACGACCCCGTCCATGCTGGCTTACCTGCTGAAGTACGACAGCACCCACGGCACCTTCCGTCATGACGATGGCACCCCGGTCGAGGTCACCTCCACCGATCACTCCATCATCGTGGACGGCAAGGAATACACCGTGTACGCCGAGAAGGACGCCAACAACATCCCGTGGGTCAAGAACGACGGTGTTGAGTACGTGCTCGAGTGCACCGGCTTCTACACCTCCGCCGAGAAGTCCCAGGCGCACATCAACGCTGGTGCCAAGAAGGTCCTGATCTCCGCTCCGGCCAAGGACGAGACCACCCCGACCGTTGTGTACGGCGTGAACCATAAGATCCTGAAGCCGACCGACACCATCGTGTCCGCCGGTTCCTGCACCACCAACTCCATGGCCGCCATGGTCAAGCTGCTGAACGACAAGTTCGGCATCAAGGCTGGCTTCATGACCACCATCCACGCCTACACCGGCACCCAGATGCTGCTCGACGGCCCGCGCTTCCCGAAGGCCCGCAACAACCGCGCCGCTGCGATCAACACGATTCCGCATTCCACCGGCGCCGCGAAGGCCATCGGCAAGGTCGTCCCGGAGGTCAACGGCAAGCTCCAGGGCCATGCCCAGCGCATCCAGGTCCCGGATGGCTCCGTCACCGAGCTGACCACCGTTCTCGAGAAGGCCGCAACCGTTGACGAGATCAACGAAGCCTTCAAGGAAGCCTTCTCCGACACCGATTACTACGGCTACAATGCCGACGGCATCGTGTCCTCCGACATCATCGGCGACACCCACGGTGGCGTGTTCGATCCGACGCAGACCGACGTCAACACCGTTGACGGCCTGACGCTGGCTCGTACCGTCTCCTGGTACGACAACGAGTACGGCTTCACCTCCAACATGATCCGTACCCTGCTGTACTTCGCTGAGCTCAACAAGTGAGCTTAGCTTAGCGTTCCAGCGCTGAACAACCCCTCGGAAGCGATTCCGAGGGGTTTTTCTTATGCCGCCCGTCAACCGGTGGTGCAAGCATGTGGGGCATGGGCAAGAAGAAACACAACGACAAAGGCATGGGCTCGACTCCGGCAACCCTGCAACTGGAACGCGCCGGCGTGGAGTTCAAACTGTATGAATACGACCACTCGAACGACCACATGGATGAAGGGTATGGCGTCGAGGCGGCGGAAAAACTCGGTCTCAACCCCAAGCAGGTGTTCAAAACCCTGATGGCAGATACCGGCAAGGAGCGCGTAATCGGTGTCGTCCCGGTCAGCGGCCATATGGATTTGAAGGCCCTGGCGGCAGCGGTCGGTGCGAAGAAAGCAGCGATGGCCGACCCGAAAGTCGCGATGCGTGAAAGCGGCTATGTGGTCGGCGGCATCTCCCCGCTCGGCCAGCGCACCCGGCATAAAACCGTGCTGGATGACAGCGCCCTGCAATTCGATGAAATCCTTGTGTCCGGTGGCAAGCGCGGCCTAAGCGTCGGCGTCAATCCGCACGATCTGGTCGCTGTGCTCAACGCGACGACCGCGCCGATCGGCACGTGGTGACGGCTACGCCGACGCACCCCGCCGCGGCCTAGCGCGCGGCTATGCTCCCCATACGTTTGTGCTTTCCTCGCGCTTGCGCTTCCCTATCGCTTGCGCAATGCTGCGGGGAGTACAAAATGCATGCTCTCCTTGACAGTCTCGACATAGGAGACATCGGTGAATCCAAGCGGCCGAAGCGCCTCGACCACGCCGCCGACCAGCGAATCAGGCACCGAGGCGCCCGAGGAAACACCGACCGTGTCAACGCCCTCGAACCAAGCCGGATCCATTTCCGCGGCATCATCGACGCGGTGAGCGCGCCCCCGCTCCCCCAGCGCTTCCTGGGCGACTTCCATCAGCCGCACTGAATTCGACGAGTTCGCCGACCCGACGATGACCACGCATTGCGCCCGTTCGGCAACCGTTTTCACCGCGGTCTGCCGGTTCTGCGTTGCATAGCAGATGTCTGAGCTCGGCGGCTCCTCAATCCAATCAAAGCGCTGCTTGAGCGCCGCCACCACGCCGGCGGTCTCATCGACGCTCAACGTGGTCTGAGTGAGCAGCACCAGCTTCTGCCCTGGCCGGAAATCGAGATCAGCGACATCATCCTCATGTTCGATCAGATGGACATGCTCCGGCGACTCCCCCACCACGCCGACGGCCTCATCATGCCCGCGATGCCCGATATACACGATCTCATAGCCCTCACGGACGAACCGCAGCACCTCACGATGGACTTTGCTCACCAACGGGCAGGTCGCGTCGACGATGAACATGCCGCGCCGCTTGGCTTCCGCCTGCACTTGCGGCGACACGCCATGCGCGGAGAACACCACCGGCACACCCGCGGCGACCGCATCATCGGGGATTTCGGACAGTTCCTCGACAAACACCGCGCCTTGGGCAGCAAGATCGTCGACCACATGGCGATTGTGCACAATCTGGCGGCGCACATACACCGGCGGCAGGCCGCTGTGCGGGTGCGCGGTTTTCACGATGGTCTGCACGGTGGCGATTGCACGGTCAACGCCGGCGCAGAACCCCCTCGGATCAGCCAGAATAATATGCTTGCCGTCGCCGCTCATACCGCTTGCCGCTCCCATCTGTGTCTCAACGCGTTTGCGCACCCCGTTCGAGGCACCATTCATCGTAATGCCTGCCACCATCGTCAACACGGTTTCGGCGAGCCTCACGCAGTTCGTGCACAACACGCCGCCCGTGACCATATTGCGTGCCGTGCGACGTGTGGTATACAACACTATGCGCCCATCGCGATAACATGGAATCCAGCGACCCGCGCCGAAGCGGTGGCATCCGCAGCGGCGCATATGTTTAGCGGACAGGAGTCAGGGCATGTTCCCACCAAGGACAGGACAGCAGTATCATCTCGTATTCGGCAGGTATGAGGCGACCGTCACCGAGCAAGGCGCGGCATTGCGCAGCCTCACTCTCGAAGGCAAGGACATCATCGTGCCGTTCGATGAAGACGATATTCCTAATTGCTGCCGCGGACAGCTGCTCATCCCCTTCCCCAACCGTATCGAAGACGGCGAATACGAGTTCGAAGGAACACAGTATGTGCTGCCGATCGACGAGCATGAACGCCATAACGCGATTCACGGGTACGGCTACCGCGCGTATTGGACGCGGCTTGCGCGCACGGACAACAGTGTCAGTCTGCAATGGCGTGCGCCCGCATTGGAAGGCTACCCGTTCGACGTGGTCGTCACCGCGGATTACCGACTAGACGAACACGGCCTGTCCCTGACGCTCAGCGCGCTGAACAACGGCTCGACCGACGCACCGTGGGCCGCTGCGATGCACCCTTGGCTGGCCAACGGACGGTACAGCACCGGAGACGCAATCGAGCAGGACAATGCCGAATGCCATCTGCGCGTGCAGGCAGACACGCACGTCGTTGCCGATGACAGGCTCCTGCCGCGAGGAACGGAACCCGTGGACGACACCATCTACGATCTGCGCGACAACCCGACCTTGGAAGGGCGGCCTTTCGACGACGCCTGGACCGACCTGCATCATGATGAAGATGGCAATGCATCCGCCGTGTTCACTCGCCCGGACGGCATGACCATCACCGTCAGCGGCGGCCCGACCATCACGTCGTTCCAAGTGTGCACAGGAACCGGCTTCCCCGAGGCAATCCGCCCGCAAGGTGTCGCCGTAGAACCCCAGACCGCATACGCGAACGCCTTCCGCAGCGGCAAGGATCTCATCGTCATCAAGCCGGGCGATACAAGTGTCACGAGCATCCGCATCTCTGCGGAACAACGCTGAATCCTGGTCGGACAACGCTGAAGCGGCCCGTCGATTTGTAAACGTCCCGCCGATGTGCGATAATCCCGTAGGCTTACCAATCTTTAGCAAAGGAGTCCATTATGGGTATGCGTGGACGCAAGCGCAAGGCACGTCGCAAAAAAGCCGCTAATCACGGCAAAAGGCCAAATGCCTGAGTTGCGCTGACGGATGTCGCGACACGCCGGTCTACGGTGGCGGCATCCGCGACATCGCATTGCAGCACAAGCTGCATGAACCCTGTGGGTGAAGACATGAATATCGCCCGCAGGGTTTTTCTTTGCCGCAAATCGTTGGGGTTCGTAATTATCGGGTGTCCGTGACGAACAGGGGTATTGCGGGAAGTGTGTCTGGTGGCGGCATGCAGAAGCCAATCAAAGGTTCTGGTCGTCGTGTTTCGCGCACATTCTGCATGCCATGGCATACGTGACTTGTCGAACCCCACCGGGACGCTGCGCGTCGGGCCCGTATTCGGCGGGTTGCGTATGCCGGGACATACACGGTCCGGTGTAATGACTCCCAGACAGGGCAGGACGACTTCCATCCGACACGAAACGTATGCCGAAACATACGCAACCCAACATTTCAGCAACGGGTATCAGCCGACAACCCAGTCAACACGGCGAATTTCCGCGCGACGGTGGTTCAATGCGCGTCGGGGTATGTGGGGAAGGTCCAGCCTTCGGGGACAGACAAATCGGTGACCGTCACAATCTCCGTGCCAGGCACCCGCACACGGCGTACCACCACCGTGCCGCCAGTCGGGCGCGGGGCATCAGCGTGGCGTACGACGTCATCGGGCTGCAGATCTGTGACATGCCCATCAACGCCGTCGGCGACATGGAGGTCACGGGCGTCGCGAACATCACGCGCATCACGGACATCCTCATGCCCGCATTCCTCTTCACGGCAGCAAGCATCCAAGGTACGATGCAACCGCTCGATCAGACATTCCGGCGCCGCCTGCGGACGCAGATAGGAACGCATCATCGCGATGAGCGCCCTCTCCTGCGCATCGCAACAGGATTCGGGATCGAAACACTCATGCCCGCCGTCACGCGCGGCTTCAACGCCTTCGGGATCGCCGTCCTCGCCCGAGAACGAACCAATCTGCGCGATATGCACATCAGTGCGCGTCACGCCTTCGCGGGTATGGCGGGTGATGGAGATATGGCTATGATGCTCATACTGATTCATGCCGACTCCTTCCTGCGATGCCCGCGGCATGCTGGCTTACATGTGTCGCTATTCATTATGGCCCGCCGTGACTGACTTGGTATGGCCGCGACGTGGTGAATTCGCGACCGGCGAAGAGGAATCAGCTTCGCTTGCACGAGTGCGCCCGACACCATATCCGCGTTCTTTCGCATACGTGGCGAGTTCCTGCTTGAGTTGGGTACGCGCACGGTTGAGCCGGCTCATCACCGTACCGATTTTCACACCTTGCTCGTCCGCCACCTGCTGGTAGGACTTGCCGTCGATCGCAGCGTCGATGAACACCTGCCGACGTTCAGGGCTGAGTTTGTTGAGCGCCGCCATAATCTCTTCGGGCGCGTACGTATCGAGATACTGCTGTTCAGCCGATTCCAGGCCTTGCGAAGCGTGTTCGGAGGCGGAGTAGATATCCCAGTCATCGTATTCCCCAGTCGAATCGTTCGCGCGCTGCGGGCGCCGCTTCGCTTTGGCGTACTGGTTGAAATACGAGTTGCGCTCGATTGTAGTCATCCATGCTTCGAAATTGCTGCCCGGTTTGAAGCTGTCAAACGCCTTGAATCCCCGTTCGAAGGTGTCCTGGACCAGATCCTGCGCGTCATCGGGATTATTGGTCAGTTTCATTGCCTGACGGTACAACGTGTTCACCGCGGGCATGGCGAGCTTTTCGAAGCGCTTGCGCTTCTCTTCTGTTGATTCGTTCAGCTCGTTGCTCACCCCACTATTCTATGACGCGCCGCACTCGGCGTTTCGTATTCGGCGACAACGGCGAGCCGCAGTAGCGTCATGCCGGTGATTGTCTGTTTCGCATCGCACAATGTTCCCTATGACCATGACTTATGACGCACTGATTGCGGCGTTGGAGGAAGCGCCACAACAAAGCGATGACACGCAGCTTGGCTCTTCGTGGCTGCTTGGCTTCGACACCGAAACCACGGGTGTTGCGGCGGGGCGTGACGCCATCGTGTCCGCCACCCTCGTATTGCGCGATCCGCAGCGCGGCCATGAAGGCGACGCCGAGGCCGAGTGGGTAATCAACCCGCATCGGCGGATGAATCCGAGGGCGAGCGCCGTCAACGGCTTCACCGACGACTATCTCGCCGAACACGGCATGGAGCCGACGGATGCAATCGACCAGATTGCGCGGGCTATCGCAGCGGCGCAGGATAAAAACATCCCGCTACTGGCCTATAACGCCCCCTTTGACGTCCATATGCTCGAAGGCGACCTGAATCGCTGGAAGCTGCCCCAAGTCAGCGAGCGCCAAAATCCCGCGGAACCGTCCAACGGCATGCTGGTGGTCGACCCGCTGGTCATCGACCGCGCGGTATCCAAGCGCCACGGCAAGCGTACCCTGACCTTGACCACAGAATATTACGGTGTCGTCCCCACCGGCGATTTCCACAACGCCACGGCGGACACGGTCGCCGCGGTGGACCTCATCAAGCCGATGAGCACTTTGTATCCTCAGGTCGGGCATCTGACCTTGGGTGAGCTGATGGATTGGCAGCGGCAAGCGCATGATGCTTGGCAGACATCGTTCAATCAGTGGCTGGAAAGCCGCGGCCGTACCCCGCTGCACGACCAGTGGCTGTGACCGCATCGGCAGATATCAGGCGAAAATCATGCGCCGCCGGACTCCCGGCACGCGCCTGCACGGAACCGACACAGCGCACCGTCTACAATGAGGGCGGGCAGACGGGGAACGACAAGAAAGGTTCGCTCATGGCTTTGACTCTGGCTTCGGCCGCACAGCTGCTACAACAGCATCATCTGCTGCACGAAATCGTCCGGGCTGACCGCTGGACGCTGGACGCCGGCGAATTCGAGGGTTCGGACACCCCGTTCTCTTCGGTCACCTATGACACGCGCAAGGTGGAAGACGGTACGCTGCTGTTCTGCAAGGGCGCCTTCCGCCCGGAATATCTTGACGGGATCGATGCGCGCGGGCTGTCGGCATACGTGTCCGAAACCGAGTTTCACGAACGCACCGCAGCCCCGGGACTGATTGTATCCGACGTGCGCAAGGCGATGAGCCTGCTATCCGCGGAATTCTACGGTCGTCCGCAGGAAAAGCTGACCGTGGTCGGCATCACCGGCACCAAAGGCAAGACCACGACCGCCTACTTCACCCACGCCGTGCTCAGCGCCCTCAGCGGCGGCAAGGCGGCGCTGTTCTCGTCGGTCGACAACTGCGTGGACGGCCGCACGTACGTGGAATCCGATCTGACCACGCCGGAATCTCTCGATGCCTTCCGCATGATGGGCGAGGCCGTGAACCATGGCATGCGGTATCTGGTCATGGAGGTCTCTTCGCAGGCGTACAAGGTCAATCGCGTGTACGGCCTGACCTTCGACGTGGGCGTGTTCCTGAACATCTCCCCCGACCATATCAGTCCTATCGAGCACCCGACATTCGAGGACTACCTGTGGTGCAAGCGGCAGATCGTCGACAACTGCCGCACACTCGTGCTCGGTGCCGACGCGGATCATGCCGATCTGATCAGGCAGCAGGCGCAGCGCGACCGGCGGAGCATCGTCACCTTCGCGCTGCATGACGAGGCGAAACTCACCACGCCCGCCGACGTTGTGGCAAGTCCCGCGGACCCCACCCATACGCAGTACCGGATCGAGGCCGATGGCGTCGATTTCGGCTTGTTCTCGCTCGCAATTGACGGTGATTTCAACTATGCGAACGCCGCCGCAGCACTTGCGATTGTCCACGCGTTGGGGCTTGACGCGTCATCGGAAGCCCTGCACGCGATGGAACACGTGAAGATTGCCGGACGTATGGAACGCTTCGAAGACCCGTCCACGAATACCGTCGCCATCGTCGACTACGCGCATAACGGGATTTCCATGAGAGCGTTGCTCGATTATGTCAACGAACGCTTCGGCACGCGTCACCCATATATCACCCTGATTACCGGTTCCGCAGGCGACAAGGCGTACGACCGCCGCAAGGAAATCGTTGAAGCGGCCCAGCATCGGATCGGCCGGTTCATCTTCACCGAGGAGGACACCAATACGGAACCCACGGAAGATATCTGCAAGCAGATGGCGGGCTACGTCACCGACCCACAGGTCAAGTCCGACATCATCCTCGACCGCGCACAGGCCATCGAAAACGCCGCCGCAGTCGCGAAAAGCCATCCGGAGCGTCTCGACGTCATCCTTGCCATCGGCAAGGGCAACGAACGCTGGATCAAGCGACTGAACCGGCATACACCGTATGAGGGCGATGACGCGATTTTTGCACGCTTGCTGGGTTGACGCGGCATATAGAGCGAACGCATTCGACATTCATGACAGGTAAGGAATAATTATGGATTTTGAGCCAATCGTCCTTGGCGGAGACACTCTCGGATATTCATATGCGCGAGAGCTTCACCGGTGTTATTCCAGCAAAACGACCATGCTGGCGGGCGCTGACATCAAGTACTCTTCAGCCAGTAGATTCACCGATTACCACACCATCGAAGATATCGACAAAGAACAGCGACTGATGGAGTGGCTCCACGCCCATGCGGGTCATTTCGATGCGCAGCCCGTAGTCATCGCCGGGGCAAGCGACTGGCATGTGCGCAACCTGTCGAAGCACAAACAGGAGCTGGAAGAACTGGGATATGTGATTCCGTATATCGATTTCGATCTGCTTGACGACATTACGCAAAAGGACCGCTTCTACGCCCGCTGCGACCGACTGGGCATGCCGTATCCGAAGACCATCGTCGTGCCGTTCTCCGATTCGTATGACGATTCTGTGCTTGCCGGCACGTCGATGCGTGTCGTACGCGAGAAGCGGGAACTGTCTGGACTGAGCTATCCGCTCATTGCCAAGCCTTCGAACTCCGCCGACTGGCATTATGCCGATATCCCCGGGAAAAACAAGGTCTATATCGTCTCTTCCGAACAGGAGCTGTTCTCTATCTACGATGCCGTCGCCGCGTCAAGCTATTCGCATGCTTTGCTGATTCAGGAGCGTCTGTCTGCTAGCGACGAGTCGCTGCATACGCTGACCACGTTCTCAGATGCCAACGGCACCGCCATCGTGGCAGTCAGCGGCGATGTGCTTGTGCAGGACCGCAGCGCCACCGGCATCGGCAATCCTCTGGTTATCATGTCCACGGGCAAGCATCATGATTTGCTCGAGGCAGCCGGGCGATTCCTTGCGGATACCGGTTACGAGGGCTATGCCAATTTCGATGTTATGGATGACGCAGACGGCAACCCCCATTTCCTGGAAGTCAACACGCGTCCCGGCAGGAACACCTACTATGTCAGTCTGGCCGGGTGCCCGTTCGTCAAGCCGCTGATCGAGCATTTCGTCATGCATCATGATTTGCACGATGCTCTGTCCGCCAAGGAACTTGCCGCCGACGACGATTTCCTGTTCACGATGGTTCCGCGCAGCGTCATCGACCATGAGACACATGGGGCCAAGCATGATGACGCCATGCGTATGTTCGACTCGGGCCATTGGAGCAGCCCGCTGCTGTGCCGCGAGGATACCTTGAGGCAGCGGTTCTGGGGCCGGGTCAACTTCGAGCATATGCGCTTGAAGTTCTGACCGGCTGGCGTCATCAGCCGGCATGGCGGCGGCGACGGCTGGCGGAACAGCCGTCAACCATCAGCCGCGACGTTCCAACCGCTGGCTGATGGCGGCGCTCACGCCGTCGGCGCGCATGGTGATGCCGTAGAGCGCGTCGGCGATGGCCATCGTACGCTGCTGGTGCGTGATGATGATGAGCTGGGCATGCTCGCGCAGGTCGTCCAGCGCGTCCAGCAGCCTCGTCAGGTTCACGTCGTCGAGCGCGGCTTCCACCTCGTCCATCACGTAGAAGGGGCTGGGGCGGGCCGTGAAAATCGCGAACAGCAGGGCCAGCGCGGTCAGCGAACGTTCGCCGCCCGACAACAGGCTCAGCTGCTTGACGCGCTTGCCGGCGGGGCTTGCCTCGACAATCACGCCCGTGCCCAGCATGTCGTCCGGGTCTTCAAGCCTGAGCCGGCCGGTACCACCCGGGAACAGGGTGGCGAACACATGCTGGAATGCGGCTGCCGTATCGTCGAACGCGCTGGAGAACACACTGACCATGGTCTGGTCCAAGTCCTGCACGAGTCTGAGCAGATCCTGGCGGCTTTTCGCAACATCGTCACGCTGGTCGTGCAGATACTGGTTGCGCGCGTTGAGCGCCTCATATTCCTCGGCGGCGAGCGGGTTGACCTTGCCCAAGGCCTTGAGGTCGCGCTGGGCGCGTTCCAGACGTTTGACCTGCTCCTGCCGCGCGTACGGGACGGCCGCCGGGGCTGACTGATCCTCGTTCTGCACTTCCGACTGGTGTTCCCCCGGAGCAGCGGCATGCTCCGGCGATAACACCGGCACCGGGTGATCAGGGGAATACTGCTCGACCAGCTCGTCCATATCCATACCGAGCGTGTCCGCTACCTTCTGCGTGAGCTGTCCCCAAGCGGCAGCCTGCCGTTCACGCTCCACATCAAGCTCATGTTCGTCGCGCTGCAGACGCTGCACCTGGGGTTCCAACCGGTCGCGCTCCGCCCGCAATGCTTTCAGTTCCTCATCATGGGTGGACAGTTCCGCTTGCAAATAATCGCGGCGCTGTGCGGCGCGGACGACGCTCGTATGGGCGAGCCGTGCACAGGCGGCGGCATCATTCGAGACCTGGTCCGCCGCATCCGCCCGCCGGCGACGGGTGTCGTTCTGTTCTTGGATTCGCGCCTGACGTTGCCTCGCCTGTTCGGCGTTGTCGCGCAACAAGCCGATTTGCCGTTGCAAGGACTGGGCTTGCCGGTCGGCTTCCTTCCATGCGAGTTTCGCGGACACCTCCTGTTCGCGCGTCTGCCCGAGTTGCTGCTCGAGCTGATGTTCGCGGGCGGCGAGGTCGTCAAGGTCGGCGTTCGTATCCTGCGATTCCTGCGCGGTCGCCAATGCCTTGCGCACATCCTCAAGCTTGCCTTGATGGTCGTCCCGCCCTTGTGATGCGCTGCGTAACGTCTCCTCGACGCGTGCGAGCTGCCGTGCGGCGGTCTCGACCCGGTCCCGCGCCGCCTTCAGCGTTCGTTGCGCCTGTTGCGCCTTGACTCGCGCCTCGGTACGCAACTGCGCCTGACGGTCAACGTCGAGCCGGGCCTGGTCGCGTTTCTCAGTCAGCTCTGCCACCGACGCATCGATGTCGGCAAGCCGGGAGCGCAATCCCTGCATGTCGGCAAGCGCCTTGTCTCGCTTTGCTGCCAGCGACAGATCGCTTTGCGACAGGGATGATCCGCCTTGCGCCCCCACCACGGTAAGTACCTCTCCCTGACGGGTTACCGCTCGTTTCCACGGGCCCTGATTGACGGCCTTGAGGGCATCGTCACGGGTCTCCTTCGCGGCAGTGTCGGCGAGTAGTGCACGCACCGCAGCTGTGACACGACGGGCGGACTCAGGGTCTTGAGCATGCGGGTTCGCCTCGACCAGCGCGGCGGCGGATTCGTGCGGTTTTGGTTGGCTTGCGGCAGTATCAGCGGTGGCAGCGGTGCTGACGGCGGCAGCGGTGACGCCAACGTCATCAGTGTTATCAGTATCAACGTTATCAGTGCCGACAGCAGCATCGTCCGTTTGCCCGCCGAGCGGATGCAGCAGCACCGCCTTGCCGAGCGCATGGTCCTGCGCACGTTCCAGAGCGGCGAGCATCTGCTCCTGCCCGGGGACGACAATCGCGCTCGCATAGTCGCCGAGGGCGTGCGCAACGGCTTCCTCCCACCCGTCTTCGATGCGGATGAAATCCGCGAGCCGCCCCATCACGGCGATATCCCGGTCGGTTTCAAGCTCCCCGGCGGCATTTCGGCTGTCCAAAGTATCGGCGAGCGCATCCGCCTTGGCTTGCAGGGAGATGATTTTCCCATTGAGCTCCCGCTGCCGGGCAAGAGTCTCATCAAGCCCCTCCTGACTGTGCTGGAGGGCTGTTCTGGCTGCGTCAAGTGCCGCTCCCCCGTCGTCATCGGCGTCTTGGCGCTCCTGTTCCAGCTCAGCGACGCGCGTGCGCGCCTGCTCCGCTTGTGTCCGCATATCGGACAGTTGTGTGGACAGATCAGCGATTCTGGTGTCCGCAGCATGCACCGCCGATTCCTCGCGGGCTACCAGTTCCCGCAGATTGGCGATATGCGCGTCACGCTGTTTCGCGGTTTTGCGCAGTTCGGTCAGGGTCTGGCGAATCGAGGCGAGCCGCCGTTCATAGTCGGCGCGTGTTTCGGTCGCCTGATCATAGGCGAGCCGCGCGTCATCGACCGCACCCCGCTGCTTGGCTACCTGCCGCTCAAGTTCGTCGGCGCGTTTGGTGAGCATGTCGGGGTTTTCGCCGGTATCGGCCACAATCTGCGAGCGGATGGAAGCGGCGCGTTCGGCGGCCACAGAAGCAAGAGAGCCGAATCGTTCCTCAAGACGCGACAAATCGTGCCACACTTGATTCGCTTGGGCGAGCTGCGGGTTAGATCCCGAGGTGATGGCCTCCACCTGTTCGATGCGCACTTTGGCTTTTGCCAAGTCCTGTTGCAACGCGGCGAGCTGGCGGCGGGTGTCGGCGAGATCGCCGCGCAGATGGTCACGCTTATCTCGCAACTGGCATGCGTCATCGGCGAACAGCCGGGCTTGGGCGTCCCTGATGGTCATCTGGATGGTGTCTGCACGCCGGGAAACACGCGCTTGACGCCCCAGAGGGCCGAGCTGGCGGTGGATTTCGCGCAGCAGATCGTCAAGCCGGGCGAGATTGTCTTCGGTGTTCGCCAGCTTGCGCAACGCTCGTTCCTTGCGTTTGCGGTGCTTGAGAATGCCGGCGGCCTCCTCGATGAACGCGCGGTGTCCGCTCGGGTCAGCGCGCAGAATGGCGTCAAGCCTGCCCTGCCCGACAATCACATGCATCTGCTGGCCGAGGCCGGAATCCGACAGGAGTTCTTGGATGTCCAGCAGCCGGCACGCCGACCCGTTGATTGCATATTCCGAGCCGCCGTTGCGGTACAACGTACGGCTGATGGTCACTTCCGTATAGTCGATGTCGAGCGCGTGATCGGTGTTGTCGATGGTCAGGGAGACCTGCGCGCGCCCCGCAGGCGGCCGGGTGGAGGTGCCCGCGAAAATCACGTCCTCCATCGACGTGCCGCGAAGGTTTTTGGCGCCTTGTTCGCCCATCACCCAAGTCAGGGCGTCAACGATGTTGGATTTGCCTGACCCGTTCGGGCCGACGACGGCTGTGACGCCCGGCTCGAAGCGCAGCGTCGTCGGGTTCGCGAAGGATTTGAATCCGCGGAGGGTGAGTTCCTTGAGATACATGGGCGTGGCGGGGTTCTGGCCGGTCAGGCGTTACTGGTTCCGGAGGCGTTGCCGGCTGGGTTGTCCGTATTGCCTGACGTGCGTGCGTCGATGGTGAACTTCAGTCCTTCCTCGCCGGCGTTGAGAATCTCGTTGATCACATCGTCGGTTTCCGGCTTGCCGTCGGTGTCGTCGTCAATATCATTGGTGGCAACAGATTGATTGCCGGTGTCGGCAGTGTCGGTGCTCTTGCCGGCATCGTTCGCGTCCTCAGGCGAGACAACGGGCGGATTGACACGTTCGGCCTTCGGCTTGGCCAGATCGGCGGCCATATGTTCGGTCAGCAATGTCCTCGCGTCGCCCGCAGTGACGAAGCTGCCGCAAATCAGCACGCCATGCCCATAGCCGACGCCAAGGTCATCTTCAGCGTCGACCTTGTCGACAGCGGCCTGGATGGCGTCCGGAAGATCCTTGATGACGGTCACGCGGTCCGGGCCGAACACGCGCACCGCAATCTTCTCCAGCTCTTCGACTGGCATGACGCGGTCACGCCAGGAGTTCTCGGTGACGATGATCTCGCTCAGAATCGGCTCGAGCACGCCAAGATATTCCTCGACCTGCTTGTCGCCCATCATGGCGACCACGCCGACCAGCTGCTGGAAGCTGTAATTCTCCTCAATTGCGGCGCGTAAGGACTGGGCGGCGTTCACGTTGTGCCCGCCATCGACGATAATCGTCGGGGATGTGCGGACCTGTTCGATGCGGCCGGGCACCTTCACGCTGCCGAGCGCCTCATCGACCAGATCTTGGTCAAGCTGGCCGTTGACCGGAATCACGGTTTCCGCGGCGGCAAGGGCTGCCAAGGCGTTATGCGCCTGATGCTCGCCGAATTTCGCGATCGGCACATCACGGTATTCGCCTTCCGGCGTGCGCAACGTCGCCATCTGGCCGCCGACTGCGGGGACGCGGGAGACGACTTCCATCTCCTCCCCGTCGCGAACCAGCGTGGCGTTGTTGCGTTTCGCTGCGGCTTCAAGAATCGGCATGACCTGCTCGGCGTGCGGCTGGCGGCCGATAATCGCCGTGCAACCGGGCTTGATGATGCCTGACTTCTCGGTGGCGATTTTCTCGACCGTATCGCCCAGCCACTGCATGTGATCCATGTCCACCGGGCCGATAATCGCGGCATCCGCATCCATCACGTTCGTCGCATCCCAGGCGCCACCCATGCCGACTTCGAAAATCGCGACATCGACCGGGGCGTCGGCGAACTTCCAAATCGCCATCGAGGTGAGCACCTCGAAGAAGCTCATCGGCGGCTTGTTCTCCTGCTCCATCTTGCGGTCCACCAGCGCAACCAAATCCTTGATCTGGTCCCACGAGTCAATGAAATCGTCATCGGACAGCTGCTGGCCGTCAATGGCGATACGCTCGTTGATCTTCTCCAGATGCGGGGACGTGTACAGGCCGGTACGCATGCCGTACGATCGGCAAATCGCCTCCGCCATGCGCGCGGTGGACCCCTTGCCGTTCGTGCCAGTGATGTGGATGACGCGGAAGCTGTCCTGCGGGTTGCCGAGCAAATCGACCATCATGTTCATGCGGTCGAGGTCGAGATTCGTCTTGTTGTGTTCCGGTGGGCGCTTCATGATTTCACGCTCAACATCACGGATGTTCTCACCGCTGCGATTCGGATGTTCAAACGACATACCCGCTGGTCTCTTTCCTATGCCTATTGCTGTGCTGTGGGGACATGCGGCCGGCGCTGGCAGACCGCATTCGCGCGCCCGGATTGCCGTCTGGAGGCCAATGCGGGCACTTTGTTCCTATTCTATGCGAATTGTATGCGAAATCCGTGGGGAATCCGCAATCAGCGCCCACCGCGAAAAATCGCGGCCCGGTCGCCATGCTCGCGGCGCTCAAGGTAATCACGGAACACGGCCATGCGCTCGACGGTGCTCGCCGCGAGCGGACTGGGCAGGTCGTCCACAGCGAACCAGCCGACCTGAAGACTTTCCTCATCGCCCACGAAAGGCTGCGCGTTGCCGCCGGGGCGTAGTGAGCACAGGAAGGAATGATCCATGTACTGCGCCTGATCGCCGTTGCCGTAGGTGATGATGCGGTCGCTACTGGTGACCGCCACCAAATCGGTGACAACCGCGTCCACGCCGGTTTCCTCCTTGATTTCGCGCACCGCGGTATCCGCCGGCTCCTCCCCCGGCTCGACGATCCCGTAGACGAGCGCCCACTGCCCGGTGTCCGAACGCCGGCCGAGCAGCACGCGCCCGGCATCGTCGCGCACATAGGCGGTGACGCCGGTCAGCCATAGAAGGCTGTGACCGATGGATTTACGCAGTTCGATGATGAAATCAGGTGTCGGCATGGGTGCTCCAGGTTTGTTTTCGGTGGTGCTTGTCGGTGGTGTTGAGGGGCGGGGGTATGGGAAGGTTGGGCGTACGGAAGGGTTGGGCGTGGAGACGGGATGTGGGAATCGGGGTTTGGTACGTGTCGAAACGTGCGGAAAGTGCGTAACGTACCGAAGCGTGTGGAACGCATCCGAACGTGTCGAAACGTGCGGAACGTACCGTCACGTACTGGAACGTGTCGAAATATGCCCGAAAATACCGGAAGTACCGAAAGATACGTCAATCCGTTGCGATGGCTTGCTCCGGCATGGCCATCGCAACGGATTGATGCCTCAGGGACGCAGAATCTCAGTCCTCGCGCGCAGCCGCACGCTCGGCAAGCCAAGCCTCGACCTCGTCGATCTGCTTGGGGATGCCGGCGGAAATCCATTCGGGGCCGTGCTCGGTCATGAGTACATCATCCTCGATACGAATGCCGATGCCACGCAGCTCAGGCGGCAGCAGCAAATCGTTCGCCGCGAAATACAGGCCGGGTTCGATTGTGAAAATCATGCCCGGCGTGATCTTTGCGCCCTGGTACGACTCGTACCGGGCCTGCGCGCAATCATGCACGTCAAGCCCCAGATGATGCGCGACACCGCAAGCAAGCCAACGACGATGCTGCTGTCCTTGCGGGGACAGGGATTCCTCGACCGGGACTTTCAGAATGCCCCACTCGTGCAGGCGCTCGGCGATCACGCGCATGCACGCATGATGGATATCCGAATACGTGGCACCCGGCTGCGCGGCTTCGAAACCGGCCTGCTGGGAGTCCAGCACCGCCTGATACAGCTTACGCTGCAAGGGCGTGAACTTGCCGTTGACCGGGAAAGTGCGCGTGATGTCAGCCGTGTACAGGCTATCGACCTCGACACCGGCATCGACGAGCAGCAGTTCGCCGTCGCCGACCACTCCGGTGTTGCGCATCCAATGCAGAATCGGCGCATGCTTGCCCGAGGCGATGATCGTGTCATAGCCGACGGCGTTGCCCTCCTCGCGGGCCACCGAATTGAACGCGCCCTCCAGCATGCGCTCGGAACGCGGGCGTCCGATCACGCGCGGCAAGTGGGTGAGCATACGGTCGAAACCGTGCTTCGTGGCCTCGACAGCCTTGCGGATCTCGCCAATCTCATACTGGTCCTTAACCATGCGCTGCTCGGAACCGAACTCCGCCAACGCCTCATCAGCCTTCGTGTTGGTATCCGGGTCGCCGAAACCGTTCGCCTCGCGCACCCGTTCGACCATCTGCGTGATCGACGGGTCGGTGGTGCGCACCACACGCAACTGCACGGCACCCGCCTCGGCGCCGACATCCTTGCTGATCGCGTCCTCGAGTGTGGCGATGTCATGGGTCTCGATGCCCGTCATCGCCTTGAGCTCGCGCAGGCCTGCGCGCGGGCCGACCCAGTACTCGCCGTAATGGGTGTCACGGTAGTAATCAGCCGTGCTGTTATCGGCACGAGGGGCGACGAACAGTTCCGGCGTATGGGTTTTGCCGGCCTTCGCCTCCGCGCTGTTCGGATCGAGCGGGTTGAGCACGAGCACGGCACCCGCCTCGTAATCGCAGCCCAAGCCGGTGTAATACGCGAACGCGGTATCCGGGCGGAACGCGTAATCGCAATCATTGTTGCGTACCTTCGGCTGACCCGCGGGAATGACAATGCGCTCACCCGGGAACCGCTTGCCCAGCGTCTCAAGACGCTTGCCGATGTACTTGCTCGATTCCAACGGCTCGACCGCCGGCTCGGCGTTGTCCCAGCCGGTGGTCATGAACTGGCGGAACGTCTCGCTGTTCGGGCGCAACGAACGGTTGTTCACCCGGTCTGCCATCGGCTGGTCCGGGCCCGGGGCGTTCTTGCTTTCTTCCGCCTCATACGCCTTATCTGCTTCAGTCACTACCGAACTCATGTCACTCCTCCAACACAAGAATCGTTGTTGTTGCTGTCACTCTAGTCATACCCGCCGGTCACGATTGCCGCAAACGCCGACATCCGACGCGTTACGCATGTCACGGCATACGTGATCCGCCCGAAGCCTTGTCCCGCCAAAACCGGCACCACCGGCCCCTCCACCACCCGGTTTGCGAGCCGATCCTCACACAACGGGGATCGGACACGCCAGAATCGACACATCCCCGCATCTCCACCACCCGGATTGTGAGCCAATCCTCACACGGCGGTACGTTGCCATTGCCACAACCGGCGATGCCGTCTCCCCCGATACACAGTTTGTGAACCAAACCTCACATGATGAGGGTTGGGCGCGTCGGAATCGGTGTCTCGTGCATCTCTGCCACCCGGTTTGTGAGTGGATCCTCACACAACGGGGCTCGGACGCGCAGAATCGACGCCTCCCCGCCTTTCCGATACCCAGTTTGTGAGCGAATCCTCACACGGTGGCAGATAACACTGCGACGACAATCGTCAATGCAAATCAGAGCCGAGCCTACGATCAGCGGCTGCCAGCCGAGGCAAAGACAAGAACTTCCCCAGTCGTATTCGTCGACCCAGCTGACATTCCAGTCGGTCAACAACACTTGCTGTCAGCTCAGACCGCGATTCCTCGCTACGCAAGTCTTCGCCTCTCACCGCGACATGTACCCAATGAGCGTCTCCAATCGTTTTCAACCGACGCCGATCATGATTCCACTGCCAAGCATGCTGCTGACCATCATACTCAACAGCGACACGCGCCTGTGGATACGCCAAATCAAGAAACAGCTGTTCGCCGCGCGACTCAATACCGCTTGACAATTCCAAGCAATAATTGACTTGCGGACACGGCAATCCATGCTGCATGAGCGTCAATCGCAGCAGAGTTTCAGGAAAAGAATCCGTGTTTTCTCGCACAAGTTTCAATGCTTGGGCACACGTCTGGAATCGGCTGCGATCGCCGACACCCGCTGCTTGAATGAAATTCACGAATTCGGATTTCAATTGCCCGATTGAATACCACTTCAGCTCCGTATCCCGACGCATTAAAGCATCTCCGAGTAACACCATCTCGCGCAGTCCTGCTTTGCGTGCGCACATGATCCATACCATGCTTGGCGCCACGCAAGTGATGCCGTCAATAGTTGTCGTCGGCAGCTCATGGGACCAAACCATTGCCCGCACCCCTTCAAGCCGTGGCCTATCGCTTGGGCGCGGTACGACCACAGTGATTTCATCAGTATCAATTTCTGACGGCACTTCGACACACATCAATTTCAGTGCGGTTTCTTGTCCGAACACCAGCGGCTTCGAACAGCGAGATTGTGCCATAAGACAGCGCTGGAGTGTGAGCGCTCTCATGCGAATCAGTCTGGTGCGAGTGGATTCGAAGAACTCTGCAGAGCGACTCTTCAACGATCGCTGGACCAGCATGGAACATTGTCTAACTTCAATCATGATGTCACCATAGCCAGCCAACGCTCGCATTGTCTTCCACATTGGGAACATGTGGATAAAAGAGGAATCGCATGCGCCGCGCGGTCACCAGCCGCAGTGTCATGCTCCCTGTGTGAGGTTCACTTGGACGGCAGCGTTGTTGGCTGTGGGAGTCGGTGACTTGCCCGTCTCCGATGCAAATTGTGCGAGGATTCGCTCACAAACCGGGTGATGGAAGGGTCGGTGTCGTTGGTTTTGGTGGTGCCGCCCCCATTGTGTGAGGTTTGGCTCACAAACCGGGTATCGGAGGAGACAGCATCGCCGGTTGTGGCAATGGCAACTTACCGCCGTGTGAGGATTCGCTCACAAACCAGGTATCGGAGATGCGGGGAGGCATCGATTCCGGCGCGCCCGACCCCCATTGTGCGAGGATTCGCTCACAAACCGGGTGATGGAGATGCGGGGATGTGTCGATTCTGGTGTGGCCGACCCCCGTTGTGTGAGGTTTTGCTCACAAACCGGGTGATGAAGTGGCCGATGGTGCCGGTTTTGGTGGTGCCGGGTACCGTTGTGCGAGGATCGACTCACAAACCGGGTGGCAGAGATGGGGAGAATCACCGATTTCGATGAAGTCGCCCCTGCCGTACAAGGATCAGCTCGTACAACAGGCGATGGCGGTTGGGAATATCGCCGCGACACGCCGACGCCATCACTTGCCGTTTTTGATTAACAGAGTTAAACTTTTAATCAAGTTCAGATTCAAAGACGAACCGCCCGCCCGCAAGCGGAGCAGGAGAACAGCCGCAAGGAGGTGCCATGAACACGGAGTCCACCGCCACAGCAACCCGATCAACCGTATCGGAAACCAACCGTTCACGCGTGTTGCACTACCTGTACACGCACGGCATCAGCTCACGCGCCAGCATCGCCCACGCACTCGGCCTGTCCGCGGCGGCAATCACGAAAATCACCGCACGTCTGATCGACGCCGGCATCATCCACGAAGTGGGCGGCATCGAAGAGCGCAAGAACCGCCGGTCCATCGGCCTGGAACTCGACCCCGAACAGTTCCATTTCATCGGCGTGAAATTCGCCCGCAGCCTCGTCGAAATCGGCGTATTCGACCTCAAGGGCGCGACATCAAGCCTCACAGACCTGCCGACCGTCAAGAACGACACGATTCCCGAGACGATCCACAGCATTCACGAGACCATCAGCACCCTGCTTGACAGCGACCCTTCCATCGTCGCCATCGGCATGGCGGTCCCCGGGCCCTACCTGCGACACAAAGGCAGAACCGCCGTCGTCTCCTCAATGCAAGGTTGGCGCACATTCAATTTCCTCGATGAGTTCTCCGATGCATTCCGCGTACCGGTGTTCGTCGAGCAGGACGCCCGCGCCGGCGTGCTCGCGCAATATCTGTTCGATCCGGCAAGCAACAACTGCGATAATCTCGCCTATTATCTGCTGGGCGAAGGCGTCGGCCTCGGTGTCATCGACGATGGCAGGCTCGTCAACGGAGCCCAGGGTGCCGCGGCCGAAATCGGCCATGTCAGCATCGACGTCAACGGCCTGCCGTGCGACTGCGGCAACCGCGGATGCCTCGAGCGCTACTGCTCTGCGGTCGCTATCCACGAGCGGCTCGCCGGAACCGGCATCGTCCCCGACACGGGCGGCATGACCCACAAGCAGGCATGCCACGCGCTGTTCGAGCAGGCCGCGCAGGGCGATGCCGACGCCCAAGCACTCGTCCACGAGATTGGCCGGTATGTCGGCTACGGTTGTGTGACCATCTTTAACACATTCAACCCTGAGCGCATCGTCTTGGGCGATATCGTTGCCGAAGGTGGTCAGCCGCTGTTGGACGCGGCGCGCGAAGTGGTCGATGAACGCGTCATTCCCGAACTCAACAAGGCGACCACCATCTGCCTGTCCAAGCTTCCCGCGGATGCCGCCGTCATCGGCGCCGCCGCGGTCGCGGTGACCCAGTTCCTTGAACATCCGTCAAGGTTCTTCGCCATCACCTAGACACCCGCCTAGGGACCCGATAACTGTCCAGATTTCCCAATCGGAAAACAGAACAAACCAACCAACAACCAACCACACCATCGAAAGGAATCATCATGGCAAAGCCAATCGTTCTCTCACTCGGCGAACTCCTGTGGGATATGCTCCCCAGCGGCAAGCGCGCAGGCGGCGCCCCGGTCAACTTCATCTACCACGCCATGCACAATGGCGCGGACGGCTACGCCATCAGCGCTGTCGGCGAGGATGAGCTCGGCGATGAGCTGGCCAAGGTCACCAAGGACGCCGGCATCAACGCGATCATCCAGCGCAACGCCTGGCCGACCGGCACCGTTGATGTCGCGCTAAAGAACGGTATCCCCGAGTACACGATCGTCCGCGGCGTGGCATGGGACCACATCCTGTACACCCGTGAACTGATCGAACAGGTGGAGAAGGCCGACTGCGTGTGCTTCGGCACGCTCGGCCTGCGCTCCCCCGAATCGCATGACACCATCGTCGAGCTGCTCAAGCACACGAAGCCCGGCGCCATGAAGTTCTTCGACATCAACATCCGCGGCGACCACTACTCCAAGGAGCTGATCGAGGAACTGCTCGGCTACGCGACCGTGTTCAAGCTCAACGACGCGGAACTCCTGCTGCTGCGTGACATGTTCGGCATCCGCGGCACTTCCGACGACGAGGCCTGCCGCTGGTTCCTCACCCAGTACGGCTTGGATTACATCATCCTGACCGGCGGCGCGACCTTCAGCACGATTATTTCCAAGACCGGCGACAGCTCCACGCTGTCCACCCCGCACGTCCAAGTTGCGGACACCGTCGGCGCCGGCGACTCGTTCTCCGGAACGTTCGCGGCGAAGATTCTCACCGGCGCAAGCCTTGAGGAAGCCCACCGCGCCGCCGTGAACACCGCAGCCTTCGTGTGCACCAACGATGGCGCTTGGCCTGAGTATCCGGCGCAGATTCCGGATTATCTCGCCGAAGCAGGCATGTAATCCGCCAGACCTCTGACGACATGCTTCTCTTCACGACCGCATAACAGCCACGCGTAGCAACTATGCATGGCAACCATGCGGCCCCGCACCCCAGCCCATATCCGTTCATCACTGGTATCGACTGGGGTGCATGCATTTCATATCTTTCATCACTCCAAACCGCATAACCGTTACCGGTCGCGTTGCATCAAAAGGGGAAATCATGAGCAACACCACTGCGACGGCGAAGAAAACCAACATCAAGGCACTCATCCCTGTGATTGCCGCATTCTTCGTCATGGGTTTCGTCGATCTGGTCGGCACCGCCACCAACTACGTCAAGCCTGAATTCAACCTGTCCGACTCCCAAGCGAACCTGTTCACCTCCATGGTGTTCTTCTGGTTCCTGATTTTCTCCGTACCAACCGGCGTGTTGATGAATAAAATCGGCCGCCGCAAGACGGTGCTCATTTCACTGGTCGTCACCGCCGTGGCCATGCTGCTGCCGGTTATCGCGTACACTGCGGTCGCCGGCACGCCACGACTGGCGCTTATGATCATCTCGTTCTCACTGCTGGGCATCGGCAACACACTCATGCAGGTGTCGCTCAATCCGCTGCTCACCGTGTTCGTGAACGGCGACAAGCTCGCATCCACCCTCACCACCGGGCAGTTCGTCAAAGCGTTCGCGTCGTTCTTCGCACCGCTGATTGCCGGATGGGGCGCATCCAAACTCGGCGCATGGTGGGTGCTGTATGTGATTTATCTGATCATCGGCATCATCGTCGGCGTCGCACTGGCGCTGGACAAGATCGACGAGCCTGCGCCTGATGCCGGACAAGCCAGCATCGCGAGCTGCTTCAAGCTGCTCGGCAATCCGATCATTCTGCTATGCTTCCTCGGCATTATCGCGCACGTGGGTATTGATGTCGGCATCAACGCTCAGGCACCGCGCATCCTGATGGAACATACCGCAGTACCGCTCGCCACTGCTGCCGGCGCGACCTCCTTGTACTTCGCGTTCCGCACCATCGGTACGGGACTTGGCGGCATCGTGCTGCAGAAGATGGATAATAAAACGGCGCTGCGCATTTGCGGTGTGATTATGGTGCTGGCGGTTGTTTGCTTCGCCGTGTTCACCACGATCACGTCCAACCCGCCGCAATGGCTGTTCTATCTTGCGGTTGCGCTGATCGGTTTCGGCAACGCGAATGTGTTCTCGCTGTGCTTGTCTCACGCGCTGAACGCCCTGCCCTCCCGTCAGAACGAGGTATCCGGCCTGATGATGATGGGCCTGATCGGAGGGGCAATCTTCCCGCCGATTATGGGTGCCGCCGCCGATGCGATGGGTCAAGCCGGTTCGATTATCGTCGTGGCGGTGGGTGCGATTTACGTGCTCGTCATTGCGCTGGCTTACGACAAGGCGATGGAGCCGGCGAAGAAGTAAGTGTCAGGTGCAATCGTGCACTCGGTGTACTAGTGCAATCATGCAACAGCGCCGGAATGGTTCGCCAGTTCGGATAGTCTCGTTTCCGCCTGATTGCTGAGTTCGAGGGGCTCTTTGCGCGAGAATCGACTCGTGCAAGGAGCTCCTCAGCATTGTTGTCGGAGGGCAGGTGCGGAGGTCCTATGGGTGGAAAGCTCCGAGGGGCGCCTGCTTGTGGGCAATCCTCATATGGCGGGGACCTGTCTCCCGAAACCGGTGCTTCTCCGCATCTCAATCGCCCGGTTTGTGAGCGAATCCTCACACAACGGGGGTCGGGCGCACCAAAACCGACGACACCGGCCACTCCACCCCCAGTTTGTGAGCCGATCCTCACACGATGGGGGGTCAGGCACGCCAGAATCGGCGCCTCCCCGCATCTCCAACACCCACTTTGTGAGCGAATCCTCGCACATCGGTACCCAGACCACCACGAATCACCATCGCAGGGTGGTCGCGCCACCCACTTTGTGAGTCAATCCTCACACGACAAGGGTTGCACACGCCAGAATCAGTGTCCCGCGCATCTCCGATACCCGTTTTGTGAGTGAATCCTCACACATCGGCACTCGGACCATTCCGAATCGTCGTCGCGGGGTGGCACCCAGATTGCGAGCCAATCTTGCTAATTCCCCTCTTGTTGATTCCCTTCCCCTGATTCGCATCTCTCATTGATTCGCCTCTAACCTATGCCCAATCTGCTGATTCGACCAGACCGGTCAGAATGTCCAGTCTCGCGATGGCGGGAGCGCGGAAGACCATCCGCAGCAACCGTGCCGCATGAAGACAGCCCGAGCAATGCCCTATCCAAGAGCACTACCCGGGCTGTCCATGTCCAGTTCGCGAATCCTGCTTGACCGCACTCCCCGCAATCAGCTACATGTCAGCTGAAGAGAGATATGCGACCGGCATCACCCGGCAAGTCATCATCCGACCATCAGCGAATTACTGTCCTTCCGTCTTACGCCCTCTTCACGGCGACAATCGCATACGCGCACAGGTTCGCATCGTACCGGCAAAACACCTTGCGCATAGCAAGAACCCGCTTTCTACCCGCCGAATTGCGTATCATATTGCTGGCGAACCGCATCGCGCCGCCGAATCCCTCGTCACTGACGATGCGGGCGGGCTCCAGTAGGTGCATCGGACGTTCCAGTGTGGCGGTGACGTCAAATCCTTCGCCGTCGAGCATGTCCACCCATTCGGGGAGCGTCAACGGTCTTGCCCCGACATGAATCGCCCGCGAGATTCCACGTTCCAGGTCATTGCGCAATTGCCGGTCGGCATCTTCCGGTTTCAATCCCATCTCATGGATCGCATAGCGACACCCGGGTTTGAGGATTCTCGCGGCTTCACGCACTACGGCACGCTTGCGTTCAAGTGGGAGCATGGTCAGCATGGCCTCACCAATGACAAGGCTCGCAGACGCATCCGGCAGACCGGTACGCGCAGCATCCGCCTTGACCATTCTCGCTTGACGGTGTTCACCGACGATCTCACCCATCGCCGTTTCACCTTCCGGATTCGGATCGACACCCGTATAACTGCGGGGATTCACTGCGAGCAGTAACGCTGCGGTCTTGCCTACTCCGGGGCCGAATTCTACAATGTCATCGTCAGCATTCACGCCAACGGCATCAAGCATGGCACAAGTCAGCTCGATGCCACCGGGGCGCAGCACGCGTTTGCCCATCTTGGCGAGCAACCAGTGCCCCTGCAGGCGCTGTTCCTCGGGGCCGGAACGCTGTCCGTGGACACTTTGCGTTATCCGGGCATTCCGCAAGCCGAGGACGCTCTGCTCGCCTGAAGGAGTGCCCGAAGTATTTGGCTTGTTGGACATGCCCAAAGCGATCACCGATCACCATCCTGCTGTTCGAGTTGCGAATCTTCCTGTTCTTGAAGATGTTCGCCGTGCCGACTCCCATGTCCATGGCATCCGCAGCTTCCATGATGACCCCGGTGAGACGGGTCACACGAATCCGGTTGCGCATTGCAAGCATCGCCCTCTTGCGTCTGACACATCGATTCCACGTCAATCAGCGTTAACGACATACGGCTCGGCTCCAATGCCGTCAACGCATGCCTCTCCCCCGGCGCCAGATAAATCACGTCGCCCGCTGAGACGATATTCCTTGTCCCTCCGACCGTGAAATCGAACTTGCCTTCAAGAATATTGACGATCACCGCGCGCGCTGACGCGTGATCAGTGAGCACCTGCCCTTCACCGAACGTAAAGAACACGTGTCGCAACAACGGGTTGTTCACCACTACGCGGGAGGTGGTCGTGTCATCAAGAATGGGAAGATTCTCGTTGATTCCGGTACTCACGACAGATTCGGAAACAGTCGTTTTGGCCATAATGCCTCTCTTTCTGTATTCGGTATGAGACAAATCTTGCACGAGTCGCGTCCCGGCGATACGCAGAAACGCTGAATGCAGGTTCATTATCACAATGGCAGCACAACACTTCAAGACTTTTCAACGGGAAATTGGAGCCAGCAGTGTGGGGTGTATCACACCGGCCAATGGTTCCATCTGCCTGTCCCGTAGGCAAAAACTCCAGACATACGCTGTTACGATAATCGTCTGCCCGGGCCCTGCCGAGACGACTGGACATGGCAGGCAACCAGGTAAGATCGCGGCAGACGCAGCTTACGATGGGGCACTGGCGTCGCGACACCGGAACACCGCACGCCGATCTGCGGGTATCTGCGGTATCTGTAGTACCTGCCGGAGACCATCTCGCTTATCAGGGTTCGACGACTAGCGATACCGCAAGTACGACTGGTGATATTCCGCGGATCATACTCGCGGTACCGGGCACGCACGAACACAAATAGTGGAG
Organism: Bifidobacterium porcinum; assembly: GCF_055378475.1. Classification (NCBI taxonomy): domain Bacteria; kingdom Bacillati; phylum Actinomycetota; class Actinomycetes; order Bifidobacteriales; family Bifidobacteriaceae; genus Bifidobacterium; species Bifidobacterium porcinum. The sequence goes on along the minus strand of NZ_AP029603.1, from coordinate 691,922 downwards.
ATATTGTTCGCAGGGTACTACAGATAGGGGAAATACTCGCTCTTCGATACAACTGATATACGAGATACTGTCATCGCCCCGATATAGGCAACCTAGAATGACGGGAGCTCAGACTGACGGGGAGCTCAGAATGACAGCTACCGCCCTTGTGGCCCCTTACTCTGGCACAATCTGTATCGGGGATATCGCCCCGATAAGATTCTTCCGCGTTGGCACAAGCCTGCTTAGCGTCACTCCATGGGATATACCCGGTACTGGGGTGAATCTCCGCATCTTCTTCGGCGCCATGGAAGCAAAATCCCCGGCATGAAACAGTTGGATACGGGCAGCGTTCCCTGCCCGATGCGCTCGTATATAATCTGGAGACACCCGGCGTTAACTCCATGCAGGAGGGGTCTCGTTGCAACCGTTTGCAACTTTGCTCGCACGCTGCCGCGCTGTGACCTCGTTGTTCGCGGTGGATTCAAATATCGTCATGCAAGTCACAAACGCATGGTCGTTTGCGTTCGATGGCACGCCCACATACCGGATTGATACGAGCCAGGAGCATTCGGTTCAAGGTCAGTGGCCGCAGCGATTGACCAGTGCCCGTCCTCGATTGTCGTGTTTGAGGGAACACCGGACATGGTCAACGAGGCTTTGCTGTTTTCGCCGACAAGGCAAGACAGCAAGAAGACGCTTATCTTCCCGGTAGGCGCCTACGCGAATCTCTCATTGATTGCCCGGATGTGTGGGACAGCATGCTGCTTGTTCCCTCCGAGCAACTGGTCACGCTCCCGGCGGAGCATCGTGCTGTGCAGCATTGCGTGAAAATCCCTCCCTCCGAACCGCTTAACTCCCTGCAGGTTGTGGACGAACTGAACGATTTGGGGTTCACGTTTGCCGATGCCGTTCCCCTCAAATCACTTGCACATCTCGCCGCATTCCGTGCCACCGCCAAGGGACTCTGCGGTGCGAACGTCTGGCTGCAGTATCAGTTGGCTGTGCGGACCAATGCAGCGCAGGATGCGAAACATGCGCAGGCGCTGAGCGGAAGGCTTGGGTCTGTTGACGCGGTTCAGGATTTGCTTGCGGCGTTGGACGGGCATCATCATGTCCGTTGACCTGCTTCGGGCGATGGCCGATGACCTGGGGATTGTGCCACTCCCCCACGAGGCTGAGCAATCGCGTTGGACGAGAACGCTGCAACCCAGCCTTCGGTTCCAGATCCAGGCGACGTGCATTGACGATGGATACGGCGGAACATACGACGTGACGCCACGACATGCCCGGGAACGCACCGAACATTGGTTGACGGGCGTCGAACAGTATGCACGTGGAATATTCACCATGTTGTCTGGCACCTGTGTTGCGGATGCCATGAACGTATTGCTGTGGTCCGGGGATCTTGTGGAAGAGAACGGACTGTACCGTTGTACACGTGCCAGATGACGTGTATTCAATCCGCGACTGCGTGCGGTCACCGGTTTTGTTGATGCCACAGATTTGCCCATCGGCATGGTAGTCAGCGGCATGGGGATTCTTCCGAATCATGACGATTCCGGAGTGGATTATCCCGCTGACAAGATTGAGATGAACTATCGGACTGGCGCGATAAGCCTGGCAACTGGGATGAACTCGGCCGACGGTACCGCTGGATTGCCATGGAAAAACGCGCAGCTGCACGACAATGGCAAACATATTGTGGTGCCCAATGATGCAATCGCTAAACTGTCACAACGGGAACGAGCCGTCTTGGATTACTGCGGTTGGAAGGTTGATGCCGGAATGGTGGTGAGATGGTGGTGCGGTGGTGGTGCGGTGAGGGTGAGAGGTAAGACGTAATAAAGCCAGAGACGGGTGTGATGAAAGAGGTTGTAATGAATTCTGGTGATAGTACTCGCCTAGGACTGCATGTTTATCGGTATGATCTTCAATGAAGTGCCGGGAAACGAATCCCGGCAATGGGATCAGGTGATTCTCGATGTCCTTGCGCAGCCGCCCTCAATGAAGTGCCGGGAAATGAATCCCGGCAATGAGCGTGAAAACTGTGGCGCAGAATGTCATCCCGACGCCCTCAATGAAGTGCCAGGAGATGAATCCCGGCAATGCGTTGGCGTAAGCCTCAAAACCCAAGGTGGTGACGCCCTCAATGAAGTGCCGGGAGATGAATCCCGGCAATACCGGCAGTGTTGCGTAAGATGCGGCAAGCCACTCCCTCAATGAAGTGCCGGGAGATGAATCCCGGCAACGCGCGAATGATTTCGCTTGGCGTCACGCTGCTAAGCCCTCAATGAAGTGCCGGGAGATGAATCCCGGCAACAGGTGCCGTCACCAGTATGGCGGGCTTGGGTATTTGCCCTCAATGAAGTGCCGGGAAATGAATCCCGGCAATTCCCCACGCTTGTGGGGATGATCCGATGACCAGTTACCCTCAATGAAGTGCCGGGAAATGAATCCCGGCAATCTCCGACTGTCTCATGTGGTCTGACGCCGCTCACCCCTCAATGAAGTGCCGGGAAATGAATCCCGGCAATGAGGATTGTGCTGGCCAGATCCGCAATGGATTCCTCCCCTCAATGAAGTGCCGGGAAATGAATCCCGGCAATCATTGCGATGGCTGAGGATGCGGGGGTGCAGGAGAACCCTCAATGAAGTGCCGGGAAATGAATCCCGGCAATGCCGGGATCAAGGTGTCCAACCGTGAGCCGGACGACCCTCAATGAAGTGCCGGGAAATGAATCCCGGCAATGTCCTCCACGTCCGGCAAGTCGATAGCGCCCAACTCCCTCAATGAAGTGCCGGGAAATGAATCCCGGCAATGTGGAATAATCGGTCTGTGGCGCAACCTCGGGAATCCCTCAATGAAGTGCCGGGAAATGAATCCCGACAATCACCGCCGACACCACCCGCACGCGCAACATCAACCACCCTCAATGAAGTGCCGGGAAATGAATCCCGACAATTGGCGCTTCAAGTCGCCCAGGCCGTCGGGGTCGCCCCCTCAATGAAGTGCCGGGAAATGAATCCCGACAATTGGCGCTTCAAGTCGCCCAGGCCGTCGGGGTCGCCCCCTCAATGAAGTGCCGGGAAATGAATCCCGACAATGAAACCGTTGTTGCCGAAACCGAACTGGTTGTTGTCCCCTCAATGAAGTGCCGGGAAATGAATCCCGACAATGCCTGTGTGTTTTACTGGTTGATGGTGCCGACCGTCGACCCTCAATGAAGTGCCGGGAAATGAATCCCGACAATCTGCAAGCGGCGCTCAATGACACCGCGAGCACGGTCACCCTCAATGAAGTGCCGGGAAATGAATCCCGACAATGCAAGCCGGTCTGCCGAAGCCCATACTTGCGTTGGCCCTCAATGAAGTGCCGGGAAATGAATCCCGACAATCCAGACGTCGCCGGTTGGGTCGCCATCGCCAGCGTTCCCTCAATGAAGTGCCGGGAAATGAATCCCGACAATGTTCCGCATCAAGGAGCGCCTCGCCCTGCAGGTCAACCCTCAATGAAGTGCCGGGAAATGAATCCCGACAATGCGGGAAACCCATTATTCAGCGACCGATAGCACAACCCCTCAATGAAGTGCCGGGAAATGAATCCCGACAATCGAGCCAACATTCGTCCATTCCGAGCCGGACCACACCCCTCAATGAAGTGCCGGGAAATGAATCCCGACAATTGGACCGCATCCAGACAGAATCCAAGACTCCGGACGACCCTCAATGAAGTGCCGGGAAATGAATCCCGACAATCGTGCAGTCGGCGTTGGCGACGGCGTGATACACGCCCCCTCAATGAAGTGCCGGGAAATGAATCCCGACAATGACATGCCAAGCGAGCGTTTTTCCCATTTTGTGAGCCCTCAATGAAGTGCCGGGAAATGAATCCCGACAATATGACGCCGACCGCCGAATACTCGACGATCAGGTACCCTCAATGAAGTGCCGGGAAATGAATCCCGACAATAGCCACAGTGTAACACGAACTATTAGCAAGGCGAACGCCGAAAGTTGCGAGCGCTCCGGCGCATCCATTCTTTCTCGTGAACAACATGAATCACGAACGCAGAAAAGGACATCGAAAATGGAGCGCTCGCACCAAGAAACCTCACTGCGAGCGCTCCTCGAGAAAATACCAGGCGATTCAGCTCTCGCTAGGAATAAATTGCCATCACTCTTCAATTTTCAAACAACGCGAGCATCCTGCTCAAGGTCAAAACGTGCTTTAGCGAAGCAACATGGACCGTTACAGCAATCAGGCCGCCCCAGAGCCCTTCCTTTCAAGGCAAAAGCAATCTCAGATGATTCAAATAACAGTAGGTATTTCCACGTCGCGAAGCGAACGCCTTCCTACAAATTCCATTGCATCATCTGCCTGTTCTACCCTCCCCAGGTTCACCACGAGCACGGAATCCTCCCTGCAGTCCATTTCGCTCTCCACTCTCTTTCTGATTTGGAGAAGACGGGCGGGACGAATTTCAAAATAAAACAAGCTGTATTGGATCCTCTCACCATAGCTTTGCAAATACTTCGCAATATGAGCACGACGTTTGTCATTGCACACATCATAGGCAAGCAGATACGCACGCTTTTCGTCGCTCATCATGTCACCTGACTCTCATCCCGTGATATTCGGACTGTGTACCATCCAAATAGCCAAGGATCATTCGCGCTTGAATCTCGACGACGCGGCGCCAACTCGCTTTATACCCGAAGACGGGATGGACGATTTGTGTCTCCATTCGCCGTTCATATGCACCGATCAAAGATTTGCGCGTACAGTCATCCATTCGCACCGAACCAAGGATCTCCGTAAATCCGGATGGCTTGACCTCTCCGTTATTCACCACCGTCTGTACCACCGAATCGGCGATAGGCGCTCTGAACTCCTCCATCAAATCAAGTGCCAGCGCAGGCTTGTTGCGCTTACTGCTGTGAATGAAGCCCGCATGAGGATCCAAGCCACAGGCAATGATTGCCTTCACACAATCGGCAAGCAGCAGTGCATAAGTATAATCCAGCATCGAATTAAGCGCGTCTGGAGCCGGCCTCCTCGCTCTGCCCTGCCATTGCCATTGTTCTCGTTTATCAGGCTTGATGAGTTGGGAGAATTGCGAAAAATACAAGGACGCCGCTTCGCCTTCCAATCCCAGCACATCTTGCCACAGATTCACGTTCTTGACTGTTTTCTCCAGCTCTTTCAGCCTTGGCAGCACCTCGTTGGTGTTGTCCGAACGTCGCAGCAAAATTCGCTGGTTGTGAATTTTTGTTGCGATGAATTCCCTGGCCAGACCAAGACGGCCTGTTTCTGAAGCCACATGCTGCCGCACTCGGACCTGGCCATTAGGCCCGTAGGAGGATTGAGCCCAACCGTAGAACCTACCGGTACCGCTGCACCACAGTATTGGGACGTTTCTCCACAGCAGTTCACGTATCAAGGCACTTGACAAATCACAATTGCCATGCACCTCAAGTGCGGAGATTGTTTCGATGGGGATGGAGGCAATCTCCTCCCCCGCTTTGCTCGCGATCATCCGACCTGAGTGGATATACAGCTTTGCGCCGGGTGTAGCAATGTGCGTCACCTGACAATCGGGAGATTTGACAACGATCCGACGATTCACTGGTTCTGACTTGCGTTCATCGGGAAGGCAAATACCAACGTGAGAGCAATACATGCATCGTGGGCTGTCTTCGAATGGTTCCGGCGCCACGTCAGAATTGGCGAGCGCCCGCGTTCCCTTTATTGCACATTCTGCATCATGAAAATCATCGGACGTCAGTTCCACATCTACACGCCGATGGTGGGAAGTAAAGAAAATCTGCGTTCCCACGATTTTGTATCCCATCTCTTGCAAACACATCGCTTGCAAGGCGAGCTGGATGCGCATCGCGTCAGTCACTCGCATCTCTCGCTTGACAGGCGTAGCTTTGTATTCACGGATAATGGCGCCATCCTCCGTGAGCTGGACCGCGTCAAGACGACCGGATAGATTCCACTGATTCGCTCGAATATCGATCGCATGGAAAAGACCCGCATCATCAACCCCTGTGAAGCGATCAGCAACGGCATGATCATTGGTTCCCTGCTGGATCTGCGCGGATTCCACTCGTTCACCTTGCATTTCAAGCCATGCTCGTCTCGGGCAGAACACAAAATCCGCGATGAGACTGATAGGCAGCGGGTCATCATCCATGATTCTCTTCTCTCTCTTCTAGGCCTTTCATAGGTAGGTCATGCATAGGCATGACCCACCTTCTTCAGGCTCTTTGCAATGAGTTACCGGCTCGTCCCTCGAACCGGAGTGAACGTGCCGCGTTCCAGCCAACGTTCTGGAGCGCTTTTATTGTCTGAGACAAATTGTCGAAATATCGCACAGGCAATCACGTTGCGCTCAGCCAGCCAATCATCATGCACAGTGAACTCAGAATCACCCTCAGCCAGCACTACAGATGCGCCTGCCTGCAGCAGCGCAGCACTGCGAGCAACCGAGCGGAATCGCGAGAGGGTCCATTCTCCCGTGAAAACCGGAAGCACTGCGTAGGATCCCTTCCTCGAAATCTGGAACATCGCAGCAGTGGAGTCCCTCGAATCAGAAACGCTGGGGATAACCGGAAACGCAGACACTCCAATCAACGCACACCAAGCACGAACGTTATCAGTAAGGGAGGGAGCATGCAATCCGGTGGCGGTTCGACTGTCGGATTTGTTCTTGCCGCACTCGTCCGTTTCGACTTCACCGCTGATTCCAGCCCAGATCCTTTCCGAGGAAAAGTCGGAGGCGATTTGCGCCAGCTTCCGCAAGCGCCCTGATATAAACTCTTGCCCCCTGTTCCGCGCAACCATCTCCCATCGGGAGGCACCATAATCCGCTTGAAGTGCGTGGGATGATCCACTCACACGTCCAGACCAGTACGAAGGCTGACCCAAAGCGCCGAAATACCGGCATTCCCCCATTGAATCCAACGCGTCAATGGCGTTCTGGCGATCATGTTGCAATGCTCTCCAGCCAGAAGGCTCCACGATATTGCTCAGTCTTGGCGACATCGTTGCATGTGGAGTGCCTCCGTCGTATTCGCCGTCGGATGTCATGGCGAGAAGGTCATTATATTTCGCCACATGTGAGTGCACGCATGCAGTCACATCATCAAGCTCCATCGGAGAGGAGAACATCACGGTCGCACTCGTGCCCGACCCCTCCCACCGCAAAGCGCAATAGGTGCCGGGCATCTCTTCCTCAACAATCGAGGCGAGCCCGACGAGGAACAAATGCGAGAACGCATCATGCACATCTACCGGAACAGTGATACTCATCTTAACGTCCCTCCATGGAAACAGTGATGTCCGCAGCTCGAAGCAATGCTTCCAGATAGGCAGAGCCCCAGAAGCCGAAGGTCTCATTCGTGATCTGGATCAGGGTCTCCCATTCACCCTCATCGAACAACCGCTTCGACCAGGCAATTACCGCAGGGTCGGCATCGGCTGCATTGGGAATCAGGAATTTCTCAGTATGGGCGAAGCTCGACCTGCCGTGTCCATGAGATGTGCCGATAAGCCGCGCACTGAGCAAACGCTGAGAATTCTCAGGATTCAATTCCACGAAACCGTCATCGGGCTCGCCGAATTCGATTGCAAGGTACTCCGCAACTGAACGCTGTTCGTGCCTCCAGCCTCGCAACTGCGCTTCCGTGCGATAACGGATTTCAAACTGCCGACCGGAGAATCTGCTTTTTGCCCAATATTCCTCAGATTCGCCACGGGAACGACCATGTCGGAGCAGCGTCTGGAAGCGAGAATCCTTCTTGCCTTCATCGTGATACAGCCCCGCTTCTTGCTCGATGCCCGCGAAAACATCTGGCAAGCCAACCTGCAATGCCAGGCATTTTGCGCGAAGCGAGACGTGACCTTCATGACCTTCTGGACCTTGCAACCGCACAGTCTTATTTTGAACGGCGATTTCCTGGATCTGGAATGTCTGAGACAACACTTCGGAATCCGACAAGACGACCCATAGCATGGATCCTTCGTCGTCTGAGAAGACGCCATCAAGACGCAACCGCTTACCATCAGCCGACACATCGGAATCAAGATGCAAACTCGTCGCGTGAAGAATATCAGCGAGTACATCCTTCTCTTCCAATCCAGCGTCCGCAGTTTCGTTCTCCGTCTGCACCGCAGTCTCGAAATACTCCTGCACCTCTCTGGCGACACTGCTGTTTCCGTCCAGTTTCACAACGTATTCCGCTGAATCGGTGGAATTGAGCACATCGACTTCTGTGTCTTTGAACTCAGACGAGGGGTCGAACACATGGGCTTGCGAATCGAACAATGGCACATCATCATCGACGATAACGATTGTTCCAGGGGCAAAGGCGGCTCTGAAGGAATCGGAATCCTTTACGCAAACCGTCCTGCTCCCCTCATCGCGCTGTGCATTAAACAGGAACGCACGGCGTTGAGTCTGAGCAGAAGAGTCGTTGTCATCAAGATACGCCGCTATGCTGTCCTTCTTGGCAAACAGCTGGGACAAGGAACGAACCGGGAATTGTTCGAGCGTAGTCGGCGGAGCAGCTTCCAGAACCATGCAGGCGGCATCCGCATCCACAGGTAGATGACGGACTACGACACTCGCATTGGTCTCGGTGTCATCATCCAAATCATCACGGAGCCACAGGTTAATGTCAGACGGCTGTTGTTGCAGCCTTTCCATCGCCACATCAGCGCCAAGATCTTCATCGGTGTGAGACAGATTCTCAACATCAGTGATTTCCAGCCGCTGCAGCAGCAGACGCCTGCTTGATTCAGACGGCGGAGCCGTGGTGTCCGATAGAACCGCCCATGCGCTGATGTCATAAACCTCTGATGATGAATCATCAGATGATCCAATCAACGGCAACGTCCTCAGCCACTCACCGCACTTGGACAAATCCTCGGGAAGGTAGGGAGAGGCTTCCTTTGCCCGGGTTTTCTCATCAACACCAGGATCGAGGCCAAAGACATAGACATGACCTGATGGTCGCTTTCCCTGGCGATTAACTCGTCCGGCGCGCTGCACTAGTGCAGCAGCAGGAGCAAGTTCCGTCACAAGTGCATAGAAGTCTGCGTCCACACCGACTTCCAGCGTCTGGGTTCCGATGATGCAACACGGTGTCTGCGGATTGTCGAAGGCATCAGTATCGAAGCATTCCTTAAGTTTGGCGGAAACCCGTTGTTTCTCAAAACCGCGCATCGGACCAAGGTAGCTTTCAACCGGCCGGCCGATCCCCGCATGCTTCAGATGCTGCCGAAGCAGTTTGCCAACTGTCACTGCATCAGAAACACGGTTGACGACGCAGCCGATGATCCCCCTTTCCGCCTCATCGCTATGTTGTGCCTTCTGAATGAGCGAACAACATCTCTCGGCAATTTTCGTCAACATCTCGGCACGAGACGAAGAAGTATAATCCACAATCGTAGGCTTGGGGTTGGTCAGACGTCGTGCCAGCGCTCTATCAATTTCGAAATCCGAAGCTTCTACGCCGATGACAGTTGAGTCTTCTGCAACTTCTGCCTGAGTTGCCGTAGTGGAGACCACTTGCAACGCCGGCACGAATTGCGAAATCGGGCTTTTCGCGAAATGCTCAAGACGTGACACTTGACGTGCGGTTTCAACGAGCTGACGACTCAAGTGGGCTTCATCAGCAATAAGCACAGTGTCGTATGCGAACAATCCGGCTTCCAACGGACGCATCATCCTGCTGGTGCCGTATCCACGGAACAGCAAACGACTGCCGAACATGTCCGGCGTAGCACACACGATTGCGCAGGTTTGCGGGAAATACCTCCAGTTACGGTCAACTCCGCTTGATCCCATACCGCCACGGAGTTCCACAACATTCAGCATCGAATATTGCATTCCATGCTTTTCGAGACTGGAATCTTCAGCGAAAATCTGCGAGGAAGACCTAGCAAGCAAGCCTTTACGAGCGAGGAGCAAAATCTCTTTCGTCTCCTCGTCTTCGCATGAATCCGCTTCCTCGACGATTCGGCGGTGCAAGGCAAGCGCTTCTTCATACTGATCATCGACCAAAGACCGCCTGTTGACCGTCAGCACCAAACGCCTCGGGATGCGGGACAGGCCGGAATCAATCCATGAAAAATCATGATCCCCGCATTGCGCCAATCCTGCCAACGCATTGAGAAAAACGTGGATATCGATGACGCTCGTCTTGCCAGACGCCGTTGGCGCAGCAATCCGCTCCGGCCAACGATGAGTATCTTCGACATACAGCATCAGGCTAATCTGCCACTGGTAAGGCTGGCGCGACTGCCCTGTGGAATCATCACGATGGACAGCGGCAATGAATTTATGGAATGCACCTACGAACTTTTCTTTATCTGTCAGCTCAGCCATATCGGCTCCTCCTTTCCAGTCACCTGGTTACGAGCAATGAGATCGCGGGGAACATCCACGGGCACCAAAAGGCCTCCTCCTAGATGGCGCGTCTGCCCTATTGCCGCCGCGCAGCATTCATTCGAGAAATCCTCACTAAATTGGATGAGGGCATTGCAACCACGCAGTACATTCGATTCCTGCACGTGATGCGCATAATCCTCCATATGTGTGCGGAACGTGGGCCTCGCATCGATAATCTGCACAGGCGAAGAATCATCAAGAACAGCATCAGCTGCCGACCAATAACCCTGTTCCTTCGCCCAATGCCCGGTTCGTTCAGATTGAGTGCCGAACGAATCCCGCCACACATGGGCGATTGACAAAGCGACCGACTCCCGCACACGCCATTTGCGAGTACCTTGTGGATCGGTAAAGGCTCGTGTCTCAGCCATCGCGAACGGCACAGGCTTCCAATAACGGACACGGTCATCCGCGGGTTCTTGCCACATTGTTGAGTCGGCAAGAATATCCGCCTTCCTGAATACCAAGGTCTCTAGGTCATGCCCACAATAGAGCGAGCTGCCCTGCGATCGCTGACAGATGTCACAGAGTTCAGCAAAATCTTCTGTAGACATCTCCCGCGGTATCAATATCAGGAACGCCGGCACATTGTGGCGAACCGATGGGAGGAGTTTCGACAAGAACTCTTGCCCCAGGGAATCAGACAGCACATGTATCGCCACATTATTGGCGGGTTGCGCAATGCCCGGAATCTTCATGTACCGACCGGTCAATGTGGCAGGCGCACCGAAGCCCCACTTCCTGATAAGAAAACGATGCATCGCAACGGCCCATCGAACCGTTTGAGACTGACGAGGCTGCCACTCGACCGGCGAGGAAATCACACGGACAGGCATCAGAATCGCTCGGTCCCACGGAGGCGTCACGGTCGCCGCATCGTGCATGTCCAATCCCTCGCCGCGGTATGCGGCAGAGCCGATGAACCGCCCTTCAGGAATTTCGGCAAGAAGGTTGGTCTCCTTCACAGTGAGCTCGTTTACCTTCCTCTTGCTTACCTTCTTCGAGTTCAGTTCTTTGTAATTACCACACAGTTCTTCAAGGCGTCCGCGAATCGGGCAATTGATGAAGATATGCGAGTTCAATGCTCCCAAGTCTGTTGCATCATCCCTGACGAAGGTACGGGAACGCTGTTCAGGCGTCTCTGTATTGGTCTCGCACACTTGTGCAACGACGTGGACCTTGGAACATGACTCCCCAAGATAAGGAATCTCTTCGCACAGATTTTCAAGACACCCTGCGACTCGCTCGGACGGAGGGTCCAGCCAAATCCATTCCAGCGCATCATCAGGCCGATAACGATATGCGCTCATGGCAGGAGAACTCGCCATCTTCACTTTGTCGTTTTCTTGAAATCCCTTGTCACGGTATGCGATTGCGCCATACCCATCGCTGGGGATTGCAAAAGGTAGTCTCATCTTGTCTGGAGGATTTCCTTCGAGCCAGTGAAGGGATTCAGAAATCTCCTCACTCTCGGGGCAATCCTTGCCTGTGTAGCCAAAATTCAGGCACGCCACTGATAGCAAGGCCTTGAACAACCTGTCGGGAGTGGGATAGCGCTCAGGCTCCCCGCTGGAATCACGCCCCTGATACAGCCCCATCAGGAAGCGGGCGGATATGACAAACGACATTTTCACTCGCCTGCCACTTCATCAGACCCCGAGGCGAACAGAGTCGAATTGCCCTGCACCTGGAATGCTTGACCATCCCATTCAATGCCCGCGACACGATGAGCCTGCTCATACGCCTGCTGCAGCAAATCCTCGGCGGACTCGACAGTGAGGGGCTCCAGCTCCTCTTTCTTGCCGAAACGCTCGTCAAGCTCAGTTGCGGGTTCGGAGTCCTCGTCCAAAATGCAGTTCGCACGGAGATTCAGCTCTGCGTTGGATCCCGCCATTGCGCGCAGCAATGCTGCGGCAATCAACGCTCGAATAGCGACATCACTTTCGCGGCTGCCACCGAAACGGAAGGATCGCAGAATTGCAAAGCTCAACACGTGAATGCGCACGATCTTGCTCGTCGCCACGCCATCGAGGGCATCCTTGCTCACAGTGGGAGGAATAGCGCCCACGATGATGGTGGAACCCTTACCGTCTTTCTTGAAGTTATTAGCGGTTTTGTCGCTCAGATCGAGGCTGTCGCGCACGATTTCGTCTCGTGCCGCCTTGTTGAAAGTCACACTTGCGGCAACAGGGTCGACGCGTGCACCGGAACGATGCACTTCATTGGCGTAGTAATCGCTTTGATCTGCAAGGACCCCGAAAATTTCACCGACGAACACGGATGGGATGCGAAGCTGATTCTTATTCCTCGTCGAATCCCAACCGCCGAAGAGCACGGTGTCCGGGGAGAGTTCAAACAGCGGACGCAGATTGTCCAGGCTTGAATTACGGGCTTCCATGTAACGGTCTTTATCTTCTACATCGCCGATACGCACATGTGCGTCAAACGCGCGATGGGGAAGCTCGGTGTCGAAGAACTCCGACTTACCTACCGCCTCAGGATAGTTCACCACAATGTGCGGAAGCTTGCCAAGCACACCCGCCTTGTCACGCAGCGCGCCCGTAATGACCGATTCCAGACGATTCGCCTGTGAATTCTTGCTGTCAACAAGGACCGTCTTCTTCGGTTCGCCATCAACGAATCGAGTTTCGAACACATAGGTGGGGCCCGCATACTTTGCCGGGGAGATAATGGCATCCTCTCCACCTGCAGGCACCAGCACGGTGCGTTCAGTCAAAGAGTTCGGTCCTCCAACAGTAGCGGCGGCATTCAGATCATCGAGAGTAAGCTTACGCATTATTGCTTCCCTTCCAATTAGTTTGCAGGCATGCACCCGTTGCATGCCTTGTGTTCTTTGTCAGGTTTCTCTGACGAAAAATATGATAACACGCTTTTCTTACTTGTATTTCTTATTGCAAAACCTACGATTGCCCCGAATCGTATGCGATTGAACAAAAAGCCAGGTATTGCAAAGTATTAGCCGAGTATCATTCAGCATCAAGACGGCGTGTCATCCCGCCGCTTCTTCTCATGGAATGATTGTCAGCAACAAAATAAGCCCCATCCCCCACGGCACACGTATATGCCCAAGACAAATGCTTTCCCCCTATATTCGCTCATCAAACAACATTGTCAGATTCACAGACATGCGGTAATTATATGATTCTTGCTAGCATAAAGCAAAACCGCATCCACTTTCGTGAATGCGGTTCACCGAAGTGCCGTCACCGGCATATTTCAATTCTGGATTCTTGCAAGCAAGAAATACAATCCTCAATGAAGCATCTGCGAGTACATACCTAGATGCCAATAACGCCCAGGCTTTCACAGCAAACGACCCAATAAATAGTATATCCATGATCATTGGCGGCAAGACCGCGATCCACCCCGCTGAACAACTCGTCACACCGCGAAACGGCGCGGATGCTATTCCTGACTTTATTATGATGTGACAGGCCCATACCGCGATGAGCGGCACGACGACAACTTCAGTCAGCCGCACCGCGCAACCTTACACTCACATCATGTTTCCGCACGCAGCCACCCTACTCCCCCAACACCTCCGCCGTGTCCACCACGAGCGTTACCGGCCCGTCGTTGACCAACGACACTCGCATGTGTGCGCCGAATCGGCCCTCTTTGACGGTGAGTCCTTGCGCCCGCAACGCTTCATTGAAGGCGAGCCACACTCGTTTGGCGTGTTCAGGTTCGCCGGCTGCGATGAAGCTCGGCCTGTTGCCTTTGCGGATGTTGCCGTACAACGTGAACTGCGAAATAGAGAGGATTTCGCCGTTATGCTGCGTAATCGACTCGTTCATGCGCCCGTCGGCATCCTCGAACACCCGCAGTCTGGCGATTTTGCCCGCCAGCCAGTCGATTTCCCTCTGTCCGTCCGTATCCGCGACCCCGACAAGCAGCACATAGCCTGTGCTGATGGTTTGCTTCTCGAACGTCGGGTCGACGCTGTTCGTAGCGGGGTCGATCACGTCCACGCTGGCTTCGCTTACGCGCTGTAACACGATTCTCATACCGTCACTCTATCGCAGGATGATGGCGGAAGATTGCACAAGCACTTCCTAGGCATCCGCCGCTCGGTTTCACGGATTCCGTCGTGCGCTGCCACACGGTTGCAAATTGCGCAATCATGGCAGGATAATCATGACGGAAATCGCACGGGCGCTGTCCCATATGACGTTCCGTCTTCGATTCCGAGTTCACACATAATCAGCCGCCATCGTCCTCGTATATCACCGACACCTTCGGCTTGCAGCCGATTTGAATCGCACAACAATATGTCGTATACTGAAAAGTCCGGTCCATTCCGGGGTTTGATAATTCAAAAAGGGGCTGATCGGTTTCGACGGTGACCTGTTCGTCGCAGGGAAGCGTGCCGAGAACGCGGAGTCCACTCGTGATGCCCTCCGCGAAACAATAAGTGCTAAATCTAACCGCACTGAGTTTGCTCTCGCTGCCTGAGCTTCGCGCCAGGATTAACCAGTGAGCAGTCGCTCCGTTCACTCCCCCTCGTCTTCGGGGAGATGTTGAGCGTCGTTTAGGAGACTTGCTCCGGCCATCGCACCGCAGGGTGGCTGGGGGACTTTTTCTGCGGATATGCTCGCCATCAGTTGTCTGCGACATCGATGGGGGCAGAAAAACTGCCGCACGGCCAGCAGACTACGCACGTAGAAGACTGAGGGTACGGTCACCGGACCGGGGTTCAATTCCCCGCAGCTCCACTGAACAACAAACGCCATTCCGCAAGGGGTGGCGTTTTTTGTTTACCGTGAACGGTGATTGGTCAACTGCGTGGTCATAAATGCCGCCCTACTCTCCCCTGTCTACAGCCGGCGTTACCTATGGAATCATCCGATTTCAACCCGCCGGCCGCATGCCATTACGCCACTCGACCTGCGGCTACCGCGAGGAGAGAGCAACCATGGCACAGGCTGACGAGACGCGGCATACCGCGACTGACGTGACCGGTACCAACACCGCTGCAAACAATGCGATTCCCGCAACCACCGGCGCACGCTCGACCACAGGAAATCTCAAAGGGGACCTGACCCGCGGGCCGCTGATCCCCACCATGCTGCGCTTTTCGATTCCCTACCTCATCACCTGCTTCCTGCAAAGCTGCTATGAGCTGGTCGACCTGCTGATTGTCGGCAGATTCAACGGCGCAGATTCCGTGTCCGCCGTATCCACGGGCAGCCAGATGACGCACTTGGTGACCGTCACCATCGTCGGCTTGACCACGGGCATCACCGTGACCATCAGCCACGCGATCGGCGCCAAGCGCATGGACAAGGTGCAACGCCAAATCGGGCAATCCATCCGACTGTTCGCCCTCGTCGCCATCATCGCCGCCGTCATCCTCGTCGCATGCGCCGACCCGCTGCTGCGCCTCCTCTCAACACCGCCGGAAGCCTTCAGCCAAGCACACGATTACGTGACCATATGCTTCCTCGGCACTCCCTTCATCGTCGCATACAACGTGATCAGCGCGATATTCCGCGGATTCGGCGACTCCCGACACCCGATGTATTTCGTTGCCCTCGCCGGACTGCTCAACGTGGAACTCGACCTCGCGTTTATTGGCGGCGCACACATGCAAGCGGCAGGCGCCGCGCTCGCCACGGTCATCTCTCAAGCGTTCTCGGTGGCGGCCGCCCTCACCTATCTCAAGTTCGCGAACACCGGCATTCACGTGCGCAAAGCCGACCTCGTCTACGACTGGGCCGGCACACGGCAGATCCTGGCTATCGGCACGCCAATCGCGCTGCAGAAGCTGTGCATCCAGGTCTCGTTCATCGTGATCACCGCCATCGCCAACGGGCGCGGCCTGGAAATCTCCGCCGCTGTCGGCATCGTCGAGAAAATCATCTCCTTCCTCTTCCTCGTCCCCTCGGCAATGCTGTCCACCGTGTCGGTGGTCGCCGGGCAGAACGCCGGCGCACGGCAACATTCGCGCAGCAAGACGGCGCTGCGATACGGCATCACCATGTGCATGATATACGGCACATTCATGTGCCTCGCCAGCCAATGTGGGGTGCCGACATGGTGCGTGTCTTCTCCCCGGATGACGAGGCGGTGGTCAAGTACGGCGCGCAATACCTGAGCAGTTATTCCATCGACTGTATCCTCGCGGGCGTGCATTTCTGCTTCAGCGGGTTCTTCAGCGCCTACGGCAAATCCCTGTACACGTTCGCTCACAATATTGCGTCGGTGCTGCTCGTACGCATCCCCGGGGCGTATGCGGCATCCTTGCTGTGGCCGGACAACCTGTTCCCCATGGGATGCGCCGCACCGCTCGGCTCACTGCTGTCGATCCTCATCTGCTCGGCGCTGTACTACCTGCGGTTCAGCAAGCGGCACCCGGCGGCGATTGTCGACGAGCAGTGACAGATGACCGCTTACGCGCCATGTGAACCGGCTCTAGCCGCATCATCCCGGCGATTGTGCGAGCCAATCCTCACACAACCCCGCACTGCCTCACACAACCGCACACCGACACACCGGTGCCCCGAAGGGGCCGTCGTCCCCACGCCTGCACACCAGCTCACGAAGCAGCCAACAGGCTACTTAATCATCGGCCGCAGCGGCGCCGAGACGTCCACTGAATGCTTGTCCCCAATCACATTCGGGTCGTTGATGATTTTATCGACCACGGCTTTCTTGAGTTTCATCTGCGAGGCATTCCCCCAGATGATTGTGTAGTTGCCATTGTCCAGCTCGGTGGTGACGGAATCCTGCGTCTGCGCGGTGACTTTGCTCACCCGCGCCCGCATCGCGTCGGACAGTGAATCCACGACTTTCACCGCAGTCACCACGGACCGGCTCTTCAGGCTTTTGGCTACATCATTCACTTCGATGACCGGAATGCCGTCGGTCGAAGCGTTTTTCACTGAATTCAGCACCCGCCCTTTGCCGTCGACCGCGGTCAGCGAACCGTCGGGCGTTTTCAGCATGGCGGCCGGTTCCTGCGCGCTGATGGCGACCTGCATGCCGTGAGGGTATTGTTTCGTCGCCGTCGCCTTGCTGACACCAGGAATGGCAGCAAGCTGCGTTTCGATGTCATTGGTCGACACCAGAAGCAAAGATTTCCCTGCCTGAGCCGAGGCGATGGACTCCACTTTGCTGCCACTGACCCATTCGTTGGCCCCGGACACGGTAATTTGCGCGGAGTCAAGCCGCAGCAACGGCGAGAAGAACAGCGCCCACACGACGCCCACGACAGCGGCTATGGACACCATGGTGATTGCCACGCGTTTGACGACCATCAGCGTGTTGACATGCCGACGTTCCTTGACGCGCGCATTGAAATCCACGACTTTTGGCCGCGCGGCGACACCCAACGGCCCGGTGCTTTCTCTCAGCGTTTTGGCGACCAAGTCCTCACTTTGCAACGCTCTGGCATCCACGAATCCAGTCGCTCTGGACGCACCAGTTCCGGATACACCAGTACCGGACGTACCAGTGCCAGACACACCGCCGACGGAGACTCTCCTTCCGCGTCGCGTTGGACTTACAAGATCAGAACCACTCCCCTGTTCGCCGCCATCCGCGGATTTGTTCAGCCTGTTGCGCTTCGCCGAACTCGCCACACGGCCTTGTTTCGTGGTCCTGCCCTTCTTGGAGGCAGCATCCGAATCCGCGTTCTTGCGCCTGTTTCGGGACACAATCGCGCGCAACGACCGCTTGCGGCGGCTCGCGGCAGGCTCCGCGGCATTGCTTGCATTACTGGATTTGCCGGCATCGCCTGCATTGTCCGATGACGATGGACGTCGTTCAGGCACGGTAGCGCGTCCGGATACTACAGAACGACCCGACGACCCGCGGTCTGAGGCGGCACGGCCGGAAGCCGCTCTGCGAGACACTGGCTTGGATGAGTTCGCATCCCTGGCACCGCCGTATGACATACCAGGGATGGTCGGACCCGGCACACTCCGGGATTGCTTTGCGACGCGCGGAAAAGTACCGCTCGACGATATCCGGGCATCTCGTGACACGTTGTCTGACGGCATCTTGTTTCCTGATGCGACGTTTCCTGATGCTATACTCCTCGCTGCCGCGTTCCCGGTCACCCTTCTCGATGCAGCGGTATCGGCTCCGGATCCAGCACGCCCAGCGCCGGGTTGAACACGACCTGCGACAGAACGCGGTTCGCGCCCGGTGTGTTGCCGCCCGTCATGCGATGACCCGCCGACAGACCCGCTTCGTGCCACGCGTCCTGGCATATCAATCCCCGCAGTTCTCGCGGTGCGCCTCGAGCGCGTGCAACAGCACCGGTCCCATGGCGGTGATATCGCCCGCCCCCACGGTGAAGACCACATCGCCGTGATGCGCGCGCATCGCCATCATCAGCGCCGCGGTATGCATGTCGTCGACCGCACGGATCCAGTCCGCCGGCTCATGGTCAATCCCCTTGGCGGCATCGACGATGGTCTGCGCGGTAATATCCGGGAAATCCTCCTGCTTTTCTCGTGCCGGGTAAATACCGGTCACAATCACATCATCGGCGAGCGCCAACGCCTCAGCGAACTCGCGTGCGAAGAACTTGGTACGCGAGAACAGATGTGGCTGGAACAGTACGCGGATGACGGCATCCGGGTAACGCCGACGCGCCGCGTTGAGCAGAGCGGTGATTTCGGTGGGGTGATGCGCGTAATCGTCCACGACGGTGACTTGCTTCTCACATCCGCGCACTTGGAAGCGGCGGGATGCGCCGAGGAAGCTTCCCGCGGCTTGCGCGGCGGCATCGGGGTCCATGCCCAGCAGCGTGGCGGCGATGATTGCGGCGGTCGCGTTGCGGGCGTTATGGATGCCTGGAATCTTGAGGCTGACTGGAATGGCGTGCGCTTCTCCGGTGAGCGCGGCGGGCATGTCGATGGTGAACCGTTCCTCACCGTCGCCGGCCTGCTCGCTTTCTGAGGTGATGGTGACGATGGCGGCGCCTGCGGCCTGGGCTACAGCATCGAGCACCATCTGCGCACTGTGCGTGGTGTAGATGACCGTGCGGTGCATGACCGAATCATCAAGGCCGCGCAGCACGTCGAGCGCACCCGGGTCGTCGGCGGTCATGACGATATGCCCTCGTGCGTGCGATGCGTAGGCGACGAAGGCCTCACAATAGCGCTCTGGCGTGCCGTAATGGTCAAGATGATCCGCTTCGGCATTGGTAATAATGGCGATGGCGGGCTGGTATTTGGCGAAACTGCCGTCAGACTCGTCGGCTTCTGCGACGAGGATGCGCCCGGTGCCGGCATGTCCGCCGTCAAGGGTCTGGCCGTCGGGGCCTTGGATGGTGCCGCCGATCGCGTAACTGGGATCAGCCAGGTCACCGGTGCCTGCGTGCACGAGGATATGAGACAGCAGCGAACTGGTGGTGGTTTTGCCGTGTGCACCGGCTACGGCGACCGCATCATGATGGTTCATGAGCAGTGCGAGGATATCGCTGCGATGCACGATATGCGAGCCTTGGGCCGCCGCGGCGACGATCTCTGGATTGTCCGGCTTGATGGCGCTGGAATACACCACGGTTGACGCGCCACGCACATTGTCCGCCCGCTGGCCGATCGCAACCTGAATGCCGAGGGCTTCGAGCCGTTCGGTTTTCGCGTTGCGCTCCCTGTCCGAGCCGGTGACGTTCACGCCCTGCTCATGCAGCATTTCAGCGAGGACACTCATGCCCGCTCCCCCAATGCCGATGAAATGGGTTGTTCCCAAATCGTTGACGTGCTGGTCTTCAGTGAAGGCCGCAACAGTCGGGTCAAGCACGATAGGCTCTGTATTCATGATGGAAGGCACCGCTTTCTCTTGGTTGCTGTCCCTATTATGGCATGATTATGCGTGATGATGGTGTGGCGGCCTGTACACTGTCGGTGTCCCGGACCTACCTGCGCGCCGCTGCAAGGCTGAGGATGTGCCGGGCCATGATGTCGGCCGCGTCACGTATGCCATACTGCCAGGCGTGGTCGCCGAGCTCGTGCAAACGTTGCGGATCATCCAGCAGTCCGGCGATATGGTCGCGCACCCATGCAGCGGTGAAATCGCTGTCATTGACCATCATGCCGCCGTCCGCGTCGACAACCGGCTGCGCGTTGAAGCGCTGCTCGCCGTTGCCGATCGGCAACGGAACGTAGATTGCGGGCAGTCCAAGCGCGGTCAGTTCGCACACCGTGCCGGCCCCCGCCCGGCAAATCACCAAATCAGCGCATGCGAAGGCCAAATCGATGCGTTCCAAGTATTGCGCGACATGATAATCGCCCTGCCCGGCGTGGGCCGGATCAAGGTCGTTCAAGGCGTCCGCCCCGGCCTTGGCTGTCACGTCAGCTTCGACCTGCGCGATTTTGCCTTTACCGGTCAAATGGATGACCTGCGCACGCTTCAACAGGTCGGCTGCCGCACCGGCGACCGCCGTGTTGAGGCTCAACGCGCCAAGCGAACCACCGGTGATCACGACGACCGGACGACCGGGGTCAATGCCCAGCTGTGCGGCAGCCTGCGCACGCACCGCAGGATAGTCGGTTCTGATGCGAGCAGCGAGCTGCGCGATGGCGGGGCGCAACGGCAGGCCGACCCGCTCAATCGTGGTTCCTTTGCCAGGCTTCAAGCCGGTGTTTTCGTATGCCGTGCCGATAAAGGACGCCCATTTGGCGCCGAGCTTGTTGGCCATGCCCGCTCGGGCGTTTTGTTCGTGGATCACCACGGGGATGCCCATCGCGTGGGCGACAGAATACACGGGCGCGGAGGCGTACCCGCCGAAACCGACGACTACCTGCGCTTTTCGGCGCTCCAGAATCGCACGCACTTTGCGCTTTTCGCGGCTCCACCGCCACGGGAAGGTGAGCGCGTCCTTGTTCGGGCGGCGCGGGAACGGGACTTTTTCCACCGTATCCAGCTCGTAGCCGGCCTGCGGGACGAGATCATGCTCAAGTCCGACCGCCGTGCCGATGACACTCAGTCCGGCATCGGGTTCAATCCGCCGGATGGCGTCCGCGACGGACAACAGCGGGTTCACATGTCCGGCGGTACCGCCGCCGGCCAATACGATATTCGTCATGCTTTCAGCTCACCTCGTGGGTTGCCTTATGGTCCTGTACAGTACTGGTTTCGATGCCGCGGATACCACACGCGGCCATCCTCACTACTCTACCGCTCAGCTTGCCCGCCGCAACAGGCTCGCTTGTCGAAGCCGGGCAAATTAAGCTCCCGCATCCGCACACAGGCGCTGGGCATGGTCGCACCATTAGGAATTGAGCGGGTTGGTCGCCGAAGCAATCTGCGTCTCCTGGCGCATCATGCTGATGGCCACACCTGCTGCTGTCAGACACATGATCAATGACGAGCCGCCCGCCGACACGAACGGCATCGGCACACCCATCACCGGCAACAGGCCGATAACGACCATGATGTTGATAATCGCCTGGCCGACGATCCACACCGCGATGGAAACCAACGCAATCGAAGTGTACCGGTCCTTGGATTGCAGGGCGATGCATGCGAGGCACCATCCGATCAGCACGAACATGATGATGATAACGATTGCGCCGACAAAGCCAAGTTCTTCGCCGATGATCGCAAAAATAAAATCGTTGTGAGCTTCCGGCAAGTAGTTCCATTTCTCGCGGGAGTTGCCCAGCCCGACTCCGGCGAAACCACCTGATGCGAGCGCGTATTTCGCGTGGATGCTCTGATAGCAGGTGCCTTGCATTTGTGTGGTATCGCACGAGGTGTACGCCGAAAGCACGCGAGCGAGACGGTTCGGGCTTTGTATGACCAGCACTCCGGCGAGTACTGCGACCACGGCGCCCATGATGCCGAACCACGATTTCGGCATGCCGCCGAGCAGCAGTGCGATCAAGCCGATGATGAGAATGACCATATCGGTGCCCATATCGCGGCCGAGCATAACAAGCGCGCAGCAGATGATCAGCATGATGATTGGCACGACGTACGGCCGGTGATCTTTATCGGTGCTGCGTTGTTGGGCGATAACCACGCCGAGCGGCATCCACAGGCATACTGCGAGTTTCATGAACTCGGCTGGCTGCATGGTGAATATGCCGAGGTTGACCCATCCGGTGTTGCCCTGATAGTTGACGCCCAGCGGTGACATGGTCAGCAGCTGAAATCCCCATGCAATGATGAGAATCACGCCGGAACACCTGCGGTAGGCGAGAGCTTTCAAGCGTGACGCGCCGAAGCAGAGCACCAGACCGATCAGACAGAATTTGCCTTGGGTCAACGCCTGCGACCACGGGCTTTTCCCGCTGGAGATATTGCTGATAACCGAGCTGGAGAAGACCATGACCGTGCCAAGGAAGGTGAGGAACATGACCGCGCCGATAAAGCAGTGGTAGCACCATAGGGGGCTTTTGAGCATACGGATGCCGTGGGCGTCGCCGGTGGTGCTTGGGTCGATGACCGGCTTGCATGCCGCGGTGGTTTTTTCCACCGCCATAATGCGCTTGGGAAGCACACTGTCTTTGACTTGTTCCCACAAGCGGTGACGCGTCTGTGGGTCTTTAGCGCTTTTGGACTTAGGTGTCCCGGACGGGATGGCCCGCCGATTGCGCGCTGTCACTGCCGTCTTACCGCGGTATGGCTCGGCGCTGGCACTGTCTGCCGGCTTGCGAGACGGCCGCCGGGACGCCCGCTGGGCGGGTTGCGACCCGGTCGGGGCAAGAATGTCGAAATCCTCAGCGCCGCGGGCGTCATCCCGCCGCTGCCTGGGAAACACAGTGGACTGGGCTGTGCGCCCCTTATGTTCGCCGCGTCGCTTGGGGTCAGTGCTCGCCATGCGCATCAACCTGATGTTGTGCGGACCACTGTTGCGCCGAGCGGGCGAACTGGTCGCCGCGGTCCGCATACGAACGGAATTGGTCCATGGAAGCGCAGGCAGGCGCCATGAGCACGATGTCACCGGCCTTGGCATACGCCCCCGCAGCCTCGACGGCACGCTGCATGACCGTGGACGCGTCGGCAGGGTCGATGAGGGTGAGAGGAATATCAGGTGCTGAAGTCTTGAACGCGTCAATCATCGGCTCCTGGTCCACGCCGATAATCACGGCCGCCTTGATGGTTTTGGCCTGGTCGCGCACCAACTGCTCGAACCGGGCGCCTTTGGCAAGTCCGCCGGCAATCCACACCACGGATTTCGGGGCGAAGCTGGACAGAGAGGCATGCGCGGCATGCGCGTTCGTTGCCTTGGAATCGTCGACGAAGCGGATGTCGCCGCCCTCCACGTGAGCTGTCGCGACCCTCTGGATGCGATGCCCACCGGGAGCGAAGGACCGCAGCGCGTCCAAAGCCGTATTAAGGTCTGCTCCCGCTCCGAGCACCAGCGCGAGGGCAGTCAACGCGTCGGCGAGCAGATGCGGGTAGACCGTGCCATCCGGTTCACACAAATGACTGAATTCGGTGATTTTAGCCACTCGGTACGCGACACCCGGCACTGCTCCGGCGACACCGCTGCGGTCGACAATCCACCCCTCGTCCACGCCGATCTGCCCCTCTTCGGGCGCATGGAGGGTGAATCCAATCCTGTGGCAACCCGGCGCGGTCTGTGCGGCATGGGCCAAAGCGGTCACCCGAGCGTCGTCAGCATTGTAGACGAGCGCTTTGCGGGCCCGGTGGAAGACCTTGCTTTTATCCGCAGCATAGTTTTCGATGCCACCATGCCAGTCAAGATGGTCGTCGGCGATATTCGTGATGGCCGCGCACTCCAGCGCCAAGGAATCCGTGAAATGCAGCTGGAACGAGCTTAATTCGACGCACAACACGTCGTTGTCAGGATCGACTGCGGCATGCGAGACGGCTTTGCCGATGTTGCCGACCGCAGGCGCGGTGAGCCCGCACGCAGTGAGCATGGCCGACGTCATTTCGGTGGTTGAAGTTTTGCCGTTAGTACCGGTGATGCCGATCCACGGCGCCGGGCTGCCGGTACGGCGGGAATCGACCCGTAGCCTCCAGGCGAGCTCGACTTCGGAGTATACGGGGATGCCGCGGCGCTGCGCCTCAAGAATGAACGGGGTTCTCGGTGTGAACACCGGCGAGGTCATCACCAGATCGATACGGTCCCAATCGATATCGTCGAAGGAATGCAGATCGGCTTCGGGCTTGTGCTCGTCCACGCTGATCACCGACTTGGCACGCCCTTTGAGGACTTCGACCATACTGCGGCCGGATACACCAAGCCCCGCGACCAGGACCGTCTTGTCGGCGATCGATGCGCCGCCGTTACCTGTCTCGCCGCTCAATTCGTCGTTCATGTCATCTCTTTTCCGCGCTTGCGCGCAATCCGCAGGTTTTCGACACGACCCTAACGCCTTCCGGTTACGGGACGTAGGCTACAGCAACAATCCGGAACGGGTCACCCAATCGCCATAGAAGATCATGATGGCGACCAACGTGAACAGCAGTTCGATCATCCAGAAGCGGACGACGACCTTGCCCTCGCTCCAGCCGAGCAATTCGAAGTGATGGTGAATCGGGGCCATCTTGAACACGCGCTTGTGGGTGAGTTTGAAACAGCTGACTTGGATGACGTCGGACATGACCTCAATCACGAACAGACCACCCAGAATAATCGCAAGGAACTCCGTGTGCGTGGCGATTGACAGCGCGGAAAACAGGCCACCCAACGCAAGGGAGCCGGTGTCGCCCATGAAGATTGTGGCCGGATTGGAGTTGTACCACAGGAAACCGAAGCATGCGACCGCCGCGCATACGGCGATGATGGACAGGTCAAGCGGGTCGGATACCGCATATGCATACCCCTCATGACCGGCACCCTTGAGATGGTAGCACTCCCAGTAGGCGATAATCGCATACCCGGCGAAGGCAATCATCGATGAGCCGGATGCCAAGCCGTCCAGACCGTCGGTCAGGTTCACGGCGTTCGTCCACGCCGTCATGAGGAAGTTCACCCAGATGATGAACAGGATCATCGCACCGACTTTTCCGGCGGATTCAAAGTTCCAGAATGGCTTCTCGATGAAGCTCATACCGGCCTGCGCGCTCGGGAAACCTGATTTTGTGGGGATGATCAGCGCGAGCACCGCGTAGCAGGTCGCAAAGATGAACTGGCCGATGAATTTGGCGTGCACCGACAAACCGAGGTTCTGCTTCTTGCGGACCTTGGCGAAATCATCAATGAACCCGAGCAGGCCCATCGACACCATGGCGAACAGCACCAGCACCGCGGACCATGATGGCACCGAGCCGCCCGTGCAGAAGCGGTAGAACGCGGAAGCACCCCACCCGAGCACAATGGCAAGAACAATGATCAGCCCGCCCATGGTGGGGGTACCGCGTTTGACCTGATGCGATTTCGGGCCGTCCTGCCGGATGTACTGGCCGTAATGCAGCTTGTGCACGATGTTGATTAGCACTGGAGTGCCGAAGAACACGACCAGCAGCGAAACCACGATGCCGATGATTAGCGAAATCACTGTCTACTCCACTTCCTGCGCGACTCACAGAGCCTTATCGGACCAACGTTCAGCCAATGCGCTCAGCCCGGAAACATGCGACCCCTTGAGCAGCACCACCGTGTCCGGATGGTGCGCCGCGGCGGCCACAACAAGGCGATCGGCCTCGGCTGTGTCATGTACCCAGTGTATCGGGACGTCGGCACGGCCGGATGTTTCAAGGTACTCGCGGGCACCTTGGGACATGGCTTCGGCGAGCGCGTCGAAATGCTTGTCTGTGGCGCTGCCGACCGCAATCAGCTCATCGACGCCGTGGCTCAATGCATATTCGCCGATGCCGCGGTGCTGTTCGCGTTCGCTGTCCCCCAGCTCGAGCATCGCCCCGAGCACGCCGATGCGGTACGGTTGCACAGTCTCCTTGGCATGCCATGCGGCCAGACCGTCGAGGCCGGCCTTCATGGAATCCGGGTTCGCGTTGAAGGAGTCGTCAATCAGAGTGAACGAGACTTCCCCACGACGGACGGTGGACACGGCCATGCGATGCGCGCTGATGCGCCGCACGCTGCCGAGCACTTCAGCAACGCGTTCCAGCGGCATGCCACACCGGCGTGCGACCGTCGCGGCGGCGAGCGCGTTGACCACATTATGCCGACCTGTGATGCCCAGCGTCACCGGGGCGGTGCGCCCGTCTGCATCGACCAGAGTGAAGGACGGATGGCCCAAATCGTCAAGAGTCACGTCACGTGCGGTGATTTTCGGCGTGGAAGCGTCCTTCCGGACGTCCTCGATGCCGAACCACAGCACATCGGCTGGGGCGATGGCCTGCATCGCGGCCACATGCACGTCCCCCGCGTTGAGTACGGCGGTGCCATCGGGCACCAGGCCGCGCACGATTTCGCTTTTCGCCTGTGCAATGCGCTCCGGCGAACCGAATTCGCCGAGATGCGCCACGCCGACCTTGAGAACAACGGCGATGTCAGGCGGAGCAATCGTGGTCAGGTGCGCGATCTCCCCCACATGGTTCGCACCCATTTCAGCGACTAGGAACCGGGTGTTCCTGCCGACTTTGAGGGCGGTCAGCGGCAGACCGATCTCGTTATTGAACGATCCCACCGGCGCAATGGTCGGTCCCATGTCTTCCAGCAAAGCGTGCAGCAGGTCCTTGGTGGTGGTTTTGCCTACCGAACCAGTAATCCCCACGATGGTGAAATCGCCTTTCGCCTTGCGACGGGCCGCAAGGTTGTAGGCTGCGAGACGCCCCAACGCCTCGACGCAATCATGGACAAGGATCTGGGCGACCGGCGCGTCCACGACATGCTCGACGATGGCCGCCACAGCACCGTTTTGGGCCGCTTTTCCCACGAAATCATGGCCGTCCACATGCTCACCGGGAATCGCCACAAATACCGACCCGGCGCCCGCCTGACGCGAATCGCTGACCACTGCGGGTTCGAACGGCCCCTGCGGCACCTGCACCTGGCTGGGTACCACCAGCTTGCCGTCCACGGCGTCGGCGATCTGTTCAAGGGTCACCGGCATCATGCCCGTTTCCTGTGTCATCTTTCGTTCCTTCCTGCTCGTCTGCACAAGTTGTTCCCTGCCCATGTCTTTATTGTCCGTCTACGACACGCCGACTATGGCAATGCTGTCCAATCATCCGACCTCGAAAAACCATACATACTGCCACATATCGGTGCAGTGTCCATATCTCGCCACTGCCATTCACTGCATCTCGCTCGATACGCGCAATGCGTTGCGGATATTGGATTTGCGCACGCCGGCGGCCATAACCATCGCGATGGATAGGCTCAGTCTCGACGCATCGCCGACGCCGGCCGACCCATCAACCGCTTCAGCGGCGATTTCATCGGTTTCAGCGTCACGCTGATAAATCATCTGGTTGTTGCCTTCCAAGGACAGGCCGTAGCGCTGCGTCCAATCAGCCAATGTCGTCTTGAGCAAGGTGGGCGTCAACGCATCACAGCTGCCGGCGACATCAACACTGGTACCTTCGAGCGCGTGATCCGCAAGGGTACCCGGTTCAAGGGCAATGATGATTGCAGCTGCACCGTCTTCGGCGCATACCGCCATCGTGTGTTGAATATCGTAGATGTCAAGCGGATAGGACAGGTTGAGCTGCCGTTCCAGCGATGATGAGCCGGCGGCGTTGACCTGTCCGACGGGATTGCCAAGCATATGCAGGAATGTGGCGAGGCGGATGGCTGTAGCCTGCACCTCATCGCCGTCCTGACCGCCGACCGCGAATACCGCTAGTGCGCGGGACGGCTCCCCCGCGATTGAAGCCGCAAGGGCACCGATTTGTTCAGGCGTCGGCTGCGCAATGATCACCGGATATCCAGCCTGCCTGCCCACCTGCTCGCTCGTGTGGGGAACGATAGCAGCATACGCGCCGCGAGTATGAGCGATGTGCAAGGTCTCTGCATCCACATCCTGCAACGGGGTGAACAGCGCTCCAGGCATAATCGAATCGATATCGCTGCTGATTGAAGTGATGGTTACACTGCCAGCAAATTGGGGAACGAGCTCGAAACCGTAACGCGAGCAGATGTCACCCAGCGTCATCCGCCGTCCTACGGCCTCAGTCACCACGCTCATCACACGCCCCTTTCTGTTGGTATGCCCTGTTGTTTGCACGGTACTGTCGGGCAGACCGAATGCCGTACCATGCCGGTCACCACGTCACCGGGATAGCATCGGTACGCGGCGCGGATGCCGGCACCTGATACTTCTGCATAAGGAATTCACCGATGGTCTTGAAGATTGGACCAGCCGTCATACCACCATAGGTGCCCTCCGGGTCCTTGAGGATAACAGTGACCACGAACCGCGGATTGTCGGCGGGGAGCACACCTACCCAGTCGGCGATGATCGACGTGAGTGCCCCGTTGGAGCCGGCGACCTGCGCGGTGCCGGTTTTCGCCGCGATACGGTACCCGCTGATACCGGCCTGCGCCTGGTAGTATTCACCGACCGACTCCATGGCGTTGAGCATCTGGCTCGCCACGGATTCATCGATGACCCTAGTCGCTTCCCCGCGTTTCGGTGTTGTAGCCCGACCATCGGCGTCGGTCACGGATTTGATGATGTACTGCTGGTTTTTCACACCCTTATTGGCTATGGTCGCAATCGCGTTTGTGATCTGCAGGGCGTTGGTCGAGTAGCCTTGGCCGAACAGCACGGTGTTGCGGGTACGGCCGTCCCAGGTGCTCGCGCTGGTCAGCGAACCGCTGGACTCTCCCGGCAGATTCAATCCGCTGGCCTGACCGATGCCGAATTTCTTCAGGAACTCATAGCGTTCCTCGCTGGTGTACTGGTCGGCAGCCATGATCATGCCGACGTTCGAGGACTGTTGCAGAATGCCGGCGAGCGTCCAATTGGTCGTAGCATGCTCGTGCGAATCCTTGTATGCCTGACCGTCCACGGTGATGGTGCTCGGCACGCTGAATTGGTCGGTCATCTTGTGCAAGCCAAGCTGTAACATGCCCGCCATTGCGAACACCTTGCCGATCGAGCCAGGCTCGAAAGTCTGCGCGACGGCACGGGATGCGGTTTGCATTGCTTCGGTGCTGCCGGCCTCAATCTGGTCGGTATCATCAAGCGCAATGATCGCACCTGTCTGCACGTTCTGGACGACCGCGATACCCCACTGTGCGTGGTACTGGCTTACGCCGTCCGTCAGCGCCTTCTTGACATACCAATCCACATCGGAATCGACGGTGAGCTTGACATCCGAACCGTTGACGGCATCCTTCGAATCAACCAGCGTCCCCGGAATCACCTGGCCGCCGCCGCCACTCTGATACTTTTTGGAGCCGTTGGTGCCGGTCAGGGTCTTGTCCTCAAGCAATTCGATACCGCTAACGCCCTTGCCGCTGCCGTCCACACCACCGAGCAACGAGCCCAGCAGCGCACCGTTGGAATACTCTCGGATGCTGGACAGTTCCGTGGTCACGTACCCGCCGATATTGAGCTTGTCGATTTTTCGTTTGACTTCCGGGGACACATTCTTCTTCAGCACCACGTACCGCAGATTGCTGCTGAGCTTCGCTCCCAAAGTTTTCGCATCCACGTCAATCACGCTGGACAGCAGTCGCGCGACGGCCGCCGCACCGGTCGTTCCCACCGGTTTGCCGTTGATGGAATGGCAATAGCCCTTGTTGTTCGTCGTGCAATCGGTCGGCTTGAACGACTGTGCAAGCACCGGGTCGCCGATGACATTGTAGCGTTCGACACTCTGTGCGAGCACCGTGCCGTTCGTGTCCTCGATCTTGCCGCGGTTGGCCTGAACCGTCACCGTTTTCGTACGATTCTCCTCGGCGGCCACGGCAAGTCCCTTGTCATTGACCAGTTGCAGAACCGTCAACTTGCCGACGCAAGCCGCGGACAACACGGCGAATGCCACCAGAACCAGCAGGCAGCGCGTACCGAACTGTCCAAGCGCATCGAAGAAACGCCTGATTCTTCGCATGTCATTTGCTCCCGTCGCTAGGTTGGTAGCCGTTCAAATCAATAGTGACGGAATCCTGTTGCGGAACCATACCCATATCCTGGGCCTTCTGTGGCAAGGACGCCTGTAATGAGTCGAGTTTTGTCTGGTCCGTCTGGATGTCCTGCTGGAGTTTCTCGATCTGCTGCTCAGTCTGCTGCGATTCGAACGAGTTCTCCGCCATTTGGGTGCGCAAGGTCAACGACCCCACCGCAGTCGCGCCAAGGAACGCGAGAGCGATGCCCACCTGGATCACCGGAACAGTGTGCGAGCGCGTCCATTCGATGAAGCTGCGGAAACGATTCTGCGAGGACGCGACGTCGGCCTGCTCGCTTTTGACTACATGCAGCTCCGGGCGCGCGGCTGCCCGACGCGTCTCTTGTTGACGCTCGGGATGACTGGCCGGAGACGCCTGTGAGCGGATTCTACGGGCGGAAGCTGCCATCATCCCCTCCTCGATCCATGGTCATGCCGGGTGCCTTTCATGTGGATTGCACGGGTCGAATGGGTGAAATCGCCATGTGTGTCATTGCGACCATGGGCGTCAGTGCGGCCACGCGAGGCACGCCGGTCACGGCCACCACCTTCGACCGCCATCTGTTCGAAGCGTTCACGCCACCGTTGAGGCAGTTCACGATTCAGCTCGACGGCACGCAGCCGTACTGACGCAGATCGCGGATTTTCAGCGATCTGCTGATCGTCGGCCATGACAGCGCCTCGGGTCAGCGCGGTGAAGAACGGCTTCGCGTCATCGGGAATGACAGGCAGCCCCGCGGGCACGTCCGCTTCAAGACCGTGACGCATAAAGGATTTGACGGTCTTGTCCTCAAGCGAATGGTAGGACTCGACAACCAGTCTGCCGCCGACCGCCAGATGATTCGCGGCCTGTGGCAGGGTATGGGCGAGTTTGTCCAGTTCGCCGTTGACTTCGATGCGCAAGGCCTGGAACACGCGCTTCGCCGGATTGCCGGCCGGGCGGTGCGCCTTGGGAACCACGCGGTCTACAAGGCGGTTGAGCTGGCCAGACGTCGTCAATGGCTTCTCCCCACGTTCCTGCACGATTGCATGGGCAATCTGCCGGGCGAACCGCTCCTCGCCATAGGTCTTGAAAATGTGGACCAGGTCGCCCTCGTCGTATTGCGCAAGCACCTGGGCTGCCGTGAGCTTCTGCGTCACGTCCATGCGCATGTCGAGCGGGGCGTCATGGGAGTAGGAAAAACCACGGTCCGTCTCATCAATCTGCAAGCTGGAAAGACCCAGATCCATAAACACAGCCTGCACGCTACGCACGCCGAGATTGTCAAGGACCCGGTCAAATTCGTCGAATGCCGCATGCACCGGGGTGAACCGGTCATCCAAACCTTCTTCATGCATCCGCTGTGTGGCAAGGGACAACGCCTCGCTGTCACGGTCGATGCCAATCAGGCGGGCCTCGGGGGCTGCTTTGAGGAACGCACACGCGTGCCCAGCCAGGCCCAAGGTGCAATCGACGACAATGCTGTCGGGACGTTCAAGCGCCGGAGCGACGAGTCCTACGCATTCCTCAAGCAAGACCGGCTGGTGGATTTGAGAGAAATCAGTCATCGCGTCATCACCATTCCACACTCGGCAGCACATCGTCGGCGATATCGGAGTACCCCTGCTCGTTGTCGGCGAGATACTGCTCCCAAGCCTTCTTATCCCAGATTTCTGCGCGCGTGCCCACGCCGATTACGACGATATCGCCGCCAAGCTTGGCGTAATCGCGCAACATTTGCGGCACCAGCACCCTGCCTTGCTTGTCAGGGGTCTGATCGACGGCACCGGAAAGCAGAACACGCAGATATTCGCGCGCGGCCTTGTTACCCAATGACGTGTGCTGGATCTGCATGGCGACACGGCGGAATTCGGCCTGCGGGAACAGGTACACGCAGCGTTCCTGACCACGGGCCATAATCAGGCCCGGGCCGAGCTGGGTGCGGAACTTCGCGGGGAGCGCCATACGGCCTTTCGCGTCGATTTTCGGGGTGTACGTGCCCAAAAGCATGACTTCGCCGCTGTCTGCGGGCATGGGTGCGGCAGGTGAAGCCGAGTTGAGGGCGGGGGCGGGGGCGGAGACGAAGACGGGGCTGGTGGCGGACTGCGGCAGGGCCGCCTGCGGCTGCGTTTGCATGGTGCCTAGCGACTGCTGCGGGTACACAGCTTGCGGCTGCTGGATCAACGGCTGGCCGGCCATGGTTTGAGGCATGGCGACGTATTGCTGGGACTGCTGCTGGGCATAGGAGGCCGGGAACTGGGCGGGCGGCATGGACTGCTGGGTCGCGGCATACTGCCGCGGTGCGGCCTGCTGCGGCTGTGGGACGGCTTGGGATGGCTGAGCCGTCTGGGACTGCTGCGGCATGCCAGCATAAGGGGTCATCGATTGATAGCCCTGAACTTGATATGCCGACGCAGACGACTGCTGGGCAGGCGGCATTTGCACGGCTGGCGATTGCGGCGCAGCAGTCTGCGGCTGGGGTTGCTGAAGGAAGGCGGGCGGGACTTGCGACGCGGGATAACCGTTGGAAACATTTGCTGCAGCCGCGTCTGCGGCACCATTAGCGACACCGTTGATAGCGCTGGCTGGGGTGGTGGGTTGAGGCCAGTCCGATGAAGGCTGTGGAGTCGCCGAGGTTTGGCCGAGTGGCGGAATTTGGCCGGAAGTCTGGGATTCGGAGGGGGTCACCGGCTTGTCATCATCGCGCTGTTCTGCCATTGGACCCACCTCCTTTTTGATCATGTTGTTTCGCGTCGCCACAGCTGACTCACCACTCTACCCCACAATTCACCAATTTTCCCCATCACGACACAAAAAACTCACGATATCGCACTCAAACCGTTGTCATCATTCGAAAACCGGTTCGACACAGGCGTTTCGCTCGAAAATCCGCCGATTCCCCGCTCGCCCCCATCGCGCTCAGATTGTCGCCCGACAAGCTTTTCCCACACCAATCCCATATCTATGGTGATGCAATCACCATTTTTCCTGCATATATTACGGATTGTGATAGGGATTGATGCTATTGTGGTGAACTATCCCTAAAAAATCGCCTGTATCGCCCATCTCTAAATGCAAGTCACCAGCCATGCGAAAGGAAATAATGCGGGTCGCACAGCAAGCGCATAACGCAGAGCGCGCCAACTGATCGCCTCAACCGCGCCGATGTCCCCACCGTGCGACCGCCAAGTCGCACGGCAGGCAGATAACCCACTAATTGAAACCAGCTAGGCGCTTCACCTCCCCACGGTGCGATTGCAGAGTCGCACGCCGGGCAGATACACCCACAATCTGTCCAGCAAAGCGTCCCAACTCGTCATCATGTGGGGATTCACTCACACAACGCAGCTCGACGCGCCCCCACGCGCCAGAGGCGGAGCCACGAAACGCAGCACCGGCGGCGGCACACCCCCATGTCGAAACCCGCACATCAGCAATCCGACGCACCCGACTGTTCGCCGCCCCACCAGCAACATCAAGCCCAGCTGAGAATCAGCGACAACAGGGGACAACGCAGGAACAACGCAGGAACAACGTAGAAGCCTCGCGCTACACTGGAATGCCTGAATTGCAGCACCCGAAATGCAGAAACGGAACAGCATGACGACATACTCCTCCCAGCTTCACGAGGAACAGCAGGCGGTCACCCGCGCCTACAATCGGCTTGACGCACTGCGTGACCAAGCCCGGCAGCGTCTGGCGAAAGTACGTGCCGCGGGGTCGCACGGCTCGCCGACCCAGCGCACCGAACGTGATTCCTTCGCCACCATGTACGAGGATCGGCTGATGCAGCTGCGCGCAGTCGAGGATCGTCTGGTGTTCGGTCGTCTTGACGACGTGCACGGCAAACGCCGGTACATCGGCAGGATCGGCCTGTCCAGCGCCGACCATGAACCTATTCTCACCGATTGGCGTGCCGAAGCCGCCCGACCGTTCTATGAGGCGACCCCGTCGCATCATGGCGATATCGTCATGCGACGCCATATCACACTTCATTTCCGCGAGGTCGTCGGGGTTGAGGACGAGGTGCTCGACGTACACGCCGATCAGGTCGGTAAAGCCTCCGACGCCGGCACACTGACCGGCGAGGGCGCGCTACTCGCGTCGCTCAACTCGAAGCGTACCGGCAAGATGACCGATATCGTCGCCACCATTCAGGCGGAACAGGATCGCATCATCCGCGCGCCGCTCGACCGTGTGGTCATTGTTCAGGGCGGACCGGGAACCGGCAAAACCGCTGTCGCGCTGCATCGCGCCGCATATCTGCTGTATACGCACCGTCGCAGACTCGCCAATTCCGGCGTCCTGGTCATCGGCCCGAGCACAAGCTTCCTGCATTACATCGATCAGGTGCTCCCCTCGCTCGGCGAGACCGGCGTGGTCAGCCGCACCATCGCCGACCTCATCCCCGGTGTCGTCGCGACACACGAGGATGACGCGAGAGCCGCCATGCTGAAAGGCGATTATCGCATGCGCCACGCGATCGAGCATGCAGTTGCTGCGCGTGAACGCGTTCCACAACGATTGCCTGTCGTTACGCTCAACGGTTTCAAAGTGCCCATGCTCCGTACGGATATTGAACAGGCGATCGCCGACGCGAAACGTACACGCCAGCCACACAACAAGGCGCGTGAAACCTTCGTGCGCAGCATGCTCAGCGCGTTGCGCAACCGGTACGTCGAGCAACTCGATTATCAGCCGAATCAGGCAGAACTGTCCGACATCGTCTCGCAGTTGCGCATGAACGACCAGATCCGAATTACCCTGAACAAAGCGTGGCTGCCGATGACCGGCGAATGGCTGATCGATCAGATGTTCGCCAAGCCGCACCAGCTGCGCGCATATGCCCCATGGCTGACGGACAACGATATCCGCATTCTTACCAGGCCGAAAGGCTCGCCGCTGACCCGTTCCGACATCCCTCTGCTCGACGAGGCGTTGGAGCTGCTCGGGCCCGACCCCCGCCAAGCCGCACGGCAGGCGACGCAGGACGCCAAGCGAGCCGAAGAGGAACAGTTCGCCCGCGATACGCTCGCACAGGCCGGCATCGGCACAGGTATCGTCACTTCGCAAATGCTGCTTGACAATATCAACGGCGGCGACGACGAACTCATCGCCCAGCATGCGGCAGCCGACCGAGAATGGACTTACGGGCATATCGTCGTCGATGAGGCGCAGGAACTGACCGCCATGGATTGGCGGATGCTCATCAGACGCTGTCCGTCGCGTTCGTTCACAATCGTCGGAGATGTCGCGCAAACCTCTGCACTCGGCGGCACACGCTCGTGGGCGAAAACCATGGATCGGCTGTTCGGGCCTGATCATTGGGATCTCAACGAATTGACCATCGATTACCGCAATCCGCAGGAAGTCTCCGACTTGGCCTCTGAGTTCGCTCAGCGAGAGGGCCTGTATGTCTCGACGGTCAAGGCCGTTCGGCATGTGGATGATTCCGTCCGGCGCGTTCTTGTGCACACCGATGCTGAGCTCAACGCAGATGTCGCCTCGCGCACACTCAGCCTGGTCAAGGAATTCATCAGCGATGACGGCACCGGACGCATCGCGGTCATCTGCTCCCCCGAGCGGCTTCCCGCCATGCAATCGACGGTCGACGACACGTTGCGCGATGGACTGCCTGAAGATCGCTACAAGCGACTTGCGGAGCAGAGCAGTTGGGATCGACAGGTCATGGTGTGCACCACCGAGGAAGTCAAAGGCTTGGAATTCGATGCGGTCATTGTCGTCGAGCCCGGAGAGATTGAACAGACCGCACCTTCACGACTTGTTGCCGCTGCGGATTTGTACGTGGCGATGACCCGTCCGACACAACGTCTGCTTATAGTGCGGACAGAGGATGACGAACATCAATTGATGATTTAAGGTAGTAGTATGCCCAAAGCATTGTTATTAGAGAATATTCATCCGTTCGCGGCGCAATCGCTGCGAGACCACGGTTTTGAAGTGGAAACGCTCACGGGCGCTCTGAGCGAGGATGAGCTCATCGACGCGCTCGAAGGTGTTGATCTGCTGGGCATTCGCTCCAAGACGAATGTCACTCGCAAGGTGATCGACGCCCGTCCCAACCTGACCGCGATCGGCTGCTTCTGCATCGGCACCAACCAGGTCGATCTCGACTACGCGGGCAAGCGCGGCATCGCCGTGTTCAACGCGCCGTATTCGAATACCCGTTCCGTGGTGGAACTGGTCATCTGCGATATCATCTGCCTGATGCGCCGCATCCCCGCGCACACGCACCATATGAAGCACGGTGTGTGGGACAAGTCCGCCAGTGGTTCCCACGAAGTGCGCGGCAAGACGCTTGGCATCATCGGCTATGGCAATATCGGCTCCCAGCTTTCGGTTCTCGCCGAGGCCATGGGCATGCGCGTCCTGTTCTATGATCTTGAGGAGAAGCTCGCGATGGGCAACGCCAAGCGCATGTCGAGTCTCAATGAGCTCCTTGAGCAGTCCGATGCCGTGACGCTGCATGTGGACGGGCGCAAGTCGAACACTGGCTTCTTCGGCGAGGAACAGTTCTCCCACATGAAGCAGGGCGCTATTTTCATCAACCTGTCTCGCGGTTTTGTTGCGGATTTGGACGCGCTCAAGCGCCATCTGGATTCCGGGCATATCTCCGGGGCGGCCGTTGACGTGTTCCCGGTCGAGCCTAAGAAGAGCGGCGATGCGTTCACCACGCCGCTGGCTGACGAGGACAATATGATCCTGACACCGCATATCGGCGGCTCCACGCTCGAAGCTCAGGAATCCATCGGCCATTTCGTGTCGCAGCGTCTGGAAGACTACTGGTTCAAGGGTTCCGCAGCGCTGTCCGTGAACTTCCCGCAGCTCAACCTCGGCAACAACCGCGGCGTCGCACGTATCGCGCATCTTCACGCCAATCTGCCTGGCGTGCTGGGCAAGATGAACCACATCCTCGGCGAGGAGAACATCAACATCTCTGCACAGTCCCTCGGCACCGAAGGTGAGTTGGGATATGTGGTCACCGATGTCGCCGAAGTCCCCGACCAAGCGACTATTGACGCGCTGAGCCATATCGAAGGCACGATTCGTATGCGCGTCCTCACCGACGGCAACACTGCAGAGGATACTGAACGCTGACACTCGTGACGCGTTTTATTGATGCGAGTGCGTTCGTAGGCGCGTTTCAGATAGCTGTATTCAGCTGATATCACAACCGGTCAGGTTCCTAGGGTGCCTGACCGGTTTCTTATGTGGGTCTGTGTCATCGCATGTCGACATGTCACATCTGATTGAGAACAGCGAGATGCGAGCCTTCCACGAAATCAACCATGTCAATCACCGACACATGGTCAGTGAACGCCGTTGAGTTCCTTAGCTTTGCTGGCGTTCAGCTCATCAATGGCATGCTGGAAGTCCTGCAGGTTTTCAAAGTTCTGATACACGCTGGCGAATCTCATGTACGCGACTTCATCCAAATCGCGTAACGGTTTGAGAATCGCTTTGCCCACCTCGTCGGATTTGACCGTTGCCAGGCCGCGGGACCGCAAATCTTCCTCAACCCGCTGACCGAGCATCTTGAGCTGATCCTCGTCAATCGGCCTACCCTGGCAGGCTTTGCGCACACCGTTGACCACCTTGTTGCGGTCGAACGGCTCCACATTGCCCGAACGTTTCTGTACCAGAAGCATTGTGGTTTCCACCGTAGTGAAACGCCTGCCGCATTTGAGGCATTCACGACGACGACGAATGGAATGACCGTCCTCGTTGATACGGGTGTCGACCACCTTGGTTTCAGGATTCTGGCAAAACGGGCAATGCATACCTCCAACCATAGTCGACAGCCCCAACTTGCCGTTCCCACTTGTAAACCAGTGGCCGGTATCAACGCGAACCAGCCGACCATCGTCAGTCAATGGGCACCACAATTGATTCCCCCGGTTTGAGACCAGTGGATTGCATGTTGTTGAGTCTGACGATTTCATCAACCTTCTGGTTCACGTCACCGCCAGCAGGAGTCACCTCCTGCGCATACTGCCACAAGGTATCCCCCGCCTGCACTTGATAGGTTACGGTTTGCACCGGGGTTGCCGATTCCGCAGTCCGCGGTTCTAGCATACTCCACCCGAACACCACCGCAATCGCCAGCAAGGCGACAATCAAACCTTTCGACAGCACAGACCGGCTGCTCGCTGCAGCGATCGCGGACGCTCGCGCAGTTCCACGTCGATGCAGCACACCAACCCCCTCGCCTGGGCGCGTATGGACAGCGCGATAGCCAACAGAACGCATCCCCATATACTCCTGAGCTCGCATACCTCTCCACCTTTCCCGTGCGTTATGCCTCATGCGCATGTCTAATCTGCAATACCAGCCATGCGCATGTGCCAGCTGCCTTGCAACCCGCGACGCCATACGGCTACGCTGCGATCACTCGCAATACGTTCGAACATATGTTCTATCGAACAGGTGTTCTAATTATGACACGGACATTCGAAGTTGACAAGTGGCGTGTCGAACATTTGTTTGATTTTTCCCGCGGGCTCGGTTATGCTAGTGGAGAACGAAAGGATTTGATGTGGGCACCATCGCATTCCCGTCTAGGCATGATGACGAGCACAGCCAGCAATCATTGGCGTTGAGCAACCGCCAGCGCCAAGTGCTGGACGCCATTCGCTCCCATGTCGCCAAACACGGCTATGCCCCGTCATTCCGGGAAATCGGTGATTTGGTGGGGTTGAAAAGCCCGTCGTCGGTCAAGCATCAGCTGCAGGTTCTTGCCGACCGCGGCTATATCCGCATCGGCGCCAAAAAAGGCCGTGCCATCGAGCTTGTCGAGGATCAGCCCACTACAACACCATCCGTTCCGCCCAAATCCATACATCAACAGGCAGCGCAGATTTTTCCCTTCCCCACGGCGGCAACATCCACGAACGATCAGGAATCCATTCTTGAGTCGCGCGACGTGCCCCTTGTGGGCAGGATTGCAGCAGGCACTCCGATTACCGCTCAGCAGCACATCGAAGATGTCATGAGGCTCCCGGAACGGCTCACCGGCACGGGTAATCTCTTCATGCTCGAAGTCCACGGGGATTCCATGGTGGACGCGGCCATCTGCGACGGCGATTTCGTGGTGGTACGCGAACAGCAAAACGCCGAAAACGGGGACATCGTCGCGGCACTGCTCGATGACGAAGCCACCGTAAAAACCTTCCGCAAGGAGCACGGTCACGTGTGGCTCATCCCTCACAACCCTGCATACTCCCCCATCGATGGCACCCATGCACAAATCATGGGCAAAGTAGTCACCGTTCTGCGCAAAATCTAAGTCTTGCCGGTGGTGTCGCACGTCGCAGTCATCTGTCGCGACGTCATGCAACACACCAGTCGCACAACAGGCAGATAACCGCCGAGCACACCGGCGCGGGATGACCAATCATCCCGGCGTACGACTCAATCCTCGCGCATTCCCTCAAATGGGCGCGTCACCATCAGCTCAATCAGCTGCGTCACCAACCCCAACACCATCACCGCTGTCACCCTCATCTTCCGGCGCATCATGCAGATGTTCCGCGCGAGTCGCCTCGCACCCGGCCGGCTCAAGCTGGAAGGTCGTATGCGGAATTGACACCGGGAAATGCTCGCGCAGACAGCTTTGCAACTGAGCCAGAATCTGCGCCCCCTGCGCCATCGACAGCCCCGGATCGACCACCACATGCGCCATCAGCACCGGCATACCGGTCGACACCGTACTCGCATGCAGGTCATGCACAGCCACCACATGCGGCACGCGCTCCATATGCGCGCGAACCTCATCGAGATCCAGCCCCTCCGGCGTCTCCTCCAACAGCACGCGCACCGCCTTACGCAGCAGCAGCACCGCACGCGGAATCATCATCAACGCGATGATGCCGCCCGCAATCGCATCAAAGCCGCCCCAACCCGTGCATTGCAGCACGATCGCAGAAACAATAACCGCAACCGACCCCAGGGCATCATTGACCACCTCGAGAAAGGCCGCGCGCATATTCATGTTGTCATCGCTGTTCCCGTGAAGAATGACAATCGAACCGATATTCGCTGCCAAACCCAATACGCCCATGAACAGCAGCAGCCCGACACTGCGCACACCGTCATCTGCTCCGCCGAACAGGCGCATCCCCGCCTCGACAAGCGCATAGACCCCGACGAACAGCAACACCAACGCACCGAGCGCCGCAGTGATGACCTCCAGCCGCGCCCACCCCCATGTCCGGGTGTTGCTGGGCTTGCGCCGCATCAGCATCGCCGTCACCGCCGAGGCGACCAGTACTGAAAGATCAGTGAGCATATGCCCGGCATCCACCAGCAACGCCAGCGATCCGGTCAATGCCGCGCTAATCACTTCGGCGATGAACACAGTCGATGTCAGCGCCAGCGACATGGTCAGCCTGCGCTGATGCTCCTTGCTACTTCCCGCTTTTCGGTAGGCTCCTTCACCGTGCGTCATCGCGTACTCTCCTTGGGTATTCCGCGGCCATACTTGCACATAGGCCGTGCGCCTTGCCGCCAGCGCCTTGCCGCCTGCGTATAGGCACTGCGCACTGCCACCTGCGCATTGTCGAAACCGCTTCTCATTACCATTCTCATCCATGCAGATACGACGAAACCCCGGCGTAACGGCCGGGGTTTCCTTGTTGTTCCGAGTGTACCGGGTATGGTGTCACGACATCAAGTCAGTCACGGCGCCATACGGCTCGCGAACGTATCAGAAGCCGAACTTCGCAGCGGTCTCGCGCAGCGTCTCCGCGGACTTCTTGAGCTCCTGGAGCTCATGGTCGGACAGCGGGGTGTTGATGCGGGAGTTCACGCCCTGACGGTTCAGCAGGGTCGGCACGGACATGCACACGTCGGAGATGCCGTGGAAGTCGGTGAGCATGGAGGACACCGGCAGGATGCGGTTGGTGTCGCGCAGCACAGCCTCGATGATATCCACGCCGGACATGGCGATCGCGTAGTTGGTCGCACCCTTGCCCTGGATGATCTTGTAGGCAGCGTTCTTGACTTCCTGATGGATTTCCTCGCGCTTGGCAGCGTCGAGCGGCTCATGGCCCGGCAGCGGCTGCCAATCGCACATCGGGACGCCACCGATGGTGGCGGAAGCCCACAGCGGGACTTCGGAATCGCCGTGTTCGCCGGCGATGTACGCGTGCACGTTCTTCACGTTCACGCCGGTCTGCTGCGCGATCAGGAAGCGCAGACGAGCGGAATCAAGGTTCGTGCCGGAACCGAACATCTGGTTGGCCGGCAGGCCGGACAGCTTCATGGACACGTGGGTGACGACATCCACCGGGTTCGTGATGAGCATATAAATCGCGTTCGGGGCGACCTTCACCACGTTCGGGATGATGGACTTCATGATGTTGATGGTCGCGCCTGCAAGATCGAGGCGGGACTGGCCCGGCTTCTGGCGAGCGCCCGCGGTGATGACGACCATGTCGGCGTCACGGCAGATCTCAACATCGTCGGAACCGTCGATGGAGACGGTCGGATAGAAGCTGGAGCCGTGCTGCATGTCGAGCACCTCGGCCTCGACACGCTCCTTGGCGATGTCCTCGAGAACGATTTCGCGCGCAACGCCACGCTGGGCGGCCGCGAAGGCAAGCGTTGAGCCGACAGCGCCGGCACCGATGATAGCGAGCTTCGTGGGCTTTACAGCTGAATTCACCATTTGCTACTTCTCCTTGGCAATGACCCGATTGTGACGGGCTTCATTCAGTAACATCTCCACTCTAGTGGCTCTCCGTGACGTTTGCGCAGGGAAAACGCCTTGACGTCGGGCCAAGGGAAGGAAAAATATGAGAGCGTTCACAATGAAGTGGTATCAAGTATTGCAGTCGTTCAGCGGTTATTCATCGACGGCGGCATCGACCACCTGGGCGGCAAGCTGGCTGTCAACCTGCGCTTCGATCATCATGCCATCCCCGCGGTACTCGATGGAGTCCATCTGACCGTATTCACGGATTTTCGAGACGAGAGACCCGGCTGTGTACGGCAGCAACGCGCTGACATGCACATCGGGTACCGGCAGAAGCGCCTCGACCGCCTCACGCAACGCGTCGATGCCTTCCCCGGTGAACGCGGATACGAGGTGTGCCTCGGGAGCGAGCGCCGCAAGACGCTCACGGGTCGCCTGATCCGCCCGGTCGATTTTGTTGAATACCAGGATGCGCGGGATGCTTTCGGTGCCGTTGATATCGGCGAGGATGGCATTGACCGCGTCGATCTGGGCGAACGGGTCCGGGTGTGAGGCGTCGACCACGTGCACGATGACATCGGCGTCGGCGACTTCCTCGAGCGTGGATTTGAATGCCTCGACCAGCTGCGTGGGCAGACGACGGACGAATCCGACGGTGTCCACGTAGGCGTATTGGCGGCCGTCCTTCGCGCTCGCGCGTCGCACCGCGGTGTCAAGCGTGGCGAACAGCGCGTTCTCCACCAGCTCTCGCGAGCCGGTCAGCCGGTTGGTCAATGATGATTTGCCGGCGTTGGTATACCCGACCACGGCGACCGTGGGCAGACCGAAGCGACGCCTCGACCCGCGCTTGACATCGCGCGCGGGGGCCATGTGAGCGATCTGTTTACGTAATTTGGCGATCCGGTTGCGGATGACACGGCGGTCCATTTCGATTTTCGTCTCGCCGGGGCCACGCGAGCCGATACCCGCGTCGGCGCCCGCCGCACGACCACCCGCCTGACGGGACAGCGACCCGCCCCAACCGCGCAATCGCGGCAGCATGTATTGCAATTGGGCGAGCTCGACTTGCGCCTTGCCTTCGCGGCTGGTCGCATGCTGGGCGAAGATGTCCAAAATCACGGCCGTGCGATCGACGACCTTGACTTTTGTCGCATCCTCCAAGGCTCGCCGCTGACTCGGCGGCAAGTCATCGTCGACGATGATGGTATCGGCTTCGTCACGCGCGACAACACCCGCGATTTCCTTGGCCTTGCCGGAACCCACATAAGTCGCAGAATCCGGGCGCAGACGGTGTTGCAAGAGGCCGTCGCACACCTGGGCGCCGGCGGTTTCGGCGAGTGCTGCGAGCTCGCGCAACGATTCCTCGGCCTGTGCCTGGGTGGTTTTCGCGCTCGACCACACGCCGACGAGCACCACGCGTTCGAGACGCACCTTGCGGTATTCGACTTCGGTGACATCCTGCAATTCGCCGAGACCGGCGACTCGTTTGAGTTCGTTGCGCGCCTCGCGTTCGCGCCACTCCTGGTCTTCGTGGGCGTAGGGGTGGGCCGCGGCATCGTCAAGCAGGACCTCGGAATGTTCGGACAGCACGTCCTCGTCTTGGGCAGGGGCGGATTGGCCTTTCCCGGATTGGACAGATTGGTTCACAGTACCGTCCGAATCATGCTCCGCCGTACCTTGGCTTCCTGCCTGTTGCGATGTCATACCAGCCGCACTCCCCTGATGTTCCTGGCTTGTCTGGCTGGCCTGGGTTTCCCGGTTGTCTTCAGCGTCGTCCGT
Source organism: Bifidobacterium porcinum (assembly GCF_055378475.1). Classification (NCBI taxonomy): domain Bacteria; kingdom Bacillati; phylum Actinomycetota; class Actinomycetes; order Bifidobacteriales; family Bifidobacteriaceae; genus Bifidobacterium; species Bifidobacterium porcinum. The sequence continues at coordinate 648,028 of NZ_AP029603.1, read as the reverse complement.
ACGTGCGAAAGCTGTCGTGGTGATGGCGGTTCCTTCTTCTCGCACCGCCGAATCGGCGGCACGACCGACGGTATCTTCCTAGTATCAACTATTGTCTTTATTATCAACATGTTGGACGACAACACCAAGCCGGTTCCGCCGTCAGCGACAGGCGAGCACGCCGGCGCGACCAACGGACGTTTGCAGGAAGAACACAAGGATATGGCAGTATCGAAAGCACATCATGGCGCCGAAGAGCGTGACACCAAACAGAAGAACGGCACACGCTCCGCGCAGAAACAGGGCACAGGCGACGAGCAGTATTTCACGGCGAACCCCCAATCGGCCGACGTCAGGCGCGAACGCAAGGTGACCTTGCGCGGCTACGATGCCACGGTCCAGACATCCAACGGCGTGTTCTCAGGCAATCGCGTCGATCTGGGTACGTCCGTGCTGCTGCGCCATGCGCCCATGCCGCCGCAGCAAGGCATCGGGCTCGATCTGGGGTGCGGCTGGGGGCCAATCGCACTCGCTTTGGGCTTCGAATCCCCCAACCTTGACATCTGGGCGATCGACATCAACGAACGCGCAGTCGATCTGACCGCGGAAAACGCGAAATCCAACGGTTTGGAGCATGTGCACGCCGTCACGTCCGACGCCGTGCCCGCCGACCTGACCTTCGACGTGATCTGGTCCAACCCGCCGATCCGCATCGGCAAAGACGCGTTGCACGAGCTGCTCATGGCCTGGCTGCCGCGACTCAACCCAGGCGGCGCCGCGTATCTGGTGGTGCAGAAGAACCTCGGCTCCGATTCACTCATCCCCTGGCTCGCCCAAGCGCTCGGCGACGGCTATTCGGTCAGCAAATACGCCAGTTCCAAGGGGTATCGCGTCATCGAGGTGCTGCGTCAGGCATGAAGTTCACATATCCAAAGGAACTGCCGATTTCCGCGGCGCATGACGAAATCATCGACGCGGTGAAACGCTCGCAGGTCGTCATCGTCTCCGGTCAAACCGGATCGGGCAAAACCACGCAGATCCCGAAAATGCTGCTGGAAATGGGCCGTGGCACGCATGGTCACCAGATTGTGCACACGCAGCCGCGCCGACTTGCCGCGCGAACAGTCGCCGAACGCATCGCCTTGGAAATGGGAACGAAACTCGGCGATGAAATCGGCTACCAGGTGCGGTTCACCGACGAGAGCTCCCCTAATACCAGACTGCGCGTGGTCACCGACGGCATCTTGCTCGCGCAGATTCAGCGCGACCCACAGCTGAGCCGCTACGACACCATCGTGATTGACGAGGCGCACGAACGCAGTCTCAACATCGACTTCCTGCTCGGCTATCTGACCGCGCTGCTGCCCAAACGCCATGATTTGAAGCTCGTGATCACTTCGGCGACCATCGATTCGGAGAAGTTCCGCGATCATTTCGAGCACGCGTTGCACACCAAGGTGCCGGTCATCGAAGTTTCCGGGCGCACCTATCCTGTGCAGATCGTCTACGAGCCCTTGGGATCACTGCCGGCTCTCATGAATCATGTGCCCGGCTTCCCCAATCCGCGCAATCCCGCAATCGGCGGGGACGACGGGCGCGGCGGCAACAATGGCAACAGCGACGATGACCAGACCGATGTGCCGACCGCCGTGGCGCGCGCCTGCGCCGAACTGGTCATCCGTTCCAGCCATGAGCACGGACCGCGGGACATCCTCGTCTTCGCATCCGGCGAGCGCGATATCCATGATTTCGAAAACGCCCTGCATCATCATTTCGGTCCGCGCACAGCGGATATGCGCCGCCCCGACGCGATCGAGATCATGCCGCTGTTCGCCAGGTTGTCCGCCAAGGAACAGCACAAGGTGTTCGAACCGCACACCCATCAACGCATTGTCATCGCTACGAATGTGGCGGAAACATCGCTGACCGTGCCGGGAATCCGCTATGTCGTCGATCCGGGCACCGCACGTATCTCACGGTATTCGAAAACGGCGAAAGTGCAGCGTCTGCCGATTGAACCGATTTCGCAGGCGAGCGCCGACCAGCGTTCCGGCCGATGCGGGCGTGTAGCCGACGGCATCGCGATTCGCCTGTATTCGAACGAGGATTACCAGACGCGGCCGCGGTTCACCGAGCCTGAAATCCTGCGTACGTCGCTGGGCGCGGTGGTGCTGCACATGCTGTCGGTCGGCGTGGCGCACACGGTCGATGACATCACGCATTTCGGCTTCATCGACCCGCCGGATGTGCGTTCCGTATCCGACGGATTCAACGAGCTGACCGAACTCAAGGCCGTCAGCCATAAACACGGCGAAGTCAAACTGACCCGCATCGGCCGACAACTGTCCCATATCCCAATCGACATCAGGCTCGGGCGCATGGTCATCGAAGCGGCCACCCGCACCACGCCGAACACGCTTGCCGCTGTGCTGGTCGTCGTCGCATTCCTCAGCTTGCAAGACCCAAGGGAGCGACCCGAAGACAAACGCGAGGAAGCTGACCGGATTCACAATCGGTATGCTGACCCGACCAGTGATTTCCTCACCGCGCTCAATATTTGGGACCGCGTGTTCCAAGTGGACGGCGAGCCAGGCAACAATGCGCTGCGTCGCATCTGCAAAGCCGAGTATTTCAGCTTCCTGCGCATGCGGCAGTGGAAAGACCTGGTCGCGCAACTGTCCCAGATGTGCCGCGAACTGAAATTCCGCGTGGGCGAGCCACAGCCGATCTCCCGGCCGGGGCTTGACATCCGCAATCTGCCGATGAACCAGCAGGCCGCGCACTCCATGTGCTGCACGTGGGACGCGCAAGGCATTCACCAATCAATGCTCGCCGGGCTGCTGTCCATGATGGGCATGCAGGTGGTGCGCGAGCCGAAAGCTTCGGATTTCGCCGGTCTCAAGGGGGCGGCCAAAGCCCGGGCGATGAAACGCGCGCAGAAAACCGCGAAAAACGACTATCAGGGCGCCCGCGGCACACGTTTCGCGCTGTTCCCCGCGTCCGCGGTCGCGAAAACCACTCCCCCGTGGGTGATGAGCACGGAACTGGTGGAAACCTCACGCCTGTGGGCGCGGTATTCCGCCGCAATCGACCCGGCATGGGCGGAACCTCTGGCCGGCTCGCTCACCCGCGTCACCTACGCCGAGCCGCATTGGTCCGGCTCACGCGGATCGGCGGTAGCGCAATCGAAAGTCCTGCTATATGGGCTGCCGATTGTGCAGGACCGTCCTGTGCAATGGGGGCGCATCAACCCGCCCGAAGCACGTGATTTCCTGCTGAGGCAAGGCTTGGTCGAAGGCGATATCCAGCAGCGCTTCCCATATGACGGCTTCATCGAACGCAACCGGGACATCCTTGAGGATGCCGCGCAGGATGCCGACCGCACCCGGCAAGTCGCCGACACGGTCAGCGATGAGGATCTGTTCGACTTCTACAATGCCGTCATCCCCGCGGATATCACGAGTGTCGCTGATCTGGCGAAATGGTGGAAGGGCGAACACGACAAGCAGCCGCACCTGCTGGATTTCGACCCGGAGAACGTCGAGCGGCTCCAGCAATCCGGCAGCGTCAGCATGGACGACTACCCGGAATACTGGCATACGCTCGGCACCGACGGCACGCCGATCGACCTGCGGCTGAGCTACAAGTACGAGCCGGGCGCCCCGGACGACGGTGTGACCGTGCACATCCCCATCAAGGAACTGTCACGGTTGACGCCTGAACAGTTCACATGGAACGTGCCCGGTCTGCTTGACGAACTGCTGCTCGGCATGATCAAATCCCTGCCGAAGGCGCTGCGCGTCCAGTTCGTGCCCGCCCCCGACACCGCGCGGGCAATCCGCGAGGCGATTGACGAACGATACCCGGATTTGCCCGGATCCGGGGAAATGGGGCATCCGAACCTGCCTGATGATGATCTGCAAGAAAGCGCGAGGGAAGGTTCGCCAGTTAGCTCACAGGTGGCCGGAGCCGGCGCATGGCCGGATATCATCCACGCGTTCACCGCGGCAGCGATTTCGACAGTCGGCGCGCAGATTCACCCGGAGGTCTATACCGACAAGCAAATCAGCAAACTCGCCCCCTACCTGAGGATGACCTTCAGCATCGAACAGCCACTGCCGCAAGCCAAATCCCAACATCGGCACGGCAATGGGCATAGGCATGGCGGACGGCAGGCCGTCAAAGTACTCGGTACCGGCAAATCCCTGGTCGGACTGCAACGGCAGTTCGCGCAGCTCGCCGCCGCATCCGCGCGCAAAGTCGTACAACGACAGGCGAAAGCCGCCGAGGCGCAAGGGAAAATCGTCCAACAGGCAAATCTGCTGCACAAAGCGGGGGCAACTACCAAACCGCGCGCCGACATTCTGTGGGCAGGCGCACTGGACTCCCTACGCCTGCCGTCGGAACGTATTTCCTCACGGTGGCTGGGTGCCGAAGCGCTCATGCTGGCAAGCGCGCCATACCGTTCCACCGCCGATCTGGTCGAGGATTTGCAGCTCGCCGCTGTCAAGCGACTGCTGCCGCGTGTGGACAAGCTGCCGGACGATGAGGCGCTCGCCCAAGCGGTCAGCGGGGTGTCGGAAGTGTTCGAGGATACCGTGTATGCGGTTGTACATGATGTGATTGCGATTCTCAAGCGGTACGCCGAAGTGGACAAGGCAGTGTCCGGCAAGGCCGACCTGCCGATGCTCTCGGTGCTGCAATCGGTGCGTGAGCATATCGCCACGCTCGTGTTCCCCGGGTTCATCGGGGCAGCTCCCCCGGATGCGTTGCCGAATATCGAACGGTATCTGCACGCTGATCTGATGCGGCTTGCCAAAGCAAAGACTGATAAGAATCGGGACGTGCGCTGGGCATGGCAGGCCGATGAAGCGCGCGGACTCGTGGACAAGGCGATGGAACGCGCAAAGGCCGAGCCGGCCGGACCGCGTCACGAGCAGCTGCTGGGCAAGGCGACCCAAGCCCGGTGGATGCTCGAGGAGTTCTACGTGTCCCTGTGGGCGCAGGAGCTGGGCACGGCGAAACCGGTGAGCATCCAGCGAATCCGCAAGGTGCTCGCGTAGGCAGGTTGCAGTGCTTAGTTGTGGCACTCACCAGTACGCTGCAGGAAGGTTCTGCAAGTTGTCGTGCGCTGTGTGCCCGGACATACGCAACACGCACCATCGCCAATCGTTGTCTTCGTGTGCGGCGGCATCCGGCATATCCCGTATGCTGCCGCATACGTAGGTTGTATATGCGGGTCAACGATTGGCATCGTTCAGCCGTCAATCTCTCCGATTCGACATGTTACGTATGGCACGACATACGCGACGCGCGGCATTGTCCCCCAAACGACTACCATCCACAGCCAACCTGCACATTCCGTATGCAACAATACACATGCAACAACAACCCGCCGTCCTCCACGACCGGACATCATGATATCCGGCAACGCATGTATGCGGCAACATACACGAGATGTCAACCCCCGTCCTCCACGCCCGGGCATCACGACATCCGTCAAGATACGCATGCCGCGACATACACGGTTTGTCGGTTCACCAACTCACGGGCCCAGGCATCGCTGCGTCCGGCAAGTTCTGTATTTCGTCACATGCATCATCTGAACAATCGCTGGCGTTGTGCGAGCCAATCCTCACACAACGCCATATGACCGGCCCGGCGATCTTGCCGTCGAAGCCGCCCTCCTACGAGCGCGGATTGCCAAACCAGCCGGTGTAGATGATCGAGAAGTTGCGGTTGCCGTACGCCGAGCAGGAGTCGCCCTCCCCCGCTCCGGCTGCGAGCGCCGCCGTGTTCGGCTGATAAGGCGTGTAGATGTACAGCAACGCGGTCGCCTTGTTCTCGATGTACACCTGGCTGCCCCCGCAACTGGCGTTCGGATTGTATTGGATGTAGTTCATGCTGCCGACATGGTATCCGTACGTATCCTCATGCTGCAAATAGTACTTGTAGCGTTTCGCCGACCCATACACTTGCCGGAAGAACCCAGCGTACTGCGGGTCGCAGCTCGCGTCGTCCGGGCAGCTCAAGCCCATCGCGGCTTTGAACTGGAAGGCGGTCGTACTGGTCGCGGTAACCAGATGCTGCTCCTTCTGCAGCACGGTGAGCAGCACTTTTGGACTGACTCCGCAGGCTTTCGCCGATTTGCTGATGATCGCGGCAGCGGTTTCGCCTTGCGCCCCTTGGTACGCCTCGCATTCGCTGCCGGCGGGCTCGTTCTCGCTATCAAACGTCATGACGCGCAGACATTGGCTTCCCGTGCATGATGCGCCTTCCTTATCGAGAAACGCTTGGATTTCCGCTTGGCTCATGGCATTGCCGTTGAAGAACTGTCCATCGGAGATGATGTTGCCGGGGTTGAATCCGTACTTTTCCGCGGTTTGATTCTGCCGGTATTGGGCGATGGCGATTTCCGTCCGCCATTGCACGACGCGAATCAGCCCCATGACCAGTGCCATCGCGCAGATAATCGCTACCATGGTTTCCAGCACAATCAGACACCGTTTGCCGGGATTCGCTTTCTTCCATGCCTTGCGATACCGGGTTTGCAATTGTCGTAGTGTTTTCGAGAACGATGAGGCTTTCCGACCACCGCCGCGCGGGGACGAGGCACGCGACGACGACCCCGTTGACGATGACCCACGCGAGGACGAAGCGCGTGACGACGCCCCTCGCGCATACTTGGCACGTCCCGCGGATTGTGCGCTGGAGCCGGCACGCCGTCCGGAACCACCGGTACGCCGTCCACAGTCGCGTCCTGCGGATGGTTTCACCGCATGTCCCGATTTCGGCTTGCTCGAAGATGTCGAGGCTTCCGCCTTCGTCTCCGTGTTCGTCGTGCTACCCAATGTCGTCGATGCTCCCGGCTTTATCGTTTCTGCTGATGCTGTTGATTCCATCGCATCCGTCGTATCCGCAGGTTCTGCCATCATATCTATGTCCTCCGATGACGCGGGGCACGATGCCTAACATTCCAATCCTCGCCGCATGTTGCTAAAAATCGGCTCTTCCGCACGATAGCGAACGTCGCCATCCCCGGTACCAGGGTCGTTGCGCCCTCATCATGCCGGGCGTTCAAGGTCATCGCTGTCATCACTGTCATTGTAAGGCGTGACCGGCCTGACAGGCTCAACTATCGCCGAACTGCTACGCTCCGAGCTCCGCGCGCGTCGGGTGTAGCCCGCTAACCGTCAAGGCGGCGAGCAGCGCGAACACCGCACCGAAGGGTCCAAGCCAAGTCAATCCAAACTCATCGTTGACGACACCGCCAACTGCTGACCCGAGCGCGATACCGATGTTGAACGACATGGAATTCAATGATGCCGCGAGATTCATCGATCCCGGATGGGCTCGGGCTGCGACGTCCATGTACAGCACCTGGGATGCGGAATTTTGCAGATACATAAACAGGCCCAGCACGATGAGCAGCAACGCCCCTGTGACCGGCAGAAGCTTTGCGAACGCGAGCAAACACAGCAGAACCGCCTGCATCAGGTAGATGGGCCGGATGCGAGCGAGAGGCGCCACACCGGTCCCACGATTGGCGAGCCTGCCACTGTACAGATTACTGCACAGACACGCCGCACCGAATACCATCAGGCCGATGCTGACAAAGCGCTGGGGAATCCCGATTTCGTCGCGCAGAATCGGGGTCAGATACGTATAGAACACATAGCTTGCCGCCGCCCCGAACAGCACCGCAAACACGCCCAGCCGGATACGACGATCGACAAACAAACGGAATTGCGGCAGAAAACCGATGGTCATCGGATGGCTGTTGCGCGGCAACACGAGGACCATGGCGAACATGAGCGCAACGGTCAGCACGACAATCAGCGCGAATGCGGCTCGCCATCCGAATGTTCCCGCGACCCACGTGCCCACAGGTACGCCGGCGACCGAGGCAATCGAGAAACCGGAGAACACCCATGCGATGAACCGGGTGCGATTCGCGGCGCTGGATACATCCGGCGCGTACGTCATGGATACGGCGACTGTGGTACCTGCCACGAGGGCAATCATGATGCGTGCGATGAGCAGAATCGGATAGTTCGGCGCGACCATGCACAGGATGTTGCCGACGAGGAAGACCGCGACCAACATCATATGCGTGGCGAAACGCGGGAAGCGCGCCGAAAGCGCCGAGCCGATCGGCGTGGCCGGGGCGTAGGCGACCGCGAACAAGGAGACGAGGTTGCCTACGGTGACTTCACTGATGTTCAATCCGCGTGCGATTTGCGGCAAGATACCAACCATGATGAATTCGCTGAGCCCCAGCATGAAACTCAGGGCGACCAGGGTGACGACCGCGGGCGTAAAGAACCGCTGGCGTCGGACGACGGTATCTCCACTGCCATGACTGTGAGGCTGACCGATCTGATGCCTTTGATCGCTCGTCGCGTTCTGCGTGTCTTGTGGCGTCAGCGCGCCCTGCGGTGTCTGCGTGTCTTGTGGAATGCCTGTCGTCGTGCTTTGCCTGTGTGTTTCGGCCATGCGTCGCGTTCCTCCTGTACGACCCGTCCGGCCGCCCATCCCAGTGAACCACCGGGTATGCCCGAGCACCGACCCTCTGGCGCGTCAGCCAGCCGACGACACCCGTCCACCGCTCTCTAACGCCAAACCCACAAACCGTCTACGCAAAACCGCCCACCAGCATAACCAGTTTGTACGGGAAATTGTGCAGGAGGCACGGCACACTACAGAACACACTACAAACACCACATAGATACGCCAAAGCCCCGCTGCGATTGACGCAAGCGGGGCTGACGGTACTGCATGCGCTGCCCGAAACGCCGATTAGGCAGCGCGGACAGCCGGGGTTACAGGCGCTGCAAGTACTTGCCGAGCTCGTACGGCGTCACCTGACGGCGGTACTCCTCCCATTCCTGATGCTTGTTGCGCAGGAAGTATTCGAAGGCGTGCTCGCCCAAGACACCGGCCACAAAATCGGACTTCTCCATAATCTTCAGCGCCTCGTCGAGCGATTCCGGCAACGGCTGGATGCCCATCGCCTTGCGCTCAGCATCGGTGAGCTCCCACACGTCGTCGCTGGTCGGCTCACCCAAGGTCATCTGCTGTTCGATGCCGTCAAGACCGGCCGCAAGCAGCACGGAGAACGCGAGATACGGGTTGACCGCCGGGTCGAGCGCGCGGAATTCCATACGCGCGGAATTGCCCTTGCCTGGCTTGTACTGTGGGATGCGCAGCAGCGCGGACCGGTTGTTGTGTCCCCAGCAGATGTAGCTCGGCGCTTCCGCCCCACCCCACAGACGCTTGTACGAGTTGACGTACTGGTCGGTGACCGCGCAAATCTCCGCCGCATGGTACAGGATGCCAGCGGCGAACTGGCGCGCGATAAGCGACATGTTGAACTCCTGGCCTGCCTCGTAGAAGGCGTTGGAATCGCCCTCGAACAGGCTCAGATGCGTGTGCATACCGGAACCCGGCTGGTCGGCGAGCGGCTTGGGCATAAAGCTCGCGTGAATGCCACGCTCGAGGGAAATCTCTTTGACCACGGTGCGGAAAGTCATGATGTTGTCCGCGGTGGTCAACGCGTCGGCATACCGCAGGTCGATCTCGTTCTGGCCTGGACCGGCCTCATGATGCGAGTATTCAACGGAAATGCCCATCTGCTCGAGCATGTTGACGGTCGCGCGGCGGAAATCCATCCCTGGGCTGCGCGGCACGTGGTCGAAGTACCCGCCTTCGTCGATGGGTGTAGGGGCCTTGGACCAATCCTCCTGGTTTTCGAACAGGTAGAACTCAATTTCCGGGTGCACGTAGAAGGTGAAGCCCTTCTCTTTGGCTTTGGCGAGCGCCTGCTTGAGCACGTGCCGCGGATCGCCGAGCGACGGTTCGCCGTCCGGGGTGAGGATGTCGCAGAACATGCGTGCGGTGCCTTGCGGGCCGCCACGCCACGGCAGAATCTGGAAGGTGGACGGATCAGGTTTGACGATCATGTCGTCCTCGGAAACACGCGTCATGCCTTCAATCGACGAACCGTCGAAGCCAAGCCCTTCCTCGAACGCCGCTTCGAGTTCGGCGGGAGCGATGGCCACTGATTTCAGTGTTCCCAATACATCCGTAAACCAAAGTCGGATGAAGCGCACGTCTCGTTCTTCAACCGTGCGCAGGGCGAACTCTTGCTGTTTATCCATAGTCCTCATCGTCCCATCGAAATATTACGGACATGCTACACGGTTGCGATATTCCCGTGAGCATGCCGCGTTTTGCGTTGTGTTTCGTGTGTTGACCCGCTGATTTCGCAGGTCTTCGTTGACCTTGGCGGATTCCTGTTGCGAAGCGCACGACCGTGTCGGCCGGCGGTCGAGGCTGATTGATTCGGCTGCCCCGACCGCCGACTACCGTCAACGCGCCACTTCGAGCGCTTCTTCGAGGGTGAACGCACGCGCGTATAGCGATTTGCCGAGAATCGCCGCATCCACGCCGAGCGGCGCGAGCTCCTTGATGGCGCGCAGGTCGTCGAGGCTGCTGATGCCGCCGGATGCAGTGACATGCGCGTCGGTGCGCTCGGCGACCTCACGAAGCAGGGTCAGGTTCGGCCCGCTCATCATGCCGTCGCGTGCCACATCGGTGACGACGTAACGCGAGCATCCGACGGAGTCGAGGAACTTCATGGTTTCGAACAGGTCACCGCCCTCTTTGACCCAGCCGCGCGCGGCGAGCGTATGCCCTCGCACGTCGAGGCCGACGGCAACCCGATCGCCGTACTTCTTGATGACCGAAGCGGTCCAATCGGGGTTCTCGAGCGCTGCGGTGCCGATGTTCACGCGCGCGGCACCGGCGTCAAGCGCTGCTTTCAAGCTGTCGTCGTCACGTACACCGCCGCTCATCTCGATATTGACTTTCTCGCCCAGCTCCTTGACGATCGCGCTGAGCTGGTCACGGTTGTTCCCGGTGCCGAATGCGGCATCAAGGTCAACGAGGTGAATCCACTGCGCACCGGATTCCACCCAGGTACGGGCGGCTTCGAGCGGACTGCCGTAATCGGTTTCCGAGCCGGATTCGCCTTGGCGCAGACGGACCGCCTTGCCATCGCGCACGTCTACTGCCGGGAGAAGGGTGAGTGCCATATTGCCCTCGATTCTGCGGGTGTCCCGCTGTCAGTGCCGGAATACCGGCTGTTTCGGATGATGTTTCGTATGCATTGCGCGGATGCTGTGTCCGGGTGTGTTCCTCTGACAGTCGCAAAATGCGGCGGCCTGTGTCGCGGCAATGGCCAGCGCTGGCCTGCGATATCTTGCGATGGTCTGTCACAGTGTGAACCGCCACTGCTTAGACTGCCACTGCCCGAATCGCTTAGAAGGTCGAAACCCAGTTGCGCAACAGCTGTGCGCCCGCTTCGGCGGATTTCTCCGGGTGGAACTGGGTGGCGAACAGCGGTCCGCGCTCATAGGCCGCCACAAACCTGCTGCGCCCATACGTGCACCACGTCACCTTCTGCTCTTCCCCACCGAAATCAATGTCCTCGGTGCCGTTTTCCACAGGCTGAGCGTCCATCGCCGCGTAGGAATGCACGAAGTAGAACCGCTCCCCAGTCAGTCCGCGCAACAGCACGGAGCCTTGCGGCGCCTCGATGGTGTCCCATCCCATATGGGGGACCACATCGGCGTCCAGCAGGTTCACATCCCCGTGAATCAAGCCCAAGCCGTCCGCCGGCTTGCCGAGCTCATTGCCATGGTCGAACATGATCTGTTCGCCGACGCACACGCCGAGCACCGGACGCCCGGCGCGCAAACGATCGTAGACGACGCGGTCACCGCCGACCTTGCGCAGACTATCCACGCAAGCACCGAACGCCCCGACGCCGGGGACGACAAGACCGTCGGCCTCAATAGCCTGACGATGGTCCGACGTGAGGGTCACATCAAGACCGAGATTGGCGAGTGCGCGCACCATGGAGCGCACATTGCCGAAACCGTAGTCAAAGACCACTACCGATGTCATCGTTGTCCTTCCTTTCGTCGGGGGCCTGCATGTGTGCGGCCCGCCGTCCGGTGTTCGTGGACGTTTCCACGGTACTGCGGGATTGTTACCGTGTTCCCGTCTCGCGTACGCCTTGGATGCGGCGTTACGAGATGGATGAATTGCCGCGCCCGAATCTGGTATGCTTCGCGAGCACCGCCAAAGCCCCATCATGATCGAGATCGGCGGAATCGAAGCTTTTGCGGTCGGAGAGGATATCCTCAAGCGGGGTAATGCCGAGCATCAGATCCTCAACGAACGGAGCCGCGGAGGCGAATAGAATCGGCGGCGCGAACTGCTCCCCCGCCTGACCTTGCAGGAACAGCGTGGCTTCGAGCTTGTCCGCGCGGTTGACCGTGAGAATCGCCGGCATGCCGGACACCACGGTTGTCAAATCCTTGGCTGCTGCTTCCGGACTGTCACCGTCAAGGTTGTGCAGGACGGCGACGGCGCCTTGCGGGTCGTCGATGCAGACGGCGCTGATATCGCTGAGCTGGCAGAATGCGGCAAGCAGCTCAGCCGAGGTCAGACGGGTGATGATAGCCGCCGCCTTGGCCTTGTTGCCGAGCAACCCCTGCAACTCGTCGTCGAAGCTTGCTTCGATGGATTGCTGGGTTTCCGGCTGATCCGAGGACTCTCCGGTACCGTCGCCGGCAAACAGCGTGTCGTCCTGGCCGAGGCCTGAATCCGGACCTTGGGAATCCTGGTTCTGGGATGCCTGCGACTGGTCAAATTCTCGCTCGAAATCAGCCATCGCGGCATCAAGGTCAGCGTCGTTGAAATGCAGACCGTCATCGTTGCCAGAGTTGCCAGAGTTCCCGGAATCACCGAAATTCCCGGATTCGTCGGCACCGCCGGACAGACCGGAATCGTCGCGATCGCCGGGGGTCGTCATATCGTCGGCCATCACAGGGCTCCCTTGGTGCTGGGGATGCCGTCGACGCGCGGATCGGGCTCGATGGCGAACCGCAGCGCGCGGGCAACCGCCTTGAATTCGGCTTCCGCGATATGATGCGGGTCACGGCCGGCGAGCAGTTGCAGGTGCAAGCAGATGCCGGCGTGCAACGCGATGGATTCCATGACGTGGCGAACGAGCGAGCCGGTGAAATGTCCGCCGATCATGCAGTATTCGAAGCCTTCCGGCTCTCCGGAGCACACCACGTACGGACGGCCGGAGATGTCGATAACGGCCTTGGCGAGCGCCTCGTCCAGCGGAACAGTGGCATCGGCGAACCTGCGGATGCCACGCTTGTCGCCGAGCGCCTGACGCAGGGCCTCTCCGAAGACGATTGCGGTGTCTTCGACCGTGTGATGCACGTCGATGTCGGTGTCGCCGCTCGCCTTGATGTTCAGGTCGATAAGCGAATGCTTGCCGAGCGCGGTCATCATATGGTTGTAGAAGGGCACCGACGTGTCGATCTGGGTTTTGCCCGTGCCATCAAGGTTCAGCGACAGGTCGATGGTCGACTCGCTGGTCTTACGCACGATGTGGGCTGTACGTGCCATGTTTCCTCCTCAGTTCCGGCCTGCGGAAACAGACCGGATGTACGGCTTTCCGTCATGCTCGTTGGCTTGTTGACTCGCTGGCTCGCTGGCTCGCGGGCTTGATTACGAAAACCGTACCGATAGGCTTGTTGTCTTCGCGATGTTCGCGCTATTGGGCTTCCACGATGCGCAGCACTTCGGCGAGCGCTTCACGGAAGCGGGCCATCTCGTCGTCGGTGCCCATGCACACACGCAGCCAGCCGTCCGGGCCGACCACGCGGATGAGGATACCGCGGTCAAGCAGCTCCTGGAAAATCCGCTCACGGTTGTCGAAATGCCCGCCGAACAGCAGGAAGTTCGATTCGGAATCTGCGACTTGAAGCGGGACACCCTTATAGGTCTGGCGTTTGAGCCATGCCGCGGTCTGGTCTCGTACTTCACGCAAGTGGGCTACACGGCTGAGCTGCTCGTCGGTGTGTTCGAATGCGGCGAGGGCCACGGCCTGAGTCACGGCGGACAGATGGTAGGGCATGCGCACGATGCGCACGCTGTCGATAATGCCCTTCGAAGCGGCGAGGTAGCCGACGCGTGCGCCCGCATAGGCGAAGGCCTTGCTCATGGTGCGGCTGACCGCGAGGTTCTCATGCTTGTTGATGAGTGTGACCGCGCTCGGCGTGCCCGGGTTGCGGAACTCCACGTAAGCCTCGTCAATCACGAGGATCGGGTGGACTCCGGGCGCCGCGCCGGCGACATCCGCCTGTTCGCAGGCCGCAAGCAGGCGCTCGGTGTCTTCGAGCGGCAGCGGCGTGCCGGTCGGGTTGTTCGGGCTGGTGAGCAGCACCATGGACGGCTTGATGTCGTTAATCGCCTCGATGGTGCGGTCCACGTCCAGCGTGAAATCGGCGTTGCGGTGGACGACCTTCCACCCGGTGAACGTGTCGCGCGCGTACTCGGGGTACATCGAATACGTGGGGTCGCAGCTCAGCGCGGTGCGGCCGGGGCCACCGAAGGCCTGGAACAGCTGGAGCATGATTTCGTTCGAGCCGTTCGCGCCCCACAGCTGGCTGATATCAAGACGCGCACCGGATTCCTTGGCGAGGTAGTCACTGAAGGCCTGACGCAGCTTGATATGCTCGCGATCCGGGTAGCGGTTGAGCGTGGGGGCGATATCGCGGACACGTTCGACGATGGTGTCGATGACGTCCGGATTCGGCGGGTACGGATTCTCATTGACGTTGAGGCACACCGGCACGTCGAGTTGCGGGGCGCCGTACGGCTCCTCGCCGATCAGGTCGTTGCGCAGCGGGAGGCTGGAGGGGATGGTGTTCTCGCTCATCGTAGTCCTGCCTGCTCTTCCTGCTGCTTGATGGTCGTCTTGTCGTACGGGTCGGCGATGAAGCGGCTCAGCACGCTCTCACCATGTGCGGGCAGGTCCTCAGAAACGGCGAAGGTGTTGATGCGGGCGGCGAGTGCCTTCAGGCCTTCCTCGTCGTATTCGATGACTTCGACCGGCTTCATGAAGGTGTGCACGCCTAGGCCGGAGGCGAAGCGCGCGGTGCCGGAAGTCGGCAGCACGTGGTTCGAGCCGGACATGTAGTCGCCCAGCGGGACCGGAGAATACGGGCCGCGGAAAATCGCGCCCGCATTCTTGATGCGCGGTACGACGGCATTCGGGTCGGCAGTCTGGATTTCCAGGTGTTCCGCGGCATACGCATTAGCGGCGTCGATGGACTGGTCGAGATTGTCGGTCAGGATGATGCCGGACTGGCGGCCGGTCAGGGAGGTGGCGACTCGCTCGGCGTGCTCGGTACGCGGGACGCGCTGGTCCAGGCTGGCCTGCACCTGCTTGGCGAAGTCCTCGGAATCGGTGATCAGGACGGAACCGGCGAGCTCGTCATGCTCGGCCTGACCAATCAAATCGGCGGCGACCCAGCTGGGGTTCGCGTCTTTGTCTGCGATGATGGCGATTTCCGTAGGTCCGGCGACTGCGTCGATACCGACGATGCCGGAGACCATGCTCTTGGCGGTGGCGACGAAGATGTTGCCCGGACCGGTGATCTTGTCGACCGGTTCGCACAGAATCTCGCCGTCCTGCGGCTCGGAGCCCTTAGCCCCGTAGGCGAACATGGCGATTGCCTGAGCGCCGCCGACCGCGTAGACCTCGTCGACACCGAGAATGGCGCAGGTGGCGAGAATCGTCTTGTCAGGCAGACCGTCGGCGGTCGCCTTGCTCGGCGGGGTGGCGATGGCAAGCGATTCGACGCCGGCCGTCTGGGCGGGCACCACGTTCATGATGACCGAGCTCGGGTACACGGCCTTGCCGCCGGGCACGTACAAGCCGACACGCTGGATGGGGATCCAACGCTCCGCAACACGGGCGCCGGGTGCCAAATCAGTGTGGAAATCTTGCGGCACTTGGGATGCGGACACCGCACGGCTGCGGCGAACGGATTCTTCGATGGCGGCACGCACTTCGGGATCAAGCTCGTCAAGCGCCTGCTTCATAGCCTCGGCCGGCACACGCAGATGCTCGGGACGCACATGGTCGAACTTCTCCTCGAAATCACGAAGGGCCGCAGCACCGCGGTCACGGACATCATCGAGGATCGGGCGCACCAGATCGGTGGCTTCCTTCGTGCCCATCTCGGCACGTGGCATCGCCGCCAGCATCTCGGCACGGGTGAGGCGCTTTCCGCGCAGGTCAATGATTCGCATGGTATTGTCGCTCATACCCTCACATGGTAGCAACGGGCGAAAACCTTGCACGGAAAAATCCCGGGGTGCTGTCACATGCTGAGATGACGGCCGGCGCGACAGGGCGTGACGGGACGCGTCTACGGCCAGCCCTTCCCCGCCGCCAACCCCATCACGTCTCCATGCGGCTCCCAAATCACACGGCAGACAGATACCTACCGACAGCCAGCCAAACCCCGGACTATCCCGTCACCGTGCGACACAAAGTCGCACCGCGCGCCGATACGCCAGCAACCACCCGGCCATCAACCGGCCGCCGCCCCTCAGGCGGCTGGCAGACAGCTCGGTCCGAAGAGAATCTTGATCTCCGCGAACAGCGAGGTGTCACGCTTGACCCGGAACCGGTCGCCAAAGGTCAGCACTTGCGCATCGCCCTTCTCCCCCATAATCGCCAGCTTCACCGGGCAATACCCCGGGTGGTTCATGAGCACATGTCCCAGCTGCATCACATGGTCCCGATCAAGCGCGACCGGCGGCAGAGTAATCACCACAGGCCGCGAATCGTCAGCTTCCAGCGACGGCACCTGCATTTCAGTGGCGCGCAGGCTCACTGTCTCGTCGCGCACCTCTACCTGTCCGCGTACCTGCACGACCTCGTCGATCGTCAATTGCGCGGCGGCGGCTTCATACACCTTGCCGAAGAACATGCACTGGATGGAGCTTTCCATATCCTCCACCGTCACGATGGCCCACGGATTGCCCTTCTTGGACACACGCCGGTCCACATTCGTGACGAGCCCGGCAATGGTGACCTGCTGGCTGTCGCCCATGGTCTTCGCCCGGTCAATCAGATGCGCAATCGACATTTCCCTAAGGTTCGCCAAGATTGCGGTCATGCCGCTCAACGGATGGTCGGACACGTACAGGCCGAGCATCTCGCGTTCAAAATTGAGTTTGGTCTTCTTGTCCCACTCCTCGATGTCCGGCACCACGACCGAAGCGTCGCCCATCATGTCCGCGCCGCCGTCATCGTCATCGGCGAACAGGTCGAATTGCCCTTCCGCCTGCTTGCGTTTGAGCCCGATCACCGAGTCGATGGCCGTTTCATGAATCTCATACAACGCCCGGCGATTCGGGTCAATCGAATCGAACGCGCCCGCCTTGATCAGCGATTCCACCAGACGGCGGTTCAAGGCGGTGACCGGCACGCGGCGGATGAAGTCCATGAAATTCACGTACTTGCCGCGCGCGGTTTCACGTTCGGCGATGATATCCTCAACTGCCTTGTCGCCCACGTTGCGGATGGCGCCCAGGCCGAAACGCACGACATCGCCGACTGCCGAATATTCGAGCCGCGACTCGTTGACATCCGGCGGCAACACCTTGATGCCCATGCGTCGGGCCTCGCCGAGGTACAGCGCGGTCTTGTCCTTATTCGTGCGTTCGTTCTGCAGCAGCGCCGCCATGAATTCGACCGGATAATGCGTCTTCAGATACGCCGTCCAGTACGAAATCAAACCGTATGCCGCGGAATGCGCCTTGTTGAACGCGTACCCGGAGAACGGAACCAGGATATCCCACACCGCCTGCGCGGCTTCCATCGAATACCCGTGCTCCTTCATGCCCTGGAAGAACGGGACTTTCTCTTTGGCCAACACTTCGGGCTTCTTCTTGCCCATCGCTCGACGCAGCACGTCTGCCTTGCCCAGCGAATAGCCTGCGAGGATTCGTGCAGCCGACTGCACCTGCTCCTGATACACGATCAGGCCGTAGGTCTCGCCGAGCACTTCTTTGAGCGGCTCGGCCACCTCCGGATGGATCGGAGTAATCTTCTGCAAGCCGTTCTTACGTTTCGCATAGTTGTTATGCGAATCCATATCCATCGGGCCCGGCCGGTACAGCGCAATCAATGCGGAAATATCGTTGAAGTTATCGGGCTTTAGAGTTTTCAGCAGCGATCGCATGCCGTCGGAATCAAGCTGGAACACGCCCAAGGTGTCGCCCCGGGCGAGCAGCTCGTAGGTTGGCTTGTCGTCAAGCGGAATCTTCGTGTAGTCAATCGGCTCTTTGCCGTTGTTGCGGATGTTCGTCAGCGTATCGCGAATAACCGTCAAGTTGGACAGCCCGAGGAAATCCATCTTCACCAGGCCGAGCGTTTCGCACGTATGGTATTCGAAGGTCGTGGTGATGGTGCCGTCGGTGCGTTCCAGCAGCGGAGACGTGTTGGTGATTGCCTCGGAACCCATGATTGTCGCACACGCGTGCACACCGGTCTGGCGGATCAACCCTTCAATGCCCTTGGCTTCCTCGGTGATGCGCTTGGCGTCCGGGTCGGCGTCATACAGTTCGCGGAATTCACGAGCCTCGGCATATCGCTTCGACGTTGGGTCGAAGATGTCGTGCAGACTCGCGTCCTTGCCGTTCTTGCTCGGCGGCAGGGCTTTGGTGATGCGCTCGCCCACGGAGAACTCGTAGCCCATGATGCGTGCGGAATCCTTGAGCGCCTGCTTGGTTTTGATGGTGCCGTAGATCACGCATTGGGCGACTTTGTCGTGCCCGTACTTGTTGGCCACGTAGTCGAGGACTTTCATACGCCCGTCCGGGTCGAAATCCACATCGATATCCGGCAGGGAGACGCGTTCGGGGTTAAGGAAGCGTTCGAAAATCAAGCCGTGCTTGAGCGGGTCGAGTTCGGTGATGCCCATCGCGTAGGCGACCATGGAGCCTGCTGCCGAGCCGCGGCCGGGACCGACCATCACGCCGTGCGATTTCGCCCAGTTGATGTAATCGGCGACGACGAGGAAGTAGCCGCAGAACTGCATCTGGCAGATGACGCCGCATTCGTAGTCGGCCTGTTTGAGCACTTCGATTGGCGGATTGCCGTTGTACCGGCGTTTGAGGCCCTCATCGACATGCTTGAGGAACAGTGAGGTCTCGTCCCAGCCTTCAGGGCAGTCAAAGCGAGGCATGAACGCGCCGTCCTCGTGATCGTCGAAGATCACGTTGCACCGGTCGGCGATGGCGAGCGTGTTGTCGCAAGCTTCAGGCAGTTCTTTGAACAGGTCGCGCATCTCCTGCGCGGATTTGATGTAGTAGCCGGAACCGTCAAATTTGAACCGGTCGGGGTCGTCGAGCCGCGAACCGGAGTTAATGCACAGCATCGCGTCCTGCGCATCGCGGTCCTCCTCATGCACGTAGTGGGAGTCGTTGGTGGCGAGCAGCGGGGCGTTCAGCTTCTTGGCGATGGTCAGCAGGTCTTTGGTGACGCGCTGTTCGATTTCCAGCCCGTGGTCCATGAGTTCGATGTAGAAGTTGTCTTTGCCGAAGATGTCCTGCATTTCGCCGGCGGCGCGCAGGGCCTCGTCGAATTGGCCGAGTCGCAGGCGCGTCTGGATGATGCCTGACGGGCATCCGGACGAGCAGATGACGCCCTTGTGGTAGCGCTGGAGCACTTCCTTGTCCATACGCGGGTAGCGCATGACGCGACCCTCGAGATTGGCGACGGACGAGGCTTTGATGAGGTTCACGAGGCCTTCGTCGTTTTCCGCCCACAGGGTGAGGTGGGTGATCAGACCGCCGCCGGAGACGTCGTCAGGATTGCGTTCGTGATGCGGCTGCGGCACCCAGTTGGTGTCCCAAGAGACGCGGGTTTTGTCTTGACGCGCGGTTTCCGGTGTCACATACGCTTCGATGCCGATGATCGGCTTGATGCCTTGGTCTACGGCGTTGCGCCAGAGCTCGTAGGCACCGTGCATATTGCCGTGGTCGGTGATGCCGACGGCCGGCATGCCGAGTTCCTTGACGCGCTTGACCAGATCCGGGATTTTCGAGGCACCATCAAGCAGCGAGTAATGCGTATGGTTGTGCAGCTGGACGAAGTTTCCGGAATCTGTCATGCCGTCCACTCTAACCAAGCGAGTTGACCGGCGGCGTGGCGTGCTTGGCTTCCAGCGAATCCAGCGCGTGTTGCAAATCCGCAGGGTAGCGCGACTTGACGGTCGTCCACACATGGGTGCGCGGATGACGGAATTCCAGTTGCATCGCATGCAGCCACTGGCGTTCGAGCCCCAGTTCCTTCGCCATCACCGGGTTCGCCCCGTACATCGGGTCTCCTACCAGCGGATGTCCGATGGACGAGAAGTGGACGCGGATCTGGTGGGTTCGCCCGGTTTCAAGATTGACCTTCACCAGTGTGGCTTCGCCGAAGCGTTCGAGCACATCCCAATGGGTGATCGCCTCCTTGCCGGTGGGGGTCACCGTAAAGCGGAAATCGGAGACTTTCGCCCGCCCGATTGGCGCTTCGATGGTCGCCTTGTCTTCCTTGAGATTGCCTTGGACGAGCGCATGATAGGTTTTCACGACTTCATGTTCGGCGAATTGCCGGCGCATCTCTTTGTAGGCGAGATCCGACTTGCATACGAGCATGAGCCCGCTGGTGCCCACATCCAACCTGCTGACGATGCCCTGCCTACCGGCAGCCCCGAGCGAGGTGATGTGCACGCCACGCTGCAACAGACTGCCGAGGACGGTGGGGCCGGTCCAGCCGACGGAGGCATGGGCGGCGACACCGACCGGCTTGTCCACCACGATCACGTCGTCGTCTTCGTAGACGACCGCCATGTCCTCGGCGAGAGGTTCAGGCTCTTTACGCTCCTCGACTATATCGAATTCGACGATATCGCCTTCCATGAGGGTGCTTGATTTGGCCATCTCACGGTTCAAACCGCGCACCTGGTTGGTTTCGATGAGTTCAGCAGATTTGGCGCGCGATATGCCGAGCATCTTGGAGACGGCGACATCAAAGCGCTTGCCGATCAGGGCGTCAGGAGCAGGTGCAAGACGACTCATCGGGCCTCACTCCCCTGGCCGTTCACCTCGCTATCCTTGTCGGCGGTTCCGGCGTTGTCGGCATGTTCGACGCGCAGTTCAACGTCCTTTTGGGTGCCGTCTGCGTATTCACCCTGCTGCGATGTTTGTCGCGGCATGACGACCGGCTCGTCATGGCCGGGCACGTCACCATCAGTGTCTTCGCTGTCAGGCTCATCACCCATGATGGCCTTGCGACCATCACGACCGCTGCGGAAGGCGACTCCGCGAAGCACAAGCGCGACGACGCCAATGCCGGCAAGGGTAAGGAAGATATCCGCGACATTGCCGACCGACCAACCATAGTCGATGAAATCGACGACGCGACCGTCAAGCCCATGCTGCGCGTACGCGACACGGTCAATCAAATTGCCGGCGGCTCCGCCGAACGCCGCTCCCAGCATGACCGCCCACTCGTGCGAATCGGTCTGAGCGGATGCGAACGCCAGCAACACGCACGCCACGATGGCCAGCACGGAGATGATCCATGTATGTCCCGAGCCAAAACCGAGCGATGCGCCCGGATTATGCACAAGCACAAACCTCAAGGCATGCGGGATAACCTCGATGATATTGCCGTCCGACAGCGTCTGCTTCGCCCA
This sequence comes from Bifidobacterium porcinum, assembly GCF_055378475.1. NCBI lineage: Bacteria > Bacillati > Actinomycetota > Actinomycetes > Bifidobacteriales > Bifidobacteriaceae > Bifidobacterium > Bifidobacterium porcinum. Next base: position 626,414 of record NZ_AP029603.1, on the reverse strand, counting down.
CGCTTTTGTCCCTTGATCGAGGACGAGCACCATCACTGCCACAACAGCAAAGACGGCCACGTACTTGCTACGCGACCGTCTTGTCACTTTCGGTGGATGCATTGATTCCAACCCCGGAAACCGTTACCTGACCGGAACGCGATCAGTGGCGACGCGGGCTGGACTGGGACTGGTCCACTTTGCTGTAGTTGTTGGAATCGGACACCTGATTCATCAGCTGGCCAAGGAAATCAGTGAGGCGAGTGCGATACTCGGTCTCGAACTGCTTGAGCCCTTTGATATTGCCTTCGATGACCTTGACCTGGTTCTCAAGCTCATCGCGAACCTGCTTGGCGTAGTTGTCCGCACCGGAACGGGTCTTGTTGTCATAGTCGGCGGCACGACGCTGCACCTCAGCTTCGTAGTTGTCGGCTTCCTCACGCTTATTCTTCGCATACAGGTCGGCGTCCTGACGAGTCTTGACGGAGTAGCCGTCGGCGTCGGAGTGAACCTGCTTGTTGTACGCGTCGGCATCAGCACGAGTGGTCTTGTTGTAGTCGTCAGCCTCGGTGCGGGTACGGCTCGAGTAATCGTTGGCCTTAGTGACAAGCTCTTCGTACTTGGCTTGGCTCGCCTCGGTGATTTCCTTGGCCTTGGCCTTGCCTTTGTCGACGTACTGGTCGTGCAGCTGCATGGCCAGGGTGAGCATTGCGGTGGCACGCTCCGGCTCGCTGGAAGCGCTCTGCGCAGCGCCTGCGATCTTCTGGAGGCTGCCGGTTTCGGTGCTCGGCTCGACCTTCTCGATTTGCGCGCGAAGCTTGTTCTCACGCTCACGGGATTCCTCGAGCTGACGCTGGAGTTCCTTGACCTGCGTGCCGGTCTGCTGCTGGACGGCAAGCTGCTGACGTGCAGTGGCCAGTTCGCGGCTGAGGTTCTCCGTGTTGGCACGGAACTGGTCGCGTTCGCGGGTGACGGCATTCAGCTGCTCGGCGACGTCCTTGTTGCCGGCTTCCTTTGCCGCCTGCGCGGTAAGCTGGTCGACCTGCGTGCTGAGACGATCGACCTGGCTCTTGAGCTGGTCATTCTGGTTCTTGAGCTGTTCGCTCTGGGCCTTGGCCTGCTCAATCTGCTGGTTGAGCCCGTTGGCCTGCTCGGTGAGCTGGTCGTTCTCATGCTTGAGCTTCTGGGCAAGAGCGGTGGCTTGCTCGCTCTGACGCTTGAACTGATCGTTCTGCACAGCGAGTGCGCGGTTGTTCTCTTCAGCCTTGTGCAGCTGCTCGGTCGCGGTCTTCGCAGCCTGGTCCGCAGCAGAGGCATTGCCCGCCGTAGCTGCAACAGCCTTGAGATCGGTGTTTTCCTTCTTCAGGGACTCGATCTGGTTATTCAGCTCGGAAATCTTGGCGTTGAGATTCGCCACATCCTGGCCAAGAGGCTGCGTGGCCGGGCCGTTCTGCATCGCCTGCTTGCCGAGAGCTTCGACCGTCTCGGTTACCTGGTCAAGGAAGTCATCGACTTCGTCGACGTCATAGCCTTCCTTGAAGCGTACCGTTTGGAAGGTATGCTCCCTAATATCCTTTGGCGTCAAAAGAGCCATAAATCTCCACCTCGCTTTGAGTAATGCCTCGCTGTGACGGTATCTATATCGATGCTAGCACGACCCATATGAATTCCTGACCGATTTCGCGCTCTTTTTTCGTGTCTCGGTCATGATATCTGCGTTTCATCTGGCGAACCGCCAATCTGTCTTCAGCATTTACGAGGATGCGCAGGTACCCACGTTTCTTCGTATATGCTCGCAAACATTCGCATCAGATGAGCGCCCGCAGCAATCCGAGCGCAAAATACAGGACGATGAAGCTCAGGTCGATGGCGATTGGTCCCAACGGCAGCGGCGGGATGTAGCGCCGAAGCCACCGCAGCGGCGGCTCGGTCAGATCGTAAACCAAATTAATCAGATCACCGGCGATGCGCCCAGGACGCCATTGCGGGGCAAGCATGAACACCCAGTCAAGAATCATGCGGATGAACAGCACGGTGATGTACGCGTCGAGCAGCAGGTTGATCACGAAAATAGCCAAAGATACAAGCACAGGCCCAGCATAGCAGGAGGGTTTCGATGGTTACGCGCTCATCGAAGCCCTCATATGGTGACGGGTATTGGGTTCTGTGCTACCAGTCGGTGTCGATAGGTGCCAAGCCGTAGCGGCATCAGACTGCGTCAGACCGCGTCAATCAGCGAAGAGGTCGTGTCCGGCAGCCTTGGATTCAGGCTCCTCGACCTTGATGTTGATCTGCGCGGGGCTCAACAGAAAGACCCGCGGAGTCACGCGCTCGATGGATCCGCGCACGCCGAACACCACGCCCGCCGAGAAATCGACGATACGATAGGCGATCGCTTCAGGAACCCCGGTGAGATTCAGCACGACTGGCACGCCGTCGCGAATCGCACGGCCCACGAGCTGGGCATCGTCATAGGTTTTCGGGTGAATCGTAGTGATCCGGCTGACACGTGCCGGGAACTGGCTGGCTCCACGGCTCGGCGACGATGCCGACGAGCTTGTGGGCTGTGACGTTGACATCGGCGCCACCGTGTGGTCGGAATCAAAGGTTGATTCCTTGTCGTCTTCCTCCTGGTCGAGCAGGTCGTCATCGTCGTCGACGACATCGGACATGCCCAGATAGGACATCGCGTTCTTCATGAACCCAGCCATCTCAGCTCCTTTTACTTACTCGTGCCTTGCGCCGTTCACCGCAGGAAATCCGGGATGTCCAAATCGCCCGGATCGTTCGACGGCACAACGCGGTGCTCGGTGGTCGCATCTCCGTCATCGCCATACTGACCGTAGTTGCCATACCCGTAGTTGCCAGCAGCGGGATTCTGCTGAGGGGCGACGTAGGGAGCGGCAGCCGGGCGTTCAGGCGCCGGCGATGCCGGGTTCTGGGCGCCGGCGTCGATGAGGTTTCCGCTGGCCGGCTGCGCTTGCTGCGGCTGGGCTGCGGGGGTTGCCGCCGGTTGCGCCGGCTGTGCGTTGGCGGCAAGCGGCTGGGCTGCTGCCGAGGCACCCGCGTCCGCGGCTTCCTTGCCCGCTTTGTCAAATCCTGCCGCAATGACGGTGACACGCACCTCATCGCCATAGGCGTCGTCGAGGGAAAGACCCCAGATAATCTGTGCTTCGGGGTGGATGGCCTTCTTGACCAGTTCGACGGCGTTGGATGCTTCGAGCAGCTTGAGGTCGGTCGGGCCGGCGATGTTGACCAGCGCGCCTTGAGCGCCCTCGATGCTTTCCTCAAGCAGCGGCGAGCTGATGGCGATTTCCGCGGCCTGGGTGGCCCGGTCTTCGCCCCGCGCGGAGCCGATGCCAAACAGCGCGGTTCCGGCGCCACGCAGGATGGTGGTGACATCGGAGAAGTCCACATGAATGTACGGGTTGTTGGTCATCAGATCGGTGATGCCCTGCACGCCGGCGAGCAACGCGGTATCTGCGGTTCGGAACGCATCGACAATGCCGATGGACTTGTCGGACAGCTCGAGCAGACGGTCGTTCGGAATGACGATGATCGCGTCGACTTCCTTGCGCAGGTTCTCGATGCCCAGCTCGGCAGAGGCTTCACGACGCGGCCCTTCGAAGCTGAACGGCTTGGTGACCACGGCGATGGTCAGTGCGCCCTGCTGCTTTGCGGCGCGCGCGACAATCGGGCTGGCGCCTGTTCCGGTGCCGCCGCCCTCACCACAGGTCACGAAGACCATATCAGAGCCTTTCAAGGCCTCTTCGATATCAGACTGATGGTCTTGTGCGGCCTTCGCACCCTTCTCCGGGTCCGCACCAGCGCCGAGCCCACGGCTGGTGGCATCGTTGAGCGCGATCTTGATGTCGGCGTCCGAGCGCATCAGATCTTTCGCATCAGTGTTGATGGCCACGAATTCAACGTTCTGCAGACCTTCGACGATCATGCGGTTGACAGCATTGCCACCGGCTCCGCCGACCCCCACGACCTTGATATTGGTCTTGTCGTTGAAATTGTCTGTCTGGGCAATCTCGCTCACCATTGTCTCCTGTCACTTACGGTTATGCTCAACTGTAGCGCAAAACCAGTAACACATACGTTATTTCTTGGTATGTACCGCGATTTTTTCACGTGTCGCGGAGCAGCCAAGAGTTCTGTCAATAGCTTACGTCCATCGGATCGTCGCCGAACAGCGTTTCTCGTTGTTCGTGTGTAGTGGTCCTGGACTCAAGCCATCCATACGGCAGGTGTACCTTTTTCGCGTATCGCACACGACCACGCGGTTTGTCGATGATTCGCTGCGGGTACGGGGCTTGTGGATCGAGCGTATCCATGACGCGCTTGACATCCGCAATATTTTCACATTCCATGAAGGCTTTACGTGTCGTGCCACCGACCGGGAATCCTTTGAGATACCAAGCGATATGCTTACGCAGATCATGAACCGCCATGCGTTCGTCACCGTCGTAGAACTCGGTGAGCAGCCCGGCATGACGAAGAATCACCGCACACACCTGGCCGAGATTCGGGTTCGTCCTCTCGTCACTGCCTTCGAAGGCGTGTTTGATATCGGCGAACAGCCACGGCCTGCCCTGGCATCCCCGACCGATCGCTACACCGGCACAACCCGTCTCGCGCACCATCGCCAACGCGTCATCCGCGCCCCAGATATCCCCGTTACCGAACACGGGAATGTCCAGACGCTCCACCAATTCGCTGATACGGCTCCAGTCAGAATGGCCGCCATAATATTCGGCGGTGGTGCGGGCGTGGAGGGTCACGGCGGCACAGCCCTCCTCCTGAGCGATATGCCCGGCCTCAAGGAAGGTCTCGTGCTCGTGGTCAATGCCGACGCGGATTTTCGCAGTCACCGGAATACCTGCCGACCCGCACACGGACACCACGCGGTGGATGACCTCAGTGAACAGGTCGGTTTTCCATGGAAGCGCAGAACCGCCACCGCGCCGGGTGACCTTGGGCACCGGACAACCGAAGTTCAGATCGACATGGTCGGCCATATTGTTGTCAACGACGATGCGCGCCGCCTGCTCGACGATAGACGGATCGACCCCATACAATTGCAGGGAACGGATTTTCTCGCTCGGTGCGAAACGGCACAGGCGCAGGGCTTTGGGATTGCGAGCCACGAGTGCACGGGCGGTAATCATTTCGGCGACATACAAGCCGTCCGGCCCGTACTCTTCGCAGATCACGCGGAACGGCCAATTGGTCACCCCGGCCATCGGGGACAGCATGACCGGCGTCGGCACATGGATGCGCCCCAGGTCCACGGGATGAATCTGCACCGGACCGGCGGTCGCCGTGGAACGGGGATCTTCGCCGAGTCTGGAATCGCCACGCTCGTCGATGATGTCCTCGTCGTGCTTGCTCATACCCTTGGATTCCTTTCCCGTAAGCGCTTACTTCCCATCCCGGCGCACCCGCCAACTGATTGTGCGGGTGCACCCCTCCACCCGACACATCCACAAACTGGCTACGCTGAGAGGCTTCCCAGCATAACCAGTTTGTATAAAGATGGCGCGCGCGATAGCGATATCAGTACAGGCCGCCAGCCTCGGCGATCTTCACCGGCTGGGTCTCGTCGATGCCGCTTTCCTTAGAAACGTCCACGCCACCGTCGGCCGCCTTCACGCCAGTCACGCTGGCTGGGCCTTCCGGATAGCGCACGCGCTTCTCGCTGACACGGTCGGCAACATAATCGGCGACCTTGTCAAGGCTGACACGCTCCTGCTGCATGGTGTCGCGCTCACGAATTGTGACCGCGTTGTCGTCAAGCGTGTCGAAATCGACGGTGACGCACAGCGGGGTACCGATTTCGTCCTCACGACGGTAACGACGGCCGATGGCACCTGCCTCGTCGTAGTCGATCATCCACTCGTGCTGACGCAGGTCGGCGGCGAGGTTGTGGGCAATGGTCTGCAGCTGCGGCTTCTTGCTCAGCGGCAGTACCGCGGCCTTGACCGGGGCCAGACGCGGGTCGAGACGCAGCACCGTACGCTTGTCCACGCCACCCTTGGTGTTCGGAGCCTCGTCCACGTCGTACGCGTCCACGAGGAAGGCCATCAGGGAACGGGTCAGGCCGGCGGCCGGTTCAATCACGTACGGCACGTACTTCTCGCCGGTGGCCTGGTTGAAGTAGCTCAGGTCCTCGCCGGAATGCTTCGCATGGGCGGACAGATCGAAGTCCGTACGGTTCGCGATGCCTTCCAGCTCACCCCAATCGGAACCCTGGAATCCGAACTTGTATTCGATATCGACCGTGCGCTTCGAATAGTGCGCGAGCTTCTCCTTCGGATGCTCGTAATGACGAAGGTTCGCCGGGTTGATGCCCAAATCAAGGTACCAGCGGGTGCGGGTATCGATCCAGTACTGATGCCAATCCTCATCAGTGCCGGGCTCGACGAAGAACTCCATCTCCATCTGCTCGAACTCGCGGGTGCGGAAGATGAAGTTGCCAGGCGTGATCTCGTTGCGGAACGACTTGCCCATGTTCGCAATGCCAAACGGCGGCTTGGAGCGGCTCGCCATCATCACGTTCTTGAAGTCCACGAAAATGCCCTGCGCGGTTTCCGGGCGCAGATAGTGCAGCGAGTTCTCGTCCTCGACCGGGCCGAGATGAGTGCGCAGCATCATGTTGAAGTCACGCGGTTCCGTCCACTTGCCGCGCACGCCGCAATCCGGGCACACAATATCGGCCAGACCGTTCTCCGGCATCTTGTCGCCGTGCTTTTCTGCGTAGGATTCCTGCAACTTGTCGGCACGCTGGCGCTTATGGCAGTTGAGGCACTCGATGAGCGGATCGTTGAACACGGACACGTGGCCGGATGCAACCCACACTTCCGGCGGCAGGATGATGGAGGTATCCACGCCGACGACATCGCCACGGGTGACGACCATGGAGCGCCACCATTCACGCTTGATATTGTCTTTCAGCGCGACGCCGAGCGGGCCGTAATCCCACGCGGAACGGGTGCCGCCGTAGATCTCGCCCGCGGGGAACACGAACCCGCGACGCTTGGCGAGGGAGACGACTTCATCGAGTTTAGAACTAGCCACAATGCACCTTCTGGTTTGACGGTTTTGGGACGTATGACGGAAGTCAAGCTTACCGATACGTTCTGACACGAAGCCGGTGCCGGGTGCCGGGTGAGGATTGACTCACAAACCAGCCGCCGGGACAACCAGAAACGGCCACCAGCCCCGATAGAACTGCCACCATGTGAGGATTGGCTCCCACACCGACCACCGGGACAGCAGGAAACGACCATCAGGACGGATAGAACCGCCACCGTGTGAGGATTCGCTCACACAGTGCCGCATCGCGTGCAGTCAGTGCGTTGCCGCAAGCCATTTGGGGCAGGATTTCAGTCACCACCAGAAATACAGCGAGGCGGGCGGGAACCCACTCAATAGGTTTCCGCCCGCCTCGTTCACAGAGCAGTCAAACCGGACGGTCCGACCCGCAAAACCAGTCAAACCAGACGGTTTAACCATCCAAGTCAGTCAAACCAGCTCAACCAGCCGGTCCAACCGACCAAGCCAGCCCAGAGCCAACAGCCACACCGTCTGGCGGCCGCTCTCGGCTCAGACGCCCCGCAGCACCACTCTCGTAGCACCACTTCCGCAGCGCATACTTGGACACGCCGGAGGTCGCGTTCTCGATCGCATCGGAGGACGCGTTGGTCTGGGTGGACCCGGAGCTGAGAATCGCGAGGATGTTGCTGTTGATGGTCACGGTGCTCTGCGAGTCGTCATCGGCGACCGAGTAACTCACGCTGGTCGGCACTGCGATGCGGTCGATGCGCTGCATCTGGTCGACAAAGTTGCGCAGCGCGTCATACCCGCCTTGTGCACTGATGGTCACCGGCACGGCAACAACTTTCTTCGCACTGATTTGCACGGACGCGTCACTCGGCAAGGTGGCAGCGGCAGCGGTTCCGAAGCTCACGCTCTGGATGGTGGTTCCGGAGCTGGTCACCGCACCGTCGAGCGATGCGATGAACGCCGACTGGTCGTAGCTGGTCGGTAACCACGAGCCAGTTGACTTCGCCGTACAGCGCAGCGACGCGCGCCACGTTGATGTCGTAGGAGGCGACGAGCACGTCCTGGATTCCCTTGAATTCCGCCTTACGAGCGGTCAGGGTGGTCTGCTGGAGCCGTGCGTCGTCGGTTTCGCCACGTGCCGCGACAACGAACTGGTTGGCAACGAGTCCCGCGATGAAGCACAGCACCAGCACGCCGACGGTCACGAAGCCCATGATCTTAGCGATCCGACGGTCCTTGTTGATCGCCGCAACCGACTTCGGCAGGAGGTCGACGCTCAGGCTCCACTGGTCGGGAGGGGGTGAGCTTGCCAGTCTTCTTGGACTTGCCGAGGCTGGACAGGTCGACGTTGAGGATGTCCCCTTGGCCTTCTTGCCATCCTTCTGGTCATTGTTCTTGTCTTGGCGGCGCGGCGCGGACTTTTCGCCTTTGCCGCTGTGGCTACCTTTGCTGAATGCGCTCATCGTGGCCTCTTTCCTAGTGCAAGCCCGAGGACCGCCGCATATTCGGGTCCGTGGACGTTGATGTTCTGCCGCTTGGCGTCCTCTCCGACGATGAAGTGGGTGAAGGGGTCGCCGATGGTGACGGTCTTGTTGGTGGAGCTGACGAGCACGGGCGGGAAGCCGGCGAGCATGGAGCCCGCTCCGACCAGGACGATATCGTCGGCCACCATTGCCGGGGGTCGGTGTTGTACACGTTCAGGGTGTTACGAATACCGACAATCAGCTGTGCCGTGGTGTCACGGATGATTTCCTCGGCTTTTTCGAGTCGTTCATCGCCGATGACGTTCTGCAGGCTGATACGGTTCTTGATTTCGAGTGCGCCTTCGAACAGGATGTCGAGTGCCTTGTCCACGGCCTGAGTGATATCGTCTGCACCGGACGGTACGGCTCGCAGCGCGACCGGGTGCCCTTGCAAGAGGACGATGACATCGGTGCTGTTGGAACCGACATTGACGACAGCGATGGCCTTGTCGCATGATTGGTCGCGGAAGATGCGTGCCAGCGAGAACGCGCTAACGTCCACGGACCGCACCGCGAATCCTGCATTCTGAATCGCCGTGGTGGTCCTCTCGGCGCCGGTGTGCAAGGTCGCCACGACCATGCCGTGGAGCACGGCGCCTTGCGCCTGCTCTTCACGGGTGAGCGGCACGAAATCGATGATGGAATCGTCGACGACCGCGCCGGTCGGCAGGACGATCGTGCGGTATTGCAGTATCTACGGCCGTTCCGTGTAGGGATTGGCGATGACGGCCGCGCGAATCGCGTCGTTCGGCAGCGACTGTGTCGTGATTGGCTTCATGGCTTTCTCCTTTTCCTTTCTCTTTCCTGTGGACTAGTTAAGCCCGCAAATCGTTAGGTACCAGTTGGCGATTGGCGCGCCTACGTAGATGCCGATCCACGCTCCGATGAGCATGTACGGCCCGAACGGGACTCCGCCTTTCATGTTGATGCGTTTGCGCGCCACCTGGATGAGCGCGAAGGCTCCCCCGACGATGAACGCTGCGGACGCCCCGACGATGAGCTGCCTCAAGCCGAGCCACCCGAGGATGAGCCCGACGATAACGGCGAGTTTCGCGTCGCCCAGCCCCATGCCGTTCGGCCAGATAAAACCGAGCAGTACGTAGAAGGCTGCGAGAGCGACCGCGCAGATGACGGCACGCAACAGTGGCGTCCATGAGCCTGTCCCCCATGAGGCAAGGGTGAGCAGGGCGAGTATCAGCAACATGGACGGATACGTCATGATATCGAGGATGAGTTGCACGTCGATATCAATGAACGCGATGACGATGCTCAGCCATGCGAAGTAGATGGCGGCAGGGAGCAGCCACACCGGATACAGGTGGAGGGCCGGGCCGAGTACGGCGAGCATGGTCATGAACCCGCCGAGCAGTTCAACCAGCGGATATCGCCCGGAGATCGGCTCTTGGCAGTCACGGCATTTGCCGTGCAGCACCAGGTACGAGATGAGGGGTATGTTGTCGTGCCAACGAATCGGGGACTTGCAGTTGGGGCAGAAGCTCCGCTTTGGGTTGACCAGGCTGATGCCGTTGGGCACGCGCCAGATGACCACGTTGAGGAACGAACCGATAAAGCACCCGATCACGAACGCGACGACGGCCAGCACCACGGTGGTGACACCGTCGCCGTACGCGCTCGTGTCCAGATGCGGTACACCATAGCCGACCAGAACATCACCGGCGGCAAGGATGGAGGAAGTCAACACTACCGATCACCACTTCTAGTTCGCAGCGTCCACATACTTGCTGAATGCGTAGCTGATGGAGGCATTAGCCGTTACATTATACGAGGTACCGATTCCCGTCTTATCCGCTGGAGCTATCCTTGTCAGGTGCGTCCAACGTTGTGGGTAATACTTTGCGCCAGTCGCATCGTACATAGCTCCTCGACACTTCTGCAGTTGAATCCTGGGATTTTTCTGGTTGTCCGGAAGCCCTTTCGTCTCTGTTAAGCATAGTGCTCTAGGGCTCACCAAGGTCGCTTCTCATCTGCCACGGATGAAGCAAGGACAAACGTGTAATTAAACTTTGCCTTTTCCGGTTCGGCTCCTTCATCAGCGACCTTTTCATAACGATAGAAGGTCGCTCTATCGTCAGAAGTTGTACAATTGCCAAATTTGGTCACTAACTTCGAGCCTTCGCTCGTACCATTCACAACGAAACAACCAACACCTGTATTTGCTGTGAACATTAAATTAGTCTTGCTCGAAGCTGCTGATTGAGCCAAGCCCGTGGCGGTATCGATAACCGTTTCCCCGCCTTTTGCATAATCAGCATAGTCGTTTTGCCATGAATTATCACCTATGTTCTGCCAAGATTCGTCTCCAGATACTAGCGGGCACTGCGGCTCACTGGCACGCTGCATAGGTGATCGACGCTGAACCCGTGGCGCTTGACGCCGCAGAATTCCTCGAACTGAATGTCACCTGGGTATTCAATGTAACCAGTTTGCTACCCGAATACTGGCCGACACTCGCACTGGCCGCACCGGAATCATTGCCGGACGACGGCGCCGAATAAATCAACACCGTGTTCTTGTCGGCGGAACCGCTGCTGCCACCCGTCGTGGCATATCCAATCGAGTTGGAATACGTGACGAAACGCTCAAGCCGCTGGGTTGCCATCATTACCGTAGACGCCGATTGAGCACGCACCGCAGTCGAATTTGTAGACCGGAGGTACTGCATGACACTGGCAGTGAACACTGACGAGAACAAGAGGAATATACCGAGCGCCACCATGAGTTCCGTCAGAGAAACGCCCTTTTGCTTATCGGTGTTCCTCAGCTTGCGCCAACGAGATGCAAACTTTCCTGCTGATCCTTCATGCTTTGCATCACAAGATCTGCTTCGCATGCTTACTGTTGTCGCCGGCTGTTCAACATTGCTCATACCACTATCCATACTGTTCACCGCCTCACTTGCTCTTCAGGGTGTCGTCATTGCTGCCATCGAAAATCGCGGCAGTGCTGTACCAGCAAGTCTTGCCTTGATGCTGGCTGTCCGGCCAAGTGACGAGCACAACCACGCGGGGCATCGGCGAATAGGTCGGACTAGAAGCGGTACCAGTGTTGAACGGGCCGGTCGGGAACTTCGTGGCGTCCGCGATGGATGCTGCATCAACGGCTTTGTTGCCTTCGCCGACATATTTGTACGCACCGACAGCGCCGGATGAAGTCACCAGACCTTGCTTCGACGCGGACAGGCAGGAAGCCTCGGCAGACAGGCGATAACATTTGCCGACAACCGTGCATACGGTATACGTGGCGCCTTCCCTGCTGGTCGTTGGTCTCGACCTTGGCCTGGATCGCCGTGGCGCTCGGAGAATCATTCCACCCCAGATCCATGGTATCTGAAGCGTTCTCAATCACATTGAAATCGGTAGCCGCCTTGAGCGCCCCCTGCGCCCCCGACTTGGACATGCCCGACGTGAGCGTAGAGAAAATCGTGTTGCCTTCTTTGCCCTTCACGCTTTCCTGTACCTGCTCCAACCCGATTCGGCAAGACCAACCGCGATGGCACGCTGCTGGTGTGCGTAAGAAGAATGCACGACGGTGACGGCGAACTGGGCAGCCGCCAGTCCGACGAGCGTCAACATGCCAATCGCCACGATGACCTCAACCATGGTGAAGCCGCGCTGCATACGTTTGAGCAGCGCCCGCCTCCTACCGTATGTATGGCCCACGGTTGTTCCCCTCTCTTATGCCGGGCGTCAACCCGTGCCGGGAACTTGTTTTCTCTCTCGTTTTCCGTATTACCCTGCTGCCAGTCAATGACCGCCAGATAATAGGTGAGCCCCGCAAAGCCTCAACCCTGCAGGGCGAATTGATGTCACGGCTTATGCGGATGCCATTCCAAAGCGCCTGTGGTGCTCTCGTGCTTGTATTCGGAATCACCCAAATCGCTGCCCCCTCGACGGTGTAGCAATCACCGCCGTTGGTGTCGCTGTAGCTGATGGTCACCTTGATGGTGTTGTCTTTGGACACTGTAATGGGGATGCCGCTGATGGTGCCGCCGGCCTGCGTAAATGTGCATTCCTTGTCGCTGCATGTCGTCGAAGAATCATTGGTCTTCATCGTCAGCTTTTCGCCGTCTTTGAGCTTGGTCATGGCGGTGGCGATGGTCACCTGGGCGTTGTTGCACATCGTTCTGCACGGATGAACGCCATGCCGACTTACGCTGATTCAGATAAATAGGGACCGCCACCCATACGAAGAAGACCGCCGTCACCAGTTGAATGCTTTTTATTCCCCACTCGTATGGGACGCCGAGACGTGCTGGAATCGCGAGCAACAGCCACCACAACGGCGGGTGTCCTTCGTAATGCGGGCGTACCAGCAAGAGATCATGCCATGAGCAGTCGCAGGCGATCAACCATGATTGCGCCTCATCGAACCAAGGTTCGTGGAAGCACATCACCACGATGACAACGACTGCGTACACAGCCAACACGACCCATTGTCAACAACGCGACTGGCCGTTTTTCATCTTCACCGCCAGATGATGCATGAAGTCCTTCTCCTCTCAGTTTGCCCGGCCGTAGCGAGACGTGCGCGTTGCAACGTCGACCCCGATAGTGTGATCGCAATCCGAGCGAGACCGATCTACACCAACCACACATCCACGCCGGCGCAAGGCGACCGAAAGACAACCGTGTCAGTGTCCCGGGAGATTCAGTGCTGTCAGCAACGCCTGGAAAAGACCTACGTCATTCGGACTCGGCAGGACATACGTAATCTCTTAATATTATCCGGAACCCTGAACCTCAGCGGCGTGCAATCTGCACGCGCCAATCCGCCCCGAATCCACCCCGTGTCCTCGGGCGTCCATACGATGGCTCACATAATCCAATGCAGGGGAGCCTGCCGCAAGGCAAGGCTGAGAAAGGCACCGTGCCTGACCCTTAGAACCTGTTGGTTAGAACCAGCGTAGGGAGCAATGATGAGCACAGACGCATCACCAGATATCACCGGCAGTACCAGCGCAGCCCTGAACGGAACACCGTTGCCAGCGGACGACCCCGAGCGCCAGCTGATTGCGAAGGCTGTGCGCGAGGTGAAGGACACCACGCCGCTCGCCCAATCATTCACGAACTTCGTGACCGTCAACCTTGTCGCCAACGCGCAGCTCGCGGCAGGCGGCACCGCGGCGATGAGCTACCTGCCGGACGATATCATCGACACCGCGGCAATCGCCAAGGCCACCTACATCAACGTCGGCACCCTGCTGCCGTTTTTCAAGGACGCGCTCGGCAACATCGCGCGGTCGCTGCAAGCCATGCACCACCCGTGGGTGCTTGACCCGGTCGCCGCCGGCATCGGACGCACCCGTTCCGCCATTCTGTGGGCATTCCGCTCCGCTCCTCCGACCATCGTACGGGGTAATGCATCGGAAATCATCGCGTTAGCGGGAATCTGGGATCTCAACGTCCCATCCGCTGGTTCCGATACAGGAGCCAAGGAGGGAACCACACGACCGGCAGGCGTCGAAGCTGTCGATGACGTGGACAGCGCCACAAACGCCGCAATCGTGATGGCGCGATATTTGCGCAGCTACGCGCCAAATCACCGTGCCGCTGTCGCCGTGTCCGGCGCCACAGATCTTGTCACCGACGGAGACACCGTGTACCGGTTGCCCGGCGGCAGCTCGATGATGACGAAAATCACCGGTGCCGGATGCTCGCTCGGCGGGGTCACCGCCACCTATCTCGCCGTAGCCGATCCGCTTACCGCCGCGCTGGCTGCGAGCGCACTGTACAACCGTGCCTCCGAGCAGGCTGCGGAAGGCTGCACCGGACCAGGAAGCTTCCAAACCCGATTCCTTGACGCGCTGTGGAACGTCACCGCCGAAGACATCGCCGCATCGCCAATCATCGTGTCACATGTCCCTACGTCGCAAAACAGCGTATCTCCAGACACCGCAGGCACGGCCTGACAAGTCGCAATCGAACCGCGCCAAGCATGTAGACGTTGCTCCATAGCCAAGGAAACACATCCGGCATGCCCGCAACGCCGTCGCGGTGAGACCAGCGGCGAGCAATGCATACGCAAACGTAATCATCCCATCGCCATATTTAGGTGAGATATCGCTGATATTGAGCGAATGAATCGTTTGCATAATATCAATGCATTCGGCAGTAAGCCCCAGCACGATACTTCAGAACTGCAGAACCAAGGGTCACAATCGGCCCAATAACAGAAAGAAACACCATGACCAACTACCCCTACGCCTCCATGCGGGACACCTTCGACTTGACCGCCTACTGCATCCTCGGGTCGCAAGATACCAAGGGACGCCCGATCGGCGATATCGTCGATGACGCGCTGCAAGGCGGCGCCACCTTCATCCAGCTGCGTGACAAAACCGCAGATGCCAAACAACTGACCGAAACCGCACGGGATATCGCGCAGATCATCGAAGACAACGACAAGTCCGACACGGTCGCCTTCGTCATCGACGACCGTGTGGACGTCGTCTGGCAGTGCCGCAATCTGGGTATCAAGGTCGACGGCGTGCATATCGGGCAGGACGACATGGACCCGCGCGAGGCGCGACAGCTGCTCGGCGACGACGCCATCATCGGCCTGAGCGCGGAAACCGAAAGCCTCGTCAAACTCATCAACGAACTGCCGAGCGGCTGCATCGACTACATCGGCGCTGCGCCGCTGCATCCCTCCACCACCAAGCCTGATGCCATCGTCGTCGAGGATGACGGTAGCAAGCATTTCCTGAGCATCGACTTGATCAACACCATCTGTACTGCCAGCGATTATCCGGTCGTCATCGGCGGCGGCGTGACACTTGCCGATATGCGCGATCTGGCCGCATCCAAGGCAGCCGGCTGGTTCGTAGTCTCGGCAATCGCCGGGGCTGAGGACCCGAAAGCCACCACCCAAGCGATGGTGGATGCGTGGCGCAGCGTACGCGGCAGCGGACATCACGGATACGCGGCGCGCACCATCTCGAGCGCACCGGCAACGGGGACAACATCTGTGGGGGACGCCAATGAGGTGACGGACGGCAATCCGCCCGCCACCTCACTCAACTGTTCACAAGCCGCCAAATCCGGCAACTTCACCAACGCAAAAGCTGCAAAGGAAGCCGCACGACTCGCCAAACAGCAGCGCGTCGACATCGCCGCACGCGGCTGCACACAACGCGACAAGGCGCACATCCGCAAAACCGAGCGCATCCATTTCGAGAACGAATCAGGCAGCTACGACCTCGACGTGCCCTACACCGAAATCAAACTCTCCGACACCCCCGGCGTCGGCCCGAACCCGCCGTTCCACGATTACAACACCGAAGGCCCCTCATGCGACCCGAAAGAAGGGCTCGCGCCACTACGTCTCGACTGGATCCGCGACCGAGGGGACGTCGTCGAATACGAAGGCCGCGAGCGCAACCTCGCCGATGACGGCAAGCGCGCGGTCCAACGCGGCAAGGCGACCAAGGAATGGCGCGGCCGCAAACACAATCCGCTCAAGGCCTCAGGGCATCCGGTCACGCAGATGTGGTATGCGCGGCACAACATCATCACGCCGGAAATGCGGTTCGTCGCAGCCCGCGAGCATTGCGACACCGAGCTGGTCCGTTCCGAACTCGCCGCCGGCCGTGCGGTCATGCCGTGCAATATCAACCATCCGGAAGCCGAGCCGATGATTATCGGGTCGAAATTCCTCACCAAACTCAACGCGAATATGGGCAATTCCGCCGTGTCGTCGTCCATTGATGAGGAGGTCGACAAGCTCACGTGGGCCACGAAGTGGGGCGCTGATACCGTGATGGACCTGTCCACCGGCAACGATATTCACACCACGCGCGAGTGGATCCTGCGTAACTCCCCCGTTCCGATTGGCACGGTGCCGATGTACCAGGCGCTGGAAAAAGTCGAGGATGATGCGACCAAGCTCAGCTGGGAGCTGTTCCGCGACACTGTAATCGAGCAGTGCGAACAGGGCGTGGATTACATGACCATCCACGCTGGCGTGTTGCTGCGGTACGTGCCGCTGACCGCGAACCGCGTGACCGGCATCGTCTCGCGCGGCGGTTCAATCATGGCGCAATGGTGCATGCAGCATGAGCGGGAAAGCTTCCTGTACACGCATTTCGACGAATTGTGCGAGATTTTCGCCAAATACGACGTGGCGTTCTCCCTCGGCGACGGCCTGCGACCCGGAAGTCTCGCCGACGCGAACGATGCAGCCCAAATCGCCGAACTCATGACGCTCGGCGAACTCACCCAGCGCGCATGGGATCATGACGTGCAGGTCATGGTCGAAGGACCGGGGCATATCCCCTTCGACACGGTGCGTATGAACATCGAAATGGAGCAGGCGATCTGCAAGGGCGCGCCGTTCTACACACTCGGCCCGCTGACCACCGACACCGCGCCCGGCTACGACCACATCACCTCGGCGATCGGCGGCGTGGAAATCGCACGCTACGGCACCGCCATGCTCTGCTACGTGACACCGAAAGAGCATCTGGGACTGCCGAATAAGGACGATGTCAAGCAGGGGGTCATCACGTACAAGATCGCCTGCCACGCGGCGGATATCGCCAAACACCACCCGCACGCGCAGGACCGTGACCTCGCGATTTCGAAGGCGCGTTTCGAATTCCGCTGGCTTGACCAGTTCAACCTGTCGTATGATCCGGACACCGCCATCGCCTACCATGACGACACGCTGCCTGCGGAACCTGCGAAAATGGCGCATTTCTGCTCGATGTGCGGACCGAAGTTCTGCTCGATGGCGATTTCGCAGAATATCCGCAAGAAGTACGGGAATGCTGCGGCCCAGGAACGAATCGTGGCAGGGGTTGACTCGCGCGGCGGCGCGGCAGGCGTGCAGGTTGGCGCGAATGTGAGCGGTATGAAAACTGCTGACGATGGTGATGGTACTGTTCTGACCGCCGCCGGTGCCGCCGCACCGACCGGCGCCAGTGCCGCTACCGGTGCGGAAGGAATCCACGCATGAGTGACACATTGCCGGTGCAAGCGCCTTCGCATGATTCGCTCAGCGGATCAGCGAAGCATGCAACCGAGACCCTGCCGGCCGTTCTCACCATCGCCGGCAGCGACTGCTCCGGCGGCGCAGGCATCCAAGCGGACCTGAAAACCATGCTCGCGTGCGGGGTCTACGGCATGAGCGCCATCACATCCATCACCGCGCAAAACACCCAAGGTGTCAGCGCGGTCGAAGACGTGAGCCCCGGTATCCTCGCCGCCCAGTTGGATGCTGTATACACCGATATTCCGCCTGCCGCTACAAAAATCGGCATGGTATCCAACGCCCGGCTCATCGAAGTGATCGGGGATGCGCTGCGAACGTATCAAGCCGCAAACGTCGTGCTTGACCCCGTCATGGTTTCTTCCAGCGGAACACGGCTGCTCGACGAGAACGCTGAAAGCGCCTTGACCGGCCTGTTCGGACTGTGCCGGCTCATCACCCCGAACATTCCCGAAGCAGAAGTACTCTGCGAGCTGGCTGCCGGCTCAATCGACACCCCGGATGCGATGGCGGACGCCGCCAGACGCATGGCTGCGCGCTACGGATGCGCGGTCTTGGTCAAAGGCGGGCACAGCGTGCAGGGCGCAAACGACGTGGTGGCCGAACCGGACGGTGACGTGACTTGGTTCCGCGGCGAGCATATCGACAATCCCAACACACACGGGACTGGATGCACGCTTTCGAGCGCGATTGCGAGCGCACTGGCACGAGGAGAGACATTGACGTCGGCGATTCGCGACGGCAAGGCTTACCTGACCGGTGCCATCGGCGCGGGACTGGATTTGGGTCACGGTTCGGGGCCTATGGATCACGCGTGGCGATGGCGGTGACAGCGGAAGTGACGACAGAGGTGCGACAAGCGTGATCTGACAGTGACAATGACGATGATGGTGACGATGACCGCGGCTGTGGTCTCGGCAATGTCCTCGACAGTGGCGAACGTTCCTCGTCATCGTGACCGGAGATAATCGATGTCGACAATAATCAACAACAATCAGCCGTGAATCCGCGCAGCCCCAGAACGACTTCTTGCGGATTCCCATGAGAAAGGACGAATCATGACCCTCGATCGCAATGCGGAACGTCAGCAAGTACCTGTCGATCCCGAAACCGGCAAACCATATATCAACACCGTTGCCGCCGTCGCTATCAGTCCCGCCGGGGCAAGCCCCGAAAAATCGACGTATGTGGCGCAAGCGGTCGATGTCATCCGCCAATCCGGGCTGCCCAACGAAACCAACGCCATGTTCACCAATATTGAAGGCGACCTCGATCAGGTGCTCGCCACCATTCGCGATGCGACCATGAAGCTCGCTGGGCAGGGATACCGCACTGATGTGGTCATCCGGCTGGACATCCGCCCCGGATTCAGCGGGCAGATTCACGCCAAGCAGGAACTCGTCAACGAAATCCTCGACGGGAAGGCCGAACAGGCGAAGTGACAGCGATCTTGCCGTGGTGTGACAGTGGCGTCGCACCACGGCGAGATACCGACCAATCCGGCAATGCCACCCGAGATATCCAGCCGGGGTACAACGCAACAATCACACCGCAGCAAAACACCAACCAATCCAACGCCGCAGCCGGACATATCCCACCGCCACGCAACACAACAGTCGCACCGCAGCAAGATTCGCAATACCCCGCGCACAGCGAATTTGACAACACATCGCTTACAATGGTCGCCGGTAGCAACAGCAAGAAGAAAGGCCAAGCTATCCATGACCACCATGCAGGACGTCGCTGACATCGCAGGAGTGTCAAAAGCCAGCGTATCCCTCGTACTCAACGGCCGTGACGCCGGACACGTCAAGCCGCAGACCGCGGAACTCATTCGACAGACCGCCGCAAAGCTCGGCTATCATCCCAACCAACTGGCGCGCAGTCTACGCACCAGCCGCACGCATATGCTCGGCTTCATCAGCGAAGAAGTCGCCACCACCCCATACGCAGGCGGCATCATCCTCGGCGCGCAAGACGCGGCCAGCTCATACGGGTACGTGCTTCTCACCGTCAGCACCGACGGCATGGCAAACGAAGAGCAAGAGCTCACCGCACTCCGACGGTACGGTGTCGACGGATTCCTGTATTCGAAAATGTCCAACCGCATCACCGACGTACCTCAAACCCTCACCGATTATCCGCTGGTTCTTCTCGACGCCACCGACCGCAACAAACGATTCCCCAGCGTCGAACCCGACGAATTCCGAATCGGATACGACGCCACCAAACGGCTGATCGACGCAGGATGCAAACGAATCGCATACGTCGGGTGCTCGGAGCCGCTCATCGCACAACCCCGACGCCTGCGCGGATACCAGGCCGCGCTCAGCGACGCCGGGATGCCAATCGACGACGCGCTACACGTCGACGTGCTCAACAACGGGCCGGCATTACGAGCAGTCAGCAAACTGTTCGACGAGCAGCAGCCGGACGGGTTCTTCTGCTTCAACGATGCCCGCGCATGGTACGTGTATGAATGCGCGGCGCGACGGGGGCTGACCGTGGGACGCGATATTTCCGTGGTCGGTGTGGATAACCACCGCGTGTTCGCCGAAACCCTCGAACCGCTCTTGACCACAGTCGAACTGCCGCATTACGAGATGGGGTATTGGGGGGCGTGTCGGCTGATTTCCATCATCGAAGGGCATGACGTCGACACCTCGGTGTGGCCGGAGACGACCGCTCCCCTGCCGCCGCTCGACGCGCCAATCCCCGCGACGATCCACTGCAAGCTCATCGACAAGAAGTCGGTGCGCGAGTAGTGCGCATGGTCGCGGAAGGCGGCGATACGGTGGGCGAGATTGTTGCGATCGGCTGTCATATCCGTCGATCGCGCAGTGGCAAGATACCAAATCAACTACCAATGGAACCCGGCCAACCACGCCGTAGCGCGACCGTCCGGTCACACCACGACAAGATGCCCCCTAATCACCCTAAACCGAACGGCATCACCATGCCGTGCGGCCGACCGGTCACACCACAGTGAGATATCCGATTCCCCGGCTGCGTCTCGTCACACCTCCGGCCACACCCCGGCTACACCCCCGGCTACACCCCTCCGAACATGCCGCCGGCCACGCCGCACCGCACTCCATTCCGCCGCATCGCAGCGTACCGTTTCTCCACAAGTTGCACGCACAAGCCGCACGACACGCCGCACGTAAACCGATTGACGTAAACCGTTTTACCCCCTATTGTTATCCATACAGCAAAGCGCAGCAGCCTTGCCAAACCAGCTCGCTACTGGCACCGACAAATCAACATCAATACAAGCCAAAGGACAATGACGCAACCGCATAGCAGCGGAATCTACCAGAAAGAGACCATCATGGATAAGACACACACCAAGAAATCGCCATCGACATGGAGCAATCCCTCCTACTTGCAAAGCTCGTTCGGCATCTTCATGTTCTTCTGCTCGTGGGGCATCTGGTGGTCCTTCTTCTCCCGCTGGCTCACCGATCCCACGCACGGACTGGGCATGACCTCTGCACAGCAAGGTGAAATCTACTCGATCAACTCGCTGGCGACGCTCATCATCATGTTCGCCTACGGCACGATTCAAGACCAGCTCGGCATCAAGCGCCGCCTGGTTGTTGTTGTTTCGGCGATCGCGGCATGCGTCGGCCCGTTCGTGCAGTTCGTGTATGCGCCGATGCTCAACGCCGGCGGCACGGTCCGCATGATCGGCGTGCTGCTCGGCTCGGTGGTGCTGTCCGCCGGATTCATGGCGGGCTGCTCGCTCATCGAAGCGGTCACGGAACGCTATTCACGCCATTTCGGCTTCGAATACGGCCAGTCACGCGCCTGGGGCTCCTTCGGCTACGCGATTGTCGCCTTGTGCGCCGGCTTCCTGTTCAACATCAACCCGATGCTCAACTTCTGGGTCAGCTCGCTGTTCGGGGTGGGTATGCTGTGCGTCTACCTGTTCTGGGTTCCTTCCGAGCAGAAGGATGAGCTGCGCAAGGAAGCCGACCCGAATGCCGCTCCGACCAACCCGTCGCTCAAGGAAATGGTCTCCGTCCTCAAGATGCCGACCCTGTGGGTGCTCATCGTATTCATGCTGCTGACCAACACCTTCTACACCGTGTTCGACCAGCAGATGTTCCCGAACTATTACGCCTCCCTGTTCCCCACCACGGAAATCGGCAACGCGACATACGGCACGCTCAATTCGTTCCAGGTGTTCCTCGAGTCGGCCATGATGGGTGTCGTTCCGATCATCATGCGCAAGATCGGCGTGCGCAACGCGCTGCTGTTGGGCGCCACGGTGATGTTCCTGCGCATCGGCCTGTGCGGCGTGTTCCACGATCCCGTCGCCGTGTCCATCGTCAAGCTGTTCCACTCCATCGAGGTGCCGCTGTTCTGCCTGCCTGCGTTCCGCTACTTCACCTTGCACTTCGACACGAAGCTGTCCGCGACCCTGTACATGGTGGGCTTCCAGATTGCATCCCAGGTCGGTCAGGTGATCTTCTCCACTCCGCTGGGCGCGCTGCATGACCATTTGGGTGACCGTCCGACCTTCTTCACCATTTCGGGCATTGTGCTCGCGGCGTTGATTTACGGCATCTTCGTGATCAAGCGCGACGATCAGGAAGTCGGTGGCGATCCGTTCTACACCGACAAGCAAAAGCGTGCAATGGAGGCGGCAGCCGGTTCTCAGAGCTGACGCTCGGTCTGACATGCAGGACAGGTGTCGGTTCAGGACTGACGTCATTCGGTACCGACGTTCAGAACCGACATCTACGCCGAACGGCCGTCTTCCCCTTCGCTCCAGAATCCTTTGATTCCCGACTCCTTCTCTGACCGCTTCCGCAAGCGGCACGCTTCCCAAGCCATCGCCCGTCTTGCGGAAGCGGTCAGCGCCACACAACCACATCATCAATCACAACAATCACATCAATTACATCAATCAAATCAAGGATGATTATGACCAACACCACTCACACCGAAGGCTCGCAGAACACCGCGACGACCTTCGCTTCCGGTTTCACTCCAGCGCAGCCAGTGCTCACACCCATCCGCGACCATGCACTGCAGCTTGAACAAGCGGAGGCGGGCGTCCGCAAACTCGCCGCAACCCGCAACGACCGCTGGTACCCCCTGTTCCATATCGCTTCCAACGGCGGCTGGATCAACGACCCCAACGGGCTGTGCCACTACAAAGGCCGCTGGCATGTCTTCTACCAGCTTCACCCGTACGGCACGCAGTGGGGCCCCATGCACTGGGGACACGTTTCCTCTCCCGACATGCTGCATTGGCGGCGCGAACCGATTATGTTCGCCCCGTCGCTCGAGCAGGAAAAAGACGGCGTGTTCTCCGGTTCGGCAGTGATTGGCGATGACGGCAAGTTGCGCTTCTACTACACCGGGCATCGTTGGGCCAACGGGCACGACAACGCCGATGGCGACTGGCAGGTGCAGATGCTCGCCGAGGCCGACAACGATGAGCTCACCCACGCCACCAAGCGCGGCATGATCATCGATTGCCCGCTCGACCGCGTCTCGCACAACTATCGCGACCCGAAAGTGTGGAAAACCGGTGACACCTGGTACATGACCTTCGGTGTGACTTCCAAGGAGCATCGCGGCCAGATGTGGTTGTTCTCTTCGCATGACATGGTGCGCTGGACCTACGAGCGCGTGCTGTTCGAACACCCCGACCCTGACGTGTATATGCTCGAATGCCCTGATTTCTTCCCGATTCGCGACTCTCATGGGCGGGAACGTTGGGTCATTGGTTTCTCCGCGATGGGCGCCAAGCCGAACGGATTCATGAATCGCAACGTGAGCAACGCCGGATACATCATCGGCGACTGGACACCTGGCGAGGCCTTCGAGCCGGACAGTGAGTTCCGTCTGTGGGATTGGGGGCACAACTTCTACGCCCCGCAATCCTTCGTCGACGGCGACCGGCACATCATGTACGGCTGGATGAGCCCGTTCACTCCGCCGATCCCCATGGAAGACGACGGTTGGTGCGGCAATCTCACCCTGCCGCGCGAGATCACGCTCGGTGACGATGGCGATCTGCACACCACTCCGGTGGCGGAAATGACGGGGTTGCGCGAACACACCACCGAATTGGGCCCGACCCGGCTGGATACCAACGAGCTGAAGACCATCATGACCGATGCACAAGCGGTGGAAATCGAAATGACCATCGACCTGCGTGAAACAACCGCGGAGCGCGCGGGGCTGCGTGTCCACGCGACCGATGACGGCGCATTCACCGCAATCGGCTACGATGCGCAGACGCAGCGAGTGGTCATCGACCGTCAGGCGGCGGCGCGAGGCGATCGCGGGTACCGTGCCGCGCCGCTGAGCGAGCAGGAACTGACGTCGGGATTGCTCAAGCTGCGTGTGTTCGTCGACCGCGGTTGCGTCGAGGTGTATATCAATGACGGCCGTCAGGTGATGAGTTCCTACAGCTACCCGTCTGCCGGGCCGCGGGCGGTTATGCTCGCCACCGAATCCGGCGGCATGGTGGTGCGCGACCTCACTGTGCACACCCTCGCATCGATCGGGCTTGCCGACAAGCGGTGATTTGCATACTGTAATCAACAATCAACTGCGGGTATTGGCGCGCGGTGCGATGACTCAGCCGCACCGCGCGCCAATACCTTTTGTTCCACCCGCGCAACCAGCGGTATCTCGCCGCCATGCAACCGCCCCGCCGCACCACGGCGGGATATCCCCCGGTCCGACCAAGAAACCCGGCCAACCACATCACTCAGCGACCAACCAGTCGCACCGCGGCGAGATATTGCTGTTCCCTCTCCTGTCCAGTCCGCCACGTTCCCCTATCTCGCCAATCTTGCCTATCTTGCCCATTATTTCCCCAGCGATTTCTGATATTCCGCGGTTGTTGCTCACCTGAACGGTTAATCCTGCGTACAATGGGGGGTATGGTCACCATGAAGGATATTGCAGCAAAGGCGTGCGTATCAATCTCCACAGTCTCACTGGTCATCAACCACCGCGACAAAGGTCGCGTCAAACCCGACATTGCGGCGACTATTTGGAAAGTCGCCGAAGAACTCGGATATCATCCGAACGCCATGGCCCGCTCATTACGCAGCGGCCGGACACACACCATCACTTTTATCAGTGACCAAGTCGCCACCACCCCGTACGCGGGCGAAATCATTCACGGTGCCGAAGATGCAGCCCGCCAACTCGGGTACATGATGTTCATCATCGATGCCGACGACGAACGCGACATCAGCGGCGACATCGACCGCATGCTCAGCTGGGGCGTGGACGGTTACATTTACGCCAAATTCGCCAACCGGTACATCAGCGTGCCGCCGACACTCGACGATATGCAGGTCGTCGTCGTCAACGCCGAGGAGCGCACCGTCATCCACCCGCGAATCGAGCCGGACGAATTCTCAATCGGATACGACGCCACAACACGACTGATCCACGCCGGATGCCGCCGCATCGCATACATCGGCTGCGATGAGCCTGCCATCGCCCAAGTCGGACGGTTCAAAGGGTATCGTCAGGCGCTGAAAGACGCGGGAATACCATTCGACAAGCGGCTGACCAGCAGGGTCTCCCACGGTCGCCCCGCTCTCGAAGCCGTGTGCAAACTGCTGGACGACACGCATCCGGACGGCGTGTTCGCGTTCAACGACGCGCGTGCGGTCTACGTGTATGATTACGCGTTCCAGCATGGGCTGACCATCGGCGAGGACCTGTCAGTCATCGGCGTGGACAATCATGAAGTCATCTGCGATACCACCGTACCGACGTTAACCAGCGTGGAACTGCCCCACTACGAAATGGGCTTCTGGGGAGCGTGCAAAATCATCTCCATGATCGAAGGCACCGACCCGATCGCGCAGAATCGTGTCACGCCATCATACAATGCCGCGTCCATGCCGCCGTTGGATACTGACGGTCCTGCGCGCATTCATTGTGCCATCGTTGAAAAGGAATCCATCGTCGGCGGCCCGCGCACGCACGACGATTCCGAACCGGCGCAGACCGCTGGGAGCAACGCGAATCCGAGCTCATCTGCTCCTGCCGACGGCTCACGACTCACTCAGCGTCGATAGAAGCCTCTGCCGACACTTACGACACCCTGAGCATCGGCAGGAGCAGACATAGGTCACCCGGCATCGGCACACAGTTGATGATTGTGACGCGGATCAACACAGACGCCGGCACCAAACAGACCAACTAGGCGGGCCAAGCTTTACTTCTTCACTCCACCGAACCGACGATCACGATGAATGTAGTGATCAATCGACCGCCAGAACGCCTCACGCCCATAGTCAGGGAACAATTCCGGCACAAAATCGTATTCCGCGTAAGCCGCTTCCCACGCAAGGAAGTTCGAGGTACGCTGCTCCCCCGACGTGCGGATCACCAAATCGCAGTCAGGAATATCCGGGTTATACATGTGCTCGGCGATCATCTTCTCAGTCACACGATCACCCTTGATTTTGCCCTCGCGCACCTCACGCGCGATATCCGCACACGCGTCCGCGATTTCGGCACGACCGCCATAATTGATGCAGAACACCACGTCGATGACCTTGTTGTTCTTCGTGCGTTCCATCGCCATCTCAAGTTCATCAATCACCGACTTCCACAACCGCGGACGACGGCCAGCCCAACGCACGCGCACACCCCACTCGTCCATCTGGGCGACACGACGATGGATGATATCGCGAGAAAAGCCCATCAGGAACCGCACTTCCTGCGGCGAGCGCTTCCAGTTCTCCGTGGAGAAGGTGTACAAGCTCAAATATCTGACGCCACATTCAATTGCGGCAGCGATCGTGTCGAACACCACCGGTTCGGCAGCCTGATGGCCATCGGTGCGGATCAGCCCGCGCTGCTTCGCCCAGCGGCCATTGCCGTCCATAATCACGCCGACATGACGCGGCACCTTGTCCTTCGGGAAATCCGGGATGATTGATGGGTCAGAGAATGGGGCCGCCGGCACATCCAGCGACTTGTAATCCACATGTTCGAAAGCCATGATTACGAATCTAACAAGCGCAGCGAACGAATCGGCCGTTCCATATAGTATTCTCCCCATTCCTCGACAAGTTTGCGCGTGTCGGCACGTTCCGCGAGCGTGTCAAGAATCGCCCAATCACCCTCCACCAACGCCTGAAGCTGTTCGCGTGTATCCAGCGTGATCCGCCACGAGCCAGGGACATGATCTTTCACGCACATCACGCCGCCCGCGGGAACAGAGAAGAAATCCAGATCATCACGTCCGCCACATACCACGCACGCATCAAGACGAGGCGTCCAACCGGCGTGCGACAACGCGCGCAACACATACGAATCCCCGATCGCCGCACACGGGTGCGCATGACGGGACAGCGCATTCAACGCCCCCGCCAACAGCAGATACTGGGCGGCAGAAGGCTCATTCTCCGTGGAAATCAAACGGTCGGCGGTCTCGACTATCTCGCATGCAGCCGCATACGCTTCAAAATCGCCGACAATACCCGCAGCATACGTTGAAATCGAAGCCGCCTGCGACACCACGTCGAGAGAACGGCCTTCAGCGATCAACAGGTCATCGCGCATAAACGGCTCGAGTCTGCCGCCGAATCTTGATTTGACACGACGGACGCCTTTCGCCACCGCCCGGATCTTGCCATGGTTGCGCGTGAGAATAGTGACGATGCGATCCGCCTCGCCGAGCTTGATGGTGCGCAGCACCACGCCCTCATCACGATACAGGGGCATAACGCCGACCTTCCGCTGCGCGACATGCCGTCCGACAGGCGACGCGAACCCGACACCGCACGCGATATCTCATCCGTTGCATTTCAGTTGATGATCTTTCAGTACATAAACCTTCAGTAGATGATCGTTCAGTAGATGAACAATCCCCAGAACGCGAAGAACAGCAGCACATGGAACATGGCGAACGCCGTCACCCAGAACAGCACCCGGGCGAAGCGCTTCGAAGCGAGCACCGGTTCACGGCCGCTCACCACATCGCCAATCGCGCCTTTGCGCGGAGGCAGCTGCGCAAGACCGCGGGTTTTCGCGACTTCAATCAGCCGTGTGAACACGCGCGACCACGCCCACACCACCAATGTGCACACCACTTGGATGACTGGCCAACTCCAATACATCATGCCCGGATCCTCCGCCGGCGCGCCACCCCACGCGAGTTGCACAATACCCATCACCACTTGGCCGAAGCCGCCGCAGAATAGGAGGAACGTGGCGAGCGTGGTAATCGTCAGACTCAGGAGAGCCCCACCGAACCCGTATTTGAAGCCGAGCGCGGGCCCTTTCCCGCGAATCATGAACACGATTTTCCGTATCAACGCCACTATGCCGATTATCAAGGTAAGCAGCAGCGTGACCAGCATCGCGATATGAATCCAAGCCCCGTACAGGGTCAGACCGCGATCGGCGTGCAAATCCTTCGGAACAGCAATCGACTGGTAGAGTGTCGTTCCCGCCGCCCGTTCACTGGTCTGTTCAAGCCCGGCAGCGGTGCCGACCATCCAAGAAACCATGTCTTTGACATAATCGTCCGCGAATCCGGTGCCGGAATCCGCCTCATTGCCCAATCGCAGGACATGATTCGCCACCGGATAGCTGCGAATGGTCACATCCCAATTGCCCGACCGGTGCGCCAAATCGAGAATCTCCCGAGCCCCTTCGACCTGAGCGGTCATCACATCCTTCGAACCATAGGCGACGAAAGTGGGGATGGAATAGGCGGCAGGCTGTTCGATGTCGAGATCGAAATTCTTCAAACCGAACAGGGTGCCGTCCATATCGAACACACGGCGCACGATTGACTGGTATCCGCTATGCGCACCGACCAGAGTGAAATCTTGTGAAGCGAGGAAGCCGAGCGACTGTCGCGGGGAGAACACCATCGGGCTGAGCAGCACCTGGAACGCGATCTTCGGATCCAGCCGCAACAGGTACGAGCTGATCCATGTGCTTTCGGATGTCGCATAAATGCCGACTTTGGCGGCATTGACTTGTTTCAGCGATCGCAGATAGTTGATTGTCTGATCGTAGATTTTCGCGGAGGCCGGATAGTCCCGGGTGATGTCTGTCGTTGACCATATCGGTTTGTCGATGACCGCGGTCACGAAACCGGCCGATGACAACGAATAGGCGACATCGCCGAACGAGTTGTCACAGGTTCCGTACCCGGCGCCGTGCATGAACACGACACCTGGACGGTTCGACCCGGCGCCTTTCGGCTCGCGGATCAGCACGCGTATATGCTGGATTTCGCCCGTGGATGGGCGTTTCGCATCGAGGGTGATATAGCGCTGAGTGACCTTGTAGGTGCCGACCGACGGCAAGGCATGGCCTGTGGTGTTGTTGAACGTGACTGATGTGTCGCCGGTGAGCATGGACATGGTTTGCCCAGTCGGCTGGATGTTCGCGCTGACGGCGGTGATATGGGAGACGCCTACGAGAATGCCGAGCAGAATGATGAAAATGGGAACGCTGACGGCGAGACGATGTCCGCGGGACCATGCGACGGGCTCCTGCTTGGGCTGGCGGGCGCGCTCGGCAGTTGTGTCGGTGGGTAGCGTCTCAGCGGGTAGTGTGCCGGTCTGGCGAGCAGTCGGTTCAGCGGCATGCATATCGGACCGATGGACGGCTTCTTGGCCGGTTGAGGAGCTGCTCTGGCGTTCTTCCTGATTCGACACATCAACTATTCTAACGAGAACCATGGCCGTTCAGCCGGTCGCAAGAACCAGACCGGAATCACCTAAATCGGCAATCCCGCGCTCCCCCTCAGCTTCTGCCGACGCTCAGCAGTGCCTCAGTGTCGGCAAAACCTTCTACCGACACTCACAGCACCCTCAGCGCCGGCAGAAACAGAACCACAACCCCCTGCCGACACTCACAGCACACTCAGTGTCGGCAGAAGGTGGGGGTCGACGGTGTGTTGGGTATGCGACTGGGACGCTCCATTCACTTACGCGTTAGGGTGGGTCCCGCCGGTAATCGGGACGACAACCGGGCCACTTTTCGCGACGGGCGTGCCGCTTGCTGCACTTTCGATCTCCATCCGTCCAGCGATCTCGCGCGCATGCTCGAGCAACGTCGGAACAATCTGGTCTTCCGGTACGGTCTCGATGACCTTGCCCTTGATGAAAATCTGCCCCTTGCCATTGCCAGAAGCCACGCCCAAATCAGCCTCGCGCGCCTCCCCCGGACCATTGACGATGCAGCCCATGACCGCAACACGAATCGGCGCTTTGATGTCCTTGAGCCCTTCCGTCACCTGCTTGGCAAGCTCAATCACATCAACCTGTGCACGCCCGCAACTCGGGCAGGAAATAATGTCGAAATGCCGTTGGCGAAGCCCCAGATACTCGAGAATCTTGCAACCAACCTTGACTTCCTCGACCGGAGGCGCGGACAGGGACACGCGAATCGTGTCCCCGATGCCTTCCGCGAGCAGCGCACCGAACGCAAGGCATGACTTGATAGTGCCCTGCCACGCAGGCCCGGCCTCGGTCACGCCCAGATGCAGCGGCCAATCGCCCTTGCTGGCGAGCAGACGGTACGTCTGGACCATGGTGACTGGATCATGGTGTTTGACGGAAATCTTGAAATCGTGGAAGCCAACATCCTCGAACATGCGGGCTTCCTTTAACGCCGAAGCGACGAGGGCCTCAGGGGTCGGCCCGCCGTATTTCGCATACAGCTCCTTGTCAAGCGAGCCGGCGTTCACACCGATACGCAGCGAAATGCCCGCATCCGTAGCCGCCTTGCAAATCGAAGGCCCGACCTCGTCGAACTTGCGGATATTGCCCGGGTTGACACGTACCGCGGCGCACCCGGCGTCAATCGCTTGGAACACATATTTGCTTTGGAAATGGATGTCGGCAATCACCGGAAGCGGGGATTTCGCGACGATGGCGGGCAACGCGTCCGCATCATCCTGACTGGGTACTGCGACGCGAACGATGTCGCAACCCGCCTGCGCGAGCTCACCAATCTGGCGCAACGTGGCGTTTACGTCCACCGTCGGCGTGTTGGTCATCGACTGCACGGAAATCGGAGCCCCGCCACCCACCGGCACCGGACCGACCATGATGCGGCGGGACTTGCGCCTCGGATGCAACGGGCTTTCGCTGATATCAGGGGCTCCTGTCTTGCGGAACCCCGTCTCGCCGCTTGCGGTCAATTCATCGTCTTGAATGCTGATGCTTTCCTTCACACCTGCTTGTTTATCAAAACATCGGCACGTTGGCGCGCTTCATGCTCAACTTGCCCCATTTCCTCCACGGATGCGAACAGCGGATTGCCGCGAAGCTCCGCATCCATCTGATCGATCACCGCCTTGACCGTGTCCACAATGCCCAGATACGGCAGCTGGCCGTCGAGGAACGCATGAACAGCCTGCTCATTCGCCGCGTTCAGCACCGCTGTATGTTTCTCGGAGGCGGCGAGGCACTGCCGGGCGAGGTTCACCGCGGGGAACGCCTCGTTGTCCAACGGTTCGAATGTCCATTGCGCAGCTTGCGTCCAATCGCACGCAGCAGCCACGTTTCCGAGACGCTCGGGCGCGGACAGTCCGAGCGCAATCGGCAGGCGCATGTCCGGCGGCGACGCCTGGCAAATGGTCGCGCCATCACAGAATTCGACCATGGAGTGCACGATGGACTGAGGGTGTACCGTCACCTCGATGCGTTCTGGCGGAATATCAAACAGCCGACTCGCCTCAATGACTTCCAAGCCTTTGTTCATCAGGGTCGATGAATTGATCGTCACCACCGGGCCCATATGCCACGTGGGATGGTTCAACGCCTGTTCAGGGGTGATTTCGGTCATATCCTCGCGGCGCATCCCGCGGAACGGCCCACCTGAAGCGGTGACGATAAGCTTCGAGACTTCGCTGTGGCGCCCCGAACGCAACGACTGCCAAATCGCGGAATGCTCAGAATCAACCGGGTTGATCTGCTGGTCACGCACCTGGGCGCTGAAGAGCAGATGACCGCCTGCGACCACGGATTCCTTGTTGGCCAACGCCAGTTGCGATCCCGCTTGCAATGCAGCGATGGACGGCTCAAGGCCAATGGATCCCGTGATGCCGTTGAGCACGGTATCGGCTCCGCACCCGGCAAGTGCGATAACCGCCTGACGCCCGGCGTGAATGGCCGTATTCGAGGCACCAGCCTGTTCGAGCGCTTCACGCAGCGTCCCGACCTTGGATTCGTCCGCAATCGCGACCTGCGGGACGTGGAATGCCGCCGCCTGCTTGGCCAACAGGCCGATATGTCCGCCTCCTGCGGCAAGACCGGTCACCGTGAACCGGTCCGGATGGCGGGCGATGACGTCAAGCCCCTGCGTGCCGATCGATCCTGTGGATCCTAACACGATGACAGTGGATTGTCTGATCACAGTGGTGCTTCCTACTCCTCACGACCGGCTCGAAGCTCCATGTTCGGCGCCAGCAGGTCGGTATTCGCCTCCGGGAGCACACGACTCCCCTACCGCTTCACATGATACACTCAGACGGCCATCAATCAAGGATTTCCAACGGAGGCGCGGGATGGTGGGCATGGGATTACGAACAACGCAGTCACTCCATCACCGCCCGCAAACCAATCCAAGGATGTGTCATTCCTGATATTGTCGATCAGAATACCCCATCCCTGATTGGCTCACGGTATCTCCGCAATGCATCGCGGATTGCCTTCACTTTACTTGCGACGAATACGAATTCCTGCGCACCCGGTTCGATGAACGAATCCGGGATTCTCGTTACTCCTGCTTGCTTCCCGACTGGCCGTCGTCACCCAAGGACGGGAACGACAAATCGGGGATATCGAAGCCGAAACCCGATGCTGGTCTAGTACCGTGGGAATTTTCTTCACCAGCATCCGGGAACAGATTCACGGAAGGCGCAGGCGTCGCGGTTTCAGCATGGTCATCGGTTTGAGGCGCTGCAAACGATGCTGGAGTCCCAGCTGCGTGCGCCGCAGGAGTCTGTGTCGGGGCCGCAGCAGCGGTCGGCGCGGGTTCGAAGGAAGAAGAAGGCGCTGCCGACGCTGGTGTCGAAGCGGCTGCACCGGAGAACACACTCGGCTGTGCAGCAGACTGCGATTGGGTTCCTGCTGAGAAATCCCCTACCGGGAAAGCCGGAATTGTGGAGGATGATGCACTTGCGGATGCCGGGGCAGCAGCGGAAGCACCGCCAAAACCAGAGGCATTCCCGGATGGGAATATCGAGGGAGCCGGCGTGGGCTGCGCGGAAGGAACCGAACCGGCTGCAGCGGCATATGCATCAGACGGCTGGACAGAGCCAGAAGTCTGCTGGGCAAACTGATCCGCCGACGGCGACGTCGGTTGGAATGACGGCGGTACGACTGCCGGAGAATCGGTATATGCCGATGCCGGATTGCCCTGCTCGGCGGGCGTCGCGGCAGGGACCGCCTGCTGCGTGTTCTGGGAGAAAATCGACTGGTTGCTGCTGGCCAACGCCGCCAATGACGGGCTGCCTTGGGCGTTCACGGATGCAACGGCTTGAGGCGCAGGGCTTGCCGTCGCACCGAACAACGAGCCGTTGGTCTGCTGCGTGCCCGCCTGCTGCCCTGCACCGGCGGGAGCATTCTGCTGGTCCTGAGGCGTGACCGGGGACACCGGCGTTGCCGATGCTCCCGCGCCGAAAGCCGGCTGATCAGTCTGGCTTGGAGTGAAAATAGCCTGTTCGGCTTGATGCAGCGCGTCAAACGACTGCGGGGTCGCGGACGCGGCAGCATATGCCGCGGCGCCTGAGCCGGGGGCGAATTGCGGCAGAGCGGCATCACCCTGCTGCGCGAACAACGGCTTGACTCCGCCATCAGATCGCGGCTGGGCGGCCTGTTCTTCCGACCCTCCCACATAATCCGCGACACGGGCGTAAGACTCAATGCGGCTGAGTAGCTGAACGCACGCGTTGATGTAATAATCCACCTGTCGCTCGTCATACCCGCGCTTGCCGCGACGCTGGGTGAAAATCACGTTCGCGACACGCTGGGCGTTCAAATCGATGTCTTTCTTGGACTGATCACGATCGGCACCGTCAACGCCAAGCTCTGCAGCGGCTTTGTCGACGATCTGGTCGACTAGGCGATCCACCTGCTTGCGGTCATAGGACGGCTGCTTGCCTTTCCCCGCGGCGAAACGTTTACGCTCAGGCCGCTGCGCATGCGTGGCGATCTGGCGGTACAAATCTTCCGTCTCAGCTTTCCACGCCACACGGCCATGCTGGGTGATTTCCCACGTCGTCTGCTTGTCGACAACCGCACGCTCAAGCCGCGCCAGCGCGGCGTCCACCTGGGCGATCGCATAGCCGCCCTTGCGCATTTCGAAGGATACGTTCTGAATGTCCTTCTGCGTCAGCTGCATGCCTTCGCTGTCATACAGCTTGTGCGCACGCTCAAGAAACTCGTCGACCTGGGGCACGTCATAGCCCCACTTGCGCTTGCTTACGAGCG
Organism: Bifidobacterium porcinum; assembly: GCF_055378475.1. Lineage (NCBI taxonomy): Bacteria > Bacillati > Actinomycetota > Actinomycetes > Bifidobacteriales > Bifidobacteriaceae > Bifidobacterium > Bifidobacterium porcinum. The sequence continues at coordinate 592,369 of NZ_AP029603.1, read as the reverse complement.
CAATACCTGACGCACCCTGTTCGGTTTCAGGTTTCTTAGCCATTGACTACCGACCTCCTAGACGTATATTCCTAGGCTCAACTGTACGTGATTGTTTAGACTCTTTTGCTGGAAAACCCATAAACCATACCGAAAAGCGCGTTATTTCGGCACGCTCCCAGCGGTGCGTCCGGACGGGAACACGCCGGGATGCGGCGCTCCCGGCGTATCATGCAGTAGAGTGGAGATTTGCGGGCGATTAGCTCAGTTGGCTAGAGCGCCACCTTTACACGGTGGATGTCGGGGGTTCGAGCCCCTCATCGCCCACTTTCCCGCAGCCATTGCAAACATTGGGATTGCATGATTTGCGGATTTCCATCTCCCCGCGTCGGTAGAAGCTTCTGCCGACGGTCAGAACGCTCTCAGCGTCGGTAGAAGCAGGAGGAGAGACATGAACAAGCGCCCGGGAACGGTCAGCTGACAAGCAATTCCAAGAGCAGGGCACACACCCACGTATCATCCCCACTTCCACAAACTAGCTACGCTCAGGACACCGCCAGCGTCACCAGATAGTATGAATCCACAAACCAGCTACGCCAAGGCCCTCGCCAGCGTAACCAGTTTGTAGAGGAGTACGAATCAGCTATGACTAAGACGCCGCCGGCGTAGTTGCTCGCTAGGGATCAGTGGGAGGAGCCTTTGCCGAAGGCACGCAGCTGAATGCCGTTCCAGTCCTTGCTGACCGTCAACGGAGTAGCGGCATTCATGCCCGCGGTCTGCGCGGCGGACTGCACCGTGCTTGCATTCGGAGCGCCTTCACGACCTGGCTTCGGGCACAGCACCCACATCGGGCCGTCATCCCCCAGCACCGCGTACGCATCGACAATCGTGTCGGCGAGCTCGTCCTCGTCGTCACCGTCACGCCACCAGATGATGACCCCGTCAACCGCGGAATCATAATCCTCGTCAACGAGTTCCTCGCCCGTCAACTGTTCGATCTTCTCACGAATCGAATCGTCGACGTCATCATCCCACAGCCATTCCTGCACGATGTCCCCGGAACGGAACCCGAATTCTTCAGCGTTTTGAAATGCCGTTTCAATCACGTTGCACAATATAGCAAGACACGCGAACTTATTGGTTACTTACGACTGTTTTTGGACACTTTATCTGCCAAGTCACCTGCCATGTCACCGCACATCGCAGCTCACACCGTGCAACGCGGCAGGCTGTTCCCCTTGCCTTCACCGATGGCGACAAGCGCCTTGTACGCCTCGTCGAGCGTGGACACCTTCACATCGCGCAGCCCCGACGGCACATGGCCGACGACCTCGTCACAGTTGGACGCGGGAGCAAGGAACCACATGGCGCCGTCACGCTTGGCACCCTGCATTTTCAACCGGATTCCGCCAATAGCACCGACTTTGCCGTTACTTTCCATGGTCCCCGTCCCCGCAATCGTCTTGCCACCCGTCTCATCGCGAGCTGTCAGCTTGCTGATTACACCGAGCGTATACATCATGCCGGCGGACGGACCGCCGATATCGTCAATATGCATATCAACGTTGACACCGGAAACATCCACACCGAGTTTCTTGGCATACGCGAGCGCCTGTTTGGTGGCCGCTTTCTGCGACGAGGACATCTCTTTATTGGCTTCCTTATCGTATTCCTCGGAGGTCTGGCCGGGAGTGAACACCGCCTCGCTTGGTAGCACGGTCGTGTCGGGGCGGAAATACATGACAAGCGTCGCGATATTGGGTACCGGATACCCCGGCACACCGGAAGCGTTGACCGTTACCATGAGTAGTTTGCCCGACTGCTTGTGTGTGCGAGCGCCGGATATCGCGATAATCTGCTTGCCTGACGACGTGCCAAGCACGTTGCGTGTAGGACCGGGCGTTTCAATCACATACGGACTGGGCATGAGCAGGACAAGCCCGCACAGCAGAACGCAGAACGCGCCTGCATAATAGCCGAGGCTGCGTCGGTCGAAATCGTTGCGTGCGCGGCGCAGGAACGCTGCGGCGGCTTGAATGGCGCGTGTGAAACTCATACCGCCATACTAGCCAGTCACCTGCCGTCATGGCCATATGAGGGCGGCATGGCAGGCAATTGCCATTGCCAAACGCCGGCCCCTCCACCGACCACCATGAATTGCTGTCATCACCGTCCGCATGGCGGCATTTCACAGCTCTCGCCACAATCCGCTCACCATCAGCGAACAATGAGGCGGCTGACTGTATCATTAGGGGTACTTACGCGCCCACTCTCAACCGAAGGATGACAGGTCATGGACGAACACGCGATACACCAGTGGCTCATCGATTGTTTTGGCCCGATCCAGGGAGAGATGGCTTGGCAGCAGCTTTCCCAACTGCCGCAGGAGGTCCGGGACCAACTGGCGCAGCAGGATCCACAGAAGCTGCCGAAGCCTGACGAGGTGCGGGCGATGATGAAAGCCTTCACCGAAGGCGGGCTGAATTCTTTGGCCGAAATGCAGCAGACCGTCGAACGCGGCCCGATCAACGTGAAGCTCGCGGCCACCATCGCGCTCGACCGCGCCAACGACGAATCATCATGGCAATCCGTCAACGCGCAAGACGCCGCCAGCGTACGGCGTGCCACCAGCGAGGCGAACCTGTGGCTGGACAGTGCCTGTGCATTCGACCCCGCCCCGGGCGAAACCGAAGTGCTCACCCGCGCCGACTGGGTCAACGGCACGCTTGATTCATGGGCGAAATTCGCCGCGCCGGTCGCATCCGCGATGAACGAGGCTCTGGCATCGGTGGTTTCTGAACGGCTCGGAGACGCATTCGACGGCGATATCGCCGGTATTTACGCGGGCCCTATTCCGCTGCCGATTCCAGAAAATCTCAAGAATCCGTCACAAATTGTCAAACTGCTGGCGAACACGTCATTCGCCATGCAATTGGGCCATGCCGCCGGCGATTTGTCGCATGAAGTCCGCGGCAGTTTCGACCAGGGCGTGCCGCTGCTCAATAATCCGGCGGGCGGGTTGATCGCGCAAAACGCCATTGAATACGCACGTTCGCTTGATATCAACCAAAGCGAGGTGCTCGCTTTCCTCGCGTTGCAGGAAGAAGCGCATGCCAGGCTGTTCGCTTCGGTTCCTTGGCTTATGCCTCGATTCGAGGCGCTGATCGGCAAGTACGCACGCGGAACGCGCATTGATTTGGACGCGATGGAAGAGCAGCTGCGCGATGCGGAAATCATGAACCCGGATTCCTTCTCCGGCGCGGTGAACCTCACCAACGTGGCCATCCCCGATACACCGGAGCAGCGTGAGGCGCTGGCAAGCCTCGAGGAGCTGTTGACGCTCGTGGAGGGCTGGACCGATTGCGTCACGTGGAAGGCCGGTATGGCGCACCTGCCGCATTTGGATCAATTGCGTGAAATGATGCGTCGCGAACGCGCGGTCGGTGGGCCGGCGCAACGGACTTTCGAATCGCTGCTGGGATTGCAGCTGCGCCCCAAGCGCATCCGGGAAGCGGCGGATCTGTGGGCGCGAATCGACGCGGATTTCGGGATGGAACGCCGTGACGCGAAGTGGTCGCACCCTGATCTGCTGCCGAAACTACCCGGCGAACATGCCGGCGACGAAGGTACGTCGGGTGCCACGGCTTCCGGCGCTGATGCGGATGCTGCCAGACAGACGGGTGCTCAAGGAGCTGAGAGCACAGGAATCGATTGGGATGCGGAACTGTCCAAACTGTTGGATGAGGACGCGCGCAGCCAGAACGAATCCGAAGCGGGGTCGGACGCGGAATCCGCCCAGAACAATCAGCACAGCCCAAATGGCGAGGATGGCCAGAATCCGGGGCATCCGGCCCAGGACAGCGGCAATCACATGGATGATGCCGGCGAGGGTGACACTGCTCAAGGCGGTGATGCTCAAAGTGGTACCGCTCAAGGCAGCGCCGACAATGGGAATGGCACCGGCGAGGACGACTAATTCCTAAGACTCCGACGACCATAACGACAGACGGGATGATGTTGCCACTTGCGGTCACAGCCCACCGCTAGACCGTTCTGCGGCATCATCCCGTCAAACCTTGAGGCGTCATCAACCTTTACCTGACGCAGCTGGTCAGCCGCCGGTCGTCTAAATTCATATGTCGGCAGTCACACCAGAAAACGGCTCGGGCGTCGCCGTGCGCCGGTATCGCTCGACTGCCGGGATGCAAACGACAAGTGCAATGTATCCTCAGCACGAGTGACCCCCACGTACATCAACCGACGTTCCTCCTCAAGCGCTTCACCGGGCGCCGGAGACCCGTACGGCAACAGCCCCTCCGAGCAGCCGACAATGAACACGTGCGGGAATTCCAGACCCTTCGACGCATGAATCGTGGATACCGTTACAGCAGAGGAATCCTTCACAATCCCCTTGGCCTCAAGCAGCGCCGCTTGTTCCTGCGTTTCATCGGCAAGCGGCGACGACTGCCAACCGGCATCACGACGCACACGGAACCGCAATCCTTGCGCTCGCAACGCGGCACATACATGCGGCTGTTGAGCGTTGATGCGCGTCAGCACCGCGATATCAGATGCCGACACGCCTTGCGCGACAAGCCTCGCAATCCGGGCGGCGACACCCTGGGCTTCCTGCTCGTCGTCGTCGTATTGGGTGCGAACCACGCGCACCCCTGCACCACGGCCGGATTCCAGACGCAAGTAGTGCTCGCGTTCGGGAGAAGCGGCAAGAATCCGGTTCGCATACCCCACAATCTGCGGTGTCGAGCGATAATCAGTGCGCAAACTGATATCCGCAGCGACAGGCGAGAATTCCTCGGTGAAATGCAACAGGTCATAACTGCTCGCCCCGGCGAACGAGTAGATGGTCTGTGCCGGGTCCCCCACCACGCAGATGTTCCGGTTGTCACCCAGCCAGCGGGTCAGCAGACGATGCTGAAGCGGCGAAACATCCTGATATTCGTCAACGGTCAGCCACCGGATCGAACGGCGTATGGCACGCGCGGCATCCGCGTCATCGTCAATCACATGACACGCCATGAGCAGAATGTCATTGAAATCAATATGCCCTGTCGCCGATTTCTCCTGTTCATACGCTGTATATACGTCAGCAAAACGGTCAGGTTCCAAGCCGATAGGCGGCTGCCGGTGAGTGGCGGCACAAACCCTGCCATAATCGTCGGGTGCGATGAGCTGCACTTTGCACCAGTTGATTTCAGCGAGCACATCGCGTACTGCGGGCAATCCGGTCTGGGTGGGGTCAAGACCTTCTGGATTCACCGTGCGACGCAACGCCCGCGCGGTAAGCTCCTGCGGGCGGTCGGTGACATGAGGGAACGGCGCGCCGCAGACATCCGGCCATACGCGACGAAGCTGGTGGAGGGCGGCGGAATGGAATGTCGCCGCGGTCACGTCATCGCCGACACCAAGCGTGCCGAGCCGGGCACGCATCTCGGCGGCGGCTTTCACGGAGAAGGTGACGGCGAGGACTCCTCGGGCATCCCAGGCGCCCGTTCGGCAGCCGTAGGCGATGCGCCGCGTGATGGTACGCGTTTTACCGGCGCCGGCGCATGCCACGATCCGCACCGGGCCCTCCAACGCCGTGGCGGCTTCGCGTTGCGCGTCATCGAGGCCTGCGAGCGCATCATCCTTAACCGAACCATTCATACCTCGCTATTGTGTCAGCCGGCGGGCCCGCGTGCAAACTTGACACGGATGGCAGGATAGTGGATGGTGTCCCTGCTTGGTGTTGCACATGGCGATTGCGAGCTGGCGCACGGCGGGCGGTGGGAAGCCAAGAGTCGAAGCGGCGCTCAGTTGGAATCTTGGACTATACCGGTTGTCGAATGCCAATCAGCGATTCAGTCCGGGCAGCAGGGCGCAAATCGTCGGATATGGGAGCGCTGCCCCCCAGGAAATGGCGGAATACCAAGAGATGAGATCCACCGGTTATTCCATGCTAGGACATGCGCCAGGACCAAATCCGAAATCGGCGGCCGAGCATGAATCCAGCCCGCAGAACAGGGCACAAACCGGTATGCGCGAGAATGCCGGACATAGGAAAACGGCGGAATACCAAGAGATGCAACCCATCGGTCATCCCGCAGCAGGGCATACTCCGGACCCAAAACCGAAATCGAGGCTCAAACATGGATCCAGTCCCGCGAGACCCGCGGACACGGGAGTACAGAACCGTAAGGAATGGCGGAATACCAACAGATGAAGCCCGCCGGCCATTCCGCGGCAGGACATGTATCAGGACTGAATCTGAAATCGGCGGCCGAACATGAATCCAGTCCGCAGAAACAGAACGGAACCCATACATGTAAGGCATCCGACTTGAAAAAATGCCGGAATACCTAGGCGAAGCCCAGCCGAATGACCATCATCGATGCATACTCGGCCGAGCCGACAGACCGCAATTGAGCCATACCACGCCAAACCGGACTTTACCGACAATCGCCATCAAGTCATTCCATCCATGCCACGCCCGTATTCCTGTACACGGTTCTTCCGCCCAACATGCCGAATCCTGCTCGATTCAGGCGATTGTCTGTATTACTGTGGAACTGTGAATCAGCGAAGCGATTTTATGCTGGCGGCCTTGGCGTCGGCCGTCATGCCGGACATTTCCGTGGCAGGCGTACGCGCCAGCAACCAAGGCAACGCCACCGACGAAGCCCGAGGCATCGACCATGCCGTCGTACAGGATTCCTCAGGACGTCTGTATGACGTGCATGCCAGCGACACCGAAGCGGGTCGCAAGCATCTGCGCGGGCGTATCAAGGCAGCCCAGGCGCTGCAGCGGGCGAAGGAGCCTGCTGCGCTCGGTTTCGCCGTCGACCGTGTACTCGCCAGCTCCGACGGGGACGATGAGCATGGTCCAACCGGCACGACCGCGGTCATGGTTTCGCCGCATTTCGATGGCATGTCACGGCCACTTGACCTGCTGACCTTGGATGATTGCGCCAGCGTCGGCACGGCGATCGGCGCGATTCACCGACTCAATCCGGCGTTCATTCCGCAAGAGCATTATCCAGCGTATGCAACGGGCCAAATCAGGGCGCAACTGGTCGCGTGGATCAAGCGTCTCAGGCAAGCCGGGCATATCCCCCAGGAAATCACGTCAAGCTGGACGGCGGTACTCGACACGGATGGCCTGTGGTCGTTCTCAACATGCCTGGTGCATGGCGGCTTCCATGATGGTGACATTCTGTTCTCAGGCTCGACGATCACCTCGATCGTCAACTGGCAGGATATGCAAATCAACGATCCGGCACGCGATCTTGCATGGATTTTCGGCAAGCTTGACGAACCGCACCGCAATGCGGTGTTGGCGGCATACGGACGTATGCTCGGTTCGCGTCTGGATAGTCTGATCATGTTGCGGGCGAATCTGTGGCTGCAGATGGAGCAGGTCGGCGAATTCATTCAGGCGCTCAGCGATGCAGACAGCCAGAAAATCATCCAGTTCAAGGCTCAAGTCGAGCGGCTCGCCCACCAGCTGAGCCTTGCGACCGGATCGCGGTCCCCTGCCGCATCAATCCACCGTTCCGACGGCAAGCCGCCGAGCACCATCACAGTCGGCACTCTGCTGGATGCCGGGGAGCGGCGTGACGCGATGCTGCGCGAGGAAGCCCGACGCAAGGCCGCTGCGCAGGAAACGGACAACACCAATGATGCTTCGGCACAAGCCGGGAACGCCGGCAACGGTAGCAACGGCGAGCCGAACGACCAGACCAATGAGACCGACCGCACCGGTTCGGCGCAAATCGCGCGTGCGACCATCAAACGCGACGAGACGGCGGACAGCACGAAATCTTCACCGGTACACGCAGAGAACGCCGGAAACGCCAGAAACGGTAGCGAAGACAGCGGCGACAGCACGGCAAGCCGCCCTGCTACCAACCCGCACAGCGAGGCGCCGACGATTGCCATCAAACCGCCGAGCTTCGCAATTCGCGGCATCCAGGTGAATAACGCGTCGGGCACCATCCAGACCATCGACGACGACACACGCAGCGAGACAATCACGGTTGCAAACGCCCAGGGCACGCAAAGCGTTGCCCGAGACGATATCCAAGCCGGAACTGCATACCAGACGAACGATGGCGGCACTGATGTAGCACGCCCGGAGGAAGGCCGTGGAGGGCAGTTGGCACAGCCCTCCGCACGCAGTGCGCAATCAGCGCAGTTTCAAGTGCAGGAAGCGACCCGGCACATTGGACAGAACGGCAATGTGATCAGCGAAACGCAGTCGTATGTTTCCGCCCGCGTCCGCGTGCGCAAAGACAGTGATGCCAACGTCGAAGGGTTCGCCGACAGCGACGCCGAAACCGTGGCGTTCCGGGCCGCCGAACAGCAGTCCGACGGGCAGGATGACAGGCAGAACGGGCAGCCCGGCGACGATGAGCATGCTCCGGAAACCATTCTCATCCCCCTGCTTGAGCGTGAAGAGCGCGCGATGCGGGACGCCCGGGAAAGCCTTGAGGCCGCGTCCCGTCAGCAACGCCACCGCGACGAAGCATCCGATGCCTCCGACAATCCACAAGATACCGGCGATCAGGTGTCTGACGGGCGATCGGATGCTCACGACAACGGTGACGGTCACAGCGAATCCGTTATTTCAAGCGGCGCAGACGACAGCCATGGCCATGCCGACCAGGCAGACAAAGCTGATCAGGCCGAGCAGGAATAGCGCGATCAGCAAGACCGCCCAGCCGGGCAATCGACCGATGCCAACCGTGGCGAAGGGGCTGCCGCCGGGCAGTCCGACACCACGCCGAAAGCGTAACCGCACGCCAACGGGCACAATAGAACACAAGAATCACAGGACATAGCCGCACGACACCCCGGTTTCCTTCCGGGAAGGCACAGGATGGGCGCGCGGATCAACGACAGGAGCAGACATGGACATCGAACTGGGCATCCAGAACGTGGCACGGCCGGTGAGCTTCACTTCCGATGACACCGCCGAACATATCAGCGCGATCATCGACGACGCGGTCGCCAATGGCAAGATCATCGACCTCGTGGACACCAAGGGCCGGCATATCGTGGTTCCGGGCGCGGCGCTCGGCTATGCGCTGATCGGTTCCGAGACCAAGCACGCGGTCGGTTTCGGCGCGCTGTGACTTCGCGCCGGAGCATGAGACGCGCGTAGTTTCTGGATGTACGTGAGCTGCGCAAGGCATGTGATTGCACAATTCACGTAGGCATACGGTACGCATTCTGTTGTGTGACTGGACTGCTGCTGCGGAGCCTGTGCAGGGCTTCGCGGACTGAGTTATGTGACCCCCGTTGCGCGGACGGTATTGCGCAGACCGTGGTCGCACAGCAACGACAACAATGTCCGACCTCCTCACCGGGAGGCCGGGCATTGTCATTACCGTACGTTGTCGCCTCGCATCATTGCGTTACATCGTTGTTTTCCCGCCATCCTGCCGTCGAATTGAATCGGACGTTGGATTTGATCGCCACGGGCAACAGGCATGCTGCCATTGCCCCCGACACTCTGGACCACGAATCAAATCAGCGGAATTGCGCCTCGCTCAACGATGCTCCTGACTGTTTCATCATCGGTCAGGTTCTCCCCCAATCGGTTCGGTTTGCCACCTTGCCCGTGCCAATCGGAGCCGCCGGTGACGAGCAGATGGTGGCGTGAGGCAATATCCAGCAGGCGCCGACGCTGCTGGGGCGGATTGCCACGATGCCACACTTCAAGCCCGTCCAGTCCGGCATCGATAAGCTGCTCGATCTGGTCGTCCGACAACAGCACGGCATTACGGCTGGGATCACCGGCATGCGCAATGACACTGACTCCCCCGGCTTGTTTGACGGCACGAACCACATCAGCGGCATCCGGCGACGGAGTGGGAATGTAGTAAGGGCTGCGCGAACCGACAGCGCCGTTGAACGCCGCCGAGCGATCCGGATACGCCCCCGCAGCGACCAACGCATCCGCAATATGCGGCCGGCCGACCGTCGTCTCATCGCCTTCGCGAATCTGAGCGAGCACATCATCCCAAGTAATCGGGTAATCCTTGGAAATCAGCCCGACCATGCGCTTCGTGCGCTCAAGTCTGGCCTGACGAAGCCTAGCGAACAATCCACTGATCTCGCGATTGTGTGGATCGTACTGGTATGCGAGCATATGAACCGACACGCCGTCCGCGTCTGCCGTCACTTCAGTGCCCCGCACCAGATGCAGGCTGCACTCCGTGGCAGCCGTTGCCGCATCATTCCAACCTGCGGTGGTGTCATGATCAGTGATCGCAACCCCGTGCAACCCCAATGCGCACGCTTCACGAACCATATCCGCAGGTGTCTGCCGCCCGTCGGAGAAGACGGTGTGACAGTGCAAATCCCACCCTTCGGATGGTGGATTATCAGCGATATGTGCAAGAGTCATATCACCATCGTAAGCTGGATATTCGCAACCGGCCAACGACACGCGCAGAAGCGCGGCGCGCACGGCACATCGGTAATCAGCGTTACCAGCGAGGAAGGCGGCATCGTGAGCGAACAGACGACACCAAAGCCACAACAGCAGCGGAATTCGAACGCTTCGGCAGAGCAGAATGCGGTGATTCCCGGCTGGCGACACGGCAGCACATGGACGTATCTGATTATGCTGCTCGCTTCTGCGGCGGCTCTGTTTGTTTCGTTCATGCTGTCCGCCGAGACGCTTCGACTCGCACGCCGGCCGAATCAGCTGCTCGCCTGCGATATCAACAATGTGGTTTCCTGCTCGCAGGTCGCGCAATCCTGGCAAGCGGAGCTGGTGAAACTGGGCGATTTGAGCTTCCCGAACGCCTTCTTCGGCATTGCGGCGGAAAGCGTGTTCGTGACCATAGCAGTGATTGGTCTGGCTCGTGTGCGCGTGCCGCGCTGGTTCGCGACTTGCACGTGGCTCGGCGGGCTTGCCGCGCTGCTGTTCTCCTACTGGCTGACCACGCAGTCGTTGTTCGTGATCCACGCATTGTGCCCGTGGTGCTTGGCTCTGATGTTCTCGACGACCATCCAATTCATGGCGTTGAGTCATGCGACGGTTACGGTGCAGGATATTCCCCATGGCAAACGCGGTTTGCGCACCTATTACCGTCTGAATTATGACCTGATGGCGGATGTCGTGTGGGTGCTGGCGATTATCGCGCTGATTTTGGTGAAGGACGGCAGCGCAATTTTCAGGTAAGCTGAGCCGCATTCGGCAGTATCGCACGGTGGGTGGGCACACGGGCCACCCCAATCTCAAGCGTGCGTGCTGAATGCGCCCTATGATTGCGTCCGCTCGTTGCGAGGATTAGAGGAGCACACCAAGCGAGTTACAGCAGATCGATGCGACCGACCAGTGTCGCCGAACCGGTGAGGAACACCCGGTCGTCGTGGACATCAACTTGCAGGGTGCCGCCGCGCACGGTAATCGTCCAATGGTGGATGCCGGTTTTGGCCAACAAGGTGATGCCTGTGGCGCACAACCCGGTTCCGCATGACAGGGTCTCCCCTACTCCGCGCTCGTTGACGCGCATGGTGGCCTTGCCGGTATCCGTACCGGCGTCTTGGGAATCGATGCGGACGAATTCAGCGTTCTGATCGGACTCAAGTACCGGAGCCACCACCGGTTTGGTAGCAAGATCCAGCGCTTCAACCGCTGGCAGGGTGGATTCCCCGTCTTCAAGCACGCTGACCACGTGTGGATTGCCCATATCCACGAATGTTCCGCATGCTGACCCGTCAGTCCCAGGAATCGTCACGTTGAAAGCATCCGTCTCCCCGCGTTTCCACGGGCCCATGTCCACACGGAACACATCGTGACCGCATGGGGCCATATCGCCGAGCGAGACGAGCGTTTTCACCCCAGCACGGGTTCCCAGACGGAATGGCTCGCCGCCTACACCTTGCGCATATCCGAGCCGTTGCGCGAACAAGGCCGTGGCACGCGTACCGTTGCCGCACATTTCAGCGAGGGAACCATCCGCGTTGCGGTAGTCCATAAACCATTCAGCGCCTTGGGCATGAAGGTCTGCTGCGGTATCAGCGGAAACGTCTCCCACATGCTCGGGGTGGGTCAGGCGCAGCAGGCCGTCTCCGCCGATGCCGAAATGCCGGTCGCACAGGAAACGGACCTCGTCTGCCGTCGGCTCGAATTCGCCGTCGGGATCAGCGTATATGACGAAATCATTGCCGGTGGCGTGCGCTTTGTATACCGTGTGTGGAATGCTCATGCCATCACTGTAGCGTTTTGACGCGAGGATTGCTGACAGCGCATCGCATAGCGGGCGGATGCGGATGTTGATGAGCATAGGCAGACGAGAAGCACTGCAGCGTCGGCCGTCACAACGGTTGCCGGTCGGTAATCTCAGACGACGTGGATTTCATTCACAGTCCCTGCGTACCCCGCGCCCATCGCAATGGTTGTCACAATCCAACAATCGAGAAGCGAGCAACTTCAGGAATACGACATACCGATCATTCATGGCTCGCGAGTTTCGCCTTGAATTTGTAGACAATCATGACGACTTCGGTGGCCCCTGCCGCAGTAACGGTCATCGCCGTGCCGTCCGGGAACAGCGAGGCAGGCAACCCGGTCGCCTGGACACCTTCGACGCACCAGTCCTCCTGAAGAATGGTATGGCTGGAGCCATTGGCATCCTCCACCCCGATGCTCACCGGCTTGTTCATGGTCTGCTTGCACATGAATACCGCGTAATACATTTCATCGTCGGCAACGTCTTGCGAAAATCTAATGGAACCGTTGCCCCGAAACTTGCGCGAACCGAGTTCGGTGTGCGGACGATACTCGGTCATCATCTTACTTTCCGCATAGCTGCGTAACCCGGGAACGGTGAAGTCCGCATAGGTTTTCAGATAATCCGGCTGCACCGGCTCCGATGAGGAAGCGTCGGTAGACGCGGACGTGGTACCGTCCGCGGACGATGCTCCGCCCGGACTGCATGCCGTGGAGCACAACACCATGCAGAGGCAGCTTGCCACCGCAACGATGATTTTCAAGGCGTGCATGCTTGCCGACTGGTATGCTCCCTTGCTGTTCATGACAACCTCCTTGTTGTCGGACGGCGCCTTCAGAAGGCTCCTGTTCCAATTCCGCGAGAATCCTCGGTGATTTCCGCGATACCATTCAGCATAGCCCGCAGTATCGCGCCATGTAAACACCACCGGCTGCCGTTTTCGACCATGCAACCGGTACAACCTGTTCGAAGCTGTCCGACAGGGAGCCGAATCCGAGTACACAGCGCAAGCCTGTAAGCCGATCATCGGGGTTTGCTATCCTCAGATGCCGGCAGCTGGTATCGTTCAACCGTTCCAGCGGCCCGGCGAATACCGCATGTCGACAGGCTGGGCTGCCGGCCCCTGCAACCGCCAAGTTCTGGCGACAGTGGTTCTTGCGATAGTGGTAATGGTCAAACGCGCCGGACCCCTGTGAGCAGGCGGGCTAGCGGTCTTGCCAATGTCACGCGTGTTCGAGTTCGCCGCGCTTCTTGCTTTGTGCGTACATCACACCGATTTTGCGCGCGTACCAGATGAGCGCAACCGTGCCAGCGAGCGCTACAACGATCAGCACCAGCATTGATGCACTGATACCGGTTTTCGCCAAAGCCCCTGCAATGCCACCGGGCGTTGATGTGGCAGTCTTCTTAGTGCCGGAAGACGCAGCACTTCTCTTGCCGTTGCTCGTTGTGGCGGACGACGGAGCAGCCGTCGCAGCGGCGTTCACTGTGCCTTTCGATGATGTCTTATTGTTTGGCGCGTTTTCGCGATTGACCATCGCGTCAGCGGCGATCTTGTTTGTCGCCGCTTGAGCGAGCGCGGCTTTGGCTTTCGCCAACTGTTCCCTGCTCTGCGCTAATGTCGCAGCACTCTTGACAAGCTTGGCATCGGCATCGGCCTTTGCTACGGTGGCATCTGTCAGTTCAGCTGCTGCCGCACGCAGCGCGGGTGCGTCGGCGTCCCTCTGGCTGTCCGCAGCGCGCTTGGCAGCCAGTGCCGCATCATTGGCGGTTTGTGCGGAATCACGATTCTGCCTTGCCTGCTGCAATTGGGCATCCGCCTGCTTCACGGCATCGCTGTCCGCGGCATTGTTCCGCCTGACTACGGCATCATTGGCCAAAGCCCGCACATACGCGGCTTCGGCGCTTTGCAACGCAGCCGCCGCGCTCGCCAGCGACACCGCGGCTGCGGCGGCTTGCCTCTGCCCTGCGCTCGCGCTGGCAACCGCTTTTGATGCGGCAGTCACACGCTGTTGCGCGGCATCTGCGGCTTGTTTCGCATTCTTATTGTCAGTAACTGCTTGATCATAAGCGCTCTGGGCCTCGGTCAAGTCATGTTTCGCAGATTCATAGGCGCTGTCCGCGGCTTTGGCGTTGCTCTTCGCATCTGATGACGCGCTCTCCGACGACACACTCGATGACGGCTGAACTGCAGAAGTTCCCTTGCTTGCCTTTTCTCCGAATCCCGCTGCGAACGCAGTTCCCGGCAGCATGCACGCCATGGCCGCGACAACTGCGATAACGTACCCGATACGCTTCATCTTTCCCCCTATCACTTGCCGGCGAGAATGTCTTCACCCGGCAATGTCCTGCTCTGTCACCCATTATGGCCCGGATGCGACGACATCCGAAAACCGATAATTCGACAATATCAATGCGACACGCCCAGAGTTGCACTTGTATCGAAGGTATTCTCGCTACATGCGAAGCCGGGTCCACTCATCTGCGCATATCCATACGCTTTTGTACCGAGCGGCATCGTCCAATCCGCCCATATCATCAGACGTCAATTACAACACGCCGTTGGGGAACGATGCTACTATCTGCGGTAGCGCGTGCAGTTCGGATTGCGGACACGCGGCATCGTCGTTGAATGAATCGTTGAGGAGGAGCCATGACTTCAACTGCACCGATCGGCGTGTTCGATTCCGGGTTGGGCGGCATCACGGTTGTGCGTGAAATCGCGAAAGATCTGCCGAATGAGCAGGTCCTGTATTTCGGCGATTCCGCAAACGCCCCGTACGGCACGAAAACCCCAGAACAGGTGCGGAAACTCGCATTCGCCATTGTCAATAACTTCATTCGCGAAGGCGTCAAAGCCGTGGTCATCGCTTGCAATACGGCGACATCCGCCGCGGTCGATGCGCTGCGGGAACAGTTCACCATCCCGATTATCGGCATGGAACCGGCGTTGAAGGTCGCATGCGACCGTGGGCACGGCGTTCCCCAGCATGTCATCGTGGCCGCCACCCCACTGACCTTGCGTGAACAGAAGTTCGCCAAACTCATGGCTAGGTTCAACTCGACCAACGTCATTTACAAACAGCCTTGCCCGGCGCTGGTGGAGATTGTGGAGCACGGGCAGCTTGACGACAGCGAGCTGGTCGAACGTACACTGCACGGGTATTTTGACAGCTATGACCTCGAGACGATTGATTCCGTGGTGCTCGGTTGTACGCATTTCCCGTTCTTCCGCGAGTACTTCCGTCGGTTCATGCCCAGCAGCACGGCGATCATCGACGGAAATGTGGGAACCGTGAACCATTTGCGCGTGGTGCTCGAAGCACTCGGCCAGCTCGCCCCCGAAGACGCGGAAGGCACAATCGTGCTGTCCAATTCCGACCCGAGCGAACGGATGACCACGTTGATGCATCAACTGTTGACACGGTAGTCATAACCGACGAGCCACATTGCGGCTGGATGGCCAGTGCAGTTTCCCAGTTGTATTGGACGGGCCGCAACGGCTGTATGTCTGCTGAATGAAGCATCTGTCCGCTATGCGATCAGGCAGTCGCACCATGGGCAGATAACACGAAAAATCGACAACATCACCGATTTATCAGCACGTCATGCAACCCGATAGTTGCACTGCGGCAGGATAACCGGGACAATCAGCAGCGGCGAAGCCATATCTGCCCACTGTGCAACCACGCAGTCACACCACAAGCAGATAAGCGGCGACACCAGCCGCAACACTGCAACACCGCGGTCATCAGTCGGGCCACCACATACATCCCGATGCACCACATGCACCTCCGCACCCCTATGCGACACTTCAGTATCATCTGCCCGGTTTCCGCCATCGGTCGCCACTTTGTCCACGCTTCACCCGTAAGCTCGCATTATGCGCGCATGTCAGGCATGCGTCCGGTGAGATTACCAGGTGTGAGGGAGACGAAATGGTAACAACGGCGCTTATCGATGTCGGCGGAGGGTATCGTGCGATTTTCGGGGCAGGCGTCATGGACCGGCTCATGGAAATGCACCTCGACTTCGACCACTGCTACGGCGTCTCCGCGGGAAGCGCCAACATGGTCGGGTACATCGCACGTCAGCCCTATCGCAGCCACAAGTTCTACACCGAGTACGCCAATCGCAAGGAATACGCAAGCGTTCAAAACTTCAGGAAGAACCATAATTTCGTCGGACTTGACTACGTGTACGGCACGCTGTCGAACCATGACGGCGAGTATCCGGTGGATTTCGAAGCGTTCGAGGCGAACCCGACGGGTTTCACCGTCGTCGCATGCAACGCCGAAACCGGGCAACCCAAATACTTCGACAAGTCCGATGTCCATTTCGATGATTTCGACATCATGAAGGCATCCTCCGCCGTGCCTGTCGCCTGCGAACCGTACGTCATCGACGGCATCCCCTATTTTGACGGCGGCATCGCCGACCCCATCCCCGTGCAGAAAGCCATCGACGACGGGTACGATCGGGTCGTGGTGATTCTCACCCGGCTCAAGGATGTGCTGCGCGAGCAGAAGAAAGATATCATGCCCTCGCGCATCTTGGAACACACCTACCCGGCCGCAGCCGACCGGCTGCTCAACCGGTACCAGACGTATAACGACGAGGTGGCGCTGGCCAAACGGTACGAACAGGAGGGCAAGGTGCTGATCATCGCGCCGGAATCCCTGTACGGACTGTCCACGCTGACCAAGAAATTCGAGGGGCTGGAACGCATGTACCGTGCCGGGTATGCCGCCGCCAAGGCGATTCCGGCATTCCTGGAGAGCTGAGTGCTGCGAATCCTGATCACGCCCGGTTGCTGGAGGCCGATTTGGCGGTTTGGTGACGAAAAATCCTGACAACCCGCCAGCGCAATCTGGAAGGTGAGGTGCCAGAATCAACAACCACGGAATCGGCCGCCCCGCAATCAGCTGACCCGAAATAGGCGCGAGCGAGGCGCCGAGTCTGACGCGGCACACGCCGGCACACACCGATGCACATGAATCGGCACACATGACAAGTGGCGGGTTCCAGACATCACAAGCGTCTGGAACCCGCCACTGGCAAGAAATCCGCGTCGCGCCCGAATTTGAGCGAGGGCGCGGACATCCGTGCTCTGTACTAATTGCGCGGCGCCATATCGGTCTGGCGCGCGGAAGCCGTCGCCGTGGACGCAGCAGCAGCCGTATCGGACGGAATCTCGCTGGCGGTGAGCATGGCCTTGGTGACCTGCTCGTACAGATCCTGATACCCGCCAGGCGTGGAAGCCGGCAACACCACGGTCTTCGCGTTTCGGGACTCGGACAGCGAGCGCATCACGTCGAGATACTGGTTGAACAGGACCACATTGTTGACATCCGCAATATTCATGCCGACGGCCTGCAAGCTCTTGATCTGGTCGACGATGCCGTTGGCGATTTCACGACGATAGTTCGCCTGGCCCTCGCCCTGCAGGCGGGTCTTCTCGGCTTCCGCGGCGGCCTGGGTTTCGATCTGGATGCGCTGTGCTTCGGCGCGCTGGCGGGTGGCTTCCTTCTCACGCTGGGCGGCGTTAATGGAGTCCATCGCGTTCTTGACCTGCGGGCTCGGGTCAATCGCGGTGATGAGGGTCTTGACGACGGTGAAGCCGAAGCGGCTCATTTCCGTGCCGACGGTCTTCTGCACGTCGGCGGCGACATCGTCCTTGCGGGCGAACGCGTCATCAAGGGTGAGCGCCGGAATCGCGGAACGCAGGGCGTCCTCCATGTAGCTGCGCAGCTGGCCGGCGGGATCCTGCAACTCGTAGTAGGCGGTGGCGACCGCTTCAGGCGCGACACGGAACTGCGTGGAGGCGACCACGGTGACGAACACGTTGTCCAGCGTCTTGGTCTCCAACTTCACATTCAACTGGCTGACACGCATATTGGTTTTCTGGGCGATGCGGTCGACGAACGGAATCTTCATGCGAAGCCCCGCATACTGCACCTTATGGAACTTGCCGAACCGTTCAATGATGTAAGCCTGCTGCTGCGGGACCACGTACAGTGCGGAGCACAGCAGAAGCACCACGATGACAATCAAGGCGATAACAAACGGCATGTGGGATTCCTTTCATCCGAGTCCGCGCGATCCTTGCGCGAACAGCCTGCTTCATCATATCAGAAACTAGGCAGAATACTGGGATTCCGCCATTTTCAAGACACGCTTCCCAAAAGCTGAGAGCCGGCTATCGATTTTTGCGAACGCAACGCCACCGCACGAAAGCGTGCAGGTTGTTAGGGTCAAAGACAATCAACGCATTCACACTGACTGCAGCCATCTGCGGTCACACAGCCATACCGCACTGCCGGATGCGGCGCACATCATCGCACCGTGACGCCGGCACGCCGCATGTCCCATCCAAGGAGGTTCCGCATGCCACGTATCTTCCAGGTCAGCGTTCCGTCCCTGCGGGTCACGCTGTCCTCCATTTTCCGCAAGCAAGGCTTCAATTCGACTGACGCCTTGTATCTGGCCGGTACGCTCATCGACGCCGACCAGAGGGGGATCAGCTCGCACGGCACGCAGCGCATGGCCATGTACGACACGAAAATCAGACATCGGATCATCGACCCGCACGCACGCCCCGGCATCGTGCGCAGCAAAGGGGCCACCCTGCTCATCGACGCCCACGCGGCCATGGGCCAACTCGCCATGCGTGAGGCAACCAATCTGGCCATCGGACTGGCACAATCACACGGTGTAGGTCTGGTGACCGTGCGCAATTCAAACCATTTCGGCACCGCCGGACAGTACGCGCGCAAAGCCGCCGATTCCGGATTCATCGGCATCGTCTCGACGAATTCCAACCCGATTGTCGCGCCAACGCACACCGCCATCCCAGCCCTAGGCAGCGACCCGATTGCCGTGGCCGCCGGATACGGGGACGACCAGCTGGATTATGACGCGGCGACCAGCACGGTGTCGCTGGGCAAAATCGAGATTCACGAGAAGACCAGCACGTCCATCGACGCCGACTGGGCGGTCGACGCGCGCGGAACCGTATCTCACGATCCGTCGGCCATTATGGACGGCATACGTTCCAATCCACGCCGGGCTGCTTTGACTCCGCTCGGCGGGCCGGGCGAGAACGGCGGCGGGTACAAAGGGTATGGACTCGGGCTCGCAGTCGAACTGCTCACCGGGCTGCTCGGCGACGCGCCCGCATCCATCGACTTGAAGGGCACGCGCATCAGTCACAGCATCCTCGTGATTTCCCCGGAAGCCTACGGCGGCAGCGACGCACTCGCCGCGCGGGTCTCCCAACTCGCCAAACGTCTGCGTTCCCTGCCCTCAAGCGACGGACATCCCGTGCTGTTCCCCGGCGACAAGGAACGCGCCGCAATCGCCCAGCACCACGACAGTGTGCCGATCGACGAAGTGACATACAAGCAAGTGCGGGACATCGCCTGGGGGCTTGATATCGACGAGCCGCAGATTGTGCGGATTGACGGTGGGGATAGCGCGATCGCGACCGGCAACGGAAAAACTGACGATACACCGCACGAAACCACCAATATTGGCGAGACAACCAGTACGACAGCCCGCGCCAATACACCCATCATCGCCCAGACATCGAGGTGAAATGACTACATCAACCGATTCCACAACACACACACCATCAACGGCAATCCACACTCACGATCCGGCGAGCCGCCCATCCCCCGACCGGGTGATTCCGCAGGCAATCGCACGTCTGGCACCATCCGCCATTCGTGCCTTTGACGCGGAAGTCTCCCAAATCCCCGGCATTATCAAGCTGACGTTGGGCGAACCGGACTTCCCTACCCCGGAATTCATCAAACGGGCGGCGGCACGTGCATTGGACGCCAACCGTACCCATTACGCGCCCAATGCGGGAACTGAAGGCTTGAGAACAGCCATCAGCGCGTATCTGGCACGGCGGCGAGGATTGGCCATATCTTCGGATCGTATCATCGTGACCACAGGTGCCAGCGAAGCGCTCAGCAGCACGCTCGGCACATTGCTGGCAGTACCGGGGGCGGAACTCATCGAATTCACGCCGGCATTCGGGCAGTACGCGTCACTGGCACGCATCCATGGAGCGAAGCTCACCGCCATCGACACCGCCGGCAACGGATTCCATCCTGATCCAACAGCCCTTGACAGGGCGCTTGACCACACTCACGGGCCTGCTGTCGTTATTCTGAATTCACCGTCCAACCCGACCGGCACCGTCGCGAGCGAAGATGAGTTACGCGACTTGGCGCGCATCATCGACCGGCATGACGCTATAGCGGTCAGCGACGAAGTGTACGCGGAAATCAGCTTCGAACACAGGCCTGCGCCCTCAATCGCCAAGTTCATCCCGGAGCGAACCGTCGTCATCGACAGCGCCTCGAAGACCTACGCGATGACCGGATGGCGTCTCGGCTGGCTTGCAGCTCCCGCATGGCTTGCACCTGCCATTCTCAAGTACCACCAGCTCGCAGTCTCCTGTGCCGCGACGTTCAGCATGGATGCCGCTCAGGAAGCTTACGAGCATGGGGACGACGCCATTGATGAGATGGTTGAGGAATACCACCGTCGCCGGGACTTCCTTGCTGGGGCGCTCAACGCCGCCGGATACCGGACCGTAAACCCCCAAGGCGCGTTCTACCTGTACGTGAGAGCGCCCGAACGGTATGCCAACGGTCTGGAATTCGCCCGTGATCTTGCCGAACGTGCCAAAGTCGCCGCGATTCCCGGCACAGCCTTCGCCGCCGGCCCTTCGCCATATGTGCGATTCAGCTATGCGGCAAGCCTGGACACCCTGCATCAGGCTACGGACAGGATTCGTGCGTTCGCCGATAGGCAGGACAACAACCGCCAGGACCGTTGACCCGACACACCGGTCCGTACACTCCGGACCCGGCAATCATCACACGGCAACACGCCACATTACGTACGTATCAACCTCATACCGAAAGATCATCATGACATCCATCGCTTTCTACCACACCCTGCCTGAAGAGCAGCCGTTTGCCGAACAGTGGGCCGAGGAGCACCACGTTGACGTCACCTGCTTCCCGTTCGAGCTGACCGATGAAACACTGTATACCGTCGATGGCTTCGACGGAATCTCCTATAAACAACGCTTCCGTCCCAGCAACAACCCCGATTTCTATCGCAAGCTACACGATGGCTACGGCATACGCCAAATCGCGCTACGCTCCGCCGGTATCGACTCCATCGACGTGAAAGCCGCCAACGAGCACGGCATCCGCATCACCAACGTCCCCTCATACTCCCCCAGCGCGGTCGCTCAGCTTGCACTCACCCACATCCTGCAACTGCTCAGACATGTCCCCCAATACCGTGAGCGCAATACGCACCAGGATTTCGCAGCCACCGGTCTCATGTCCCGGGAACTGAGCGAATTGACGGTCGGTATCATCGGTGTCGGTCGCATCGGTTCGACACTCGCGCGGATGCTCCACGCGCTCGGCGTGACCGTACTTGGCAACGATATCCGCGAACGAAACGACCTTGACGGCATCGTCACCTTCACTAGCAAAGACGATCTGCTGGCACGAGCCGACGTGGTCAGCATGCACACGTACCTTGACGAGACCACCTATCATCTCATGGACCCGCACAGGTTCGCCCAGATGAAGCCGACGGCGATTTTCATCAATGCCTCGCGCGGACCCATCGTGGATACGCAGGCGTTGATTGACGCCCTACAACGCCATGAAATCGCAGCAGCCGGGCTGGACGTGATCGAAGGCGAGGCGACACTGTTCGGACATACGCTCAAACCGGGCGAGCCGACCGGAAATCCGGCGTATGACACGCTCGCCGCGATGCCGAACGTCGCCATCACCCCGCATATTGCGTTCTTCACCGACATCGCCGTACGCAACATGGCCCAGCAGTCGCTCAACGACGCGCTCACCATCATCCAAGGCGGCACCAGCGAACACGAAATCCACCTCGACTGACTTTCAACACAATCCGGCAGATATACACGGGCAACATCCATATCCAGCAACGAGAAAGAGAGCACAATGACCGACACCGCACATTCCAAGAACGACACAACATGGCGGATCCGCCGTATGACACCTGAGGACTACGACGACGCATACGCGCTGTGGGATCGCACGCCCGGCATGCATCTGCACTCGCTAAACAACACCTACGGGGGCATCGTGCGTTTACTTGATGCCAATCCCAACACCTGTCTGGTAGCGGTCGACGGGAATGACTCCATCGTCGCGACCGCCCTCGGGGCTACCGACGGGCGAAAAGGGTACCTGTACCACATCGCCGTCGACGAGCAATGGCGCGGCCAAGGCATCGGCAGCACGCTCGTCCGCCGCATCGAAGATGCGTTCCAAGCGGTCGGCATTGTCAAAGTCGGTATTCTCGTTGTAGCTGACAATGAGGACGGCAAGCGGTTCTGGAAACATCAGGGCTGGAAGACACGTCCGGACGTGGTGTATTTCGACCACGATCTGTGAGCGGGCAGCCCGCAAACAACCAGTGGCACAACTGCTCATCCGCGAACGCTTCAGGAAAGGGTGGCGATCACCGACAACTGCCGGGGATCACCACCCTTCCCTTGTCTGTGGCACAAGTTCATTATCCGTGCCCCTCTACGCGCCACATGATATGCCCGCGATAACCACCGTTGATATCCCCCAGTTACTTACTGCCGTACCACACTGCAACCGGCGATAACCGACACCGATAGCAAACCCGCGATTGGCCTGCGATGAGCCAATAGACTCGCAACAACACATCATCAACAGCGCCACGGCAATGCAACACCACAGCACTGCCACTGTCGTGACACTCTCCACCAAGCCGCGAAGGAGGTACCCGTGGGCAACGCGATCATCGAAATCACCCAACTGAGCAAACGCTACGACACCCCCGAAGGCGCATACACCGCACTGCATGACGTCAACCTGAGCATCGAAGAAGGATCGATCTTCGGAATCATCGGACTGAGCGGAGCCGGAAAATCAACGCTCGTCAGATGCATCAACGGACTTGAACCCATCTCCGGTGGGACAGTCAACGTGCTCGGCCAATCCGTCCCTGACCTGTCTGCCAAGCAGCTGCGGCAACTGCGCAAATCCATCGGCATGGTCTTTCAACAGTACAATCTCATGCCATCACGCACTGTGGAAGGCAATGTGGCACTTGCCTTGCGCCATTCGGGGCTCGGCTCCGCGGAAAAGCGCGACAAGACACGCAAACTGCTCAGCCTGGTCGGACTCGAGCAGCACGCCGAATCCCACCCATCACAACTGTCCGGAGGACAGCAGCAGCGAGTCGCCATCGCCCGCGCGCTCGCCAACAACCCGCGTATCCTGCTGCTCGACGAGGCGACCAGCGCACTCGACCCGGACACCACCAAAACGATTCTCAAACTTGTCAAACGGCTCAACCGAGAGCTGCATCTGACCATCATCGTCGTCACCCACCAGATGGATGTCGTCAAATCCATCTGCTCGCATGTCGCCGTCATCAATCACGGGACCATCGTCGAACAGGGAGAAGCCTTTGACGTATTCGCCAATCCACAAGCCGAACTCACCCGTCGTTTCGTCGGCGACTACACCGGGCTCAACCATATCATCGAAACCCTACGCTCGCAGGGCACGACGGCGGGGATTGACCCAAACGGCCAGCTTATCCACATGAGCTACGCGAACAAGACCGTCGCTGAAGGCCTGGTCTCCGCGGTCACCGAACGATTCCACGTCATCGTCAACATCCTGTTCGCATCGCTGGATATCGTCGATGGCTATCCGCTCGGCAGCATCGTCGCCCAATATTCCGGCGATCCGGAACATATCCGCCAGGCTCTGGACTACTTGCGAGACAAAGGAATACGCATCACCGCCGTCCAAACCGATAGCGAAGAGAACACCGTCGAGAGCGCAGCCACTACCACAGATGCAGTCTCAAACACAACAGCATCCACCCCGAAGGAGCATATCGCATGACCATACTCGAGCAATTGTTCCCACACGTTTTCGAAAATCCGGATGTCTTCGTTCAATCCATTCTCGAAACCCTGCAGATGTTCCTCATTGCAACCCCGGAATGGTTCATTCTCGGCATTGTCTTCGGACTGACGCTCGCACTGACCAAGCCCGGCGGCATGTGGGAGAACCGGGCGGTCTTCCAGTTTCTCGACAAGCTGACGAATCTGTGCCGATCCATCCCGTTCGTCATCATGATCGCGCTGCTGTTCCCACTGACCCGGCTGATCAGCGGCACTGCGATCGGCGTCAGGGGCGCGATTTTCCCGCTCATCGTCGGCATCACCCCATTCTTCTCCAGACAAGTCGAATCCGTGTTCAACGGTCTCAACCCCATGCTCATCGAGTCCGCGCAGGCGATGGGACTCGGGCCGTGGTCAATCATCTGGAGCGTCTACCTGCGTGAGAGCATCTCCGCACTCGCACGGGTTACCACCATCACCTGCATCAGCTTCAACTCCGAAATCGCCGTCATCGGCGCTATCGGGGCGGGAGGGCTCGGCGACTACGCCAACCGGTATGGATTCGAGCGCAATCAGCTCGACATCACCGTCGCCGCCGTCATCACGCTGCTGGTCTTCATCACCATCATCCAGACCATCGGCACCATCATAGGGAGGAAGAATGAACACTGAACACCGTATCCGCCGCAAGGCAATCGCCACGATTCTCGCTGTAGTCTCCGCTGCTGGCCTGGTCATTTCCACAAGTGCTTGCGGATCATCGTCCGCGGGCACCACGACCGTCAAAGTCGCGTTGACCACCGCCACCGATGAACCACTGTGGAAGCTGGTCAACCAGAATCTTGAAAAAGCCGGATCGAAAGTCCGCGTGAAGACCGTGGCCATGAAAAGCGCGGTGCTCGGCAATCAAGCCCTTTCCTCGGGCGACGTGGATCTGAGCGCTCAGCAGCATTATGCCTTCCTCAACGGTGAAATCAAAGAGAAAAAATACAAGTTCACCGTGATTGGCGAATCATATATCAGCCCGCTAAATATCTATTCGAATTCCATCAAGAAGATCTCACAGCTGAAGAAGGGCGACAAGGTGCTCATTCCCAATGACGTCACCAATGGCGGCAGGGCGCTTGTTGTGCTCCAGGAAGCGGGAGTGATCAAGATTGACCCGAAGAAGAACGATCCGGCGAATGGTGTGTATCCTGCCGAGGAAGATATCACATCGAACCCGAAGAACATCCAGATCGTGCCCACCGACCGCAACCTGATCATGAGCTCACTGGATGACGCGGCCGCGGGCATCGCGAACGCGAACGCCGTCGTGGATTACGGCAAGAGCATCAGTGACGCGATTTTCGCTGTGAATCCGGATCCGAAGAAAACGGTCAACAAGCCGTGGATCAACGTAATCGTCGCCCGGACCGCTGACAAGGACAACGCGAATTACAAGGCGATTATCAAGGCCTACCAGCAGGCGAACGTGCGGTCTTATATGAAGAAGGACTCCAAGGGAGCTGAAATCCCGGTGTGGTGAGCCGCGATAAAGACTCTTGAAGCGCAAGACGCGGGGGTGCCGCTGAGGTTGAACTCGGCGGCACCCCCGCGTTGTTGGTGTGATGGCAGTGGCCATGCCTGCGACA
Organism: Bifidobacterium porcinum; assembly: GCF_055378475.1. NCBI lineage: Bacteria > Bacillati > Actinomycetota > Actinomycetes > Bifidobacteriales > Bifidobacteriaceae > Bifidobacterium > Bifidobacterium porcinum. The sequence continues at coordinate 566,534 of NZ_AP029603.1, read as the reverse complement.
GCTTTGGCTACGGCGGGCAGGGTTCTGTGTTCTGCCTTTGGTACGTGGAGACAGATGGTATGAGGAGCACGATGTGAGGATTGACTCACACAACGACAGACTTGACCACTTGACCCGTCCGGCAGACAGATTGGCCGAATCCGCCATCGGCGATGATGCGCCTCTCCTCCTCAGCACACACCTGTTCGCGACACACAAACCCCACGTCCTGCACTCACCCGGTTTGACATATACGAAACCCCACATCCGGCTCGACGTATCAATCCGTAGCGTTGGATGCGGGGTTCGGGATTGGACTAGGTGCTTACACCTCCCCTGTTCAGTGGTGGCAGCAATCACCGTCCATATCCATCGATGATGACGAGGATGATGGGGACGGGGAAGCAGAAGTATCAGACGACGTGCCGGCGGGAGTCCCTTGGTCGTTGCCATTGCCGCTGTCTGCGTTGCTATCCATCGTCATATCGTCCATCGAGTTGCCCGAAGTATCAGCCGCGTCATCGGAATCCGAGGAATCCGCAGAATCGGTGGTATCGGCCGAGTCATGCGCATTCTTCGTGGTCGACTGGCTTGTCGAACCACCCGCATTCCTGCCCACAATGACGGCGCTATCCGCAGAACCGCAGCCCGCAGCAACCGTCAGTGCCATCACGCACACCACCGATGCGAGCGCCCGCGTCGCCCATCTGAGCCCGACGGCACGCGGCTTCTCCGGCATCGCCCGCTGTCGCATTCCCGATACTGTTCCCATATTCTTCTCCATTCCCTATTCAATCCCATTCATTCTCATGACAACGCGCGCACCCGCGCATGCCATCGACACCACGCATGTGCGCACACAAGCCAGCTAGAACGTGGCGATGAACCGCTGCAGCACGTCCAGCCCGAACTTGAGCGCATCAACCGGCACATGCTCATCGACACCATGGAAATTCCCGATGACATCGAATCCCTGCGGCACCCGCAACGGGATGAACCCGCACACTTCGATATCCGGATTGATCTTCAACACCGCCTTGCTGTCTGTACCGCCCGACGACAGGAACGGCACGACCACGGCGTCTGGATCGACTTGGCTCAGCGTACGCTCAATCGCCGTGAACAGCTCGCCATACACATCCGTGACATAGCCGCGGCTTCGATGAATCTTTTCCACGCCCACCTCCGAACCTGCGAGTTCGCGTAGGCGTCCTAACAGCGTGTCCTCCTGCCCCGGCAACGCCCTGCCGTCAATCAGTGCGCTCGCCTTCGCCGGGACGATATTGACTGTGCTGTCTGCATCGATTGATGTGACGTTGAACGTGTTGCGCACCGAGGAAGCGACCCACGGCTTGGCCGGACCGGTCCGGTCGATGAGTGCTGCCGTGTCGTATTTCGCCTGTCGTCCTTCCTCTTGACGGACGATATCTTGCAGACGATTCACCAGCAATTGCCCGACTTGCCCGGCATCCGCAGGCCAAGAATAGTCGGCGATCCGGGCAGCGGCTTTCGCGATCTTCACCACCGCATTGTCCCTGTTAATCTGCGAACCGTGCGTTTGAGTTCCTTGCGCGTTGAGCCGGAACCATTGTGTGCCTTTCTCACCTGCCTGCACGTAGTAGACGCGGCGCCCATCCACGTATCCGCCAAATCCGCCGGTCTCGCTGATGATGGCGCCGACGTGGTCAAACCATTCGGGATGATGCTGTGCAATCCATTCGGATCCTTTGAATCCTCCGGCCTCCTCATCAGCGAACAGGATGAAACGCACCGACCGATGCGGCTTTCCTCCGGAACGCAGAATCGCGCGCAACGCAGCCAGTGACATGCCGACCATATCCTTCATATCGATGGCGCCGCGCCCCCAAACGCATTCGACTCCATCGGCATCCGGATGAATGTCTCCCCCGAGTGGATCGACGCTCCAGTCCTCGAGACGCGCAGGCACCGTATCCAAATGCCCATGGATCAACAAGACCGGCAGATCAGGGTTTTCTCCCGGAATATCCGCAATGAGATTCGTGCGTCCGGGAGCACTGTCCACCAGCGTAGAGCGGATGCCCACTTCTGCAAGCCGGTCCGCGACCCATTGCGCGGCTTCAGTTTCGCGAGCTTGACCGTCGCCTGCGTTCTGCGTGTCGAACTGAATCAGCCGCGAGGTGAATTCCACTGCCTCCTGTTGTGCTTGAATGTCTGTCGCGTCCTCGGCCATATCAATCCTCCTTGTTGTCCACTGGTGTCTCGTTTGGCAACAGTTCCTGCGCGTCCCCAACAAAGGCATCCCCCGCGTGCTCCTCATGCGCATCGAAATGAAGTTTCGTCAGCAATTGCTTGCGGTAGGCGGCGAATTCGTCGGACACACGATCTCGCGCATCAAGATTGATTGGCACGATTTCCTTGATCCGTCCCGGTCGAGGTGTCATAATCACCACGCGGCTGCCAAGATAAATCGCCTCGTCCACGTCATGCGTCACCAAAATCATCGTCATGTGGTACTGCTCCCAGATGTCCAGCAGCCGGTCCTGTAAATCCGCGCGGGTGAACGAATCCAATGCACCCATCGGCTCATCGAGCAGCAGCACATCGGGATGGTCAATCAGCGCACGAGCGATCGCCACACGTTGGGCCATGCCGCCGGAAATCTGATGCGGATACGCCTGTTCGAAACCATGCAAACCGACCATCTCGATATACCGGGCAACATCGGCCTTATGCTCCTTGTAAATACCCTGGGCTTTCAAACCGAACGCGATATTCTCTTCCACCGTCAGCCACGGGAACAGGCTGCCCTGCTGGAACACATAGCCCCGCTTGGGATTCGGCCCCTCGATAGGTTCACCAGCAAGGCTCAAGGTTCCGCTCTGCGGATGGTCAAGCCCTGCGATAAGGCGAAGCAGCGTGGTCTTTCCACACCCGGACGGCCCGATAATCGACACAAGCTCGCCCGGATAGATGGACAGGCTGACATCCGACAGTGCATGGACGACACTTCCGTCAGGAGCCGTGAATTCACGGGACACATGTTCAATGGACAGCTCAGGATTCACGCCTGCGGGCACATCCGCCAGTGTCTGTCTGCCACTTGCTACGGTGAGATGGTCAAGTTCAGTGTCGCTCATCGTACGAGTCCTTTCTGCCAACGCAGCATACGGCCGCGAACCACTTCGATGATCTTCATGATCAGAGAGAACAGGATTGCCATCACCACAATCGCCGCGAGAATCTTGTAGTAGGAGGACCATGCTTTTGCCTGGTCGATGTAGTAGCCCAAGCCACCGGGCTGCCCCATCATCTCGGAAATTACCAAGGTCAAGAACGACAGGCTGTTCGCCATGCCGATACCGGTGAAAATGCTCGGCGTCGCATTTGGAATGGCCACATGGAACAGGATGTACGGAGTGGATGCGCCGAGCGTACGGGCGGCTTCAACCAGCATTTTCGGCGTTCCCTTGATGCCTTGTGCGGTCAGGAACGCAACAGGGAACCACGAGGCGATGACCAACAGAAACACGGCTGCGGCGAAAGGAGTCGGCATCAGGGTCAGCGCGAACGGCATCCATGCGACCGACGGGATGACACCGGTGATTTTCAACACCGGAAACACCCAATAATACGCCTTGTCGAACCAGCCGATCAGCACGCCGGTAACCACGCCGAGCACCACGCCGACAATGAATCCGGCGATGAACAGACGTGCCGAATACAAGGTGTTGAGCACGATATACCCGCCATCGGTGACGAATGCCTCCATCACCTTCGCGGGACCCGGGAAGAACGGCTGTGGCAGCGTCTGCAATTTGGTGCCCGCGATATCCCACAAGGCGAGCGCCACGCCCATTGCGAAACGGAACGGGGCCCGGCTGCGATAGTACTCGCGTTTGTCAGCCGCATGCAGATCAACGATGCCGGCAATCGCATAGACAACAGCCAGAATGACCAGCAGCGCTCGATATGCCTCCTGCCCGGTGAGCAGGAAAATCCACAACTGCCCTTGTGGGAAGCTCACGTGGGCGATTTGTGGGAAGAACAGACTCACCAACTCGGCGATGATGAAACCTGCGACGGTGAACACGATGGTCATCGGATACGGCATGGTGGCAATGCGTGGATTTTCCGCGGATCGACGCCGCGTGCCGTGTGCATCCGCAGCCTCGCGTGCCGTCAGTCGGGTCGCCCGTACTGCCGGTGGCACAGTCAGGTCTGTTATCAAACTACTCATGGGTCTTCTTTCCTTGCATGATTGAGCATGCGAACCGGTTTGTCCTGGGAACTTCCGGGACCGGCGACGCGGCCGACCTCCTTACGGGGGCCGGTCTGCGCCTGGGTTTACAGGTCGATCTTCTGGTAGATCGTGTCCGCCAGCTTGGTGGTGTCGTTGGTCTTGAGGAAGCCGATGTCCTTGAGCTGATCAGTGAAATACTGCACATCGCTCTTGATAGCCGCATCCTCGTTATCCTGGACCTTGTAGTCGTAGTCCTTGAACAGCTTGGTGGCGAGCGAGACATCGGTAATCGAGGAGTATTTCTTCTCGGCGATGATTTTCGCCGCCTGCTGCGGATGCGCCGCGATATAGTTGCGGGCCTTATTCAACGCGCGCAGGATGGCCGCCATCTCCTCGGGCTTCTCCTTGATGATCTTGTTCGAACCGTACAGGAAGCAGCAGAAGTGCTTGGCGAAGGTCGGGTCGGAACCGAGGTCGAAGATGATGTCGACCGTGCCCTTCTGCTCCTCGACGGTAGGCAGCGGGTCCCACAATGCCGCGGCATCGATATCGCCGTTCTGCAACGCTTGGAATTCCAAGCTCGAATCGTCATATGGCAGATAGGTCACATCACTGTTGTTCTTGTCGACGTTGAGACCAGCCTGGCCGAGCCACATATTCGCTGCCATGTACGGGGTGCCGCCGATTTCGTCGACACCGATTTTCTTGCCTTTCAAATCCTTCGCGGTCTTGATGCTGGATCCCTTCTTCACAGCAATCTTGATGCAGCCCTTATGCAGTGCGCCCACCACACTGGCGGACACGCCTTCCTCAATCGATGGGAAGAACTGGAAATCGCCGTTCGTGACCGGGAAGCGCCCGGAGTTCAGGCCGACCTTGCGGGTTTCCGCATCGGCGGTCACCAATTTCGCGTTGATGCCTTCGGCCTTGAAATACCCGAGTTCCAAGGCGATGGCGATCGGCGAGCTGCACAGCGAGCTCGACTTCGGGAACTCGATGGTCCCGTACTTGTACGTAGTGCTGGTAGCTTTCGAGTCGCCGCTTGCCGACGACGACCCAGACGTCTTGACACTGCATGCGTCAAAGGCGAATACGGCGATCAACGTGCATAGGATCGCCGCGCCTTTGACGACGCGTCCGTGGATGTTCAACATGTGTTCTCCTTGATTCTCCGCTGCGGCAGATTCGGCCGTGATGGTGTGGCCGTTCCGCATTAGCCTCGAACCTAATCGCACGCCGTGTGCGAAAGCAAGGATGACGGCATACAAGATGCTTATAGGAAGTTCAAAAAGCGTTGCCGTCCGCGCGCAGGCACCCCGCTATAGAGCCTGGTTATGGAATCGCACAACAAACGTGTTGAACCCGTAATATGCGTGTCTGCCGATTTGGCGCATACCGTTGAGGACAACTCTGCGACAGATCAGTTCGCAGCATCAAGCGCAACCGACCGGGCAAAGCATCCGATCGGCAAGGAGACCAAATTTAAGGAGACCGTATGGGAAACATCAATGAAATCACCGATAATCCCGCCTTGGCAGGCGACGGCGTCGCAGGCGGTGAGGGGCGCGAAGAAAGTGAAGGAGATGAAGGATTCGCCACCCGGCAGCTGCATGCCGGCTATGATGCCCCTCGGCATCTGGATTCCAGTTCAGTGCCGATTTATGCAACCGCGGGATACGACCTGCACAATGCAGCCCGCGGATCGCGTGCGGCCAACGGTTTGGAACCGGGCGCGCACCTGTACTCCAGGGTGGGCAACCCCACACCGGAAGTCCTTGAGTCACGGCTTGCCTCGCTGGACGGCGGGGTCGCCGCCGTAGCCTTCTCCTCCGGTATGGCGGCCATCAGTTCCACAATTCTCAATCTCGCCGACCACGGTGGACGAATCGTCTCAACCCGCGACCTGTACGGCGGCACCTTCGATTTCATCAACAATCTGCTCCCCGCGCTCGGCGTAGGAGTGGATTATGTGGATACAGTCGATGACGAACAGCAGCTTGAAGCGGCAATCGGCCCCGACACCCGCCTTGTCTTCCTGGAAAGCGTGTCGAACCCGACCACGCGGATTACCGATCTCGATCTGGTCGCCCGCGTCGCTCACCGGCACGGTGTCGCCGTCGTCGTGGATAACACCCTGCCCACGCCGTATCTGTTCAAGCCGATCGAGCATGGCGCGGATATCGTCGTCTATTCCACCACGAAAGCAATCAACGGGCATGGCAATGCCGTAGGCGGCGCGGTAGTGGATGCAGGGAAACTCGACTACGGGCCGGACAACCATGTCGATGACGGGGAACACTCCGCCCAGGGAGGCATGAAACCACGCTACCCGCAGTTCAACTCCTTCGTGCATAACATCAGCGATGAAGCGCACAGGCAGCACCGAAGCTTCGTGGACGCCTACGGACGCAAGGCGTTCATTCAACGGCTACGTCTGAAATACCTTCGGCTGCTCGGTGCCGAGCCCGGCCCGTTCGAAAGCTATCTGACCTTGCAAGGCTTGGAAACGCTTGATGTCAGGCTCGACCGGGCGGTGTCAAACACCCTCACCGTCGCACGTTTCCTTGATGCGCATCCGCACGTCACGCGCGTAGATTACGCCGGTTTGCCGGACTCACCCGACCATGCGCTCGCGGAACGTGATTATCCGCGCGGCGTCGGCACAGTGCTCGCCTTCACGCTCGAAGGCGGTGTCGAACAGGCGAACGCGTTTATTGACGCGACGCAGGTGTTCACATATCTGACAAATATCGGGGATTCCAAGTCGTTGATTGTCGATCCTGCGCGAACCACCCACCGCGAGTTCAACGCGGATCAACAGCGCGCCATCGGTGTGGAACCAACCACAATCCGCTTGTCCATCGGATTGGAGGACTCCCGAGATCTCATCGCCGATCTGGAACGTGGATTCCGGGCGGCGTATGGGCAGGCGTGACGTCTCGACAGGGCTTGGGTCGGCCGGCGGTAAGGTCTGCGAATTTCGTACTGTCCCGTCTGCCGGAGTCTTCTTACCCGCCAATACGCGATTGTGAGTCAACAGCTCATCTTTCAATTCAACGATCCGCTCATTCACCAATACATCAGTACACATTCAACCAACATGTCAACCAACATGTCAACCACCCAATAATCCATCAACAACAAGGAGAGAGAACCATGAGCACAACCGAACCACAGGAAGACCTGTACGCCGGCTATGACACCGTCCTCGACGACACGCAACGACTGCGCCCCAACATCTACGAATCCCGGCTGCGACTACTGCACAAAGCCCTGACCACCACGCCCGACGGCGAGGACGCTGACCCCGGGTCCATCCTGTCCATCGGCGTGGGCAGCGGGATCTTCGAAACCCTGCTCGCCGAACGCTATGGCATTCGCGTCAGACAAGCTATCGAACCATCACATGCGCTCGGGGCGCAGGCGCGCGCGAAGGGTCTCGACATCGTCGCCACGACCGCACAGGAATTCGATTACAGTCAAGCGCCGTACGACACCATCGTGTACAACGGCTCATCATTCGGATTCATCCCAGATGATGAGATCATCCCCACATTCCGGCGCAATCGTGAAGCGCTCACGCCGAACGGACGAATCGTGCTTACCGATGTGCCAGCGGAATCGGCGCTCGGCATCGTGCTGCGTCTGCGTCAGGCCGCAGGATTGGACGATTCGCTTGTCAAGCCGTTGCTGGAGGGCACAGCATTCTTCAATGTGGACACGCATATCTACAAGCCGTACTGGCATGAAATCCCCTGGTATGACAAGGCTCTGCGCGCGGCTGGATTCTCCCGTATCTCCCACTGGCAGACATTGCTGGAGAACCTGCCGTATCACAATGATGAACCACATGATCCGGTACCCGGTTATCAGAGCGGCAACTATGTCGCTATCATCGCCGAGGCATGAGCCTGGCGCAACGACACTCAATCGGAACTGAGCAATATTCCTGCTTTGACGTGGCAGCACACACGACAATTCCATCCACTATCCATTCAACATCGCCATCCATCAATCGGCATACCGGGCCCCAGAAGTCCCGCAGTCAATCCATTGAAAGGAACCCACCCATGGCACGATTCTTCTCCTCGGAAGCGGTGACCGAAGGCCACCCAGACAAAGTCTGCGACATCATCTCCGATTCCATCCTCGACGCGTATCTCACGCTGGATCCGGATTCCCGTGTCGCCGTCGAAACCACCGCAAAAGACGGGCTCGTCGTCGTCGAAGGCGAAGTGAGCGTCCCGCGCGTCCTCGACCATGTGGCTATCGCGCGCCAGGCACTGCACGACATCGGATATACCACAGCTGAATCCGGCATCGACCCGGATGGTTGCGGCATCATCAACAACATCCGGCCACGCGTGTTCGACAATCCGCAAGGCGATTACGGCGACACCGACAAAATCGCTGACAAGGAAACCGCATACAACACCTTCGGCGGCGACCAAGGCATCATGATCGGATACGCGAACGATGACACGGACGCGCTCATGCCACTGCCCGCCTACGCGTCCAACCGTATCGCCAAACGGCTCGCGTGGGTGCGCAAGAACGGCATTATTCCCCAGCTCAGGCCGGACGGCAAAGTGCTCGTCACCGTGGAATACACCGACGATCTGCGACCTGTCGCCTTCCGGCATGTGCTGATTTCGACCCAGCATTCGCCTGAGATTTCCGTTGAGGAGGTGCGCCGCCAAGTGCGCAAACAGGTACTCGACCCCGTGCTCAAGACCTTCCCGGATATCGCAGCGGATGACATCGACGTCGTCATCAACGCCTCACCCTTCCACACGGGCGGGCCGAAAGCCGATTCGGGACTGACTGGGCGCAAAATCATCGTGGACACGTACGGCGGGTTCGCCGCTCACGGCGGCGGCGCGTTCTCCGGCAAGGACCCACGCAAGCCCGACCGCTCCGCGGCATACGCGGCACGCTGGGTGGCCAAAACCATCGTGGCCGCAGGACTTGCGCGGCGCGTACAGGTTTCGCTCGGATACTTCCGCAATGTCGCTGCTCCGGTCAACATCGACGTGGAAACTTACAGAACCGAGACGGTTGCGCGCGAAGCAATCCAGAAGGCTATGGAGCAGGTGTTCGATTTGCGTCAGCTCGCCATCATCGACGAGCTGAACCTGCGCCGGCCAATCTACCGTAAAACCGCGGCATACGGGCATTTCGGTCGGACTGGCGAGGAATTCACCTGGGAACGCACCGACAAGGCGGATGCGTTGCGGGATGCCGCGCTGGCGGAGTAGGCAGGAGCAGGTGATAGCAAGCGCCGTGTCATGCGCACATCCGCTGCAGAGGTCAGGGCCACTGTAGTAGTGAATGTGTGCATGACACGGCGCGGGTTGCTATAGCTGCATGATGATGTTCCCGGAATGATTGGATACTTGGGGTCCGACCGTTTCGGGAGCATTGCTTTGTTAGCCGAGGTGACCGGTATTCTGGGACGATTGACCGATTCTATGACCTGGGCGTGGCGCGCAGGTCTTTTTAGGTCGTTGCCCTTGACCCAAACCGTACATCGATGGTCGATATCGGATGCAGGCCAAGAGCGTGTGCTGCGCCATCTGCCTGTCCAAGCAAGCAGAAGCATGCCGTGGTATTCCGTAGCATTCCGGTCAACACGGATATGTCCTTCCACGCTGTTGCCAGCTCTGTTGATGGGTCTGAATCGAGAATTGGATGACGAAATCCGATTCAGTACACAATACGGTACGCAACACCTCGCCCAGCTTATCGTGGATGCTTGGAATTCCGCCGATGTACGGCATATCATGCGTGCGCCCGGACACTGTCGTCGTCTGTCACGCGGACCGAACCGGAAATTGGACACCAGAATCGGATCCAGTCCAATAGGCGGCGGCGGAATTGGCTGCACACCCGGTAGCTGGAATCATGGAAACCTTGGTACTCCGCCATTTTCATACGAATGCAGGTGTATACCGTCTGCCGCGGATGCTCCTGTTATGCACCAAATCGGAGATTGGGCTGCGGAATCGTATTCAGCCCAATGGATTACAACGGAACCGACGTGCGACCAAGCGCCCCGAATTCCGTATGCCTTGGTAATCGGCCATTTTCACACACACGCAGGATTATTCCGTTTTCCGCGGATGCACCTGTTATGCACCAAATCGAAGATTAAAGCCCGGGATTGGATTTGGTCCGCGCCTAGTACCAGCGATGAGTTGAAAGGCAACTCTCCCGGTTTCTGGAACCGATGGATTCCGCCGTTCCTGGTTTTGGACGAGCATTGCGTATCCGCTGCGTTGACTGTTTGCTCGGACTGAATCGGAAATCAAGCGTGAAAGTCCGATTAGACAACGTGCAATACGATGCATGCGATTGTCTGTCTTTCAGAAACCGTTGGGGCTCCAGCGCAGGCAATACCGCACGAGTTGCACCATGATGCCGGATTCCGTTCACGAAATCACAAGTTTTTCGACGGATGCAATCCGACCGATAGAACAGCAATCGGCCCGGTGGCAGATGGTATTGCACCATGCGTCACCAGGCCGATCGGATGTCCGGCTGATTCTGGGCGTTTCCCTAGTCCGTCACGCCTACCGCACCGTCTCCGCCAACTGCGGCTGTGCCGCCTTCGCCGCGACCGCGAACGCCTGGTCGAGGTCTTCGATGAGGTCGTTCACGTCTTCGATGCCGATGGACAGACGGATGAGCTCGTCGGTGATACCGACTTTGAGACGTTCCTCGCGCGGCAGTTCGAAATGCGTCATACGACACGGCAGCTCCGCCAGGCTCTCCACCGCGCCAAGACTGACGGCAAGCCGGAACAGGTGCAGGTTGTCGAGAATGTTCGCCGGATCAATGCCTTTGACCACTTCGAAGCTGAGCACACCGCCGAAGCCCTTCAAACCTTTATCGGTGTCGCCTGGCTGGCGGCCGCCTTCGACGCCCGGATAGTGTACAGCAGCGACGAGCGGATTATCAAGCAGCCAGTTCGCAATGGCGACGGCGTTGCTTTGCTGACGTTCGATACGCAGGCCGAGCGTTTGGATACCGCGTCGGACGGCATCGGATTCAGCCGGCGGAAGGATGCCTCCCAGCCGGTTCTGCGCATAGTAGACACGCTCGCCCAGCTTGTCATCGCGTACGACGGCAAGACCGGCGATGACATCCGAATGCCCGGCCAGATACTTGGTCGCCGAATGCAGGACGATGTCCGCGCCCAAATCCAGCGGCTGCTGCAGATACGGGGTCACGAAGGTGTTGTCCACAATCACGATGGCACCGTACTTGTGGGCAATCTGCGCAATCGCAGCGACATCATTGACCTGCAACAGCGGGTTGGTCAGGGTCTCGAAATAGACGGCCTTGGCGGGTTCGCTGGCACCGTCCTCGTCGCCGGCGACGCCAACGCCGCTGATCGCCGCTTCGAGCGCCTCGTAATCATTGGTGTCCACGGGCTGGCTGACCAATCCCCAGCGGGTGAAATGCTCGTTGAACTGCGAGTAAGTGCCGCCGTAAACGTTGCTGCCGACGACGATTCGGTCGCCCGGCTTGAAAATCGACAGGACCGCATGGATGGCGGCAAGCCCGGAGGCGAACGCGAAACCGCGGGTGCCGTGTTCGAGCTGCGCGATCTGGCGCTCGAGGAAGTCACGCGTCGGGTTGCCGCTGCGCGCGTAATCCCAGCGGGGCATGGACTCGACCGATTCGAAAGCATACGTGGATGAGTTGTAGATAGGCGGATTCACGGCCCCGGTCGTGTTATCGTTCACCGGCAGTCCGTGGACCAGCTGAGTGTTGAACCTCGTCATAGTGCACCCCCTAGGTAGTGTCGCAAGCGCCGCGGGCAGGCCGGGCGGATGGTTGGTTTAGTTGTTGGGTTGTTGTGTTTGCTGTTTGGTTTGGTTGTGTCTGCCGTGTTGCCGGCGGCGGGACCTTTCGGCCTCATGTTGGTTACGAACCTAATCGCGCAAGGCGCGCAGGTACAAGCTGCAAGGCATACGGGATACTTATATGCGGCTAACAACCGTTGCGGCGATTGGGGTTTTGCCGCTTGACGGGCGGAGTCCGGCGAGCGCGACACGCGGGAGGCGAGTGGCGATTCACCACGAGAAGACAGTGCTGCGACACGCGGGCGGCGGGCGCGACACAAGGGAGGCAGCGTGCACGACACGCAGGCAGCGGGCGCCGCGGAGCGAGGGAGCGACGCTGCAGCCGAAGGACAATCGGGGACAATCGGCACCGGTGATGGCGGGTCTGTTTTGGCACAGCACACAACTACTGGGTGCGCACTGACTGCGCATGCGCCGACATACACAACTCACCACATCACCGCTAAACCATCAGGCTCCCGGAATGAAATCAGTGATTACATACGCCTCAGCATACGAAACTCACCACACCGTCATTGAATTGCTTGACCATCCGATGATATTTACCGATCGCGCATGCCCCGGCATACACAATTCGTCATGCTTCGGCTCACTGGATGGCGTCATCCTCAGTGCATTCAGCGAAGGGGCATATAGATGCGGTTCACTGTGTGAGTCAATCCTCACACGACAGCATGTCGACAAGCCGGACCACGACCAGGCGATGCCATACCGTCATCATGTGAGCCAATCCTCACACAACGGGCCCCTGACCAGCTCAATCAGCTGATTCCGACCAACGGACCGGTCACTATGTGAGCCGATCCTCACAAACCCGCACCTCCAGCCGCCGAATCCGGCGACGCCAGCCTCCTGACCAGTCACCGTGCGAGCAAATCCTCACACAACGGCACCTCACAGCGAAGGAGCCCGCAGCGAGCCCTCACCTGTCCGCGCCCGCCACCGCAACGAGCAACCGCGCGACGTTTGCTGCGGTGGCGGCGAGGTTGCCGGCGGTCTCGCGGCACGCGTCCGCGAGGGATTGCGGTTCGCGGATGATCGGGAATACCGCGTCGATGCCGCACGCGTACAGATCCGCGGATGCCGAATCATCGGCATCATCCTGAGGAATAGTCCGAGCGGCTGAGCCATCGGCACACCCATCCGCACCCCGGCTCCCGGCAACCGTCTGCGGCACGGCGGCGACACCGCGGGCGACCGCTCCGGCGAGCGCCACGACCATGATGCGCGGATTGGCTTGCTTGACGATGTGGGCGACACCGGCCGGGGTTTTGCCGTAGGCGGTCTGCCCGTCGATCCGCCCTTCACCAGTGATGCACACGTCCGCCGTCCGCGCACGGCTCGCAAGCCGCGATGCCGTCGCGACGAGCTGGATGCCGGGTTCGATAGTCGCGTTCGTGAAGGCGAGCAGTCCCGCCCCGGTTCCGCCCCCTGCCCCGGATCCGGGAACCGCGGCGACAGAACGCCCCAAATCACGCTCGATGACCTGCGCGAACCGGTCGAACGCATCATCAAGCTGCCGGACCATACCAGGGGTCGCACCCTTTTGCGGCCCGAATACCGCGGATGCACCGGTTGGCCCGGTCAGCGGATTGGTGACATCGGTGGCGATGCGGACCTCTGTATGCGCGAGTCGCGGGTCCATGCGGGCGGTGTCGATATGGTCGAGTCGTGCGAGCGCCGCACCGCCCGGTTCCAAGTCCCGCCCGGTCGCATCCAGTAATCGAGCGCCAAGCGCCTGAGCGATGCCGGCGCCACCATCGTTGGTCGCGCTGCCGCCGAGCGTAACGATAATCGTGCGCGCCCCGTCATCGAGCGCGTACCTAATCAGCTCGCCAGTGCCGAACGTGCTGGCATGCAGCGGGTCGTGCGTATGCTCATCCACGTATTGCAGACCGCTGGCACGTGCCATCTCTATCACGGCGACACGCCCGAACTCGGCCGCTGTCGCACGATTCGCGTTTCCGGCGTTTCGCACACCAGCGAATCCCCGTGCACCCGCGATTCCCTGTGTACCCGCGGTTCCCCTCACACCGCCGATATTCTGCGCGTCCAACAGCCCATACTCCGCGCGGACCGGCCGCATCAGCGGATCGTGGACCATCGCACTGCGGCGCCGCCCGCCAACGGAAGCCAGCAGCGCATCCAGCGTGCCTTCTCCCCCATCAGCCATCGGTGCAATATCGCAACACGCCGTCGGGCAAACGGCCTTCACCCCGCGCACGACTGCACGACACGCCGACACGGCATCAAGCGACCCTTTGAACGAATCCATCGCAATGAGAAACCTCACGGCTCCAGCCTATGATGAGGACGCAACCAGCGGCACGGCACGACACGGTCAGGCATTCGCAACCGAACGCCAGCCGCCCGCCCACCGCACGCCGCACACCACGCACGAACCCAGTGCACAAACCCAGCACGCAGGAGGCAACGATGCCATCATCAACCAACACCACCGGTATCAGCACATACACGCCATCCCCCGACCGGTACGAAACCATGCCGTATCGCCGAAGCGGCCGCAGCGGTTTGAAACTGCCCGCCATCAGCCTCGGCTTTTGGCATAATTTCGGCGATTTCTCGTCATACGACACGATGAAACAGCTGTGCTTCACCGCATTCGACCACGGCATCACGCATTTCGACCTCGCCAACAACTACGGGCCGGAACCCGGCAGCGCCGAACGCAACGCCGGAAGGATTTTGCACGATTATTTCGGCGCACACCGCGACGAGCTGGTTATCAGCACCAAAGCCGGATTCGACATGTGGCCCGGCCCATACGGCGACCACGGCAGCCGCAAATACCTGCTTGCCAGCCTTGATCAGAGTCTGACGCGACTCGGCCTCGACTACGTCGACATCTTCTACCACCACTGCCCCGACCCGGACACGCCGCTCGAGGAAACCATGGGCGCGCTCGCGCAGGCGGTCACTAGCGGCAAAGCGCTGTACGTGGGCCTGTCGAACTATGACGGGCAGCGGCTCGAAGCGGCCAAGGCGATCCTTGATGAGCTGCATGTGCCGTTCATCATCGCGCAGAACCGCTACAACATCCTTGACCGGACCGTGGAACACAACGGCCTGCTCGATGCCGTCAACCGGCTGGGCAAGGGGCTGATCACCTACAGCCCGCTCGACCAGGGACTGCTCACCGACCGGTATCTGGACGGGATTCCAGCGGATTCGCGCGTGGCCAGGGACGGCCGGTTCCTCACCGAAGCCGACGTGGCACGCACGCATGACGCGATTGTCGCGTTGAATACGATTGCCGCTGCGCGCGGGCAGAGTCTCGCGGATATGGCGCTCGCCTGGCTGCTGCGCAAGAGCGAAGTGACCAGTGTGCTCGTGGGTGCGTCCCGACCCCAGCAGCTGCTTGACAGCCTCGGCGCGTTGAACGGGCCTGATTTCACCGATGACGAGCTCGCCGCTATAGACCGGATCGCTAGCGACGGGCGGTAACCGTCTGTGTTGGGCTCGCAACGATTGCGATTGGGTTGAGCCGGTTGCGGCTGCGGATGCGGATGCGGTGCCGCTGCGGAAGACCAGCTGCAATCAGTACGACAGCCCAGCCTTCACAAACTAGCTACGCTGACAACCCGCCCAGCATAACCAGTTTGTGGAGGCGCGCAAACCGGCTACGATGGCAGTCCTGCTGCGTCGCCGACGCGCACGACGACAGGCGAAGCGGGAAAAGAGAAGGGCCCGGAAGACCGGGCCCTGAAAGGAGAGAAAAAAGAGAGAAGGGATTGAATTATGGGATTCAAGAGGAGAACCCATCAGCTTTTGCTGACATCATTTAGGATACGGACGTCACCTTGGGTTCACAATATGTTTCCCTGTGAATACTCTGAGATTCGCTCAGGCAACGTCCAGCCTGATGTGCAAGCAGTCATCCCTGCCAAATCGATTATCCACACCTGCCCCTTCGCGACACCGTTCATAGCCCATCCGACCACGCTCACCCAACCACACGCGTCCCACGCAATCTCCACCAGCTCAATCCCCGACCGCATCCAATTCAATCACCCGCTACACGACCACCCCGTCCAATCACTCCCTGCCAACCGTCTCCACCCAACCTCATCCGACCGCGTCATGCCCACTCAACCGCACCTGACCAATCAACTATGTCACCCACGCCATGCACAATGGGCGGCATGAACACGTTGGGCAATATCCTGTGGCTGATTCTCGGCGGTCTCGAACTGGCTGTGGCATGGGCGATCATCGGCATCGTGCTGTGCATCACCATCGTCGGCATCCCGCTCGGCATCCAAGCGTTCAAAATGGCTGGCCTGACACTCACCCCGTTCGGCAAGTCCGTGGTGTATGGCGGTGGCGTCGGCTCACTGCTCGCCAACATTATCTGGGTGGTGTTGGTCGGCATCTGGATGGCAATCGGCTACATGATCGCAGGCGTACTCAACTGCATCACCGTCATCGGCGTGCCGTTCGGCATCCAGTCATTCAAGATGGCGAAGCTCGCGTTGTGGCCGTTCGGCGCGCAAGTCATGTGACCGCGAGACACACGCTCTCATCATCCCGCAGTTCCGCCGGCCGCAATAACCACCGACCCTGCTACGCCTGCTGCCACGCGAACGGCAGATGCATGAACTCCGGCACTTTGTACCATTTGACCGGATACCCGGCACCATGCGCGCAGAACACCGAATCCGGAGTGTTCTCCAGATCGGCTTCGGGATCATACCCGGCTGCGGCGATGACCGCGTCCTCGTCGTGGCACGGTCGGTAGCCCGCCGACACGCAGGTCAGCGACCCGCGTCCGTGCGTATATGCATTCACTTCCATCGCGTAATCACGCATACCTTCAACAGGCGCCTCGCCCTCCAGCACCGCCGTCGTGCCGTCGTTGTCAGGTGGGTCGAACACGCCGTTCATCCGCTGGATATCAGCCATCGCATGCCCCACCTGGTCGGCGGGCAGCTCCAGACGGAAGCGGTACCACGGTTCAAGCACATGGCAATGCCCGCCCTGACGCGCCTGCATAAGTCCTTCGCGGATTGCGCGATACGTCGCCTGGCGGAAATCCCCGCCTTCAGTGTGCTTGTCATGCGCCCGACCGGTCAGCAACGTAATCCGCATATCGGTGATTGGCGCGCCGATAAGCACGCCCAGATGCTCGCGTTCGCGCATATGCGTCATGATCAGGCGCTGCCAGTTGCGGTCGAGCACATCCAAACTGCAATCGCTGGCGAATTGGAGTCCGCGGCCACGCTCGAGCGGCTCCAGCAGCAGGTGGACTTCCGCGTAGTGCCGCAACGGTTCGAAATGCCCCACCCCTTCGACCGGCGTGTCTATGGTCTCGTGGTATACGATGCCCCCGCGATCGAACGCGACTTCGATGCCGAAGCGCGTGCGCAGCAGTTCCTGCACGATTTCCAGCTGGACAGCGCCCATGAGCTGGATGTGAATCTCCTCAAGACGCTCGATCCACCGCACGTGCAACAGCGGTTCCTCGTCCTCGAGTTCACGTAGCGCACCCAACAGTTTGTGCGTATCCGTGCCATCGGTGGCCGTAACCGTGTAGGTGAGCACCGGTTCAAGCAGTGGATGCGAGGCGTCCGTCTGCATGCCGAGTCCCTGACCTGGCACCGTGCCTTCCAGACCGGTCACCGCACAAACTGTTCCGGCGGGGGCGGATTGCAGGATATCGTATTTCGCGCCGGAATATCGCCTGATCTGGTCGATTTTTCCGTACGGTTCAATCTCGCTTTTCACCGGCAGTTCGCCGCCGGTCACTTTCAGCCAAGTGAGCCGGTTGTGCTGGGCGTCATGCGAAATGCGGAACACACGGGCGCCGAAATCCTTGCCATTGCTGCGATCACTACTGTTATCGGCGTTATCTTTGCCATGATTGACGGAAGTGTTGTCGGAAGAGTTGTCGCCGTATCCGTCATAGCGCGGCTCAGGAGCGTACGCGGCAAGCGCATCCAGCAGATAGCGGATGCCTTGCAATTGCAGCGCTGATGTCCACATACATGGGACGAGCTTGCGTTGCGCGATCATCCGGCTGATGGTCGCCGGGCTGATCCGACCGGTGTCGCAGTATTCGTCGAGCGCGGATTCGTCGAGCGCGGCAACATCCTCATCGTGTTCCATTCGGGAACCGGCGGAAATCTGGGCGTGGGCGGACGAGCCGCCGGCAATCATGCCAGTTGATGCGCCCGTGGCTGCATGGGCGTCTGCGGTAACTGAAGCATCCGAAGGTACGGGGGTGTCCGCAGTGACCGGGGTATCCGCATTCTCAGCGATATCGGCGGAATTCTGCGGCAATCCGGCATCCACGCACACCTCGCCAAATCGCTTGCGGATGCCGGCGAGCACGTCATCGCGCGAAATGCCGGGAGCGAGCGCGTCGATTTTATTGATGACGATGAAGGTCGGCACATGATAGCGCTCCAGCAATCGCCACAGAGTCTCGGTATGACCTTGCACGCCGTCGACGGCTGAGATGACGAGCAGAGCGACATCGAGCACACCCAACGTGCGTTCCATATCGGCGGCAAAATCCACGTGCCCGGGCGTGTCGAGCAGGGTCAAGCGCATACCCGGATAGTCGATGATCGCGTCTTTGGAATAGATGGTGATGCCACGTCGTTTTTCCAACGCGTCGGTATCGAGGAACGCGTCGCCATGATCGACGCGGCCAAGCCGACGCACTTCGCCGGACACGTAGAGCATCGCTTCGGAGAGGGTGGTCTTGCCCGCATCCACGTGGGCGAGCACGCCCGCGACGATCTGCTTCATCATGCTCCTGTCGGTCGGTGGAAAGCGCCGGGCAGTGCCCGACCTCCCCATCCTAGGACGCCATGGCGTCATCGCTGCCGGTGTACCCGCCGCCCCCTACTCCTATCTCTCCTCCAACCTTCTACCGACGCTGACAGTGGTCTCAGCGTCGGTAGAAACAGGGATGCGGGTGGGCAGATACACAAACTGGCTACGCTAGCGGACTCACCAGCGTAACCAGTTTGTGAGGTTAGGAGCGTCGATACTCAACAAGATGCACCCCTTGGGTGTCGAACCAGCGGGCATCACGCCCACCAGCTCAACGCCCCGAGGCGTCACGCCTTGGCGACGGCGACCTCGAGTTCCTTGGCGGTATCACTCGGCTTGATGTCGAGCGTCGTGGCGAGCGTCTCGTGGGCGATCAAGTCACGGAACTGCTCAAGCTTCGGCGCATCCACCGCGGGTGCAGTCAAGGTCAGCACAATCCGGTCAGAGATGTTGAAATCAGCTTCCTTTCGGGCATCCTGCACCGCACGGACCGCGTCACGCGCGTAGCCTTCGGCCAGCAGATTGTCGTCGAGCGCGGTGTCGAGAATCACGAACCCGCCGGACGGCAACGCCGAGGACACCGAATTGGCAGCCTGCTTGGCATCCTGCTCCTCCACGCGATTGATGACCTCGAACTCGCCATCCTCGAGCACGATATCGCCGTTCGGCGTCTCGACCACAGGGGCGCCGGTTGCGGCATCCACATGCCAGGCACCCGTCTTGGACGCCTTGATGGCGAACTGCACCTGCTTGCCCAGGCGCGGGCCGGCGGCGCGCGCATTGACCTTGAGCTGGTGGATGATCTTCAGCCCGTGTTCCGGCGCATCCTCGAGAGTCGAGAAGTCCACGGACTTCACGTTGAGCTCTGACTTCAAGATCTCGATATAATCCTCGACCGCCTCCGGGTCGGCGACCACGACGGTGAGCTTGCTCAGCGGCTGACGCACGCGAATCTGCTCAGCCTTGCGCAGCGACAGGGTCGCGGAGACGACCTCGCGCACCTGGTCCATCGCGGACACAAGCGCATCATTGGCCTTGAGCACGAGACCAAGCTCCGTAGGCTCGCCGGTCTTCTCGTCAGTAAGGAACGGCCAATCCGCCAGATGCACGGATTCGCCGCCGGTCAGACCTCGCCACACAGTTTCCGCCTCCATTGGGGCGAGCGGGGCGAGTGCGCGCATGAAGGTTTCCAGCACGGTGTACAGCGTGTTGAACGCGTTCTCGTCCTCGTTCCAGAAGCGGTCGCGCGTGTTGCGGATGTACCAGTTGGTGAGCACGTCAATGAAATCAGTGACCGCCTCGCACGCATCGGAAATCGCGAAATCATCCAGCGACTTCTCGACACGTTCAACCAGCAGGCGCGTACGGGCCAGCAGATACTGGTCCATGCGCGGCAGGCCGTCGACTTCGTCGGCACGCAGACGACGCGCATCGAAGCCCTTGCCGCCGTTCGCCGCATTCGCGTACAGCGTGAAGAAGTAGTACGAGCTCCACACCGGCAGCATGACCTGGCGCACCGTGTCACGAATGCCCTCAGCGGTGACGATGAGGTTGCCGCCGCGCAGAATCGGCGAGCTCATGAGGAACCAACGCATGGCGTCGGAACCGAATTTGTCGAACACGCCGTTGACATCCGGGTAGTTGCGCAGGTGCTTGCTCATCTTCTGGCCGTCGGAGCCGAGCACGATGCCATGGCAGATGACGTTCTTGAACGCCGGCTTGTCGAACAGTGCGGTGGCCATGATGTGCAGCGTGTAGAACCAGCCGCGCGTCTGGCCGATGTACTCGACCACGTAATCGCATGGGAAGTGCTGCTCGAAATACTCCTTGTTCTCGAACGGATAGTGGAACTGCGCGAACGGCATGGAGCCGGATTCGAACCAGCAGTCGAGCACATCGGTGATGCGATGCATGTGGCTCTTGCCGGTCGGATCGTCCGGGTTGACGCGCGTCAGACGGTCGATGTACGGGCGGTGCATGTTGATCTCGCCCTTGTCGTCGCGCGGGTAATCGCCGAAATCGGCCTTGAGCTCATCAAGCGAACCGTACACGTCGACGCGCGGGTACTTCGGGTCGTCGCTCACCCACACCGGGATAGGCGAGCCCCAGAAGCGGTTGCGGCTGATAGACCAGTCACGCGCGTTGGCGAGCCACTTGCCGAACTGGCCGTCCTTGACGTTGGACGGGATCCAGTTGATTTCCTGATTGTGCTTGAGGAGGCGGTCCTTGATCTTCGTGACCGAGACGAACCAGCTCGACACTGGCTTGTAGATCAGCGGGGTGCCGCAACGCCAGCAGTGCGGGTAGGAGTGCACGTAGCTCTTCTCCTGGAACAGCAAGGCGCGATGCTCCTCGGGGATGCGCGCGAGCGGGCCGTCTCCGGCGCGCAGGTTGCGCAGAATCGGCAGGTTCGCGTCGAACACGTACATGCCCTCATAGTCGGGGGCGAGCGCGTTGAACACGCAGGCTTCGTCGAGCACATCCACAGACTTGATGCCCTTGGCGTTGAGCGTGTTCATATCGTCTTCGCCGTATGGCGCCTGGTGCACGAGGCCGGAACCTTCGACCGTGTCGACGTAGTCGGCAGTGAAGATCTGGAAGGCGTTCGGGCCGGGGGTACCGCCCTCGGCAAGCGCCTTGTCATCAGCGAAATACGGGAAGACCGGCCAGTAGCGCCAACCTTCCATCTCGGCGCCCTTGAGCTCGCGCACGACTTCGTAGTCTTCGCCGAGTTCCTTGGCGTAGGCCTCAAGGCGCGGTTTGCCGATATAGAATTTCTTGCCGGCGAACTTGCCTTGCGTGGGGCGTACTTCGACATAGTCGATGTCGGCGCCGACGACGATGGCGAGGTTGGTGGGCACGGTCCACGGGGTGGTGGTCCAGAACACGGCGTAGGCATCATCCTCATCACGCAGTTTGACGGCGACGGACACGGTGGTGTCCTGACGGTCCTGGTAGACGTCCGCGTCCATGCGCAACTCGTGGTTGCTCAGCGGGGTGCGGTCCTTCGGGCAGTACGGCAGCACGCGGTAGCCCTTGTAGGCCAGGCCCTTTTCGTACAGCTGCTTGAACGCCCACATGACGGATTCCATGTACGGGATGTTGAGCGTCTTGTAGCCGTGGTCGAAGTCCACCCAGCGGCCCTGACGGTGCACGTATTCGCGCCATTCGTTGGTGTATTTGAGCACGGATGCGCGGCATGCGTCGTTGAACTTGGCGATGCCCATCTTGTTGATGTCGTCGACCGAGTCGATGCCGAGTTCCTTCTGCGCTTCGAGCTCGGCGGGCAGGCCGTGCGTATCCCATCCGAACACGCGGTTGACCTTGTGACCCTTCATGGTCTGGTAGCGCGGGATGACGTCCTTCGCATAGCCGGTCAGCAGGTGGCCGTAGTGCGGCAGGCCGTTGGCGAACGGCGGGCCGTCGAAGAACACGAACTCGTTCTGGCTGTGATCGCCGGACGGGCGGCGTTCTACGGATTTGTTGAAGGTGTCGTCGGTGTCCCAATAATTCAGCACCGATTCCTCGAGCTTGGGGAAATTCGGGTTCGGCGCGACATTGGCGCTTTGCTCGCCGGTTGATGCCTTGGGATACACGTGATCGGTGGTTTCGCTCACCATATTCTCCTCGACTGGCTGGTTGACATTGCCACGAGGACGACGGGGCTTACGCTTACGCCGCGGTACCACCTCGCTTGCCGCGTACCGCCGGGAACCGGTTGTGCACGACCGCTTGTGTCCGGCTGTCTCGGGCCGGTCCCGTCGGTTCTACTGGGGGCTTGGCGTGTGCCGCACCCTGTTCTTCCGAAGGCTCCCCGCTGATGACGGATCATCGCCTCATACAGCCGCCATGATAGCACCGCGGGCGGGACGACCGAGCGACTCACAGCGAACACGCGATTCGATGCCGTCCTTCCCCACCTTCTACCGACGCCGGCGGGGTGCTGAGCATCGGCAAAAGCAGCAATAAAAGCCCTCCACCGACACTCACACCCGACTCAGCGTCGGCAGAAACAGAGATGGGACTTCTGCACAACTGAGAGCGGCGGAGCTGCTTGCTCACAAACTGGTTACGCTCACGGACCGCTTTGCGTAACCAGTTTGTGAAGGGGATGCGTGATTCGATGCCATCCTCCCCCACCTTCCACCGACACTCAGCAGACTCAACGACACACTCACAATCCAGCAACGCTGGCAGAAGCCCCCAGCTGCACACTCACAATCTGGTTACACTGAGCAGCATCCCAACGTAACCAGATTGCGAGGGGACGGAATGCTCGTCTCAACACGCGCGCGCGATGAGACAGGAATCAGGCTCACCGTCCGGCTCGGCGCAAGCGACGGGCGATTTCGGTGCACAACAGCGCGACGATGATGGCGATCAGACCGCCGCATATCAGCGAACGCGCGGTCGAAGAACCACCGGTGAACGGCAGCGCGGTGACCACCCGCTCGTTGGTGAAGCTCAGCTGATTGGCACTGGACTTGCCGGTATCGTCGCTGGCGCTGGAATCGTAGATGACTTTCGCCGTGCTCAGCGTATTGCCATCGTCGTCGACCACCTGTGTGACCTTGACGCCTGCCTTATTACCAAGCTTGCGTTGCGCGGCATCGGTGACCGTATCGCTGACGGTGACGCTCACCTGATAGACGGCCTTCGAGTATTTCACGCCGGTTGCACTGTCAGTGCCACCAGTTCCAGCGGCACCGTTGTTGGCGCCATTTTCACGGATTTCGTATACGTAGGTCTTGCCGGCATCTGCCGCCGTGAACGGGAATGCGCCGAATGAAGCGGAACTCGTAGACCCGTCCGCCCCTTTCTTCAGTGTCAGCGTCGCATTGCTCGGCAGCGGTCCGGCGGGACCTGCGGACCCATCCTCGTTGGTCGTGCTCAACGCGGTCATGGTAAACGTGTATTGGGCACCCGCGGGCCACCCGCCTTCAACGGTTTTGCTCACTTTCACCGCGGTGGTCGGCACGGTGGTGTTGGCGAACACCGGCGCGGTTGACGTGTCGTACACCACGGTCGCCACCAGCTGGTTCGGATCGGATGCGGAACGCACGACTCCCACCGAAGCAGTATGTTTTGTCGTGTCATATAAGGTGGTGCCTGATGCCGCACCCGTGGGAACATTCTCCGTGATCGTGTACTGGTATATACCGACCTTCTTGTAGGTGATCTCGAAATCGATGGCGCCGTTGTTCCCGTTCGGGACGGTTTTGCTCTGGACGGTGGTGGTGTTGCCTTCATCGTCCGTGGATGTCGAGGTCGTGGCACCATCAGGCATGGGCGCGCTGCCTGTCGGGTCGGTCAACGTGAAGGAATAATCTCCGGATTTCGCAGCCTCGCCGTTTATGGTTTTGATGGCCGTGATGGTCGCGGTTACGGACTTCACCGGTTTGGTGGTGTTGTAGATCTTCGGGAAATGCTTGGTGTAGGCATCACCTTGGTCGGGTGTCGCCACCAGGTCGAAGTTCGAAGCGTCGTCGAAATTATCCTCCGTGATGGTCACACCGGCCTTGGCGTGGTAGATGGTGCCGTCCGTCACGCCATCCCAGCCGTATGCCACATAGTCTTTGTTCTGGTCGTCGTCGCTGGTCTTGTCTTGGTCGACGACAACCATCGCCCTCAAACCGGTCACGCCGTCCTTGACGACTTTCTTCACCAGCACGCTCGCCGTGCGATCGGTGGTGTCGTAGGTTATGGTCGGGTCGCCCCCGTCTACCTCGCGGAAGGTATACGTGAACTTGGCGGAATCCTTGCCATTCAAATCCGCAAGCGTGATCGGCACCGTGAAATCAATCAGACCACCGTCGCCGTTCGTCACCGTCGTGTTCATCAGCTTCGGCGCGTTGCCGGAGGGAGTAACGGAGAAGGTGAATTGGCCGGCTTTCGCGGGTTGGCCGTCAAGCAGTTTCGTCGCTTTAATCTGCACCCAACCGGTGGTGGTCGTGTTCTGGATGACCAGCAACGCGTCGGTGCCTGCATAACTGACGGATGCGGAGAGTGTGTTGTCGCTGTTGCGCGTCACGGTCACTTTCGCAGCATAGACATTGCTGTCATACACGATCGAATCCGTGCCGGTGACCTCGTGGATGGCGTAGGTGTAGACGCCAGGATATTCGAACGTGATGTCGTCCCACGAGGCGTGGCCTGCGCCCTGATTCGAGGTGGTCGCGGTCGGTGTGCCGTCGCTGTTCTTGGCGGTATCGTCGGGCATCGGCACGCTCACCGCGTTGCCGTCGAGATCCACCGCATCGGTGGACACTGGTTGCAGTTCGAAGGAGAACTGGCCGGCGGTTGTCGCGGGAATGCCGTCGAGCATTTTGGTTAGTCGCAGCTGGGCGGTGGTCGGCACGGCTTTGACATACGTGTTGTTGAAGCCTGCCGGTGCGTCGCCGGCATCGTAGCTGACCGTGTCGCTGAGCTTGTTGGTGCTCGGGTCGCGAGTCACAGTGATGGTGACGGAGTGGGACGCGGTGTCCTTGGAAATGAATGGGTCGCCCGGCGCCTCCTCGGTCATCGTGTACCGGTATGTTCCAGCTTGGGAGTAGACGATTGGACCGAAATCGATGAGGCCGTTCTCACCGTTCGCATTCAGGCAGTAGATGTCGCCGTTCTCGTCGGTTGCCGGGGTGGTGCAAGGCATCGGCGTGTCTTTCGCCGCCGTGAGACGGAAGGTGAATTGGCCGCTGGATGCGGGCTTCCCGGCGAGTGTCTTGTAGGAGTACAGGTATTCCTTGATGTCGTGGGGCTTGATTGTCGTGTTCTTGAAAATCGGCGGGTCAGCGGAATCCGTGCCGTTGGCGCTATACGTGACGGCAGCGGATAGCTCGTTGGTTTTGGGGTCGCGGGTAACGTTGACCGTGACCAGGACCACGGAGGAATCGTAGGCTATACCCGCGTCGCTGCCTTTGCTTTCGGTCATCGTGTACGTGTAAGTGCCTTCGGCGGTGTAGCGGATGGTGTCGAAGGTGATGGAGCCGCCGCTTTTCGCGTTGGCGGTGGACTGCGAACCATCATTCGCTGCACTTGTGGACACAGGAGTGGTGGTTTCGTTCGCGCGCAAGGTGAACGAAAAAACATCGTCAGCGAAGCCAGTCCGACCGTCAAGCGTCTTCTTCGCCGAAATCGTGACATCCACCGGTTTCGGTGCGATGGTCCTGTTGGCGAACGCATTACTGCCGGTGCCCGTGGTGACGGTGCCATCGGAGGCTTCCTTGCTGTAGGAGACTTCTGCTTTGAGCTCGTTGGTTGTGTCGTCCCGGGTAACGGTGACGGTCGCGGTCACCGTGCCGGTGTCGTAGCTGATACCGGCGTCTGCGTCATCAGGCTTGATTTCGGTGATGATGTAGGTGTAGGTGTCTGCTTTGTTGAAGACGATTGGGCTGACGATGGCCTTGCCGACCGAATCGTTGGTGATGGTGGTTGACCCTCCAGCGGCGACGCCTTGAGGCATCGGCGCATCGTCTTTCGCCTGGACGTTGAAACTGTAGGCGCCTCGCTCCGGGGTTTTGCCGTCGATGGTCTTGGTGACCTCCAGTTGAGCGGTGGCGTCTTTGGTATACACGTTATTCACCGTGATACCGCCCGTGTCGGCGTAATGCACGGCGGCGACAAGCTTGCCCGCATTGGCGCCAGTGCCTTTGGTGACGTTCACGGTCACCGAATGTGCCGTGCTGTCATAGCCGACATCGGGATTGTTCCCCGGAATCTCAGCGATCGAATACACATACGTGCCCGGCTGGGTGTACGTGATCGCCCCGAAACTGAAGGTGCCATCGCTGCCCACGGTTGCGGTGTCGCTTGCCGGAAGCGGGGCGTTCGTGTCGGTGGCGATACGGAACTTGAAGGTACGGAACAGGTTGCGGATCGTCGCATCATCGCCGGTGGTGCCGTATTGGGAAATCGTCTTGCCGTTGATGATCTTGGTGCCGCTGATGGTGGCGGTGGCGGGATTCTTGGAATAGTCGATGGAATTGTCGACGATATTGGCTTCCATGGCGGAAGGTGTGATGGTGCTGGTGCCGAGGAGGTTTTGGTAGCGATACAAGCCTTGCCCTGGCTGGAACAGTTTGAGCGTCTCATTGACCTGCAGCGTATAGTCCGTCGGATCGATGAGCTTCTTGTATGCTTTGATCATGGCTTCGTCGAACCCGTAGTAATTGCCGGCGGTGGGTTCGACGAGGGCCGCGTACGTCTGGGTCTTGGAATAAGCAAGCCCGCCATCGGTGTAATGCCATACCGCGAGCTGAGTGACCATGCGCTGCTGATTTTCGTTGAGCCCGTAAAGCAGATCTGAGGGGTTGTTGGGGTTGTTGTTCGGGTAGCCGCGTGTAATGACGGACATGATGCGGCGTGCGAATTCGGTGGCGTCCGAGATGGTGCCATAGCTGTCAGAGGTCAGACGGTTCGCAGCGTTTTTCCACAGCAAGGCAATGGAGCCTTCGGCCTCACCGTATTCCGTGTATTTTTTGGCGTTTGGGTCCTTCGGGTCATTGTATTGTTCGCCTCGCGGCGTGGTGTTCAAATAGTTGTAGCAGTACACGACCTGGGGCTTCTGGGACTTGTCGCTATCGTCGCTCACGGTGATGGCGGGCAGAGGATCGACTTTCCTGCCGTCGCCGGTGACCGCCACCGCCTGGCGGCTTTCCCACTTTGTCAATTCCTTGTATTCCCAAGCGTTCGTGGTATTAGAGGTGATTGTGAATGTGGAGGTCGCTCTCCATTGCTTTGACGTATCGACGGTGTTCTTGTATTCGGGGACTGTGAACTTCACATCAGCCGCGCTGTTGTAATCCGCCGGTGCTTTGACTTCACGCAAGGTGTAGGAACCCGCGGCGACCTGGACCGCGAGCGCGGTCGACGTGCTGGTCCAGCTGGCGGACTTGCCGTCCGCGGAGATGGTGACGGCGACGTTGGATGAGCTGTCTTTCTTGATGTAGCCGTCGGTGGTGGTCAAGGTGAGTTCGGCGCCTGGGATTTCCTTGCGGATGCTTTCGCCGGTTGACGACGACACTGAGGTGTCATACTGCGGGTTGCCGGCAGCATCGTTGCCCCATTTGTGGATGGTCAGCTTGCGGGTGAGGGGATCCGCGGTGGAGTTCGTCGTCGGGCTGGCCGCAGAAGCTGCGGTGCTCTTCAGGAACGACGTCGGCGCGATCATCGCGACGGCGCACAGCACCGCAACGAGAACGATGAACCCACGACGAATCATTGATTTGTGCACTTGGTGTTCTCCCAATTTCGACCGATTGCTGCATCCGGCACATGGCAGTACAACTCATCCCCACCTTGCCGCCGGTCCCACACCCCCTGTTTGGTTGCCGTAAGGCGCACAGCACGGGGGTTCTATCATGAAAACCCGGTATCGAACCGGTTTAATACTATCAAAACCATCCCCTTTTCTTCATCCCCCTTTCAGAAAGTGTGAGTGAGTTCACACCTGAAAAACTCCTGAAACAACCTCATCCCCCACCCTCATACCCCGTCCCCATTCCCCATCGCGCCCGCCCCATCACAAACCAGCTACGCCCACAAGCCGCCCAGCGCAACCAGTTTGCACAACAAAACCCTCTGCCGACACTGGCAGGGGTGTCAGCGTCGGCAGAGGGTTGGAGAGCACGGGGCGGCATGCACCGCCCGGGTCGCACGCTACTCGAGTTCGAGCGCTCCGGTGTACAGCTGGTAGTACTCGCCGCGCTGGGCGATGAGCTCATCGTGGTTGCCACGTTCGATGATCCGGCCGTGGTCAAGTACCATAATCACGTCCGCATTGCGGACAGTGGACAACCGGTGCGCGATCACGAAGACCGTACGGCCCTTCATCAACGCGTCCATACCCGCCTGCACAACCTCTTCGGTGCGGGTATCGATTGAGCTGGTCGCCTCATCCAGAATCATCGCCGGCGGATCGGCCACAGCAGCGCGCGCAATCGAAATCAACTGGCGCTGCCCCTGCGACAGACCGGAACCATCACCGGACAGCACGGTGTGATAGCCCTCCGGCAGCATGCGGATGAATCCGTCCGCATTCGTGCGTTTCGCCGCCTCGATGCATTCCTCGTCCGTCGCGTCCAGACGTCCGTAGCGAATGTTGTCCATCACCGTGCCGGTGAATAGGTTCACATCCTGCAGCACGATGCCGAGCGAACGGCGCAAATCCGGCTTGCGGATGTTGCGTACGTCGATGCCGTCATACAGGATCTGGCCTTCCTGGATATCGTAGAAGCGGTTGATGAGGTTCGTGACCGTGGTCTTGCCCGCACCCGTCGCACCAACCAGCGCGACCTTCTGACCCGGCTTGGCGAACCACGTGATGTCATGCAGCACAGGCTTGGACGGATCGTAACCGAAGGTCACATCGGTGAAGCGCACATCGCCGCGCAGCAGCGTGTACCGGCCGTCCGGTGAAGTGATTGCGCTCTCCTTGGCCTTGGCGGCGACTTCACGGGCCTGGCCGCGCAGTTTCGCTGCGGCGGCGAGCGAACGCGTGCCGTCGTCATCCGCCGCGCGTTTCCACGCCCAATGCTGCGTCTCCCGGTCGGTTTCCGTCATCGTGCGCCCGTCTTCGCCGAGTTCGACGTTGACAAGCGTGACCGTACCGCCATCGGCTTCCACCGGCTCATCCATCAAAGCGAAGATGCGCGAGGCGCCAGCGAGCGCCATCATGACCATGGTGAACTGCATGGAGACCTGGCCGAGTGGGTTGATGAATCCGCGCGACAGGGTGAGCATGGCGATGACCGTGCCGAGAGTCATGGTCCCGGCGCCGCCGAAGCCGAAGTTGTGCATGCCGGACAGGCCCGCCCACGCGCCGAGAATCGCGGTGATGACGTACAGCAGGTAGCCGGAGTTGTTCACAATCGGCATGGTGATGTTGCCGTAGGTGTTCGCCTTGGCGGCCGCATCGAACAGTTCGGCGTTGCGGCGGTCGAATTCGCGTTGCGTGGCGTCCTCGTGGTTGAACACCTTGATGACTTTCTGACCGTTGACCGCTTCCTCGACGAAACCGTTGACATCGCCGAGCACGCGCTGCTGACGCACGAACTGGCTGCCGGAGCGGGCGACGAGCTTGTTGACGAACACGAACAGAATAATCGCGAACGCAAGGGTGAACAGCGCGAACGGCACGGACAGCCACATCATCGCAATCAGGGATGCGAGCGCGGACAGCAGCGAGGAGAACATCTGCGGGAAGGACTGCGAAATCGCCTGCCGCAAGGTGTCGGTGTCGTTGGTGTACCGGCTCATCACGTCGCCGTGCTCGTGGGTGTCGAAGTAGCGGATCGGCAGACGCTGCTGGTGGGCGAACATGTCGTCACGGATCTTCTTGAGCGTGCCCTGCTCGATATCGATAATCAGCCAGCCCCACAGCCACGCGCAGAACGTGCCGACCGCGTACATGATGGCCAGCAGCGTGAGCGCGCGGATCAGCGGGCCCCAGTCGGGGTGGGTGGCGGTGACCAGCGGGATGATGTACGTGTCGACGAGCCGCTGCAGGAACGCGATGGACAGCGCCTGCGCGGCGGCGGACACGATGATCGACAGGACGACGATGACCAGACGCACCGGGTATTGGGAGATGTAGCCCCACAGGCGCTTCACGGTGCCGCGCGGGACTTTCGGGCGCGGCTTGCGGCCGGCTCCAGACACAGAGGTCCGGGCGCCAGGTTTCGCCGACACGTCGTCGGGCTTGGCGGCATCCATGGGTTTCGTGGTGTTCTGCGTGCTCATCATGCCTCTCCTTCCTGGGTGGTGCTTGTGGTGGACTGGGCGCTAGCGGTGGCTGCGACGCCATCCGCGGCATCCGCTTCGCCGTGGTTCTTGGTCTGCAGCTCGTAGATCGCGCGGTATTCATCGCTGGTCTTCAACAGCTGCTCATGCGTGCCCTTGTCCATGATGCGGCCGTCCGCCATGACCAGAATCATGTCAGCGTCCTGCACGGAACTCAACCGCTGGGCGATGATGATCTTCGTGACGTCCGGCGCCTCGGAGCGCAGGCCTTCGCGAATCAACTGGTCGGTCTTGGTGTCCACCGCGCTGGTGGAATCGTCCAGAATCAGGATCTTCGGGTTCTTCAGCAGCGCGCGGGCGATGCACAGGCGCTGACGCTGACCACCGGACACGTTCGTACCGCCCTGTTCGATCATGGTGTCGTACTTGTCGGGGAATTCCTGGACGAAGCCGTCCGCCTGAGCGATCTGCGCAGCATGGCGGATCTGCTCGTCGGTGGCCTCCGGGTTGCCCCAACGCAGGTTATCGGCGATGGTGCCGCTGAACAGCACGTTCTTCTGCAATACCATGGCGACCTGGTCGCGCAAGACTTGCAGATCGTATTCACGCACGTCATGCCCGCCGACCTTCAGCGAGCCTTCAGTCACATCGTATAGACGCGGAATCAGCTGCACGAGGCTGGATTTGGACGAGCCCGTGCCACCGATGATGCCGACCACCGAACCTGAGGGGATGTCAAGATTGATGTCGTCAAGCACCGGCTTCTCCGAGTTGCGCGAATAGCGGAAGGTCACATGGTCGAATTCGATGGAACCGTCCGGCACCTGCTCAATCGGGTGGTCGGGGTCGGTGACGGTGCTGCGCTCCTGCAACACCTGGCAGATACGCTCGGCGGACGCCTGCGAGATGATGAACATGACGAACACCATCGAAATCATCATGAGCGCCATGAGGATCTGCAGCGCGTAGGTCACCAGTGCGGTCAGGTCGCCGGTGGTCAGGCCGTGCGCCGCATTGTTCCCGGAGGCCACGATCTGCTGCGCACCCATCCAGGACACCGCGAGCAGGGCGATGTAGATGCACGCGTCCATAAGCGGGGCGTTGAAGCTCAGTATGCGTTCCGCCTTGACGAAATCACGGTAGATGGCGCGGGAGATGCGGCCGAACTTCTCGATCTCATGGTCTTCGCGGTTGTACGACTTGACCACGCGGACGCCTTGGAGGTTCTCATCCACGTCGTTGTTGAGCTTGTCGTAGGTATGGAAGACGCGCTCGAAAATCGGGTGCACCAGAAGGACGATCGCGAACAGCGCGATGCCGAGAATCGGGATGATCGCAAGATATACCAGCGAAATCGGCTTGCTGATGCGGAACGAGCAAATCCATGCGGCGATCATCATGACAGGGGCGCGCACGCCGATGCGGACGATCATCTGGTAGGAGTTCTGCAGGTTGGTCACATCGGTGGTGCTGCGGGTGATGATCGAGCCGGTGGAGAAACGGTCGATATTCGTGAAGCTGAAGCCCTGCACCTTGGCGAACACGTCGTGGCGGAGGTTCTTCGCGAAGCCCGCGGAGGCGACGGCGGCGAACCGGCCGGCGAGCGTGCCGGCGGCAAACGAGACGAGCGCGCACAGGAACAGGATCAGGCCGAATTTCCACACGGCAGGCATGGAGCCGCCGGAGATGCCCTGGTCGATGAGGTTCGCCATGACCGTCGGGATGACGATTTCCATAATCGCCTCAACGGCGACGGCGAGCGGTGTAAGCAGACTTTCCTTCTTGTATTCGCGCAGGCTGTGAAGCAGGGTACGGATGACGTGCGTGGGTTTCGCCGGTGCATCGGCGGCGGCGCGCGTAGTCGCGGGTGTGCTCGTGGTCACTGGTTGCGTTCCTTTCCTTCCTTGATGGTGTTCCGGTCATAGTGGATGATGCTTGCGGCGAGGCAGCCAACGGTCTGTGACGGTTCCGGCTGGTCCGTGGACTGCGCCGGCGCCCGGGTGGCTTGGGATTGGGCGGCGATGTCGAGCGCGGTGTCCATATTCTGATGCAGCCGGGCGAGATAGTTGCGTAATTGGGCGAGTTCGTCGGGCGTAAAACCCACGGTGAGGGAGGTTTCGGCGCAGTGTCCGTTGACGATGAGATCGGCGACGATTCGGTCGGCTTTGGCGGTGAGTTCGATCCGTTTGAGCCTGGCGTCACGGGCGACCGGTTTGCGGATGATCAGCCCCTTGTGCTCCATGCGGGTCAGCACGCGTGAGGCGGTGGACCGGGTGATGCAAAAGCGGGTTTCGATATCGTGCTGGAATATCTCATCACCGCGATGGCGGTCGAGGAACATGATGATGCTGGCGTTGCCGTCTGTCGCTTCGCGCGCGCTGGCAGGCATCGTCAATCCGAGATACCGGCGGACCGCCCTGGCGAGCCGTTGGATTTCCACTCCCAGGGGGATCTGATCGGACGCCGGGGCGCAGCCGGGCCCGGACCTGCTGTCATCGCGGCAGACAGCAGGCGTGATGCCAGACTGATTGATGTCATATGTCATGTTCTTCCCCTGTGACTGCCCGAATGATGGATGTGATGCAGGATACGTGCGGTTGCCGTGGCGTGTTGGCGTGGACGTTCCGAATGTTGATGGTAATAGGTGCTCCATACAACAGTTGCATATGCAACATTCGGCGTGTCGAACCGGTTTGCCATCGACCACGCAGCTTTCCCATGACCGAACGGTCCACATACGGCTCTCCGGGATACCGTCCGCACGGTTACGGTCACCGCCCCTGCCCTGCGGCGCATTACGGCAACCAACTCGCCGCGGAGGCTCATCACCGGCCGACGACGGCACCCGACAACAGCCAGCATCCGCCGTTGCCACGCCGGCCGAACCGGTCTGTTTGCAGCAATCCCAAGGAAGCACGGCGCAGCCTTCGGATCCCCGCGATTCCCGGCAGCCCGAAGACCCGCGGACACGCCCGCACCGCTTGTCACATCATGACCGAACCACTAAACTACCAGTTGGTAACTAAATCCGCCTCGATGAAGAAAGCGAACCGTCATGACCGACGATCTTCCCTACCGAAACCCAGAACTGCCTGCATCGCAACGCATCGCCGACCTGCTCGGACGCATGACCCTCGAAGAGAAAGTCGGGCAGATGATGCAACTCGATGCCCGCAACGGCAACCTCGATGATCTCATCGTCACCAAACACGTCGGCTCGATTCTGCACACCAGCCCAGCCGACCTGCCGCGCGCCGTCGAAACCGTGAACACCAAAACACGCCTCGGCATTCCGTTGCTTATCGGCGACGACTGCATCCACGGATACTCCTTCTGGCCGGGAGCCACCATCTTCCCCTCGCAACTGGGCATGGCGGCCAGCTGGGACCCCGCCGCAGTGCAGGCAGTCGGCCGCGCGACCGCCAAAGAAGTCTCCGCCACCGGCGTGCACTGGACCTTCTCCCCCGTACTGTGCATCGCCCGAGACACCCGATGGGGCCGCGTGGATGAAACCTTCGGCGAAGACCCGACCCTGATCGGCGACATGGCCTCCGCCATCATCAAGGGCTACCAAGGCGGCGCCAAAGCCGGCGAGCCGCTCGCCCACGACGCCATCCTCGCATGCGCCAAGCATTTCGCCGGCTACAGCGAGACCCAAGGAGGCCGTGACGCTTCCGAAGCCGACCTGTCCCACCGCAAACTCGAATCATGGTTCCTTCCGCCCTTCGAACGGGTCGCCAAAGAAGGCTGCGGCACCTTCATGCTCGGCTACGAGTCCATCGACGGCATACCGGTTACGTTCAACCACTGGCTGCTCTCCGATAAGCTGCGCGGTGACTGGAACTACCAAGGCACGCTGATCACCGACTGGGACAACGTCGGCCGCGCGGTGTGGGAGCAGAAAGTCAAAGCCAATTATGCGCATGCCGCCGCAGACGCAGTCAAAGCCGGCAACGACCTGATCATGACCACACCGCAGTTCTACGACGGCGCCATCGAAGCCGTGCACACCGGCTTGCTGGATGAAGCGCTGATCGACGCCGCAGTGAGCCGCATCCTCGCGCTCAAATTCCGGCTCGGCCTGTTCGAAGACCCCCGATTGCCCGATGAACGGCGCATCAAAGAAGTCGTCGGCTGCGACGCCCATCAGCATCTCAACCTGCGCATCGCCCGTGAATCCACAGTCCTGCTGAATAACAACGGGGCGCTGCCGTTCGCCGCCGCCGGCAAACGCATCGCCGTCATCGGTCCGCTTGCCGACGACGCCCAGAACCAGCTGGGCGACTGGGCGGGCAACTCCGGCCAAGTCACCTGGATGCCCGACGGCCAGCCGCGCGGCATGATCACCACAATCCTCGACGGATTCAAACAACTCGCCCCACAAGGCTGCAAAGTCACCTACTGCCGCGGCGCGAACATCATCGACCTGGTCGATGACCCGGAAGGCGCATACTTCCCGGACGGCCAGCCGCGCCCGAAACTCGCCGTCAGCGCCCCCGTCGACCAACGGCTGCTCGACGAAGCCGTGGATAACGCCCGCCAGAGCGACCTCATCGTCGCTGTCGTCGGCGACGTCGTGCAACTGGTCGGAGAAACCTGCTCGACCGCAACCTTGGAACTGCTCGGCGGCCAGAACGCCATGCTCGAAGCGCTCAGCGATGTGGCGCGCGAGACCAGCACACCGCTGGTCGTCGTGCTGATGAGTTCCAAACCCCAAGTCATGCCCGCATGCGTGATCGGCGGCAACGGCGTGATCGTGGACGAATCCACAGCAGCCGGCGTCAGCGCGTTCCTGTGGGCGCCGAACCCGGGAATGAAAGGCGGGCAGGCGATCGCCGAAATCATCCTCGGCATCACCGATCCCAGCGGCAGGCTTCCCATCACCTTCCCGCGCCATGTCGGGCAGCTGCCGGTGTATTACAACCAGATTCGCGGCCAACACGGCAACCGCTACGCCGATCTCACGCAGGACCCGGCATTCGCGTTCGGCGAAGGGCTGAGCTACACCACCTTCGACTACGGCGAAGTGGCCATCACCAACACCCCGGCATGCGGGACATACACCGTGGATGACACCGTACACGCCGAAATCACACTGACCAATACCGGCGACCGGGCAGGCACCGAAGTCGTTCAGCTGTATATCGGCGACATCGTCACCTCATACAGCTGGACCGACCGCGAGCTCAAGGCGTTCCGACGCGTGCACCTCAAACCGGGCGAAACCACGATTGTGGCCTTCGACATTCCGGTGGCCGACTGCACCATCGTCGATCAAGAAGCCCACAGATTTGTGGAACCCGGCGAGTTCGAGGTGCTGATCGGCCATTCCAGCCGTCGCACAGACCTCAAACGCGCCACGTTCACCGTCGCATAGGTGGCATCCGCCTAGGCGGCAACGCCATATAGCGATAACAATCGCGCGTTTTGCGTACCAACCATATACGGAGTACGGTGCCGCCGAACCCACGACGGTTCAGCGGTACCCCTCCCACAGCGGCAGCGGAAACAGCAAATCCTCCATCGCCGCCCATTCCTCACACAAATCAATCGCCGGCTCGCGCAACCAACGCAACTGCACGCCATCCATGATCTCCATCGCACGACGGACCAGCGGGCGCATATCCTGCCACTGTCCCACCCACTGCGGAATCTCCCATGCGAATCCGCTGTAATACCGCCATATCGCATCCGGCCGACGGGCGAACTCCTCATGCAGCGGATGCCGCGGATTGAACGATTCGACCTGAAGCATGGAAAACAACTGCACCAGCATGCGCCGCTGCGCATTGCACTGCACCAGGAATCGCAGATAGGCGGGGAACCGCATCGCACCCGGCCCGCTGCCCGGCAGCCCGGAGGCGCGGAACTCCTCCGGGCTGCCAATCGCATTGTAATATTCGTGATACACCATCGCCAGCATATTGTCTTTGCTGCCGACATACCGCAGCACGCCCTGCTTGGAAATGCCGACCCGGTCAGCGACATCCTGCACGGACATGCCGTTGAATCCGCGTTCGCCGATGAGTTCGACCGCGGCGTTCAGCACCTCGCGTCGACGCTCCTGCGGTGGTTTGCGGATCCGCTTGCTGCGCTGAGTATCCATACACCCGAGTGTATCGGTGCGAACGGAAAACCCGAGCGCGCTCTCAGGCCTGGAACACGTCTGGGTGGACGGGATCGCCCGGCACATCGGCAAGCAGCCCCTCCAGCCCGAGGAACTCCTGCCAGAAGTCAAGCGGCTGCCCATACGGCGTCGCCTCACTGCCATGCGCCTGCACGTTCGCCTTCGCTTCCAACACGTCAAGATCGCTCAGCCCATCGAAATACGATGTCAGCCGGCCGAGGTTCTCATCGTCATAGAACAGGGAACCGATGATCTCCGTCAACCGTTGGGCACGTTCGACCGGCAGTGAATCCCAGTGGCGCAGTTCGATGAAGTTCTTCAGCCGCACATCGTTGAAATGCGTGGACAGCACATGATTGACCTCATACGCATTCAGTTCGCGATCAGGATAGATTTCTCCGGCGTTGTCGCGGAACGCGGCGCGATGCTTCTGAGCGTCAGGCAGCCCTTCAGCCTCGGGCGTGTGCGTCAGATCGGCGAACATCATCGGAGTGCTCAACACGTCCACCGCGTAATCCTCCCAGCCGAACCGGTCATCGTACAACCCGGGGATCAGGTTGGTGCGCTGGCAGTCAAGGAAATCCCACATGCGCTGGCGCAGCAGCGGGAACGGGTTCTCGGTGCCTTCGAAATACGGGGTGTTGCGGAAGAACCACGCGAGAATCGGGCCGATTGCCGTCCCCACGCGCAGCTTGCGGATGGCGTCCTGCTCGTTCTGATAGTCGATGCTCACCTGCGTGGAAGCGGAACCGCGCATCATGCACAAGCCGTACTGGCCGACGCGTCCCAGATAATCGGTCATCGCCTCGTACCGGCTCTTCGGGTTGACCGGAATGTCGGCGTAGCTGGTGTTCGGCTGGTAACCGTAGTTGATCAGGCGGAAGTCCAGCGCGTCAAGAATCGGATCGACCTCGTCACGGAAGCGGCCGTAAATCTCGCTCAACTCTTGTGGATCGTGCAGCACACCGATCGAGCATTCGACTTGGGCGCCCGGTTCCAGGGAAATCGAAATCCCTTTTCGGGCAAGCCCAACCAAATGCCCGTTCTCCCAGTATTCCTTATCGGCGTCATAATACGGGCGCATACGGTTGAGCAGCTCCTCAACCCCGTTCGGCTCGTAGTAGTTGACCGCCTGGTCGCTGCCATTGCGTACGGGCAGATGCTCGATCTCCACCCCGTAGCCGTCATCGCGTTCCGGCTTGGCGCCGCTTTCGAAGAAGCGGACCAGGCTGTCAACGTGCTTGGGGTTGACGGTGGCATTCATGTGCGCGTAGCTGATGCGTGGTGTGCTCATGCTGCCATCGTAGGCGAAATACCGTCGTCACGCGCGCAATGCCGCGCCGTACGCTCTACGAAAAACTGATAGCGACTTGCAACGTTCCGGATTGTCCGCCACGTTCAGCGTGCTGTTCTGCTTGCTCAGGGCGCGTACAGACCGTTCGGATGATACCGGTTCGGGCGGGTTGTTATACGGTTCGAACGCTGAGCCGGTTCGGGCGGGTTGTATGCTTCATCCGGCTCAGTTCGTTCGCTCGCTTCAGTCCGCGGTGGACAGCGGAGCTTGCGAATCGCTTTCCTGCCCCGGCCGGTTGCCGGCAGCACCGTGCATCGGCTCGTCAAGATGAGCGTTGTGGTTCTTCTTGGCGGCGGCAATCATGAGCTTGAGCCGGTTGAGCTGGTTCGCCTCGGACGCGCCCGGATCATAGTCGATCGACACGATGTTGGCCTGCGGGTACAGACGGCGGATCTTGCCGAACATGCCTCGCCCGGTCACATGGTTAGGCAGGCACGCGAACGGCTGGGCGCACACGATATTCGGGCAGCCGGATTCGATCAGCTCGATGATTTCTGCGGTCAGCAGCCATCCTTCGCCCGCTTGCACGCCGACTGACGTAACCTCGTCGGCGGTCTTGACGAGCTGCTCCATGCGTTCGTCCTGGCTGAACTTGCCGTGCGCGGTGGCGATGGCACGACGCACCGGATTAAGCCCGCGATTAAGGGCCCACCGCATGATCGCGTCCATAGTCTGGCTACCGCCGGTGCCCAGATGGTCCTCGTTCCACTTGTCGGTGTACGGGTGCTGGGTCATGAATTCGATAATGCCCGGCACCACAGCCTCGCAACCTTGCGCCTCGATCTGGTCAACGACATGGTTGTTGGCGTCCGGATGGTATTTGACGAGAATCTCACCTACCACACCGACACGCGGCTTGCGCGGGATATCCTTGAGCGGCAGCTCGTCGAAGGTGCGCACGATCTTCTTCAAGAGCTGCGGGTACAGCCAGTAGCCCTTGCCGTACACACGCTTGGCGGTTTTGGAATACCCGTGGTGTTCGATGGTCTCGCGCAGGATCGTATCCCACTGTTCATATAGGGCGTTCGCGCTGCCCGGTTCCGCCTCGTAGGGGCGGACGCGGTACAGGCATTTCATGAGCAAATCGCCGTACACGAGCGCTTTGCCGGCACGTTCCAGCATCGCCGGTGTCGCCTTGAAGCCCGGGTTGCTTTCCAGCCCCTGGAAGCTCAGCGCGATGACCGGAATCTGTGGATATCCGGCGTCAATCAGCGCCTTGCGGATCAGACCGTAGTAGTTGGTGGCTCGACACATGCCGCCGGTCTGCGAAATGGCGAGCGCCACATGGTTGGGATCGTACTTGCCTTGGATGATGGCGTCCACCAGTTGTCCGACGACCATGATCGCCGGATAGCAGGCGTCGTTGTTCACGTATTTGAGGCCGGTTTCGACATCTTCGTTGCTGGCGTGTTTGAGCACGTCGAACTTGTATCCTCCGGAGCGGATGACGGATTCGACCAGCGAGAAGTGCACCGGGCTCATCTGCGGGCAGACGATGGTGTAGTCGCGCATGGATTTCTCGAAGCGGACCTTGTGCGCGTACCGGCTCATGGTGGCCTCGTTGCGGGCGGATCCGCCGCGCTTGCCAGTCTTCGAGCCGTCCTGCTGCGATGTTTGGGCATTGCGGCACGCGGCCTTCCTGACCGCCTCGGTGAGCTTCGGATTCTCGGCCATCACGGTGTCGAGCATCGCCTGACGTCCCGGGGTCGGAGCAGGGCCGCCGGTGTGGCGGAAGCCGCTGTCGGATGCGGTTTGCGCGGGCTGCGGTTCCAGCGATTCAGGAGATTCCAGCGATTCGGGAGATTCCGACGACTTGTGACCGTCGCGCAATTCGGCGTTGCGTTCACGCTCCTCGACGGCGGCTTTCAGCGAGCGCAGACGAATCTTGGCCGCGCCGAGGTTGCTGACCTCGTCGATTTTGAGCACGGTGTACACGTCGGCCTTGTCGGCGAGGATTTCGCTGACCTGGTCGGTGGTGATGGCGTCGAGGCCGCAGCCGAAGGAATTGAGCTGCACGAGTTCAAGCCCCGGATAGGAGGACACGAAGCGCGCCGCCGCATACAAGCGGGCATGGTAAGCCCACTGGTTCTGTACACGCAACGGCATGCGTGTGACCTTGCGGTCGCCCACCTCACGGAATCCCGCAGAATCCTTGGCACGGGGGTTCTTCTCCCCCGCGGCCAGATAGTCGCTCAAATGCAAGTCCTCACCGGGCTGCAGCTCGCAGATCGAATCCTCGGAAAGCACGACCATACCCAGCGAGCAAATCGTCTCGGGAATGCCGTGATTGACTTCAGGATCGATGTGGTAAGGCCGCCCGGCGAGCACGATGCCACGGCAATCATGCTCCTTCATGTACGCGAGCGCGCGCAAGCCTTCCTGCTGTACGTCATGCTTGAACAGCTTATCCTCGGCGTATGCAGCCTTGACCGCCTCCTGCGCCTCGTCCATCGTCACGTTCGCCCACGCGAATTCCTCGACAATGCGCTTAGCCATGAGCTCATGGTTGGCGAGGTTGAAATAGGGGCGCATGTAGCGGATGCCGGGTTCGCGCAGTTCGGGCATATTCGCGCCGATGACGACCGGGTAGTTCGCGACGACCGGGCAATTGTAATGGTTGTCGGTGTTGGGCACGAGGTTCTCCTCGTAGCTCACGCACGGGTAGAAGATTGTCTTGACGCCCTTGTTGAGCAGCCATTTGATATGGCCGTGCACCAGCTTCGCCGGGTAGCAGATGTTCTCGGAGGCGATGGATTCGATGCCGGTTTCGAACAGTTCGTGGCTGGAACGTCCGGAGATGATGACCTTGAAGCCGAGATTGGTGAGCAGGGTGA
This sequence comes from Bifidobacterium porcinum, assembly GCF_055378475.1. NCBI lineage: Bacteria > Bacillati > Actinomycetota > Actinomycetes > Bifidobacteriales > Bifidobacteriaceae > Bifidobacterium > Bifidobacterium porcinum. The sequence continues at coordinate 525,610 of NZ_AP029603.1, read as the reverse complement.
ACCAGAACGGGTAGTTCTCGTACATGTTGAGCACGCGCGGAATGCCGATTTCTCCGCGAGTCGCCTTCTTATCGGTCAGGCGGCGGTAGGCGAAGCAGCGCTTGTACTTGTAGTCGTACAGGTTCGGCCGGTCGGAACGCTTCTTCTTCGCGTCGCCGCCGCGTTCACACCGGTTGCCGGTCACGTAGCGCGAACCGTCCTGGAAGGTCGTGATGGTGAGCTTGCAGTGGTTCTGGCACAGCTTGCACACGTCACGGGACGTGGTCATCGACAGATTGTCAAGCGCCTGACCGCTCAGGATGCCGGAACGCGTGTGCTCGGCGGCCGGATCGTCGTCCGCAGCGTCGACGTAATGCATGCGGGCGGTCAGCGCGGCGCCGTACGCGCCCATAAGGCCGGCGATGTTCGGGCGGGTGACCTCGCGTTTGGTCAGCAGTTCGAAAGCACGCAGCACGGCATCGTTGAGGAAGGTGCCGCCTTGGACAACGACCGTGTCACCGAGCGCATCGGCGTCACGCAGTTTGATGACCTTGTACAGTGCGTTGCGTACGACCGAATAGCACAGGCCCGCGGCGATGTCCTCGATGGATGCGCCTTCTTTCTGCGCCTGTTTGACGGAGGAGTTCATGAACACGGTGCAACGCGAGCCCAAATCGACCGGATGTGTGGAGTTCAGGGCTTTTTGCGTGAATTCTTCGATGCTCAACCCCATGGACTGGGCGAAAGTCTGCAGGAAGGATCCACAGCCGGACGAGCAGGCCTCGTTGACGGCAATCGAGTCGATGACCCCGTCGTTGATGGCGAGGTATTTCATGTCCTGGCCGCCGATATCGATGACGGCAGTCACGCCGGGGCTGACCATTTCGGCGCCACGGTAGTGCGCCATCGTCTCGACGACGCCCTCATCCAAGTGCAGACCGGTGGAAATCAGACCTTCGCCGTAGCCGGTCGCACAAGAACGCGCAATCCACGCTTCAGGCGGCAGCTGCGCCTGGATGCGTTTGACGATGTCCACGGCGGCGGTCAGCGGGCTGCCCTCGTTCGTGGCGTAGGAGGACCATACGATTTCGCGGTCGTCGTTGACGAGGGTTGCCTTGATGGTGGTCGAACCCGCGTCGATGCCGAGGAAGTGCGGGCCGGATGCCCCTTCGAGCGTGCCCACATGCACGTGTTCGCGGTGGTGACGGGCGTTGAACGCCTCGCGGTCCACCTCGGTGGGGAACAGCGGTGGCATGGTCTTCGTATTGCTCGGCAGGTTCTTCAGTCGCTCCAAATCATCAAGAATCTGCGCGCAAGTGCGTGGTTCGGCGACCGTGGCGGTGCTTGTGTCGTCATCGTCGTCGTTGTCGTCGCCGGCGATGAGTGCGGCACCGAACGCGACATACAAATGGGCGTTGCTCGGGGTGATGAACTCGTCGACCTTGCCTTCGAGCGCACGGTGGAAGGCTTCGCGCAGCTCGGACATGAAGAACAGCGGCCCGCCGAGGAAAACGACGTTGCCGTGGATTGGCCTGCCGGAAGCAAGGCCCGCGATTGTCTGCGTGGCGACGGCGGTGAAGATCGAAGCCGCCAAATCGGGTTTCGCCGCGCCGTCGTTGATAAGCGGCTGCAAATCGGATTTCGCGAACACGCCGCAACGCGAAGCAATCGGGTACAAGGTCTGGTAATGCTTGGCCATTTCGTTGAGGCCGGCCGCATCCGTATCCAACAGGGTGGCCATCTGGTCGATGAATGCGCCGGTGCCGCCCGCGCACGAACCGTTCATGCGCTGCTCAGGGGTGGGCTTCAAATACGTGATTTTCGCGTCCTCGCCACCGAGTTCGATGATGACATCAGCTTGCGGGATTTCCTGGTCAATCGCGCGGGTTTCGGCGATGACTTCCTGGATGAAGGGCACGTGGATGTTGTCGGCGAGTGTCAGGCCGCCGGAGCCGGTGATCGCCAAGCGAATCGGTTCGTCGCCCCGCCCGAGCTGGTCGAGTCTCGTCCGGATGTCTTCGAGCAGACCGGCGACGGTGGCTCGCACATTCGCGTGATGTCGGCGGTAGTCGGAGAACAGCGCACCGTCAAGCGTGTCACTTTGGTCGAGCACCACTGCTTTGACCGTGGTCGATCCGATGTCGAGACCGACACGCAACGGTTTCCTCCCGTGTTCGCCGGTCATGACATGTTCTCCCTGTTCCACCATCTGCACCTCATATCCATTGTCGGCGGAGTGCCGGGCGGTGCCGACCTCAAACCGTGCACCTGCCCGCCCCGCCGAATTTCCTCTAGTGAATGCTAACGCATACGGACGTCAGCGGAACTCGCCCCCAGCGAAACAGGACAGATGTCTGGTATCTGTCCCGCGGATTTGTGCTACCCGCGAGTTGGAACACGCGCATGCCCGGTCAGGAGCGTGCCGGTGTCTTTGCCGGCATCCGGCGTTTCACCGCGGCCGACACCGCGGCAGTCGCCCGCATGGCGCCCCAGGCGAGCAGGGTGACGACGAACGCGACGAACACGCCGCCGACTAGCAGACGCACGGTCATCGGCACCTTGATGCGCCCCGACAGCGCGCGGATGGTGCGGTTTCGGAGGCTGCTGGGGTGAAGGTGGTTGTGGCGGTAGGGGCGGCTGCATCGCAGGATGCGGTATCGGCGGGGCCGGACGAGTCGCTTGCAGGCTCAGCGGCAGTTGCGGTCGTCGTGGCTGGCTCAATCCATCGCGTGGGATGGTAGAGCATGCGCAACCGTGTAGGTATCGGCGTGGCGCGGACGCTGTCGGCATGCGTGTGCAGGTACCGCAGTTTGTCGCATTGCCAGACGGAATACGCGATGACCGCCCCCATGAGTGAGGCCTCCGGGCCGACGCCCGCGCCGGCGGCGAGGATAATCAGCGCGATGAGCAGGTCACGCCATGCGGTGTGATAGTTGATAGCTTCCCCGCGTTTCAGGGCGCCGAGAACATCGCGCGTGGTGTGTGGAATGTCACCCCAGCGTCGTTTGCCCCAGACCAGCAGCAGGGTGCCCACGACCGCGACCGGCACGGCGTACACCCATCGCGACGGCACACGGACGGCCCACACCTCTCAAATCAGCGTAACCGCGGTGTTCTCCACCACGAGGAACAGCGCAGCAATCGCAAGGACGATCACGCTCAGCGACGCCGCATTACAGCGCATACCTGATTCGTTTCATCACCCTAGCCACTGTAATCGCCCATCCCTCACAAACCAGCTACGCAAACGGCTTTCCCAGCGTAGACAGTTTGTGGGAAACAGGCGCGAGACGGACGCACGCCAGGGGATTTACTGTTCGGCGGAGATGCTATCGTTACCTTCCCCGGCGGCGCGATCCTTGCCATAGATTTCCGGGATGAAGCGCTCCTGGTCGTGCAGTTTGCTCCAGATGACAGGCTCGCCCGCCACAAAGGATTTCTGCACGTCGATGATCCGCTGATTGCTCGAACCGCGGAATTGCAGCAAAGAATCGTGCAGGTCCTTGATATACCGGCCGTCGACGAGAATATCGATCTCGTGTAGCAGATCGAGTTTGTCCGGGGTCTCGCCGGGGCGCATGAGCTCCTCCCACGTGTAGCCGGTCCAGCACCAGATGTCTTTCGTATGGCCGAAACGTTCGCGGATTTTGCGTGCCAGCGGCAGCAACACGCCCGTATTGAGCAAGGGCTCGCCGCCAAGGAAGGTGATGCCCTGCACGTATGACTGGGACAGGTCGTCCATGATTTGCGCCTCGAGCGCGTCATTGTATTCATGGCCTGCTTGGAAATCCCAGATGGACTTGTTGTAGCATTCCACGCAGTGGAACGGGCATCCGGACACGTACAGGGAACAGCGGATGCCTTCGCCATCGGTCATAAGGAACCGCTTGTAGTCGGCGATCATATTGTGGCTCATCCGGTTCGTCCACTGTCCGGCTTTCGGGTTGTTCGACCGATTGGTCGGGATGAACGGACCGCGGTCGGTCTCCCCCGCCGCGAAATCATGCAATGTCGTTGCTGCCATCTGTACTCCCCTGCTCCTTAGCTCCTTGTTGTATTCCGGGCACGCCACCGAAGCTTGCCCGCACGGCAATGACGGCCGTGTGCAGCGTGCATCACGGCCGTCATCATTGTTTCCCGGTTCGCCGCCTTCGGATATCCGTCTGGCGGCCTGCTCCCGGTGTTTTCCGGGCTATGTTTTTCCGGATGTTGCGCTCCGGATTATGCGCTCCGGGCTACTTGGTCTCCTCGAACCATTCGCGCTCGGAACCGTCCTTGAGCGTCACATGGCCAGTTTCGCCGCTCATGTGCTTGACGCGGTGGGCGATTTCCTCGTGGCGGCCATGCACCATCGGGCGCTGGACCGGGTTGCCGAGGTATCCGCACGTGCGCTTGGTCACGTTGCATTTGTCAGGGTCGGAGTTGCCGCACTCGGGGCACTTGAAACCCTCTTCGGTCGGTTCGAAGTCGCCTTGGAAACCGCACACGAAGCAGTGGTCGATCGGGGTGTTGGTGCCCAGGTAGCCGATGCCGATCTTGTAGGCGTAATCCCACACGGCCTCAAGCGCCTTGGGATTGTCTTGCAGGCACGGGAACTCACAGTAGTTGATGAAGCCACCGGACGCGTAGTAGGGGAAGTCCTTCTCGTAGTCAAGCTTCTCCATCGGCGTCGGGGACAGCCACACCGGGTAGTGGAAGGAGTTGGTGTAGAAGTCGTGGTCGGTTACGCCTTCGACGCGGCCGAACTTCTCGCGATCCATGCGGTTGAAGCGGTCGGTGAGACTTTCCGCCGGCGTGGAGTACACCGAGTAATGGTAGCCTTCGGCCTTGCACCACTGCTTGCACAGCTGGTTCATGCGCTTGACAATGGACAGCGCGAACTCCTTGCCTTCCGGATCCCAGCTGTGGTCGCGCATCCAGTCCTTACCGTAGAACACAGCCGTCGCCTCGTACAGGCCGATGTAGCCCAGAGATACAGTGGCACGCTCGTTGCGGAAGAGCTGGTCGACGTTGTCGTTGGCGCCGAGGCGTCCGAAGGCGCCATAGCGGAACAGGGTCGGCGCGTTGACCGGGGTGGCCTGCTTGCAGCGCATGATGCGGAACTGCAGCGCCTGGTGCGCGACTTCCATACGCTCGTCGAACAGCTTCCAGAAGCGGTCCTTGTCGCCGTGGGACTCAAGGGCGATACGCGGCACGTTGACGGTGACGACGCCGAGGTTCATGCGGCCGTCTTCGACATCCTTGCCGGTCTTGGGGTCGATCCAACCCTGCAGGAAGGAACGGCAGCCCATCGGGGCCTTGAAGGAGCCGGTGATCTTGACGATGTTGTCGTAGAAGACGACATCCGGGTACATGCGCTTGGTGGAGCATTCGAGCGCCAGCTGCTTCATGTCGTAGTTCGGGTCGCCCGGGTCGGCGTTGATGCCGTGCTTGATGGTGAACACGAGCTTCGGGAAAATCGCGGTATGGCGGTCCTTGCCCAGGCCGCGGATACGGTTGAGCAGGATGGAACGCTGGATTTCGCGGGCGAACCACGAGGTGCCCAGGCCGAAGCCGACGGTCACGAACGGGGTCTGGCCGTTGGACACACGGTTGGAATTAATCTGATATTCCATGGTCTGCATGGCGTCATAAATCGCCTTGCGGGTCATGATCTTCGCATAGATTTCGCGGATCTGCTGGATAGGCTCGGCATCCGTGTCAAACGGGACGTCGTCGGGCAGCGGGGCACGGTTCTCGAAGTGCAGACCGGACGGCTCCTGGGCCTTGAGTCCGCGCACGACGGTTTTCGCGGCCTCGACCGGCATATCGTCGGGGAACATGGCGTGGGCCATCTTCAGGTGCTTTTCATAGTCGAGCTTCGCATACGGCTCAAGCATCTCGTCGGCGCGGTTGACGGTCTGGCCGCCGTACTGTGCGCCCGCGATGTCCTTGATGATCTGCGTGATCTGCGTGGCGGCGGTGCCGATGGACTTCGGGGAGTCCATCATCGCGTTGCCAAGCTCAAACCCATGGGCGAGCATGTCGCCGAAATCCGGCAGCGAGCAGTTGGTCATCGCAGTGAACGGCGAGTAATCAGCATCATGGAAGTGGATGTCGCCCTTCATATGGGCGTTGGACACGGCGTCAGGCAGCATGGAGAACGCGGATGCCTTGGAGACGGCGCCGGCGAGCAAGTCGCGCTGCGTGGCATAGACGTTGGAATCCTTGTTTGCGTTCTCACGCACGAGGGATTCGTCGCGGTTGACCAGACGGCTGACCGCTTCGTTGATATCGGTGGCCTTGGCGCGCTCGATGTCCTTGTTCAGACGATAGGTCGTGTAGTTGCGGGCGACCTCATACAGATGGTCTTCGATGAGGCCGTGCTCGACCAGGTTCTGGATGTCCTCGATCTTGGCGGGACCGTTGTAGCGTTCCTTGATTTCGCCTTCGACCTGGTTGGCGAGGTCGCGAATCAGCTGCTCCTCCTCCGGGCCGATCTCCTTGTCGAGATCCTTGAAGGCGGACTTGACGGCGCTGATGATGTTAATCGGGTCGAATTCGACGATTCGGCCGTCACGCTTCTCGACGAGCACCTTGCCCATATCCGACTTCCCTTCCGCGACAGTGTCTGCCACATCGCTGTCCGGGGTGGCGGTCCGAGGCACATCAAGAACCTGCATGTCCATTGGGTTCCGTCCTTTCCCTTGGCCGGGCGCCTCCCGGCCTTCATCGTTCTGCATTTGCCACATCGACTGTACCACGAGATATAGTGCACGATCACCGAGTGTTGCCCAAGATATAGTAGCAATCCGCATCGTTCCGCCAATAAGCGGCAAATGTGATGAGGATTACACGAGCACCTCAGCGTGTCGTTTCCGACACGCCACCACCACCCATGAAAGAGTGATATACGCGGGCGCGCGCGCAATGAAATTGTCCGTTCGATGCGCAACAGTAGAGGCCATCGAACATCCGTCAGGCTACGTCAGCCGACGGCGGACGGGTAGGGCAGTCACGCCACGCACGCAAGTGGCACGCCACGCCCACGGCGCGAAGGGAAGGCATATGCAGTACGGGTATCAGGAAGCGAATTACGGCTATGGCAATGCCGTGGCAGCCCCCGGCAACGCCGACGCGCCCAAGCCACTCGACCAGCTGCCGCGGCTCGCCCGCGACACCACCGCGGAGAACCCTTGGCCGGTCAGCGTGGTCAGCCAGAAATACCACGATGCCGTCGAACGCTGGCCGGCGTCGTGGGTCGAAGGCCAGATTGTCGAAATCAACATGCGGCGCAGTACGTCTGGCTACATCACACTGCGCGACAACACCCAGGACATCTCGATGTCCGTCATGGGGTTCAGGAACTTCGTCGCGATGGCCCGCGAGTTCAAACAGGGCGAGCGCGTCGTTGTCCATGGCAAGCCGGAAGTGTGGGTGAAGGCGACACGCCTGAGTTTCATCGCCGACGACATCCGCCGCGTGGGAGCCGGCGACCTCAAGGTGCAAATCGACGAGCTACGCAAGAAGCTCAAAGGCGAAGGCCTGTTCGACGCCGAAAACAAGATTCCGCTTCCGGAATTCCCGCGTTGCATCGGCCTGATTTGTGCGCCCCAGGCCCGCGCCGAAGGCGATGTCATCACCAACGTGAACCTGCGTTGGCCGGCGGTGGACTTCGTGATTGAGCATGTCCACGTCCAGGGTGCGCAGTGCCCGCCGGAGGTGGTCCAAGCGATCCGCAAGCTCGACGACGACCCGAGAGTGGACGTCATCATCGTCGCGCGTGGCGGCGGCAGTTTCGAAGACCTCATCGGCTTCTCCGACGAAAACGTGGTACGTGCCACGGCGGCATGCCGCAAACCAATCGTCTCGGCAATCGGGCATGAGGACGACTGGACGCTCATCGATTTGGCCGCCGATCTTCGCGCCTCGACGCCGACGGATGCGGCAAAGAAGGTCGTACCAGACGTGCGTGAGCAGTGGCAGCTCATCACCAACGCCTGGCAACGCATGAATCTGCGAATGGACGCCATGGTCGGCAACGAGCAGCGGCTTATCGAAGGCTATGCGAACCGGCCGAGCCTGACCAACCCGAGTACCATGCTCGAACCGCATCAGCGGCTGGTTGACGATGCCGTGCAACGCATGCGATATGGGTTGACCAGAATCATCGACGACGCCGGCATGACCGTCGAAAAGCTGCACGCCAGCCTCACCGCCATGAGCCCGCAGGCGACCTTGAACCGCGGGTACGCCGTCGTGCAGACCGCCGACGGGCATGTGCTTGACAACGCAGCCGATGCGAGCGTGGGAGAGCAACTGTCGATCACCCTGCACCACGGCACCCTGCTCGCCGAAGCCAAAGGGCAGACGGGCGGAAACCACATCGACACCGGCGACTGACGCAGTTGCGGCGCGCCCGTGCGATGCCCGTGTGGTGCTTGTTTGGTGCCTGCCGCCATATGGCCACCAGCAGGCACAGCATCGCCCGCGCAACGCCACGACCCCAGCCCATCGCAACGCAACCGACAATCCGCCTATCAATCATCGACATCAATCACCACTATCAATCATCAACACCCATGGAAGGAACATCGATGACAGTTGAAGCACAGGATCCCCAGAAGACCGACACCACGGCTTCCAGCCTGACCCAAGAGGAGCGCGAGCGCATCGCGTCCATGTCCTATGAGGAGGCGCGCGACCAGCTGATCCAAGCGGTGCAGGCGCTCGAAGCCGGCGGGCTGAACCTCGACCAGTCCATGCGCCAGTGGGAGCTCGGCGAAGCGCTTGCCAAGCGCGCCCAGACCTTGCTCGACCAAGTCCGCGCCAAACTTGACGCCGCGCAGGCCCAGCAGCAGACTTCCGCCGACACCGCGGGAACCCAGTCCAACCTTGAGTGACCGCCGGCTTGGCGGGCGTTTTGCAGGCGGGGCCAGCCGAAGCTGCGCGGCGGCAAGCCGAAGCGGGGCGGCCGTTAGCCGAATGGCCGTCCGCCGGTTGCGCGCCCGTCTAGCTGCGGCCCGCCAAGCAACGTGAGCCGATGCGCGTCTACGCTGCCGTACCATGCGCAACCGCAATCACTCCACACGCGACGCCCCACAGATGACACCCCGCAGACGCATCGCCATACCCGGTGCGATGCGCCGTCACGCCACCTGTGAATGCGTTGTCATGCCACCTGCAATGTGGCGAGCAGCGCCGCATGGTCCGAACCGGTCACATGCTTGGACTGCACCTGCCCGACGACCATACCCTGGTCGATCAGGATGTGGTCGATGCCGGCGAAGGCGGGCACGCCGGTATGGTTCGCCGGCCATGTGAACACCAAACCATGCCCTGCCTGGCGTGTGGCGTCAGAGAACCTCGAACCGAGGATACCGCGGAAAGCGGCATGGTCGTATGTGGCGTTGAAATCCCCCATCATCACATACGCCGTACCGGTTTTCTGCCGCATCAGGGACAACTCGTTTAGCGCTCTGTTCCACTGGGACCAATACCCGGGCTGCGGCGACGTGGTGTGCACGGAGATGAACCGCACCTGCACGCCGCCCATATCAACCGTTCCCGCCGGCATGAACGAGGCGCTCGAATGGCCCTCGTCATCCACGGGGTCGTCAAGTGCGACCGCCGACCACAGGCCGTTGCCGTACACGCCGTCAGACGATGAGACCTGCGAATACGGCAAATAATCGCCGATACCATCCGCTTCCAGCTGTTTGACGAACGCATCCGTAGTCTCCTGCAACGCGAGCACCTCAACACGCTCGTCACGCACCAAATCGACCACAGCCTGGGGGTCGGCCTGCCCTTTGAACACGTTGAGCGTCATCACCCTCGCATAATGGTCGCCGGTCACCGCATGCGCCTGACCGACCGCCGTCACCGCATCCTGTGACAACGCGGCCTGGGAGCGGAAAAACGGCGCCTGCCACCACACCTGCGCCGCGACGCACGCCAACGCAATCAGCGCCACAAACCAACGATTCGAGAACAGCGCGAGCAGCAACGCCACCACGGCGAGCGGCACGAACCACGGGGTCAGCGAGACGACGACCGGAACATACGGCAGCGACTGCAAATCAGCAGGCAGCGCCCGCGCAATCGTCCCCAAGACGGCGACAATCATCAGCAATCCCGCAAGCACGCCAGAAAGCACGCGCTTGCGTTTCGGCTTCACCGCAGGCGCTGACGAATTGGGTGTTCCAGCCATCACATCTCCGTTTTCCTTGTCGTATATCCTCACCACATGTATCCTCACCACTGTAATGCGCGAACGCCCGCCCACCGTCGCAGACAAACGAACCATCGCGCAATGCTCACCAGTCGGCTATGCTTGAACCAACCGACATGAGAAGGACCGGCATGACCGAACCCACCACACCACCCCAACATTTCGAAGCATTACGGGACTTCGCCAATGACCTGCTGAACCATTCCGGCTTGCAAGGGCCGACGTTCCTGTGGGATCGTTCCATTCATGATGACGCGCAAAGCGATGACGCTGAGCGCGAAGACATACCCGTGGCTCCCCCGGAGGAAGCGAAGCAGACCATCGACGCGCCGATTCGTTGGTATTTGCGCGCCATGGATTCGCTCAGCCCGACTCCGCAAGCCGACGGCGCCGACGGCATCAACCGCACAGACATGCCGACCTTCTACTACAGCACCGGGGCGCTGTCCGGGGTCGAGGCTGTCGTCGGAAACGCGCTGATGAGCACGAGGTGGTGCGATGCGGCCGGCAATCTCGCAACCGCGCTGATTACGACGTCCTCATTCCTCGGCAGCATCGCCGACCGGGAAGGCGAAGGACTCGCCTATCTCAAGCGTTTGATTGATGAGACGCGCATTTACTTCGACAGCGTGGCCCAGCACGCGGATCCGGTCACCGGCGGGCAAGCGCTCTCCGGTATCGTATCAGCGGCTTGTCAGGATGATTTCCGGTTCAACCCGGTGCAGATGGTTCAGCTTATCTCGTGCTCGCTGCCGTTTGCGCAATGGGACGACACGCGGGTATTTGTCTACGATGCGATAGACCGGGCGCAAGCGACCATGGCATCGGTCGAGCGCGATATCCGCTCCAACGACAAGGACGACCCGGCGGGCAATCTCATGATGGATTCCGAGGGGAATCTGGTCGATGTGTCGGCGGGCGGCATCCGCGAGCAGTTCGACATGTCGATGCTCATGCTGCGGCATGACGTGTTGCGCATGTGCGGGGAGGACGAGCAGGCCGACCGCATGCTCAGCGAGCACAGTGACATCGAGCCGATGGCCGACGCATATGCGGCGCAGCTCATCAGGCGCGGACAGTGGCGGCAGCTGCGGGACTTCGCCGGGCGCGTGCTCGCCGACGACCCCTACCAGCAGATGGCGCTGATTCCGCCGCAGCTGGCCCCTGACGAGTGGCACACCATCCTTGATCTGGCGCAATACGAACTCGCGCACGAGCAGTGAGCCGTGCGGCAAGACGCGCGTGTTGCAATGCGACGACCTGTCTCGTGTGCATGATCATAGGCACGGCGACCCCTAAAACCGGCACGGCCGAATGCACCAAACCGACCACCGACACTGAGGGCCCCGTCAGCGTCGGCAGAAGGTTATGACTCTGCTTCCACCGACGCTGAGATGACTCTAAGCGTCGGCAGAGGGTTATTGTTCCGCCTCTGCCGACGCTTACGATGCAATCAACGTCGGCGGAAAGTCGCGAATCGCACGTGCCTGCTTGCCGATGGTGTCGCTTGGCTCAGTTGAGCTTGAACCCGAGTTCCTTTGCCGCGGCAATCGGCACCGGATCGTCGCACCAGTAATCCTCGACGTTCTCATCGGTTGCCAGCGAACGAATCTGAGCCCGGTCGATGTACAGCTCGCCGCTGAGATGATCGGTCTCATGCTGGAAGATACGAGCCGGCCATCCGTGCAGTTGCTCCTCGTGCCAAGTGCCGTCCATATCCTGCCAACGCGCGGTGATATTGCGCCAACGCTTGCGCACCGCCTGATAGCCGTCAAAACTCAGGCAACCTTCGTAGAAGCTGCGCGTTTCGGTACCAATCGGCTGGTAGGACGGGTTGATGATTGCGTGGAACGGGAATTCGGATATCTCACGCGGATCGTCCTGGTCGTCACGGATATGGTCCTCGACCACGGCGAGCGCGATGCCAAGCCCGATTTGTGGGGCGGCAAGACCGACACCTGGCGCTTCGAGCATGGTGGTTCGCATCGCCTGGACGAGTTTGGTGAGGGTGTTCTTGCTCAGTTGCCCGTTGTAGCGGCGCGTCGGCTGGCGCAGCACCGGTTCACCCACCTGGACGATTGGGAGGATGCCTTCGCTGTCGCCGGATCTGAGCAGGCTTTCAACCGCACGGTTCAGCCCCAAATCGATACTCGAGCCTCGTGTGAACATGCTCATGCCAGTTCCTCCGCGACAATCTTGGCGAGACGGTCGCACACCTCGTCCGCTTGCTGTTGGGTGGCGGCCTCAGCCATCACACGCACCAATGGTTCGGTGCCACTCGGGCGCAGCAACACGCGACCGGTCTCCCCCAGCAACGCGGTTTCCTTTTCAACAGCCTTCTGCACGGCGGCGTTCGTGGTCACCGCCTGCTTGTTGGAGCACCGGACGTTGACCAGCTGCTGCGGCAGTTGCGGGAAGTCGGCGGCGAGCTGTTTGAGGCTCTTGCCGGATTTAACGACTTCGTTGCACAAGGTCAGCGCGGTCAGTGTGCCGTCGCCGGTCGTGGCGAACTCGCGGTTAATCACGTGGCCGGACTGTTCGCCGCCCAGCGAATAGTCGCCGCGCAGCATCTCCTCGAGCACGTACCGGTCGCCGACGTTGGTCTGCACGGTCTTGATGCCCATGTCTTTGAGGGCGAGCTTCAAGCCGAGGTTGCTCATCACCGTCACCACGAGCGTGTCGTGGTTGAGCTTGCCTTCGCGCTTCTTGGCACGCGCGAGGATGCCCATGATCTGATCACCGTTGACCATGGTGCCGTCCTCGTCCACAGCCAGGCAGCGGTCCGCGTCACCATCGAAGGCGACACCCATCGCGCTGCCCGTGGCCTTGACCATGGCCTGCAGTTGCTCAGGATGCGTGGACCCCGCATGATCGTTGATATTGTAGCCGTCCGGGGATGCGTTGATCACGATGACTTCCGCACCGGCGCGACGCAACGCCTCCGGGGCGACCACGGATGTGGCGCCGTTGGCGCAGTCGGCGACCAGACGCAAGCCTGCGAGCGGCTTCGGCTGGGTTTTCTCCGGTCCGACGACTGGGGCGATCGTGGATACCAGATGGTCGATATACAGGTTCGTGGCGGTCACGGTGTCGTGGCTGACGCGGCCTACCCCGGCTCCGGTCGGGCGGTCCCAATCCTTGCCTAGGACTGCTTCAATCTCGTCTTCCTTGCTGTCAGGAAGCTTGAAGCCGCCGCGTGCGAAGAACTTGATGCCGTTGTCAGGCATCGGGTTGTGGGAGGCGGAAATCACCGCGCCCATCTCAACGTTAAGCACGGAGGTGAGGAACGCGATGCCCGGAGTCGGGATGATGCCGACATCGATGACGTCGAAACCGCCGGCGCTCATACCCGCCGACAGCGCAGATGACAGGAAGTCACCGGAAACACGGGTGTCGCGCCCCACCAACGCACGACGCCGTCCTTCGGAATGCACGTCATCATCCTTGGTTTTCGGCGCATCGGCCTGACCGAGCACGCGGACGGCGGCGTCCCCCAGATCCAATGCCAGTCGGGCGGTAAGGTCTTTGTTCGCCAGCCCGCGCACACCATCGGTTCCGAACATTTTCGGCATGGTAGTAGTCCTCGCTTCTTTGACATGAATATGCTGCACACCATCGTACCTACCCGTGCTCCCAAACCCGCCGCCGGTGTGGGTGAACATTTACGAAGCCCACCGCCGGAACCTACCGCTGACATTCCACGAGTCTGAACATGTCCAACATGTGGAACGTCTTCGAACAGCTTTCCCACGCTCCCGAACCACCCCGCGGATACCCCCGATTCCGCGCGAAGTCAATCACGACAACGAATCAGCCCGTTGCTCACACTCAATGTTACGTCCACATTCCGCCCACGTAATCGACGTATGAATGGCACACAACACCCGAAACCTTCCGCTCTTATAACAAAATCAAAGATTTCACAGGTCCTACACCGGTCCACAAGATCGTCGCGGGCAGACGAGATCTAAGCACATCCCACGCGTGTACCACCCAATGGAGGCTTCATATCGACCCGGCTCGGCACCGGCGGGCACATGCAATCCATAACCCCGAACGATACCTGCCGCAACCCGATACCCCATTTTGGCCCGCACACGACCGGCACAATCACCTCGGAAACCAAAGAAACCAAGCATATCAAGGAGATGGCACGATGAACTTCAACCCGGACCACGTCATCATCACCATCGGCTGCGAATACGGCGCCGGCGGCCCGCAAATCAGCAAAATGCTCGCCGACGCTCTGGGCATCGAATACTACGACCGCGACCTGGTCGACAAGGTCGTCAACCAACTGGGCGTCAGCCGCGGCCTCGTCGAGCAAGCCGACCAAAAGCCGAACGTCCAATACGCCTTCGAAACATCCCTCGGCCCGCGCTACGCGAACCTGAGCAACCGCGTCATCTTCACCCAATCCGAGGTCATCAACGACCTCGCCGAGAAGTCGTCATGCGTCATCATCGGCCGTTCCGCCAACTACCTGCTGCGCGACCGCGACGACGTGCTTGACGTGTTCCTGTACGCGCCGAAGAGCGTGCGCATCGAATCCATCATGGAACAAGACCACGTAGACGCCAAAAAAGCCAAGGAAATCGTCGAATACAACGACGAACTCAACCATTCGCGGCACAAGTACATCACCGGCACCCACCGCGGCGACCGCAGCCAGCGCGACCTGCTGCTCGACACCAGCCTGCTCGGATGGGACAAAACCGCGAAATATCTGCTGACGCTCGTCGAAATGCTGGGCGAGTGACGAGAGGAAGTGAACCAAATGACTGACAAGAAAGCATCGGAATTCGACAAGGTCTTCAACGTCTGGGACATTCTCGTCATCGCCTTCGGCGCCATGATCGGATGGGCGTGGGTCGTCTCCAGCGGCGACTGGATTGACCGCGGCGGCGTGGTCGGCGCCATGCTCGGCTTCGTGCTGGGCGGCGTCATGATCTTCTTCATCGGCCTGACCTACGCGGAGCTGACACCCGCCATGCCGGACTGCGGCGGCGAACACGTATTCAGCTACCGTGCCATGGGACCGACCGGGTCGTTCGTATGCACGTGGGCGATCATCCTCGGCTATGTAAGCGTCGTATGCTTCGAGGCGTGCGCGATGCCGACGATTATCACCTACCTGTTCCCCGGCTTCCTGCAAGGCTATCTGTACACGGTCGCCGGATTCGACATCTACGCGTCCTGGCTCGCGGTAGCCATCATCATGGCCCTGTTCATCACGTATATCAACATCCGCGGCGCGAAAACCGCGGCCATCGTGCAGACTGTACTCACCTGCGTGATTGGCGGCGCAGGCATCCTGCTGATCGCCGGCTCCGTGATCAGCGGCAATCCGTCAAACCTTGAAGGACAGGCGTTCGTCGGCGGCAACACCGCGAGCGTATTCGGCAATATCCTGCGCGTCGCGATGATGACACCGTTCTATTTCATCGGTTTCGACGTGATTCCGCAGGCAGCCGAGGAAATCAACGTGCCGCTCAAGAAGATCGCGAAGATGCTGCTCCTGTCGATCCTTCTCGCCGTGGCGTTCTACGTGCTGATCATCTTCGCCGTCGGCTACGTGCTCAGCCCCGAGGCCATCGCGCAATCGGAAAGCTCCGGCAGCGGCCTGGTGACCGCGGACGCCATGGCCCGCGCCTTCCACACCGATGTCATGGCCAAAGTGCTGATCGTCGGCGGCCTGTGCGGCGTGGTGACCTCGTGGAACTCCTTCATGATCGGCGGCAGCCGCGCCATGTACTCCATGGCCGAGTCCTACATGATCCCGCCGGTGTTCGGCAAGCTGCACAAGACCTACAAGACCCCGTGGGTGGCGATCGGCCTGATCGGCCTGCTCAGCTGCCTCGCCCCGCTGCTCGGCCGCAAGATGCTCGTGTGGATCGTGGACGCCGGCAACCTCGCGTGCTGCGTCGCCTACTGCATGGTCGCAATCTCCTTCGTGATCCTGCGCAAGAAGATGCCCGACATGCCCCGCCCGTACAAGGTGAAGCATTACAAGTTCGTAGGCTTCATGGCCATCGTCATGTCCGGCTTCATGGTCGTCATGTACTGCATCCCCGGCAGCGCGGCGGCCCTCGTGCCCACCGAATGGGCGTTCGTCGGCAGCTGGGCGCTGCTCGGCGTGGTCTTCTACTTCGCATGCAAGGCCCGCTATGGCAAGAAATTCGGCACCTTGGTTGAAGTCGCCAATGACGAGCTTGACCAGGATTACGCTCGCGAGCGCTCCGCAGCCGCTTCCATCGCGGCCGGCGAGGCCGCCGGGGCCGCACCAGCAGCCAAAGTCGCGACCATCGGCCAGGCGGAGGTCACGGCGGCGATATCCGCAGTCACCGCAGCAGCTACGGACACGGCAACCGAGCCCACGGCACGCACGTTCAGCTACTATGCGCCGGTCAATCTCACCTTCGGTGCAGGCACGCTGGCGAAGGCGGGCGAACTCGCCAAACCGCTTGGTTCCAAGGCACTTATTGTGACCGGCCGTTCCAACGCCAAGAAAACCGGCGTGTACGACAAGGTCAACGATTCACTCACAGCGGCGGGCATCACCACCGGCCTGTTCGACAAGTCGTCAGCCAACCCGCTGACGACGACGGTCGAGGAGGGCGCGCGCTTCGCAAAGGACGGCGGCTACGACATGGTCGTCGGCCTGGGCGGCGGCTCAGTGATGGACTGCGCCAAAGGCATCGCGTTCATGGCGAAGAACGACGGCGATGTCAACGATTACATTTATGGACGCAAGTCCAGCGATGTAGCGCTGCCGCTCGTGCTCATCCCCACCACCTGTGGATCGGGTTCCGAAGCCAATGGTTTCGCGGTGCTCACGAACCCGGAGAACGGCGACAAGAAGTCCCTGCGATGCCCGGCGATCATGGCCAAACGCTCGATTGTGGATCCGGAAGCGATGATGACCATGCCGAAGGGTCAGCTGGCGGCGGTCGGTTTCGACGCGTTCTGCCACTGCTTCGAGGCGTACACAGCCAAGAACGCGCAGCCGTTCACCGATGCGCTCGCGCTGTACGCGCTTCCGCTGATCCTCGACAGCCTGCCACGGCTTGTCGCAGGCACGGGCACGCTCAAGGACTGGGAACACATGTCCGAAGCGGCCACAATCGGCGGCCTGGTGATTGGTACAGCGGGCATCACGCTGACGCATGCCATGGAGCATCCGGTCTCCGGTTTGAAGAACGTGACGCACGGCAAGGGTCTTGCGGCGCTTGCCCCGACCGTCGTGGACGCCACATGGCAGGGCGACCGGTTCAAGTTCGGCAGGCTGGCACGGCTTATGGGCGGCTATACGGCCGAGGATTGCGCCGGGAAGATCCGCGGTTTCGAACGGAAAATCGGGCTCGATGTGACGCTGAGCGAATTGGGCATCAGCGAATCGGACATCCCGTGGCTCACCCAAAACGCCATGAAGGTCTCCCCCGCCAATATCGCCAACACGCGCACTGAAATCAGCGCAGAGGACATCTCCGAACTGTATCGCAAGGCGTTGTAAAGGTTGCCGGCGGGCGGCGGCCGTCGTACGAGGACGCGAACGCGTCCAGGTACGGCGGCCGCCGTCTTGTCGTATGGTGAACGGTTCAAAAGAAGGAATACTGATGATGTTGAAGAACGCCGAATCCGGTGACTTCCCCGAGGCGTTGCGTTTCATCCGCGCGCTGTGGGATTACAACACGTATGAGGATGGGCCTACGCGCGACGTGTATGAACGGGTGCTTGCCGATGACGCGAGTTTCGTGTTTTTCCTGCTTGACGACGAGGGGCGTTATGTGGACATGTGCCATGGTAATTATTTCGAGACGTTCTGGATGTGCGGGCTGACATGTTACGTGTCCAGTCTGATTGTGGATGAGCACGAACGGGGCAAAGGCTACGGCACGATGATGCTCGATCATGCGGTTGAGCTGGCGAGACAACGCGGATGCCGGGCAATCACACTTGATTCCGGTCTGCCGCGGTCTGCCGCGCATCGATTCTATGAGAGGTACGGGTTCGAGCGCAGCTGTTACGGGTTCGAGCTGCAATTGCCGTCATCTCGCTGAAATGTTCAATATGCGGACAGTCCCATCGGCTCTGGCCCGGTTCGGATACCGCGCGGATCGGCATCCGCACGCCCGGTGCCACGACGTCTGAAGGCAGCATCGCAGAACTGCAAAACCATGGAATCAAGCGGATTTCACAACACCGGACACCGTGCCCGCAACAGCTGCGCCCGATTCGTACGACGCGAATGTTACAGGGAAAACACTCCTGTTTCGACAAAGAAACGACCCCATTTCAAAATGTCAAAAGCAGAGCAACACACGGGTGTTAAACATTTCGTTGTCAGGTAAGACGGCGACGAAATCCGCAGCATTCCGCCACCGGTATTGCGAAAACCATTAGTCAAGGAGATACCGCGATGACATTGGCTGAAGACATGCCCCAGATTGTCACTGAAAGCGTTCCGGGCCCCAAGACCCAGGAGTTCCTCAAGAAGCGCGACGAGAACGTCCCCGCCGGACTGTGCTCTTCGACGTATCCAATCTGCATCAAGCGTGGCGAAGGCGCCATGTTCGAAGACCTCGACGGCAACAAGTTCCTTGACTGGGTCGGCGGCGTCGGCGTGCTCAACATCGGCTACTCCCGTCCGGAGCTCGTCAAGGCCGTGCAGGACCAGGCGACCAAGTACTTCCACACGATTTTCAACGTCATCGGCCATGAAGGCTACGTGGATCTGGCAGAAGGTCTGAACGAGACAATTCCGTGTCGCGGTGAGCACAAGAAGACCTATTTCGCCAACTCCGGTGCCGAATGCGATGAGAACGCCATCAAGATCGCCAAGTCCTACACCGGCCGGCAGGGGGTCATCTGCTTCTCCGGCGCATTCCACGGCCGTACCAACCTGACCATGGCCCTCACCGCGAAGAAGGCCTATTCCAAGGGCATGGGCCCGTTCCCGGCGGATATCGCCCGTGCTCCGTACCCGTACCTGTATCGTGCGCCGAAGGGCTACTCCGAGGCGGAGGCCATCGCCTACTATGTGGACGGCCTGAAGAAGGTGTTCGACCAGGGCATTCCTGCCAATGAAGTCGCCTGCCTGCTCGTCGAGCCGCTCCAGGGCGAAGGCGGCTTCATCCCCGCCCCGATCGAGTGGGTCAAGGCCGTGCGCAAGATCTGCGACGAGAACGGCATCCTGCTCATCGCCGACGAAGTCCAGTGCGGCAACTGCCGTACCGGCAAGTACTTCGCCTCCGAATACTGGGCCGAGGCGGGCGCCGCCCCGGATATCGTGACCACCGCGAAGTCCCTCGCCGGCGGCATGCCGATTTCGGCGATCACCGGCCGTGACGAGGTCATGGATGCCGCCCCCGCAGGTACCATCGGCGGCACCTTCTGCGGCAATCCACTGTCCTGCGCGTCCGGTCTGGCTGCGATGAAGATCTACAAGGAAGAGGACTTCCCGGCCAAGGCACGCCACATCGGCGAGCAGGTGACCGCGGGCTTCAAGGCGATGGCCGAGAAGTACGACGTCATCGGCGATATCCGCGGCCTCGGCGCGATGATCGGCGTGGAATTCGTCAAGGATCGTGAGACCAAGGAGCCTGCCACCGAGCTCGTCGCCAACCTCATCCAAGAGGCTCTCCAGCGCGGTCTGCTCATGGAATCCGCAGGCACCGACAGCAATGTCATCCGCTTCCTCGCGCCGCTCGTCATGACCGACGAGCAGACCAAGCGCGGTCTGGAAATCTTCGAAGAGTCCCTCAAGGCGGCCCTCGCGAAGTAAGCCATCGCGATGATTGCCATGCGGATTCGACGGATTCGCCCGTGGTGATTGTTCATAACGTAAGTGGCGGGTCATTCCATCGCAACGGTTGGACGGCCCGCCACTTGCATGCCCGCAAGAGCCCCGTTGCCGACACCGGCGTTCAATCCTCGATGGCGTCAAGATACGGTTGCAATTGGGCAAGCAGCCGTGGAACATCCACCGTGGCGGATACGTACAGAGCGTCAGGATCGATTTCATCGTATTCGTGGACGATGGCATTACGCAATCCCCGCAGTTCATGCCATGGCAGCTGCGGGACTTCTTCGAGGAACTCGTCGGATAGCTTCCGCGCAGCCTCCTGCGCCTGAACCATATCCATGGCGACCGAATTGAACCTCATGTAATCCGTTTCCAGCTCCTGAGCCGAAGAAACCGCGCTGGCATCACGGCTTGCGCGGACCAGATGCTCCGCGAGACGGATGAGATTCGTATCATCCCTGAATCTCTGGTCGGCATGTCGTCGTTGCATCACACCACCCGAACCATATCGCGCTGAATATGCTCGTAGAATCGCCTGCTTGCACGACTGCGCTGCGCGTGCCGACGCAGTGAGACAAGTGAGGTCAGCGAGACTTCCCTACCAAACGACCGTTCCAGTTCACTCTTCAATCGTGCAAGGTCGTCCATGCCGAATCGACTTGCTCCCCGCGAGACATACAGCAAGTCGATATCGGAATCGTCATCCGCCTCGCCGCGAGCGAATGAACCGTAAAGATACACTTGCGCAAGACCGTATTTCTTTGCGATAGCACCGGCGATCAGCTTCACCGTCGCGATATCGACGATACTGCTGGATTTCACGGTGAGACCGGATTTCGCCGAAATACCAGTATTCAGTGCGATACCTGACTTCGTCGTGAGACAGGAAAGGGCATCGTCATACCGTTGCAGGAAATCCTGAGTCGGATTGCCGCCGTGTTCCGCGCGCGATAATGCCGATTGCGTGGTGCCCATCCGGAACGCCACCGCTTGCTGGCTCAACCCCGCTTGAAGACGGCGGGCCTTCAATGCGTCAATGGTGTCCATACCAGCACTATAGCATATATGCTATATATATCGAATTGAACGTCTGAGGGCCGGCCGACACCAAAACGGCAGCCGGCCGGCCCTCAAGGTGTCTGTGTCAGAAGGTCACAGCGCCTCGTTGTAGGCGCGCACCTTGAGCACACGACGGGAGGATTCGACGTTCTCGATGATGATGCGGCGCAACGCGCGCGGCGCATCAGCGTGCTCGCTGAGCCACTGGTCGCCCAGTCTGACGAGTTCCGCCGGATCCGCATAGGACGGGTACAGCCCTTCGAGCAGGGCTTCGGCCATGTGGAAGGTCTTGTGTTCCCACACCCAGTCAACCTGGTTGAAATACTCGGCGGCGTACGGCTTGGCAAGGTCCTCGCGCGGGGTGGATGCGAAGCCTGCGGCGACCGCTTCGAGCTGCATGTTGGTCAAATCGCCATTGTGCAGCGCCTGGTCCCACGCCCACGACTTCGCCTTGGCCGTCGCGCGGCTCGCACGGGCTCCGTAGGCGAATTCACGGTTCTCGGTCGTATCGCGCTTGGCAAGCTCCTCGTCGATGCGCGCGTTGTCGATGGCGTTCACACCGGCAAGCGCCTTGAGGATCGTCCAGCGCATGTTGTTGTCGATGTCGAACCCCTCGAGCTTGACCCTGCCGTCCAGCAGGCCTTCGGCGTTGGCGAGGAACCGTTCGTCGCCTTCCACGCCGTAGGTGAGGTAGGCGCCGACCAGCTGGAACTGCTCATCGGAGCCGGCTTGTGCCTTGCCGGCGAGCTTCCACAGGCGCTCGGCGGTGTTCTTCGCCACGTCGGCGCTGCGGGCAGGGACGACATAGTGGTGGGCCGTCGTGGACACCTGCGCGAGTGCGTAGCGGAAGGTGGTGGACTCGTGTTCAGTCGCCAGCGCATCAAGGCTCGTCTTGATGAAGCGTTCGGCCGGGAATTCGCCGTCACGGGTCATATCCCACAGGGACAGCCACACCACGGACCGCGCGAGCGGGTCAGCGAAGCGGTAGAGGTTTTCCGCCGCGAATTCGAGGGATTGCGTATCGAACCGCAACTTGGTGTACGTCAGGTCATCGTCGTTGACCAGGATGAACGCCGGACGCTTCTTGCCGGCTGCTTCCTCGACGGTCGTATGTTCGCCGGTCACGTCGAGTTCGAATCGGTCAGTGCGCACGATCTGCCCGTCAGCGTTCTCGTTGTAGAAGCCTACCGCGAGGCGGTGGGGCCGCAGTACGGGGTGCTCCGCGGGGGCGCTCTGCTCGAGGGTCAGTGCGGCGATGGTGCCGTCGGGGTTCTCGTCGACACGGGCGCTGATGGTGTTGATACCCGCGGCTTCCAGCCACTGCTGGCTCCAGGCCTTAAGGTCGCGACCGGAGGTCTGCTCCAGTTCGGCGAGCAGGTCGGCGAGCGTGGCGTTGCCGTACGCGTGCTTGTTGAGGTAATGGTTGATACCTTTGAAGAACTTGTCGCGGCCAACATAGGCGACGAGCTGCTTGAGCACGGACGCGCCCTTCGCGTAAGTGATGCCATCGAAGTTCACATAGGTGTCGTTCAGGTCATTGATCGGCGCGACAATCGGGTGGGTGGTCGGCAGCTGGTCCTGCGCCTGGCCCCAGCTCTTCTCTCCGGAGCTGAAGGTCGCCCACGCGTCATGCCATTCGGTCGCCTCCGCGGTGGCGAGCGTGGACATGAATTCGGCGAAGGATTCGTTCAGCCACAGGTCGTTCCACCACTTCATGGTCACGTAATCGCCGAACCACATGTGGGCGAGCTCGTGCAGCACGGTGACCACGCGGCGCTCGGCATATGCGTCGGTCACCTTGGATTCGAACACGTACTGGTCGCGGATGGTGACCATGCCGATGTTCTCCATCGCGCCCGCATTGTATTCCGGCACGAAGATCTGGTCGTACTTGGCGTACGGGTACGGCACACCCCAGGTCTTGGCGTAGAACGCGAAGCCCTTCTTGGTGATGTCGAACAGGTAATCGGCGTCCTTGTCGAGCGCATCCTTGAGCGCCTGACGGCAGTAGAGCGCCATCGGGATGGTACGGCCGTCCTCGTTCGCGTATTCAGTGTGCCACTGCGCATACGGGCCGGCACAGATCGCGGTCAGGTAGGAGCTCATCACCGGGGTGGGCTCAAACGTCCACTGGCGGGAGCTTTCCGCCGAATGGTCGCCGAGCGTGCCTTCAGCGGTGATATGGTCCACGTCTTGCGTGGAGGTGACCGGCATATTCGACGTGACAATCCAGCTTTGCGGGGCGAGCACGTGGAACTCAAAAATCGCCTTGAGATCAGGCTGATCGAAGACAGCATAGACACGACGGGCGTCCGGCACCTCGAACTGGGTGTACAGGTATACGTTGCCGTCGGAGGGATCAACACTACGGTGCAGGCCTTCGCCGGTACGCGAGTACTGGCAGCGGGCGGTGACGGTGACCTCGTTGTGCTCGAGCAGCCCGGCCAGTTCGATGCGGTTGTCGCGGTAGGCGGTCGCCGGGTCAAGCTCCTTGCCGTTGAGGGTGATCGAAGTGACGTCGTCGGCGATCAGGTCGAGGAACGTGCTCGCTCCGGTATTCGCGCCAAAGGTGATGGTAGTGGTCGAACCGAAATCCGTTGCGCCTTGGGTCAGGTCTAGGCTGACGGCATAGTGGATGGGCGCCTTGACGATGGATTTACGTTCCTGTGCTTCTTCTCTGGTGAGGTTCGCGCCTGGCATGTCGCTCCTTCCTTGTACGGCTTTGGCTGCATGCAGAAATACACCGGTTGGCACGGTGTATCTGTCCGTGGTTGCTGGCCGGTATCGCAGATTCGCATGGCTGATGCCGTAGTGCCGTGTATACGCAAAACATCGCGGCTCGGCATGTGAGCCACGCCTCGCCGCGATGTTGGTTGTTCTTCAGTGCTTGCCGCACTGGTTGTCGATAACGTGACGATTCTACGCCACGGTACGGGCAATGTCCATTATTCGACAGAACGGGGTGCGCTGCAAGGGAAAAGTCTTCGGCAGATGATATAGGCGTGGGCTGTAATCACGGGGAAACGCTAGACGACCATGAGACGACCGTAAGGCCACCGTTGGAAATCACAGAGAAAATACAGGGAAACCGCGAGGCAAGTGCATGAGGACACGGGTCAGATATAAGGCAACCACAGGGATATCACAGGATGACCACACGGAAACCACAAGGTCAGCACAAAGCGACCGCAGGGAAATCATGGAACAGCAACAGCGCAATCACAGAGCAATCCCGCCAATGATATATGAGTGAGCGCCGTCCCACGGAAATGGTGGAACGGCGCTCACTGATGGCTTGCCGTTGAATCACAGCTATAGTCGCCGCGAAATCGCTACGAAGCTGTGCCGTTCGCTCAGCGCAGCGGATCGTCCTCGTCGCGCTGCGCGATATCGGCGACCACCGGCACGATAACCGGCTTGCGATGCAGCTGACGCGCGACCCAGCTGCCCAGCGTACGACGCATGATCTGCTGGAGCTTGTGCGTGTCGCGGGTGCCTTGCATCATCGCGTCCTGCAACTGCTCGACGATCTGGTGGCGGACCTTCTCGAACTCGCTTTCGTCCTCAGCCACGGCGTTCAGGTAAATCTTTGGACCGGAGAGCACGTCCGCGGTGTCGGTATTGACCACCACGAAGCTCGACACGAAGCCTTCGGTGCCGAGGATGCGACGCTTCTCAAGATCCTCATCGGTCAGTTCGCCGACCGAATCGCCATCGACATACACATAGCCGCACGGCACGGAACCGACGACCGCAGCCTTGCCGTGGTACAGGTCGACGACATCGCCATCTTCTGCGAGCACGACGTTGTCCGGGGCCACACCCGTCTTCACCGCGATCAGGCCGTTGGCGACCAGATGGCGGTTCTCGCCGTGGATCGGCATTGCGCACTTCGGCTTGATGATGTTGTACAGGTACAGCAGTTCGCCCTCGTTCGCGTGACCGGACACGTGAACCGCCGCATTGTCCTTGTTCACCACGCGGGCGCCCAGCTGGACGAGCTTGTTGATCACGCGGTACACACCGTTCTCGTTGCCCGGAATCAGCGAGCTGGCCAGAATCACGGTATCGAACTCGTTGACGGTGATATCGCGGTGATTGCCGTCGGCGATACGCCCAAGCGCTGCCATCGGCTCGCCCTGCGAACCGGTGCACATGTAGACGATCTTGTCGTCCTGAATGTCCTTGGCCTTCTTGAGATCGACGACCGTGCCCTCGGGGATGTGCAGGTAACCCAAATCGGCGGCAATGGACATATTGCGCACCATCGAACGGCCGACGAAGACGACCTTGCGGCCGTACTTGTGGGCGGCATCGACGACCTGCTGCACGCGGTGCACGTGGCTGGAGAAGCTCGCGACGATGATCTTGCGGGTCGCTTCGGCGAACACGCGGTCAAGCACCGGGCCGATTGTGGTCTCGGGGCGCACGAATCCGGGGACTTCCGCGTTCGTGGAATCCATCATCAGCAGGTCGATGCCACGTTCGCCGAGCTTGCCGAACTCAACCAGATCAGTGATCTTGTGGTCAAGCGGCAGCTGGTCAAGCTTGATATCGCCGGTGTCGATAAGCGAGCCGGCGGGCGTGCGCACACATACGGCAAGCGCGTCTGGAATCGAGTGGGTGACGGTCACGAACTCAAGGTTGAACGGGCCGGCCTTGATCTTGTCACGGCCTTTGACCTCAATCATCGTCGGGTTGATGTGGTGTTCCTTGCACTTGGCCTCCACAAAGGCCAGCGTCAGCTTGGAACCGATCAGCGGGATGTCCGGACGCAGCTTGAGCAGGTACGGTACGCCGCCGATATGGTCTTCGTGGCCGTGGGTGAGCACCAAGGCCTCGACCTTGTCGAGACGGTCCTTGATGTAGTGGAAATCAGGCAGGATCAGGTCAACGCCCGGCTGCTCCTCCTCAGGGAAAAGCACGCCGCAATCGATGAGCAGCAGGTGGCCGTTGTATTCGACCACGTTCATGTTGCGGCCGATTTCGCCGAGACCGCCAAGCGGCACGATACGCATCGAGCCCTTGCGGTACTTCGGCGGGGCGATCAGCACATCGTCCTGCTGGGGGGCCGTGGCGAACTCCTGTGGGCGCGATCCACGGCGCGTGGTCGTACGGCCGGTGTTGCGGGCCGACGACGTGCGGGCGCGGCGGCCGGTATGCTGGCCGCGCCTGCGGGAATTGCTCTTGTTCTGTTCTTGTTCTTTTGCCATTTCCTCGTTGGGTTTCTGTTACTTAGTGCCCGCGCCTATACGTGGGCGAGGTAGTGCCCGTCACAGGAGGCCAGCGGCGCGCATGCCTTCGCGCGCGCGTTCGAACTCGGGTTCGCCCGGTCCGACATTCGGCAGACGCATCGTCGTGCAATCCAGCACGCCGCGAACCTTGAGCGCGGCTTTGGCCATGACCGCCTGGAATCCGGTGCCATTGAGCGATTCGACCAGCGGGGAAAGCTGGACGGCGATCTTCTGTGCCGTATGGATATCGCCTTGATCGAACGCATTGGCCAGATCGCGCATCGGACCGGCGGCCGCATGGGCAATCACCGAAATGATGCCGACAGCGCCGACGGACAGGAACGGCAGGAACAGACCATCATCGCCGGAATACCAAGTCAAACCGGTCTCCAGACGCTTGCGCACCGCTCCAGCGATGTCGCCGGTCGCGTCCTTGACCGCCTTGACGTGATCCAGCTCGGCCATACGACGGTACGTTTCCAGCTGGATGTGCACGCCGGTGCGACCCGGGACGTCATAGATGATGATCGGCTTGTCCGCCGATTCGTTGACCGCCTGATAGTGACGGAAAATGCCCTCTTGTGAAGGGCGGGAATAGTACGGCGCCACCACGAGCACAGCGTCGCAGCCCGCCTCTTGCGTCTGCTCGACCATGCGTACGGTGTGCGCGGTGTCGTTCGAGCCGGCACCGGAGATAATCGGAACATCAACCGCTTCCTTGACCGCGGTGACGAGGTCGACTTTCTCCTCCATGTGGGTGACCGGCGATTCGCCGGTTGTGCCGTTGACCACCAGACCGTCGGCGCCATCCGCGACCAGCTGCTTGGCAAGCTTCTGGGCTGCGTCATAATCGATGGAACCGTCAGTTTTCATCGGCGTCACCATAGCGGGCAGAATACGCCCGAACGGGGCCGGATCAAGAAGATGCATGGTGGTATCACTCATACTTGGTAACCGTACCTCTGGGGTGGGACGCAGACCCCATCGTTCCCAAGCCCCTCTCGAGGCCTACAAGCCACCCAGCGTCGGCACAACCTTCTACCGACGCTCAGGACGGTCGCAGCGTCGGTAGAAGGACGGGAAATGGGGTTAGAGGTCGAGGAAGTGGTCCAGGCCGACGGTGAGACCGGGATAGTTGCCGGACGCGATCTTGCGTACAGCGAGCAGGACGCCGGGCATGAAGGAGATGCGGTCGAAGCTGTCGGCGCGAATCGTCAGCTGTTCGCCGGCGTTGCCGAACAGGACCTCCTCGTGGGCGTTAAGACCGCGAAGACGTACCGCATGCACGTGGATGCCGTCAATCACCTGGCCGCGCGAGCCGCCGTCGGTCTGTGTATTGTCCGGGACAGCGCCAAGGCCGGCATCCTTCCGTGCTTCGGCGATGGCGTGCGCAGTGTGGATCGCCGTGCCGGAAGGCGCATCCACCTTGTTCGGATGATGCAGTTCGATCACCTCAGCGGATTCGAAATAGGGCGCCGCGACCTTCGCAAAATAGTCCGCCAGCACCGCGGAAATCGCGAAATTCGGGGCGATGAACACGCTCTGGTTTTGCCGCGGGGCCTTCGCGAGCGCAGCACGGACCTGGTCGAGTTTCTCGTCGGTCCATCCGGTTGTGCCGACAACCACGTTGACGCCTTGGGCGACAAGAGCGAGCACGTTGTCCAGTGAAACAGCAGGCACAGTGAATTCGACGACGACATCAGTGTTCTCAGGGGTGATCTGCGTAAGGTCGTCACCCGCATCGAGCGCAAGCGCGAGGCTCGTGTCCTCCGCCCCGTTCACCGCTTCGACCACGTGCGACCCCATGCGTCCCTTGGCGCCGACGACGGAAACCTTGATCATGTTCGCTCCTTGCCTGATTCCGGGCGGCCCGTATGCCATGAATCGCATCGGACCGCCCGAATATCATCAATACACCATACGGATACTTACTCTTATGAATCTAAAGAGACGCTTCGACGGCTTCGACAGCTTTGCCGGCTTTGTCGCTGCCCCGCCGCGACAGCCGCCATCCGAGCAGCGCGATCGGTATGGCGCACGCGGTGGCAATCCACGGGATCATGAGCCCGGCATGCGGACCTGCATGATCGACGACCACGCCGGCGATGGTCGAGCCGAGCGACGTGCCGACGGTTCCGGCGGTGGTCACCCACGACAGGCCTTCGGTCAGTGAGCCTTCCGGCACGATGTCCTTGACAATAAGGTTGCCGGTCGCGAACAATGGCGACACGCACAGTCCGGCAAGGACTTCGAGCACACCGAGCACAATCAGATGATCCATGCTCAGGCGGAACATCACGTATCCGCAGGTCAACAGGCACAGGAAGCCCACCATATGCGACCAGTTCGAGCCTTTGAGTTTGCGTGTGCCGAAGATAATCGCCCCGATGCACGAGCCGAGGGCGAACATGGCGAGCTGCAATCCGAGGAATTTCTCGATGCCGAGCGCCTTGTAGTCAGCGGTCATCGACACGTCGAAGGCGTTGAAGCTGATGTTGAACACAACGAACACGGCGAGCAGCGGTCCGATACCCGGATAGGTGAGCACGCTGCGATTGCGGCGACGCGGGGTGCGCAAACCGCCACTGTCGAGTGTGACGGCCGTGTCGGAGCCGGTTTCAGGCCCGCGACTGGCTGCACGCAGCACGTCGGCGTCGTCGGAGGGTGCGGGTTTGACCTCCACCACTTCGATGACTGGCGGTGCGGTGTTGCGTAACGAGAAGAACACCGCTCCCCCGATTCCGGCCGCGAAAGTCGGTACGAACAGCTGGGAGACCGGGCTGACGGAGGTTGCGAGGAAAGCGGCGAGAATCGGCCCGAGAATGAACACGATTTCATCGACTGCGGCTTCCAGCGCATATGCGGTGTTCAGCAATGACGCGTCCGAATTGCCGCGCAACGCGTATGCCCAGCGCGTGCGCACGAGCGCGCCGATGGAGAACTGGCAAAGTCCCATGAGTACGGCGAGGACGAACAGCACGGCGATCGGTACGCGGGCCATGGCGGCGAACGCGAAGACCAGCATGCTGGTCACTTGCAGGGCGAGCACGGGGAATCCGACACGCCGCTGGCCGAGCCGGTCGAACAGGCGCGCGTAGAACGGGGTGACCGCCGAGACGGCCAGGATATACACCGCGCTCATGGTTCCAGCGATGGTCCAGTTGTCGTACAGGTGGTTGAGCGCGAGCACGATGCCCAGGCTCATCATCGAAATCGGCAGCCGCGCCACCGCTCCGGAAACGCAGAAGGCCTTCGCACCGGGCAGGCGGAACAGCCGGGCGTACGGCGATCCCGCCCGCTCGGCGACAGCTGCGGCGCTTGACGGCGTCGTGGCCACTCACTCACCCCGTTTCGATTGCTGTTGCGCGACAGACGCTCCTGCACGCCGACGGTGCCGTACAGTACGGGACGGCTCCCCCGAATAAATGTACAAGTCGTTCATCCGCCCGTACATCTTCTCGACATGGTCTTCCGGATGGTCGGCGGCGATGCGTTTCGCATTACATACCAGACCTTGATGGTCATAGAAGCCGACATCGCAGCTATTGTCCGTGTGCAGGAAGTAGCGTTTGACGCCACGATCCTGGAAATACGCCATCAGGCGACGCCACAAGCCTCCGCCCACGCCGTGTCCTCGGGCTTTGGGCGACACGAGGAACAACCGCAATTCCGCTTGAGTGACTTTGCCGATCTGGCTGATTCGCTCGAGACGGTTTTCCGCGCGATGCCAGTACAAGGTCTCACGCAAGGCGATCGAACCGGTGTCGTCGGCGCGCAGCCGGTCGTCGATGCCAGCGAGCGTCTCCTGTGCGTGCGGATAGAGCGGTCGTTCACCGTCCACTTGGGCGAAAGTCAGACCGAGGACCTGGCCGTCGAGTTCAGCGACTTCCGCTCGGGTAGTGCCTTCGAGGTAATGCATGACAAATCGTTTCGAGACCATCTGTGACAGCGGGCGGCGCTCCGACAGCGGGCGGAATCCCCATGTCTGGTCGTATTCGTCGATGATCGCGGGAAGGTCCGTTGCCGTCAGCGGCCGGTACATGACAACGCTGCCGCCTGCGGTGGCGGCATCCGATGACGTCTTGGGCATGAGCGCGGCGGATACGGCAGGTTTGGCATGGCTTCTGGTTGTCTGCAACGGGACGAAGGCCTGCGGCGAGCGCTGGATAGATGAGCGGCTGCGGTTCTCGGTGTGGGCACCATCGGTATGGTTGCGGGATGATGCCTTGGCATGGTGGATATGGTCGCGGATCGCGCCCATGATGTTCCTCACTTTCGTTTCGACTCAGCATCCGGCACGTGTGCCCGCCCACACATGCTGCTCGAGGGTCGCGGCCCCGCTGACATGACCGTCCACGGACGCGTTTTCCAGTCCGTGGACCGCCGCCCGCGCCCACGCGCAGGTCAGTCGTTGTCAGATTCTTCGGGGATTCCGGAGCTCAGCTCGGCAAGGATATCCTGTTCTGTTTTCCCGCTCGCATGCAGCTCGCGGTCAGCCTCTTGGGGCTCACTCAGATAGTACAGGGTGGCGTCGATGGAGTCCAACGGGATGTTCTCGACCCGCGAAAGCAGCAACCGATACATGTCCAGCTGGGCGAGCTTCTCATCGATATCGCTTGGCTTGCGCGGTTTCCTACCGGTTTTCCAGTCGACGACCGTGAACCGCTTGGTATCGTCCTGCGGATCGAGGCCACCATAGAAGACCGCGTCAAGCTTGCCATGGACGATGATGTCATCCAGTTGCGGCAGTGAGATGACGATTTGGCGTTCAGCGGCTTGGGGACGACGTTTCGCCCACCGGGATGCGACCAATCGGCGTTCCCAGGTGACGAGCTTCCGTTCGAGCGCGGTGCCTTTCGCACTGGTACCTGCAGTTGCACTGGCACCTGCTTTTGCGCTTGTGCCAGCAGGGGAAGAGCCGGCAGAGGAAGAGCCAGCAGTGGAAGCGCCGCTTCGAACAGCGTCCGCAGAGCCTTGAGCGACGTCTACGGAATCTTCAGGGTTTTCAGCCTTTGCAGCGGACAGCAGCTCGGTGCGAGCATTGAGATCGCTGATCATCGCCTCACGCGTGGTCGCGGCGGATACCGGAACGGCGGCGTCGTTCATCTGTCCGTCGATGCCGGAAGCATCGGTGTCTTCGGTGATTCCGCTGTCGTCGTAGGCGTTCACGAACTGTTCGGCCCAAGCATGGAACAGGGTTCCTGCTTCGGCGCTCGGCGATGCGATACGCGGAATCGGCCGGATCATACCGCGCCAATACTGTTGTAACTTACGGTTGTCGGTCTGGCCGGCCTGCGTCTGCAGGGAAGTGACCGAACGACGGCTGTTCGCCATCAGACGCATGGCGGTCTGCTTTACTTGGTCGTCAAGATCGTCGGGGGCGGTGGAGAGTTGGTATTCCTGCGGTTGCAAATCCATATCGTTCAGCAGGGCGCGCGTCCTGCGCGACAGCACGTCGGTTTCGTTGATATTCCACGGATCGGTTCGCTCGTTCGTTTGGGAGGCGTCACTCGGCTTGGATTCCGGCGATTCCGTGGATTGCGGGGATTCCGACAAACCTGCAGATGCCCGTGATTCACTGGATTCTCCGGACACCGCGGATTTCGCAGATTTCTCAGACTTTACCGATTTGCCAGATTCCACAGACTTCGCGGATTCCGCCGATGTCATCCATTCGAGCGTCTCTTGTGCGGATTCGTCGAGTTTTCTGCGGATTTCATCGCTCAAGTTCGCCGGCCATGCCAAGCTTGTTTTTTCGTGGATCAGCTCCACAGGAGTCGTCCACGCCTGCCCCACGACCGCGTCCTCGAAGTCCTGCGCGCCATCACCGACGAAGAAACCATCCGGCAGCGGTTGGCCGACGGATGCGAGCGTATGCGGATGCCCATCCTTCGGGTCTGTGTCTTGGTCGGCTTCGAGTTCGCGCCGATCCGCCCATGAGGGCAGCGCCGCCGGTTCCAGTCCTTCCGTCTTCGCGTAATGTCTCATGGAATCGTACATTTCCTGCCAGAAGACGGACCTCGTGTTGCTTTTTCCGTCTTCGGGCCACATATCGATGGTGCTCGACTGGGTTGCGGTGACGAAGACCTCGTGCTTGGCGCGGGTGACGGCGACGTACGCCAATCGCCGTTCGTCTTCATGCAGGCGCCGGCCGTATTCTTCGCGCTGGGTGAGGAACAGCTTGTTCTTGTCGATGGAGTCCATGCCGTCAATCGGCAGATTGCGGCCTGTTCCATATTCCTCGTCCGCCAGGGTGAGCGTGTCTTCGAATTCGCTGAAGGCTTCGGTCGGATCAGCACCCTGGACGACGTCATGCGGGAAGCGCGGAAGAATATCCGCATCGGCGCGAACCGGTGCGGGCACCATATCGGCACAGGTTAGCCATGTGTTGGCTTTTTCCGTGTATTCCGGAGGCTCCCACTCCCCTGCGGCATTCGTTGAACTGACGGTCTTGGCGTCGTCGGCGGGTTTGACGCTGAGAGAGTCGCCCTGGTTGCTGGGGAAGGTCTTGTCGTTGACGTCGACGACTGCGACGGCATCCCATTGCAAGCCCTTGGCCTGATGGATTGTCATGAGCACGACATCGACTGGCTCCGTATGCGCGGCAGCGGTCGGGTCGTCCACGGTTTTCAGCGAATCAATCCAGCTGATGAAGCCTCGCAGCGTCGACTGACCGGCTTGCACGATTTCCTGGGTGTAGGTGCCGACCAGTTCGATGATGGATTCGACCGGCGCATGTGCAAGAGTCGGATTGACCGACTGCCGGGAATCGGCGAACGCTTGGGCGAGCACGGTATCGACATCCAGGTCCAAAGCGCGGATTGCGGCGCGAACCACATGTTCCAACGGCAAGCCCATGGCCTGCCGCACCTCGCGCAGGATGCCGCCGGCACGCACTACGGCATCCACCGCGGTCTCGTCCAGCTTGCAACCGGCAAGATCGGCGGGTTCATGAGTGTCTGCGACCACATCGGACAGGTAGACCATATGCGGCAGTTGCCCTCGATGTTCTCGCACGACTTCGGCCCGCTGCCGGGCCGTTTCCTTGCCTGTGGCGTAACCGGCTTGGACAAGCGCCTGATACCGCCGCTCGGTGTCTCGCTGATCGGCACACCTGGCAAGCGCGGTCAGCTGTCTGGCTTCCATGTGGAATCGAGGGGTCGCCAGCAAACGCATCAGCGATTGCGAGTCGGTGGGATCCGCGGCGACACGCAGCAAGGCGAGAACATCGCGTACGTCCGCACGCTCAAGCAGGGCGGAGTATCCGACGGTCTGTACGCTCAAACCTTTGGCGCGTAATGCCTGCTCGTAGTACGGCATCTGCCGTTTGCTACGGAATAGTACTGCGACATGCGGCCGCTCTTTGGCGTCCGCCGCCGGATCGGCATTCGTGTGGCGTGCGATGGCGAATTTGGCGAAGCGCACGACGGCGTCGATTTCCTGCCCGAGTGTCGCATACTCCTGGACACCGACCGTGCCGCGTTCGGTGTTGTCTGGATTGTTGTTCAGCGGGAGCACATCGACTTCGGACATGCGCGAGCTGCTCCGCCTGCGGTGCGTCCGGCGTAGTCCCAAGGTGAGATTGTTCGCCATCTGCAATACCATGCGCGGGTTCCTGCGGCTGATGGTCATCGGGTATGGCTTGAATCCGGGCTGTTCCAAATCGAACGCACGCTGGAAGATCCGCAGCGCGCCCGGGCTTGCGCCACGCCAAGCATAGATGGACTGGTATGGATCGCCCACCGCAGTTACCGCGGACCTGCCGGCATCGGCGATTGAACCGCCTGCGTCAGGGTGGAACAGTGCGGCGATCAGTTCTGACTGCGTGGTTGACGTGTCCTGGTATTCGTCAAGCAAGACATGGGTGTACCGATGGCGGTATTGCTGCCCGATGGACGGAAAACGCCTGACCAGTTGGTATGCGGCGATGGTGAAATCACTGAATTCAGCCATGCCGGCTTCGCGCTTCGCCTGCTCATAGGCTTCGACCAGATTGAGCAGGACGTTGCGCTGTTTGGTTGCATCGAGCATCTTCGCGCAGTGGAACAGCGCGGCATCAGCGCGTTGCTGACGCCATTCTTCTTCCTGTTTCCTCACTTTCTCGACATACTGTTCATCGGTGTCTTTTTTCGCTCTTTTGCGCCGCTTTTTCTCATCTTCACCCAGCGGGTCCCGGGACGGAATCACAGCGTTCCGCTCTTTGATATCGGCATCGACGATGCGCTGCACCCGCTCGATGAATGCGTCGTCCCAATGTCGGATGCGGCGTACCGCTTCGGAAATTGAATCACAGTCACCGCCGATCATGGCTCCGCCGATGGCGTGTGACAGGTTGAGCAGTTTTCCGACAAGCGTACGGAACTTGCCTTGCTGTGTGCCATCCGGTTCGTCGGTGTTGGATTCGCCGTCTTGTCCGTCGTCGCCGTCTTGCCCGGAGGCGGCGAACAGTTCGTCCAGATGCGCTTCGATGACGTTGGAGGCGAGTTGGATGGCGCCTGCATCGCTCAACGGCTGTGTATCCTGGTCGAATCCGACTAGAAGCCCGTATTGCCTAACGATTGACTGGAAGAACGCGTCGTAGGTCATAACCGTGGGCTTGAGCAGCATATTTGTGCCGGTCTGGAGACCGCCTGAGACTTTTTCAGACAGTTCGGCCGCCGCCTTTTTGGTGAAGGTCAGGCCGAGGATGCGCTCCGGCGGAACCTCACATGCGATGAGGTGGTTCACGCGCGCGGTCATTGTCGTGGTTTTGCCGCTTCCCGCGCCGGCTACGACCAGCACGTCATCGTTTTTAGGTGCATAGGCGACTTGCCGCTGCTCGTCGCTCGGCTGGAATGCGTTCCCCTTAGCTTTCATTCCGTTCATATTTTCCTCGTTTCGAACACCGTGTTGATTTCCCTTGCGCACGCCGGGCAAATGCCATTCCCGTCGCAATATGCCAGATGGGCTTTCTGCGGATGTGCGACAATCCGTTCGGACCGTAGGGCGGCACCCGCGTAGAACACCCGGGCAATCATCGCCAACGCCCAGGCAATCTGGGTGCTGGCCGAGACCGCGGTAAAGTTTTTCCACAACTCTTCTCGCACTCCCACAGGCGATTCGCCGTTGCGGGGATAATCGTAGAACTTTTCAGGATTACGGTAGTGGTAACGATTGGAGAACTCATGGTCGTTGAGATGTCCATCGACAAAGAGCGGGGGCTGGTACAAGGTTTCCGGAGCATAGCTTTCCGCGGGAGTCGCGTGTGCGCTGACATGGAACAATTCGCTTTGGGCAACCAACGGTTGGCTCGTTTCGCCGAGTCTGGCTCCTTCGGATGGGTAGGCCAGCCCCAGCTGGTAGCACACCAGCTGCAAATCGTTGAAAATCCCTTTGACGTCGGGTTTGTTGCCAGTTTTGTAGTCGATGAGCCTGATGACTTGATTGCCGTTGACACTCCGGTGTTCCTCACGGTCGATGCGTCCTGACAGGCGAATCGTCAGATCATCACTCATGCCTTCGGGCCAGCCGCCGACAAGCGTACCCATTATTGCGCCGATTTCGGCAGCAGTCGCCGGTACGGTAACAGCCTTGACTCGGTTGTATGCCTCAGCGATGTCGCTCAAGGTGAACTTGGCGTTGAATTCTTTCTCGCATTCAGCCGACTCAAGTTTGCCAACCTCGATTGGTTCCGTGTCTTTGCCGCCACGGCGTATCGCATACTCCGGGTCATTGGACTTCACGAAGTATGAGGCGATATTGCCCAGCATGGTGCTCACTTGGGCGTCTTTGTATAGCAGGGTGTAGCGGTCGACGGGGTCGCTGACCGTAGCGGGATCGACGCGCAATTCCTGATAGCGCGCCATCATCTGATCACTGATGACGGCAATGCGTTGATCCTCTGTTTCTCCCTGCTGGTTGTCAGGCGCGTCAAGATGCCAGTCCTGGCTGGCTTCCTGGGCAATCTGATGGACGATGGTGCCAATGCTGGCCTGCACTCCACCGGGGCGCGGTCCAGCGAACTGGTTGTCCATCATCCAGCACACCGGGCACGCCCACAGACCGTCAACGGACGACGGGGACAGTTTCACCTCGTTGGGGTTGTGTTGTTCCCCTTGACCAGCCTGCTCCCCCTGCTGCCGCACCGATATCTGGACATCCGCGGCGGGCTCGGTATGCTCCCCGTTGTTCTCCGGCACTGTCGGCACCGCAGTGAGGAAGGACCAATTGCGCGGATCCGCCGACAGCACTCCGTGGTCCTTGAGCATGGTCAGGGTCTTGTACGCGTCCTTGCGGGCGTGCCGTTCGGTCTCAGTATCGCCGGTGTTGCGGGCGAGCGTGATACGAGCCGCCGCCACCAGACCACGCACGTCGGTGCACATGGCGTCGAGATGCGCATCAAGAACCGGCATATCCGTTCCGCTCTGTGCAACGGCGGTTTCACCTCCGGCGGCCATGCCTGCACCTTGGCCGTCCGCAACATCACCGCCAGCGGTCTCGCCTGCAGCAGACCCGCCGACGTCTGAACCGTCGAAGCGTTCAGGAAGATACCGCAACAGGAAGTCCGACGGGATGAGATCGTCCGAGCGTACCGCGGTGAGCATCACGTGCTCGCTGGCACGCGTTAAAGCCACCAGCAGGCCTTTCTGCTCGTTGTGGAGCACCGCGGTGAGCCGTTCGTCCCGATGCGCCCCATGGTCCAATGATGGCAGTGTGCCATGCAATACGAGGTCGTCCAGGTCTTCGCCGCCGAACATCGTGTTGCGTGGCATGAGATTCGGCCATACATCCTGCTGCATGGCGACAATCCATACAAGCGGCCAGTGTCTGCCGCCCGAACCCGCCGGCGTCGTCAACGTGACCGCTTGGTCGATCGGCGCGACTTTGGCCAACGAATCCGCTTCGATACGCATCAAACGCACCTTGCGGAAGAAGGTGGTGATATCGCCTCCTGCGCCCGCGCCGGAAGCGTAGTCGAACAGACGCATCGCCACGTCGAGCCGATCGTTGGCGGCACGCCCCTCCTGTGAATTGACCAGCGCCGCCGTCTGCCAGGCAGTGGCGACATGGCAACGCTCCCAAGCCAGACTCAACACATACACCGGCTTGGTGTCGTCAAGCCTGGTGATACCGGAGGCAATCTCGCCCACAATCCGCCACAGGTTGCCGAACGCGCGAATGTCCGCGTCATGACGGGATATGGAACTCAAAGCGCCCAACACTTGCACGGACGCGTCTTCGTTCTCCTCCTCATGCGTTCCAGCACCGTGTGCTGCCTGCGGGCAAGTGAGCAGCAAGTACATCGCGTCCAGCGTCAACGCCGGCGGCTCGGTCGTCTCGTTTGACGTTGCTTCTGGAGATGCCTGGCTGTCTTGTTCACCTGCCTGAACCAGCGCGTCTCGTAGCGCGCCCCAACGCTGTTCCAAGAACCGCAACGGGGCTTCATTCCGAGGTTGTGCAGCAGAATCTGCACCGACCCCACCGGTATTCCCAACATCCTCAACGTGAACGGTACCCATAGCATTACCGGTATCAGAAGTTTGGCCTGTCTTTCCGGCGGTCTGCTGCCGTATGACTGTGGACAGCGAGACTAGAGACTGCATGGCCAACTCCACGGGTTCGATGCGTGCTGGGGACTTACCGCTCTTCCGCCGAGCGGTAATCAACGGCGAGCCCATGACCATGCGCACACGGGAACGGATGAACGCAGCCAGCCTCGCAATATTGTCCCGCCCGGCTGCACCCGTGTCGGGAGTCCCGACGAATCGCGCATCATTGACAGCGGATGCACCGCGCAGACGCACCTGGGCGAGTTCAATCAACGCGAAGAGCCCTTGGACGAACGGCTCGTCCTTCAACGGCGTGGTCACCGACGAGTACCGCACCGGCACACCGTCACGACGCAGCCTCTCACCGAACGCCCGCACAGTCGCGTTGTCATGCGCGATAACCGCCATATCATTCCACACACGCCCATGATCGAGATGCTCTGCCTTGATGGCAGCGACCACAGCTTCGAGCTCTTCATTCGCCGAAGCATAGAGCCGGGTGCCCACGCTGCCATCCTGGGTATGGTCAGTGATGCTCCCGTCCGACGTTTCAGTGTTGATGGATGCGATTGGATAGCTTCCGGGCACGACCGCGTTCTTCCACGGACGTTCCGGAATCGGCATATCGAGTTGTTCTTCAGAGGCGATGTCGAGACTCACCCGTGAGACGACCAGATTACGGTACCCACCCTGCTCAGGCTTGTCCAGCGTGCCTACCGCGGCATGGAATACGCCCTCCGCCGACAACAGACGCCCCAACGCATATTCCGGATGCGACCCGCGGAACGCCTGCACCGATTCGTCCGGATCGTTCACAATGAGCAACCGCGCACCGGCACCGGTCGCTTGTTCGAGAAAAGCGAGACCTGCGAGCGTCAAATCCTGCGCGTCGTCGACCACAATGAGTTCGGGAAGATCCTCCCCGCTCAACGAGGGCACCACAAGCGCCCCTTCAACAAGCAGCATGGACGGGTCAAGTCGGTATTGCCCCGGATAATTGCGCTCAATCGCCGCCGCATATTCCTGCCGCAATGCGAAGGCAAGACGCCACTGGACATCAAGCCGTTTCGCCTGCGGTCCCATACCCGCGCCGGAAGTCCCCGTTGCCCCGGCAATCGTGTGCAAGCGTCCAATCAGCGGCTGCTCGTCTGACTCACGCAGTCCGAGCTCATTGATGCGGGAGATGATATCGCGCAACTGGATGATGAACGCGTCGCTGATACCTTTGGTGAATATCGCCAGCGATGTGGATTCCGATGCCGCGCCAGGACCGGAAACCCCGCTCAGGTTTGTGCCTGCGCGCGCACCTTGCTGCGATACTGGATCGCAGACCGTATCTGCCCAGGAATCCTGGGCGAAATACTCGCGCAACAGCTCGCATGTGGGGCATTCGTCTCCACTACGGGCATGCTGAATATGCTCGGCAACCACCAAACGCAGCAGCGCATCTTGTTCGGCGCCGTTGAGCAGACGCGGCAACGCCTTGCCCTCGGCCGACCGCACTGCCGTAATTGCCCTGAACGCGAGCGCCGACATGGTTGTCACCGGACGGGCTTGAGAAACCACCCCGAGCGCACGAATGGCCTCGTTACCCAAAGCATCCGCCGCAACGCGACCGGATACGGTCATCACCGCGCGCGTGTCCCCAAACGTGCGAATGCCCTCAAGCAGCGCGCGATAGGCGAACTGCGTTTTGCCGCTGCAAGGCGCCCCCAAAACCACCAGCGTCCGGGTAGGGTCCCCGGAGCCGTTCGTCAGCGTGCCGGCGAGCAACGCCCGCACCAAATCATCGCAGGGCTGCCCGCTTTCGCTGCGCCCGCCGAACGTCGTGCTGCTTCGCATAGATGTACCTCCTATGAAATCCATCATATGTGTGCGACACGCCGATGATTCGAAGTGGAACATCTGCTGCAACCGTCGTCCGGCAAGACGTTAAATCCGGCGCAAGCGACGTCCAGCGCGGCGAATCATGATATTGCTTGACAAAATACCGGCAAACGGCAACCGGTCTACGTGCCACCGGTCTGTTGCCGGTCTGCGACTCGCGGACGATTCGCCGCAAGCGGTATGACGTGTGTGCTCCATGCTCTCACCCCCTGGGATTGTCCGGCAATCGATTGATTGCGATCAAATGGTTACGCAAACATTCCGTTGGGACTGGGGATACATATCAGCAACGCATCGAGTTCTTCGAGCCAGTACAGCTTCAATGCATTATTACCCCCCAATGACCACCACTATTTATAGAACGCACTTGCGACCACGTCAAACGATTTACTACATTTTTGTCTTTAGTGTGGTGAAAGTTACATCATGGTGATGTGCATCGTGCCCTCAAAAATTGTCCGAGCAATCCCAAGTATCCCCGAACGTTCCCGCGCACTCCTCTGCATTCCCTACTGCTGATTGGATTCCGCAGCTTCCGACGCAGCTGTGGTTCCGTCTATCCCCTCCCCGATACCCCTAATCTTCCGTGTTCTCGGCGTGTCGCCTCGCTCGCTATAGGCGAACGCGGTATGCGGAAGCCTGCGTCGCGAATATTGCTGACTGCTGCGTTCACCATCATTGCCGCAAATGTCCAGAACCATTGATGATACCGTTCGTCCCACTGCGAGCAACCCTGCTGCGCGACACGTCAGTCGCATGACAGCCAGATAGCCAGCCAATCAACCCTCAACCCCGACGGCACCCGCCCGCCATGCGACACATCAGTCGCACACCCCCGACATACACGAGTCGGGCCGGGCGACTGCGTTTCCACAGTCACTCGGCCCGACTCGAAAATACTGAGCGCTCTCAGCGTGCCCGGCGGATCACAGGCCGATCAGGCCTGCTGTCCGTCACCGTCACCGTCGGCGCTATCAGCACCAGCTTCGTCAGTACCGTCGCCAGACGCATCATCACCGGCGTTGCCGATATCTTCCTGACCGCCCTGGTCGTCCAGGAAGTCGTCAGGATTGAAATCGTCGGCGTTGAAGTCGTCAGGGTTGAAATCGCCGCCGAGCTTCATGTCGCCGAAATCAATGTTCGACAGGTCAACGTCGCCGTTCTCGTCGCCAAAGTCGAGCGGAGCGTCGGTGTCGCCACCCAGCCCGAAGTTCGGGTAGATGGTGTCGCGGATCGCCTTGTCCGGCTCGACCGTCGCGTTGCGGTAACGCGCCAGACCAGTGCCGGCCGGGATCAGCTTGCCGATGATCACGTTCTCCTTGAGGCCCTTGAGATCGTCTTCCTTCTCGTTCAGGGCGGCCTCGGTGAGCACGCGCGTAGTCTCCTGGAAGGATGCCGCGGACAGCCAGGAATCGGTGGCGAGCGAAGCCTTGGTAATACCCATGAGCTCCGGACGGCCGGCGGCCGG
Source organism: Bifidobacterium porcinum (assembly GCF_055378475.1). Classification (NCBI taxonomy): domain Bacteria; kingdom Bacillati; phylum Actinomycetota; class Actinomycetes; order Bifidobacteriales; family Bifidobacteriaceae; genus Bifidobacterium; species Bifidobacterium porcinum. The sequence goes on along the minus strand of NZ_AP029603.1, from coordinate 484,437 downwards.
CTTGCCACCGTTCTTGACGGTCTGCTTGTTGATCTCCTGGAACTTCTGGCGATCGACGAGCTCGCCCGGCAGCAGCGCGGTGTCGCCCGCGTCGAGCACGGTCACGCGATGCAGCATCTGGTGCACGATGACCTCGATGTGCTTGTCGTGGATATCCACGCCCTGGGAGCGGTACACGTTGTGCACTTCCTCGACGATGTTGACCTGAGCGGCACGCGGGCCGAGGATGCGCAGGATCTTCTTCGGATCGACGGAACCTTCGCACAGCTGGGTGCCGGCGGCGACATGGTCGCCATCCTTGACCAGCAGCGGAGCACGGCGCGACACCGGGTAGACAATCGGCTCAATGCCTTCGCCGTCCGGAGACAGCGTGACCTGACGGCCACGATCGGTGTCCTGCACCTTGACGGTACCGGCGTAATCCGTAATCGGCGCCTCGCCCTTAGGTGTACGAGCTTCGAACAACTCGGTGACACGCGGAAGACCCTGCGTGATATCGGATGCCGAAGCGACGCCGCCGGAGTGGAAGGAACGCAGCGTCAGCTGAGTACCAGGCTCGCCGATGGACTGGGCCGCGACGATACCGACGGCTTCGCCGACATCAACCAGCGTGTTGGTGGCCAGCGACCAGCCGTAGCACTTCGCGCACACGCCGCGCTTGGATTCGCAGGTGAGCACGGAACGCGCCTTGACTTCCTCCACGCCGTGAGCGACCATGTCGCGCAGCACGTCCATGGACATGGCCTCGTCTCGCTTGTACAACACTTCGCCGGTCTTCGGGTCGAGCACATCCTCAGCGAGCAGACGCGAGTACGGACCACCGTCGGCAGCCTTGACGAGCACGAGATTGCCGTTCTCATCACGCTCGGCGACCTTCATGACGAGGCCGTGCTTGGTGCCGCAATCCTCTTCACGCACGATGACTTCCTGCGCGACGTCGACCAGACGACGGGTCAGGTAACCGGATTCTGCGGTACGCAGTGCGGTATCGGCCAGACCCTTACGCGCGCCGTGCTGCGAGATGAAGTACTCGAGCACGGACAGGCCTTCGCGGTAGTTGGACTTGACAGGACGCGGGATGATCTCGCCCTTCGGGTTAGCCACGAGGCCTCGCATACCTGCGATCTGGCGGATCTGCATCCAGTTGCCTCGTGCACCGGACTGGACCATGATGTTCACGTTGTTGTCATCATGGAAGTTGTCGCGCATGGCTTCGGCGACCTTGTCGGTGCATTCGGTCCACAGGTTGATGAGCTCCTGGCGGCGCTCCTCGTCAGTCAACAGACCGAGGTCGAACTGGGAGTTGACCTTGGCAGCCTGGCCTTCGTAGTCCTTGATGATCGGCTCGCGATCCGGCGGCTCGACGATGTCGGAGAACGCCATGGTCACGCCGGACCACGGTGCGCGGGTGAAGCCGAGATCCTTGAGCGCGTCAAGGGATGCGGCGACCTGCTGCGTGGAGTAGCGCGTCGCGATGTCATCGACAATCTTGGCGAGACGGCCCTTGGGGACCTGCTCGTTGATGAACGGGTAGTCCACCGGCAGGGTGCCGTTGAACAGGACACGTCCATAGGAGGTGGCGAACAGGTAGGTGCCGTCGGAGAAGCGCTCCTCCTTGACGACATCCGGGCTGCCCGGCTCCGGGTCGGTGACCTTGAGCTCGCCCGGCTCCCAACCGGTCGGCAGCACGAAGTCCTTCGGCATGCGAATCAGCACCTTGGCCTGCATGTCGATGTCGTGCTTGTCCAGAGCCATGATGACTTCGTCCAGCGAGCCGAACACGCGGCCCTGCCCCTTGGCTCCCTCGACCACTGTGGTCAGGTAGTACAGACCGAGGATCATATCCTGGCTCGGCATGGTGACGGTGTGGCCGTCTGCCGGCTTCAGGATGTTGTCGGACGCCATCATGAGCGTACGGGCTTCAGCCTGCGCCTCGGCGCTGAGCGGAAGGTGGATTGCCATCTGGTCGCCATCGAAGTCCGCGTTGAATGCGGCGCAAGCGAGCGGCGGCAGGTGGATGGCCTTGCCTTCGACCAGGATCGGCTCGAAGGCCTGAATGCCCAGACGGTGCAGCGTAGGTGCACGGTTGAGGAGCACCGGATGCTCGGAGATGACTTCCTCGAGCACGCCCCACACAGCCGGGTCGGCGCGATCGACCAGATGCTTCGCGCTCTTCATGTTCTGCGCGTAGTTGAGGTCCACAAGACGCTTGATGACGAACGGCTTGAACAGCTCAAGCGCCATCGGCTTCGGCAGACCGCACTGGTGCATGCGCAGGCTCGGGCCGACGACGATCACGGAACGGCCAGAATAATCCACGCGCTTACCGAGCAGGTTCTGACGGAAGCGGCCCTGCTTGCCCTTGAGCATGTCAGCCAGGGACTTGAGCGGGCGGTTCGAAGCGCCGGTGACCGGACGGCCGCGACGGCCGTTGTCGAACAGGGAGTCGACGGCTTCCTGAAGCATGCGCTTCTCGTTGTTGAGCATGATTTCAGGGGCGCCGAGCTCGATGAGGCGCTTGAGGCGGTTGTTACGGTTGATCACACGACGGTACAGGTCGTTGAGGTCTGAGGTCGCGAAGCGGCCGCCGTCCAGCTGGACCATCGGGCGCAGATCCGGCGGGATGACCGGAATCACGTCAAGCACCATGGCCTCCGGCTTGTTATCGGTGGTCAGGAACGCGTTGACGACCTTGAGACGCTTGAGCGCACGGGCCTTGCGCTGGCCGGTACCCTTGTCGATCTCCTCGCGCAGCTCCTCGGCCGCGGCCTTCAGATCGAAGTCCTGCAGACGCTTCTTGATGGCTTCGGCACCCATGCAGCCGTCGAAGTAATCGCCGTAGCGATCCTTCATTTCACGCCACAGGTCGACGTCGCCTTCCATATCCCCTGGCTTGAGGGTCTTGAAACGGTCGAACACGGCGGTCAGACGCTGGATCTGATCGTCGTAACGCTGGCGGATAGCCGCCATGTCGCGTTCAGCGCCGCTACGCAGCTTGGCGCGTGCGCTGCCCTTGGCCTCGCCGGCCTCTTCGAGGGCATGCAAATCCTCTTCGACCTTCTTGGCTCGTGTCTCGATGTCGCTGTTACGGCGACGCTCGAGGCTCGCAATCTCATTATCGAACTCGGACTGCAGGTCAGGCAGATCCTGATGACGCTGCTCCTCGTTCACCTCGGTGACCATGTAGGCCGCGAAGTAGATGACCTTCTCGAGGTCCTTCGGAGCGATGTCAAGCAGGTATCCCAGACGGCTCGGAACGCCCTTGAAATACCAGATGTGGGTGACCGGGGCGGCCAGCTCGATGTGGCCCATGCGTTCGCGGCGCACACGGGAGCGGGTGACTTCCACACCGCAGCGTTCGCACACGATGCCCTTGAAGCGCACGCGCTTGTACTTGCCGCACGCGCACTCCCAGTCACGGGTCGGGCCGAAGATCTGCTCGCCGAACAGACCGTCCTTCTCAGGCTTGAGGGTACGGTAATTGATGGTTTCAGGCTTCTTGACCTCGCCATAGCTCCAGCCGCGGATGTCGTCGGCGGTGGCCATGCCAATGCGAAGCTTGTCAAATGCGTTGACGTCCAGCACTCTTGATTCCTGTCTTTGAAATTGTTTCCATCACGTTTGCGGGAGCTGTCCGCGCCCGGCCCGCTTCAGGCGGGACACGGACAGCTGTATCGTCACTTGTATTCGGGCTCTTCCGCGGCCTGATCCTCCTTGGCGGAGGCGTCCGGGCGGGCACCGATGTTGAAGCCGAGATCGTTGGAGTTGGAAGCCGGGTCGTCGTCTTCCTCACGCATGTCGATCGCCTGGCCGTCGGCGTTGAGCACCTCGACGTTCAGGGCGAGCGACTGCATTTCCTTCAAAAGCACCTTGAAGGACTCCGGGATGCCTGCCGGCGGCAGGTTCTCGCCCTTCACGATGGCTCCGTAGGCGCGCACGCGGCCGTCGACGTCATCGGACTTGGTGGTCATCATCTCGTGCAGCGTGTAGGCGGCGCCGTAAGCCTCGAGGGCCCACACCTCCATCTCGCCGAAGCGCTGGCCACCGAACTGGGCCTTGCCGCCGAGCGGCTGCTGCGTGATCATCGAGTACGGACCGGTGGAACGCGCGTGAATCTTGTCGTCCACGAGGTGGTGGAGCTTAAGCATGTACATATAGCCCACGGAAATCGGCTTCGGGAACGGTTCGCCGGTGCGGCCGTCAAACAGTTGCGCCTTGCCGTCCTCGCCCACGAGCTTGTTGCCGTCCTTGTCCGGCAACGTGCATTTGAGCAGGCCCTTCAAAGTGTCCGGACGGACGCCGTCGAACACCGGGGTCGCGACCGGGGTGCCAGGCGCGCCCTTTTCGGCGCCTTCAGGCACGTACTTCTTCCAAGCGGCCTCGACATCCGGGTCAATGCTGATATCCCAGCCGGCGTGTGCAATCCAGCCCAAGTGAAGCTCGAGCACCTGGCCCAGGTTCATTCGGCTCGGCACGCCCAGCGGGTTGAGCATGATGTCGATCGGGGTGCCGTCGGCCATGAACGGCATATCCTCTTCCGGAAGAATCCGGGAGATGACGCCCTTGTTGCCGTGGCGGCCAGAGAGCTTGTCGCCCTGCGTAATCTTGCGGTGCTGGGCGATGTACACGCGGATCATCTGGTTGACGCCGTTGGGCAGCTCGTCGCCGTCCTCCTCGGCATCCTCGCGGGTGATTTCCTTGACCGCGATGACAGTACCGGTCTCGCCGTGCGGCACGCGCAGCGAGGTATCACGAACTTCGCGGCTCTTCTCGCCGAAGATGGCGCGCAGCAGGCGCTCCTCCGGGGTCAGCTCGGTCTCGCCCTTCGGGGTGACCTTGCCGACGAGGATATCGCCGGCCTCGACCTCGGCGCCAATGCGGATGATGCCACGCTCGTCAAGGTTCGCGACCGCGTCCTCGCCGACGTTTGGCAGGTCGCGGGTGATTTCCTCAGCACCGAGCTTGGTTTCGCGGGCGTCGATCTCGTACTCTTCGATGTGGATCGAGGACAGGGTGTCGTCGCGCACCAGACGCTGGGAGATGATCACAGCGTCCTCGTAGTTGTAGCCGTTCCAAGGCATGAACGCGATGAGCAGGTTCTTGCCCAGTGCCAAATCGCCCTTCTCGGTGGCCGGACCATCCGCAAGGACGGTGCCCTTCTCCACGCGCTCGCCATGCTTGACAAGCGGGACCTGGTTGTAGCAGGTGGTCTGGTTGGAACGCTGGAACTTGGCGAGCTTGTAGCTGGACTGCGTGCCGTCGTCGTTCATCGTGCGGATGATGTCGGCGGACACGTAGGTGACCACGCCATCCTTCTCGGCGAGGATCACATCGCCGGAATCGACGGCTGCACGCCATTCGGAACCGGTGCCCACGAGCGGGCGCTCGGACTTGACCAGTGGGACGGCCTGACGCTGCATGTTGGTACCCATCAGCGCTCGGTGGCCTTCATCATGCTCGAGGAACGGAATCAGGGAGGCGCCGACGGACACCATCTGACGCGGGGAGACATCCATGTAGTCGACCATCTCGACCGGGACATCTTCCGCTTCGCCCTGGGCGTCACGCACAAGGGCTTCCTTGGAGACAAAGTTGCCGTTCTCGTCAAGCTCCTGGTTGGCCTGCGCGATGACGTGCTCGGCCTCGCGGTCGGCTGTCATGTAGACGACCTCGTCGGTCACATGGCCGTTGACGACCTTGCGGTACGGGGTCTCGATGAAGCCGAACGGGTTGATGCGGCCGAAGGTCGCCAGCGAGCCGATCAGGCCGATGTTCGGGCCTTCAGGGGATTCGATCGGGCACATACGGCCGAAGTGGGACGGGTGCACGTCTCGCACTTCCATGGATGCGCGGTCACGGGACAGGCCGCCGGGGCCGAGGGCGGACAGACGACGCTTGTTCGTCACGCCGGCCAGCGGGTTGTTCTGGTCCATGAACTGGGACAGCTGGGAAGTGCCGAAGAACTCCTTGATGGTCGCGTTGACCGGGCGAATGTTGATCAGGGACTGCGGGGTGATGGCCTCGGCGTCCTGGGTGGTCATGCGTTCGCGCACGACACGCTCCATACGGCTCAGGCCAGTGCGCAGCTGGTTCTGGATCAGCTCGCCGACCTGGCGGATACGACGGTTGCCGAAGTGATCGATATCGTCGACGTCCACACGCAGATCGATCGGCTCGCCGTCACGCATGCCCGGGAAGGTCTTGTCGCCGGCATGCAAAGTCACCAGGTACTTGATGGTGGCGATGATGTCCTCGCGGCTCAGGCTGCGATCGTTGTAATCACGCTCAAGGCCCAGCTTGCGGTTGATCTTGTAGCGGCCGACGCGCGCCAGATCGTAACGCTTGGTGTTGAAGTAGAAGGAATCCAGCAGGTTCTTGCCGGCCTCGGGGGTCGGGGTGTCCGCCGGGCGAATCTTGCGGTACAGGTCGACGAGGGCCTCGTCCTGCGTGTTGATCGAGGTTTCCTTCGCCAGCGCGTCAAGCACAAGCGGGTAATCCTTGAAGGATTCGGCGATCTCCTGCTTGGTCATACCGATGGCCATGAGGAACACGATCGCGGACTGCTTGCGCTTGCGGTCCACGCGCACGCCGAGGACGTCGCGCTTGTCGATCTCGAACTCGAGCCATGCGCCGCGGCTCGGGATGATCTTCGCGCCGAAGACCTCCTTGTCGGAGGTGCGGTCCTGCTGGCGGTCGAAATACACGCCCGGGGAGCGCACGAGCTGCGAGACGATGACGCGCTCGGTGCCGCCGATGATGAAGGTGCCGTGCGGGGTCTGCAGCGGAAAATCGCCCATGAAGACGGTCTGGCTCTTGATCTCGCCGGTGTCGCCGTTTTCGAACTCAGCGTTCACATACAGCGGCGCGGAATAGGTGTAATCCTTCTCCTTGCACTCCTGGACCGTGTGACGCGGCTCCTCGAAGTACGGGTCGGAGAAGGTCAGGCTCATAGTCTGGGTGAAGTTCTCGATCGGAGAAATCTCCTGGAAGACCTCGTCAAGGCCGGAAACATGCGGCACGGTGTTGGTGCCGTTCTTTTCGTCTTCCTCAACGCGCTTCTTCCAGCGCTCGTTGCCGATCAGCCAATCGAAGCTGTCGGTCTGCACGCCCAGCAGGTAGGGCACATCGATGGGCTCACGGATGGAGCCGAAATTCACGCGATCCGACGCCTTGTGCAGTTTGATGTCATGCTCGTCGGCACGTGCGATGACTTTGGTGGTGTTCGTCGTAGCTTGTTCAGCAGCCAATGGACGTTCCTTATCGCTCGCTTTGTCGTTTGTTCCCCGGAAACGCGGGCGGACGGCCACTATATGCTGTTCGCGGGCGCTTCTTCACTGTCAGCATGCCCGCAATATGACACACTTTACGCAAAGTCAATAGTTTAGCCGATGATTGCGCGCGCCGCAAATGCGACACGCTTGTGGGGGTGGACAGGGATGGTGGGGGGGGTGGGAGTGATGGGCGGCTGCTGGAGTGAGGGGATGGCAACGGGAGTGGCGGAAGTGGGGCGGAGGGATCGATGAGCGGCTGCGGGAGTAGCGGGAGCGGCCTGTCCGTCACGCTGACCGCCAGAATGCGAGCCAATCCTCACACAACCACGGGCCACCCAGCCAACCCACCGCCTAGTATCGCCATAGATGGACGTTTGAAATTGATGGCGGGAAGGACCATCCAACGCCGCCCGTCCAGCCACGCGCTGCGAATCCCCAGTACCACCCATTCAGCACCGTCTGACGACATCAAGCCACCCATTCAGTACCACCATTCAGCACCGCCAGCCACAAGCCGCCAACCCACCACTGTCAACCCAGCGCCACCCGCCCAGCACCGCCAATCCACAGCGCAACCAACCCAACTCCGCTGACCGGCACCGCCTATCCAAACCGCCTACCCGACGGTAATCGTCACCTTATTGCTCACAATCTTCGGATGGTCCTTCATCGATAGCTGCGCGGTATAAGTTCCGGCGTCTACTTTCGGCAGCGTCGAGTCGTCGGCGCACGAGTCCCCGGTACGATTCGTGTTCCACGTCATCGTCTGCGTGTCGGTATCCCCCACCGCAAGCAGCAGCTGGCGCGAATCCACATCGCACGCGTCAGACCGCCACACGGTGTCGCTTCCCGACTTGATGGTCAGCACCCGCGAATCATCCGCAGCATCAATCAGGCAGCTGCTCTTGCCCTTCGGCACATACTTGATGGTCGCTGTGAATTTCATGGAACCACCGACAGCAACCGTCTGGGAATCCGACTGCAACGACAAATCGATATCGGACGCCGTACAATCCTTGACTTTGCTCTGCTGCATCGGCGTCGGTACCGCCGAACGAGTCAGCGCCATCTGGTCGTCATGGCGGATCGACGCATCAATCGCCATCATCCCCCGGCCGAGGCTGTACACGCAAAACGCAATCAACGCAAGAACGACAATCAACGCAATCAACGCAACAATGCGACGCCTGCGATAGATCTGCCGCTGCCGTTTGGACAATTTGCGGCGGGGACGGCGATTCCGCGGGTTGTTGGAAGTGCGCTGGCTGCTCGATGACATATGGTCCAGTGTAGTCATGCCAGTGGTGACGTGTCACGCGGACGCTACGTCGGATTGCGAAGTTGCGTCAGATTGCGAAGTATTGGCGTGCGTTTCGATGATCGCACTGGCATCGGCGCTGCCAACGGCACCGGCACTGTCATCGGCACCGGCACCTGCGTCCGCGTCGGCATCAGCATTCCGGACACTCCCGGCGGGCAGGCGAATCCCTTCATCACCAATGATTTCAATCAGTCCGTCCTCGTCAAGCGAGGCGACACACGCATCAAGCTGCGTCTGGTCGGGCCACAACGACGCCACCCGCGCACGCGACAATACCGGGGCATCCGCAGGTAGCGCACGCAACGCAGCCAACACGATGCCGCGCACCTGTCGATTCGTGCCCGCGAACCGCTGACGGGGACGAGTCCGGCGCTGTCCCAGTCCCGGACGGCCCGCCGCAAGAAACGCGCAAACCGACGCAACCGGGCAAGTCTCACAAGCCGGAGATTTCGCCGTGCACACCAGTGCGCCGAGCTCCATCACCGCCTCGTTCCACACGACGCTGGCTGTCTGATCTTCGGGAAGCACGCGCGAAGCCAGATCCCGATCCTTCGCCGTCGTGGACCCGCCCAACGATTCCGCGCCGACGAACAGACGCGACAGGACACGCCGAATATTCGTATCGATGACGGCAATCCGCTCTCCGAACGCGAAACTCATGACCGCACTCGCCGTGTAATCGCCGATTCCGGGCAGCGCGACCAGCTCGTCGTAACTGTGAGGAAGCCGGTTGCCGTATCGCGTGGCGACTTCGCGGGCGCACTCCTGCAAACGCAAAGCGCGACGCGGGTAGCCGAGGCGCCCCCATGCGGTGATGACCTCTGCCGTGGATGCCGCGGCAAGTGCTTCCGGGTCCGGCCAATGGCGCATCCACGCGGTCCAGTAGGGCACGACCCGGCTCATCTGGGTCTGCTGGCTCATGACTTCGCTGACGAGGACGCCCCACGGGGTGGTGCGGCCGAATCGCCATGGCAGGTCGCGGGCGTTCGCGTGCCACCACAAGGTGAGCACGCGCTGGATTTCAGGCGTGTGCCGGATTTGGGGCACGTGGTCTGTGGCGGCAGGCTTCGCGCGGCCGGGTGGCGCGTCTGGCGTATGCTCAATGTCGGGGCGGTTGGTGTTCATCGTGTGCCGTATCTTAGCATTCGACCGGGGCATGTATGATGTGCCGCGCGCGGCTGTCGGTTGAACGGGTTAGGTTGGAGCGTATGACACATGAAGCCAATCCGCAGCAGTCTCAGGACGCCGGCTCGTCGGCGAATCCGGAGGCGAAGGTCGAGTCGATGTTCGAATACGGGTATCGCAAGTCGAATTATGGGCCGGATGAGCTCGTAACCGACGCGCACGGCAATCCGATCAATGTGACGGATGCGATGATGAGTGCTGAGGATGCGGCGAAAGCCGAGACGAGCACGCCGCACCTGTGCTACTACTCGCCGCGTATCCCCGGCAATACGGGGTCGGCGATTCGCCTGTGCGCGGTGACGGGGACGATTCTGCATCTGGTCGAGCCGCTTGGATTCAATCTGCATGATACGAAGTTGCGCCGCGCTGGATTGGATTACCATGACATGGCGCATGTGGTGCTGCATCCGGATTTCGACAATCTGGTTGAATCGATGCCGAATTCCAGGATCATCGCGTTCACTGCGCATGCGACGAAGCTGTACACGGAGGTCGAGTACCGGCCGACGGATATTCTGCTGTTTGGCCCTGAGCCTGGCAATATCCCCGATCCGACGGATATCATGTTCGGCCCGCATGTCGCCGAGCAGGTGCGACTGCCGATGCGTCCGAGCCTGCGAAGCCTGAACCTGACCAACTGCGCGTCCATCGCCATCTACGAAGCCTGGCGCCAACTCAAATTCAAGGGCGGCGCGTAAAATCAAACACCCCCACTGGGGTGTTTGATAGCGCCGCTGAGGGCCGATTGTATCGAGGCCCGAAGCAGAAAAACAGCCGGCGAAGCCGACAAAATCACAAAATAAGCCCGGCGCGTAAGCGAAATGGCCCCGGTGGGCCATTTCGTAGCGCCGCTGAGGGCCGATCTCATCGAGGCCCGAAGCAGAAAAAACGGCGCGAAGCACGCCATAAAAACAACACAAGCCCAGCACGTAATTGCATGAGCTTGACTAATCGTCCCAATCCTCAGTTCGTCATCCGCCGTGTTGACGCTTCGAAGTGGCGTCGCCAGTGCAAGGAGACTGCCCCTGCTTGGGCACTGATGGGAGTCCGAGCGAAATCGCCATGCCAGCTGCTTTCCTCCCGCACAATCCGCGGGAATTTATCGGAATCCACCCTCTCCACGGATAATCTCCCATCGAGAACGTTGGAATCCTGGGGTTCTCGAAAATCGACCAAAAGCCATCTGTGGGAGAAAAGCAACAGAATGACGCATCCGCGCTAAACTCCCACGAGAAACCGGGATGTTATGCATCAGAAGTCGGTTCTTCGAAGCTCTCCCGTCCCGCCCACGATAACCGCCGACCACACCGTCAACGCAACATGTTCCGCAGGCACGCAGCGAAATCCGCCGCTCTCTCGACCTTCTGCCGACGCTAAATGGTGTCTCAGCGTCGGCAGAAGGTTGGGGTCAAGAAGCACCGCGCCCAAACCATCTCCACCAACTAGCTACGCTAAGCACGCCCGAAACGTCACCAAGTTGTATACTCTTACAAACCGGCTACGCCAAGCGGGCCGTGGACATAACCAGTTTGTATACTCACATCAACCGGCTACGCTAACGAACCGCCCAGCGTCATCAGATTGTGGATTGTCACCAACTGGGTTCGTAAACGCCAACCACCGCTACCCGCAACGCAGCAACCACCGTAACCGGTTACGACAGCCAACAACCAACGACCAACGACCAACAACCAACGACCGACAACCAACAACCGACAACCGACAACCGACAACCACCGTAACCGATTGCCAGCCGCCAACTACCAGCTACCAGCAACCAACTATCAACCAGCCGGAATAGCGAACGGGCCGCGTACCGGACAATCCCGGTACGCGGCCCGTCGGGTCACATCCAATACCCTTGATTACTCGAGAATACTTGGGATACCTGATACCCTCTATAGCAGTTCAGTTCTTGAAGCTGTGGATCGGCGCCGGGATTCGCCCGCCGCGCGACACGAATGCCTCGCAGCTGGCGGTGTTGACCGGCATAATCGGCGCGTAGCCCATGAGTCCGCCGAATTCCGCGGATTCGCCGACACCCTTGCCGATGACCGGGATCACACGCACGGCGGTCGTCTTCTGGTTGACCATGCCGATGGCCGCCTCGTCGGCGATCATGCCGGAGATGGTGGACGGCGTGGTATCGCCCGGAATCGCAATCATGTCAAGGCCGACCGAGCACACGCACGTCATCGCCTCGAGCTTTTCGATGCGCAGGCAACCGGACGCCGCCGCATCGATCATGTTCTTGTCCTCGGAAACCGGGATGAACGCGCCGGACAGGCCGCCGACGTACGAGGACGCCATGATGCCGCCCTTCTTAACCTGGTCGTTAAGCATGGCCAGCGCTGCAGTGGTGCCGGGCGCGCCGACCTGCTCAAGCCCGCATTTCTCAAGCACTTCGCCGACAGAGTCACCGGCAGCGGCGGTCGGAGCAAGCGACAAATCGATGATGCCGAACGGGATGCCGAGCCGGCGCGACGCCTCCTGGGCGACCAGCTGGCCGACACGCGTGATCTTGAACGCGGTGCGCTTGATGGTCTCGCACAGGAATTCGAAATCCTTACCCTTGGCCTCGTCAAGCGCGCGGGAGACCACACCCGGGCCCGAAACACCGACATTGATGACCGCGTCGCCTTCGGTGACACCATGGAAGCCGCCCGCCATGAACGGGTTGTCATCCGGCGCGTTGCAGAACACCACAAGCTTGGTGCAGCCGTCGCTGTCGGTCTCGCGGGTGGCGTAGGCGACGTCCTTGACGATGTGACCGAGCAGGTAAACCGCGTTCATGTCAATGCCGGTCTTGGTGGAGCCGACGTTCACCGACGAGCACACGATGTCGGTTTCGCTCAGCGCCTGCGGCAGGGAGCGGATGAGCATCTCCTCGGCAGGCGTCATGGATTTGGAAACAAGTGCGGAGTATCCGCCAATCAAGTCAACGCCGACAGTTTTCGCGGCTTTGTCAAGCGCATGGGCGATGCGCACAAAATCCTCGGAGCTCTTGCAAGCACTGGCTCCGACCAGCGAAATCGGCGTGACGGTGATGCGCTTGTTGACAATCGGAATGCCGTAATCGCGCTCGATGGCCTCGCCTGTGGAAACCAGGTCCTTGGCGTACGTGGTGATCTTGCGGTAGATGTTGTCACACACCTCGTCCACGGTGTCGGCCGCGCAGTCAAGCAGGCTGATGCCCATGGTGATGGTGCGCACGTCGAGCTTCTCCTGCTCGATCATCTTGTTGGTCTCGTGGACCTCCATGATATTCAGCATGGTCGTGTCTGTCCTTTTCGATTCGTTCGGTTGCGTTCTTGTGCGGCGATCCGCGTGATAACTGGACTCAGACGCGATGCATCTTGGTGAAGATCTCTTCGCGCTGGCAGCGGATGCGCACGCCGATTTCCTCGCCGAGCTTGTCGAGGTCGTTGACCATGGTGCCGAATTCGTTGTCGGCGTTGCTGTAATCGACGATCATCATCATGTTGAAGAACCCGTCGATGATGGTCTGCGAGATGTCGAGGACGTTGACATGGTGACCGGAAAGATACGTGCAGACGCGGGCGATAATGCCGACGGTGTCCTGGCCTACGACGGTGATGATTGCCTTGTTCATGGATCTCCCTTGGAAAATCGGTGCGATGGTATCCAGATGGATTCAAGTATAGGGAATGCACACGTCATCGGGCCGGGAATGTCCGTTTCGGGACGATTTGCCTAAGGCGGAAGGATGCCGACTCGCTGTGCAAAATAGCGGACGTCAGGTCAACGACGCCTGAAGCGGGACACATAAAACAACAGACGCCCGAAACGAACTCGGCATTGTTGCCGACGGTCCGTTCCGGGCATCTCGGCCTTGCTGACGTTCCCCGTGTCAGTCGATCTGTATCAGTCGACGCGGTGCGCCGAAGAGGATGCGACCGCGGCGAGCGCCCGAGGCTGGTGGAATCCATGCACTGCAAACGCGTCGGCAATCTTTTGCGCGACTTCACGGCTGCGTCCCTTGTCTACCAGCGCGATGATGGAGCCGCCGAAGCCGCCGCCGGTCATGCGGGCGCCGTACGCGCCGTTGGCCCGCGCGGTGTCCACTGCGACATCGAGCTCCGGCACTGTGACTTGGTAGTCGTCGCGTAGCGAATCGTGGGAGGCGTTGAACAGTTCGCCGGCACGCTTGATATCCCCTGCCGCGAATGCGTCGACGAACTGTCCGACACGGCCGATTTCGGTGATGACGTGACGTACACGCCGGCGCTCCACGTCATCATCGAGCTTGCCGAGAACGTCCGCAAGCGCGGCCTCGGGGTCGTCGGCAGCGTTGACCCGGTCGGCGATCACCCGCAGGTTCTCCACCCCGAGTCCGGCAGCCGCCTGTTCGCAGGTGGCGCGGCGCTGGGCGTATTGCCCGTCGTTGAGCTGATGCGGGGCCTGCGTGTCCACGACCAGCAGTTCGAGCCCATACTTGTCGAGGTCGAATGCCTGCTGGGACACGCTTTCAAGGGCGCTCAGGCCAGGCCGGCAGTCCAGCAGCAGAGCGTGCCCCGGCGTGCATCGCATGGAGGCGTTCTGGTCAAGCCCGCCCGTGGAGGCGCCCGCCATATCGTTTTCCGCGGCGATGGCCGCGTTGATCAGGGTGATGCGTCCCGCATCGCTTGAGCCGAAGCCGAGCCCGTACACGTCATCCAGGGCGAGGGCGGTCGAGCAGGTCATCGCGGCGGAGGAGCTCAGCCCGGAGCCGAGCGGCACGCATGAGGCGAAGGCCGCGTCAAAGCCCTCGACCTGCCCGAATCCGGCTTCACGCAGCGCCCATGCGACACCAACCGGGTAGGCCGCCCACCCGTCGACGCCTCCGGCTGTGAGACCGTCCAAATCGGCTTGTGCGACCTTGTCGGGGCTGACATCGGAAACCACACGCACACTCGTGTCTTCGCGCGGTTTCAGTGCGATATACGTGCGGTGCGGCAACGCGATGGGCAGGCACAGGCCGGCGTTGTAGTCGGTGTGCTCACCGATTAGGTTCACACGGCCCGGAGCGGCCCACACACCTGCCGGCGCCTCACCGTATGCCTGTTCGAACAGCTCTCGGGCTGCGGCGGCGCCTTCCGCGTCGCCCATCGCGTCGATGAACGGGATGCTTCCGGCGGCATCCTGCGTTGCATGCTGCTGGTCTGGTGTTGTCATGATTATTCCTTTCGAATGATGTTGCGCTGATGTGCCGCTGTGCTGTCCACCGGCAGCTGGTCCAGGCCCACCGACGTTCCGCACGCCAATGCCTGGTCAGCCGCCGCACGGCCAGCCGATACATGTTCAGTCGTCGATGTCAATCGGCCCGAGTTCGTGGAAGCGCTTGGCGATGAGTTCCGGCGTCGTGTCGGACACCCATGCCGCCATCCCCGATTCGGAGCCGGCCAAATACTTGATTTTGTTGGCCGCCCTGCGGAAGGAGAAGAACTGGAGGTTGAGCCGGTAGTTCGCGCGGCGGGCATCATGGATCGGCGCCTGATGCCATGCGGCGATGTACGGCAGATCCATGCCCTTGCCGTCGCCCTTGTCGAAGAAGGCGTTGCCACGCTTGAGCAACGTGGAGTACATCTGTGCCAAATCCCAACGCTCCTGGTCGTCAAGCTCGTCGATGGTGAGCACGTCGCGCACTGGGACGACATGCACTTCCAACGGCCAGCGCGCCGCCGCCGGCACGTAGGCTACCCAGCTGTGGTTGCGCATGACGATCCGCTCCCCCGCCTCGATTTCGGCGTTCATGAGGTCGCGCAGCAGGTTGCCGCCGGTACGTTCGTGGTATGCCTCGGTGTGCTGCAGTTCAGTTTCCAGCTTCGGCGCGATGAACGGGTAGCAGTAAACTTGGCCGTGTGGATGGGCGAGCGAGACGCCGATTTCCTGACCGTGGTTCTCGAACGGGAAAATCTGCTCAATACCGTCGATATGCGAGATCTCGGCGGTGCGGAAGGCCCACGCCTCGACAACCGTGCGCAGGCGGCGCACCGGCAAATCGGCGGGCAGACCATGCTCGTTGGGGTCGAAGCAGATAACCTCGCACCTGCCGCCGGCCATTTTCTGCTGCCACAGCGGGTTGCCGTCGACATTCGTCACCGTGTCAGGCACGCCGGGCACGCGCACCATCGAGGGGAAACGGTTTTCGAAGATGACAACGTTGTAATCGGTATCCGGCACTTCGCCGTCCTGATACGGGTCACCCGGCTTGCGCGCGGCGAGCGGGTTGCCCTTCGCAGTGGCCCCCGGACCGGCGGTGATCGGCCGGTTCATGCGCGCAGTGGCCATGGGGATCCAGTCGCCGGTCAGCGGGTCGCGGCGCATCTGCGGTGCAGCGTACGGCACCTCGTTGCCGTCGGCGTCCAGATGAGGCGCGAAACGGTAGGCGAGATGGCGGGGGTCATGCAGTTCGCGGGTCTTCTTGCCGCTGACGTATTCAGGGTCGTCATCGAGATAGAAGAAGTCGCGTCCGTCGGCGAGGGTGGTCGGTGTGATGCGGATGTTGGCGCTCGCGTATGCGCCGGGCTGATAGTACTGCCATGCCGGCGTCTGCTGGGCCGATTGGGATGATTGGGTGGTCATGTCGTCTCCTTTGTTGGACGGTTGAGCTTATGTTGTCTGTTTCTTTCACAACAGAATCGCATGCGTCGCCAAGACTGAATGCGCCGCGTTGCGTCTCTGTCGCGGCGACGGGCTGCGCTGCTCGCCGCCGGGTCTGGTTGTGGTTGTCTGCTACTTGCCGACCGGCCTCGGCGTTCCCGTTGTCCGTCCGGCCTTCGTCTGCCTGCCGCGAGGTTCACGATCCGCAGGAAGGTCATACTCGTCATCGACGGAATCGGGATATCCCGGGCCTCCCGCGGCAGCATGCGCCCCGACATGTTCGGCGACCACGCCGTTCTCGTTCGGGTGTATCCGGCGGGGCGAACGTACTGATTCGTCCGACTCGCCCTGTTTGGCGAGCACGAGTTCCTTGACCAGTTCGCGTGTTTTGGTGACGGAATCAGGGTCGAGCCCGTCATCGGTGATCACAGTGTCGACCTGGTCGAAGTTGGCGAACAGGGACAGCGAGGTGCTGCTCCATTTGGTGTGGTCGGTGAGGATAATCGTCCGGTCGGCAATATCCATCATCGCCATGTCGGTGGCCGCTTCCAATGAGTTCGGCATGAGGAAGCCACGCGGAATGGACACCGAATGCGTGCCGAGGAACACGGTGTTCACGCGCAGGGATTGCACGACCTTGTCCGCAATCGGCCCGACCAGGGAGTTGGAACGGGTGATGACGCCACCGGTGACAATCACCTCGACATCCTTGGATTCGAGCGCCTGGACGAGTTCGGCGACGGGAATTGAGTTGGTGAGGATGGTGATGCCGCTGGACTGCTGGGATTCAAGCAGGTGCTGTGCGAACACGTAGGCGGTGGTGCCGCCGCCGATGGCGATGACGTCGCCCGGGGAGACGTAGTTGACTGCCTCCTGTGCGATGGCGTCCTTGAGGCCGATGTCCATCTGCGATTTTACGGAGAACAGAGGTTCGCTCAGCAGGGTGCTGGTGGTCACTGCGCCGCCGTGGACGCGTTTGAGCAGGCCCTTGTCGGCGAGTTCGGCGATGTCCCTGCGTACGGTCATGGCTGACACGCCGAGCTCTTTGGACAGCGCGGTGATGCGCACCGCACCGCGAGTGCGCAATCTGCTGAGAATCAGATGCTGACGTTGTGACGAAATCATATGAACATTATCGCACACAATTGCGCACACAAGTGACAGCATTGAGCGGATAACGCTCGACAACATCATGAAAACTCACAAAAACGCTAAGTTTTCCGCACCTTCCGTAAGCAAGATGAACATAAACGAACGCATCCTCGTTGTGGTCATCGGCGTGTCGCCCGCAGCGTGTCGCCTGCTGCGCGTCACCCGCCAGTCGGCACCCGCCAGTCGATCCGCTAATCGGCACGACGGCCATGGGCAGAACGTATCCGCGCAATCCCCCACAAGGTGACATTCCGTATCGCCTCAACGACAATCGCCGAATCCATCTTCGACACACCACGGCGACGTTCGGGGAAGACGATCGGCACCTCGAGAATCCTGCCGCCGACTGCCGCGGCGCGCCTAGTCATATCAATTTGGAAGACATAGCCGTTCGCTTCAACGGACCGCAAATCCATATGTCTGAGCAAATCGGCCCGGTACGCGCGAAACCCGGCGGTCATATCGCGCACACCCAACCCCAGCATCCTGCGCGCATACCATGACCCGCCCCTGGAAATCAAATCGCGATACCACGGCCATCCTTCCGTACGCCCGCCCGGCACACGTCTCGAGCCGATTACCAGATCCACGCTACGATCGCAGCGCATCACCTTGAGCATGCGCGCCAAATCCTGTGGGCGGTGCGAACCATCCATATCCATCTCGCATACCACGGCATACCCGCGATCCAACGCCCATGCGAACCCAGCCAGATATGCCGGCCCCAGGCCGCCTTTGCCCCCGCGGTGCAGCACATGGATACGCCCATTGTCTTGTGCCATCTGATCGGCGAGCTCACCCGTGCCGTCCGGGGAGGCGTCATCGACGATCAGCACGTCAACATCCGGATTGTAGGCGAACACACCATCCAGGGTCGTGCGGAGGTTCT
This sequence comes from Bifidobacterium porcinum, assembly GCF_055378475.1. Lineage (NCBI taxonomy): Bacteria > Bacillati > Actinomycetota > Actinomycetes > Bifidobacteriales > Bifidobacteriaceae > Bifidobacterium > Bifidobacterium porcinum. The sequence continues at coordinate 466,016 of NZ_AP029603.1, read as the reverse complement.
CGCGCTCGTTATATGTCGGCATCACCACGCACACGCCGTCCCCCGCCATGCCGGTTCCACTCGCAGATGCTGTCATGACTCCCCTTTCAAGCTGCTTCACGTCGTTTTTTCATCACTTCATGCCACGTCAAACGACTGCAAGCCGTATGTGCCGCCTCAAGCCGTTTGACGCCACTAGCCCCAATTGGACTCTGTGTTCACTGTACCCGCGTTTGTTGCGAACACGCTGACAACAGTGCCACAATATGAGGTATGAGTCACGTTTCCGAACAGCCGTTGCACGACGCCGTCAACAAGGCGACTACCGACCTTTTCACTTTCGGCTACAAGCACATCGTCAAGCCGTTCTTCGTGTTCAACCACACACCTGACGTTGCACACGACCAGATGATTGAATTCTGCCGTGTCACCCGCAATATTCCGCCGCTCATGTGGCTGTTGCGCGAAATGCTCGACTACACCGACCCGATTCTCGAAACCGATGTGATGGGCGTGCATTTCGATAACCCCTTCGGCCTGTCCGCCGGTCTCGACAAGAACTGCGACATGCCGGTGCTGCTCGACAACGCCGGATTCGGCTTTGAAACGGTTGGCTCGACCACCGCACGCCCGTGCGCGGGCAATCCGAAGCCATGGTTCCACCGGCTGCCGGAATACGATTCGATGATCGTCCATGTCGGGCTTGCCAACGACGGCAGCGAACGGGTTATTCCGCGGGCCGAACGCGCATGGGACAAGGCGAAAAGTATGCAAGTGTCCGTGTCCATCGCGCGGACGAACGACAAACTGTGCGGAGACATCGACGAAGGCATCGAAGACTACTGCACGTCGATGCGCCGAGCGGCTGGGCACACGGCGATGATTGAAATCAACATCTCCTGCCCGAACACCTATGTCGGCGAACCGTTCGGAGAGCCGGAAAACCTCGACCGGTTGTTCAGCGCGTTGGACAAGATTGACCGCCCGCAGCCGGTGCTGGTCAAGATGCCGCTGAACAAGACGTGGCCCGAATTCCGCGAGCTGCTTGACGTGCTGGCGGAACACAATGTGCAGGGCGTCAGCATCGCAAACCTGCAGAAGGACCGCAGCGGTATGGAGATACCAGCGATGTGGAAGGGTGGACTGAGCGGTGGGCCGACCTACCGCGCGAGCAACGCGATGATTCGGCAGGCCTACCGCGAGTACGGCGACCGCTTCGCCATCGCGGGCATCGGCGGCGTGTTTACCCCCAAGCAGGCGTACGAGAAGATCCGCGCGGGCTCCAGCCTAGTCATGTTCATCTCCTCGCTCATGTATCGCGGACCACAGCAGATCACGGTGCTCAAGCGCGGACTCGCTGAGCTGTTGCGCCGGGACGGGTTCGAGCACGTCAGCGAGGCAGTCGGCGTCGACGCTTAATCAGGGCTTGATTGGGGCTTGATGACGGTGTTGTGCTGCGCCTTGATTGCGTTTGATTGCGTTTGATTGCGTTTGATTGTGCTTGATTGTGCTTGATTGTGCTGGGGTTCACGTGGCAAGGTTCGCGCGGCGGATGAACTCCACATCAAGCATGTCACCACATACAAAACACGACAGAAAACTGACGGTTCGGCACTGGCGCGCAGCATTTGCCGAGTTGCGTATGTCGGGGCACGCGCAATCCGGCAAATGCCTCGGGAATCAGCCGCCAAGCAAGCCAATCAGACGGTTCGCGTATGTCAGGAGATACACGGATTGACGCCGAACCGCTCAACAACTCATCCAACAACTCACCGACCCATTGCACCGCTGCAATCACCCATCCGCTCTCTTTCTACAAACTGGCTACGCCGGCAAAGGAGTTAGCGTAACCAGTTTGTAGAACGCGCGAAGTCCCCACATTGGTCCCGCAAGAGACGGGATTCATGACTGATTCGATGCCCAACCGTGTGAGTCAATCCTCACACAACGACCCTCAACGCCACCAAGCCAACTATCCCCGACCGTCCAAACCGCCACCGCGCAAACGAATCCTCACACAACGACTCCCCCGGACCGACAAACCAGCCAATCACAGCCCCCAAACCGTCAGTGTGTGAGTAAATCCTCACACAACGACATCTGACGCTGCCAAATCAGCTCTCCCGCGACCGCCCAAACCGCCACTGTGCGAGCCAATCTTCACACAGACGTACTCTCACGCAGATTGGAATCAGCCGATATGCCGACCAGTACCACCAAATGGGCGGCATATCGGCTGATTCCAACCACACCGACCACAAGCAGCACCACTGCCAATATGAGCTTGCCGCGCAGACCACTGGCACCAACACCCCAAGAAAGGCCGGGCAGGAACATGATGAACAACGATACGACGCTGAACACGATATTGACGATTCGATTGGGCAGCAGGTCGAAACGATGATCCTGTGATTCAGTCGCCGCCACACCAGCCGCAGGATTGGAATCGCTATACGGTCCGCTTTGCTGCGGGACTTGCTGTGGAACTTACCGCGACCAAGGTGACCGTTGCATGGGTTGTGGTTGCTGCGATATCGGCGATTGTTGCAAAGGCTGTGATTGCCCGGAAACCGCCGACTGCTGCAGCCAAGGAGATTGTTGCGGGGCCTGAGCATACCTCGGCATCGATGGCGTGGATGTACCCGGGCGGGAGGAAGATTGCGCCGACGGACCCGGCTGTTGCAACACTGATGGCATCGCAGATTGCTGCGAATACGACCCGTACGGAGACGGCGACTGTACATGCCGCCCTTGTGGATACGGCAGCTGACCGGACGAACCGAGTTGCCCCGGTACTTGGCCGCCGGATGGCATCCGTTCATCGTGCGGCATCAGTCCACCGCGGCCAACCGGCGACATCATATTTGGATTGCCCATATTCTTCCTCCATGCGCCGTGACTGTCATCACCGACCAGCCATCACCGACCATCCGACCACCAGTCTCCGTTGTCCTTCTATACATGTCAGCCGATTGTCGGCGGCATCAATGCTCATGAATATACCTCAGTAGCACCAATCACGCATTGTCATTCCCTATACGCGCCACTTATGCACGCGTCCGACACGCCGTCTCAACATACGGGCACCGCTCCGTTTCAGGGAAATCAAGAGCCCGTCCAGCCGATAGACACGAACGCGAACAGATGAAGTGAAACGTTTGACGACGCAGAACATCGCCGTTTTCCAGAATCATTGCTTCGCGTCAGAAGGCAATTCGTTACCGGCGAGACGTGACATTGCGATCCTCGGCACAGGATACGATTTCGACCAATACATTCGCGCGAACACCAACGCGCATGGGGGACAATGTATGCACAATTGTAGGGGGAACTGTCATGACTATCAGTGCACCGCTGTCACTTGGCGGCCCACACGAGCGACCTGTTGCAAGGCCGGATGCCGAGGCTTGGTATTCGTCGTGGAGTGCAAAGAGCATGCAAACACACCGAACCATCGAGGCTTTTCGGACAAACCAAGCGGCCCAAACGGGCATCACGGAACACGCAGTCGGGCGCATCCCTGGCTACTCACCCATCATGCAGCTTGGATCAGGCTCGGAAGCCGACGTGTACCTGTACCGTCAGCATGTCCCGAATCGCCAGGTCGCCATCAAGATCAGCAAGCAGCGGATGGATTCACAGGCGGCGAATCGTTTGCGTTCCGAAGCTGATTTCATGGGACGGATCTGCACGCACCCGCATATTCTGTCCATTTACGGAAGCGGCATCACCGCGACCGGACACGGATACACCGTGTTCGAGTACGCCTCGGGAGGCAATTTCAAGGCCTTCCTTGAACATGACAGACTCACCGCAGACCAGATGCTCACCATCGGTATCGATCTGGCGAGCGCACTGTTCACCGCACATCGTAAAGGCATTATCCACCGCGATATCAAGCCAAGCAACATACTCATCAACGCGCAACATATACCCATGCTCGCTGATTTCGGTATCGCGGGCACCATCTATGGAGGCCCCGGTGTGGGATTCACCGTTGCCTGGGCACCGCCCGAGGTACTGGCCAACGGCGGAGGCGGTAATGAGGCGTCCGATATTTATTCCCTAGGTGCCACACTGCTCGCTATGGTGACTGGGCAATCCCCGTATGAATACGCGTTCGTCGACGAGTTGGGCGATTTCCGCGGGAAGGAACGGGTGGAACGGTTGCAGGCCATCATCTTGGCAAAGCCGTTGCCGGCATTCCACCGTCCGGACATTCCCGCCCCCGTTGAGCGCGTGTTGCACAAGGCGATGAGCCCGGCTCCCGAGGACCGGTATTATTCGGCGCTGGAATTCGCCCGTGCCATGCAACGCGTGCAACTGGAAATGTATGGTCATGCCGAGCGTACGACAATCGAGGGCGAGGCGGATATCCCCACGGACCTCGCCGCGCACGCACGCCTGACCACGACGGCAACGCCGACGACTGCCGAATCGTCCCGCCGCGGCACATCACGGACGAAACCGCTTGTCATCGCATTGGTCGCCCTTGCCGCAATCGTCGCGATTGCGTCGGGATTCCTTTTCCTGATCGCCCCGCATATGGATACAACCTCAGACGACCGCGCCGTGCAGGTCTCGGGCAGCGGCCCCGGTGGCAAGACTTCGGGGCAAGATAACGGGAATGTCCCTGATTCGGGGGTCGTTGCAGGCTCAGTCCCCCAAGTGCGCGGTCTTTCCGGCGCGTACAACGCCGCCGGCACCAAAGCGACGTTCTCGTGGACCAATCCCGATCCCCAGGATGGCGACGCATACGCGTGGTCGCTTGTGGGCGGCACGGGCGAACGTGCGAGTTCGCGAAGCGCGCTGACGTCGTCGACTTCCATTGCCATCGACCCGTCCGGTGAAGCACAGACTTGCATCAAGGTGAGTCTGATCCGCGCGGACAGACGGATGTCCGACACCCCCGCGATGGCATGCGCCATCAGACCGTAATCGCGAGCACAAGAACACAGCACATTTCACGTCCAAGGAAGAGCCAGGATATGAGCAGCAGCAATTTCGTCGAACGTCAACCGTTGCCGCCGCCCAACGAGATGCGGAAGCGTTTCCCTGCCATGACGCGCCGGCTGGTACCGTCCGGCAACCGGCGGTGGATTACCCCGGTCGTCATGCTGGTTCTGTTGCTTGGCATCGTCGCCGGTTGCGTCATTGTCAGTTCGGTGACACAGCCGCACGTGCAGCTTGATGACGGCACGGTATGGGTCACTTCGCTCAAGGACCATAAGGCCGCGCGGTTCAACGTGAAGAACCGGGATGCCGATGCCGGTGTCGCTTCGACGGCAGCACGTTTCGACATAGCCCAGCACGATGGCGACACCGTGATTGCCGAGGGAACAAAAGCGAGCAATATCGCGGCTTCCACAGTAAGCGTACACGGAAACACCAGCATCACCGCCGATATGGAAACCGTAATCGGCGGAAAGACGGCGGCGGTTATCAACACGAAAACGGGGAATGTATGGGTGGGTTCTGCCTCCGATATCGCCTCGGTGAACCCGACAAGCGGCAGTCCGACTATGAAACTCGGTTCCTCAGGTGCGATCGCTGTGACCCATGATGGTGTCGCGTACGGGTATCGCCCGTCCGATCATGCGGTGTTGAGCGTTGACGTCCCGCATGGCTCGCCGAGTAAGGTCGCTCGAATCGAGAACGCCACGGGGGTTGAATCGTTCACGGTCATCGGCGGCACGCCGGTCGTCGCCGGCAATGGTAAGGTGTTCTGGCCGAAAGGAAACGCCGACATTGGCTTGCAAGGTAAGGTGACGCTACAGGCCCCACCCACCGATGGCAAGCAGAGCGGCTGGGTAGCGGCGGCGACCCCGCGCGGCCTCGCCTTGGTCAATCTACATTCCGGTGCTGTCAACACATTGCCGAAAGCGGGCAAGGGCGACGCGGCACGACCGGTGTCGACCGGCGGATGCGTCTTCGCGGCGTGGGCGCAGCGGGCAGAAAACTATGTCGGTGCATGCGATGCAAACGGGAAGGGAGCGACATACTCATCGCTGGAATCCATCGACCCCACCTCGCAACTCGTCTTCCGCACCAACCATCGTCTGGTAGTGCTCAACGACGTAATCAACGGCAATGTGTGGAACCCGCAGGATTCCGCCAAAGTCATCAAAATCCAGTGGAACAAGGTGGAAACCAAGGAATCCAAGCAGCAGGAGCGCAACAACGACAGCGCCAGCAATCAGCGTCATTTCAGCAAGAGCTGCTCCTCCCAGTCAGGGCAGATCAGGGCGCAGGAGGATGCGTTCGGTGCGCGCACCGGATCGCAGCAGATCCTCGACGTGTTGCGTAACGATGAGCAGACCGACTGCTCGGTGCTGCACATCGATTCGGTCAGCGCGCCCGACGGTGCGAATGTCTCGGTCTTCCCCGTATATGACGGACGGTACCTGCAACTTGATGCCTCGGCCGCAGGGGCGGGTGAAGTGACGTTCAGCTATGAGATTTCTGACGGACGCGGCCAGACCGCCAGCGCGAACGTGTCCCTAAACCTCACCGACGGCGAGGACCGGGCCCCGCAGCAGACCGATGTTCCCCCGGAAATCGACGTCGAACAGGGGGCTTCCTACACTGCCAATGCGTTGGAAAGCTTCTCCGACCCCGACGGGGACCCGCTGACCTTGGTTTCGGCGTCGCCGCAGAACACCGATCAGGTGACTGTCTCCACGCGAGCCGACGGCCAACTTGTGTTCAACGCCGGTTCCGTGTCCTCAGGACGCGCGGGCATCGAAGTCACCGTGTCGGACGGGAAGCAGACCGGTACGGGAATGATCTATTTCTCGGTGAAACCGGCGAACACGCTCGCCGCCGTGATTGACCCGGTGGCTAGGCAGACCACGCCCGGTACCCGCACCACCATCGCGCTCAAGCAGTATGTGCATGGCACAAGCGCGGAGCCCGCCCAACTGACCTCGGTGGAATCCGTGCCCGGTGTATCCGCCACCATGAACGCGGCGGATATGTCGATTGCGTTCAGCGCGTCAAGCCCGGGCACCTACTATGTGCCGTACATCATCGCCCAAGGCACCATCCCGGCGACCGGTCTCGTTCGGGTGGAGGTGCAGGCCGTGACCGGCGATGCCGCCAAGCCGGTTGCAGCGAACGATATGGCTCTACTGGGCGCGGATAACATCGCAATCGTCGAGCCGCTGACCAACGATGTCGACCCGTTGGGCGGCGTCCTGTCAGTAACCAGCGTCGCCGCGGACACGCACAGCGGCATCAAAACCGGTATTGTGGGCAACAAGCGAATCTACATCACCGCCCGCCAAGTGCCGACCGAACCGGTGCAATTGGCATACACCGTGGCCAACGCAGCCGGATCTTCGACCGGCATAATCATCCTGCAACCGCCCGCATTGACCAGATCGAACTCCGTGCCGAAAGCCGAGAACGTCACAGCGCAGGTGAGGACCGGCGGCATCGTGTCCGTAAACGTGCTCGACCATGTGACTTACTCGGACGGGATCACAGTGAAACTGCAAGACAACCTGCAGGTCGACAAGGCCACGTTCAAGGGCCTGGTGTTCGTCTCCGGGAACACCGTACGTTATCAGGCCACGGGAGAGCCCGGGTCCTACCCCGTCACATACACGGTCAAAGATAATCTGGGCAACACAGCCTCCGCCACCATCACCATTGATGTGCACCGCAAGGATGCCGCCGACAAAGCTGCTCCAACCCCCTCGGATGTGGAAGCCCAAGTGGCAGCAGGCAGGAAAGTCCAGATTCCAATCGCACTAACCGGTATCGACCCTGACGGTGACGACGTGCAACTGCTCGGATTGGGCAATAAGGCGCCAAAACTCGGCCGCATCACCGAAGTGGGCGCCACATACCTGGTGTATGAGGCGTACGCCGATTCGTCAGGCACCGACACCTTCTCCTACGCCGTGGAGGATTGGACCGGACAGCGGGCGACCGCGCAAATCCACGTGGGTGTCTTCTCCTCCGGCTCCGATTCCGGCGTGTACGCGCGCGATGACGAAATCACCCTGCGCCCGAATACGGCGACGACCGTACCAGTAGCCCAGAACGACATCTGCGGCGATAACACGGACCTCACGGTCGCCGAACACGTCGAATCGCAAGGCATCAACGGCATCACCGTCATCGACGGTATGCTCACTTTCACCACGCCGAAACAGGCAGGCACCTATTACGTGGCGTATACGGTCAAGAACAAGGCCGGCCTGTCCGACACCGCGACCCTGACGGTGAACGTCGACGCGAACGCCCCCATCGATCCTCCGACCGCTTACGATTACCGCGTTCCCGCAGCCGCCACAATCGACAAGAAATCCGTGGACGTGGATGTCTCGCAGTGGATCGCCAATCCCTCGGGAACCGCCGACGAGCTGACCGTGGGCGTCGACCCCTCCGTCGCAGATCATGCTCATGTCAAAGGTGACAAGGATTCCACCACCATCACCGTGGAGCTGACCGACGAGACGCGTGCGGTCCCGTACACCGTGACAAACACGACGTACAGCATCACATCCACCGCGTTCATCCAAGTGCCGGCGTACGGCGTCTTCCCGCCCACCCTGCGTCCGAAAGCCCCCACGTTGAAAGTCAACGCACGTGAGACCATCACCATCGACATCGCCGATTATGTTCGTGTGGGCGCAGGCAAAACCGCCTACGTGGACGGCGCGGATTCGGTGAGCGCCACAAAAGCCGCGGACGACAACCAGTACGTCAACGAACAAACGCTACGGTTCACCGCGCCCTGCGACTATGCCGGTCCAGCTTCCATCACCTTCACCGCAACGGACGGCAAACGCGGCAAGAACGACAACGTGAAAATCGTCAATTCCGCGGTGCTCACCCTGCCGATCACCGTGATCGGACGTGACGTGCCCGCACCGACCTTCTCCTCTTCCACAATCGATGTGGTGGCCGGCGAAAGCGCTTCAACCATCGACTTGAAAGCGCTGACCCATTCGGCATCCGGATTATACGATGACGAGAAGCAATACACGTATTCCGGTGGGGCGAGCACCAACGGTGTCACCGCCAAGGTGAGTTCGACCGGCAAACTGACCGTGTCCGCGGACAAAACCGTCACAGCCGGCACCACCGTCAATGTGCCGATTGCAATCGCCTATGCGAAAGGCACAGTCAACGCCGGCCTGACGGTGCGCGTCACCTCATCCACCAGACCGTTGGCGCGTCTGGGCGACAAGGCGATAACCATCAAAACCGGATCCGTCAGGCAGGTGCATATGCTGTCCGACGCTTTCAACCCGTTCCCGGACACCCCTTTGACCGTAACCGGCTGCGTTTCAGACAAGAACGCGAAGTTCACCGTAGATTGTTCGCCCGACGGCGTGGTTTCCATCAAGGCGGCCTTAGACATCGGCGCAAGCACGAACAGGGTGATTGTCACCGTGCGCGACGCCACCCAAGTCAAGGACCGCGAAGCGACCGGGACCATCAACGTTTCCGTGACGGACAAGCCCGATGCGCCGCTCCTGTCCGCGGTTTCGGGCAAACCGCAGGATGGCAGAGTCGATTTGAGTTGGACGGCCGGATCGGCCAACGGCAGCCCAATCACCGAATATCGGGTCATCTGGGGTGGCGAGGGTTCCGGCCAGAAATCCTGCGGCGCGGCAACCTCATGTACGGTGGACGGCCTGAGAAACGGCAGAACCTACACGTTCAAGGTGCAGGCGAAGAACGAGGTCGGCTGGTCGAAGGAATCCAACGCCGTGGAAAGCACACCCGACAAACTGCCGGACGCGCCGACAGATGTGACGGCCGAAGCGGGTGAATACACTGTCACGGTCACGTGGAAAGCCCCGAACGGCGATTTCTCCGCGATTGACAAGTACCGGGTGACGCTGAGCGGCACGAACGCACCCGCCCCCGTTGAAACGACCGGCACCAGCGTCACCTTCGCCATCGAAAATAACACGATTGTCGACGGCGCATCCTACAAGGCTACCGTGCAATCGCACAACAACGTGAACTGGAGCCAGCCTTCCAAGCAGTCCGGCGATGCGAAGCCCTGGGGCAAGCCGGACGCCCCGGCCGTCACATTGACCAATGATGACACGCGCGGAACCGTCACCGTCGAATCGGTCGGCAATACACGCAACGCGGGATGCAAGTCCATTGAACTGTCTGGAGACGTCACCATGACGATGTCCTGCTCCGGATCGGAATCCTTCGATATCCCGGAGCGTAATCTCAACACAAAGGAATACGTCGTCGAAGCGATTGTCATCGGCAAGAAGGCGACGCGAAGCGGCCGCGCCAAGGTGACTTTCACCCCGCGGTACACCGTGGAGAAGCCGGAACGCGTCTCCGTTTCCGGCGACAACGGCATCTGCACGGTCACATGGAAGATGCAGGGGCACGCCGACGGGCACACCGTACACGCAAACGGGTTCGATCCCTATGAGGCAGGGGCGTCCGAACGGTCGCACGATTTCATGATGGCCCCATGGCAGTCCTGCACTTCGGCCAGCGTGATGCAGCGGTTCAAGGGCGTGACAAGCAAACCGACCGAAGGCAGCGCCTCCCCTGTCTATGTGAACAAGCAGAAAGCAGGCATCCAGGCACCACAATTGCGCTGGAGCAGCACCGATACGGACACCATCGACATCACCGGCGGAACCGTGAACATGTACGGGCAGTCAGGCAAAACCATGATCACCTTCACAGCAGAAGGCAAGTCGTACGATGTCCCGTGGACACCCTCCGATCGCACGCTCAATGTCAACAACATACTCCCGACGGGAGCCGACTATGTCTGGAAGGCGCGCGTGGTCGGCGACGACCCGGCATTGAGCAATGAGACCGGTGGTGAGCGCCTGAAAGATGCCAACAGATACCAGCCGCCCGCGCAGCCGGACCCGACACCGAGCCCGAGCACGAGTCCCATCGCAAACCCCAGCAAGAACCCGAGCACAACTCTCGGCGTAACGCCCAGCACAAGTCGGAATGTCCGATCGAACAGGACGAGCAAGGCACTCGCAGGCACGGTTACCGTGAACACGGCGAGACGGGAATCGGCCCCTGTCTCCCCCCATGACACTGTTCCAGCATCGACAGCAGATCCAAGCCCTGGGACTCAGGGCATGGCGTACGCCGTCGACCAAGGAGCAACGCATCCCGACCATGATCACCCAACAGCAAGGAGCAATCATCCCATGAGCGACGAATTCGACGATGAAACCCGACTGGGCTCCATCGGCCATACACCGCGCATTCCCGGCCACCCGGAGGTGCCACAGCCGTTCCATTCGCAAACCGGACAACAACCGGTCCAGCCGGTGATTCCGGCTCCGACGCCGGTTTCTTCAGCGACCACAGCCGCACCCCCGGTCGCGGCACCGGTATCCGCTGCGGCAACGGCTCCAAGCCAAGGACATCCACCGGCGCATCCAGATGACGATATGGAAGGTACGCTGCTGAGCACTCGCGGCACTCTGCCGTTGACGACACCACCGGCCGCGATACAAACGACCCCGGCACCATCACAAGGCCAACCCACGGGGATCGTTCCCACACCGAATCAGCAGTCCCCGCACACTCCGATGACTCCACAGACATCGCACACCACGCAAGCCATATCCTCTCCTGCGCGACCCACTCAACCTGTCCGACCCGCTCAACCTGCGCAACCACTACAGGAACGGCATGGTCAACAGGGACGGGCAGCCCAGTCGCACGCCCCATCATCTCTGCTTCCTGCCCCGTCTGCGGACATCGCCGAATTCCACAGCATGTTCTCCAAACTCGTTGACAACGTCTCCCACGTCGTGGTCGGCAAGGAAACACCGATCCGCCAATGCGCCGCCGCCATGGTGGTCGGCGGGCACATCCTGCTCGAAGACAACCCGGGAACCGGAAAAACCCAGCTAGCCCGCGGCCTGGCCAACTCCATTGATATGCAGTTCAAGCGCATCCAGTTCACACCGGACCTGCTGCCGTCCGACGTGGTCGGCGTCACCTATTACGACCAGAAAACCGGCGAATTCGAATACCGAGAGGGCCCCATCTTCGCTTCCATCGTGCTCGCCGACGAAATCAACCGCGCCTCCCCGAAAACACAGTCGGCACTGCTCGAAGTCATGGAGGAACAGAGCGTCACCGTCAACGGCGTCACCCATCCGGCACCCCAGCCGTTCATGGTCATCGCCACCCAGAACCCGATCGAACAGCTCGGCACATATAAACTGCCCGAAGCACAGATGGATCGTTTCCTCATCAAAACGACCGTCGGCCACCCCAGTCATGACGTCAGCGTGGACATTCTCAGGCAAATCAACGTCACTGACCGAGCCGCCACCGTACACCCGGTGCTTTCCGGGGAGGATGTACTGCGTATGCGTGGCATCAGCGAGCATGTGCGTCTCGATGATTCAATCCTTGAATACATCGTGCGGCTGGTCGAAGCCACCCGCCACAACGAGCGCATCCGAGTCGGGTCCTCCATGCGAGGCGCACTGGCACTCACCCGGTGTGCGCGCGTCTGGGCAGCCGCCGACAATCGCGGATACGTGGTGCCCGACGATGTGAAGCATCTCGCGGTTGCGGTTCTCGCCCACCGCATCACCCTGACCGCTGAATCTACATTCGCCGGATCAACCCCTGAACAGCTGATTGGGCAGATTCTAGAAGACGTCCCCGTGCCAACCCTTGGTGCCAACGTGTGAACCATATCGAACCGGTAAACCACCCTCATCGAAAGGTCAAGGAATGCAGCAATCGCACACCATGTGGTGCAGAACAGCCACGGTACGCACCCTGCGACGCATCCGGCACCGGGCCAAACGGCTGCTCACCTCGTATATCTCCGTTCCCGGGTGGACCGTCATCGCCCTGGCCATCATCTCGGCGACGGCATTCCTTATGCTCGGATGGCACGAACTGCTCGCCGTGGCAGTGGCGTTCACAGCCATGATGATATGTGCGGTTGTGCTGTCACTCGGCAACACCACCTTCAACGCCGCCATCGATGTGTCCCGCCGCCGGGTCACTGTATCGGACAAGGTGGCCGTCAACGTATGCGTCGACAATCCCGGCCGCACACCCACCGCTTCGGCGCGAGGCGACCTGCCCATCGGCGACGACCACGAGCGCTTCACCATCCCCATGCTCGCCGCAGGCCAGTCACACATGACAACCGTGGAATTCACCGCAGTATCACGGGATATCCTGCCCATCGGCCCCCTGTCCATCTGCAGAAGCGACCCATTCGGCTTAGTGCGCCGTGAGAGGCGACTCACCGAGCAGATCACCGTGTTCATCCATCCGCGCACAGTCGCGCTGAATACGCTCAGCGCAGGCGTCCCCCGCGACCTCGAAGGCCAGCCAAGCAACGAAATCGTGGACGATGACCTGGATTTCCACGGCCTGCGCGAATATGCCCCAGGCGACGACGTGCGCAACATCCACTGGCTGAGCTCTGCGAAAACCGGAACACTGATGATCCGCCAATACGAAGCCACCCGACGCACCAACACCTCGCTGACCATCAGCGTGAATCCCCATGATTATGCGCACTCGCAGGAGTTTGAACTTGCGGTGTCAGTCCACGCATCCATCGGCGTGCAGTGCCTGCAACAGGACCGGCCGGTGACCGCCCACGCCGGCATCAACCACACAACACCCCGCAATCCCACGGAATTCCTGGATGATTGCAGCGGCATCGATCCCGATATCGATGACAACCCCAATCTCGCGCAGGACACGCTTGCACGCGCCCGGGACGCATCGTTCTATTTCTTCACGGTTGGAAGCCTCAAATCCATTGACATCATCAAACGCATGGCGCTGACGCTCCCCCACAGCGCGACCTGTGTAGTCCTGCAAACCGCACCAGGCCAGCCACGCGCCATCAAGCACTACCCCGATTTCATCCTGGCAACCATAGGAAACCTCGACGACCTCCCGATCATCATGGGAGCACTGGTATGAACCCCACGAACCCCGTCCATACCATGAACACCGGCGATGTCACCAGCGTCACGGACCCGACCGGCACCGCCGCATCGACTGTCACATCCACGGCGACGACGACAGCCACCGGCACATGGATGGACTCTATGCGCTCGGCAATCTGGATAACGCGCCCAGGACAACCCGCCCCCATCGCCGGCACATGGCACAGCGCGGCACCCTACACAAGCCTGCTTATCGCCGCGCTGCTCACCCTCGTCGCATCCAGCAATCTGATTGATGTCTACGGATCCGCACTGTCATGAGCCACGGCAGCAATCCCCGCAACCATCATCGGCTCGCTGGTGGCGCTCGCCGGTCTCTTCCCCGTGCTGCGCCTATGGTGGCAGATGCTGTTCATGGCATTTGCGCAACTGGTGGTCGGCCCCACCTTGATACTTAACGACACCACCATCGCCCATATCATTCCGACAGTCCGCACCATCAGACAGGGGTGGATGAGCATGCTGGGCTCGTTCAAATACCTGCTTGCACTCGACCCGCCGGTGGGGACGGCAGACGGCTCGCTCCTAGCCGTATGGACAATCTGTCTGTGGGCGGCGCTGCTAACCGGCATCTTCGCCGTCACCAAGGACGGACGGTACACCATAATCGCCGTCATCCCTATCTTGGCGAATGCGGCGGTCTGCGCGCTGCTCGGCTCCCCGACCGGATTCCATCGCATCGCCGCGGGCACCGTGACAGCCATTACTCTGGTGGCATGGATCAGCTCGCGATGGAATCTGCTGGAGCTGAGCCGGTGGTTGAGCAGCATCGTCATCGTGCTGATTTCGGCGTCGCTCGCGGTCGGTGGATGCGCGGTTATCGAACAGCACCGCGCCATCCTGCGCGACCATTACGAACCGCCGCTGAGCCCCTACCAGTACACTAGCCCGCTCAGCGGCATGCGCTCATACGTCAAGAACCACAAGGATGACGTGCTGCTGACCGTCACCGATCTGCCCGCCGGCTCCACCGTACGCCTTGCCGTCATGGACCGGTTCGACGGCAATGTGTGGAATCTGTCCGACTCTGCCATGGCCTCGGACTCTTCCAACTACCGCCGTGTCGGCACCAGTATCCGCAACACCGCGGAAGGCAAACGTTTTACCGCCAAATTCACAGTGGACAAAGGGCTGACCGACTATTGGCTGCCCATCGCCGGGGCCGCGTCAAGCGTACAATTCGCCAAAACGTCCGACGCCGATTCGTTCTATTACAACACCGACACCATGTCCTCCATCTACTCCGCACGCACCTACGCGGGGTTGTCCTACACGGAAACCGGCATCATCCCTCGCATGCCGACCGACAAGGAAATCGCCAAGGCGGCAACCAGCCCGATCAGTCAGCCCAAAGCCGAAGACGTGCCCGACAGCGTGGATAAACTCGCCAACGCCACGGCCGGCGGACAGGCCAGCGGCGGCGAGGCGGCGCAATCCATCGCGAAGCAGCTCAAGGAATCAGGCTGGTTCTCACATGGGCTGGACGGAGATTACCCCTCCAGTGCCGGCCACGGCAATTACCGTATCGACCAGCTGTTGGCGGGGTCCGCCATGGTCGGCGACAGCGAGCAATACGCTTCCGCGATGGCGTTGATGGCCCGCAGCCTTGGCATGCCGAGCCGCGTTGTGCTCGGGTTCCTGCCAAAGAACGATGAGGGCGACATCAGCGAAAGCCGCACCGAGAAGCACGGCTCATCCACCGTCACACAATTCACCGGCAACGATGTGACCGCGTGGGTGGAAATCAAGCTGGACGGATACGGTTGGGTGCCGTTCTACCCGACACCGAAGGAAACAAAAATCCCGGACGACAACCAGAACCTGGCTCCGCCGAATCCGCAGACGCTGGTGCGCCAGCCCGCAGTCCCGCTCACCAACCCCTTGCGTGACGACAATCAAGCCACCGGCGCATCATCAATCGGCGGCAGCATGGCTGATGAGGCACCGGACAACACGTCTTGGGCACGGTTCCGTACCATTGCCCGAGCGGTCGCCCTGTATGGCAGCCCAATCTGGGTGTTGCTCGCCGTATGTGCACTGCTGCTCGCCATCAAGGCAATCGCGCTGCTATGGGCGCGCAAGCACGGCAGCCCATCGCAACGCGTCGCTGCAGGCTGGCAGGCGGTCACCGCAACCGCCATGCAAAGCGGTCTCAGCGTTCACGGCACCAGAAACGAACAGGCGCAAGCCATCGCCAAGGAAATGAGCCTCACGCTAGACACGCTGGTCATGTTGGGCAAGGAAGCGGACTATGTCTCCTTCTCCGGCAACACCATCGATCAGCATCAAGTCGACCGGTATTGGAATGACGTCATCGAGGAACGCGCTGCCATGCTCAAATCGCTGCCGGCGTTACGCAGATGGCGCGCCAAGCTCTCGCTGCGAGGGATGTTCCACAAGACATGTTGCACGAGGATGACTTGGAAAACGCCCGGATGAGGCCGGGAACCATCAGTCCGACGCACCGCATGAACATTCGCCATCCGTATCAGTCCGGCGCCCAGCCCGGCGACGCGTTCCACCGAACCCACGCCCAGCACAATGATGAGCCCCGTCAAACCCGACGGCATGTCCCACCCAACACAGTGCCAAACCCGACGCTCAACTCGGCAACAAACCCTACGGCAGAGCCCAGCTGTATCGAAAACAACCTCAGCAGTAAGCTCCCCGACGGTACTGGTCCGCGTACGGCGCCTGGTCGGCAGGCACACCCAGCTTGTAGGCGGCGCGCAACGGCCAATACGGGTCACGCAACGCGGCACGGCCGATTTCCACAACATCCGCCTTGCCTTTGCGCACAATCTTTTCCGCCTGCTTAGGCTTGGTGATCAGCCCGACCGCGCTCACTGGAATCTCGGCCTCCTTGCGGATCGACGCGGCGAACGGCACCTGCCAGCCATCCTTGACCGGCACATTCACATGCGGGATGATGCTGCCGGTCGACACGTCGATCAGATCCACACCATGCTCCTTGAGCACACGGGACAGCTCCACAGTCTGGACCAGATTCCAACCGCCGGCGGCCCAATCGGTCGCGGAAACACGCACCACAAGCGGCATGTAGTCGGGAATCACCTGGCGAACGGCATCTACGACTTCGACCACCAAGCGCATCCGGTTCTCCAGCGAACCGCCATACTCGTCCTCGCGCTCATTGGTCAGCGGATCAAGGAATTCCGAAAGCAGGTAGCCGTGGGCTGCGTGGATTTCCACCATATCGAAGCCGGCAGCCACAGCACGCGCCGCAGCATCGCGGAACTGTGCGACGATCCCGTGGATTTCATCAACGCTCAGCTCGCGCGGAGCATCCAGTTTCGCATACGGGATCGGGCTCGGGGCGACGGTCTGCCAGCCGCCCTTGTCCTGCGGCACATTCTCATGGATATATCCCAGCGAGAAACTGCCGGTATTGCCTTTCCTGCCGGCATGGTTGAGCTGCACGCCGATGCGAGCTCCGGTCGCTTTCGCACCTTCAACAATCCAACGCCATGCTTGGATCTGGTCGTCATTCCACAGGCCGACATCGCATGGGGAAATACGGCCTTCCGGGCTCACCGCAGTGGATTCGACGATGACCATGCCGAACCCGCCGATGGCGCGGGAGACATAATGCTGATAGTGGAACGGCGTCGGCTTGCCGTCCTGCGCGTACACCGAATAGGTGTCCATCGGAGGCAGCCAGATGCGGTTGCGCATCGTCAAGCCGCGCAGCTGGAACGGCTCGAACAGCTTGCTATCGACGCGGGACTGTCCCTTGTCGCGCTTCCCCTTGATGCCCTTCACTTTCGTGGTCTTATCGTCTTTCGCCATATCGACTCCTTTCAACGGGCCACGATGAACCGCCGAGGGCTGTTCGATGCCGTTCGACAACTGGCCCATGCGCGAATCGCCCGTGTTGGTCTCTCGTGTGCCTCCATTTGCATTGTATGATGTCCGGTTGCAAATCGCCGGCAGATTTGGTGAACAACGGACGAACAAACGTCCGCCGAGCATCTGCCCAACGTCCGTGCACCGACTTCGGCGCCGATCTGCGACGAGGCGACGGTCCGCGCCGATTCGCAACGAAATACGACAGGAGGCGACCCGCAACCGCGAATCGCCTCCTGTGTGGCCGTCGTGCCGATGCCCCAGCCGAATCACTTCATATATTGCTCGGCGGGTGCGCCGTAATCGTTGTCAATCGGCGCGTTGATTGCGGCTAGATACGTGTCCACGAATTCCTTCCACGCCGGAGACGCGATGTACATGCCGTACCAGGTGCCGTGGCTGACCCCGTTGATGGTCTTGCCGGAGAAGCTCTCCTGCACCTCGGCGTTGCCGACGGCGACAAATGCCGCCACCTGGTTGGGCACGAACCCGGCCGTCAACATATACGTCTGCTCGTTGGTACCGGTTTTCGCGAAGGTCTTGCGGTTGTTGTCAAGTTGCGCTGCTTTCGCCTCGCCCTTCAACACACCCTGATTCAAAGCATATGCCGTGGTCTGGGCGATTTCCGGAGAGATGGCCTGATGGCAGTTCGCACTCGGCACTTTGATGCTCTTGCCGTTCTGCTTGATGACCTTCTTGATGGCGATTGGCGTACATTCCACACCGTTCGCCGCGATGGTCGCATACACGTTCGCCATGGTCAGCGGGGAAGCCTGAACGGAACCGATGATCATTGGCGGGTTGAACGAGTTGGCCGAGTAGACGTCCTCCTGCCCCAGGATCGCATTGTGGTAGCCGACGGTTTTCGCCGCATCCGCGATCGCGCACAGGCCAATCTGCTGTGTCATGGACGCTTGCGTGGTGTTATGCGATTTGATCAGGCCCTGCAACGGGGTTTCCTGGCTGACGGTACCGCCTTCGGAGTTGTGCAACGACCATGTGCCGTGTCCGGAGAACTTCGAGCAGTTGAAGGAACTGTTCGCATAACTCGTGTAGGTTCTCAAGGATTCGTTGATGGAATGCCCCTGCAACATCCAGGCGATCATGTTGATCGGCTTCCACGTGGAGCCGACGTTAAAGCCGATACCTCCCCCGTCTTTCTGGTCGACCGCATAGTTGATGGATGTTCGTGTCGGATCGGTTTTCGCCGCATCCGTCGCATCATAGGTTCGATTGATCCCAAAGCCGAGCACTTCGCCTGTCCCCGGTTTTATCGCAGCTATCGTCACTTCGAAGCCTGTGGGGTCATCGACCGGAATGGTGTCCCTCGCGGCTTTCATCGCGGCGTTATTCGCGTTGACGTCCATCGTGGTGTAGATTTCCAAGCCGCCCTCGTTCAGCAACTTCTGCCGGGCTTGCGCGGTTTTGCCGAATTCCTTGGAATTGAGGATCTGGTTGGTCACGTAGCTGCAGAAGAACGCGGCATCGCCGGCCACCTGACACCCTTGTTGCACGGACTGGATGTTCAGCGTATCTTTCAGCGGGGTGGCTTTGGCTTTGTCGTGCTGCGTTTTCGTGATGAACTTCTCTTGAAGCATCAGGTCCAGCACAATATTTCGCTGTTCTTCAGCGGTTTTCTGATTGGACTCGATTGACGGATCGTATTTCTCCGGGTTCTTGGTGATTGCCGCGATGGTGGCCGCCTGGACGACGGTGAGTTTCGCCGCGGTCGTGTTGAAGTAGCGTTTCGCCGCCGCTTCCACGCCGTACAGGCTGCCTGAGCCGAACTGCGCGATGTTCAAATACCCTTGCAGAATCTCATATTTGGAGTATTTCTTCTCCATCTGCACAGCGATGAGCATCTCACGCAACTTGCGCGCGACGGTGTCCTCGGAGGCATGGTATTCGGCGATTGGGTCATCATCTTCGCGGGCCTTGACCATGAGCACGTTCTTGACATACTGCTGGGTCAGGGACGAGCCGCCCTGGGTGTCGCCCTTGGCTACGTAGGTCTGCACGAACGCACGCAGCACGCCCTGGACGTCGACGCCGGCGTGCTCGAAGAATCGGCGATCCTCGCGTGCGACCACGGCACGCTGCATGTATACGGAAATGTTCTTGATTGGCACGACCTCGCGGTTCTGCGCGTAAAACGAGGCGATCACCGTCTTGCCGTCGGACGCGTACAGCGTAGATTTCTGCGGCAGGCTGGTCACATCGAAATCAATGCCCTCGACAGTCAGGGATGGTGCAAGCGCTTTCGCCGCGTTGTTCGTCCCGAACACGGCGGGCATCGCCATCAGGCTCACGACGACGCCTCCGGCGATACAGAGGGTCAGATACGCGAGCAGCAAAGCGAGCGCACGTCGAGCGGTCAGGGAGTTCTTCTTGGGCATGTGCCCCATTCTATGGTGTCGCCTGTACCATTACCGCGTTGCCGCTCGCACAACGGCACGGTATTTGCACATTCCGCCGGAAATGCAGAAAAGACTGAAAACAAGCCGAAAATCGGCCTATCGGAGAGCGGATGCATTGTGGAAACCACCACCCGACGGCCTCAATCCGAGTGAACGAATCCCGTACCGGCTCAGCGCTTGGAACGACGAATCAACGCTCCAGGTTGGTAGATGACGATGCTTCTGCCGTCACGCGCGATCCACCCGCGGTTCGCGAATTCGGTCAATGCCTTGTTCACCGTCTCGCGGGACGAGCCGACCAGCTGTGCCAGCTCCTCCTGGGTCAGATCGTGCGGGATCTTGACGCCGGCTTCTTCCGGTACACCGAAGCGGGACGCCAGATTGATCAGGGTTTTCGCCAATCGGGCGGGCACATCCATGAATACCAGGTCGCTGATGCGCTCGTTGTTTGCGCGCATACGGCGTGCAAGCACCTGCAACATGTCGACGGCGACACGCGGATATTGGTCGAGCCACGCGAACAGAGCGTCATGCTCAAGCCAGACAACCTGAGTCGGGTTAGAAATGGCGATCGCCGACGCCGTACGAGGCCCGCCTTCCGGATCGAACACCGGAATCTCACCCAATACTTCACCCGGAGCATGAATGCTCAGAAGTTGCACGCGGCCGTCGCTGGAACGCCGGGTGAGCTTCACGCGCCCCCGCTCCAGCAGATACATGCGGTGATCAGTGTCCCCTTCCGCGAAAATCACGCCGCCCTTGCCGAACTGCGCACGTTGCAGGTACGGCAGAAGCCGCGCCGCCTGCTGCTCGGATACCTGTTTGAACAGCGCGGTGCGCAACAGGATGTTGTCAGGCTCGGGCATCGCGTTGGGCTTGGGCATGACCATGGGCTCCTCCTTGCCGCTTCGCTTGGCATCGATGCGACACATACGGCACCCATTGTATCCCGGTTCCCGACGAAATCGGCGCCGTTCCCCGGGTTGATGTATGGATCACATGGGTCAATGTTGCCGGTGATTGGCACCGCCGGCGGTCGGCCGGAGCTTCTTCGGCAGACATCAGTACGGTACAGCGCAATACCACACGCAGCTTTGCCGCTATCTGCGGTATCTGTAGTACTTCACACAAGCTATCTCGCGTATTTGTGTGCGTCGGCGGCTGATACCTGGAGTATGCCCGTTGGAATTGCGCGGGTGATACTTGCGGTATCGGGTGCATACGCACACAGATAGTGAAGATATGGTCGGGGAGGTACTACAGATAGATAAGATGCACGCTCGGCGGTACTGCAGATCAGTACCGCAGATATGCAACTGCCGCTAACAGGCACCGGTTCGGGTCGCCGATTGCACGGTCCCGGCTGGGTCAAGCTTTGCATCGCATTGGCTACACACCTCATACGTGCGCACTCACGCGAACGGCGTGACACGGGCCGCCACTCGGACAGCGTCACACGAACGGCATCACACGAACGGCAATGTGAAAGGCATCACCGCTGGTTGCTGACGACGCGCCGCTTCAATCAGCCGATCGACGATTTCATGCCGGCTCAACCCGGTTTGCGAGCGCAGCGGGTCCACGCGTTTGATGGCGGATTTCACGGCCTTGTCCGACATCTTCTCCTGCGAAACCCGCAGTACGCGGGACATGGCGACCGCATCGATGTCGTAGGCCATGGTCACGTGATGCAGCACGGCACCTGGCCCTTTCCCGATCGGCGGGAACCGTCGCTGGGCGGCCCCTGCGATCTTCCCCGAGCTTGACGAGATGTCGTTGATTGAGCTGAACGAAGCCTCGATGCCCAAATCGCGCAGGGCATCAATCAGCCATTGGTCGCACAGCCGATAGGATTCCTCGATGTCCATGCCGGCGACGAAATCACGCGGGGCATACAAGGAGTAGGTGATGGTGTTGCCCGGTTCGATGAACATGGCTCCCCCGCCCGTGCAACGACGGACGACGGTGAACCCGGACTGCTGCGCCTGGTCAAGGTTCACTTCGTCTTCGAGCGACTGGAATCTGCCGATGACGACTGCGGGCGCGGCCCACTCCCAAAAGCGCAAGGTAGGCGGCATCTTACCGGCGGCGACACGCTCAGCAAGGCGGATATCGATGTCCATTTGCTCCTGGGGCATGCGGGGAGTGTCGTGGATGACTTCCGGTTTCAGCGCCTGCCAGCGGGCTCGACGACGTCGTTCCGCCTTCCGTTCGGCTTGTTCAATGGTGCGATGCGCTTGACTGGATATCGTGGCCGCGTGGCCGCGTGACGATGCGGTATCGCGTATCGCTGTGGAGTGCAGTACCGCACCGCCGTTGCCGACCGCCCGATGGAATGCGATGAGGAACGCGTCGGCATCGGCACCAATCAACTGGACGTGCGGATGGGCGGAGAATACGGCGTTGAGATCGTCCCCGTGCCGCAACGCATCCGCGAGCGCGCCCAACACGACCTGTTGCTCGGATTCCTCGCCTTCCATGAAGAAATCGCCGTCAATGCTGCATGAGGTGATGAAGCCGGCGGGGTCACACGCCACCGTGACCCCGACAAGCTTGCCGCCTGGAGTTTTATATTCACCGCGCATAGGGCAGATCCTCAGTCCTGAAGCTCGTACCCCTTGCCGTCCTTATGCCATTCGCTACCTGTAGACGACGTCAGGATGAGAATGCCCTCAATCAGCCCCCAGATACCTGCGATAACAGGACCAATGAGCACAATCCAGCCGATGAGCGTCAACAACAGCTGAGCCACCGCCTTGCCGGTGTTGCCGAGGTAGAAATTATGCACCCCGAGAGAGCCGAAGAGGATACCCAGCAGACCGGCTGCGATTTTTGATTTCTGGCCGACGTATCCGTACCCGCCGTAGTTCGCCGGCGGATAGGGGTAGCCTTGCGCAGCTTGATACGGTTGCTCGTACGACTGCTGATACTGCTGGCAGTAGGGCTGCTGCTGGTACTGGTAGCCCTCGCCCATCGCCACTCCGGCCGCCGGGTAAGCTGCCGACGCTGCAGGCTGCTCGTACTGCTGCTGCGGAGACGCGTACTGGTATCCCTCTTGATATTGGGTGGTTGGGGTGTTGCCTTGACCATAGGTGTATTCCTGCGATGCCGGCTGGGAATACTGTGCATCCCCGGGCTGATCCGACTGGGACTGACCGTACCGACCGGGCGCGGGCTGCGGTTGCGCGGATGACTGCTGATTGTACTGCTGCTCGTACGATGACTGCTGGTTATACGCAGGCTGCCCAAACTGCTGCGGCTGGGCGGACTGCTGCCCGTACTCCTGACCGTATTGGGGTTGCGGAGTTTCCGATTGCGGTTCCGGAGCAGCCTGCGCGGACTGCTCGTACTCTGACTGCTGCGATGCAGCCGGCGCGTACTGGGACTGCTGCGGCGCTTCCTGACCTGTGATGTCGGAATTCTGGCTGTTCTGGTTATTTTCTTCCATACCGTCAGTATCGCATAACCCATGCCTTTGCTGATGCCGAAGCCACCGCCCATGGACATCCAGCGTCTGCAATGCGAAACCCACCGAAACCACACCCCCGTGGACGTTCAATCACAAGCAGGACCGCCAAACTCGGTGTACTTCACGTCACGCCACGCATGCCCCGACATACGCAACCTGACACATCAAGTACAATCCGCCACCCCGCGTGCCATCGCGTGCAAACCCCGCACTCATCCACCCAACTCACAGAATCTTAACAGTGGACATGGGGGTGATTACGATACAGAAAATAAACCGCCCTGCATCCCCGTGCTGTTGTTGACTTCTTCCGTTGCACAGGGTTGCAGGGCGGCGCTCACACGCTTGTGGCGTGAGAGGTATCAGATGCGCGCCAAGATGTCGCGTCCCACTTCTTCGGTGGTGCGCTTGGTCGACCCGAGTTCGGCGATATCCGCTTCGACCGCACGGTCGATTTTCGCGGCGGCCTCGTCGAATCCGAGATGGCGCAGGAGCATCGCGCTCGACAGCACGGCGGCCGTCGGGTTAGCGATCCCCTTGCCCGCGATATCCGGTGCCGACCCATGGATTGGCTCGAACATCGAGGGGTATTCGTTGGAAGCATTGATGTTGCCGGAGGCGGAGTATCCGACGCCGCCGACCACGGCACCCGCCTCATCGGTGAGGATGTCGCCGAAGAGGTTGTCGGTGAGGATTACGTCGAAGCGCGAGGGGTTCGACACGAGGAAAATCGTGGTCGCGTCGATATGCAGGTAGTCGTGCGTGACCTGCGGGAATTCCTCGCCGACCTTGTCGACGATCCGTTGCCACATGTCGCCCGCGTTGACGAGCACGTTCTTCTTGTGCACGAGCGTGACATGCTTCTTGCGTTTCATGGCGAGCTGGAAGGCGTAACGGACCACGCGCTCGACACCAAACGCCGTGTTGATGGACACCTCGGTGGCCACTTCGTTCGGCGTGCCGCGACGGACTGCACCGCCGGCACCGCAGTACAGGCCTTCGGTTCCTTCGCGCACGACGACGAAGTCGATGTCGCCTGGGTTGGCGAGCGGCGAAGTGACGCCGCGGTACAGCTTGGACGGGCGCAGGTTGATGTACTGGTCAAGCGAGAAACGCAGCTTGAGCAGCAGGCCACGCTCGAGGATGCCCGCCTTGATGCGCGGGTCGCCTACTGCACCGAGCAGAATCGCGTCGGTGCCCTTGATGCGTTCGAGATCCTCGTCCGGCAGAATCGCGCCGTCGCGCAGGTAGCGTTCCGCACCGAGATCAAAGTTTTCGTAAGTAAACGACGCCACGCCGTCAGCCGCTTTTTCGAGCGCGGCCTGGGCGACGGGGGTGACTTCCTTGCCGATGCCATCGCCCGGGATGACGGCAATCCGATATGTCTTGGTTGTGCTCATGTTCGCGACAATAGTCGGTTCACCCGCAGCCGAGACACGCGTATTCCGTCAGTTGGACACCAGTCCGAATGATGGAATTACGTCCGCATTTCGGCCAAATTCATGGGTTTTCGGCATGATTGTCCACAAGCCCGCTATCGGCTGGCGAGCGCCCCGGACACCAACGCCCGGCCAAAGACACCCGCCCGATGCCCGATCAAAGCGCCTGTCCAAGGGCGCACACCCCAAGACGCCCGGTCAAAGACACCCGGCTAAAGCGCACGCCCAAATAATCCCTATCTCGTGATGCCCATAGTCGCCAGGCACCACGCGTTCTCGTACGAAATCTCGCGCCACTGACGGTACCTGCCGGACGTCCCGCCATGTCCCGCTTCGGTTTCGATCTTCTCGACGGCATCCACGCCAGCCGCCTGCAAGCGAGCCACCCATTTGAGCGGTTCGACGACAAGCACGCGCGTATCGTTCATTGACGTGGTCACGAAAATCTTCGGGAAGGCGCGCGCCCGCGGGTCTCCCGGTTCGGGAGCGTTTTCATACGGTGAATACGATTTCATGTACTCGTACACCGCGCGGTCGTGCAGCGGATCGCCCCACTCGTCCCATTCCGTCACCGTCAACGGCAGCGATGGATCAAGAATCGAGGTCAGCGCATCCACGAACGGCACGTCCGCCTCGATGCCCGCGTAACATTCCGGAGCCATATTCGCAATCGCGCCCATGAGCAGGCCGCCCGCCGAGCCGCCTTCCGCAACCGTACGCGCCGGCGAGGCGAGTCCCATGCGTTGCAGCTCCCGTGTCGCATCGACGAAATCCTCGAAGGTGTGCTTCTTGTTGAGCCGCCGCCCCTGCTCATACCAAGCACGACCCATTTCCCCGCCGCCACGAACGTGCACGCACGCGTACAGCACGCCGCGATCGAGCAGACTGAGCCGGGCAACCGAGAATCCGGGGTCGGAACTGACTTCATACGCCCCGTACCCGAGGATGAACATCGGGGATGACCCGTCAGCACGAATGCCATAGCATGCCGACTCGCCGGGTTGCGCAGACAGTTTGTCGCGACGCCACACCAGCGACACGGGGATTGATTCGCCGTCACGTGCGCGCACCCAGATGCGACGTTCGGCGTACCGGTGGGCATCGAAATCGCCAAGTACGCGGGCCGTTTTGAGCAGCGTGTCCGCGCCCGTGGTCGGATCAACCTCATGCAGTTCGCCGGGTCGGGTGTAGCTGCCGAAGGAGTAGCGCATGCGCGGAGCGTCATAGGACGGATTGCCGGCGGCCACGATGGAATACAGCCGCCCGTCGCTACCGCGGTCATTGGTATCGTCGCTCACATCATCGTTCGTACCAGTACCATTTTTGCCACCATCGTTCGCGCCATCGTTCGTACCATCCGCGCAACTATCGCCGGCACCTGCTTCCGTCAGCGGCGGCGGGACCAATTCGCGGAATCGCCAAGGACGCCCCGCAAGAAAGTCTTGGGCGGCATCGGTTTTCGCCATCACGGCGAGATGCGGCAGACTATCCGCGCGATACGACAGGGCAACGAAATGCCGATGCAATGCAATCCCGTCGATGGACAACCCACGCGCACCCTGCAAAATCGCTGGGTTGCGCGGATCATGATATGGCGTGCCGACCGGCATGTCGGACGCACCGGCGAGCGCCACATCCCCCTGTTCGCAACCATACGGCGACCCGGCCGCCACGCACACGCCTTCGCCGAGCCGGTACGGCGGCTTATGTGATCGCATATCGATCACATCAATCTCAAAATTCGGATTCGTCGCGTTATGGTCTACAACGGCGACCGGAATGTCTTCACCATGTTCGCCGGCGCCCTCGAAACACGCGAAACTCACGTCATACTCAATACCCTCACGGCGCGGGATGAACGAGGTGAACTCCCCCGTCGGATCGCTTGCGGGGAGCATGAGCACTTCACTGGTGGTCTTGGACCCGGTGCAGATGACCACATGCCGTTCGTCGAAGCTCAGGCCGACACCCACCCAGAAGCGCTCGTCCTGCTCGCGGAACACTTCGACGTCGTCGTCAACCGGCGTGCCGACGCGATGCCGGAACACCGCGTATGGACGCCATGCGTCGTCAAGCACGGTGTAGAACACCCATGCGCCGTCGGCCGTGAAGCACGCCCCCGCAATGCCTTTGAGTACCTCTGGCAATTCACTGCCGTCATTCAAGTCGCGAATTCGGAAGTCGTAGCGTTCGTCGCCTGCAGTATCGACGCCGTAGAGCAGCCAGCGGCCGTCATGGCTCACGTCCATGCCGCCGATGCGGAAGAAATCATGGCCCTGTGATTCTTTGTTCGCGTCGAAATACACCTGTTCCCCGGGCATGGAACCCGGTTCGGCCTCACGGTCGATATGTGGCGGATCCCAATCATCCTCACCACGCACGGGAATGCGGCAGGATGCGGCGTATTGGCTGCCTTCCCGGGTCCGGGAAAAATACCAGTAGTCGTTCACTCGCGTGGGGACTGACATGTCGGTTTCCTGAACATGCGAGGTGAATTCCTTGAACAGGGTTTCGCGCAGATGGTGCAACGGAGCCATCCGGCGTTCGCAGTAGGCGTTTTGCGCGGCGACGTAAGCGGCGAGTTCCGGAGAATCCTTGTCGCGCATCCACTCATACGGATCGTCGAACGCATCCCCGTGTTCAATCCGCCGGTGGGGCTCCTGCTTGGCGTACGGCGGGTTGTCGCCGGAGCCCAAGCCTGAACCGGACAAGCCTGAATCGGATTGCGAGCCCTTGCCGCAAAGCCCTTGCGGACGGTCGTCATTGCGCTGTTCGTCACTCATAGGCACCATCGTAAAACAAGCCCGGGGACGGTCCGATGACGGCGAGTTCACGCATGTCGCCCGCCGTTCTCCGTTGAGTCACCCCGCCTCTCGAAGTTGCGTGCATCGCGCGTCGAGCATCGCTTCGAACGAAACCTAAGCGAACTGCCGTAGGTAAGGCAGCATTGTCTTCATGAGATTGGCGCCGGTCGTACCCGTGAACACCGGCACGTCCGTGACCGGCGAAGGCTGCGACTGTGTCATGCCACGAACCGGGCCGAGCGGCGAGGATTCCCGCGGGCTCAACTGCCGAATCCCAATGGCGAGGACACGCCCCGGATACCGTTTCGCTATGGTCGCATACGTGGTCGGATCCTTCTGCCCGTCATCGCCGATCAGAATGAACTTCATGTCCGGAAAATCGCCCATCAGCTGCTCGGCATACTCCAGCTTGTGCTGTACACCCGAAGGAATGAAGGTCTTCGGGCGGGGGTCAAGGTCCCGCAACAGCAGAGGGCCGGCCGGGAAGCCGTAATTCTCAATGAAATGGCGGATTGAGCTTTCCACATTCCACGGCGAGGTGGACAGGTAGAAGAACGGCGCGTCCGGGAAAATATCCGCGATCCGGTTGAACAGCACCGCCATACCTGGGACGGACGCTCGCTTCTGCGGATTGAGCAGCAGCAGATTGTATGCGGCCTTCCACAAGGTGGGCGCCTGAGTGATCATGATGGTGTCATCCACATCAGATATCACACCGACACGCGTGCCCGGCGCGATGGTGAACAGATTGGAATCGACCGCGTGACGGCCCTCGACCTGATAGGACACGTGATGGATTCCGGGTTCGAGTGCCCGGTCGGCGACCAGATCCAGATATCCAGCGGAATCAGAGACCGCATAGTCGATGCTGCGCTCGCGGAACCTGTCGACGCGGTCGTAGACTTCGCTTGTGCCGACCTGTACGGTTTCCACCGGAACACCGTCGATGGACAGCTTCACTTTGACTTTGGGCGCGGGAACCGCCAGCATGCCGCGCCATCCGCGCATCAATGCGCCCGGTTGACGGCGGAGCGGCTCGTACACGGTCCGGCAGATCAACCGCGAGAAATTGCTGGTGCCGTATCCAACATACGGCTCGACCTGTTGCCGCCAATTCAGATTGGTCACGATTGTCGTGGAAATCTTCGCCCATAGGCTGAACACGCCGGTAACGATGCGGCGGAAAATCCTCACAGGAAGAGGCTTGACGTCGATTCGCTCATGTTTGGAGGCAGCATCGAAGGTGGTGACGACACGACGCGCCGGAATCGGCACAGTCGCCATGTCATCCTCATTCCGTTTGTGAGGGAATTGTGTAATGCTGCTCATGCCCCCATCATACGGTGGGGTGTTGAAGAACGGATGACGAGGGAACGTGAGTTCCGGAAGAATTCAGGGCCGGCTCAGGGACATCCCGGATGGACATATCCGATGCGGACGACCCTCTCTGGCCAATCTTCTGCTTCTGCCGACGCTGACGGGTGTCTCAGCGTCGGCAGAAGCGGGGACGCGACTGGACACGCTTCACGCCGCGCAGAAGGACGGGTGCCACAGCACCGGCAGAAGCTTCCGGCACGAGTTACAGCCGGCGAAGCATCGCCGCATACTGCTCGGCGGACAGCAGATCCGGCTCGTCATCATCGAGTGCGATCTTAAGAATCCAGCCCTCGCCGTACGGGTCGCCGTTGATGATGCTCGGATCGTCCGCGGCCTCACGGTTCACGTACCGCACCGTGCCGGCGACCGGGCTGACCAGGGGTTCGACGGCCTTCGACGATTCCAACTCAACGATCTCATCGCCCGCCTCGACGCGAGTGCCTACCTCCGGCAGGTCGACGAAAACCAAGTCGCCCAACTGGTTGGCCGCGTATTCGGTGATGCCGATCACCGCGGGGTCCACACTGGCGTCAACCCACACATGCTCGTCGGAATATTCCAGATGATCCGGGACTTCGAGATTCGGGCGATCATCTTCCTGTTCGTTATTGCTCATGATGTCAGCCTATCGTATAGAGTCAACCGCCGCGCAAAATCGCGACATCGCAGCCGCAACCTACCCGGTCGGCACCCCACAACACTCGCATATCACAAACTGTCTACGCAAACCGAACACTCAGCGTAAACAGTTTGTGAGGTGAGAACAGCCGCAGCCGGTCTGACGACTCAGCGCACCGGGGCAGTCGGTTGGGCACCGATCACCTGAACGAGCGTGCCATCCGGGCAGTTATCATAAATCCACTTGGCGTCAGCTTCGTTCATGTTGACACAGCCGTGGGAACCATGACCGGTCG
This sequence comes from Bifidobacterium porcinum, assembly GCF_055378475.1. Lineage (NCBI taxonomy): Bacteria > Bacillati > Actinomycetota > Actinomycetes > Bifidobacteriales > Bifidobacteriaceae > Bifidobacterium > Bifidobacterium porcinum. Next base: position 435,777 of record NZ_AP029603.1, on the reverse strand, counting down.
GATCCCCAGATGCGATACCAGCCGCGTTCCAGCTTGCGGTATGGAAACCTTGGCCGCCATTGAAGTAGCTGACCCATTTCACACCCGAGCTCAGGTATTGTGAACCGTCATCATTGGTGCCGCGCATGTCCTGCACCTGGTATTTCAGGTAGATGAAATAGTTGCCAGGTGTTGTCTCGTGCTTTCCGGTCTTGCCGGTGCACACGTTGAAGGTCTGGACGACCTGGTCATTGTTGTACACGGTGGCTGTCTGCTTCGAACGGTCGACCACGATCTTCCACGTGACGGTCTGCTGTTCGGTGTCGAACTTCGTGACATCGCTGGCAACTGTCAGCGTCGCCGAACGATTCGCACTCAACGCGCTGTACACCTGATCGGCGACCGTAGCGGTGTCCTTGATCGTCACACCGTTCACGCCCTTGGTTTTCGTCATGATGACGTTGCCGGACGTGTCCACCAAATCGACCTGATTGGTCTTCGTCTGGTTGAGGTGATTGCCCAACTCGCCATTCATGTAGTCACTGATTGCCTGCTTGTTATAGGACACCGCGATGGTGCCCTTCGCCGGGTCAGCTGTCGTAACGGTCCACGAAGCGATGGTTGCCGCCGGAATCTTGTATGTCGTGGCATCGCCGTTGTTGATGGTGATGCTCAGCCCAAGGCCGGCGTTCGCCTGATCGGCGGCGGTGGTCGCAGCCGCCTCGCTGATCGGCATGTCGGTCTGCGTGTAGGTGATGCTCGCGGTTCGCGTGGTTCCCGGGGTGTCTAGCGCCTGATCTATCGCCTTGACCACGCTGTCCGTCACAGGCGCCTGCCCGCCTCGCCCCACGGTCACTGTGAATTTCTGCGACGTCTGATCATAGGCAATGGTGGATGCGATGGCCTGGCTGTCGTTCGGAATGAGCTTGCCAGTCAGGTATTGGCTGAGCGCAAGCTTGTCGGCGGTTGCGGAGAGCTTGACATTCTGCTTGGTGAACGGGTTGATGCGCACGAACGGATTGCTGTCTTTCGCGGCGATCAGCGCGGATACCGTTTGCTTCTGGTTGACATTGACGCCGAGATCCTTGAGGCTTGCGGTGACCGCATTACCCTGCGAGTCGGTGACAGTGATTTTCGTGTTTTCCACCGCGGATTTGACCGTGGCAGCCAGCTGCTCACTATTCTGCCCTGCCACCGATGCACCGGCGAACATGACTCCCGGCGCGGCTTTGTCCTGATAGTACCAACGTGCCGTAAAGAAGCCGACGACCGCCGCGACGGCAAGCACTGCGAGCACAATCAGCAGGATTCTCAGCCACGGGCGCTTATGCGGCGGGCGTAACGCAGTGGCCATCTCATCGTCTGCATTGCCGTTTCCGGCGTCGGAGATGGCATACAGCGGAATCTCCATGCCCGAAAGCGTGTCATCGTTCACGTCGGCAGCATCTGCAGCGTCGGCAGCCAGATTGGTTTTCCAGATGTCCCCCGGGACATCAGGCTGCACCGGCACGCGCGTATTTCGCGGCATATCGGGACCCCCAACTCCGTATCGTGGCACGGAACCGTCAAAAGTGTTCGTCACGTTGATGCCTTTCCTATCCATTCCTGTCTGACTTTAGCCGCATCACATGACCAGTTCAGGGCGCACAGGTTTCGGAAGCGATGTCACGTGTCGAACATCACATCCGGCACGCCGACAGCGATGCGGCGCGGCTTATACGGCACAACCTATGCGGCGCAGCCCACGACCTGTGCGTCACCACCGCGCTTTGACACATAGCCGCGCTCAGACGCATAGCCTCACAGGTACCCATCCGCACAGCGAACTTGTTTCACAGCTCGTGCCCAAGCCACTCCTCGATCATGTAGCGCGCGATGGCGGCTTTGACCGGAGGCGTGACTTCGCCGGATGCGATCGCCTGCTCATATTCGTCGCGGGTGAACCAGCGCGCGTCCCCGGTTTCCTCGCCGTCCACGCGGATATCCGTACTCAGCGCCCTCGCCTTGAACGCGACCATCAGGGATGCCGGGAACGGCCACGGCTGGGAACCGAGATATTTCACCTCGCCCAGTTCGATGCCGGTCTCCTCGCGGGTTTCCCTACGACAGGCGTGCTCAAGGTTCTCCCCGGCTTCCACGAATCCGGCGGACACTGAGTACATGGTCTCGGTCTGCCACGCGCGATTATGTTGCAGCAGCAAGCGGTCCTGCGAATCCACGACGGAGACGATGACGGCAGGCTCGATGCGAGGGAACAGCAGTCTGTTGCCGTCCGCCGCGTTCGTGCAGCGCTGTGCCCAACCGCCCAGCGCTGGTTTGACCTCGGCCCCGCACGTCGGGCAATGCCGTTGCCGCATATGCCACACGCTCAACGAGGCTGCCGTGGTGGCCTGCCCCGCCTCACGTGCCGAGGCATGCGGCGCGAATCCTCGCAAATCGACCCAATCGAAGCGTTTCGCTGCCTGTTCGAGCGCCGACGGAACTGCGCGCGGCTTGCGAGAAGCGGCATCCCCGGTCGTAGCGCCGAATGCGTCGTCGGCCCCCTCATATGCGGAATCCGGCACGCGATCGTCGAGGTTGTTGTCATGAAGCCCCGGCAAGCGCGTCACGTCTACCGCCACAACCTGTTCCGCGCGAGCGCCGCCGTAGGAGCCGAGGAACATCGGAACGGCCTGCGGGTGCGAGGCGAGTTCCGGAAGCACATAGGCTCCGGGGAGCGTCGCCAAACGCAACTTGACATTGTCATAATCGACCAAATCGCCTTGCCCCTTGGGTACGGCGACTTTGCCGCCATCGACGAGCATGACCGTGCACACCGGCGATGACAGTACTGACGAGAACAGGTCCGGGTCGTTCCTGCGATCGACCTGATAATCGATATCCCCTTGTGCCAGAGGCAGGAACGGCAGGGCTTGCGTGAGCGCAAGCGGTGAAAACATGCTCATTGTCGGTTGTCCTCGATTCGTTCATTGTGGCCGTTGCATCCATTACGACCGATACTTCCAATAATCCCCGTCATGATCGTTTTCTCATTTTCGCGATATCCCAGAGCGATGTCAGGGACGCTCGGAGCACTCAAGCCGCTGAACACGCGACATCAGATTGACCAACGCCTCGGCGACGACGTCAGGATGCTCGACAGCGCTGAAATGCCCGCAATCAGGAATCTGTGCGAACGAGACCTCCGTGCCGGTCATCGCCGCGGCGAGCGCCCGCATCTGTTCCGGCGGACTGGACGGATCACATTCCCCGCTGACGACGGCAGCCGGAGCATGTACCGCGGCGAGCTGGTCGCCCAAATCCGGCCGTCCTGCCGCCATGCGCTGCCGCCAAGCGATGCCTTCCGGACTTTGGGCCTGAATCCAGGCGGTCATCTGCTTGATGAAGGCGTCGGAACGTTTGATGCTCGAATCGCCGTCCTGGGGCTGGGCGAAATGCATGACCGGCTCAATCGTGCGCTCGCGCTCGCACTCGTCAGCGATGCGAAGCCTGTTCGCGCGTGCGGTATCGTCGTCCGCAGATGCTTTGGTATCACACATGGCGAGCCCCGCAATCAGGTCAGGGTGGCGTCGTTGCATGTCTATGACCACATATCCGCCCATGGACAGGCCGACCCATACGGCCTTACGGTATCCCGCACGCCGCAACAGGGACGCGTAGGCATCGGTCATCAGGTCGAGCGCGTCCGTGTATGCGCCGTCTGCGGCGATGCGGCCGCTGTCTGCGACGGCGGGAATCGGACTGTTCCCAGCCCCCGGCATGTCAGGCGCCCACAGGGCGAAGGTGTCCAGCCCTTGCGCGTTCGCAAGCTTGATGATCTGGGCCGCGCAAGCGTCCCACATATGGTGGTCGACCGGGAAGGCATGCACCAGAATCATCGGCGTGGCCGAGCCGTCGCGATACACCGTGTTGTTGAGCGCGAATGGATGATGATGTTCGGCAACGGCAGCCGACACACCGGGAGTAGCGGCGGTTTGCGCGGGTTCGGGTGTTTCGGGTGCCGGTGCTGCGCCAGTCGCAGTAGTCGCGCTAGTTGCCGCGATTGTCCCGACTTCACCGGAAATATCGCCATGCCCAGTATTACGTTGTTCTGTCATTGCTGTCCTTCGTTCCTTCCTTCATCCTGACCTGTGTTGACTGAAATGTGGCTGGTATACGGCCAGTAGGTGATTGACATCCAGCTGTGTGTCCCACACCAGCGAATCGCCCCGCATCACATCAAACTGCGTTCAACGATGGTCCCAAGTATCAGCAAATTGACCGCCCGACCGTTCCGATTCTTGTTTTCCGTGAGCTTGACTCATAGATTTCATGCGATCCGCACGCGCCTGACGTTGTCATAACGCGGCCGGATCAATGGTTCCGGTGTTGTTGTCGCCGCATTCGTCGCCATTCCTCAACTCTCGTCTCGGCAGCTTGACATCGTGCGGTCCACACAAATCAAGCTCCGGCCCAGGCGAGGGCACGACGGACGATTTCGCCATACCCGTTGGCCATCTGATCGATGCACTCGGTCAGCTGCTCGCCTTGTGCATCACACCATTCCACGTCGAGCGTCTCATCCTGTGGCTTGCAATCGCCCGGAATCGACACCACATAGCACAGGGCGATTGCGTGCTGGCGAGGGTCGTAAAACGGTGAAATACCAGGGGTTGGGAAGAATTCGGCCACAGTGAACGGCTGCAGGCTCTGCGGTAGGGTCGGCAGCGCGATATCGCCGAGATCCTTGGAGATATTGCGGGCGATGGCCTCACGCACGGATTCGTGATACAGCACTCGCCCGGCAATCAACGTGCGCTCAACCGACCCGTCCTCGCTGACGCACAGGAGGGAGCCGACCTTGCTGATTCGGCCGAAATCATCAACGCGCACCGGCACAACGACAACGTACGGCATCGGGGTTTCACGGCGGATCCGGGTGATTTCGCCCGAGTCAAGCCATCCCGGAGGGTTGCCGTGGCCTGATCCGCGGATGAAATCCTCCGGCGTGATATGGTCGAACTCGCCTCTGCGGCGATTCGCATCGTAGTCGCCCTCGTCGGGCACCTCGTCATTCAGCACTGGCATGGTTCCATTATTGCCCAACCCCAAGAATCCTGGCGGCGTGTTCGCCAGCAGGTGCGGACCGCGGGGTCGCAAGCAGGTGACAACGGAATGTCGCAGTGCCGTGACTGCCGTGATTGTGCGTGCGCGCGGCCGCCGCCAGTGTGTGAGCGAATCCTCACACAACGGCCGCCCGGCACCACCAAACCAACCAAACCACCCCACCAACCCGCCGACGTGCGAGCCGATCCTCACACAACGCCGCAGCCGCCTGCCCATGGTGCGCAACCCCATGCCAGCATCCGGACCATCTGCGGTTCGGCTATCGGCGGACAGCGCTAGACTTTCAGGCACGGTGTGAGATGCTGGGAACCACGCAAAACCCAACACCGCGACAGTCCGAGTCCCGCGGCAGTCGCCCCGGTAAACAGAAAATCCGGGAAGACAGGGAAGACCGGAAATCCGGAAAGTAAGGAGCCCAACATGGCAACCACCGCCGTCACTACGCAGACGTTTGAGAAGACCATCACCGACAACGACCTGGTATTCGTTGACTTCTGGGCCACTTGGTGTGGCCCGTGCAAGGCGTTCGGTCCGGTGTTCGAAAAGGCAAGCGAAGAGCATCCCGACATCACCTTCGCGAAGGTCGACATCGATCAGAATCAGGAACTCGCCGCCGCGGCCCAAATCCAGGCCGTGCCCACGCTGATGGTTGTCAAGGGCGGCAAGGTCATTTTCAAGCAGGCAGGCGCTCTACGCGGCTCCGATCTGGAGAACCTCATCGGACAGGCCAAGGCCTATCAAAGCGGCGATCAGGCCTGACCTGATTCGTTGCGCAATAATCTTTCCAACAAAGACAAATCAAGCATCAACAGGACCGCACAGCCGACACACCGTGCGGTCCTGTTGTTTTAGCCGGGGGATTTACACGCAGATCCAATCGCGCAAACAACCACCATCGAAGCCGCCCATCCGCCGACATCGAACAAACTACGCAACCGCTACACCGACCCATCAAACGTGGCCCATGAATATTACGGATTCCGCGGATTACTCAGCGAGCGAACACGCACGACGCGCCACGTCTCCGCACAGGAACACACCCGGCACACGCGGGCTGTCGGACACCTACTGACACTCCGAACGCCAGTAGGTGTCCGGCTATACGCAAGGGCTGAATTCCGGGCCGCACGCACCTGACCGCAATCGGCAATCCGCTTGTCCGGAATTTGCCGTTTCGCATCAGCGCGGTAGTATAGAGAAGGTGTGCAACCCGACGGCGGCAGCGTTGAGCAGTCGGCGACGTGGGGTTATGCAGTTGATAACCCCGGCACATGGCATCTGTAGGTCGAGCAAGGAGCGACATGGCTAACCACCGTAAGAAAGTGTCCACCCTCAGGTCGCTGAGTAAGCGTCAGCGAATCAAGGTCATGGCGGTAATCGCCGCAGTGGGCGTTCTTGTGGGGACGGGCGTCGTGTCACGCAACTACTACGCCGCCGAACATCACCAGTCCACGGTGACCTCCTATTCGGCAACTGAAACGAACGCCGATGAAGTCTCCCGCGGTACCACGCGTAGCAGCCTCAAGGGCGCTGACGCCGACACCTCGTACATCACGGTGAAGATCAACGGCAAGTCCCGCGTGGTGCTCGGCAAGGGCTTCACGAATGTCAAGTCCGTTCTTGAAGCGGGCAATATCACACTTGAGCCGAACGACACCGTCTCCCCCTCGCTGACCACCAAGGTCACCGAATCCACGGTCATCTCCATCGAGCGTTCCGGCGCTGATCTCGAAACATCCGATGACGCGATTGCATTCAACGTCGTGCGCAAGGAAACCGCGGACTTGCCGAAGGGCACCGAAAAGGTCGAAACCGAAGGCAAGGACGGCGTCATGGAGACCACAAGCCTCGTGCAGCGCGCAGGCGGCAAGGTTGTCTCTTCCAACGTGTTCGCGTCGTATGTGAAAACCGCTCCTGTTGACAAGGTGATTCTTGTGGGCACGGGTACCACGAAGAAGGCGAGCTCCAACCCGACGAGCACCGACATCGGCACGACCACCCCGGTGGGCGAGATGCAGCAGTGGGCACATGACTATCTCATCGCCAACGGCGGCAGCGAAGCCGATTTCACGGCGACTGTGTACATCATCACGCACGAATCCGGTTGGCGTGTAAACGCCACTAACGCAAGCTCCGGCGCGTACGGCCTGCCGCAGGCGCTCCCCGGCAGCAAGATGGCCTCCGCGGGCGCCGACTGGGCAACCAACTACCAGACGCAGCTCCGTTGGTTCTGGGGGTATTGCAACTCCCGCTATGGCTCGGTACAGGGGGCTTATAGCCACTGGCTGAGCGCGCACAGCTACTGATCGCTGCTGTTGATTGACAGCTGTTTTTCTCACAAACTGGCTACGCTGAGACCTCGCTCAGCGTAGCCAGTTTGTGTTGCTGGGTGTGGTGCCCTTCTCAGTCACAGGAAATAACGGTTACATGACAGCACGCACGTTGTCAGTAAGACCAAATGGTCATCGCGCATGACTCCATCGCGCGAGTCACGTTGTTCATGGATTACTCTCATTGAACTCAGTGCCAATCCTTCGCGATGATTCCGCTTACCATCAGCTGGATGCCGCCATTTCATCTCGAACCAGCGATTTCCGCGATTACGTGTGTTGTCAATAGAGATGTTCCACCCCCGACATGGGCGGGCGTGCGCGTGCCGTCCATGGCTTTCAGGTCGCTGTTCGTTCCAACCCCCGACACGGGCGGGTGATCGATTCCACGGACCAATGCCGGAATCGACCGGTGAAAACCGAACCAGTCCATGTCTGCCACCTACCACGTATCGCATGTAAGGTGCATAGGGCTCAAGAACTTTGGAATAGCAACAATCCTGGCCGTGCGCTCAATCACTGCAGTCATAAGCCGGCCTCAGATTACGGACTGAATCTGAGATCGAGTATGGAAATCATATTCAGTCCGTCGGTGGCAGTTGCCACGGGTCATTCCCAAGTCATTCCGTGCCGATGACCAATCTCACAATCAAGGAATACCAACAATCGGCAATCCGGTGCATCTGGATGATATCCGCTCCCAGGCACGTCGGCACGGACTATTTCAAGGATTGCCCCGCAATATCGGATTTGGTCCGAGCCTCGCACCTGCACATACCGCGGTCACTCTCGCAGTGCAACCGAAATCCGAAGAATACCAACCGAACCATGAGCGGTCCATCACCCAATCCAGACGAACTGTACAAGCCAATCACAGCGAAAACGCTATCAGAACGACGACAGCAAGCGTTACGGACTTGCCTGAGCGTGCGCTTCAAAGGGGTGGTTTCGCACACCACTGCCCTTGATCTATTGCGGGTCGAACGTCCAGAACGGCTACTCAACGATCATCAGCTTCATATCACCGTAAGCAAACGCCATTTACGTCGTCAGCAATTCGGTCCGGACAGTCCGGATATTGCGATGCACCAGTGGAAAGACCTGACTGCAAAACATACCATTATGCTGTCCGCCGGATTGCGGGTGTTATCGCCTGAAGCGACATGGGGATTGCTGGCACCGGACTTGCGAATCGATGAACTCACCGAAGTCGCCGAGTCGCTTATCAGGCATGGGCATGCGACGGAAGCCTCACTCGAAGAATTCCTCACATCACAGCGTTTCCCGGGCAAAGCCAAATGCCGTGCCTCGCTCGCACTGGTCGTCACCGGAAGTGATTCACCAAAGGAGACCCAGCTGCGGTTATGCCTGTATTCATACGGACTGGACCGATTCGAAGTGAATTATCGGGTTCCGGATATCCTTTCCGATCAGGGAGGAGATATCACGCTTGATCTCGCTGATTGCGAACTGAAAATCGGCATCGAATACGCAGGCGACCAACATCGGACTGAACAACGTCAATGGCGTAGGGATCTGCAGAAGCACCGTCTTCTCGAATCCATGGGTTGGATGATTCTGCAGGTGACTCAACTTGATCTTGCGAATCCCATCAACCGCGAGCGCCTTGCCATGAGAGTCGCCTCAGCACGGGCGCAAAGAGCCGGACATCCGCTCATGCTGTCCACTCAAATTCCGTGGGAGATGTTGGCTGACCGGCGTAGGCATTCGCTACGATGACGGGGTGGTAATTGGACCTACGCTGCATTGATATATGGGGCAGATTACGGGCTGATTGGCTGGCTGATGACCGGATTCATTGCCTGATTGACGACCGCGCCAGATGACAGGACTAGAGCGAGTATCGGGGATTGATTCCTGATTCGGTCCCATATTGTCGCCAAGCGACAGCCTCGCGCAACGGATTGGTCTACCAGTATGGCAGCGCAGGCAATGGAATTCTGGGCATCTGCGTACACCTCGGAGAAGGCCGTCGACTCGTCGATCTGTGGAATCGGCTGAATCCGCGGACTGAATCGGAAATCGTGTGCTGATTCCCGATCCGGTCCGCACCATGCCACCAGACCCCGGACTATCGACCACAACGACAGCACAGGAACCGCAGAATACCAACAATCGACCACACCTCATCAACCGCCAAGTAGCCGGATCAATGGACCAGCTCAGGAATTACACGCCGATTTCGAATCCAGGGCACAATCACAACACCCGTCGCCTTGCCACCGACAATGACGATCATCCAAGAACCGCCAAATTCTGGCAATCCACCAGCACTGCAGACACCAGGCATCGAGCCACCAACCACAGTGCAGCCCAAACCCACGGACCAAATCGGAAATCGTGTGCAGATTCCTAATCCGGTCCGCACCATGTCACCAGACTCCGGACCATCGACCACAACGACAGCACAGGAACCGCAGAATACCAACAATCGACCAGCGCTCGGGAGGCAATCAACCGAGGCACCGGTCATCAGACGGCCCGTGCCCACGGACCAAATCGGAGATCGTGTACTGATATCCCGTTCAGTCCAGACAACACCATCCAGCACCAAACCACCGATCCACTACAACAACACAAAAACCTAAGAATACCAACAACCTACCAGCGCGGCAGACATCAGCCACCGTGCCACCAACCACGTAACAGCCCGAGCCCGCGATCAAATCGAGAATCGTACGCCGATTCCCGATCCAGTCCGTGCCACGCACCCAGACTCCAGACCATCGACCAGGCCGATTCCCCCAAAACCGCAGAATACCAAGACTCCACCAGCACACTCGACAGCAGCCGCCATACCGACAACCACAACGCAACCCAAATCCGTGAGCCAAATCGCAAATCACACACCGATTCCGAATCCAGTGCACGACCACGCCGCCCGGCACCGGATCACGTGCAACGGCAGCACCATGAAACCGCGGAATACCAACAACCTACCAGCGCGGCAGACATCAGCCGCCTAGCCACCAACCACGGCGCCGCCCAGATCCACGGACCAAATCGCAAATCACTGACCGATTCCCGATCCAGTCCGCACAACACCACCAGCCAACAGGCCACCAACCGCGATAATCACCAAACCGCAGAATACCAACACTCCACCAGCGCTCGGAAGACGATCAACCGATACACCGGCCATCAGACAGCCCGCGCCAGCGGACCAAATCGGAAATCACATACTAACCTCGGGTCCAGTCCGCTCGCGCAGCCCCGACGACCGGAACGCCGCCTCAGCAATCACTCGATCACTTGCCACTCGCGCTTGCAGAAGGAGAGGCGGACTCCGACGGTGATGAGGTTGGGGAATCCGGGGAGGTGGGGGTTTTCGTGGGCGTAGGTTGAGATGTTGGCGTCTTCGTGCTTTCCGCACCAGACTCCGCACCACCGCTATTATTCTGTCTCTGCGTCTGCCCCTGCGTCTGACTCTGAGCCTGTGCAGCCGCAGCCGAGGCAGCAGCTGCAGCATCAGCGGCGGCCCGCTGGGTCTTGTACTCTTCCATCGATGCATTCACCGCGTCAGAAGCGGTTTGCAAGTCGTTTTGCGCCTTTTGCACGTCCACGAGCGCCGGCTTGTCCTTCTGCAACAGCGTATTGGCCACGTCAATTGCGGATTGCAGCGTCGTTCGCGTGTTGTCATCCGCGACAACCCCTTGGCTGTTGGACAGCAAAGTCGAGGCTTCGCTTGTCGTTGTCTTCAACGTGTCGACCGCAGAGTTGTAATCATTGGTCTGCTTGGTTTTCGCGCTGGACTTCACATCCTTTGCAGCGGCTTTTACGATGGAATTCAAGTTGACCAGCTGTGTGGCCAGTGTCTGATTGGTTTTCGCCGCCTTGCCGAGTGCTCCCGTGCTCATGGAAGTCTTGCACATGACCGGCTTGCTCGCGGATTTTGCCTTGCTTACCGCGGTTTTCAGCTTTTCTACGGTCATGACATCGGCGACCTGATCGGTGCCGATTTTCTGTTGCGCTGCAGTGCTTTTCAGCGTTGCGGTAAGGGTTTCTGAGTTTTCTTTGACTTGGCTATACGCTTTCGTGCAGTTTGAATACGCATTGCTGCGATTGCGATTGGTCCGGACCATCCCGTACAGGTAGTACACACCCACCCCGGCAGCGATGATGGTGATGATCAGGAATATCACGACAATCACCCGACTGCGGGTTTTCGTTCCGCGCGATGATGGAGAGTCGTCGGCTTCCTCAGCACGCCTCCGCTCGTTACCAGATGCTTGTTGTCGCACGCTGTTGTCGACCAGTTCCTCCTGCAAGGAGCCGACGGCATCCTGCGGGCCGGTCATCCCGCTTTGAGGGGTATGGATGGTCCTGGTGGCATTGGTTTTTGCAGCCCCCGGAGCCGTGACTTTTGCGCTAATCGCAGCGGTTCCAGCGACGACAGCCGCCGAGGAGACGGGCGTCATAGTTTCAGTTTCCGCATTGGCGACGCGTTCACGAGCGATATCATCCGCGCGCGGAGCCGGAGGAGTGAGCAATGATGGTCCCGGCTGCTGAAGACCGACGTGTTGACCGACGTGTTGATTACCGCCCCGTTGAGCCCCAGCCGCACCTGTAGCACCCTCAGCACCAACAGTAGCAGTGGCAGCAGCTGAAGCAGCCGTGCCCGAAGCAACACCACCCGAAACAGCAGCTACCGGATTCGGCATCGTCATTACCGGCACATCCGGCATCGACAAGCTGATGTTTGACGTCCCAAGCGCCGCGTTCGACATGCCACTTTGCGTTCCAATATTCGATGGCGCCAGCGCGGCCCCGAATTGTTGGGTCTCCGCCTGATTATTGTCTTGCCTCGCCGCGTTCAACCATTGTTCGGTTTTTGTTCCGGCACGATGTTGAGGCGCTCCCGCTGTGAGATTGGACGGGGATATTGGAGCCCCAGCAGCCGCAGAACCTGCAACTGCAGAGCCGGCAACACCGCCTGCGGCGCCGGCAACACCGGAAGCTGCCGCAGGCCCGCCGGCAGTTGACTTGCTGGTGCGGGGAGCGCGCGAGCTGATATCCGCAATCTTGCTGATCGGCGAAACCTCGCCACTCTGCTCATTGTCCAGCATCGGGAACGTGATAAGCGGAATATCCCAGTTCGTGTCAACGATATCCCCTGGCAGTGTCCCGTCCTCATCGGCGGACACCGGAGCATTACCCGTTCCGAGCGCTCCGGCAGCTGGAATACTAGAGGAATCGGCGGTGATGCCGCCCGGAGCATCCGAGTTAGCCACGCCATTCATACCGTTCAGGCCATTCGCGCCAGCAGAACTACCCGCATTGCTCAAACGCCCCTGGGCTCCCTGTTGCTCGGCATTACCAGCAGCTACATCCTTGTCAGCATGCAAGGCATTGTCAGCATCGTCAGTAGGCTTGGCGATCGGAAACAGCGGGTTCATATCCGATTGCTGATGCTCCTGTCCTGTCATCAACTTCTCCTTGTTTCACTTCGCGCAACTCTTGCCGCGCGTCACGCCATGCACATCTTTACCTATGGTAGGTCACCGCCGGTACCTCCACGGATTGCGATCGGCTACCCGCACGTCGGTACCACCACGCACCAAGAAAATACACGCGGGGGCAGCCGGAATCCTTCGACTCCGTCTACCCCCGTTTTCGCCTCAATGACGGGTGTCACTTGCTATGTTTGCTCCCACCATGATTCCCAGTGGATTCATCATAATAATAGTAGTAATAATCGCCGTTCTTATCGGAATGCTTCTTCTCGTCCGCAAAGTTGAGCACGAAGCCGAGAACCGGAACATCCGCTTCCTTCAGCAATGTGGCGGTATCTGCAAGATCCTTCTTCTCTGCCACACCCCTGCCGACGACGAGAATCAGACCATGCGCCATACGCCCGAACACTGTTGCATCGTCGGCTACAGACAGCGGCGCGGTATCGATGATGACGTAATCGTACTGGGTGAGCGCCTGTTCGACCATCTCGGTCATCAGCTCCGAATTGAGCAGCACGCTGGCGTTGGCAGGACGCTTGCCTGCGGGCAGCACATGAAGATTCTGCTTCCAGTACTTCTGCACCACGTCACGCGGCGTCGCCTGAGCGGAAAGAATATGAGACAAGCCGATGTGGCCTTCGATGCCCATTTTCTTCGCCACGGACGGATGGCGCAAATCAGCGTCGATAAGCAGCACGCTCTTGCAGACTTCGGCGATGGCGGCCGCGGTATTGGTTGCCGTGGTGGTCTTGCCTTCGCCCGGCCTGGTCGACGTGAAGACGAGCAGATGACCGTGTTCCTTGACGTTCGGTGCAAGGAAGGAGATATTCGTGCGAATCTTGCGGAACTCTTCCGCTTCTTTACTACTCGGCTGCGAAATAACGACAGGCCGCGGTTCGTCAAGCAGTTCCGAACGCTGAATCGAACCGAGCGACGAAGCCTTGGTCAGCTCGCGCACATCGGAGGAGCCCTCGGCACGCGTGTTGATCACGTCAAGCAGCAACGCCATGCCGACTCCGCAGATCAGGCCAAGCACCACGCCCGCTGCAAGGTACAGCCCGACTTTCGGTGAACTCGGAGACTGCGGCGTACGGGCCTTTTGCACGAGGTTGAGCTGAATCGGGGATTTCGCGGATTCATCCGTGTACAGGGACGATGAAATCTGCTCCGAAAGGTTCTTCGCGACGCTGTTGGCAATCCGGGCGGACTGCTCTGCATTGCCGTCTTGGACGGAGACATCGACCATGAATGTGTTGCTTGGATTGGTGGCGGTGACCTTGTCGGCAAGCTCGTCGGTTGTCATGTCAAGACCGAGTTCCTTGATGACCGGCTTCAGCACGGCTTCGGTCTTCACCAGCCGCGGGTAGGTCTTGATCTGGGTTGACAGATACGATGCGCCCGAATTCATATCCGATGAATTCTGCGACTCCCCTTGCGAAGCGTAGGTTGCGAACAGCTCCGCGGTCGCAGTGTACTGAGGCGGCACCAAGAACGTGTATCCCGCGACTGCGGCCACAATCACGACGAATGTAGGATTGCAGCCACCATATGTTTGCGTACAGCCTGGAATAAATCAGCGATTGTCAATGGTTCCCCAATTCTCATGGAATCTCCTTAAAAAATCTTATACGATACCATTAGCGGGAGAATTCGCTCCGCCACCTACACCCTCTTCCACACGACCACCTAATTCTTGCTGGATGCCGGTAACGCGAGCTGATTTGTTGCTCATGATTCTCAGATGGTTTGCATTGTCTTGTCCGTGCATCTGCTGGATACACTACTGGTTTCGAAGTTAAAAGTATTCATTTTCAATATTCACGGAAAAATCGATAAGAAGTACACAAATCAATGTGTATACTTTTTTAATCACGATATACACGAACACTCAAGCATGAAGCCTGGTTTAAATTCGCGGATACGTCCGCGGAACAACGCAAGAATATTAAGGAGTATCTAATGACCTCATTACACGGATTCCAAGAGATCAATATCCACAAGCCCGTCGGAAAAGCCGTGATGACCGTTACCAAGACGCTGGTCCGGTTCAACAAGGCGACGGTTGTCGCAATGGAATGCCCGGAGTACGTGAAAATCCTCGTCAACACGAGCACCAGCCAGATTGCCGTTGAGCCGTGCGAGGCCTCGGATCGCAACGCGGTGAAATTCAGCCGGGTAAAGAAGCAGGGCGAAGAGGCCACGAAGGCCTCCTCGGTTACTGTGCGCGAACCGTCGGTGGTGGACGCCATCGCCTCGTTCTTCGATTTTGCCGAGGTCGACGAGGACCGCGTCGCCTATCAGGCGATTGTCGGGCGGGTTTCCCCAACGGACCGTGTGGCCGTGTTCGCCGCCGCAGATGCGACCGCAGGCGTAATGAAGCATCGTGGCCGCAAGAAGGGCCAGACCCTGAAGTAATCAGCAGTTTCGTAGACGCAAGAGGTGCGACGCGAGCATACCGACCGATATCAATGCGCCGTCACGACTGCGTCGCGCCTCATCACTCCGTCATCTCATGCGGATCCGTATGACTTGGCTGAAGCTATACGTGCCTCCTGGCAGAGTGCTGGGAGCCACGCTTTTTTTGGAGGACTTCCGCGCCGCTTCACTTCCGCTCTCAATTCGCAATGATTCGAGCATCAGTGTGAAGTCCGCGGGCACCACCCAATGGTTGCGTTCACATTCAGTCATCATTCAGCCGTTAACGCGTTGTCTACCAAAGAATTCGCTTGTCTATACTATGCCGATACGATTATGTCTCGTGCAAGACGAACAAGGACAACGGCAGTATGCGGGCGACACCTCTAACGACACCCCCGACAACGCATCCTTGTTCGCACAGTTGCTTGATACCGATGGCATCGGTTATGACACGGTTATCCCCGGAGATGATGGATTGATTCACACGCACCATACGCTCGCACAAGACGGTACTTCCCCAACCAATTCCGAGACTGAAACTGAACAAGATACTGTCAGCACTGACGTCAAAGCCTCGGAAACAGCGCCCAAGCAGCCGGCAACGAAAGCCGCACCGCCTATGGGTGCGGTGTTCGGGCCTGATGGATCCGTGGATTTCACCAACTCGTCAGCCGATAGCAGTGAGACGACAGGTGATTCTGAAGATGATTCAGAAGAAAAGGACGAGCCCAGCACATCCGCAGACTCGTCACAACGGAGCAACGAGGCAGCCGACGGCACCAAGGCCGCAGGTGATTCAGGATTCCAAACGCGGCATGCGTTCGCTAGAGTCGCCGCCCTCCTCAGCAAGGCATGGAACACAGTCCGCAGCGCAGTGTCCACTGCTTGGGCGGCTGTAGCCGCGTTCTTCGCCCCGGTGTTTGGTGCCATCGCCCGCGGCTGGCGCACATTCGCATCCGCCATCGCCCGCGGCTGGCACGCGTTCACATCCTTGAAAGCCGTGCAAGTCGTTTTCTCCGCCTGCAAGTTCTTCAAATCCTGCATCTGGGACAAGCGGATGCGCTTCTCCTTCGCGTTCTACACCATTGTGTTTATTGTGGTGACCGCGGCAAGTGTCATCGGCTTGCAATGGAGCGTCTACACCGAGCCGACGTATGCCAAGGGGCAGGTTGTGGACGACCAGACCAAGGCGCTGAATTCCGTCGCCGGGCAGCTAACCAGTTTCGTCAGCCAGATTTGGCTGCACCAGAGCTACCAGGCGTGGTTGAACTTCATTGTGCTGGGTGTGCTCTATCTCACGGTGATCCTGGTCATCAACCGGTTCTGGGTGGCGACCGCGATTTTCGGCACCGTGATGACCGTGTTCGCCATCGCCGACAAAATCAAGGTGGAGCTGCGCAACGAGCCGATCATTCCGGCTGACCTCCAGTTCATCACGGGCGGCAACGGCGACAGCATCATGTCATTCACCACGAAGAAGGACATGATCCTCATCAACTCCGCCGTCACCGGGGTGATCTGGCTGATTGTGGTGTGCGTGGTGTTGCAGTTCCTCGACCGGCGCCGCGGGCTGATCCCGTACACATGGAAGCGTTCGGAATTCGTCAGCGTCAAGAACATCACCGCCATGGTGTGCAGGTGGGCAACCGCCATACTCAGTGTGGTGTTGTGCGTGTCGTTTACGTGGGGGCTGCCTGTCGAGGGGTCTTGGGCGAAGAACTTTGCGACTGGGCTGTCCGACGCTCCACAGCTGTGGAACACAATGGGCGATGCGGCTGCGAACGGCCCCACCATGAACTTCCTGCGGCTCGCACACGTCAAGATTATGGACAAGCCGAGCGGGTACAGCAAGGAAAACATGGAAGCCCTCGCCAAGAAATATGCGGGCGAAGCCGAAACCATCAACCAGACGCGCACCGCGAACCTCACCGACAGCACGGTGATCATGGTGCTGTCCGAATCGTTCTCCGACCCCACCCGCGTGCCGGGCGTGTCATTTACTGAAGACCCGATGCCGCAAATCAGGGCCATCAAGTCGGCGACCACATCAGGGCTCATGCTTTCCCCCGGGTACGGCGGCGGTACCGCGAATATCGAGTATCAGGCGCTGACAGGCCTCAACATGGCCAATTACGACTCATCACTGTCCATCGCCTACCAGCAGCTGGTGCCAAAACTCAAGTGGACGCCCACGTTTAATCAAATCTGGAACGAGGCGAACGGCAAGTCCAGCTCGGTTGCGTTCCACGCGTATTCCCGCACCATGTATCTGCGCGACAGCAATTACAAGAAGTTCGGGTTCTCAAAGTTCTATGCAGCAGACGGAAAACCTATGCTTTCCAACATCACCCCTATCGACTCCGGGTGGTATGCCTCGGATTCCTCGTTCTATTCAGGTATTCTCGCCAACATCAACACCGACGCGGGTAGCAACCAGTTCGTTCAATCCGTAACCATGCAGAACCATCTCCCCTACAATGATTGGTATCAGAACAACCAATTCAAAGATTCCGGGGACACCTCGTCCGACATCAGTGACGATGAGAAAACCAATATCGAAACTTATGCAAAGGGTGTGAATTACACCGACCAGGCGACTGCGGATTTCCTCAATCAGCTCAACCAGATCAACCGTCCAATCACCGTGATTTTCTACGGCGACCATCTTCCCGGCATCTACTCGACGGCCAGCGAGAACAAACATAACCAGATTACTTTGCACGAAACCGACTACTTCATTTGGTCGAACGCTGCCTCGGCATCCGCGAATACCAAGCTGGACGACACTACAAGCGCCTACACATCCTCAAACTATTTCATGGCCCAAGCAGCAGAGCATCTCAATGCCAAGGTCTCGCCCTATCTCGCATTCCTGACCGAAATGCATGTGGCAATCCCCGCAATCTCTATTCCCGCATCCGCCGGCGATGCCAGCAAGCCTGTCTACCTGGATGCGGACGGGAATCGAATCCAGCCGAAGGATCTGACAACGCAGCAGAAAGAGCTGCTCCATGATTACCAGCTTATCCAATACGATTTGACCGCCGGCAAACAATATTTGAAGAATACTGACTTCATGGCCGTCTCAAAGTAGTCTTCAACCTCCCATGAACCCATACCGTGATACGCCAAGGTTTGTATACTTGTCGGCATGAAGCAGTCCGATACCCATATCGCAGATTCCGTAGCAGCATCGGCATGGGAAACCGTCAATCGTGTTGTTTTCCCCGTCAAAGACGCTGATTTGACCCTTCCTCTCTATGCAGTCGAGTGGACGCGTCCGCATGTAGACGCCGGAGCCCAAGACGTTCGCGTCAACCAGCTTCGCGTGGACACCAAGCATATGAATCGTCGCGATCTGATGAATCTGCTGCGCGAGGGGGCCGCGGATGCATCAGCCCCCGAGAACTCCTTCACATGCATGTCTCGCACCGAGCTGGAAGTCCACAAGGGCGGCCACGCCTCCCTGTGCACATATTTCAACGCGTTCCCCGCCTCATACTGGCGCCGGTGGACTGCGGTGAGCCACGTACGGTTTGTAGCCACGGCGGCAGGCAAGGGGAAGATCAACCTCTTCCGGTCGAACGGCCGCGGCCTGATTACCCCCGCAGGCAGCATCAATATCGATGCCGACGCTCCCACGGCGGTTTCTGGAACATTTGATATGAAAGGCCTCATGGACGGCGGATTCTTCTGGTTCGACGCCCAGGCCGCAACCGATTCCACGCTCACGGTAAGCGATGCCGGCTGGCAGGTACCGGTCGAAGAACGCAGAGCGAAGAACCGCACCACACTGTCGATTGCCATCACCACTTTCAACCGTGCACCCTACTGCATGAACCAGCTCAAGGCAATCGCTGGAGAAGCGTCCGTCCGCGAGCGCCTCGACACCATCTACTGCACTGACCAAGGCACCGATTTGGTACGCAATCAGCCGGATTTCGATGCGGTTGCCAAGGATTTGGGCAGCCAGCTCACGTATCTGCGGCAGGGTAACCTCGGCGGATCCGGCGGCTTCTCCCGTGGCATGTATGAGACCTGCAAGGCCGGCGACAGCGAGTATGTACTGTTGCTGGACGATGACGCGATCAGCGAGCCCGAGGCGATTGTGCGCGCCGTGCAGTTCGCGGATTACGCGAAACGGCCGTTGCTGGTAGGCGGCGGCATGCTGCATCTGGATAACCGTACGGTGTTGTGGTCACAGGGAGAAGATATCGACGGGCGCCAGATGCCGTTACGCAATGCCTTCGGATCCCACGATTTCGCTACGAATCCGCTACGGGACTCCCCCGAATGCCACCAGCGTTTTGACGCGCAATACAACGGCTGGTGGATGTGTTTGATTCCGACATCGGTGATTCGCGAAATCGGTCTTGCGATTCCGGTGTTCATCAAGTACGACGATATTGATTACGCATTCCGTGCCAAGGAACACGGCTATCCTACGGTGTCGCTTCCCGGCGTCGCGGTGTGGCATCAGGGGTGGCATGACAAGGACATCTCCCGTACATGGGAGGAGTATTTCATGCAGCGCAACCGTTGGATTTTCGCATTGCGGCATAATCCGGAACCTTCTCGGACCATGCCTGTGAACGTGCTTTCCGCCGATATCAATATGGGACTCCATCTGGTGTATTCCGGCATCGGATTGCACCACCGGGCCATCCAGGATCTGCTGCGAGGTCCGCAATTCATCATCGGCATCTATTCGACTGCAATGGCGAGTGTCAGGAAGCTTCGTTCGACGTTCCCCGACACCAAGGCGGTTTCCGATGTTGATGAGTTCCCGGAGCCTCGCCGTAGGTTTGTTCCACCGAGTACCCGGCCAACGACATCTATCCGGCGTGCTATCGACTGCGCGGTGAACTTCGGGAAGGCGATGCTGCTGCCACGCGACGGACGCAAGTCCACCGCCCCGGATGTAGCTGTGCCAACAATGGAATCCACATGGAACGCTTATAATGGCGTGGATTCTGCTCTGGTCACTTCCCCGGACGGCAATTCCGTCACTTGGATGCGTCGCGATGACCGTCTGTTCCGCCGGGACATCAACGAAGCGCTCCATCTTTCCAGCGAATTGAGACGCAACTGGAAACGGCTCCACACCGCATACAGCGATCCGCGTTTCACGAGCTTCGAGACGTGGGAGCGGATTTTCAAGGAGAATCCGGCACAGGAGTAATTGCAAGAAGCCACAAGCAGCCAAGCAGATAACAGCTGGGCGTGAGAATTGTCGTAATCCTCATACCCGGCTGTGTTCGTGGCGTCTAGTTGATATGGTGGAACCTTGATGAAGAGGATGTCAACAGTAGTCGAATCGTCAACCGCCAGCACGAGCGCGACACGGCGGAAATTGCGCCTGCCCCGGTTAGGGTTGTTCTGTTGCAGTCTTGTTCTTGCAATGCTGGCAGAATACTGCGCCTATCTGAACGAAGGCGGCGGCGGTAACGTCAGGCGTGCCCTGCATGTCATCGCGTTGACGGTGTTCTTCATGGTGATGACACTGGTGTTCGAGCATTTCATCAGTTGGCTGGGACGCGACTCAAAGCAGACTGAAAGCAGCCAAAGTCACCCGAGCATCCTGTCAAGACTTCTGCGACGAATCGCCCCCGATTTCACTGGCGACAGGCATCAGGCTCTGAAAGCAGCCGGGGTTATGGCAGTGTGCTGGCTGCCGTACTATCTGCTGGCGCTCCCCGGCGAAATCTGGTATGACACCGTCCAGCAGGTATTACAATGGAAGGGATTACCCAATGCAATCACCAGCGGTGCATGGTCGGATCATCATCCTGTTCTTGACACGCTCATTTTCGGAGTGTTCTATCAATTAGGCGCGTGGATCGGGCACCCGTCCGTCAGTGTGGCGTTGTACACGACCTGCATCGCTGCTGTCGCAATTGCCGTATTCGTATACACCGTCCGTTATCTCGCCAAATCCGGAGTCAGCAGGAAAGCGTATCTTGGGGCGTTTCTGTTCTTCTGTGTGTTCCCGTTTATTCCGATTTTTTCGATGGCAATGGTCAAGGATGCTGTTTTCCTGCCGTTATTCATGCTGTTCTCGGTCCAATGCATGGAAGTCGCTCGAACCAAGGGTGTCTGCCTGAAGAACCGCCGGACGCTTACTGTGTTGATCGTTCTGGCAATTCTCGTATCACTGACCAAGAAAACCGGAGTGTACTCGGTGGTGCTCGCATGTATCCTGCTCGCATTTGTCGTTGCAGGTAACCGAGCACGTGTGAAACTGCTGGGGACAGCAACCGCCAGCGGGCTGGTCATCTTCGTGGCACTCCCCTTGGTGTTATTCCCCGCCTGTCATATCATTCCCGGAGGCAAACAGGAGATGATCGCGATTCCTCTGCAACAGTCTGCACTGCTGCTACGTGAGCACGGCGACGAGTTGCCGAAAGCCGAGAAGGACGTTCTGACTGGGATACTCGAACAGGATGCAGCAGACGACTATGAATGGTGGGCTGTGGACAAGGCCAAGGGAACACACTGGACGGAACAGCGAGCGCGACTGCTCCATCCGTTTCTGCGCATTTGGGCGAAAAACGCCGTGAAATATCCGGAAACCTATGCGCGTGCATATTTCCTGCTGGAACAGGGGTGGGTCGCGTTACCGAACGCGATAGTCAATGAGAATCTTCAGTCGAATTACCTGTATATGCGTACTGCACCATCCCCAAATATCGTCACTTCAGATCTTCCACACTCCAAGCATACTCGGCTGTATGGTGGTATCGATCAGTTCGTCATTTGGCTGGGCAATCAGTTCTTCATGCAGCCGTGGCTTTCGCGGGCGTTCTGGGCCACATGGCTGCCGTTCATGCAACTGTATGAAACGGTCCGCAGGCTGTGCGCGAAAGAACTGTCTTGGACGTATGCCGCTTGGCTGGTCCCGATGCTCGTCTCGGTGCCGTTCTTGTGGATATCCGGAGGCTCAGTGACCTATGAAGGCCTACGATACCTCATGCCGATGCTCGGCATCGCGCCGATTGGGTGCGCGTTGCTGACGGTGCAACAACAACCGTCACATGCAGATAGGTAGTATGTGTACAAGCAGTACCAGCATTAGTTGCGAATGTGAATGCCCAGCCGAAAGCCGCATGCACCGACAGAAAAGGAGTAGCGCATGACAAGTATTTCCGTTGTCATTCCTGTCTACAATTGTGCCCGTTACTGCACACAGTGCATTGAGAGCGTACTGCCGCAACTTGCCGGCGACGATGAAATCATTGTTGTGGATGATGCCAGTAGCGACAACACCGTCGAGGCATTACAAGCCCTATCCTCGCAACACCACAGAATCCGGCTGATACTCCACTCCGACAACCTCGGCACGTTACGATCCCGGAGGGACGGTGTACTTGCCAGCACTGGCGACTACGTGATGCTCATCGACCAGGATGATGAAATAGCGCCTAATTCATTGAATCAGCTTCGCCAGTACATTGCAGGCAGCAAATTCGACATCATCCACTTCGGAGTGCGCGTTGTACCGGAAAATGCGGCTGCACGAAAAGCCGCCGCTGGTATGGAGGGGTTTTTGTGCCCCACTCCACGGGAGTTACACGGCCAAGACATCCTAAAACTCCAGTTCGCTGCCGAACACGGGTTTGACTGGCATGTTCACCACAGGCTATTCCGCGGCGAATTGCTGCGCCAGGCGTACAAGGCCTGCGCCGACACTCGTCTGGTTCTCTCCGACGACCTGTACATGAACTTCATCATCGACGCGTATGCGACCACCTATCTCGCACTGCCCGACTCCCCTTGGTACTTATATCATCTTGGGCGTGGCGACACCTTCGGACGCGCCTTAACGGTCGAATCCTTCGCCCGGCTCGTGCAACGGGATGCAAAAGCACTCCAGCTCATCCAGGAGTTCGTCGCCGCTAACCGGAACACCATACCGCGCGAAGACTGGGATGACCGTGTTGCGGACGTGAGAGACCGGCTCGGCGAGCACATGATGAACGAATGGAAAGATAATCTACCCGCCCCAATGCAACCCGAGGCTTTGCCTATCATCCAGCGTTCCTGGACAAGCGATGTGATCTGCGCTGAGCTATACCGGTATGTGAGGGATTATGCCTACGATTATCTTCAGCATCCCGAGGATGCCACCAGACAAGACACTGACAAGAATCTCACGTTACGGTATTTGAAGTACGCCACTGATATTGAACAGGTAACTCCTCCACTACTCACCAATATCCACTACACGCAACTTCGGGATATCGCGTATTCTCATCTTCATGACGCACGGCTTGTCTCTTCAGCGAAAGAATCCGCGCCGAATCATGTTCTTCGAAAGATCCGTGAATTCCTCCACAGAAGATAAGCACTGGTAAGCACTAGCGATATTCTGTATTTCCGCGCAATTCCCGGATGATGCATGATGCAGGCCCGTGCCGTCATCATGCATCATCCGGGAATCGTTCGATTAGTATGCGTCCGATCAACGAACTCAATCAACGTACCCAATCACCATCTGAGCTTGAAATGCCCGTCATACTGGTTGAGATTAGGATTGATGAATTCACCGCGGTGCAGCGAGCTATCCCATTTCGCATAGAAACGCGCCTGCTCGTTTATTGCGCGAAGCTCTTTGTGTACGTCCTGCTCGTCGCGTCCGCGGCTCGTATGCTCGTTGTGATACAGCTTCGCCTGGGGGTTGAATACTACAAGGTATCCTTCTTGCCGGGCCTTGAGGCACAGGTCGACATCATTGAGCACAACGGCAAGCTGCTCGTCCAGTCCTCCGATTTTCGTGAACAGCGAGCGCCTGATCATCTGGCATGCTCCTGTGATAGCCGCACAATCCCAGGGGTATCGCATGGTTTCCATATAGCCGCCGTCTTTGTATGAGAGCAGTTCACCGAAATACCCGCAATGGTCCATCGAGGCCCAGATGCCTCCGTGCTGCACCAGATCATCGTGGAATAGCAGTTTTGCGCCTACTACGCCGACTTCGGGTCGCGCGAAGAAGCCGACCATGGAGGTCAGCCAGTCCTCGTTGATGGCTTCGGTATCGTTGTTGAGGAACAGAATCAGTTCGCCGTCGCATTGAGAGGCACCGTAATTGCATATGGCGGAGTAGTTGAACCCCGTCCCTTTCCATGTGACGACATGGACTCGGGCATCGTCCTGTTCGATGTCACGGTAATATTCGAATGTTCGGGGGTCCTCGCTGTTGTTTTCCACGAGGGTCACATCGAAATTCGGGTAGTTTGTGGCATGTAAGACGCGTTCGAGACACTTGGAAAGCACATCGACGTGATCCTTCGTCGGGATCACGATACTGACTTTGGGCGGTTGATTCCAATGATATTCGGTACGATATCGGAACGGGAGCTCAGAATCATGTACCGTCGCATCAACGCCGATTCTCTCGTAGTGCCGTGTCAGGGCGATTCTTCCTGCTTCCTGGGCATACGGTTTGCTGTCTGGATTGGTGCTCGTGGAATTCCGATGCATGCGCCAGTGGTAGAGCATTTTGGAGACATTATGGATTTCTCGCGCCTGCTCAGCGCATTTCATGGTCAAGTCGTAATCCTGCGCCCCGGCGACGTCGGATGGCGACAACTCCACCTGCTCAAGTACGTGACGACTCACCATGAGCATATGTGTGATGTAATTGTTGACATTCAGCAGATCAGGGTTGAAATCGGGCTTGAATATCGGCTTCCAGTAATGACCCGACTCATCCATGAGGTCTTCATCGCAGTACAGCACATCGCTGTGAGGGTGGTCCCTGAGGACGCACATATATTGATACAGCGTATCCGGCTCAATGACATCGTCGTGGTCCACAAAAGCGATGTAGTCGCCTTTGGTCTGGACGATTCCTGCATTCGTGTTGTCGGCGATGCTTTTGTTTTCTGCATGAACGATGCGGAACCGCTTATCATTGATTGACTCGAGTTCGCGTTCCACGGTACCGTCGTCATTGCTGACATTGACGAAGACGACTTCGAAATGCGCATACGACTGTGCTTTCAACGAGTCGATCAACGCATGCAGATACGGGATGGGGGTGTTGTAGACAACCGTGACGATGGAAATCAACGGGTTGTTATCCCATGTGTCGCAAATCTGCCGCTGATTGTCGATATCGGCGAATGTGGCGCGATGCTGTTCGAACCAGACGCTGTATCCTTCATCGTTGAATACGTGCTTGGTCAGGTCAAGCGCGCCGGTAAAGAAACCGCTGAACGAAGACGCGGGGATGCACGTGAAATTGCCGTCCCCGTGTTTAGGCGTAGCGCAGATGCACAAGGTCCGTGGGGTATCGGACAAACGAATCGCAGCTACGATTTGCCGAATCCGCTGGTGTGCATCATGCGGATCGGTAATGACTGAATCCTCGAGAATGCAAGGAGTTACTTGGATGGGTGCGGCAGAGCCGTCGTACACTGCGATCTTGCAGGGAGCTTTCGCCTCGCTGTCTTGAAGAACAGGGTAGCGGACAGTGAAACGACAGGATACTTCATGTTCCTCGACCGGATAAATCCCGGTGATGTAGACATACGTCCCGCCCGACAGCCGCCGCTGATCGATATCACGCATTGACGCCGCGGTCTCCGGGCGAAGCCGGTAAGTCAGTCTTGAACGGATTCTTGTCGCAACGTGTCTGAACGGTATTGTAGCCAGCGTCTCGCCGGATTCACGCGACGCGAGACGGATAGTCAGGTCAATTCCCTCAAACAGCGGAACGACGAGCACGAACGAATATTGGCGGTCACCGGCGGTTTCTCCCCACTGTCTGCTGGCTGTAGGATCTTCTCCGGGGAAGCTGAAACGGTATATGGGGCATGGAAACACGGTGCCGTCATCTTTCACCGCTTCCGCACGCAGCTCCCCGGGATCCGTGTCAGTGCAAATCGAGATATAACCTTTTCCTGTACCCCTGCACAGTGCATTGACGGTGAACGACATCAGAGACCTTTCTGTACTGTTTGTCTAGCAGCTACCGCGCGATAGCACGCGCATCAGGCGAGAACACACTCACTGCTCTTCAATGGGATGCTGGCGGGTGGCAAGTTGCTCGTCAAGACTTTGATAGGACATCGAGACCTTGTTGATCAGGGCGAAATTGTCTTTACCCTTGTTGTCACGCAGCGAGAAATCGCAGCAGTTCTTTTCACTGGTAAACGCGATCATCTCGGCGGTGGAAGGATGCGACCCGTCCCATGTATGCATGGAAGCGACCAGACGAAAATCACCATTATTGAACAAATCCATCGGAAGATGGAAATGTACGGTATGGTGGCCCCGCTGCGTCAAGTCGAAACTATCGCCGTACGGCAAGCCACCGCGACGTAGGTCGTGCAAAGCCAGCGCCACGTAGAACGGTTTGTCTCCCCGATAGTCGTATTCGACCTCGAAGTCGAATCCCCCGTCGATGGTGCATAGCGGCTCACGAGTCGGCCTTACTGCCAGCACCGGTACCGTATCGCTCAATCCCAATGGATGTTCGGGCTGGTCTTCACCGCCGTTCTCGCCGGTGTTCTTCTTCTGCTCCTTCTTCTCCTGTCGGAGATTCTCAAGCGTATACCGGTCGGCGACATCGTCCTTGTTGCCTGATGCGATGATCTCACCGTCTTTGATGAGAATGGCGTTGTTGCAGTACTTCTTGACCGCGTCCATCGAGTGGGTGACCAGAATGACGGTTTTCGTCGGGTCTTTTTTGATCTGCGCGAAGAAGTCGTCGCACTTGCGCTGGAAGGCTTCATCACCAACGGCGAGCACTTCGTCGAGCACGAGAATGTCACCCTGCGCCTTGATAGCGACTGAGAACGCGAGACGTACCTGCATGCCGGAAGAATAGTTCTTGAGCTTCTGGTCCATGAAGTCGCCGAGTTCGGCGAAATCGACGATGTCGTCGTACATGGCGTCGATCTCTTCCCGGGTGAATCCCAGCAATGCGCCATTGAGATAGACGTTCTCGCGACCGGTGAGTTCCGGGTTGAATCCGACGCCCAGTTCGATGAACGAGACGAGCTTGCCGTTGACCGTAACCGTACCCTTATTCGGCACGTAAATCCCAGAGATAATCTTCAGCAGCGTGGATTTGCCTGAGCCGTTGCGGCCGACGATACCGAAGAAATCACCCTGTTTTACCTCGAAGGAGATATCACGCAGCACCTTCTGCTCAGTGAATCCGCTCACCCCCTTCGTCCAGTTGAGGAAGGCCATCTTCAGCCCCGTAGCCTGCTCGGTGGGCAGACGGAACGATTTGGCCACATGCTGCACAGACAGGACGACAGGGCGGTCGTCTTCCTTCTTCGCCGTTTCCTTGCTTGCCATTACAACACCTCCGCGAACTTCGCGCTGTATTTGCGGAACACCATGATGCCGACACCGAGAATCACCGCGGACAGCAGGTACGGAATCAGGCACACCAGCGGGTTATGGACGATATCCCATACCGTGGGAACGTATTGAGGCGACAGCAGATTATGCCGGATATCCATGATCGCCTGTGAGGTAGGGCTCAGCATGAGCAGGCCCGCAGCCCAGCTGAACTCCGGATTGTTCTGGACCATCGAAATCGGGTAGATGATAGGGGTCGCATAGAACAACGCTTGAAGTACGACCTCCCAGATCTGAGCGATATCGCGGAAATACACGAACATCGTCGCCAAGATGAGCGCGAAGCCGAGCGTGACCGCATACAGCTGGATGATGCTGAACGGCACCAGCAGAATGCGCCAGGTGTATTGCGCGTGGGCGAAGAAGCCAAACAGGATCACCACGGCAAGGTTGATACCCAAGGAGATCATGGAACCCATGGTGGTGGACGCGACCACGATGTAATTGGGGAAATGCACCTTGCGCAGCAGATCGCCGCGATCGACGATCGAATGCATGCTCATACTCGTCGCTTCGGAGAAGAACCCCCACAAGCTAGTGCCGCACAGCAGTGAGATGGGGAAGGTTGGGGTTCCATCAGTGAACTTGAGGAACTTGACGAAGACCACATACATGACGGCGAACAGCATCAGCGGCTTGAGCGCCGACCATACCACGCCGAGGAACGATCCCTGGTAGCGGAGCTTGAAGTCGGTCTTCACCAGCTCCTTGAACACCACCATCGCGTAGTGGTATTTCTTCTGTATACGTTCGAACATCTGCTTCACAAAGAACCTACTCTATCAGTCAATACCAACAGACAGCGTCATGGTAGCGCACCCCGTCCGCGCCTGTTGCAATTCGCATCCAATCAGCACAACTCCCCTACTCCTCCGGCCGCGTGCGACAAGCAGTGGCCTCTTGCGCACCCATACGGGTAGACTGGTTCCGAATGATAGCGAAACGAGGAAGCATGCCACAGGTCTCCATTGTGATCCCGGCCTATAATGTAGGCCCGTATCTCCAGCGTTGTCTCGACAGCGTTTGCAACCAGACTCTTCATGACATTGAAATCATCGTTGTCGACGATGCAAGCACGGATGACACCCCGGAAATACTGCAGAAAGCGGCGCAGCAAGACCATCGCATCGTGGCGTTACGGCATGACGAGAACAAAGGCCTCCATCTCGCCCGCAAGACAGGCGTTCTGGCCGCTACCGGCGCATACACGCTCATGCTCGACGGCGATGACGAACTTGACCCGAACATGTGCGAGCAGCTTGTCGCCAGATTCTCGGGAACTCATGCCGACATGCTTCATTTCGGCATTTCGGTGATTGGCGAGAACGGAATCAGCGCCACTGATGCGGCCTCATTCGCCTCTTTCATCAATGCCCCCAGCCAGCTGCTGCACGGAAGCGACATTCTGCGTGCGACATTCGATGAGAACAACGGCCAGACCATGGATTGGCGGGCCACCCAGCGCATCTTCAATACGGAACTGCTCGTACGCGGATTCAACGCCATGACCGATACCCGTCTCGAACGCGCTGAAGACGCATACGAGATGTTTGTGCTTTGCGCGTTGGCTGATTCATGCGCACCAGCTGAAGATATCCGCGGGTATCGTTACCACTACGGCATCGGTGTAACCGGCGTTTCCCAGATTTCCGCTCAACGGTTCGGGGAATTCTGCAACCAGTTCCACGCCTGCATCACAGCATCCGAGGATTTTGCCAAGACGCATGCGGCAATCGATTCCATCGACGATTGCCTGGCCGGATTGAAACATAAGTCCATAGAGCTTCTCGCAAACGACTGGCTGACACGAGTTCCCGAAGAGGAGAAGCTTGCGGCCGCCCAACAGATGAACGATGTGTTCGGCGCGGATACCACTTGCCGCGAAATCTGGCGTTTTGTCAGAGATCGCGCATATTCATTCGTGGCTACCTCCACAGCTCCTGAAGATGCCGACCCTTTGTACGCTTGGGCAGACATTGCAACAACGATAGAGAGCGGCAGCGCTGATTCCCCAGCCACGCATCGTTTCCGTACCATGAAGCGCACCGCACAGAACCACTTGAAAGAGCTCATGAACATCTCGCAGATGAATCGATATCAACAACAGCGCATCCGCATCTTCGTAACCACCCACAAGGAGGTTGACAAGCCGCAGAGCGATATTCTCCAGCCGGTTCAAGTCGGGCCGAAGACCACACGATTCCCGTGGGCGTTCCAAGACGATGAGGGCGAGAACATCGCCGACAAGAACCCGATGTACTGCGAGCTGACCACGCAGTACTGGGCGTGGAAGAACGTCGACGCCGATTATTACGGATTCTGCCATTACCGCCGCTATTTCGACTTCTCGGGTGTTGAGCACAAGGAGAACGCGTACGGTGAGATCATGGATGATTACATCGACGCCGCCAGCATCAAGCGATACGGCCTCGATGACGAATCCATCAAGAAGGCGATTGCCGGCGCAGACGTGGTGACCACGCGTTGGGGCAACCTGCGCGAGATTATCGAGGGCTATGGATCCCCCATCAAGATCTACCAGCATGCGCCGAAGCTCCACCTGCGTGACCTGCGGCACATGTATGATATCCTGTGCGAGATGCACCCGGATTACAAGACCGATGCCGACGCGTTCCTGCATGGGCATCGTTCCTGCTTCTGCAACATGTTCATCATGCGCAAGGATATCTTCCAGGATTATTGCGCATGGCTGTTCCCGATTCTCCAGAAGTTCGAAGAGACGACGGACATGTCCCTGTACAGCAAGGAAGCCTTGCGCACGCCGGGGCACCTGTCCGAACGGCTGCTGAACATCTATTTAATGCATCACAAGCGCATCGGCAGCGGCTGGAAGGTCAAGGAGCTGCAGTGCGTGCACTTCACTCATCCGGAGCCACACCACCCGCTTGAGCGGCTTGCCGACGAAATCGACCCTGCGACAGTGGTCCCGGTGGTGTTCGCAGCAGACAACAACTATGTTCCGCAGCTGACGACCACCATCTACTCTGCAATGACCAATGCCGATCCTGACCGGTATTATGACGTCACTGTCTTGCAGAAGGACATCGCCTGGGAAAACCAGGAACGTATGCGACAGTTCTTGCTCGGCAGGTTCAAGAACCTGAACTTGCGCTTCGCCGACGTGAGCCGTGAGATCTCAGGCTACGACCTGACGACCAGCAATGCGCATATCAGCATTGAGACCTACTACCGCTTCCTGATCCAGAAAGCCCTGCCGTTCTACGACAAGGTGCTCTACCTCGATTCCGACATCGTCATCAACGGCGACATCGCGCAGCTGTACGACACCGAACTCGGTGATAACCTGTTGGCCGCCGTGCATGACATCGATTACCAGGGCAACCTGAACATGAATGACGGCAAGCGGCTGAAGTACACGAACGAGAAGCTGCACATGAAGCACCCGTTCCAGTACTTCCAGGCAGGTGTGCTCGTACTCAACACGAAGGAGATGCGCAAGGCGTACAGCATCAAGCAGTGGCTGGATTACGCATCAGACCCCGACTTCATCTACAACGACCAAGACGTGCTCAACGCGCACTGCGAGGGCCGTGTCGTGTTCCTCGACTGGTCCTGGAACGTGGTCCATGATTGCGCGAACCGCGTGGCAAACGTGTTCTCCTTCGCACCGAACGATTCCTATGATGCATACATCGCATCCCGCAAGGATCCGAAGATCATCCACTACGCCGGATTCGAGAAGCCGTGGGTGAAACCGGACTGCGATTTCGCGCCCGTGTACTGGAGCTACGCAAGGCAGACACCCTTCTATGAGCAGCTCATCGGCAAAATCGTCTCTCCCAATGCGAAGCCGATCGGCGGCCCGAAGCCACCACGAGCCGTCGGCGAAGACAACGTGCTGAGGAAGGTTGTCGATCCACTCGCGCCGATTGGGTCACGGCGGCGGGAAGTGCTCAAGAGCGTCGGGCGCGCTGTGCGCGGGCGGTGAGCTGACCGCACTGTCTGTTTTACAACATGTCATCATACGAGAAGGGAAGAAATACAATATGACGGCCGAAACAACAGGCGCGGCGACTGTTCATCCCGTACTGGCAGAACAACAGGCAACAACTCAGGTAAAACGCCACTGGCTGTTTGTCGACGTGTTGAACGTCATTGCGTGTATCGCGGTGGTCTGTTTGCATACCTCGCTCGGGGCATTCCACCCCGAGCAGACGATGTTGTGGAAACGCCAAGTTGCCATGCAGTCACTGTTCATCTTTGCCACGCCGATATTTTTCATGATCAGCGGCATGAACCTGCTCGGGTATCGCAAGAAGTACAATACCGCAACATTCTTTAAGAAGCGCGCCTGGCGTACAGGCCGCGCGCTGATAGTCGGAAGTGTCGTGTGCTATCTGGTATTCGGACTTTTCCCGTCTTCGTTCTACGGCACCGATGCGATTTCCGCCGACTTCGGCATCATCGGTTTCACGAAGCATTTCCTGACCAATAGCATCAATGATATCTACTGGTTCTTCTACTCGATTCTGTACCTGTATATGCTGACCCCGCTGCTCAGCAAATGCACAGAACGCAAGACCATGCGGTATCTCATCGCCGTGACAGGTTTCGTAGCGGTTATTCTGCCATTGTTCACACACCTTGGCGTCCCCTCGAAGTACTTCGGGCAACTGTTCGGATGGCCTCTGTTCGCTTCTGTCTCACTACTCTACTTTGCGCTTGGTTACTACCTGAACAACTATGTCATTCCGGTTGTCAAACCACACCTATGGATGGCGTCAATCGCGTTCCTGCTGTCGTCCACCGCTATGTTCTTTGCCACACTGCTTAATAATGGCTGGTGCTCTGCCGCCGGTTTGAGCAGCGAATATATCAATTATTGGTCCGGCACGACCTCACCGCTGGCAGTCATCCAGGCAATCAGCCTATTCTTGCTCTTTGCATGGCTTGAGCCGAGATTACGGCACACACCTGCGTCATTCTCAAAAGTGATCCGCATATTGTCAAGCGCGTCGCTTGGCGTGTATCTGTTCCATATTCTGTTGGTTAATCAGCTTCTTGTCATACCAGTACTGCCTAATCTTCCTCTGTTAAGGGGACTTTTGTACTATGCAATAACTGCCATCTTCGTGCTGGCTGTTAAGCAGCTGATTATGAAAATTGAAGAGCAGCTACATAGCAATACTCGTTGATAGACAAGCAAATTCTATTTCATGGCTTACCATAAGGGGTTTAAATTGAGCAAGACAGGATTGTCTATACCACATCTTCATATTAACAGATTTGTTAAGAAATTACGATCAGACAATGGTAATGAAATCTCCAGCAACGATATGAATGCCACAAATATTCATTCATGGCATCATGGACTACTCTTCCCAGTAGTTCTTGGTCTACTTTTTGCTTGCGGCACTAATGCAGCTGTCTTCGCAAATATCCCTGTAACATCTCTTGCGTTTTGGGCCCAAGCCTTACTGTTCAGCCTATTATTCATGCTTACGTTCCGCTGCTGCGACAAGCTTGTCATCTACGCGATTTCTCATAGCAGCATTTCCGATCACACCACAGGATCGGCCAATATCAGCAGGCAATATCATTTTGAGTATTGTGCCAATGTAAAATCATTACTCAGGAATAGCCTTCGTTTTTTCGTATGCTGGGTTCCTTATCTGATACTACTTCGCCCTGGAATCGTGTACTGGGATACAGGTGATCAACTCGCTCAGTATTTCGGTCACTCTGTGTTCGGGCAGGAACCCGGGGTAATATGGGACCATCATCCGTTCCTTGATACTTATCTCTATGGAGCATTCCTCAGCATCGGTAAGTCAATCTTCAACTCGTACAATGCTGGAATCTTTCTGTTTAGTCTGGTTCAAGAATGCTGTCTGGCTATCGCATGCGCATATGCTCTGAGAATTCTGGTTCTAAGAAATCTCGCAATAAAAGTTTATAACATCCTCGCCTGTTTTCTCGCGTTCTTTCCCATCGTTCCAATCACCGGAATGATTATGTCAAAGGATGTAACTTATCTCATTGTTTTTATTGTTTGGACTGCTATGTATGTTGAAATAGCCAGCACCAAGCTCGAAAAGCTCACGCATCCGGTTTTTACAACCCTATTCGTGATTATCACACTCATTCTTCCCTTGACGAAGAAGACAGGTTTGGCTATTGTTGTTTTTTCATTGCTGTTTTTGGTATTCATCAAACACTCCAAAGTATTATTGCGTGTTACATCAGTCTTCATTGCAGTCTTGGCCGTTCTGTCGACGTCCACCGTTGTTCCTAATTTCATATATTCGCACACACGTGTAATCAAAGACGATGGCCCATCTGCAATTGTGATGCCAATATTGATGCTTGCCCGCGCATCGCATTATCATCATTCTGATATTTCTGAAGAAGAGCGTGCGGCAATAGATGGATATCTCATTAACGATTGGGATTCCATTGGCAAATCCTATGCACCGTTCACATCAGACTCAGTCAGCGGATTCGCATACCAGCCAATGCACCAAACCAGCTCGTTCACCGATTTTGCGAAAGCTTGGATTCGTGTCGGGCTCAGACATCCCGGGACATACATCACGTCATTCTTCTGTGAAGAATCTGGCTGGATTACTTTTGTTGGCAGCACAAGGTGGACTGGATCCACAAGCTACTCGGATACGCGCCCACAACAACTAGAGTTACTCACATCGTCTCACACGAATGAAGATACCTTCGGTAAGGTTATGCCCAGTAATCAGCCCAGCCCATCAAGCTCATTCGTCAGTTCAATAATGAATACCGCAAGAACGACACCGGTGGTAAACGTACTATTCAGTACCGCATTCTGGACCGCTATCATACCGTGCTATTTATGCTATATCTTATGGATTCGAAGAAAGAGTTCACAGAACATAGGTTTCTCAGGAATAATACCTTACTTGTGCTCGACAATACTGCTGTTCGCTTGCCCAATCTCACTCTCGACGACCGGCTCATCTGACCCAACTCGCTATGCTCTCGCGTCCGTATTATTTGCACCATTGATGATAGGATATGTCTATTCGACTCAGAGCGATAACACGAAGTCTTCTGCCTCGACTGGCACTCATGCATTTCTTGCATCCTCGCTATAGTGATACCCGTGCAAGAGAATACCAAGGTCGCGGTGCTTCTGCCGTGCTATAACGAGGAAATCACCATCGGCAAGGTGGTGCGTGATTTCAAGGCCGCGTTGCCGGGTGCTGACGTGTATGTGTACGACAACAACTCCACTGATCGCACCGCGGAAATCGCCACCGCCGAGGGCGCGATCGTCCGCAAGGAGCCGCGTCAGGGCAAGGGCAACGTGATCCGCGCCATGTTCGAGGACATTGACGCCGACGTGTACGTGATGGCTGACGGCGACGACACCTATCCGGCGGACGCCGCCCCGGACATGGTCGCGAAAATCCTCGAAGGATACGACATGGTGATTGGCGACCGTCTGAGCTCCACATACTTCCAAGAGAACAAGCGGCCATTCCACAACTTCGGAAACCGGCTGGTCCGAGGCTCGATCAATGGCCTGTTCGGCGCCCATGTCACCGACATCATGACCGGGTACCGCGCATTCTCCTTCGGTTTCGTGAAAACCTACCCGGTCCTGTCCCGCGGATTCGAGATCGAGACGGAGATGACCATCCACTCACTCAACAACAATCTCCGCCTCTACGAGATGCCCATCCAATACCGCGACCGCCCCGCCGGCTCCGTCAGCAAACTCAACACCGTAGGCGATGGCGTGAAGGTCATGTCAACGATTTTCCGCATGATCCGCGAGTACAAACCGCTCCCCTTCTTCGGCGGATTGGGCACAATCATCGGAATCATCGGCATCATTCTCTGCGGGCAGGTGGCATCGGAATTTTGGGCGACTGGCATGGTCGCGCGGTTCCCCACACTGATCGGCGCAGTCATGCTGGTCATCGCAGGGCTGCTGCTCATCGTCGCCGGAATCATTCTCGACGTCATGGCCAAGAACGACAGGAAGACCTTCATTCTCGAGGCCAACCGTTTCACATATATGAAGCGGCATCTGGCCGACAGGTGGTAACTCTTTCCGATGAGACGGTGTCTGAACGACAGTCATCCAACTCCACTTCAGATGATAATGCCGGTGTTGTAGGTACCCGTAGTGCACACGAAGGCGTATCTAGCCTTTCTGTAGTACCTCGCGGGTCGTATCTGCGTTATCTGTGTGCGCACATGCCCGGTGCCTAAGGCACGACCCCCGGAATTTCAACAACACTACTCCGGGTATCGGGTGCCGACGAACACAGATACGCAAGATAGGGTCCGGCGGGTACTACAGTCAGGCGAGATACACCCCCACAGACACCACAACACGCAAGAAACCCGCGACACCCACAACCCACAGCAGAACACCACCCACGCCCCACAGCGGGACACCGTTTGACGGCAGACAATAAAACGGGGCGGGTGTCCCGGGAGCCCTGTCACAGGACCCCGGACACCCGCCCCGATTCACACGCGGACCGCGGACGGCACCGGCCCGACCAGGCACCAAACCGGACAGGCCGGTTACCTGCCGGCCACCACACGAATCGGCCGGATTGGCCGGCCTACCTGGCTTTCACCGCGTACCAGCCGATACCCTCCGAACGCCAGCCTGCCTTCACCAGGGCGGCATCCTCCCTCGGATCGGCCGTGTAATTATGCGTACCGGTCCGGGCGTACCGGTTGTACTCACGCAGCACCTTCACCCTGCCGCCCGAATACCAGCCGACACCCTCTGCACGCCAACCCGCCTTCACCAGGGCGGCACGCTCCCTGACACTCATCGTGTAATGATGGTCACCACCCGGAACA
Organism: Bifidobacterium porcinum; assembly: GCF_055378475.1. NCBI lineage: Bacteria > Bacillati > Actinomycetota > Actinomycetes > Bifidobacteriales > Bifidobacteriaceae > Bifidobacterium > Bifidobacterium porcinum. The sequence goes on along the minus strand of NZ_AP029603.1, from coordinate 399,245 downwards.
TACGGGTTATACAACCGGTACACCGGAGCGCCGGACACCGGAGCAACCCAGCCCGTACCCTCCGAACGCCAACCCACCCTCACCAGCGAATCACGCTCCACCAGCGACGACGTATAGAAATGCTCACCCGTAAACCGGTTATACAACCGGAACATCACCGCCGTGTCCCAGCAGCCACCGTCACCGGCGTCCACCCCGGGCAGGCGCCCTGGCCGTCCACCAGGGACACCGTATGCGAACCCACCTTCAAACCAGCCGGCACGATCGCATCGAAATAATACCGGCCGTCCGACGCCTTCTTCACCATCACGTACGGGGCGCCGTCCGGGCCCGACAGACGCTGCGGGCTGCTATAGATGTACGCGGACCAGAACAGGCTATTCGCATCAGCCTTCCCACGCGCCGCCTTCTTCAACCCGTCCACATAGAAACGCGCCACACTGCCCTGCGTCACCACGCCCGCATCCACGGACAACAAACCCTTCGCCGACCCGGGCAACCCCGACACCGACGACACCACGGCAGGCTCCACACCAGTACGAAAATCAGGAACAGCAACAGTTACAAAATGACCGTCACTACCCCAGCCGCAGGATCCGCCCCGAGCAGTCAACAATACTATCGTCGATGTACGGGATGACGGTGTTGCAGTACGTCTTCTTGTCTTTGTCTGTCCTGTATTTGTCCGCCTTGCACTGCTGGACAGCCTTGCTGGAGTCCTTCAAGTGAGTGCAACGTCACACCCATCTTCAGGCGACGTACGTCAACTTTGGTCGTCTTGCGTACGCCCTTCTTGTACAGGTCGGACGCGACAGAATCGACAGCATCATTGAAGGACCAGTCCGGCCAGTCCCACGAGCGGTCCGTGGACTCCGGGTCCTTCGAATTGCCGTACAGGGGTGTTCGCGTCCAAGCCGATCAACGCGGTATCATGATGCCCCTTCCACACGCCAGACTTCGCAAGCGGCTGGGGATCATCATCAAAATGCCACCACGCTTGGTAGGTCATTTCGCCGGCCATATCGTCCCAGTCCTCAGTTGTTGTGCCGTAGATGCGCTGGTAGTCCTCCGGCGTCAAATCGGAATCTAAAACACCGCCGTCATCCACGGCACCGCAAGCACGCACAGGAAAGCCTCTGCCCGCAGTAGAGTAATATCCGCTCTTCGGCGTCACCGACGTCGCACGGCCCACATCAATCGAGAAGCACACGCCGTCGATATCCTTCGCCGGATCCACCGCAGCGTGCGAGTAGTCACCGGGGTCCCGTAAGCCACACTCCAGTGGTGATCCACAGTATAGGTATAGCCGTCCGTCGATTTTCCGGTCGTCGTGGTCTCGCCGCTCTGCTTGCCGTTGAGCAGGTACGACAGATCCCAGTCGAACGACACATTCGCCGTATGCGCGCCCACATCGCTCATCTTCACGTTCCGCAGCCACGACGACGGGTCAGGCACACCCGCAGGCTACGACGGCGAACTGGCCAACCCCAAACCACCCGACCCGGACGGCGAACCGGACACCGACGGGGAACCGGACGGGGAACCAGCCGACGGGGTCTGCACCGCACCACCCGACGACACCGACACGTCAGCCGCCGACGCCGACGGGGCCACCGTCAACACACAAGCCACCACACCGGCAGCCAGACAACGACCAGCAACACCCATGGCAACCTCCCAACAAAACTCTCCAATACAGCAGGAGGACCAACACCCTCCCACACCACCACAACATACCCCCTCGTAGTCAAACCGGCGAATCGCGGGTCCCAGCAAACGCCGCAACACTGTGAAGCGGACCCCATACACCACTCGCACGGCAATCGCCAACCGGAGCACCCACAACACCCGGCACCGGCTATCCGTGACATCCGCAGCACCTGCCGCAACCCATCCCGCACATCCGTGTTCGCGAACACCCGATACCCCGAATAGCACCGCCGGCATTCCGCGGATCGCACCCGCGATACCGGGCGCGCACGAACACCGACAACGCGGACACTGCCCGGCAGGCACTACAGCCAAACGAGATACACCCCCCACAAACACCACAAACACACAAGAAACCCACAAGCCAGCGCCAGTCCGCCGCTCCCCCGACACGCCCCCATGTCTCAGATGCACACAGCACCGGCTCAAGCAACGGAAAGTCCGACACGCAGGCCCGGCTCAAGCATGCCCGCATACAAGACTCATATCCGCCTATCAAGCATGCAAGCACAGCCACGACCAGAGCATCCGCGGATACCGGCCCGGCAGAACCCGGCCAACTGATGCCACTGATGCGCCACTTTCCTCGGCTCTATCAGTTGATGCCCAGCCAAGCGAGTCCTTCCCCGCGCCAGCCCACATTGTTCTTCAACGTCGCGTATTCCTGCATGTTCCGCGTGTAGATATGTTCACCAGAATACGGGTTGTACAGCCGCCATACCGGCACTTGGCCGTCATCGCGGACATACCATGCGATCCCTTCGTTGCACCAGCCGAGCTTTACCAACGCCTGATGCTCTTTGACGTCCAATGTCCAATTGTGGGTTCCATTGTTCGGGTTGTATTCCCGGTATACCGGCACCGCATTCGTGGAATTCTTACTGACGGCGACGAAAACCGTCCCGTCCAGTTTCCATCCGAGGGAAATCAGCTTGTCCCGTTCTTGCACGCTGGTTGTCAGATGGTGCAGTCCGTACTTCGAATAGGGATTGTACAGGCGGTACACGGGTACGCGTGTGCTGGTGCCTGAAATGCTCAGCGTGTTGCTACCCAACGCGGCGAGCGCGTTGACGAGGCCGGCTCCCCGGTATTCTTCGCTGCTCGGGTTGGGCAGCTGCAATCTACCGTATTCCGTTTTGGCTTCGCTCTTGAGCATGCTGGTGATGCCGTCGACCGTCGCCTTGGGGAATATGGATCGCAGGATGGCCGCCACGCCGACCACATGGGGCACCGCCATCGATGTGCCGGTCATACTGCACGTGTCGACAGACTCTTCCTCAGTGCTGTAATACGCTTTCGGGCATGTTGAGAGGATAGCGGTTCCCGGTGCGGCGATATCGATATGCTGTGCACCGTAATTCGACCCTTTTTCCCCTGTGTACCTTTCCAGCTGGCCAAGGGCGTTGCCACTGGTGAGCTCTACGTTCGACACGGTCACGACACCGGGGAAATCGCCTGGAATGTTGCGCCATCCGTCGGGAGCGACCGCATCCAGGTTCACGTTGTTATTGCCGGCAGCTGCCACAACCACGACGTTCTGGGATTGTGCGTATGCGAACGCGCGCCGCAACGCTTCATACTGCGCGGCACCCTGCACATCGCTGAGCTTGACGAAACCGCTGTAGCTATTGTTGGTCACCGCGAAATGCTTGGAAGCCGACCACATGACACCGCACACCAGGTATTCAGACCAGATGTTTCCGCTTGAGTTCGCGATTCGAACCGATGCGAGCCTGACTTGGGGATCGACGCCTTGTACGCCTGACCCGTTCTGGGCGGCTCCCACGATGCCTGCCACATGCGTGGCGTGGGACCATCCGGTAAGCTGGTCACCATCGATATCACCGTACGTTCCGGATGCGGTTTTGTAGTTGGTCCACGAGGCATGGTCCGTCTGGGCAATGCCGTTGTTGGTGCATCCAGCGGAATCCGCGCTGTCGATGTTCGCTTTCAGGTCCTCATGGGTATCGTCGATGCCGGAATCGAGAATCCCGACCGTCACGGTTCTCGATATTGTGGACACGGCCGATGCGTATGCGGTGTCGGCGCGAATCGCCTTGATCCCCCACGCGGCATTTTCGCCGTTGCCGACATCGGGATCCGTCGCCGAACCGCTGGAAACCGCTGTTTTCCCGCTGACGCCACTGGAATCGAGCCCATTGTCGGCCTCAGGGTCGATGGTCATTCGATTCACCGGTACCTGGCTGGTGCCGTCCGGTGTCTTGGTCTCTCCTTGTTCCGTAGCATCCGGCGATGCTTCGTCCCCGGAGCCGCCTGCCCCTCCTGACAACCTAGTGACCGATGGAACCACTACTTCACTGCCTTGTATGACATCAGAACCGTCTTTTTTCACCGTGTCAGTCGATCGACTGGCAGCCACGGAGTGGAAAGGAATAGCTGAGGCAGTAAGCTGGTCGGCGAGTTCGCGGGCAAAATCCGCATCCGTAGATTGTGCGAATAGCACTCCGATCTGTGGGTATTGCGCGAGAGGGACAGCGCCGAGCGTCTGCACAAGCGACATGGCATGCTCGAATTGCCCCGATTTCAGCGGTTTGGCGGTGGTGCCGAGATTGATGACAAAGTTTCTGGGCGCATCCGAATAGGCCGTTGCACCCACAATCCCGGAACTGTCGGATGAATATATTGTTGCGGCAGACGCGGTGATTGCGCTCGGCGCCAGCAGCATGGCAGCCGCGGCGACAGCTGAAACCGTGCCTTTGCAGATCCTGGAACCCCAGGCCATTGCGGCACGCCGGGCGGGCATTGTGAACCGATCAATGATCATTGTGCGTCGTTCCTTGTCTGGTACCGGGGTATCCGGCATCGGATTTCCAGAGGTATTCATGGGCATGTCAGATGAACAGCCTTCCCACTCCGCGTACCTTCCATCGCCACATGCTGTCGTATTCGACGCGCGGGGGGTACGCGTTGATGACCGTGTCGTTGCCCAGGTAAATCGCCACATGGCCGGGGTACAAGATGATGTCTCCCCTGCGTCGTTGATTTACCGGGACTTTCATAATACGCGGGTCATTCCACATGTTGTCCGCATTATGGGACTGCCACGGATTGAAGTAATGGTCGTAAGCGTTGTACGGGGTCTGCATGCCGACCGACTCCATGCCGGCTTGGACCAACCCAGCGCAATCCACCCCGATGCCTGGCTGGAGGGCATAATCCCAATGGTAGGGGGTTCCCAGGTACGACATTGCGGTCTGAATGAAAATCTCCACCGCCTGCGACCGTGTCGCGTCAATCGGGAGACGGGACTTCTGCTTATACGAGAACAGGCCGCTACCGACAGTCCGGACATCATACGCGGACACTTGATAATACGGAGCAGGGTTCTGCCATCCAATTTTGCCGCTGCGGACGAGTGTCAGCACGCCGGCGGAATCAGCGTGATACCAGATGCCCTTGTACGCAAGATATTGGTTGGTCGCAACGATTCCCGTGGACGGATTCGCATAATACGATGCACCGCCGATTACGAACATTCCTGTTTTTGCTACGGAATAGCCCTGCGCGGTCTTCATGACATAATACCGATGCAAAGCCCCGGAATATATCGAAGTCACCATCCAACCCGTGTCGTGGATGCAGAGACGGCCGTTCTGTTCAGCCAACAGTACCGTGCCATCTGCCAAAGGTGCCGGGGATGTATACACCGACCCGTCCTGACGTGCCATCGCCGAGTAGCCGGCGCCTTCCGCGGCGGTAATCAGACGGTTCTTCGCGATTGACGTATCGCCTTGCACCCAGTATCGTTTCGCGGATCCACGAGCGGATGCGACAAGCCAGAACGGTTGAATCGGCTGCGTTGATACCCCGGATGCATACCATGCGACGTTTTCGTTTCGCCACCCTGCCTTGACCAGAGTATTCCTCTCCACACTGCTGCGTGTGTAATGGTGTGCGCCGTTGTCTGAATATGGATTGTACAGGCGGTAGACCGCCTGCGCACGCGAAGAATCACTGGTCCAGCTTGTCCCCTCGGCGCGCCAACCCGCCTTGACCAAGGCGTCCCGTTCATCTGCGTTCACCGTGTAATGGTGGATGCCGCCGAACGGGTTGTACAGGCGGTAGACCGGCGTGCCGTCGGAGCTGGACACCCATGCCGTGCCCTCCCACTGCCATCCAACGGCAGCGATCTTCTTTGCCTCGTCAAGGTTTGGGGTGTAGAAATGCTCTCCACTGTACGGATTGTATAGACGGTAGATATTGGAGAAACTAATGCCCTTGGACGTTTCTCCCTGACCGATGACCGTGTTGAATGTTCCATCGGAATTCTTGGACGGACTGGCTGCGCTGGAAGAACGCGGAGAAGCCGCCTGAAGGCTGGCGCCGGCATCGGGATTTGCTTCGGGAGTGGGTACAGCCGGCTGATCGTCCTGCGGCACCTGGCCAGAACCATTGCCATCGCCCGAATTCGCTGTTGGGCTTTGGCTCTTTTCCGGCTCCTGCAGATTGGGAACCCCGGTTGAGCCGGTCTCGCCGTTGGACTCGGCATTCCCGTAGGACCCTGTATTCGCAGACGGATTGGAGTGCTCATACCCCTCGGAAGTATCCAATATCGATTGAGACGATGACGCCGTTACGGACGACGATGCGGTTCCGCTGCCTTCGAGCGCCTCAGCATTTGCAGCGAACGCACTTGTCCCAGGCAATTGCAAGGTCACAGCAGCGATAGCCGTAATAGCAACCGACGTGACCAATGGCTTCTGGATTTTCCCCATGGCTTCTTCCCCACAGGCAGCAACGGGTCCAATCCTCGTCGCTGCCACGTATCTATCAAATCGGCTGGTCGCCGAAATTCATTGTATAGGTATAGTCCTGTTCAAAATTCACAAACTCGTCCAGGCAGTGCCTTCCTGCCGCCATCCGTATCTTGGAAGCGTGTCGTACTCGTTCTTGCCTGTCGTATACAGGTGCTCGCCGTTATATGCGTTGTACAGGCGGTAGACCGTAGTCCCCTCCAATGGGGCGAGCCACGCGATGTCCTCGGTTTTCCAGCCCTTGCTGGCCAAAGTCTCATGCTCGATGACACTCGTGGTGAAATTATGGTTGCCGTCATTCGGATTGTATTCCCGGAACACCGCCTTCACATCGCTGTCATGCAGTTTGGCGATGGCGCCGGTCTGATACCCGTAGAAGGCGATGGTCTCGAACTTCCAACCAAGGTTTACCAGCACCTGGCATTCCTGAGAGGACACCGTGTAATGGTGTTTTGCCGAATTCGGATTGAACAAGCGGTATACCGGCTTTTTCGTCGAGGTTGCACCCTGCGTGCACGGATTGCGGAACGCACTCATATCAACCTTAGGCTGCGGACCGCTGATTCCCGCGACGCTGGCGGCATCCGTATACTGCCACCCCAGATCGGAACTGTTATACGGATACGGGTATTGCAATTTCGTGCCGTATTGGGCGACCCACGATGCACGACGATGCAGGGCATCGGTGTTCAGCTCATGTTGCAGCCGATATGCATTCGTGTATACCCGCAGGGAGTTGTCCGAGAATCCCGCCTGCTTCATTGCTGATGCGAAAGCGTTGAATATCGCCTGGTTCGTAGCCGGGTCTGACGGTGAGGTGTGCGTCACCCCATTGCTTTTCCACGACCAGGATTCAAGGTCATAGAAAATGGGATACGCCAGATTCGTCGCACCATAGCTCTTCAAGGTCTTGGCAACCCACTGTCCCTCGGCCTCGGCTTCGCTGGCATTGGTCGCATAGCTGAAGTGGTAGATACCGTAAGGAATGCCGAGCCTCTTGACTTCCTTGATGTTGTAGGCGAAGGACTTATCTAGCGTTTCGCTGTATCCCACGCGCAGAATCACACCGTTGACGCCGCTCGCACTCTTCACAGTGTTCCAGTCGATGTTCTTGACCAGTTTGCCGTTGCTGTAGGACTGCCATTCCGAGATATCCGCGACTTTCATGCCGCTTGCCGCGAACAGCGCGCCCTTACCATCATAAAAATCGCCGTTACGCCAATACGGCGACGAAGACGCCTGAAGAGACAACGAGCCGCTCTCGTCCGGCGACGATGCTGACTTGGAGGCGCTGGTTTCCCAAGAATGACGCGGATTCGGCGGAAGGCCGTCCGTCGATTCGACACTGGCCTCGGGCGACTGGGCCGTATCAGCCACGGCGAACGATGCCGGCACCAGCATCAGTAGCGATACCGCCGCCGCGACTGCACGGATGACGGCCTTCCCGTTGAAGTGCATCTCAGTCAGCTTGCCCATTCCGTTCTCCTCAGCGTTCAACAACTGAATCCCTACTCATAACGATACAGGCAACTATACCTTTGCGCCGGGCGTTTCCGAACCGTCACGGCGCACTCCAATCGAAACGCTCACATACCCGGTCAATCCTAGAAATATCGGTAAATAAGCCCATGATTTGCTGTGATGTACGACATTCTGGACGGCACATCACAGTGAGAGACAAGCATCAAGTTGGAGGAGCGACCATCATGAATGACTCTGTCAGCGCGGAGCATGTACGAAAACATCACGGTGGAAGAACAACCATCATCGCCGTGCTCGCCACAATCGGCATCACAGTATCACTGTCCGCAGTCACCCTGGGTGCGCATACGGCGACCGCCGCCGAACAGCAGCCGCTGGCAACGGACATCCTGCAGCAGCTCCCGGTCAGCGAACGGGCGTCCAAGAGCGGATACCAGCGCACGCAATTCGGGCCCGCATGGGCGGACATGGGCCACAACGGCTGCGACACCCGCAATGACATCCTGAAAAGAGACCTGACCAATATCACATATCGCAGCAACACCCATAACTGCGTCGTGGCGAGCGGTCATCTCAGCGACCCCTACACGGGCAAGCAAATCAATTTCGTACGAGGCAACACAACCAGCACCGCCGTCCAAATCGACCATGTCGTAGCATTGTCCGACTCATGGCAGACCGGTGCCCAGAATCTGTCGTTCGTCGAAAGAGAAGACTTCGCGAACGACCCCTACAACCTGCTCGCCGTGGACGGCCCGGCGAACCAGGAGAAAAGCGATGGCGACGCCTCACAATGGCTGCCATCGAACACGGGATACCGCTGCTCGTATGTCGCGCGCCAAATCGGCGTGAAACAGAAGTATTCCCTGTGGGTGACGCAAAGCGAGAAGTCCGCCATGGAAAACGTGCTCAGCGGCTGCCCCGCGCAGCAGATTCCCGCCGATTCGCATGACATCACCCTGTCCAATGATTCGCAGTCCATGTACCGCCTGTACAACAAGTACACGGGCGGTACATGTTCTGCTTCTCGCAGACCCGCACCGAGGCCTTCACCGATGGTTGGTATCCAGTGACCTTGCCGGAGACGGTGAAGGTGCCCGCTTTCGCATACGAACTCGCCTGAACTGAATCCCAGGTGACCTTCTCATCCGTCACATCGCCATTGCTCCACTTCGCCTTCACCGTAGCTGGCAAGGACGGAGCGACACCAACGACCGTCATCACGGAGGGATTCGTGACGGAAACAATGGTCGCAGGCGAAACAACAACCAACGCGGTCACACGGGTGTAAGGGCTGAAAACAAGGTGTCCCGGCACTGTGAACTGCCCGCCTGCCCTAGACGAATACTTGCTGGCGTCCACCGCATCCCATGCCACAGCTTCAGACTTGACCTGCTTATTCGAATACAGCACCTGGACGGAAGACGGAAGAGACGGCTTCTAGCCCGATTCGGTCGTCACGACCACAGACGTGACCGTCTTGGGCTGCGCGGCAAGCACATTCACAGTCACCGTGACCGGCTTGCTCCAGCCGCTCACCTTACCGGTCACTTTGAACGAACTCACCTCGAACGTGGAATACGAACTGCTGGGTACAGAATTCCAGACGACAGGGACCTGACTCTTGGTGCCGTCCGACTTGGTCGCCTCCACGGTCACTGGCAAGACAGGGCGAGTGCCGGACGTGGTCGTCACCGGCGCGGAATCCGCAACGCTGACAATGGTCGGAACCGTCACCGTCGGAACCGTAGAAACATCACTCGTGGCTGAAGCGACGGTCTTCACGTTTGCCTGCACATCACTGAGATAGTCCTCAGCTTTCTGCGAGTATCCAGCATATGCGGATGCGCCGGCATCAGACTGACAATCAAGCACCTGCTCAGTAACACCTTGCGCCACCGAAGAGGAGCTGTACCCGGCGTACTTGTATTCGACATACGAAGTGCCGAGCTTGTTGGTCAGCATCTCATAGTCGGTCACCGTGCCAAGCGACGTGTTCGGATTGATGCTGTACACAGCCTTCTGCGCATACCAAGTCTCGACACTGACCGGCACCGAAACAGAGTCGAGCACGCTCGAATCCCGGTACACCGACTCAGGGCCGCTCTTGTAGTAAGCAGAAGCGATCTTCTGGTTGTTTCCGGCAGTCGTGCCCGACGATGCGACATTGTCCGCATTGACCTGCGAGACAGCCATCAGTGTGTCATTGGTCAGATACGGGGTGAGGGTGTTCGTGCCATCATCGCAGGCACGTCCCCTGCCTTCAGGCAAATCGACACGGCAAGGTTCGTTCCGCAGAGTCTGGCGCCAAGAGATGATAGAAACCAGCGACTGCACGGACTGCAGGAAATTGTTCAACGAGGTTGCGCTGGTGGCTTTGCCGGTAGCTTTCATCTTCGGCAAAGAACTGTTCACAAGAATGCCGGCGGCATCGGCGGCAACCTTGCGTTCGAGCTGCGTTTTCCCGTATTCGGCCTTCCACTTGAAGAAGCCATAGGACGAATTTTTCAAATCCGTAGACAAAGACTCCCAAGTCGTGGCGTCGGCCACATACGCGCTGGACGGCGACGCAAATGCTCCAGCTCCGATGCGGGCTGAGGCCGCTACGATGGCCAGCAGTCCCTTACCTCTACGTAACCAATCTCCAGAACTGTTCATGTTCTTCACTTCCCTTCCACGCATTGAGGCGCGTGCCCCAATATTGAGCGCTTCAAGGGTTAGTGAATCGCCAATCGATGAACAATCAGGTAATCTGTCCGTGAATATCAGGAAGGTGCGAGTTGCGGCATGACGATACCAGCATCTCGCTTGTCTGCGGTATCCAACAGCGTATATTTCACCCTACAACGGAACCGGAAGCGTGTATCTCGCCTATCTGTAGTACTTCGCGGAATGTATCTTCACTATCTGTGTTCGTGAACAACCGAAACCCCAAGTACGACCCGCGGAATACCAACGGCCATACTTCCGGTATCGGGCACCGACGAACACAGATAAGCGAGATAGCCTCCGGCAAGTACTACAAATACCGCAGATACCAGCAACCACGAACACTGTACAGCCGCAAACCATTCAATATCTGACCAGAGAACGTTCAGATTACTGTCGCTTGAAACGCAATGGCACACTCCCAGCACGAGAGACATCATTGACCTGTATATCCCGGCATACACAACCCGACAGATGCCATCAAATCCCCGCCCATCAGACCAGCCAGCAAGACAACGCATGCCGGGACATACGCGACACAGCGAATGCCGCAGGGCACCTTCCATCTACGAAGCCGATCCGCCGCATCCAGCATGCTGGGGCATACACGACCCGGCAGATGCGGCGGAACCATGCGGCCATCGGCGGAGTTGTGCCGGGTTACGTGTCAGCAGGCATGTACAAGAGACTCGATTGTCCGGTACCCAACACCCTGCTACCTCAAGAGGATGCCAACGGCTCACAGACCAAGGCCTACGTGAGTCATATGTCCAGTCACGCGCAAAATGCCCGGGAAATCCACAGGCTCGGAATCCTGCGAATCCCCCGGGCATTCAATAGTCATCCGAGAATGTCAGCCGAGCCGTACCGGCACGTGTCGCGCCGCGGCATAGCGAACGGCAGCGGCGTCACCCGCCTGGCAGCTCACCGTCTGCGAGCACAGTCATCTGCTTGCTGAGTCAGCCGTACCAGCCAAGCCACCATTCCCGACTTCCCGACTCACTCAGCGGTCTGCAGCTCGGAACCTTCAAGGTCGAAGTCGGCCATGCGGTAGCTCTTGATGGCCGGATCCTCGTACGTGTTCTTGTAGTAGGTGTCGGTTTTGGCGGAGAAGCCGCTCGTATAAATCGTCTTCTCGTACTGGCCGTTGCTCATGAGCGCGCAGCCATCCACCATCGCCGCGGAATCAAGCGTGTGGAACAGACGGGAGACGTTCGATTCTTCGGTCTTCTGCGCCGGATAGTGGGCGTTCGTGTAGGCGGCGCGCACGAAACGCGACGGCGAGCTGTAATCACCCGGAATACCGCGCATGCCGGAGCCGGAACCCCACGCGCTGAGCTCCTGGGTGCCCCACTTGACAGGCTCAGGGACGCGCGGATCCATGCTCAGGTAGTTGCGCAGGTTCTCGGTATGCCAGTCGAAGGTCGGCTGGTTGGCGAGCACGTCGACGCCGTCGTGATGCACATGGATGCCGTCAGCCATAACCTCGATTACAATGCTGCGCTTGCCATCGCCGACGATCCAATGCAGCAGCGAGACCGGATACTGCTCGTTGACCTGCTTGGCCACGACGGTCACGTTCTTCAGGGCTTCCTCCACCTGATCAACAGTGGAGAAGCTGCGAGCGATCCAGAACGGCAGCTCGTAGGCGGCCACGTTGATCGTGCCGTCCACCGGAGCGTCCGCATACTGGGCGTATCCGGGGAAGTTCAGGCCGGCAACAGCCAAGCCCTCATCGTTGGCGCAGTCGAAGTACATCGGCATGCCTTCGACGATGATGCCGACACCCATGACCGGCTTCGGGTTAGCAACCGTCGCGTTGAATGCGACCGGCGCCTGGTACCCGCGCGGCGTCACGACGATCTTCTCGCCATATGAGAACGACCAATCAAGATTGCGGCCGAAATACATGTTGCCGTCTTCATCTGCAAAACGAACTCCAGTGCACATGTCACCTGCTCCTTATCAACATCAACGCTCCTCGTGGGAGCTTTGCGGACTGCGCTTGAGGGTTGACGCCACCGGTGGTTTCCGTCGGCTGTCGATGGTTGCCAATCGCCGACCGACTGTCATCGCATCCGACTCCAGCGCGGCGCCCCGTCGGCAACTCAACCAACAGGTTCAGCTGTCGAAGCCAGGCGCAACCGTGTTGCCCTCGCACATCCGCTTTGCTATCTTTCACTACTCAGCATAGTCTTCGCGAATCAAGCGGATATGGCAATTTGCACGCGTATTGTTAAGCAGTTTGCCTTGATATATCAGGGTTTTGGACGCATTATTACACCATAACGACTCTTTAATCACATAAGAAAACAGCAGAAGATTCTCAGGTTATTCTTAGGATTGGGCGTGGGGTGGGGGTCGCGGGAGCATGGAGTTGACGGGGGTGGGATGCGGGAGATTGGTTGACGGGTTGACTGGTCAGTACGGCCGCGAGATGCGGAGTGGGATGATGATGAGATGACGCAAAGGCATGGGGCATGATGACGAGGCGACGGAGCGAGTCGTGTCCCGGACCAAATCAGAGATCACACGACGGAATCGGAACCAGTCCGCACGAGTACTGGCCGACACTTGTCCGTCTGCCACGACAACACCATAAACCCGTTAGATTCCAATGAATTGCACACACTACGGCAATCAACCATTGTCAAGACATCCGCCCGAACCACCCGAATCATGGACCAAACCGGAGAACGAATCCCGAAAACAGATTCAGTTCACACAGGTGCCGACCGTCATGTACCCGTCAACCACGACCGCACCAAAAACCCGCAGCATCCCAACAATCCGTCAACAGACCCGAAACGAACCGCCAGGGCATCAACCATCCAATTGCCTGAACCGGTAGACTAAATCAGGAATCACACCCCAATCCCAGATTCAGTCCGTACTTAGGGCATTTCATCATGAAGATGGTGATTAAGCTAATTTGCCTCTCCTGCCGAGCGACCCACAACCATAGGATGTCAGCTTCTCGATAGCCTACATGCTCGGAAGAGGATGCCAGTTCTTCATCAAACAAGTACTTCAGCGTTTGTTGCTCGCGGCCGTCAAAAGCACTGATAATCTGATTGCGAAAGCCCGCTGCTGAGAATGTATATGAAAACATGCTAAGTTGCCTGATGCCGATACTGGCAATCCGGCGACGGCCACAATCCCGCGATTCCGTGACGCTTTCAGTCACCTGACGGCAGAACTGGCAGCTGCGTATGGCAAGACCACGATTCCAGATTCGACTAAGTATCAAACTATTCGGTAAGCACTGAACTCATGCGATTCAGTACTTACCGAATAGAACTGTCGACATTGCCGTATCGCGGATCGATTGTTGGTTAGTCTTGGGTTTTGCTGTTGTCTACGAGGCGGATCTCACCGTCGGCGATGCCCTGCAAATGCCGGCCGTACGGGCTCTTCCCGTACCGCTTGGCGGACTCGAGCAACTCCTCCCGGCTGATCCACCCGTTCTGGTAGGCGATCTCCTCGACCACCGCGATAGGCAGGCCCTGCGCCCGCTGCACCGTACGCACGAACTCACCCGCCTCGAACAGGCTGTCCATCGTACCCGTATCCAGCCACGCATACCCACGGCCCAACGTCCGCACCCGAAGCGAACCATCCTCCAGATACATGCGGTTCAAATCCGTGATCTCCAACTCGCCGCGCGCAGACGGCCTCACCCGCTTCGCATACTCCACCACACGAGCATCATAGAAATACAAGCCCGTCACCGCGTAATTCGACTTCGGGTGCGCGGGCTTCTCCTCGATCGACACCGCCCTGCCCGACTCGTCGAAATCAACCACGCCGTACCGTTCCGGGTCATCCACGTAATAACCGAACACGCTCGACCGGCCAGACTCGGCGTCACGCACCGCACCACGCAACACACGCCCCAATCCGTTCCCGTAGAAGATATTGTCCCCCAATACCAAAGCGCACGGGCCGCCAGCGATGAACTCCTCACCCAGCAGGAACGCCTGCGCCAACCCGTCCGGGCTCGGCTGCACCTTATACGACAAGCGCACCCCATACCGGGAACCATCACCCAGCAGACGCTCGAAATTCGGCAGGTCCTTCGGCGTCGAAATCAGCAGGATATCCCGGATGCCCGCCATCATCAACACACTCAACGGGTAATACACCATCGGTTTGTCATACACCGGCAGCAACTGCTTCGACGTCACCGTGGTCAAAGGATACAGGCGCGTGCCCGAACCACCCGCAAGAATGATCCCCTTCACGGCTTCCTCACCGCCCTTCCACGGAACCGCCGCGCACGGCGAGCTCCGCCTTCACATACGCTTTCAGGGACTCCTGCCAATCCGCCGGCGTGAAACCGGTCGCCTCAATCTTGCCCAGCGACAGCGCCGAATGCACCGGGCGCGGCGACACCGGACCCTTCGCAGACTCGAAGTACTGTTCGGTGGAGACAGGCATGACCGCATCCCCGTTGCCGTTGGTCAGGTCGAACACCTCGGCCGCGATGTCCTTCCACGAGCGCACGGCCCCCTCACCGGTCAGATCATATGTACCATAGGGCGCCTGCGAATCAAGCAGGTGGAAGATGGCGGTGGCCATGTCCTTCGTGAAGGTGAGACGCCCATACTGGTCGTCCACCACGGTCACATGATCGAGCGCCTGCCCCGGATCCGCCACACGGTCGGAAAGCGCCATCATCGTCTTGACGAAATTATGGCCGTCGCCGATAACCCAGCTGGAGCGCAGGATGTAGTGCTGCGGGGCCTGAGCCACGGCGATGTCACCCGCCGCCTTCGACTGGCCATACACGCCCAGTGGGGCGAAAGGCTCGTCCTCGGTGTGTTCCTCCACCGTGCCGTCAAACACATAGTCGGAGCTCACATGCACGAGCGTGATGTGATGCTCACGGGCGACCTTGGCGAGCAACGCAGGGCCGCTGGCATTCGCCTTCCACGCGGCGGTGCGCCCCTCCCTGGTCTCCGCCTTGTCGACCGCCGTATACGCGCCGGCGTTGATGATGGTGCCATACAGGTCCCAATCGAATTGATTGTAGGCAGCCGGGTCGGAGAAATCGAAGGTGTCGATGTCATGGTACTCGAAACCGTGCAGGTCGTGCGCCTCGGCGTACTCCTTGATGGCGCGGCCCAACTGGCCGTATGCGCCGGTGACGAGCGTGCGCTTCGGCATCATCGGCTTCGCGTCCTTGAGGAACGGATGGTGCAGGTCGGCCTCGGAGCGTTCCGACTCCTCCAGCGGGATGGGCCACTGGATGTTCAGCGTCGGGTCCGCGAGGTTCACGAAGGTGTACGTCTTCTTCTGCTCCAGGCTCCAATGCGCGTTGACGAGATAGGTGTACGCGGTACCGTCCTCCAACGTCTGGAAGGAATTGCCCACGCCACGCGGCACGAAAATCGCCTTCGACGGGTCAAGCGTGCAGGTGTAGACCTGACCGAAGGTGTCGCCGGGACGCAAATCCACCCACGCGCCGAACACACTGCCCGTCGCGATCGAAATGTACTTGTCCCACGGCTCCGCATGAATGCCGCGGGTCACGCCACGCTTCGTGTTGAAGCTGATGTTGTTCTGCACCGGACCGAAATCCGGCAGACCGAGGGCGACTTCCTTCGCGCGCTGCCAATTCTCCTTGAACCAGCCACGGTTATCCCCATGCACCGGCAGATCAAACACGATCAACCCCGGGATATTCGTCCGTACGGCCTTCAAATCCTTCTCGAAATCCATGAATACGCCTTCCCTAAACCTTTCCTACATTCCCACGCTTCCAACTGCTATCATGCCGACAGCCACGACGGCAACCCAACCGCAGACACCACACGGGGGCGGATGCCAGACGATACCGCACGACACCCGCCCCGCAGGCTCACTGCCCCTGGCGCTTGTAGCGCTCCTCGGTCGCGGCCTTGGTCTTCTCCCACCACTGCGGGTTGCTCGTGTACCAGTCGATCGTCGCCTTCAGGCCCGACTCGAAATCCGTGTGCTTGGGCTCCCAGCCCAGCTCCGTGCGCAGCTTCGTCGCGTCGATCGCATACCGGCGATCATGCCCCGGACGGTCCTTCACATGGTCGAACGCATCCTCCGGCTGGCCCATGAGACGCAGGATCATGCGCAGCACGTCGATGTTGTTCCTCTCGCCATTCGCACCGATCAGATACGTCTCGCCGATACGACCCTTCGTCAGGATCGTCCACACCGCGGAGGAATGGTCCTCCGTGTGAATCCAGTCGCGCACGTTCAGGCCAGCGCCATACAGCTTCGGACGCACGCCCGTCAGCACGTTCGTGATCTGCCGGGGGATGAACTTCTCCACATGCTGGTACGGGCCGTAATTATTGCTGCAATTGCTGATCGTCGCCCGGATACCATACGTACGCGTCCACGCACGCACCAGCAAGTCCGAGCTCGCCTTCGTCGACGAATACGGACTCGACGGATGGTACGGCGTGCTCTCCGTGAACTTCGCCGGGTCATCCAACGCCAAGTCCCCGTACACCTCGTCCGTGCTGATGTGATGGTAACGGATGCCATACTTGCGCACTGCCTCCAGCAGGCGGAACGTGCCCACCACGTTCGTACGCACGAACGGCTCCGGATCCGCGATCGAATTATCATTATGCGACTCCGCCGCATAATGCACGATCGCATCATGCCCCGGCACAATCCTGTCAAGCAGCTCCGCGTCACAGATATCCCCATGCACGAAATCCATGCGATCCGACGGGATGCCCGCCAGGTTCTCTAGGTTGCCCGCATACGTCAGCTTGTCCAGCACCGTCACATGCGTCTCCGGATGGTGATCCACCACCCAATGCACGAAATTCGAACCAAT
Source organism: Bifidobacterium porcinum (assembly GCF_055378475.1). NCBI lineage: Bacteria > Bacillati > Actinomycetota > Actinomycetes > Bifidobacteriales > Bifidobacteriaceae > Bifidobacterium > Bifidobacterium porcinum. The sequence continues at coordinate 381,740 of NZ_AP029603.1, read as the reverse complement.
GAAACCAGCCCCGCCAGTCACAATGATGTTCTTCGGAACAAACACTTCAGTCATGCTTACATCATAACGACAGACAAAGAACTCACCTATTGGCATTTCCCACTACTTGCCCTTACTATAAAATGCCATACCTCGTATTCGCGTACACGGATGATGCCCTCGGATCGATGTATAAAGGGTCACTTTTTGTGTGCTGCCGTGGCGTTGTCGTAGCTTCCCCTGCTGGCTGGTATCCTATTCCTGCCCTTACGGCGTGGGGATGTCCAAGCGCGTCAAACGCCGCCCGGGTCTGGGCGCGGACGGCCGCGAGCTCGGCCGAGAAGTGTGCAGCCCTGCAACAGCTAGAAGGCCTTGATATCTCCAGAAGGAGTGATGCATATCTACCGGCCACCGAAAACGGACAAGCCACCGTGCCAACTGGTTATGCAGAGAACATGCTCAGCATAACCAGTTGGTATGGCAGATTTCGCAGGTCAACTAATCCAGCGGCTTGACTAACGGTCATCGCTGTGCAACCCAGCGCCCAGTGGACATCAGCCACATAGCACAGCACATCGCATCAATCAACGCTGTGCGTTAGTCTGGACGGCACCAGCAACTTCAACGGCACCAACACAGTTACTAGCACCAGCCACCTCAGCATCAGCATCACCGGACATGGAACCAGCCTTAAGCCAGACGCTACCAACTCTGCCATCGGTTGCACTATCATCCGCAGCATCCGCTCCCTGCAACCGCACAACCTCACTCCCCCGCGTCTTCGGCAACAGCAGCTGCAAGACAATCGCGACCGTTCCTCCGACCGCGATGCCGGACGACAGGAAATACTGAATGAATTGCGGTGCCATCTGAATCACTGAATCCGGCAGGATCATGGTGCTCACGCCGCTCATCACGGACACACCGAGTATCATGGTCGCCCGGTCACCCATCACAGTATCTTTCACCATTTTCACACCGTTCGAAATCAAAGTCATGCACACCATGGCAAATACGCCGTTGATTACAGGAGTCGGCAGTGAGGTGATGACCGCCATAAGTTTCGGGCAGAAGCCGAGACACACGAGGATGGCGCCGCCTGCAATGACAACCCGCCTGGATGCCACTTTGGTGATGGCGATAAGACCGGCATGCGAGGAGTAGCCGGTCATCGGAGTGCCGCCGAACAATGCTCCGACAAGACATCCGAGTCCTTCGTCAACGGTCCCCCGGTCGATGCGTTCATCTTCCATCGGCTCACCGGTGATCGCCTGCACGGTGAACCACGTTCCAGTTGTGTCAAGCAGCACGAACAGATACACGACCGTCATGAGCAGGCATGCCTGGAGATTGAACTGCGGGGCACTAAAATGGAAGACATGTGGCAGGGAAAACCACGAGGCCTGCCCGACTGCGCTGAAATCCGCGCCTCCCATGAGCCATGACACCAACGTACCTGTCGCCAGAGCAATGATGACGGAGAACATGTGGAGTATCCGACTGTTGCGCATGCGGTACTGGGCGATCATGCACGCGAGCAGCACAATGAACGTCACACATCCGCCGACCGCGTTCACGGTGAAGTCGCCGCTCGTGCTGAATACGCCTGCCACCGCGGTCGGCACGAGCGTCAGCCCGACGATGAGGATGATGATGCCGCCGATGAATGGCGGGATTGCTTTGCGAATGAATTTCGAGAATGCCTTCGTCACGCCGAGCAGCATGATGACAACCGCTCCGGGCAGCAGGCTGCCAATCATGGTGAGGATGCGCCCATGGTGGCGCCAATCGCACACAACGAAGCGAGTGGCACGTATGACGGCCCTTGGACGATCGGGTATTTCATGAATAGTCCGCTTTGCAGCAGTGTCGCGATACCGCACGCGAAGAAACTCATTTGCAGGAGGAACGAAAGGTCACCGCCTTTCAATCCGATTGCTCCGCCGAGAATCAGCGGCATGATGTAGAGATCCATCGACAGCACATGCTACAGTCCGAGGATCAGTGATTTTCCTACCGGGATTTTATCGTTGACACCAGCGATGAGATGCTGGCTGTGTTGTTGAGTCATGATGATGCCCCTAAATAATGACGTACGATTGTGGATTACAATGCTGGGCATCCGGCCGGTCCTCCAGATGCTCGCAGAATCAGATACGTTTTTGCCACAATAGGCAAGAACGCGAAATGGGAGGAGAAACGAGAATCAGTTGTCGGCAAGCTGCTTGCGTAGCTTGTCCAGTTCGGCATCAATCGCGCCGGCAAGATCCCGTTCATCGATGCCGCATGCAAAACTTCCATTGCGGTACACCACTCGGCCGTTGACAATAGTCGTCGCGATATTCTCTGGCGTGGAAGAATAGACGGTTGTGTCCCAGATGTTGGTGTATGAGGCCCTGTTCCCTGCGGGGTGTTCAAGGGGAATCGCCGCTTGATATCGTCATTGATGGATGAGTGAACTTAATGACGGGAAGAGCTAGGCGATGGCCGTAAGGCATGCGTTGGCATCATTGGAGGATAAAACAGGCGCGGGACCTGCTGTTGCTGGTCTCGCGCGGGCGGGCGGCGGAACGACGGGTACCGCGGGCGCGTTGACGGTGCATGTGCCCGAAGCTGCGTGAGGGATGTTACAGCCCCGAGGGCATCATCGGGCGGACGGGGGTGCGTAGCGGGCACTTCGCATGCATGACGGATCCCGAGGCCCACCGGCTGAGAATCCGCACGAACACCGCGCAGGAACGCGAGGACCTGGGGATCAAGCGGCGCACCTCGCCCCGTGGTCGCGTCCCCGCCCACGGGCGGGCTACGGCGGCTGGCCGGTGCGGCTCTGATGGAAGCGGACGGGAATGGCCCACAGGCCGGCGCCTATGAAGCCCGGAGCACACGTTCCCGACCGGGTCGCGCCCGACGCACACACGCCCGCAGGGCCGAGCTTGTGGCTGTCCGAGCCCATGCCCGGGCGGCGACGACAGCGCCACGGCAATGAATAAAGGCGACCCCTTCATGCACTCGACCTAAGAGACACTATCTTGCGGTATTATATTCCGGTGCATTTTGCAGACTTGGTCGGTGATTCCACCTGACGATGATGAACAGACAGAGTTGCTGACTCGTCTATACCTTGAATCTTGCCCTGTGGATTCCATTGCTTCGAAGATTTCACGATATGAGCACGCCTATCTCAGTTTATCTGCATTCGCAAGATATCTGTACTATGAGCAGATTATTGATCATCTGTTAGAGATTTGTTATGGAGATGAGTAAGGCGATATTTAGAGAAAGTATAAATGTCTACGGTTGGCGTAGCTAGGTACACGTATAATACTATATACTGAAAAGTCACTGTAGAGGGGTTCGTCTATGCATAGTACTAGTGTAATGTAGCTGTGATAGCGGTGTTCTTTCACCGTGTTTTAACTGGTTATATTAAATAATGGGGTAATTTTAAATTATTGCATCTTTAATGTGGATGTTTTTGGTGAGTAACATTGCTTCAATCATATGGGATGGAATGGTATTTTCAGGCATTGGAAGAGTATAGATATATAACAATTAGGTAAATAATTTTTAAGATTATTTCACTGATTGCAATTATTTTATTTGTTCGCCATAGTGATGATTATCTCATCTATGGAGTAATACTAGCCTTAGTGACATGTGGGAACAATGTATTCAATATCATCCGGCTGAGAAAAGAAATTAGATTTAGCAGCAAAGAGAAGCTATGCATAATAAGGCATGTGAAACCGCTTATATCATTTGCGCTATTGGCATTGCCTCGTCTGTCTATTTGTCATTTGATACAACCTTGTTGGGCTTCTGCTCGCCTGACAATAGCCAGGTTGCGTTGTATCAGTTGGCAAGCAAGATAAAGGGGGCGGTGTTTGCTATTGTATTTGCTGTAATAAATACATTGGTATCGCGTCTATCTTATAATATTACCAATGATAAGCAAAAGTATTATTCATTGCTAAAAAAATCAATTATGATATTATCGGAAGTAAATCTTGGGATATCGTGTTTTTGGCTGTATTCGGAAAAGAGATATCAGTATTAGCTTCTTCTGAAAAATATGTTAATGCAGCAATGCCTTTGCGTATTGTTGCGTTCGCCGGGTTCTTAAGCAGTGTCAATGCGATAACCGGATTCTGCATATTGACGCCCATGGGTAGAGAAAAGCACTTGGCGATAGCAAACACTGTAGGCGTGCCTGTTAGTCTGATTCTGAACTTGGTTCTTGACTGGTCGTGAGGTGCGGTCGGAGCGGCGGTAGCTGTCCTGGTGTCTGAAGGCTGTATTTTTATTGTTCAGTTTGCGTCGTCTATTGATGTTTTCCACTCGTTAAAAATTGGAAAAGATGTCGTGAAATCGTTTTTATCGCACCTACTTCCTACGTTGACATCGATATTCGGTGAGTGGACATTGTCGAGCAAAGTTCATGGCTCGCCCGAGGGTTCGTCGTTTATCGTGATTTGTACGGGATTATTTGTGTATTTACTTACATGGCTCTTGGTTTCCAGTGTTATGAAGAGTGCAGTATTTTGCTACGCGAGAAGTAGAAGTATAATGATGAATAACCTGAAAAGAAAACAGGTAAATGATGTAACAAAATGATTGTAATATGAAGATAAGATCTTTTCAGATATGCTCGATTGTCGTGAATGATTATTTTCATTGAATACAGCGCATGAGGTATTGTGGCAATGAGGATTACTCTGCATGGAATTCAGTCATTTTTTTCTTTTTTGCGCCGCTGGTTGCTGATTTGAATTCAAAGCGACTACCTTAACGTTTGCATTGTGAACGAATACTCAAAGAATGGCGGCTTGTTACGACGTAATGAGGTGCCCACGATTAACAACTCAGAGGCGTCTACTATCGATGAAAATTCGTGAAACAATCTAGCTGTACTTTTCGCGTGCAGGCACTCGAGCCCCGAACAAAATCAGTATCAGGCTCCGACACGGTCACCAGATAATGGAAGCATGAACACATTCCACGAGACCATCTACGTGCAGGCAAGGGGACCGTACCCAGACAAGTCATGAGACGAGGACGCACCACCTGGTTCACAATCCTCCTGCACCTGCTCCACCGGGCACGATACCGAACGCGCGCAGGTCACCATCATCCGAAAGATACAGTCCTTGCCTGCGCTGCTGCATAACAGCCTGGCGTGGGACCCCGATGCCCGAACGCACCTTGCACCTGCACGTGTTCACCGCGCTTGGCATACAGTCTACTTCTGCGACCCACGCAGCCCATGGCAGCGTGGCACCGATGAGAACATCAACGGTCTGCCGCACCGACACTCCTCCAAAGCTCTGATTTGCCCAGTTATGCCACAGACCACGACGCAGTTGCTAACGAACCCGACGACAGGTCCCCAATGCTCTCGGTTATATGAAACCCAGCGAGAAAATCCTTGAGCTAATCGACAACAAGTCACAGGAGCCAACGTCGACCGATACCATGGACATAAACAGACAACAAAGCTGTTGCGACCACCACTAGAATCCGCCGACAGCCTGCACCAAAACACACGAATTATATCCATTCGCCCGCCGACAACTGACCGCAAGATAATATCGGCGCAGCACCTCAGTCCATACTCTTGTAATCCTTACGAAATACAACCACATCGAAGATCCCACACCACACACAGAAAAGGGTCTATCGTACTGTCATCATGCTTTTTCACTAATCCGTATGACATCAAACTGCTGATGACGTCGTATCTCCTCGCCAGTAAGAATCAGCAGTATATTACAGTGCTATCACCCTCTGCCAAACAAATCGTGTGGTGCGCAGCCCAAGCCACGCACCACACCAACCCGCTACCGACCGGCTACTTCACCGTCACTGCCAGCTGATACGTGGCATCACCCGTGGTGACGCTCACGGTGCTGGTGCCGGCAGTCACGCCGACAATCAGGCCGGTTCCGGTGACAGCGACCGCTGCCCCGTCGGACCACCACTTCGCATCGGGCATGCTCACGGTCTTGCCGTTCACACCAAGCTGCACGGTCTTACCGGAGGTAATGGCGAGCGCACCGTCCGCCACCCCGTCACCGGTGATACCGTCGGCCGCCGGCGGCACCGTCTGGCAGCTCAGCGTATTCAGTGTGTCGCCTCCGGTCCATGCCATGGTTCCTTTCAGTTCCATGCCTGCCTGCTGGGCTCCGGGGGTTTGTTGCGAGCCGCCGTCGTTGAAGATCACGCGGTAGGTGCCGGTTCCCAGATCGGGAACTTCGTACCGGTACATGCCGGCTTTCGCGCAACCATCATCAGCGGTCAGCTGGGTCATGGCGACACCCGGCCATGTCGCGTTGCTCTTCGCCGAGGCGCCGTCGCCGGTGTATACGTAGGCATACAACGCGTTCCAGCCGCTCGGCTTTGACGCGTACACCACGTTCTTGGTTTCGCTGCCGGTCTGGCTTGCGGTCACGGTCATGTCAACGGTCGCGGTGACCTTTCCAACGCTCGCGGTAATGGTCGTAGTACCGGCTTTGAGCGCCGAAACACGGCCGTTGGCATCCACCGTGGCAATCAATGGACTGGATGAAGCCCAGGTAACCGTACCGGTTGCCGTGCTCGGCGTGACGGCGGCCGTCAGTTGTGCAGTTGTCCCGGTGCTCAGGCTGAGCTTGCCGTCAGTCACGCCGTCACCGCTGATGGCCACCTTGGTGGCCGGGGTGCTGCATTGCACTGTTTCCAGCGACGTGCCCTGTCCGTTCCATTGCACTGCCGCTCCTCGTGTGAATGCCATGCCGGCGACCATATCCGCGGGATACCGGTTGCTGGAGCTTCCATTGTCCGAGAAAATCACGCGGTAGGTTCCGCTGCCCAAATCAGGCACGTCCACACGGTATGTCCCGGCTTTCGCACACCCGTCATCCGCGGTGAGCCGGGTCATGGCAACGCCCGGCCAAGATGCGTTGGAGGCTGCGGACACGGAACCATCATCCTTGTAGATGTATGCGTTGATGGCGTTCCACCACGAAGGCTTGGTCGCGTACACCACGCTCGTGCCAGTCGTTTGCCCGGAACCGCCTGTGCTGGAGCCGCTTCCCGAACCGCTTGTCTGATAGAAGGCACTGACCGCGTAGGCTTTCGCCGTACCAGCGGTGATCTTGCCGCCGGAAACGGTGATGGTGCCGCCGTTGACTTGGTCGGTGTAGGTGCCATTGTCAAGGGTGGTGTCCGAGCCGGCGAGGTTGACGTCGCCGCCCATGTTGGCGATCACCACGCCATCGTCATCGGCCTTGCCGTCCTTAGCGTAGCGCTCGACCATGAGGCAGGAGTTCTGGCTCTGGCAGTTGCGCAGGTACTCGCTGTTGCCGTTCATCTTGTTGCGGAAGTGGTTGACCGCGACTACGGCTTTGTCTTTCCACATATTGTCGCCGGCATCGCCAAGCTGGGACTGCTCGGCGAACTGTGCGTTGTTGCCGCCGGAGCCGACCGGACGGTTGAAGTACAGCGGGGCGCCGCCTGCACGGGAACCGACGATAGCCCAGCCCATGCGCAGCTGGTAATCGTTGAGATAGGTGGATTCCTTGTCACCGTTCGCATAATTATCATGCGATTCAACCCAGGTGACCAGCTGATCGTCCTTCGCGCCGCCGTTACGCAGACTCATCAGATTGCCGGCATTCAAGCTGCCGCTCGTGATGGCCGAACGCACGGTCTTGCCATAGTCGGAAGCCGTGGCGCCACCACCGTCGGAGGAATACTGGGTGAACATGTTGGTGTAGCCCGTATAGTTCAAGCCGTTGTCACCCTGGAGCACCTCGCCGTACTGGTACTGGGCGCCGTTCTTCAAAATGGTCTCCCAATACACGGAATGCTGCGGGAACTCGTCAGGAAGCTCAACGTGCTTGGCCGCATCGAAGCGGAAACCATCGACACCGTCATTGACTGCTTCGACGAGGAAGTCCTTCATCTTGTTGGCGGCGGCCTGATTCTCGGTGTTGATATCCCACAGGCCGAGCAGATGGCAATGCGTCACCTGCCAACGGTTGCTGTAGTTGATCTGGTCGCCGTCCTTGCCCGGGCAGTTGGTACGCGAGTGGAACAGGCTGGTGTCCTTCCAGTCACTGCCGATCGCGTTCCAATCGGACGTGAAGTGGTTGGCGACCACGTCAACGATGATACGCACGCCGTACTTGTGGGCTTCGGCGCACATATCCTTCAAATCCTGCTCAGAACCCACTACGAAGTTGCCGATGGTCGTGTCCGTCGGCTGGTAAACGTAATACCAGTTTTCGGCGAATTTCTTGCCGTTGGCGGGGTTCGCCTTGATGGCGCTCATCGGTTCGGTCTGGACCGACGTGTAGCCTGCTTCGGCGATCGCCTTCATGTTGTTCTTGATGGTGTTGAACGACCACATCCACGCGTGGAGGATTGCGCCGTTCTTCATATCTTTGGTCAAGCCGTACTTGGTGCGTGCGGCTTCGAAGTCCGCGTTGCCCAGCGTATCGGTATAGCTGTCGCGACCGGTTCCGGCGGCGAGCGCCGTCTGCGTCCCGACAATGGAGAAGCTGGCGAACAGCATGGCACATGCCGTGACACCAGCTAGAATGACGCGCATCATGGCATGTGGCGCGCGGTGACGCTGTGTTCCAACGGCGTCGGATGAGAGTTCAGTCGACCATCGACCAGTACTCATTGAGCCTCCTTGACTCGATGAAGCCGGGCATCGCCTCTGTGGAATTACCACGGCTCGATGATGTATGGCGCCGGACACTGTTGTCTGACGCCAGCCTCAGTCTAGGCTGGGCGCAAGCCTGAAAACGATTGCAGAAACCATATCTGCCGGCTTATGAAACAGTTGCATCGCCGGGCCTTCAAACGGTTCTCTCCGTTCGCAACAGAAACGTCAAATATGTTGTCAAAGCGATTTCGACACGCCGGACGTGTTGAATCACCGGGGTGAAACATGACAATACGGCGTTGCAACATGCCATGCCGGTATTGCAATTTTCATCACCACTGCCAAATATCCAGCACCAGCGTTTCAGACAAATATGCGCGGATATTCGAAATACAGGAATGTAACGTTTGCATAGGATTTGCATGCATACTGCCGGTCTCTGCTTGCCTGTTTCGTTCAGCCTTCGACATCAAGCGTGCCGAGCAGGGCCTTGTGATCAGAGCCGGCAATTGTCACCGTTTCCAAATCCCCCACCGCAACACTGCGATCATGCACAATATGGTCAATCTCAACCAACGACGGCACCTCGACCCGGCCGCCGAACAAGGTGATATTCGACGGATACGTCATATGGAACCATGAGCCGTTCTGCTCGCCGGCGTCCACGAACCGGTCACCCAGCAGGAAACGGAAGCTCGCATGGTCCCACGTGGAGTTGAAATCACCCATCAGCACGAACAGCCGGGCGTTCGACTGCAACTTCGCGATACTGTCAAGGCCACTGTTCCACAGGCCCTGATTCCTCGGACGCGGGGAGAACGGGTGCACGCTGCCAAAACACACCGTTCTCGATGCCATGCGCACGCATGCCGACGGCACGCTGGATGCTTCGATGGCGATTAAATCGCCGGTTGTGCTGACGGGCTTCGCTGCGGTGTACAGCACGTTCACCCCGCCGTTGTCGTGGCCGCTGGGCGTGGCCACCACCGAGTACGGCAGCACACCGCCCAGCCCGGCAGCCTCCAGACGTTGCAACAGGCCAGTATTCGCCTCCTGCAAGGTCAGCACCTCGACATGCTCCTCGCGCACCGTGCGTACGATCTGCTGCGCATCGGCCAGACCATTCTTGGTATTCAAAGTCATGACGCGGGCATAGCGGTCTGAGGAACCGCCCGTGAGGCTCGATACCGACGGCAGTTCGTGGGTACGCTCATCCGACGTCCAGATATACCCCCAATGCCAGCACAATTGGGTCAGCAAGCACAACGTGCACACCACAGCGAGCGCCCGACGACGCCCGATCAACGCGCATACCAGCGTAACCGCCGAAACGCACGCCAACCACGGCATGAACGCGACCACCACAGGGATGTATTTCTTGCCGTCAAGCCCGTTGGGCGTCATCCGCAGGATCATGACGCCGATCACCGCAAGCGTGATCAGCCACAAGACGGTGAACAACGGGCGCGCACGCAGGGAATCCTCGCGTTGCCAATCGCCGTACAAATCCTGATCGGTGTCGACCTGGTCATACAGCTGCTGGACATCACCCATGCCATACCTCGTTCCATGATTCCCTGATTCCGGGACGCGAGATTCCCTGCGAAGCCCCGCGCGAAACCCTGCGTACTTGCCATACGGTCCTGCCGCACACTCCCCGGAAGCGGCATGCGACCACCTTAGTTCACCAGCGGCGAGCGTGACAGGCAGTGTTACAGAAGTCTCACGAAACAAGAATATGCGGTGAGGTTTGCGTGGATGTTCAGCGGCACGGCTACTCACGCATCCATACGTATACAGCTCGGTGAGTGCTGTGGTACCTCAGACACGCTTCAGGCACAGATCGAACACACACTCCAACGCCTCACACGGTGGCGGTGAGCCCCTGCCACATGATCTGCGTACGCTGCGGGGCAGCCCCGACACCGTAATGTTTGCGCATGCAGGTAAGAATCGTGCGCAATGCAGCATTGGTTTGGTTCGCCGCGAGACGGAACTTGTCGAATTCCTTACCATGCGGATCTTCGATATTCTCGGACGGCGGAAGCATCGGGCGAACCATCGGCGCCAGATGAATCACCGATTCCAACCGCTCTTGGATGGTGCGGCCTTGCACCATGCCGTGTTCCGCGCAATATTGGCACAGCGCGGCGAATTCCGTAAGCACGAACGTGTAGCGGACGGCCGTGGGTGCGACGGTGACAATATCTTTGCGCTGAGCCGCCTCGAAACAGAGAATCAAATCGGCGTTCTGGGCGATTTGCCTAGTTAGACGCCGGGAACGGAACCCACTGGAATCAATGCCGATGCTGGACATCAGCCGGGCGCTCGAAGGATCGATGGGATGCATGGGCAGACCCTTGGTGCCGGCGCTGCTTACCGTAATGGACGTGCCGGAAAGGTAGCGGGACAACAGCAACTCGCCCATGGGCGAGCGGCAAATATTACCGGTGCACACGAACACAATCTGCATACGACCTATCCTTTACACGGCGGGGGTCACCAGGTGGAGGACCTATAAGTCACCATTCTACCGGGATGGCACGTCTTTGTGAACGACCATATAGAAGACCATCTCGACCGGGGCTTTGAAGGGGAAAAAAGAGACCTCGGGCGAACTCTATGAATTTCAGCAATCATCGAAAACATGCCATTGAAACACTTTGTACGGTGGCATAAAACAACATTGCAGGGCAATGTGTTGGATTAATATCGCAAACATGCAGAAGCTACCAATTTGTCGTTCAGGGTCAGGGTATACTCGACCCCAGAACATGCCGTGAGCCCTACAAACCGGTTCGATATTCAAGAGCCAAAACGGTCCATACTTCTTCAAGCATGGATAGGGGCGGGGGAGGCATACAAGACATTTGAGGACAGGAGAGAACAGAAGATGCCAGCTCGGGAAGGCTCCACAACAGCAGTGCAATTCCGTGACCGGCGTGTGCAGGATATTCCCGCTCCCCCGGCCGCGAAAAACAGGCCGCATGTAGCCGTATCCGGAAATTCGAAGCCAACTTCGGCATCGCACACAGCGCGCACGCCCCGCCAAAGCAGCCAGAGCCTCAACGCCGAAACCTCGTTCTTCGACGGATCATACTTCGCGCCAGATGAGCAGGGCGTCCTTCACCGTACATCCGATACGCATCCCCCGCTGGGATATACCATTCCACGATGGCGGTATGTGTTTAATGCGACACTGATTGCGCTAGATACGGTGATGGCTCTTCTCGCATGCAGCGTGATGTTCCTGTTCAACCATCACGGCTATCAGTCCCTACTTGCCAATGATGGACAAATCGACGGGGTCACAGGCTTCCTCGTCATTGTCTGCATCACCAACTTGTTCAGCCTGTATATCTGCAAGAGCTATGAACGGCACACCATGGGCGAGGGATATGAGCTCTATACGAAGCTCATCAACTCCCAGTTGTTGAACTTCATCATGCTGTGTTCTGCAGCATACATTTTCAAGTTGGATGTTCCCCGCACCTTCACCTTCTTGGTGCCGATCATCACACTGCTGCTACTGATCGTCGAACGTTGGCTGATGCGACGGTCACTTCACCGCAACCGCAGGAACGGCGAATACAACTATCCGACCGTTCTCGTCGGATCCCCCGAAGGGATTCGCGAAATCATCGCCAACCTCAAGGCCAACAACTCACTCGGGTATGAGCCCATCGCCATTTGCCCGGTAGCATCCACCAGGAAAACCGACAACGCGGACTCACCGCAGCACCTCATCTCCGTACCGTTCGAGCCGAACACGGACTTCGAACGCAAGCTGCGGATTCTGCCGCTTGACTCGCACCTGCCACAAGCCGCAAAACGGCTCAACGCGCAGACCGTGCTCATCACCGATGTGCTCACCCGCGACTCGGAAACCATGCGCACGCTCTCGCTGGCCGTGGAATCCATGGGCATCGAGCTCGCATTGACCGCCAAAGTCGCGGATATCGGCGGCAGCGAACTGCGGTTCCGCAACAACCCGACAACCCCGATACTCACTGCGAAGCTTCCACAGTACACGATAACCACGCGAATCATCAAACGCCTGTGTGATCTCGTGCTCTCCTTCATCGCTCTGATACTGCTGTCGCCGGTCATGGCGTGGGCGGCCATCATGGTGAAAAGAGAGGACGGAGGGCCTGTATTCTATTCACAACAGCGAATCGGAATCTACGGCAAACCGTTTACCATGTACAAATTCCGTTCCATGCGCACCGACGCCGATGCCGTCAAAGCGCAGCTCGCCAAGGAACGCGGCATCGAAGACCGGTTCATTTTCAAACTGAAAGACGATCCGAGAATCACCAAGATTGGACACTTCATCAGGAAAACCTCCATCGACGAATTGCCGCAATTGTTCAACGTGTTGAAAGGCGATATGAGCTTGGTGGGCCCACGACCGCCGCTGCCGGAAGAAGTCGCACGATATGATTCGTTGTATTCCACGCGACTGCTGGTCAAGCCCGGCATCACCGGTGCGTGGCAGGTATCCGGGCGTAGCGATCTGACCCAGGAACAATCCGAAGTCATCGACGTCTCTTATGTCCAAGACTGGTCGCTCACCGGCGACATCGCGATACTGTTCAAAACAGTGTCGGCAGTCTTGAAGGGCACCGGATCCTACTGATTCAGCCAATCGGAATCGAACCTGTCGAATAGCTGAAATCTCAGCAAACCGGTTCGATTCCATTACACTCTTGCGGGAAGTCTTGACGCGCCGGGGAAGGAGACGTATCACGGCATTCCGCCATCGCTTCCAGTGGGCGGCTGCTCGGGCATAAGGCTCGGGCAGCCGCCCACGGTCATTGTGCGCCGGACCGACTATCATGGAAAGTTCAAGAGCGATCAGACAACACAAGCAGGCGCCATCCGGAAGCAGCACCGCATGACGTGGCGATGGACTGGCGAAACAGGTGAGGCATTGAGCAGGAAAGACGACGACAGACGACAATCCGCGGACGGCCGGGACTCGGATGGAGGGAACATGGGTCGCCGGAACACGGCGGACCAAGACACGGCGCGCAACGCGGCGAATCAAGACGGCGGGGAACGAACCGGGCAGCGCAACTGTGCCGAAAACGGCGAACAGGACAGCAAGCCAACGAACCAGCGAATCCGCGCCAAACGAATCGGCAAGAAAATCGGCAAAGACGTGGACAAACCGCTCAACTCCGCAGAAGCATACGTGGACGGGCATCTGAGCAGAACCGCACTCATCTCGCTCATCATCCTCACTTTCATCACCTTCGTCGGCAATTTCACCCAGCTTCAACTCAGCTCCGCACTGCCTACCATCGTGGAGGATTTCCACATCAGCGTCACCACCGGACAGTGGCTTACCTCCGTGTTCCAACTGGTTATGGGCGTTATGGTGCCGCTCACCGCATACCTCACACGACGGTTCACCACGCGGCAGATCGTCATCACCTCCATGATCGTATTCACGGCGGGTTCAGTACTCGCCTGGCTCGGACCGACATTCGTCATCGTGCTCCTCGGACGAATCCTCGAAGCCATCGGCACCGGTGTCATGTGGCCGGTCCTGCAGATTACCGTGTTCTCCATCTACCCGCTCTCCCGCCGCGGATTCGCCATGGGAACCGTCGGCATGGCAATGAGCGTCGCGCCCGCCATCGGACCAGTTATCGGCGGCTGGCAGACCGACGCATACGGGTGGCGTTCGATCTTCATGACGCTGACCATTATCGGCATCGCCTCGGTACTGCTCGCCTTCTTCGGGCTGCACAACTTCGGCGCCAACGACCGCAGCGCGAAAGCGGATTTCTTCTCCGTAAGCCTCTCCATCTTCGGCTTCGGCGGGCTCATGTTCGGCTTCACCAACATCGAGGCGCACGCGTTCACACATCCGCTCGTCTGGCTGCCAATACTGATCGGCATAGCTGGCATCGTCTGGTTCGTCATGCGGCAAATTCACATGGCTGCCGCATATCGGGCATGGAAACGCGCGGATAATGCTGCTGAGAGCGCGCAAAGCGCATCTGTTCCGGCGGTTCCGTCGATTCCGTCGGTTCTGGAATCGGGAACAGGTACGGCTGCCGGCGCAACTGCCGAACACACAGCAATCGGCGGCGGAGCGGCTACACCGGTCCGAAAGGCTGCAGGGGGCTCGAACGGGGGAACAACCGCCCCAGCGAAGTCGAGCGAATCGGAACAGGTGCCCAGCACCTCCCCCGCACCACGACCAGCATTGCTCGACCTCGGTGTACTGCGCAACACAAGTTTCACCGTAGGCACCATCTGCGCCGCACTCAGCTTCTTCGCATTCAGTTCGATCATGGTGATCATTCCGCTGTATATCCAGAACGACCGCGGATACAGCGCAACCATGAGCGGCTTGATCATGCTGCCGGGCGCTATCGGCCAGTGCATTGCGCAATTCTGCGGAGGCAGACTGCTCGACCGATTCGGAGCACGGCCCGTCGCGCTCGTCGGATCAGCAACACTGCTCATCGGCACCATCATGATGAGCATGATCGGCACCGATACGTGGATTTGGTGGGTATCCATCTCGCAATTCACCCGCCAAATCGGCATGGGTCTGGTGCTCATGCCCGTCACCACATGGTCACTCAACTGCCTGGCAAGGCAAGAAGTATCCGCAGGATCAGCCGTCACCAACACGGTACGGCAAATCGCCGGGGCCATCGGCGCGCCGGTCATGGTCATCACCATGGAAACCCTGACGCGGGTGTTCCACGAGGGCGGGCTGGGCGCGACACTCGCCAACATCGACGGCGTGAAATGGACGCTGCGCATCAGCGCCTGCTTCGTGCTCGCACAACTGCTGCTCGTCATGTTCGGCGTGCACGGTCAAGGAGCCGGCTCGGCACGAGAAGCAGCACAGTACGCAATCAACCGGATGCGGCTGCACGGCGGTGCCGGGGATTGAGCCGACGACGGCGCAGCAGCCAAGCTGCAGCCATGCTCTCGACGCCCATGTGATACAACGCGATACCAGCATGTTTCGTCTGCCATCTACGCCCGCAAGGTATCTCGCTTATCTGTGTTCGTTGGCATCCGATACCTGCAATAGCACTGTTGATTTTCCGCGGCTCGTACTCGCGATACAAACGATTATGCACACAGATAGCGAAGATACGTTCCGCGAAGTACTACAGATATGCGAGATACGCATCCGCTGAATCGCGAATACCGGAAATACCAGCTACCGACAGGCACGGAAACGCTCTGGAATGCTCTGGCCTCTTGAAGCTGCCATACCGAGCCGCGTCAAGACTCGCGAACCAGTCGACTCCCTCAGAACAGCCGATATCGGGCGGGCACGCTTGTCTCAATTCTGACCGGTCATGGTGAGATAGACCAGCACCACATTCAACGCGATAATCAGCACGGCAACAATCAGGAACACCACATGCTTGACCGTGCTGTCACGATATTCCCCCATCAACTCCCGGTCACGTGTATAGCGCATCAACGGGATAATCGCGAACGGAATACCAATCGACAGCACAACCTGGCCAATCACCAACGCATACGTCGGATTCGCAGAAAACCACAACACCACCAGCGCCGGAACCAACGTCACCACACGGCATGCCCACATCGGCGCATGGATGTGCAACAAGCCGCGCATAATCTCCGAACCGGCATACGTGCCCACCGAGGTGGACGACAGTGACGAAGCAAGCAAGCCAATCGAGAAAATCGTTCCAATCGCGGGGCCAAGCGCCATCTCGATCGCATGCTGCGCACCCTCAATCGTGTCCGTGCCCTTCATGCCGTACAGCGAATTGGCGGCAAGCACAAGCAACGCAAGATTCACCGTACCCGCCAACGCGAGCGCCCACACCACATCAATCTTGGAACCGCGCAGCAACTGTCTGGTGTCTGGTTTTTCTTCACCCGGAGCATAATGATCGTTCACCAGAGTGGAATGCAAATAAATCGCGTGCGGCATAACCGTCGCACCCAGAATCGACGATGCCATCAACACGGAATCCGCGCCACGGAACCGCGGGATCAAACCGGCAAGCACATCACCGCCATTCGGCGGGTCGACGAACAACCCGGCGATAAATCCAAACGTAATCACCAGCAGCATCGCAATAACGATCTTCTCAAACACGCGATGCGTACGGCCGCCTTGGAACCACAACAGTACCGTTGACACCGCGCCGATAACGCAGCCGCCCCAGAACAACGGCAGACCGAACAACAGCCTCAGCGCGATCGCCCCGCCGATGACCTCAGCAAGATCCGTTGCAATCGCAATCACCTCGGCCTGCATGAAGAACATGTACCTGCCGGCGTCGCTCATCCGTTCGCCGAGAATCTGCGGGAGCGATTTGCCGGTCACGATGCCGAGTTTCGCGCTTTGATACTGGATCAGCACGCTCATGAGGTTCGCCAGCACCAGCACCCACACCAGCAGATAGCCGTAGCGGGCGCCCGATGTGATGTTCGCCGCCACATTGCCCGGATCCACGTAGGCGACCGCGGCGACAAAAGCCGGGCCGAGGATCGAGGCTAGCGCGTGGCCGTGGTGGTGTGGTCGGGATTGGTTGTTGGGTTGAGTGGGTTGGGGTTGTGTTGCGTGCCCGGTTCCCTGTGTTGCCGATGCTCCCGTGGGCAATTTGCCACCCACGCATCCGCGTACTGACTGATTCGGATCCAGCTGCGCCTTGTGAGCGGCTGTATCCGTATTCTTTCCCCGATGTTCCGACTCGCTCATGTTCAACCAGCTCTCATGTCTCGTCGTGATATCTCATATTCATTGTCGTGCCGGCGGGGTGACCGCCTCACGAGTCCGTTAGTGTTATAGGTCCGGTTTGTAACGCTGTGTAACATAGCGCGGACTGGAGCTCTCAGCCCTTGTGCCGTCAGGCGACACGCCGTGTGCAATGGGAGTGGAATGCCGAGATGGAATCTGCTGATTCGGACATCCTCGCAGCACCGCGGCCATCGCCTCACGTTCCTGTGGCGTCACACTCAGCCCATACTTGGCCTTCACCGCGACCTGCAACGCCACATACGTGCAGCGGAACTCAGCATTCGTCGGCAACCAGTATGCCGCGGACGCAGCCCCCTTCTCCTCATTCGCAGGACCATCGACTGCCAGCAGATTCAACGGATCATTGCCGAAACGATACCGCTGTGCACGGTTCCACCGGGATGCGCCGGAACGCCAGGCATTCTCCAAGGCAACCACATGGTCAATCTGGACGGCGGTGCTTGATTGTGCGCCGCGTACGAAAGCAATCGTGCGGCCGGTATACGGGTCTTCGAGCGTGCCGGACCGCACAACGCAGCCGCCCGCCACGGTGAAGCGCACATCATGCAAGTCTCGTGCGAGAATATCGTCGCGGATATCACACCCGTTCCCGTCATCGTCGGTCTGGCGATATCCGAATTCGTCGCGCTGGTACCCCTTGCCGGATTGCCGGGCATCCACCACAAGTGTGCGCAACACATCGGCGACCGGACCAGTCGCCACATATTCGCCGGTGATCCGTGCAGCTGGCGGGCTCACGTACGGCAATGCCAAACCGACCGCAAAACCGAAGCACGCGACCACAACGACGACGATCAGGCACCTCGCCCGAGGACTCGCGACACGCGGTCGGCTGAAACGCCCCGACGACAGATGCTGCCGCCGATGCCAGCGAAATCGCCAAAATCGTTGCGATGCCCCAGGCGAAGACCCCCAAAACCGTTGATACTGCCGATGCTGCTGAGACTGCTTCCGCCCACGGTCCATGGCTCCCCCTGCCCGTTACCAATCGTGTCCGATGTTCATGACATCTCCGTCGCCGCTCCCCCAGCTCGCCCCGGATTCAATCTATCGGACGAGTGTGACAGCCCCTATCGATACCATCGCAGTAGTCCCGACAGCCCCGATTGGCCCCTAATCAACCCCAACAACAAACGACGGCGGCAAGCTGCCTGCGCAACCTGCCGCCGTTACCCGAGCGTATCGCTGAAATCACGCTACCTTGCCGGATTGCAAGTGGTCGAAGACCGGCTTGTTGTCGCCGTCGAACTTGTAGACGCCGATGTTGGCGCTCGACGGGTCATGGTCCTTGTTGAACGGGCCGATGCCGGTCAGACCTTGGTACTGAATGGATTTTCCACTCTTGATCAGAGCCAGGCACTCCTTGTAGCTCTTGCACTTCGTACCACCATCCGCACCGGAGACCGCGGGCAGATTGTCCTTGATTGTCGCGCCGTCAACCGCACCGCCCTTCTGGGCAGCGAGCGCGGAGAGCACTACTGCGTCATAGGTTTCAGCCGCATACGTGAAGTTCTTGACCGACGAATCGATGGACTTGATGCGTTTTTGGAACTCGTTACTCGCTTCGGCGCCCGGAATCGTCGCGGAATCACCCTTCAGCACACCGGGGTCGAAATCGCCCGAATAATCCTGGGTGTTGCCATCAGTCAGGTACAGCTTGTTGGTATCGATGCCTTGGCTGATCATTTCCTTGACCAGTGCTTTGGTCTGGTCGAAGGCGATCACCAGAATCGCGTCAGGATGGGAGGCTTTCAGCGTGGTCACCAGTGAGGAGAAATTCGTCTCCGTCGGGTCGAAGGTCTCGGTCTTGCCGTAGACGATATTGACATTGCTGTCGGCGAGCGTATTGACGATCACCTTGCGCAGCCCAGTGCCGTACTCGTCGTTGAACACCGCGATGGCGAGATTTTGCACGCCATCCTGTTCGATAACGTTGCCCATCACCGCGCCTTGCACACCGTCAGGGGCGATTGTGCGGAAGAAATACTCGTCGATGCCGGACAGACTGGGCGATGTGGCGCCGACCGAAATAACCGGGACCTTGGAACCGGAAGCCTGCTTGTAGATGTTCTTGGTCACCGAACTGGACGGCGAGCCGATGATGACGCCCGGCTTCTTGGCGAGCAACGACTGCACACCGGAGGTGTTCTGGTCGGCGTGGTCGGCGTCCGAGGAATCGGCGATGGCAGTATTCACGGTTTTACCGAGCACGCCGCCGGCCGCATTGACATCCTTGACGGCGAGCTTGAACGCTGCGACCGTATCGGGGCCGAGGTATGACAGGCTGCCGGTCTCGGGGAAGAAGCCGCCAAGCATCAACGCCCCGGAGTCCGCCGAGGAAGAGCCAGATGACGAGGATGTCCCCGAGCCGCAGGCAGCGAGGCCGGACAGGCCGAACGCGGCGGCGACGAACAGTGCGGTCGCGCGCATCGTCGCCATGCGGGCGGAGCGGCGGCGACGCATGCGTACGTGGTGGTGTTTGCGGTTGAACCGCTCGTTGTCTGGGTTTGCTGCGTTGCCTGTTACACGGCCTGCTGCGGTATTGTTCATCACATACCCGGCATCTGTGAATTCAGTCATGATAGCTTCCTTTCTTCTGCTTCCCAAACAATCCGCCTCCCCGGGAACCGATATCAAACTGATGCTTGAGCTTGAGCTTGTGTTCGAGCCGATGCGAATCATCGGCATCAAACGCACGTCTCATCGATAGCGGTTTGCGCCAGATGATGGTTTCCGGTGCAATACCGGGGTGTTGCGTTGCGCACCATTGTGCGGATTGAACATTTCCCCGCCGTTCCTCTTGGGCAACATCGCTGTTGCCGGACGGGGCGGTGCGTAACCATCAGCGCACAATCGTGTTTCGGGGGTGGTGTGGCGGGGTGCGCGTGGGGCTTGGCGAAGCTGTGGGGTGGTGGGGTTGGCTCGCACAACGACCCGGCCGACGGCAGAAACCGGTCAACCGGACCCACAGAACGGCCATCGTGTGAGGATTGGCTCACACAGTGGGGAGTTTGCGGTTGGGGCCAAGGGACATCATCGGGGAGGCGGCTGGGATGAGATCCGGGATGGTTGTGAAAGGCCACACCACCCTAGCTCAGGCGGTTGCGGCTTGGACCAGGCATTGGGCGACACGTTCGGTGATCGCTTCGGGTTGCGAAATCGTCACTCGCATCGCATTGCCTTGGGTGATGCCCGCATCGGTCAGCAGCGTTGCGGCCGTGCCGTCAATACCAATAGTCGAAGCACGGCCGAGACCACCTGCTCCAACAGTTCCGATGCCTGCAGTGTCGGCGACATGATAGGCAGCGTCACCGATGTCGCGACCAGCCCTGCAACCAGTATCCCCGACACTGGCAGCGCTGACCCCACCAGTCCCAGCAACGCCAGCAACCCCCGCATCACCGCCAGCACCAGCGATATCAACGCCCGCAGTCCTCTCAACACCTGCAACCCCAGCAATCACATTGCTCCCGACGATTCCGCCATCCAACCAATCGTCGCCGCCGATCACACACTCCTGCACACGCGAATCGTCATCACTTGCCGAGACACGGAATTCCGGCAGAAACCGTCCGCCTCCCGCCACACGGATATGCTCCTGCGCGAGAATCCGCCTCGCCGCGGCCGGATCGCGCACCGGCAACCACATATTGAATCCGCTGCCCGGCACGGTTTGCATCCCGAAACGCTCCAGCAGCGCAGCCATCGTCTTGCGCCTGAGCGCATACGTGTGGCGTGCGCCTGCAATGGTCGAATACGCCTGACGATCCGCAAGCATCTCGCACAGCAGCTCCTGCAGGAACCGACTCACCCAGCCGGCTCCCAGCCGTCGCCGCTCCACAATCGCATCAACCGCTTCACGCGTCCCCGACAACGCCGCAAGCCGCAAATCGGGGCCATGCGACTTCGAAAAACTGCGGATATGAATCACCCGGTCAGGCAACAGGGACCCTAGGGACACCGCGAATACATCAGCGACCATGCCACTGCTATCATCCTCGAGAATCGGCGGAATCTCGCGCCCGGCTGCTTCCTGCTCCCACATGCGCAACACCCGGGCGATCACCGACAACCGCTGGGGCGTATAGCTGATACCTGTGGGATTCTGCGCCCGCGGCTGGATGATGATCATGCCGATGCGACGGCCCTGGTCGTGCGTCGGCCCCGCGGACGGGCTGAAACGCTCCAGCACCTCGAACAAAAGATTGGGATCCATGCCTTCCGCATCAACCGGCACGCCGACGGCGATTGCCCCGCTTTCGCGCAGCACATCAAGAATGAACGGGTACGTGGGCGATTCGACAATCACGACATCGCCATGGCGCACAAATGTGGCGATGGCGAGCGCAAGCCCATCCCCCGCACCGGACACCATGGTCATCGCCTGCGGATCATACGGCCAATCGCCGCGCAATTCCTCCTCCAGCATCGGCAGGATTGTCGGCCCGGTGTACGAGTTCACGAATGCCCGCCGGTTGCCGAGCCGGGCCAAATATGGGCGGATTGGCGGCAGAAGCGTATTGTCCGGAGTTCCGCGGGACAGGTCGATGACCGGGGCGTGGACGGCGGCGAAGCCCCGCATTTGGCCGGATGCACGCCTGTTGAATCCGGACGCGCTGGCGCCCGATGTGCGAGAAGCGGACGCGTCGGTATCTCGCCCGGATTTTCGACTCTGATCCGGCCCGGCATCGCGTCCGTCGGCACGCCCCTCGTCCATTCCGTCGTCCATTCCGTCAGCATACCCAGCCGCCCGTCTGGCATCACGCTCTACGTCGAGTCCAGCATCTTCGCTGTTATGTTGCCTGGATTCTTCCTCATCGCCCGGCATCTCAAGGATTTGGCCCGCATCGGACATGTCGAACACGGCTCGGATGCCTGCAGCCGAAGACATGGCCGTACGCGCTCCCCAGCCATCCGCGCCTCCTGCGAATGACGCAGCCGAAGCCGGCGGAATGTTTACTTCGGACAGCGCCTGCGGAAGCACGAACGTGCCCGCCCTACCCCGCGAATGGATGACCCCCGAACGGGCGAGCATATGATACGCGGCGGAAACCGTGGCCGGACTCACGCGAAGTGCCGCCGCAAGTGCGCGAACGGTCGGCAGACGGGTTCCTTCAGGCAGAACTTCAGTGGAGACCAACGTGGTCAGTGATTCGACAATGCGTTGCGGAGTCGCCCTCGCGGTCTGGGTACGGACGAATCCTGCAAGACGCTCGGCCTCGACGACCAGCGTCTGCCCCGTCCGGATGCCGGACGTGCCACGATCCGCAGCGCCGGCTAACACGGGAGTTCCCGCGGAATCATCGGGCTCCTGCCCGCCTTGAGATTGCTGTGGACCTTGGAGGGCAAGGGAGTCACTGGAATCTCGGGAATCTACGAGTCCGCTGCCGCTGCCGGCACCGGGCTTAGCATCGTCCGGATGACGAATCCTCGAATCATTGCGCTTATTGTCTGTGATCATTTCGCCTTCTCGCCTTCTGCACTCTCCGCAGCCCACGCGCATACGCTTCATATGACACGCCCAGTATCGCCAATCGCGGTTATTCCGGTGTTTCAAGACGATGCACAACAGGAAATGTCCACGTAAAACGCGAAATGTTCATTGCTCACAATGCCAATTGCAACGTCACATGGCGTCACATGCGATGCCAAATGAACACAGCCGGCCCGATGCCGGAACCCATCCTAGGAAAGGACACATCATGGGACACGATTGCTCGGCAGATGAGACGATCTGGGACGACGCCTACGCGTTGGACCGCGCGCACGTTTTCCACTCCTGGCACGCGCAGCGCAACCTCCACCCAACCGAGGTGGTCACCGGCCACGGCGTGTGGCTCAACTACGCGGATGGCCGTGAGATGCTGGACTTCACCAGCCAGCAGGTCAACGTGAATATCGGCTACCAGCACCCCGCGGTCGTCGAAGGCATCAAGCAACAGGCCGAACTGCTCGCCACCATCGGCCCCGACTACGCGAACCTCGCCCGCGGACGGGCAGCCTCGCTTGTTGCACGCCGCGCACCTCAAGGGTTCGACAAGGTGTTCTTTACAAACGCCGGCGCCGACGCGAACGAGAACGCCATGCGCGCGGCACGTCTGGTCACCGGGCGCGACAAGATCCTCTCCTCCTACCGTTGCTACCACGGCAATACGGGCGCGGCAATCAGCGCGACCGGCGACTGGCGGCGCAAACCGAACGATTACGCGCGCGGCCATGTCCACTTCTTTACACCGTACCTGTATCGTTCCGAGTTCTTCGCCACCACGCAGGAGGAGGAATGCGAGCGCGCGCTCACTCATCTCGAGCATGTGATTCAGTTCGAGGGGCCGGACACCATCGCCGCCGTACTGCTCGAATCGATTCCCGGCACTGCGGGCATCATCATCCCGCCGAAGGATTATTTCAAGGGTGTGCGTGAAATCACCCGCAAATACGGCATTCTGATGATCACCGACGAAGTGATGGCCGGCTTCGGGCGCACCGGATTCTGGTTCGCCCTCGACGACTACGATTACACGCCGGATATCATCACCTTCGCCAAGGGTTGCAATTCCGGGTATGTCCCGGCTGGCGGCGTGATCATGTCCGATCCGGTGGCCAAGTATTTCGACGACGTCGTGTTCCCGGGCGGCCTCACATATTCCGGACACCCGCTGGCGATGGGAGCGATTGTGGCCACGCAGGAGGCGATGGAACGCGAGCATATCGTCGACAACGCTCACAATGTCGGCCGTGACATACTCGGACCGGGTCTTCAGGCGCTTGCCGAGCATCACCCGACCGTCGGCGAGGTGCGTGGCAAGGGCGTGTTCTGGGCGGTGGAGCTGGTCGCCGACCGGACCACCAAAGAACCGCTCGATGACGCCAGTATGCAGCGGATCGTGGCTGAGGCAGACAAGCTGAATCTGGTGCTCGGCGTACACAACAACCGCATCCACGTGACCCCGCCTTG
Organism: Bifidobacterium porcinum; assembly: GCF_055378475.1. Taxonomy (NCBI): domain Bacteria; kingdom Bacillati; phylum Actinomycetota; class Actinomycetes; order Bifidobacteriales; family Bifidobacteriaceae; genus Bifidobacterium; species Bifidobacterium porcinum. The sequence continues at coordinate 357,368 of NZ_AP029603.1, read as the reverse complement.
CGTAATCAGCGCCGAGGAAGCGGCCGAAGGCGTCGCCCGGCTTGACAAAGCGATGACCGCTGCCGGATGCTGAAACCAGCCAGACGAGCATGACACCGCTGCGAACGCAGCAGGAAGGATGACCATGACAGAACAACAGACAACGCAATCAGTAACACCAGCGGCGACACAGCATGTAACGCCAGCTGCGACATCACCTGCAGGACAATCAGCGTCACAGCCGGCAGACGGCGACCAGCGCGCGGTTGTGACCGGAGCATCCAGCGGAATCGGCGCGGCGACGGCCCGCGCGTTGGTCGCAGACGGATGGCACGTCGTGGCACTGGCACGCAGGGCCGAGCGTCTCGACGCATTGGCTCAGGAACTCGGCGATGCAGTCGAGCCGATCGCCGCCGACATCACCGACGAATCAAGCGCACAGGCAGCCGTAGAGACGATACTCGCCGGCGGGCCAGTCAAGGCGCTCGTCAACTGTGCCGGCGGGGCCATCGGCAAGGATCCGGTCGCCACCGCGAGCATCGACGATTGGCGGGCAATGTACGAGCTCAACGTGCTCGGCACGCTACGCATGACGCAGAAGCTGCTCCCTGCGCTCAAGAAGTCTGCCGGAACCGTGCTCGTCATCTCCTCGACCGCAGGCATCGAACCCTATGAGGGCGGTGCCGGGTATTGCGCGTCGAAATTCGCCGAACGCGTGATGGCCCGTGTCTTGAGGCTCGAAATGATCGGCGAGCCGATTCGCGTGGTCGATATCTCCCCCGGCATGGTGCATACCGATGAGTTCTCGATGCACCGCTTCCACGGCGACGCTGCCAAGGCCGCAGCCGTGTATGCCGGGGTGCCGGACCCGCTGAAGGCCGAGGATATCGCCGAATGCGTCCGTTGGGCGCTTGACCAGCCCGATACCGTCGATATCGATTCGATCGTGGTCAGGCCGCGGGCGGAAGGCTCCTACACCAAGGTGTTCCGCAAGTAAGGTGTGGTCACCACTATCTGCACTTCTGCCGACGCTGAGGGGCGGGTAAGCGTCGGCAGAAGGATGGCACTCTGCTTCTACCGACGGTGAGACAACTCCCAGCGTCGGCAGAAGGTTACGGGTGCGGTGCTATATGGAATTCCCGATGTGGGGCTCGCTGTGAAGCCCTGAACCGACTACAGGACTCCGATTACTTCGTCCCGATGGCACAAGCCGAGGTATCCACACTCACTCCAGGATCTTCCCAGCCCATCGGCGTCTGGTCAACACCAAGGTCTGCCGTAGCCTTCGTGGAGGTGGTCACGTCGAAGGAGTAGGTCATCGATTTTCCGGGATTCAACAGCACCAGCGTCGTGGTGACGCTCTTGCCGTTCAACGTGGTCTGCTTCGGTGCCACGGACACCGTGCCGTTCCCGCTTGTGGTGATATTCGAAATCGACCCGCCGGCAGGCGCGTAAATCAGCATCTTCTCAGCGGCCATACCGCGCGCCAGACTCGGCACTTGGACGCCACCGGCGATGTAATCAGGTACCTTGGCCAGTTCGGCATTCGTCATTGTGTTGTTCAGCGTGTATTCCACGTGGTAGGTCTGCGAACCGTCACTATTGCACGACGTGCGCGTGATCTTGGTCGTGCGGTGCACGTACCAGTCCATCTTGGATGGGTTCTGCTCGGTGATGTACACGCCGATCTTCGGGTTGGCCTCATCACTTGGCGTGGATGCTGTGAAGCCGGCGGACAGCAACGAGTTTTCCGTCGTCTCATCGAAGCTGTACATGGAGAAGTGCCGGTTCTGTGCAAGCGAGGACATCGCCTGCCCGACCTGGGTGAGCTTCTCAAGATTGATATTCGAGAACATCGCGCTGATCGACTGGGTTGCAACCTCGGTGAAATACCGGTCCTGCATACTCACCGGATACTCCTTGTACACGGTGTTGAGCAGGAATTCCGCCGTATTGGTGCCGTCAAGCACTCGGCCGTCCGACAAGGTGACCTGCCCGTTGATCGCGACCATCTTCTGCAGGAACACCGGATCGACCATAATCACGCCGTCAAGACTCTGGCTCGCCCCCCACGGGGTGCGCTGCCAGATCGCGCGCATACCTTCCGCCGAACGCTGCGCGTCTGTGTACACCGCGAGATCGCGCATATCGAAGGACATCTGCAGAGGCCCCCACTGGTTGAAAATCCGCTGCTCGTCCGCGGTCGGATCGCCGACACCATACGGAATGTATTCGGTGTTCGAACGGAAATCCCCGATGGAAATCTTGCCATTGTCCGTGGTCATAACGCCCACCGAACCCAGCAGGCCACCGCTGGAGCGCGCTTCGGACGTGGTCATCGCCATGATTGCATACGTTTTCGCGCCGCCGGAGCCAAGGAAACCGGGGATGATATCCAGCGCGCTGGAAAGATTGTTGATGGTCGTTCCCGCCGCGTTCAGCTGCTGCTTACCGCTGGCATACGCGGTGGCAATCTTGCCGATCTTGGGTTGTGGCAGGGCGTCATATTCCTTGACCAGCTTCTGGAGCGGCTCGTTCGCAGCCTTCATGGATGCGGCCGCCTGAGTGATCGGCTCGAGGTTCAGCGACCCGTCGCCCGTGGTCAGCGATGTGTTGACCAGCGTGCCCAGTGTGGAGCTCAGTTGCGGAATCGACTCGGTGGTCAACGAATGGACGATGCGTGTCATGCCGCGGACAGTTGTGATGTCATCGCCGTACACCGGCATGTGGGATGCCAGCGTCCACAGCTTGCCGTTCGTGATTTGTTCGGCGGCGGCGGTTTCCGATTGCAGTTGCGGCAACACCGCGTTGATGGAATCCACCGTATCTTTGCTAACGCCGGACGCACCTGAGCCCGAAACCCCCTTTAGGCCGGACATCAGCGAAATAGCCTTCTCCTCGTGGGCTTTGACTTCCATGGCCTGCTTGTAGAAGGTGTATGCCGTGATGCCTGCAGCCGCAGCCACGACCACCAGAACAGCCAGTACAATCCATGGCCAGATATGCCTGCGCCTGCCCCCGTGGGCACCGGGCATATTGCCGTGCTGCGCGGTATGTCTGCTCATCTTGCTCCTCACCGATCCCCGGTACGCAGCCCGGTACGGCCATGCCACACCTTGGGCCGCACCGATGCAATCCAACTGTAAAATATCCCACATCGTATTATCCCGCACCCAAGGAACGCATCTGACGGCCTGACGGGGATGTCCACCGCTGTTCCACGTTTCCGTTTCCACCACCACACACATCAGACTGATGGTTTGGGACGATGGGTGCGGGAGATGGACGACAGCTGATTGACGGACCTAGACGAACCTAGGCGGACTTTGGCGGACGGCGCCAGTGGATTGACGCCGTCCGATCGACATCAGACCCGCACAACCACGTCGGCGACACGCATCGTCGACTGCCGATGCGAGACCAGCACGATGGCGACGTCACGTTCGGCGGCCATCTGGTTGATTGACGTGAGAATCACCGCCTCGTTCAAGGCGTCCAGACGACTGGTCGGCTCATCGAATAGCACCAAGTCCGCCTTGCGCAGGAAGACGCGTGCCAAGCCGATGCGCTGCCGTTCGCCTTCGGACAGGCGCCCGCCAAGCTCCCCGACCTGCGTATCGAGCCCGTCAGACAGCGAATCGACCAGATCCAGCACAGAAGCCTTGCGCAACGCCTCACGCAGCTGCTCGTCGCTCGCATGTTCGTCGGCGATGCGCAGATTCTGCGCAATCGACCCGTCGAACAGATATGTCTCCTGGCTCATCATGGTTTGTACACGACGACGATAAGCCGCATCCACCTGCGGAAGGGGCACGCCGGAGAAGCGGACTTGGCCGCGCTTCGGATCCCAATAGCGCATCAACAGTTTCAGCACCGTTGACTTGCCGCGTCCGGACGGCCCTTGGATCCCCAAAATACCGGTCTTGGGAACAGCCAAGGACAAGTTGCACAGAATCGGCTGGTCGGGACGGTAGGAGAAGTCCACATGTTCGAACGACATGCCGTCATACTCAGGTTTGTCGGTTCCCGTCTCCACAACCGCCGGCTGCTCGTCAAGGAGGGCGAACAGACGTCTCGCGGAGGCGAAGGTCTGCGTCAGATTCGCCGGAAGCGCGCTCAAGGCGAGGGTCGGGCCGAACGAGCTGGCAATCAACACCACGGCGACCACCGCATTCGGGATGGAGAACGGATTGCCCTGCGACACACGCAAGGCGACCATGACCGCGCCCACCGTGGCTGCGATAACCAGCAGACCGCCGATTGCAGTAAAACGACCGGTACGGCGGCTCAGACGGGAGCGTTCCGACCACAGGCGGCGGGTTCTTGAGACGATGTTGCCCAGCCGCTTACTGCCCTGCCCGAACCGGATGATTTCGTCCAGACCGTGCATATCGTCAAGCATGACATCGTCAAGTTGCGCGGAATACTTGCGAATCTTCGGGCCAAGCGTACGCACGCTCGCCGCGAAACGGCGGGGAAGCAACACGCCGACAATCAGATGAGAGACGACCAGCAGCAACGCGAACCACGGGTCGAGTGTGAAGGCCGCGACCGCGAACACCACCGTGGTCACCACGGAGATGACAACCGGCGAAATCGTGTGCGCGAAGAAGATCTCCAGCAATTCGACATCAGTGGTGATCAGCGAAATCAAATCGCCCTTGCCCTTGCCGGCAAGCTTGGCAGGAGCCAGTCTGCGCAGCGCGGCAAAGGCCTTGGACCGGAACAGCGCCAGCAGGCGGAACGCGACATTATGGTTCATATACTGTTCCGCGTACCGCATGATACCGCGCAACACACCGCACACGACCATGCAGATCACCGCGGTGCGGGACGACAGCCCCCACACCGGATGACCGAGATGAGCGAACAGGGCGCACACGCCGAACACCGGCAGGAATGTCGCCGATAGATGGCCGATGGTGCCGTACAGGCATGCTTGGACCATGTACAGGCTCAACGGCCGGACTTCGCCAAGCAGACGGCCGATCAACGACATTGAGCCGGAGCGCTTGCCTGGCGTGTCACCGGCAGCGGAGGCGGTTCCCGGGTCGTCATCCGAGCTGGTGTCGGCGCTGTTGGCATTCGCCACCGTATCCGTTGACGAAGCCGCGGATACCGACTCAGCCGCCGATTGAGAGGTCGATTGAGACGTGTCGCCCATAGACAGGGCGGAAGCACCAGATGCCGCGGCACGGCTGCCCGTACCCGCCAGCTGGCGCATCTGCTCGCTACCGACCATCATTCGGGCGTCATCACGGTGGGAGACATGCTCGAACACCGCTTGTGCCCGGAACAGTTTCGCGTACACGCCATCAGCGACCACCAGCGCATCATGCTGGCCAGTCTGGGCGACCGTACCGTGGTCGAATACCACAATCTGGTCGGCGAGCACCGCATTCGCAACACGATGCGTAATCATCAGCACCGTTTTGCGGTCCGCCAGATCGCGGATGGTAGCGAGAATACGGTTCTCGCTTTCCACGTCTACACTGCTGGTTGCCTCATCGAACACATAGATCGCGCTGTCACGCAGCAAGGCGCGGGCAATCGCGAAGCGCTGGCGCTGGCCGCCTGACAGATTCGCCGCATCCTGCTCGATTTTCATATCAAGACCGCCTGGCTGGGCGCACACGAAATCATCGATACGCGCCTGATGCAGCGCGACCCACAGGTCGTTGTCCGTGGCGCCTGGCTTGGCCATCACCAGATTCTGACGCAGTGTGCCGGCGAACAAGTGGCTGCGGGCGCTGACGACCGTGACCGCGCCCGTCAACGACTGCTCCGCAACATCACTCAGTTCCACATCCGCGGATGTGCCGAGCAGAGAATAACCGAGACGAATCGAGCCGTCATAGCCGACCAACGAGCCGCCCAGCAGACCGGCGGCCGTGGACTTACCAGACCCAGACACGCCGACAATGGCCGTCAACTGGCCCGGCTGCGCGGAGAAATCAACATCATGCAGAGCAATTTTCTTGTCATCGCCAGAGCCGTAGGCGAATCCGACATGGTCGAAAGTCACCGACACGGAATCCGCGACAGAAGGCAGACGAATGCTGCCGTGATGCGGCACCGGGGCATCCAGCAGCGCGAAAATGCGCTTCGTGGATGTCATGCCGTTCATCGCCACATGGAAATACGACCCCAACTGGCGCAACGGCAGGAAGAAACTCGCCGACAGCAGCGCGACCACCAGGGCAGCCGGCAGCCAGATCTGGCCGATCATGAACTGCCAAATCGCCACGCCGATACCGGCCGCGGTGCCACCGTACGCCACCAGGTCCATCGCCGACAGCGAGCGCAACTGGATTTGCAGCACACGCATGGTCATCACGCGGAATTCCTCGGCCTTGCGGTTCATGTCCTCGGCCGCACGCCCGTCGGCATCGAAGGTTTTCAGCGTTTCCAAGCCCTGCAGATCGTCAAGGAACGCAGCGCCCATATCCGTGTACTTGCCCCAGTACTTCTTGAACACGCGGGAGGCGCTCATCGCGACCAGCCCCACGATGATGACAATCAGCGGAGCGCACACCAGCAGCACCAGCGCGGCAGGCCAATTGACGGGGACAACGAAGATGAACAGGGTGATCGGCGCGAGAATCGAATAGAACAGTTGCGGAAGGAACAGTTCGAAGAAGCTTTGGATTTGCTCAATGCCCTCGCCTGCGGACTGGACCACGTCGGAGGTGCGCACGCGCTGGGCGTAGGAGGGACCCAGTTGCAGCATTTTGCGGTACAGCTTCTCACGCAGGGCAAGTTTGACGCTTTCGCTGGCGCGGGTGCCGAAATAGGCGGAGCAGCGGGTGGCCACGTATTTCACGACGACGATGACGGCGATGAACAGGATGAACATGCCGTAATTGTCCGGGTACGCCGACAGGGCGTGTTTGCCGGATTCGAGCGCCGAATCGCCCTGTGTCTGCGCAGGGTTGAGGCACCTGCCGATCGCGTTGAGCTGGGTGCATTTGGACGCGTCAAGCGGCTCGACATACCCGAGGATGTTGCCGAGCAGACCAACCAGAACATAGGCGAATCCGATATCCGCCAACAGCGACACCCATAGGCATACCACCTTCGCAGCCACCAGGCGCTTGATGCCCGGCGTCAACGAAAACAGCCGCTTATCGAACATGCCGACCCCTTTCCGCGTACGCGAATCACATGACAACATCTCACTGGACCCGTTGACCTGGAGCTGAGCGGCCTGCGCCGGGGGCTTCGCCGCCTGCCTGCCGTGTTGTCCGCTTCGTAGCGGTCGCACGGCAACGGGGTTGGTCGACACCGTCCGGTGACGGTCGATGCGTCCGGCAGCCGGCGGAGCGGTCCGCGCATGATGGGGACACCATGCTGTGAAGGCCTGAAAACTTGGGATTCAGACGATCCTAGACGCTGCATGCCAACCGCATACGGTCACGATCACAATGGGGGTATTGTAGCTGATTGTCTCGGCATCCACCAGAGTTTTCGCAAACCGCGACCAATACTCCATAATCCCGCGTCATCCCGTGCGAAGGCGAGCGGAACCGCAAAACTGGCGGATGCGCTTGTTCTGGCTCCAACCACTCCCGGCTCTCCGCTTCCGGCTCCGGTGTTTCGCAACTGAGCGGACAGTCACCGTCCCAGCGATACGCCCGCCAGTGAGGAGCGTTTGACGACTTTCGCCTCAACCTGGCCGACACCATACGTGGAGACCGGATAGCCAGGTTCCGACCCCTCCCCCATCAGGAACAGCGCCTCACGCATCGCGGCAACGCCAAGCTGGCTGTAGTCCGGACGAATCGTCGTCAACGGCGGGAACGTATCGCTGGCCACCGCAATGTCATCAAAACCGGCCAAACTGACGTCCTGCGGAATGCGAATATCGTGCTCACGCAACGCACGGGCCACGCCGATGGCCTGAGCGTCACTTGCCGTGACAATCACCGTCGGCAGTTTGGCGCCTGATGAGCCGAAGTATTCCAGCACATGGTTCATTTGCGCGTACGCTTCATCGGACTGCCAAGAGCGGCATCGCACCACATTCGAGGAAATCGCGTATTGCGCGGACAGTTCACGCCACGCTTCGAGCCGTGTCGTCGCATCACGCCACTGAGAAGGCCCTGCGATATACAAGGCCGTGCGGTGCCCATAGCCGGCGATCATGCTGAGCAGCCGGTCCATGGCTCCCCATTGGTCGATGCCCACGACCGCCGTCCGATCACGCTGGGCTTCGTCATGAATCATGCTCAGCCCGGTGCTAATGCTGGTTCCGCCGTGTGTCGCCGTCAGCAATATCCGCGGCCTAGTGACCGGGGCACGACACGCCGCAGTGAACAGGACATCCGTCGGCACCATCATGATGAACGCGTCCACGTTGAGTTCGTCGAAGCCATCGCACAGATGGTTGAAATCGTTTTGCGAACACATGGCCTTGCGAATCATCGACACGGCGACGAACAGGCCGCGAGACCGTGCGGCAGCTTCAATCGCTTGCAAGGTCTGCACCTCGCCATGGAACTGGTCGCCTCCCATAATCACGCCGATGATGCGGGAACGGCTCGATGCGAGGGCTCGCGCGGAATTGCTGGGGCGATAGCCGAGCCGCTGGATGGCTTGGCGCACACGATTGCGCGTGTCAACTGACACGTCGGGCGAATGGTTGATCACACGGGAGACGGTCTGATAGCTGACTCCCGCCAGCGCAGCCACATCCTTCATTGACGGACGGGCGGCGCGGGTATGGTGTTCCATCGAATTCGTCTCCTTTCCTCATGGTGTTGATGCTGCTGGTGCCTATCTGGCTGGTGTAGCCAATCCGGTTGATATGCGGGTGGTGGCATCAACCCGGGTGGGCCGGCCCCCAGCTGGCGCCAATCCAGCTGGCACCCCCGGCTGGATTGTCACACGGCTGAATTGTCCGTATTCAGACCAGATGCCAACTCAACCGGTGCAAGGGCGTCGGCCCATACTTTGCGATCGCGTCGCGATGCACCTGCGAGCCGTACCCTTTGTTGCGCGCCCAACCGTATGGCTCATACGCCGGATTTCCCTTGGCGATATCCACCATCAGATGGTCCCTGGTGACTTTCGCGATGACCGCCGCCGTGGCAACCGTGGCACAGTGCTGATCGCCTTTGACTTTCGTGATGATGTGGGCGGGCACCGGAACGTCCGGCGCGTCGAAGGTGCCAAGAGCGGCGGTGATGTAATCGTTGGGACCGTCGAGAATCCCGCCGACGCGGATGGCGCTTTGGGGCGTCTGTGTCGCGCTGCCGATACCAAGCTGGCGTTCCAGCTCGTCCAACGCACGCAGGGCGGCTACACCGAGCGCATAGGTGATGCCCCATTCGTCGATCTCGGTATTGCTCGCCTGACCGACCGCGCTTGAGGCACACCACCGGCGCAACGGGTGGAATATCGCCTCCCTGCGGTGTTCCGTCAGCATTTTGGAGTCCGCGACCCCTTCAGGCACCGTCAATGTCGGCAAGTCACGCGCCCAAATCGCGGCGGCGCCGACCATCACCGGGCCGGCGAGGGAGCCTCGGCCAACCTCATCGAATCCGACAATCACATCGTAGCCTTGGGCGGCCAGGGTGCGTTCCAGCTCGAGTGTGGGAACCGGGCGAACGTGTGTCGTACTACGTTGACCGGTGCGTCGATTGCTGCGCGCAGTGTGCGCTGCCGTTGCGGTGCGCACAGGCTGGACGGCATTCGCTGTGTGTGCGGTATGAGCGGTGTCTTGCGGACTGCTGGACTCGTCATGCTGGATTGGGGACATTCGCGAACACCTCGTGATGGGAATCTAGTCTGCCGATGCGGTTGAGCGGCCAGTTGCGCACAATCGCCACGCCGAGCACATCGCTGATCGGGACGAGACCGTTCGACCCATCATCCTGGTGATAGCGGGAATCCGCGGAATTGGCGCGATTGTCGCCAAGCACGAAAATATGGTCCTCGGTCACAGTGACGTTGAAGGCGAAATCGCTGGGTTGCACGCCGGGTTTGAGATACGAGCTTTCATCGATGGCCACGCCATTGATGGTCACCGGCTGGCCGGCGCCAGCGCATGCCACGGTATCGCCCGGCAGGCCGATAAGCCGTTTGATCAGGTTATCGCCGCCCATCGATGACTCGGATTGCAGCCAGTTGGCAGGGTCTTTGAACACCACGATGTCGCCGCGCTGCAACTTGATGAGGTCAGGCGCAAGTTTCGTGGTGATGACCCGGTCGTTGATTTCGATGGTGTCCAGCATAGAGCCTGAAGGAATCACATAGAAACCGAACAGGAACACGCGCAGGAGCAGCACGATCAGTACCGGAATACCACACCACAGCAGCCATTCGCGGGCGTTCTCGGAGGTTGACGATGCGCTTGCAGAGCGTCGAGGGACACCGCCGCGGGACGACGAGCCGGACGCGTGGGCCGCATGGGCTGCGCGCGCTGCGTGCCGGGCGTGTCGGGATGATACATCATCTGGGGCGTTCGCTGGGGAAAACTCCGGGGAGAAATCTTGGAAGAAAGTCTGGGAGGAAGCCGAGGGTTGTGATGATGCCGAGGCTGTTGTCGTTGCGGCGGCTTGTGTCGTTGCGGTGACAGGGGCGGGATCGATGCCGCGTTCGGCGACTGAAAGGATGTGGGAATCCGCGTCACCGCGCTGGTCGCTTGACGACCGAGACATCTGCTGCGTCATGATTCTCCCATCTGCCGACCTGCTGTCGGCGAAGCCTTGTCAGGCACCGTGCCGGGTGCGATGCCGGGGCATCTTGCCGTAACGCACCGCCGGAGCACGCCGGGAGGATGCCAAACGTCCGCCAGATCGCGTTGACAGCACACCCTACCGGAGCGTCCGCAGGTCGTGCTGTCAGCCGCTCGCCGTCGGTGCCGCCGTCGGGCAGTACTGTCGGTCGCTCACCGTATTGGCTCGACCATGCTATCGCCACCCCAGCTTGACCGGTGCTGTCGCATACGTTACCAGCACGTCTGCTCGTACCCGCCGATTCTCCGCAAGCGAGGACTTATCGGACGGTCGAAAACCAAGTCCATACTCCACGACGGTTCCGATTTGCGGTTTGCTACGGAATGTCCCGGCATTGCAAATCCATGCTGCCACAAGCGGCACGGACCGCCAGTACATCCGCCACGCCCGCGCCGTCCGCACTGTTTGAAACGCAGACAGCCCGACGACCGTTACTGGTCGCCGGGCTGTCCTGTTCATGCGATGAGCGCGAAACTCACTTCTCGCTGTTGTCGCGACGCTCGACGATACGAGCAGCCTTGCCGCGCAGCGAACGCAGGTAGTACAGCTTCGCACGACGCACACGGCCCTTGCGCACCAGCTTGATCGAATCGATCGACGGGGAGTGCAGCGGGAAACGACGCTCGACACCCACGCCGAAGCTGATCTTGCGCACCACGAAGGTCTCGCGCACACCAGCACCCTGACGAGCGATCACCACGCCGGTGAACGCCTGCAGACGGGAGTTGTTGCCTTCCTTGATCTTGACGTTGACCTCGACGGTGTCGCCAGGACGGAACGCAGGGATTTCCTCCGCCGGCTTAAGATGCTTGGCATCGAATGCTTCGATGGCATTAACCATGATGTTCCTCCATCGCCGCCGCATACCGACGATTGGTCGGGGCTGCACGGTCCCCTTCGGGATTCCGTTCAGCTGAAATGTCTTCGCAGGTTCGCCTGCGAAGGGTGCCAATCCGCCGGAATCATGGCGTTGCCACCACGTAAGTGTTCCGGCTGGACCCAAAGAAAGACGGGATTATGCGGCGTCCCGTTTTTCGGCATATCAGAGGTTCATTTTACTGTGACGTGCGGACTGGGGACGTGCGGATTGTGACACATGCAGACTGGGGCGTACAGACTGTGGCTGCGCGGACATGACGACGGCTCGGTCATCGGGCGTGCCTGGGACATCAGGCGTGTCAGTGGCATCAGGGGTCGACTGACTCGTCGCGGTAGCTGGTATCCGCTTGCCATGCGACCTGCCAGTCGCACCGCAGGCGGATACTCCCACCGACCAATCCGGATGCAGCCGATACCCCGCCGCCGCGCAACCCGGCAGTCACACCACGAGCAGATACGCACACAGACCCCCACCGAACAGACCCCACCAACACAAAAATCCCGCCATCCGTAACGGTAACGGATGGCGGGATCCTGTTGGCTTGATCTACCGGCAGGTCAGGCTACGTCCTGGCCGCCGTACACCGCGCAGCGAATCAGAACTCGCGGTTGGCGCGGTAGAACTTGATCAGGCCCTGGGTGGAAGCGTCCTGGGCGGCGAGCGCGTCGTCGTCCTTGGAAATCGCCGGGGTGATCTGCTTGGCCAGCTGCTTGCCGAGCTCGACGCCCCACTGATCGTAGGAGTCCAAGCCCCACACCGTGCCTTCGACGAAGGTGATGTGCTCGTACAGGGCGATCAGCTCGCCGAGCGAGAACGGGGTCAGTGCCACGCCGAAGATCGACGTGGTCGGGCGGTTGCCGGTGAACACGCGGGCCGGGACGATGTCCTCAGGCGTGCCCTCAGCGCGCACCTCGTCAGCGGTCTTGCCGAACGCGAGCGCCTTGGTCTGCGCGAGGAAGTTGCCCAGGAACAGCTCGTGCACGTCCTGGTCGCCGTCCTTGGTCGGGTTCGGGGTGTTGACGAACGCGATGAAGTCGGCAGGAATCAGCTGCGTGCCCTGGTGGATCAGCTGGTAGAAGGCGTGCTGGCCGTTGGTGCCCGGCTCGCCCCAGAAGATCTCGCCGGTGTCGGAGGTGACCGGGGTGCCATCCCAACGCACGGACTTGCCGTTGGATTCCATGGTCAGCTGCTGCAGGTACGCCGGGAAGCGGTGCAGATACTGGTCGTACGGGAGCACCGCGTGCGATGCGGCATGGAAGAAGTTGCGGTACCACACGTTGAGCATGCCGAGCAGCACGACCACGTTCTTGTCGAACGGAGTGTTGGCAAAGTACTCGTCGATCTCATGGAAGCCGTGCAGGAACTCCTCGAAGCGGGCCGGGCCGAAGACCACGGCGAGGGAGGTGCCGACAGCGGAATCCACGGAGTAACGGCCGCCGACCCAGTTCCAGAAGCCGAATGCGTTGGACGGGTCGATGCCGAACTCCTCGACCTTCTCCAGGTTGGTGGAGACGGCGACGAAGTGCTTCTTGATGGCGTCGGCGTTCTGCGCGTCGGAGCCGTCGATGGCGCCCTTGGCCTTGAGCTCTTCGAGCAGCCAGGTGCGGGCTTCACGGGCGTTGGTCAAGGTCTCAAGCGTGGTGAAGGTCTTGGAGACGATGATGAACAGGGTGGTCTCCGGGTCGAGGCCCTTGGTCTTCTCGGCCAGATCGTTCGGGTCGATGTTGGAGATGTAGCGTGCGGAGATGCCGGCGTCAGCGTACGGCTTGAGCGCTTCGTACACCATGACGGGACCCAGGTCGGAACCGCCGATGCCGATGTTGACCACGGTTTCAATCTTCTTGCCGGTGACGCCCTTCCACTCACCGGAACGGACCTTGTCAGCGAAGGCGTAGATGCGATCGAGTGTGTCGCGCACGTCCTTGACGACATCCTGGCCGTCGACGATGTACTTGCCTTCATCTTCGACCGGGCGACGCAGCGCGGTGTGCAGCACGGCGCGATCTTCGGTGTTGTTGATGTGCACGCCGGTGTACATGGCCTTGGTGCGCTCATCAAGCTTGACGGCCTTGGCGAGGTCTGCGAACAGCTTCAGGGTTTCCGGCTTGATCAGGTTCTTGGACAGATCGAAGTGCAGGTCGCCGGCATCGAAGCTCAGCTGGTCCACACGGCTCGGATCCTCGGCGAACCACTTCTTGAGGCTGATGCCTTCGTTCTGCAGCTCGTCATAGTGCTTCTGCAGGGCAGCCCACTCAGGAGTCTTGGTGGCGTCAACTGGCGGATTGATGGCCATATTGGTCCTTTCTTCATAATCGAAGCGATATCTTCCCGCATGCGTGGCAGGCACGCGACGCGGAATGACATCGTTTGCTTCCATGTGACAAGATACTCACAAAATAGGACAGAACTGGACAGTCCTCGGTGCCGTCCCGGCGAAGCCGGTCACAGCAGCTCGTCACGGCCTTCCTGTCGCAGATGCGCCACCATATTCTTGACTTCCTGGCTGCGTGCACGCGGCGCAACGAGCAAAGCATCCGGCGTGTCGACCACGACCATGTCGTTCACGCCGAGCAATGCAATCGTTCGCCCTGCGGCGGGCACCACCACATCGCCGGCGGAATCGATATAGGACACGTTTTCGCGATCTCCGAGAATCTTGATGTTCTGCTGGTTCGCGCTCGGCAGCAACGCGGCAACGGAATTGAAATCGCCGATATCATCCCAACCGAAATCACCCGGGATCATCGCCACGCCGCCCTGCACGCTCAGCGGTTCGGCGACCGCGTAATCGAATGCGATTTTCTCGATGCCCGACCAGTGAGTCGCCATTGCCTCGTCGACCGCATCGCCGCCGGCAAGGTACGCGTCCGCGATAGCTGAAATCGCGTCGTACATACGCGGCTTGTATTCACGCAAGTGGCCGAGCAACACATCCGCGCGCATCACGAACATGCCGGCGTTCCAACGGTATTCGCCGGTGGACAAGTAGGCCTGGGCGGTCGCGGCATCAGGTTTCTCGACAAACCGCTCGACCAGCCGTGCGCTCGGGGCTTCGGGCACGTCCGCGGCCAGGGAACGGCCCTGATGGATGTAGCCGAACGCCGTGGACGGGCGGGAGGCGGCGATGCCGATGGTCGTCACATAGCCGGCGCGCGCCGTGGCGACGGCCTCACGGACTGCGCGGGCGAAGGAGGCCGCGCCACGAATCACATGGTCCGCGGCGAACGACCCCACCACGACACGCTCCCCGTGACGGCGAGCCAACACGGCGGCGGCGAGGCAGATCGCGGCGGTGGAATCACGCGGCACCGGTTCGGCGAAGATGTCGTTGTCGTCAAGTTGCGGCAGCTGCTCGCGGATGGCCGCGACATGCCGCCAACCCGTACTCACCGTGACATGGCCCCGCCCCGCAACACGTTCCAGCCGGTCGTAGGTGGATTGGATCAGTGTGCGACCCTGGCCGAGCAGGTCGTAGAGGAATTTCGGTTTGGCCTCGCGGCTCAGCGGCCACAGGCGGGTTCCCGTGCCGCCGGCGGGAATCACCGCGTAGAAATCCTGGTTTTCATTCGCTTCCGCGCGCCCACTCAGCGACTGCGGCTCCTGCCGTTCCGTCGCCACGCCCGGAGTATCTTGCGGTTCACCGTGCTGTGCATTCTGTGCATTCGCGTCGATCATGCTGCTCATGGCTCCATTGTGGCACAAGCGTATGGCACAGGAATGCGGTATAGAAATACTGCGATGCTGATGACGTGTGCTTCCAATCACGAACTTCTGGCATGTTGTGAGGCCGGGGGCGCGATATCCGAAGGAGGAATGTTCGAGGGGACGAAATCCGAGAAGATGGAATGTCGCAGAACGGAATGCACACAGAACGGAGCGCGCACAGAACGGAAAAATCTCAATATCTCGGCGATTTGCACCATGTCATCGAGATTTTCAGAACAAAGTCTCAATATCTCCTCGCGAATCCAGATTTTCCCGATTTATTGAGATTCCGCACTCGGCATCACAGACGGCGAGCAGTCAAGAATCGTTGAAATTCCAGGCTTTTTCACGACTGACCATCATGCTCGACGCATCGAGAAATCTCAATATCTCGTCTAAATTGCCGTTTGCGCGACTTGTTGAGACTTTTTCGAACAATCTCTCAACATCGCGGCTCGAACGGGAGATATTGAGACTTTGGTATGCGGTCCAGGCAATCGGCGTCGGGCGCTCAAGGCGGAATGGATACGGAAACGAATGGTATGAGTCGAAGCACGTCGAGACATCGGAAGTGTATCCCGTGTCCTTGCCGGCCGCAGGGGATGCAACCGAGTTTGCCGTGTGGTCCGGGGAGTTGTCAATCGCGCGTATGCCCGTGAAAGACGAATTGATGATGCGGTTTGATGCGCGGCTTCAGACGCGGTTGACCATGCCGTTGCCGGATGCGGTTTACGGTTCCGGCGTCGGACCGACCGTTGTGTCGCCGCAGATGAGGGGTATTCGACAAAAAGCCTGAAGCAATGACTGAAACGGCTGGAAAGGCCAAAAGACGGGAAAGCTGAAAGTGCAGGGATCTGAAAGCGCAGGGATCTGAAAGCGCTGGAAAGACCAGAAAGACTGGATAAAAAATGAGGAGGCTCTCAGGCCTCCTCATGATCGTCGTCGCTGTCGCTGTCTTCCGACATAAGTCGGTCGAGCGCGGCGAGCGTCGAATCCATTCTGAGTATTTGCTCAGTCATGGTCTGTCCTTCCTTTCTTGATTGATGATGGTTGGATGCGTCGGGATTATCCGGCGATGCGCATGAATCGCGCAATCATGAATATACCCGCCCGGCGCTTTAGCTGCGTGAATGGAAGGCTGATTTCACGGTAATTTTACGAAATGATTGCGTAACCAACCGGTTGATGACAACGTTTCTATCCTTGTGAATGCCGGCATCCTGTCGGTATGCGAGGATGCGGGTAGAAGCGCAACCGCCATCGTTTGCAGTGGTGATTGGTGAGTGTGTTTCGCTGTGCGCGCAGAGGGATTCGTGGAGTGCGTCGTGTTGAGTGCGTGTGATGCGCTGCAGCAAGCGGGTTGCAAGACTGGATGGGTTGCGCGTCCACGACCCCGGAATCGGGGCGCGACTCGTGCCGTCTGACCGAAATCGTGGGCAAACTGTGGGCACAACGTGGGCAACACATTGCGTCATGGCGTGCAGTTTCCGTTATCGGCATGATTTTGATTGTGCTTTCGGAGCTTTCGGATGTTGTGCGGTTTGGGGGCTCCACCAATCGCCGTGCCGTTGTGCGTCAGCGTGTTTCGCTTGGAATTCTGCGGTTGCCTGCGGTCTGATACGGCTGGCTTGGCCCGGTGGTACATTGGACAGGTCGCGCGCGTGGCGGAATTGGTAGACGCGCAGGATTTAGGTTCCTGTGACTTTGTCGTGAGGGTTCAAGTCCCTTCGCGCGCACTGGTGTATGTGCCCCGGCATCGGCAGAATGATTGTGATGATTGTCTTGGGGCTCATACCAAGGGAAATTGGTGCGACAACGCCGTCGATTTTGCAATATCTGGAGGTTCCGGTATAGTAAAGGACTTGTGCGCGAGGAGCGTATGCTTCTCGGGCAACACGCCACTTTAGCTCAGTCGGTAGAGCGGCTCACTCGTAATGAGCAGGTCGACAGTTCGATTCTGTCAAGTGGCTCCGGTACGGCACGTCGTTGGGCGTGCCGTTCTTGTTTTATCCCGTTTTCGCATGCAATGGTATCCGCCAAGCCGTGGGAAATGGGTTGCATAACAAAATGTGTGTCTGGCGCGGCGGCACGGTAATGAGTGTGCCAATCATTGTTTTTTCACGAACTGGTTACGCTAGCACCTCTCCCAGCGTAACCAGTTTGTGGAGTGATTAGCTGAACCGAGGCATCGGGCTGAGGGACAACGGATGTGTCCGGTGACGAGCATGCGACGGCGTCGGGTGGTGCTGCACCGCCGGTATGCCGGGATGAATAAGCGCGCGATTAATCACCTCACGACACGCTTACTGTCGTCAGGACTCAGTCACATCATGAGCACCACTTTTTCCTATACGACTGAAAACGCAGCCTACAGCAACGCCTCAGTCACTTATTCCACCACGCCCGCACGCACGCCGCAGCATGCACCCCACCGCACGCCACATCCGAAACAAATCAGCGTCTCCCCACCGCACGACGGACACATCCCGCGCGCCGACGCAGCCGAATCCTATGATGAACAACGTCACCGTCCGTCAGGCATCGCAACATCGCAGGGAGGAAAGACGTGCACACACTCATCCAACCGGTCACCCTGCTGCTCATCATCATGGTGGGCTACGCATTCAAACGCTTCGGACTGTTCGGACCGCGCGATTACCGGGTGTTGCAGACCGCGGAATTCGATCTCATCCTGCCCGGCGCCATCATCTACTCGTTCGCCACGCAGCCGCATGACATCCGCCTGCTGTGGATTTCGCTCTTCGGGTTCGCCGCAGCCGCGGTACCACCCATGCTGATTTTCCTGTTCACCCGTCACCGCCCGGTTTCCCAGCGCGCTTTTATCATGCTCAACGGCGCCGGATTCAATGTCGGCTGCTTCTGTTTCCCAGTATTGCAGGCATTTTACGGGTCTGCGGCGTTGGTGCCTGGCGCGATGTTCGACGTCGGCAACTGCATCATGGTTGCCGCGGGGACGAATGTGCTCACCCAGACGCTGCTACATATCGCGCCGGGAATGACGCTCGCCGAGCAGCACGCGGGCGACGCGCCGACGCTGCCCTACCGACGCCCGTCAGACCGGGACGCCAAACGACTCGCCCGGCGCACGTTGGGGCGCCGTATCGTGCGCGGATTCGTCTCATCGGTATCGTTCGACGTGTATATGGTGATGATCGTCCTGATGATCGCGGGCGTCCGCATTCCGTCCGGTATCGCCGATATCGCGCAACCTTTCGCCAACGCGAACTCACTGTGCGCGATGCTCATGGTCGGCATGCTCATGGACGTGCCGGCCGGCCGTGCGGATGTCCGAGCCGTAGCTGAGGTGTTGTTGTGGCGGCTGCCGTGCGGCATCGCGTTCGCCGCAGCCGCTTGGTTCCTGCTGCCGTTCGGTGCCGAGGTCCGGCAGGCGGTCGCGCTGTGCTGTCTCGCCCCGATTGCGGTGTTCTCCACAATGTTCACCGACAAGGTGCTGGGCAATGCGCGGCTTGCCGGGTTCTCGCTCGCGTTGACCGCAGTGGTGTCGTTGACATTGATGACCGTTGCACGGATGGCGCTGCTCGGCTGAGTCGCTTATGAGCCCCGGAGCGTAATCCCCCTACCGTGTCACCAGTTGCGCGATGGCCGGAACCAAAGCCTTCAATGCCTTGCCGCGGTGCGATATCGCGTTCTTCTCATCCGCGCTCATCTCGGCGGATGTCAGCTCGGGGCCGCCCGACGCCCGGACGGGCTGATCATCCGGCACGAACAGCGGATCGTAGCCGAAACCATGCTCCCCGCGTGGCTCGCGGATAATGCGGCCGGGCATCTCGCCGATTTCCACGTGATCGGAGACGATCGGATGCAGTCCGTCGGCGTCCGCACCCGGCCCGGGCACCGCGAGCGCCGCCGCACAACGGAACCGGGCCGTACGCTTGTCGTCGGGGATATCAGCGATCTGCTTGAGCAACAGCTCGTTGTTCGCCGCATCATTGCCGTGTTCGCCGGCCCAGCGGGCGGACAGGATGCCGGGGGCCGCGCCCATCACGTCAACAATCAGCCCGGAATCGTCGGCAATCGCGGGCATGCCAGAACGTTGTGCGACGAACCGCGCCTTGAGCAGCGCGTTCTCTTGGAAGGTGACGCCGGTCTCAACCGGGTCGGGCAGACCAAGCGAGCCCGCGGAGACGAGTTCGATCGGCGCGCCAGCGAGGTCCTCTGCGAGAATTCGGCGGATTTCCGCGAGTTTTCCTTCGTTATGCGAGGCGACGACGATGGTGAGTGCCAACGTAATTCCTTTCATCGATTTGGGTTGGGTTGCGCGCGGCGGCGGCCGGATTGGTCGGTCCAGAACCAATCACCCAGAACCAATCGGCTCGAAACCGACCAGTCCGGAACCAATCAGTCCTGGGCGAGCGCCGCAGCCTGGGCGGCTTGCAATTCGCGGTTGCCCTTTTCGGCAAGGTCAAGCAGGATCCCGAGCTCCGCACGCGTGAACGGGCGATGCTCCGCAGTGCCTTGAATCTCAATGAACGCACCGGAACCGGTCATGGCAACGTTCATGTCGGTCATCGCCTTGCTGTCCTCCACATACGGCAGGTCCAGCATCGGCTTGCCGTCGATCACGCCGACAGACACCGCGGACACCGCATCCTTAATCACCCTGTCAGCGGATTTGATGTGCCCGTTCTTCTCTGCCCAGCGCAACGCGTCAACGAGCGCGACGTATGCACCGGTAATCGATGCGGTACGCGTGCCGCCGTCCGCCTGCAGAACATCGCAATCCAACTGGATCTGGTTCTCCCCCAGCGCTTTCATATCGATGACACCGCGCAGGCAACGCCCGATCAGACGGCTGATTTCATGGGTGCGGCCACCAATCTTGCCTTTGACGGATTCACGATCGGTGCGCTCCGAGGTGGCGCGCGGCAGCATCGCGTATTCCGCGGTCACCCAGCCCAGCCCACTGTCCTTGCGCCAACGCGGCACGGACGGCGTGAAGGTCGCCGTGCACATGACGCGCGTATGCCCGCATTCGATGAGCACCGAGCCCTCCGGCGGTTCGGTGAAATGCCGGGTGATGTGCACCGGGCGAAGTTCGTTGACTTTCCGCCCGTCCGCGCGGGTGAGGTTCATATCGATCTCCAAAGCG
The DNA here is from genome assembly GCF_055378475.1 of Bifidobacterium porcinum. Classification (NCBI taxonomy): domain Bacteria; kingdom Bacillati; phylum Actinomycetota; class Actinomycetes; order Bifidobacteriales; family Bifidobacteriaceae; genus Bifidobacterium; species Bifidobacterium porcinum. The sequence goes on along the minus strand of NZ_AP029603.1, from coordinate 336,934 downwards.
AGCCGCGATTGCGCGTCGTCCTTGGTATCCGTCTCGTTCTCGTTCGCCAAATCCGTCTGTGTCATGTCTGCCTCGCGTTCTTTCATCTGCAATTATCGGCAATGTGCCGGGCCTACCGGCGTATCATCCTTCGTACGCTCTCAACCTAGCACAGCGCAACGCCCGCATGTCCGAGACAGTCACCGAGCGGCACCGCTCACTGCGAGCGCAACAGCGACTTCTCAGGCAGGAGCCGGTCAATGAGGAACACGGCGAGCGCGACCAGCAGGAATCCGACGGCGAGTCCCACGATATTGACGATGAACTGGCTCCACCCCAGCTGCCCCAAATCGATGAAAGTGTACGGGTACGGGTTGCCGCCAACCGACGGGCCCGAATGCGGCCACAACTGCGCGCGAATCACCACAAAGGCGAGATAGATCGGAAAGTAGCCCATCCAGCTGAGCACATAGCTTGGTTTGAACCGCCGGTGCGGGTCGAACAACAGAAAATCAACCACGGCCATGACCGGCGCAATACGATGCAACATCGTGTTGGTCATGATGCCGAGCACTTGGGGCACGTAATGCGGGTCATCCGGCGGCATGAGCAGGAACGCAACCAGCGCGGTGATGATCGCGTACACCGTCAGGCAGCCTTTGAGCCATGCGGGCGGTTGGATGCCTTTGAGCAGGCTCGCGGCGCCGGACCACAGCATGACGATGCCGAGCATGAACCCGGTTTGGAACGTGAAATACACCCATCGATTGGGAATCGTCCACGCCTCGTATGTGCCGACGAAGCACAGCGCGGCGATTGCCAGACGCCAGACACCCGCAATGAATCTCATACCGTCAGCTTACGCCCGCCCCGCCTCACCGTCGGCACAACCCTCTGCCGACACTCACAACCCCCTCAGCGTCGGCAGAAGCAGAAGCGCAACCCACTACCGACACGGGGAATAAGGTGTGCCGCATCCGGACGCTTCTCTCTACAAACTAGCTACGCTGGCGGCCCGCTTTCCGTAACCAGTTTGTAGAGGGACGGCGTCGGGGGCAGGCACAGGCAGCATCGTCTGGGCCTGGCAGTACCCCTCCTCCCACCCGATGACGCTTGCACGGCGAGTGCCGTCGGACTACGCTAACCGGCAACGGACCCAATCACGAGAACATCACGAGAAGGACAAATCATGGTTGATTACTCACCGGCACTGATGACCGACATGTACGAATACACCATGCTGGACGCCGCGCTCAAGGACGGGACCGCAAACCGCCCATGCGTCTTCGAAATCTTCACCCGGCATCTGCCCGCAGGCCGCCGCTACGGTGTGCTCGCCGGCACCGGGCGCATCCTCGACGCGCTTGAACACTTCCATCTTGATGATGACGATCTCGCGTTCCTCGCCGACCGCAAGATCGTGAGCAAGGAGACGCTCGACTGGCTCAAGGACTTCCGCTTCACCGGCTCAATCAAGGGGTATCGCGAAGGCGAGATGTTCTTCCCGAATTCGCCGGTCCTGCAGGTCGAGGGCACATTCGGCGAGTGCACGCTGCTCGAAACCTTGCTGCTGTCCATTCTCAACTATGATTCCGCCGTCGCCTCCGCCGCCTCCCGCATGGTCAGCGCCGCCAAGGATCGCCCCTGCATGGATATGGGCGGCAGGCGCACAAACGAATGGGCCGCGGTCGCCGCAGCGCGCGCAGCGGTCGTCGGCGGCTTCCAAGGCACCGCGAATCTGCTGGCCGCCCAGCTGTACGGTCTCAAAGCCATCGGCACGGCGGCCCACTGCTTCACCCTCGTACATGACAGCGAGCGCGAGGCCTTCGAATCGCAAATCAACGCGCTCGGCAAGAGCACCACACTGCTGGTTGACACATACAACATTGAGGAAGCCGTGAAAACCGCCGTCGAAGTCGCCGGCCCCGACCTCGGCGGTGTGCGCATCGATTCGGGCGACCTGGCCGCGATGGCGCAACGCGTGCGCAACGAACTGGATGCCCTGGGCGCAACTTCCACGACCATCACCGTCACCAACGATCTCGACGAATACGCACTCGCCGCGCTGCAGACCGCACCGGTCGACTCCTATGGCGTGGGTACGATGCTCGTCACCGGGTCCGGCGCCCCGACCTGCGCGATGGTCTACAAGCTGACCGAGCGCGAGAACGCGGACGGCATCATGGAGCCGGTCGCCAAGAAATCCAAGGACAAAGCGACCGTGCCCGGGCGTAAACTCGCCTACCGCTCCTATGAGTACAATCTCGCGGATTGCGAACACGTCATTTCCGGTTCCGAAAGCAAGCTGGCCGATTTCCAGGCGCCCGAGGATTGGAAGGATCTGCTCGTGCAGTACGTGGATCATGGCGAAATCAACCATGATTACCAGGGGCATGACGCGATTGTCAACGCACACAACTACCGCGCGAAGGCGTTGGCCGAGCTGCCGATCACCGCGCAAAGCCTGATGAAGGGCGATCCGGCGATTCCAACCGAGACGACGGTGCTGTGACTGTGATTGATGGTTGACCGACGTCATCAGCGCTGCGATGGTGCTGGTAGCGCAATGATTGTCGCCGTTGCTGCGATGCGGTGAACAGGTGACGTCAATCAGCGCATGGTTTTGCATCCATATGCACGATGGGCCGGCTGCGAGGATGTTTCAACGCCCCACAGCCGGCCCATCGCATTCGTCATATTGATATCATTCGCACGCGGGAAGGCATGTCGGCAGGGAACGGGGCTCACTCGCCCCCGTTGCCGGCGCCGCCCATCATCTGCTCATAGATGCGCTTGCATTCCGGGCATACCGGATACTGCGACGGATCATGCTTCGGCACCCAGATCTTGCCGCACAACGCGACCACCGGACGACCGGTCAGGCGCGACTGCTCCATGCGGCGCTTGGAGACATAATGTGCGAAACGGTCCGCGTCGCCGTCATCAGTGCCTTTGAGCTTCTCTTCCGCCTGCGGGCGCTCCAACACCGCCGTGCCGGTCGCGGAATCCGGATTCGACAGCGGGGAGACTGCCTCATCCGCATCGCGTGCGATCAGCCCCGCCACGGAACCCGCAGCGAATCCGGCTGTGGCGCCCGCAGCTCGGCCCGTTGCTATGCCCGCCGCTGAGCCCGATGCCTTGAGCGTATCGAAGGATTCTTCCACGAGCATATTCTTGTTGTCGCTGATGCTTTCTCCGTACCTGTTCATGAGTTTCCGCCTTCCACCGGATTGTCGTCGATGCCACCATCATAGTCACGCGAGATATCCGACGGCGGCGGCACATCGCCGGAAGCGCCCACGGCCCGTCGCCCCCGCCACCTTCTACCGACATTCACGACCCACTCAGCGTCGGCAGAAACAGAAGCGCGACCTTCTACCGACGCTCACCAGCCACTCAGCGTCGGCACAACCTTCTACCGACGTTGAGACAGCTGACGCTCCCGGCGGGAAACGCGGTACGCTTGTGCTATGACTATCGCAGTATGCCCCGGCTCGTTCGACCCGGTAACCGCCGGACATCTTGACGTTATCCGACGCTGCTCGCGTTTCTTCACGCAAGTGCATGTGGTCGTAGCCGTCAATGCAGCGAAAACACCGATGTTTTCCGAACACACCCGGGTTGATATCATCCGTCAGGCCCTCGGAGGGACCTGCGACAACGTGACCGTCGCATCCACCGACGGCCTTATCACCGATTATTGCAAGAAAGTGGGCGCAACCGTCATCGTCAAAGGCCTGCGGCAGAACGGCGATTACGAGGCGGAACTCGGCATGGCGCTCGTCAACCGCAAACTCGCCGGCGTGGAAACCCTGTTCCTGCCCGCCGACCCGGTGCTTGAGCACATTTCCAGCTCCGTCGTCAAAGATGTCGCCCGCCATGGTGGCGATGTGACCGGCATGGTCCCCGATTGCGTCATTCCCCTGCTCGAACGGGCGTTGCACGAGGAAGAACAGGGTCAACAAGCCGGGAAATAACCGGTAACACACCGCAGAAAACGATCCCGACACCGCCGGCGTATCGCCTACGATAGAGGAAGACGCAACGATGTGGCAGCAGGACATTGCGGATGCGGCGAGCGCGACCGACCGCACACCGACACTGACAGCCACAGGACACCACAGGTAGCAAGGAGACAGCATGACAGGCGAGGAAGCCAACAACGCCAACGATCCTCAGCACGCGACCGATACCGGCGACGGTCAAACGGGCGCTCCGGCGAGCAATCCGGCAAGCGAACCAGTCAGCGCGTCAGCCAGCATGTCAGCAAACGCCCAGACTCCCCCACAACACCAGACCACGCCGCTTTCTGCATCAGCACCATCCGCCGACGCCAGGCAAGACGCACCCGCCGCGGGGGACGACCCGAGCGCCGTCCCCCATGACGGCAACACTCGTACCGCACAAGTCGCAGAACACCCCGAAAACACGAGACCGACGGCGAAACCGGTGTTCTCCCCGTTCGATATGTCTTCCCTGCCGGATTTGCGCGACCCGTCGAGCCGCGGCGGCGCCAACGCGGACACACCCGCGGACGACGACCGCGCAGACGCTTCCACCGGTCGCAATGATGTGCGTGCCAACTCGCGACGCGACCCGCATGCCGCCGATCCGCACGTTCTTGACCCGCACGCCGATCCGGAGGACCAGAGCCGTGCGGAATTCACCACCGTCTACGACATCATCGACTCTCTTGAACAGCAGCTTGACGAGGCAAAAAGCAGCATCTTCACCCCTTCCCAAGTCAGAATCGACCGCGACGCATTCGCAAGCCAACTCGACGAATTGAAAGCCATGCTGCCCGTCCAGCTGGAACGCGCCTCGGCGCTGATGCGCGAAGCGGAACGCCGTCTCGAAAACGCGCAAACCCAAGCGAACGTCGTCGTTTCGTCCGCCCAAAGCCGCGCCGCGGACATCGTGCGGGATGCCCAGGAGCAGGCGCAGTTCCTCGCCGGGCAGGACAACATCACCAATATCGCGAAGCAGAAAGCGCGTGCTATCCTCGACCAGGCACAAACACAAGCCGACAAACTCACCAGCGGCGCCAACCAGTACTGCACCGATGTCATGCAAGGTCTGCAAAACCAGCTCGACAAGCTCAGCCAAGATGTGCGTGGCGGCCTGACAGTACTCGACCAGCGCGAACGCGAAGCGAGCGCACGGCTTGACCACATCCAATCAGACGACTATCCGGAGGCTTGATATGGCACGTCCAGAAGATTCAGCATGGGCAGTATCCGTGGCGCAAGTCGCCTCACGACCGGGGCAAAGCTCCCCCGTGGACGCGGACTTCCCCGCCCCGAGCGGAATCGGCGACGCCATTGTCGGCGTGACCGAAGGTGAACCGATTCATGTGAACGGAGCGTTCGATTCCATCGTGGACGGCCTGGTATTCCACGCCCACATCACCGCCCCTGTCCACGCGGAATGCACCCGCTGCCTCAAATCTCTGCAACACGACTGGGGCACCGACGTCACCGCGTTCTTCCCCTACTCCTACAAGGAAGACGAAACGGACGACGACACCGACATCATCGCCGGAGAAGAGGAATCCGAAGACACCTACCCGCTTAGCCCCGACGGTTGCTTCGCCGATCTCGAGGCCCTGCTGCGCGACACCTTCGCCGAAAGCCTGCCGCTGCAACCGCTGTGCCAGCCCGACTGCAAAGGCTTGTGCCCGCAATGCGGCATCAACCTCAACGAGCACCCCGAACACAAGCACGACACCACGGACATCCGATTCGCGGCACTCGCCGGGCTCAAGGAACAGCTTGAGCGGGAGACGAAGGATCGCTGACCGGCGCCATGCCGCCCTGATGGACGTTGTACGAGCTATGCGGTACAATTCTGAACGCTTAAGCTCAATCGTTCGAACGAAATAGAGGATTACACCATGGCACTGCCTAAGTACAAGACCTCGCGCGCCAATACGCATTCGCGTCGCGCGAACTGGAAAGCGTCTGCCGCGCAGACCGTCACCTGCCCGAACTGCGGCGCCCCGACGCTGCCGCACGTGGCTTGCCCGAGCTGCGGCTCCTTCCGCGGCCGCGTCTATCGTGACGCCATCCAGTCCGCCCACACCAAGTGAGCGCTCCGGAGCAGCTGAGGTAATTCAGTAGATCAGAACCCTGCCATCGACGGGTGGCAGGGTTCTGTCGTATCTGCGACGATTCCGTCCGCAGTGCGACCGAGACGTCGCACACCGAGCAGATACCCCCACCCGTCCCCCTTGGTGTGCTGTGCCGAAAACCGGCAATATCACGGCCGCCGGTATGATAGTGGTCAGGTCTTGCACAGAAGGAATGCCCGCCAACCGACGAGCAATCCCTGAGGCGCAAGCTATCAAGACATGGACTTCAGGCATCCTGCCGGCTACCACAACGGGGACATCCCCTAATTCGGCCGTCAGCAGAACACCGGAAGCCGCCGAGCCGTCACGCACCACGCATGACGACAGAACAGGACACAGACAGGGAACCCAGCATGGCTATCAACCGCGACGGCACACCAGAACATCAGCGCCACCACAAGCGCCACCCATCCGGCGCATCGCCCGCAAACCATACCGACGAGATGTTCCAGCAACGACATCATGTCGGCGTTTCCGGACAGGAAGCGGCGAATCAGGCGCCGACCAAGGAACTACTCGACGCACTCGGCACCACTATCAGCCCCGAGCTCCTCGTCCAGGCGTTGACGCACCGCTCGTTCTCCCATGAGCATCCCGGCGCCCCCAACTATGAGCGGCTCGAGTTCCTCGGCGATGCAGTGCTGGAACTGGTCTCCACAGAGACCCTGTTCAAGGCGCATCCCGACATGACGGAAGGGCAGCTGGCGAAGATGCGGGCCAAGGCGGTGTCCGAGGAATCGTTGTCGGCCATTGCGCGCGACAAACTCCATGTCGGACGATTCATTCTGCTCGGCCACGGCGAATCCGAATCCGGCGGAGCTGATAAAAGTTCCATTCTGTGCGACATCGTTGAATCCCTGATCGGCGCCACTTTCGTCGAACACGGCATCGACGGGGCACGCGAAGTGGTTCACCGGCTGGTGGACGATACGCTCCGGGAAGTCGCCACAGAAGGCCCGGCTTTGGATTGGAAGACCTCGCTGACCGTGCTCGCCCATCACATGGATTTGACCGAGCCGGTGTACCGCATGTCGGTCAGCGGTCCGGAATACGCACAACAGTTCACCGCCCGGGCCATTCTTCCCGGCGGATATGGCAAGCGCTGGACACTGCCGATTCGTGACGAACATGGCTCAATCGCGCAGGAAGGCGAGGACCCGCTGCTGGGGACCGGTTCGGGGACCAGCAAGCGCAAGGCGCAACTTGCCGCGGCGGAACAGGCGTGGCATACGCTCAAACAACGCGAACGTGACTGCAATCGTATGCGCGCCCATGCAGGCTCCGGCGATACCGCAGATGTTAATGGCAACAACGACGGTAAGGACATCAGCGGCAACGGCAACGCTGACGACAGCACCGCAACCACAGGTACCGACCACGCAACTGACGCCGCCTGACGGCCCATACACGCCACCGTTGCAGGCAGGCGCACAGGTCTCCGCAGGCAACGTGCTGGCCAGCCCCGCAGACAGCCGCAACGCCCTCACCCAGCCGCAACGCCTCTACAGAGATAATCGCCGAACCGTTACCATCATGTGGTCGGTCCGGCGATTATCTCTCCACAGGCGATTACGATAAGACCAATACAACTATCTTGCCTGCCAGACCGCCACAAGCGGGACAGGCGGTACAGGAGCCTCACCGGGTTGCGCCTCACCAGGGGCGACGCCGCAGCGGAGCACCACCAATACACACATGAGAGGGATCATGGCTACACCAACGCCACTTCAGGCATTCAGCGGCGTGCCTAAGGCAACCGCAACGGAGAAACAGTCCATCGTCGACGGTGAGAAAATGACCGGCGCACAGGCGCTGGTCCGTGCACTGGAGGATCTGGGCGTCAAGGACGTATTCGGCATCCCCGGCGGAGCCATCCTGCCTGTTTACAACGCCATCAACCAGCACACCAAGTTCCGCTTCGTGCTGACCCGTCATGAGCAGGCTGCAGGCCATGCGGCAGAAGGATACGCCGTCGCTACCGGCAAGGTCGGCGTGTGCATCGTCACCTCCGGCCCGGGCGCCACGAACGTGGTCACCGCCATCGCGGACGCCAATATGGATTCCATCCCGATGGTCGTCATCACCGGCCAGGTGGGCGTGGGCGCCATCGGTACCGATGCCTTCCAGGAGGCCGATATCGTCGGCATCACCTACCCGGTCGCCAAGCATTCATATCTGGTCACGAATGCGCAGGATGTTCCGCGTGTGCTCGCCGAAGCCTACTACATCGCCGGTTCCGGCCGCCCCGGCCCGGTGGTCGTCGATTTGACGAAGACCGCGCAAAACGGCCAGATGTATTACTCCTGGCCGCAGCGGATGATTCTTCCCGGCTACAACCCCACCACCAAGGCGCATGGCCATGTGCTGTCGGATGCCGCGAAGCTGTTCTCGCAGTCCTACCGCCCGGTGCTGTATGTGGGTGGCGGCGCGGTCCGCTCCAACGCCGGCAAGCAGGTCAAGGAACTCGCCGATCTGACGGGCGCACCAATCGTCACCACGCTTCCCGCACGCGGCATCGTCCCGGATTCCGATCCGAAGGTGCTCGGCATGCTCGGTATGCACGGCACCATCGCCGCGACCGGCGCGGTCCAGCGTTGCGATTTGCTGGTCGCCATCGGTTCGCGATTCTCCGATCGAGTGACCGGCCGGCTCGATTCCTTCGCTCCCGCCGCCCGCGTCATCCACATCGACATCGACCCGGCAGAAATCGGCAAGAACCGTCAGCCCGACGTGCCAATCGTCGGCGACGTGGCCGAAGTGCTTGACGACCTAATCCCCGAAATCAAGCGTCAGCAGGCTATCCACAGCAAGCCGAACCTCAAGCCGTGGTGGGCACAGATCAACGAATGGCGCGAAAAGTATCCGACCACGTACGACGAACCGCAGGACGCCCCCGTGGACGGATCGCTCTCCCCGCAGTGGGTCGTCGAGCAGCTGTCCAAGAACGCCGATCCCGAGACCATCTGGGTCGCAGGCGTCGGCCAGCACCAGATGTGGGCGTCGCAGCTTATCGACTTCGAGCATCCGCATTCGTGGATCTCCTCCGGCGGCCTAGGCACAATGGGCTTCGGCCTGCCCGCCGCGATCGGCGCGAAAGTCGGCTCGCAGCGCGAATTCAACGGCCGCAAACCGGTGTGGCTTATCGACGGCGACGGCAGCTTCCAGATGACCTCAGAGGAGCTGGCGACCGCCCTGCTCGACCACACGCCGGTCAAAATCGCGATCATCAACAATTCCGTGTACGGCATGGTCCGCCAGTGGCAGACCCTGTTCTTCGACCATCATTATTCGGCGACAAGCCTGAACGACGGCGAGAACCGCGACGATATCGTCGATGTGCCTGATTTCGTGAAGCTGGCGGAGGCTTACGACTGCGTCGGCATGCGCGCATTCACCAAGGATGAGGCGCTTGAGGCGATCAAGAAAGCCAATGCGATCAACGACCGCCCGGTGCTCATCGACTTCCGCGTCTGGAAGGACGCGATGGTGTGGCCGATGGTTCCGGCCGGTGCCTCGAACGACGAGGTCGCCTACCGTCCGGGTGTCCGACCGTTGCTCAGCCCCGCCGCACAGGCGAAGGCCGCAGCCGGCAGCACTGGCAATTCCGTCGCAGCCGCGGACGCGGCGTGAGTCCAGCAAGGAAGGCATCGAGGTTTAGAGGAGTCATTATGGCAAACTATCCCGCATCACAGCCCGGTTCCGAGCGTCACACCCTGTCCGTGCTGGTCGAAAACCGTCCTGGCGTGCTCGCGCGCGTGGCCGGCCTGTTCGCCCGTCGTGCGTTCAACATCAACTCGCTGTCCGTTTCGCCTACGGAACGCCCGGATATCTCCCGCATCACGGTGACGGCCGATGTCGAGGCAGTACCGCTGGAGCAGATTATCAAGCAGCTCAACAAACTGCTGCATGTGCTGAAGATCGTCGAGCTGGATCCGAATAACACGGTCGAACGCGAACTTGTGCTCATCAAGGTCAGCGCCGACGAATCCAACCGTTCCGACGTGCTCGAGATTGTGCGTCTGTTCCGTGTGCGCGTGGTCGACGTGAACCCGGAGTCGCTGACCATCGAAGCGACCGGCGCGGAAGGTAAGATTGACGCGCTGCTCGGTCTGCTTGAGCATTACGGCGTGATTGAGCTGGTCCGTTCCGGCGCGGTCGCGGTAACCCGCGGTCCGAAGGCGCTGAGCGAGAAGGTCATCGGTTCGGAGATTACCGGCCGCTGATTATCAGCGATTTGTGCGAAGTGTACGATTCGTGCGAGCCGTACGCTTGCCCATGAAACAGCCCCGTGAAGCCTTGAGTTTCACGGGGCTGTTTCATAGGCAAGCGAGATTGGCTGCTTCAAAGGTCGCCCGTCTGGCAGATGTCCGTCTGGCAGGCGGTCGCCTGTCCACCAAACGATTGGCGTGCAGCATCTAAACTGGATGACTGTCCAGCTCAGATGTCATTTGCCCGCCGGTCAGCCTTCCAACTCTTCGGATAGTTCCAGCCATTCGGCTTCAAGCGAGTCCTTCTCGTCCGTCACTGCGTTGAGCTGCGTGTTGAGCTCGTTGAGTCCGGCGAAATCACTGGGATCATGCGCGGCCATCTTCGCCTCGATATCAGCGCGGTTTTCCTCGAGTTTCGCCAGTTTGCGCTCGATGGCGGACACCCGCTTGGACACCTGGTGGAATTCCTTGCCGCCCAGCTTATGCGTCTGGGGCTTGGCTTGGTCGGTGTCCGGCTGCTTGCCGTCATCCGAGGCGGCGGAGCCACCCTTGGTACCAGTGCCGCCCTTCCGGTCATCGCCGGTGCCGAGAATAGCCGACCAATCCCCGTCTTTCCTGGCCTGTTCGACCATATCAAGGTAGTCGCCAACGCCGCCGGGCAGATGCCTGACTTTGCCGCCAATCAACGCGAACTGCTCGTCGGTGACGCGTTCCAGCAAGTACCGATCGTGCGATACGACGATCAGCGTGCCCGGCCAGGTGTCAAGCAAATCCTCCATCACCGCGAGCATGTCGGTATCCAGGTCGTTGCCCGGCTCGTCGAGGATGAGAACATTGGGCTCGTCAAGCAGGATTAGCAACAGCTGCATCCGGCGTTTCTGGCCGCCTGACAGGTCCCTGATCGGTGTCATGAGCTGGGCTGACGAAAAGCCGAGCCGTTCCATAAGCTGGGCAGGAGTGACTTCCTTGCCGTCGACGATATAGCTTGGCTTGTATCGGCTGAGCACTTCCTTGATCTTGTATTTGCCGAGTTTCTCCAGCTCGTCGAGCCGCTGCGAAAGTACCGCGAATTTCACGGTTTTGCCGATATTCACGTGCCCGCACGTCGGGGTGAGGGTGCCGTCGATGATCCTGAGCAGCGTGGATTTGCCGGCGCCATTGGCACCGACGATGCCGAATCGGTCGCCTGGGCCGATCAGCCAGGTCACATCATCAAGGATTTTGCGCCCGGATACGGTCACCGTGCGTGCGGCGGCGGTATCAGCGGCCGGCATCCCGTCCGCATCGCTTGCCTCGGACACATGAGCGGAAGCCTCGCGCTCCCCTGTGCCGGGAATCGGCGCATCCGGGTCGACGGACAGCTGGACCGAACCGGTGACAATCGGCTCGGCATACAGCGGCGGAACCACGTCCACACGCCCGGATGCCGCGGTGACGGCGGCAGCATCGGCATCAAGTCGACGCTCGTCATCCTGCGAATAAATCTGCGTCACATCAATCAGATCGACGACCTGTTTGCCCAGCCGGGATGTCGCCATCTGTTTCAATTCCAACGTGTTGCGCATCGGCGGCACATCGGCGATCAGTTCGCGTGCCTGTTTCACGTGAAACTTCTGTTTGGTCGAACGCGCCCTCGCGCCACGGGACAACCATGCGAGCTCCTTGCGGGCGAGATTGCGTCGGCGTTCCTCACGCACATCGGCCTGACGGTCACGTTCCACGCGTTGTAGCATGTACGCGCTGTACCCGCCTTCGAAGGGGTCGATCAGCCCGTCGTGCACTTCCCACATCGATTCGCACACCTCGTCAAGGAACCACCGGTCGTGGGTGACCAGCAGCAGCGCACCCTGACCGGACGCCCAACGGTTCTTCAGGTGTTCGGCAAGCCAGTGAATCGTCACGACGTCAAGATGGTTGGTCGGCTCGTCCAACGCGAGGATATCCCAGTCCTTGAGCAGCAGACGGGCCAGATCGGCGCGACGGCGCTGGCCGCCGGACAGCGAGCCGACTTTGGCGTCAAGGCTCATGCCTCCGAGCAGCGCCTCAACGATTTCGCGCGATGACGTGTCGGACGCCCATTCGTAGTCTTCGCGCCCCTCGAGCGCCGCCTCGCGCAGCGTCGCGTTGTCGTCCAGCGGATCACGTTGCCTGAGCATGCCGAAGGTCAGCCCGTTGCGTGTGATTACACGGCCGGAATCGGGCTGCTGCTCCCCGGAAAATAGACGCAACAACGTGGATTTGCCGTCGCCGTTGCGTCCAACGATACCGATGCGGTCGCCCTCAAACACCCCTTGCGTGACATCGGTGAAGATGGTTTTCGTGGCGAACGAAAGCGAAACGTGTTCCAGTCCAAGATCATAAGTCGGCATAATGCCCCCATGGTATCGCCCGGCATAGGCACGCCCGGACAGACGAGTCCGACCGCCGAGGGCACGGCAGCGGCATCAGCGTCCGCGCAACGTGCGGATATACGTGTCGCAACGCGCCGCGAACCCGGAGAAGACCTGGTCGGCCAAAGGCTGCAGCTGCGGGTCGTATTCGGCGAAATCATCGCGGATCTTGGCGATCTGCGACTTCTTCATCCCCTCGACCATGGCCGGTTCGGCGAGCCATTCGTCAAGCAGCGTGGCCGTGACCTCCAGATGGAACTGCAAGCCCAAGGCCGAGCCCGCCCGGAACGCCTGGTTTTTCGTATTCGCCGACCGGGCGAGCAGCTGGGCGCCCTCCGGCAGACCGACCACGTCGTTGTGCCAGTGCAGAACGTTGAGTTCCTTGCTCCACATGGAGAAGTAATCATGCTTGTCAACGCGCTTGATCGGAGCGAAACCGATTTCCGGCTCCTTGCCGTGGCTGAGCTTCGCGCCCAGCGCCCCGGCGATGATCTGATGGCCTAGGCAGATGCCGAGCACCGGCTTGCCGACGCTGATCGCGGCTCGCGCGAGCTTCTCCTCCGCCTTCAGACCCGGGTATTTGTCATAGTCCTGGGCGCCCATGGGCCCACCCATGATCACCACGCCTGCGAGCTCCTTGAAATCCGGCAGGTCGGGCTTCTTTTCCTTGACGATGTTGACGATCTGCGTCGGGATTTGCAAGTCCTCAAGGCTATCCAAAATACGCCCTGGCTTCTCCCACGGGACATGCTGCACGATAAGCACTTCTGGTTGCGTCATACACACCATTGTGGCATTGCCTATGTAAACATGCGGACACCCGGCCGATTTTGTCTGGCAAATCGAATACGCTCATGGGTATGGGAAACGTCGAAGAACCGCAGAATTCCAACATTTCCGGCGCACATGAGCTCGCTGGAGCCGCCGCCGGGCTGAATCTGTACGACACCGCCTCGCATGCCGTGTCGTCGTTCAGGCCGATCCGTCCCGGCCATGTGGGGATCTACGTGTGTGGTGCGACGGTGCAAAGCTCCCCGCATATCGGGCATATCCGCGCCGCCGTCGCCTTCGACATCGTCCGCCGCTGGATGTTGCGTCTGGGCTATGACGTGACTTTCGTGCGCAACGTGACCGACATCGACGACAAGATCCTTGATAAGGCCGCCGCCGCAGGACAACAGTGGTGGGCGCGCGCGTATTACTACGAGCGTGAGTTCACCCGCGCCTACGATATGCTCGGCGTGCTGCCGCCTACAGTCGAGCCGCGTGCGACCGGGCATATCCCCGACATGGTCGAGCTCATCGAGCGGATTATCCGCAACGGGCACGCCTACGTGGTGAAGGACGCCGACGGCAACCCGACCGGCAACGTGTATTTCGATGTGGCAAGCTGGCCGCACTACGGCGAATTGACGCATCAGAAGCAGGGCGCCGTCGAGGCGGATGAGGCCGCGGAGGTCGCCGACCGCATGGGTCCGAGCGTGGATGCAGCGGGCAACGACAAATACAACCCCATTGACCCGGCCGATGCCTCCCCCGACAAGCATGATCCCCGTGATTTCGCACTGTGGAAGGCGCCGAAGGCCACCGATCCGCAGGATGCGCGCTGGGCGACCCCATTCGGCGTGGGGCGTCCCGGCTGGCATATCGAGTGCTCCGCGATGAGCCACCGGTATCTGGGCGAGGCGTTTGACATCCATGGCGGCGGACTCGATCTGCGCTTCCCACACCATGAGAACGAGATGGCACAGACCCGCGCGGCCGGCTGGAATTCCGCGGCCCGCTGGATGCATTCGGCGTGGGTGACCGCCAAGGGCGAGAAAATGTCCAAATCATTGGGCAACGGACTGTCCGTGCCGGCTGTGCTCGCCGAGCACAGCGCGTGGGTGGTGCGCTACGCGCTCGGATCCGTGCAATACCGGTCAATGCTTGAATGGTCCGACCAGACGCTCACCGAAGCGCAGGCCGCATTTGAGCGCGTGAGCAACTTCATCGAACGCGCCGGCGCCGCCATCGGCGGTCAGCCGTCCCGTGAGGGAATCACCGCGGTGGGCGCTGATCAGCTGCCTGCTGATTTTGTCAACGCGATGAACGACGACATCAATGTGTCCGGTGCCATCGCAGCTGTCTTCAACACGATTCGCTCCGGCAACACGCTGTTGTCGCAGGTTGAGGACCATGCCGATGACGTGGTGCAGGCACGGGTGCGCGAGGCGTTGGTGTCCGTACGCGCGATGCTCGATACGCTCGGGCTCGATCCGCTGGCTGAACCGTGGGCCGGTGCCGAAGACGGCGGGGATTCCAAGGCCACTGACGCGCTCGACGCTTTGGTTTCCGAGCAGCTTCAGGCCCGTCAGGCCGCGCGCGCCGCGAAGGATTTCGCGAAGGCCGACGCGATTCGCGACGAGCTTGCGGCGGTCGGTATCGCCATCGAGGACACGCCGTCCGGCTCGACCTGGTCGCTCAAGTGACGCAAATGGCGTAAGCGGCACAGTGATGCAACGATGCGAACGGCGCAGGATTCCGAACGACTCGGTTCCTGCGCCGTTTGCATTCTCGCGGCGTTAGGGTTCCTACGAGGTTTGAGGTCCTATGAGGTTAGGAATCCCAATCGCGCAAAGTCATGACTGTCCATCTCCCCAAACTGTCTACGCTAACGAGAGCCCACGCGTAACCAGTTTGTGTATGCAAGCTTCTACCAACGCTCAGCTACCCGTCAGCGTCGGTAGAAGCAGAACCACAACCCATTACCGACGCTCACACCAGTCCCAGCATCGGCAGAAACAGGAGGTGCGCGGGTGGCGGTTTTTCCCGCATCACGGCTAGACTGGAATGCATTATGGCAGCATTTAGTTCTTTGACAGACCGGCTCTCGAATGCCTTCAAGCATTTGAAGAGCAAGGGCAAGCTTTCCGAAGCGGATATCGACGGCACCATCCGCGAAATCCGCCATGCGCTTCTCGACGCCGACGTGTCGCTTGAAGTCGTGCGTTCCTTCACCGGCCGCGTGCGTGAACGCGCGCTCGGCGAGGAAGTCTCGCAGGCGCTGAATCCGGCACAGCAGGTCGTGAAAATCGTCAACGAGGAGTTGACCGCGATTCTCGGTGCCGGCGTCGACCGTCCGCTGAATTTCGCGAAGAACCCGCCAACGATCATCATGCTCGCCGGCCTTCAGGGCGCCGGTAAGACCACGCTCGCCGGCAAGCTCGGTTACTGGCTGAAAGACGCCGGCCACACCCCGCTGCTGGTCGCCGCTGATTTGCAGCGTCCGAACGCGGTCACCCAGTTGCAGGTCGTCGGCGAACGCGCCGGCGTACCGGTGTACGCTCCCGAGAAGGGTGTGCAGTCCGACGGCGGCGAGGCGGTCGCAGCCCCCGGCCAAACCACAGGCGACCCGGTGAAGGTTGCGCGCGATTCCATCGAATTCGCCAAGCACAAGCTGTACGACGTCGTCATCATCGATACCGCCGGCCGTTTGGGCGTTGACGAAGAGCTCATGAAGCAGGCGCGCGACATCCGCGACGCCGTACATCCCAATGAAATCCTGTTCGTCATCGACGCGATGATTGGCCAGGATGCGGTCAAGACCGCGAAGGCCTTCGACGAAGGCGTGGACTTCACCGGCGTGGTCCTGTCCAAGCTCGATGGCGACGCCCGCGGTGGTGCCGCCTTGTCGGTCGCAAGCGTGACCGGCAAGCCGATCCTGTTTGCCTCAACCGGCGAGGGACTCAAGGATTTCGAGGTCTTCCACCCCGATCGCATGGCATCCCGCATCCTCGATATGGGCGATATCCTCACGCTTATCGAACAGGCGCAGAAGCAGTTCGACGAGGAGCAGGCCCGCGAGGCGGCATCCAAGATGTCCGAAGGCACCTTCGGGCTTGACGACTTCTTAGAGCAGTTGCAGCAGGTGCGCAAACTCGGCCCGATGAAGAACCTGCTCGGCATGATTCCGGGCATGGCAGCCCATCGTCAGGCGCTGGAGCAGCTCGACGAGCATGAAATCGACCGCACCGAGGCGATTATCCGCTCGATGACGCCTGAGGAGCGTCGCAACCCGAAAATCATCGACGGCTCTCGCCGCGCCCGCATCGCCTATGGTTCCGGCAATACCGTGTCTGCGGTCAATGGTCTGCTGGAGCGCTTCGAGCAGGCATCCAAGATGATGCGCCGCATGACCAATCGTGCCGGTATGGGTGGTATCCCCGGATTCGGCGGCCCCGGCGGCGGCAAGAAGAACAAGAAGGGCGGCAAGAAGAAGAAGAAAGGCTCGAAGTCCGGCAATCCGATGAAGCGCGAAGCCGAAGAGAAGGCATTGCGCCAGCGGCTCGCTGGCGGCGGCAAGAGCTCCGGCGGTTCCGCATTCGCCAAGAAGCCACAGAACCCCGCACTTCCTGCCGGATTGCAGGAAATGATGGGCGAGAACGGCATGCCTGATCTGCCGCCGAATCTCGGCAATGGATTGGGCGATCTGCTCGGCTGAAGCCACGCCGATTCAGGTTCATGGCCGTCCGGCGGCGGCGTCAATGATTGAATCAGTCAGTTGAATCAGCAAATCTCATGAGGCCCGCAAGCGTTCGCGATGTTTGCGGGCCTCATCACACCATCTCCCCTATAATGCCCATCACAGGTTAGGTGGACTGTACAGACGTGAATGGAGCGAACGCGAATGGCCGTGGTATTGACGATAATCGCCGTCCTGTTGCTGATATGGTGGTTGCTGCGCTTTGTGCCTGCGGGCGTGGAAGCGCATATGCCAATGCCGTACAGCACCGCGCTTGACCGGCATCTGTGGGTGCCCGCGGTCATCGGCGCGGTCTGGTCGGCGGCGCTCGGCTGCTGGTGGGGTGCGGCGCTGTATGCGTTGCTGCTCGTTCTGGTGATTGCGGGCGAATCCCCGTATTATCGGCATCTGTTCGGCAGAACTGCCAACACGTCGCAGGCAACGGCGAACACCGCGACCGATGGAACCGACCGTCCGGGAGCCTCTGCCGACGGTGTCATCCGCGCGATGACGCTCAACTGCCGCTATGGACGTGCCGATGCCGAGAACATCGTGCGGCTGGTCCGGGAGCGGCACATCGATGTGCTTGCGCTTGAAGAACTCACTGACGAGCTCGTCGAACGACTCTCGCACGCGGGCTTGAACACGCTGCTGCCCTACTGCCAGCAGGGCGCGCAGCATGCCGGAGACAACGGCGGGTTCAACGCGATCTGGTCACGCGCCGAACCGGTCGGGCGGATTGCGACGTTCCTGAATATCCATGCGGCGGATGTTCCCGCCATCACCATCGATGCGGACGCCGGCGACACACCGGGCGCTCCAAGCAATCCGGGACGCCAAGTCACATTCGCCGCCGCACACACGAAATCGCCGATGCGCGGGTGCCGGGAATGGTCGTACGGCGTGCGGGCGCTGGATGCCATCGCGACCAGTCCGGAGCCTGTGGTCATACTCGGGGATCTGAACGCCTGCCTTGACCACCGGTGCCTGCGTGATGTACTTGCCGCCGGAGTGCATGACGCGAGCCTTGATGTTGCGCATGGCCCGACCCTGACGTTCCCCTCTTGGACGCCGTGGCCACGTATCGAACTCGACCATGCGTTGGCGAACAGCGGCGTGGTCTTCCATTCGGCGCAAGCCATCACCGTGCGCGATACCGATCATCGGGCGCTGCTCGTCACCTTGAGTGTGCGGTAACCTCCCTCCCCTCCACAAACTGTCTACGCAAACAGGAGCCTTAGCGTAGATAGTTTGTGGGAGAGGAGATGGCACTGCGCACGACACGCCGAAACATCGTGGGGTTTGCGCTATACTTGTTCAGTTATTCATGGGTGCGGAGCCCTCTCTTTCCGCAGTCATGAGGAACACGTGGGTTCGGTTTCCGTGCCCCACACAGAAGCTGTAACCCGCATTATCAATACAAGGAGAGCCATTTTGGCAACCAAGATTCGTCTGAAGCGCATGGGCAAGAAGTTCTACGCGTTCTACCGCGTAGTAATCATGGATTCGCGCAATAAGCGCGACGGCCGCTCCATCGAGGAGATCGGCATCTATGATCCGAACAAGCAGCCTTCGCTTATCCAGATTGACTCCGAGCGCGCTCAGTACTGGCTGGGTGTCGGCGCGCAGCCGTCCGAGCCTGTGCTCAAGCTGCTGAAGATCACCGGTGACTGGCAGAAGTTCAAGGGCATTGAGGGCGCCGAAGGCACCCTGAAGACCCCGGAAGCCGGTCCGGACGCCGCCGCTCGTGTCGAGGCCGCTGAAGCCCAGGCACAGAAGCTGAAGGCCGCCAAGTCCGAAGCTGAGGCCAAGGCCAAGGCTGAGGCCGAAGCCGCCGCCGAGGCTGAGAAGGCCGAGGAGACCGCTGAAGCACCGGCCGAGGAAAAGGCTGAGTGACATGCTCGCCCAAGCTGTTGAACACCTCATCAAGAACATCGTGGATTTCCCGGACGACGTTTCGGTCAAATCCCACGAGAACGCGCGCGGCGAACTGCTGCGCGTGCGCGTGAACCCTGAGGACATCGGCCGTGTCATCGGTCGCAAGGGCCGTACGGCCAATGCGATTCGCACGGTCGTGCAGGCCATCGCCGACCACAAAGTGCGTGTCGACATCATGGACGTACGCAGGTGAGCGAGAGCGTGGTGCATCAGCAACACTCCGATGACCCTCAGCAGCGCGAACTGCTGAGGGTCTGTCGTATCGGCCGCGCTCAAGGGCTCAAAGGCGAAGTCACCGTGCAGGTGTTCACCGACGAGCCTGACTACCGGTTCGAACCGGGTTCCCTGCTCTATACGCGTGACAGCGAACAGGAGTTCGAGGTCGCGCATTCGCGGACCTTCAAGAACCGTTGGATTATCCATTTCGAAGGTGTCGACGACCGTGACGCCGCCGAAGCCCTCAACGGCACCGTCCTGTACGGCGAAGCCGACGATCCGGAGGACATGCTCGAAGAGGACGCATGGTATCCGAAGGATCTCTTGGGGCTGGAAGCCCGGTTCGCCGAGGACAACATGCTCGGCGCGCCAGCCGGACAGAAGGTCGGCAAGGTCGTGGACGTCATCGAAGGCGCCCAATACCTGCTCAAAATCCGCCTCGCCAAGCCGGTGGACGGCGAAACCAGCACGCTGGTGCCGTTCGTCGACCAGCTGGTGCCGGATATCGACCTCGAGAACGGGTATTTGACGCTCGACCCGCCGGGAGGGCTGATTCCCGGCTGGTGACCGCCTTGTGACTGGCTGACGATCTGCGTCCGGCGCATGACGCCCGATGATATCGGCATCTCGTCATCATCACTGTCACGCGACATCAAGAGACCAGAACACGTGAGGGGTGTGCGTTCCAAACCGGGCGCACACCCCTCACGTCGTCTGGCCCGCCCGACGGATACCGTCCGCGAATCGTCGGCATCGGTACCGTTGAGCACGCGGCGGCGGTATTCCCGCGTCTTGGGACGGCGGGCCGGTACAGTGGTGGGCATGCAGATCGATATCGTTTCCGTATTCCCCGAATACTTCGACGTGCTGAACCTAAGCCTGTTCGGCAAAGCGCAAAGCAAGGGGCTCGTCAGTGTCCACGCCCACAATCTGCGCGATTGGACGCATGACGTGCATCATTCCGTGGACGATACCCCGGTCGGCGGCGGCGCCGGCATGGTCATGAAACCGGAGGTCTGGGCGGAATGCCTGGACGATCTGCTCGGGCTGGAACCGCGCGAAATGAACGCCGATGGCGAGAGCGACAGCAATAGTAATTCCGGCGCGGGCATCCCTGACGGCGCTGATGTCACAGCTACGACGAGCGCTGCAGCGGGCGAATCCCCGAGCAACGGCACCGGCGACGCGGAACATCAGCCTGCATCCGACAGTGCATCGGCAGATACGGTACCCGACAGCGATTCGCAGGCTCCCACCCACAATCTCGATACCGTGCTGATCTTCCCCAATCCTTCCGCCCCCCTGTTCACCCAACGCGACGCGACCGAGCTCAGCCATGCCAAACGGTTGGTGTTCGGCTGCGGGCGCTACGAAGGCTATGACGCGCGTATTCCGGCATACTATCGGGCGCAGGGCGTGGATGTGCGCGAGTATTCGATCGGTGATTATGTGCTCAACGGCGGCGAGGTCGCGGTATCGGTGATGTTGGAGGCGATTACGCGCCTGCTGCCCGGGTTCATGGGAAACCCGGAGTCCATTGTGGAGGAATCGTATACGGGTTCCGAGGCGCTGCTCGAGCATCGGCAGTACACGCGGCCGGCGGTGTGGCGCGGAATGGGCGTGCCTGACGTGCTGCTCTCCGGCGATCACGGGAAAGTCGACCGCTTCCGCCGCGATGAGGCGTTGGCGCGCACCGATGCGATTCGGCCTGATTTGATCGAACAGTTGGATTGTGCGCAGCTGAGCAAGGCCGACCGTAAAACGCTGATGGCGCTCGGCTGGGAGGTTTCGGCAGAGCATCCGCGGCGGCTGAATCGGGAGTAGACAGCCGAGCGGCTAGGCGATTGGGCATGTCGTCCGTCGCATTCTAGACGTTCCGGCGTTCCAGATGTGCTGCGTATCCCCCGCACCACACATATCCGGGATATGACGAAGGCCTGCCGGAATCACTCCCGACAGGCCGCAAGTCAGCTGTAGGTTAGCTGTAGATTCACCGCAGGCTACCAGAGCTCAGCCGCGACACCGCGTCACAGGCCACGTACCCGGACCTGCTCGTCCAGCGGCATATGCTCACGCGGGCCGGCGGGCGCGGTGACATCGCCGAACGGCATCTGCGCGACCAACTTCCAATTCTCGGGAATGCCGAAGGCCTCACGGACTGCGTCATCAATCAGCGGGTTGTAATGCTGCAGGTTCGCGCCAATACCAGCCTCGGCGAGCGCCGACCAGACGGCGAACTGGAGCATGCCGTTCGCCTGCTGCGCCCACACCGGGAAGTTCGCAGCGTAGGAGGGGAACTGCTCCTGCAAGTTCGCGGTGACAGTGGTGTCATCGAAATACAGCACCGTGCCGTGCGCAGCGTCGAAGCCGGCGATCTTCTGCTCGGTGGCGGCGAACGCGGTATCGTCCTTGACCACGGCGCGCAGGGCGTCGTGCACAATCGCCCACAGACGGTGATGTTCCGCGCCGAACAGCACGATGACGCGCTGCGGCTGGGAATTGAAGGCGCTGGGGACTTCACCTGCGACCGAGCGGACAAGATCGACGATTTCGACGTCCGGCAGCGCGGCCGCGTCAGACAGCGCATACTGCGAACGACGGGTGGAAATCGCGGAAACAAAAGCGGACATAGTGCCTCCCAAAGTGGCGGTTGCGGAGTTGCGGAATGTTCCGGTCATCCGGGTTTTCGGTGATACGAATGATATGGTTCAGCGGACTGCTGCCGAGGATGGATGACGCGCGTACCGTTGCAACGGGCCTATCATCCGTCCTGCTGGTTTTACGGTACATGTTGGACCGGTTCGACACCCGTGTTTTCTCTGACAGAGTACTGTGGGCGACGTCACACGCACGCCAGTGACCGAGGCACGGGTAGAGTGGTCGGTATGCGCGTGATTGCAGGACGATTCAAGGGCATGGCGTTGGCCACGCCGAAGCCGGGGACCCGACCGACCACCGACCGTACCAAAGAGGCGGTATTCTCCCATCTCGATTCGTGGGATTTGGTACGCGGAGCCAACGTGCTGGACTTGTTCGCCGGTACGGGAGCGCTCGGCATCGAAGCGCTATCGCGCGGGGCGCGGTCGTTGGTGGCTGTGGAGTCCGCCGGGCCCGCCGCGGCGCTCATCAACGGCACGTTCGCCCAGCTCAAGCGTTCCAAGGCGTGGCGGCCGGAATTGTCCGCACGGGTGATGCGACGGCGCGCCGAGGTGTTCGTTGACTCGTATCATGGCGTGCCTTTTGACTTGGTGTTCATCGACCCGCCGTACGCGTATGCGACCGAGGAATGTAACGCGCTGTTGGATGCGCTCGCGCAGGGAACGGCGACCGGCCCGGACACGATGATTGTGGTTGAACGCTCTGTGCGGTCTGATGCGCTCACTCCCCCGGCGGGATGGTATGAGGCTGACGCGCGTACGTACGGCGAAACCGCGGTCATCTATCTTGAGCCGTTGGCAGCAACAGAACCATAACCCACTGCCGACGCTCACCCCCACCTCACCGTCGGCAGAAGCAGGAGCACAACACTCTGCCGGCGCTCAGCCACCCGCCAGCGTCGGCAGAAACAGAGAGTCAGCTGCTGATGAGGTGGGATTCGTTGCCGCGCGTGAAATCGAGGACCGCTCCGGCGAGCTGCACCTCGTGGTCGAGCCCCGGATCATCCGCGAGCACCTGTTCGGCGCGGGAACGGGCATCCGCAATCATCTTCGCATCCTTGACCACACGCAGCAGTTTAAGGCCCGATTTTCCGCCGGATTGCGCATCGCCCAGCACATCGCCGGCCCCGCGCAACTCCAAATCCGCCTGCGCGATTTCGGCGCCATCAAGCGAGCCTTGGATTACAGCCAGCCGCTGTTCGGCGATACTGCCCGGTTCCGCCCGGGACACAAGGAAGGCCCACGAATCCGTGCCACCGCGCCCGACACGCCCGCGAAGCTGATGCAACTGTGACAAGCCGAATCGGTCCGCATCGAAAATCACGATGCAACTGGCCTGCGGAACGTCCACACCCACCTCAATTACCGTGGTCGCCACGAGGACCGGAGTGACGCCGGCGGCGAAACCAGCCATCACCTGTTGCTTGGTCGCATCATCATCGCGCCCGGTCAAGGTCGCGAACCGCACCCCTTGAAATTGCGGGAGCGCCTCAAGCCTTGCGGCGATCTCGCTGACTGCATGCAGCGGGGGCTTGGGTTGGACGGACGACGACCCGCCGGAGCCATCCCCCGAGCCGGAAGCATCGTCCGGCTCTTCGAACAGTTCGGCATCCTGACCGGCCTGGTCGTCGCTCTCATCCTCGTCGATGCGTGCACAGACGATGTACGCGCGCTCCCCCGCGTCAATCCTGCGGCGAATGTGCCGGAACATATTCGCCATCGTCGGGCCGTCGGCCTCAGGAATCACGAAGGTGCGGATCGGCTTGCGACCGCCCGGCAGCTCCGTCAGCCACGACAGATCAAGGCTGCCGAACCATGTCATCGCGGCCGTACGGGGAATCGGCGTGGCCGTCATGACCAGCAGATGCGGGATCTTCTCACCGCGTTGCAGCAAGGTTTCGCGCTGTTCGACGCCGAATCGGTGCTGCTCGTCGATGACCGCAAGGGCAAGATTCGGCGCTTGGAATGTCCTCGAGAACGCGGCGTGCGTGGCAATGATGATGCCCGGCTCGCCGCTCGCCGCCGCCGCGAGCGCTTTGCGACGTGCCGCAAGCTTCATACCGCCGGTGACCAGCGTGACCGGAATGTCAAGTCCCGCCTTGCTGACCATGCCGCCGATGGTTTCGGCATGCTGCTCGGCGAGCACCTGCGTGGGGGCGACAAGCACCGCCTGATAGCCTGATCCGACGGCTTGCAGCATCGCGGCGAGCGCGACCACGGTTTTGCCGGAGCCGACTTCGCCTTGCAGCAGGCGCTGCATCGGGTAGTCGCGGCCCATGTCTTGGACGATGTCGTCGATGACGCTGGTCTGCCCGCCGGTCAGGGTGAAGGGGAGCGAATCGATGAAAGTTTCGCGCATGTCGCCGTCAGTGCAGGGGAAGGTCTCGGCTTTGCGCGCCTGCTCGCGTTCTTGCAGGACGGCGGTCTGCGAGATGAACGCTTCCTCATATCGCAAGGTGTGAAGGGCTTGCCGGAACGAGTCCACCGAATCAGGTTCATGTATGGCAAGGAAGGCTTCGGCCCGATGCATCAGGCCGCATGCTTCACGCACGCTCTCGGGCAGGATGTCGGGAATGGCTCGACGCAAGGCGGCAGTAGGGATTTTGGGGGATGTCTCGATGCCGTCGTGGGCTGGCGAGAGGGAAGATGCGCGGGACGGTGACGGTGCGGATTCTTGGGGTTCCGCGGGTTCCGGTGATATTGCGGTTGTGCCGGTCGTTCCGTGTGTTCCGGATTGTGTGGATTGCGCGGTTTCGCCGGATTGCGCGGTTTTTTCGGATTGCGCGGTTTCGTCATCGTCTCCGGCAGCGAGCGCACGCAACACGGTGACGATGGAATCGTGGATATGCTCGCTGGAAATACGGGAATTGGCGTGGTAGACCGGGCGCGGACGGCAGACGCGCCGCAACGCGTCATCGATGCTGTCAGCGTCGAAACGCAGACCGCGGGCGGATTCCTGCGATGCGGTTGGGGTGGGCGGAACGGTGAGCACTTCTGGGTGGGTGAACTGCGGCATGCCATCGTATTCGCTGGGTGTGCCGCACACGACCACCGACGCGCCGGCGTGTAGTCGGGCGCTGAGCCAATTGACGTACTGCTGCTTGTAGGAGAAGAACACGAGTGCGGTGACGGAGCCGGGCACGTGGCGTTGGGCGGCGAATGCGGAATCGTCGACCATGGCTTGGACCCGGTAACCGCGGCGGGCGTTCATCTGCATCACGCGAACATCGCGCACAACACCGGCGAAAGCCATCGGCTCGCCGATTCGGCCTTCTCGCACCGCCCGCAGGGGCACGGGATCGGTGACCCGGAACGGGTAATACGTCAGGGCGTCCGCGCACGTGACCATGCCGAGGCCTTTCAGCGCGCTGACCCGACGACGGTTGGTCAACAGCTTGGCTAGCGGGGTGGTCAGTGAAACGGTCATACCTCTTATTGTCCCACATTCGGTTCTGTGCAGCGGGGAAGGCGATGAATCCCGCCTGTCGTGCGATGACGGGGTAGCGCAGCGGGCTGATAGCCCCGACTTCTCAGGGTGAGCCAGCGACAATCCCGGCACCGTGCGACAGCCCAATCTCACAGCGGCAGATAGGCATATAGGAATCACAGGTATTGCCGGTCACCCCCGTCGGCATTGTGCGGTAAGCGTGTCATAGTGTCATGGGCCAAGGATGCCCCTTACCGGTGAGCCACTGAATCGTCCGCAGCTGTCGGTCGGAAAGCACCCGGAGGCCGGAATGTTTCCGGGAGAAGTGCCGGATCCGCACGAAACGCGCATAAACTCCCGCACAGGACACGGAAGTTCTGCACGAATCAGGCACTCTGCGGATAATCTCCCAACAGGAACGTTGGAAATCCGCGATAAACTCCCGCGAAAATTCGGGACATCACCCCCAGCCCAGCGATTTTCCGACAAACTCCCGCGCCGGTCCGGGACATCATCTCCAATCCAGCGCCACCAGAAAAGCAAAAACCCCGGAAACTGAAGTTCCGGGGTCTTGTTTCTTCATTCGCGATTCACGCGGCCACACGCTGAACCTTGCCAGCCTTGATGCATTTCACGCACACGCGCAGGCGGACATTCTGACCGTCAATGGTAGTGCGGACGGGCTGCAGGTTCGGACGGAAGGTGCGCTTATTGCGAATATGCGAATGCGACACGGTGAAACCGGTTTGCGGTCCCTTGCCGCACACTGCGCAACGAGCTGCCATGATGGACTCCCTATACATTTCTTTGACTTGCAAGTCGTGTCTGCCCGACCGCCGCATATGCGTCCGCCGAACACACAACTACACTAGACTACAACCAAATCCGATCAAGTGCAAACCTGCGTGCCGCATTCGCGGATAGCAGCGAAATCCCGGCATTTTCAAGCAACATGTCCAACTTCGACCTCCACAATAATCCCAGAAATACCGATAGAATGTGAGAACAGTCTGTGGCAACCACGTTGCCTCGGTTGCCTCGCATACGCATCGCACAAGGATGAGTCAGGAGGTTGTATGCTTCACGATATCCTCAACTCGCGCAAGCCGGAGCAGAGCGCAGCATCGGTGATTTCGCTCGGCCAAGTATGGGTCGACATCATGATGGGCGTTGGAGAACTTCCACAGCCGGGCGGATTCGCCGTCGCCGATTCGGTGACGCCGTCGGTGGGCGGGAGCTTCCGCGTGTTGCAGGCGGCCGCGCGGTCGGGATCGCCCGCCAAGCACGCGGGCATAATCGGCACAGGGCTGTGGTCGTCGGTGATCCGTGACGAATTCGAGGCGAATGGCATCCAGCATATCGGCGGCGACCGGCTTGATAAAGACTCAGGATTCCGGCTGGTGCTGAATGATGGATCGCACAAGACCTTCATTGCGACGTATGGCGCCGAAGCACAGGGCGACGAACGGACATTCGACGCGATCGACCCCGAACCGGGCGACGTCGTCCATATCAGCGGCAACACGTTGATGGACCATTCCGCGGCAGGTATCGAGGGATTCCTGCACCGCGCCGGGGCGGAACCCGAAACGCGTCCGTATACCATCGTGCTGAACCCCACGAATTCCCTGCATCTGGTCAGCGACCACCTCATCGAAGATACGGTACTGTGTCGTCCGACATGGTCGTGTAACCGCCAGGAGGCTAACACGCTCGCTGAGCGGCTCGGCATCCCGCCCACGGATGATTCCAAACTGACCATCGGTGGCGGATTCGACGATGCGATGACCGAGCTGTGCGAAGCGCTGGGCACTACCTTGCGCGCCCCGCTCGTCCTGCGCGCGGGCGCACGGGGAGCATGGGTGCGTGTGCCCGGCAGCGAAGTAGTGCACGTGGAAGGCTTCCCTGTCAAATCAACGCATACGCGTTCCGCCGGCTCATGCCACACCGGCGTGATGTGCGCCATGCTCGCCCAGGGTTGGTCGCTGTTTGACGCGGTGCGGATCGCCAACGCGGCCGCCTCGATTGCCATCAGCAACAACAAGGCAGGCGTGCCCGACTGCCCGCCCGTCGAGGATGCGATCGCGCTGATCAAACAGCATGAAGGGGACACAGACACCTCCGCGCAAGCGTAGCGGCGGTTTCACGGCAGTACCGGTGACGACAGACGCCGCCAACCCTGGCGCCTTCCGTCACCGGTGTCCCCTCTGACCAGCCATCTCCCACCACCGGTCACCCCCATCACCGGCCCCGAGAAAATCACCCAGTGTTCATGGGCAGTTCATCTGATTCACCCCGTCTGTTGTTTTGCGCAAACATACCCTTCTGGTAGACAGACGGGAGTCCCCATGACCAATATTCTTGACACCGCGCAACGACCGGCCAAATCGGCGACCGTGCCGACCGCACCCATCGCGCCCATCACACCCCTAGCACCGACCAACGCCACCACCGACGGCACCGGTAACACCAACCACTTCAACCACCGCGAAAAGCAGTGGGTGCTCTACGATGTCGGCAATTCCGCATTCGTTCTGCTGTCCACCGCCGTCATCCCCATCTACGCGAACTCCCTGCTCAAAGCCGCCGGCGAATCCAACATCGTGTCCACTTGGGGGTACATGCAGACCATAGCATCCCTCATCATCGCGCTGCTTATGCCGATTCTGGGCTCCATCGCCGACGTGCAGGGCATGAAGATCAGATTCTTCATCGGCTTCTTCGGCACCGGCGTCCTCGCCTGCTGCGCGATGGCACTGCCGCTGGGCTGGATTGCGTTCCTCGCGGTATGCATGCTTGCCACCATCGGGCTCAACGGTTCGCTCACCTTCTACGATTCCATGCTCATCGACACCACCACCAACGACCGCATGGACCAGGTCTCCAACGGAGTCGCGACCGTCGACGGCGGCACCACACTTGAGGACTTCGCGGATCTGACCGGCATAGTGCTGGATGACGGTCCATACGAGACCGTGGCTGGATATTTCCTTGCGCATACAGGCAAAATGGGCGAAGTGGGCGATGTTCTTCACACGGATGACGGCTACGACATGGTCATCACCAAGGTGGATGGTCGACGAATCGACACCGTGGAGGTTCGCCGTCAGATTAACCTTCCGGAAAACTCACGCGAATAGGACTCAGCCGTTACAATAACGAGCACCGTTTCATATTAGGAAAGGACGGATCATGACACTCTCATTCGTGGTACCCGGTCTTGATGAAGCCGCATCGGAAAAGATCATCGCCATTCTCTCGAACCGCTTGGCCCAGGAGCAGGAGGCAGCGCTGGTCCTCAAGCACGCGCATTGGAACGTCACCGGCCCCAACTTCATCGCCGTTCATGAGATGATCGACCCCGAGGTCGATGCCGTGCTTGCGCAGGCCGACGAAACCGCCGAACGCATCTCCACTCTGGGCGGATCACCTGACGGACGCCCCGACGCGATCGTCCGTCAGCGCACATGGAAGGGCGTCGATCTGACAGGGCACAGACCCACCGCCGACTATCT
Organism: Bifidobacterium porcinum; assembly: GCF_055378475.1. Lineage (NCBI taxonomy): Bacteria > Bacillati > Actinomycetota > Actinomycetes > Bifidobacteriales > Bifidobacteriaceae > Bifidobacterium > Bifidobacterium porcinum. Next base: position 307,970 of record NZ_AP029603.1, on the reverse strand, counting down.
CAAGGCCCTGATCGACTATTACGACGTTTTCATCGCCGACGACCGCAAGGCCATCGCCGAGCTGGACGAGCTGGACGTCATCAGCTCCAACATCATCCAGGACCACGTCCAGGAGCTCGAGAAGTTCCAGTGGTTCATGCGGAGCCATCTGGAGTAAGCCCTAGCCCTCGGACTAAGCCGCGAATCGCGCTGATGCAAGGCGCGGTCCGCTTGCGTGAATCCATCAGGCGGCACCACCCATCACGGTGGTGCTGCCTGTGTCATCTACCCGGCTGGAGTCTGGCGGCTATCGACTACCGGCGGAAAACCTTCGTATACGAGCCTTCGGCACGAGGACGGACCACGATCGAGTCCACATCCACCGTGTCCGGCTGGTCCAGAGCCCAGCGCACGCATTCGGCGATGCCCTCGGCCTCCAGCGGATCCGGAACACCGTCGTAGACGCTTGCCGCGCGCTCGGCATCACCATGGAAACGCTTCAGCGAGAACTCCTCGGTACGAATCATGCCAGGCAATATGTCAACGATGCGAACGGGCTCGCCGATCTGCTCGAGCCTGAGCACCCTGGCCATGACCCGTTCGGCGAATTTCGACGCGCAGTAGCCGCCTCCGCCCTCATACGGTTCGATCCCCGCGGTGGACGAGATGAACTGAACCGTGCCGCCTCCGGCCGCCCGTTTCAGTACCGGAAGCAGCTTCTGGGTGATCCGCAGGGTTCCCAACACGTTGAGCTCATACATCGAACGCCAGTCGTCAAGATCCGCCGTCGCCACGGGATCCTTGCCCAGCGCCCCCCGCGCAGTTGATCAGAGCCTGGCGAGTTCTAGTGAACGTCGCAACACCTTGGATTCGGAAGGAATCGAAACATGGTGTACGAGTTCGACGGGACCAAGTACGAGAAGCTGCGGGACATGCAGGCGGCGAGACGCGCGAAGTACCTGGGCCTGGTGCGCGGCGGTGTGAACTTCATCCAGGCCGCCCACGCGGTCGGTGTATCCAAACGCACCGGGAAGGCCTGGCGCAACGGCAGGACACGTTCCACCGGCCGCAACGAGCGGCCGCTCGTGGACTGGTACCGTGGCGGCATGGACAAACCCAAGCAGATCGACGCCAGATACCTGTGCATGGACGAGCGCATCACCATCGCCGACATGCACCGCGCCGGGAACAGCGTGCGCGCCATCGCCAGGACCTCCGGCGGGGCGCCCAGCACCATCAGCCGCGAACTGCGCCGCAACGTCGACCAAATCGGCGGCGTGTACGGGTCGCACCGCGCCCAGCAGATGGCCACCCACCGCCTCAGACGCCCCAAGCCACGCAAGATCATGCCCGGCACCCCGCTGCGGGACGAGATCAAGGCCGGGCCCGACAAGCACTGGAGCCCCGAACAGATCAGCGGCAGGCTCCGACGCGGCCACCCGGATAACGGAAGCATGAACGCATGCCACGAGACCATCTACCAGGCCATCCACGCGCAAGGCAAGGGCGAGCTGCGACTCCAGCTCAAACATGCCATGAGACGGGGGCGCGTCGTACGCAGGCACCGCGGCGACGGCCAATCCAGACGCCCCAGGTTCCGCGAGCCCATGGTCATGATCAGTGGCCGGCCGAGGTCGCCGACCGGGCGGTCCCCGGCCACTGGGAAGGCGACCTGATCTGCGGTGCCGGCAACCGCAGCGCGATCGGCACCCTCGTGGAACGCACCACCCGGTTCACGATCCTCCTGCACCTGCCCGACGGGCACGACGCCGAACACGTGCAGGACGCCATCATCCGCAAGATGCGGACGCTGCCCGCGCCCCTGCCCGACTCGCTGACGTGGGACCAGGGATCCGAACTCGCCCTGCATGCACGCGTGTCCGCCGCGCTCGACATGCAGGTGTACTTCTGCGACCCTCACAGCCCCTGGCAGCGCGGCACCAACGAGAACACCAACGGCTTGCTGCGCCAGTACTTCCCCAAGGGGACCGACCTGTCCGGATACACCGAGGAATACCTCGACGCAGTCGCCGCGGAACCCGACGACAGGCCCCGCAAGACCCTGGGATACATGAAACCCAGCGAGAAGATCCTCAGACTGCTCGGCGACACCGCAACGTCAACACCAACCGATACCATCAACACCAACTGTCAACAAAGATGTTGCGACGACCATTAGAATCCGCCCCCGGACACGTTTCCGCCTAGTTTCAGCTTCAGGCGTGTCGTGTTACGATGCGGCATCATAGGTAACGAAGAAAGCCTAGGGTGAAACCATGGATACAGCAGCTACCAGCAACGACACCATTGACACCGCGGATGCCGCCGCAGGCGACATCACGACCGCGAAAGGCATCGACTACGACGCCGACGCGAAAGCCGCCGCAGCGGCGGTCAGCGAGGACGCGACAGAACAACTGCGCGACCCCCGCGACGCGACAGTATCCCATATGCCGCTGCCATTCAGCGGCCCGGCGCGCATCGAACACGATTCCCTCGGCGAAATGCCGGTCCCGGCGAACGTGTACTGGGGCATCAACGTGCAACGCGCCATCCAGAACTTCCCCGTTTCCGACACGCCCATCAGCAGGCATCCGGAACTCATCGCCGGGTATGCACAAGTCAAACGCGCCTGCGTGGACGCCAACGAGGAGCTCGGACTGATCGACCCGATGCGCGCCGAACTCATCCGGCAGGCATGCCGCGACATCGAAGCCGGCGAGCTCGCCGACCAGTTCCCCGTGGACGTACGCCAGGGCGGCGCCGGCACCTCGACGAATATGAACATGAACGAGGTCATCGCCAACCGTGCGCTCGAACTCGCCGGCCACCAGCGCGGCGACTACGGGTACATCCACCCGAACGACCACGTAAACAAGTCGCAGTCCACCAACGACACCTACCCGGCCGCATGCCGTCTCGCCCTGATCACCGCACTCAAGCCGATGATCGAGGAATGCCGCCTGCTCGCCCGCGCATTCCACAAGCTCGCCGACAAACACATCAACGATGTGACCATCGGTCGCACACAGCTCCAGGATGCGGTCCCGATGACCTACGGTCAGGAATTCCACGCCTTCGCCTCGTATTTCAAGGCCGACAAGGCATCCCTTGACAAGCTGGAGCCTGAACTCGCGGTGATGAACCTGGGCGGCACTGCCATCGGCACCGGCATCTGCGCGGATATCCGCTTCCGCAAGTCCGCAATCGAGCACCTCGGTGAAATTACCGGCTATCCGGTGACCGCCGCACCTGACCCGATCGCCGCAACCAGCGATATGAGCGCGTTCGTCGACACCTCGTCCGCGCTGAAAAACCTCGCCGTGCACCTGAAGAAGGCTGCGGACGACCTGCGTCTGCTCAACTCCGGTCCACGCTGCGGATTCAACGACATCAATGTGCCCCCACGTCAGGCTGGCTCGAGCATTATGCCAGGCAAGGTGAACCCAGTAATCCCAGAGTGTGTGGACCAGTGTTGCTTCACCGTGTTCGGCATGGACACGACCGTCAACTGGGCGTGCGCCGAAGGCCAGCTGCAGCTCAACGCCTTCGAACCGGTCGCCGTGCATACGCTGCTCGAAGGCATCCGCCTGCTGGGCAATGCGATGCGCACCTTCCGCCTCAACTGCGTGGACGGCATCACCGTCAACCTCGAGCAGGGGCGCCAGTTTGCCGCCGAATCGCCGTCTATCTCGGCTTCGCTCAACAGCGAAATCGGCTATGAGCGTGCCGCGGCCATCGCCAAAGAGGCGTTGCGTACCAAGCGCACGGTCCGCGAAGTCGCCGGCGAGCGCACCGACATGCCCGACGGTCGTCTCGACCAACTGCTTGACCCGATTACCTTGTCCCGCCGTTTGGGCCAGACATGCCGTGAACAGGGTGGCGCGCAAGCCTGACGATTCTGGTCTTCGCACTGCACGGGGGTTTCGACGGGACGCCCTGCCCGCAAGCGTTACTTAGTTTACTTGTCAGCGCGCGTATCATCGCCGTCATGCCGTGTATCGCGCGTCCGATGGCCGGAACGCAACCCTTCCATGCTCTCGCGCAGCTGGTCGATGATCGCATTGTCGCGCGCTGAACGCATGGCGGGGAACGCCTGCATCAATCGTCGCTGTTGCCAATTGAGCGTATGCGACACATGCGAATCGAGCACAGCGCGCCTGCGCTCCTCGAGACGCTCACTCGCCGTGACCACCTTCTCGTCAAGATTCGCGACCTGTTCGGCATGCACCGCATTGACATCTTCGCTGATGCGTTTGAGTTTGGTGTCGAAGCTCCACGAGTATGCCGCGGTCAACGAGACGTCCACAATGAGCAGCACTGCGATGACGCCGCATACTATATGCAAGGCCAGCGGCGTCCACTGACGGACAATCCCCATGAACCATGGTTGTACGAAGAGTTTGACCAGCGTCGCACCGGCTCCGAACGCAATGAAGCCGTTGAGGTATACGCGGCCGTTGATATTGAACGGCTTGTTGCTGTAATCCCACAATCTGACGTGATGCAGCTTTTCGATGACGTATGAGGAGATGTATTCCAACGTACATGCGACAACGCCGCTGCTGAGGAACAACGCGACGGGATTGGTCACATCGTTGAGCAGGAACAGGACCAGCAGCGCCCCGAAGCCGTATATCGGGCACAGCGGTCCGATCAGGACACCCCTGTCGACGAAACGACGGCGCACGACGATTGACAGCCCGGTCTCCCAAATCCAGCCGATACAGCTGTACAACGCCCATGTCAGGAACAGCCGCTCCACGAATTCCAATACCTGCATGCCGTCTGCCTTTCTTCTCATCACATCCGCCGATGCCTTCAAACGCGAGCATCGCGGAATGCGGATTCGTGCCGGATGCCATTGTGACGCGTTGCTCGATACAACACACCTGATGACTGTACGTCAGACACATCCGGCTATCCACAATACAGGAAACGTGGCATCTCACGGTGTAACGCCAAACCAGAGCATAAGCCCGCACCGGAGTTCCTCGACCAGTTCGAGCGAATCAGCGACAAAGTACCCGTGCCGGAACCGATTTCTTGCTTGTTTTACTGGTCGTCCCGGTGAAAGCCCCACCGAGATGCATCGAGTCGTTAGTGGTGGACGGTGATTGTGACACCAGGATTCCGCAACCTTCCAATATCCGCGATATCAATACCCCCTCTCTTGTCCATCTTCGGCAACGTCAATCAATAATGCGACAATGGTGACCTGTGGTGCAGCGGACGCCACAATCCCAAGAAAAGGAGCAGGCACGTATGGCAAGGCCACGCCGAGACTCGGAAATCCTTCCCGCCAAGGAGCGCATGGAGAACGCATTCTGGGACCTCCTCGCATCACGCGAATACCGGAAGATCACCGTCACCGACATCGTGCACGAAGCCGACGTCAACCGCAACTCCTTCTACTACCATTTCAGCGGTCTGCCCGAACTCGCCGACGCCGCGATCTTGCACATGGTGGAGAACACCCCGGTTTCGCTGCCACAGTCAGGCACCGACCCGGAAACAGCTTGGCGGACAAATGTCGCCAATGTTTTGCAGTCGCCGGAGCAACGCGAACGGCTTGACCGGCTGTCCTTGGTCACCGGGCCGCACGGTTCGGCGGAACTGCTTGCATCCCTGCGGGACTTCTCGCGGCTCAACCTGATGAGTATCCTGCAAATCGACCCGCAGCAACTGGATTTGAAAACCGACCTCATGCTTGACTTCGCCATCGGCGGCATGTTCGGCATTCTGCGGCGCTGGCCGGAACTGTCGGGCCGCATCAAGCCGGAAGACCTGCTCAACGACGATGCCGCCGCACTAGCCATGAGCATGTATCTGAGCCTGTCGAAAACCGACATGCTTGGCTATTGGAAGCGGGTGTTCAACCCGTCTGCTGCGCCGCGCATCCAATAGTCGGCGGCTCACAGAGCCGGCGGGGCTTGACTGTCAGGACATGGCTACTTGGACTCGGCTGCCAAGATTCGGCTGCCGGCGCGACGAACGTTTTGTTATCGCGAACCGTCAACGCAGCGAATCAATCACCAGTTGCGGAACCTGCGGCAAGTTGCGCCAAGCCGTCGCCGGCAACGCGGCCAGTACACCGGCGACCAGCCGACGCGTCTCACGGTCCGTCTTGCGCGTGGCATCGATAATCACCGGGAGCGCTGTCGTCCAATGCTCTGCAAGCTCACCGAAACTGCGGTAGCCGGGAGTCGAGAAAATCACATACAGTTCGTCGATCACCTTCCGACGGTCAGCCGGGTCGATACCGAGCATCCATGCGTTGACCGTGCTGCCGGCGAACATCGCGGTCGCCGACAATCCGGGCGCCGCGACGAACTCGCCATCTTGCACCTGCCACGACATGCCCAGATGCTGCATGATACCGACGGCATCGGCTTCGATGACCCGGTGTGGCAGACCGTCATCCATCAGCATGCCGACGACCGATGACTGCGGAACGGTTTTATCCACACGCGACGCCACCGCATCAAACGCCGCGGATTCGAGCCGCTTGGGGAATCCCGGACCGTCATGGGAGAACACCCGGCGAATACGCGCGGCGTACCGGTTACGTTGGGTCGGTTGAACGTGTTGGACGGTGCCGTCAGTGGGGAGGTTTTGGCTGTCTTGGACGCCCCGGCTGATATTGCCGGCGTCACCGGGGTCGGCGCTACCGATGCGCAACTGCTTGTCGGATGTCCGGCGGCCCGCCATTGACGTCGCCTCAATCATCGGCAACTGCGATCCGCCGGATTCATCCGCGAGCCACTGCATGGCATCCAAATCGCGCGCAGCCATACGAACCGACGCGTACACCGCCATATTGCCGCCCTTCGAATGTCCGCCCACCATCACGGCGGAGGCATCGCCGCCGGGTACGCCCGCCGACCGGTCAAGGATTGAGGAAAGGTACTTCGCCGCCGACTCCTGCGACGGGACTGGGCAGCGGAACGCCATATTGAAGTCCTCTTTCCAGCCGAGCAGCGTGCCGTCGGTGCCGCGGAAGGCGACATACAACAGACCGCCCGGGCCAAAAGACCCACGGATTCCGGTGCAATCACCAAGGTCGAAGGTCATCGCGGCGAACTGCTGCTCACGGTCGACATCGTCGCGCTGGATGTACTCGCCCACGCGCAAGCCGCGGAATCTCGGGCTTTCAGCGACGGCAACCAACAAATCAAGACGAGCGCTGTTGACCTGCTGGGAGTCGGCGGCGAACATCATCGGAAAATCCTCCGCCCGCAACACTCTTGTCAACGCGATGGTGTCAATCGAACGCGCCGCCCCGAACACCGGGACCACCAACGGCAAACGGATATACGACAGCTCGCTGAGCACCAAGGAATCAACAGCGGAGAACGGATGCTCGGCGAAGGTACGGAAATCGGTGCGCACATAATCGACGATGTTGCCCATACCATCATCGTAATCGAGAACCGTTCGACACCGTGACAGGGCATGGCGGCGATTCTTCCAGTTCTGCGAGCCATGCCCGCAACACGATTGCCGGCAATTCGTTGATTCTGTGCGAATCGGCCGCGAACGGGCGCACAGTCGCGACGCGATGGCGCAAGATACAAGATACTGGAACGGGAACGGAACGGATCTGATTTGCCGGATTGGTTCTGCCGGATTTATGCGGTATCCAAATGCGGTATCCGAATACGGTATCGGCACTGCACCGGCGTTGGTAACCCGGGAATCGAGGAAACATGGGCATCGTCGAATATATCATCGCGTGGCTAAGCGCCAACGCGGGCAAACTCATCTGGCTGGCGGCAGTGATCATCGCCGCCGTCATCATCTCAAAACTCGTCAGCCGGGGACTGCGTACGCTGCTTGACCGCTCGCAAGTGCCGAGCGCCTCGATTTTCATCAATCTGGCGCGCGTCCTGATTTGGGTGATTGCCGTGACCATCGTGCTGCAACCGGTGTTCGGCATCAATCCGACCACGCTGATCACCGCGCTCGGCGTTGGAGGCGTCGCGATCTCCCTCGGTATGAAAGACACCATCGCGAATGTCATCGGCGGATTCGGGCTGATGCTGGGCAAAGTGATTCAGCCCGGTGATTTGGTCACCGTAGCCGGTACGACAGGCGTAGTCAAAGACATCACTTGGCGGCACACGGTGGTCAAAGCCCGCAGCGGCGATGAAATCGTCATCCCCAATTCCGTGCTGAACACCTCATCGCTCGAGCGCGTAACCGAAGCGAGCGAAGGGTGCGTCACCGTGCCGTTCACACTGAAATCAGGAACCGACCTCGATGCCGCCTCCATACGGATGATCGCCACAGTCGGCAAGGCGACGGCGGAATATGCGGCGGACGGGAACCCACCGCTTGTCAAGTTCACCGGCTTCTCCCCGTATGGGGTCGAGGGCGAAATCATGGTGTTCGCCAAGCCCGGCATCTTCGCGTCCACCGTGAGAGATGCGGCGGTCCGGTCGTTGGCCGGCGAGGAGTTCCTCGAGCAGCGCGCCGCGACCGGGGAATGAGCTGAAAGGCATCCATCCGGTTGTGTGAGCAAATCCTCACACAACCACCTGAGACCCCGCCAATCCGGCAGAGCGCGACCACCACGACCCCCATTGCGCGAGCCAATCCTCACACAACGGGTTTCAGCGGCATTGATTTCAGCGATATCAAAACTGCGGAAAACGGCGTTGCGGAGACCCAGCAGAACTCCGGCGAAGCTCCAACACACTCCGACAGGGCACAGGCGGAACGCCGGCACCCTCAGCCGATCAGTGCTCCGAGCATCTGTGGCAGGATAGTTGCCGAACCCGCATCATCGACGCCGAACGATCCCTCCGCCGGAATCTTCGACATCACCAACGCGCTGATGGTCATGAGGGTGCCGACGACGAGGAACACGATCATGCCGGGATTGCCGAGCGCCGTCTTCACGCCGGTACCCTGTTCAAGCTGCTCGGGCGCATCAAAGAAGACAAAACGCTTACGGTTGCGCACAAGAATGACGATGCCCGCGATGAACAACGCCAACATGATTAGCACATAGACACCGACGATAATCAGTCCGCCCATCTGGCGCTGCACCTCACGCATCGCAGCATCGTTGGACTGTTCCATTGCGCGCATCAGCGCTTTGTCGTCGATACGGGACGTCACCCAAATCGAAATGACTCCGCCGTTGAGATTGACCAGCGCATGCATGAGCATCGAATACCACAGTTTCGACGTACGCACATACATGTATCCGAGAATCAAGCCAAGACCGAATGCGTAGAAGAACTGCCGCACATTGCCGTGGAACAGTCCGAAGCACAGCGCGGACACCACAATCGCCGTCTTTTCCCCGTATTTGCGGGTTCTGTCGATGATTTCCTTGCGAAAGATCCACTCCTCGAAAATCGGGGCGCACACGCAGGTCAACAGAAACAGGGAGAAATAGTCCGTATTCACCAACGCCGATTCGAGCGTATCCTGGTCGTCGCCTGAAAACGGCGCGGAGACGAGATTGCCGATAATCGCGCCGATATACATGATCGGCACAATGGCGACGAACAGCTTGATGAATGTGCCGGGCGACATGTCGAACCGCTTGGTCGCCAGCCTCGGCACGTTGCGGAACACAAGCAACGACAGGGGCATCGCGATGGCATACAACGGCAGGTTGCTCAGCAGAAGAAGCAAACCGGTGGGGATGTTTTCACCATTGTGGGACAAGGCGACGCCGACGGTCACGAGGGACGCGCCGACCAGCCACACCCCGATGATGAGTATCAGCGCCCAGCCGATGATTGAGTAGTCGTGTTTCGCCGCTTGCGTGCGGCGCTTCGCCTGCCACCATGCCTGCCACTGCTGAGGAAGTATCTGCGCGAATTGGGCGGGCGGGAAGACCTGCGGAAGATACGGCGGGTACGTTGGGTATGCCGGGTACGTTGGGTACGTTGGATATCCAGAGTATGCCGGCTGATAAGGCGGTTGCGGGGACGGCGACGGCTGTTGCGGAGGCAAAGATGACTGCGGAGTCTGCTGACCCTGCGGGGATTGCTGGGATTGTGGCGTCTGCTCGAATTGCGGTGCTTGTTGTGGCTGTGACACTGACCGGGGTTGCGGCGGCAGGGTCTGGAATTGCGGTTGCGGTGCAGACTGCGGCATCTGCGGCGGCACAGCGGGGTATTGCGGGGGCATCGCCCGGTATTGTTGCCCGTATGGTTGAGCCATAGGAACCTGCTGCGGAGCGGGTTGTGGAATTGGCGGATACTCCATCGCCGGAGGATACGCCATGGCCCACGGACCGGGAGCAACTGGCGACACCGGCGATTGCGGCGGCACAGCATACGGCACAGTATACGGTAATGGCGCCGCCGAATTCACTGGCACTTGCTGCGGGGCCGATTGATATGGCTGTCCCTCCGGCGCAGACGGCATCTGCGGCTGCGCCGACTGCTGAGATTCCGTTGTCCCGTTGCCGTCCTGCCGGCAGCCGTCCAGTTGGCTGTCACCTGACTGGCTGTCATCCGGCTGATTGTTATCATTCATCCACGTCATGAGCATCCCTTGCGTTGTCCGACCACTGTCCACATGCTCAGCCCTCGCCGCAAAGCACTGGTGAGGTTCATCATAGCAAGGGATGCTTCAAGCGCGAAGCAAGCCGAGCGGCTGCAAGTTCCGCCGGCTTGCGTACGACGGCGGTTTCAGTGCTTGAGCACCCCGTCAATCAGCTGGGAAATCAGCTCGCCATACGGCAGACCGGTCGCGGCCCAGGCCTTGGGGTACATGGAAATCGGCGTGAATCCCGGCATCGTGTTGATTTCGTTGACCATCACCGAGCCGTCCTTCGTCACGAAGGTGTCCACGCGGCTCAATCCGGCGCCGTCAACAGCCTTGAACGCCTTAATCGCGGTGCTGCGCACCAGCTCGAGCGTCTCCTGTGGCAGCTTGGCCGGCACCTCGACGTGAGATGCCTGCGCGTCCATGTACTTGCTGTCGAAGTCGTAGAACTGGTCCTCGCCATCGTCGCGACGGTCGAGCACAATCTCACCCGGCCAGCTGGCGCGCGGCTGTCCGCCCGGCTTGGGCGAGAACACCGCGCATTCGATTTCACGCGCGTCGATGCCCTGCTCAATCAGCACCTTCCAGTCGTGGTGGGAAGCTTCGAACACGGCGGCAGCCAGTTCGGCGGCATCGCCCTCATGCTCGACTTTCGTCACACCGAAGCTTGAACCGGCGCGCGACGGCTTGACGAACAGCGGGTATGCGAGCCCCGCCTCCCGCACCTGGCAGATCAGCGCCTCGCCTTGGGTGGCGAACCCGTCGGCCGCATCGAAATCGCGGGTGTCAAGGGTGATGCCCGGAGCCGTGGCGATGCCGGCGGCGTTGAGCAGCACCTTCGTGAAATGCTTGTCCATGCAAGCGGCGGAAGCGAACACACCGCAACCCACATACGGCACACCCATCATCTCAAGCAGGCCCTGAACCGTGCCATCCTCGCCGTACGGGCCGTGCAGCACCGGGAACACCGCGTCGATATGGCCGAGGGAAGTCAGCGTTCCGTTCTGTTCGCGGGCGAAGAACCCATCCGCCCCACGCGCCGGGTCAAGCACCACTTCGCGCGCGTCGGCACTGGCCTGGACGACCGGGAGTTCACCGCCATCCAGCGAGAAGGTGCGCGGGTCGGTTCCGCCGACCAGCCACTTGCCGTCCTTGGTGATACCCACCGGAACCGGCTCGAAACGCTCGGTATCAAGCGCATTGAGCATACCGGCGGTCGAAATGCAGGAAATCGAATGTTCGTCGGCCTTGCCGCCGTACAGCACCATAATGCGTTGCTTCGTCATGATCATCCTTTACGTTATGGGCAGTTCCCCGCCTTTGCGCGGGCGCCCGGTTTCTCACCTTGACTTCGAATAGACCTCGTGGCGGCGGATCGCTGCGCGTTCGTCTGCCGCAACCATAGCGCGAACCATGGTTCGGCGGCCGCTGGCGGGCACGAATCGCCGGAAATCTTTACGGCGCCACTGCCCGTGCAGCGACACCGTTCGGTGATGTCGCTTTTCGGCGGCGTCACTCCTCAGTAATGTCACTCCTCGGTGGCGTTACTCCTCAGTAATGTCGCCGCCGAACAACTCGCCCAGCATGTCGGCGCAGGAGATGCCCTTGTCCAACACATCGCTCATCGCGTTGGCGAGCGGGGTCGGTACGCCGAGCTGGCGGCCAAGCGCAACCACCGCATCAGTGGTCGGCACGCCTTCAGCGACGCCATTGCTTGCCTTCGTGGCTTCCTCGACGCTCAGACCCTTGCCCAGATTTGCGCCGAAGGTGTAGTTACGGCTCAGCGGGGATCCGCAGGTGGCGACCAGATCACCCACGCCGGCGAGTCCCGCGAAGGTCTTCGGGTCAGCGCCCGCAGCCTTGCCTAACGCCGTCAATTCCGCCAGACCGCGAGTCTCAATCATCGCGGCCGTGTTCTCCCCGTACCCGGCTCCCCGAGCCATGCCGACGGCGAGCGCGACCACGTTCTTGAGTGACCCGCACATTTCCAGGCCAATGACATCAGTGGTGACGAAAGGCTTGAAATACTTGGTTTCGCAGGCTTTTGCGACAGTGCGCGCGTTGGCGATATCAGCGCAGCCGACAACCGTGGCCGCAGGCTGGCGGTCGGCGACCTGCTTGCTCAGGTTCGGTCCGGAAATCGCGACGAAGCGCTCCGCGGGAAGGTTCAGGGATTCGCGCACCACTTCGTCCATGCGTTTGCCTGTGGTGCGTTCAATGCCTTTCATCAGGGAGACGACGAGCGCTGTGGACGGAATCAGATCCTTGAATTCGGCGAGTGCGACGCGGGCGAACTGTGCCGCAATCGCAACAACGATGATATCCGCATTCGCCACCGCTTGCGCGCGATCACCGGTTGCGTCCATGGTCGCCGGGAGTTGTTCGACGCTGGGCAGACGATACGAGTTGCGGTGATGCTCATGGATGTCCGTGACGATTTCCGGCTCGATCGCCCACATGGTCACGGTGTTGCCCGCATCGGCGAGGACTTGGCCGAACGCGGTTCCCCATGCTCCTGCACCCAAGACGGTGATGTTTGTCATGTCAATCTCCTTGCAGACGTGTTGCGGCGTCTGATTGTGGTCGTGGCGGTTGTCGCTGCCGCCGCCGGAGCCCGCCTGCTGCGGGCAGACTCCGTAGTGCTGGGGTTCATGGTACTCGCCCCCGCCTATGCACGCGCGAATGCGAAGTGAGAGTACTGGAAGAAAGTCGTGCGCAAACGCCTAAATCACGCGGCTGAAGCCGGTGCGGCGCCCTGCGTGGCCGCGATGAACGGCGTCTCGCCGCCCTCGCGTCGGAAAGAAATCTGCGGACGTGGCTTGCGGCTCATCGTGCGGTAATCCCAGTATCCTTCGGCTGGCGGTTGTTCGCCGCGGATTTCGGCCATGACGGTCTCCATCCGGGCGCGCACACGGTCGGCGAGCGCTTGGGCGAGTTCGACAGGAGGCTCGTCACCCCACGAATCCTGGGTGGCGAGCAGATCAGCGTAATCAAGCCGGTCGTCATAGCACATGACGACGTTCTTGCGCGGCCACGGCCACCATTGGTTGATGCTTGCCGCACCCCATGTGACCGAGCAGTACAGCGGGATTTGGTAGCCGAGGCGACGTGAGGCTTCGAGCGCGATGTATCCGACGCCGGATTTCATGCTCATCGGCCATTTCTGCGGGTCGCGGGTGAGGGTGCCTTCCGGCCAGATGGTCAGCGGGCGCCCGGATGTGAGGATGTTGATGGATTCCGCTTCGATGGCTTTCGCTTTGCCGGAACGTCTTGGTACCGGCTGCATGCCGACGATCTGGAACCATTTGCCGATGACCGGCCAGTGTGCCATTTCTGCCTTGGCCATGAATCGCGGACGGCGGCCAAGGTGGAACAAGCTCATCATCGGGACGAAGACGTCGTACATGGTCACGTGTGTGGCGGCGGTGATGAACGGGCCGGTTTCCGGGACATGTTCCAAGCCCCACGCGTACACTTTGCTGCGCTGGCTGAGCACCACGGACACGCCTTTGAGCAGGCGGGCGGTGGCTTTCGGGTTCTGCGCGTTGATTTCCGCATCGTTCGGGGTACGCGGGCCTGTCGGGTATTCCTTGGTCGGATCGACCAGATGATGACGCTGGGCGAGTTTCGCGACCTGTTCGTCGCTCAGCGGCTTGACCGCGCTGCGCGGCGATGGTTTGCCTTTCGAAGTCATACCACCATTGTGCCGCAACCGCCAGCCAAGGCAGTGACAGAAGGGGCTGAGGGCTGCGAGCGCATGAAATCCGTCAATCCGTCGGGGTTCGACTGATTGTCAGCGGCGGATTGATGACGTCAATAGAAAACTGGCGTTGTGCGGATTCCCGGCGTTCAATCGCCAGGAATCTGACTGTGGTGGGCGGTACGGTGGCGGTATGAGCGATATCAGCGATGCGAATGGCATGAACCGCAGGGACGACATGGGCATCATGGACTGTGTGAACTGCATGTGCGGCAAGGGCGACAGAGACAGCAAAGACAGCAGAAATCGCAGCAATGTGTCACCGGACGACCGACAGGTGTCTGCCGAACCGCGCATATCCGGTCAGCATGCGCCTACCGGCAGCAAGCTCGTGTTCATCGATATCGATGGCACGCTGGCCGACGAGCACCATCACGTGCCACAATCGGCCGTCGACGCGTGCCGGCAGGCCCAGCGCAATGGGCATCTGCTGTTCATCTGCACCGGCAGGTCGCTCATGAAAATCGAGCAGAGCATCCTCGACCTCGGCTTCGATGGCGTGGTCTCGGTCGCCGGGGCGCGGGCGGACATCAACGGCCGCACACTGTTCGAACATCTAATCAGCCCCGAGGTCATCGATGTGGCGACCGCGTACTTCCGGGAGCACGACATCCGCAACTACCAGTGGCAGGGGCCGGACGGCATGTACGTGTCGCGCGGGTACATGCAGTATCTGCAGGCGAAAGGCTCCGCGTGGAAGGATCCGCAGTTCGCGTCCCGCTGGCATGTCATCGAGGATCTCGACACACACGGGCAGAGCCTCGGCGCATCCATCAGGGCGAGCAAAGGCTCGTATTTCGCTGATCGTGGCAATCCGACGTCGTTCGAGGACACGTGCAAGGCGCTCAGCCGGTGGTTTACCGCCGTGCCGGGCACGTACGGCAAGATCTCGGACAATCACGGGGAGCTGCTGATCCCCGGCGTCGACAAGGGCACCGCCGTGGCACAGGTCGCGCGCACACTCGGGTATCGCATCGAAGACACCATCGCGCTCGGCGACGGCGGCAACGACATGGCAATGATTCTCGCAGCCGGCACCAGCGTCGCGATGGGCAACGGAATCGAGGAGATCAAGCAGGCGGCGGACATGGTCACCGACAGTGTGGAGGATGACGGGTTCGCTCACGCGTTCAGCCGGCTTGGTTTGATTTGATTGCCCTGTCGCCACCGAAAGGGACGTTCCTGCGGGAGAACTCGGCGAATCATGCGATTCGCGGCTAAACTCCCGCACGGGACGTGGGAGTTTTGCGCAATCCGGTGCCCTGACAAATAATCTCCCAACAAGAACGTTGGAATTCCGCGGTTCTGAAAAACGGTCCAAAAGCCGATTTTGGGAGAACAGCACCGTATTCGCATATCTGCCGTAAACTCCCGCAAGAATCCGGGAGTTTACCCGTTCTCGACCGGACCGCGCGAGATCTCCCGGGAGCGAATCGCAATGCGCGCAGAATGGCCTACCCGGAATATCACCTGCCTTTCAGCGTATTTCCGCGGCAATCCATCCGTGAGAACGGTATACCGTTCAAATCAGACGAGAAAGTCTGACAAGCGTCGAGGCCATGCAACAGGAGGATGCTCGTATCGACAAACGCTTCACCAGTTCCGATGGGCTAACGAAAAATCTGGCCGATCCTTGAATCATTATTCTGAACCAATCAGTTCAAAAAAGATTTCAATACACTGCCAGAAGATAGCCACTCCGTCATCAGTTCTGGTCGTAGATGAAGGCGAACGTGCCGCTGTCATTGACGATGAGCGGACCGGCCAGCGTCGATGGGAGCGGATTGCCGATCACGCCATACATCCAGCTTTTCACGTCGTCACTCAGCGCGCTGGTCGCGTATCCGGTCGGATACACGGTGAATGTGTTGCACGGGGTCAGCCCATAGATGCCGTCAACTGTTTCCACCCGGACACCGTCCTTGATGGTCACGTCGCCGACGGTGCCGTTCTGGTGGAACGCCTTTTGGTCGCATGTCATGCTGAACGAGCCATCATCGTTGCGCTTGGAATAGTTGAACTTACCTGTGCCGGACGCGATCGATCTGGATCCATTCGGATATCCATCGCCGGTTACCCCAAGGTCGGAATCGTGATAATCAGCAGAGAATGTGCCATCTGCATTAACCGTCATTATCGTTGACCATGCGCCAGCACCAACGGAGAAAATATACTTCCCCTGCACCTGGCGCCAGAATCCCTGCTCTTGCGCGGCGGCTTCGGACACTGTGCCGTTGGCGTCGCAGTCGGGCAGGCTCTGCCAGTCGGGCTGGCCGGATTCGACGAGATAGTAGGCGTTCGCGTCGGTCGGGGCGGGCTTGAACTTCACGGACGCAGAGAACTCGCCGACTCCGGGGACGAAGGGGTCCTGCACCAGCGTCTGCCCGGACGGCACCGGCGCCTTGTTGTACGGGACACTGGTGGTGTCGTATTGCGAGGCGTCACGGGCGAGGATGAACGGGCGGGACGTGTCCGGCTTCGAACCTTTCTTCGCAGCCGCGAGCGCGCTGTCGTCGAAATACCCGCTCTTCTCGATGGCGTCCAGGTTCGCTCCGGAAGCGAAGAACACGTAGAAGCCGCGCATGTCGAAGGTTGCTCCGGACATGTCATGGGAGTCTTGCACGACCTGTTTGCTGGCGTTGCAGCCTTCATCGTACGGGGAGAACATGGCGGTGCCGCAGCTTGGTGAGCCGCCGAGCTCGCCGAAATCGAAGGCGCCCCACTGCTTGGCGATCAGGCGCTTCGCCATGCCGCCCTCCCCTGCCGGCAGTTGCGAGCCGCCGTACGAGCAGGTGCCGATGTCGCCGGCGTTGCCGTCCGCGAAGGGGAAGCACATGGTAAGGATGTCGTTGCTGTGCCCATCACTGCTTGTGCCGGTGTCTTTCGCCGTGACGCGGTATACCGAGCCGTTTTCATCCTGCGCGAGCGTGATGCAATCTTTTGCAACGTCGGTCACAGCGCTCTTGCAATACGTGCCAGTCACCGTGTCGTTGAGTTCCGAAGCGTAGAAATACGGGGCATTGCTTTGCCCTACGGTCGCCTCCTGCACCTTGTCGGCGCCGATGCCGTAGTACAGCGTCACGCTTTCGCCCGAGGACAGCACAGTGCCGGGCGCCGGGCTTGAAGAGACCAGTTTGCCGACGTTCTTCTTGGACGAGAAATGCGGCTTGGCGATGACGTTTACGCCCGCTTTGGCGAGTATGTCTTTCACGCTGTTGATATCCGTACCGATGGCGTCATAGGGGATGGCCGGGGTCTTGCCGTCGGTTTTCGCCGCAACGCCGACGTAGATGCCGGTGGTTGCGTCGGTGACCGCCTGACCGGCCAGCGGGTAGGTCGCAACGACCGTGCCACCGGCGAGTTTTGAGGAGGAGCTCACTGCGATCTGCTTGGTGTGAACCGGCACGCCCATGGTCTTGAGTATGGTGACTGCCGTGCTGGCTTTCGCATGTTCGACATTGCTCGGGACGCCGGGCCCTGCGGATTCACGTACGACCACACTGGAACCGGACCGCACGCGCTGCCCGGCCTTGGCGTTGCCATACCCGAGGAAGGCGCCTTTCTCAGCCCCGGAAAATTCCTGGCGCTTGGCTGAAGTGATGCCTTTGGCCTTCAACTGCGCGACCACGGAATCCGCAGTGACGGCAGCTTTCGCCTTTCCTGTTTGTTTTCCGGCGTTCGCACTGGCTGCAGCGATATCAGGCAAGGTCTTGCCGCCCCAGAGTTCAGCATGATATGTAAGGCCTGCCATTACACCCGCTGCGACGACAAGCACCGCTGCGACAATCGCCGCGATGATGGCTTTGGGCTGGTGTGTGGCAGCCACAGGGGTATTCGATGCAGTGGCATTCGGTTCGATGGATGATGGCGACGCTGTTGGACGTACAGGATCCGGAGCCGAAGCCGGAGAGTCATCAGGTGCCATCACCTGACCGGGCTGGGTTTGTACCGCGGTTTGCGCCGCTGCTTGCCCCGCACCCGATTGACGCAGGGGGTTGCCACATGACGCACAGAACTTGGCATCATCGGTGTTCTTCCATCCGCAGTGCCCACAATACATGGCGAATCCCTTCGTCTCAGCGCCCCGAATCCCACCGAACAACAACGCTCGTCTTCCGGGCTGTACTTCTCAACTGAGCGCCATCTTAACATCGCGACACGCGGCTGACGATAGGTATCGGCTCGTTGCTGTCATCCGTCATCTGCCCGCCGTGCGACTTCCCCATCACACCGCGTCCAGATACCGCCCGAAAACACATGGTGCCGCCCTCCACATCGGAGAACGGCACCATCAGTACCAATAGCCATCGGGATCAGCTAACCCGGCAACATCTCGGTCCAGACCTACCGGACCAGCCGCCGAGTACAGAGCACCTAGCGTCAAGCACCATGCCTACGTCAGTCGATATCAGCCCCAAGCGCGAGCAACTTGCCGCGGAAGTCGGCGTATCCGCGATCAATCAGCGAAATCCCATGCACGTCGGACGGCCCGGAAGCCGCGAGCGCCGCAATCAGATGGCTGAAACCGCCGCGCAAATCCGGCACGTCAATGTCGCGCCCAGTCAGCGGGGTCGGCCCGAAAATCACCGCGGAATGCTTATAGTTGCGCTGCTGGAAACGGCAGGGCAACGAGCCAAGGCACTCACGGTACAGCTGAATGGTCGCACCCATCTGTACCAGCGGCTTGGTGAAGCCGAAACGGTTCTCGTACACGGTCTCGTGCACAATCGACAGGCCTTTCGCCTGGGTCAGCGCGACCACGAGCGGCTGCTGCCAGTCGGTCATGAAGCCGGGGTGCACATCGGTCTCGATGGCCACCGGGTGCAAATCGCCGCCCGGATGCCAGAAGCGGATGCCCTCGTCGGTGATGTCGAATTTGCCGCCGACCTTGCGGAACACGTTGAGGAAGGTCATCATGTCGGCCTGCGTGGCCCCCTTGACGAACACGTCACCGCGGGTGGCGAGCGCCGCCGAAGCCCAGGAAGCGGCTTCGATGCGGTCGGTCAGTGCGGTGTGGGTGAAGCCTTGGAGTTTTTCTACGCCTTCGATGCGGAAGGTGCGGTCCACATCCACGGAGATGATTGCGCCCATCTTCTGCAAAACTGCGACCAAATCCATGATTTCCGGTTCGATGGCCGCGCCGGACAGTTCCGTCTTGCCTTCGGCGAGCACAGCCGCCAGCAGGGTCTGCTCGGTGGCCCCAACCGATGGGTACGGCAGATGGATTTTCGCGCCATGCAGGCCGTTCGGAGCGGTGATATGGATGCCGTCCTTGTGTTCCTTGTCGACATCGGCGCCGAGTTTGCGCAGGGTGTCGAGATGGAAGTTGATCGGACGCCCGCCGATATTGCAACCGCCGAGCGCCGGGATGAACGCCTCGCCCAAGCGATGCACGAGTGGGCCGGAGAACAGGATCGGAATGCGCGAGGACCCGGACAAGGTGTCCACATCGGCGACATCCGCGAGTTTGACGTGGGTGGCGTCGATGGTGACGATGCCGTTCTTGCCGTCAACATTCACGTCCACGCCGTGCAGGCGCAGCAAATCGGACACCACGTGGACATCGCGGATTTCCGGCACATTCTTCAAGACGGACTTACCGGGCGCGAGTAGCGCGGCGACCATGGCCTTGCTTACGAAATTCTTGGCTCCGCGAACCTTGATCGTGCCATGGAGCGGCTTGCCGCCTTCAACATGGAGCACATCATCTTTCTCTTCGACCACGTCGACCTCTTTCGATTCCCTTGCCCGGACACGTCTGTCGCCCCAATGGGCGGCCGACGCTGACACACTACTGGTTGGTATCACCAATGGTGCCACACCGCATGTGCATAAGCGGTGAACATGCTACCAGCCGAATCGTACGTGAAAAGCGGTTTTCCGCCAATCGCCACAGAACAACGACAACACCGTCCATGACACACTTGCGAGATGCCGCATGAACTCCGCCGCACAGACATAGAATATTCGGATGATGTGCCGCCTTCGGGCGATATCACAGGGAAGAAAGGGAATGTGAAGGAGCGTCACATGAACAATTTCGTCAATGCACACGCACGCCACGATGATAATCGCAACACCCCACGCGGTGTGTTCTCCCGGGAACGTTCGCTGACCAAGCTGATTGCCGCAATCCTCGCCGGCACAATGCTGCTGCCGTTGTCCGCTTGCGGCGGGTCCGACAGCGATACATCGGCGTTGTCAAGCGATTCCGCGTCGGAGAGCGCGACTCCGTCCGAATCCGCCCCTCCGAGCGAAACGCCCGAATCCAGCGCAAGCCCGTCAGACGACGCATCCGCGCAATCCGACGCAAATTCAGGATCGTCCAACGCGTCCGGCGCCGCCGTCGACATGCTGGCAACCCTGCCGGTTAAAGGGCGCGCACCCAAGACCGGATACGCGCGCACCCAGTTCGGTGCCGCCTGGTCGGACGTCGATCACAACGGCTGCGACACGCGCAACGACATCCTCAAACGCGATATGACGAATGTGACTTTCAAATCCGGCACGCATGATTGCGTGGTCAAGACCGGCACGCTCAACGACCCGTACACCGGAAAAACCATCAATTTCGTGCGCGGACAGCATACGTCGACCGCCGTGCAGATCGACCATGTCGTCGCGTTGTCCGACGCGTGGCAAAAGGGCGCGCAGCAGCTCAACGCTGACCAGCGGCTGCAACTGGCGAATGACCCATACAATCTGCTCGCGGTGGACGGGCCGGCAAACCAGCAGAAATCCGATTCCGACGCGGCGTCCTGGCTGCCGTCCAACAAGTCGTTCCGCTGCCAGTATGTCGCGCGGCAGATTGGCGTGAAGCACAAGTACGCGCTATGGGTGACGCAGGCTGAGAAAGACGCGATGACCAACGTATTGTCCGGCTGCCCGGGGCAGACCGTGCCCGATGGCGGCGGCGTAGTCGCCTCTGCGCAAGCGGACAGCCAGCTTGAGCAGACGCCAGAACCGGCGCAGACCACGCAGGCGGCACCGGCTCCAGCGCCCGCACCAGCACAAACACAGGCGGCACCGGCTCCAGCGCCCACGCAGCAATCCGGCGTGGATGTCTATTACCAGAACTGCTCGGCCGTCCGCGCTGCGGGCAAGGCTCCGCTGTATCAGGGGCAACCGGGGTATTCGAGGAAACTCGACCGCGACGGCGACGGCGTAGCCTGCGAGTGATTGCTGGTCGGAATCGACTGCGCGGTCGGTTTCGGGATGCCACCCGAATCGGTCATTCTGAATCAGCCGCGCGAATCGTCTCATCAGCGCCGCACATCGCCACGACCAATCGCGCCAATCCATATACTGGGAGCAAATACGGGTGCCGAAAGGCAAATGACGGGAGTTTGCAAGCATGACCAACCAGCAATTCGAGCCGTTCTATGACGTCAACCTCACCTATGACGACAATTACCGGCGCGGGCCGTTCGGCCAATTCGCACAGGCGCTGGCGGCTGAGGCTTCGGCACTGAAAGGCGAGGCTGCAGCGTCCAACAGCGGCACGATGAATTCCGCGGCGACTTCCGAATCGGCTCCGGCAACCGATGAAACCGCTGCGACACACGCAACTCCCACAGAACCCGCAACCGTGCTCGGTTTCCCGGTGAATCTGCCGTTCGGCATTCCCGCCGGCCCGCTGCTCAACTCACGGTTCACGACCGCCGCCTTCCGTATGGGATTCGATTTGGCCGTGTACAAAACCGTGCGGTCGCGCGCATGGGGCTGCAATCCTTTCCCTAACGTGCTGGCCGTGCACCCCAAGGCGGCGGACGGGTCGCTCACCCCCGGCAGCCCCGAACTCGATGAAGGCGTGCTCGCGGACACCCGGTATGATTTGCCGATTTCCATTTCCAATTCCTTCGGCGTGCCGTCGCGCGATCCTGATGTATGGCAGCCGGATATGCGTGACGCCATCGCCGCCGCCGGCCCCGGACAGCTGTTGGTGCCGAGTTTCCAAGGCTCACGCGTCGCCGGCATGAGCACCGACGAGTACGTCGCCGACCACGTGGCCACTGCACGGCTCGTATGCGAAACCGGCGCACAGCTCATGGAAATGAACACGAGCTGCCCGAACGAAGGCCATAACCGGCTGCTGTGCCACGACCCGCATCTGGTCGGCCGCATCGCCGAAGCAGTCAAGAACGAGATCGGCGACCGGCCGCTCATCGTCAAACTCGCCTATTTCCCCTCGGATATCGAGCTCGAGACCATGGTGCGCGAAACCGTCGGACATGGCACGGCACAAGGTTTCTCCACTATCAACACGATTTCCGCGAAACTCGTGGACGCTTCCGGCAATCAGGCGCTTCCCGGCGAGGGGCGCGACCGCAGCGGTGTGTGCGGGAACGCGATCCGTGGGGCGGGACTGGACATGGTCCGCCGCCTGTCGGCGATTCGCGAGCGCCTCGGGCTTGATTTTGCGATCATCGGCGTCGGCGGGGTCATCGAGCCGGAACATTACCTCGCGTACCGAGAGGCGGGGGCAGATGCGGTGATGAGCGCGACCGGCGCCATGTGGGATGCGACGCTCGCCCGGCGCATCAAAGCTGCCATCGGCGCATGAACCAAACCGCGTAGACCAATCCCATCAGAGCGGGCAAACAGGTCAGCACGAGCATACTGTTTGTGGCTCCCCCCGGCTTTCTGTTTCTACCGACGCTGACGAGGCCTTCAGCGTCGGTAGAAGCAGAAAGCTGACGTGTGCTTAGGGTTCTGCGCAGACGCTCCTTGGATAATCCGCCGCCAACCCACGCAGGCCTCGCAACCCACGCCTTGCCTCACGGTTAATCCCGCGGCTTACCTCACGAAACCGCGGATATCAACATCCGGGACGGCGCTGATCCCAGAAGGTCTGCACGTCGTGCTTGTCCGCGATGGTGAATTCGATAATCTGCTCGAGCACCTCCCACGCGTCACTACGCTCATACGGAATCTGGAAGGTTTTCTTGCCACGCTTGAGATGCTGCTGCTCTATTAGCGGCATGGCATGCTCGAATGCACGCGGTTCTGAGCCGACAGTCACATGGTTGGTCAGCGCGGTGAACCCGATGATGAATGTGCCATGGTCCATGAACATGGGTTGGTTCCATTTGACTTCGCAGACCAGCTGCGGCCATGTGGCATGCACCCAGTCGAGCAGTTCCTTGAATTCGGCGCGATGCCGCTCGTCGGCAATTGAGCCAAGATATTCCTCGACGTTCGCGTATTTCGCCATGTGTTGCTCCATTCCGGTCGGGACGTGCTCCGGTTTCGTCCGGATGCGGCTGCGCTGTCCCCGTAAGCGTACCGTATCCGGCGCGGCGAATCGCCAAATCGCCAACAGCCGACGGGTGTTGGTTTCCGCCTTGTGATTTCTGAAGTCCCGCGGGAGCGACGCCCCAGAAATAGTTGATTCACCGGATTCCCGCAACCGCTCGCCTGCACAATGCGCCCGTAGTCAAGCATCCCGCCACCCGCGTCTGCAACGCAAAAGGCCGCGGAACCCATGTGGATCCCGCGGCCAACAGCCTATGCTGCACCCCCTCGGAGACTACTCCCGGCTACCGATCGGACCGGCCCACGGCTTGGTCCCCTCGGGCTCACGCGCGGACTGGATCGGCACGTCCGGCCAATGCTTGGCCGGCAGCGTCTTCGGCTTGAACGGGAACTTCTTGGCGCGCATCTTCTCGTAGGCGGCGATATCATCCTCATGCTGGAGCGTCAAATCGATGTCGTCATAGCCGTTCATCAGACGCCAGCGCACGTAGTCGCCCACCTCGAACGGCAGGGTCACGTCGCCGCAAGTCACGGTACGCGCACCCAAATCGACGGTCATATCACGGCCGGGTTCCTCTTCAAGCAACTTCCACAGCAGCTCGATGCTTTCCTGCGGCATGATTGCGGCCAGCACACCGTTCTTCGCGGTGTTGCCGTAGAAGATGTCGGCGAAGCGGGAGGAGATGACCACGCGGAAACCGTAGTCGCGCAGCGCCCACACCGCGCGTTCACGCGACGAGCCGATGCCGAAATCCGGTCCGGCGACCAAAATCTTGCCCTGCTTATATTCGGGGCGGTTGAGCACGAAATCAGGGTCGCGGCGCCATGCGTAGAACAGCGCATCCTCGAACCCGGTTTTCTTGACCCGCTTGAGGAACACGGCGGGGATAATCTGGTCGGTATCCACATTCGAGCGGCGGAGCGGAACGCCGGTTCCGGTCACCACGGTCAGCTTTTCCATAACGATTCCTTTCATCGGCCGGCGTCTGCCTGCCGGCCTTCACCGGCCGCGGGCGTGTTGTCAGCGGCCGGATTGCGCGTTTATGCGTCTTAAGTTGTTCAGCCTGTTTGGCGTGGGATTGCGGTTTACAGGTCCTCGGGGCTGGAAATCGTGCCACGGATCGCCGTTGCGGCGGCAACGGCGGGCGACGCCAGATGCGTACGCGACCCCTTGCCTTGGCGTCCCTCGAAGTTGCGGTTCGAAGTGGAAATCGAACGCTCGCCCGGCACCAGCTTGTCCGGGTTCATGCCCAAGCACATCGAGCAACCGGCGTTGCGCCATTCCGCGCCGAAATCCTTGAAGATCTTGTCAAGCCCTTCGCGCTCGGCCTCAAGCCGCACACGGGAGGATGCAGGCACCACGAGCACGCGGTGGATGGAATCGGCCTTGTGATGGCCCTTCATAATCTTCGCCGCGGTGCGCAGGTCGTCGATGCGGCCGTTGGTGCACGAGCCGATGAACACCGTGTCCACCGGGATGCTTTTCATCGGCTGGCCGGGCTTCAAGCCCATGTAGTCGATGGCGGACTGGGCGGCTGCGCGCTGCTCAGCGTCGGCGATATTGGCCGGATCGGGGACATTGCCGGTGATCGGCACGCCCTGGCCGGGGTTGGTGCCCCAAGTGACGAACGGCGTCAAATCGGCGGCGTTGAGCGTCACTTCCTTGTCGAATACGGCGTCGTCATCGGTCTTGAGCGTCTTCCAGTAGGCAACCGCCTTGTCCCACATCTCGCCTTCAGGCGCGTGCGGACGCCCCTTCAGGTACTCGAAGGTCGTCTCATCAGGGGCGATCATGCCGGCACGGGCGCCCGCCTCGATGGACATGTTGCAAATGGTCATGCGCTCGTCCATGCTCAGCTTGCGAATCGCTTCGCCACGGTATTCGATGACGTGGCCTTGGCCGCCGCCGGTGCCGATCTTCGCGATGATGGCGAGGATGATGTCCTTGGCGCTCACGCCCTTGGGCAGTTCGCCCTCAATGTTCACGGCCATGGTCTTGAACGGCTTGAGCGACAGCGTCTGCGTGGCCATCACGTGTTCGACCTCGGAGGTGCCGATGCCGAACGCGAGGGCACCGAACGCGCCATGCGTGGAAGTGTGGGAATCGCCGCACACGATGGTCATGCCCGGCTGGGTGAGGCCCAGAATCGGGGCGAAAGCGTGCACGATGCCCTGGTCGGCATCACCGAGCGGGTGCAGACGGACGCCGAATTCCTTGCAGTTCTTCTCCAGTGTGCTCAGCTGAAGCGCGGAAGTCTTGTCGGGGTTCGGACGGTCGATGTCGACGGTCGGCGTGTTGTGGTCTTCCGTCGCAATCAGCAAATCCGTGTGACGCGGCTTGCGACCCGCGAGACGAAGCCCTTCGAACGCCTGCGGGCTGGTGACCTCATGCATCAGCATCAAGTCGATGTAAATCAGATCCGGCGCGCCGTTTTCGCCTTGCCGTACGAGATGGTCAGCCCATACCTTTTCGGCCAATGTGGTTCCCATGCTGTCTCCTTTGGCGGAATTTCAACGTTTTCGCCCTAAAATTACTTCAGCCATGCGTTTCCACATGGCCCTCTGTACTCCACTATGTCGGTTTTCGACGGGTGTCTGCTTTTGCGTTTCGATATGTGAGATGGCATAATCCGGAATATGACTTCTTCCACATTGCGCGTCCCCGTGGGACCGGAACGCTTTGACACCAAGGATTTCATGGGTCCCAACCTCGATCAGAATCAGTCGCCGCAGGCTGATGGCGATATCCATTCCGGCGTCGGAGTACTTGACAAAACGGTCAAAATATTGGATGCGCTCGAATCAGGGCCTGCCACCCTCGGCCAGCTGGTCAATGAAACGGGCCTTGCCCGACCGACCGCACATCGTCTGGCCATTGCTTTGGAACGCCATCGTTTCGTAATCCGCGACCAGCATGGACGCTTCGTTCTCGGATCACGATTCGCTGAACTCGCCGCCGCCGCTGGCGAAGACCGCCTGCTCACCGCATCCGGCCCGATTCTGCAGACTCTGCTTGACCGCACCGGCGAATCCGCACAAATCTACCGTCGTCAGGGCGACCAGCGCGTGTGCATCGCCGCTGTGGAGCGTGCCAGCGGTCTGCGCGATTCCATCCCCGTCGGGGCACTGCTGAGCATGGAAGCCGGGTCCGCCGCGCAGATCCTGCTCGCGTGGGAAGATTCAGAACGCCTGCATCAGGGCTTGCGCCACGCGAAATTCACCGCCGCCAAGCTTGCCGCCGTACGCAAGCGCGGATGGGCGGAATCCGCCAACGAACGCGAAGACGGCGTATGCTCCATCTCCGCGCCGATCCGTAACCCTTCCGGCCAAGTCATCGCCGCGATTTCCATCTCCGGGCCGACTGGCCGCATGGGCACGGCCCCTGGCCGCCGGTACGCCCCGCTCGTGATGGCCGCCGGCAAATACCTCACCGAAGCCTTGCTGCGTGCCAGCGGCGAGCGCTGAGGGAGAAGACTGAGAGCGAGCGCTGAGAGACTGCCGTCTGGTCGGACGGTCTCCAACAATCGCAATCGTCCGTCGATACCTCGGCATCACCGAAAACCTTCTACCGACGCTGAGACGCTCATCAGCGTGGGTAGAAGGTTTTCTTTGACCGACTGTCGCCGCCGGATAGCCGGCGAGGTGGTCGGACGATACCGCGATTCTTCGCAAACTGGTTATGTCCACAAGGCCGTTGGCGTAACCAGTTTGGAAAAGCTGGAAGCAACCAAGCGATATTGCAGCCGAGACATGCTCAGATATCTCGTCAGCGGGTTCTTGTCCATCATTGTGCGTCTGCCGCCCTGTCATGCGTAAAAGAGAAGCCCCGACGTTTCCGCCGGGGCCAAGGAGAGAGAAGAGAAGAAGAAGGGTTCAGTTATAATTATGGGGCTTCGGACGAAACCTCGCCGGTTTGCTTCGCTCCGAAGGGGTTCCGTTTGCCGGTAGCTCTTATATAACCAGCCGATGCTTGGGACAACGATGCAGCACACTGGGTATGCGCTACCAATTGCATGGCAGATCATTCAGCTTCATACCCGGGTTCATCCAGCCTGACGGCAATCGTCCCCGGGGCAACGGCAGGGGGCATTTCGACCAAATGCGTCCAGCTGGCACAGGGTTCCGTGACCCGCCACGGCAAAACCGGGCCTCGCCGAACAGGCCACTCGGCATGCAATCCGGGCCGGCGTGCACTAGTGTGGATGACATGAGCGACAAGCAACGTCCCGACAGCCGTCCCAATCATGGAACACGCAACGCCACACACCGTCCGACATCGGTGTCCGCACGTCTGGGACGTCTGCAATTCCATGAATCCGGCAAATTCCGAGTGTTACAGCTTTCCGACATCCAGGACGGCCCGAAGGTATCCAGCGATACGATACGTCTCATCGCTGCCGCCGCAGATGCCGCGCGACCGGATGTCGTCATCTTCACCGGCAATCAGATCGCCGGGTATGACAGCGCTTACGCCGATACGTTCCGCAAGCGCAGCTGGCGCACCCCGCTGGAACGTATCCGGCAGAACGAGGCGAGCCGCGAGCAGCTCGACCATACGCGCGACATGGTGCGACAGAGCATCGGGCAGTTTCTCCAGCCGCTGATCGACCGTGGCATCCCGTGGGTGGTCACGTACGGTAACCACGACAGTCAATGCGGACTGAGTCGCGAGGAAATGGACGCCATCTATCGCGAGTTCCCCGGGTGTCTCAACGCCGAATCAACCGCATCGCGGCCTGATTTGCCTCGCACCCGCTCCAGTTCCGGACTCCCCGACCAGCGCATCTACCCGTGTGAGGCGGGGACGCTCGCGCTGCCGGTGATGGATGTGGACCGCAAGCGCACCGTGCTGGGGCTGGCCGTGGTGGATTCCGGGGACTATGCCCGTTCCGGCGGTTACGGTTCGCCATCGGACGCGGCGTTGAAATTCCTTGGCCTCATGCCCGATGTTCTGCACACTCGCATGATGGTGTTCCAGCATTTCCCCATCCCGCAGTATTACCGGCTGCTCAAATCGGTGCCGCCGAACGCGGCGCACGCCGTGGAAGGGTATCGCGTGTTCTCTGGGCATAGCTATGTTCTGGACGAAGACAAGACCTTGCCTGGCAGTTATCTGGGCGAAGGCGTGAGCTGTCCTGATGCCGACAGCGGGGAATACGCGATTCTTACGAACGGCGACCGATATTTCGCGATTTGTGCAGGGCATGATCACCGCAATGGTTTCGCAGGTGAAGTCGATGGCATATTGATGGTCGCTTCTCCGACTTGCGGATTCGGGTCGTATGGGCCTGCGCCTGCACGCGTGGCGGCGAGGCTGTTCGAATTCGATATCCGGCACCCGTATCATCCGCGCACGCAATTACTGGAATTCGGCGACCTGGTCGGCAAGCCCAACTCGCATAAGACGTATACGTTCGCCATTTCAAGCGAAACAGACCAGATCGGCGAGTCGATGGACCTGCTGCGCAAACCCGGATTGCTCGGTCGCCTGCGTCGTGCCCTACGCAAGAAATGAACCCTGCCTGTCAAACTGCCTGCGCAAACACCCTCGTCAGCGTCACCGGTTTGCACCCCGACACAAACTGTCTACGACAACGACGCCACCATCGTCACCAGTTTGTGGTCTGGTACAAACTGTCTACGCTAACGGAGGGCTCAGCGTAGACAGTTTGGGAACGGGGACGCCAGTCGCATACGTGTTGACGACACCGTGTTGCATGCATCTGCTTCTACCGAAGCTCACCCCCCCCCCCCAGCGTCGGCAGAAGGTTGTGACCCTGCTTCCACCGACGCTTACGATGCAGTCAGCGTCGGTGGAAGGTTGTGACGATTGTGCTCGCGGTTTGCTTGCTGCGGACACGCATGTTGACGATTGATCTGGGTGGATACGAAAAAAGCCACTGCGTTTGCAGTGGCTTTCCGTTGGCTGGGGTACCTGGACTCGAACCAAGAATGGATGAACCAGAATCACCTGTGTTGCCAATTACACCATACCCCAATTGGCAGGCGCCGCAGCTCTTGGAACTGCTTCGTCGGTCGTACCCCCGACCGGATTTGAACCGGTGTTGGCGCCGTGAGAGGGCGTAGTCCTAGACCGCTAGACGACGGGGGCGTTTAGTTATCTGTTTACGTCTCTCGACGCAACAGTTGAATAATATACAGCGGATACTCGCACCACGCAAATCACCCAACCTCATCGGCGTGTCGCAATGCGAAGGCGGCCTGGAACATCACGCTCCAGACCGCCTTATCACTACTGTCACAAGGACTTAGACGCCAGGCTCAGCCATCGGCACCGCCTGCACAACACCCAAGCCCATGCACCCAGGCCCGCAACCATCACAGATGCTCGCGCAGCCCCTTGAGGCGAGCCACCGTCACTGGCTTGCCGATAATCTCCATCGACTCGAACAACGGCGGGGATACACGACGGCCAGACACGGCGACACGCACCGGGCCGAACGCCAGACGCGGCTTGTAACCGGCATCCTCGATCAGCGCCTTGTTCAGGGTCTCATGCAGCGGTTCAGCCTTCCAATCGGCCTCGTCCACGGCCTCGAGCGTGGCAATCGCCTTGTCAAGCACGTCGCCGGCGGAATCCTTGAGCGTCTTGCGCGCATCCGCGGCGGGCTCAATGTAGGGCTCCTCGCTCAGCAGGCTGCCGACCATGCCGGACACCTCGCCAAGCAGGCGCACACGCGGCTGCACCAGCGGCGCAGAAGCAGTGAGAATCGCGCGCTCACGATCAGTCAGGGCATCCCAGCTGTCGGCGGACACCACACCGTCGCGGTGCAGATACGGCACGGAACGGTTGAGGAAGTCCTGCGGCTCAAGCATGCGGATATGCTCCGCGTTAATCGAAATCGCCTTATCCAGGTCGAAGTGGGCGGGGTTCGCCTTGACGTCTCGCACATCGAACTTCTCGATCATCTCGTCCATCGAGAACACGTCACGGTCGGGCGCGATTGACCAGCCGAGCAGGGCGAGGTAGTTGAGCAGACCCTCAGGAATGAAGCCGTTCTCGCGGTGCAGGAACAGGTTGGATTCCGGGTCGCGCTTCGACAGCTTCTTCTTGCCTTCGCCCATGACGTACGGCATGTGGCCGAACAGCGGGACTTCCTTGGCGATGCCGAGCTTGATGAGATAGCGGTACAGCACAATCTGGCGCGGGGTGGAGCTCAACAGATCTTCACCGCGCAGCACGACGTTGATGCGCATCATCGCATCGTCCACCGGGTTGGTGAGCGTATACAGCGGGTCGCCGTTCGGGCGGACGATCACGTAATCCGGCACGGACCCGGCCTTGAACTCGATACGCCCGCGGATCAGATCGTCGAAAGCGATGTCCTCGTCGGGCATGCGAATGCGCAGCGCCGGCTTGCGGCCCTCGGCGCGGAAGGCGGCTTTCTGCTCTTCGGTCAGGTTTCGGTCATAACCGTCGTAGCCGAAGGCCTTCGGGCGCCCGGCGGCGACGTTGCGAGCCTCGATCTCCTCGGGGGTCGAATAGGACTCGTAGGCGTACCCCGCCTCAAGCAGCTTGGCGGCAACGTCCTTGTAAATCTGGGTACGCTCGGACTGGCGGTACGGGCCGTCCGGGCCACCGACTTCGATCCCCTCGTCCCAGTCGATATGCAGCCACTTGAGCGCATCGAGAATCTGGTTGTAGCTTTCCTCACTATCGCGCTGTGCGTCGGTGTCCTCGATACGGAACACGAAGGTTCCGTGCGTATGGCGTGCCTCCGCCCAGTTGAACAGGGCGGTACGGACCATGCCCACATGCGGCGTGCCGGTCGGCGACGGGCAGAAGCGCACGCGCACGTCCTTCGGCAGCTCAGGCTTGGTATCCTTGCTTTCTTTGTTGTCAGCTTCGGTCATACGCTCTATTGTGCCGCGCGTGAGGGACGTGGCGTACACGGCCGCGCCAAGTCGCGCCGCCACCATGCCGTCACTGCGCGGGCTTGGAGAATTTCGCGGCGAGCGCCTCGCGGTTGCGGCGTTCATCATCCGCCTTGGCTTGGCGTTTGGCTTCTTCTGGATTCCACAGGACGTCTTCGGTATGTTTCGCCCATTCGTTGCGGGCCGCCGCTGCAAGGATGCCGGCGAGCGCAGGCAGCGTCACGGCCGTGTCGCCCGCGCTCCCGCTCCCGTCGCCGGCGTATATCGTATGCGCTGACCGCAGTGCGTCTTCGGCGAGGAACAGCCGGGGGATGGAGAGGGTCTCGCACAGCTCGTCGGCGACCAGAACAACGGCGATGACATCGGCGATGTCGGGTGCCGCTATGGCGTGCAGGACGCCATCGGCGGCGACGGTTACCGCCGCCAGACTCCGGGAGATGCGACGGTCGGGTCCGGGTTCGTTGTTCTGCCCAGTCTTGATGGCGGCAAGTGACCGGCGGCACGACGCAAGCACCGTGTCGTCCCATGACAGGCCGAGTTCGGCGCCGGCTTGGGTGAGCAGCCGGGGGTCTTGGGTCTGCGAGTAGTCGGCCATCGCATCGCATGCGGCGTTCGCGGCGAGCAGGGCATCCACGATGCTCTGGGGGCGTCCGGGGATGCTTTCTGCGCCTTCGTACACGTATTCCGCGTCTGCTATGGTGACGTGCTCGCCGGTCAGTGCGGCGGCCATGGCGCGGGTCTGCCTGACTTGCAGGTTTTCCGCGTATTTCGCGTCGTTGCTAAGTTCGCTGGCTTTGGTCAACGGCCAGAGGGCGACAAGCTTCGCACCTTCCTGTGCCGCGGCGAGCACGCCGGGCATGTCCGATACCTGCCCGATTAGGGTTGCCGTAGCCGTTGTGCATCCTGGTTCATCCGCTGCGCTCATCATGCTCCTTTGCTTGTGCCTGCGCTCCATGCCCTAGCGTACATCTTTCGCCGGGTCGACATAGGTGATGGACAGCACGTCGCCGGTATCGCTGTCATAGGTGATGGAGGTGATGGAGGCGAGGGCGGTGTGTCGCAACAGCATGTTGTGTTCGGGGTGCCCGGTTTCCAGCAGGTGCCGGTAGGACCAGATCGGGGATTCGTGGCTTACCGCGATAATCTGGCGTCCCGCGTACTGGTGGACTTTTTCCTGGGCGAACTCGCCGACACGCTGGGCGATGTGCCGGTAGCTTTCCCCCCAGCTGGGCGTCCACAGGTTGCGTACGAGTTTCCAGTTGCCGTTGCGCCACAGGGCCCCTTCGCCGTGCCCGATGCGCGTGCCGCGGAATTCGTTGCCCGCCTCGATGATGCGCTCGTCGGCGATCGGCTTGAGTGGCTCTTCGCCGCGTTCGCGGCGCGTGCGGTTCAGTGCGTCGAGGATAATGCCGGCGGTTTCCCGGGTGCGGTCGAGCGGCGAGCAGTAGACGGCCGCGATGGTGGCCATCTGCGGGTTGCGTGCGATGTAGTCGGCGGTGGCCTGGACCATGCGGGCGCCGGTGTTGGACAGATGGAATCCGGGAAGACGCTCATACAGCAGATGGTCGGGGTTGTACACCTTGCCGTGACGGATGAAATGAATGGTGGTTGCCGGCATGGTTGGCCTTCCTGTGACTGGGCCACGCCTGATTCGCGTGGCAGGCGGTTCGGTGGTTCCAATGTACCGCGTGTCATGCCCGCACACGGATTAGCGTAGGGTATGACGGCAAGACAGCAGCATACGAAAGAGCCGACACGCCAACAGATGTACCGGTTCAGCAGACGGTACTATGGCGTCAGCACCATGGCTACGCAGGAATGACAGGCACCGCACAAGGCATCAGAGAGCAAGGGCATACAGAGCAGAAGCAAGCGGGCGATAGGCCCCACACCGACAAACATGGCCGCATGAGCAAAGACAGGACAGACATATGGGCAATACCTTCACCGCAGGAATCAGGGATATCGGGCAGCGGGTGTTCGGCGGGTACGCCGAACTGCTGCGCATGCCGCACACCGCGCGATTCGCCGTCGGCTCGGTCATCGCGTGCATGCCGTTCCCGATGGTCGGCATGACCATTACCATTTCGGTCCAGCATTATTACGGCAACTATGGGCTTGCCGGCGCGCTGACAGCGATTCAGGCGATCGCGACCGCCATCGTCTCGCCGATTCTGGGCAAGCTCGTCGACCAGTTCGGCCAGCGCCGGGTATCGGTGCCGACCATTGTCGTGTGGATGATCGCCTCGATGTCGCTGGTGACGGCCATCACCTCGCATGCCCCTGAATGGGTGCTGTATGCCATCGTGCCGTTCATGTCCGCCATCCCACCGTGGGGCGCGATGAGCCGCAAACGGTGGACACGTCTGCTGCAGGGCGACGCGGAGCGCACCAACCGGGCGCTGTCGTTGTCCGGCGTGCTTGACGAATGCATGTGGGTGGTGGGCAATCCGCTCGCCTCGACCCTTGCGGTGCTTTCGGGCGTGCTTGCGTTCTCATTCACCGGTGTATGCGTGGTGGTCGGGGCGCTCATGTTCCTGACCGAACGGTCGACGGAACCACCTTCGCAGACCGATCTGGCCCGGGCAGCCGGCCTGACGCGGGCGCAATACCGCGAGCGCGAAGCACGTGAGGCCGCCCGACTGCGTGCGGCGGACGCCGATACCGCCTGCACTGCCAAGACGGCAGGCTCCCAGGCATTCTGGAGTGCGGGACTGGTGGCGGTATGCGTCACCTGGTTCGGGCTCGGTGCGTTCCAGTCGGCGGCAGGCATCTCGATCATCGCGTTCGCCACCGAGCAGCATATGAAGCAGTACACGGGCTTTGTGTTCGCCTGCTTCTCGCTCAGCTCGCTGATCGGAGCACTGTTCTATGGCGCCAAAAACTGGCAAATCCCGCTGTGGAAGCGCTTCTACTTCTGCCTGGCGGTCGTCAATCTGGGTATCGGCTCGTTCATGTTCGCCCACAACCTGTGGACGATCATGATCATCTATCTGCTGATTGGCGTATGTCAGGCGCCGACATGGATCAACGGCAACCAGCTCATGCTGCATCTGGTGCCTCCGGCACGGTTCACGGAAGGCATGGCGTGGATGGGTGCGATGAACTCCATCGGTTCATCCGCCGGGTCGGCGATCGCCGGACAGGCCATCGACCGCATGGGCGCGCATGGCGGGTTCCTGGTGGTGACCGTGCTGGCGTTGGGTTCGCTGGCGGTCGCGTTCATTGGCCTGCGGCAAATCAAGCACAGTACCGAGACGCCGACCTTGACCGAAATCACCATCTGACAACGATTCGGGCGCATCCCAGGCCGAGATGCGCCCGATATGATTCGCGGCAGGCTTTAACCGTTGCTTCGGCTGTTACTTCGGCCAGCCCTCTGGGGTGTGTTCCAGCGACCAGCGGCCGAGACGGCCGGCGAAACTGTTGTAGTGCTTCTGCTTGAGCTGTTCAGCGTTCAGCCGGTCCTCGGGCTTGCGCATGCGGTTGAACGCGTCCGTATGGGTGCTGTCGAGCAGCCACTTGCGGATGACGAAATTCCATACGGAGACTACCACGGTGGCGACCAGTTTGCCGCCGTTCGTGCGCAGCAGGTATTGCGCGTGCTGGGTGATCATCGCGTCCTTGTTCATGCCGTAGGTGCTCAGCCAGATGATGGCGTCATTGATGAACAGGCCGATCGCGGACGATACGAAGAAGATCACGATCTCCATCCAGCGCGCCATGTCGTCACGGTGCTTGAACACGTATTTCATGCTCGCCAGATAGTTGAAGACCAGCGAGATCAGGAATGACAGCGTGCTAGCCAGCACATTATGCATGTGGAAGACGCCGACAAACAGGTTCAGCAGACCGAAGTCGATGACGAACGCGATGATGCCGACAATTCCGAATCCCATAAGCTGTTCGATGAGTTTTTTCACAATATTCCATTTAACACGCCGTGTCTGACTGTCCGCTGTACGGTATGCTTCCCGCACGCTACGCACACGATACGACGCCGGCGCGCACGTAGAATGAGAACGACGAGTCCAATCCACCAAGGAGGTCATATGCCCGTTATCCACACCCATGTCTCCATCCCCACCACCCCCGGCCAGCGGGAAGCTCTGAAAACCGCGTACGGCAAGGCCATCACCGCCGTTCCCGGCAAGTCCGAGAGCTGGTTGATGTGCCCGTTCGAGGACAATATGCCGATCTATTTCGGCGGTTCCGACAGCAAGCCCGCCGCATACGTGGAGGTCAACGTGTTCGGCAATGACGTGCCGCGCAGCGCGTGGGAGCAGCTGACCGAGCAGATCATGAAGGCGCTCAACAGTGAGCTCGGCATCCCGATGAACCGCACGTACATCCGCTACACCGCCACCACGGACTGGGGCTGGAACGGCGGGAACTTCTAGTATCCGCCTGTCAAGCGCCGATCGCAGGAGGCCCCGCGCACGTGATGTGCGCGGGGCCTCCTGCGATTCAACGTCGAATGCGCTGCATGTGCTGCATGCTGTCAGACGATCTTCGGCATCGGCGTGGTCAGCGAGGTGGTCAGGTTGACCTGCACCAGACCGGCGCCGGCATGCACCTCGACCTTCTTCAGAGTCACGGTACGTTCGTCAGCAGGTGCGGAATCGTTGTCGGTCATGGTGGCCGGGGACTTCACAGCGACCAGCGCAAGATCATTCAGGCTGAATCCAGCATCAGCGCACAGCTGCTCGGCCGCAGCCAGCGACTCGTCGAAACCGTCGCGCTTGACGACACGCTCGGCGGGCACACCGTACGCATTGCCGGCAACCCAACGAATGTCGTCAATCAGCGGCATGCCCTTGTGGCTGTCCGGGCTGGCCGGAGCCTTGCCGTCGCCGACACCCAGCACGTCAACGAACGCGTCCAGCTGCGGGGCAAGCGCCACACCGCCGTCGCGGAACAGATTGCCGATAATCGGGTCGCGGAACTTCAGGTCCTTCGCGGTCGCGCGCAGCGAATCGACCTGGTCATCCTCGCCGCTCCACAGGTTGATCAGCGGGAAGGTCGGGATGTTCAAGCCTTCGAGACGCTGCACGTGGAACGGGTAACGCCACTGCAAAGCTGGGTCGTCGCGCCAGGTGGTGGCACGGGTGACCACAACCGCGGCGGACGGCCATTGCGCGCCGTACTCGCGGCAGGCGATATCCAGCCACTTCTGGGCGCCCGCGTCGGCGCCATAACCGGCTTCGACGATGACGACGTCATGCAGCGCGCAGGCGAGTTCGACGGACACGAGCGTCGGGATGCCAATGGACACGTTCGCGAACGGACCGCCGTGCACATACACCGGCGAGCCGTTGACCGTCTCGGTGAGGGCCGGCTTGACGGCATCGCCCAGAATGCCGGTGATACGCCACAAATCAATGAATTCGCCGAACTTGACCGGCTTGCCGTCCTTCGTGCCGGCGATCATCGAGGCGACACGCTCGGCGATTTCGTCCAGCGAACGGGAAAGCACGACAATTTGCATGAGTTCGCAGGTCGGGGTGAGCACCACGCGCTCGGCGACGTTGTTCTTGCCGGCATCGACAACGATCTTGCGCAGCGAACGGGACGGGACCTCGGAGACGCGCGGCACAAGCACGGTGTCGAGCTTGCCTTCGTCCACGGCCTTCTCTGCGAAGGAGACGAGCAGGTTCTGAGCCGCCTCGATCGCGGCCATTTCACCGCACAGACCCCAGTCGATGAGCTCCGGGTGCGTCAGGGACGCCTTGCCGCCGCCGGACGCACCGCCCTTGGAACCGGCTGCGGTGATGCCCATGCTCGGCTGGCGCAGCACGGCGGTTGCGTCGATGCCGCGTGCACGCAGCGCGTCGATCAGCGCGATGGTGGTGGTGGTCTTGCCTTCACCGCGAGATGCCTTCAGCGGCGTGTCAGCGGTGACGAGCACGATTTTGCCGTGTTTGCGCGGCGCTTCGGGATGCGTCTTGAGATAGTCGAGGTAGCCGTACGCATCGATCTTGCGGACCAAGCCGTACTGGCGTGTGTAATCCTCGATACCGGTCATGGGGTCTCCTTACCTGTCGGTGATACTGCACCGTCGGCGGCCGCCGACGGCAAGTCTGGTCGGGCAAGTCCACACTGTAGACGCGCTGCTACAGCCACAAGCAAGAAACCATGCGCAAGCCCGCGTTGCGCACGATTTTACTATAATCGATGGCCCTGTCAGCGATGCCCGATTGTCCGGACAACTGACACCTCGATGCGGCGACAAACTGCCGGAAAACAGCAGGGCTTTCAAGACACGCAGACGCCGCAGACCACCGGAAAGACACGCCGGATACACATTTCCCCGTGTCGCTGCGGGCGCGTTGGCGTCTGTGACACGGGGAATGATGCGGAGAATACGCGGGATTGCCGGCGGTCGGCTTGGATTGCGCATGTCGCAACCCCGGCCGAAGCTATCCGGCGTCAACTGGCTCAGCAGATGCCCTGCCGATGCCGGCCAACCGACCCAGCCGGCGCCAGCCCACCTCAGTTGTCCGAGCGGTTGAACCCGTTCTTCATCTTCATGCTGGTGATGTACAGCACGGTATCGAGCAGCTTGTCGGTCTCTTCCTTGATCTGGTCGGCCATGGTCTGGTTCGCGGCGGCGAGCACGTCGCGCACCTCCTGATCGCGCACAACCTCGATGATCTGGTCGGGCTCAAGCGGCTCCACATCGCCATCGAGATTGTCCGCTTCGAACTCGTCCTCCAGCTGCTTGGCCTTCGCCTCGTTCTCACCGCCGAGACGGGACACCTGCTCGTCGGTCGCGGCGATCAGACGGTGGGCCATGCCGCCGGTCTTCTCCTGATAGCGTTCCACAGCGTTCGCGGTGTCGGAGAACGCCGCATCGCACAGCGCCGCGATAATGCGATTCTCCCAGTAGAAGTTCTCGGAAGTCACGCGGGTAGTCGTGTCCTCGAAGTACTTCGGGGTCGTGTCCACGTTCGGGAAGAACGGGACCAGCGTGTTGAACGGGTTGGAACCATAGGCAATCCACTGGATTGCGCGGTTGGACTGCGGACGGTACGGACGGATCTGCATGACCGACAGCTGGCTCTGACGGTTGATGCCAATCGTACGGTACATATGCCGGGTGTGTTCGTCGCCCAGATGTCCGTACGGATCGAACGGGGTGCCCTGATAATGCGAGCTGAGCACGTATTTCACGTCCTCGATGGTGATCTTGCGCTCCGGCTGACGTGCCCACGGGATGTCGTTGCTTTCCGGCGTATGGTCCGCGTCCTTGCCGTCCCACACCTCGTCATACGGGTTGAGGAAACGCTGCATGTACCATGCGCGCGGCGTGTTGTACACGTGGTCGGAATCCGAATGGGATCCGAACGCGTCACGCGGGTTGAACGGCGAGGTCGATTCGACGGCGAGGTCGAGATGGTTGTGCTCGATGAACTCGGCAAGATCGACGGAGCACATATGGCTCTCCTGATCTTCCAAAACGTCGTCCAGATCGAACTCGTCAATGCCCAGCTGGTTCGGCATGGTCACATACGCCTCATCAGGCACGCGCTTGGCGATCCAATGATGCCCGCCGACCGTTTCCAGCCACCAGATCTCATGCGAATCGGAGAAGGCGACGCCATTCATCTCGTACGTGCCAAACTGCTCAAGCAGCGAGCCGAGACGCTTCACACCTTCGCGAGCGGTTTTGATGTACGGCAGCACAAGGGTCAGGAAATCTTCCTCACCGATGCCGCCAGGGGTTTCAGGCTCGTAGCCGTCCTCGCCGGGCTTGCCTTTGGCCGGGGTGAGTTCGACGAACGGGTCGGCGCCGAGCACGCGTTCGTTGGTGGTCAGCGTTTCGGTGGCGCTCATCGCCACGTTCGCCTCGTTGACGCCCGCTTCGCCCCAGATACCTTCCTTGGTGTCGGCGTTCGGCACGGCAGTGTATTGCAACGGATTGTCCGGAAGATCGACTTCGACGTGGCTGAGCACACTGCGGTAATGCCGCGGCTGTTCGCTCGGACGAACGACGATGAAACGCTTCGGATTGAATTCGCCGTTAGCGGAATCCTCGTTGCGGGCGATGATGGTCGAGCCGTCATAGCTCGCGTCCTTACCTACCAAAATCGTGGTGCAGGCCATGGTGTTCCTTTCAGTTTTGCCGAATTTCCAAGCCTTCGCGCGTATTCGACGGTCTAGCCACGAATGGGTTCGCGGCATCCGACGCGGGAATCACGCGATTGAACCGAATGGAACCGGATTGAACCGGTTGCATCGATTGCATCTGTCAAGCGCATTGTGTCACGCGGGCCATACGACAGGCGATGGCGTCCGTCCGCCGGGGTACAAGACAGGTCGGTCGCTCAGGCGCGGCCAGTGAAAAAAGTGGCCCCCTGATCGACCAGGCTGTCCGCCTTGCGCAGGTCGTGCAGCATCTCGTTGAACCAGAATCCCTGATTCAGCTCAGGCAGCTCCTTGCGGGAGGCCCACACCTGCAGCAGGTAGTCATGGTCCTTGTCTGGCGGCTGCGGACCGTTGTAACGCATGGTCACCGCGGGGTTCGTCGCGCCGACAAACTTGCTGGCCGCCGACGTACGCCCTTGCACTGCCTCGGGAATCATCGAAGGCAGGGAGCGGGAGAAATCAGCCGGGATCTGCAGGGCGTGCGAATCGTTGAAATCAAACATGAGCGCGTCAACCGGCACGTTGGCGACCGCCCAGTGGATCCATTCGAAACCACACACAGGAATGGAGTCCGGATCGGACAATTCCCAATGCAGGAACATCGCGTCAGGTGCGAGGTCGTCGATATAGAAGGGGAAGGAGACAATAGGCGTGCCATCCACACGGTTCTCGGCGGGCGCACGCTTGGCGAACTCATCGGGCACAACGGTAAAATCAGCGGAAATTCTCATGTCTTCAGTATCGCGCATCGTGATGACGTGCGCGCAACCGCAACAGGCCCAAATACGACGACGGGCCGGCCCGTGTAGGAACCGACCCGAAACCGTCTAGGAACCGACTTATCGGCGATACGCCCTATTGCCCGGTGTAGCACCTGATGCGCCAAGCCTGATCTCATCGGGCTCGGCTCATCGGGCTGAAGCGTCACTCCGCCGGCTTGTAGAAATCGCCGTTGAGTGCCGCGGCAGCCTTTTCTTTGGCCTCCTCGAAGGTGACGGAGGCGAGCTGCGCGCGCACATCGTCCAGTGCGACTGGGGTCATGGACAGCGAGTTGACGCCGATGCCTGCAAGCACAACCGCCAGATCCGGGTCAGCCGCAGCCTCACCGCACACGCCCACCGGCATGCCGTTCGCGTTGCCCGCATCGGCAATCAGCTTGATGGCGCGCAACACCGCCGGATGCCATGCGGTCTGGTAGTGGGCCACAGAACCGAGCGTACGGTCG
Source organism: Bifidobacterium porcinum (assembly GCF_055378475.1). NCBI lineage: Bacteria > Bacillati > Actinomycetota > Actinomycetes > Bifidobacteriales > Bifidobacteriaceae > Bifidobacterium > Bifidobacterium porcinum. Next base: position 267,192 of record NZ_AP029603.1, on the reverse strand, counting down.
GCGGCCAGCGTGTACTGGGTCAGGTCGTTCGTACCGATTGACACGAAATCGGCGACCTGGGCGACTTTGTCAGCCATCAGGGCGATCGACGGGACTTCGGCCATGACACCGACCTTCTTCAGGCCCTTGGACTTGCCAAGCTTGACGAAGTAGTCGGCCTCCCACTGGTCGGCGACCATCGGGACCATCACCCACAAATCGGCGTTGGTCTGGGCGTCGGCACGGGCGATCGCCTCGAGCTGGTCCTCAAGAACCTTCTTGTGCACACGAAGCGTGCGCAAGCCGCGCAGGCCGAGCGCCGGGTTCGGCTCGTCCTCAGGGGTCAGGAACGGCAGCGGTTTGTCCGCGCCGGCGTCCAGCATACGGATCACAACCTTCTTGCCCGGGAAGCGGCTGAGCAGCTTGGCGTACGCCTCGGTTTGCTCCTCGACGCTCGGCGGCTCCTCGTTGCCGAGGAACAGGAATTCAGTGCGGAACAGGCCGACGCCTTCGGCGCCGTATTCGAGTGCCGGGTCGGCATCCTCCGGCTTGCCGACATTGGCGAGCAGCGGGATGAGATGGCCGTCCTTGGTCTGCCCGGGCTTGCCGCGCAGCTCCTTGGCCTTGGCGGCATTCGCCTTCGCCTCGTGCGCTTCGGCAATCTCCTCATCGTTCGGGTCGATAATCACGGTGTTCTTCGCGGCGTTGACCACGACGGTCTGCCCGTCCTTGATGTCATCGGCGCCTTGAGCGGATACCACGGCCACGATGCCGCGGGCGCGCGCCAAAATGGCGGTGTGGCTGGTCGGGCCGCCCTGACTGGTGACGATGGCAAGGGTCTTGCCCAAGTCAAGCGCAGCGGTGTCCGCCGGGGACAGGTCCTCGGCCACAAGTACGAACGGCGCGTCGCTCTGGGGCACACCCGGAGCCGGCAAACCCATAAGATCCGCGATCACACGCTGGCCGACATCATGCAGGTCGGCCGCGCGTTCCGCCTGGTAGCCGCCGATGGCCTTGAACATCTCCTCAACCTGGCCGAAGCCTTCCAATACCGCGCGTTCGGCGGTCTTACCGCCGGTGATGAGATTCTTGATTGATTCGGCCAACGACGGGTCGGAGGCGAACATGGCAATCGCTTGCAGAATCGGGGCGGCTTTCTTGGTGGCCTCATCGCCGTTCGCGGCTTCTTCGGCACGGCGGTTGAGATCGGCGTTGACGGTATTGAGCGCCTTCATCGCGCGATCGATTTCGTCTTCGGCGCTCACACTTGCGTTCCTCGGCGTGTCCGCCGGTTCGGGAAGCGGGGCTGCCATACGGATAACAGGACCGACAGCGACACCGCGACCGATTCCAACACCAGTGATGACCATGGGGACTCCTTCTGTATCGCCGGCGTCCGCCGGCGGAAATCGTATGGGAGACGCTCACACCATCGCAGGCGTCTCTTTTCTGCAATGCATAACTATATACCAGAAATCCGCGACGCAACGCCGGTAAACGTTTTCTATTTTTCAGAAAAACGTGATACGATTATCGCTAGAACGCTACAGCCAAGGTTGTGGCGTGCAGCGGGTGCGATGAGCATCCGCATGACATACCGCATGACATACCGCATGACGCAAAGGAGTGTCTCATATGGCAACCGCAACCCGTACCGCAACAGTCAACGATCCAGTCGGCATCCACGCCCGTCCGGCAGCTGAATTCGCACAGGCAGCCACCGCTTCCGGCTGCGCGGTCACCATCGCCAAGCAGGGAGGCAATGCCGTCAACGCCGGCAGCATCCTGTCCGTGATGGGACTGGGCATCAAGCAGGGCGACACCATTGAAATCACCGTGGACGGAGACAACGCGGAAGCCGTCGCCGACAACCTCGTCGCGACCCTGATTAAGGACTGACCAAGGAAAAAGCTAGGGCTGAACAGGGGCTGAAGTCAGACGAATCCGGCGATTCAGACCATGTCCCTCCCTCACACACACCCACGAACCAAGTAAGCCGTCCCGTTGATAACCGGGGCGGCTTACTGCTATCAGCGCGACGCCGGCGCACGGGTACACCGGGTATACCGCCGATACCACCGCCACCGGAGCACGGGCGGGGCGCAGCCCGGCGAACACGGTTGCACGGCCGACGCCTCGAATCGCTATAATCCACACGGCGGAAGGCATGTTTACGAAAACAAATGCTTTCCCGGAATCACTGACTGGGAGCACACATGGCATCATCACACGGCAAGCAGAACGGCGCCTCAATCACGAACGTCGCCGCCCTAGCCGACGTCTCGATTGCCACCGTCTCACGCGTCCTGTCAGGCAGAAGAACCAAAGACGACGACATTGCGCGGCGGGTGCGCAAAGCCGCCCACGAACTCAACTATTCGGTCAACAGCGCCGCCAGCGCGTTACGCAGCGATGTGAGCAACACCATCGCCCTGTCCATGCCCGCGACCTCGACGCTGATGGCCGCAAGCGTGGTCACCGCCGTGAGCGAGGCGGCCAGCGCGACGCATATGCAGCTGCTGCTTGGCATTGACGGCACCGCGGCAGCGCAACATCGGCGCATCAAAGCGTTCTGCGGGCACCCCACCGACGGCATCATCGTTCTGCCGTGCCCGCGCGCCGGTGTATCCCTCACCCGGGGCATCGCGGCGGACACGCCGATCATCCAGCTGCTGGGATCGACGAATCTGCTGCGACACGATTGGGTCAGCATCGACAATGGCGCTTCCGTCGAATTGGCGGTCACCCATGTCGTCGAACGCGGGGCGGCGTCCGTCGCGTATCTGAGCGATGAAGTCGGTTCAAGCGATGGTGCGGAAACCCTGCTCGCGTTCCAATCCTCGCTCAATTTGCTGCACGTGCGCGCCGACAGCGAGTGGATCACCATCGCCGATGGAACCGTGCAACGTGGGTTCTCCGACACCATGCGGATGTTCGCCGGCCGTGGGGCGGACCAGACCCCCGAAGCACTGATCTGCTCGTCATCGGACACGGCGATTGGCGTACTCATCGCGCTTGGTCAACTGTCCATCAACGTGCCCGGGCAGGTTCAAGTCGTTAGTTTGCAGGACAACGAGGCAGCAGCATCCAGCATGCCCGCATTGACTTCGATGCATGCGCCTTTGCAACAAATGGCAGCGGAGAGCCTGCGGCTTATCGCCAACGCTCAGACGAACGGATCCGACACCGAGATGGGGGCACGGCTCGGGCGTCATGTGATGTTCCCCCGCCGCGTCATCGCCAGACAATCCACCCGCGAGTCCAACGACGATTGACGTTGTTTGGGTTGACGTTGTTTGGGTTGACACGGCCCAAGTTGATGTTGCCCAGGTTGACACCACCTGGATTGACATGACCCTAGCGTACTTTCGCGCTCGGAAACGGCAACACCCGTCAGGAACAGCGCCTAGGCAGTAGGCAGATCGGTGGACGCAAGGGCGGAAGCATCCCGCGGGAAGGGCGCAAACGGAAGCGCGCCAGAGCGGAAAAGTGCGTCGGAACATAAGGAGCACCTGAGCAGGGCAACACGCCGAGTCGGCTCAAACGAGCAAAGCGCAGAACAACGCCTCGAACACCAGCAGCGGATTGCCGTTTCCGGCAAGTCTGCGACGAGCCGTCGCAATGTCCTCCAGTCTCCGCACGGCATCCCGGCGCGTCAATCTGACCGAAAGCTCGGTGATGGCTGTGCGATTCTCGAGATTGATCAGCCCGACGGCATCATCAGCGTTGTTCTGGATGACGGCGACATCGCGGTACACACTCGCCACAGTGGTCAGCGCACGGTCGAGCACATCGCGTGTGCGTCTGGTGGCACGGCGTTTCAGATCATCCTTCTTGCTGATCGCATGGTAGGCGGAACGCAGCTTGGGCGGAATCCGGTCCTTCTCCCCCAGTCCGTTGACCCGTCTGAACTCGCGTTCGTCCTGCTGCGCCTGACGGTCGACATCACTCTGCGCTTGCGCCTTGGCACTGTCGGTCAGCCGTCCGGCGAGCAACACCGCGTCCGACGCCCGATGCATGCCAAGCACCCCGACCACGAGCTCATCGCGGTCGGCAAGCACCTGATCATTGCCAGCGTATAGCCGGGCAATGCCGATATGCCCTTCGGCGAGCCGCGCCGCGCGGGACGCCAAGGCGGGATCGACGCCGTCGTGCTGTTCCAGGAAACGCGCCACCGCAGCATTCGAGGGCACCGCCAGATTCACAATACGCGTACGCGAGCGAATCGTCGGCAACACGTCCTGCGCGCTCGGAGCGCACAACAGCCAAATCGTATGCTCGGCGGGTTCCTCGATTTCCTTGAGCAGCACGTTGGTCGTGCGTTCGAGCATCCGGTCGACGTCTTCAATGATGATGATGCGCCACGGCGAAATGCTCGGCATCTGTTCCGACATGCCAATCAACTCGCGGACTTCGTCAATGCCGATAGTGACTTTGTCGGTTGACAGGACCGTGACATCCGGATGTGTTCCGGCCAACACCAGATGCGCGGCACGCGTCGGTTCGTCGCCGAGCCCATGGTCCGGACTCTCCAAAGCCGCGGCGAAGGCCTTAGCGACATTCGAGCGCCCCGATCCGGGAGGCCCGCAAATCAGCCATGATTGGGCGATGGCCGCAGGGTCGCCGGCCGCAATCGCACTCAGCTGACTGACCACGGGCTGCTGCCCGACAATCGAATCCCATACACTCATGAGCTGTGTTCCCCCGTCTGCCGTACGTCGCCTGATACTCCCGGAATCCCTGATATTTCTGATATTTCCGGAATTCCCGTGGATGCCGCCGCTCCCCCGAGCAGCTGTTCGGCATCGTTACGAATAGTATTCCAGACGGTCTCGATTCCCTGTGACGCATCCACCACCAGGAATCGCGCAGAATCCGCACGAGCGAGATTCAGGAATTCCTGACGGGTGCGACGCTGGAAATCATAGCCTGCAGATTCCATCCGATCCTCACCGTGGGTGAGTCGCCTATGCGAAACCTGCGGATCAATATCGAGCAGGTATGTACGTCGCGGCAGCAATCCGCCGGTCGCCCACATGCTCAAACCCCGCACATCATCGACGGTCAATTCCCGTCCCCCCGCCTGATACGCGAGCGAAGAGTCGAGATATCGGTCAGTGATGACGATATCGCCGCGTTCCAACGCCGGAACGATGATCTCCGCTACATGCTGGGCACGGTCGGCGGCGAACAGAAGCGCTTCCGTCCTGGGGGCGATATTACCCCCGTGCAGCAGCATAGTGCGCAATTGCATGCCAAGTTCGGTCCCGCCGGGTTCGCGCGTCACCACGACGTTTCTACCCAATCCCGCGAAATAGTTGCGCAGACGCTCGAGCTGCGTGGTCTTGCCCGCCCCGTCAACGCCTTCGAAGGATATGAACAGGCCTGCTGGGGCGTGTGCGGTCATTACTGCTCCTTCGTGGCGGCTGCGCTCTTCGTGCTGCGCTTCGTTCCGGATGCCGATGAGCTGGCGCCTGCGGTTTTCTTCGTGGTGGTCTTCTTGGTTGCGGTCTTCTTGGTTGCGGTTTTCGCTGTGGACTTCTTCGCCGTCGTCTTCTTGGCCGTCGTCTTGGAACCGGACTTCGAAGCACCACGCCGGGTGCGCCGCTTGGACGGGCCCGCAGCACGTTTCTCGGCGAGCAGTCGGAACGCCTCCTGCGGATCGATTGATTCGGGCGTGTACTGCTTGGGCAGCGTGCGATTCGTCTCACCGTCGGTGATATACGCCCCGTAGAAGCCGTCCTTGATGGTCACGGGCTTGCCGGTCTCCGGGTCGTTGCCGAGGGTTCGCAGCGGCGGTTTGGCGGAGCCACGGCCGCGGCCACGCCCATACTTTGGCTGGGCGAATAGCTCTTGGGCTTTCGCCAAATCCACAGTGAAGATCTCGTCCTCACTGCCCAACGACCGCGTCTCGGAACCGCCATCAGCCGTGGTCTTGGTCAGATACGGGCCGTAGCGGCCGTTGCTTGCGGAAATGGTCGCCTGCTTGATTTCGCCGGTCTTCGCATCCGTCTCCTCGACCGTACCGACGACACGCGGCAGACTCAGCAGCTGCAACGCCTGCTCCAAGGTCACGGTCTCAGGCTTCATCGACTTGAACAACGACGCCATCTTCGGTTTCGGAGCGCTGCTCCTCTTGCTGCTTTTGGCCCCTGCCGCCTTGCTCTGCGCATCCTGCGACTGCGGGATGGTCAGCGAGACATACGGGCCGAATCGGCCGTTGCGCACTTCGACAATGCCGCCTGTCGCCGGATCGGTGCCCAGTTCACGCGGACCGCCGGCGTTGCTTTCAATCAGCTCATGGCCTTTCTCGACGGTCAGCTCGTCGGGGGCGAGCGTCGGCGACAGGGATGCCCGCTTGGGGTTGCCTTCGGCATCCAGATGATTCATATCCTCGAGATACGGGCCGTAACGTCCGACGCGCACATGCAAACCGTCGCCGATGTCAATGGTGTTGATCGCACGGGCGTCAATCTCGCCCAGTTGCGCGACCTGCTGTTGCAAACCTTCATGCGCTTCATCGGCGTTCGCCGCCGCACCGTCGCCGGACCCGAAATAGAAGCGGGTCAGCCACTCCTTGCCGGTCTCCTTGCCACGGGCGATGCGGTCGAGGCCGTTTTCCATATCCGCCGTGAACTGGTAATCCACGTACTTGGGGAAATTCGTTTCCAGCAGCTTGACCACAGCGAACGCAAGCCATGAGGGAATCAGCGCCCGGCCGCGTTCATACACGTAACCGCGGTCGATAATCGTTGAGATGATGCTCGCGTAGGTGGACGGGCGGCCAATCTCCTTGGCTTCCAAAGTCTTGACCAGCGAAGCCTCCGTGTATCGGGCCGGCGGCTGCGTCTCATGACCATCCGCCTGGACATCGTCGGCGGCGAGCACGTCTCCCGGGTGCATTGGAGGCAAGGAGACGTTTTCGTTCTCTTTGCCCGACTTGCCACGCGTCGCGAGCGGCGCCCCGCTTGCCGAGGCTCCGCTCACAGAGGTGGACGCCGATTGCGCGGGGTGCTTGCTTTCGCCGGTCGCCCGCATGAATCCGGGGAACTCGATAACCGTGCCGGAGGCCTGGAACACCGCCTCGCCGCGGGACCCGGCGGCCGCGTTCAGGCGAACGGTCGCCGTCGAACCGGTGGCGTCGGCCATCTGCGACGCCAGGGTGCGCTGCCAGATCAGCCGGTAGAGTTTCGCTTGGTCCGCAGGCACCTTACGCGCCACATCGTCAGGATCGCGGAAGCTGGAACCCGCCGGACGGATGCATTCGTGCGCTTCCTGTGCCCCAGCGGTCTTGGTCGCGTACTGTTTCGGGGCGTCGGAGAGGAATTTCTTGCCGAAGTGGAATTCGACGGCGTTGCGCGCCGCAGCGATCGCCTCCTGCGACAGGGTGACGGAATCGGTACGCATATATGTGATGAAACCGTTCTCGTACAGTCCCTGCGCGGCCCGCATCGTCTGGCGGGAGCTCATGCCGAGCCGGTTGCCGGCCGTCTGCTGCAAGGTGGATGTGGTGAACGGCGGCAGCGGACGCCTGCGGTACGGGCGGGATTCCATCGATTCCACAGTGAATGGCGCTTCGCGCAACACCTGCGCGACCTCCGCGGCCCCTTCGGCGTCCAACTGGCAGACATTGTCCGCGAAGCCCGCCGGCGTGAGCTTGCCGTCCGCGCCGAAATCCTTGGATGTAGCGAGTCGTTTACCGCCGAGCTGCACCATACGCGCGTCAAAGCGCACCGGTTCGCCTTCTGTGCCCGGCGCCGACAGCGTCGCCACGACATCCCAGTAGGGAGCCTTGATGAAGGCCATACGCTCGCGTTCCCGCTCGACGATCAGGCGCGTGGCCACCGACTGCACACGGCCGGCCGACAATCCCGGGCCGACCTTGCGCCACAGCACCGGCGAAAGCTCATAGCCATAGAGACGGTCAAGCACACGCCGGGTCTCCTGCGCGTCCACCATATGGTCGTCAACATCTCGAGTGTTGGTCAACGATGCCTTGATCGCCTCAGGCGTGATTTCATGGAACACCATGCGCTTGATGGGGACCTTCGGCTTGAGGGTCTGCACGAGATGCCAAGCAATCGCTTCGCCTTCGCGATCCTCATCAGTCGCCAGATAGAGCTCGTCGGCGTTTTTCAACGCGTCCTTGAGCTGCGACACGGTTTTCTTCTTGTCAGGGCCGACGATGTAATACGGCTCGAATCCGTCATTCACATCAACGCCGAACTTGCCGAATTTGTCCTTCTTCGATGCGGGCACCTGGCTTGGCTGGGCAAGGTCGCGAATATGACCGACCGATGCGAGCACGGTATATCCATCCCCGAGGTATCCCGCGATTTTCTTCGCTTTCGTCGGAGACTCCACGATAACGAGCTTTGTGCCGGCTGTCATTGCCCCTCCTTACGTACTGCTTACGGAACGCCATAATACTCACGGCGTATGGTCAACGCCGTATCTGGTGTGCCGTGCTACTTTGACGGAGGGGCCGGCGGGGCGCCGACCAGACCGAGTTTTGTCAACGGTGAAGCGGTGAGTTGGCGCATCGCAAGCACAAGCCCGAATACCAGCATCGACACGCCGCACACCAGCATGATCGTCGCCGCGCAGGCGCCGGATTGCGTCCAGCTCGCTCCCAGCGAAAGCCCCGGTTCAATCTGCCACACGAGATACGCCCCGTACAAGCTGACCATGATGCCACCGGTGATCATCACGCTGCCGACAATTTGGATACTCGCCGAAGCCGAACGGGTGCCGATTTCATCCATGCCGGATGTGCGCGTGCAGGCGAGCACCAGCAACGCCCATCCGCCGACAATCAGCAGGCTCATCACCACATCCGTAGGGCGATGCCACCTTCCGGCGACCAGGGACAACGCAACGAGCAGCGTATAGGCCGAACCGACTGCGGCGCACGCGGCACGCCAAGCGCGAGGCACCGCGCACACCAGAACCACGACAGCCGCCGCGGCGAGCAACGTATGCCCCGATGGCGCAGTATTGCTGGCTGAAGAATTGATATTCTGCAGGTACGGGCGAGGCAGGACGCCTTTCAACAGCGAAGACCCGTAGCACAGGCCGGCGAATACGACCAGCTGGCCGAGCAGCCACCACCGCTTGCGGACCGCGGCGACAACGATTCCGACGAGTGCGAAGACGACGCTGATGGCGATCACCGTGCTCGACACCGCGAGCAGATGCACCAGCGATCGCAGCCACGACGGCAGCGAGGTGTTGAGTCGAAGCCACACTTCGTCATCGAAATTCTGCCCGTTTGCCGTGCGCACGCCAAGCCACCACACGCCAGCGGCCGCGGCGAACAGCAACAACCCGAACACCACGCACAGAATCCTGCTGGACAGACGTGGGTGGACGGTGAGCGGGTCAAGTCTGGCAAGACCCGAATCCATGCCTTCGACCGTGAGATCGCTATCCGCCGAGGCTGCAGCCTTTGCTGAAGCCGCCGGGGAACTTGCTGATATTCCGGCCAATAATCCGGAGTCTGCGTTATCGCCGGCGCCGGTGAGCGCGCCTACATTGCGTCCGCGTTTGGATGACGGAGACGCTTCAAGCGGGTCGGACGGCCAAAGATTGCGCATGCGCGCATCGGCCAGGTCGCCGGCATCGTCCGGAATCGGCGCGAACATCGGCTTTGCTGGCGTCATGGGCGTTGTCTGGCCCTGCGCGTCATCGGTCTGTGGGAACAGCATGGACGACTTGGGGTGCTGCAGCTGTTGCGGTTGCTGTGATTGTACCTGCTGCTGCGATTGCTGCGGGGCTGTCTGCGATGGGCCGGTAGGGCTGGACAGGCGTTCTGATGCCCCCGACCGAGACGGTGAGTGTTCCGCGGACTGTTCCGCGGACTGTTCCGCGGTATCCGTGTGGATGGTATCTCCGCGACCAGAGGCGGTATCGTGCGCGGTTTGCGATGAAGCGGTCCCGGAAGCGGGACGCAACTGTGCGGACTGGTCTGAAGGCGCGGTATGTATTGCTGGCATCGGAGGCATCAGAGGAACGCGGGGAGCTGCCGGCACCGGTGGCGCTGCAGGTGTCGATGGCGCTGGCGCAGGCGCTGAGTCAGCATATTCCGAAGGCACAGAGGCGGCCGGAGGCGCAGGCGCAGGTACGGCAGGAGGCATGGTCGAAGCCGGTGGTACCACGGATTGCGCAGATGCAGCAGGCGGCTCAGCCCCGCCTTGTGCGGCATTCCGTTCGGGGGCATGAACCGGTTGCGTCACGTCCTGTTCCTGCGATTGCGGGTCTTGTGCATTCTCGTCCATAGTCTCTGACTATACCTTCAGCGCTTCTGCACGCTTGCGCAATTCCCGGTGATTGTTCACAACCGCGGCACATCAAGTCAATCAGGACATGCGAAAAAGACCGCAGCAGGGATCATGCAATCCGGACGCCGAATTATCCGGAGGTCGTCGACAGCCACCGCCACCTCACCCTCCTGCTTCTACCGACGCTGAGAACCCCGTCAGCGTCGGTAGAAGGTTGAAAGACGACACATACGACACATTGTCGGGCACCCAGCTTCCGCCGACGAGGAAAAAGAAAAACCTCCGCACACCCGTCAGAGGCCACTTACCCTTGCTGCATTCCTGCCCTGGGGGAGTTGGGTGACGTAACGCCATGCGGAGGCGTATGCAAGTATACGCCATGGTCAGGGACAACACGAATCGGCATGGTGGCATCGTGGGACACGCCGGCTACCAGGGGATGATATTGTCGCGCGAATAATACACGTATCCCGGGCGCGGGTACTGGCCTGTCAGTTCCTCGATGGTGACCATCCGATAGCCTTTGGCGCGCAAGGCGTCTAGGATATGCGGCAACGCCGCAGCAGTATGTTCGTGGATGTCATGCATGAGGATAATCGAGCCCGGCCTAGCCTGCGCGGTGACCTTCCACTGGACAGACCGTGCGGATGCGCCTACCGCCCAATCGTAGGAATCGACATCATACAACGCGATGCCTGCACCAAGATGATTGGCCAGATAGCGCCGGCTCGCCTCGTCCGCGGCGCCGTGCGGCGGACGGAGCAGATTGACCGGGCGGCCCGTCGCTTCGCTGATGCGCGTTGCAGCGTCATCAAATTCCTGACGTTCGGTTCCCGCCTGCATAATCGCCGGCAGATCCGTATGCGACATGGTGTGGCTTCCCACCGGCATGCCGTAGCGCGTGTCATCACGCAGAACCGGAATCGCAGCATCGTCAATCGCCCCACCGACCGCGAAAAACGTCGCCCGGTCGCCCTTGTCCCGCAACGATTGCACAACGCGACGGCTGATATCGACTCGTGGGCCGTCGTCGAATGTCAGTGCGACACAAGCCGTACGGCCGCAGTCGATGCCACGCTTCGTATTCCTCGCACGGGTGAACTCGTCCGCCTTCGTGAACAACGTATGCTCGGCATCGGCGAGGGTACGATACGTGGAGCCGGGATTATCCGCCGCGGATGCCGCCTGGGTCAATGCGTCGCGCAATCCGCGCCCGATACCGGCATCGCGCAGGCCAGGGGTATCCCGATACAACGCACGCACACCCGGCATGACCGCGCGGATACGATTGACCGCCACCGCCCTGGCTTGCGGATCATGTTCGAACACACGCGCCGCTACCGGCTCGAAGACGCTGTGAATACGCCCGATCTCGGGCCGCAGCCGGTTCGACGCATCGCGGAGCGCTTCGACATGCTCATGCAAGGCGACCGGCGACTGTTTGGCTGCACAAGACACCCGAACATCAGTGATCGCGTGCACGGCCGCGTCGGTTTGACGCCGTTGGTTCGAGGCTTCTGCGGCAACCGTCCGCAGACGTTGTGTCTCACGTGCCTCACTGTTGGCAGTGCGCGATTCGGCGGCATCCCGTGCAGCGAGCGCATCCGCCTGATCGGCCAGCGCCGCGACATGCGCGTCAATGAGCCGATACGTGGTCCCCCACTCCACGCAATCCGCCAAAGCACGGCGATACCAAGCGTACGCGTATAAGCATCCCAACAGAACAGCGCTGCCGGCGAGCGTCATGATGACGAGTGCCGCGACCACGCGCCGGACGAGCGTTCGGGACGTGGGATGGGACCGAGAGTGAAGTATGGGCGATTGCGCCGGTTGGGGTTGAGACTGGGGCCGGGGCTGGGACTTCGATTGCACGTGACCGGCTGATACGCAACTGTGCGTCGGCAGGTCGTCATGGTCTGTCATCATGCCATGTTCCTTTCCCACGTTCCTTCCGGGATCGCCACCGACTCGATGTATCCCCTTCATGCGGCCGCACACGCCTCACGTTCGATACACCATGTCTGTTCCGTACGGCGCAGCGCACTGCGCTGTGTCAAATAGATGCGCCGTGTCAAGTAAATCCACGATGCCGTGACGGTTCGTGCAGACCTTACGATTATCCCATACTCTGATGATTGCTGCAAGGATGCCAGATTGATGATTGACGAAGGTCCGCAGGCCTAGATCCAAGATCGCAACCCGAAAACAGAATCGGGCCCGGTCACGGCCGACCCCACCCCATCACCACGACCCACAGCCCGCCGAAAACCGCAGAACACCAACAATCTCACCCACAACCCACGTACACTCCACCCCGCCGGCCCGCACCAAATCCAAGCTCACACCCCGAAAACCGAATCAGGACACCAAACCAACCACCCACGGCCCCGGCACCACGGCCTTCCGCCAACCCAGCCCAGCGACCTTCGCCGTGCAACAACACAAAAGCCCCCGGATTCGGGGGCTTTCGCATGCTTAAGCTCAGACTGTTATGACCATGTCATGAGCCGAAATCGGCGGCATGGCCGGAGTCTGGAATCGGTTACTCCGCGACGACCTTGACGGTGAAGGAAGCGGAGATCTCCGGGTGCAGGGCCACGGTGGCGGGGAATTCGCCGGTGGTCTTGATGGTCTCGACCTTGATGGACTTCGGGCTGATCGGAGCCTTGTCAGCAAGGGCGGAGGCGATTGCGTCAGCGGACACAGCGCCGAAGAGCTTGCCGGACTCGGACACCTTGGCGGCGATCTCGACGACCGTGCCCTCGATGGCGGCCTTGGCAGCGACGGCATCCTCGCGGGTGGCGAGGGCCTTGGCCTGGCGTGCGCGCTTCATCGCTTCAATCTGAGCGGCGGCACCCTTGGTCCACTTGAACGCGAGACCCTGCGGGAAGAGGTAGTTGCGGGCGTAACCCGGACGCACCTCGACAACGTCACCGGCGTGACCCAAGTTGGCCACGGTCTGGGTGAGAATGATCTTGGTTTCAGCCATGTCGATATCCTCCTGTTCAGCGACCGGTGGTGGCGTACGGCAGCAGAGCCATCTCGCGGGCGTTCTTCACGGCCTTCGCGATCTCGCGCTGTTCCTGGACGGTCACGCCGGTGATACGGCGGGAACGGATCTTGCCGCGATCGGACACGAACTTGCGCAGCAGCGCGACGTCCTTGTAATCGATCTCGGTGATCTTGGCGGCCTTGAGTGGATTCGGCTTCTTCTTGAACGGCTTGACCGGCGGTTGCGGCCTCTTGCGTGACATCTGATGTTCTCCTTAGTGCAAACTTGATTTACTGCTGGAAGCAAAGTCCGGCGTCAGAACTCGGGTTCTTCCGAATCTCCGCCGAAATCGTCGCTGGATCCGAACGATCCGAAGCTTGATCCCGACTGGCTGGAGCTCGACGTGCCCCACGGATCCGCTGCCGGAGCGGCGGGTGCCTGTTGGGCAGCCGGAGCGACGGAGGCGCCGCCGGTGTAGCCGCCCGAGTAGCCTGCGCCACCCTGGTAGCCACCGTTGCCAGCGAACCCGCCATTACCGGCGTTCCCCGAGTTTCCTGCGAATCCGCCACGATTGCCGCCAGCGAACCCGGAGCCGGAGCTCTGACGGGTCACCTGCGCGGTGGCGTATCGCAGGGATGGACCGATCTCATCGACCTGCATTTCGACGACAGTACGGTTTGACCCGTCCTGCGCCTGATAAGAACGCTGCTGCAGACGGCCTTGCGCAATGACGCGCATGCCCTTGGTCAAGGATTGGGCGACATGGTTCGCCAAATCACGCCATGCAGAGCAACGCATGAACAGCGCCTGTCCGTCTTCCCACTGACCGCTGTTGCGGTTGTAGGAGCGCGGTGTGGATGCAATGGTGAAACTTGCGACCGTCGCCCCGCTGCCAATGGTGCGCAGCTCAGGGTCGCCGGTGAGATTACCGATGATGGTGATTGTTGTCTCGCCTGCCATGACGCTACCTTCTTACCTGTTGCGGACTCGTCTGTTGCGAATCGGATGTGACCGGACTTGTGAATCGGACGGCTCGTTGAGCCTTGCTTCAGCAGTGCTGAACGACTTACTTGTCCTTGCGAAGAATCTTCGTGCGGATAACGGACTCGCTGAGGTTAAGCAGACGATCGAGCTCGTCACTCGTGGCCGGCTCAGCGGTGTAGTTGACGACAACGTAGTTGCCCTCGGTGTTGCCCTGGATCTCATAGGCGAGCTTGCGGCGACCCCAGTAATCGGTGCCGTCGACAGAACCGCCCTCCTTGGTGACGATCTCCAGATACTGCTCGGTCAGCTTCTTCAGACCGCGCTCATCCAGCTCAGGATCGGCAATGAACATCAGTTCGTACTTATGCGCAGACATCACCCACCTCCTTCGGACTAAAGGCCGTGGACCTTCCACGGCAGGAGTGTGTATGCGACTGCCCGCAGGTGCTGCGGACAACCACGCCAGCATACTCCCGATGCCTGACTTTCGACATGCGTCGCGCGGCACGCCTGATTTGTCGCGCTCCCCCGGATTTGACGCACATCCCGCCTCCGTCCGTACCGTCTTATGCCCCTGCCTTGTTATATTAGGTGATGTTTCAATCCCATCAATCGACCAAAGGGTCGGGAAGGCGCAAGATGTCGGCAATTCTCGAAGGCAAACCGGACAAGCGATTAGCAGTGGTCACGGGACGCGCCTACCCGCAGCTCGCTCAGGAAACCGCCGAATACCTGGGCACGCATCTGCTGGAGACCACCGCATATGATTTCGCGAACGGCGAGATGTACGTACGGTTCACCGAACCGGTTCGCGGCGCCGATGTATTCGTCATCCAATCGCATACCGACCCAATCAACAAGTGGCTGATGGAGCAACTCATCATGGTCGACGCGCTCAAACGTGCCTCCGCACGTTCCATCACCGTGGTCGCGCCGTTCATGGGCTATTCGCGTCAGGACAAGAAGCACCAAGGCCGCGAGCCCATCACCGCGCGCCTGATGTTCGACCTGTTCCGCACGGCGGGCGCCGACCGCATCATGACCGTGGACCTGCACGCTTCCCAAGAGCAGGGCTTCTTCAACGGTCCGGTCGATCACCTCACCGCCATGCCGGTGCTGCTTGACTACGTGCGCAGCTCCATGCCGATGGAGAACGCGACCGTCGTCTCCCCCGACGCCGGACGTATCAAGGTTTCCGAACAGTGGGCCGCGAAGCTCGGCGGCCTGCCACTGGCGTTCATCCACAAGACCCGCGACACTACGCGCCCGAACCACGCGGTCGCACACGGCATCATCGGCGAGGTCGAAGGACGCGATTGCATCGTCGTCGATGACATGATCGACACCGCCGGCACGATTTGCGAAGCCGTGCGCACGTTGCGCGACGCCGGTGCGAAGAGCGTCACGCTGGTTGCCACGCATGGTCTGCTGTCCGGCCCCGCTATCGACCGACTCAAGGACTGCGGGGCGCGCGAAATCGTGCTTATGGACACCGTCCCCGTGCCGCAGAGCAAGCGCCTGCCTAATATGACCGTCCTGTCGGTCGCGCCACTGCTGGCCGCCGGCATCCGTTCCGTGTTCGAGTCCGGGTCGGTGACCACGCTGCTCAACGGTCTGCCTGACGACATGCGTCCACGCAATATCTATGCGTGATTTACGCGTGAACGAATCCGTGCGATGCGTTTATGCGTGTCTATCCTGCGTGGACAGACACGCATAAACGGACATTTGTAAACGGATGCCTGCGGGCTGATACCTGCGGCAACCGGTTCGTGCCACCGCAACGACGCGATGGTACGAACCGTGCAAAGCCTACTGCTGGGCCGAAACCGGCCGACCACGATATGAAAACCGGACGCTTGCTGAGTATGCGTTCTGCTAGCATGGCTCGCACACGTACACGACCGAAGGTTCGGGCATTGTACTGCGCAGTTACCCTTGCAATCGAAAGGCCATAATGTCACAGAAAATCAAGGTCGGCATTCTCGGCGCAACCGGCATGGTCGGGCAACGCTTCGTCACCCTGCTCGAAAACCACCCGTGGTTCGAGCTGGTCACGCTCGCTGCATCGGCGCACAGCGCCGGCAAGACCTACGAAGAGGCTGTCGGCGGGCGTTGGAAGATGGAAACCCCGATGCCGCAGTTCGTCAAGTCCATGATTGTCAAGGATGTGGCGGATGTCGAAGACGTCTCCGCGGATGTGGATTTCCTGTTCTCCGCAGTCAACATGCCGAAGGACGAGATTCGCGCAATCGAGGAACAGTACGCGAAGACCGAAACCCCGGTGGTGTCCAATAACAGCGCGCACCGCTGGACGCCGGACGTGCCGATGGTCGTGCCGGAAATCAATCCGCAGCATTTCGACGTGATCAAGTACCAGCGCAAGCGTCTGGGCACCACGCGCGGCTTCATCGCCGTCAAGCCGAACTGCTCAATCCAAGCGTATACGCCGGCTCTCGCCGCATGGAAGGAATTCGAGCCGCACGAGGTCATCGTCAGCACGTATCAGGCGATTTCCGGCGCCGGCAAGACCTTCAAGGACTGGCCGGAAATGGTCGGCAACATCATCCCGTACATCGCGGGCGAAGAAGCAAAATCCGAGAAGGAGCCGCTCAAGGTCTTCGGCCACGTCGATGATGCGACCGGCCAGATCGTGCCGTTCGAAGGCCCGCTGCGCATCACCTCGCAGTGCATCCGCGTGCCTGTGCTCAACGGCCACACGTCCACCGTGTTCATCAACTTCGGCAAGGACCCGTCCAAGGAGGAGCTCGTCGACCGTCTCGTGAACTACACGAGCGAAGCCGCCAAACTCGGCCTGCCGCACGCGCCGAAGCAGTTCATCCAGTACCTCACCGAGGACGACCGTCCGCAGGTGAAGCTGGATGTCGATTACGAGGGCGGCATGGGTATCTCCATCGGCCGCTTGCGTCCGGATTCGATTTTCGACTGGAAGTTCGTCGGACTCGCGCACAACACACTGCGCGGTGCGGCCGGCGGCGCGCTTGAATGCGCTGAGATGCTGCACGCGCTCGGCTATATCGAAGCGAAGTAAGACCAGCGTCGGCGAGCGTTGAGTGCAGGTGAACGTCTGTCGGCTGTTGCAGTCCGGCTGCGGTGATGGTTGCCGACGGCAGCGACGATTCAACAGCGACGATTGCTGACAGCGGTAACGGCGGTATCCGCCCACCCGCGTATGCCGTGACATACGCGGGTGGGCGGATACCGCCGTTTGTTGTTGCTACAGCCTGTCCATTCGATCAGTTGCGTATGCCGAGACATGCACGGCGCAACACATACGACAACATTCCACCGTTCAGCGACCCGTACGTTTGAATCGTGCATGCCGTGACATACGCCATACGTCAAATACGGCAACGTCCGCTGCATTGGTACGTCAAACCACCCAATTACGCATGCCGCAGCATGCACGACGCGACACATACAGCAACGTCCACCGCCCAACGGCCCGTTCCGTCTGAATCACGCATGCCGGGACATACACGACGGGCAGAACACACCTGACGCGCCAGACACACCAGACAATCCCCAACACCCACCCCCAACAACACACAATCCCAAACCACAACAGGAAAGGCCCGCCGCCGGCATACAACCGACGACGGGCCTTCGCACCATCAACGCCCTGCCGCCCCTAGACAGGAGCATCACCGAGTTTGCGGCTCAGCAGCTCTCAGCCCGGCGATTCAGCGACCGGTGCCGCCGTAGACCACGGCCTCCACCTGATCGGCGTCGAGGCCGTACGCGGTGTGCAACGCACGCACCGCGTCATCGAGCTGGTCGAGCGGGACCAAAGCCGCGATGCGGATTTCGGACGTGGAAATCATCAGCACGTTGATGCCCGCGTCGCTCAGCGCGTTGAAGAACTTTGCGGCCAGACCAGCGTGTGTCTTCATGCCCACGCCGACTACAGCGACCTTGCCAACGCTCGTGTTGACGTCGAAGGACTGGTAGCCGAGCTCGTCATGCTTGTTCTGCAGCAAATCCTGCACCTGCTTGACGGCGGTTTCTGGGACGGTGAAGGAGATATCGGCGGTGCCGGTGGAGGCGCTGGCCTGCACGATCATGTCCACGTTCACGCCGACTTCAGCGAGCTTGGTGAACACCTTCGCAGCCATGCCGGGCTCGTTCGGCACGCGGCGCACGGTGACCAGCGCCTCGCTGCGGTCGTGCGCGACACCGGAGATGACCGGAGTCTCGGGACCGAGGTCGGGGAACAGGTCGCCCATGGATTTGTTATCGTTCTCGTTCATTGTTTCCTCGAATCAGTGCAACTTGCGGTTGCGTTGCGGACAGTTGTGTTGGTATGGATATGTCGTGTGTTGTGCGCCTTGCACAGGCGCCCCGGAATCCTCCGGATACTATCTGCGTGTAAGGTTCGGCACCGATGCGGGACTGACGCCCTCGGGCAGAATCAGTGTGCCGTTGCGGTGGGAGAAGGAGCTGCGCACATGCAGCGGCATGCCGAAGCGCTGCGCGTATTCGACGCAACGCAGGGCGAGCACCTTGGAACCGCAGGATGACATTTCAAGCATGGATTCGTAATCGATGACCGGGATGCGGCGGGCGGTCGGGACGATACGCGGGTCGGCGGTGAACACGCCGTCAACGTCGGTGTAAATCTCGCATACGTCAGCGCCAAGCGCAACAGCCAAGGCGACAGCAGATGTGTCGGAACCGCCGCGGCCGAGCGTGGTGGCGTCGCCGTCCTCATTGATGCCTTGGAAGCCTGCGACGATGGCAACGCTTCCTTTCTCAAGCGCATGGCGGACACGGTCGGGCTTGACGGCGCGAATATGCGCCGCACCGAACCGCGCGTCCGTCATGAAACCGGCCTGGGACCCGGTGAACGAGTACGCATGGGAACCGGCGGAGTGAATCGCCATGGACAGCAGGCTCATGGAGATACGCTCGCCTGCGGTCATGAGCATGTCCATTTCACGGGCCGGCGGGGTCGAATCGATGCTCATCGCCTGGTCGATGAGGTCATCGGTGGTGTCTCCCATAGCCGAAACCACTACAGCGACGTCGTTGCCAGCGTTTTTCGTTTCGATGATGCGCTTGGCAACACGCTTGATCGAGTCAGTATCGGCGACCGAGGAGCCGCCGTACTTCTGCACGATAAGAGCCACGATTGTCCTATCTTCTCTAAAGGAATGTCCTGCGCCCGTATTGTACGCAAGTGGGACGATTATACGAGTCGCGCAATTCGGCAGGATAGCCGGTGACCACCATACGGAACGGCATGATGGCAAGGTTTTTGCGCATTACGCCTCACGTCTGCCGGCGAGTGCCCGGCCGAGGGTGATTTCGTCCGCGTATTCGAGGTCGCTGCCGACGGGCAGGCCGCTGGCGAGCCGGGTGACTTTGATGCCGAGCGGCGACAGCAGACGGCTGAGGTAGCTGGTGGTCGCTTCCCCTTCGATATTCGGGTCGAGGGCGAGGATAATCTCCTTGATGTCCGGGTTTTGCAGGCGCTCGAGCAGTTTGGGGATGTTGAGGTCCGCCGGGCCGACGTTGGCCATCGGGTTGATGGCACCGCCGAGCACGTGGTACAGGCCGTGGTATTCGCGGGTGCGTTCGATGCTCATCACGTCCTTGGGCTCTTCGACCACGCAGATCATGGACTGGTCGCGCCTTGGGTCGGAGCAGATCGGACAGGGGCTGGTCTCGCACACGTTGCCGCATACGTCGCAGAATCGCACTTTTTCTTTGACGTCGGTGATCGCCTCGACCAAGTTGCGCACTTCGTCGTCGTTGGCGGACAGCAGATAAAAAGCGATGCGTTGCGCGCCTTTGGGGCCGATGCCGGGAAGTTTGGCGAATGCGTCGATCAGGCGTTGGATCGCGCCGTCATATGCCAATGCCATTGTTGGGCTCCTTTTACGATAAATCTGCCGATTGAGCGGGTGTCCCGCCAAACCCCGGCGATATAACGCCGGTCAGGCGATTGCGGGGTTCTGCATGCTATCCGCCTGTTATTTCTGGGACGAAGCGTCCATGTCGTTGTGACGGTTCGGCGGCTGAAGGTTCTTCGGGTTCTTCGGGTCGTCGGGGGCGAATTGCTCGACCGTTTTCACTTCGAAGAGTTCTTTGAGTTCTTCGACGCTGAGTGCCGCGGCGGTTCCAAGCGATTCGTCGTTAAGCGAGTACTCGTCTTCCTCCGGCGGAACTTGCGGGCCGCCCGACGCACCGGAGTACGGCTGCGGGTTGTGTGCACCGAGGTCGCCCGGCTGTTGGGCCCAAGGGTCGTCCTGAAGCTCCACCGGTTCCGGATAATCCTGTGGTTCCGCGGTCTGTGCTCCTGCTGCCGGCATGGAACCCCATACATCGCCTTCGCCCTGGCGCACCGGGGTCCGGGGATTGCTCCGGGTTGCCGAGCCTGATTGTGCGGCGGACGGCATCGTCGGCGTAGCTTGCCCGGCGGGCGTCGCGGATGCATTCGACGCGTCCGGTGCAGCTGAAACGGCCGGAGCGGCGGAAGCAGCTGAAGCTGTCGGTGTCGCAGGCGTGGCCGGTGTCGCCCATGGATCGATGCCATCGCTGATGTCCGGCACCGCCACGTGCTTGTCGTGATGCGGCTGCGCGGTGCTCTGGCCACCTCTGCCGCTCTGGTCGACCAGGTTTGACGGGGATCCGCCGATCGCAGACGGCATCGAACCATTGTCTCCTGTCGGCTTGTGCACCGGCAAGGGCTGCAACCACGGGTCATCCTCGGCAAATGCCGCATCGACGGACGCGATTGGCCCAGAACCCGCCGGAATCATGGAAGGGGCGGGTGCGGCGGACGTCATCGCGGGCGGAGTCATCATAGCCGTCGGCGCTGCGACCGCCGCCGCTTGGGCGCTTCCCCGTCCTCGGTGGCTGGGGTCGTCGGCGTCCTGTGTGTCGTCACCGGACTGCCCCGGAGTCTTCGCCTCCTTGCCAGTCGGACCTGCATGGATACCGACCGTCACCGCGGCAAGGGTGGCTGCGCTTTGTTTCGCCTTTGCGAGCGCAATTTCACGTTTGACCTGGCTAACCTGCTCGGGCGACATGCGTCTGATGGATTCTACGGTTTCTCCGTTCGCCGCGGTCGGAGTAGGTGAAATGCGCGCGCCATCGCCGAAGATTTCCTTGACGATGTCCTGCACCACGACAGCCGCTTTCTTGCCGTCATACGCTTCGTCGGACGACACCGCAAGCGCGAAGGCGTGCTGGTCGATGGGCTTGGCGAAAGTCATGAGGAGCTTGGATTTCCCGGCGGGACCGGCGATGAGCCGGACGGACGGCACCCGCTGTTGGTCAACGTATTCGCGGATATCCGACGGCAACTTGGTCAGAACGGTCTGCCAACGTTCCTCGACGCTGCGGGCGTCCTGCGGTTCAGGCATGGCGGGTGCGGCCGTGCCGCCAGTGTGCGGGACCTGATTGCTTCCAGCGGTCGGCGGCATTGCGGGTGCACCGGCCTGCTGTGTGGCGGGTGCAACAGATGCCTGCACGCCGTCGGCTTGCGTACCAGGTGTACCGGATGTCTGTGTTTCCGTCGTCCGCACTCCTGTTGCAGCATGGTCCGGCAATGGCGCGGCAGGGGCCTGCTGGCGTGCCACCGCCTGAGTGTCTGCATTGCTTGACGGTTGCGCGGCGGGGTTGCCTGACGCGGCAGTCTGGGCTTGCCCCTTGCGCTTGTTGCGGGTCGAATCGATGAAACCGCTGCGCATCGGAGGATTGCCGGCGCGCTGCTGAACCGGGGCACCGGATTGGGCCGTCATATTCGCCGAAGACGTGACTAACGGGCCGAATACGCTTTCCTCACGGCCTGCCAGCAGGCGGGCGACCAGCAGTTCCAGACGCATACGGGGCGACGTGGCACCGCTCATCGTGCCGAGCGTGTCGTTAATCGTGTCGGCAATGGATGTCAGCGAGCGCAATCCCAGGGCGGACGCCTGCCGGTGCAAATCGGCGATATCCTCGACTGCCGCATCGTCGCTGAGCACACTTTCGGCACGGTCTCCACCCAAAGTGAGCACCAGAAGATCGCGCACACGCGCCAGCAGATCTTCCACGAAACGTCGTGGCTCGAATCCGCCGATCACAACCTTCTGCACGACCCCATACAGCTGTTCACCGTTGCGGTCGATAATCGCGTCGATCGCCTCTCCGATCAGAGAATCCGGGGTAAATCCGAGCAGCGCAACCGCCGAATCATGGGAAATGACGCCATGCTCAGAACCCACCATCAGCTGGTCGAGCACCGACAGGGTGTCGCGTACGGAGCCGCCGCCCGCGCGCATGGCGAGCTTGAGCACGCCCGGCTCCGGCTTGATCTGTTCCTTCTCGCAGATTCCCTCGAGGTACGGGCCCATGATTTCAGGCGGAACCAAGCGGAACGGGTAATGGTGGGTGCGGGAGCGAATCGTGCCAATCACCTTGTCCGGTTCCGTCGTGGCGAAGATGAACATGACATGTTCCGGCGGTTCCTCAACGATTTTGAGCAGCGCGTTGAACCCCTGCTGGGTGACCATATGCGCTTCGTCGAGGATAAAGATCTTGTACCGGTCGCGAGCGGGCGCGAAGCCTGCGCGTTCACGCAGTTCGCGGGCATCATCGACACCGTTGTGGCTTGCGGCGTCGATTTCCACGACGTCGATGGATCCCGGTCCTCCTGTGGCGAGATCCTTGCAGCTCGGGCATTCACCGCACGGATGAGACGTGGGGCCTTTCGCGCAGTTGACGCACCGCGCGAGAATACGCGCGGAACTGGTTTTGCCACATCCGCGCGGCCCGGAGAACAGGTACGCATGGGTGAGCCTGTTCTGGTCAAGCGCCCGGCTGAGCGGTACGGTCACCTGATCCTGTCCGATGACCCCGTCGAACGTATCGGGACGATACCGTCGATACAATGCCAACGCCATGTCCAACTCCTTCATAGGCCGCAAACGTGCCCTACAAGCATACGCGGCGCAGGCTACCGCACCGCGACCACCAGTGTCCCTTTCACCAATCTAGCGTTGCGGCAGAACACGCCACACCGCCTCATCCACAGGCCACGGGTCCGGCGCGAGAGGTTTTCATAATCATCATGCCGAAACCCTGCCGGTATTCGTAGCGCACGCTCACCGTGACGTCCTCGCCATCGACTGTGCAGGCCGCGACACCAGCCCCATCGGCGCGAACGACACGCCCTGCCACCGCGCATGGGTCGCGATGGCCTTCACTCAGCGCCACTGCGGCGGACACCGCAGCATCATCAGCCCACGATCTGACACGATTCCCGGTGATTCTCGCATGGCCGACGCCGGCGGCGGCAAGCGCTGCTACGCATGCGACGGATATGATCATCACCATGAGCACCACCGCCGACCCCTGTTCGCGGGATGGAGAGGACTCGCGGGATTCATGGGGCTCACGGGACTCACAGGGCCCATGGCAGCGAACACCGGTCACGAGGACGCTCCGCTCGCAGACCCTTGCACCGATGCCGGCAAGACGCTGCTCATCCCGGACACGACCGGGCACTGCGTGTGCACAGTGACCAGTCCCCCATCCTCCGAGATCGTGGCCGTGGCGTCTTTCCCCGCGACCGCGGCAACAGCCGTCGATGCGATGTTCCGCGCCTGTTCGCCGTGCGCAGGCACCCGGGCGACCACCACTTCGCGAACAGCTGAAGACGCCGCGTCCTGACACGCCATCGACGTGGTCACCACATGCGTCAGCGAAAGCACCATCGCCATGAGCACCACCGCGACGGGAAGCACCATCGCGAATTCCGCGGTGATGGCACCCCGCTGCCCATTTTGTTCAGGGGCATGAGAACGGCCCCGCGCGGCGCCGGATTCCCCCGGCCACTGTTCCCCCGACAACCGAGTGGGCCATGCCGCCGACATGCCGAATCCCCCATCGGCATTTCTGCGAGCGCCCGATGCGCCGTCCATCCCCTGCACGGCGCCGTGGCTTCCGGCTGCCCTCATGCGGGGCCGTTCACATGCGTATCCCATTTCAGCCCTTCTTCAACTCCATAGCACCCTTGATCAGAGCGAGCACGAGATTCTTCACGATATCCGATTTGATGACCGCGAACAGCACAGCGGCGAAACCACAGGCAGCAACGAGAACCATCGCGTATTCCGCGGTCGCCGCACCTTTCTGCGGTTCGACGGCCATCAGGCGGATTTTCGCGTCAATCATGCACGCACGTTCCTTGGCTTTGCGCGCCGCCGTTATCGGAGCGCTCCGCATGGCTGTGATGAATCCTGTTTTCCCTTGCATCAAGGGTTGGTGAATGCCGGTCATGGTTGTTCCTTTCTGATATGGCCCGAGGCTCCGGGCACCGCCTGCCTTGGCGGTATCCCCAGTGTGCCCGACCGGGACCTCGCGAGGGAAGCTCGAACGGGCAATGTGGTCGAAAGACGACTGTTATCCACATCGACTTATCCACATCCCTGTCCATGTCATCCGTCCATGTCATCCGTCCATGTCATCCGCACTGATTCCGCCCTGATTCCGGTCGGTTCCAGGCGGGTTCCGTCAAGTCGCCAAGCGAAACGCGCCATCGAAACAACAAACGACCCGCTCAGCCTCCTATCAGCGACATCGCAGTCGGCACCACGCCAATCACAACGAACGCCGGCAGAAAACACAACGCCATCGGCAATAGAATCCGCACCGACAACCCCGCCGCCGCCTGCTCAATGGCATGGCGGGCGTCACGGTCGGCGCGTTGCACCGCCAATTCCAATCCGCGCACCGGGGAAGACCCATGCTCCCACGAATCACGCAAACCCTCACGAATCAGCCGACGCGCCGAGACACCGGCATCGTCCCCGACCCGCCACGCATCATCCCACGACGTACCCCGGTACAACCGTCGCGAGACCGCGCACAGCGCGTCCCCGGTCAATCCTCCGGTCAACTCGCCCACCGCGTCCAACGCGCACGGAACCGATGCGCCCTTACGCAACGCGACCGCAAGCATCTGCACCACAAGCGCATCGCTCGGACGTAGCCCATCATCCGCAAGCCGGCGAGCCGCATCAATCCGGCCAATCATGCACGGTCCCGACCTACGCAGCATCAACAACAATGACACGCAGCACGAGGCCAACACCGCAAACGTTGCAGCAGCCTGCACACCCATCAGCTCCCCTTTCCAGCCCGGCAGCCGCCGGTTACGATTCCTGCAAAGCCGAACGCACCATGGAACGCACCCACACGGCACCAGCCGCATACCCGGACAATCCCAGGCACAGACACGCCACACCGACAGGCGAACCAAGCAGAGTCTGCAACGGATGCGCGCCAAGCAGGGCGCCGAACCCCCAGGTGCCGAACGGCAAAACGAGCAGCAGCTTCACTGTCGCCTTCGGCATCGCACTCGCTTGGGCGACCAGCTGGTCACGGCCCACCGAGCGGCGGAACGAAGCGCTTACCGCTTCCAGGCAGGACCCCAGTTCGCAACCCAAGCGACCGCTCAGCTGCGCGGCGGCACACACTTCCGCCGCAATCCGCTCAAGATACGCCGACTCGCCGTCCCGAGCGTGGGCAGCGAGCGCTCGAATCACCGCAAACCGGTCCACAGCGTGCCCCGATAGGCCAGATAATCGGGTGGATTGACCTGACTGATCTGACTGGCCTGACAATTGGCTCGATTGCCCCGATTGCTGCCCGGAAAGTCTGGAAAGCGAATCCTCCAACGTGCCTCCCGCACGCACCCCGGCAGTCAACATCGCCAGCGCCGCATCCAATCCCGCGGCTGCGGGCGGCTCCACTGCCCGACCATCAGCGGCATCGCGCAACCGCCCTCGGCACGACACGCCATCCCACACCGGCAACATCAGCAACGCCGCACAGCAGATTGCGGCGATCAACGGCCACAGAATCATTACACTTCCGCCACCTTCAGCGAATGGCCCTGCCACGATGTCGCCGTCGACGCGAGCCAGCGCGCCGCGAAATCCTGCCACCCCTCAATCGCGAGCGGCCGGCCGACACCATCCCATGCCAACAACGGCACTCCGACCAAAGCGCCGTGAACCACCGCAAGGGTGCCCACCTGCGCGATATGCCGCCCGGCCGACGTACGCTCCACATGGATCACCGCATCAAACGCGTCCTGTGCGAGCATACCCAAAGCCCGAGCGTCAAGCCCCGCCAGCAACCCCAGCGATATCAACCGTGCAGGCACACGCTCCACGCCATCGGCATGCAAGGTCGTGGCTCCACCACGATGCCCGGAGTTGAACGCACGCAACAAATCAGCGATCTCCTCACCGCGGCATTCACCCAACACCACACGGTCGGGGCGCATCCGGAGTGTCGCCTTCACCAGCTCAGGCAAGCCCACCGCCCCAGCGCCCTCGACATTCGCCTCCCGAGCAACCAGCGACACATGATTGCCGCCGGAAACCGCAGCCAATTCGCCAAGCTCACGGACTTCCTCGACGCTGACGATACGCTCGCCGATTTCACAACGACCGAGCAACGCCTTGAGCAGCGTGGTTTTCCCGGCGCCTGTGCCGCCGGTGATGAGTATCGTGGCACGGCCGCGAACCAAGCCGTCCAGCAGGGCAAGCCATGCCAGCGGGAACATGCCGGAGGCACACAACGATTCCAATGTTGGCGGCAGGCTTCCCGGCAGACGGATCGAAATCGAGGCGCCTTGTGGCACAATCGGCGCGATGACCGCGTGGACGCGGATTCCGTCAGCTGTTGACGCGTCCGCAATCGGGCAGGCGTCATCAAGACGACGACCCATCTGTGCGCACAGCCGCACGGCGTAATCGCGAACGACCTGCGGCGAGCGGAACGGCACGGCGATGCGGCACGGAAGCATGCCCGCCCCGCGATCGGCCCAGACCCCGCCGTCGCAGGTCACCGCGATATCAGTGACCTGGGCGTCCTGAGCCAGCCATTGCAACGGGCCGAACGCGATGGACAATGCTCTGCGCGGCGCTGCGGGCGCGGGGATTTCCGGGTTTGCTGAGTTTGCTGAGTTTGTTCGACTGGCTGGGCTGGCCGGGCTTGCGACTTTGGCGCTTGCGTTATTCCGGGGATCATCACGATTCATGCGATGTCCTCGTTGCGGCGAATTGAGCCGGCGCGCTTGATGGCGGCAGAGTCGGTGGGGTGGCCTCTGGTGTGGCCATTGGTGTTGTTGCTGTCAGCGGGACTGATGTTGGTACTGGCACTGGCTGCGAAACTGGCGCTTGCACTGACACAAACGGCGAGACTGACTCTGGCGCTAGCGGCGCCGTTGCAGTCATCGCCGTTGTCACAGTCATTGTCAGTGTCGTAGTCACCACCGGTGTCGCCGATACGCTCAATGCCGGTGTTCTCATCGCAGTTCTTGTCGGCATTGTTCCCGCTGTCATCCCAGATACAGCCGCTGCAGGAACAGTCATCCCAAGTACAGCCATCCCAGATTCCACCATCTGAGGTGCAATCATCACAGTCGTTGCAATAATTGCAATCATTGCCGTTGCGACTGTTGCATTCATCGCAGTCATCGCCGCTCCCAACTCCCCGCCGGCCTCGCCGACCCCGTCCTCCTGGCATCAAGCCACGATGCCACAGTGCGCAATGCTTTCGCGTTCGCCCGGTTCGGCTTGAGCAAGCCGGTCCCCTCAAGTATCGCCGCGCACAACCGCGTGTCAGGCTGGATGCTGCACAGCACGTCGATGCCCAGGTATTCCGCCGCCTCATCAACGCCAATCACACCACGGGCGGATGCACGGGCGGTCGGCGGCAGAACCCCGACCAGCGCGATATCGTCCTCTGTGACCGTTCCCGAAGCGGTACGATCGGCGAGCGTGGCGCGGTGATCGGACGACCGTCGACTGCCCCGGCCGGTCAGCGCCTCGATGCACGCCTGCGCGCGGACCGTGCCGAGAACGGACAATTCAACCAGCAGAATCATCGCGGAGCCTTTGAGCGGCAACGGAATCGCTTCACCGGGCGAATACCCGGCACGCCCCGCATCGACAACCACCATGTCATACATCTCGGCCAGTGCGCAGACCGCCACGGCAATCTCCCAATCCTGCGGCATCGGGCAAATCCACGGGCGGCTGGACAGCACGTCAACGCCATCCCACGTGGTAAGCCGACGACGCAAGGCAGCGCCGTCCACCTCGCCCAACGGAGCCGTGACGGCATTGAGCAGAACGCCAAGCTCGCTTTCCATGCCAAGCAGGACATCCAGTCCGCCGCCGGACAGGTCAGCGTCCACCAAGGCGAAGTCCCTGTCGTCGTATAGACCGTGCAGCGTTTGCGCGAGCAGCGCCGCGAAGGTGCTTGTACCGAGTCCGCCGCTCGCCGACAGTACAATCGCCGCATTCGGCGCGCGGTACACCGGCGACGAACATGGGACGCCGAACGAATCGGTCCCAGCACGGTAGGGGACGTTCGTCACCACGTTAGGGTGGGTGACCTGTTCAGATTGGTGCGTATTCGCATGTGTCATATGTGTCATTGGTGATGTATGTGATGTCATACCATCCAATCGAACACGGTATGGGCGCTCGAGCGCCACTTCGAACCGGGAATGTGGTCGAAAGATGATTCCCGCGGTATGGCTGGGTTTCTGGCTGGTGTGCGGGCGATTGTTCCTCACGTGATGCCATGGTTTCGCGCGTCTCAGGGTCACTCGGTATCGCGAATCGGGACAAACCACAAGTGATGATGTCCCTCCCACACTGGCGGATGTCAGGGTTCATCACCGGTGACGCGTATGAAACGGCGCGATGATATTCCGCGTTGACGGATGGCGGAGTCAGGCTGTGGACGGGAGTGTTTGTAATCATCTGCGGTCCGCACTGGTGGTTTGACGTCGGTATCTTGCGTATTTGCGGTACTTGATGGTGCCTGGCAACGTGTATCTCGACTGACTGTAGTACCTCGCGGATTGCATCTGCGTTATCTGTGTACGGATAGGTCCGATACCGCGAGTACGACCCGCGGAATTTCAACGACGCTACTTCGGGTCTCTGGCGCCGATGAACACAGATACGCAAGATACGGTCGGGCAAGTACTACAGATATCGCAGATATCAGCACTGAGCACATGGTATCGCGGTGTATCAAGACCGCCCCGAGGGTTATAGGACAAAATGTGTATCCGGTGGCGGGTCAGTCGGGGGTGCCGTGGCATTTGGGGCATCGCGGAGTGTTCATTCCGCCAATCTGGCACATTCGAACCGCCCGTATGCCTTGCGCCGCAACGGGTCAGCACTGATTCCGGACACACATTCTGGCCGCGCTCGAAAGTGACGGCATGAGGATTCGAAACCGCGACACGCCTGGCAGGACAACCCCTCACACCCGATTCCGGCCAACCACCCCACCACCCAAACTAGTTACACTAACGACCCTCCCAGCGTAACCAGTTTGGGAAAAGGACTGCAGCAGGCACACGCACCGCCCAGCTACCGGAACACTGGACGCACACTGGCCTATTGCTTGGGGATACGATCGAACAAGTGCCCGAACAAACGAGAAGGCCCGCCGAAGCGGGCCTTCCGTACAAGGCTTAATGAGCAGAATCTCTTCACAACACCATCGTTGTAACGGTAAGTCTTTCCAATGCCCGTCCAACGTAACAACCTTTCGTGGCTATACACTACTGTGGGCTTCTGCTCTCTTAAGTTTTCCTTGTACTTGTTATTATGCCCCGATTCTCGCCGACCGCAACTCGATATCGTCGTCTGCGGCGGAATTGTTCATTTATTTGCGCAAGTGTTCGACGGCACATCCAAACGCGGCAATCTTGCGGATTCGTGTGCGCATCGAACCGGTTCGTATGTGCGATTATGTGCGCACCGAAAGACACGCCGGTCGCACCGGTCCGGCAGCCCTTCCCCCAACCAACCATTTCCGCACAAATCAGTACCAGAACACACATTCCACCACGCCATTGATGTCCTTGGAACCCAGCGGCAATCAGCGAGGCGCGGGACGGCATGCTCTGCCGACCGCCGAGTTATCCGTCACTCGACGCCTTGCCGACAGGTCAGGGATATCGGCAATCTCATGTATGCGAAGACATACATCATGCGCTGAAACCAAGCGCACCGACGCTCGAACGTACCAGAACCACCAAGTCATGCATGCCATGACATTCGCAGACCGACAGATATGATCACACAGCGCATTCAAGTCGCCGGATACCACTCAGTCCTGCAATCATCTGTTGCGCCACAGGCCGATACCGACCGCCAAGTCCCAGAACACCCCACACAACGCCCCGCCGTGCGACCTGTCAATCGCACCACAACCGGGTACCATCCAGCCAACCAACCCACCCGCAACCCATCGCACCCCAGCAACCACCGCACCCACCCCACCCGCAACACGCCGAAATGTAAACACCGGCTAAATTTTCCCGACTTTGCCGCGACAACTCCCAGCCAAGTGCCTAGAGTAGTGGTATGGCACAAATTTTTGACGCACCCTCGAAGGCGATTCTGCGCAGCCAGATAGCTGAGCACATCGCCGAGACAGACAAGAACGACAAGCGGGAGACCCAGGAAGGCGAGCAGCCGCTGCCGCCAGACCGGTTCTTCGACCGCGAACTCAGCTGGCTGAAGTTCAACAAGCGCGTCCTCGAGCTCGCCGAGAACGAAGACGTTCCGCTGCTCGAGCGCGCCAATTTCGGCGCGATCTTCGCCTCCAACCTCGACGAGTTCTTCATGGTCCGCGTGGCCGGCCTCAAGCGCCGCATCGACACCGGCATCGCCGTCACGTCGCCGAGCGGCCTGAGCCCGCGCCAGCAGTTCCGCGCCATCAGCGAACAGGCCCACCGCCTGCAAGACGAGCATGCGCACTACATCATCGACCATATCCTGCCGGCGCTCGCCGATCAGCATATCGTCCTGCTGAGCTGGGACAAGCTCACCACCGCCGAACAGGAACGCCTGTCACGCTACTACCGCCAGCAGGTGTTCCCCGTGCTCACCCCACTCGCTGTGGACCCCGCGCACCCGTTCCCCTACATTTCCGGCAACTCGCTGAATCTCGCGGTGCTCGTCGAGAATCCGACCAGCGGCAAGACTCATTTCGCCCGCGTGAAGATTCCGGGCAACCTCAACCGTCTGGTCCCGGTCGACGATCTGACCGATGAGGAGAGCCGCGAGGAACGCTACGGCTTCATCACGATGGAGAACCTAATCATCGCCCATCTGGAATCCCTGTTCCCCGGCATGATTATCAAGGAGGCGCGATCCTTCCGCGTCACCCGAAACGAGGATATCGACGTCGAGGAAGACGACGCCGAAAACCTGCTCAACGCGATGGAGAAAGAACTGCTGCGCCGCCGCTTCGGGCCTCCGATCCGCCTCGAGATCTCCGACGCGGCCAGCCCGTTCCTCTCCCAGTTGCTCGCCGACCAGCTGCGCGTCAGCGCCGACGAGGTCTACCGTCTGCCCACCCCGCTGGACATGACGGTTCTGTTCGAGCTGCAGGCCATCGACCGCCCGGATCTCAAGTACCGCCCGTTCATCCCGATCACCAACCGGCAGATTGCGGAAGTCGAATCCAGCCATGCGCAGGACATTTTCGCCGCCATCCGCGAGCGCGACATCCTGCTGCACCATCCCTACGATTCCTTCTCGACTTCCGTGCAGGCGTTCCTCGCCCAGGCGGCAGCCGACCCGAAGGTGCTCGCCATCAAGCAGACGCTGTACCGCACGTCCAGCAATTCGCCGATCATCGACGCGCTGATTGACGCGGCGCACGCCGGCAAGCAGGTCCTCGCGCTCGTCGAGATCAAAGCGCGGTTCGATGAGGACGCGAACATCATGTGGGCCCGCAAGCTCGAACGTGCGGGCGTGCACGTGGTCTATGGCATCGTCGGACTCAAGACGCACTGCAAGCTCTCGCTCGTGGTCCGTCAGGAAGCCGATGGCCTGCGCCGCTACTGCCACGTAGGCACCGGTAATTACAACCCGAAGACCGCCCGCCTGTACACCGACCTCGGCCTGCTGACCTGCGATCCGGTGGTCGGCCAGGATCTGACCCGCCTGTTCAATCAGCTGTCCGGTTACGCGCCGAAGTCCAGCTTCCACCGTCTTCTGGTCGCCCCGCGTACCGTGCGCACCGGTCTGATCCAGCGCATCCGCCGCGAGGAGGACGCTGCCCGCGCCGGCAGAGAGGCATGGATTAAGATCAAGGTCAACTCGATCGTCGATGAGAAGACTATCGACGCGCTGTACCGTGCAAGCCAGGCGGGTGTGAAGATTGATATCGTCGAGCGCGGCATTTGCGCGCTCAAGCCCGGCGTTCCCGGCCTGAGCGAGAACATCCGCGTGCGTTCGATCCTTGGCCGCTTCCTCGAGCACAGCCGCATCTACGCCTTCGCAAACTCCGACGGCCCGCAGATCGGCGAAGGCCCGATTTCCGGCCCAGAGGTGTGGATCGGTTCCGCCGACCTCATGCATCGCAACCTCGACCGTCGCGTGGAGGCGCTTGTACGCATCACCGCGCCGGAGCAGGTGGAGGAGCTCATCCATTACGTCGATTTGCAGATGGCCGATTCCACCATTTCGTGGCATATGCAGCCGGACGGCACGTATGTGCTGCATTCGCGCGATGAGGAAGGCCGGCCGCTGGTCGATTGCCAGGAATACCTGATTCACAAGCATCAGCGCAAGCCGGGGACCAACACGCTCGCTCACTGAGCCTGCTCGGCGTAAAACCGCAAGAAATCAGGAAACGGGATGCGAGAGATTCGCCGCGTACGACACCCTTGCGATTGCCACGACGATGATGGCGGCCGACTGCAACCGGTCGGCCGCCATCATTCATGTCCAGGTCCCGTTCGCGCAGGTTTCGCCGTCACGACCGCATCAGTAGCTGTATCAGCAGCCGCTTTCGCAGTCGTGTCCGCGTTCACATCCAACTCGCATCCGCAATCGCATCCGCGCCGCACGCAAACATCACCCGTGCGAATCCAAGCGCTCGCGGACGGTATCGTTGATAGTCAGGGGGAAAGGAATCAGTATGCCAAGAATCGTCGAAGCCGCTGGAGGTATCATCTACCGCCCGCAACAAGCCGCATCGGGCGTGATGAAGTTCTCCGATGACGGGAGGCTGCCCGTCGGGTCGAATCCCGCATCAGCGCTCGACGCCATCGAAGTATGCGTCGTGCATCGGCCAAAATACGATGACTGGAGCTGGCCGAAAGGCAAACTGGAGAACAACGAAACCCACCGGCACGCAGCGGTACGCGAAATGGGCGAGGAATCCGGCGTCGCCGTGGAATTGGGGGCGCTGATCGGGGACATCGAGTACCCGCTGGCGGATGAGGGACGACGCAAGCGTCGCGTGAAAAACAAAACCGTCGACCAGAAACATGTCGTGTTTTGGATGGCGACGCCAATCACCGAAGAAGCCGAAAAGCGCCGTCACACAGCGCTTGGCCCGGTTCTGCCTGCGGACAAGGACGAAATCGACACGGTGGTGTGGGTGCCGGTATCCCGCGCGCGCAAACTGCTGACCCATATCCTCGACCGCACGATTCTCGACAAGTTCGTGGCTCTAGTCAAAGCCGGCGCAGCGCAAAGCCGCACGCTGCTGATCGTCAGGCACGGCAAAGCAGAGGCGCGCAAACAGTGGAAAGGGTTGGATGGCGACCGCCCGATTACTCCGCGTGGAGCCGCGGCTGCATTCGCACTGAACCGCGAGCTGGCGTGCTACAGCCCCGACCGTCTGGTCAGCTCCCCGTGGCTGAGATGTATGCAGACCATCGAGATTTTCTCCTGGCAGACCGGCCTGACCGTTGACATGGCCAACGAGCTGACTGAGGATGCGTTCGCCGAGAACCCTGATGCGGCATGGCAGCGGTTCCGTAAGGAAATCGACCGAATGCTGGACACTGGCATGGACACAGCCATCTGTATGCACCGTCCGGTGATCGGCGGCATGTTCACTCATCTGCGCGGGATGTGCGCGTCCGAGGCTTTGGCGAAACGGCTCATCGCGAAATCGCCGTATATGCCCACCGGCAACGCGATTGCCTTGGCTATCATCGAAACGGGCGACGGCCCGAAAATCATCGATATTCAGAAAGTGAGCCCACTTGTCTACTGACTCCTCCAGTTCCGGATCAATCCAATCCAGCAGATCGGGGTTCCTCGCCTCACCGTCAGGCTCGGCGCGGCCAGCCCGTCCGGCGCAGCTCGACCCGGCGATTTTGGACCATCTGGGGGGCGGTCTCGACCCGGAGGTCATCAGCGAGATGAGCCACGCTTCGGCGGCGGCGCTGCTTGACCGCGTGCACCACACCGAAGATCCGCAGATTGTGCGGCGTGTCATCACACTTGTGGACACAGAAGGCGTGGATATCATCGCGCAGCTGTGGAGCAATGCAGAGCCAGATTCCCTGCCGGGTATTCTGTGGCGCCTGTATCTACTGCGCACATGGATGCAACGCAATCGTGAGCAGATAGCGCGATTGTGGCGGCTCGGCGAACCGGTGGCAACCACGGCTTCCGCCATTGTGGGAGTCGATGAGACGCCGGATGCCGAGGATATCGCCCGGACCGCGGATTCCATTCTGTCAGGTGCATTCACCGGTGATTTCGCTGTGGCACTGGACCGGGCGAGCGCGTTCACCGATGTCATCGCCAATGGGTTGCGTGTTCAAGCGCACCGGATCACCGCGGCGCAGAAGGATGCAGCGGCACACGGCGGGACGCAAGGGGCACAAGAGGCGTCGCACGACGCGCAGACCCGCGCCGCACGGCTCATGCACACCGCGGCGAATCTGCTGACCACGTCGCGCGACTTCCATGAGGGCGCGCACCTGTGGCGTCGAGGGCGGTTGGAGTAACACAACGATTCAGCCCGTGCGGCGGAATCTGCATCTGCACGGAATAGGCACGAATGCGCACGCCACGCCGTGACAGAAAACCTCCGGATACCGCTATACTGGGCTGTGCGTCGAGCCGTGCTTAAGCCCCGGGCTCCATTTGTTGCCGCTGCGAGCGGCGTTTGCGCCGACAGGCGCTTTCACGGTCCGGCGCATTTCTTTCGTTTTCCCTTCTTTGCGACGGCCGCCGAATCACGCATCAACACAGGTTCTGCATCGTCGTCATTCGCCACGCCGTCGGACCGGCTCGCTCAATCACGCAGATGGCGGTAATCTGGGAAGCATGGAATTGCATGTACTCAACCACCCGCTGGTGGAACACAAGCTCACTGTGCTGCGTGACAAAAACACGCCGTCCAGCACCTTCCGCGAACTCATCTCCGAACTCGTCATGCTCGAAGCCTACGAAGCGACGCGCAACCTTGACGTGGTCGA
Source organism: Bifidobacterium porcinum (assembly GCF_055378475.1). Lineage (NCBI taxonomy): Bacteria > Bacillati > Actinomycetota > Actinomycetes > Bifidobacteriales > Bifidobacteriaceae > Bifidobacterium > Bifidobacterium porcinum. Next base: position 231,662 of record NZ_AP029603.1, on the reverse strand, counting down.
CAAGCCCATCGAAACCCCGGTCGCCCCGATGATCGGCAAGCACATCGCCGAACCGCGCCCGATTATCGTGCCGGTACTGCGCGCAGGCCTCGGCATGCTCGACGGCATGACCAAGATGATTCCGTCCGCAGAAGTCGGCTTCCTCGGCATGAAGCGCGACGAAGACAATCCGACCAAGCAGATCACCTACGCAAACCGCCTGCCGGAAGATCTGACCGGACGCCAGTGCTTCCTGATCGACCCGATGCTCGCCACCGGCGGCACGCTGGTCGCCGCGACCCACTATCTGGCCGAACGCGGAGCCAAGGACATCACCGCGATCAACATCATCGCGGCGCCCGAAGGCCTGAAGTTCGTGCAGGAGCAGATCGACCCGAGCATCGCGTTCAAGGTCGTCGTCTGCGCTGTCGACGAGAAGCTCAACGACAAGGCGTATATCGTGCCAGGTCTCGGCGATGCCGGCGACCGTCTGTACGGCGTTATTGACTAGGCAGTGTAGCGGCACAACCACTCACGAAACCTAAGAAAGCCGGGAATCCTCGCTGTTGCAAGGGTTCCCGGCTTCTCGTTTCCTGCGGTCCATTCCGACTGCGGTCCATTCCGACTGCGGTCCATTCCGGCCGGGGGCCATTCAGCCCGGCAGTGATGATGAATCGGCGGTTACGCCTTGTCGGACGCGCGTTCGGGGACGAAGGCCTCAAAGATGTGACGGTCGAACCACCGGTCGCTGATTTCCAGCTCCGCGCGGCTGCGAACTGTCCACGACACGGCGGTCGCGCCCATCGCGCGGGTGGCGCGCATCTGCGGAAGGTCGCCGCCTTGCCAGTCATAGGCCACAAAATCAGGACGACTCATCCAATCGAAACCGAGCAGGCCAGCGAACCAGCCTTTCCAGTCGGACTGCCCCGGCTGCGGCGGCTCGGCGAGCTGGCCGCGGCACACCTCCGGACGGTGCTTCCGATACCATTGCACCGCCGCCGGGTTGAAGGACTCAATCACATACTGGCCGTCATAGCGGCGCAGCAGCTCGTCACCGCGCTGCATCAGGGCTTCGTCACGCTCGCCCCACAGGGAGTTGTCGTCGAACTTGTACTCCACGATCAGCGGTACGCGGCCGTTGACCACACGCAACACATCCGCGAACAGCGGGACATGCTGGTAGTAGCCGTCCGGCGCGGCTTGCGGAGTGGACGGCTGCCCACCGGCGAAATCAATCCGCTCTGCGGCGGCGTCACCGGGGGCCGCGGGGGCTGGGAACAGCGGGATCCTCGTCAATTCGTCATAGGTGAGGTCTTCGATTCTGCGCGGGTCGCCAGCCACACGCAGCAGGTCGCCGTCATGCACGACCACGACCTGGCCGTCACGGGTCAGCTGCAAATCAAGCTCGATGCCGTACCCAGCCTCACACGCCGCCGCGAACGAAGCCAAGGAATTCTCGGGCGCGATCGGCCCTTCGACCACTGGCGAGCCGTACCCCGCCTGCATAGCCATGCGACGCGACAACGCCACGTATTCGCCGCTTTCCGCAGCGTACTGCTCGGTCAAGCCAGAACCGGCATCATGCAGACCGCGATGCGCGTACCATACCTGCGGCACGACGGGTACGAAATTGTTGCGTTTGTCATTGAACGAACGAGGCGCGATGGCCCATGCCGCAGCCCCGGCCGCGGCGGCGGCACCGACTAGCAGATGCGTCAGTTGCTTATTACCGGACATGTTTCCTCCTCGTGGACATGCTTATTCGAGCCTACCGTACCGGCAGAACCAACGTCCGGGAATCCAGTGAACGCAGCGTAACCATCTGGCAAACCGCAGGAAACCGCGCTGCCGGGCGCCCGCCCAGCGTAACCAGTTTGGGAAGACACACAAAACCAGCCACGCAAACCGACCGCCCAGCGTAACCAGTTTGAGAAGATGCACAAACCAACTACGCAAACACGCCCGCCAGCGTAACCAGTTTGGGAAAACACACAAACCAGCCACGCAAACACGCCCACTAGCGTAACTAGTTTGGGAGGACACGGAGCGCGATGCCGGGCGGGCGGCTCGATTCAGTGCTTCTTTTTGCGGCCTTTGAAATAGATGTCGAACACAATCCATACCGACAAGATGAACGCGATGACATACCCCATGAACCCGACCACGGGGATACCGAAGATAATCGGCTTCATGCCGGCGTAATACACAATCGACGAGCCGATGAACAGCCCGACCACAATCAGCGCCATCGTCAAGCGATTGACCATATCGCTCAGCAGTTTGAACGGCTCATCGAATCCGACGAGCTGCATATTGGCACGCAATTGGCCACGAGTGAGCATCCGTGAGGCGGTTTTCATCTCGGCGAGCGTTTGCAACGCGCCGTGCAAGGCCTTATGTCCCTCAATACCGAGCGTCTGGACCTCATTCTCGATTTCGGCGAGGTTTGTCTTGCTGCTGGCGATGTGCTGGGAGATGATCTCAATCATGTTGACATCCGGAATGAACTCGTCCAGCAGCCCTTCCAGCGTCACCAACGCCCGGCCGACCGTGGTCACCGAACTTGGCACCTCGATGCCGTGCCGTTGGGCGAGCTGGGTGAGTGAGGTGATGAAACTGGCGATATCCAGCTCATCAAGGTCAACCGTACCGTATTCTTCGACAATCAAATCAAGATCCGCAAGCAATTCCGGGTAGTTGTCCACCGCGGTGCCCGTCGTCGCGAACCGCAGCAACCCGTCGGCAAGCGCCGGTGAATCCTGCTTGGCGACAGCGAAAATCATATCCTTCATCACCGTGCGGGTCTTTTTGTTGAGCCTGCCGGTCATACCCAAGTCGATCAGGATGATCTTGCCGCCGGAGATGATGATATTGCCCGGATGCGGGTCGGCATGGAAGAACCCTTCGTCCAGCACCTGGGTCGCGTAATTATCGACGAGTTTGGTGCCGATTTCCTTCAGATCGTAGCCTTTGGCGACAAGCGCGCCCGGATGCGACAGCGAGATGCCGTCGATATAATCCATGACGACCACGTGTTCGGTACACAGGTCCATATATGGTTTCGGGCAGTCCATATAGGCGAATCGCGAGCAGAACCGCTTGAATTCCTGCAAGTTGCGTGCCTCGACCAGAAAGTCCGTCTCCGATTCGAAGGTGTCCCACAGTTCTTCGACGACGCCTTGGAAGTCGACGACCTGCGCGTTGTGCATGATTTTCGTGGCGCTCCTGGCGATGGTGCGCATGATGGACACGTCTTGCGCCATGGTTTCGCGCACGCCTGGACGCTGGACTTTGACGGCCACATCCTGCCCGGTCACGAGGGTCGCGCGATGTACTTGCGCGAGTGAAGCCGAGCCGAGCGGAGTCGAGTCAATAGATTTGAAAATATCTTTGACCGGTTTGCCGTACTCGTGGGACAGGGTGTCCAGCACGGTCTGGTAGGGCATCGGGTCGGCGTTGGCCCGCAGTTTGGCGAGTTCGTCGCAGAAAGATTGCGGCAGAATCTCCGAGCGCATGGACAGGATTTGTCCGACTTTGACGAAGGTGGGGCCGAGCGCCTCGAACATGAGACGCATTTTGACCGGCGTGAGTCCGTGGATTGCGTCGAACTGGTTGGCGATCCGGATGATCTGGTCGAGACGCTTGAGTTTGCCGCGCCGGGTGAGATGGTATTTTTCGGAGAAATCGTTCTTTCGGCCGCTGAACAGGCCGATTTTTTCGCCGGCGTATGTGGGCGCGGCGCCCGAGGTCTCCTGCTGGGGACCATCGTGCGCGAGCGGCGTATTGCCAGGCGAGGCGTCACCAGTCGCGGCGGTTTCTGAGGCGGTGTTGCCGGCGGCGGTCTCACCGGGAACAGTGTTCTCGGAAGCCGCATTGTCGGAAGTCGCGTTGTCGGAGACTGCACCGGGAACAGCACCAGAAGCAGCAGCGCCGGAAGCGGCCGCATCGTCGCTCCGGGATGACGCGCCCTGCGTTTCCGTGTGCTCTTCCAGCTCAGGCGCTACCGGTCCGCCGGATTCCTGCTTCGCGACATCGCGCGATACCTCGTGTTGATCGTCTGCCATATCAGCCATATGCTACTGCCTGACGCCGGGCATGCCACATGCCGCCGTCGGCCCTGCCGCATGTCATAGCACGCGACGAAGGCGGACGGCGGCATGGCAACCGACCGGAGTCAGTCCTTCTTCTCGTCGGAAGCGGGCTTGGTTTCCTCGGCCTTCGCTTCCTCAGCCTTGTGCTTGAGCTCGGCGTTCAGCGCCTTGCCCTGTTCAACGGTAATCTCGCCCTTCTTCACGAGATCATCCACGATTTCCTGGCTCTTTTCGACCGTAGTCGCCAGAGCGCCGACACCTGCGAGGAACACCTTGTGCAGCAGGCCGTCGTTGAAGTTGAAGTCAGCCATCATTACCTCCTTGTATCAGGTCCTTGTACGTCCAACATTACCCCACGAAGTCACGGGCGGGAGGCATGACACTCCCATTCGCGCGTCGCGTAGGCAAAATCCGGCCTGGAATGACGACGACGGGCGCTTCCGCCTTCCATCTGTCAATCCCCGTCTGTCGTTTATCTGGGCCGGGATGCGGCCACAACCCGAGCATGCTGCGCGAAATCGTCGATTCTGCGCAGCTCGGCGGACTGCTGCTCGTCCTGCTGAGGGGAAAACGCGCCATACCGCCGTTCAGCGGCGATTCGAATCAAACCGTCCGCCAGACGAGGGTTCTTCGGCAGAACCGACCCGTGCATGTATGTGCCGATCACGTTGCCGAACCGCGCGCCCTCGGTGTGGTCGGTGCCGTTGTTGCCGGTGCCTTCGGCGTCCACGCGACCCAAGGGCTTGGTGCCACCGGTCAGGAAGGTCTGCCCGGAATGGTTTTCGTAGCCGATGATGTCGCCAAATTCCTCGCTGTGCTCGACCAGATTACCGATCATGCGGTGTTCGCGGCCCACGGTGTACGCACCGAGGATGCCAATGCCGTCAAGCCTGGTGCCGTCCACGGTTTCGAAATACTCGCCGAACAGCTGGTACAGGCCGCAGATCATGAGCATCGGCACGCCGTCCGCGGCGAGCGTACGCAGGGTGTCCGCGCGGGCGAACAGGTCGTCCGTGATTTTCTTCTGCCCGTTGTCCTGTCCGCCGCCGCCGAGGATCAGGTCCACATGGTCCGGCCACGGGTCGCCCTGGTTGTATTCGTGGAGAACCGGGTCGTAGCCGTACAGCGACAGCCGGCGCATGACGGTGAGCACGTTGCCCCAATCGCCGTAGATGTTCATATCCTTCGGGTACAGGGACACGACGTCAATGCGGCGGCCCGGACGCGTGTCGGCCTCGGTATCCGCAAGGTTCCGGGTTGCTTCGTTCATTGCTGGCATGACAAGCTCCTTCATATTTCGCTGATTGCGTCCATGCATGATGGCGATGGCGTCGTTGACGCGGTCATCTGCCGACGCCCGCGTCCGTGACATCGGTGATATGCGAGAGTTTCGCGCGCGTGCGCAGCATCGCCGTGTAGGTGCAATAGATGCGTTTCGGCGTGATCGGGTCGGCGGCGACGAAATCGGCGACCGCCTGTTCGAGATCGGTATCGACATGGCTGACCGGCACCTGGTCGTATTCGAGGCGCAGGGCCATGTCCCAAGCGCGCGTGCCGGACACCGCCGCTACTCCGGTGCCTCGCAGGCCGGTGAAATCAACATCCCACAGCCAGCTCATATCGCGGCCGTCGGCGTATTCGTCGTTGATGATGATCATCGTGTCGTGCCCGGCGGGCGGGAACGAGGCAAGCGACAGGCGGAAGCCCATCGGATTTTTGACCAGCAGTAGCTCGACGGGCGTGCCGCCGACGCTGATAGTCTCGCCGCGGCCGAACGCAGGGGTCACGCGGGACAGCGATGCGATCAGATCGTCATCCGAAGCGACGCCTTGCGGGGTGTCTGCGGTGACCGCGCGCACGACCGTCGCGGCAGCGGCTGCGTTGAACAGGTTGTAGACGCCTTCGAGTTTCACGGATGTGGCGATGTCGTGATCGGTGATCCGGTACGTGGCTTCGTGGTCGCCTACGTGAGTGAGAGTCACGTCGGCATTGAGGCAGTCGGGGTTGTAAGTGGCGGAAGAGGTGGCGGTAGCGGTAGCCGTGCTGCTGCCGGCGCCTGTGGGCTGTGCTCCCGCGGCTTGTACGGCGACGGCCTGCGCTTCAGCAGTTTGTACTTCAGCGGCCTGCATATCGGTATTGTGCATGTCGTCGTCAGACGGGAAATAGCTGCGCAACGCCTGGGACAGGCCGAAATAGCGCACCTGCACGCCCGGCTGCACCTCGCTGGCAAGCCGAGCGATACGCGGATCCTCGCGGTTGAGCACCACGGTCCCGGTGGTCGCGCGCGCCACATGGGCGAGCAGGCGGGCCGTGTTGTCGATTTCGCCAAAGCGGTCAAGCTGATCGCGCATCACGTTGAGCAGCAGCGCGTAGCGGGGGCGAACCTGCCGGACGAAATGCACGGCATACGCTTCGTCAAGCTCCAACACCGCGATATCCGCGTGCAGATGCCCGAAGGTGCTCACCTGGGTGAGCAGGGAGGAGACCACGCCGCGCGTGAAATTCGAGCCGGTCGGGTTCGTGAACACGCGCAACCCCATGTCGGAGAGCATGGAGGCGACCATGCGGGTCGTGGTGGTCTTGCCGTTCGTCCCGGACACCAGCACCACCCCGTACGGCAGCGAGCTCAAGGTGCGGGCGAGAAAACCGGGATCGATGCGCTCGACCACCTTGCCGGGCAGTGCGCTGCCGCCATGATGCAGCAGGCGGGATGCGTGCCGGACGGCCCGGCCGATTGTCGGGGTCGCGAACGCGTACCACGGGCACTTGGGCGCGGGCGCGGACTGGGCGGAATCGACGGGCGCGGCGGAATCCTGCCGTCCGCCCGATACCGGGGAAAGCTGTTGCGCCATGTCATACCTCCTGCTGTTGCTGATAATCCTGCGGCATATCCTTGAACTTCGATGTGGCGCCAAGGAAGGCAAGATGGAACGTTTCTGTCGGGCCGTTACGATGCTTCGCCATGATGATATCGGCCTCGCCGGGGCGATCCTCTTTATCGTAGAAATCCGGGCGATGCACGAGGAACACCACGTCGGCGTCCTGCTCAATTGAACCGGATTCACGCAGATCGGACAGCTGCGGCTTGCGGTCGTTACGCATTTCCGGACCACGGTTCAACTGGCTCAACGCAACGACCGGCACCTCAAGCTCCTTGGCGAGCAGCTTCAAGGCGCGGGAGAATTCGGAAACCTCCTGCTGACGGCTTTCCACCTGCTTGCCGGAACTCATGAGCTGCAGGTAATCGATCACCACGAGTTTCAGGTCGTTCGTTTGCTTGAGTCGGCGGCATTTCGCGCGGATTTCCATCAGGCTCATATTCGGGCTGTCGTCAATGAACAGGGGCGCGTCCTGCATCTTGTTCCAGAAGTTATTCAGCGTGTTCCACCGTTCCGGCGTGATGTCATCCGCTCGACGCAACGCGACCAACGGAATGTTCGTTTCAGCAGAGATGATACGTTGCGCGAGTTCCACGCGGCTCATCTCAAGGGAGAAGATGATAGTCGTCATATTGTGGTGTAGCGAGGCGGAACGTGCGAAATCAACGCCGAGCGTGGACTTGCCCATGGCCGGGCGGCCGGCGACGACAATCATCTGGCCCGGCTGCAGGCCCTGCGTCACGTCATCGATATCGCGGAAACCTGTCGGCACACCACGCTCGACCTCGCCGTTCTGCAGTTTGTCGAGCTGGTCGAGTGCATCATGAACCACCGGGCCGATGGCCGAATAATCCTGACGGACCTTGCCGACGCTCATCTCATAGACCTCGGCCTGGGCCATATTCACGACATCCTCGGCCTGCGAACCTTCCGCCGAATAGCCGAGCTGCGCGATTTTCGTGCCCGCTGCGATCACATTGCGCAAAATCGCGCGCTGATGCACGATTTCGGCGTAATATGTGGCGTTTGCGGCGGTCGGGACGGAGGCGACCAGGCTGTGCAGGTAATCGGCGCCGCCGACCTTCTCGAGATCGCCGTTCTTCATCAGCTCATTCGCGACGAGCACGGCATCGACCGGCTGCGAGGCTGAGAACAGGTCGATGATTGCCTGATAAATCGTCTGGTGCTTCGGCTGGTAGAAATCGGACACGCTGATCATCTGCGAGACTTCGCCGATGGCGTCCTTGCTCATGAGCATGCCGCCGAGAACAGCCATCTCCGCGTCATCGTCATGTGGGGGCACGCGGTCGAACACCGCGTCGCGGACGGGGGTGCCCGTCTCACCCTTCACATAACCGGAAGACCGGCCCGACCGGTCGCTGCGGGCATTGTCCCATGGATTTCCTTCTGCCATACCCATGAGTATAGGGGGATGGATGTAAGGGAATCGCGACCGCGACGCTGAGGGCCGATTGCTCGGCGCCCTTCATTCCTCCACGCCCAGCATCATCCAACCACCCGGTTTGTGAGCCAATCCTCACACAACCCAACACGGACCGGCCAAAACCGCCAACACCCACTACTCAACCACCCAGATTGTGAGCCAATCCTCACACAACAGGGCACAGGTTGACCAAAATCGTCAACCTCGGCACTGCAACCACCCACTTTGTGAGCCAATCCTCACACGGCTGCCCGCCAAGCATTCTTGCCAATCACGCATGGTCGGACATACACAACTACCCAGATGACACCCGACAACACCACAACACCAGACCATCAACCACGCCACGAGTGCCCAGACATACACAACTACCCAGATATCGCCCGCATACAGCTGTCCACCAAGCATTCCCACCGATCACGCATGTCTGGACATACACAACTACCCAGTTGACACACAATCCAACGGACTCCGGAAGCTTACCGCCCAACCGAGCATGCCAAGACATACATAACCCAACAGATATCGCCCGGATTCGGCCGCCAACCACAGATTCCCACCCGTTACGCATGACCAGACATACACAACCCGTCAGATACCACACGGATGCCGCCATTCACCACGGGTTCACGCCCGTCATGTACGGCCGGGCATACACAACCCGCCAGTTTGTCCCAAGATCAATCACAGCCTCCGAAGTCTGACAATCAGCTTGACTGCATCTGAGAGTCCAGTCTGTCGGCAGCACTGGTCGTTCATCTTCAATCCGCCACGCCTGTATGCGGTTTTCATATTGTTCACCTTTGCGACACGCGGATGCCACAAAATGTGGATAGAAAATCGAGTTATCCACATTGTGGGGATAACCGTGTGGATAACGTATGTGATTATCCACATATTGGGGATAATTCTGTGGATAGCTTGGGGACAATCCACAGCCGCCGCAATATCGATTTGCATCTGCTCCATCAACGTGCTACAAGGAGCAACTCCAATGACGCGCGCTTCTACTCTGGCGACCTCCTGCGACCAGACATCCACAAACACGCATCAGCATCCGCTTGCCTCGACGATCACAACAAGCGTTCGGATTTTTTCACCGGCGTCAGAAATTCCGAGCGCAAGGAAAGTCGCGAAGCGCTGACAAGGCGAAACAGAGTAAGGCAGCACGAATATGACGGGACATCGCAGTTCAAGACGAGGTGAAACCCGCGGAATCTGGAACGACGAACAATACGTCAATCTAGCCGCAGCTTTTGGGCAGACCGATTCGCGCCGCATGATTCAGACCGGCGGGAGCAAGCCCCTGTCTCACGGCTGTTCGCAGCATATTCGACATCACTCGCATCACATACGACCATATATTCGGATTGTTGGCGCCAACGTCAGAAATACCGGATGTAGTGGGCCATCGGGGCGACGGATGCAGGATGTAGGCAAGGACAGGTGTGCCAGTGCGGCCGGTCTGACCTGATCAGACCGATCCAACCAAACCGACCCGATCAAACCGACCCGATCAAACCAGCGAACCGCGGACACGGTCAGCGTCCCATCGCCTCGCGCGCGGCCTGGTACATCATGCGCACAGTCGCCTCGCGCCAGCGCGACCAGCCGTACTGCTTGGTGATCGCCTCGCCGGAGGTGGCACCCAACGACGAGCCGTCCGCCCGCGTCAGGTCGAACAGCATATCCAGCAACACCGGATCGTTCTCAACACGCCCAGCAAGCTCGCGGCCAACCGCGGGATCCTCCGGATCCTTGCCCGTAGCGAATTGTGAGAGCGTCAGATGCTCGCGCACCAGCAGTGTCGCCCGGCTGACCACCTGGTCGTCGAAGCCCATACGCCCCAAGATGACCGGCACATGCCTTGCGCCCTCTGCCGCATGGTCGCGTACGCCCGGACGCTTGCCGATGTCATGCAACAAACCAGCCAACAGCAGTGTCGCGTATTGTGTGTCGTCGTAGCGCATGCCGCTCGGCGCCTCACGTCCAAGCCGTGAGACGACTTCGATCATATGGCGGTCAATCGTATAGCGGTGCGCCGCAGACGCGGACGGCCGGTTGCGCACGCCCAGCCACTCTGGCATCCACCTGCCCGGCAAATCAACGAAATCAAGCTCCTCCCACACCGGCGGCAGTGCCTGACCCGTGGCCAAGAACCGGATGAACAGTTCGCGCGTCTCGCGGTCCCAGCTTTTATCGGTGACCGGGCAATGCTTGAGATTCAGCAGGGTTGACGGGTTAATCGGCAGGCCGTATTCCGCGGCCGCCACCCCGACACGTAACGGGAGGGTCGCGTCCCGGCTCGGATCGACACCCACGGCTAGGGCCACCTCCTGCTCATGCTCGACCACACCGGGCGCAATAGTCTTGAAAGTCGGCGCCTCACGTTTGCCGCCCGCCCGGGGCTGGAACATCTGGAAGAACGCGAACCGCGGTTTTTCATGGGTGAGCGTGTGCCGTGCGTGCGAAGCCGTGGAATCCAACGAGAACGCAATACGACGGCCCAGCGTGGCCAGCAGGGTTTGCAATCCTTCAACCGCATCCGCCTCGCGCTCGCCTTCCGGCAGGGTCGGGTCGGCCAAGCCGAGCATCGCGGCGACTTTCGGCTGGTAGGCAGGCAGCAGCAAGTTGGTTTCCTTGCCGGCGACCACGTGCAGGCAGTCGCGCACATCTAGCAGCCGTTCAACCGCCTCGTCATAGGAGCCGTGGGGCCGGTCGGCAAGCCAGGATGCCGCAAGCGCGGACACGAGCACTGTGTCGCGCAGGCCGCCGCGAGCCTCTTTGATATCAGGCTGGTTCAAGTACGGGAGCCTGCCGAACTCCTCAAGACGTGAGGACGCCGAATCAAGCAACTCCTGCAATCGTTTGCGCGCCGCTTTTCGCCAGCGTTCGAGAATGGATTTCGCCGTTTTCTCGATGAGTTCGGTGTCCCCGGCGACCGGCTGCACGAACAACCATCCCATCGCGGCAGGCAAATCATGGTCAGTAACCGACTCGCACTGCTGCCGGGTGCGGACCGCATGGTCGAGGTCGAGACCGCTGTCCCACAGGGGGTACCACAGTTTGTTCGCCAGCTGGTTGAGCTGGTCGTCTTTCAACGTGTGCGGCTCGACCATGAGCACGACGTCGATGTCGGAGCTCGGGCCGATCTGCCCGCGCGCAAGAGAGCCGACCGCGGCAAGACCCACACCGTGTTCGGGCACGTCGAAGGGCACGGATTCGACCGCTTCCTTCCACAGTTCGCACAGGCTGGTCATCGCGATTTGCGTACGCTGCTTGCGTTTGTCCTTGCCGCGACGGTAGACGCCGTCGGCGTCCGGCTTGCTGACGTCCATGAAGCGTTGTTTCAATCCATCAACCGCAGAAGCCATATCCCCTCCAAACGAGCCATATTCCCCGCGATTTGGGCGGACCGCGTATCAGACCGCGACCCACCCCGCACGTGTGACGAATGCGCTTGGCGCACCGCCCGCCAACAGTCCGCTTGAACCTCGACGGGCGTATAAAGAATCCCCGCACTGCGCCAGCACGTGCGGGGACCTGTCTTATCAATACCCGACCGTCAGCGCCGCGGCAAACAGACGAAACCGCGACACCGGGGACGGGAGCTTTCAGATGGCGGCCGAACCGGTTTCGCCGGTACGGACGCGCGTCACGGAGTCAAGAGGCGTGACCCACACCTTGCCGTCGCCGATGGTTCCGGTGCCCGCGGACTTCACGATCACACCGACCAGCGTTTCCGCGTCGGCATCGTCGGAGAGCACTTCCACGCGAATCTTCGGGATGAGATCCACCGTGTACTCGGCGCCGCGGTAGACCTCGGTGTGGCCGCGCTGGCGACCATATCCATTGGCTTCCGAGACGGTCAGGCCATGCACGCCCGCAGCAGCGAGCGCTTCCTTGACATCATCAAGCTTATGGGGCTGAATAATAGCGGTAATAAGCTTCATCTCACTTCACCTCCTTGAGGACGGAGCTGGCAGTGCCAGCGAAATCATATGCACGCTCGCCCTGGTCGGCCATATCGATGCCGGAGACCTCCTGAGCTTCGGTGACGCGCCAGCCCATCGTCTTCTCAAGCGCGAAGACGATGATCGAGGTCACCACAGCGGAGTAGAGGATGGCAATCAGGGCCACCAGGATCTGGACGACCAGCTGACGCCAGCTGCCACCGGTGAACAGACCGGTGCCGACACCGAAGAAACCGATGAGCACGGTACCGATCAGGCCGCCGACGCCGTGGACGCCAACCACGTCGAGCGAATCGTCATAACCAAACTTGAATTTCAGACCGCACGCCAGGCAGGTGACCACACCGGCGATAGCGCCAATCACCATCGCCCACAGCGGGGAGACCACATCGGCGGCAGGGGTGATGGCAACCAAGCCGGCCACCATACCGGATGCCGCGCCGACCGCGGTGTAGTGACCGGAACGCACCTTCTCGGTGAAGCCCCAAGCGAGCATCGCAGCGGCCGCAGCAGCGGTCGTGCTGACCCACGCGTAGCCGGCGGTGCCGTTCGCACCGAACGCGGAGCCGGCGTTGAAGCCGAACCAGCCGAACCACAGCAGGAACGCGCCGAGCATCACGAACGGTACGTTGTGCGGGCGAATCGGCTGCGTGCCGAAGCCCTTGCGCTTGCCGATAATCAGCACGGTGACAAGAGCCGCGGTAGCCGCGTTGATGTGGACCACTGTGCCGCCTGCGAAATCATGCGCGGCAGCGCCGAGCGCCTGCGAAATGGCACCCGTCGGAGACAGCAGGCCGCCGTTCCACACCATGTGCGCCATCGGAGCGTAGTCGAACGTAATCCACAACGCCACGAACAGCATCCAGGTGCTGTACTTCACACGTTCAGCAATCGCGCCGGTAATCAGCGCAACCGTGATCATCGCGAAGGTGGCCTGGAACGCCACGTCAATGCTGCCCGGATAATCCCCGGACGTGTTGGCTGCGGTGAACACACCATCCTTGGCGACCATGGAGTCCTTGAGCAGGAAGCCGGTGGCCGGATCGCCGAAGATCCCGCCGATATCCTTACCTGCGTAAGCGATCGACCAACCCCAGAACGTCCAGATGATCGCAGTGACCGAAATCGCGGCCGCCGACAGCATCAACATGTTCAGGACGGCCTTCGCGCGGACCATGCCGCCGTAGAAGAACGCCACACCAGGCGTCATCAAAAAAACCAGAGCCGCGGATGTCAACATCCACGCTGCATTTCCGGTGTCCATACATTACCTCCCTCTCCGGCGCCTGCCTTGGACGAGGCGGGCGGGCGAGCGAACCACTCACTATGTAATCCCCATGTGGGAACTGACACGGTTATGGAACGCCCGCCGGGTTTTCGAAACGTTACGGAATGTTACGCCAACGTTACAGCGCTTGTACAATTATCCGCGACTCGTCTCGAATTCCGCGCTTCGCGGGAAACCGTGGACAGGAATCCCTGCCAATTTTGATGACCACATTGTGAGCATTGTCCAACAGCGTGCCACAGGTGGCAGGCCAAAGGACGGTTGCCAGTCTTGCTACTTGGCGGCGGCGGCCTCCTTCGCCGTTGCGCCAGCGGCGGCAGCGGCCTCAGCCTCAGCCTCAGCTTCGCGGGCGACACGGGCCTCATAGGAGTCCTCACTCTTGGTGAGCACGCTCGGCTCGAAATCAGCGTAGGCGGCGACCAGGCCGTGCTCAGGCAGATCAAGGCCGGACAGCTCCTCCTTGGCGGAGACGCGCAGGCCGATGGTGTGCTTGATGACCCAGAAGATGATGATCATCGTGACCGTGGTCCATGCCGCGACCGCGACCACACCGAGCAGTTCGACGCCCAGCAGCTTCAAGCCGCCGCCGTAGAACAGGCCGCCGTCCTTCGCGAACAGGCCGACCAGCAGGGTGCCGCCGGCACCGCAGCAACCGTGGGCGGCGAATGCGCCGACCGGGTCATCGATCTTGAACTTGTTTTCGACGATGGATGCGGCGTACACGTAGATGAACGCGCAAATCAGGCCGATGAAGAAGGCACCGACCGGGCTGACCACATCGCAGCCCGCGGTGATGCCGATCAGGCCGGCGAGCGCGCCGTTGATGGTCAGGCCGACATCCGGCTTGCCGTACTTCTTCCAGGCGAGGAACATCGCGGTGAGCGCGCCGACAGCGGCCGCAAGGTTCGTGGTGATGAAGATGCTGCCCATCTCCACCCAGGTGTCCTTGCCGTCGGCGGTGATCGTGGAGCCCGGATTGAAGCCGAACCAGCCGATCCACAGCAGGAAGATGCCGAGCATGGCGAGCGTCATGCTGTGGCCCGGGATTGCGCGGGCTTTGCCGTTCTTGTCGAACTTGCCGATACGCGGGCCCAGGAAAATCGCGCCGACCAGCGCGGAAATGCCGCCGACCATGTGTACCACGGTGGAACCGGCGAAATCATGGAAGCCAAGCTGGGCGAGCCAGCCGTCCGAGTTCCAGCACCAGTGGCCGGAAATCGGGTAGACAATCGCGGAAATCAGGGCGCTGTAAATCAGGTAGGCGGAGAACTTCGTGCGTTCCGCCATGGCGCCGGAGACGATGGTCGCGGATGTCGCGCAGAACACGGTCTGGAACATCAGGTAGACCATCGTCGGAACGTATTGGTTGTACTGGTAGCTGCTTGTCACGAAGAAATCAGGCTTGCCGATGATGCCGCCGATGGACGGGCCGAACATGATGCCGAAACCGAAAATCCAGAACAGGACCGTGCCGATACAGTAGTCCATCAGGTTCTTCATGGCGATATTGCCGGCGTTTTTCGCTCGTGTGAAGCCTGTCTCAAGCATCGCGAAGCCGGCTTGCATCATGAACACCAGCGTCGCGGCGAGCAATGTCCAGATGACATTGGTCGATGACATGGCACCCACTTCCTTTCCTCTCTTATGGGATGGCTGTCTGAATCCAAAGGACGTGGACGCTGTGTCCAAAGGGCGTGAACGCCGTGTCCGAAGAACCGGCCTCAACCCGTCTCTTGTGCGTCCCGGATTCTGGCAACCATGCTAAACAGACGGATTTCTTGGGAATGCACGCCTTGTTACGGGCAGGTCAGGTAGATTGCGCTCGTGTAACAGTCGATACCGCGGCGAGATTACAGTAAATCCGTAAGTGAATCCATATATATGATGTCGGTTTGCGGGCGATTGACGGCAGGCGGGCTGAATGTATGCGTGCCGCGCGCGTCATGTATGTCATGCGCATCATACGCGCGAAATGCGCTGTGTGTGCACGCTGGGAGTGACGGGGCGCCGACGGTCGAACTGTCCAAGGCGTTCGGGAAGGAAGGTTCCGATGGCGGTGTTCGTCGCGACATTATGCGCGATCCTGGTGCTGACCATGCTGTCCGGCGCGATATGCCGGAAAACCGGGCTGCCCGAGGTCGTCGGGCAGATCGTGGTGGGTATCGTCTGCGGACCGGCCGTCCTGGGACTGATGCAGCCGAGTGATTCCACCGAATTGTTCAGCAATATCGGCATCATCGTGCTCATGTTTCTCGGCGGCGTGGGCTGCGACCTGGGGCTGCTCAAACGCTACTCCAAGGCTGCGCTCATCGTGGCGTGTATGGGCGTGATCGCGCCGGTGCTCATCATGGGCGGGGCGAGCATGGCGTTCGGCTTCGACCCCATGTCGTCGCTGTTCATCGGCGTGGTGTTTTCCGCGACATCGGTGTCTATTTCGGTGGCCGTGCTCAAAGAAGCGGGGCGGCTGGATACGAAGGAAGGCGCGTCGATTCTGGGCGCTGCCGTTGCGGACGACGTGATCGGCGTGATCCTGCTGAGCATCATGAGCACGCTGATCAGCACCGGCAGCGTTTCCGTTCAGCAACTTGGTTTGATTGCGCTCAAGCAGGTCGCGTTCTTCGCGGGGACGGTGGTCGTGGTGCTGTGGGTGGCGCCTTGGCTGATGACCTTGGCCGCACTCATCAAAGCGCCGAGCGGCATCGCGATTATGGCGACAATCATCTGCCTGGCGATGGCGTGGTGCTCGGAGCTGGTAGGGTTGAGCTACGCGGTCGGCGCGTTCTTCGCGGGCATCGCCGTAAGCCGCAGCGACTACCGCGAGCAAGTGGACCGCGACATTGAGCCGATCGGCGACTGCTTCTTCGTGCCACTGTTCTTCGTGAGCATCGGTTTGAACACTGAAGCGGTGCATGATATGCATCTGATGTGGTTCATTGTGGCGATGACCTTGCTGGGCGTCATCACGAAGATTGTTGGATGCGGGCTGGGCGCGCGGATGGCCGGATTCAACGGACGCAGCTCCCTAGTGATCGGCACGGGTATGATCCCACGCGGCGAAATGGCGCTGATCACCGCGCAAATCGGCTTCTCGCAGCATATTCTGTCGGACAACTACTATTCGACGATTATTTTCACGATTTCACTGGTGACACTCGTCGCGCCGCTGTTCCTGAAGGCTGCGCTGCGGGGCACTCCGGCGCAGGATGATACAGCCGGGGTTAATAGCCCGGCGAACGAGGCCGGGGCCGGGATCGGGGTCACAGCGACAATCGCCTGATTCCTTGCACCCCGGTCGGTCTTTATTTTTCTGGGCTCGACAGCGAGTCCGTCGACGGTGCTCGACGGCGGATCCGTCTGCGGGTTCAATCAGCGAGTCCCGTCAGCAAGTTTTGTCAGCGAGTAATCATCGTGGCCACGAAATCTCAATATCTCGTGATTTTGCCTTGACGAGCGAGTTTTTCAGAAAAAAGTTTGAATATCTCGGCGATTGCGTGAATCGCGCGAGATTTTGAGACCGAACCGGCGACACGGCAACAGGGCGACATCTTAGATTCCTTGAAATATCAAGGATTTCTGATGATGCGGCCGGTAGTGCCCGCAGCGCAAAATCGAAAAATCTCTTGAAAAAGACCGAACCGGCGAGATATTCAGAAATATCTCTCAATATCTTAATCCTGTGCCCCGAAATCACGAGATATTGAGATTTCGAATCGCGAATCCGCGCGGCCAAGAAGCCGCGGGTGACGGCGATGCCCCGGCACGCTGCGGTGAGTCAGTCCCCAGCACTGGCGATTGGCTTGCAATATCTACAAACAGGTTACGCTGAGAAGCCCGTCAGCGTAACCAGTTGTGAATGAGAACGACATTCGGATACGCGAGGTAAGTACCGGTTGTTACAGAAGGCGCATGATGGCGATGCCGCCGGCACGCTTCGTTGCGTACGGCGGCATCGTCACGCTGTAGCGGCGCTATCATGCTGCGGCACTACCACACCGCTTCGGACTGCGGTTTCTGGCTTCCGCTCCGGGATTCGGTGTCAGGCGAGAATGCCGTCGACGAAGTCCTCCGGATTGAAGGGCGCCAGATCGTCCGGGCCTTCGCCCAGACCGACCAGCTTGACCGGCACGCCAAGCTCCTTCTGCACGGAAATCACAATGCCACCCTTTGCGGAACCATCCAGCTTGGACAGCACGACACCGGTGATGCCGATTGCCTGGGCGAACACCTTCGCCTGTTCCATGCCGTTCTGGCCGGTGGTCGCGTCAAGGACGAGCAGCACCTCATCGACCGGCAGGTTCTTTTCGGTGACGCGGCGAATCTTGCCGAGCTCATCCATGAGGTTCGCCTTGTTCTGCAGGCGACCCGCGGTATCGATGATCAGCACGTCGGCGTTCTCGTTCTTCGCGCGCTGCGATGCCTCGAACGCGACGGATGCCGGGTCGGCGCCATCCTTGTCGGAACGCACGACCGGCACATTGACCTTCGCGCCCCAGGTTTCCAGCTGGTCGGCCGCCGCCGCGCGGAAGGTATCCGCCGCGCCGAGCATCACGCTCTTGCCCTCGGCGACGAACAGGCGCGCGAGCTTGCCCGCGGTCGTGGTCTTGCCGGTGCCGTTGACACCGACCATGATGATGACGCTCGGCTTGTGCGCCTCGGGCTTGTCAGCGTTCAGGCGACGGTCGGTATCCGTACCGACCATCGCAAGCAGCTTGGAACGCAAGGCCTCACGCACTTGGGTGGGGTCATGCGTGCCGGTGATACGGGCGTCGTTGCGCAGTTCATCGACCAGCTGCTCGGAAGCGTCTGCGCCGACATCGGCCATGAGCAGCGTGTCCTCGACATCCTCCCAATCAGCCTCGGACAGGTGGTCCTTGGCGAGAATGTTGAACAGGGCCTTGCCGAAGGGGTTCGCGCTGTTCGCCAAGCGCGCCTTCAGACGGGTCATGCGGGAGGTAGCGGATTCCGGCGTTTGCGGCTGGGATTCAGCGGTCTGGGAGGTCTGGCTCTCAGGTTGGGCGGATTGGGCCGAACCGGCGGATTCGGTTGACGAAGCCGCTGATTGCGCTGATTCGGCTTGTTTCGTCGATTCAGCCGATTCAGCTCCCGACTTTTGGTCGGACGGTGTCGACGCAGTCCCGGCAGCGGATCCGGCTTCGGAACCGGCAGCCTGTTTCGTCGCAATCGCCTTGTCGGCGGCCGCTTTCGCCGCGGCCTCACGGTCTTCGCGGGCCTGCTCGGCCGCATCGATACGCTTCTTGCGTGAACGGTCAGCAAGCACGCCGGTGACAATCAGCGCGATGGCGATAACCGCCACTACAACAATCGCGATAATCTGTTGAGTATCCATACCTCCAGCCTATGGTTTTCAAGGGACAGGCGGGACTAGACGCGCAAATCCAGGATGCCGGACAGACGTAACGGCAGCAACCCACAGATGGGCGCGTATCTGCACAGCGCTGATGAGATACGCCCGCATCTGCAGGTTCCCGCGGCACCCCACGCCCACCCCGCGCCCGGCAACCGGCAGATGGGAGCGCATCGCGGACAAGCCGACACCACCCAACCACAACAACCCACAAATACACGCACATCTCAACAGCACTGGCAAGATACGCATCCAACCGCCGGGTTCTGCGCCGCAGGGCGAACAGGAACCTCGAGATACCTTGCTATCTTTGGGTGCCTTTGAGCGCCAGCGCCCCGGGACGAGGTATCCGCACCCGGCGGCACCGCCGACCCACCATCCCCCTCCACAGCTGAAATCCACAAGGGGTGAGAAACTAGACACTATGGCAGGTAGTTCGAGGATGACGTCGTATCAGCGGCGCGAGCAGCTTATCGAGATAGGGAGGGCACTGTTTGCGTCCAAAGGGTTCGAAGCGGTGAGCGTCGAGGAAATAGCCGCGAGCGCTAAAGTCAGCAAGCCCATCGTCTACGAGCATTTCGGCGGCAAGGAAGGCCTGTACGCCGTGGTCGTCGACCGCGAAATGCGCGCACTGACCGACGCGCTCATCGGTTCTCTCAGCGACACGGAAGCCCATCCCCGGCAGATTGTGGAACGCGCCGCCCTCGCACTCCTCACCTACATCGAGGAGAATCCGGAAGGCTTCCAAGTCCTGGTGCGGGATTCCCCGAGCACCGACCCAACCGGCTCGTTCAGCTCGCTGCTCGGCGATGTGAGCTCAAAAGTCGAGCAGATTCTCGTCGAATGGTTCAAACGCCAGCATCTTCCCGTCAAAAGCGCGCCGTACTACGCGCAGATGCTTGTCGGCATGACCGTGTTCACCGGCCAGTATTGGGCCGACCGACCCAAGCTCGGCAAGGAGCAGCTCGCCGCGCTCATCGTCAACCTCGCCTGGCACGGCCTGTCCCGCCTCGAAGCCAAGCCGGAACTGCGCTATGAGGGCGCGAAGGCCAAGCGTGCGCGCGAAGCGGCTGAAAAGGCGGCGCAGAAGACGAAGCACGACAATGGCGGCGAACAGCGCAATCCGCCCGCCGCAGACGCCAACTCCGCCGACACCACCGCCACCGCGGAACCGATTCCGCCGGCTGCTGCAAATCAGGCGGATTCTGTGCCCCCAGAGAACGCAACCCCGGAGGACGCGGCATAATCCGGACACTTTCCGCGACTTGAACCTGCGGTAACGCCTTTGTGAAATCCTCATGCAAATCAGGCGCCGAAACCCGCAAATCGGGCAAGCCCCGCCACGCCGCCACACTCCCCGTGATAGCCTTGCACGGGACATACAGAAGGTGGAGCAATGACTAATTTCACGGACGCCATGCCGGATTCTCACCACAGCGTTCAACGAGGAACGTCACAGCAGGCCAAAACATTGACGTTCGTCGTACCTGCATACAACATGGAGCAGTATCTCGAACGTTGCGTCGCTTCGTTGATTGACACGCCCGATACCGGCGACATCGAGGTGCTCATCGTCGACGACGGGTCATCCGACACGACCCCCGCGCTCGCGGACCGGCTCGAAGCCGCGCATCCCGGCACAGTCAGGACGATCCACCAGCCGAACAAGGGGCACGGCGGCGCGGTCAATACCGGCATTCGCGAGGCCGCCGGCATGTACGTCAAGGTCGTGGACGCTGACGACTGGGTCGGCAAGGCTTCACTCAGCCAAGTCATGGAAACCCTGCGCGCGCAACGCCTCGAACGGGAGCCCATCGACCTGCTGGTCACCGATTACGTCTATGACAAGGTTGGCAAACGCAACAAGCATGTTGTACATTTCAGCAACGTCATGGATGCGAACCGTAGGCTCGGCTGGGACGATTTGCGGCATTTCGGCATCTCGCAATACATGATCATGCACGCGCTCACCTTCCGCACCTCGGTGGTGCGTCAATCAGGCATGATTTTGCCGGAGCACACGTTCTATGTTGATTTCATTTACTCGTATCAGCCGTTCCCGTGGGTGCGCAGGCTCATGTACCTAGATACGCCGTTCTACCACTACTTCATCGGGCGCGAAGGCCAATCCGTGCAGACCGATGTGATGATCCGGCGCGTGCGGCAGCTGCAACTCGTCAACCATCTCATGCTTGAGGCGACACCGGAACGCGGCACCGTGCCGGACGGGCTATACCGGTACATGATCCACTTCCTGTCGATCAACAGCGTGGTGACCAGCGTTTTCCTGATTCTGTCGCGCGACCGTGAAAATTACCGCCAGAAGGACCGGCTGTGGCACGAAATCGATGTTACTTCGCCGCAAATCGGGCATGACGTGCGGCATAAACTCGTCTCGCGCGCGATCAACCTGCACGGGCGGACCGGGCGATTCATCATCCGGCACGGCTACAACATCGCCGAACACGTCGTCGGTTTCAACTGATTCGCTCCGTTCGTTCCGTTCTCTCCGGATTCAGCCGGACTTGGTCGAACCTGTGAGCGTCGGCACAACCTTCTACCGACGCTCACAAGCCACTCAGCGTCGGTAGAAGGTTGGGCGGTCAGCGGTCGGACATGGCGAAGGCGTTGCGCATCAGGTTGCTGGACGTGTACAGCACCTTGCTGAGCAGCTCCTGGGTTTGCGAGCGCAAGTAATCCGCCATCTGCCGGTTCGCCTGCTCGAGGGCGTCGCACGCAGTACGGCAATCGGCGGATTCTCCGGAAGCAGCATCGTCGGCCGCTCCGACGGCAGCATCCACGCGCACCCCGCTATGCTTGATGCCTTCGACATCCTCGATATCGGCGCAGCTTACGGCATGTCCGGCCCCGGCGCCGGCACCAGCGCTCGCACCGGCACTCGTCGCACCCCGCAGCGCGGCATCAACACGCGCGATATGCGTATGCCCATGCGACATGACGTTCTCACGGTAATGCTCGATCGCGTTGCTGTTCGACACATAATGCGGGTCGGCGAGCGCCGCGATGATGCGGCTCGTCCAATAGAACGAGTCCGTTGACACCTCCGCGCCCGTATCACGCAAATACGCAGGCGTGTCGCGCACATTCGTATAGAACGGGGTGAGCGTGGTGAACGGGCCGGACCCGTATTGCAGCCACATCACCGACCGATTCACTTCCGGCTCGTACGGGCGAATCTGCAGCAATCCCATCTGCCCGGTGCGGTTGATGCCAATCGGACGATACCGATGCCGCGTCTCATCCGTGCCGCGCGTGCCGTACGGGTCGTAGGGCGTGTCCTCGAAATGCGAAGCCATGAGGAACGCGACATCCTCAACCGTCACACGGTTCTCCGGCCGGCGGCACCACGGAATATCATCGGATATCGGCGTATAGCGGGCGGCTGGCGAATCCCAGTCCTCGCTCGGGTTCAGATAGCGCTCCATATACCAGGCACGCGGCGTGTTGTAGATATGGTCTTTCGTCGTACGTGTGCCGAACAGCGTGCGCGGATTGAACCGGCCAACCCGGTTCAAGCTGTCTGCGCCCATGCCGCGGTCGAGATGATTCTCACGGATGAACTCCGTCAGATCGGCGCTGCACATATGATTGCGGGCATCGCCGAGCGCATCCTCTATATCGAAATCGTCAAGCCCCAACTGGTTGGGAATCGCGGCATAGCAGTCATCCGGCACACGCTTGGCAATCCAATGGTGTCCGCCAATCGTCTCCACATACCACACGTCGTTCACATCCGAAATGGCGATGCCGTTCGCCTCATACGTGCCGAACCGTTCCAACAGCTCGCCCAGCCGGTGCACGCCTTCGCGCGCGGAATGCACGTACGGCAGCACCAACGTGATGAAATCCTCCTCGCCGATGCCACCGGGGATTTCCGGCCGGTAATCATCATCGCCGGGATTGCCATGGGCCGGCTGCAATTCGACCATCGGATCAGCACCGAGCACCCGCTCGTTCACCGCAATCGTCTCGGTCGCGCTCATCGCGATATTGCGCTCGCTGATCCCGCATTCCGCGAGGATTCCGCGGCCGGGCAACGCGTTCGGGACAATGCTGTAGCGGCACGGGTCATCCGGCAGGTCGATGCTCACGTGGCTCAGTTCGCTGCGGTAATGCCGCGGCTGGTCGCACGGGTTGACGGCGATGAAGCGTTTCGGGTCGTAGCGGCCGGAACCGGAATCGTCGTTGCGGGCGATCATGGTCGAGCCGTCGATAGTGGCGGATTTTCCGACAAGAAGCGTAGTACAAGACATGATTCCACTGTAGGACGGCATCGGGATGGGCTGGCGTGAGCGGGGGCTGATAGCCTGCGATAGGCGATTGGTATAGCCACGCCGGAAAAGGTCACCGGCCCGGCCTATACAGTTGATAGATACAAATCCGCCATATAGGTCCCGTGAAAGGAGCGTCAATGATCACCATCCGCGACGTGCATAAACGTTTCGGCAAGCATGATGTGCTTACCGGTATCGATCTTGATATTCCGCACGCGGCGACGGTCACCGTCATCGGTCCGTCCGGATCTGGCAAATCCACGCTGCTGCGTGTCATCGACGTGCTCGAACATGCCGATAGCGGCACCATTGATTTCGGCGACGGCCCGGTCGATTTAGCGACCCGCGACAAGGCGACGATCCACACAATCCGTTCACGCATCGGCTTCGTGTTCCAGAACTACAATTTGTTCGCCAACAAAACGGCGTTGCAGAACGTGACCGAGCCGTTGATTTACGCGCAAGGCAAGTCACGCAAGGAGGCCGAGGCCATCGGGCGTGAACAGCTTGACCGCGTGGGGCTCGCCGACTTCGCCGACCGCTACCCCAGCACCCTGTCCGGCGGGCAACAGCAGCGCGTGGGCATCGCACGGGCCATCGCCGCGAAACCTGAGCTTCTGCTGCTTGACGAGCCCACCTCCGCCCTCGACCCGGAAATGGTCGGCGGCGTGCTCGAAGTCATCCGGCAGCTTGCCTCGGACGGCATGACCATGCTCATGGTCACCCACGAGATGCGGTTCGCCCGGGAGGCTTCCGACCATGTCGTGTTCTTTGAGCACGGCGGCATTGTGGAGCAAGGCACGGCAAGCGACATTTTCGACCATCCATCGCAGCCGAGGACCGCGGAATTCCTGCAATCCTTCGCTTCCTGACCCTCGTTTCAGGCCGCATGCAATCGACCGCCTGCCAGCGCAGTCCCCGCAATCGGCACGTCTCTGCCATATGCCAAACGTTAAACGTCATACGTCATACGTCATCGTCGGCAATCAATCACCATCAATCACATACAAGGAGAACAACCATGACCACACGCACACGCCATACTCTGCGGCTCGCCGCCGCGGCCCTCGCCGCCATCACCCTGATCGCGCCGTTGGGCGCTTGCGGCTCCTCCAGCTCGTCCACGAGCGCGCTGCAGGAAGTCAAGAACAAGGGAACGCTGGTCTTCGGCACCGAAGGCACATACGCTCCCTACAGCTACCATGATTCGAAAACCAACAAGCTCACCGGCTACGACGTGGATGTCGCCACTGCCGTCGCCAAGGACCTTGGTGTGAAAGCCGAATTCTCCGAAGCGAACTTCGATTCGCTGCTCGCCAGCGTGGATTCAAAGAAAACCGACAGCGTGGCCAACGAGATCACCACCACTGCCGAACGCAAGGCGAAATACGATTTCACTGAGCCGTACGCCTACTCCTACGGCGTGGTCGTCACCCGCAAGAGCGACAATTCCATCAAATCCTTCGACGATATCAAAGGCAAGAAAGACGCCGGGCAGAACGGCAGCAACTGGGCGAAAGTCGCGCAAGATAAAGGCGCGACGCTCGTGCAGGTCAACGATTTCTCGCAGGCCGTGGAAACCCTGACCTCCGGGCGGGCCGACGTGATTGTCAACGACGGGCTCGCTGTGCTCGACTACCTCAAGCAGAAGCCGAACGCCGACATCAAAATCGCCGTGAAAAGCGAGAAAACCCCTGCCGCGCACTTCCCGCTGCGCAAGGGCAGCGACGACCTGACTGAAGCGATCAACAAGTCCATTGCCAAGCTGCGCAAGGACGGGACGCTCAAGAAGATCTCTGAGAAGTACTTCGGCGAGGACATCTCAACCAAGTAACGCTCGGTTGCGCTGGAAACTGAAAACCGGCATAGATTACGAAAGGAGCCGCAATGGACGGCAGGGTCTGGCAGATAGTCGTCGATTCATTCGGCAAACTACTGATTCCAGGAATCACGGTGACGATTCCGCTCACCCTGGTCTCCTTCGCCATCGGCTTGGCGCTGGCGATTATCGTGGCGCTCACCCGCGTGGCCCGCACGCCGGTACTCACGCAGATCGCGCAGTTCTACGTGTGGGTGTTCCGTGGGACGCCGCTGCTCGTGCAACTGTTCGTGATCTTCTTTGGTCTGCCGTCCATCGGCGTGACCATTCCGGCGATTCCGTCCGCCATCATCGCGTTCTCGCTCAACGTAGGCGCTTATGCGTCCGAGACCTTGAGAGGCGCGATCGAAGCGGTGCCGCGCGGGCAGTTCGAGGCCGGGTATGCGACGAACATGTCGTACGTGACCATCATGCGGCGCATCGTGCTGCCTCAGGCGTTCCGGTCGGCGTTCCCCGCGCTGTTCAACACGTTCATCTCGCTGGTCAAGGACACGTCGCTCGCCGCGAATATCACCGTCGTCGAGATGTTCATGACCGCGCAGCGCATCACCGCCGTGTACTATGAGCCGCTTGCGCTGTACCTCGAGGTCGGGGTCATCTACCTGCTGTTCTGCACGGTACTCACCTGGGTGCAGCACTGGTGCGAACGGCGGCTGGCGGCGCACAGCTGATCGCGTGGCGCTGTCTGTTTTGCGCGGACCGCGAATTCTGATGCCGGACAGCTGCATCCGCCATCGTCTTGCCTTAGCATAGGCAACCAACGCGCGGGGCGAACGGACGGGAGCCCCGCCGGCAACCATCAACGAAAGAAGGAACCATGAGCGATATCAACGTGTACGGCGCAAGCTGGTGCGGCGACTGCAAGCGGGCTAAGGAGGCGCTTAACCGGTTCGGCGCGGCGTTCGACTGGCACGATATCGAGCAGGAAGACGGTGCCGCCGACAAGGCCGTGGAAATCAGCGGGCAGAAGCACATCCCGGTTGTCCAGTATGCGGACGGATCATTCCAAGTCGAGCCGTCGGCCAACGACATCAAGGCGAAACTGCAGGAGCTGGGTGCGCTGCCGGCAGAGGCATGAAGCGTGGCGGGGCGTGACCGTGGCTGGGGTTCGCGCAGGCATTGACAGGAACCACTGAAAGGCGCAAGTGTGCCGACGGCTGATTCCCGCGAGCCCCAGCCGCTCATGCCTCCCATCGACGATGGCCGGCGTGCCGGTCGAGCCATGGTGTACAATACCGTTTGTTGCCCCTCTAGCTCAATTGGTTAGAGCAGCGTCCTTTTAAGTCGTGGGTTGTGGGTTCGAGTCCCACGGGGGGCACCACCTAAGTCCTTGGAACCCAGCAGTTTCAAGGACTTTGTTTTTCAAAGCATTCCATCTGTCTGGTTGCGGATGCTGCGTTTCCCCTTATGCGTGGTAGATTTCCGACGATTTTGCGGGATTTCGGCTTATTCGCGGCGGATTTGCGCCGCTCGTAGGGCCGCTAGGACCGCCCGGACCGCCGCCCCGGCGTTTTGGGCGGCGAGGGTCATGTCCGACTGGTGACGGTTGAGGTCTTCGTACGCCTCGCCGCAGCGGTTGCTCATCGCGCGTACGGCCAGGAAGGGCACGCGGTTCTTGGCGCACACGTGGGCTGCCGCCGCGCCTTCCATCTCCTCGCAGTCGCCATGCCAGACGCGGCGGGTGCGCTCGAGTACGTCGGGATCGGTGTTGAACTGGTCACTGGTCGCAATCGTGCCGAGCGTGTACCGGCGGCCGGCACCGTTGTCGGTGGCGGTGTTATCGGCGGCATCATCGGCGGTGGCAGCAGCGGCGGTATCGTCCATCTGTGCCAACGACGGCGCGCGACGATACCCCTGTTCGTCCAGAACCTGGCAGGCGAGCGCGGAAAGACGGCCATCGGACGCATACGTGTGCAGGAAGGGGTCGCATTCGGCGATGATGTCGTTGTTGGTCTCCAAGTACACCAGCGAACCACCGACCACGATATCCCCGACCTCCAGCAGCGGGTTGAGGCTGCCCGCAATACCGCTGAATATCAAGGCATCCGGATGATATTCGCAGATCAGCATTTGGGCGGCGGCACCTGCGGCGACCTTCCCCATACCGCCCACGCACACGACGACAGACACCTCGCCGAACTGTCCGGTGACCAGATCGGTGCCGTACCGGCGGCGGCGCTCGATTCCATGCAAGCCCTCGATGATGGGTTCAGCTTCCTGCGGCAGCGCACACAGCACCGCAACGCGATGATGAGTCTCCATACTCCGATCGTCGGGCACGGTTGAGACATTCGACGGGCGGCAGACGGACGGCGGCGGGTGGATGGCGTACGATACCCGGCCGTTGTGCGACGCGGCAGTCGCATGATGGGCATATAGCCTGATGGCAGAGCCGCGACCCGGTGATATCCGACCGCCATCTGACAGCCGTGCGATCGGGCAGTCACGACAACAGAGTGATATCTCGCCGCCGCCCCACAACCGGCCTGTTTGGCGCGATACGCCAGTCGTGAAATCAGCCTCGCAGCGCGGACGGCCCGAAACCAAACACCTCCCCCACACGTATGATGGCCATTATGAGCAACACACCAACCTGGACCAACCCGCTGCGCGACCCGCGCGACCTGCGTCTTCCGCGCATCGCCGGCCCGTGCAGCCTGGTGATTTTCGGCGTGACCGGTGATCTGGCTCAGAAGAAGCTCCTGCCAGCCGTCTATGATCTGGCGAATCGCGGCCTGCTGCCGCCGAGCTTCGGACTGACCGGCTTCGCCCGCCGCGACTGGACCAACGAGCATTTCATCGAATTCGTCAAAACAGCAGTCAAGGCCCGCTGCCGCACCCCGTTCAAGGAATCCACATGGGAGAACCTCGCCAAGGGCATCCGCTTCGTACAGGGCACCTTTGATGACCCCGCGGCGTTCGAACGGCTGAGCAACACCGTGCAGGAGCTTGACCGAGACCGCGGCACGCAAGGCAACCACGCTTTCTACATGTCGGTGCCGCCGCGCGCGTTCCCGCTGGTATCCAAGCAACTCGCCGCATCCGGCCTGTCACGCTCCACCGAAGGCGCGTGGCGCCGCGTGATCATCGAGAAGCCGTTCGGCCATGACCTGGAAAGCGCCCGCGAGCTTGACCGCGTGGTGTCCGAGGTTTTCGACCCAAGCTCGGTGTTCCGCATCGACCATTATCTCGGCAAGGAAACCGTGCAGAATATTCTCGCGCTGCGATTCGCGAACGAGATGTACGAGCCGATCTGGAACTCCAACTACGTGGACCACGTGCAGATCACGATGGCCGAGGATATCGGCATCGGCGGCCGCGCCGGCTACTATGACGGCATCGGCGCCGCACGCGATATCATCCAGAACCATCTGCTGCAGCTCATGGCGCTCACCGCGATGGAGGAGCCGGTGAGCTTCTCCGCACAGGATCTGACGGCCGAGAAGACCAAGGTGCTGTCCGCTGTCCGCCTGCCGAAGGACTTGCGCGCCCACACCGCCCGCGGCCAGTACGCCCGCGGCTGGCAGGGTTCGCACGAAGTTGTCGGTTATCTGGACGAAAAAGGCATCGACAAGTCAAGCACCACCGAAACGTATGCTGCGATTCGCCTCGACGTGGACACCCGCCGCTGGGCCGGCGTCCCGTTCTACCTGCGCACCGGCAAGCGTCTGGGCAAGCGCGTCACCGAAATCGCCGTCGTGTTCAAGCGCGCCCCACACCTGCCGTTCGAGCAGACCGCGGTCCGCGAGCTCGGCAGCAATGCGGTCGTGATCCGCGTGCAGCCGGACGAGGGCGTGACCATGCGGTTCGGCGCGAAAGTCCCCGGCGGCTCCGCGATGGAAGTGCGTGACGTGTCCATGGACTTCAGCTATGGCCGTTCCTTCACTGAAAGTTCCCCGGAAGCCTACGAGCGCCTGATTCTTGACGTGCTGCTCGGCGATCCGCCGCTGTTCCCGACCACCGAGGAAGTGGATTTGAGCTGGAAAATCCTCGACCCGATCGAACAGTTCTGGTCGACGCTCGGGCAGCCGCAGCCCTATCGTTCCGGCACATGGGGCCCAGCGGAAGCCGATGAGATGCTGGCCCGCGACGGCCGCCATTGGAGGATGCCATGATTATCGACCTGCCTAATACACGAACCCGCGAAATCTCCGCGAAAATCGACGAACTGCATGAGGAGCGCGGCGAGTCGGCGACCGGGCGCGTGCTCACGCTGCTGATTCGTACCGACGACGCCGAGCTTGAGAACTCGCTGGAAGTCGCGAATGCGGCGAGCCGTGAGCATCCTTGCCGCGTGATTGCGATTGTGCCGAACACGCACGCCACCATCGCTTCTGGTGCGGTGTCAGCTGAAGGCGAGGATGGCACTGACGGCGAAGGCTCCAGCACCAAGACTGCCGACGAATCTAATCTCGATGCGCAAGTGCGATTCGGCGCGGATGCCGGCGCTGGCGAAGTGATTGTGCTCCGCCCGCGCAACGGCCTAGTCGACCATCTCGACACGCTGGTCATCCCGCTGCTCGTGCCGGATGCGCCGGTCGTGGCCTGGTGGCCGACGAATCCGCCGTCCAACCCGTCGAAGGACCTGTTGGGCGCCATGGCGTCGAGCCGTATCACCGACGCGATGCGTTCCAGCAACCCGGAAGCCACGATCGAACGGCTCCGTCGCAACTGGTCCGCCCAAGATGTGGACCTGTCGTGGACGCGTCTGACCGTGTGGCGCGCCATGCTCGCCTCCATGGTCGACCAGCCGCCGCACATCCCGATCGTGCACGCTCGCGTCACCGCGCCGAGCGATTTTCTGCCAGCGGATCTGCTGCGCGCTTGGCTGCGGCTCAAGCTCAACGTGCCGGTTGATTTCGATGCCGACGAGAACGCGGAGGCAGTCACGGGTGTGTATCTGACCCGCGAGGACGGCGGCGTGCTGTCGCTGGAACGCCCGCACGAGGACCAGTCGATTATCAGCGTTCCCGGGCAGACCCCGCAGCCGATCAGCGTGCCGGTGCGCACGCTCGAAGACTGCCTGACCGAGGAGCTGCGTCGCATGGACCCCGATGAGGTCTATGCGGATGTCATCAACAAGGGCTGGGATCTGATTTCGCACTGAGCCAGGCGGATGGCGGCCCCGGGCCCGGATGCCGGACCTGAATACCGGACCCGGATGCCGGTTATTCGGCCATCCGGCCATCGGGTTAATCACGATACACGACGCCCGGCTGGGCGGCGCCGATTGGGAATTGCTTCCCGATTAGTGTCGCCCAGCCGGGCGTTGTTGATGCTATTGGCGTTTGCAGCCTTTCAACTCGGTTATCAGGCGCCGATACACTTCGGGTATGGTGTCGGCTTTGCTGCGGGCATGGCGTCGGTCATGATTCAGCGGGCGAAGGGGGCGAAGGTGATGCCATGGATGTGTTCGGGCGGTATGCGGTTCTCCTTTGACTGATTTGCGCTTATCATGCATCGTCGGGTTGATGCGGTTGCGTTCATAGCAATCCCAGCACAACCGCTTAAGTTATGGCGACAAGCCGGAAGCGGCCGCGACGTACGATAATTTCCACGGCAACATATCCACAACGACTATGCTGTCAAGAAGATACGTACTCGCAAGATACGCACTGATTCAGGAGGAATCATGGCCCAACGCACACTCGTGGTATATCCGATCAAAGACGCGGTCGCCCAAGCCGGAGCGCAACGTCTGCTGCTCGCCATCGCCGACCTGCTCGGCGAACGGCTCGCCGGCGGCAAGACCCGCGCCCGCGTGGATGTGGCGCTCACCGGCGGTTCGGACACCATCAAAGCGTTGGAATACATGGCATCCAACCCACTGACCGACACCATCGACTGGACGCGCGTGCACCTGTGGTGGGCGGATGAACGGTTTGTCGCCGCCGACGATAACGATCGCAACGCGCTGCAGGCACGCCGCATGCTGCTCGACCGGCTGGTTGCCGATGGGCGGCTCCCTGAGTCCAACATCCATGAGATGGCCGCAGATACGCGCAACGCTGCGGATATCGCTGCGGCAGACGATGCGACGACCGACGCGCTGCTTGATCAGGCGGCACGCGCATACGCGCGCGAACTGGTTCGCGAGCTGGGTATCGTACCGGTGATGGATATCGCCGTGATGGGCATGGGACCGGACGGCCATTACGCGTCACTGTTCCCCGGGCATGCCGAGGTGTCCATCGCAGACCGACTGGTCGTCGGCGTGAACCACTCCCCCAAGATGCCGCCGCTGCGCCTGAGCATGACCGCGCCGCTGCTCGCCCAGACGCGCCGCATGTGGTTCCTGACCGCCGGCGCCGGAAAAGCCGATGCGCTCGCCCACGTGTTCGCCACGCACAATGATCCCGCCTGGCCGTCATCCTTCGCGGACGCCACCGACGAGCTCGTCTGGTTCACCACCCCCGACGCGGCTGCGCAACTGTAAGGTGCTTGCTTACAAACCGGCTACGCTGAAGGCTACGAGCGAAGCCGGTTTGTAAAGGATTCAACATCTCGATTCAGAAGGCGCAAATCACGAGTTTTTCAGATTTCAGTCTGGAAAACTCGGCGGAAAAGACAGATTCCTGAAGAAATTGAGGAATCGGGATGGTCGCCTGCGCGACCGATTCTATAAAAACCGCGGAATTCCAACGATTTCGGGATATGCGTTTGCGACGGCATGGGCGCGGAATCTGCAATAGTCCGTCGGATGGCGTTCAGACGCGAGAGAGCGGAACCGAAAAATATTGGGATTATTGAGATTGGCTGCTGGACATCGATCGCCCTGTACTGGAACGGGATGCGGCTGGACAAATTGCCAAGACCGATGCGGGAGTTCTGTTATGAATCGTCTCGAGGGCAGCAAACTCCCGGTTGCGCACGGGAGTTTAGCGCGAAAGCATGAATCTGGCAGAGTTCTCCCAAAACGGCTTTGAGGCCGATTTTTGAGAATCGCGGAATTCCAACGTTCTTGTTGGGAAATCATGCATGAGAATGCCGGATTCTCGTAAACTCCCGCGTCCGGAACGGGAGTTTAGCGGCGAATTGCCTAAATCAGCATAAACTCCCGGGCCAGCCAACGTTCAGCAGGCAGAAACGACATCAAGACAACACAGCCGCCGATATCCACGAGGCCCCCAATTACACAAACTGGTTACGCTGAGAGAGTCGTCAGCGTAACCAGTTTGGAGGCATCTGATTTACAAGGGCCGATGCGGTTCGCCTCCGGCCCTGCAATTATTGACCAGCCTACGGCCGGTCTCAAATATTTACTGCGGCGCGCAATACGGCGCACCGCAGCCGAACCCTAGGCACAGCCCACCGGGCCGTGCCTACCGTCCTGAAATCACGCGGTGATTTCAGGACGGCCGGGTTCGGCCCACAACGTGTGGAAGGCGCCGGGCTGGTCGATGCGGCCGTAGGTGTGCGCGCCGAAGTAGTCGCGCTGGCCCTGGATCAGAGCGGCGGGCAGACGGTCGGAACGCAGACCGTCGTAGTAGGACAGCGAGCTGGCGAACGCCGGGGTCGGCATGCCGTTCAGCGCAGCCTGGGCGACCACGCGACGCCAGGAATCCTGCGCCTTGGCAATCGCATCCTTGAAATACGAGGCGAACAGCAGCGACACGTTTGCTTCGCCGGATTCGAAGGCCTCGGCCACGCGGTTCAAGAACTGCGCGCGAATGATGCAGCCGCCACGCCAGATGCGCGCCACCGCAGCAAGATCGATATTCCAGCCGTACTCCTTGGCACCGGCCTGAATCTCATCGAAGCCCTGCGCGTAGGCGACGATCTTCGAGGCGTACAGCGCGTGGCGGATATCCTCAATGAACGCGGCACGTTCAGCCGGCGCGACATCAAGCTTCTGCTCAGGGCCGGCAAGATGCTGCTTCTGCGCTTCGGCACGCTGCTCGGTCATGCCGGACAGACCGCGGGCGAACACCGCTTCGGCGATGCCGGTCACCGGAATCGCCAGCGACAGCGCGGTCTGCACAGTCCACGTGCCGGTGCCCTTCATGCCCGCATGGTCAACAATCACGTCCACCAACGCCTTGCCGGTCTTGGCATCCACCTGATGCAGCACTTCGGCAGTGATTTCAATCAGATACGAATTCAGCTCGGTCTTGTTCCACTCTTCAAACACGTCACCGATCTCGGCGGCATCCATGCCGAGCCCGCGGTGCATGAGATCGTAGCTTTCCGCGATAAGCTGCATATCCGCATATTCGATGCCGTTGTGGACCATCTTGACGAAGTGGCCGGCGCCGTTCTCACCGATATGCGTGACACACGGCTCACCTTCGGCGACCGCAGCGATGGACTTGAGGATCGGGCCGAGAGTCTTCCAGGATTCCTCGGTGCCGCCGGGCATGAGGGACGGGCCGTTGAGCGCGCCTTCCTCGCCGCCGGACACGCCGCAGCCGACGAAATGCAAGCCACGAGCGCGGATATCCTTCTCGCGGCGAATAGTGTCCTCGAAGTAAGAGTTGCCGCCATCGACGATGATGTCGCCCGGCTCCATGGCGTCGGCGAGCTCGTTGATCACCGCGTCGGTCGGGGCGCCGGCCTTGACCATGATGATCGCGGTGCGCGGGCGCTTGAGGGAGGCGACGAACTCCTCAACGGTTTTCGCGGGCACGAACTTGCCTTCGGTGCCGTGCTCGTTGATGAGCTTTTCCGTACGCTCGTAATGCCGGTTGTACACGGCGACGGTGTTCCCGTGATGCGCCAGGTTGCGGGCGAGGTTGGAGCCCATTGCCGCCAGTCCGACGACGCCGATGTTTGCAGTAGCTTCTACGGCCATTACGTTACCTTTCCCAAGTCCAATGACAGGTTCGATGACACGTTCATACGCGTTCATTCGCAGGCGCGGCTGTTCGCCGCGTACATCAGCTGTCAGTCTATCGCGAGCCTTGGGCGGAATGCCTATTCCGTTCCACGAATACGCCCTGAGCAGTACCACGGATGGCTTCAACGACGGCGAACACGAGATGCACCCGCGATACCCGCACTCGTGCACACGGACATGTCAAGTCTGAATCACGGATTTGTCGGATACCTCACATTTCGATTGCCGGCCGGCATCGTCGCCGCCCAGAACGCGCACACCCCGGAATCGTTCTCCCGACTATGATGAGCAACTTATGGAAATCACTAGATATAGTAGCGACACGCTCGACACGCCACTAGTGATGGTGGTTTTTTGTTCCTGCCCAGTCGTGTAGCGTAACAGTTCCGACACCGCCACGACAGCTTCCGTCATGACGCTTTCGACCAAGGAGGACAGTTGACCATCACCGTGTTCACCAAACCGCAATGCCAACAGTGCGAGGCGACCAAACGCCGCCTACGCGACCGCGGGATCACCTTCGAAACCGTCGATTTGAGCGAGAACCCCGCGACGCTGACGCAGCTGGTCCAAGCCGGATACCGCCAAGCGCCCGTCGTGATTACGCCGGATGCCGCGTGGTCGGGATACCGGCCGGACCTCATCGACCAGCTCGCCGGAGCGCTCGCGACCGCAGACACGACCGCGAACGCAAACGCAAACGCAGACACGCAATCCGCCCTGGCGACCGACGGGAACCGGGCATGACCGACGCAACCGCACGCATGATGGGCGACTTGGGTTCCAGCGTCGCGGCACCCGGCAGCATGACACCCGGCGTCCCAGAACCAAGCTCTCCGAATTCCAACCCTCCAGCGCCCGGCACGCCAAGCCCCAGCGAGCCTGAATCCGCAGCAATCGACACCCACATCGGCGCAGTCGTGTACTTCTCCTCCGCGTCGGAAAACACCGCGAGATTCATCAAGAACTGCCATCTGCCCGAAGCCGGGCTCAACGTGTATCGCATCCCGCTGCGCCCGAAGAGCGCCCCGCTGGTTGTCAACGAACCGTTCGTGATCGTCGTGCCGACATACGGCGGTGGCGACATTTCGAAAGCCCTGCCGCCGCAGGTTCGCCGTTTTCTCAACGACCGCGGCAACCGCCGACTACTGCGCGGAGTCATCGCGTCCGGCAACACGAATTTCGGCGATGCGTTCTGCGCGGCGGGTGACGTGATCGCCGCGAAATGCCATGTGCCGTTCCTGTATTCCTTCGAACTGACCGGCACACCCGAGGACATGCGCAAGGTCCGCGAGGGGCTGCGCGGCTTCTTTCTGCGGCCCGCGGCGGCCGAAACCGACCGGCCCGACTGAAAACCCTTGAAAGCTCCGCAACCAATCAACCATCCCCACCATCACTCATCTCAACCACCTCATCCACAATCACCGCACCAACCAGAAAGGCCAATCATGACCGCAACCGCCACTTCGCCCCAATTCACCATTCCGCAGGCGGCTCCCGACTATCACGCCCTCAACGCGATGCTCAACCTATACGATGACAACGGCCGCATTCGCTTCGATGCTGACCATCAGGCTGTCGACGCGTATATGCAAGACCAGGTCGAGCCGCGCACCATGCGGTTCGTCTCCACCCGCGAGCGCCTCGCCTACCTGCTGGATCAGGGATATTACGACCGTCGCGTCTTTGACCAGTATTCGGACGATTTTCTGGACAACTTCTACGACCATGTAGAACATCAGGGATTCACGTTCGAGACCTTCCTGGGCGCGTTCAAGTTCTACGCATCCTACGCGCTCAAGACGTTTGACGGCTCGCAGTATCTGGAGGATTTCCCACAGCGTTGTGCCGCCGTCGCTCTGGAGCTTGCGGACGGTGACGAGCAGCGTGCGATCGAGTACGCGGACGCCATCATTTCCGGCCGTTACCAGCCCGCCACGCCGACCTTCCTGAATCTTGGCAAAGCGCAGCGCGGCGAGGCGGTGAGCTGCTTCCTGCTGCGTATCGAAGACAATATGGAGTCGATTTCGCGCGGTATCAACGCGGCGTTGCAACTGTCCAAGCGCGGCGGCGGCGTAGCACTCCTGCTGACGAATCTGCGTGAGGCGGGCGCCCCGATCAAGCGCATCGAACACCAGTCAAGCGGCGTGGTTCCGGTCATGAAACTGCTCGAGGACTCGTTCAGCTACGCGAACCAGCTGGGGGCGCGCCAAGGCGCCGGCGCGGCGTATCTCAACGCGCATCACCCTGATATCATGCGCTTCCTCGACACCAAGCGCGAGAACGCAGATGAGAAGATCCGCATCAAATCGCTGGCCCTCGGCGTGGTGATTCCGGACATCACCTTCGAGCTGGCCAAACGCCGCGAACGCATGGCCCTGTTCAGTCCGTACGATGTAGAGCGTGTCTATGGTGTACCATTCGCCGATATTTCGGTCACGGAACACTATGACGAGATGCTGGCCGATGACCGTATCCGCAAGACGTACATCGACGCGCGCGAATTCTTCATGACGCTCGCCGAATTGCAATTCGAATCCGGCTACCCGTACATGCTGTTCGAGGACACCGTGAACCGCGCGAACCCTCTCAAGGGCCGCGTGACCATGAGCAACCTGTGCTCCGAAATCCTGCAGGTGCAGGAGCCGAGCACCTACCGCGAGGACCTCGGCTACGAGCATGTGGGCCGTGATATCTCCTGCAATCTGGGGTCGCTCAATATCGCGAAGGCGATGGACGGGGGTCTCGCCGCGAGTGTCGAAACCGCCGTCCGCGCGCTCACCTCGGTCAGCGACCATACGCGACTGGATTGTGTGCCGTCCATCCGGCGCGGCAACGAGGAAAGCCATGCAATCGGCTTGGGACAGATGAACCTGCACGGTTTCCTCGGCCGCGAAGACCTGCGGTACGGCAGTGATGAGGCGCTCGATTTCACGGATATGTATTTCCTGACCGTCGCCTATCACGCGTACCACACTTCGCACGCAATCGCCGTTGAACGCGGCACACGATTCGCAGGGTTCGCCGACAGCGCGTATGCCAAATCGGCCGGCGACGGCAATTATTTCGACAAGTACATCGACGGCACGTATCGCACCGAGCCACGGACCGATACCGTGCGCAAGTTGTTCGCCCGCCTCGGCGTGGCCATCCCCTCCGCCGACGATTGGCGTGAACTGCAAACCGAAATACTGCGCGACGGCATCTACAACGCCTACTTGCAGGCCGTGCCGCCGACCGGGTCGATTTCGTACATCAACCATTCCACGAGCTCGATTCACCCGATCGCCGCGCGCATCGAAATCCGCAAGGAAGGCAAAACGGGCCGCGTGTATTACCCGGCGCCCTACATGACCAACGAGAATCTCGACATGTTCGAGGACGCGTACACCATCGGCTGGAAGGCGATCATCGACACCTACGCCGAAGCCACGAAGCACGTGGACCAAGGCCTGTCGCTCACGCTGTTCTTCCCTGATACCGCCACGACGCGTGATCTCAACAAGGCGCAGATCTACGCATGGCGCAAGGGCATCAAGACGCTGTATTACATCCGCATCCGCCAGCAGGCGCTCGAAGGCACCGACGTCGAAGGCTGCGTCAGCTGCATGCTGTGAGCGGCGTCATTCCGCCAATCCTTGTCCCATGAACCAATGAACCATTGAACCGACCGAAGGAACATCATGACCACCACCCCCACCGCACCCCGCACTGTCCGCATCGCCGATGACGCGATGATGACCGCGTCCATCACCCCGGCGCAATACCGCTACCATCACGGTTCGCGCGTGCGGCCGATTAACTGGAACCGCATCACGGACGACAAGGACCTCGAGGTGTGGAACCGCCTCGTCGCCAACTTCTGGCTGCCCGAGAAAGTGC
Source organism: Bifidobacterium porcinum (assembly GCF_055378475.1). Taxonomy (NCBI): domain Bacteria; kingdom Bacillati; phylum Actinomycetota; class Actinomycetes; order Bifidobacteriales; family Bifidobacteriaceae; genus Bifidobacterium; species Bifidobacterium porcinum. The sequence goes on along the minus strand of NZ_AP029603.1, from coordinate 193,750 downwards.
CGCTGTCGAACGACGTGCCCGACTGGCGAGCGCTGAGCGAGCGCGAACGTACCACCACCGTGCGCGTGTTCACGGGCCTGACGCTACTCGATACCACGCAGGCCACCATCGGCGAAATCTGCCAGATCGAGCATGCGCGCACCGAACACGAGCAGGCCGTGTACACGAATATCGCGTTCATGCAGTCCATTCACGCGCGTTCGTACTCGTCAATCTTCTCCACGTTGTGCTCCAGCGAGCAGATTGATGAAGCGTACCGTTGGGCCGTGGGCAACGACATCCTGCAGGAGCGCGTCGACACCGTGCTCGAACAGTATGAGAGCGACGACCCGCTCAAACGCAAGGTCGCCGCCACACTGCTCTCGTCGCTGCTGCTGTACGCGGGCTTCTATCTGCCGTTGTATTTCGCGGCTCGCGGCACCATGATGAACACCGCTGATATGATTCGTCTCATCCTTCGAGACAAGGCGATCCATGGGTATTATTCAGGCTACAAGTTCCAGCGCGGACTTGAGACCCGCAGCGCCGACGACCAGCAGATGCTGCACGACTTCACGATGGACCTGCTCGACCGCCTGTACGAGCTGGAAATCGAGTATTCCAAGGACGTGTACGCGGGCTTCGACTTCCTGCCCGATGTGCTTGCGTTCGTGCGATACAACGCGAACAAGGCACTCATGAACCTCGGCTACTCCACACGCTTCACCGCCGAGGAAACCCAGGTGAGCCCGGAAATCCTGGCTGCGCTGTCACCTTCGGCGAACGAGAACCACGATTTCTTCTCCGGTTCGGGCTCGTCCTACGTGATGGGCAAGGCCGAGGAAACCGACGACGACGATTGGGATTTCTAGGGTTCGGAGGATTCCGCCACACGCAACCGCTGATTTGGCCTGGTTCACGGGTGCCTCGCTTATCGCGACCGTGAGCCGGGCGACCGGCAGATGCGCGGTGCACGCCCGCGCATACCGGTACAGCTCCGCAATACGCGACTGCTACGCCATACGGCCGGACTTCGACGGGTCGATGGTCATGGTCTGGAACCGATGCTGCATATACGAGTCATTGAAATGCTCGGCGAAGAACTGCGTGACCGGGGCATTCTGTGGCACGCCAGAAACGCGGCTGTACCAGCAGTCCAGCGCCATCAGCGTCATCACGATGTCAACCAGCATCAACACCGTGCACACCGCAGTCAACGAATACCTAATCTTCCACGGAATCCTATTGATCAGGCGCAACAGATACGGCAGCACGAACTTGATCCACGCGAGCCCGAGCAAACCCCAGAACACCATGTACTTACCAGACGTACGACCGCCAATCGACAGCCATTGACCGGTGTAATCCCACGCGGTGATGCCGAACGCCGCCTCCATGAACCAGCTGACGAAGAATTCAAACGCGCCGCCGATCACCGCGCTCGCGAAGAAAATCAGCACCGGATTCTTACGCCACAACCGGTTCAGGCACACCGTCAAAATCACCGCGCCGCAGCCGTAAATCGGGGAAAACGGCCCCCACAGCAGCCCCGCGCGGTCCTGGTATTCATGCACGAGCACGAAATGGTAGATGGTCTCGATAATCAGCCCCACCACGCAACCGACAACGAACAGCCAGAAAATATTGAAATAGTCAAGGGAAATATAGCCCTTGCCGCTCTGGTCGCGTCCGAGCATATCCGCTTGGACGGCCCTGTTGTACGCGTCATGCTCATCCATGCGTTTGAGATGCCACTGCAGTTGACGTTCCTGAAGCAGTGCCGGATCAAGCGTCACCGACAGGGCGACCAGGATGGTCATCTGCACGAACGGTCCGAGTAGATTCGTGCCGAAACCTTCCAGTGCAAGCGACAGCATGCCATGCGCGAGCGTGAGCGGCATCAGCGCGTACGCCCACCGGGCGGCATGCCGGCGGTGGCTGCGCAACAGTTGCACGCCGAACACCGCCATGCACGCGGCGTTGGCGATCAGCACCACCACTTCGACGCAGGAGAGAATGAACGGCAAAGCGAGCGCGTCGATTGTGACTTTGCCATCAAGAACCTGGCGGATTCCATACGTGAGTTCGTAGATAATCAGCGGGATGGTGCACACGCCGAGCAGCATGACCAAGCCGCCGTAGAGGCGGGTGATGAACGGGAGCGTGTGTTTGCCGTCGTCAAGCAGGGAGGATGATTCCTCGTCGGCGCTCAATTGGTTGGCTGTCGCCTCGCGGGTCGCGTCGGAGATTGTGAGCGCGGCGATGGCGTCGGATACCGCGGACAGGGTTGCAGGGGCGGCGGTTGCAGGAGTGCCGGTCGAGCTGGGGGCGTTGTCAGCAACTACTCCATCATCGCCCTTGCCGGCGGCGTCACATACGTTTGCAGTGTTGTCGGAGCCGCTCACCAACGACGCCCCATCCGCGCCCGCCATTTGAAGACCGGCGTTGTCAGTTCCTGCCATATGCTGCTCCTATCCAGACGATCGTCAAACCGAAATCCGCAAGGACCTGCGTCGCCACGATGCATCTGTTGCCAGCGTACCTAGTTGTTGTAACTGTTTCTAAAGTAACATCATCCCGGTCCTTACCGTGCGACGCATGCGCGACCAGCCAGACAGACGCGGAATTCTCAATATCTTGCAAAATCGGCCGGCGAACTGAGATTTTCAGAAAAATCTCTAAACAACTCTCCGCAGAGACGAAATCCGCGATTTTTACAGACTTTCCAACGTGTGCGGCTAACACCGCCAGCCCAAAAATCGTTGATATTCCGCGCTTTTCCTGATTCCGTCATGTCGACGACGACGCGCGACAATCTCAATATCTCTCTCAATCACGCATCGGACACGAGATTTTCAGACTTAGTGCTCAACATCTCGCGAAATCAAGACGGAGTCGAAAGATTTTCAGATTTCAAGACTCAGAGATTTCTTTGGCACTCGGTCGGCGGCTACCGGGAGTCGAGCTTCGAAAGCATCAGAGACCTAGAACATCGTGGCGTGGAACGGGTGACCCGAAATCGCAGATATAGAGCCGACAATCTGAGACCGCGCGCGAAACCGGAGCCAGAGAAACGGAAGTGAAGAATCAGCAGCATGCGGCGCTAATCCGACGGACATCGTTGGAGGCTGAGTGCGGAATTTCGGGAACTCGCGCCACCGTCCATCGTCAGATGCGCGCGTTGTCTAATTACTCCACAAACCAGCTACGCTGACAACCGCTTTAGCGTAGACAGTTTGTATCGGTGCGCACACTGGTTTCGCAGAGCGCACCGCCGGCTCTGGTGATCTCGCGCTTTCAGGTTCCATCCATGATTTTGGCAGACCACCGTGTGCGACTTTTGAGATGCTCATACGCCGATTGGCAGTGCATCCAAGGGTTGATGAGGTTAGCTGAAATCAATAAGGAAGCCGGGCAACATGGCTCGGCGGTCCGCGACAAGCCGCAACTACCGCGGCACGGCGAGGACAGCGAACCGACATTGAAGGGAGCATAACATGAGTGCAGATCAGCAGAATCCGCAAGACCGGCGGAACCAAGACACGCAGGAAACCCAGCAGATTCAGGACGTGCAGCAGACACAGCCGATCACCGACGCGAAGGCATCTGCAACAGGCGGGGAAACCAACGGCGGCAAGGCATCCGTCGGGAATGTGCCCGCAGGCGAAGCGTCCAATAGCAAGACGACGAATACCGATGTTACAGCGAACGGCGACACCGCAGAAGCCCCGGACATCGACGGGGTTTCCTGGAACTGGGCCGCCACGCATCGCGGCGAGGCGCAACCGGCAGATGCCGTCGCCAAAGCCTCGGCACAGGCGCGGCAGGCTCCGGGCGGACAGCCTCATCAGCCATCACCAGCGCCAGAGCAGAACGGACAAGTGAGCGGCGCCGGCCAAGCGGCTAGGGCCGGTCAAGTAGCCGGTGCAGGTCAGACGCAAACCCCGCCGCAAGCATCGCCGTACGGGTATGCATCCCAGCCGTACGCGCAACAGCCCTACGTACAGCAGCCGCAATATCAGTCACCGTACGGGGTTCCCGGAGCGTATCCCGCACCGACGGGTACCCAGAAGAAGCCGAAAAAGCCGTCAAAAATCCGCGCCTTTTTCGCCAGTCTCAACACCGGCACTATCGTGTTCGCGGCCGTGGCGGCACTGATCTGCGGACTAATCGGCGGCGTTGCGGGCGGATTCATCATGCGCGCGACCACGCCCAGTCGGCAGCAGCAAATCGTGCAGCCGTACGGCTACGGGCGCATGATGCCGGGCAGCTCGAACGAATCCGGGTCCGGGTCGAGCAGCGGATCAAGCAGAGGATCCGAAAGCGACGGCTCAAGCTCGTCCAGCGACGACAGCAGCCTTGGACTCGGACTCGGCGGAAGCGGCATTTTCAACGACACCGGCAGCATGTGAGTGAGCGGGCGGCCGCAAGTGAGCGGGCGGCCGCAAGTGAGCGGTCGGACTATGCGAGCCACGCGATTCCTTGGAATACACGGCTGCGCGGGTCCACTCGATTGCGCGCCGCAGCTGCGTGATTTGCGCGGCTGCATGATTTGCATGACTGTGCAATCTGCATGTCTGCATAGACCGCACGACTATGCGATTTCAGCGACTGCAAATCCACACGGCTGCGGCAGTTCTCAAGGCCGCCAACCTTCGCTGCGATACCGAGGCTCAGATGCATCAACATCTGTCGCACTCCCGTCGTGGACTGGATCGGGTTTCAACGTTTGATTCCCGATCCAGTCCGTACGGCCGTCCGTCGCAGCATGCGCCCGTAAACCGTACCCAGCCGAAAACGGCGGAATACCAAGGTTCTTTGATTATCGCCGATCAGTCGCACGGCCGGGCACACATCGATCCCAGTGTTCTCCTCGACCCGAATCCGATTTCAGCGTCCGATTCCCGAATCAGTCTACGGAAACAGGCGGTCCGGCAGGCTGGCACAATCCGCGTCAATCCAGAAACGGCGGAATCCCGCGGTTCCCAGACCATGACCAGCCAGCCGCCAAACCGGCCACGGCCCCGAAGCCGGACCAAACCCAATCTCGCACCCGAATCCCCGAATCAGTCCAAGACGGCGGCGCCTGCGACAGACAATCGCCGCCCGCACACAGCCAGAAACAGCGGAATACCGCGGTTCGTTGATTATAATCGACCGGTCGCACAGCCAGGCGCACATTGATTCAAGTGTTTTTCTCGGACCAAATCCGATTTCGGAGTCCAATCCTCGAATCAGCCCCACCGAACCCACCCCGGAACAAATCATCAGCCCCAGAGCCGGACGCAGCATATCTAGACACACCGGCACGACACGCGCAGAAGCCTCAATCCGGCAGCAAACTCTTCCACGCCTGCCGTTACGCTACTTATCTCGTAGCGCTACGTGTCGCGTATCGCTTTTACCATTAAGGTATGCACGTCAAACAAGCAAGGGGCCGCCATATGAGGAATGCGTTAAAAATCCTGCGCCGCGATCTGCTGCGCTGGATCAAAGCCCCCACTGCTTGGGTGATTGCTTTCGGCTTGTGCTTCATCCCACCGATGTACGCGTGGTTCAACGTGCGCGGTTTCTGGAACCCGTACAACAACACCAACGGCATCAAGGTCGCCGTTGCCAACAAAGACAAAGGCACCACCAGCACGCTGACCGGCGATTTGAACGCAGGCAAGCAGGTCGTGGCCGAGCTGAAGAAAAACAAGCAGATCGGCTGGACGTTCATGAATGAGAGCGACGCCTTGGAAAGCGTCGAATCCGAGCGCTGTTATGCGGCGATTATCATCCCGTCCGATTTCAGCGATTCGCTCGTCAACGTAGTCACCGGCAGCGGTGACCGGCCCAAACTGAGCTATTACGTCAACGAAAAAGCCAACTCCGTGGCCACCAAAGTCACCGACACCGGCGCCAATACACTTGATCAGCAGATCAACAGCAATTTCGTATCCACAGCGAGCAAGGCGATTGTCAATATCGTCAACAAGACCGCCGACACCATCGACGACCAGGCGTCCGCCGCAGGCGGGAGCGCGGCCAAAGATCTCAGGACCACATCCAACAACCTGGCGACCATACGCCAGACCATGACCGACCTTGACACGACACTCGCGCAGGTACCCACGAAAACGGCGGCAGCACGCGCGTCCTTAAACACCGCAACCCAGCTGGTGGCTCAAGCCGGCAACGGACTGACAGGCACCTCGCAACTACTGAAAACCGCGCAGACCAGCATCAACACCTTCACATCGGAATCCTCAACCGCGCTTGACACCAGCTCAAGCCTGCTGTCACAAGCCAGTTCGCAGACCAGCCTCACCGTCGCCGCCCTCGGCACGGCGCTGACCAAGGCGAACGGCTCGGTCCAGACCGCGCTCGACGCCGCCCAGAACGTCAGCGACACGAACGCCACCATCATCACCGAACTGACGGAGCTCAACACCGAACTCGGCAACGCTGGTATCGCCACCGACGCCGGCACTGCGGCGCTCAAACGCCTCCAGCAGCAGAACGACAATCTGCAAGGTTCCATCAGTGATTTGAACAATCTGAACCGCGACATCAACGACACGGTCACCGCCGGCACTACGGCATCACAATCGCTCAACGACGCCACGCAGAACACGCTGCAATCAACCGACAAAGCCCGCAACACCATCAACACGAAGGCACTGCCAAAGCTCAACAGCGGGCTGAGCAGCCTCGCCTCGACCAGCGCAACCCTGAGCGCCCTGGTCACCGGGCAGGATTCACTGGTCGCGCAGGTCAACACCGTGCTCGACCAGCTGGACCAGTCCGCAGCAAGCACGCGCAGCGCCATCAGCAGCGCCGGCGACAGCCTTGACCGTGTGCAGAGCAAGGTTGACACCCTGGCCACGGATCTGACCGCGCTGAGCACATCCAACGCGCTGAGCAACATTCTCGGGGAGAACGGCAAGCTTGACGCCAAGAAGATTTCCGACTTCATGCTCTCCCCCACCGTGCTCTCCACAAAAACCCTCTTCCCGGTGAATTCATACGGTTCCGCGATGGCGCCCCTGTTCACCGCGTTGGCCCTATGGGTGGGAGCTTTCGCGCTCACCGTGATTCTGCGCACTGAAGCCGATGACGACGGCATCGAAAACATCACCCCGGGAGAACGCTATTGGGGCCGATGGCTGCTGCTCGCCATCCTCGCCGCAGGACAAGGCGTCACCACGACAGTCGGTGAAATGCTGCTCGGCGTGCAGGCGGTCAATCCGTTCGCGTTCGTAGGCACCGGCATCATCGTCGCGCTCGTCTACCACAGCATCATCTACGCGCTGGCCACTACCTTCCTCCACATTGGCAAAGGCATCGCCATCGCCTTGGTTATGGTGCAGATTCCGGGCGGAACCGGCTTGTACCCCATTGAGATGATGCCGAGCTTCTTCCGCAAGGTATACCAACTGTTCCCGTTCACCTACGCGATCGGCGCACTACGCGAATGCATCGCCGGCTTCTATGACGGTCAATGGCTCGACGACATTGCCAAACTCATGATCTTTGCCGTCGCGTTCTTCATTCTCGGCCTGTGGTTGCGACCGAAAACCGCCAATCTCAACCGCCTGTTCACGCGCGAACTTGAGGAAGGCGACATGGTCATCAGCGAGAAGATGGAGATGCCTGGCCGCACGTATGGTCTGACACAAATCATCCGCGCACTGGCAGGACGGGACGAGTACCGCGAGCGCATCGAACGCAGAGCCGCCCGCTTCACCATGCTGTACCCGAAACTCAAGCGCGCCGCACTCATCACGGGTATCGCCGTGCCGGTGATTCTCGCCGTTGTGCTGTCCATTCTCACGCCGAGCAGCAAGGTCAACGCCATGGTCATCTGGCTGATTTGGATTCTGCTCATCATGGGGTTCCTTATGACCATCGAACTCATCAAAGACAACATCGAACGGCAGACGCGCCTAGGCAATCTTGACGAAGAGGCGATTCAGCAGATCCTGCTCGATGAACAGGACAGCCGCCCGAGCCGCATAGGAAGGCATTCCGCATGAAAACAGTGAAAACAGCATGGAAACTTTTCACCGGTGATATGCGGCGCATGTTCAGCAATGTTGTCTCGGTGATCATCGTGATCGGGCTTGTCGTCATCCCCGGCCTGTTCACCTGGTTCAACGTCGCCGCCGCTTGGGACCCGTTCGGCAACCTCAACCAGTTGAAAATCGCCGTCGCCAACACCGACAAGGGGTATAAGAGCAGCCTTGTCCCGGTGAAGGTCACTGTCGGTGACAGCGTGGTCAACGCGCTGCGAGCCAACGATCAGCTCGACTGGACCATCACCACCAAGGACGATGCAATTGACGGAGCGAAATCCGGCAAATATTATGCGGCCGTAGTCATCCCCTCCAGTTTCAGCAAGGACATGATGACGTTCTTCTCCGACGACGTGCAGCATGCGAAACTCACCTACTACACGAACGAGAAGATCAACGCCGTCGCCCCGAAAATCACCGGACAGGGTGCCGATCAGGTGGCTGCGCAAGTCAACCAGACCTTCGCGCAGACCATCGCCACGGTCGCGCTGAGCGTCGCCAGCGACCTGTCCGATGAGCTTGGCAGCGAAAAGGCGTCGAAACTGCTCACCACCTTCAACGCGAATGTGGGCGATATGGCGACGCAACTGGGCGACGCCGCATCCATGCTCAACACCTTCGCCGGACTTACCGACACCGCGCAATCCTTGATTTCCAGTTCCGACCAACTCGTGGACAGCATCTCTGCGAGCGCGAAAAGCACAAGCAGCTCGCTGAAAGACACCAAGCAGGGCACCAGCGACATCACCAGCGCTCTCAACACGGCGTCGAAAGCCCTGACCACGGCGTTCACCAACTCAAGTTCAAGCTATCAGGCTGTCGCCGATTCCATCGACTCCACGCTCGACAGTGCGGGGACGGGTGCGTCGGACGCGTCCGCGGGGCTCAAACGACAGGCGGGCATTATCGACCAGCAAATCACGGAATTCCAAGCGCTCAGGGACAGTATCGCGGGCATCACCGTGCCCGACATGTCCGACGCCGCTGCGCACGACCGGCTCGTCACCGCCCGCGACAACATCGTCAAGCAGCTGGACACGGCGATCAGCGCGCAAACCCGGGTGCGAAACGCCATCAATACCGCGGCGACCGCCATCGACACCGGGAAAACCGATGCAGAAGCGAAACGCGCCGAAATCAGCGGACTCGCCCAACAAGCCAAGCAGTCCATCAGCGGTCTGAAAACCAGCTATACCAAGGAAATCAAGCCGCAAATCACATCAATCAGCAATTCGATCTCCAGCGTGACATCCACGCTCGCCAGTGGATCGGACACTTTGGATTCCACGCTCAGCGACCTCGATTCCACGTCGAAAACAGCTGGCAAAGCGCTGTCCAACATGCGCAGCGTGCTGACATCCACCGCGCAACTGCTCGAGAAGAACAGCACCAAACTGGATGATTTGAACAGCAAGCTGGCGCAGGCGCTCAACAGCGGTGATATGAGCGAGGTGCGCAGCGTGCTCGGCAATAATCCGGAAACGCTGGCCGCATCGCTTGCGGCACCGGTGAAACTCAACCGTAAGGCGCTATTCCCCGTGGAGACCTTCGGCACCGGACTCACACCGTTCTACACCTTCCTGCCCCTGTGGGTCGGCGCGCTGCTGATGGCGGTGACCCTCAAGACGCAAGTGTCGGCGCGCATCCGCAAAGAGCTTGGCGACCCGAAGCCCAGAGTCCTGTTCTTTGGGCATTACGGAGTGTTCGCGGTGCTGGGGCTGCTGCAAAGTACTTTCTCATGCGGCGGCACGCTATTGTTCCTGCGCGTGCATGCCGTGCACCCGCTCCTGTTCATGCTCAGCGGGTGGCTCAGCTCGCTGGTCTACTCGTTCTTCATGTATGCGATGGTCGTGAGCTTCTACAACGTCGGCAAGGCGATCGGCGTAATCATGCTCGCCATGCAGATTTCCGGCTCCGGTGGAGGCTACCCGTTGCAGGTGCTGCCTGATTTCATCACGTGGATCAGCCCGTTCCTGCCGGCCACGCATTCGATTATGGCGATGCGGGCGGCGATTGCAGGCATCTACAACAACGACTATTGGATTGCCATGGGCAAGTTGGCGCTGTTCATCATCCCGGCGCTGCTTGTGGGGCTGGTGATCCGCAAGCCGGTCATGCGGTTCAACCGCTGGTACGCGCACACGCTCGAGGCGACCAATGTCATCCAGTAGGTGACGCGCGGCAGGTGATGCGGCAAGTCGCGTGGTGGAGCGTACGGCAGGTGGACAAGCGAACAGAGAGTAAGAAGAGAGCGGGAGAGAAACATCATGGACGACAATTCGTCAGCATCGAGACGGTCTGATGCCTCAACCACGTTGGAACAGGCGACTGTCGCGGCGGCGGCTTCGGCGCAAACCCCGGAACGAGTGGCGCAACGAGCCCAGTCGCGAGCGCATATTCAGGCGCATTTGCAACGCGGCGAACGGCGTCGTGAGGAAACCGACCGGAAAATCCTGCAAGCGACACTGCAAATCGTGGCGTCACAAGGCATCGGTGCGGTGACCATCGAGGAAGTGGCGCGGCGTAGCGGAGTCGCAAAAACCACGATTTACCGCCGGTATCGCAACACCGACGACATGCTGCATCGTCTGCGCACCATGCAATGGCCCGAGAGCATCCTCGATACCGCGGATCTCGAGCCGAATCGCGGCAATCTGCGTCGCATGCTCGAATCCATCACCAGCCAGTTCGATGAGGAAATCGGGTTGAAAGCCGTCGGCGTGGTACTGTCGGCGAGCAACGGGTATTTCGAACAGATCGTCGCGCAGGTGATTCAGCCGGTCAAGCAACACGTCAGCGACTTCTTCATCCGCGGGCAGCAGGCGGGAGTGTTCCGGAGCGGCTTGGATCTGGGCTTCATCTTCGCGACCATCATCGGCTCGATGATGGCGAACCATGCACTCACCGAAGAGACGAGCGCATCCTGGGCGGTGAAGATGACCGACCTGCTGTGGCCGATGATTGCGGCGTAGCGGGCGAGGCGGTTGCGGGCCGGCGGCTTAGTGGGGCGGTGTCCGGCGGGCTTAGTGGGCCGACGAGCCGAATCACGGCCACACCAACCCGCCATGCAACCGCCCAGTCACACCACAGGCAGATACCCCGCCAATCACTCCGACAACCAAACCAATCCACCCGCCGTGCAACCACACAGTCGCACGGCGGGTGCGTATCCAGCACGACGGCACACCAGCACCGCGGCACACCGCCGCGCCACGCTCACGATTCCAGCACGGCCAGCACCTTGTGCTCGTCGTAGAACGCGAAGATGAAGCCGCCGATTGCGCACAACACGGCCGCGCAGATTGCCGCGACACGATATCCGGTTCCGGCCGCCGCGCCGATGGTGCTCACGCCGGTGAACAGCAGCATCGCCACGCTCTGCCCCATCTTCATGGCGAAGGTGCGGGCAGCATAGAACATGCCCTGACGGTCCTGACCGGTGGTCTTCGCGCTGGCATCCGCGATGTTCGCGACAATCGCCTGCGGCAGAATACCGAACGCGGCCATCGGCACCGCACCGACCACCGACAGCAGCACGCCCTGCACCATCGGCGGAATCGCACTGATCACGCCGGATCCAAGCAACCCCGCGAACGCGAACGCAACCGTGAAGATCACAAAAGCGATGAGCAGCAGCCGCTTCTTGCCCACCCGGTTCGCGAGCATGTTCACTGGCACGTAGAACAGCACGGATACCGCGGTCATGAGCACGAAGTACACGGTGGTCACGGATTCAGGCAGTTTCAGCAGACTGGTCACGAAGAACGGCAGCCCGGTCTGGAAGGTGGTGATCGCCACCCAGTAAATCACGTCAGATCCTACGAAACGGCGGAATTGCACGTCTCCGAAGGTCTGTTTCAACGATTCCAGCGTGGATTCGCTGGTCGGCTGCGAGCGCACGTAGCGTTTCTCGTCAATGGCGAGCGGCGGAACGAGCATGCAGATGAACGCGACAATCGCCATCAACGTGAAGGTGAGCCGAATGGCAGGCACACGGCCCATGGACGGCACGAACGCACCCCAGATGACGGGCGCAACGTAAGCCAGCGCAGTACCGGCAACCCATGTGAACGAGATGGCGGTGGAAATGGCGAGCTGCTGTTTGGAGTTGTGACCGAGTTCTGCGATTAGCGCGTTGTATGGCGTGCAGTAGAAGGTGAGCGCCACGTAGTAGGCGATGACGGCGACGAACAGGAAGGCCGCGTTCAGCCAGCTGGTGCCGTTAATCGGGCTCCAGAACACGAGCACGGTGATGATGGCGAGCGGTAGCGCGGCGAGACGCAGGAACGGCATGCGGCGGCCGCGCGGGGAACGGCAGCGGTCGGACAGGCTGGCGACTGCCGGGTCGACGAACGCGTCGAAGAACCGCGCGAATGCGGTGATGCCGCCGACCACGGTCACGATGCCGAGAATGGCGAGGCCTTGCGGCACGAAGACGGTTTGACCTTGGCGGATGGTTTCGGCGTCCGGCTGATAGAAGTACACGAGCCAGTTGGAGATGATGCCGGACAGGAGCGCCCAGCCGAACTGTCCGATGGCGAATGCGCGGATTTTGGAGCCAGGCAGTGATTCGGGCGCAGCGGCTGGCGATGCCGTTTGTGCTGCGCCTGGCGAAGCAACTGGTGAGGAGGTTTCCCCGGTAGCCGACGCAGTGTCTTGAGCGGCTTGAGCGCCTTGTACGTTGCGAACGTTTGCGGCGTCCTGCTCGCTCTGCCTGCCGCCGGTCGGTGTAGCCGCCTGTGCAGCTGGCTCAGTGCCACCGCTTATGTTGCGCGTATTGTCGTGCTGTGTCTCATCCATGAGAACGCCTCCGTGTCCGTGTCGGACTTCATTGCCGGTCTTACAGCAGTCTATCGCGCATTCACGTTCGCTGCTGACGGGTATGGGCATTCAACGGAGAAGAATCGGCAGTCGGAGTATGGCGGGCCGAATGCACAAAGATTGCAACGCCTGCGAGGATTCTCAGCAATAACCTTGGTTCCCAAATACCTCACCTGATGGTGGACAGGGTGCCTTTCTCGGAATCATAGGTGGTATGCGCGTCTACCTTGACCGCAGTCTGCGCGAATTCGACACCGTCTACCCCGCGGGCGGCGACGGCCACAGCGCGGTGAAACTCACGCCCGACGAACTCTACGACGTCTCCGGCGCCGACAAATGGGTCGACGTGTGCAAGGAGTAGTGCGGTGTAGTGCGACCGGGCAGTCACGCCACGGACAGAATCGGCAACCCCCAACCGCCCAAATACCCAAACGACCCCTAAACCCCCAAACAACAGCAAGGGGGAGTGACCGGGACCCACGCTAGGGTCCCCGTCACTCCCCTTCACACGTCTGCGCTGGCCATCAGCGCAAACGGCACTCACGCACCGAGATACGCCTTGCGCACCTTCTCGTCATGGAGCAGGTCGCTGGCCTTGCCTTCCATGGTGATGCGGCCGGTTTCCAGCACGTACGCGCGGTCGGCAATCGACAGAGCCATTTTCGCGTTCTGCTCGACCAGCAGCACAGTGATGCCTTCATCGTGCAGCTTTTCGATGATGCGGAAGATCTCCTTGACCAGTTTCGGCGACAGACCCATCGACGGTTCGTCCATCAGAATGGTGTTCGGCCGGCTCATCATCGCCCTGCCCATCGCGACCATCTGCTGTTCACCGCCGGAGAGCGTGCCCGCCAGCTGGCGACGACGCTCCTTGAGCCGCGGGAAATACGTGTACACCTTGTCCAGATCCTCAGCCACATGCGAGGTGTCCTTGAGGCTGTACGCACCCATTTCAAGGTTCTCCTGCACGCTCATACGCGTGAACACGTGACGGCCTTCAGGAACATGCGCCATACCGAGGGTCACAATCTTGTTCGCCTTGGTTTTCAGCAGGTCCTGGCCGTTGAACACGATACTGCCGGACTTCGCCGGAACCAGCCCGGTGATGGTGTGCAAGGTCGTGGTCTTGCCGGCGCCGTTCGCACCGATCAGCGACACGATCTCGCCGTCATCCACATGCAGGCTGATGCCCTTGACCGCGTCGATGGCACCGTAGGATACGCTCAGGTTCTTGATATCAAGCATCGTGCTCCTCCTTGCCATCGGTTACGTTGCCGTCAGCCGCGTTACCGTCCGCAGCCGCATCGCCCTCAGCCTCATCAGCCGCGTCATCCTCATCCTCGTCACTGCCAAGGTAAGCGGAAATCACGCGAGGGTTGTGCGCAATCTCCTCAGGCAGGCCAGACGCAATCGTGCGCCCGTAATCAAGCACCTGGATGCGCTGGCACACGTTCATCACGAGGCTCATATCATGCTCGATCAGCAGAATCGCGATACCGAACCGGTCGCGGATCGTGTTGATGCATTCGAGCAGGTCCTCAGTCTCGGTCGGGTTCATGCCGGCAGCCGGCTCGTCAAGCAGCAGCAGCTTCATGCCGGTCGCGAGCGCACGCGCGATTTCAAGCTTGCGCTGGGCGCCATACGGCAGGTTCGCCGCCTGCGTCTGGGCGAGGCCTTCGAGCTTGAAAATCCGCAACAAATCAATGGCTTTCTGGTGCATCTCGCGTTCCTCGCGCCAGAAACGCGGGGTGCGGAAGATCGCGCCACCCATGTGGTAGCTGAAGGATTCGTTGAACGCGACAAGCACGTTTTCCTCGACGGTCATCTGCTTGAACAGGCGGATGTTCTGGAAGGTTCGGGCGATGCCGGCGCGCACGACCTGGTAGGTCTTCTTGCCGTTCATTTTCTCGCCGTCCAGCCAGAATTCGCCGTCGGTGGGCTTGTACACGCCGGTGAGCAGGTTGAACACGGTCGTCTTGCCGGCGCCGTTCGGGCCGATCAGGCCGACAAGCTCGCCCTTGTTGATGGTCATGTTGAAATCGTCGACAGCGCGCAGACCACCGAAGGTGATGCCGAGATGCTCGGCGCGCAGAATCGGTTGTTCAGTCATCTCACGCCTCCTTTCCGGCGGATTGTGCGGATTGCACAGTTTCCGCTGCGGCCGCTGTTGCAGTCACGTCGCCAGATTCCACGGTTTCTGCCGCGATGGCCGCTTTCGCCGCGCCGCCGCGACCGTTGCGGTAGACGATGCGGTTGATGAGCTTCGGCAGCGAGAACTCCCACGAACCGAAGATGCCTTGCGGGCGGAAGATCATGAACACGACCAGCACCACCGAGTAGGCGAGCATGCGGTAGTCGGAGAACGCGCGCAGCGCCTCCGGCAGAATCGTGAGCACGATAGCCGACAGGATCGAGCCGGTGAGCGAACCCATGCCGCCGAACACGACCATGATCACGTAGTTCGTGGATTGCAGCCAGCCCGCGTACGCCGGGGTGAGCGAACCCATGTACTGCGCGTAAATGCCGCCGGCGAGCCCTGCGAAGAACGCGGAAATCGCGAACACGAGCACCTTAAGGTATGTAACGTTCAAACCGGATGCGCTGGCCGCGATCTCGTCGTCGCGAATCGCCTTGACCGCACGGCCGTAGCGGGAACGCGCGAACATGAACAGCAACACGACAGTAATCACGGTGATCCAGAACACCACGTACAGGTTGGCGATACGGTCGATGCCGATAAGCGCCTGACCGGCCTGGCCCTTATCAAGGCCGACACCGCCGGCTGCGGGGATGTTCTGCAGCACGACGCGGATAATCTCGCCGAAGCCGAGGGTGATAATCGCCAGGTAATCGCCATGCAGACGCAGCGCCGGAATACCGACCAGAATGCCGAAAATGCAAGCGATTACAGCGCCCACGAAAATCGTGAGCAGGAAGCGAGCGGTCGGGTCCATCGCGATGCCCTTGGCGACAATCAGCTTGCTGAGCAGGGCTGCGGAGTAGGCGCCGATCATCTCAAAACCGCAGCAGCCGAGTGTCAGCTGGCCGAGCACGCCGACCGTCAGGTTCAGGGACGTGGTCATGATGACCGCGATGCAGCAGGTCATCAGGATGCCCTTGATATACGTGTTCGCGGCCCCGGATTCGCATACCGCCATCAGCAGGCCGAACAGCACGGCGATACCCACAGCGCACACGATATAGGACTGTTTCATGGAAAGCGCGGATTTCTTCATCGTCACACCTTCTCCGTCTCAGGCTCGCCCATCAGGCCGGACGGGCGTACGAGCAGCACGATGATGAGGATTGCGAACACGATCGCGTCGGAGAACGCGGACGTGATCACGCCGCCGGTAATCGTGCCGATATAGGCTTTCGTCAGGCTTTCGATCAGGCCGATCGCCAAACCGCCGACCATAGCGCCAGGAATCGAGCCGATGCCGCCGAGCACAGCCGCCACGAAGGCTTTCAGGCCGAGCATCATGCCCATCGTCGGGGACACCTGCGGGTAGGACACGCAGTACATGAGCGCGGCGATGGCGGCGAGACCCGAGCCGATGGCGAAGGTCAGGGTAATCGTGCCGTTCACGTTAATGCCCATGAGCAGGGACGCTTCCTTGTCTTCGGACACCGCGCGCATGGCCTTGCCTTGCTTCGTGCGCTTGACGTACAGCTGCATGGCGACCATCATGATGACGCCGAGCACAATGGATACGATGGTCGCGCCGTCAATCTTCAGCTGGCCGATCGTCAGGGTCGGAATCGAAACGATAGTGGGGACGGTCTTGTAGTCGGCGCCGAAAATCGCCTGTGAGCCGTTTTCAAGCAGCAAGCTCATGGCGATGGCGGTGATCAGGGCGGTCATGCTGTTGCCCTTCTCGCGCACCGGCTTGTACGCCAGGCGTTCGACGAGCACGCCGACCAGCGCGCAGACCAAGGTTGCGGGAATGACAGCCGTCCATGCGGGCAAGCCCATGACGGCGAGTGCTGGAATGCTGAGCATCAGCGTATATGCGCCGATCATGATGAAGTCGCCGTGGGCGAAGTTCAGCAGTCGGATGATGCCGTAGACCATCGTGTAGCCGAGCGCCACGAGCGCGTACACGCTGCCGATCTTCAGGCCGTTGAAAATCTGGCTGATGAACATGACGAAACCGCTCATCATTCCTCCTTTCGTGTGTGTGTATGTGGGTGAATGTGTGTGAATGTGTCAGTGTGTGAATGTGTATCGGTGTGCTCGCCAATTCCTGACTCAGTGAATCAACGAACGCAAGCGCAAAGAAATTTGCGTGTAAGCGGGACGCCGCCTGGAAAGACCGCTAGTACGCGAATGGAGAGGGCCGGAATCGGCCCTCTCCTTCACATGGGATTGTTGCCGTTTGCACCTTTCGAATCCCCCTTGGAATCCTTGGGGTTTCGGGCGCGCACGGCAGTCAGCCTCACTTGGTGGACGGCTGGATGGTGGTGCGGTACGTCGGCTTGCCGTCCTTGAGCTCAAGAACGATCACGGACTTGTTCGGCGAACCCTTCTTGTCGAGCGTGAACTTGCCGGTCACGCC
Organism: Bifidobacterium porcinum; assembly: GCF_055378475.1. Taxonomy (NCBI): domain Bacteria; kingdom Bacillati; phylum Actinomycetota; class Actinomycetes; order Bifidobacteriales; family Bifidobacteriaceae; genus Bifidobacterium; species Bifidobacterium porcinum. The sequence goes on along the minus strand of NZ_AP029603.1, from coordinate 176,331 downwards.
GCTGAAGGACATGCCGGAAATCGCGTTGCGCACCTGCTCGCGGGTAGCGTTCTTGCCGGCCTTCTCGTAAGCCTGCTTGAACATGTACACGGAATCGTACGCGAGTGCGGTGAAGGTGTTCGGCTCCTGATTGTTGTTGGCCTTCTTGTAGGACTTGATGAAGTCCTGCACCTTGCTGTTCGAGGTGTCGTCAGGCGAATAGTGCGTGGTGTACAGCACCTTGTCGTACTGGGACTTGTCGCCAGTGAGCTTCAGGCCGTCGTAGCCATCGGGGCCCATGACGTAGCCCTTGTAGCCGAGCGAACGAGCCTGCGGGATGATGTACGGGCCAGCGACCGAATAGTAGTACGGCGCGTACAGGAACTCAGCACCGGACGCCTGAATCTTCTGCAGCTGCGAGGAGTACTCGGTGTCGTCGGCGCTGGAGGAGTTCTCCTCGTCGACCACGTCGAGGCCGGCCTTCTTGGCCGCGGCGGCGAAGGCCTTGCCCACGCCGGAGGAGTACGGGTCGCCGGTGCCGTACAGCACGGCGACCTTCTTGACCTTCAGGGTCTCGGCGGCGAACTTGGCCGCGATCTCACCCTGGTAGGAATCCTTGAAGCAGGTGCGGAACAGGTAGCCGCCGGTGGCGATGGAGTCGGAGGTCGCCGCCGGTGCGATGGCCGGGAGCTTCGACTGATCGGCCAGAGGCGCGACGGCCGCGGTGGTCGAGGAGATCGTCGGGCCGAGCACGGCGAGCACACTGTTGTCGCCGGCCAGCTTGTTGAAGGCGTTTGACGCTTCGGTGGCGTCGCCCTTGTCATCCATGCTTTCCAGCTTGATCTTCTTGCCGTTCAGGCCGCCCTTGGCGTTGATCTCGCTGATCGCCAGCTTGAAGCCCTTGAGCTCAGCCTCGCCGTACGCTGCGGCGGTGCCGGAATTCGTGGTGATGCTGCCGAGCGTGATCGTGTTGCCGCTGGCTGCGCCGGCGGAGTTGCTGGAATCGTCCATGCTGCCACCGGAGCAGGCCGCCATGGACATCATCATGGCCGCGGCCGCCGCGATGGCGGTCGTCTTGCCGAAGAACTTTGCGTTCATCAGGAATCTTCCTCTCTACAAAAGATTCTGGGAATAATCGTGAGAATTCGTCAGAATGTCGCATGAAATGCTGATTCTGAATGCCACAGACGCGCGCGACACGTGATCGGGTGAATCCGTCAAACGCCGTCAGGCAAAGGTTCTTCGGGCTTTTGGCCTTACTCGAGTAAACCTCGTCTCAATCTATTGCTGGGTTCCTTTTATACGCGAGGATTGCGGATATGTAAATGGCTTGTCCTTATATTGAACTTTTCGATAACCTCATCCTGAGACGATTTATGTCCACAATGTGGACACCGTGGGGTGAAATCGTCGGAATTGTGCGGTTTTGCTGGGTTGCTCTGAGGAGGTGCGAAGGTTTCAGGCGCAGGCTCTTCAGGTGATCATCATGTTGCCGGCGTATTGGCGCGGGGGTACGTGCGGTTGTCGGTAACGCGGGCGTGGACGCGGTGCCACAACGACCGTCTCACCGACCAGACCGCACGACCCGAACCATCAGCACCGCCACCATGCGAGGAAATCCTCACACGATGACCCCCGACCAAACCAAATCACCAAACCTGAACCGCCCAACCCGCCAGATTGCGAGCCAATCCTCACATACTGACCCCGGGCTTATGCTCCGAAGCCGGCATCAATGTCCGGGAGCACCACCGTGCGAGCCAATCCTCACACAGCGACCCCCAATTCGCGCTTATTATCACTTAGCCGGTAACTGATAATGACATCGTCCCTTATTATCACTTAGTGGCTAAGTGATAATAAGGGACGATGAAAACAACGCTAAACGCGAGACGCCAAACACGCGGCATCAAACGCAAGGCACCGGACTCGACACCCCGCCCTGCACCTCACGCGACGAGCGAGGCGAACTGGCTGTTGTACAGGTCGGCGTAGAAGCCGCCCTTGTCGAGCAGTTCCTGATGCGTGCCACGTTCGATGATGTCGCCGTGGTTCATAACGAGAATCATGTCCGCGTTGCGAATCGTGCTCAGGCGGTGAGCGATCACGAAGCTCGTACGGCCGACAGTCAACTGGTCCATGGCCTTCTGGATGAGCTCCTCAGTACGCGTATCCACCGATGACGTCGCCTCGTCGAGAATCAGAATCGGCGCGTCCTGCACCATCGCGCGGGCGATGGTGAGCAGCTGCTTCTGCCCAGCGGACAGCGCGGCCTTGTCGTCAAGCACGGTGTCATAGCCTTCCGGCAGTGATTCGATGAAGCGGTCAAGTCCTACTGCCTTCGCGGCGGCCCGCACCTGCTCGTCGGTCACGCCCTGCTTGTCGTACACGATGTTGTCGCGCACAGTGCCCTGGAACACCCAGGTGTCTTGCAACACCATGGAGAACTGGCGGTGCACCTCGGAGCGCGGGATGGACGCCGTCGGCACGCCGTCGATGCGGATTTCGCCGTCATCCAGCTCGTAGAAGCGCATGAGCAGGTTGACCATCGTGGTCTTGCCGGCACCCGTCGGCCCGACGATCGCGACTTTCTGCCCGGCTTTCACGCTGGCGCTGAAATCATGGATGACCGGCGTGTCGGGCTTGTAGCCGAAGCGCACATGGTCGAAGTCCACGTCGCCGCGGGCCCGGTCGCCCAACGCGTCACTGGCGTGTGCATGGCCTTGTGCCGCCTCGATCTGGGCGCGATGCTCGGCGAAGCTGCCGGTCGCGTCGACGCTCATCTCCGGCTCCTCGAGGAAGCCGAACACGCGCTCCGACGCCGCACCGCACCGCTGCAGGTTCTGCATGGCCTGCGCGAACTGGGCGAGCGGCTGCGTGAACAGGCGGATGTACATCATGAACGCCACGATGACGCCGAACTCGATGCGCCCGTCCATCGCGAGCGCCGCGCCGACCACGCATACGGCCACGTAGCCGAGGTTGCCGATGAAGGTCATGAACGGCATCATGAGGCCCGACAGGAACTGCGATTTCCATCCGGATTCGTACAGGCTGTCGTTGTAGCGTTCGAACTGGCGGATCGAATCCGCTTCGCCGGAGTAGGCCTTGACGATCACGTGACCGGCGTACATCTCCTCCACATGCCCGTTGGTCTGGCCGAGCGCGAGCTGCTGCTGGGCGAAGTACTTCTGCGAGAAGCGCATGATGAGCATCATGAGCACGAGACCGATGATGCTCACGCCGATGGCGGTCAGCGTCAGCGTGACGTTGTTGGCGAACATCATGACGAGCGCGCCGACGAACAGCGTGATCGACGTGACGAGCGCGCCGAGGCTCTGCCCCAGCGTCTGGCCGATGGCGTCGACATCGTTGGTGATGCGGCTGAGCACGTCGCCGTAGCTCGTGTTGTCGAAGTAACGCAGCGGGAGGCGGTTGATCTTCTTGGAGATGTCATCACGCAGGCTTTGCGCGGTGCGCTGGCTGATGGTGGCCATGATCCAGCTTTGCGCGTAGCTGAGCAGCGCGTACCCGACGTGCAGCGCGACCAGGGTGAACCCGATATGAGTGACGGCGTCCAGGTCGATGCTGTTGAGCACCGGCCTGCCGTGCACGATGGCGGGCAGGCCCTTGGTGATCTCGTTGGTGATGTCCTTGAGCTTGTCCGGTCCGACGATCTGGCAGACCGTGCCGAACGCGCCCAGAACGAGCGCGATGATGATGGCGGGCAGGTAGCGTTTGCTGTAGTGCGCGAGCTTGCCCATGACGGCATTGAAATCCTGCGGCTTTTCGGCCGCGCCCCGGGCTCCCGGCCCGTGACCCATTGGTCCTGGCATGTGAATGTTCCTTTCAGGAAAGCTAAGAAAGATAGCAGCTCCGGCGATTCGCGCCGGTTGTGTCACGCGCCGGCGGCGTCAGGAGGCGAGTTCGGCTTCGCTCAGCTGGCTTTCGGCGATCTGGCGGTAGACTTCGCAGTCACGCAGCAGTTCCTTGTGCGTGCCTTGGCCCACGACGCGCCCTTGGTCGAGCACGATGATCCGGTCGGCGTCCATGATCGTGCCGATGCGCTGGGCGACGATGAGTTTCGTCGCGTCCCCGGCCTCGCGGGCGAGCGCCTCGCGCACATCGTGGTCGGTGCGGAAGTCAAGCGCGGAGAAGGAATCGTCGAAGACGAGGATTTCAGGGTGCCGCCATACGGCCCGCGCGATCGACAGGCGCTGTTTCTGCCCGCCGGACACGTTCGTGCCGCCCTGGGCGATCGGCGCCTCGTAGGTGCCGTCCATGCGGGTGACGAATTCATCGGCCTTCGCGACGGCCACGGCCTGGCGTACGTCTTCCATCTGCGCCTCGCTCAGCGTAGTGCCGTGCTCGGATTCCGCGAGCAGCGCCTTTTCGCGTGCACGCCCCTGCGGGGTGGAGGTGTCGGCGATCTCGACGTCCGTCATGCTCTCGCCCGCCGGCAGTACGCCGGCCTGGCTTTTGTCGCCGAACGCCACGTTCGAGGCGACGGTTCCCTTGAACATCACGGACTGCTGCGGCACATAGCCGATCTTGTCGCGTAGCGACTGCAAGGTGTAGTCCTTCACGTCCACGCCGTCGACGAGCACCTGGCCGCCGGTGGCGTCATAAAAACGCGGCACGAGGTTCACAAGCGTGGTCTTGCCGGAGCCGGTGGAGCCGATGAAGGCGACGGTCTGGCCGGACTGTGCGGTGAAGCTCACGTGTTCGAGCATGGGTTCGCGCGCATCGGGGTAGGTGAAGCTCACGTCGCGGAATTCCACACGTCCGCGCACCGGCGTGCCGTCCGCGTTCTTCGCACCCTCCGTGCGTGTGCCGTCGGTGACATGCGGCTCGGTGTCGAGCACCTCGAGGATGCGCTTGGCGGACACGTCGGCGCGAGGCCACAGCACGAACACCATGCTCATCATGAGGAAGCTCATGATGACCTGGATGGCGTAGCTGGAGAACACGACCATGTTGGAAAACAGCGTGAGCTTGTCCATGAGGCCGGCCGCGTCGATGAGGTACGCGCCGATCCAGTACACGGCGAGGGTCAGGCCGTTCATGACGGTATTCATGAGCGGCATCATGACGGACATCGCGCGGTTGGCGAACAGCTGGGTGTCGGTCAGGTCGCGGTTCGCCTTGTCGAACTTGCCTTGCTGGTAGTCCTCGGCGTTGTAGGCGCGCACCACGCGCAGGCCGGTGAGGTTCTCGCGGGCCACACGGTTGATGTTGTCGGTCAGGGCCTGCATGCTGCGGAATTTCGGCATGACCATGGCCATGATGATGGCGACGGCGCCCATGACCAGCACGAGCGACACGCCTGTCGCGGCCGTCCATTCGACACCTTTGCCGGCGATCTTGGCGATTGCCCACACGGCCATGATCGGCGACTGCACGAGCATGAGCAGGCCCATGGTGAGGAACATCTGGATCTGGGTGACATCATTGGTGGAGCGGGTGATAAGGCTCGCAGTGGAGAAGCGGTTCAGCTCCTCGGGACCGAAGGACTCCACGCGGCGGAACTGCATGGAGCGCAGCCGCTGGGTGAAGGATGCGGATACGCGCGCGGTGATGAAACCGACGGCGACGGTCGTGAGCATGGCGCCGAGCGCCACGGCGAGCATCTTGCCGCCGGCGACCCACACGTCATGCATTTCGCTGTTCGGGGTTTCCACGAGCCGGGTGATGTCGGCCATGTAATCGGGCAGCTTGAGTTGGAGCCAGACGCCGGCGACGATGAACAGCAGGCCGACGAACAGCTGGAACCATTCGGCCTTGGAGAGGTATTTGCAGATTCGTATCACAATTGGTCCTTTCGGATACGGGAACCGGTGTTGATTGTTGAACGGGTTATTCGCGTGTGGACGCGGAGGCAGGTGCGGCGGCGTCTTGATCGGCGGGCATGGCGGTGTCGGCAGCGGTGCCCGTATCGGCGAACGGGTATTCTTCCGGCCGGGCTGCCGTCAGTTTGATGTTCTCGCGGTCTTCCGCCGGCCGATATTGCAGGCCGTTGTCTTCGAAAGCCTTGGCGATCGCCGCCTCATCGGGGGCTTGGGCATCTGGGCCGCACAGGCTGGTGTAGACCATGAACTGCGCGAGCAAATCCAAGAATTCCGCGGTGCCGCGCTCCCCCATCTGCCCGAAGATCCAGCGCAGCCGTTCCTCTCTCATCTGCCGGTGGAACGCAACCAACTTGCGGCCCTCCGGGGTGATGCGCACGATAACCCGCCGACGGTTTTCCGGATCTACCGTGCGGGTCGCCCAGCCCTTTTTCTCCAGTGCCGCGAGAATCGCCGAGATACGGCCCGGGCTGTTGCGGGTCACTTCGGCAAGGTGGCCCGGCGTGCATGCGCCTTGGGTTGCCAGTTCGCGCATCACTGCCGGCTCGCCACGATGGACGCGATTCATGTGGTCCATCATGGCCGAATGGCTTCCGGACATGATGGCATGCATGCGTTCGAGCGCGTCATCTTCAAATGCCACAGCAAGCTCCTTTCCGGTTTCCTGTATCACTCCGGACTGTTTATACTCTTCATATTTTACTGTGTCAAATATTGACGATGGATAATATGCTGCGCGGGAAACCGAATCAGGTACCGCTGCGTGAGGATGAGCTCACATAGTGGCCAGACGGACAATCCGGGGCCGGAGATTTGGCCCGGGAAATGGTCATTATGCGATGATCCGCTCACGCGACGACGGCGTCAGCGGCCCGGATACGGAGAGCCGGCCGCGAAGGTGGTCGTTGTACGAGGAATTCCTCACACTACGACGCCGGCAATCATGGAATCAACTAGCCGCACCAGCGGGCGCCCCAGCCGCGCCATCCGACGATCCAGCAACATCATCCGGCGCCACCACCCCAGCCGACGCCCCAGCCGCACCGCTCCCCGCCTGCCGGGCGTTGACGATCTCATCAAGCGCGAGATAGAGGCTGTCGAACAGGTCGAGGCTCTGCCGGGCAATCTGACGTCCAGGCTCGGTCAGCACATACGTTCCGTCGGCGTCATCCTTGACAATCAACCGGTCTTCTGCGAGCGCACCCAACGTCGCGGACAGCATACGGTCGCTGATGCCATCAACCCGCTCACGAATCTGCCCGAAGCGCAACGCCCCGTCCAGCAGGGTGGCGAGCACGAGGATGCTCCAGCGGCGCGTGACGTCATTCAGCAGTTTGCGCGACGGGCACGCCGCAGCAAAAACGTTGAAACGATGCGGATTCTTCGGGTTCTCGGAGGAAGTCATGCCATCCATTGTACCGACGACACGCCGGATGCGCTAACAAAAAGTTAGTGGTAGCATCGTCTCATCACTAACAAATTGTTAGTTGCTCCGCAGCATCACACACACGGACGCGACGAACACAAGCAACAACAAGCAAGCACAAGCAAAGCGGCCGACACAGTGGACGCAAGACCACCGCGGACACACCGCAACCAGAAGCACAGCGGGCGGTACACATCCGCCGACACGAAAGGAACCACCATGGCAACCATCACGATTTTCGGCACCGGCAACATGGGCACCGCAATCAAGAGCGTCTTCGAGGACGCCGGCGCAACCGTCCAGTCGCTCGATTCGCACTTCGAGAACCCGACCATCGAGGGCGACATCGTCGTGCTCGCCGTCCCCTACCCGGCCCTCGCATCCATCGCCGAGCAGTACGGCGACCAGCTGGAAGGCAAGACCGTCGTCGATATCACCAACCCGCTGGACTTCTCCACCTTCGATTCGCTCGTCGTGCCGGCCGACAGCTCCGCAGCCGCCGAATTGCAGGCCAAACTCCCCAAGTCGCACGTGCTCAAGGCGTTCAACACCGTGTTCGCCGCGAACATCGCCTCCAAGAAGACCGGCGACGCCCAGTCCACCGTGCTGGTCGCCGGTGATGACGATGCCGCCAAGGCCGCGTTCATCGACCTGGTGAAGGCGGGCGGTCTCGACGCCATCGACGCGGGCGCCCTGAAGCGTGCGCGCGAGCTTGAAGCCTTCGGATTCCTGCAGCTGGCCCTCGCCGTGCAGAAGAAGATCAGCTTCACCGCCGGTTTCGCGGTGTACCGCTGACGTCGCTTGTGGTTTTCGCAGCCCAGATAACGCGCGGAAATCGCGTCACATATTCGGCAGGCCGTCTGCATCCCGCAAAGTACGGGGTACAGACGGCCTGTCAGTTGTTACCGGGCGAGCGCCGACGACCGCGAGCGGCCACCGGCGCCAGTTCGGACATTCACGCCGCGACGTTCACGACATCGCGCTCATCCGCGGACTTGCGATCACGCATGACCAGCAGGATTGCCACCAATGCGACCGCGTATAACACGGCGAGCACCGGAATCAGGCCAGCGTAGCGGTGCGATTGGTCGGCGGCATGCGTGACCACGAAGGACGCCAGCTGATTGCCGGACAATCCGGCGAACGCCCATGCGCTCAGCGCGAGCCCGTGCACGGTCGAAACCGAAGACATGCCGAAATGCTGCTCCAACAGCACCGGCAGCGTGGAGAAACCGCCGCCGTAGCCCGCGTTGACCAGGAACAGCATCACGAGAATCATCCACAACGTGCCGTTGTCGATCGAATGGAACACCACCTGCAGCAGGCAGACGACGACCGACATCACGAAAATCACCACGTAGCTGGTTTCTCGGCGACGGCAGTGGTCGGACAGCGTGGAGAAGCCCAGTCGGCCGACCGCGTTGAACACCGCGTCAACCGCCAGCACCGTGCTGATTACGCCGGCGGTCGCAGTCGCAAACGCAGCAGCATCAAGCCCGGCGAAGCGCGGCATCACCGCAAGCGCATCATGCAGAATGTCCTTTTCCTGCGAAATCAGCGCGAGGCCGCACGTGATATTGAGATAGAAGGCAAGCCAGATCGCCCAGAACACGGGTCGACGCATCACCGCGCGACGCCTGACACGCGCGGCGGCGGAGTACACGTAGCCCGCGGGGCGGCGAATCAGCAGGAATCCGGCGAACATCATGATCGCGTACACCACGGCAAGCACGTAGAACATGTTCACAAGACCGACGGAGGCGATGAGCCAGGTCATCACCGGGCTGGCGATTGCCTTGGCGAGGCCGAAGCCAGCGACCGCGATGCCCGTGGCCAGGCCTTTGTTGTCGGAGAACCACAACATGAGGTTCTTGACCGGCGTGAGATAGCCGACGCCCAGACCGACGCCCATAATCGCGCCATAGCAGATGAACACGCCGGGGAGCCAACCGGCGGCGATACTTGCGCCCGTGCCGGCGAATCCGGCGACAAAGCAGACCAGGCTGATCAGCGCGGAGCGGCGGATGTCCTTTTCCACGACCGGCCCCAAGAACGCGGCGGACATGCCGAGGAAGAAGATCGCGAGCGAGAAGCCCCATTCGATGGTGCTCGGCGCGACGTGCATCTGGTCGGCGATGAGCTGTTTGAACACGCTCCAGCAGTAGACCGTGCCGATGGAGATGTGGATGAGCAGCGCGGGGACGACCGCGCGCATCCAACGATTGTCAAGGCGACTCGGGGTGCGGGCCGCCGGATTTGGCGCGACGGGTGCAGCGCCGGACGGACGGGTGGATGATGGTGAAATCGGCTGGGTGGTGGTTGCCATAACTTCCTCTCCGCAGCGAGTGCAGAGATGTTCGGTTAACACCTCCGCATCCCTGCCCGCACGACTGTATCAGGCTTTTTCCGCGGGCGCAGGAATGTGAGTGGCGTCACATGCGAACAATCAAAATGTTCGTTTCCGTGATGATTTCCGGGCTGATTGTGCGGTGCTGCGCGGTTCCGACGAGCGATGATGTTCAGTTGCGATTGAGAGCGGCGTTTCCGGCAAACCGGCGGCCGGCAGGCAGAACATCCTGATTTATACGGACTTATACACCGCTATACGGCGCTATACATTCCTATAGCTATACACTGCATACTTTTCTATACTCGTGGCAAATATGGCAGAAACACACCCATCAGTAAAGTCGCAGCATTCCCGCAGATTACGCACAACCGTGACTAGCGAACCAGCATCACATTCCAGCAGCCATCGTCTGCCGGCGGGCGGCGACGGAAGCGTTGAGGAGGGCGAGGTCGTCCGAGGTGAGTTCGAGCCACGTGGCGGCGAAGGAATCGTGGATTTCCTGCGGATTGCGAGCGCTGGGGATGGTGAACAGACGCGGGTATTGCGCCAGCTCCCAGGCGAGCGTCACCCGCTGGTGGGAGACACCGAGTTTCGCGGCGACCTCGCGGAACTGGTCGTAGGCATGCTGATCGACCGGATCGAGGAAGCCACCGAGCGGACTCCAGCACACGAACGCCAACCCCAACTGTTCGCAGTATTCCAACGTATGTTCCGGGTCGGGGTGTGACGGCGAGAACTGATTTTGCACGGCGATCAGCTTGTCGCCAAGTATGCCCCGCGCGATATCAATCTGCTCGCGGTTCACGCGCGAGATTCCGGCATATCTGATGACGCCCGCATCCAGCAAATCGCGCAGCGCTCCGACCTGGTCGGCGTACGGCACCGCCGGGTCCGGACCGTGCGAATACAACAAATCAAGTGCCTCTACCCCGAGATGCGCCGCCGATTCCTTCGCGTCGCGAATCATGGTCTCCGGCCGTGAATCCGCCATCCAGCCATAACGGCTGCCTGCGGCCTGCAAATGCTGGCGGGCCGGTTCGACGGCGTTCTTCGCGTCGGGTGTTTCACGGGAAACACCGGCCGCGGAAGTCCCGGAAGCCCCGGTATCCCCGCCGGCCGCAACCGCCTCGCAGGTTCGCCGATACCCGGTTTTCGTGGCGACCAGAACGCGTTCACGAGGGCCATCCCACGAGGCGAGCGCGTCACGCACCAATCGCTCACCATAGCCGAGATCCTCCGGCTCACCGGTTCCCGGGCGACTGGGCAGATAGTACGACCACGCCGTGTCCAGATATCGGACACCTTCGTCAAGCGCCGCATGAATCGTCTCAATGGCGGTCTCACGATCCGGACGCCCCTCAATCGCGAGCGCCATCGTCCCCATGCCGATGCGCGGGATATCAAAGCCCGCGAGTCGTCCGTCGCGTACGCTGCGCAGATCACGGCCGACATTCGCGTCACGTTCACCCTTCACGTTACGCACGCCGTTCACCGCACTCAAATCGCCAGTATCGCCTAGAACGCTCCGATTATCCATCTCGCCCATTCGTCTCACCTCGCCGTTCTTCCGCTGTTTCCGCGCCGCCTCCAAGCGACGCCTCCAGACGCCGCCCGTCGCTGCGACACGCCGCCGCCGTACGTTCCGCCCCGCTCAGTCGCTCGGGAAATCACCGAGTTCAATCGTCGGGGTCTGCATGCCCAGCGCCCGCATCTCGACTATCGGATTCATGAACTCGCGTTCGCGGTAGATCAGCCCGTCTCGCATTTCGAACGAATAAATGAAATGATTGCGGTAGAACACCGGGTCATGGCCAGGCAGATTGATATTGCCCTCGCCATCGCACTCGGCCCACACACGGTCGGGATCATCCGTTGTCCAAATAGTGATATTGCTCCATGTCCAATCGGGGAAATGCTCGGATGACCACACGTCGTATTTCGCGATATTCTCGCGTCCTTGGGCGAAAACCGGCTCGCCGGAATCCGATGTCCACAATCCGGAAATCCCGTCTTCGCAGAACAGTTTATGCCGGTGCAGCAGCGCATCGCCGTGTCCGGAATGCAGGTATTTGTCCACCATCGCACGATTGTGTTCGCGGCGTTCTTGTCCATCATCGAAACTCATATCACCACTGTCACCACGACGTCGGACAATCCGTCAACCTCCAAGCGTGCGGCCACGCCGCCCACCGGTCCGCGCTTGTCCGGGGGCGTTGCCTAGGATGGCCTCACAACCGAACGGGAGCCCGCAAGGGCTGAGAGGAAGCTACGACTTCGACCGTCAACTTGATGCGGGTAATGCCGCCGTAAGTATGCGATTGTTCGTTCCGTGATTCCCCTTGGCGTTTGCCCAATCCCCGATGATTCGACCGACGGTCGGACGGCGTGCATACGCTTCCTTCCCCGTCGCAAGTGCGGCGCCATCATCATCGTGCCGAACACGAATCAGACGGATCCTGTTCGTGAAACAACCGAATAACAGAACAAGCATGACCGGGTCATGAAGGAGCGCACCGCCCAATAGGTACGATTTCTTCCACTGACCCGTTTTTGTTTGTCCTGCCACGCTCGACTGGCAGCAGGTGACACATGGTCGCCGCCTCACCGGCAACCAGCATGGGCGGACAGCACGACGGGAGGATTATCATGATCGTCAACGGACAGCGCGAGACGCTGGAGGCGCCAATCAGTGTCACAGAGCTCATCGAAGAACGCGGGCTTCGCCCCGAACGCGTGGCCGTCGAGCTCAACGGCGACATCGTGCCACGCAACAAACGCAGCGAAGTCATGCTGCACGACGGCGACACCGTCGAAATCGTCGCTTTCGTGCAGGGCGGCTGAGCCCAGCCTGCGGCGGTAGGCCCGCCACACAGCGGCCTTGGCATTATTCACCGAGAAATCAATACACTTCACCAATCACTGTTATATCTATTTCAACCACCAGAGCACACTATGACATGCACACTCTCAGCGACCCCCGAACAGACCGCCGCACGACAGCAGGCCTTCGACAGCCTGCCCGACCCGACCACACTCGTCAGCCGCGAGGAGATCCGTGCGGCCCTGCTCGACCGGCACACCGCCGCCACGCAAGACAAGCTCGACGCCGCGCATGTGGCGATTTGTGGACTCGGCGGGCTCGGATCGACCATCGCCGTCGCGCTGACGCGCATCGGGGTCGGACACCTGCACCTCATTGATTTCGACCGCGTCGACATGACCAACCTCAACCGTCAGCAGTACTTCCTCAAGGATCTCGGCCAGTACAAAACCGAGGCGCTGCAGGCGAACCTCAAGCAGATCAACCCATTCACCGACATCACCATCGACACTGTGAAAGTCACCGATGAGAACGTGCCGACCCTGTTCGAGCATGAGGACATCATCTGCGAGGCGTTCGACGTGCCGGAAAACAAGACCATGCTCGTCAACGCGGTGCTCGAAAATCTGCCGGACAAGAAACTCGTGTCCGCCAGCGGCATGGCGGGCTACCGCAGCTCGAACCTCGTACACACCAAGCGGGTGTTCAGGAACTTCTACTTCTGCGGCGATGGGGAGACCGCACCCAAGCCGGGAGCCGGGCTGATGGCGCCGCGCGTCGGCGTGGTCGCCTGTCATGAAGCCAACATGATCACGCGGCTGATCCTCGGCGAAGAGGACGCATAATCGCGGCCTGTACGCGTGCCTGCCGGTTCGTCACAAACGGCACACCGGCGGGCACGCATACGCCACCAACTCAGACACAGGAGCACACTCATGAGTACTACAACCGACAACGCAACAGCGCAAAACAACGCCGAACCCAGTCTCGACGAACTGGTCGGCACCGCGACCAACACCGCGATCCTGCCCGAGCCGGACGCACACGCCTACGATTCCATCGCCACCGGCGAATCCGACCCGCTGATCCTCAGCGGGCATAAGTTCACCAGCCGCTTCATCTTGGGGTCCGGCCGGTACGACCTGAACCTCATCAAGGCGACCATCGAGAACGCAGGCACCCAGATCGTCACCATGGCGTTGCGCCGCTGCCGCACCACCGACAACAACCTGCTCGACTACATTCCCAAGGGCATCACAATGCTGCCGAACACATCCGGCGCGCGCAACGCAAAAGACGCGGTACGCATCGCCCGGCTCGCCCGCGAAGTATGCCAGACGGATTTCGTGAAAATCGAAATCGAACATGAGACGAAATACCTGCTGCCGGACAACCGAGAAACCATCAAAGCCACGGAAATCCTCGCCAATGAAGGATTCGTCGTCATGCCGTACATGTTCCCCGACCCCATTGCCGCACGGCAACTCGAGGAGGCGGGCGCCGCGTGCGTCATGCCGCTCGGTTCGCTGATCGGCTCGAACAAAGGGCTGCGGATGCGTGATTTCATCGAAGTGATCATCGCCAACGCGCACGTGCCGGTGATTATCGACGCCGGAATCGGCCGGCCGAGTCAGGCGGCCGAAGCGATGGAGATGGGCGCGGACGCGGTGATGGCGTACACGGCCATCGCGAGCGCCGGCAACATCCCGCTCATGGCGAGGGCGTTCAAGCATGCGATTGAGGCGGGACGCGAGGCGTACCTGTCCGGGCTGGGCACGGTGACCGAAGGCCATGCCGTACCGTCAAGCCCGACGAATGCGGCGGATTACCTGCACTGAGTGTTGTGCTCAGACATGTGGCGGTTGCAGTCACTCAGCGCCGATTGCCAGCCACCGCCGCATGCTCTATGCCGTCCTCTTCCGGGTTGGAGTTGTGTTCACAGTGGCATCGCGCACTGGATGCCGCTCCTGCTTTCATCCGGGTTGGAGCCGAGTTTTCGGCGGACAATCGCACAACATAACATGCGTATCAGAGGGCACACTGGGCCAAGACAACAGAAGCACAGCGGGACAAGCCGGCAGTACACTTGCCCGGCACAGCACACGTCAAGGCATTGCACCCCGATTTGCGTCTATCTGCGTTATGTGTAGTACCTCGCGGAGGCTATCTCGCTTATCTGTGTTCGTCGGTACCCGATACCCCGAGTAGCGCCGTTGGAATTCCGCGGTCCATACATGCGATATCGGGCATTCACGAACACAGATAACGCAGATACAACTCGGGAAGTACTACAGATAGACGAGATACACGCTTCCGGTACTACAGATAGACCAGATACTCACGCGGGCATCTGCCAACCGCGGACACCTGCCAACTGCGGGCGCATTGTATGCAAATCGTGGATTAGGGTTTATGCAAATCATGGGTTAGATCTTATGCAAATCGTGGGTTAAGGTTAACGCAGACCGCCAGCTTGGACCGCCGACCACGTAAATTCCGCTCGACACAGCCGGCAAGTCGCAGTACGGTTTCTCATCGATTGCCGATTCACAGCAGCAAGAACAGACCGGCTGACAGACGTCAGCAGACAAGAAATTCCCGCACGAAGAATACGCGGCCGACGCCATCGGGCCACATGCCCGACTGAACTCACATGGACTGCGGGAGAACGTCCACCAACCTGCCGTCAGAAGAACAACTCCCGGTTATTCGTGGGAGATTACCACGAATATGCGAATCCGATGATGTTCTCCCCAATAGCGGTGTCGGGGCAAATTCAAGAACCGCGGAATTCCAACATTCTCATTTGGGAGATATTGCCCAGAAGCGCGCAATGTTCACAAACTCCCGGATTCGAGTGGGAGAACATCGGCGAATCGCAATATCTGCAACTTCTTCCGGGAGAACACCGCCCAAAGAACCGGACCGGCCTGAACTCCCAAATTCCAACGGAAAACATCATTCATTCAGCCGTCCGGTCAACCCAAATCAGCCCACCGGCACCGCCCACAAGCCGCACCGCCTACCGCAACGCCTCCTCCTGTGAGAGTGAGGTGGGCTGGCCGTATTGCAGACGCCCGCAGGCCGCGCCGCGATGGCCTACTGCAGCGCCTGCTCAAGGTCGCGGTTCTGGTAGCGTTCGTGCAGCAGGCAGTACCCGCCGAACACCAGCAGCCACACCAATCCGGCGACGGCCGGGCCGCGCGTGTCCGCAGCGAGGAACAGCGTCACGTACACGAACACGAAGAACGCAATCGCGAGCGCATCGGTGAACCGGTAGGCGGGCATCAGGAAGCCGTCGGCGATGAAGTCCGGCGAGCGACGATACCGTTCGTGCGCGATCATCGTGAGGATGTAGATGAAGATGATCACCGCGCTGGAGGCACTGGCGAACAGCACGAACGCACTGGACATCTTCGGGAACGCGTTGATGATCGGCGACAGGAGAATCAGCGCGGCGGATACGAGAATCGCGCGGGCCGGCACACGGCGGCTTGAGACGACACCAAGCTTGCTGAGCTGCGGCGACGGCGAGTCCACGGCGAGCTGGTACAGGTGGCGTCCCGCCGAGTAGAGCAGCGAGTTGAGCGCGCTGGACGCGGCGGTGATGACAACGAAGAACACCAGCGCGGCAGCCCAGTCGAGGCCCGCGTAGCGGAACACCATGATGAACGGCGAGGCGAAGGAGCCGTCGGCGTTGGGCTTGAAGCTGCGCCACGGCACGATAACCATGATCGCCAGCAGCGCGCCCACGTAGAAGATAAGCACGCGCATGATGATCTCGTTGATCGCCTTCGGCAGCACTTTACGCGGGTTCTGGGTTTCGGAGACGGTGACGCCGACAAATTCAATCATTTCGTAGGCGAAGAACACCATCTGAAAGCTCATGAGGAAGGCCAGCCAGCCGTTGGGCGCGAAGGAGAAGCCGTTCCACAGGTTGTCGAAGCCGGCGTGCCCGGCGGGGCTGACGCCGTCAGATCCGGCGATATGGACGGCAGGGTAATGGTAGCCGATAACCACCATGACGATGGCTGTGACAATCATCGCGACGATCAACGTGATCTTGATCATCGAGAACCAGAATTCCGCTTCGCCAAACGCTTTGACGGCAATCAGGTTGATGGTGGTAAGAGATGCGAGGAAACACAACTCAATCAGCCATTTCCACGCACCCAGCTCGATACCGAAAGTGCGGAAGAACGTGACGAAATACGTGCTGACCGCTGTGATTTCGGTCATGCCGATGAGCACGAGGACGATCCAATACGACCAGCCGGCGAATTTGCCCCAGCCGCGGCCGAGATACCGGTCGATGAAGTTGATGAAGGTGTGCTGGCTGGGATCGCGATACATCATTTCGCCGATGGCGCGCATCAGCAGGAACATAATCGCGCCGACCGCGATATACACGAGGATGATGCTTGGGCCGGTGAGCGCGATGGATTTGCCGGAACCGAGGAACAGGCCGGTGCCGATCGTGCCACCGATGGCGATGAATTGCACGTGGCGGTTGGTCAGGCCGCGTTCCATCTGATTGTTTTTATCGAGACTTTCGACGGATGCGGCGGTTGCGCACCCTGGCGCGGCCCCTGGACGCCTTGGTGCGGCGGATGTGCCGGATGTCTTGGACGAGGCGGAAGAAACGGACGAGACGGATGTGGAACGGGAGGCGTCACGGGATTCGGCGGCAGGCGTCGCGCTCGGCGTTGTGCTCGGCGTGACGCCGGACGTGGCACCGGGCGTCTGACCGCCCGTGATATCGGGATGTTCAGAAAAAGTCATAATGTTCCCTACCCTACTCCTGTCCAACGGCAACCGTACGCGCGACGATGCGCAACGATGCGCAACGGCGAATAATCACATATACAACGGCAAGCGCGCCATCATGCAGCGTGATGAGGGAGGGGAGGTCGTGAGTCAGCCGGAGAGCGGGACGATCGGATGGTCCGGATGGGGCAGTCGGACGGGTTGATCAGTCGGATCAGATCAGTGTTTCGACCAGTTCACGAATGACTCGGGCGAGGGATTCCTGGCGTTTCGCCGCCTTTTTGAGATTGTCTTCGGCATCAGCCACGCGCGCGGAGGGCGGGATGCTCGCCGCCTTTGCATAACGCTCGGCGGCATCTTGCTGCGCATGCGTCGCCTTGCGTAGCGTGGCGGTGAGGCCGTACAGCAACTGTGCTTGCAGGAGTCCTTCCTGTAAGTCCGCAGAAGGCTGCGAGTTCACAGAACGCTCTGAGCTCACAACTCGCTGCGTGTGCGTCGCAGCGGCGGTATCTATGGCGGCGGCATCCGCGGTGTGGGTATCCGCGGTATCGCCTGCCGTGGGGCTGTCCGCGTCATGATTGTCATCTGCGCCCGGCGTGTGGTGAACCGTCACGGGAACGACCCCCACGGTATTGGCGGCGGCCATCGCCGCGCGGGAGGCGGCGGCCTTGGCGGCGGCGGAATTGTCGGGGTCGAGCGCCTGCATCATGTCATCGGTGCCGGTTTGAATCACGCGCCCCGCCAGTTGCAGCGGCACGCGCATCAGGTCTATCTGCGCTTCGGAGGGAATCTTCGACGGCGCGTGGAAGTCGCGGCACATCGTGGCGTATCCGCGCGCAAACTGGTCGGCCTGCTCATTGAATTTGTCGCCCGCGTGTCCCTTGACCCAGACGAAGTCGATCGGGCCTTCGCGTTCTTCCATCTCCATGTGGATGGCGCGGATCACCGAAAGGAAGTATGGCGCGGGATTGCCGTTGTCCTTCAACCAACCGGTTTGGGATCATGTGCTTTCGCGCTTCGTGGAATACTCAATTGCGTCGCGCGAATCCGACTCAATCACCAGCTTTTCGGCGCCCGGATGCGAACGCAATGCCTGCAAGATCGCGCATAATTCGCCCAGCTGGATATTGCCGCCGAGGGAACCGCCGCAATCATGCAGCCCGGTGGTGTGGTCCACCCATGCCCAGCCGGTCACGGGGCGGGCCCCGAGTAGAAAGCTGCCGTCAGTGGAGATATGGATGGTATGCGTGCCTGTCATTGGTTCCACCTCGCGGCATGCAGGGATTCCTGGGCAGAAACGCTGTCGGTATCCCCATAGCTGTTGAGGAATTGTTCCAGTTCTTCCGCGGCTTTCTCGTATTCCAATGCCGCGGCTTTCGTGTGCTTGCGCGCCTTGCGCAGCGGCTTCTCAGACAGCGGCGTGATGGGGTTGCCGTCGATTCCCGGCGTGGCGTCCTTGGCGTGCTTGAGCGCGGAATCATACGCCTGCGCCGTGGCCCGCAACGCTTTCGCGCTGGAACGAAGATTGCGCACGGTGCTGTGCAACAGTTCGAGCAGTTGCGATTCCTGAGGTTCGTCCGCTTCCGTTTCAACGGCCGCGTGACGCGGACGAGGCGGTGCCGGTACCTTGGAAGCAGGCTCGCGGAGTGCCGGGTTGGGCTGGTGGGGCACCGGCGTGGGCGTTCCTGAACCTTGTGATGGCGCCGCATGGGCTGCATGGATTGGCGCAGGGGCGCTCGCTGCGGTGTGCTGGACGTGGGCCGTGATGGCTTCGGCAGCGTCGCTTGCTGTCACGTTGCTGGACGTGACATTGTTGCGCGATGCCACGGCGTCATTCGCCGTTTTGCCGTCGCGGATGGTGCTGGCATTGTTCTTGCCGACGTTTGGTAGCGCCTCAGTTTGTTTGGCGAGCTTGTTGCTTTGCTTGGTCGCGTTTTACTTGGTCGTAGGTTTGTTGGCCCGTGCCGGTTTGCCGGTTTGTTGTTGGTTCAACGCCTTCGCGTTTTGCTGGGCTTTCGCGCTCTCCTTGGCTTGTGCAATCGATGCTTCCGAGATGAGGCGACGGCTAATCATCACATCCATCGTTACGCGCGGAATCCCCGTCGGTGCGCGCTTGGGGTCTTTGGTGAAGGCCTGTAATTGCTGTTTGGCGAAGAGCCTGGCGGTTTTCAGCGCCATCACAGGCGTTTCTTCGTCAATGTCATGGAAAGACACAGGGGCGTTGTGGCGGCTGATTTCGTCAAGCACCGCTTGGATGAGGGGGAAGTTCTTGCGGCTGGATGGCGTCGTCGGTTTATGTCCTGATCGTGCGGCTTCGATTGCGACGATCGCCTGATGGCAGTCGGTTTTGATGGCGAGGCGCTGGGGGTCGGTGTGAAAGCGGAGCGCCAGCAGGATTCCTGTGAGGGCGCCTAGGTAGACGGTGCCGCAGGGGGCGCCGCCATATTTGTGAGTGTTTTCATCCGCCCATGCCCGTCCCATGGCCTGGGCGTTGGTGGCGGCCTCGGCGTGTATCACAATGATTGTCTTGTCGGTGCTTTTCGTTTCGGACCGTCCTTCCCCACCGTGAGCCGCGCAACGCGCGGGGCATTCAGCGTCTCAGCCTACCCATTGCCCTAGAGCAGCATTGAGAATCACGGAGAATGTAGATGGCCATCAGTAAGTAAAACGTTTGACTTTACTGATGAGCCTTAACTGATGAACCTTATTACTGTTCGAAGAAAGCATCGATAGGAACGCCAAAATCCCCGACCTTACGTATGAAGCTGTTCGATGATATTCTGAAAAACAGGGAATCACATAAAAGCTGGGGAACATATGGCGTTCGGGCTCATCGCCGGCGGTCGCGCTCGTTGCGCAGTTCCGCCGGACATCAGCCAGGGGGTAGCTGCGACAGTCGTCATAAGACCGTAATGAGGCGGTAGACATGATGGTGGAAAGGATGCGCTCCACTTGTCTGAAGCCGTGCGAAAACGCGCAACCCAAACATGCTTCTGGGCACACCATTCAGATATCCAGGCAATCCGACGGTACATCATTCCATCGGGATGCGCCGACCAGACCGCCCCAAGATTCCAGCTGGAACCCCCATCCATCCTGGAAGGCTACGTTTCGACAGAAACCAGTGCATTCCTGATGAAACGCACGTTCATTCACGAAAACACCTCCCCTACTACATTGATATGCCCACCGCCAATTTCCTTCCCCCTCATGGCCAAGAAATGCCTCTGAGCGTCTGCGCCGCAGACCTGGCGCAATCCCCCGACCCAAGGGAAAGCAACGCCGGCCTCGACATGCTCGACTCACTGTTGCACGATTTCAACAGAAAGGACAACCATGCCGTTGTCGTCAGTTGACATACCACATTCCACGCCATGGAAAACCGTATTCGGCCTTGCACAGCTCACTGATGACCCGCATACATGGATGCTGACAGGCGGTCTGATACGGCCTGTCGTGATTGCCGACATGTATCACCGGCGATTGTTCATCTTCATGCACCCATGTACACCTGCGCGATGCGACCAAGCAATCACACCACAACCAGATACCGCCCTACAATAAGCGGAATCCCGCCCCGCAACCGTCTCAACGACGGTGCGGGAACGGGAGGGAAGAAGTTCGACACCCAGCAGGCTTGGTCAGCCGCATACCTTCGCTTCGGAAAGAATGCGGAGCCGGCCGACGCACCTGCCTGACAAGTCACTCGGAGAATGCCGTGGCCTTCGGCAGCATTCCCAATTCGGCTTTATTGTTCGCCCATTCGGTTGACCATCCGTTGACAAAGGCGTTGGACACCTTATTCCAATCGCCCGTCCCCTGCGCATACTCAACCAGCGCGTTGGAAATGTCATCCTGCCACTGCTGATCAGGGATCGTGAAGCTGCGAACCTCCTTCTTTCCCTGCTCACTGTAGGCGCGTGCCGCCGCAGTGAGCGGATTGTCCGGCTGATCGCTGTCACCGAAGGTGGTGAACGGCACCGAGAATCCCATATCCTTCGCGAAAGTCTTCTTGGCTGTCTTGTCGGTCACCAGCCACGCGATAAAGTCAAGCGTGGCCTTCTTGTCCTGTTCGCTCGCGTTCTTGTTGACCGCCCAGCTCGCGTCATAAACACCTGCGGGGCCGTAATCGCCTTCGCCCTTGATGCCCATGTAGTAGGGAAGCATGCCCAAGTCGTCGTCGGCGACCTTGTTGCCCTTGATCTGCGAGTACGCCCACACGCCATTGGGATAGAACGCGACTTTGCCGAGCGCGAACTCCGACGTGCAGTCGTCATAGGTCTTGGAACTGACCAGGCTGGGTTGCGTCGGGCTGTTCTTCAGTTCAAGGTCGAACAGGTTCCTGTAATTGTTCAGATACGTGCCTTTCAGCGTCGCGGAGAATGTGGTGTCGCGATTGCGATACTCGTAGAACAGCGGCAGTCGCGCCATATGCGCGGTGAAGCGGTAGGTGTCCGAGGAATCGAGACCCGGCGTGGCAATTGCGCCGTCGAGCCCGAGATCGCTTTTGTGCTGCTGGATGCTTTCGACCACTTTCTTGAACACGGCATAACTGGTGATGTCCTCAGCGGACTTGATAACCGCGTAATCCTTGGCGCAGTAGTCCTTGATGATCTTCTTGTTGTAGATGATCCCATACCACTCCGCCGCATATGGAAGCGTGTACACGTTGGACCCGTCCTTGTACGCATAAGCGCGTCCGTCCTTACTGAGCAGACTGTACGCCTTGGATTTCTGCAGCGGTTCCGCGTAACGTTGATACTTCGCGAACTGGTCATATCCGGAGATATTGAACATGGTAGGAGCGTCAGATTTCGACATCTCCGATGTCATCGTGGTGTCGTACGTGCCGGACGCCGCGGTCTGAATATCCACTTGTACGCCGGTTTGCTTGGTATAGCTGGCTGCAAGTGTCTTCAGCTGGTTGACGATTTCCGGTTTGTTGTTCATGTAGCGCACGTGACCTTTATCGGCCGACGACCCTCCGCATGCGGCAAGGCCGACACTCATGGCGAATACCGCCACGGCTGCTGTGAGCTTCGTCAATGTGGTGTTCATGATGACTCCTTTGTTGCTTGATGAACTGCGGTTGATGGCCGCACTTGTGGTGGGCGGATAACGTAATAACGGCAGATTCGCCCGGCATCGTTGCCGTTGCGGACAGGAAGAGTGACAAATGTTGACGATGGATATCAATTGCGGCCGAAGCGCCGGCAATACGGCGGCAGGGGCGCAACGGGGGCTGCCGGCCGGAGGAATGCCCTGATATGGGCATCACCCCCAGCCAGCGATGAAAGCGCTATCAGTCCTGGTTCAACCGCAGCCAAGCGGTGGTGTCTTGCGGCAGCCGTCCGTCGGAGCACAGCTCGCCGGAGGTGAGCAGCACCTCGCCCACCGGCAATGCGACAGGTTCCGCACCGAAATTGGTCACACTCGCCCAGCCGTTGGACCGGCGGTAAGCAATCACGCCGCCGTGCTGACCGTCAGCGCCATCCGGCACATCAGACGGGCGGTCTTCATCCAGCCAAGTCAACGTTGTGTCGGCCGGCATCAGCTCATGGCGCAACGCCAACGCCCTGCGGTACAGGTTTAACATCGACTCCGGCTGCGTGCTCTCACGGTCGGCGGCGAAATCAGCGAACCATGCAGGCTGTGGCAGGTGCGCCGGCTCCGACGGCTGCCCGGCCTGATCGGCGGAAACGCCAGCGCCCACGGATTTCACGCGAGGCGAGAAGCCGAACGACCCCTCGACCCCGTCGGCAGCGACCCACGGCAGGGGGACGCGGCACCCGTCGCGTCCCTTGTCCTTGGCCGCACGCTCGCTATTGCGCGCGGTCGGATCCTCGAGCTTGTCCCACGGAATATCAGCGACCTCGAACAGGCCGAGCTCTTCGCCCTGGTACAGGTACGCCGAACCGGGCAACGCAAGCTCCATCAAAATCGCGGCCCGGGCGCGGCGCGTGCCGACTTCGCGATCCTCGTGATAGCTGGTGCCGTCACGCAGCAGCCAATCATGCGCCAACTGATGGTGCCGTGTGCTCGGCACTTGCGGCAGTGCGTAACGGCTGGCGTGACGCGGAACATCGTGATTACTCATCACCCACGTGGCGGTAGAGCCAGAACGACGCGCCGCCTCGAGACCTTCCTCGATCGCCTGATGCATGTCGTCACGCACCCAGTTCTTCTTCGCGAACTCGAAGTTGAACACCTGGCCGAGCTCGTCGTCGGACGCGTACAGATACTGCCGCGCAGGATTGACCCACGCCTCGGCCACGGCGAATGCCGGCGGGTCATACTCGTTGAACACCTTGCGCCACTCGCGGTAAATCTGATGCACGTCGTCGCGGTCGTACAGCGGATGACTGCCGTCGGCGGGCAGGCTTGGCGGGGTGACACTCCACTGGTCGAGATTGTCGCGGTCGAGGTCCTTGCACAGGCCGTGCGCAACATCGACACGGAAGCCGTCGGCGCCGTGGTCAAGCCAAAAACGCAGGGTTTTGATGAAGTCAGCTCGCACATCCGGGTTCTTCCAGTTCCAGTCGGGCTGCTCCACGGTGAACAGGTGCAGATACCACTGTCCGTCGGGCACGCGCGTCCACGCGGGGCCGCCGAAATGGGACACCCAGTCAGTGGGCGGCAGTTCGCCATGTTCGCCGCGGCCGTCGCGGAAGATGTAACGGTCGCGTTCCGGCGAGCCTGGCCCAGCGGCAAGCGCGGCCTTGAACCAGGGGTGCAGGTTGGAGGAATGGTTGGGGACGATATCGACGACGATCTTGATATCGGCCTCGTGCGCGGTTTTGGCGAGTTTGTCGAAATCGTCCATGGTGCCGAGTTTCGGATCAACGTTGCGGTAATCGTCGACATCATACCCGCCGTCGGCGAGCTGGCTCGGGTAGAAGGGGCTGAGCCAAATCGCGTCGACGCCCAGCTGCTTGAGGTAGCCGATGCGGCTGGTAACACCGGCGATGTCGCCAAGGCCGGAACCGGTGGTGTCCTTGAACGAACGCGGATAGACCTGATAGACCACCGCCTGATGCCACCAGGCCGCTGCGGCGCGATCCGATGCCGTGGATTCTTGCGCGGACTGTGGGGACTTGCGTTCTGCCATGCGCTTTCCTTTCTACGCTAGGTCATGGTGATGGGCGTGTAACTCAGTTGCACCACCACGATGACAGCGGTTACATCCTTCGCCGGCCTCACTGGCCGGAAACGTACACTTCTCGTGATTCTTGCGTCTTGTCGCGGGTGTTGCCGGGAAGTTGGAGAGCCGTCGTCGCCCTTGACAAGTCGTTGTATTGCAACATAATGATAGCGCTTTCATTACGACCGCACAAATATCTTGATTTCCGCCGCGTGTTGCCATATGTTCCAACGGTTTCGATACGATGGAAGCGGTCAACAAGCAAGGAGCACCATGGCAAGGGCGACAATCAGCGACGTAGCGGCGGCGGCAGGCGTATCGCAAGCCACCGTATCCCGCGCGCTCAGGGGCAGCGCGAACGTAAGCCCCGCGACACGGGCAAAAGTCGAGCAGGCGGCGGAAGCCTTGAACTTCACCCTGTCAAAAAGCGCGTCAACCCTCGCCTCCGGCCGGACCATGCGCGTGCTGCTGCTCGTCTCCGGGCCGTTGAACACCTGGTTCAACGCATCCGTGCTGCAAGGTGTCTACGATGTCCTCGCTCCGGAAGGCTACGACACCATCCCGGCTTTCGTGACCAACCGCGAGCAGCTCGACCGCTTCTTCCGCGACCTGCCGCGTGACCGCAACGCCGACGCAATCATCATCACATCCTTCGAATTCGACACCGCGCTGCACGACCAGCTTTCCGCACTCGGCATGCCCGTCGTCGGGCTGAATTCGCCGTCAACCGCCGGATTCGACGCCTCCATCGGCATCGACAACGCCGCCGCCATCACCTCAGGCGTGCAGCTGCTGCGGTCGCTCGGCCATCGGCGCATCGCCTTCGTGCACGACTACATCCCCCACGACATGGTCTATGGCACCTCGACGCGCGTGGCCGCGTTCCGGACTGCCGCCGCCCAAGCCGGGTACGGCGATGACGACATCGTGATGATCGGGGCCGATCACCACGACACGACCCCTGCCATGTTGGACGCGACCGCCGCCGGGATTGTGGCGAGACTGCTGTCGTGTGAGCAGCACCCGACCGGCATCATGGGCGAGACCGACGAGTTCACGGCCGCGGTGTACAAGGAGCTGCGACGGCAGCATCTGGCGGCTCCGCGCGACTTTTCCATCATGGGCTTCGACGACGCGCCAGTCTCGCGCACCCTTGACCTGACGACGTTGCACCAGAATCCGGTCGCACTCGGCAACGCGGCCGCGCGCAAGGTCCTAGCGCTGCTGAGAGGCGAGGCGCCGGAGCGGACCCATGAGCTCGTTCCGGCGACCTTGGTGCTGCGCGAAACCACCGGCCGCGCGCCGAACGGGCGGTAGGCGCGGTCGGGGTTGCGGACGCGGGGGGCGGTAGACGCGGAAATCGTCCGACGGACGGGTGGAAAACGCGGCAACTGGACTTTGTGAGGATTGACTCACAAAGTGACGAGCCAGACGGCCCAGGCCAAGGTTCCGGGCACTGCCGAGGGGCGTTGTGTGAGGTTCCACTCACAAAGTGCCAGATCAGGCGGCACCCCCGGAAGCACCAGCGTCACCAGCGCCAGCGTCACCAGCGCCAGCGTCACCAGCCGCACTGCCACCAGTACCACCCGCACTCGCAGCACCACCAGCCCGCTTGCTCGCCGCCTGCCGCCAGCGCTTCACCGTGTCCTCCCGATACTCCCGCGCGGTCACTGGGTCGATGCCCAGCTCGCGCAAGCACCGGTCGCGCTCCCGCTCGGCGCGTTGCACCAACTCCGCCCGCAGTTTCGCATCCGCGGCACTCGCAGCCGGCGGCAACGTATCCATGCGCGCGACGAACACGTCCATCCGTTCCGCATGCCGTAGCAGATGCGCCATCTCGATATGTTCGTGCAGAATCTGCCGGTAATCGTGCGGGTCGTGCGCAATCTCGCCGATCGCGGTCACCGGGTGCACATCCGCCACGCGGTAGGTCAACCCGGCGAGCAACGGCATCAAGAACACCGTCACCGCACCGGCGGCGACCAGTGTGGACGCGGTCATCTGCTGCATCGTACCCGCCTTAACCGCAACGGTCGTCACCGCAACAATCAACGGCAGCGCGGTCGCACAATACACGGCGACGGTCACACGGTGATGCGAGGACATCGGGTTCGCCTTGCGGTCCAAGGACATGGCGATATACACAGGCACCGCGCGAATCAGCATCAGCACGACGATGAATACAATCAGCAATCCCGGATTGCCGCCGACGGCCTTCAAATCAATCGCCGCGCCAGAAACGACGAAGAAAATCGGGATGAAGAAGCCGTACGAAATGCCGTCAAGCCGTGTTTCCAAGGTCTGCGAGCCTTCCGGAATCACGTATCGCAGAATGAATCCCGCGGCAAACGCGCCCAACACCACGTCAAGGTCGAAAATCGCGGACACCGTCACCAGCGTGATGAGCAGCAGCACAGTCAGGCGCATGAGTACCTGCTCGGAAATGTTCGAATGCTTGGTCACGAGCCTGTAGAACCGGTTGCCCGCCTTGCGCGCCTTCGCTGGCACAAGCGCCGCGATCGCGCAAATCACGGCGAATACGGCGAGGGTGAGGAAAGTCTGCCATTGCGAGCGCGTGGACAGCAACACCGCCATCATCAGCACCGGGCACAGCTCACCCCACGTGCCGTAGGCGACCACCGCGTTGCCGACCGGCGTGCCTTCGAGTCCACGTTCCTTGAGAATCGGCATTAGCGTGCCGAGCGCGGTCGTGGTGAGCGT
Source organism: Bifidobacterium porcinum (assembly GCF_055378475.1). Lineage (NCBI taxonomy): Bacteria > Bacillati > Actinomycetota > Actinomycetes > Bifidobacteriales > Bifidobacteriaceae > Bifidobacterium > Bifidobacterium porcinum. The sequence continues at coordinate 149,280 of NZ_AP029603.1, read as the reverse complement.
GATCACCGCGGCCATTCCGGTCATGTCATGCCGTTTGAAATACGGCACGAAGGTAATCACCGCGAACGCAAGCACGAATGTCGCCGCCCACGTCGCCAACCCCACGCGGCCCTGATGCCCGCCCAACTGCTTGGGGTCGATCTCGTACCCGGCCAGCAGGAACAGGAACGCGAGACCGAGCTCGCTGAGCAACTGCACCGATTCACTGACCTGAATCACCCCGAACATATGCGGCCCCAGCAACGCCCCGGCGAGCAGCAACAGCACGGTCTGCGGCACGGGTTTGCCGGGGACGAGCTGCACGATGACTGGGCACAGCACCGCCACGAGCATGATGATGGTAAGCGAGACAAGATCGACGGTCATACCGCCATTATCGTCGCGATGGCGGAAAATCGCCGTTTGTGCCCTAAGACGAGATGCGCCACGTACTGTGACATCGTTTGCGTATTCAATCAGATAGTGGTAGCTAGGTAAGTAATACGTGTGACCGATGCAACGCTCATGGGGGGGGGCACAATGCCACGCGAACGCACAGACAATGCTCGGACAAGATTCACTCGTCACGTTCTGCAGGATACCGTCATCAAACTGTTGCAAACCCAGCCGTTGCAGTCAATCAGCGTGAAAGAGGTTTGCCAGCGGGCCGGGATTAACCGCTCAACGTTTTACAGCTATTACGACAACATCCAGGATCTGGTCACGGATATTGAAAACGAGACGCTCACATGGCTGGACCACGCAATCGCCACGGCGTTCAAGACCACGCTGCGGGCCGATCTTGAGCCGGTCATCACCAGTATTTGCCAATACGCAGCGGACAACAAGGATCGCGTCCAGATTCTGCTGAGCCTGAAAACCGATCCGCAATTCCAACGCAGGCTCATCTCCATCATTCTCGATTACAGCAATTGGCAGTCCCGCGCGCAGTCCGAAGGGACAGACCCCACTCTTGCCAATATGCGACTACTGTTCTGCATCACCGGCGGGCTCGGGCTTGTGCAGTCGTGGGTGGATGACGGGTTTTCCGCCACACCTGAAGCGATTGCGCACGTGATTTACACGCAGTCGTTGCCGCCGGTGCTGCACGCCATGGCGCAGAGTTCGGCGGAACCACATGGAGAGGCTTCGCCGCGCGAACGCAACCGTCACACGAGATGACGCCGCGTGAGATATGGCGGCAGGACTATGGCTTCTGCGATTTTGTGCGCCAGATCGGGCGCGAACGCAACCGTCGCGTGAGATGACGGCGGGATGTCTCGTGTCTGCGCGCTACAATGTCACCGTCGCAGCGCCGCACCGATGATTGCCGGCGCGCGACCTGAGCAATCAGAGAGGAAAGCATGAGCATCAAGAACACTGAGCCAGTGCAGGCGAAAACGCATGGCGAGGCGTCGGCACAGCAGCAGACAACTGACGCAACCGCCGCGACTGCCGCGACTGCAACCGCCGCAGCAACCGACAACCAGCCAAGTCTGCACAAATCATTGAAAAACCGCCATATCCAGCTCATTGCGCTGGGTGGAGCCATCGGCACTGGCCTGTTTTACGGGTCGAGCGAATCGATCAGCCTTGCGGGGCCGAGTATTCTGCTTGCGTACGTGATCGGCGGTCTCGCGATTTTCCTGATTGTGCGCGCGATGTCGGAGATGAGCGTCGAAGAGCCGAGAGCCGGCGCGTTCAGCTATTACGCAACCCGCTACTGGTCGAAGCGCGCTGGTTTCATATCCGGCTGGAATTACTGGTTCAACTACATTCTCGTGTCGATGGTCGAGCTTGCGGTGGTCGGCTCGTTCGTGAACTACTGGTTCCCGGCGATTCCGCAATGGGCGTCCGCGGCGTTCTTCCTGGTGCTGATCACCGCGATGAACCTGATGGGCGTCTCGAAGTTCGGTGAGTTTGAGTTCTGGTTCGCGATTATCAAGATCGCTGCGGTTCTGGCGATGATTGTCGGCGGCATTGCGGTGATCATCATGGGGATTCCGGGCGTGTCCGGCGTGCGGGCGTCCTTCGCGAACTGGTTCACCATCGGCGGCGGATTCATGCCCCACGGTCTGCTGTCCCGCGGGTCTGACGGTCAGTGGACCGGCCTGCTAATGGCGCTGTGCGTGGTCATGTTCAGCTTCGGCGGCACTGAGCTCATCGGCGTGACCGCGGGCGAGGCGGAGGATCCGCGCACCACCATTCCAAAGGCGACGAACGGCGTTATCTGGCGCATCCTGGTCTTCTATGTCGCCGCGCTCGGCGTGATCATGGCGGTGGTGCCGTGGAATACGATCGACGGCAAGTCAAGCCCGTTCGTGCAGATTTTCGATTCCGTGGGCGTGCACGCGGCCGCCGGCATCCTCAACTTCGTGTGCCTGACCGCGGTGATGAGCGTCTACAATTCTGGCCTGTATTCGAACTCGCGCATGCTGTATTCGCTTGCGAAGCAAGGCAACGCGCCCGCGTATCTCGGCCGACTGAACAAGCGCGGTGTGCCGGCTGCGGCAGTGCTGACCTCGGCAGCGATCACGGTGATCGCTGTGGTGGTGGTGTTCCTGTGGCCGCAATTCGCGTTCAACTACCTGATGAGCATCGCGACGATCGCCGCAGTGATCAACTGGTCAATGATCATGCTTACCGAAATGCACTTCCGCAAGGCCGTCGCAGCGGGTGACGGGCCGAACGAGCTCGCCGGACGCAGTGGGCAGGACGCGCTTGACGCGATTCACTTCAAGCTGCCGCTCGCCAAGGTCACGCCGTGGCTGGTGCTCGCGTTTATGGCGCTCGTGGTTGTGCTCATGTGCTTCTCCCCCAGCTACCGTGTGGCCGTGGTGATTGGGCCGATTTGGCTCGCGGTGCTGCTGATCGCCTACCAGCTGACCGTCTCCCGCAAGGGCGATGCCGCCGGCGCGAGTGCGACGCAAGCGTGAGTACGCAGCAATCGTGAGCCTTAGCGGCCTGTCCCCCAGACTGCCGTTCCCCTTCCCAAACTGGTTACGCTGACAACCGCCCCAGCGTAACCAGTTTGCATGTGGGAAGACGGTAACAGGACAGGCCGCGGTTTACTGGAGGGACGCGAAATCACGCAGGTGGTCAAGCACCGTCAGTTGGCGCTCATCCAGCACAATGCCACCCAGCCACGTCCCCAGCGCGAGAACGCCGACACCGTTGAGCAGCGCGGCGAGCGCGACACACCACGGCAAACCGGCATCGCTGACACCCGCCATCGCAAGCGCCATCGCAACCAACCCCGTCGGCAACAGCACAATCATCGACCCGAACATATGAATCAGCGGAATCAGCGCCTGACTGGCCGCACGGCCCTGAGGCGTGGAAAACGGCCGATCCGCAGGGGCTATCGGATACATGAACACCGGTGAAATCACCTCGGCCACACCGACCGCGCACAATCCGAGCCCCACACTCAACGCCCAGAACATCACTGACATGTCCAGTCCGGTCTTCGGCGTCCACGCGCCGGTCGCCGCCACGCACACGATTGAAAGCAACGTCAAGTACACGAGGATAATCGCCACGTGCACGCGAACGCGACCACGCCGGTCGTCAATCCCCCGCACGCCGCTGAGCACTTCAAGCGTGAACCCGAGCCCGTCATATGCGACACCGTTGCCCTCAAGCGCGGCAAGCACCAGCCCGCCCGTAGCGACGGCGAACCAAACCGCATACCGCGTATCCTCCGGTTGCAACAGCATCGCCACCAGCACCAGCACAGGCGCCGCGTACATGACCAGCTGTCTGGGATCCCGACGCAGATACGTCGCCAAACGCGCGGAAATCGCGCCGGGCACACTGTCGGGAACACGAGCGAACATGCCGATGCCGCGCTGCACTTGCGCCGTCGTAGACCGGCCGCCGACCGTGCGTTCCCTGTGCAAACACCACAGGCACGCCCGATAGCATATCCAACAGGTGACGGCGATAATTGCCAGACGCGCCGCAATCAGACCCCAACGCCCCTGCCCCGCGTCGAAGGGCAGCTGGAACGCCGCTCCGAATGGCGTCCAGGCGGCGACCACCGCATATTTTGCGTAGGTGACTTCCTTGACGCCGGAGCTCATCAGGATATTCGGCAGCTGGAACGCGAAGAAGCACAACGGCATACTCAGGATGTACAGCCAGCTGCGGGTGCGCCGCGAATCCGCGAGCACGGAAAACAGCGAAATCATCGCCTTCGACATGGCCAGAAGCACGGCGACCGTCACTGGAGCCAACAGCACGGCCACAACCACCATCAACGCGCTCGTCCCCCGGTATATCGGCGCGAACGCAAGCAGGGTGAGCATACCGCAGATCGCCGGCAATCCGCACATAACGGCAGCGAACAATCCACGCGTCAGCCTGCCGTCATCGATGCCGAACAGTTTGAATTTCTGCGGATCCATGGCGCTTGCCTGACCGACGTACATGAGTTGGAGCAGCAGGACGCCCAGCATGGCGACGGCCCCGCCCAGCACCACGATTGTGTTGAGCAGGTCGCCGGCGTGGGTGGCGGCGGGCATGACATCGTCGCCGAATCTCAACGCGGTGACGGCGGCGCCCACAATCAGGCAGATGGCAACAATCAGCGACACGATGGCGGCGATGATGCGTTGCGGGGAATGCTTGAGCGAGGCGAAGGTGAGGACCCAGCGCAGACGGATGAGCGTGACGGCCGCCTTGGGAGCGCCGGAGGCGGGGGCGGAGGCAGAGGCGGGAGCGGGCGCTTGAAGAGGAGCGGCTCCGGGAGCGGGCGCGCCGAAGGTGGGAACAGCTGGTGCGCCGGGGGCAGGAACCGGCGCGGGAGCGGGAGACGGAACGGAAGCCGGGGCCGGAACGGGAGCGGTCATTGCGCGCCTCCATCCAACCACGCGATATGCGCGGCGCCATGCCTGCCGCCGACCAATTGCAGGAACCGCTCTTCGAGATCCTCGCCGGCGGCCACTTGGCTGATGGTTCCGGCCGCGCATACCACGCCTCGATTGATGACCGCGACATGCGTGCACATTTTCTCGACAAGCGCCATCACATGCGAGGAGATGATCACCGTGCCGCCTGTGGACACGTATTCGATGAGGATGTCCTTGAGATTGGCACTGGAGACCGGATCAACCGATTCAAACGGTTCGTCGAGCACCAGAATGCGGGGGCTGTGAATCATGGCGCATGCGAGGCAGATCTTCTTAGTCATTCCCGCTGAATAGTCGGCGACCATGACGTTGGCGGCATTGGACAGGTCGAAGGCGGCAAGCAGGTCTCCAGCTCGCTGAAGCGCTTGAACACGAGGCATGCCGCGCAACATACCGCAGTAGACCAACAGCTGCATGCCGGTGAGACGGTTAAAAATCTCATCAGGCTGCGGCATGACGCCGATGGTGCGCTTGACTGCGTTCACGTCGCTCCACACATCCCGCCCGAGAATCGTGGCGATACCGCCATCCGGGCGAAGCAGGCCGGTGACCATGTTGAGCGTGGTGGTTTTGCCGGCGCCATTGGGACCGACCAGACCGTAGAAGGAGCCGACGGGAATATCAAGCGACAGACCGTTGACGGCGACTTTGTCACCGAAGCGCTTCAGCAGGCCGCGGATGGATACTGCGGCGGCGGGGTTGGGAGGCACAGGTTGCATAGGCCGCGCGGGCTGAACAGGCGGTACGGCTTGCACAGACGATGTCGTGATACCGGGTTGCGTTGATTGCACAGGTTGCGCTGACTGCACAGGTAGCGCGGGCTGAGCGATTGGCGTAGTCGGCGTCGGCGTGACGGGCTGCATCATCGCAGGCGCAGTCGCGCCGGGAACAGGGGCATCCGCGCCAGGGAAACGGACAGAATGTCCCGCATTGTCTAGTGTCATGGATTTAGGTTATCACGCGGACGCAAGGATGGTTGGAATTCAAGCGAAATCGCCATAGCTGAAGATGACATTCGGGACGAAAATGGAGTGCCAAGAGGACGATGCAGCGCTGAAGACGATACTGAAAAACACTGAAGACCACACGGTGCCGGAACCGGCTGCATCAAGTCCAAGGAACCCTCTGCCGGCCCTCATCATCGTCGCGCTGATGGCGATACCTGTGGCTGTCGCCGTATGGGTGCCCGGAGGATTGTTCTTTGTCGGATTCTTCTGGGGACTGCTGTTTGCCGGGTGCAGCGCTTGGCTTGATGTCGAGGTTATGCGGCGCCAAAGCGTATTCGATGACCCGCCCGTCACCGCGGATGAGGCGCACAACCCTCTCAGCGCGCCGTCACAAACCTCCCACCCCTTCACAAACTAGCTACGCAAACAGTCTCCCCAGCGTAGACAGTTTGTGGAAGAAAAGCCCGGGGACACGCCCACAATGCCCGACAACCCGGAGACACACCACAAATCACCCGAGGCCTGGCTACTCCGCCTCACTCAGCGCGGGGCACGGCGGTTGATTCGCGGGTGATGAGCCGATATCCGGGCTCGAACTGGTTGGCGACGGATTCGCCGTCGATCAACGCATACAGCATCGAAACGACCTGCCCGCCGAGCGCAGGAATATTGCGGGCGAGCGCGGTCAGCCGCGGTTCGGTGACCGTGCACAGGTAGGAATCGTCCCACGAAATAAGCGACAGATCTTCAGGCACGTTGATTCCCTTGGCGGACGCCACATGCAGGCCTTCGATCGTCATCACATCGTTGTCGTACACAATCGCCGTAGGCGTTTGTGGCAATGTCAGCAGCCGTTTCGTGCAATCGCGGCCTTCCTGCGGCGTGTAGTCAGCGTGCAGGCAGTCATACCGCATGTCATATTTCGCGGTTTCCTCACTGAAGACCCGATCACGCAGATACGTGTGACCGAATCGTTCAGGACCGGCGACGCGCGCGATATGAGTATGCCCCAAATCATGCAGGTATTTGACGATTTGGCGGGTCCCATCGGCGTCGTTGCTGCTGATGGTCGTCAGGCCGCCGGATACGGATGCATCGGAGAATACCAGCACCGGCACTTCAGGATGCTGACGATACAGCTCGACGCGACGGTCTCCGATTTCGACGTTGAAAATCATCACCGCGTCCACACTGCCGGCGGCAATCCAATTGCGGTGTACGCGAAGCGCCTCGTCGTCATCATGCGCGAAGCGCAGCAGCAGGGAGTAATCTTCCTTCTCAAGTTCCACGCCCACGCTGGAGAACAGCTCCATGAAGTAGGGCTCCACGCCGAGCAAGGTGCTGCTTGCGTTCAGGACCACGCCAATGGTGTGCGTATGCGCCACGGACAAGGCTTTGGCGGCGCTGTTTGGCTTCCAACCCATCGAATCGGCGATTTCCAGCACCTTTTTACGCGTTTGTTCGGAGACGCCGGGCTTGCCGTTGAGGGCGTAGGATACCGCGCTGCTGGAAACCCCTGCGGCTCTTGCCACATCGGTGATAGTCACCTTCGACTTTCCACTGCCCATGGCTTTCACCCTTCAGTCCATACGTTTATCTGCATGTTAACCCCTTCATCTTACAGCGGCGCAACCCAAAGGTTTCCCAGCGCTCATATCTTGAAAGACAACGATGATATCGTTACCATCCGCCGTAGGTGATGCCGCAGCCGCATATTCGACCGCGCGCACGACCACACGACGTACAACGTACAACCGCGCGACGCACGACCGCGAATAGGATGTCGTGCCGGCACCCCCGGGCTGCAAACCAGGAAATCCTGATTCCGCAAGGGCGTACCGGCGCGATGAGTGCGATTCGGCTACCGCTTCAGATCGTTGGCGCTGCGCAACACATTCGCGGCGGCGAAAATTATTCCCACGAGAACAAAAACTTCACCGACTACGGCGACATGAACATGCGTTATCTCCGCATTAGCGGCGTGGTGCAGCGCAAAGGACGAGGCCTCATCATCGTCCCGGCGAAGCACTTGCTTGCCGAACAACTAGCGAAGGACACCGCCACCCGTCGCCCAATCATGGACGTGTACAGGGAGCTATGCAATGGAGCGGCGCTGCCGACCGATAACCTCGACACTGCCAAAGCCTTGCTCTCTAACATGGAGTCCCAGCTGAAGGCGAACCACATCCTCTATGACCTGAGCGACCGACCGCTGAACACGGTCGCAGAGATCAACATAGCCTGCCAATACCTTGAAAAGCTCTGGATGGACACCGACGAGCTGAAATACGCCTCCAAGCAAAGCAACCAGTGACAGGAGATCTCCGACTACATGTCCCTGCTCATCGATGGCGGAGGGAAAAAGATTGACAACGACGACGAGGACAACGGCATCGAGGACAACGGCATCGAGGTGCCGAAGGAAGAGACGCCCATTTACCTCGAATGGACGCTGTGGCGCGCCGCATTGGCCATGGGAGCACTAACCAATCATCCCAGCGAGGTACGAGGTTTCCGTCTGGACTCCGATTTCCTGCCGGTTTCCACAGCCGCCGGCGGACAAGGCGACCTGTATTGGGAATACCAGGACTTCACCATTCTGACCGAGGTCACCATGTCTAGATCATCGCGCCAAGAAGCCATGGAGGAAGAGCCCGCCCGGCGCCATGTATCCGACGCCGTGCTGAAATACGGGGAAAAGAACATTCCCGTGTATGGACTGTTCGTCGCAATAAAAATCGATACCAACACCGCAGAGACCTTCCGGCACGGCATCTGGTACACGAAGGACGACGCCAAGCAACGGCTCGACATCTTGCCTTTACCACTTGAGCAATTCCAATCGTTCTTCGTTTCGCTCTTCCAATCCAACGAGCCCGCGAAACCTCAGAAGGTAAAGCAGCCAATCGAAAACTGCGTCCGCATCGCACTTGAAACCCACTATCTCATGATGTGCACAGCGTTTGAAAAAATCGGATACTTCATCCACAACAATGGCAGCGACCATAAAAGGGAACAGAGCTTCGAAAATTACATTAAAACGATCATCGATGGCACCAATAGTGATGTGGCAATCCCTCTCTCCTATCCAGAAACATGGAAGAAAGAAACCAACGAGCTGTATAAAGACATCAAACACGCCGGAAGAGGCCACACACAGCCGGAAGGGGAACAACTCCTAAAGCACCTCAACGAGGGGATACTCCTCATGCGCGTATGGATAGCCAAGCATCTGGGCTGCGATATGGCCAAACTCACAGACTCCCTGCGCTATGACCGTCAAGTAAACATGTACGGAATCAAACTCCACTAGCAATCAGAATCACATGACACCTGTATAGAAACCCATCAATAACGTAAGGTTTCTAAACATTGATTTTTAGACGGGTTTCTATACACGTTTCGGCATGAAACACGGTCCGGATCAGCGGGCCGTGGAATTGTGTAGAAAACGGTCGTTTACTATACGTTGGCGACTAATACTGAAATTAGAGCAGCCACTATGGTTACTCCGCTTAACCCCCACGTTTTGGTATTGATATATGACTTCTTGAGTAGATAGGCCGTTCTTAGATTTCTCACCGCCTCTTTCCCGTCATCTTTGACTTCGTGATACTTTTCCCAGATATCGAGCGCATCGATTTTCAATTGGATCATTGCCAGATATTTCTTGCACTTCCAACCGGAGACCGCCGGGACCACTATTGACCCTGCTGTGCTTACAAGAATTCCCACAGTAGCAAGCCAGAAAGTTGCCGACTCCGGTCCACCCGGGGACTTGATAAAAGTCTTCAGTGCGAACCCCGCGACGAGCGGGACGACCGATATTATAACAACTGTGATCGCAGACCGGATATTGGCTATATCTGGTTCCTCTTTAGCTACATCTGGATCGAGTTTTTCTATTGCTTCTTTCGTAGTCCCCTTTTTTCGGATAATTCCAGTGAGCTCAGGAAAGCTTTTAATGCTTTTACATCACCATATATGTCCGATTCGTCATGGGACTGTGCATGGGTTCGTTTCTCGGGAAGCGCTAACATGATTGGCTCTTTCCTTGATGAAAACTGATACACAAAAATATAATACAAAGGGAAGTGAATCGGCGCTTCGCGGTGATTCGTGCAGCAGCGCCAAGGACATGATTGAGCAGTACACGGCGGCAAGACCGGTCTCTTCAGCGAACCGGTTACGGCGGATAGCGCGGCGAGCGGCACGACGGGCGACACGGCCGGCGAAGGCGACGGCGTAATCCGCGTCTTCAGCACAGATGTGCCGCAACCCGTCGCAATCCGGTATGCGTGGAAAAGCTGGGGTCCTGCGCTCGTGCGCAATGCCGACGGGCTGCCAGGCATCCCCTTCCGCGCCGACGTATCGCAAGCCGAGACTTGGCGCGTCCGAGGGTTGTCTCCCTTTTCCTTCGGACGCGTCAACCCTTTTCCGGTGTACTCGGAACGCGACGAGTGTCTGCGATTCGGGGTTGTTTTGGCAATCGTGTCGCGGAGCAATGTCAATCATGCCGTGAAGCGGTGCAGTCGTGTCGCAAAGCGATGCAGCCGCGCCGTGAAGCGGGACTTATCGCCCCAGATAACCATCTGCGCGAGTTCTCCCTCGATGACACCGAATGCCCTGTTACCTTGGGCCGTGGGTGGGTCTCGGACGGCAGGAGCCGTCGGGAGGACGCATGCGGATTGCCTCCGCGCGGGTAAACTCCCGGATTTCCGCTGGAGTTTAGAGCGGATACACGAATCCGGCAGCGTTCTCCCAACTGCGGCTTCAAGACCGGATTTTGTGAATCGCAGAATTTCAACGTTTTGTTTGGGAGATTATCGGCGAATCCCTGATTTGTGCCTAATCTCCCGCACCCGATATGGGAGGTTTCGCTGTGAATCGACAATCAGCCGACTTCTCCCGCGCTGGCCATATCGGCAAGCTATCCGCACCCGACTTCCCGCATACCCGGCCCCGCACACCCAACTCCCTGCACGCCGAATCCCACACATCCAGCGGGACAACCGCCCTCAACCGCCTGAACGCGTGGACGGTGGGCCGACACCCGACTCCACCGGTTATGCCGACCCGCTGTCCCTGCTTCTGCCGACGCTGAGACGCCCGTCAGTGTCGGTAGAAGGTCACCGCTCTGTTTCTGCCGACGCTCAGACCCCACTCAGCGTCGGTAGAAGGTTGAAGTGCGCACGCGTGCATGCGTGTAGCCCAGCCTCGTCCATCACAAACCAGCTACGCTAGGACCTTGGTTTGCGTCACCAGTTTGGGAAGAGACACAAACCAGCTACGCTGACAACCTCCTCAGCGTCACCAGGTTGGGAGGAGATACAAAAAGACCGCCGGCCGGACGAACCGGACGACGGTCTCTTTCAAACGCTATGCGGAACCTCGGCTAGCCGGCCACTGGCTCAGCCGCCGAAGCGCCGCCCGCAATCACTGCACCTGGGTACGAGCGATCTTGCCGTTGAAGGACTCAGCCACATCAGCGTCAGCGTCCTTCTGGTTGTTCCAGGAGAACATAGCGCGAAGCTTCGGGCCGACGGTCTCGAGGTGCGGGTGAGAGTACTCTTCCTGCAGCTTCTTGAACTTCGGGGCGCCAGCAGCCTGGTCATCCATGAACTCCTTGGCGAAGGAGCCGTCCTGGATGCGCTTGAGCTGATACTGCATGCGCTTCTTGGTCTCCTCGTTGATCACGGTGGAGGTGTAGTCGCCGTACTGAGCGGTGTCAGAGCAGGACCAACGAGCCTTGTTCAGGCCACCCTCGTTAGCCAGGTCGACAAGCATCTTCAGCTCGTGGAACACCTCGAAGTAGGCGATCTCCGGCTGATAGCCAGCCTCGGTCAGCACGTCGAAGCCCATGTCGCACAGGTGGTTGATGCCGCCCATGAGGACATCCTGCTCGCCGAACAGATCGGTCTCGGTCTCTTCCTTGAAGGTGGTCTTGATGGCGCCAGCGCGCAGAGCGCCGAGGGCCTTCGCGTAAGCCAGGGTGATATCCCAGCCGTCGCCGCGAGGATCCTGCTCGACAGCCACAACCACCGGGACGCCACGGCCGTTGGTGTACTCACGACGGACGATGTGGCCCGGGCCCTTCGGGGCGACCATGAACACCGGGTGATCCTCGGTCGGCTTGATGTAGCCGTAGTGGATGTTGAAGCCATGAGCGAAGGCCAGTGCAGCGCCCGGCTTCAGGTTCGGCTCAATCTGCTCCTTATAAACCTTGGCCTGGTACTGATCAGGCAGCAGGATCATGACGATATCGGCTTCGGCGACCGCTTCCGGCACGGACTTGACCTCGAGGCCCTGCTCCTTGGCGTAATCCACGGACTTGGAGGTCGGGCGCAGGCCGACGACGACGTCAACGCCGGAATCGCGCAGGTTCAGCGCATGGGCATGGCCCTGGGAGCCGTAACCGAGAATGGCGACCTTCTTGCCATTGAGCACGGAGAGATCCGCATCCTTCTCATACCAGATAGTTGCTGCCATATGTAGCACTCCTTGTTTTGGGAAAATCCCTTGCCGGCTTGACACCGGCACTTTGCTTGTAACTTCTGCAAAAAGGATTTTGTCCTTGATTGATGCCCATCATACTAGAACCGGCGTCCTGTATCGAACGCGTTCCACTAGTTGAACACCTCGGCAAAACTTTTTCGCAAGCCATCAAGCACATGGGTAGTTGGTCTCCGGACCGTAGTGCGGAACCGGGACGCGGCGGGCGGAAAACCAACCGCCACGCCTCGGAATCGCGCCAAAATCCAAAGTGGAATCGATATTCAGTTATGTCGTCTTCAGTTATGTAGTTATGTACTTACGTGTTCAGTTATTTGTGGTCAGATATCAATATTCAGATATCTCAGGTATTGACTGCGGACAAACGCCGAAGCGTGCAATCCGCAAGGACGCCCATGACGGGGAGCCGGCAATCCGCTGACCGCCTGCCGAAAGCCGCGACCGCGACCGCCGGCTCCACGCGCCGACATCACTTGGTGAAATCGGTGTCCTTCGTCTCACGGCAGCTGAGCACCGCGACCAGGCAGCACACAGCCATCACGCCGAGATACAGGCCGACCGAACGCACACCCCAATGATGGGACAGCCAGGTGGCGATCGTCGGAACGAACGCGGCGCCCACAATCGCGGCGAGATTGTAGCCGATGCCGGAACCCGAGTAGCGCACGTTCGCATCGAACAGCTCAGGCAGGAACGCGCCGATCGGGCCGAACGCGATGCCCATCAGAGCAAAACCGACGCACAGGAACAGCTCAACCTGGAAGAAGTTGCGGTGACCCATGAGCAGGTACGGGAACACCAGCGCGAACACCACCAGCGCGACCGAGGAGAACACGAGCACGCGACGGCGGCCGATGCGATCGGCATACACACAGGACAGCACGATGAACAGTGCGAACACGCAGATGGCGATCATCAGCATGAGCAGATACTCGCGGTTCGTAAAGCCGAGGCCGCCGCCACCCTGGGCGACAGTCTTCGTGCCCCAAGCGAGCGACCAAGTGGCCAGCGTATAGAACAGCGTGTAAGTCACAGCGACGATGAAGGTCGCCTGGATCACCTGACGCCAGCTCTTACGGAACACCTCAGTCAGCGGGGACTTGACCACCTTGTGCTGCTGCTGGGCGAGACGGAAGACCGGAGTCTCCTCCATCTGAACGCGCACGACAAGACCGACGATCACCAGTACGCTCGACAGCAGGAACGGCACACGCCAGCCCCAAGAGACCATCGCGGCGTTATCGTTGAAGCTTTCGAGCAGGAAGTACGTGCCGTTCGACAGGAAGAAGCCGATCGGGGCGCCCAACTCCGGGAAGGAGCCGTACAGGGCGCGCTTGCCTTCAGGCGCGTTCTCGGTCGCCACCAGCGCGGCGCCGGACCATTCGCCACCCAGGCCGATGCCCTGGACGAAGCGGCACAGGCACAGCAGCGCGACCGCGGCGATGCCCCACATGTCATAGGTCGGCAGGCAGCCGATCAGGAAGGTGGCGATACCCATCGTCAGCAGGGACACAACCAGCGTGGTCTTGCGACCCATGCGATCGCCGAAATGGCCGAAAATCAGGGAGCCGACCGGGCGGGCGATGAAGGCGATGGAGAAGGTGAGCAGCGACATCAGCAGCGCGACCGTCGGGTTGGTCGTGTCGCTGAAGAACACCTTCGGGAAATAGTTCGCAGCGGCGGTGCCGTATGCGTAGAAGTCATAGAACTCGATGGCTGTGCCGACCATGGAAGCGGCAATGACGGTGCGAACCGAATCGCGCGTCATCTGTTCCACTTTGCCGGCGGCCTGTTGAAGGCCAGTCGTCTGTTCGACTGCTGTCATGATTGCTCCTGGATTGCTCCTGGACGTGCCGACGTTGTTCGCGTGCGACACGATTCCATCTGTTATGTTCTGAGCTGGATGCTGGTTGCGAATCTGTGTTTGTCCTTGTGGGATGTGCAGCGCAACAAAAAAGCCCCGCGATGTATGCAGGGCGAAGATCTGTCCGGCCCCGCATTCGTCAGCGGGGCTCAGCATGTACCGAATCAGTCCGCCAACGAAGACGGGCTAATAATTCGTGCGGAAACTCGCAGCAACAGCAGACCGTTCATCGTGGCGTCCTCCTTTCGGTTCTCTTTGGGATGTGTTCCCAACTGGTTTGTAACCATAGGAGGGTTCGCCCGCCACAAGGAGGCGATGTCCACTATGTGGACATGTCGGGAAGGCTGTAATATCAACGGGTTGAACGTTTGACTTCGATAGGTGTCAGGGTGTTGGTGGGGTGAGTGGGGTTGGATGGGGTGAGGTCGGATACAGTCGGCTGCGGATGTGGATGCGGCCGAAGGTAGTAGAAACGGTCGGGCACGGGAAATCGCGACGAATTGATCGGCATGGGCATAATCTCCCGGGAGAACAGTGAGATTGAGGCAAGCCCCGCAAGAACTCCCAACGAAATCGTTGAAATCATGCGGTTCGCAAAATCAGGCCACCGGGAGTTTAGCGTCAAATCGACGTAAACGCGATAATCTTCCACAACCGATTCCGTCGGTATGCGGGCGACCGCGGATTTCCAACGCTCTCAATCAGAGGCCAATCCGCAGCAATGAACGATTGACACGCACCCGGGGAGTTCTTCCACGCGATGAAGGAATCCGCGTAAACTCCCGCAGCAGCCAAATCATCAACATGCTCAGACCTGATTTCGCCACGAATCGTCATAGATCGCGCCCGCCTTACAAAACGGTTACGCGGAGCCGACCGTCAGCGTAACCGGTTTGTGTGAGGATGAACGAGACTGCCACGATTGCACGCACCACGATATGGGCCCGCATCAGCGACGGGTGGCGCCGCAATTGCACGCCACCACGATTGGCCGTTACGCACCTGCACGACCGGCATGAGACAGGGGCAGATGAACCTGTGAATCGATTCTGCCGGTCTTCAGTTCTCAATGCGCAATCTCAATATCTCAGCGAAACGTCGAAATCAGTGAGATTTTCAGAAAAAACTCTGAAAAACTCCGACGGGAACGCAAATCCGAGATTTATTGAGATTCTATGGACCAGCCCGCACGAACGAGGCGCCATCACATCGTTGATATTCCGCGGTTCTCAAGAATCCGCCATCGCTGTGAGGACTCGCCAGAATCTGAAAATCTCGCGAAAACATGTCCAGACGCGAGATATTCAGAAAAATCTCTCAATATCTCGCGGCAGAAGGGCGAATCCGAGAGTTTTTCAGAATCCAATCTGAATATCTCGCCAAATCGGAGGGGGGCTGCGGTCGCAGGCGTGCCGGGATGCCTTCACCTGCACAGCCAGTGCGAAAACGCAAGCGGCCGGGCACCTGTTTCGCCCCGCAATGAGGGGGAACAGGCACCCGGCCGGCACATCGCATCCATCGCGCGCATCACACACGCTCAGGCGTTGCGAGGCTTTGCGAGACGGCGCAGCCACACGCACTAGCACAAAGCGCGCTGCCCGCAACCGAACGTTTAAAATCCGCCACCGTCGTCGAGCCACACGCACTTGCGCAGGGCAAACCGCCCGCGGCGTCACTTCACTTTCTTGATGCGCATGATTAGGTAGGCGGCGACCAGCACAATCACGATGGCGACGATGAACACCACGCGATAGGCGGACGGTGGGGTAGCCGTTACATGATGCATGCCCTTGGAAATGCTGATGATCGTCGACGTGAGCACCGAGCCGATCACCGTGGACAGCGTATTCGCAAGGTTCAAAATGCCCAGATCCTTGCCCGCCTCCTCCGGATTCGGCAGCACGGAAACGTTCAGCGCCTGGTCGATCGCGTTGTACACGCCGTACCCTAAGCCTGCGATCGCAGCAAACAGCAGCATGCCGACGCGACTCGGCATCGCCAGCGGCATCACAATACCGACAGCGAACAGGCAGCTGGCCAGCGCAACCGGCAGCTTGCGACGGCCGATCTTATCGGTAATCGGACCGGCGGTCAGCGCGGCAATCAGCGAAACCACCAGCGTGATCACGCCCATCACGGCAATCAACGCATTCGCGGAATCCTTCGCCTTAGGCTGCCCGGCGAAAATGTAATCCTGCGAAATGTAGAACAGATAGCCGTTGATCATCCAGTAGCCGCCCATCATCAGGGTGCGGCCCACCAGCGCGAAGTAGAAGTCAGGCGCGTGACGCGGCGGACGGAAGTTCATGAGCACGGACTTCACCGTGATATTCTCACGCTTCTCGTTCACGTTGGACTTCTCCCGCGGCCAGACAATAACCGTGATGATGCCGATCAACGCAAACGCTGCAGCACCAATCAGCCAGCCGAGCGTAACGCCGGAAGCGCCATGGTCGTTCAAACGCGCGCCGACCACATTGCCAAGCGTTTGACCGGTAGCGATACCCGCACCATAGAAGCCGGAAATGGTGCCACGAACCTTGTCCGGCACACGATCGGACATGGTCGCCACGAACGGGGCGAGCATGACGTTGTATCCCAGCTGGGCCATGCACCACAGTACAAGAATCGTAGGGAAGCTATGCTGCGAAATCGCGATCAGACCGACAGACAGACCGGCGACCAGGCCGCCGACCACAATCCACGGGGTGCGCTTGCCAAAACGGCTGCGCGTCATATCAGACAGCGTGCCGAAAATCACGTTCGCCAGCAGCGCGACAATGGAACCGACCGCGTTGATGGTGCCGAGCATGGATTCCTTGGTGGCAGGATTGATGTTCTGCAACACTTGCGGCAGAATCACCGTGCTCAACGCGACCCACGGGATGGCGCACACCACGGCACTCAGCGTGAAACCGACGCCAAGCCTCACGATTTCGCTCTTGGACGGCCGATGCCCATCAGCGCTGACCATCGGGTCGCGCATATCGTTGAACGCGGAACTCGGATCGAGCACCGCCGCATCCACAGAATTCGCCATCGCAGCGACTGGCGTACCGCTTTCAGCGCCCATGCGCGTTTCCTGCACGCCTACGGACGCCGCGGAATCTTCGCCTTTCGGCTGCGTCGGAAGCGGAACGGCGAGACGGCTCACCGCGATTTTCTGTTCCGGCGTCAACGCCTTGTCCAAGTCAGGACGGTCATCGATACCCGGTCGGACATACCCGTTGCCAGGCTTCTTGCCGGCAGCACCGCCGGTCTCATTGTCGGTCATGTCAAATCCCCTTTGTTATGCCTTGCAATGCCTTCGCTATGCGGCTTGTTATGTGACTTGTTATGTGACTGCCGCCACCAGCCCATCAGGGTCGGCAGCGGCAGTCAATCGTTTCAGGCGACTGTCGGCGGAGCGGCCAGCAGGTCGTCGGTTTCATGCCCGCCAGCCGCATCCGACCAGCGCAGTGTGCACACGGAAGCCTGGTTATCAACACCCAGGCCGCGTTTCGGTTCGAACGTGAGGCTCGCCGACGTGGTCTCGCCCTTCCAATCGAAGGTCAGCGTATCGCCCTCATGACTGAAGGTGAACTCGCCGTCGAATGCGTCAAGCTGGTTGCGCATGCGGCACAAGGCGTTGAGCGCCTTGACGACCGGACGTTCGAGATTACGGTCGATCTCCTCTACGGAATAGTAGTGCCGGTTGATGTCGCGGCCGACATTCGTGCGATGCAGCAGCTCCATGTCGTTCGCGCCGGCGAGCGCGCCGACATAGTACACCTGCGGCACGCCGGGCAGGAAGAACTGCACGGCACGCGCGGCAAGGTAATGCTGGTCGTTGCAGCCGAGCGCCGAATAATACGTGGAATTGACCTGATAGAGGTCGAGGTTGCTGGCGGCGGCACCGGTCGCGGCGCGGGATTCGCCGTGGGTGTTCTCGTGGATGGTTTCGACGAGCTGGTCGACCTCCTCGTCGGGCACGAGGCCTTTGAGGCTGCGGTCGAGCTGGTCGGAACCGATGTCGATGACGCCGATGCCGTCATGCGTGTCGAGCACGGTGACCGCGTTGTTCGGGCGCACGTCGACCCAGTGTGCGATCGGCTCGGTCTTGCCGGTGGTCAGCGCGTGGAGCAGCAGGCCCGGGATCGCGAAGTCGTAGACGCGGTCGACCTTGCTGGCGATGGCGACCTGCTTCTTGTAGTACGAGTGCACTTCGATCAGCGTTTCCAGGCCGCGGGATTCGGCTTCCGCCTTGATGCGGCCGATGAGGTCGAAGGTCTTGGGGGTCATGAAGCAGCTGGTCTTGGCTTGCTTGGCGCCGTAGCCGACCGCGTCGAGGCGGATGTAGCTCACGTGGCTGCGCGACAGCTGGTCGAGGATGGACAGCAGGTAATCCCAGCCTTCCTTGGAGTCGGTGTCGATATCGACCTGCTGCGGGGTGAAGGTGGTCCACACGAGACGGGTCTTGCCGCCCCACGTGTAGTGGGTGAACGGCAGGCCCGGGCGCGGGCGGTAGATGCCGGCGAGGTCCTCTTCGGTGGCTCCGTCGGGGAAGACGCTCGACATGGTGAGGAACATCCCGTAGTAGGGGCTGTTTTCGCCGCGCTTCATGACGTCTTGGAATTGCTTGGATTCCCACGACATGTGGTTGACGATGGTGTCGACCATGATGTCGTGCGTTTTGGACAGTTCGGCGATATCGTCCCACGTGCCCAGACGCGGGTCGACCTTGGTGTGGTCCACCGGGTCGAAGCCGGCGTCGGCACCGTCGAACGGGGTGAAGAACGGCAGTATGTGCACGCCTTCGTACACGCCGTTGAAGCGGGTGCGCAGCACATCGGTCAGGGATGCGATGGTGCCGTCACCGAGCCTGTCGGCGTAGGTGATGAGTTGGACTTTATTCTTCATTGACCCTCCTTTGGCGCCAAACACAGAACACTTACAGTGTAGCGGATTTCGGCGGATTTCGGCGGATTTTCATGGATCTGACGATTCGAGTCGCCGTCCGCCATCATTATTCCCGAACGATTCCGAACGCGTATCGAACCGGTTTGATATCGTACGTGCGGGGGTGGTCATGATGCCTTGCGACACGCGGAATATCGGCGAAACTGTGCCGAATACGGGGCTCTCTGGTGTTGCAAGAGCGATGGAGGCGGGGCATACCAAGGAAGGCGCATGCATCCGAGGGGAGGAACGGGGCACGCGAGGCTGCGAGGCTAGCCGGTGCCAGGAATTCAGCGATGATTCACACTGGGAACATCCTCGAGTTCGAATCGGTAGCGCTGCCGGACGTCGGGATACTTCGCGCGGTCGACCTCGCCGGCGAACATCTCGAGCGGACGTACCCACAGCGAACCGTCATCATACAGTTTGCGATACACCACCACCGGCAGGCCGGACTCGGAATCCGTGGCGAAATCCTCCACAAGATACCGGTCGCCCTTGAAATGACGGTAGATGCGGCCGCGGAGGATGCGACGACCGGAGTGCGATTGCGCGAGGGTGGGCGGGACGGTTTCGGCTGGGGTGCGGGGGGCTTGGGTATGAGTGTCCCGGTTGCCGGCGCTCTGGTTGCGGGTGTCCTGGCTGCCGGCATCTCGGCTGTTTACGTCTTGGTCGCGAGCGCCCTGGTTGTGGGCATCCCGGTCATGATTGCGCTGATTGTCGTCCATGCCTCGCATCGTACACGGGCGGGGCGGTGAGCGTCGCGCATCCGTCCCGCTTCACGGTTACTTTCCATACGATGAATGTTGATCATCGATTGCGCGGCCGCGGAGAGTCAGGCTGGCAGAGACGGCTGCGACGCGGAATCAAAACCGCAGAATATCAACGATCCGATGGCAGTGAGCGTTGCACGGCACTCTCCCGTTCCATGGTCACTTTGCCATACCGTGCGTTTCGACATTCGATTCTGCGGATGCGGACACATGATTCCCGAGATAATTGGAACTTTACGCCGAGACGGGCCATAAATGTGTAAAGTCCCGACTTTCCGCGGGAGATTAGCGCAATTGCGTCTATCTGGCGACAAACTCCCAACAGCCCGATTTTGCGAGCCGCATGATTCCAACGATGTCGTTGGGAGTTCTCACGGAACGGGGCCGAACTCGACAATTCTCCCGGGAGATTATCCGCCCAATGGCCGATTCAGCGCAATCTCCCGCATCCGACCGTGAATCAGCGCACCCAGTGTGGGATTGGGTTCAACGGTGAGTGCGGGCGGCGACACCGGCCAGCGGGTGCCACGCGTCGAGATGCGGCATGAGCGTCTTGCATACCAGCGCGCTCACCGCGACCGCACAACCGGCGGGCACGAACAGGTTGACTGGCGCGGCGGCGAGCTCCATCACCAGGCAGGTCGCCATCAGCGGCGCCTGCTGGGAGGCGGACAGCAACGCGCACGCGCCAATCAGCGCATACACAGCGAGCGCATTCGTGTGGAAGCACGTCATCCACAGCACGCCGAGGATCGCGCCCATCGACGCGCCCAGCGCGATGCCCGGCTGCAGCACACCGCCCGACGCGCCGGAGCGGATGGTCAGCAGGGTCAGCACGGCTTTCGCCGCGAATCCGATCAGCAACCCTGGAATGACCGACAGTTCAACCGCGCTCGAAAACCCCAGCTGCCCCAGGGCGCGGCCGTTGCCCATGAGCTGCGGCAGCCAGATTGCGGCGATGCCGGTGAGTGCGCCGGCCAGCGGCATGGTCCACAGCAACGTGACACCGGTGGATTTATGCGATTCCGCCCACGCGGAACCGCGGCGGAACAGGGCGCCACACACCCCGCACACCGCGCCGGCAATCAGCGCGAAAGCGATGATGTCCGGCGTGAACAGGGCACTGACATGCCCCAAATCGTAGAAGGTGTGCGTGCCTTTGACCAGCGAGGCTGTCCACGCCGCCAATGCCGAGCCGCCGAACGCCAAAGCCACCGTTTCCAGACTGATTTCGCGCAGCAGAATTTCCGTGGCGAAGAAAGTTCCGGCGAGCGGCGCGTTGTAGACGCCGGCGAGACCCGCAGCGGCGGCGATTGCAACGAGTGTGCGCGTATCCCGCTTGCCAAGCCGAGTCAAACCCGCGAACCGCTGGCCGAGCAGCGCGCCCAATTCGCGCGGGGCGACTTCGCGGCCAATTGAGGCGCCCGAACCGACGATGAATATCTGCAGCATCACGTGCACCACGGTCTGCCAGGCGGGCATGCGCGAGCCGCCCACCGCCTGTTTGACCGACGGCACTTTGGTGGTGCGCGTGCGCAGCAGCCACCAGATCACCGCCGCGACCGACAGCCCTACGAACACCGACACCGCCCGCCGCCATGCGGGAACCGCGAACGGACCGGGAGCCGAAACGCCTTCCACATAGCCAAGGAGCAGGTGCTCCACGCCGTAAAGCATGAGCGTGAGCAGGCCGGCCGCCACGCCGGCGAGCGCGGACGCGATGGCTGTCGCCGTGGCGAGGCGCATCAGGCGCTGCCTGCCGGTGTCGGTTGGTTCCGCCGATTCGTTGGCGCGTCCGGTGGTGGTGTCTGCTTGTACCATGTCATCTCTTTCATCTGCTGGGCCAAATCAGGCTGGATTGTGTTCCAACGGTCCCGTACTCATCTTCGGTGTATGCGGCGACGGGAGGGATGCGTCTGCTTCTGCCGGCATCCGGCATCCGCCGACTGCCGTGCTGCCGCTGTCCTGCCTTGCTACCGGCCGATATCGGCCCGTCGGATCGCCGCATGGACGCCGCGTTGGATGTCCACCGCCTCGGAGATATCGAAGTCGGCGGCGGCGCTGAGGTACGCGTAGGCGTGCGCGCGGTCGAAGCCGCAGCCGTCGACCAGCAGGCGCAGGGATTCCTCCACGCAATGTTCCAGCGCATCGTCGAGGCGCAGGGCGCGGCCGGTGGTCACCAGGTAGTCGGAGGTTTCCAGCAGCGGCCCCTGCAACACACCGAAACGTCGCGTGAAATCAGGCCCGGCGATGACCCCGACACGCAGGTCGGCTTCCAGGGACGCTTCGAGCGCGGTTAGCGCGACCTCGCCGTCGCCTTGCGCGAAATGCGGGTCGCCCGCGTACAGGCCGGCGCCGTCTACGAATACCGGCAGGTACAGGCGTGTGCCTTCGACCATGAGGTTGATGTCGAGGTTGCCGCCGAAATCCCCAGGCGGTACGGTGCTCAGATGCTCGCCAGTGTCCGGCGTGACGCCGATGATGCCAAGGAACGGGCATAGCGGGAAGGCCACAGTATCGGGGTCGTCCGGCTCGGGCAGGCTCGCCGGCGCACCGCCGGCCAGGTACGTATGGTAGGCGTCGATGGCGTCCGGGCCGGTTTTCCGCATGACGCCGACGGCCTTGCCGTTGACGCGCATGCGCCGGGCGAAGATGCTGACCGTCCGCCGCCCGGCTTCGGGCATGGACGGCAGTACGCCTTTGCCGTGGCGATTCGAGATGATGCCGTAGTCGACGCGCGGGGAGAGGCGGAGGATATCGATGGCCAGCCAGTCTCCGGGCTTCGCCCCGCGCACTTCGACCGGACCGTTGACCACGTGCGGTCCGGAACCGTGCGGATGGTCCGATTCTGCGGCGATGGCGGCCGCATCCGCGAGGATGTCGGATGACGCGACGCCCTGCGCCTGGAAGAATCCCAGCGGATCCTTGCCTTGTTCTTCCAGCAGGCCCTCATGGCTGAGCGTGTCGATATGCAGCGTGTCCCCGGCGTTGATGGCGGCGACGGGCCGGTCGCCACGGGCGGGCAGGGTGCCCCACCGCACGGTATCCGGATGGCTTGGCAGGTGGATGATGCTCATCGTTCGTCCCTCGCTTGCCTCGTTGGCTTCATTGGCTTTGTTGGTTCCATTGGCTTTGTTGGTTCCATCAGCCCCGCCGGCCGTTGTGGCTGGATGCCGAGAACATCCATCCCGCCGATGGCCCGCAGATGGTCAAGCATCGCCTGCTGGGCCCCGGGCGCGTCACCGGCTTGGACGCGCGCGAAGATCGCACGGTGTCCATCCAGTGAGACGCGGCGTCTCGTAACCGTGCTGTGTGTACCGGCCCGCGTGGCTTCCGCGGAATCGTTGACAAACCGCAGCAGCGCCGCCAGCAGCGGATTGCCGGTGCTTTCGGCGAGCGCCAGATGGAACGCCATGTCCATTCGCAAGGATTCGCGTGGCGTCATCCGGATGTCGGTGTGGTCGATGATGCCGTGGAGTGTCACCAGGTCCGAAGGCGATGCCCTGCGTGCGGCGAGTGCGGCCATGGGCGGCTCGACCAGGTCCCGCAGCTCGCGGATATTGCCACGTTCGTGGTCGGCTTGCCTCAATACCGTCTCGATGGCGAGGGACGCCTCGTCGGTGTCCAGCACGATGGTGCCGGCACCCCATTTGGTGCGTACCACGTGGCGTTGCGCGAGGATGGCGATGGCATCGCGGACCGTGCCGCGTGAGACGTGGAAGGTCGCGGCGAGCTCACGTTCGCCGGGCAGTCGCGTGCCGGGCGGGTATTGCCCTGCCGTGACCCGGCCGGCGAGTATGGAGGCCAGTTCGGCGGGTTTGCCCGCAGCGGATGCGAGGAATGTCCCGTCACTGTCGTTGTCGCCCATAGCCATCTCCCGGTGTCGTTCCGATGGCGCACGGCCGCGGGTTGGATTGGACCTCTTGGCGTGCGCCTCATACTGGTGACAGCCAATCATCGCCGTATTTCCGCGGGGTTTCGCAGTGGTCGGCAAGTGAACGACCACTGGACCAATTTCCGGAGAAGGCAGGCCCGTCCTGCCCTCGGAATTGTTCCCCCGCCTGGCAGGCCGCTAGGCTACAGGCCGGGTGGTGTCGCCGATACGCAGGGATACCGGCACGATATCGACCGCCGCGGCGTTGTTGGATTCCTTGCCGGCCTTGGAATCCTCACCGTCCTTGGATTCCCGACCTTCCGGCTCGTTGACGGCGTCGACGATACGTGCAGCCAACCGTTCGGCAATCGTATCGAAATCCTGCTTGATGACCGTCAGCGTCAATCCGGCGCAATCTACCAAGCATGTGCCGTCATACCCGATGATCTGCACATCACGCGGCACGTTCAGCCCGTGCGCGAACGCCTCTTTCACCGCGCATGCAGCGACCACGTCAGAACCGACAATCGCATCGACCGGCGGAATCCCGGCATCGCCGACGCCAGAATCGTGGGCAGAACCGCAGGCAGAACCGCCGGAACGCGATTCGCTGAGGCGGTCGAACAGCAGATGCACCGCCCGCGCATACCCTTCGACATCTGTGACCGGTCCGCATGCCACATACTCATGCCGAATTCCAGCCGCGTCAAGCCGCTCGCCCAGCGTCTGGAAATACCGCACCGTGGGGAATGTGGTCGCCCCTTCGCCGCGATCATCGAACTGACTGCGTGGGCCGCCGACCATCACCACATGGTGGGCCCCCGACTTCACCAGTTGCTCGGCAACCAGCCGACCGCCCTGCTCATGATCGGAACGGACTGTAGCGATGGTATCGCCCAGCGCACGGTCGAACGCGACAACAGGCCGGCCAATCGATGTCCAGTAATCCGCAGGATGATCAGTATGGGCGGCCATGATGATTCCGTCCATCATATGCCGGCGCAGGCGGCTGACATACTCCGCCTCACCGGTATCCGCATCAGCTGTAGAACACAGCAAAGTCTGCAATTCATGCTTCGCGAGCCGCCCCTGCAACGCGGACACCAACGTCGCGAAAAACGGATGACGCAATGTCGGCACAATCACGCCGATCATGCCGGTCCGCCCGCGGTACAGGTTGCGTGCCAGTTCGTTGGGGATGTAGTCCAGCTCGCGCATCGCCCGCTCGACTTTGCTGCGCATTTCGTCCGAAACGTAGCCGGAGGCGTTCACCACCAGCGACACTGTGCTTACCGATACTCCGGCCTTTTTGGCCACATCACGCATTCCGACCACGTATTGCTCCTCACGGTTCCGCCTGCGGCTGCCCCGCCTTCGGGGTATCGACGCGCACGTGCGGCATCTGCCATCCTGCTATCGGCCATTGTACTATCGAAACGGTTCGACGCCGAACACGACTCTCCGGTCCCTGACCTTGGCGCTCTGCCCCAACGGGCATGCGCCGCCACGCACGTACCCGTCACCGGGCGAGGACGACCAACGCCCAACCCGCCGCCGCGCACACCAGCGGCACCACGATGCTTATCACTGCGTACACAAGCGCCAGCCACCAGCGGCGGTTACGCACCAGCGACACCATCTCGCTGACCGCGGCCGAAAAGGTCGACATCCCGCCCAGGAACCCGGCGACGAACATCAGGCTCGTCGCCTGGTCCACCGTATGGTACACATACCCGGCCACCGCCATGCCCGCGCAGAACGAGGCGATCACGTTGACCAGCAGGGTCGCCAGAGGGAACGCATGATGCCACCAGCGGCGAATCGACACGTCGAAAATGTAGCGGACCATCGTTCCCAATCCGCCGAACACGCATACGAGCAGCATCAGTGCACCTCCCCGGTCACGGGATCAGGAACCATCGGGATTTCCGCAGTAATCGGCGTCGGCTCGAACGATGCCGGCATACCATTGGCCGTGCCATCGGCCACATCTGCACCTACGCTATCGCCGGAATCGGCGCCGACCGCAGCGGCATCCTGGTTCATTTTCACGGCATGGACGCCATGAGCGGGACTGGATCCCAAAGACATCCTGCGCATCGACTGCGCCGCACGGGACGCCGTGAACACGTGGGCAAGGCACACACCGGCCACGCAGCACAGCACGCCACCCACCATGCTCGCAAGCATATACGAGACCGCCATCCATGGATCGTGGCCGAGGATGTCACGCAGGCCCTCCAGCATCACCGTCGACATCGTCGACAATCCGCCGCATAACCCCAGCCCAAGCCCGCGGCTGGCCAGCTGCCGCACCCGGCGGCGAAGCCACGACGCGGACGCCATCGTCTCGGTCAGCAAGGAAAACAGCAGGCACGCGGCCATATTCGCGACGAACGTCGCCACCGGGAATCCCGTATCATGAGCCGGCCACAACGCCGACAGCCCATAGCGCGCGGCAGTCCCGACAAACCCGCCGATGAACACCACGAGGTACACCAAGCCGTCCGCCAGCGGGTTGAATTGTGCGCGCAGCTTCTTGATAGGGGCCAAAGAGATCTGCGGCGGATTCGGCGAGGCGGCTGCGCCGACAGGCCCGGCCTCTGATCTGATTCTCTGGATTGCCAACGTTTCGGGCTTCGGCTCGTGTGCCGGGGCCGAACCGATCCCGCCGGGCGCGTCCGTCAGCGCAGTGACGCCGTCCACGTCCGGGACCCCGACGTCCCGTCCCTTATGTTCTGCCATCTGTCACTCCCGAACAATCACGCGGCGAAACACCCGCCATACTTACTCGCATCACCGCGATATGCGGCAATCCCCCATGGTACCGCAAGCATCAAACGCGTGGCGAGCGTGACAAGCATCGCGAACACGACAAACCGGTGTCGCAAGCGATCACGTGCTTGCGACACCGGTCATCGATGGCCCGTCATATCAGACGGAACAGGGCGTCCCCGCCGGTCACGCCACCTTGCCAGACTGGACGTGGTCGAACACCGGCTTGTTGTCCTCGCCGTACTTGTACACGCCGATATTCGCTGAGCTCGGATCGTGGTCCTTGTTGAACGGGCCGATACCGGTTTGGCCAACATACTCAATGTCCTTGCCGTCCTTCAGCAGCGCCACGCATTCCTTATAGGACTTGCACTTCGTGCCGCCATTCGCGCCCGACACCGCGAGCAGGTTCTTCTGGATGGTCTCGCCGTCGGTCTTGCCGCCCTTCTGCGCAGCGAGTGCAAACAGAATCACGCCGTCATACGTTTCAGCCGCATAGGTGTAATCCTTGACGCTGCTTTCCATGGACTTGACCTTCTTCTGGAAGTCCGCAGTCGCGTGGGCGCCCGGAATCGTGCCGGTCACGCCCTTGAGCGTGCCCTTGTCGAACGTGTCGGCATAGTCGGAGGTATTGCCATCGACCAGATACAGCTTCGTGGTATCAATGCCCTGGCTGATCATTTCCTTGATGAGCGCCTTGGTCTGGTCGAAGGCGATAATCGCGATGGCGTCCGGGTTGGAGGCTTTGATGGTGGACACGAGCGAGGAGAAGTTCGTTTCGGTCGGGTCGAAGGCCTGATCCTTGCCGTAGACGACATCCACGCCCGCAGCCTCGGCGGTCTTGGCGATGGTGTCGCGCAGGCCAGTGCCGTAATCATCGTTGAACGAGGCGATGGCGAGTTTCTGCACGCCATCCTGGGCGATCACGTTGCCAAGCACCGCACCCTGCACGCTATCAGGAGCGACCGTGCGGAAGAAATACGGGTCAACGCCGGACAGGCTCGCGGAGGTTGCGCCCATGGAAATCAGCGGGACTTTTGCCGCGGAAATCTCCTTGTACACGTTCTTGACCACGGAGCTGGACGCCGGACCGATGATCGCGGACGGCTTCTTGGACAGCACCGACTGGGTGCCGGACGTATTCTGGTCCGCGTGATCGGCGTCCGAAGTATCCGCGCTCACCGACGTGGCCTTCTTGCCGAGCACGCCGCCCGCATCATTGATGTCCTTGAGGGCGAGCTTGACCGCGCCTTCCTCCTGCGGGGACATGTACGCCAGCGAGCCGGTCTGCGGGAACAGTGCGCCGAGCACGAATCCGTCGTTCGAACTGCTGGACGCCGACCCGCTTGACGACGAGGAGCCGCAGCCGGACAATGCCAGGGTCAGTGCGGCGACGGCGGCGGTGGCGCACATAAGGGTGCGTTTCATTGACTTGCGCGATGATGTTGACGGCGTTGATGATGTTGATGATGTTGAGTATCGCATGATCAGTTTCCTCTCTCCCATGCTGATTCATTGCCGCGAAGCGGACGCTTGGACATTACGGTGATGTAGGCTTGCCGTTTCGTTTACCCGTGAATCTAAGCGTGGTTTGCAACGCAGGCGTGTGC
The DNA here is from genome assembly GCF_055378475.1 of Bifidobacterium porcinum. Lineage (NCBI taxonomy): Bacteria > Bacillati > Actinomycetota > Actinomycetes > Bifidobacteriales > Bifidobacteriaceae > Bifidobacterium > Bifidobacterium porcinum. The sequence goes on along the minus strand of NZ_AP029603.1, from coordinate 121,094 downwards.
CGGATGTTTCCTGACCGTGACATGCGAAAACAACAGGAAATGTTGTGCAATCAGACATGGGGCTGGCTCGGGGCGCGGGGCGTGAGGTGGTGTGGGCGCAAGGGGTCATCGGAGACGGGCATCGGCATCAGGAACACGGGGGAACGCGGGAGTTCCCGGCGAAAACGCGGGAAGGCGGATAAATGCCCGGGAGTTTATCCGTGAAAACGGGATTCGGCGATAATGTGACAAGGAAAACGTTGGAATACCAACACGCCCAATATCAGCCCACTGGGAATTCACAAGCCAAACCGCGAATCACACGAAAAGTCCCACGACGATGGGCTCGGAATCGGGCGGGCACAAGTAAGCGAAACGGACACACCTGGGAATCGGCCGCACCCCGAGAAACCGATGCGCGGCGAAGCAAGGCGAAGTGCGGGGCTGGCACGCACAGCGGCGGCACGGGCGCGAGGAGCCGTCGGCGCATCAGGGATACGGGGGGAAACGCGGGAGTTCCGGACGAAAACACGAGAAGACGGATAAATGCCCGGGAGTTTATCCGTGAAAACGGGATCCGGCGATAATGTGACAAGGAAAACGTTGGAATACCAACACGCCCAATATCAACCCGTTGGGAGTTTACGGGACAAATCACGAATCACGCGAGAAGTCCCGCGATGATAGCCCCGCGATGATGGCGCCACGATGGTGGGTTGGGCTGTGCCTTGGGAGCCGGGACATGGCAGCGGCATGATCAGACCGCTCACCGGACCCGATAACGACTCCCGCAGTTGGCTCCATTCTCCTCCGCTCAAGCCGAGCCGGGTACCCAGACCCACGGTGCGGAAAGGTAACCATGGGATGCGAGGATGGCGGTGAGGGACGCGCTGCCGATGCAGGCGGAGGATTGGCGGTATTCCGTGGATTCAGGAACCAGAGCGGCGGGGCGAGCCGGGGCCGGGCGTCGCCGCATCGGCCACACCTGCGGAATCTGACATGACCATGCACGGTGTGGAACAGTAACCAAGGAACGCGGGCACGAGAGCGAAATCAACAAATCACCGGCCGCAGGAATCATGCGGTGTTATGGTGGCTGGTCTCAGAACGTCCCCCGCTTCGCCCCCGTCCTTGGTCGGTTACTGTTCCGCACTGCGCCGAGCAACATGCCCCGGCGCCGCACACCGCCCCGTCTATCGGCCTTCTTCCTCGACTTTCTCCTCGAGATTGCCCAGATACAGGGAGATGACCTTCGGGTCGTTGAGCAGGTCGCGGCCGCGCCCGGAGTAGGCGTTGCGGCCTTGGTCGAGCACGTACCCGCGGTCGCAGATCTGCAGGCAGCGGCGGGCGTTCTGCTCGACGATCACCACGGAAACCCCGGCCTTGTTGACTTCCTTCACGCGGATGAAAGTCTCGTCCTGCAGCATCGGCGACAAGCCGGCGGACGGCTCGTCAAGCAGCAGCACGGACGGTTTCATCATTAGCGCGCGGCCCATCGCGACCATCTGCCGTTCGCCGCCGGACAGCGATCCGGCCAATTGGTCCTTGCGCGAGGCGAGTTTTGGGAAGATCGAACTGACGTATTCGAACCGTTCCTTGAACAGTTTCGGCGCTTGGAACGCCCCCATCCGCAGGTTCTCCTCGATGGTCAGCGACGGGAACACGTTCTCCGTCTGCGGTACGAAGCCCACGCCACGCGAGACCAGCTTGTCGGCGCGCATATTCGTTATGTCCTCGCCGCGCAGCAGCAGTTTGCCGGACCGGATGTGCACCAGACCGAACAGGGATTTGAGCAGGGTTGATTTGCCGGCACCGTTCGGGCCGATAATGCCGACGATTTCGCCGTCATGCAGGGTCAGCGAAGCGCCGTTGAGGATGTTCACACCGGGCAGATAGCCGGCGATCAGGTCCTGTGCGTCCATAAGCGGGTCGCCTTCCGGCTCGCCGACGTGCACTTGCGAGCGCGGCAGCGTGCCTTCCGCGGGCGTATCTGTGCCGGCAGCGGCGGTGGGGTTTTCGCGTTCGCTTACTGTTACGTCACTCATGCTGTTCCTCCTCAAGCTTCTCAAGCGCCGCGTCATCGCCCAAGTCGATGTTCGCTCGGGCGCCCAGGTACGCGTCGATGACCGCCTGGTCGGACATCACGTTCTTCGGTACGCCTTCGGCCACGATTTTGCCTTCCGCCATGACCGTCACCCAATCGGCGATATGCCGGACCATATTCATGTCGTGTTCGACGAACAGCACAGTCGTGCCGGTTTCGCGCAGTGCCATGATGCAGTCGAGCAGCGACTGCTTGAGCGCGGGGTTCACGCCGGCCATCGGCTCGTCGAGCATGACCAGCTGCGGGTCGCTCATCAGCGCGCGCGCCATTTCGAGCAGTTTGCGCTGGCCACCGGAAAGCGATCCGGCGAAATCATCCTTCTTCTTCCACAGCAGGAAGCGTTTGAGCAGGCGTTCGGCCTTTTCGCGGTTTTTCTCCTCCTGCTTGCGCCAACGGGCAGGAAACAGCGCTGCGAGCATACCTTCACCCGGTTGAACGGGGGCGCCCAGCAGCATGTTGTCCATGACGGTCAGGCGGCTCATGACTTTGGTCAACTGGAAGGTGCGGACCATACCCATGCGCGCCACCTGCTCCGGAGATTCAGATTTCAGCGGTTTGCCGTCGAATTCCCACGTGCCGGTGTTCGGGGTGTCGAAACCGGTCATGAGGTTGAAGAAGGTGGTTTTGCCGGCGCCGTTCGGGCCGATCAGCGCGGTGATGCCGTGCCGTTCGATCTCGAAATGCTGCACGTCGACGGCGGTGACACCACCGAATTTACGGGTGATGTTGTCCGCCACGAGGATCGGATCCGGCTTGGCCACACCGGGCGCGGCTTTCACGAACGACAGATCGTGTTGCACGCGGTCCGCGTACTGCGTGGATTCGAGTTTCTCACCCTCGGGCGCGCGGGTCGCCCAACGCGGCAAATCCGCCTCGGGAGTAAGGGAACCGGGTGCCGCAGCACCTGAGGCGTCGGATTGCGACACATACGCCTGCTGCTGGAAGGGCTTGTCGCCGAAATCATCGGTCGCGTTCTTCCCGGTTTGCTGCGATGTTGCTTGTTGTGATGTTGACTTACGCATTGAACGCCAACTCCTTTCGGTCGCCGAGAATGCCTTGCGGCCTGAATATCACGATGCACATGAGCGCGACGCCCATAATCACCCAGCCGAGCGCCTCCACCTGGTCGGAGGAGATCACGGTCGTCGGAATCGTGCCGCGCATGAACTCCTTGATCAGCGTGAGTGCCACCCACAGCACGCACGAGCCGATCAGCGGGCCGAAGACGGTCGCCGCACCGCCCATCAGCAGAATCGTCCACGTGTAGAAGGTAACCTGACGGCCCAGGGAATCAGGCTGTACGGAACGCGGCAGCACGAAGATGATGCCGGCGAGCGCACCGAACGCACCGCCCAGGAACAGCGACTGGATCTTGAAGCGGGTCACCGATTTGCCCAGCGAGCGCACCGCGTTCTCATCCTCGCGGATGCCTTTGAGCACACGGCCCCACGGGGAGTTGAACCAGCGCCAGGTGAGGAACAGTGCGACGCCGACCAGCACCCAGGCGACGATGCGGATCCACCAGGAGTTCGCCGTATTGTTCGAGTAGGTCCATAGCAGGAAGGTCGATTGCCCGTCGGGCAGTGGCGAAAGCGCTTCGAACTTCTCCGTGAAATCCTGCGGAGAGATGCCGCCGGAACCACCGGTAATCTTGGTCATCGCGGTAGAGCGGCCAATAATGCGAACGATTTCAGCGGCCGCAAGCGTAACCATCGACAGGTAGTCAGGCCCGAGCTTGAGCGTCGGAATGCCAAGCAACAGCGCAAACAGGAACGACAGGAACAACGCCATGCACAGGGAGCCGAGAATGCTCCAGCCCATGGACTGGGTGACCGCGAAGCCGTAGGCGCCCAGCAGCATGAATCCCGCCTGGCCCATGTTGAACAGGCCGGTCATGCCGAAGTGAATGTTCAAGCCGATCGCCGCAAGCGCGTAGGCGGCGGTTGTGGGCGCAATCAGTTCGCCCAACGAATTGGTGATAATCGTAAGGAAATCCATGGTTCAGCCCACCCTCTGTGCTTTGCCGAAGATGCCCTGCGGACGGAACAGCAGGACGATGATGAGGATCGCGAGCGCCGAAGCGTAGCGCATGTCGTTGGGGATGATGAGCGAGCTCATATCCGCCACGACGCCGATGATGAGGGCGCCGACGAGCGCGCCCGGCGCGGTGCCCAGGCCGCCGAGTGTGACCGCGGAGAACATGAGCAGCAGCAGGACCGCGCCCGTGTTCCACGCGATGCCGTTGAGGTAGATGCCCATGAGCACGCCGGAAAGTGCAGCGAGCGCGCAGGACAGGATCCACACAATCCGCACCACGTGTTCTACGTTGATGCCGGACGCCGCAGCGAGTGCGGCGTTGTCGGAGACGGCTCGCGTGGCCCGGCCGAACCGCGTGTGGTACAGGAAGTACGTGACGGTGGCGATGACCACGATTGCAATGGCCGCGGAAATCAGTGTCGCGCGGTCAGTGGTGATCGGGCCGATTTGGAAGCCCCGTTCCACCGAGGTGACAATGCCTTTCGTACTGCCGCCGAAGAAGAACTGGAACAGGTATTGCAGCACCATGGACAGGCCGATGGTGACAATCATCTGCTGCAGCGGGCCGACATGCTTGCGGCGCAGCGGCGCCCAGATGACTTCGTTCTGGATGAGGCCGGTCAGCGCGCCGATCGCGATAGCGAAAATGCCGGAGACGATGAGCGGCCAATGCAGCATCTGCGTGCCGACATACGCCATAAGGCCGCCGAGCGTGACCTGCTCGCCGTGGGAGAAGGAGCTCAGTCCGGTGGTGCCGTAGACGAGGTTCATGCCGACACTCATCAGCGCGAGCATGAGGCCGAAAATCAAGCCGGAGTAAAGCTGCTGCCAGAAGCGCTGGCCGAAATTGCTGGAGCTGCCGGATGAGCTTGACGCCGACGAGCTGTCGGTTGTGGAGCTTGAGCTGCCCGACTTGGCTTTGCTTGACGATGATGCCGAGCCGGAAGCCTTGCCGGAGCTTGAAGAATCCGTCACGTTTGCCTTGTCGAAGCGGACGACCGCCCGCTGCTTGGAGAAATCGCTTTTGTCGATGCTCACGGTCGCCGTGTTACCGGGCAAGCCGTGGCTTGAGGCGACCGACTTGTCGATGGTGACGGTGTATGAGCCGTCCGCGGTCACTGAGAACGCCCATTTTCCAGTCGAATCGGTGGTTGTGGTCGCCGATTCCTTGCCGGACAGGGTGACGGTCGCGCCGGCAACAGGTTGTTTGGAAGCATCTTGCAGGATGCCGTTCACGCAGCCGTTGGTGGCGGTCGGATTGCAGGTTGTGACCGCTTCGGCGGCCTGTGCGGATGATGGGAATGCGAGGAACGCCATCGGAACCAGCATGGCAAGCATGCAAGTCAGTATCAGGAACCGATGGCGCCGCGCAGTTGATAGTGCGTCTGCCATATGTAGTCCTCTCTCGATTACCCTCACCATAGGTATTCGAGATTCGACTAGCGGTTGCAATAACGTTTCGCCGGGGTAACTTCGCAGTCATTCGTGTTAACACGGCGGGCACACGGATGACTGGGCGAGCGGGCGAGCGGCCCGCACCGAATCGGAGAGCACCGACCGAAAACGGATCCAGTCCGCGCCTGTGCCGGACCACAAAACCGCAGAATCCCAACAATCCGCCATCACCACGGGAACCGGGCACCAGACCACCGAGCCCGCAACCGCCCGAACCCATGGACTGAATCGGAGAGCGGAAACCGAAAACCAATCCAGTCCGCGCCTGTGCCGGACCGCACCCGGCCACCAGCCACAGCATCACCACAAAACCGCAGAATCCCAACAATCCGCCATCACCACAGGAACCGGACACCAGACCACCAAGCACAGTACCACCCGAACCCATGGACCGAATCGGGAATCGCACGACGAAATCGGAACCAGTCCACACCGGCACCGACCATGACACACACTGCCGACCACAATCACACCACAAACCCGCGGAATACCAACAATCCGAGCGCACTACAATCATCAACCATCACCAAACCAACCACTCAGAACACCCGAATCACGGATCAAATCGGAGAACATAGGACAAAATCAGAACCAGTCCACACCCATGCCGGACCATGTCCGGCCGCCAACCACGGCATCATCGCAGAAGCGCGGAATCACAGGGATCTGATTACGCCATCCAATCGACCGCCGGCGTGCCAGACACCCAGAACACCCGAACCACGGACCAAACCGGAAAACGGAAACCGAAAACCGATCCAGTCCACACGCGCACCGACCATGACACACGCCCAGGCCACACCGCAAACCCGCAGAATCTCAACAATCAGCCGGCAGCACGAGCACCGAACAACGACGACTGACGACAGATGGCACTGTCCCGTCGGCACCAAACAGCCCACGCAGGCAACCGCGGCATCAATCAGCGCGGCGAGGCGGCGGATTCGGTCTCTTCCGCGTCACATAGCCGTCGCAGCGCTGCGCGGACGGTCTGTTCCTCCTGACCGCTGAACAGTACGATCAGGTAATCGCCACCCCGCAGCATGGTGTCGCCACGCGGAACGATTTCGTGTTCACCCCGCCGAAGTCCAATAATCAGGCATCCGGACGGCCATGCAACGTCGCGCACGCGATGCCCGTCGGCGGGCGCGCCCATTTCCAGCGGGAAGTCCATGATGCCGGAACCCAGATTGCCGGGCAGTTTCGCCGCCTGACCTTGCGCGCGCATGTAGCGTTCCAGCAGCACGCCGTAAATCGGTTTCGTACGCAGCAAGTCAGAGACGAGCAGCGCGATGAACGCGGCTGCGGCGACCGGCAGCATGTGGGTCAGGGTGCCGGACATTTCGACAGTCAGCAGGATCGAGGTGATCGGGGTTTTGACCGATGCCGCCAGCGTGCCGGTCATGACGCATACCGCGAATACGGGGATCGCCTGGGCGGAAAGCCCCCACAGGTCATGGCCGAGCGTGCCGAACGCGCCGCCCGCCAGCGCGCCGACCGCAAGAATCGGCATGAAAATGCCGCCGGGCACGCCGGAACCGAAACTCGTGCTGGTGAACAGGATTTTTACGACCAGTAGGATGCACAGCATAAGCAGGCCGGGATGTCCACGCTCGGCGGTTTGTACGAGATTCGAGCCGCCTCCGAGCACGTCAGGCAACCATAGTCCGACCGGCAGGGCGATCGCCATGGCTATCATCGGGCGAAGCCAGTCGGGCAGTTTGCCGTACAAGGTTTGCAATCCCAACAAGGAGCGGTTCATCAACGAACCGACCAGCCCGGCGATGATGCCGAGCGGAATCAACCACATGTAATCGCCGAGCGGCAACTGCCGAATATCCCCGAAATCAAGGACCGGGGTCAAGCCGAAACAGTATTTCGAAACAAAATCCGCGGTCAGGGAGGCGGCGGTCGCGCCCATGAGGATGGCCGGGGAGAAGCTGCGGTGGATGCCTTCCAGCGCGAACATCATGCCGGACAGCGGGGCGCTGAACGCCGCGGACAGGCCGGCGGCCGCACCCGCGGTCACCAGATAGTGCTCCTGCACGTCTTCGCGTTTTTCGCCGCGCATGCGGTGTGACAGGAATTGTGCGCCGGACGCGCCGATCTGGATGGAGGGGCCCTCACGCCCCAAAGACAGGCCGAACAGGGCGGCGAGCAGACCGCCGAGAAAACGCACTGGCAGAATCGTCTGCCATTTCATGGTCAGGCCGCTCAACACCACACCGTCGGTTTGTGGGATGCCGCTGCCGGATGCCATCGGCTCTTTGCGTACCATCCACGCGATGAGCAGGCTGATGAGGATTGCGGCAAGCGCCCAGGGGGCGATCAGCCAAGGTGTAATGCGGATTTGCCCGTACATCCAGCAGGCGAAACGGGTGCTCAGTTCGATGCCTTGACGGTAGATGACTACCAGCACGCCGGACAGCAGGCCGATGAGCACTCCGGCACCCGCCATGCGCCATTTGAGACGGGCGAAGGATGTGAGCAGACGGTCTGCGGTGGCGTGCACGTCGTTCACAGTGCTGCCGCCAGCCACCAGCCGAGCGCCACGCATAGCAGCGGAACGACGTATTCGAGGACGATGTTGGCTGCCGCGACGGCGTGCTTGCCGTTGCGCAGCAGGGTGATGCTTTCGTTGATGGCGGTTGAGAAGGTGGAGAATCCGCCGAGGAAGCCGGTGGCGAGGACGAGGCGCCACGGGCTGGCCGGGTCGCCATGGTAGACGAAGGCGGCCGCGACAATGCCGGCGAGCAGCGATGCCGCAATGTTGACGACGAGGGTGGATAGCGGGAAGGCGTGGACGGTTGCGGTGCGTTCGTCCGCGTTGTCGGGGATGCGGGACCACGGCTGTTTGACCGCGGTATCAAGCACGAACCGGGTGACGGCTCCGAGGCCGCCCATCAGGCACAGGAGTGCACCGATCAGGAATGATGTCATTGCCGGGCCTCCTGTTCTGCGGAATCACCGGAATCACCGGAATCACCGGAATCACCAGACCGGGCAGTTTGGCCGGCCGCCGCGGTACGTTCCGCGCGATGCCCGGTCGCAAGCCGATCAGCGCACCAGACGCCTGCGAACGCGACCAGCAGGCTGAATACCACACTGGCCAGCAGGTACAGCAATGCCTGCCACGCTTGCCCGCCGAGTATGCCGGTGAACCCTTCCAGCGCGAGTGTGGACATGGTTGACAATCCGCCGCACACACCCATGCCGGCGCCACGATTGACCAACTCGCGGTCGCGCGGGCGAATCCAATCGGCCTGTGCCAGATACGCGCTCAATCCTGCGTATACGAAGCATGCCAGCAGGTTCGCGGCGAGCGTGCCGAAGTGGAATCCTGCCTCCTGTTGGGGTATCGCCAACCCCAGCAGATAGCGCACGCAGGTGCCGATCGCACCGCCGACGAACACCACCAGATACAGTTGTGGGTCGGCAAGCGGGGAACGTTTTGCCATGACTGTTTTCTTCCTTCTTCTGGCGCTCTCTTGCAGCTTACGGTTGCGGCCTCCGGATGCTCTCCAGATGGTCAACGTGCCTCTTATGCCGGACCGGAGCCGCGACGCTTCTGCGCCCCGCCTCCGGTCCAGTCGGCATGCCGTGAAACGGAACTTGTCGAAGTCCGTCGAAACTCGTCGGAACTAGTCGATCAGCGAGCGCACCGAGATGATATGGTCGCGCTGCGGACCAGTGCCGATTGCGGAAATCCGGCATCCGGACAGGTCTTCGAGGCGCTTGACATAATCCTGGCAGGTCTTGGGCAGATCAGCGAAATCATGTACCTGCGAAATGTCCTCGTCCCAGCCGGGCATGGTCTCGTAAATCGGCTTCGCCGCGGTGAAGGCCGCCTGGTCGACAGGCATGTCGTCATACCGGGTGTGCGTGCCGTCCGGGTTTTCCACGTCGTAGGCAACGCAGATCGGGATTTCCTTGAGACCGGTGAGCACGTCAAGCTTGGTGAGCACGATATCGGTCAGGCCGTTGACGCGCACCGCGTACCGGTTGACCACCGCATCGAACCACCCGCAGCGACGCGGACGGCCGGTGGTGACACCATACTCGTGGCCCTGCTCGCGCAGCCAATCACCCTGCTCGTCGAACAGTTCCGTCGGGAACGGGCCTTCGCCCACGCGCGTGATATACGCCTTGGACACGCCGATAACGCGGTTGATCTTGGTCGGCCCGACACCCGTACCGGTGCAGGCGCCGCCGGCGGTCGGGTTCGAGGAGGTGACGAACGGGTAGGTGCCGTGGTCCACGTCCAGCATGGTGGCCTGGCCGCCTTCGAACAGGACGGTCTTGCCCGCGTCGAGCGCGTTGTTGAGCACGAGGGACGTGTTCGCCACGTACGGCTTGAGGCGTTCGCCGAGCTTGAGCAGCTCGTCGGTGGTGCGGTCCACGTCGATTGGACGGCGGTTGTACAGCTTGATGAGCATCTGGTTCTTCTGGTGCAGGCTCGCCTCGACCTTGTCGTGCAGGTGCTGTTCATTGAACAGGTCGTGCACGCGGATGCCGACGCGGTTGATCTTGTCGGCGTATGCCGGGCCAATGCCGCGACCGGTGGTGCCGATCTTGTGCTTGCCCAGGAAACGTTCGGTCACCTTGTCGATGGTGCGATGGTAGGGGGCGATCACGTGCGCGGACTCGCTGACCAGCAGGCGCGAACAGTCCACACCGCGGGCTTCGAGACCGTCGATCTCCTGGAACAGGACTTCAGGATCGACTACCACGCCGTTGCCGATGACGGGGGTCACGTTCGGGCTGATGATGCCGCTGGGCAGCAGGTGCAGCGCGTAGGATTCGTCGCCGACGACCACGGTATGGCCCGCGTTGTTGCCGCCGTTGAAGCGGGCGACATAGTCGACATGCGAGCCGATAAGATCGGTCGCCTTGCCTTTGCCTTCATCGCCCCACTGAGCGCCGATAAGAATGATTCCGGGCATGATGCACCTCCGCAAAACGCATGATTCCGCCGCCCACAGATTACCGTATCCCCTCTACCGGGTGACGCGGGGGCTGGGCGGAGCGGGATGCCGGCCGGCACGCATCCCCCACCTTCTGCCGACACTGAGAGTACCGTCACCGTCGGCAGAAGCGGAGCTATAACCCACAACCGACGCCCACATGGTCCTCAGCGTCGGCAGAGGGTTGGGATACACAGACTGGTTACGCTGGGAACCATCTCGACGCATCCGGAGTTTGTGCGGATGCTTTTCTATCAGGCCAATGAATCAATAGAACCGCCGCTCAATTGGTCACACAGTGTGTGACCAATTGGCGGGCGCCGTCACTCGCAACAAAATCCACAGACGCCTGCACGCCCCTCCTTTTACCTTCTACCGCCACTCAATTCGTCACGCACTGCGTGACCAATTCGGCGGGCAGCGTCCACGGGCACTCGCCGCAGCCTACTTCTTCGCGTCGCCGCCATCATCGGCCAGCGGGGCGGCGCTGATGCCGGCGAGTTTGAGCAGGCCGCTGATGGTCACGAATTCGTAGCCTTGCGCCTTCAAATCGTCAATGATGCCGGGCAGGGCCTGAATGTCCTGGTCGCGGTTGCCGCCGCCGTCGTGCATGAGCACCACAGCACCGTTGTACGCGTGGTTGAGCACCGCGTCATGAATCGCTTGAGCGCCGGGGCGACGCCAATCCTCCGTATCGATGCTCCACAGCACGTTGTAGTCGACCAGATCGTACACATCCTTCCACTGGTCCACCGTGAACGAGCCGTACGGCGAGCGCATCATGCGCGTGCTCACGCCGGATGCTTTCTTCATGTTGGCGAATCCGGCGGTGATTTCCGCCCGCAACGCGTCCCGCTTCATCTTCGGCATATACGGGTGCGTGTTGCTGTGGCTCGCGACCTCATGGCCTTCGGCGACCATCCGCTTCTCCAAAGCCGGGTACAGTACCGAATACTGGCCCACGTCGAAGAACGTCGCCTTCACGCCCTTTTGCTTGAGAATGTCGAGAATCGGGGCGGTGTACTGATCGCTCGGACCATCATCAAACGTCAACGCGATCACCTTATGGCCCTGCGGACGCGGCGATACGCCGACAATCTGGGCATCAACCGGTTGCGCAACGATCCGCTTCGTGATGCGTTTCTTGGAAATATCGCCGGCCCAAATCTCGCGCTTACCGTCTTTTCCGCGCGTTTTCACCATCTGGATGACGCTGCCCTTGATATTAACCGATACAGTATAGGGAATCGGCGCATAGTCGATCGCGTGTCCCTCGACCACATCTCCTCCCGACTTCACGGAAATATCAGCGTTGCCGGAAAACCGGGTATTGCCCCAATCCGCAGGGTCAATCACGCTGCCGTCAACCCTCAATTCCGCCGGATGTCCACCATACTTCTTGATGACGCTACCGTCCACCGCCAGCAGCCGACCGGGATGAGCGCCGAAATCGTCATGGTCTTTCAACAGTTGTTTCGCCGTGGTCCCCGCGGAAATCTCCACCTGCTGCCCATTGACGAATACGATGATATGACGCAATCTGGCCTCCCAAGCCCACGCGCCCGTACATACCGCAACCAGCACAATAACAATCAGCACGGCAATCAGCTTGCCGACCCACGAGTGACGCTTGCGTTCGCTCGCGCCGGTGGCACTGTCGCCGAACGAGAGTTCTTCTACTTCCTTCATGGCCCTTCCATTCTGACGATCCTGATACGGTATTGTCACACACACCCGCCCCTTTGTGTAGCACCTCATGCAAAAACAACACACCGGATTCGAAACGCGAATCCGGCACCCCTGAGCGATAATGGAATCATGACTATCGCAACCCCTGAACGGTATGCCGAGATGCTCGATGCGGCGCGTCGCGGCGGCTATGCTTACCCCGCTATCAACGTGACCAGCACGCAGACGTTGAACGCCGCGCTCCAAGGTCTGGCCGACGCCGAGTCTGACGGCATCATCCAAGTGTCCGTAGGCGGGTCCGCCTACTTCTCCGGGCAGCGGGTCAACGACCGGGTCACCGGGTCGCTCGCATTCGCCGCGTTCGCGCACGAGGTCGCCGCGAAATACCCGAACACGGTCGCCCTGCACACCGACCATTGCGCCAAACAGTATCTGGACGAGTGGGTGCGGCCGCTACTCGCCGTCGAAGCGAATCAGGTAGCGCACGGCAAAGATCCGTCATTCCAGTCGCATATGTGGGACGGCTCGACGGTCCCGCTCGCCGAAAACCTTGATATTGCCGAGGAACTGCTCGCCAAGTCGGTCGCCGCGCATACAGTGCTCGAAATCGAAATCGGCGCGGTCGGCGGCGAGGAAGACGGACAGCGTGCTGAAATCAACGAGAAGCTCTATTCGACGCCCGCAGACGGCGTGACCGTCGCGCAACGGCTCGGATTGGGCGAAAACGGGCGCTACATGGCCGCGTTCACTTTCGGCAACGTGCATGGCGCGTACAAGCCGGGCGTGGTCAAGCTGCGGCCGGAACTGCTGGGCGATATTCAGAACGAGGTCGCCGTAGCCGTGGCGGACGGGCGGATTGCCGGGCATGCCGCAGGGCGTGGATTCGCGGGAGAAGTGCCTGAAAACAAGCCGTTCCCGCTGGTGTTCCACGGCGGCTCCGGGTCCAGCGCCGAAGAAATCGCCGAAGCAGTGAGCCACGGCGTTGTCAAGATGAACATCGATACCGACACGCAGTACGCGTTCACGAGGGCGATTGCCGGACACATGTTCGCGCATTATGACGGCGTGCTCAAGATCGACGGCGAAGTAGGCGACAAGAAGTTCTACGATCCGCGCTCGTGGGGGCGTGAAGCCGAGGACTCGATGGCGCGGCGCGTGGTCGAAGCGTGCGAGCGACTCGGGTCGGCAGGACGGCGACTCAAGTAGGCGGTTGGGTTCCGGCTACGTGGCTTCCCGCGCCGGCGCATCCCGGCCCAGCGCGGTGTCCCGTCCCAGTCAAGATGCGTGTTGTTGCGGCTACGGGGCGTCCCGGTTACGTGGCGTCCCGTTCCGACTGCACGGCGTCCCGACGCGTCCCGGCTACGCGGTGTCCTATTAACCTTCTGCCGACGCTGAGATGTCTGTCAGTGTCGGCAGAAACAAAACCCGACCCGCCACCGACGCTCACCGCGCCACTTTGTGAGGATCGACTCACAAAACGGGTAGCACGAACACCGAAACCGGCAAATCCGAACGCTCCACACCCCACTTTGCGAGGATTCACTCACACAACGGCACCTCGGACACCAATATCAGTCATTTTCTGTCCGCCACACACCGTTGTGCGAGGATTCGCTCACAAACCAGGTCTCAGAGCGGCCACCATCAACCCACCACCGACACTCACACCCCACCCAGCGTCGGCAGAAACAGAACAAGGAGCTGCAATGAAAGCAATCGTCACCGGAGCGTCGAGCGGATTGGGCCGCGACATGGCGCTGTATCTCGCCGAACTCGGATACGACCTCGCGCTCATCGCCCGCAATCAGGCGCGTCTGGACAATGTAGCGCAAGAAGCGCAACGGATCGCAAGCGCGCACGGCAAAACCATCACGGTCGAAACCGTCGCGCTTGATCTGGCGCAGCGTAGCGCGTGCGAGCAACTGTTCGCGCGCTACCGTGACGAACGCATCGACCTGCTCGTCAATAACGCCGGATTCGGCCTGTTCGGCGACTTCACCGACACCCCGCTGGACCGCGAGCTCGAGATGATCAACCTCAACGTGGTCTCCTACCACGTGCTCACCAAACTATTCGTCCGCAAGTTCAGGCGTGACGGGCACTGCCGGCTGCTCAACGTATGCAGCGCCGCCGGATTCCTGGTCGGACCGCGTCTCGCCACCTACTACGCGACCAAGAATTACACGCTCAAACTCACGCTGGCCGTAGCGCAGGAGCTGCGGCGCGACCGCGTTCCCGTCACCGTGAGCGCGCTGTGCCCTGGACCGGTCGACACGCATTTCAACGCGACCGCGGGCGGGGAATTCCTCACGCCGGGCGCATCCAGCCGCGCGGTTGCGCGATACGCGATCGACAAGACGCTGGCCGGCAAGCTTATCATCGTGCCGACCTGGCAGGTGAAAGCCGGACTGTTCGCCGCGCGATTCCTGCCGTGGAGCGCACAACTGCGGCTCATGGACCGATACGATCGCGGGCGGTGAAGGCCGGGCGCGGCAAAGTCACAAGCGCACCATCGACGCTGCACGTGAGGATTCGCTCATACAGTGGCACCCAAAGAGCCCAAACCAGCCGACCTGTCCACTTCCACAGGTCACCGTGCAAGGAATCGCTCACACAACGGGTAGCGAACACCGGCATCGAGAGCAGCATGCCTCAGCGGATGAGTCGTGCCGCATTGCGCTCCTCCACCTGCTCGCCTTCTCGCCTTCTCGAACCGGTTACGTTTGTACCTCGCCCAGCGCAACCGGTTTGAGAAGGCGGGACTCGTCATGATACGAAAAATCGCGGCACCAAGCCGGTACCGCGATCGCGAGAGCGGATGACGGGAGTCGAACCCGCCTCTGAAGCTTGGGAAGCTTCCATTCTACCGATGAACTACATCCGCAGATGCACGGCAAAGCCGCACATACAAGTAAGCACTTTACCACAGCGAGCCGATTTGCGCATCCTGCCCGCGCGGGACCACTACCCGGGACGCTGACGCCGCTACCGAACTCCTAGGACTATCGTCGCAAGAGCACAATATCTGGAGGGACACATGGACAAAGGCTTGCTCATCGCGCAAATCGCACTCGGTATATTGCTGATCGTCTTCGGCGTCAGGGGTCACGACGTTCCGATTATCATCATCACGGCGGCCGGTATGATTCTTGACGTCATCGGCTGGTGGTGGCAGTCGCGCACGAAACGGCAGTAGCATGGTGCGGCTCGTCCGGCCGTTCGTCCGACTGGGTGTCTCCGCGTTCGCCTGGCTGTTCGCCTGATTATTTTGTATTTCGTCAAGTCGACGTTTCGTGTTTAGTCATGTATTTTTTTCGGGTTTAGGCAGTTGCATGCATTTTCCTTATTTTTTCGGTTGCGCGGAGGTGTTCCTGCCGAACATGAGGGCCTCACTGACGCGGCGGCTCTGGCCCGCGGACTCGAGGAGCCGCCCGTGGTGCACGATGCGGTCGCCGGTCGCGGCGGCGAGTTTGTCGTCCGCGAAGACCGTGCCCCATTTGCCGGACTCGATGTTCGTGGCGGAGATGATGTTCCGTCTTTCGTAGCTGCCCGCGATGATCTGGTAGAGCAGGCGCGCCCCGTCGATGTCGAAGGGTACGTAGCCGAACTCGTCCAGTATGATCAGGTCGGCACGACCGGCGCCTCCTCGACGCTCTGCTCACGACGCCTGTAGCGGTCGATCACCGCCGACTCGAACAGCGCGCCCTTGAGCTTCGGGACCTTCAGAGTCACGGTGCCGGCCTTCACGGTCAGGTCCCGCTCGTAATGGCCCGCCCGGTACGCCCTCCTCTCCCCGGTACGCTCGTACCTGGCCGCGCCGGTGATCTCGTCGGCCTGAAGCGTCCGGCATCGCGTTCAACAGCTCCTCGACCTTCCGGGACACCAATCGGTCCAGCTTCGTCTCGAGCATGTTCTCATCGACCTGTAGAATCTAATCCTGCATGGTTCCGTCGCCTCTTTCCATAGCGGTTTTTGTTTGGCGACTGAAATCGTACCCAGACGACGGGCCATGCTCTTCATTCAGGCTTCAACCAAAGTGCGCAACAAACCGGGCGTTATCATGAATTTCTAAAGAGAAACATGATAAACTTGTTACTAAATTTGTTTAGCTTTCGTCTGCCAAGAGGAGGTAGATTTTCATGGCTACAATCAGGGAGATTGCAGAAAGGGCTGGATTCTCCCCTGCAACCGTATCGAGGATACTCAATGACGATCCCTCGCTGTCGGTCAAGGAGGCTACCCGTCAAAAAGTCCTGAACGCCAGTCTTGAATTGGGATATGAGAATGTGCCGCGATACCAGCGTGTCACCATTCCTCAGGACATCGCCTTGTTGGACAATGCTGTTCCGGACAAGGGCTTGCAAGACATGTACTTCAACGAGCTCAAGGCATCCCTCTGCCAGCATGCGGAAGATGAGCGCATGCATGTAACTGAGTATCGTGATGTGAAGGATCTAATCAAGCATAAAGGCAAGTATGCCGGTTTTATTTCAATCGGTCCGGCACCGTTTGAGAAGGATGTGCTCCTACGATTGCATGAGGCTTTTCAGCATGGAGTATTCATCGATATTAATCCGGCACCGGACCTGTTTGATTCGGTGCAACCGGATTTGGAACAAACCGTTTTGGACGCGTTGGATACGTTGATCGCCTCCGGGAACCGACGCATAGCCTTCATCGGCGGAGTCGGGAACATTATGGGCGATCATGAGTATCCGGAAGATCCCCGTGCGTTCGCGTTCCGGAATTGGGCAGTGCGTCTCGGACTTGACATCAACGGTCTCGTCTTGGAAGAAGGACCGTTCACTATGGAGAACGGACGGGCTCTCGGTGAAAAACTCATACAAATGCACAGTAACGACCTTCCGGATGCCGTCATCATTGCCGCCGACACGATTGCAGTCGGCGTGCTTCAAGCGTTTGCGTCCGCTGGGATCCTAGTACCGAGAGATATGCGCATGGTCAGCATCAACAATCAAGAGATAGCGAAGTATACCTCGCCCGCGCTGTCATCGTACGACATCAACAAAGACGAATTGGCCAAGGCCGCGGTGTTTATGCTGTCGGAAGCGCTATCCACCGGACGATCCGTACACCAGCACATGAGGCTTTCCACAAAACTGGTGGTCAGGGACAGTTTCGTGCCATCCTTATGAAAACCATACGAAAGAGGCCTGATGCCCAACCCTCAGGGCTGGACATCAGGCCTCTTCTCCTGATATGAGCAGAGGATGCGGCATACGGGAAACATGAATTCATGCCGCATCCTCTGCGTTATAAAGCATCGTCACCGGTTAATCCAAGGTAAGGAACCTTGCAAGACGATGCCTTCCCTCCTCCGCTGGAAGGAGTAAGAGGAGGGACACGCTAGCCGATCGTCAGATCAGTTCGAGATTGACATCGAGGCTGATCGGCTGATCGGCGGGGATGTGATACTGGGAGTGGACCGGAGACATCCAGGAGTCGTCGCCGCCGACACCCATCTGCGCGGCGAGCACACGGAGGAACATGTGCTTCGGAGTCGGCAACTCGTCCTGGTGCTGGGCTTCTTCGATCATGAAGCTGGAATACGGCTGCAGGCTCACAGCGAACGGTGCGGCACCGTTCGCGCGGCTGACTCGCAGGCCGTGTCCATTTTCATCGGTGATCTCCGCCCAACGGACCTCTTCGTGGTTGCCCGTCTCCTGCGGCATGAGATACGGAGCATGATCCTTGAACGCGTCGGTGCTCCACACGCCCAGCTTGGCGTGCTTGCGATCCTGGTACGTTTCCTCGGGGCCAGCACCGAAGAACCTCAGGTTCGAATACTGGACCGGCAGAGTCCATTCGATGCCGAACGCGGGAATGGTGGGCAGTTCCCCGGACTCGCCGGGATATTCCACATGCAGGTTCAGACGGCCAGTGGTATCGGCGGTGTATCCGACGGTGACCTTGGTGCGTTGCGGCGTAGCAAGCTCATACGTGTATACGGCCTTGAGCGTGTCTTCGTTGACCTGTTCGATGACATTGTCCACGCAACGGGCGTAACGGCCGGCCGTCATCCACTGGGCTCGCTCGAATCCATGGCCGGCGCCACGGTCGTTGTCCGTCAGCGCGCGGAATGTGGTAATCGCCGGGCGACGAAGCACGAATTCGTGACCGTCGAACGTGTAGGAGACCAGGCCGCCCTGGGTGCGAGAAAGGAGAATCTCTCGTCCGGAACCCTGAACACCCGCGTTCCAACGGCCAACAGTGACGATGCCGTCCGCAGGCAGGGTCGTGTTTTCGGCTGCCTTCGTTCCATCCACAATAGTCTGGCCGAAGGTGAGTTCGTATCCGGCAGGAGCCCAATCGGTCGCCTCAGCGAGGCGCTGGGACACTTCAAGCACCAGTTCATCGGCATTGTCGCGATAGAGATCCACCGGCCATTCGACATCGAACGTGCATGTCGAATCGGCGGGCACGTCGAAGCGGCGTTCGGACTGCCATACCGGCTCTCCATCAGCGAGGATGCGCAGCACGAACTGGTATCCGCCGGTCGAGATGAACAGATTGTCGTTCTTGATGGACACCGAGTGATCGGTCACGTCGATATGGACGTTGGAGTACAGCTGCTTGACCTCCTGGGCCTTCGGCGTGGGAGTACGGTCGGCGAAGACCAGTCCGTTGCCGGAGAACTCGTAATCACTCGGACGATCGCCGAAGTCTCCGCCATAGCACAGACGGGTGGAGCCGTCCGGCTGGGTGGCATAGATTGCCTGATCAATGAAGTCCCAGATGAAGCCGCCCTGATAGTGCGGGTAGCGCTCCAGTGCCGTGTATTCGTCCAGATTGCCGACCGAGTTGCCCATTGCGTGCATGTACTCGCAGGAGATGTACGGCTTCTGCGGATCGTTCTTGAGATATTCCTCAATCACATCAGCGTGCATGTACATGGCGGTTTCGATGTCGGTCACGTCGTCGTAGTCGCGGTTCTTCGTCATGCCCTCGTAGTGCACGGGGCGGTTCGGATCGATGTCGTGCACGTGCTTGTACATGGCGCGGAACACATCGCCGGTGTAGGACTCGTTGCCGAGGGACCAGATGACCACGCTCGGGTGGTTGTAATCGCGGCGCATCATGCTGTTGACACGGTCGACGCAGGCACCTTCCCAACGTGCCTGGCTTCCCGGAACTGCGGTCTCGGCGGTGACCACGTCGCCGGGCAGGCACCAGCTGCCATGGGTTTCGAGATTGGTCTCATCAATCAGGTAGATGCCGTACTCATCGCACAGGTCGTACCAACGTTCCTGGTTCGGATAGTGCGAGGTGCGGATGGCGTTGATGTTGTGGCGCTTGCAGAAAATCACGTCATCGATCATGTCCTGCTCGGTGATGGAGCGGCCTCGCTTGGCGTCGAACTCGTGACGGTCCGCGCCTTTGAATACGACGCGCTTGCCGTTAAGGGTCATGATGCCGTTTTCGATGCGGAAGCGACGGAAGCCGACCTTCTGGACGACGGCTTCGACAATGTTGCCGGCCTGGTCGATGACGTTGACTTCAAGTTCGTACAGGGACGGGTTCTCGGCGCTCCACGGCTCGAGGCCCTGCAAGGAACCGCTTGCGAATGTGGTATTGGTGTCGGCGTTGGTCGATGTCTCCCATACCACGTTGCCTTCGGAATCCTTCAACGTGGCCGAGATGGTAGCGGCATCGGAAGCGTTGCGCACGGACAATGTGGCATCAAGAGAGGCGGTGCCGGACTCGGCGTCCCAGTCGGCTTCGAGCTGCATGTTCTCGACATGGACGTGGGGCTGCGCCGTCAGTTCGACGGAGCGGAACAGCCCGTGCAGACGCCAGAAGTCCTGGTCTTCAAGCCAGGATGCGCTGGAATACTCGTAGCAGGCGACCGCCACAACGTTCTCTCCGTCATGCAGCAGGTCGGTGATATCGAACTCGTTGGGAGTGAATCCGTCCTCGCCGTAACCTGCGAACAGGCCGTTGACCCATACGTAGATCGCGGTTGCCATTCCATGGAAGACGATGGAGACGCTTCCTCCGGACTCCTTGGTATCCGCAAGACGCTTGGACACAACGAACTTCCTGCGGTAGAGCGCCACGTGATTGTTTTCCGGAACATTCGGCTCCAGCGGGTTCTCGTGGCCGTCCCACGGATACTGGATATTCACGTACTTGTTCTTCAGCAGTCCTGCCATCTGCAGATGGCCCGGAACCTGAACGCGGGAGAAAGCGGAATCATCGAAGTTTTCGGCAGCAAACGGCTCTTCGTTGAAGTCGATGTCGGAAGCCTGTACAATCTCGACGCGCCATTCTCCGTCAAGGCTTTGCATGAGATCGGAGTACTCACCACTCTGCGGATCATGCGTGAAACACTTATGGTTGGAATGGGCCGGCGTGCGGTTGACCTCGAACACAGTCGCGTCGGTCAGCCACGTCTCGGATGCGTGCTCAACACGATTGCTGTTTGTCATGTTTCCTGCTTTCTTTCATTACTTCGTTGTGAATGATGTGGAAGCCAACCTTCCTTTACTAGTAATGATAAATGTTTTTTACTGAAGAAGCAAATCGTATTTACCGTCACAGTTTCCTCTGTTTTTCAAGCACTCCCAATAAATATGTTTGAGTCGGTGACGGATAGACTTTGCATTATGGGAACTATTGCAACACGCCGGTAAAAGCCTTGATTACTAATGTTTTTACTTCCGCCTACAAAATGGCGTATAGTTGCACTACAAGATCAATGGGTGATCTCAGCTCCAAACCATCTTAGAGGAGAAGAAAAAATGAGCAACGCAACAGCCGCGGACGGTGGAGTCCGCAAGGGCAAGCTCGGTCAGCGTATCGCCTACGCATGCGGTAACCTCGGCCAGGCCGCCTTCTACAACGCTATGAGCACGTACTTCGTTGTGTACGTGACCAGCTGCCTGTTCTCCGGCGTCGACAAGGCGTTGGCGGCTAAGCTTATCGGCGTCATCACCAGCCTCGTAGTGATCATCCGCATCGCGGAGATCTTCATCGACCCGTTGCTGGGCAACATCGTCGACAACACCACCACCAAGTGGGGCCGCTTCCGTCCCTGGCAGTTCATCGGCGGTGCCGTCTCGTCCGTGCTGCTTGCCATCGTCTTCAGTGGCATGTTCGGCCTGGTGAACGTGAACACCACGCTGTTCATCGTGCTGTTCGTCATCACCTTCGTCGTGCTCGATGTGTTTTACTCCCTGCGCGATATCTCCTACTGGGGCATGATCCCGGCGCTGTCCTCCGATTCGCACGAGCGTTCCACCTACACCTCCCTGGGATCCTTCACCGGTTCCATCGGCTACAACGGCATCACGGTCTTCGTCATCCCGATCGTCACCTACTTCAGCTACATGTTCACCGGCAAGCATGCCGAGAGCCAGAGTGGCTGGACTGCGTTCGGCATCATCGTCATGCTGTTTGGCATCCTGACCGCCTGGACCGTCGCGTTCGGCACCAAGGAAAGCGAAAGCGCTCTGCGCTCCAAGGCCCAGAAGAACGGCAACCCGCTCGAGGCGTTCAAGGCGCTGTTCCAGAACGACCAGCTGCTGTGGGTCGCGCTGTCCTACCTGCTGTACGCCATCGCCAACGTGGCCACCACCGGTGTGCTCCTCTTCCTGTTCAAGTTCGTGCTGGATAATCCAGCAGCTTACTCCGCGACCGGCGTCATCGCGCTGGTGGCCGGCCTCATCATGGCCCCGCTGTACCCGATCCTGAACAAGCGCATTCCGCGCCGCTACCTGTACATCGGCGGCATGATCTCCATGATCGTCGCTTACGTTCTGCTGGGTCTGTTCTCCACCAACATCGTCGTGGTGTTCATCGCGCTGGTGCTCTTCTACGTGCCGGGCACGCTCATCCAGATGACCGCGATCCTGTCCCTGACCGACTCCATCGAATACGGCCAGCTGAAGAACGGCAAGCGCAACGAGGCCGTCACCCTGTCTGTCCGCCCGATGCTCGACAAGATCGGCGGCGCCCTGTCGAACGGCATCACCGGCTTCATCGCCGTTGCGGCGGGCATGACCGGCACCGCCACCGCGGCCGATATGACCCCTGCGAACATCCACACCTTCGAGGTCTGCGCATTCTATACGCCGCTCGTCCTGATCGTGCTCAGCCTGCTGGTGTTCATGTTCAAGGTGAAGATCAACGAGAAGATGCACGCCGAAATCGTCGAGCAGCTTGAGGCCAAGCTCGCGGCCGGCGAGATCTCCGACGAGGAAGCCAAGACGGTCGAGACGGTTGAAGCCGTCAACGAGAAGGCCAAGACTCTGACCGAATAAATAACCAATCCTCGTCACTCCTTCCTTTCTCTCTGATGGAGGCCCCAATTTCGGTTGGGGCCTCCATTGGTATATGCGCTGTTTTATGACCGTTCAAAGTTTGATGCTCCTATACATTGTCAAGGGTTTCGGCGTGTTGGTTTGGTTGGTTCGGGGTGGTGATGGTTTGGATCCAGAGGGTGGCGCGACGTTCGAGTTCGGGCAGGTTGCGGGTGCCGCGTTCGATCTCGCTGATGCGGCTGGAGTGGACGCCGAGGGCGTCGCTGACCTGTTGTTGGGTGATGCCGTGTGTGACGCGCAGTTCACGGAGTCGTCGTCCGCGTTCGGCGGGCGGTTCGCCGATGGGCGTTGCTCCTGTGCGGATGGAGATGAGGGCCCGGTAGGCCTCGCGGGCATCGCCACGGTCGGCGTTGCGATGGCGGTGGGCGGCGACAGTCTGGACGTGCAGTCGGCCCTGCGCAATATCGCGTCGAATCCGCTGCCGTTCATTCTGGCGTTCGCCGGCGCTCTGATCTGGGCGGTGTACGCGGCGATCACGCCGAGCATGTCCGGCGGCTACGACGGCACGACGGTCTTTTTCTGCTGCGTGGCGGTCACCCAATGGATCATCCACTTCATGTCCGGCGACGGGATACCCGTGCAGGCTCCCGGGATTGGCGGCTATCTTGCGTTGATTGCGTGCGCCGTGTCGATTGCCAGCGGATACGCGTGCTGGGGGTACGGCATGCTGCACGGCAATATGGAAACGCTGGCAGTCGGATCCTATGCGACGCCGGTGTTTTCGACCGCATCCAGCACCCTGCTGTTGGGGGTCGCGCTTGGGCTGCCGTTCTGGATTGGCGTGGTGCTTGTGGTCACCGGCTCCCTGCTCAACGTGTGGTTCTCGCGGCGGATGCGGGCGGAACGGGTGCCGGGGGCGACGAACGCCGCTGACGCGATGGATTCGGCTGGCGCGGCGAGCACGGCTGACCGGCAGTGAGTGAGGATTTGCTCACGCAACGGCAACAACCGACAACAACCGCCACCGGGCTCACACCAGAATGCCGTCGAGGTGGTCGACCTCGTGCTGGATGATCTGTGCAACCCATCCGGCGTAGCTGGTCACATGCCTGTGGAAGGAGTCATCCTGCCAGGCGACGGTGATGTTCTCGTACCGCTTGACCCGCGTCACGCCTTCCAGCGACAGGCACCCCTCCTTCGTGAGGTACATGCCGGAGCGCTTGATAATCACAGGGTTGACCATAACGACGTCTTTTTCACCCATCGTAACGATGATGATGCGCGTCAAACTGCCGATCATGTTGCCGGCCATGCCGACGCAATCGTCATGATGCGCGGCGAGGGTGTCGCGCAGGTCCGTGATCACCGCCGTATCATCCGCCGTCGCGGGCGCTGATTTGCGGGCGAGGAACGTCCTGTCCTTCACGATGTCACGCTGCATGATATCTCCTGTCCAAAGCCTTGTGCCGATTGGCGTTTGCCATCATACCGGCAGCCGCCGATGCGATTCGCGTGCCGACACAATCAACCGCGCCCGACGCACTCGCACCACTCACCGCGCGGGATCGCACAACCGGTACACGCACCACACGAGAACGGGTGTCAGAACGAGCGATGTGCACACGTCGGTCGGGTAGTGCACGCCGTAAATCACGCGGGACAGCGCGACGACGAACGGCACGACGACCAGAATGACCGTCAGCACGGTCCGCAGAACACGCCAGACGAGCGGCGATCGCGGCGATTGTGACGATTGCACTGCCGTGCCAGCCAGTCCGCGGGAATCCTTGATTCGCGCGTCGATGACATGCAAGGCGAACAGCGCGAGCGACACGACCACCACCGAGCAGGCTGTGTGCCCGCTGGGGAAGCTCGGGTCGGGCATCAATGCGCCGCGGGCAGTGCTGGGCCGCGGCCTGTCAACAATCGTCTTGATAAGGCCGACGACCGCCATCGGCAACGCAGCCATAGCCAGCCCCCGCAACATCTGACCGGCGCTGCGCGTTACCGCCCAAATCACGCCAAGCAGCACGACAATCACCGGCACGGCCACCACCGCGGAGAAGCATACGGCGATGGTATGCGCTGCCGGCACGAACGCCGCCCAACGCGCGCCCGCGGCAAGAATCAGCCGCATTTCCGCGACATGGTCCGCCGTATTGGACCGCAATATCAGACCTTCGACGATGGCAAGCGCAACGACCGCAAGCGCGAGCGATACAATGCCGATTGACGTTCGGTGGCGCGAAATCGCATGCGTGGCGGACTGTACTGCGGTCTGCCCGGTCGCGACACCGATAGCGGCGTCATCAATTGCAACGTCATTGATCGCAACATCGCCGGGGAGTCCTTGGATGTCTTGGGATTCTTGAACTTCCTGTCGCCAAGTTTGTGCCACGGCCGAATCCTTTCATCCGCATTCGCTGTCATTGCGTGCGTCTGCCGGCCAAGATGGCGGCGGCACGAACACGAGCCATTTAGCATACCATCGAAGAAATCGCCGGAACGCGACAATCGACTCGCCGGCACCAAGCCGTCACAACCGCCCGATTCTCAGCGTCGGTACAAGCTTCTGCCGACGCCCGGCACCCACCTTACCGTCGATAGTCAGCGGCCGTACTGGGAGTAAGCGGGCTGGGCGGTCTGCTGGTAGGGCACCTGCGGGGTCTCGCCCGGCATGGTGACGGCGGCGCCGTGCATTTCGTGGGCCATCTGCATCAGCCGGTTGATGCGGTCGGCGGTCGGCGGATGGGTGGAGAAGAGCTTCTGGAAGCCTGCCTCGCTGAACGGGCTTTCGATCATCATGGCTGCGGTGCTTTGATTTCCAGCGGTCGCGGCCATCGGATGCTCCTTGACGCCATACGAAATCTTGTACAGCGCGGATGCGAGCGCCTCCGGGTCTCCGGTCAGCTTGCTGCCGTCCTCGTCGGCGTCATACTCACGCGTCCGAGAGATCGCAAGCTGAATCAGCGACGCCCCGATCGGCGCGAGAATCGCACTCAATATGACCCCCAGGAAGCCCAGCGGCCCGGAATCGCGGTCATCGTCATCGCCACCGCCGAAATACATAAGCGCATAGCCAAGATATGTGATGACCGTCGCCATGGCGGATGCAATGGCCGAGGTGAGAATGTCGTGGTTGTACACGTGCATAAGCTCGTGACCGAGCACACCGCGCAGTTCGCGCTCGTTGAGGATCTGCAGGATGCCTTGCGTGCAGCAGACGGCGGCGTGATGCTCGTTACGGCCGGTCGCGAAGGCGTTGGGGCTCATGGTCGGCGCGATGTAGATGCGCGGCATGGGCTTGCCGGCGCGGGCGGACAGTTCACGCACGATCCGGTACAGTTCAGGTGCTTCCTGCTCGGAGACATGACGCGCGCCCATCGATGCGATGGAGATGCGATCCGAAAACCAGTATGAGATGAATGTGCTGGCCACACCGATGACGAGATACACCCCCAGCGTGTCCTGACTCGCACCGGTCAGCCACCAAATCAGCATGATGATTGCCCACATCAGCCCAAACAGAAAGACTGTTTTCAAGCCGTTGCAGTGACCATGCACCTTCATGTTGCCGTTCATGGTGTTCACACTAAAAGCCGTCGCTGAGTTTTTTCTGAATACGCGCTTGATATACGGCGCGATGGCTGTTCCAGATACGCGACGGGGGTGCCGCAACGTGCAAAAAACGTTGCGACACCGCCGTTTCTTGGGGTTATGCCGATGGGGTTCTGCGGCGCTACGCCTTCAGCTCAGCGCGTCCCGGTTCCGATCAATCCGGGATACCAGCGCGTCAGCGTGCCAACGCGCAATGCCGACCCGCCAAACTCGCCAGCATGCCAGACTGAAGACCCACCAGCGTGTCAGCCCGCTGGATCAGTCCGCCAGCGCCAGACCGCCAACTCATCAGTCCGCCGCCCGCATCACTTCACACGCGTCCACTTCGTCCGCATCACTCGGCGTGAGCGAGCGTACGCATCTGCTCAGGCTCGATGACCTTCTTGTGTTCGCGGCCTTCCTTCGCGCCCTCGGAACGTTCGAACGCATCGATACGCTTCCAGCCGGCGAAATCAATCGGCTCGACACCGCGTTCGGCAAGCAGGCGGTCGATGGATTCGGGGTCGCGATCCGGGGCGATGCGGCCACCCTCGGCGGCCTTCGACAGGTCCTCAAGCATATTGGTGACGATCATCAGGGCGTCGGACTTCGTGGAGCCGATCAGGCCCACCGGACCGCGTTTCGCCCAGCCGGTCGCGTACAGGCGGTCTCGCACCTCGCCGCCTTCAGCCTCGGTGGTGATACGGCCGTCGCCGCCCGCGTTCGCCAGATGTGCGTGCCGCTCATCGTAGGCGATTCCGGGTGCCGTCGCAGGCTTGTATCCGATGGCATGGTAGACCGCCTGCACCGGGTAGTCGGTGAATTCGCCGGTGCGGTGCATCACGCCATCAGCTCCGGTTTCAGTACGTTCCACACGGATTGCCTTGACTTTGCCGTCCTCGCCGAGCACTTCGGTCGGAGCGGAATTGAAATGCACGTAGTATTTGCGGTCCGCGGGGTTGCCTTCGAAATCGACGTCGCCGTCATCTTCCATGTCTTCGGCCATTTCGCGAATCGCGTACAGCTCCTCGACCATCTGACGGGTCAGCTTGTTCTTGCCGGCTTCCTCGATGGTGTCGTCGTCAAGTTCGAAATCGTCCTCGTTGATAATCAGCTGGACTCCCGGCAGTTTCTCCATTTCACGAAGCTCCTGCACGGAGAACTTCGCCTGCGCGACGCCACGGCGGATGAACAGGTGCAGTTCGCGCGCCTTGTTGTTCTTGATGCCTTCGTACACGTTGTCGGGGATGTCGGTGCGGGCCTTGAGGTCGTCGGCGTTGCGCATGAGCTCGCGGGCGACGTCCATGGCCACGTTGCCGCCGCCGATTACGGCGACCTGCTGCGCGTCCAGCGGCCACGTGCGGGCGCCGGTGGGATAACCGTCATACCATTCGACGAATTTTGCGGCACCGTACACGCCATCCAGGTCTGCGCCAGGCAGATTCAGCGGCTTGTCCTTGACTGCGCCGGTTGCGAAAAGCACAGCGTCGTAGCGCTGCAGCAGATCGTCCAGCGTCACGTCCTTGCCGAACTCCACATCGCAATACAGGTGGATGTCAGGATTGTCAAGGGTTTTCTCGAGTGCATCCGCAATGAATTTGATGCTCGGATGGTCCGGGGCCACACCGTAGCGCACCAGGCCGAAAGGCACCGGAAGCTTCTCAAACAGGTCGATGCGGGCGTCCGTGCCCACACCGAGCTTCTCGCCTTCCTTGCGCAGCTGGCGCAGGAAGATATCCGACGAATAGACGCCTGCCGGGCCGGCGCCGATCACTGCAATCCGCAGTCCATTCTTGTCATCATGTTGGTCAACCATGCGTTCCAGCCTAACGCAACCTCGGTAATTGCGGAAGATGTACGAGCGCCGTGCAACCGGCCGATTACACCACGGACCGATAGCGAGCGCCCGAGCAGGATTCCGTCACAAAACTGCCCGCCGTGCGATCAATCAATCACACGACGGGCAGATACCAAGCAGAGAAAGAAGGAACCAGGGTCGCACCCCGCCGCCATGCGACTAGCGAGTCACACAGCAGACAAATACCAACCCCGAAGCCCGACCCCCTACTCGCGATCGAGCAGCGCGGTCAGCGCCCACAGGATCGACACCACGTCAATCAACTCCTGCAAGAATGCGCCGACCACCGCGGGAATCAGATTGAACGCAGCGCACACCATGCCTACAATCGCCAGCGACAAGCCGGCAATTACCGCCTGCAGCATGACACGCTTGGTCCGCCGTGCAATCGCGATCGCCTTCGGCACGCATGCGATGTCGTCGTTCATGATGACCACTTGCGCGGATTCGGAAGCCGCGGTCGTCGTGCCATCGGTCATCGCCATGCCGATATCGGCAGCCGCGAGAACCGGAGCGTCGTTCACGCCGTCGCCAACCATCATCGACACCGGACGCGTGGTCGACTCGCCGACCAGCTTCTGGATGATGCGATCCCACCACGGCTGTGGAGCAACCTTGTCCTGAGCGGCGGAACGGACGGTATTCACCTTGTCTTCCGGCAGCAGCTCGGAATGGACGTCGCTGATACCGACCTCGTCGGCGATGATACGGGCGCTAGGCTCTTTGTCGCCGGTCACCATCGTCAGATGTTTGACCCCCAAATCGCGCAGACGCTGCAATGATTCCTTCGCATTCGGCCGCGGAATATCCTTCATCACGATACGAGCCGCAAGCTTGCCGTTCACCGCCACATACGTGGCCATCTCATCAGGGGCGAGACCGCCGTACCGGCTGTCCGGGAAGAAATCAAGCGGTGTAGCCGACTGAGGTTGCAAGCCGGCGTCCACCTGACCTTGCGTGACATATGCGAAACGTCCAACGCTGACGTCCAGCCCATTGACGGTGCCGGTAATCCCCTTGCCGGCATCCTCGTGGATGTTCTTGACGACCGGGTAATCACCGCGGCGATGCCCCGGATCGGTCGCGGGTTGCGCACAGTTGCGGTTGCCCTTGTCGAAGCGGTCATGCAAACGGTCGATTGCCGCCGCCCCCGCCTTCACAATACCTTTTGCGAGGATGTGCACGGAGTAGGTTTCCACGACCCCGGCGAGCATGAGAATATGATCCTTGTCGAGGCGGGCGTGGGCGGAGCCTGCTCCCGTCCCAGCGGCATCGGCTCCCGAGCCTCCAGCGACCACGGCAGCAGCGGTATTCGCGGCAGCGACAGCGGCGTCTCCCGCCGGTCTGCCCACCATGGCGGCCGTTCCGGCTTCGGTGACGCGCATCGGGATCCCGGCGCCGGCATCCGGCAGCAAATCAACGCGCACGACCTGCGGCTGCTTGACTGTCAGCGTGCCAGTCTTGTCAAAGAAGATATGTGAAACGCGGCCAAGATTCTCCAAAATATCCTGGGCTTTAATCAAAATCCCAGCCTTCGCCAAGCGACCAGTGCCTGCCATATACGCAACCGGGGCGGCGATGAGCAGCGGGCACGGCGTAGCAAGCACAAGCACCTGCGCGAACCGCGTCGGCACGCCGGACACACCCCACGCCACGCATGCGATGATCAGTGAAATCACTGTGAACGGCACAGCAAGGATATCTGCGGTTTTCACGACGGTCGCACGCGAATTCTGCGCTGACGCAACAAGTTCTAGAATGCGCTGGTACTGGGAGTCGTGCGACAACTGGGTGGCGCGCATGGTGAACGCGGTCGAACCGTTGACCGCCCCCGACATGACGCGGGCGCCGGCGAATACCTCACGCGGCACCGGCTCACCGTTGATATTGCTCAAATCGAGGGTTGCCTGGCCGCTCATCAGCACGCCGTCAACAGGGACGGTCTCGCCGGGAAGCACGGTCAGCACGTCATCCAGTTTGACTTCCTCGACGGGAATCGTGCGGAAGTGCACATTGCTGTCATCGGTCGCCGGAGCCGTTGAAGTAGGGGAGTCATCGGCGCGGTCGGCACTTGTCGCGTCTGCGGTCTTATGGAAGCCGTTCTCGCTATGCTGCGCCCTGCCTGCCGCCGAACCAACACCCGGCAGCGCGGCGACATGCGCGGTCTGCGGGGCAGCCTTGATCAGCGCGGTCAGGTTGCTTTCCGCCTTGGACTGCGCGTATTCCTCAATCGCCTCGCCGCTCCAAACCATAAGTACGACAGTCCACGCCGCCCAGTACTCGCCCACGGCGACCGTGGACAGAATCGCGATCACCGCGAGAATATCGACACCGACGTGGCCGTGGCGCAAATCATCCACCATGCCGATAATCGTGTCTACGACGGTATACGCGACCAACGCGATGATGATGTACTGGCCCAGTGACGGGTCAAGGGAACCGAGGGAATGGCCCCACGGCCGGAAACCCCACAGCAACGCAATCGGCAGCGCACTGATGATGGTGATTGGAAGAAGCGGTACTCGCTTGCAAAGATCGATGATGCGTCTCATCGTTTCTCCTTACGCTCGTATACGGGGCCGGATGCAAGGTGCTTGCACCCGGTTCTGCAATCACGCCTTGTTAACCCACCGACTGCGTTGTTGGTGCCGGGACTTGAATCCCGGGACAAGCGCCTCCGATACACGGCGTAAAGATGACATATTCAGTTATGAAATTCAATTATCGCAACGCGCATGTGCGCGACTTCTGCCATGGTATCAGTTTGCGGACGCCACGCGAGTCAGGCGCATATGGCGTGTCGCACCGGACGGCGGCTGCGGATTGTTCGTCGGGAATCCCGTTGGGAATCGCCTGTCGCAAATCGTCTGCGGCAAGCGCAATGTCACAGGCAATCCGTCATGAGCCGCAGCCACGTTCCGCTTCGCTGCGACAGGATGCCGGTCACAGGCGATGACTCTCAGTCAATTCACAGAGAAACACGGGCGTGTTCAATGACTTGCCCGGTAGTATGCAAACTATCAGCGGACATCCGCTGACCGGGCGCAAACCCGATAACTCAATCCCTTCTCTTCTTCTCTCTGACCCGGCGGTTTCTCTTCTCCCCGCCGGGTTTCTCTTTTCTTTTTTGCGCAGGCGGCCCCACAGTGCGGCACACCACAATCCACCGTGGAAGCCCCGCCGCCGAACCGGTTACAGCGAGAGGTAATCAACGCAACCCGTTCAGGGAAGCACACCAACCAAGCGGCTCAGTAACACCAAGCCTGCTCCGCATAACCGGTTCGGGGAAAAG
Source organism: Bifidobacterium porcinum (assembly GCF_055378475.1). Lineage (NCBI taxonomy): Bacteria > Bacillati > Actinomycetota > Actinomycetes > Bifidobacteriales > Bifidobacteriaceae > Bifidobacterium > Bifidobacterium porcinum. The sequence goes on along the minus strand of NZ_AP029603.1, from coordinate 89,836 downwards.
GATCGCAATCAGCGTCAGTGCCCGTCACTCATCCGCAGGCGCAACCGTAGTGACCATGTACCGCATCAAATCGGAACGGCTGATCACACCGACCACCTGCTTGCCATCCTCACCACCGGTAACCGGGAGCTTCTTGATGCGATTGCCGGCAAGCATTTCGCACACGCGACGGATCGTGGCATGTTCATTCACCGTGACCACACGATGCGTGCAAATCTCCATCACATTGGTCTGGCGCAAACCAGCCACGCGCTGCGCAAACTTGTCACCCTGCACCCACAGCGCATAGACATACGCCATCGACGCCTTGTCATTCGTATCGCCGATCAGCGTGCGCATAATATCGCCATCCGTCACGAATCCGACAGCATGATGATGCTCATCGAGCACCGGAATGCCCGTCGTGCCGTTTCGCACAATCACCACAAGCGCATCGTAAGCGCTGTCGGCGGCGGTGACAGCGTACACATCACGCTTCATCGCATCAGCAAGCGACGGCTCACCGGCATGTTCCAAATCCTGTTCGCGCGCTTCGGAAACCTCAACGCCGGCAGCCGCGGCCGCCTTCGCCTTAGCCTCAACCCGAGCAAGCGCAAGCGCAGCAATAAAGCCCAGCACATCCACCACGAACGCGACACGGCACGCGATATCGAAGCCCGCAGCCGTACCGACCGCAACAGACTCGCCAAACGCCTCATGAGCGGCGGACACCGCAGACAGAATCCCAACAAACACGGATGAACCCACACAACCAGCAATCTGGAAAGTCGTGGACACAATCGTCACGCCATGCGGATACATCCGGCGGTCAAGGCTGGACAGCGCATACGACTGCGCAGGCCCCATCACGCAAGCGCAACCGGCAATCGCAGGCGCGTAAAGCAGCACAATCCGCACGCTGGTCGTCGAACCGCCAGTAAACGACAACGCCAGCACGAAGCACGCAATCACCGCCATACCGACACTCACCAGCCAGCCCACGCCGAAACGGTCAAACACCTTGCCCGCCACCGGCGACAGCACACACGACACAAGGCACGCCGGCAGCAGTGTGAGCGCCGCCTGCAACGGAGTGAAACCAAGCGCACTCTCCATGAACAGCGGCAGCAGAATATTCATCGAAAAGACCGTCATCAGCGCGGCGATCACCAGCAGCACACCCAGCACAAACGCGCGGTTGCCAAACGGCTCCAGATTCAGGAACGGCTCAGGAATACAACGCTGGCGCAACACGAATACGACAAGCGCCACCACGCCGATAACCAGCGCGACAACAGCGGCGACCAGCTGACCGGAGAACACCGTAGACACGCCGTACAGCAGGCCGATCAAACCGATGGCGGCAAGCACCACCGACAACGCATCCATATGCGGGTGCGTCAGCTGCACGATATCACCGACCCACAGGACCGAACACACCAAGCAGATCGCGGACAAGGCGGCGAGCGCGAAAAACAGCGTATGCCACGTGCCATGCGCCAGCAGCGCGCCTGCCACAATCGGGCCGAACGCCGGGCCAAGTGTGGTCATCGCACCGATGATACCCATGTAAACGCCAATCTTGTTCTTCGGCGCGACAGCGAGCGTCAGATTCATACCGACCGGCACGATCATACCGGTGCCAAGCGCCTGCACGACGCGCGCCACAACCAGAATCGCGAAATTCGGTGCGACTCCGCCGATAATGCTGCCGGCGACCAGCAGAACCAGGGATAGCGCCATCAAACGCGACGTGCGGACTTTCTTGTACAGGAATCCCGCAACCGGGACCATCACAGCGGCGGCGAGCATGTATGCCGTCGTCACCCATTGCACAACGCCGGCGTTCACCGACATGTCCCGCATGATGGGATTCAATGCCACGTTGAGGAATGTTTCGTTGAATGTGGCAAGGAATGTGGCGAATCCAGCCACGAAAAGAACACGGCCAGGTCTGATGGTCGAAGTCACGTGTTGTCCTTTCTTCTCTTTCAGCTCTTGACGCTGCTCGTTGTCTGCTGCGTTTTGCTTCTTTGTTGTTTCTTGTTCATCGTTTCGGCACGATCGCCGGGTTTGCGCGCATGAACGCCGCGTTTGCCGCGCGAGGTTGTTGCCGAAACGGGCGTGAATTCAGACAGCGAAGCCCGGACCGGGAAATCCCGAATCCGTTGATTTTCCTCGACATGCCTGATGAACGAGATGCATAAGTTGCATCAATGAAAGGCGAAATCTACAAAAATAGCCGCAGTGTCTCGTGACACGCATCGTTTTAACGTAATGGAAAATCTGAAACTTCGTAAGTGAGTGGGCGTGTCGCGGTGCGGGGTGGGACGAGGGTGGGACGCAAACGCAGAGCGAGCGTATGAGTGCGGGACACCATCTCGGAACCAACCCCAACCACCCACTTTGTGAGCCAATCCTCACACAACGCGTCATCCGCACCTGCCAGCCTGCTGATTCCGGGCATCCGACCCTCACTGTGTGAGCCAATCCTCACAAAACCAGCACCAAGACAGACAACACAGTGGATTCCGACCTCCCGACCACCCATTGTGTGAGCAAATCCTCACAAACCGGGTACACGAGCCGGTAAAACAGCAGATTCCTGCTTCCCAACCACCCGATTTGTGAACCAATCCTCACAAACCCAGCACCAGGACGGCCAACACAGTGGATTCCGACCTCCCAAACCACCCGATTTGTGAGCCAATCCTCACACAACGCGGGACAGACCTGGCTCCTCGCATCGTGCCTATCCGAATACACGCAACCGCGCCCTGATCAACGCCTGCCACAACCAGCACGTCGCCGACCGCCCCCGACTAACCTCACCCCCGCTACCAGCCACCAGCCACAGGTCATCACTGCTCCGGCACACATCCACCCGTCATCCGCCGCACGCATCCGCTCGTCACCCACCACACCCGTCATCCGCCGCGCACGCCACACCCCATCCACCACACACCACACCCACACCCACCGACGGCCCCTCGCCGCACACCCAACCAATCCAACCGCAGATTGGCTGGGTCACAAAATCGCGTATTGGATCGATTTCGTAATGGATTTCAAACAATCAGCCCGCCATAATGATGCGTAATCACTCATGACGGGCGAGAAAAACGCGGAAAATCGCAGATTCGCAACGCGAGCGCGCACGCGGCAAACATCCCGCCCGCCCGAACCGGAAAGGATTGACATGGCCGAAGAAAACCGCGCGGAACTCAACAGGAACCTCGCCCAGATGCTCAAAGGCGGCGTCATCATGGACGTCACCACCCCGGAACAGGCGAAAATCGCCCAGGATGCCGGCGCATGCGCGGTCATGGCACTCGAGCGCATTCCCGCGGACATCCGTGCGGCGGGCGGTGTGAGTCGTATGAGCGACCCGGCCATGATCAAGGGCATCCAGGAAGCCGTCACCATCCCGGTCATGGCGAAAGTGCGCATCGGGCATATCGCCGAGGCGCGCATTTTGCAGGCCATCGATATCGACTACATCGACGAGTCCGAGGTGCTCTCCCCCGCCGATGACGTGTACCACATCGACAAAACCCAGTTCAAAGTGCCGTTCGTGTGCGGCGCGAAGAACCTGGGCGAGGCGCTGCGCCGCATCGCCGAAGGTGCCGCGATGATCCGCACCAAGGGCGAGCCCGGCACCGGCGATGTCATCCAAGCCGTGCGCCACATGCGTACGATGAACCGTCAAATCCACGAGCTGCAGGCACTGCGCGACGACGAAATCTTCGAAGCCGCCAAGAAGCTGGAAGTTCCCTACGACCTGGCCAAGTACGTGCATGACAACGGCCGTCTGCCCGTCGTGAACTTCGCCGCCGGCGGCGTGGCGACCCCGGCAGACGCGGCCCTCATGATGGAGTTGGGCGCTGAAGGCGTGTTCGTCGGCTCCGGCATCTTCAAGTCCGGCGATCCGGCCAAGCGCGCCGCCGCCATTGTGCAGGCGACCGCCAACTGGCAGGACGCGGACCTGCTCGCCCGCCTGAGCGAAAACCTGGGCGAGGCCATGGTCGGCATCAACGAGGACGAAATCAAGACCATCATGGCTGCTCGCGGAGAGTGATCCGGGCGTAGTACGGGCCGGCGCCGACGCGCTTCGCCGGTGTCGGCCCGCAGCCGGGTGAGACACGGGCTGGCGCGACAACGGCGCGACAACGGCGCGACAAGATACGCGCTCAGAGATGCCGAAGAGAGCATGAAAGAGAGGAGGACCCTATGGTTGTAGCGGTCCAGTACATCGAAAAGGAGCAGGGCGGCGACCAGACGCACGACGTCACCGGTATCCTCGCCGTCCAGGGGGCGTTCGCCGAACATGCGGCAACCCTTGACAAACTGGGCGCATCCTGGCGTCTACTCAGGGCGGCCGAGGATTTCGACGACTCCATCAGCCGCGTGATCCTGCCCGGCGGGGAAAGCACCACGCAAGGCAAGTTGTTGCATTCGACCGGATTGTTCGACCCGATCAAACGGCATATCGACGCAGGCAAGCCGGTGCTTGGAACATGCGCGGGCATGATTCTGCTCGCCAGCAAGCTCGACAACGACGACAATGTCTACTTCGGAGAGCTTGACGCGGTTGTGCATCGCAACGCGTACGGGCGGCAGCTGGGCAGCTTCCAGACTGTCGGCTCGTTCGGGGACATCCACGACCTGCCGCTCGTGTTCATCCGCGGTCCGTATGTCGCGCATGTTGGCCCGAAAGCCACTGTCGAGACGGAAGTGGACGGGCATGTGGTCGGTCTGCGGCAAGGCAACATTCTCGCCACCGCGTTCCACCCGGAACTCACCGACGACACGCGTGTGCACGAGTTGTTCCTGTCGCTATAGGGCTGCGGGGCGCTGGGGCATATAGGAGTCAGGCTGCCGCTTCTTCCGCGCCTTCCGTCTGCTTATGTATGCGATGACATACGCAACCGGACGGAAGGCATGGGAGAACAGCGGAATCTCCCGGTATCTGTCGGCTTGCGTATGTCCAGACATACGCAACATTGCGTCGACAGAATCACGGATTAATGAGCGCATCATCCTGTGCAGCATCACACACAAACCGCCACGCTGTCACTCCGCGGCCCCACCATCGGATGCGCCATCGGATGCGCGATCGCGGCCAGCGACCACGGCACCGGCTGCACCAGTTGTGCCAAGGGCGGCAGCCGCGTCAAGCGCCGCATCTACATCATCGTTCCCGACATCAGCCGCCCGTCGCGCGGTATCCACCGCCTCCCGGGTTTCGGCCTCGCCACGCGCTGCAGCGTCTCGGATTTCCGCAATCAGCGTCTCGCCGGCCTGCAGCCCGCCCATGGCAAGCCGTTCGAAGTCCGCGGCCGCCTGGTCAATCATCCTCTCGACAGGCTCGGCTTTCGCTGTCAGTTCGAGCTTCGCGCCTTTGCGCGTGAGACTGGAGTCCACGTATCCCTTCAGCGCCAAGGTCTCGGCAAGACGTGTCACCGACACGCGCCCGGCGTCGAGATAATCCTGCAAGGCCTTGAAATCAGCGGTATCACCGCCATAATGCAGGAACACGATGACCCGCACTTCGCCAAGATCCATACCGAACTGCGTAGCGATACGTTCCAAATATCGGTCCAGTATCCGAGATGCCAGATGTGCCGCGATGAAAGGATTGTCACGCATGCCATCGGGCACAATCAAGGGAAGCCGCTCCTCGCCAAGCCGCTTGGTGCTGGGCAGAGCGGGATTCGCCGAACCGTCCGACGCCCACGCGATCAGATACCGGTAGATGCTGGCCCGCTTGCGCGCGAACGTGTCCTCGTCGTACACCTGACGGAAGAACTCGGTGTAATAGTCGAACACATAGCGCTTGATCCGCACGGTTTCCGAGAGCTTCATCGCATGGTTGACGAGCGACCCCTCGGTTTTCACGTAGTAGTACATCGGCACGTGAACCGGGTACACGCTCGCCGCATACACCATGTAGTCGAGGTTGAAAATGAAATCCTCGCACCAGCTGACACTCGTGTCCATACTCACCTGATGGCCACGGATGATGTCACGCCGGTACAGTTTGTTCCACAACACCCCGAAGTAGAAATCCGCGGGATCCTTGAGCAGTTCGTCCGCATACTCCTCGCGCGAAATCACGCGGTCGATGCCCGTCAGTCCGCCCTTGCGGGACGTGCCCTCGCCGACCACACGGTAGAAATCGGCGATGACCATGTCGGCCCCGCTGTGTTCCGCGGCGCGCACCAGCAGTTTGGTGGCGTCTTCGGTGATCCAGTCGTCGGCGTCAAGGAACTGGATGTAGGTGCCGCGGGCGAGCGCCATGCCCTGGTTGCGTGTGTCGGACACGCCGCTGTTGGGCTTGTGGATGACACGGACGCGCGGATCTTTGGCGGCGTATTCGTCGAGGATCGCGGGCGAATCATCATGACTGCCGTCGTCAAGCGCAATGAGCTCGAAATCGCGGTATTCCTGCCCAAGGATGCTGTCGATGCAGCGTCGCAGCGCGCCGGCGGCATTGTAGACCGGCACGATGATGCTGACGGTTGGAGCGGTTGGGGCGATAGTTCCGGTTGAGGCTGATATCCGGCTGTCGCTGCCGGTCTGCGGTTCGGTATTCGATTCGATGCGTTGTTCTGTCTGCTGTTCCGCCATCTTGCCCATCCTTGGCCGATTCGCCGGTTGTTGAGTTTCGTCAATCGCTGATATCGCCTATTATCGCGCGTTTTCGCGACGACTTGTGTATTACAGTGAGGAAAAAGACAGGAGCCTGCGATGAAGCGATTATCTCTGCAACGGTTACCTCTGCCTTGGCGCACCGCTACTGCGGACACAGGTGCCGAGCCTGGCGGCCTTGCCCCGATTCGCGGCGTGAATCTCGGCAACTGGCTGGTCCTGGAAAAGTGGATGGAGCCGGCATTGTTCGAAGGCTATCCGGCAGAAGACGAAGACACGCTCGCGACGGTCGCCCCGAAAGACCAACTCGCACAACGCATCCGGCACCATCGAGACACGTACATCACCGAACGGGATTTCCGCGAAATCGCCGCCTGCGGCATGAACCTGGTGCGTCTACCGGTGCCGTACACCGTGTTCGAATCTGAGCCGCCGCTGGGCGGCGCGTGGCGCTACGTGGACAAGGCGATGGCGTGGGCGCGTACGTATCATCTGCGCGTGCTGCTCGACCTGCATACCGCGCCGGGCGGGCAGAACGGCTTCGACAGTTCCGGGCTGATTGGCGCAGTCACCTGGCATAAGAAACCGCAGAACGTGGAAAAAGCCATCACCGTGTTGGAAGGGCTCGCCCACCGCTACGGGCATGATCCCGCCCTATTCGGCATCGAAGTCATCAACGAGCCGGTCAGCTGGCCGGTGTTCTTCTCCAACCGCAAGAAACTGGTGGCGCGCAATCCGAAAGACAAACGGTACTCCAGCTACGTACCGATGAGTTTCCTGCGGCAGTATTACCGCGCGACCTACAAACGATTGCGGCGCTACCTGCCGGACGATAAGGCGATCGTGTTCCACGACGGGTTCCGGTTCGGTCTGTGGCGAGATTTCTTCAAACGTAACCAGATGACGAACGTGTATGTGGACGCGCACGTGTACTTGTCGGCGGCAGAGCGGATCGCCCGGGTGCACAGTCCGTGGGCGTACCGGCTGTTCCTGCACTGGCAGCGGCGGCGAATCCGCAGCATGCAGCGCGTGGTGCCGGTGCTGGTCGGCGAATGGTGCGTGGAGAACGAGTGGGCGAAAAACCTTGACCCCGGCGAAATGGACCTTGACCAGTTCGATGACGCGCAACGCCGCCGGTTCGCGCATGTCACGCGCATGCAGCTCGACTGTTTCGGGCAGGCCGCGGGGTGGATGTACTGGTCGTGGAAACTGGAGCCGTCGCCGCACACCGCGCCTGACGCACTGTGGAAGGAATGCTGGGATTTCCGGCGATGCCTGATGCACGGGTGGCTGCCGTCCCTCCACCGTCCGCCTGCCGTTCACGCGGCACCGCGCACCGCCAGTCCCAGCTAAAATGTCGCGCAAGACATCACGCCGGAAACTGAAAGCCAACAACCAACAGCCAGAACCCGACAACCGGAAGGAGGGTCGCCGCCGATGCCAATCACACTGAACCGCCACAGCAGCGTCCCACTGTACCGGCAGTTGGTCAACACCCTGCGTGAGGACATCGTCTCCGGCGCGCTCGCCGCGAACTACAAGCTTCCACCCGAACGCGAGCTCGCTGAACGGCTCGGCGTCAACCGCGCGACCGTCCTGCAAGCCTACCAACAACTGAAATCAGAAGGCCTGATCGCCTCGCACGTGGGGCGCGGCACTTTCGTGTGCGCGAGCGATGACCGGCAAGGTGGCGCGCCGCCGTGGCAGATTCTGTTCAGCGATTATTCGAACCGCTTCACCTATCATGACATCGCCGCCGCCGACCAGGCACAGCAAGCGCCCGACGCCGTCGATTTCGCGACCGGCTCGCAGAATCCGGCGGATATCCCCGATAATCTGCTACGCAGCGTCAGCATTCGCGCGTTCGAATCGACGGATTTCCACAGCACGCAGGAATCCCCCATCGAAGGGTTCCCCCAGCTGCGCGAACTGCTCGCCGACCACATGACGCAACGCGGCGTGCGTTGCGACGCCGACAACGTGATGGTGCTGTCCGGCGCCGAGCAGGGGCTGGATTTGTGTGTGCGCGCATTCGTGAACCCCGGCGACTGCGTACTGGTCGAACAATCCACGTTTTTCCCCGCGTTGCAAGCTTTTCGATCCGCGGACGCGCGGGTGATCGGCGTGCCGATCGACGAACACGGCATGCGCACCGACCTGCTCGACGGGTATTGCAAACGATTCCATCCGAAACTGATCTTCACCATTCCGACCTTCCAGAACCCGAGCGGCGCGACCATGCCGTTGCGTCGACGGCGCGAAATCGTCGAAACCGCGATGCGCTACCAATGCCTGGTCATCGAGGATGACCCGTATGGCGAACTGTGCTACAGCGGGCGCACCGACGGGGCAATGGATGCGGGAGGCCACGGCGGAATCGGCGGGATCGGCAATGCCGGCATCGCAAGCATCCCCGGCAACGCAAGTGGCGCAGGCAACGCAAGTGGCGCGCCCTCCCAGCGTCCCCGCGAGCTGACACCGCTCAAAGGCATGGAAAACGCGGGATACGTGATTTACCTGTCAACGTTTTCAAAGACAGTGACGCCGGGGCTGCGAACCGGCTGGCTGGTGGCTGACAGCCATGTCATCGCGCGGATTGCAGCACTGCGGCGGATGATCGACCAGCACACGAGCTCGTCATCGCAGCTGATTTGCATGGAGCTGCTCAGCAGTGGGCGTATCGGGCGGCATATCGGGCGGTTGTGCGAAATCTACGGGCATCGGCGCGACCTGATGCTCGATGCCTTGCGCCGGTACGCGCCGGACGGGATGCGCTGGAACACGCCGCTGGGCGGTTACTACCTGTGGGCACGGCTGCCGGATGGCTTACGGGCCGCACGGTTGCTGGATGACGCGCGGCACGCGGGAGTGACGTTCATGCCCGGCGATATGTTTGCGGTTGATGAGGATGACAGCAGTCATATCCGGTTGAATTTCGTTCGACCTGATTCTCGGCAGATTATGCCGGGGATTCGGCTGCTGTGCGACACAATCACCGAGGCGGAGCAGAGTGCTGATAGGCGCGGCGGCGAGCGCTAGACATCACATATCCGGACAGGTACGCATGCCAAGACATACGCAACCGGCAAGATAGACAGCCGACACTAGGACCACCGGAGGCATCCGGGAAGTTACGTATGCCCGCACATACGCACGATGACAGGCCCGCCGTCCGGGCTGAGGTATCTCCCGGCATCGGTCACCTCGCGTATGTCCACGCACACTCACCACGACAAACCCACCGCCCGAACCGAGATATCAGCCGATATCCGTCGACTTACGTATGCCGGAACACACACGACCCGCGCAACACTCCGGAGTTCCCCACGACACACCCCGCCTTCCGCCGCCGACAGAAGCCCCCGCACCGGCGTGTCGTCTGGTATGCTAAATCGACCGTCCCCAGCGATACGAATTACTTATAGCGAGCGCGAGACCGCTGCCATACCGCCGCACATCGCGCGTGCCGGTAATTTCCCCGTGATGCGGGACAGGAATACTTTGGTAAACACAACGACATCCTGCATGCAGAACAGCGAGAACAACGCTTCGCTCAAACAGGCACAAGACACGGGAGAACAGATACGATTATGGGTCACACACACCGCTCCGGCCGCATCAATCGGTCGACATTCGCAATATTCATCGCGGCCATCGCCGCCCTCACCCTCACGCTCGCCGGTTGCGGCTCCAACACGGCCAAATCGTCGGGCGACCCCAACACGCTGACGGTCGCCATCTCATCGGCGGTCAGCACCCTGAGCGTCAATCAGGAAGCCGGCAGCGCGAACTACCAGCTGGCGGCCCTCTATCAGGAGGGTCTTACCGGCGTCGATGGCACAGGCAAGGTCATCCCGGCGCTCGCCACGTCCTGGAAGTCCAGCGACAACAAGTCGTGGGTGTTCACGTTGCGCAAGAACGTGAAGTTGCACGACGGCAGCACGCTGACCGCCGACGACATCGTGTACGCGATCAACGTGGCCCGCGATTCGAAGAAATCACCGGGCCTGTCGGTGTATTGGCCTGATTATGTGCAGTCCGCCGAGAAGACCGGCGACAACCAGATTACCATCACCCTGTCCAGCCCGCACAGCGATTTCCCGATCCAGGTATCCAATGTGGCCGGCCTGTTCGTCACGTCGAAGAAGTTCTTTGATTCGGCGGGCTCGAATTACGGCTCATCCAAGAAGCTCATCGTCGGCACCGGCCCGTACAAAGTCACCGAATTCGACCCGTCCAGCCATGTGACGCTCACGAAGTTCAAGGATTATTGGGGCAAGAACAATGGTCCGCAGACGGTCCGCATCGATTTCGTGACCGAGGATTCAACCCGTCAGCTGGCGTTCACCAGCGGCAAGGTTGACGTGTCGTTCAACGTGCCGGTGACGAGTGTCGCCCAATGGAAGACGAACGGCGGCTCGACCACCGCGTATTCCGACCGCTCCTACTACGGTCTGACTTTCGACCCGAATGTCGCTCCGTTCAACGACATCCACGTGCGTAAGGCCGTCTCGTACGCGGTGGACAAGAAATCCATTGTTTCCGGCATTCTCAAGGGCTACGGCGAGGTCGCCACGGGCATCGATTCCCCGGAGCAGCTCGCCGGCTGGACCGACAACGATGCGAGCAAGGCGTCCAAGCAGACAGCCAAGCTTCCCGCCATCAGCTACGACCTGAAGAAAGCAAAGTCCGAACTCAAGCAGTCTTCCAAGCCGAACGGCTTCACCGCGACACTCACCTACCCGACCGGCTACGCGCAGGTTGGCAAGGCGTCGCTCGCCATCGCGCAGAATCTCAAGAGTCTCGGCATTACGCTCAACGTGAAGGAAATCCCGCTTGAGCAATGGCTGAGCGAAATCGGCAACGGCAAGCAGGGCGTCGGCTGGATGATTTACAACCCGACCACCCCGCAGCCGAACGAAATCACGTCCTGGCTGCTCGCGGCGGGCGGTTCCGGCACGAACCCGGCAAACTGGAACAACGCCGAAGTCGCAGCGGAAACCGAGAAAGTCGGCACGCTGGATCAGGAGTCCGACAAGCTGGCGCTCGTGCTCAAGAGCACCACCACCGCACTGGACGAGGACATCTACTCGCCGATTTACTGGGGCAAGTCGGTGGTCGCCACGGCAAAGGGCGTGAAGCTCGCGAAAATCGGCACGTATTGGCTCGGTACGAATTGGGCAGCGGATTTCAGCAAGAACGCGTAGCCTGATACTGGCATCCGCATCCGCAGGCCCCTGCGATCGAGCAGTCCGGCGATTGACGGCTTGTCGCCCGTGGCGGATTCCGTCGCGGGCGACAAGCCGTTCGCATCGCACCGGCACACCGGCGCTTCGGCGGGCCCAGCCCAGATGCGTATATGACGAAAGGCGGATTTGTGAAAGTCGCGAAGTTCATAGGCAGACGCCTCGCCAATCTGGTGATTCTGCTATTCGTGCTGTCGCTGGTCACGTTCGGTCTGCTGTACCTGACGAACAGCGACCCGGCACGCACATTGGCCGGCGCGAAAAAAGTCAGCGCTGCACAGCTTGCGGCGATCCGCCACCAGTATCACCTTGACGAACCGTTATGGAAGCAGTACATGATCTGGCTCAGCAACGCGGTTCACGGGGATTTCGGCACGTCAATCCGCACGCAACTGCCAGTGTCTCAGATGATCGGGCAGCGCGCATGGGTCACGTTGACGTTGGCCTTGCTGGCTCTCGCGATTGCGCTACTCATCGGCTTGCCGCTTGGTGTGGTCGCCGCAAAACGACATGGCACATGGCGTGACGGGCTGATCACCGCGCTGGCCGTCGTCGGGCTGAGCGCACCGAGTTTCGCGGTCGGTCTGCTGTTACTGTACGTGTTCGCGGTCAAGCTGGGCTGGTTCCCCGTGTACGGGCTGGGCGACGGGAGTTTCGCCGACGCCTTGCCGCATCTGCTGTTGCCGGCGATTACGCTTGCGGTCGGCTTATTCGCCGCGGTAATCAAGGTGTCGCGCGCTTCGCTGCTCGAACAAGTGGAGTCAGATTACACGTTGTTCGCCCAGTCGCGCGGCGTTCCCCGCGGCACAATTACCCGCTGGCAGTTGCGCAATGCGGCGTTGCCGATTATGACGTCGTCGGGTTTGCTGATCGCCTCGCTGATTTCCGGCACGGTGATCGTGGAAACGACCTTCTCGATTGGCGGGTTGGGCACATTGCTGCAGGAATCGGTGACGTTCAAGGATATTCCGGTCGTGCAGGCGGTGACGCTGCTGCTGGCGACCGTCATCTGTGTGACGACGGCAATCATCGACGCGTTGTATGCGCTGGTTGATCCACGGTTGCGTCCGAATGGCGGACACCGTAATTCCGCAGACACGCCGACGAACAAGGAAGGTGAGGCGTGATGTCCGATACGACACAAACTTCGGCACCGGGTCAAACCCCGCAGGACCCGCAGATGTCAGTGCCTCAACCGGCATCCCAGCCCGCAACACTGCAACCCGCCACAGCACCACGGCACCCGCGACTGCTACCGCTGCCCGCCCGCATCCGCCGCGCGATGAGCGGCTCGTGGGCCATGCTGATCGCCACACTGATTCTTCTGGCCACCGCTGTTATCGGCTTGATTCCATCGTTCAATGCTCATGTACGGTAAGGAAGCAAGCAACCGAAAACAAGAGATAGACCGCCAGCACTACACTATTCCGAACCAAAGACCAAAAGATAAGCATTGTGGGAAAATCTAAACTTTTGGATTTTCCTACAATGCCAACTACGGCGGAATCCCTCCCACTCCTTATATCTTTCTGTATACATTGAATTTGTATTTAGTAAAATGCAGACAACACCACGGATCGGCTTTTGGTTGGACAATTCCAACCAAACACCACAGCAGACAGCAGAAAACATTCTGAACGCTAGGAAGCCGGTATGATTGTTACATATAAGGGGAAGAAAAATTTCTTTTAGGTACTTGCTTTCCTAAAACTGATGTGATACAATGATTTAATCCAGAAAAGGAGTAAAAAATATGCGGCAAGGTATGCTTAAATAAAACTATAATCAAATAGTGGGAACAAAGGATTATGATAGCTCCTTTTGTAGGGGCTTAGTTTTTTGTACCCAATTTAAGAATACTTTTGCCTTATCAATTTTGACATATCCCCAAAAACAGCAATCACAAACAGGTGTATGCTGTATATGTGTATGTCCGCAACTTATAATCCCCAGTGGTAAAAGTATTTTACTGCTGGGGATTTTTATGCCCTTTGGGGCTGTAAAGGGAGGACAATCACATGAAAATAATCAATATTGGAATTCTTGCCCATGTAGACGCTGGAAAGACGACCTTGACGGAGAGCCTGCTATATGCCAGCGGAGCCATTTCAGAACCGGGGAGCGTCGAAAAAGGGACAACGAGGACGGACACCATGTTTTTGGAGCGGCAGCGTGGGATTACCATTCAAGCGGCAGTCACTTCCTTCCAGTGGCACAGATGTAAAGTTAACATTGTGGATACGCCCGGCCACATGGATTTTTTGGCGGAGGTGTACCGCTCTTTGGCTGTTTTAGATGGGGCCATCTTGGTGATCTCCGCTAAAGATGGCGTGCAGGCCCAGACCCGTATTCTGTTCCATGCCCTGCGGAAAATGAACATTCCCACCGTTATCTTTATCAACAAGATCGACCAGGCTGGCGTTGATTTGCAGAGCGTGGTTCAGTCTGTTCGGGATAAGCTCTCCGCCGATATTATCATCAAGCAGACGGTGTCGCTGTCCCCGGAAATAGTCCTGGAGGAAAATACCGACATAGAAGCATGGGATGCGGTCATCGAAAATAACGATAAATTATTGGAAAAGTATATCGCAGGAGAACCAATCAGCCGGGAAAAACTTGTGCGGGAGGAACAGCGGCGGGTTCAAGACGCCTCCCTGTTCCCGGTCTATTATGGCAGCGCCAAAAAGGGCCTTGGCATTCAACCGTTGATGGATGCGGTGACAGGGCTGTTCCAACCGATTGGGGAACAGGGGAGCGCCGCCCTATGCGGCAGCGTTTTCAAGGTGGAGTATACAGATTGCGGCCAGCGGCGTGTCTATCTACGGCTATACAGCGGAACGCTGCGCCTGCGGGATACGGTGGCCCTGGCCGGGAGAGAAAAGCTGAAAATCACAGAGATGCGTATTCCATCCAAAGGGGAAATTGTTCGGACAGACACCGCTTATCCGGGTGAAATTGTTATCCTTCCCAGCGACAGCGTGAGGTTAAACGATGTATTAGGGGACCCAACCCGGCTCCCTCGTAAAAGGTGGCGTGAGGACCCCCTCCCCATGCTGCGGACGTCGATTGCGCCGAAAACGGCAGCGCAAAGAGAACGGCTGCTGGACGCTCTTACGCAACTTGCGGATACTGACCCGCTTTTGCGCTGCGAGGTGGATTCCATCACCCATGAGATCATTCTTTCTTTTTTGGGCCGGGTGCAGTTGGAGGTTGTTTCCGCTTTGCTGTCGGAAAAATACAAGCTTGAAACAGTGGTAAAGGAACCCACCGTCATTTATATGGAGCGGCCGCTCAAAGCAGCCAGCCACACCATCCATATCGAGGTGCCGCCCAACCCGTTTTGGGCATCCATCGGACTGTCTGTTACACCACTCCCGCTTGGCTCCGGTGTACAATACGAGAGCCGGGTTTCGCTGGGATACTTGAACCAGAGTTTTCAAAACGCTGTCAGGGATGGTATCCGTTACGGGCTGGAGCAGGGCTTGTTCGGCTGGAACGTAACGGACTGTAAGATTTGCTTTGAATACGGGCTTTATTACAGTCCGGTCAGCACGCCGGCGGACTTCCGCTCATTGGCCCCGATTGTATTGGAACAGGCATTGAAGGAATCAGGGACGCAACTGCTGGAACCTTATCTCTCCTTCACCCTCTATGCGCCCCGGGAATATCTTTCCAGGGCTTATCATGATGCACCGAAATACTGTGCCACCATCGAAACGGTCCAGGTAAAAAAGGATGAAGTTGTCTTTACTGGCGAGATTCCCGCCCGCTGTATACAGGCATACCGTACTGATCTGGCCTTTTACACCAACGGGCAGAGCGTATGCCTTACAGAACTGAAAGGGTATCAGGCCGCTGTCGGCAAGCCAGTCATCCAGCCCCGCCGTCCAAACAGCCGCCTGGACAAGGTGCGCTATATGTTTCAGAAGATAATGTAACGTCTTGCGCAATGCAAGCGTTCATTGCTGGCTATTGCGAAATATCATTGATAAAATCAGTATCAGAGAGGAGAAACTATTTTGAACCAGGAACAGACGAATATTACAACAGGAAAGCAAATACGTCATCTGCGAACACAATTGGGAATGACACAGGAAGAACTAGCCGGGGAATTGAATGTTACCCGGCAGGCACTATCGAATTGGGAGAGAGATGTTAATGAACCCGATTTAAATATGTTGAAAAAAATTTGCTTTCTTTTTGGAGTCAACATGGACGATTTTGCGAAGGAGGTAATAACAAAGATGGAAACATATGAAAAAAAAGGAGAAACGACAATTTAATAAGTACGATATGGCAATTGGACTTTTTTATGGTGTTGGTATATTTCTTGGCATTGGTATTTTCTTTGTTGGCGGTTTTATGACAATGTCAGGTGCAGGGTGGGGAGCATCACTATTTGGCGGTGGCTGTTTTTCTCTTGTATTTGGCTTGATATGCCATGCAGTTATTACATTGAGAAGAAATGACAAATGATGACATATCCTGCTTTCTATACTTTTCGGTAATACCGAGTAAAAAAAGCCGCTGCTTTTGGCTTTCCAATAGCGGCGGCTTAATGCAAGCGGCGGCAAAGGGAAATATCCTTTGAATACCTTACAGAAGAAAAGTTTTGCAGCATTACAAAAATAAAAGCCTATACCATTTTGGAAAGAAAAGATACATAATAGTCAAGACGACAACAATCAGAAGTTATGGAGGGTAACAATGGAATATAGTAAGGAAGATTTAATGGAAGCAAAAAAGCAAATTTTGGGAGTGGGAGAGAACATGGGAACAGAGGAAAGTAAAAAAATCTGGGAGGAGAACGCACAATTTTGGGATAATGCAATGGGTGACGAATCTAATGAATTTCACAGAGAGGTAGTGCGCCCCAAAGTAACGGAACTTCTATCTCCTAATCCTGCGGATTACATTTTGGATATTGCGTGTGGCAATGGAAATTATTCTTCGTATCTTGCACAAAGAGGTGCTTCGGTTGTCGCTTTTGATTACAGCAAAAAAATGATAGAATTGGCTAAAAGACGGCAATCACAATATGCAAAACAAATTGAATTTTGTGTGGCGGATGCGACCGATAGAAAAAGTATATTAGAATTAAAAAGAAATCGAGCCTTTACGAAAGCAGTTTCTAATATGGCAATTATGGATATTACGGACATTGAACCACTTCTTATGGCTGTTTATGAACTGTTGCAGGAAAGCGGAATTTTTGTCTTTGCAACGCAACACCCTTGTTTTGTCACGTTGACTGAAAAATATATGACACCGCACAGTTACTATGATATAGCGATTGAAGGGCAACCGAAAGAGCAGATTTATTATCATCGTTCCATACAAGATATTTTTAACCTTTGTTTTAGAGCTGGATTTGTCATTGATGGATTTTATGAAGAATGTTTCAAAACCAACAAAGAAATTCCTATGGTAATGATAGTAAGGCTTAAGAAGGTAAAACGTGATAGCTTAAAATAAATTCAAGTTTGTCGGGTAAATAGCAAACCCAGCCGAGCCAGTCAACGATAAAATGAACGCCGCTTCGCGCCGTCGTTGACAGCCCCGCCCGTCTTTGCTGGTAGGCAATCAAGGGGCGACAGCAAGGAGTACTGCCGCCCCGCACTATTATTCAGAGAGGGGGAATTTCCATGACCGAAGATGAAGCCTACAAGGTGCATATCCAGTACACATTCAATGCCTTTTGCAAGGTAGTCATTCGTCACGCAGCCATAGATAAAATCTTGAAGCTGCGCCGGAGGTGGGAACGGGAAGTTTCCCTTGATTATCTGATGAGTGAAAAGTTTGTCCAGCTTGCCGAGCCGGAGTAGCTTGAAGAATATCTTTTTACCGCCTGCGGCCAGACCGCCGTTCTGTATCATGCGGAGCTTGCCGCCGCCCTTGCCCTTTTGCCGGAGCAGACGCAGGAAGAAATTTTTCGTTACTATTTCCTGCGCCAGCCGCAGCGAGTGATCGGCGTACATATTGGCCGGACACGCAGCACAGCGGGGCGGCATATCCGGCTTGCCTTGCAGCGGTTAAGGCGGCTCATGGAGGGAAATGACTATGAGTAAACTTCTCCCCTATGAAACAATCGTCAAAGCCCATGAGGGCGACCCGGACGCAATCGACACCATTCTTTCCCACTATGCCGGATATATCCGCTACTGTTCCAAAGTACACGGGAAAGTCAACGCCGAAGTTGAGGAACATATAAAGCAACAGCTCATTGCCGCCCTGTTCAAATTTCGCTTTGACCGATAAACAAAGAACAAACACTGGCTGTCATTAGCGGTTTCACTCCAGCCAGTTTACAATTCATCTATTCCTAAAGGAAGCAGGTCATAGTATAATAGAACCAACGACAAATATACTTTTAGGGGAGATATAGCAATATGAAAAGTAATAAATACTTAACTATTGGCTTATTAACAGGATTTATTGTCGGTGGTTGCATAGGTGTGTTGGCATGGGCGTTTTTGCAAAATCTTTTTGCTATTTCTATTTGTGCAGGTATCGGAATGTTGATTGGAATTGTTATAGGTACATTGATTGATTATGAAAAAAATAATCATCAAGAGAAATAGAAAAAATGCACAATGCCTTAAAGGGAAAACAGGAATTTATTGTGCTATCCATCATCGGGCCAACCTGACCTGAACTTTCAAAACTGAATATCCACCGCCCTAAGTGCCGGATAGGAACGGCAAAATTTTTTACACTTCTATTACTTCTTTATCGCACATTAGCAAATTCGCAGGCGTTGAAGCAGGATATCGTGCTTGGCGCCGTTCCTGCCGGCACGGATGGCCACATATGGGGTACTGACGCGCTGGGCCGTGACGTATTCATGCTGACCATCGCCGGCGCCCGCACAGCCATCGCCGGCCCGGTAGCGATTGCGGTCGGCGCGATGGCGATCGGCCTCGTATTCGGTCTGCTTGCCGCATATACGGGCGGCTGGGTGGATTGGCTGATCTCCCGCGTAGTGGAACTCATGCTTTCCCTACCGACGCTGTTGCTCGCCATTGTGCTCGCCGGTCTGATTGGCGGCGGCTACTGGGTGAACGTACTCGTGTTCATGCTGCTGTACGCACCCTACGAAATCCGCCTGGTGCGGTCCGCCGCACTCTCGCACCTGCACGACCCGTTCCTCGATGCCGCGCGACTGTTGGAACTCAGCCCGGCGCATATCCTCGCACGCCACGTATTCCCGGTGATCCGGCCGGTGGTCGGGGCAGCCATGTTCCTCGACATGAGCAATGCGCTGGTATCGTTGTCGTCGCTGTCGTTCCTCGGCCTCGGCATCTCCCCACAGGCCGCCGATTGGGGCCGGCAGCTTTCGGATGCGCGCGACCAGCTGTTCAACAACCCGATGACCGCGATCGCGCCGGGCATCGCAATCATCGTGGTCTCGGTAGCAATGAACATCGTGGGTGACTGGATCACCGCTCGTGCGGATAGAGGTGAACGATGAGCATCATGAACAACAGCCTGCAATCGACCTCGAAGCAAGGCCAGAATCCGCAGAACCCCGCCATTACGCTTCGTGGTCTTAAGGTGCGCATCGGCGACACTGAACTGTTGCACGGCGTCGATCTGGATATTCCGCGCGGCGACACCACAGCAATCGTCGGCGAATCCGGCTCGGGCAAATCGTTGACCGCGAAAGCCCTCGCCGGCCTGCTGCCGCGATATGCGACTGTACAGGGTTTATACAGCCTACTTGATGACACCGTAGATTTGGCCGGCGGCGAGCGCTCATGGCGTGCGTTGCGCGGCGGCGCAATCGTGTGGCTTCCACAGGACCCGTTCTCCTCGCTTGACCCGCTGCATACGTGCGGAACCCAGATTGCCGCCGGTATGCGCAGCGGCTCCCGTGCCGAGCGTCGCAATCGCGCGCGTCGGCTGCTGACGGATGTAGGGCTTGACGCTGGTATCGCCGACCGCTACCCGCATGAGCTGTCAGGCGGTATGCGCCAGCGTGTGGCTATCGCTGCCGCACTCGCGCCGAAACCGCAAGTCCTGATCGCCGACGAGCCGACCACCGCGTTGGACGCGCAGATGCAAAGCGGCGTCTTGGATTTGCTGGGCCGTTTGCGCGATGAACGCCAGCTGACGCTTGTGCTAATCACGCATGATTTGGCGCTTGCCGCACAGCGCGCCGACCATCTGGTGGTGTTCCGCGACGGCAGGGTGGTCGAAACGGGGAGTCGCGATGATATCATCCGGCACCCGCGAACCGCGTATACGCGCGAACTGCTTGCCGCCCACACCGGCATCGGCGAAACAGCACGTCCAGCCATCGGCAAGACCGTGGTCCGGGCCGAACATCTGGTGAAGCGTTTCGCCGGCGCTCCCCGACCTGCGGTCGACGACGTTTCATTCGAGGTGCATGCCGGCGAAATCCTCGGTCTGGTGGGCGCCTCCGGTTCCGGCAAGTCCACGGTCGCGCGCTGCCTGGTCCATCTGGAACGCCCGGATTCCGGCGATGTGCGGTATGCGGACGGCAAGGGCGGTACGACCGGCTGGTCGATGCATGTGGCGCAACTCGTATTCCAGAACCCGTATCAGTCGTTGAATCCGACGATGACGGTCCGGCAGACGCTTGCCGAGGCGCTGCGCGCGTCCGGGGAGACAACCGATGACACGCATATCCGCCGGCTATTGGATGTTGTCGGGCTGGAAACCGAGTATCTGGACCGCAAACCGGGCACCTTGTCCGGCGGGCAATGCCAACGTGTGGCCATCGCGCGCGCCCTTGCGCCGCAGCCGAAACTGCTGGTGGCCGATGAAGCGGTGACCGCGCTGGACGCGAATGTGCAACGGCATGTGCTCGAAACCCTGCTTTCGCTGCGGGAACACACAGATCTGGCGATTCTGTTCATTTCGCACGACCTTGACACCGTTCGTCGTATCGCTGACCGGATCGCGGTCATGGTCGACGGCCGGATCATCGAAGAGGGCGACACCGCCGAAGTCATGGATCATCCGAAACACGAATACACACGCGAGCTCATCGCCTCAGTGCCGCGGGCGCTGCCCCTCGACACGGCAGATACAGCTGATACTGCTGATATAACCCGCGAAGGTAGCACCGTGAACGCCGACGCCACCAACGCTGCAGCCGTCACCGACACCACAGCCACTGCCGGCACTGCGACCGTCGCCAATGCCAACCGCACCGCCAACTCCGCCGCAGCAAAGGAATCCCGATGACCACCGGACCAGACCCACATCAGCAGGCCACAAGCGACCGTTCAACTACGTCCGGCGACGCAAGTGTACGGTACCGCGCGATTGCCGTTCCGCAATCGGTAAGCGGCCGGACGCAAGATATTCCCCGCGAAACCGAACACATGGCCACAATCTGCGCTGCCAGTCCCAAGGCGTGTGACGATATCCGCTCAATCTATCTCAAACTGCCGGAAACCACGCGCGCCGCACTGGTCCAGGCGCAGGGCGCACTGGAGCGCACGGTGTACACGGCGAACGACGGCCACGACACCGCATTCCTACTGGGATTTCACCGCCCTCACACCGCCCAAGAGAAGCTGTGTGCGTTCAGCGGTTGCGAACGCCTGCGGAATGGGCTTGTCGAATATGCGGCACTGCACGCGATTCATGATTCGCACACGATCACAGTCAAAACAGAGCCGGGAGTCTATGCCGAACAGGCAATGATGACATACGACGGGCAATCCTGGCGTGTGCTGGGCGAGCATGACCACTACCGCCAGACCACGGAATTCACCTGCGGTCCGGTTTCGCTGCTCAACGCGATGCACCGGCTGCATCCGCAGATGACGACGAACCGGGTGGACGAGCTGCATATCTGGCGCGAGGCGACAATCGCCGTGGCATGCGAACCATATGGCCTGGCGTTGAGTGCGGCGAAACGCGGCGAGAATCCACGCATCGTCGTTTCCAGAACCGGGCCGGTGCTCAATCCGGCGCATGGCGCGATGGGTATGATCGATGCCGCGATGTCACGCGACGTGCAGGAGCATTTTGCTGCTGAGGCGCGGAAAATCGGCATTCCCATCGATATCGCGTCGTTCACCGCAGCGAATGTCGCGCGGCGGTTGGATGGCGGGCATGTGGCACTGGTACTGATTGACGAGCATGTCATGCACGGGGTAACCTGCCCGCATTGGGTGACTGTGACCGGCGAACTGGCCGACGGCACGCTGCTGGTTGACGACCCGTGGATTGACGAGCCCTACGGCGAAACGCTGGTGGACGCCTACCAGCTGCCAATCCGACAGGCTGATTTCGATCTGATGATCCACTACGACGAGCCGGCGAGCGCCCAAGCAATGGTCATTCTGTAGTCCCCCTCCCAGCCCCCCTCACAAACCAGTTACGCTCACACGCCTCCCAGCGTAACCAGTTTGGGTAACTACTAACCCGGTTACGGCGGGAGTACGAGCGCGCGCACCAGCACAACCCACAAACACACGCGCAAACGAAAGACCCGGCAGGACTCGTAAGTCCGTACCGGGTCTTCGTTATCCGGGGCGCCTAGTCAGCGGGGTTTCCGCAAACCGTGGGTTTCCCCGCAGTCAGCAGCTTTCCGCAGACCGTGGGATTTACCACAGGCCGAACGGATCGAACACGCCGCCGCCGTCATCGTTGGAACCGTTGCCGCTTCCATTGCTGCCGCTGCCGTCGCCGTTCCCGCTGTTGCCGCTATTGCCGCTATTGCCGTTGCTGCTGCCAGAACCGTTCGAGCTATTGGAGCTCGTGGCGGTTTCTGCCTGGTCGAGGGTCACGTCCACATCCATCGTCTTGCCGTCGCGCACGATGGTGAGTGTCACTTTCTCGTTCAACGTCGCAGCCCGCACGTAGCCGAGCAACGAGTAGCTGTTGGTCACTGCATTGCCGTTGAAGGCGACGATGGTGTCACCAGACTTCAAGCCGGCCTTGTCCGCCGCGCTGCCGGAGGTGACTGCGGAGTTGGTTCCGGAGGAGGTGATCTCGGCGCCGCCGCGGGTTACGCCGTCGGCTTCCACGGTCGCGCTCTTGACGGTCACGCCGAGTACAACGTGCGTCGCCTTGCCATCCTTGATGATTTCGTCGGAGATGGTCTTAACCACGTTGGACGGGATGGCGAAGCCGATGCCGATCGAACCGCTGGAATCGGAGCTCGAGGAGCTGGAGGACGCCGTGGCGATCGAGGAGTTGATGCCGATGACCTCACCGGCCGCGTTGAAGGTCGGGCCGCCGGAGTTGCCGGGGTTGATGGCCGCGTCGATCTGCACCGCGTTGGTGACGACCTCGTTGTTGTTGTCGTCGGTCACGGACACCGGGCGGTTGATGGCGGACACGATACCGGTGGTGGCGGTGTTCTCATAGCCAAGCGGGTTGCCAATCGCCATGATGGACTCGCCGACGGCCAGCTTGTCGGAATCGGCGAACGTCACCGCGGTCAGGTCGCTCGGCGGGTTGTCGAGCTTGATGACCGCCAGATCAGTGGTGCTGTCGGTGCCGACAACCTTCGCGGAGTAGATGTCCCCGTTGGCGAGGGTCACCTGGATGTCGGAAGCGCCGGAAATCACGTGGTTGTTGGTGACGATATAGCCCTTGGTATCCACAATCGCACCGGAGCCCTTGGCGACACCGCCGCTGATGGTCGACTGGATGGATACCACGGATGCCGAGACTTTCTTCTCGACCGTGGTCCAGTCAGTGCTCGTGGTCTTGCTGTTGGTGCTGCCGGAACCGGACGTGTTCGAGGACACGCCGCTGAGCGAGCTGGCGGTCGGGACGGTGACCCAGCCGTTGGTGATGGCCGCATAGCCGATGCCGAGGCACAGGACCGCCGCGACCAGTGCCGCGACGACGGCGACGACCACGTTGTTCGCGGTCTTGTGCGCTGCCGGGCGTCCGTTCAGGCCCACCGGAGGCATGGCACCCGGATCCTGCGGACGATTCGGATCTTGCGGGCCTTGTGGCGGGAACGCCGGGGCCTGCGGACCGTTGGCCTGCGGCGCGTTCGACGCTTCGCCGTTCACAGGCGAGCCGACGGGCTGCTGGGCGTTCGCATTGTTGACGTTGTTCGCATTGTCACCGTAATACCCTCCGTAGTAGGCGCCGTACGGATTCTGCTGGTGTTGCGGCGGAATCTGCTGGGTCTCCGGCGTCTGCTGGGCGGGCTGCGTTGGGACCGGGCCGTATGCTCCGTATTCCGGCGCCGGGGTGTACGCTGTCGGTTGCTCATCGCTATGTTGCGCGGTATCCGCCGCGTTCTGGCCCGCGTTCCAGCCCGTTCCGTTGTCTGTCGTATGGTCGGTCGGGGGCAGCGGCGCGGTCCGCTGGACGTCGTCCTGCGGCTGGTCGGCCTGGTTTTCCCAACCATTATTGGTATCAGCCATAATCACTCCTTGCCTGACTCACGGCCGGCCCCATATGGCATGTCCGGCCTTGTTCACTAGTTATGAGTAAAGCTGCAGCTTCTCCACGTTTCCTGAATGTTCTTTGGAAATGGATTCAAAATCGTCTCCGGATATCCAAAAAACGCGAAAAATCAAGGATATCGGCTGATTCATCGCGGCCTTATCCACCATACGAATCAGCTGAGAGCGATGGCTGCACGTACACGTCACGCCGACAGCACACGTCACACCACCCCGCATCAACCCGCGACGCACAGCAGAACACCGTGTCACAGCAAGTCAATCAACCGGCCCACCGATTCGGCGGTCGTCGCCCAACTGGTGCAGATTCGCATCACCGTATGATTGTCGTCATACCGCTCCATGAAGCCGAGGCGAACCTCACGTTCCAGCCGGTCGATGGTCGCATGGTCAAGAACCACGAAAATCTGGTTGGTCGTGTTCTCGTACACCATCCGGTAGCCCTTGGCGCGCAAGGCTTCGCGGATGCGGTCGGCCATCCCGTCCGCGTTGCGGGCGATCCGCGTGTACAGCCCGTCGGTGAACAGCGTGTCGAATTGCAGGCCCATAAGCCAGCCTTTCGCCATCAATGCGCCATGCTGCTTGATTTGCGCGGTGATGTGCTTGGGCATGTTGCCTTTGGTGAACACCACGGCCTCACCGAACAGCGCGCCCACCTTCGTGCCACCGATATAGAACACGTCGGCGATCCGGGCGATATCAGGCAGTGTCACGTCAGTGCCGGACGCAACCAGCCCATAGCCGAGGCGGGCGCCGTCAATGAACAGCGGCATGTGATACTCATGGCAGACGCCCGCGATGGCTTCGAGCTGCGCCTTCGTGTACAACGTGCCGTATTCGGTGGGGTGCGAGATGTACACCATGCCGGGGAAGACCATATGCTCATGGTTGCCGTCGGCGTAGAAGGTCTCGCAATACTCGCGTAGCTCGCCGGCGTCGATCAGCCCGTCGTGTTGCGGGAGGGTGAGCACCTTGTGCCCGGTCGCCTCGATCGCGCCCGCCTCATGCACGTTCACATGGCCGGACTCCGCGGCGACCACGCCCTCATACGGCTGCAGCATCGTGTCAATGACCAGCTGATTGGTCTGCGTGCCACCGGAGATGAAGCGGACCTGCGCCTGCGGACAAGCGCACGCCTGGCGGATCTTCTCCTGGGCGGCCTCGCAGTAGTGATCGGTGCCGTAGCCCGGCAGCTGCTCCATATTCGTCTCGGCGAGACGTTTCAGGATCGCGGGATGAGCGCCTTCACTGTAATCGTTCTGGAACACGAGCATGGGACACGCCTCGAATCGTAGGTAGGACAACGGCTGAATAACAGTGACATCGTATCATTGGTGCCCTGCGCACGGCGAGCGCACGGCACGACGAATCTGTCTTGTGCAAGCCGAATGAATCCGCGAGATATCGACACCGGCGACACGGGAGATTACGACGCAATAGCCCATATCCACGCAATCTCCTACCGCCGACGCGGGAGATTACGCGCACATCGGCCGCTCGCATGCAAAGTCCCATGTTTTCATGGGAGTTTATCGCCGATGTACAGATTCGGCGTTGTTCTCCCGGTCCCGCGCCCCGAGGCGATTTTCAAGAATCGCGGATTTCCAACGTTTCCGTTGGGAGTTCTGTTGCGAGAATCCCGAATTCCGACAAACTCCCACACCGCACACGGGAGAACTGACCCGAATCACGGAAATCTGTCATTTCTTCCACACCGACCATGAGTCGTCAGCCTGGCCAGCCTCTCTGCCTCCGCCGACACCGAGACACTCCTTGGCATTAGTAGACGGTCGAAAATTCACACGGGCAACAGCCGAAAAACAAAAAAAACCGGAGCCGAAGCTCCGGTTTTGTTCGTGCGAGCGGAGGGAGTTGAACCCTCACGAGCATTCGCTCACTGCCACCTGAAGACAGCGCGTCTACCATTCCGCCACGCTCGCAGACAAATAGACAAGATACCATGATTGACCATCTGTTGCAAGCTAGCATCATCGGCGTGTCGCGAGCATAGATGCCAGCCGACTACTGTCAACACGCAGAAGGGCGCCGCGAAGCAACCATAATGAGGCGCCCCCAAAAAGCACCCGCCGGCCGGCGTTGCTCCTGTTGTCATACGCAGCATCACCAATCAGCATCAACGCCAACGCCGTCTCCAGCGTCACCAACGCAAATATCAGCAGGCTGCCGGCTTGAGGCGTCATCAGGTCACCACGCGGCCCACTCAATCGCCCGCGCGGCTAGCTCGCCCGCGCACCCAGATGCTCACCCGCGCGACCCGTTCGCATAGAATCGCGCCAGCGTCTCGTCGCGGAACTCGTCGAAATACCCACCGTCAATCGACGCGCGAATATCGTCAAGCAGCTTCACGAAGAAATGCTCGTTGTGAATCGTCGCCAGTGTGAAGCCGTTGAACTCCCTCGCGCGCAGTAGATGGTCGACATACGCCCGCGAATAATGCGTGCACGTGTAGCAGTCGCAGCCCTGTTCGAGCGGTTCGAAATCGAACTTGTTGGCGGCGCGCTTGATGTTGTATCGTCCATCGCGTGTGAAAATGGCGCCGTTTCGCCCGCAACGCGCGGGGGCCACGCAGTCGAAGGTGTCGCCGCCGTTTTCCACGCATGCGAAGATGTCGTCCACCGCCGCGATACCGAGCACATGGCGCGGCCGGCTCTCCGGCATTGCGTCGCAGATCCACGCGCACGTGTCGCCGATAATCCGCTTCTCGATCGCGCCTCCGATACCGACACCGTCGAAGTCCAGCGAGGCGATTTCCTCGGCCGCATGCCGCCGCAAATCCTCGTAATTCGCGCCTTGGACCACGCCATACAGCGCCTGGTACGGCTTGCCGAGCCGCTCCCGGGTGAGCCTCTCATGCTCGGCGACGCAGCGTTTCGCCCACCGGAACGTGCGTTCCACCGAGCGTTCCTGATATCCGCGCGTGTTCATGAGCGTGGTCAGTTCGTCGAACGCGAACATGATGTCAGCACCGATCTTGTGCTGAATCCCCATGCTGATTTCCGCGCTGAACCGGTGTTTCGCGCCGTTGAGCGGGGATTTGAACGTCACGCCGTCCTCGTCCACGAAAGCGAGGCGCTGCTTGCCTTCGGCAATCACGTCGTCCGACTTCATGCCGGTCACGTCCATGGCGAGCGTCTTCTTGAAGCCCGCGCCCAGCGACAGCACCTGGAATCCGCCGGAATCCGTGAAGGTCGGGCCGTCCCAGTTCATGAACTTCGCCAGCCCGCCGGCTGCATCAAGCACATCCTCACCCGGGCGCTCGAACAGGTGGAACGCGTTCGACAGCAGGCATTGCGCACCAAGCTGCTTCATGGATTCCGGCAGAACGGCTTTCATCGCCCCCTGCGTGGCGACTGGCACGAACGCGGGCGTACGAATGTCGCCGTGCGGGGTGTGGATGATACCGGTGCGCCCGTACCGCGCGCCGCCACGCCCTTTGCCGTTCGCGGCATCCGGCAGGCGGGTGATGGTTTCAAACCAGAACGCGCTACGGTCGCCGGGTTTGCCGGGCTCGGCGCCACGGGGGTGTTCAAGCAGACTAGTCATAGCCGCTACTTTAGGCGGAACCTAGGGAAAAGGCAGTTCGCGGCAGAGTTCGCGCGCTGTCCGTTCGCGCGCATATGCCCCGATAACGCCCTGATGATGCCCGGCGTCCCGTCGCATGACTGCGCAGAACTTTACGCTCATAAGGGTCGTCAGCGAGTAACTTCCCGGATTTCACGGGAATTTATGCGAGATTCCATGATTCGCGGATAAACTCCCACGCAAAACCCGGGAGTTTGGCGCGATTCCTCGACACGGACGATAACCTCCCAATCAAAACGTTGGAATTCCGCGATTCAGAAAAATCGGCCCCGGAGCCTTCAGCGGGAGTTTATTCACGAAACGCCGTATCCGCGATGATCTCCCACGCAAATCCGGGAGTTCATCCGCTGGCGGGCGGTTCCGGCACAAAGTCCCGCCCACAACACAATTGACCGCGCCCGGCATATCAACCGGACGCGGTCAGATCGCGTAGTGCTGAGCTGGTGTATCGCCGCCAGCCTTCTGGCTCGGCTCACAACACCGGCACAATCGCAAGCAACCGCCAGAACCACCAGCGGCCGCTGCCAGCTGCCGATGCGGTTACAGCTACTTCGCCGACTCGTCGCTCGGATGCGGCTTCGGCTTCATAACACTCGGCAGCGGCATGTGAATCGGCTTATGCGGCTTGACCGGCGTATGCTGTGCCGGTGGCTCGTCGCTCGCGGCCTTCGCCGCCGCTTCCGCCGCCCACTTGGCGTATTCGTCTAGATCGTCATCAACTGGTGATGACTCGCTCTTTGTGCCCTCGCCCGACTCATGCGCATACTGCTCTTCGACGTCGGCGAACGGATCGAACGAACCGGTACCCGGCTCCTGGGAATTGAGCTCCTTGGCGAGCTCATCGTAGTCGGTATCGGTAGTCAGGTACTTGAGCTTACGGGCTATTTTCTGCTGTTTTGCCTTCTGACGTCCGCGGCCCATCTGACCCCCTGCAATACTTATAGTTGTTGAATCATCATATAAGAGAGTACCACTTATTATGCACGTGGTGGTTGTCTGCTGAGACTTTTACGATAAAAGCAAGTTTTACTTGGGCTTTCAAGGCAAAGGAATGGTCATGGCAGATGAGCAAGTGACTGCTGTAGGCAACGAGATGAGCGCGAGTTTCCTCGCCGCGAAGAAGCGTTCGGACGAGACGCAGGCTGCGCTCAAAGAGAATCCGGGCAAGTTCACCATGCTGACCGGCGACCGGCCGACCGGACGACTGCACCTTGGCCATTACTTCGGCTCGATTCGCGAGCGTGTCGCCATGCAGAACATGGGCGTGAACACGAATATCATCATCGCTGATTATCAGGTGATCACCGACCGCGACACCACCGAGCACATCCAAGACAACGTGCTCAACCTGGTGCTTGACTATGTGGCCGCCGGCATCGACCCGAACAAGACCATGATTTACACGCACTCCGCGGTTCCGGCAGAGAACCAGCTCATGCTGCCGTTCCTGTCGCTGGTCACCGAGGCGGAGTTGCACCGCAACCCGACTGTGAAGTCCGAAATGGAGGCTTCCGGCCACGCGCTGACCGGCCTGCTACTCACCTACCCGGTACATCAGGCGTGCGACATCCTGTTCTGCAAGGCCAACGTGGTGCCGATCGGCAAGGATAATCTGCCGCATGTGGAGATCACGCGCACCATCGCCCGCCGGTTCAACGAGCGGTATGCGAAGAAGCACCCGGTGTTCCCCGAGCCGAGCGCGATTCTGTCCGAAGCCCCGGAAATCCCAGGTCTTGACGGCCGCAAGATGAGCAAGTCCTACGGCAATTCGATTATGCTGGGCGCCACCGCCGAAGAGACCGCGAAGCTCATCAAGAAGAGCCGCACCGATTCCGAACGCAAGGTGACGTATGACCCGGTGAACCGCCCGGAGGTGTCCGCGCTGCTGACCACCGCCGGCCTGGTGACCGGCCGCGACCCGAAGGATATCGCCGAGGAGATCGGCGACGCCGGCGCCGGCGCCCTGAAGGCGTATGTCACCAAGTCGGTCAACGAGTT
Source organism: Bifidobacterium porcinum (assembly GCF_055378475.1). NCBI lineage: Bacteria > Bacillati > Actinomycetota > Actinomycetes > Bifidobacteriales > Bifidobacteriaceae > Bifidobacterium > Bifidobacterium porcinum. The sequence goes on along the minus strand of NZ_AP029603.1, from coordinate 59,946 downwards.
CCTAGCCCCGCATCGCGAGCGTCGCGCTGAACTTGCCAAGGACATGGATTCGATCCGCGACATTCTGCATGACGGCAACAAGCGCGCCAACGAAATTGCCGAACAGACCCTGGACGAGGTCCGCGAGGCCATGGGTATGAAGTACTGACCCGGGGTCAGGTAGCTCTCGCTGCCCCCCACAAACTGGCTACGCTAAGAAGGCCCTTAGCATAGCCAGTTTGTGTATGGTGAGCAGAGGAAGGTCTTGGCGTGAGCGTATTGCGAACCGATCGCGAGTATCACACAATAGCACCGTACTTCGCGCGCAATTCTCACGCACGCACGCTCAGACGAGCGGTAGTAGGCCGCTCAGATCGTCACGTTCGCCGACTGCGCTGATGCGGCCGGCCTGCTTCTCCTCGGCCCACGTAGTAATGCCGCATGCCAGACGCAGCCACACGTCCGGCTTGAGTTCAATCACATCAGGCGGCGTGAGATTATGCGGGTCAGACGCCGGTCCGTCCAGGATCTTGATGGCGCCCCACGGTGCCACGCGCACTTCGACGCCCTCCCCCGGCGCCTTGCGCTCCAACAGATACAGTGAGTACCGCACGGCCCACGCCCACACCGGACGTGGCAGATTGTTCGGGGACACGGTCAGACGCCCCGCCTCACTGTCATCCTGCGCGGCGAGCTCCCGCGCCTTGTCACGCCACTGTTGCAGCCCGTCGCGGCCCTTATCAATATCCTGTTCCCTGATTACCGGCATACCCCCCATTGTGCCACGGCAGGCCCGCAACATGGCGTGATGCATGGCGTATGGGCGGTTCGAATGTGCTGCACCGCGTATGTTCGGGCATACGTCGCGCTACGGATGGGAAGCGTCCCACACCACCCGGGAACCACCATGCCGGTTTGTGTATGTCCAGACATACGTCATGCGACGGATGGAAGGCATTCCGCTCTACCTAGGGCCACAATGTCGGCATTACGTATGCCCCAACATGCGTAGACCGCAGAACACGGTACTGCACGGCCGCATTCCGGTGAGATCAGGCCGACTGCGTATGCCCCGGCATACAGGACGGCGCGGAAACCGGAACAGCAATCCAGACTCCCCCACGCCCCGCCACCGGACACGCATGCTCACCAAAACGCAAGAGGCGGAAGCCTGCACCACACATCACACATGCAGTGCAAAGCTTCCGCCTCTTTGGTCGACCGGTGTAGACCGGCGCTAACTGGCCTACCGGTTCAGGCGTTCACGCCCATACCGGCCGGCATTGGCGCTTACTTGAGGGCGCCGGTATGCCAGATACGCTCGAGGTAGTCCTCGATGGAGCGATCGGAGCTGAAGTAGCCGGAGTTGGCCACGTTGAGCACAGCCATACGAGCCCACTTCATCGGGTCGCGGTAGGTCTCCTCGATCTCGGCCTGGATGTCCATGTACGCGCGGAAGTCCGCGAGCGTCATGAAGTAATCCTTGTTCAGCCAGTCGTTGACGAGGTCCTTATAGGTGTCCTTGTCGCCGTCGGAGAAGGTGCCGTCCGCGACCATGTCGATGGCCTGCTTGAGCTGCGGATCCTTCTCGTAGTACTCGCGGGACAGGCCCTTGGTGTCGTAGCCCTTGGCGTACAGGGCGGAGACTTCCGGCTCGGTCATGCCGAAGAGGAAGAAGTTCTCAGCGCCGACGCGCTCACGGATCTCGACGTTCGCACCGTCGAGCGTGCCGACGGTCAGGGCGCCGTTGAGGGCGAACTTCATGTTGCCGGTGCCGGAAGCTTCCTTGCCGGCCTGCGAGATCTGCTCGTCGAGGTCGGTGGCCGGGATGAGGTTCTGGGCCAGCTCGATGTTGTAGTTCCACGGGAAGTAGACGTGCAGCTTGCCCTTGGTGGCCGAGTCGTTGTTGATGACGCGGGCCACATTGTTGATCAGCTGGATGGTCTGCTTGGCCAGGTAGTAACCCGGGGCAGCCTTCGCACCGAAGAACACGGTGCGCGGAACCAGGGTATCCGGATCGACCTTGCCGGACTTGATGTCGGCGTAGGTGGCGATGACCGCGAGGATCTTCAGGGCCTGGCGCTTGTACTCGTGCAGACGCTTGATCATCGTGTTGAACATGGTGTTCGGGTCGATGTCGAAGCCGTACTTGCGCTTGGCGAACGCAGCGAAGTCGTTCTTGTTGGCCTGCTTGACGGCGGCGAACTTCTTGACGAACTCCGGATCGTCAGCCAGCGGGATGAGGCCCTTGAGCTGCTCGAGGTCGGACAGCCACGCATCGGTGCCCAGGCCCTCGGTGATGAGGTCGGACATGCGCGGGTTGGCGAGCTTGATGAAGCGGCGAGGAGTGACGCCGTTGGTGACGTTGGTGAACTTGTCCGGGTACACGGAGGAGAAGTCCTTGAGGGTGACGTCCTTGAGCAGCTCGGAGTGCAGCTCGGCCACACCGTTGACGTAGGAGCCGCCGTAGGTGGCGAGGTACGCCATGCGGACGGAAGCATCCTTGCCGTCGGTGTAGATGCGCATGCGCTCGATTTGGTCGTCGGCAACGCCCTTGGCCTTCAGCTCGGCCATGAACTGCTCGTTGATCTTCTTGATGATCTCAAGGTGACGCGGCAGCAGCTCACCGATCAGGGAGGCCGGCCACACTTCCAGAGCTTCCGGAAGCAGGGTGTGGCAGGTGTAGTTGAAGGTCTTGTTGGTGATGGACCAAGCGGTATCCCAGTCGTAGCCGTACTCGTCGATCAGGACGCGCATGAGCTCCGGGATGCCGATCACCGGGTGGGTGTCGTTGAGCTGGAACACGATCTTGTTCGGCAGCGTGGTCAGGTCAGGGTTCTTCTCGCCCGGGTAGAACACGCGAATCGCGTCGTGGATGGACGCGGAGACGAAGAAGTACTGCTGCTCGAGGCGCAGCTTCTTGCCCTGCGGGGTGGAATCCTCCGGGTAGAGGATCTTGGAGATGTTCTCAGCCTCGACCTTCGGGATCACGGCGTCGAGGTAATCGCTCTTGTTGAAGGTGAGCAGGTCGAACTCGTCGTAGGACTTCGCGGTCCACAGGCGCAGCGTGTTCACACGGCCGGACTTGTAACCCGGAACCATGTAGTCGCACGGGACGGCGCGGACAGCCCACGCCGGCTTCCACACGCGCTTGCCGTTCTCCTCGACGACTTCGCCGCCGAAGTTCACGCGCTGGTCGCGGTTGTAATCGACGTGGCCCCACGGCTCCTCGTTGACGAGCCAGTAGTCAGGGGTCTCAATCTGCTTGCCGTTCTCGTCGAACTCCTGCTTGAAGATGCCGTACTGGTAGCGGATGCCGTAGCCGAAGGCCGGCACGCCGATGGAGGCGAGAGAATCGATGTAGCAGGCGGCGAGACGGCCAAGACCGCCGTTGCCCAGGCCCGGCTCGTACTCGGCGTCGATGACGTCCTTGGTGTCGAAGCCCAGCTCCTTCATGGCGCCTTCGAACTGCTCGGTCAGGCCGGCGTTCAGCAGCGCGTTCTCCAGCTGCTTGCCCATGAGGAACTCAGCGCTCAGGTACCCAACGGCCTTGGTGTCGCCGTTGACCATGTCGTGCTGGGTCTTCATCCAGGAATCCACGAGGTGGCGGCGCACGGCAGCAGCGGTGGCCACATACACATCAGCGGCGGTCGCCTGCTCCGGCGTCACGCCCTGGGTGTACTTGAGCTGCTCGCGAATCTCGTCGGTGAACTCACCGGAAGTAAGCGAAGACTTCGGTGCAGTGATTTCGGTCATTATCTGACTCCCTTTGACGGAACCTATTCCAAGAACCATTATGCCTGAAAGTCTCGGCATTGGCACGGCCTGACAAGCGCGGTGCGCCCCTTTCTGCATACGTTCTCAGAGGTTGATATTAACATCACCCCCTCAACCACGTGCAATCGCCCCGCATCGGGGAGCCGAGCCGTCTTTGTCTTTACTGAATTAATCAATGCATGAAGCCCATGCTCGCGCGGTTCACGCGCAGGACGACAAGATGAAAGCAATCGTTTGCAGAAGCGACACGCCCATCATGTGACCGCCATCGTGCGACCGCGAAGAGCGCCGTTACCGGAGCGCTTTTCTTGATTTTGCCCTCATCGATATATGCAACGACGACAGACAACACGTCATTCTGAGAGGCAGAGATTACTAAGCAAACGATTAATCACCCCACGATACGACTACTCCCGCAATGGCTCAGTCACATCATTAGCACCACGATTTTTCCGATACGTCCTCTTTCTGAAGCCATCGGAAGCAAGTCGGAAGGAAAGTCCCCCAGGAAAGTCCACCGAAACAGTCCTCAATAACGCAAACAGGGGCGCCCCGAACGGGACGTCCCTGTACAGTGCGGCACGCTCAAAGCATGCGGAATCCTTGATGGATGACGGTGACGCTGAGGTTGGATACGTCAATCCGCCAAAATATAGAAGGCGACGAATGCGCCAGACGGATGCCCCGAATGAATGAGCGGCAGCCGATCAGGCCTGCTCAGGCTCGGCGGCGTCATCCGCCTCGCCTTCAGCCTCGTCGTCATCCTTGTTCAGGCCCAAATCAACCGGCGAGGAGCTGTTCTCCCACGGCTCCTCCCACGGATCGTAATCCGGGTTCTGCTGCTTGTAGATGTACATACCCGCAACAGCGGCGAGCAGCGCTCCGAAAAGCAGCGCAAGGAACTTCCAACCGTTAGAAGACTTCTGCTCCATGACGGCTCCTTTCAGGTACCAGGTGACCTGCCCATCCAAGTCAACTCTAGCTACCATAGTACGGCCTCGATTGTGACGATTGAGTGGAAGAGCGGCAAGAGTCCACCTGCCAGGGGCGTATTCCCGCCGACAGCGCGCCGGCGGGCGTTACAGTGGGACCATGCGAATTGGCAGCTTTACCCTCGATCGTCGGTCCGTGACAGCTCAGTGGCGTGGCGGAGGACCTGTCGTCACCGCGGCGATTTGTGTGGTCTGCGTCATCGTGTGGCTGCTGGAGGTCCTGCTTCAGCACGCGTCCCCCAGCTTGTTCACGGCGATGCTGGGACAGGGAATGTTCATGCCCATCGCGGCAGTGGAGCATCCGTGGACTTGGCTGACCTCGATGTTTCTGCATTCCCCATCCATCCTGCATGTTGCGTTCAACATGATGGCGCTGTGGTCAGTAGGGCCGGCATTGGAGCGGATGTTCGGCCATTGGCGGTATCTGGCGTTCTACTTGATCTGCGGATTGGGCGGCGCCACCGCACTCACCCTGTGGTGCCGGGTGACCGGGAATTGGCTGATGGCGGCATACGGGGCATCTGGCGCGATTTTCGGTCTGTTCGCAGCGCTGCTGGTGGTCTTTATGAAAAGTGGCGCCGATCTTCGATCGATGCTGGTGTGCATGGTCATCAACTTCGCGCTGCCGGTGATTATGCCGAATGTCGCATGGCAGGCGCATGTCGGCGGTTTCGTGGTCGGCGGGCTGCTGACGGGGCTGCTGGTGGACGGGGTGCCTGCGATGCGAGGGCAATCCGCCAGTCGTCGGATGTGGATATATGGCTCGGCTGTGACGGTTGTGCTTGTGGTTGCGTTGATCTTGTGCGTGCCGCCGATTGGGAGGGTCGCGTAAACGGTTGCTGGACAGCTGACGGATTCAGGCCGGCGTGATGGCTGGCAGCGGGTGGCAGCTGTCGCATCTCGCCGCAGTGCGTTTTCGCGGCCGCACGCCACGGGATACCACCAACCAGAAGCGTTCAGCGACCGGCACCAAACCGCGGTGCGACAGCTGTGCTGCATACGGGCAGTTGGGCCAATGAAGGAATCCCACCTCCGTCGATTGCTGATTCTCAGGCTTGTACCGCAGCGACGTAACAGTGCGCAATAGTCACAATACGGAATTACAACGGTGTAGTTTTCCACATCTGTGGACAAGGCGGTGGATAACTTGGGTATAAGTGGGGTATAAGTCGTGGAAAACTGTGCAAGTTATCCACATACATATCCACAAATTGTGCATTTCCAAGGATTTTCAGGTGTGGACGATGTGCACAAATAGTTATCCACAATTTCAAAATCTATCGATAGTCGATAGATTTCTCTAGTGGTCCCCCAACGCTAAGACCCCTAGATGTGGTGTTGCCCACAGATTATCCACCGAGTTGTCCACTTATCCACATTTGGTGGATAATCGCCAGCCTTCCCCGACTAATGCCAACCAGCCCACTCAACCAGCCCACCCAACCGTCACCGCCACAACAACCATCCGCCGTGTCACCCACGTATGATGGCGGCATGGATATCAACGAGCAGACACGACGCTTCATCGCCGCCCACCGCACAGAGCAGGTGCGTGATATCGCGCTTCACGCGCATCCCGAGGACGGAACCGACCTCGCCGTCGCGCTCGACTGCATCGAAGGCTGGCAACGTGCGCGCACCAAACTCCCACAATGGGCGGCATGCGAGGACATCATCTATCCCCCGCATCTGGCCATGGAACAATGCTCATCCCAGTCCACCGCGCGATACAAGGCAGACCTCGCGCAACGCCTCTCATCCGGAGCGCCACACCCCACCACGCTGATCGACATCACCGGCGGATTCGGCGTCGACTTCTCATACATGTCCCGCGTATTCGACCGCGCCGTCTACATCGAACGCCAACAGCACCTGTGTGAGCTCGCAGAACACAATATGCACGCGCTCGGCATCGGCAACGCCAAGATCGTGAACGCCGACGCGGCCGCAATCCTAGACGAACTGTCCCCGGCCACGCTCATCATGGCGGATCCCGCCCGCCGGGACGCCCACGGCTCCCGCACCTATGCAATCGCGGATTGCACACCCGACATGCTTGCGATACTGCCGAAACTGGCCGGCATCGCGCCCACCATCATCATCAAACTCTCCCCGATGCTGGATTGGCATCAAGCCGCTCAGGACTGCAATCGCGCGCTCGACGACGCGGCGACGCCAGCCGCGGTATCAGAAATCCACATCGTCTCCGTGCACAACGAGTGCAAGGAGCTGCTGCTCGTCATCACCCGCCACGACGCCGAAGACAGCGAAACCAACACCTTCCCGCTAGTCACCTGCGTCGACGACGACACCGTATTCAGCTTCCACGCCCAAGACACAGCCGGCACAAGGGCCCAGGAACGCAAACAGCTGCGACACAACGCCCAGCAGACGGCCCCGAACCAGCCTGCATACCTCTACGAGCCGAACGCATCGCTGATGAAAGCCGGTTGCTTTGACCTACTCGCGCAGCGTTTCGGCGTCACGCAAATCGACAGCAACAGCCACTTGTTCGTGTCGGACAAGCAGGTTGATGCGTTTCCGGGACGAGCATTCGCCATCAACGCATATGGACCGGTCAAGCACACGCTGCGAGGCATCAAGCAAGCGAATATCGCGGTACGGAATTATCCCGCGAGCGTGGCGCAGGTGCGCAAACGTTATCACATCGCCGATGGGGGAGATACCTTCGTATTTCTGACGACCATGTCAGGGAAGAAAACGGCATTCGTGTGCGTGAAAGCGTAGATAATCTGCCGTAACTGTTGTAGATGATCTCTGAGTTGGCGGTTGTCCCCCGACTGCCCCATCGCACCGCGCCGCCTGTCTACCCACACTCCGGCGCGGGAGGCGGGATTGCGGCGTTCGCCGACCACACATGTCTCTCGGCGGCCACCGCGTAACGCACGGCGGTGGCCGCCGAAAAACCAACAGCGGTCAGTGCCACCCCATGGTCATCAGGAAGCCGATCATAATCAGCGCGCCGCCGACAGCGAGATTCCACATGCCGATGGCGGGAATCGGATACTTGCCGGTCAGGTAGTACACCACCGCCCAAACCAAGCCGATAATCATCAGCGCGCAGAACAGCGGCACGAACCAACGCGGGTTCGACTTGGTGCTCTTGATGCTTTCCTCGACGCGCTTCGTGTTCTCAGCCTGACGCTTCATCATGCGCTGCATCTGCGGAGTCATCGATGATTTGTCGGCGGTGGCATTCAGCACGGCTTCGACTTCATCCATCGGGATGCCGTAATCGTCGTCATTCGCTCCATCATTGGACGCGGTGGCGTCCGACACGTTGTCGACCGACTGCTCGTCGGTTTCGTGCAGCTCTTCGTCAGCCATGTGCATAGTCTCCATTCGAATAGGCTAAAAAGTCATCATAGCGGCTACACTCGAAAGCAGCGAACACGGCGGAGGCGAAATGAGCAGACACACCGGAAAACATGGGGTCAAGCACTCCATGCTGGGCGGCATTGCCGTGTTCGTCGTCGTCGCCCTCACCGGGTTCCTGCTCGCCACCAACATCCGCGTGAACCGCACCGCAACCGTCACCTCCGATACGGCGCAGATGGTTGAACAGCGTGTCGAACAAGCCAACAAGCTGCGCAGTGAAGTCAGCAAACTCAACTCGCAGATCAACACGTTGAACAAACTCGCTGGCACGGGCAGCAGCGACTCCTCCAACAGCGAGGACGCCGGCTCAAGCACCGTCCTTCCCGCCGTTCAGGGGCCGGGCGTCACCGTCACGCTTGACGATTCGCCGTTGTGGAAAACGATGGTGAACAGCTCGGGTTCTGCTTCGAATATCAACGATTATGTGATTCATCAGCAGGATATCGAGGCGGTGGTCAACGCGCTCTGGGCCGGTGGGGCAGAGGCGATGATGATTCAGGATCAGCGCGTGTTGTTCAACTCCGCTGTGATTTGCGTCGGCAATGTCCTGATGTTGCAGGGCAAGCAGTATTCGCCGCCGTACACGATTTCCGCAATCGGGCCGACCGAGGACATGATCGACGCGCTGGCGGACTCCCAGGCCGTGCAGGTGTATCAAGAGTATGTGAGCGCTTTTGGCCTCGGCTGGAATGTCGAAACGAAGGATACGTTAAAATTCCCGGAAACGCCGCTGGTGATGCAGCCGCTGAAATACGCCACAGCGACCGGCAACGGGAATGCCGGGACTGAGAATTCCGGCGGTTCCAGCTCCGGTTCCGAAGGGGCCGGCACCGGCAGTTCCGAAGGCGCATCGGGCGATTCGTCCGATGCCGGAACAAGCGGCAACAACGCAACAGGCAACAATACAAGCAACTCCGGTAATACCGACGCCTCTGGTTCCGCCGGAACGACCACGTCAAACCCATCTTCGGCCAGCACACAAGGGGACTGACCGCATGACACCCAATTCCACCATCACCCATTAGGACAATCAATCATGAGCGACCCGACATCACCGTCATACGAATCCGCACAGCCGCGTCAGCACAACGCCGCGCCGGCGCAAGCCGATGCCGATTACACCGCACAATCAGTGCCTGACGCCGCGCAATCCGGGCAGGCTCTACGCTCCAGGCGTGCCGCGCAATCCGAATCTTCCTCACAATCCAATCGCACCGCTCATTCCGAGCCTGCCAAGCGCCTCGGCATCGGCTGGCAAATCATCGGTATCATCGCCGAACTCCTCATCACCGCGGCGGTTATTTGCGCGCTGTACATCGTATGGCTGTTCTGGTGGACCGGCGTGCAATCAGAACACACCCAGGCTGAAACCCGCGAATCGATCACCAGCACGTGGACACAGCCCGCAACAAACGGATCTGGCACGGCAATCGCCAAAGAACAGGCGGGCGACCCCCCAGTACAGCCGGCCAGCGCAAACGAGGGCGAGCTCGTCGCGGAAGTCTACATTCCGCGGTTCGGCAACCAATGGGTGCGCAACATTGTGCAGGGAACCAGTCTCGAACAGCTCAACAAGCATGGTATGGGGCATTACGACAACAGTCAGATGCCGGGCGCGATCGGCAATTTCGCGTTCGCGGGCCACCGCGCTGGCTACGGATCGCCGCTGGCAGACATCGATAAACTGCAGACGGGCGACGCCATCATCATCCGCACCCAGGATTACTGGTACGTGTACCGGTATACCAGGCATCTTGTCGTACTACCGACCGAAACGCAAGTGGTCGCCGCCAATCCGGACAACCCGGGCAGCGCACCCACCAAGCGCATGCTCACCATGACGACATGCACACCGCGGTATTCCACGCCGACACATCGCTGGATTGCCTACGCCGAATTCGTGTACTGGGCGAAAGTCTCCGACGGCGTCCCCGCAGAACTCGCTTCGGACGCTTCCGGGGCAGTCAGCTTCTCCAGCGCGCCGACACCATCAGCGGCTTCGAAGCTCGATTCCCTCACGCCGGTTGTACAGTGGGCGCTCATCATCTACGCCGTGCTGTTCATCGCAGCCGCCATCGTGTGGCGCTGGCCGGTGCTCAAAGCCATCCACGAGGGACGTCGGCAGCGCCCGGACGCAAGCATTTACGGCACGATTCTTCGGCTTCAGCCGGGCGTGCTGCCGATTCGCATCTTGCTGATGGCATTACTCGCCGTCGCCGCGGCCGCCGCCCTGCTCCAATGGGTGTACCCGTGGGCGGCGTCCACAATCCCGATACTCCAGCAGATGTCGAACTATGTCGCTGTGTAATATGGCTTGCAATACTGGCGGCTTGCTGCTGGCTGATGATACGGCTGATGACGTGCCTTCTGACACAACACAGTCGACACGACACAGTTGACACAGAACGGTAAAGGAGAGGCAATGACGGATTCAGCGCATATCCTGGTCATCGACAACTACGATTCCTTCGTCTACACGATTGTGGGGTATCTGCGCACCTTGGGCGCCACCGTGGATGTCGTGCGCAATGACGCCATCGACCCGTCGACGCCGGGTGTCATCGACGGATACGATGGCGTGCTCATCTCACCTGGGCCGGGGACCCCGTCGGAATCCGGGGCGAGCGAAGGCATGATTCGACTGTGCGCGACCACCAAGAAGCCGATGTTCGGGGTCTGCCTCGGATTGCAAGCACTTGCCGAGACTTTCGGGGCCACCGTAGACCATGCACCGACCATCATGCACGGCAAAACCAGCCAGGTCGAGCATATCGACGATGAAATCTTCGCCGGTGTCGCAAACCCGATGACCGCGACCCGCTACCACTCGCTCGCTATTGAGCCGGATTCGCTGCCGGACGAGCTGGTTGTCACTGCGCGTGCGCTCGACGATCACACGATTCAGGGCATCAAACACCGCGAACTGCCGATGTATGCCGTGCAATTCCATCCCGAATCAGTCATGACGCAGGACGGTTACCGGCTGCTGGCGAACTGGCTCGCCGTGTGCGGACAGACGAACGCCGTGGACAAGGCTCAGGGGCGTCAACCGAAAATCATGAAGACCCGCTGATTTCTTCGTGTACCTATTGGGTCGCGGCGGGCCGCTGCCGGCGCGGTGGGCGCGGTAGTCGCGGTGCATATAGGCGAGTGCGATTCGAGCGTACGTGCGATATGAGACACGCGCAGAAGGGCGAAACGGCAGTTATCAGCGGGCTCACCACAATCCCCACCTCCTCCTCAGCAGGAGACTCGTGAAAAGGGCGAAGTTCAGTTATCAGCCGCAGTCAAGGCAGGCACGCGCCGAGAGAGCCATGCTCCCGCAAACTGGTTACGCTGGTTAAGCTGAGGCGGCTGATCATGCCGGTTACGCTGAGCGCGGTGCCAGTGCGACCAGATTAAGTGGTTGAGAGCGGCGGGAACGACCGTTCCTCAGCGTGTTCTGTTCATTTGAGTTGTTCGGTGTCATCACTTTTTCTGGACAGTTTCGTCGTTCAATCTGGACGGGTTGAGTGGCGGGTTGCTCGAGTATCAATCCAGGGGAGTGGGATTTCGGCGGATGACCGGGCACTCCGGCACTGAATCCGAAAACGGCAGGCGGAATCGGAATCAGTCTCTGCATCCCATAGGGCCCAGCATCAGGGATTTGCCATGGCAACACCACAGAACCGCGAAATTCCAATGATTTGCCCGTACCATGCACGGGTGGATGACGCCAGACCATATGTACAAGTCGACCGGACCACGGACCGAATCAGAAAACGCTACTCGAAACCCAATCCAGTCCACAACATGCCCGACCGCAACATGCCCGCCAACCACGACACCACCACGAAACCGCAGAATACCAAGGAACACACCAACACCTCAAGACCAGCAACCGGCACACCGGACACGCAACCGCCCGAATCCACGGACCAAACTGTGAATCACACCACGACATCGGAACCAGTCCACGCCGACACCCACCGACACCGGACCACCAACCACGACACCACCACGAAACCGCGGAATACCAGTAATCCGCACACACCACGATAATTAATCATTGCCAAGCGAGCCGCTTGAACCACCCGAACCACGGACCGAATCGGACAACGACGCCTGAAACCCGATCCAGTCCGCACCGGCACCGGACTGTACCCGGCCGCCAGCATAACCGGCTGGGCACAGAAGCAGGAGACCCACAACGGTTAGCCGCAACACCCACAACAACGTGATGGCTCGGAACACCACCGATGCAGTGTTCCGGGCCATCACGCGTTGGCTGATGAGTCAGCCAGCATTACGGTTGCGAAGTGTTATCAGCTGCTGTTCCGCCCGTCGGACTCTGATCCGAAGACGCAGATGGGGACGACGGGGACGACGACGCAGACTTGGTGGTCAGCGTAATCGAGGCGCCCTTATCCGCCTGCGTTCCGGCAGTCGGGTTCTGCGCGGTCACCAGATCAGTGTCCTTCGCGCCCTGCGTGGAGTTGGACACCGTGAAGCCGAGGCCTTCGAGCGTGGACTTCGCCGACGCATACGTTGCCCCGACAACCGAGGGGACAGTCACCTGTTCCTTGCCCTTGGACACGTACACGTTAATCGTGGATCCCTGCTCGATCGAGGTGCCGGGCACCGGGTCGAGTCGCGTCACCGCGCCGGAAGGCACAGTATCGGAGTTCTCCTCCTCGACGGACGTGTTGAATCCGCGCTCCTGCAAGGTCTTGAGGACCGTATCCTTCGACTGGCCGACCAAGCCGTCAGGCACCTTGGTCATGCCCGAGGAGATGTACAGCAGAATCGTCGTACCCTTCGACTGCTTGGACCCGGCAGCCGGGCTAGTACGCGTCACATTGTCCTTGGCCACCGTGTCGCTGTCCTCGGTCTGCGTGCTCGCGGCCACCTTGAATCCAGCCGCCTCCAGCGCCGAACGCGCGTCATCCTGCGATTCGCCGCTCACATCAGGAACCGTTCCCGTTGACGGGCCGGCCGAGAACCACACTTTGACCGTCGAGCCGGCGGCCACCTTCTTGCCGCCCGCCGGGGACTGCTTGGTGAACGTGCCCTTCGGCTCGGTGGAATTCGTATCTGTTTCCACCTTGATCTTCAGCCCTGCCGCCTCAAGCTTCGCCTCGGCACCCGCTTCGGTGGTGGAGGAGGAGAAGGTCGGGACCGTGACCATCTGCGTTTTCTTGGAATGTGTAAGAGCGAACACGATACCGCAGATTGCGGCGATCGCGACGATGGCGCAAACCACAGCGATGATGATGCGCTTCTTCTTGCGCTGCTGTTCCGCCTCACGCTGCTGCGCACGCGTTTCACCATCTCCCGTCTCCACGAAAGGATTCGTGGTCACCGGCATCACCGGATTGGTCTGCGTGGTGACTTGCGGAGGGGGCATCACCTGGGTCGCAGTCTCACCGCCGCCGCGCGCTACGGGGCTCGCCAAATCGGTCAACTGGTTGAACGTCGCCGCAATCGGCACGCCGCCGTTCATGAAGGTCAGAATGTCGTTCTTGAACTCGGTTGCGGTCGCATACCGGTTCTGACGGTCCTTCGCCATGGCTTTCGCGCAGATGTTGTCCCACATCTTCGGCAGGCCTGGAATCACCGCGCTCGGGGGCGTCGCAGCCTCAGAGACGTGCTGGTAGGCGATGGCGACCGCGGAATCGCCGGTGAACGGCGGACGGCCGGTCAGCATCTCATATAGCACGCAACCGGCGGAATACAGGTCGGAGCGCATATCTACGGTCTCACCACGCGCCTGCTCGGGGGAGAGATACTGCGCGGTGCCGACCACACCCTGCGACTGGGTCATCGTGGCGGCGGAATCGTCCAAGGCACGCGCGATGCCGAAATCCATGACCTTGACGACACCCTGGTCGGAAATCATGATGTTGCCGGGCTTGATATCGCGGTGGATGATACCCATGCGGTGCGAGTATTCGAGCGCGTTGAGCACCCCAAGCATCACCTGCTCGGCGTCACGCTGGCTGAGCGGGCCGTTGGCTTTGATGATGTCGCGCAGGGTCTGCCCCTTGACGTATTCCATCACCAGATATGGCACCCGCTCGGTCTGCCCGCTGTCGTTGACGATGGTCTCCTCGCCCGAATCGTAGATGTTCACGATGTTCGGGTTGTTCATCTGCGCAACCGAATGGGCCTCACGGCGGAACCTCGTGAGGAAGATCTCGTCATTGGCGAGATCGGAGCGCATGATCTTGATGGCGACAGTACGCCCCAGACGCTTGTCGAGCGCCACACGCACCTCCGCCATGCCGCCCCGGCCAACGAGCTGACCGAGCTGATATCGGCCGTTCGCCAACGAAGTGGGTACACTGCTGCTCATTGCTGCTCCTTCCATTGCGGGCGGAATGTCGAACTCACTGTCCGCGGCTCCGCAGTCCCGCTAATGAATACTTGTTTCGGCTGCTGCCCGTCCGGCATACCTGCCGTGGCCGCTGCGCCGACATGCGGCGTACTGCTCACCCTTCGGGGCAGACGCCCGTGGGACGCCACGATGGCCGTGTCATCGCTCAGTTTGGTTTCCTGGTCCATCAGCCGCCGATCAATACGTGACAGCGTGCGCGACACCACGAGAGCGTCTTTCGGACGATCCCGCGGGTCCTTGGCCAGCATGGACATCACAAATTGCCGCAACTGCAAATCAACCGTGTCAGGCAACGGAGGAACAGCCTCATTCACATGGGCTGCCGCAATATCAACCGGGGTCGCTCCCGTAAACGGGCGATGCCCGCACAGCCCCTCGTACGCCACGACTCCCAGCGAATAAATGTCCGACTGGGCCGTCGCCTGCTTACCCTGTGCCTGCTCGGGAGAAATGTATTGTGCCGTACCGACCACCATGCCATCTTGGGTGATTTGTTCCTGATTTGTGGAGTACGACACGCCGAAATCCGTAATTTTCACTTCTCCATCATCGGAAACCATGATGTTCGCCGGTTTGACGTCGCGGTGAATCACGCCATGCGAATGCGCCACGAACAATCCGCGCGCCACCTGAATCAGGATCGGCAGCAACTCGGTGGGATCCATCGCACCTTTTTCGTGATAGATATCCGCCAAGGATTTGCTCGGCACGTATTCCATGATAAGGAAGCCGATGCCGTCATGCTCGTAGTATTCGAACAGCGCGGCGATATTGGGGTGGGCGAGGTTCGCGGAATTATGGGCCTCGGCACGCAAACGACGCAGCTTCGCCTCGCTGTTGGCCGCATCACTGCGCAGCGCCTTGATGGCGACAGGGCGCCCAAGCTGGATATCGTAGCCCTTCCAGACTTCGCCCATACCACCTTGCGCGAGTCTGCGGTCCAGGCGATAGCGGCGATGAATCAGCTGTCCTTCAATCAGTTTCACTGCTTCAACGCCTCCTCCATCACCTGCTTCATAATCGGCCCGGCAGCGGTAACACCGAATGTATTGACATTATGTACCACAACAGCGACCGCAATCTGCGGGTTGTCTGCGGGAGCGAAGCCCATCACCCACGCGTCAGTCGATTGGTTGTCTGCGCCAATCTGCGCGGTGCCGGTTTTCGCGGCCACTTTGACGCCGTCGATGGCGAGCGTCGGGCTTTCCTTGGTGACCACGTCCTCCATCATGCCGGTCAGAGCGGAAGCGGTGTTCGAGCTCATGGTTTGGGACATGACCGTAGGGCCGGTTTCCGAGATGGTCGACAAATCGCTGGCACGCACACGGTCGACCAACGTCGGCTGCATCAGGGTGCCGCCATTGGCGATGGCCGCCGCGATCATCGCATTCTGCAGCGGGGTTTCGAGCGTATCACCCTGGCCGATGGACGCGAGGGCGAGCTTGTCCGAAGGCAGATTCGATGGGAAGGTGGAGGCGACTGCCTTCATCGGACTGCCGGTGGAAGCGGAACCATCTACGGTGATTGACTGGCCGAATCCGAATTTCTTCGCCTGCTCGGCGATGGCGTCCCCACCGAGCGCGACACCAAGCTGGGCGAATGCGGTGTTGGACGAGTAGGCGAGGGCGTCGGACAGGGTCAACTGCCCATTGGTGCCGTTCGCCGCCGGGGTGGCGTTCGTCAGCTGGGTTGCCGTGTTCGGCAAGGTATACGCACTGCCGGCAGGAATCTGCGTGTCCGCCTGATATTTGCCGCTTTCCAACGCCGCCGCCGCGACGACCGTCTTGAACGTGGACCCGGGCGGATACAGTTCGGAAGTCGCGCGGTTGAGCATTGGATTGGTTGAGTTCGATGTCAGCTGGGCGTAAGCGTTGTTGACTTTCGTTGTATCATGCTGCGCGAGCACGTTCGGATCGTAACTGGGCGTGCTCACCATCGCGACGATTCTGCCAGTCTTCGGCACGATGGCGACGACCGCGCCGTCATAGCCTTGGCTGGAGAGCGCCTGATAGGCGACATCCTGAAGTTTTGTGCTGATGGATGTCTCGATGGATGCGCCCTTGTTCTCGGTTCCGGTGAGCAGCGCCTTGAATTTCTGTACCGCCAGCGCGTTTGACGTACCGCTAAGCAACGCGGCCCTCGACGCTTCGATGCCGCGGTCGGCGTTCTGGCTGATGGAGAAGAAGCCGGTGACGGGCGCGTATTCCTCACCGCTCGAGTAGGAACGCTGGTAGGAGAACGCGTCGTTCGACGGGTCGGACTTCGCGAGGACAGTGCCGTCGGACGCGAGAATCGACCCTCGCGGGGCACCGAACTGGTAGTACAGCGCACGACGATTACGCGGATCGGAATTCAGTTCGTTCGCGCGGAATGCGGTGAATATCGTGGTGGAGCACCCCAGAATCACGAACAATATGACGACGACAGTGAAAATCTGCCTGAGACTCTTGTTCATCGGGCTCCTCCTTTCACCGTTCGCGGCGTGGATTGCGGCGGCGCCGGGGGAGTCGGGGGAGTGCCGCCGTTCCCGTCTTGCGCGGCCTGGTTCTGCGCGTCTTCTACCTGTTCTGTCTGGGCCCCGCGCGTCGGCCAATGGCTGGTCGTCGTGGCTGGAGAATCATCATCATCGGCGAAATCACGCCAATCGGCCCAATCGCCTTGTTCATCGCGATTGTCTTGTTCTTCGGCATCATACAGCCCTTCCGGCTGCGATGCGTCGTCGACCATAATGGCCGGGGCATCCTCGATTTGGGTTGCCTGCACGGCGTCTTCTGTGTCGTCGGCGTGGGCCGCATGACTTGCATGGCTTGCGTGAGCGCCGTGCCGAGGCCGATTTTCATCGTCCTTGGCGGCCTGCGCGGCTGATTTTGCGCGTTCCTTGAGCTCATGGTCGCGCAGCACGGCCAAAGCCTCATACTGGAAGGTGTCAGAAGTCAGCTCGGGTTCGGGCTTGTTCGCAGCATTCGAAATGATCAGCAGCAAGGTGATCAGAATGTAATTCGCAATCAGCGAAGAACCGCCGGCAGCCATGAACGGCATGGTCAGACCGGTCAGCGGAATCACCAATGTAATACCGCCCACGACGGTGAACACCTGCACGGCCATCGTGAACACCAGTCCCGAGGCGAGCAGCTTGCCGAATCCATCCTTGATTTTCATCGCGGTAATCAAACCGGAGGCGATGATCACCAGATACAGGGCGAGCACGGCCAGCAAACCGGTCAAACCGAGTTCCTCGCCCACGGACGAGTAGATGAAATCAGAATTCGCCAATGGCGTCAGGCTCGGATGCCCCTGCCCGAGCCCGGTACCCATCAAACCGCCGGATGCAAGGCCGAACAGGCCGGTCACCAACTGCTCGGAGCCCCCCTGGCGGTTGTACACCTTCGCGTCGAAGGGGTGCAGCCAAGCATCGATACGGTTGTCCACATGCGCGAACATGCGGCTAGCGATGACCGCACCCGCAGCAAACGCGAGAATGCCGATGACGATCCAGCTCTTCCGGCCGGTCGCCACATACAGCATGCACACGAACATCGCGAAGAACATGAGCGACGTACCCAAATCACGCTGAATCACCAACACACCCATTGACATGGCCCAGACCACCATAATCGGACCCAAATCCTTGATGCGCGGCAACTGCAGACCCAGCACCTTCTTGCCGCCGACAGCGAGCTGGTCACGGTGGTCGAACAGGTACGCGGCGAAGAAGAACGCAATGAACAGCTTGGCGAATTCACCCGGTTGCAATGAATACGAGCCGATGCCGATCCAGATCCGCGCGCCGCCAATCGTCTTGCCCAGACCCGGAATCATCGGGGACAGCAACAGTACGATGCCAGCCACCATGCTCACATACGAGAACCGTCTGAGAACGCGATAATCACGCAGACAGATCACAAGAATGCAGCACAGCACCAACGCCAAGCACAGCCAAATCAACTGTCTCGTGCCGACATGCGTACCTTTCTGCTGGTCGATGCGAGAGATGAGCGTGATGCCGATGCCCGTCAGCAGCAGCACGCACGGCAGAATTGACTGGCTGGCGTAGGGCTGGAATTTGAGCAACAGCGACCACAAGATGATGAACAGCACCACGACAACGCCCAGCAGCATCATGTATTCGCTTGGGAACGACCCGGCGGTGCGTTCAAACATCTGGAAGAAGCCGATGAAGCTGACTGCCATCGCGAACAGCATCAACGACATCTGGCGCAGACGAGTGACGATCATCCAATCACCGCCCATGCATCGGCGAACCATGCGGCCACGCCTGATATGGGGACTAGGGGAACACGCAGCGCAGCCGGGCTGGATGCGGCGGACGGGCTTGCCGAGGGACTCGCGGAAGAGCTGGCCGACGGACTAGCCGAGGGACTCGCCGACTTGGAATCGCTGGAATCCGTAGACCCCTTGTTGTTTGCTCGTTCGGTCTCCTTGAAGTTCTTCATCTCCTGCTCAATCAGCTTGACATGGCTGCGCGCCTCGTCCAAACTGTCCACGGAGATTCCGTCATGCAGCTGGTCGCGCCAAGACTGCGGCAGGGACGACACCTTGATGTCGGTGTCCTGGATGGCGTGGGACAGCTCAACACCGAACACATTCGTCGGAACGCCCTGATAAATCGACACTACGCCGTCATGCTCGCCAACGTAATACTTGGTCTGGCTCCACCGGTAGCCGGCGAAAGCCATGCCGACCAACGCGGCGATGATCACAACGATGCCGACGATGATGCCAAGACGTGACAGATGGACGCGCTTGCGGTGCGCCCGCTTCTGCTGTGCCTGCTCGCGCTGGATGGCCTTCGCCACCTCCGGATCGTTGGGATCGGCGGATATACGGCCGTCACGCTTCTTGACGACAGGGATTTCACCGGTGTCGGTATTGGGAATCTCGCCGTTTTCCTCACGCACCTGCGAAGGCTGTGCGACACGGGATTTCGGGCCTTTCTCCTCCTCCTTGGCCGCTTTATCTTTTCCTGCGTGCACCGCGCCTTGGATCAGCGCGGCCGCACGCTGCGCAGGTGAGTTCTTGCCCGCTCGCAGAACCGGAGCTGAAGCAACCGGTTTATGCATGATATCGGCGATCGTTTCAAGGCTGGCGCTTGCCGCTCCACCAACCAACGGGGTCTGATGAGGCAAATCGAAGGCATCGGCGTCAAGAGCGAGCGTGGCATCGCCAATCACAGCAGTCACGTTATCCGTACTACCGGCCTTCAATGCCATGGATACCAAGCGCTGTGCGCATTCCTCCTGGTCGGAGACCGTGCTGAGCATTTCTTCGATAGTCGAATCCTCCAGCACGCCGCACAAGCCGTCCGAACACAAGAGCCAACGGTCGGCGGGATGCGCCTCACAGATGGCGATATCCGGGTGGGGGTCGATATCAAAATCGCCGAGCACACGCATCACGACGTTGCGCTGCGGATGATTGCGCGCCTCGGCTGGACTGATGCGGCCGGTGTCAATCAGATGCTGTACGTAGCTGTGATCGGTGGTCATACGCGACAGTTTCCCGTCACGAAGCAGATACGCGCGGGAATCGCCGATATGCGTCAGCACCCAGTACCCGGAGACCAGAGCGACCGCGACCACCGTCGTGCCCATGCCGGCGAGTTTGCGTTCATGTTTCGCTTTGCCGACAATCGCATCATGCGCAGCCATCACGGAGGTTTCCATCATCTGCGCCACAGCTTCCACACTGCTTTGCTTGTCATCCTGTTCAATATGAGCAAGCGAACGAATGGCGATGGTGGACGCGGTATCGCCGCCGGCATGACCTCCCATGCCGTCGCACATGGCGATCAGGCGTTCCCCGGCGAAGGAGGAATCCTGGTTATTGCTGCGAACCGTACCGACATCGGAAACGGTGGTCGAATAAAGGAACAACGTCTGCTTGGCTGCATTCGGCATCAGGCATCACCTCAGCTCGAACGTCGTGGCGCCGATACGGACAGGGACACGAGCGGGCAACACCGTCGGAGCGCTGATACGGCGCTGATTGACCACCGTACCGTTCGTGGAGCCAAGATCCTCAATCACCCACGAGCCGGCTGTGGGATCAAGATAGACACGGGCGTGATGCGAAGAGACGAATTCGTCATCAAGCACGACGGTATTGGACGCCGCACGGCCGAGGGTAATCGGCGCGTTCCCCAGAGGAACGGAACTTCCGGCGAGCGGGCCGTCGATGACGACCAGCAAGGTCGGCTGAGCGGATTGACGCGGCGTTGGCGCGGATGATCTGCCCGCAGACGGCGCTGCGGGTGTGGGACTCTTTGACGCCTTGCGCGCTTTACGATCACGGCGACGACGCGACAATGATTTGTGGGGACTGAACGTCTCGATATCACGACGCAAGGAACGCACGACAAGCCAGAGAAACACCCACAACAGGATGAGATACCCGTACTTGAGGATTGCGAAGGTAAGTTCGGTGGGCATAACGAAACTCGCTCTCAGGCTGGGTCAGTCCTGATCCTGCGACGAAGCCCAATACAGGATGCGGGTACGGCCGATGGTAATGGTGTTGCCGTCAAGCAACGTGGCCGCGGGAATCTGATGCCCTTCGACGAATGTGCCGTTCGTCGAGCCGAGATCGCGTGCGATCACGCCGTTATCGGTGATGTCGATTTCAAGATGCTTGCGGGAGATGCCCGGGTCGTCAATGACGATGTCGCAGCCGGAACCACGGCCGATTACCGTCTTCGGCTTGGTCAGCAGATACTGGCTGCCGTTGATTTCGAGCATCGGGCTGTCCTGCGACTGGTTGTCGGTTGTGACGGGTACTGCGTTGCCCTGCACGGATTCCGAACTCAGCTTGAAGTTGCCTTTGCTCAGGTCAAGATCCTCTTCGAAAATCACCACAACCGGACCGACAAAAGCGTAATTCTGGCTCTTGGCGTACTGGGTGAGATTATCCGCAAGCTCATTGGCAAGCGCCTCGCTGCCCCACTGCTCAATCCGATCGAAATCAGGGGTGCTCAGCTTAAAACGGTACTCATTCGGGGCCACCGTGCGATCGCGGCCGACCGGCATGGCTTCAGCGTCGATCTCACGCTCGAGAGCGCTTGACAGGTCGACGGGCTGCAGGTCCTTGGACCCGAACTTCGAAAACACACCGTTGACGGCGCCTTCCACGCTCTTTTCAAAACGGTCGAGAACGCTCATAGTGATCCCTTTCTATATCCTCGTCCATCCTACGCTGTGTCACCACCACGACCAAAATCAGACGCCAATACTTGCAATTTCTTCATTCAATGGTGCGCGGATGGTGATGCCGCCCAGAAAGAGGGCGGGAATTGCGTTTGTGGGAATCTGGGGGAAGGACGGGCGAGGTGGGGTGGGGATGTGGGGTTTGGGGGAGGGTTGAGAGAGGTGGGTTGAGGTGGGTTGGGATTGAGTTGAGGTGGGAGGGATTGGGATTGGGGGAGGCAGGGTTTGAGGAGGTGGGGATTGAGAGGCGGGGTTGAGAGGCGGGGTTGAGAGGTGGGTTGGGTTTAGAGAGGATTGGAAGAGATGGGTTGAGGTGGGAGGAGTGAGGTTCGGGGAGACGGGGTTGAGGTGAGGTGGGGTTGTGGTGGAAGAGATGGGTCGGGAGAGATGGATTGAGTTGAGGTGGGAGAGATGAAAGTGGTTCACCGGGCTCGCGCGGGCGGCGTTATCTTTGAGTACTTTGAGCTACTCAGGATCGGTAGTTCACCGGGCTCGCGCGGGCGGCATGTTCGGTTATTGCGTTTGCGGGCGGAGAGCAGGGCCGGGATTGCGAGAGGATTCTTCAGGTCATCAGGAGAAGGGCGGAATTGTTGAGGAAACCGGACACTCCGGCACCGAATCGGGAATCACACGCCGAAATCGGAGCCAGTCCGAGCAGGAGCAGGACCGCACCCGGCCACTGACCACGGCAACACCGCAAAACCTTGGAATTCCAACGTTTAGGCCACATCACAACAATCAACCATTGCTGGCCTCTACAGCCTGAATCCACCAGACCATGGACCAAATCAAAGAACAAGACCCCAATACCGATTCAGTCCACAATTGCACCGACCTTCATGCACACCACCAACCACAGCCGCATCACGAAACCGTGGAATATCAACAATCCATCCGCGCCGGTCATCAAACCGCAAGCCCGCAACCCGTCAACATGCCCGAATCCATGGACCAAATCGGAAAACACGGAACGAAATCGGAACCGGTCCTCAACAGCGACGGACTGCACTCGGCCTTCAATCGCGGTACCTTCCTCACAAGCCCGCACCAGAGTAGGCTGAAAGCATGAGTGAACTCCATACGCATACCATCGGTTCCGTCAGCGGCAAGCTGGAGCGGGCAGCCGGCGACAAGCCTTCCGCAGACACGTCAGCAATCACTGCATCGACGGTCACGACACCAGTGACGACATCTGCCGCCGCGGCAACCATCCAATCCGCCATCGAACAGTTCCCGGAACATAAAGCCCGCACCCTGCGGTTCACCTGCGGGGCACCGCGTTCGGCAACCGTAATCAGGGACGGTTCCCGGGCGTTGTTCCTGCGCTCCGACGGCCCAGAGGACAGCGTCACATCCCTGTGGCTGAGTACATTCGACACCGCCACCGGCACACACGAGGAAATCCTGCTCGCCGACCCGCGCGAATTGCTCCCCAACGCCGACGCCGAAGAAGTTCCCGCCGCCGAACGGGCCCGTCGCGAACGCGCACGCGAAGGCGGGCAAGGCATCGTGTCATATTCGGTCGATGCGGCAGGCGACCGCGTGGTCTTCACCATCAACGGTCAGCTGTTCCTCACGCAAATCGACGATAACGGCTGCGGTGCGCGCACACGACAGCTTGCAGTAGATGCTCTGTCTGCGACACCGGACGCTGACTACACCCCGCACATCGATGACGCGCACGTCCATCACACCTGCGCTGACGAGGATGATGCCTTCGACACCGTAGACAACACCGATCCGAACGACTTGCTGCCGGTGCTCAACCCCCGCATCAGCCCGGACGGCCGTCATGTGCTGTACACAACCGGCGAGCATCTGGTCATGGTGGATATCGCGGATTGGCCGCAATCCAACGAATCCAACGAATCCGGCGCGCCCAACACACCCGACAGCCCCAACGCCATCACACCGCTTCACGACGGCATCCGCGCAATCTGGGGCGTCCACAACGGTCCCGACCCCGCGGAACACACGTGGAGCATCGGCCTCGCAGAATTCGCCGCCGGCGAGGAAATGAACCGGTATGACGGATTCTGGTGGTCGCCCGACTCCAACGCCGTCATCTTCGAAACCTTCGACAGCTCCGCGGAACCGACTTGGTATATCAGCGATCCCACGAACCCCGACCGCAACGCGACCTCACGTCGTTATCCACAAGCTCTGACCCGCAACGCGGACGTCTTCCTCACCCTGGTTGACCTTGAATTCGACGGGCACGGCAAGTACAGCGGCATGGACGCCCGGCGCATCGCATGGGACCGCAAGGCGTACGAGTATCTCGCCGTCGTGCGGTGGACGGCAGGGCATCGTCCGCTGCTGCTCGTGCAGAACCGGCTGCAGAATCACGACCAGGTGCTCCAAGTCGAACACAACGGCACCACCACCGTGCTCGAAGAACACACGAACCCCCAGTGGCTCGATTTGATCGCCGGAACGCCGGCATTCACCCCGGATGGGCGCCTGGTGTGCGCGTTTAACGACATGGATACGGACACCAACCGTCTCACTGTCGGCGGCAAGGCGTTCACCCCGGTCGGCTGGCAGATGCGCACGGTTCTGGACGTCGGCGACACTGACGTGCTCGCCGTCGTGCAACGTACACCCGATAATCCGCAGGCCACCGATGTTCCGGACGCATGGGCCGACCAGGCGGACGAACACGACGCCCGCAGCTTCGACGTAGTGCGATTCGGCTATGACGGCTCGATCACGCCGGTCACCATGTCGCCAGGCGTGTGGACCGCATCGCGCACAGGACGCGGAATCGTCGTGTCCGGCAGGGATATGGATCATGCGAAATCACAGATGGTCCATCTTTTCGCGCTCGACGCCGACGGCGACCCCACGACCGCGAACCGGTTCCCCGCACTTGACAACCATCTGCGCGCCGACATCGCCAATCATGCTCAAACACCCGGATTCACGCCGAATACGCGGTTCGTCAGATTGGGCGAGCACCGGCTGTATACCGCCATCACCCGGCCGAGCATCGACAGCCCGTACGCAGGCGCACAACGACTGCCCGTCCTACTCAAACCATACGGCGGCCCGGGCCATCAGGAAGTCACCCTCAGCCAGGCAGCATACTGGGATGCGCAATGGTGGGCGGACCAAGGTTTCCTGGTCGTCACCGCCGACGGGCGCGGCACCACCGGCCGCGGACCGCGATGGGATCGCGAAATCTTCCACGACATGAAGCGTGTCACGCTCGCCGATCAAGTCGAAGCCGTACACGCCTTGCAGGAGGCGGCCCCGGAAGCGGACACCGACCGCGTCGCGATGATCGGCTGGTCATATGGCGGCTTCCTGTCCGCGCTCGCCGTGCTTGACGCGCCACAAACCGTGCAGGCCGCGTGCGCCGGCGCCCCTCCCACCGACTGGACCCTGTACGACACGCATTACACCGAACGGTATCTCGGCCTCGACCCGGAGACCTACCGGTCCAACAGCATCATCGAGGACGCGCCCGGGCTGAGCCGTCCGCTCATGCTGATCCACGGGTTCGCGGACGACAACGTGAGCATCGCCAACTCGCTGCGCCTGTCGCAAGCCCTGATGGCCGCCGGCAAGCCGCACACTTTCCTGCCGCTCACCGGCATCACCCACATGACCAACGACCCGACAGTCGCGCGTAACCTGCTCATTTTGCAGCGCGACTTCCTGATGCAGTCGCTGGGTATGGCACCGCGGGCATAGCGGGACAGCGGAAACAGCAGCAATCAACACCAACGCGCTGATGAAGCCGGGGTATTGGTCATTTGGGAGGCGAATGGCCAATACCCCGGCGACCCCGCTTCGACTACAGTAGGTGGCATGACCATTCCGCTCATTGACGAAAGCCATTACCAGGCGCAGATGGACACCGTCGTTATGCCCGCACTCAGGCAGTGCAGCACCGAAGGATGGATGGACCCTGCGCAGGCGCCCGGGCTGGGCAAAGCGGCGAAGGAAGGCAAACTCCATTACGTTTGCTACGACGCCAAGGAATTCGACAAGCTCAATATCGAAGGCGCCACGGCAATGTTCAACGGGGCGATTGTCATATCACACGGTTTCACTGAATTCGCGACGAAATACAGCGAAATGATCTGGTATTTCATGCTCGCCGGATATTCCGTGTGTTTCCTGGAACAACGCGGACACGGCCGTTCCGTACGCGATATCGACAATCCGTCCCTAGTGTGGATTGACGATTGGCATCGATACGTCGCCGACCTCAACAAATTCGCTTTCGAAGTAGGCCGGGAATGCGCGGGCGGACGGCCACTGTTCCTGTACAGCCATTCGATGGGCGGCGGCGTCGGCGCCGCGCTGCTGGAAACATATCCCGACACCTTCGACCGGGCTGTGCTGTCCAGCCCGATGATCGCCCCACAGACAGGAATGCCGAATTGGATCGCGTATCTGCTCTCAAGCCTAATGTGCATACTCGGAATGGACAAGCATATCGTGTTCGGACAGAGCGAGTTCACCCCCGAACTTGATATGAATGATTATCCGGGGGCGTGCGAGGCGCGGGTGCGCTGGTATCAGCAGCAGCGAATCGACGACCCACACAACCAGACGTATGCGGCGACCTTCGAATGGGTGCGGCAGTCGTTGAAACTGTCACATGCCGTGCAGAAACCGCAGGCGTGCGCGAATATCGATACCCCCCTGCTCCTGTTCCAAGCGGGACATGACCAGTGGGTGCTCAACGAAGCGCAGAACCGGTTCATCCATTGGGTGCGCAACGCCGGGGGGAACGCGAAACTCGTGCGCGTCCCCAGCGCGCTGCATGAAATCTTCAGCATGCCGAACGAAATCCTTGGGCCTTATCTTGAGCGGATTCTCGCGTTCTATGCGGATGCGGACGAGCTGGATCACTGACGTGGCACACTGCTGCGGCACCCGTCTGCTATGCGGCACGGTAGTCGCACAGCGGACAGATACCGACCAATCCTCACTCAGACCGACCCTTGTCTGCCCGTCATGCGACAGTCCGATCACACATCGGGCAAATACCAACCGCGTCAATCCCAAACCAAATCGAATCCGCCTGCCATGCGACGCAGCAGTCGCACCCAGATACCAGCCCGCCGCTCACTCGCCGTCGTCGCCGTCGAGAATCGACTTGAACGGCGTATCCGGAAGGAATCCGTCATAGGAGTGCCAACGACGTTCCAGCTCCTTATTCGCCTCGTCATGCTCACGTTGGCCGCGTTTCGCGTATTCGCGCAACTCGTTCGGCCCCATCATCTTCACGTCTGCCATGCCTCCCATGCTAGCCGCCGCAACACCGGCTTACCCGTCGCCGAGAGCGAACACCCCCTGGGATGTCAGAACACGTATTCCTTCAACCGGCGGATCGCTTCACGCACACGGCTTTCCGGCAGCGCCACGTTCATGCGGATCGAGTCCGGCATGCCGAACATCACACCGTCCTGCCAAGCGACGCCCACATCCCAGCCGCGCTTCTCAAGCTCCCCGATGGTCACGCCGTGCTCCCGACACCAGCGTGAGCAGTCCAGATACAGCATGTACGTACCTTCCGGTCGGGCGAGTTCCACGCCATCCACCGACGAGAGGTAATCGAACATGAGCCCCACGTTACGCGACAACACGGCAAGCAGCTCGTCCAGCCACTGGCGGCCTTCCTGCGTATAGGCGCCGACCAGCGTGTGCATGGCGAGCACATTGGCCTCGTTGTAATGGGACTTTGACGCCTGCGCCTCAACCCGGTCGCGCAGATAGCTGTCGTAGATGATGTGATACGCGCCGACCAAGCCGGACACGTTGAAGGTCTTGCACGGCGCGTACAAGGCGACCGTCCGACGCTTCGCATCCTCGCTCACCGTTTGCGTGGGGATGTGCCGGTGCCCGTCAAGCAAGATATCCGACCAGATTTCATCGGAGACGACCACACAATGGTTATGGCGGAACACTTCCATCGCTTCTTCGATTTCCCACCGCTCCCATACGCGACCGCAAGGATTGTGTGGGCTGCAAAATACCGCCACATGGATGTGATGCTCTTTGAGACGACGGTCCATATCGTCGAAATCCATGCGCCACACACCGTGCTCGTCAAGCTTGAGCGGACTGTGCTCAATGGCGTATCCTGCGTTCTCAAGTGCCATGGTGAATCCCACGTAAGTGGGGCTGTGCAGCAGAATCTTGTCTCCGGGAGCCGCAAACGCCGCGACGGCGGACATCAATCCGCCGAGCACGCCGTTCTCATAGCCGATCGCCTCCCGCGGAATATCGCTGACGCCGTTGCGGTCGCGCTGCCAGCCGGCGATCGCATCGAAATACTCGTCGCTCATCTGGAAATATCCGAAAGCCGGATGCTTCGCGCGCTTGATAATCGCCTGCGCAATGGTGGGAACCGTGGGGAAGTTCATGTCGGCGATCCACATGGGGATCACGTCGAAGCCGGGTTTTGGCGGATCCGGAGCGAATCCTGGATGGGAACCCAGACCATCGACGGCGAGCGCGTCCTTGCCGTGCCGTTCCATCAGCGACGTGAAATCGTAGGTCATTCCAAACTCTCCTTGGGTGTGGCTTGTGGCGGGGTCCCGGAATTCCAGACATTAGGGAATCCGAATACCCTTGCCGTAGTAGGCGAATCTCGTTTCGCACGCATTGCCGATATGTCACGAGATGACAAGTCATGTGACGACAAGGCACGGGCGGCGGGGCGCATGATGACACGCGTGACGACGATTGACGATGGGCGAGGATAAGTGACGACGACACGCGTGCGAGTGATTTCAAACGGCTTCAAGCATCTGGAAGCGATTACAGGCGGCTCAGTCACCGAAATCAGCTGGCTGCAGGCTTGCAAACCGCAGACACGCAAACGTGCCGTCGGAATACCAGCGGCACGTGAGAACCAGGGACTACCGAGGCTCAGTCGTCGACTTTCGCGCGGTAGAAGTTGATATACGAACGTGACGGGGTCGGCCCGCGCTGTCCTTGATAGTGCGAGCCGGTACCCTTCGACCCGTATGGATGTTCGGCAGGGGAACTCAGCTGGAAGAAGCACATCTGGCCGATTTTCATGCCCGGCCACAGTTTGACCGGCAAGGTGCTCACATTCGACAGCTCGAGCGTGATATGCCCTTCGAAACCGGGATCGATGAAACCGGCGGTGGAATGGGTGAGGATACCCAAGCGGCCAAGCGAACTCTTGCCTTCCAGGCGGGCGGCGATGGTTGGGTCGAGTTTCACATACTCCCATGTGGAGGCGAGCGCGAATTCGCCGGGGTGCAGGATCCACGGCTCGTCAGGCTGGACTTCGAACTGTTCGGTCAGTGCACCCTGGTTTTCAGCTGGGTCGACATAGGTGTAGGCGTGATTGTTGAACAGTCGGAAGAAACGATCCAAACGCACGTCGATGGAAGCGGGCTGCACCATCTCGGGCGTCCACGGGTCGAGCGAGATATGACCGTCGGCCTGTGCGGCGAGGATGTCACGGTCGGACAGCAGCATGAGATTCTCCTTGGCAAGTACGATGTGCTCTCATCGCGGCCGCCGGCTTGCGGGCACGGCCGCGGATTCACTGTATGCCAGTGTACGCGGCGGCGCGGCCATCGGATGCCGGATCCGCTCACGCGCTATCACGACTTCAGCACAGTCTTGGCAGAATACTTTCAGGAAAACATCGGGTTGCCCACAGCATCGTGAGTTCTCATAGAACATGTCAGCAAACAGCTGATCAGGAACACCAGTTCCCGATAATTCAACCCCTTTTTTCTTCTTCTCTCTCCTTTCTCTCCTCCCCGGTGGCATCCTCCACCGGGGTTTCTTTTTCGGATGCGGGGATTGTCCTTATCGGCCGCATTCCCCCATTGCCCACCCGCACGCCACTCACCCGCAGCCTATTGCCGACTTCCAATGCCGACATCTGAAAAACTCGCGTCCAAAGGCAAAACGTGCGAGATATTGAGAGAAAAGTCAGAAAAACTCGCATGAAACCGGCAATCGCGGGAGAAATGAAGATCCAGCGGGTCACACACCATACCAGCCGTGTCGCAGAAATCCTGGAATATCAACGATTCGTAGGTTTCCAACATCGACAGGACGAACCGCGAAGTCTGAAAATCTCGCGAATTCGACGCCCACATCGAGATATTGAGAGATTCTTCCCGATATCTCCGTTTTCAGGTCGTCATGTCTGAGAAATCACGACATCGAAATCACGAAATAAAAATCACAGCATCACGAGACTGAGAGCTCAACGCGAACACGCCTCACACGTCATACCGCCAGCTTTTATCGGTGAGCACACGCGCCATCACCAGCCCGATCGGCAGGCAGATGATCACCATGAACGCACGGAACGCCCAGTCCAACGCATGCAGCGTGTCGAAAGCCCCAAGGTAGAACATCGCGCGATACATATACATGCCGGGCACCATGATCACAATGGACGGCACGGTCAAACAGATGCGCGGATACCCCAAGTGTGGCGGCAGCAATCCGCGCCGGACCGACGACCGCCACGCGGAGGCGAGCAGCCCGGCAAGCAGCGCGCCGATGAACGCACCGGCTTCGGCCGGCACACCCATATCCACGATTTCCAGACGCAGTGTATCGGTGATCATGCCGATCACGGCTGCGACCAGGCACATACGTTGCGGGGAGTTGAACATCACGGAGAAGCCCCACACGCCAATGAACGCGAACACCATGCGCAGCAAGCACTCAATCACCGGGTTGAGCCCCAAGGGCTCGAATCCCTGCGGGTTGAGATGCACAATCGAGGCGACCATCCAGCCGGCGAGTGTGGCAATCAGCACGATGCACAGCACGTATGCCACTCGTTGGATGCCTGATGGGAAGTCGATCTTCGCCATATCCAGTCCGCCCGTGATCATCGGGAAGCCCGGAATGACGAACAGCATCGCCCCGATATACGCGGTGTCATGTTGTAAAGCAACGGGGTCGAACAAGCCGATCAGACGCAGCATACCCGTGCAGGCCAGCGCCGCCACGCTCACGCATATGAAGGTCACGAAGAACTGGTTGAGATGGTGGACGAACATCCGCCGACGAAGCCAATGGCCAAGCCCTGCGCCTACGAAAGCGCCGATCATGTCATACGGGCCGCCGCCAAGCAGGAACACGAAGGCCGCGCATGCGCACGCCGAGGCAAGACCTGCAAACGCCGGGGAATACAAGGGTTTGCGGTGTTCAATCATGTCAAGCCGTTCATGTGCCTGCCGTACGGTGACTTCGCGCCGATGCTCGGGACGTTGGCCGACATGGTCGAAATGACTTGCGTACTCGCCTTTCGGGGGGCGCTGTGTACGTTCGAGCCGCCGCGCAATTCGGCGCTCCCGGGCATCATCGTAACGCTCACCGCGGGACTGCGCGTTCTGTCCGCGTTCGGCGCGGTATTCGGCCTCGCGCCCCGCCTGGCCACCCTGTTCACGTTCCGCACGGTCGATACCCCGCATATCCAGCGGCGTCGCCGTCTGGGCATCCTGAGTGCCGGGACGGGCCTGCTCGGCGTGTTCGAGCGCGTCGAGCACCGGGTCGTCATCGGCTTCGGTCGCCTGATCCCACAGCTCGCGCTGGGCCTCGCTGCCTATGTTTTCCTTGATTCCCTTGCGTTCTTTGCGCAGCTGCTTGGACAGGTCGGCGGACACCTGGGAGGCATCGCGCTGGTCGAGATGCTGCATCAGGCCTTCGGACACTTCGGTGCGGCTGTGATACATCGATCCAGTGCCGAGATTGACGTTAAACCAGTCAGCGAAATGCTCAAGTAGCCAGATCCGCTCGGTATTGACACCGGTGGTAGGCAGGTCCACCACTTCGGTGATCCGGTCGTGTCCGTCCGTGCAGGCCGCTTCGATATCGGTCAGATTCACGTCGGCGCGCACATGCACACCCAACGGGTACGCGATGCGGTGCATCATTTCGCGCACACGGAAGCTGCCGGTGCCCGCCCCCAAATCCAGCATGCCGACGCGCACAATCACACTGGCTTTCGCCGCGATCCCAGCCTCGGTGATCGGCTTGTCCCAGTCACGCTCGATATCCTCCATGTCGAGTGGAATGGAATGCGTATGGTATTTCCTCACCGCAGCCGCGGCATTTTTGACGCCGCCTGTCTGCGCGTTGTCCCGCAGTCCGGTTCCCTGATGTTCTTGTTGTGAAAGATGCTGTGAAGGCTGTTGTGAAGTCACGGTTCCATTACTATCGCAAGCCGTACCCCGTACGGTCCGCAACACCGGCAGAATGCCCGGAAAACAGCCGATTCACCATCCTGTCCATCATTCGGTCAATCTGCGGACAGATTTCGGACATGTTACACGCCCGTCGAAAACACGGTCGTATAATGCCACTGCAACCGCTGAACCGACGGCTTTGGGTTCGCAACGGCCGGCACCACAACCGTGGAGGAGCCACGGAAGACCGGCAGACCGAACAACCGAAGGTTTGGAAAAGGAGGTTCAATGACAACAGAAAATCAGCAAATCACGCCAGCCGACGCCGGTATCGTGACGTCCGGCACGGGCACCAAAGGCCCGGAAGAGCGTGCTCTCCCTGATTCGCTGAAGCACGACATGGATCTGTGTCTGCAGATCGTGCGCGAAGTGCTTGGCGAATTCGATCCCAAACTGCTCGAAACATTCGATACCGTCCGCCAATATGTGGCCGACGCCAGCGCCGAGCATTTCACCAGTGTTCACACCGACCCGAGTGAGGGGCAACGCGAGCTGGACAAGGCAGTTGAAACCATCGATGCGATGAATCTGCATGATGCGCAGCTGCTCGCGCGCGCGTTCACCACCTACTTCCATCTGGCGAACCTGTGCGAAGAGAACTACCGCGTATCCGTGCTGCATCAGCGCGAAGCGGCAGTCAGCGATGACGAGGTGGTCGACCCGGTCAATGAGATGACCAACGCCTATCACAAGCTCATTGTTGAAATGGGCCCGGCGAAGGCGAAGGAGCTGCTCAACAAGCTTGAGTTCCACCCCGTGTTCACCGCGCATCCGACCGAAGCCCGCCGTAAGGCTGTCGAAGGCAAGATCCGCCGTATCGCCCAGCTGCTGGAAAGCAGCAAGATGCTCGGCGGCTCCGACAAGAAGGAAAGCTACCGTCGCCTCTACAACGAGATCGACGCACTGTTCCGCACTTCGCCGATTGCACTGAAGAAGCCGACGCCTGTCGAAGAAGCCGACACCATCCTCGATATCTTCGACAACACGCTGTTCCACACGATTCCGCTCGTCTACCGTCGTTTCGACGATTGGATCCTCGGCGACAAGGCGGGTCTCGTCCCACCGGTGTGCCCCGCGTTCTTCCATCCGGGCAGCTGGATCGGCTCCGACCGTGATGGCAACCCGAACGTCACTGCGAAGGTCAGCCGCCAGGTCGCCCGCAAGTTCAGCGACCATGTAATTGCCGCTCTTGAAGAGGCCTGCCGCACCGTCGGCCGCAACCTCACCATGGAAGCGGGAACCACGCCGCCGAGCGCCGAGCTGAAGAACCTGTGGAATCACCAGAAGGAAATGAGCGAACGGCTCACTTCCAAGGCCGCGTTAATCTCCACCAAGGAGATGCACCGCGCTGTCATGCTGGTGATGGCAGACCGTCTGCATTACACGATCGAGCGTGACGCCGACCTGATGTACAAGTCTTGCGACGATTTCATCGCAGATCTGCAGGTCGTGCAACGTTCCCTCGCCGCCGCAGGCGACCCGCGCGCCGCGTATGGCCCGCTGCAGGATCTTATCTGGCAGGCGCAGACCTTCGGATTCCACATGGTGGAGATGGAGTTCCGCCAGCATTCAGTCGTGCATTCGCGCGCGCTCGAGGACATCCGCGAGCATGGTTTGCACGGCGAACGCGGCGAACTGCAGCCGATGACCCATGAGGTGCTCGACACCTTCCGCGCTCTGGGTGCCATCCAGAAGCGCAATGGCATCAAGGCCGCCCGCCGTTACATCATCTCCTTCACGAAGTCCGCTCAGAACGTGCGCGACGTGTACGAACTCAACCGTCTCGCCTTCGCCCATCCGGAGGATGTGCCGACCATCGATGTGATCCCGCTGTTCGAACAGCTTGAGGATCTCGAGAACTCGGTGGATGTGCTCGACGAAATCATTAAGATCCCGGAGGTGCAGGCCCGTCTGAAGGCTACCGGCGGCAAGATGGAGGTCATGCTCGGCTACTCGGATTCCTCCAAGGACGCCGGCCCGACCACATCCATCCTCGCGCTGCATGAGACTGAAGGCCGTATCGCCAAGTGGGCCAAGGAACACGATATCGATCTGACGCTGTTCCACGGTCGTGGCGGCGCTGTCGGTCGTGGCGGCGGTCCGGCGAACCGCGCGGTGCTCGCGCAACCTGCCGGCTCGGTCAATTGCCGTTTCAAGCTCACCGAGCAGGGCGAGGTCATCTTCGCCCGGTACGGCAACCCGGTGCTTGGCATCCGTCATATCGAGTCTGTCGCCGCGGCAACGCTTCTGCAGTCCGCTCCGAGCATTGACAAGATCAACACGGAGATGACCGCGAAATACAAGTCGATGGCTGATGAGCTCAACGAGACCTCGCACGAGCGCTTCCTCGACCTGCTGCACACGCCGGACTTCGCCGAATGGTTCTCGACCGTTACCCCGCTCGCCGAGGTGGGTCTGCTGCCTATCGGCTCCCGTCCTGCCAAGCGTGGTCTGGGCGCGAAGTCCCTTGACGATCTGCGCACCATCCCGTGGGTGTTCGCTTGGTCGCAGGCGCGCATCAATCTGGCCGCATGGTATGGTCTGGGCACGGCGTGCGAGAAGTTCGGCGACTTGGATACGCTGCGTAAGGCGTATGAGGAGTGGCCGCTGTTCTCCACGTTCATCGACAACATCGAAATGTCGATTGCGAAGACCGACGAGCGTATCGCCAAGATGTATCTGGCACTCGGCGACCGTGACGACCTGCGTGACAAGGTGCTCGACGAGATGCGTCTGACCCGCAAGTGGGTGCTGCGCATCGTCGGCGACGCGTGGCCGCTGCAGCATCGTCACGTGCTCGGCCAGGCCATCAGGGTGCGTTCCCCGTACGTGGACGCCCTGTCCGTCACCCAGGTGCTGGCGCTGCGTTCGCTGCGCCGCAAGGTGGACAAGGAAGAACTCAGCCAAAGCCAACAGGCAGAGTTCATCTACCTTATCCTGTGCACCGTTTCGGGTGTCGCTGCAGGCCTGCAGAACACGGGCTGATTTCAATTTCCGACCAGTGCAAACGCGGAAGGCCTCGTATCCTATGGGTGCGGGGTCTTCTCGCGTTTTCGGGCGGTTTGTACGTGATTGGCGTGCGACATACGACAGGGTTGGGATTTGTCTTTGGATTACGACTGCATGCGATGGCATACTCAACTCGCCAACTCCACTGACGATTCAGTAACGACGACAAGGAAACCACCCGCAGCGTATGCATCGGCATGCGCAATTCATCAGATGCCATGACGATCCGCGGACAATGATCGAATAGTGCCCATCGTGTATGTCAAAACATCCGCTACCCGTAGGTTATGTCAACGATCCGATTCCGGAACGCGCAATCCGCCTCGTCGCGCATGCGATGACATACTCAACTCATCACATGCCACGACGACATGACT
The DNA here is from genome assembly GCF_055378475.1 of Bifidobacterium porcinum. Classification (NCBI taxonomy): domain Bacteria; kingdom Bacillati; phylum Actinomycetota; class Actinomycetes; order Bifidobacteriales; family Bifidobacteriaceae; genus Bifidobacterium; species Bifidobacterium porcinum. The sequence continues at coordinate 24,597 of NZ_AP029603.1, read as the reverse complement.
TCACTCGTCAGCATTGGACTACCCGGGAATGTCATCGTTCACCCCACCTGCCGGGAGTTTGCATGAATTCGTCGACGGCAGCGCGTTCTCCCGCATATGCGCGGGACTTCTCGCAACAAGTGCGATTCGGGCCATAATCTCCCATCGGCTTGATTCGGGTCGTGTTGGTATTTCAACGTTTTCCTTGGCGCATTATCGCCGAATCACGTTCTTGCGAGTAATCTCCCGGGAGATTATCTACCGTCTCGTGAATCTGCTAAGAACTCCCGCACTCCCGCCCCCATCAGCAACTGCCGAAAAAGCAAGCGCCCGTCGTATGGGATGATACCCACACGACGGGCGCGATTCAGATGGGTGCGATGCCGACCCCACAGCTGCACGAAAGAAATCAGGCTCCCAGCAGATCAAGCATCTGCGGCACCGATTTCTTGCCGAATTCGATGGTCTGCTGCGCTTCGGATGCGGCATCAGCACCGGGTCGGGTGATGACCATGCACGGCACGCTCATCACGTTGAACTTGTCCTTGAGCTCGGGGAAGTGCGCAATATCGTAAGCTTCCGCCCGCACCTTCGGGTTCGCCGCGGCGATGCGCTGGGTCGCGAGCACGGTTTCCGGGCACATCGTGCACGTGAGGGAGACGAGCAGCATGACATCGACCGGTTGGCCAATCGAGGCGATCCGTTCGGCGGTGTCCTGGTCGAGCGCCTGCCCCGGACCGGCCACGTTGTACAGGGCGAGTACGAAGGAGTTGAACTCGTGCCCGCTCGGAACGCCATGGAAGGCAATGCCGGTTTCCTGCGGTTCACCGTTAGCTCCAATCGTGCACAACCGCACATTCGGCCGCGCATCCGGCAGCGGATCATCTAGCGAGACATCGCCGCCGGTCGCCGGAGCCGTATCGACCACCGTGCTCAACTTGCCGTCGCTCAGCGAGGTCATCTCGCCGATGAACGCCTGCAATTCCTTGGACAGCGGGGAATCGTCAAGCTCAAGCTTCAATACCAGCGGACGCGCCATCCGCGAGAACACGACCGCAAGCTGCTGGCGAATCGCGTCATCGAAAAATGCATGATTGCCAGCGGTCGGCGCGGCAGAAGCAACACCGGGACGCTGCGGCGCCGGTGCCGGGGACGTGCCCGATGCACTGGCGGCCTTCGCGGCCTTGGCTTCCTGCTGCTCATAGGTGGATGTGGTCGGGCGCGGCGGCAGCAACCCGGTTTTCTCACTGAGCTGCTTGGCATACCGTTCCAGTTCAACGGCGGCGATGGCGCCATCCGCGGTCGCCGTGACCACCTGGCGCAGATTCTTGACGCGCAAATCGCCGGCCGCATACACTCCGGGGACCGAAGTCTCCAGATAACCGTGCGTGACCACATATCCGTGGTCGTCAAGTTCCACCACGCCACGGACCAGTTCGGTCTGCGGCACATAGCCAGCGAACACGAACACGCCGAAGGTACCGCCATCAGCCGGCTTCCACACGCTCGTCTCACCGGTGCGCGTATCGCGCAACGTCGCTTCGGTCAGCCCGCCGGAACCGGCTGCGACCCCGTCGAGCTGCGTATGGTACCGCACCTCGATCTTCGGGTGGTTCTTGGCTTCGGCGGCAACGGCGGCATCGCAGGTGAAATCGCCTTCGCGCACAAGAATGGTGACTTTGCTGGCATATTTCGTCAGGAACACCGATTCCTCGGCCGCCGCGAATCCACCGCCGACCACGATGACTTCACGTCCGTTGAAGAATTCACCATCACAGGTGGCGCAGTAGGCCACGCCTCGGCCTGCATACTCCTGTTCGCCGGTGAAGCCGATTTTGCGTGGGGAGGCTCCGGTGGCGATGAGAATGCCGAAGCAGCGGATATCACCGCGATTGGTGTGCACGACCTTGATATCGCCATCCACGTCCAGTCCTGTCGCCTCGGCGACTTTGAATTCCGCCCCGAAATTCTGCGCCTGCTTGCGCATGGTCGCGGTGAGTTTGCGGCCATCGGTGCGTTCGACACCCGGATAGTTGACTACTTCGGACGTGATGGTGATCTGTCCACCGAAATCCGCCTTTTCCAAGATCAATACGCGGTATCGCGCACGCGCCAGATATAGTCCTGCGGTCAGGCCCGCCGGGCCGCCGCCGATCACCACGACATCATACAAATCATCTTGCTGTTGCATTGTCAGCTCCTCGTCATCGCAACGATTACGGGTTCACATGACGGATGCCGCCACCCGACGCGGCCACAACCTTCACTGATTGCGGTGTGCTGCGACCGGTGACGGCATCCGTGATAGGGAATGAAAACCGTTTCAGCCAATCAGCCGAAGGTCACAGCTCGCCGACGAGATCCAGCGACGGCGCGATGGTCGCCTCACCGGGCTCCCACTTGGCCGGGCAGACCTGGTCGCCGTGCTCGTAGACGAACTGGGACGCCTGCACGCGACGCAGCAGCTCTTCGGCGTTGCGGCCGACGTTGGAGGAAATCACCTCGTAGGCCACAACCTTGCCTTCCGGGTTGATGATGAAGTCGCCGCGTTCGGCCTGGCCCAGCTCCTCGTTGTAGGTGTCGAGGTCGCGGGCGAGCAGCGCCGTCGGATCAGCGAGCATCGGATACTGGATCTTCGCGATCTTCTCGTTCGCGTCATGCCATGCCTTGTGCACAAAGTGCGTGTCATGGGAGACGGAGTAGATTTCGCAGCCGATCTTCTTGAACTCCTCGTAATGGTCCGCGAGGTCTTCAAGCTCGGTCGGGCACACGAAGGTGAAATCAGCCGGATAGAAGAAGAACAGCGACCAGTGACCGAGCACATCAGCCTTGGTCACTTCATGGAAATCGTTGTTCTGGAACGCCTGAACAGTGAAGTCGGTGAGTTCGTGTTGCAGTAGTGTCATGGTGCACCTCGTCGTCTCGTTGTTCGATTCCGGCGGGCTTCGCGCACGGCCCGCCTTATGTACGGGCCCGGAGGCTCCGACCCCGCGTGGCTCTCATGCTAGACCATGACGGATGGAAAAACTCGGATTTCCGCTGTGGTAATCATCACAGTGTGTTGTCCGTCACATTGGGTTGCGCGGCACCCGTGTTGTGCCGGCATCCGCCCGGCTGTACCGCGCCGAAACCGCTCAGCCCACGGCATAGCGCAATCCGCGATACGATGGCAACGCACATCACAGGCAGGAGGCCACATGGCAGACCAGACATTCAATGACGACGACGCCCAACACGAACCGACCGCAACCTCCACGTGGAGCCGTCTGCTGGCCGGCAACCGGCGTTTCGCCCAAGGCAAGATGACACACACCTGGCAGGACCGTGAAACCCGCGAATCCCTCATCGATTCTCAGCGTCCCGACGCGGCCGTACTGTCCTGCTCGGATTCCCGGGTGCCGCCGGAAATCATCTTTGACGCCGGTCTCGGCGACATGTTCACCGTTCGCACCGCAGGGCAAATCATTGACGACAGCGTGCTCGCATCGCTGGAATACGCCGTGGACAAGCTGCATGTCAGTCTGCTGGTCATTCTTGGGCACCAGAACTGCGGTGCCGTCCAAGCCGCGGAAAAACAGCTTGGAGTACTGGCATCACGCGTGAGGCACGGCGATGATTCGTCTGAAACCGCGCAATCGCTGGCTTCCGTCATCGATGACATCGAAGCGATGGATGATGCCCAAGCGGCACAGGACGCACAAAACCAGCTTGAAGAATCCTTGGAAAATCTGCTTCCCGAGGCGCAATCCCCGATTGTGCGGTCAGTCGGTCCGTCGGTATTGCAGGCGTATGAGGCGCAATTGCGCGACCCTGCCGATATTGAGCGCGTGCATATCGCCCACACCATCGAGGAATTGGTGGACCGCTCGCAACCGATTCAGCAGGCGTTGGCGGATGAGCGACTGATAATCGTCGGCGCACGCTACTGCATGGATACCGGCCTCGTGGAAGTCCTGAGCTTCTGAATAGCGTGGGCCGCCACGCTCGCCAATCCCCACTCTGGCGTCACCCCCAGGCGGCCCGCACCTTGACCGGCGCATCTTCTACAGTGGAAGTATGTCGTCATTGTGGTTGAACGTCCTGCTGATTTTCATCTTCCTCGTGCTCGGGGCGGTGTTCTCGGGCACTGAGCTGGCCTTGGTGAGCCTACGCGGTTCACAGCTCGACCAGATGGAGCAGGAGGACGCGCGAGGGGCACGTGTCGCACGCATCGCACGCGACCCGAACACCTTCCTGTCCACTGTGCAGCTCGGCGTCACCCTATCCGGATTTCTGTCGGCATCGTTCGGCGAATCGGCGATTTCCCCGATGATCGTGCCTGTTGTGGTCAGCTGGGGCATTCCGCAACATATCGCCGCTCCGGTGACCACTATCGTGTTGACGCTGATTATTTCGTACTGCTCGATTGTCATCTCTGAAATGGTGCCGAAACGCATCGCCATGCAACGCACTGAGCAGATCGCCCGCGCGGTGGTGCCGGCGATTGACGTGTTCGCGAAGGTCTGTAAGCCGATCATCTGGTTGATTGGCAAGAACACGAACGGCCTGGTCCGTCTGCTCGGCTTCGACCCGAACGAGACGGAAAGCGAGGTTTCCGATGAGGAGCTGCGCGTGTTGGTCAACACCAATACGCGGCTTGGCAAGGACGAGCGCACCATCCTGGACGATGTGTTCGACGCCTCCGAAACGATTGTGGCCGAGGTGATGCGGCCACGTGCCGATGTCGTCTTCCTCGAGGGCGATATGACCATCGAGGATGCCGCCGCCTACGTGCGCGAAATGCCATATTCGCGTTACCCGGTCACCGGCAAGGATTTCGACGACGTGCTTGGCTTCGTGCACGTGCGCGACCTGCTGGATGTACGCAACCCGCATGCGAAAACCGTGGCGGATATCACCCGTGAAGGCATCTCGCTGCCGGGTACGTCGAAGCTGCTGCCCAGCCTTGAGCTGCTGCGCAAGAGCGGTATCCACCTCGCTGTGGTCATTGATGAATACGGCGGTACGGACGGCATCGTGACCCTTGAGGATATGACCGAGGAGCTGGTCGGCGATATCCACGATGAATATGATCTGCCGGAAACCAAGGACGGCAAGACCGCGCCGGACACCGCGTTCGTCAACGGCGTGGCGACGATCGACGGCGGAATGACCATTGAGGATTTCGCCGATCTGACCGGTATCGAACTTGAAGACGGCCCGTATGAGACGGTCGCCGGGTATTTCCTCGCGCACACCGGGAAAATGGGCGCTGTGGGTGATGTTCTGCACTCTGATGATGGCTACGACATGATCGTCACAAAAGTCGACGGGCGGCGGATTGAGACCATCGCCGTACGCAAAAGCGGCTCGCCCAACCATGTGGATATTGCCGATAGTGGAAAGGCCGCGACGGATACCGGCGAATCGCACGACAGCGATACGGCGGCCCACTGACCATTTCGAGAACGATCGGTCCGGAGAACACCACCTCAGGCAATCGTCGACATCACAGCACGGCGTAACGGTTGAGTTCACGGCGCAGATCGCGCCAGCCAGGCAGGAACCGGTCCATCAACTGCTGGAACCGTGGCCCGTGGCCGCCCGCCCACAGGTGGGTCATCTCATGAACCAGCACATACTCAAGGAACCGCGGTTCCATGAGTCCCAACTGAAGATTGAGCCGAATTCGCCCTGTCGCCGGGGTGCATGACCCCCATCGCGACCGCATGATGCGGAAGGTGATCCGTGTCGGCGAGCGCCCAATCACACGCGTCCAATGGTCCAGCAGCGCCGGGAGCTGCCATTCGAGCGATTGGCGGGCACGTCGCTGTACATCGGCAGTCCACACGGTCACGGAGTCACGACTACCGATGTTGCGGTTGCCGGTATCACGACTACCGATTCCGGATGAATCCGGCTCACCCACGCTTGGTTGTCTTCCCGCCTGGTCGTTCAAGTGCTGCAGCTGGCTTTCCGGATGTTCCTCGCCCGTCGCCCCACCGACAAGCCGCATCGTATCGCGTTGCATCCGCTGGATTTTGCGTTGCTGGGCGCGAATCCACGTCTTGCGCGTGCTGACGAATGTCTCGATGGCCTCCGTGGATATCCGCGTGGGCGCCGTCACCCGAATGTCGCCGTTCGGCGGCTGGACGCGCAGATACATGTTGCGAATCGGCTTGCGGATCACCGTGACCGTCATCCCGCCGATATCGATGATGTCCGTCGAAGTAACGCGTCTTGATGTGCGGCGTCGGTAGGTCACGGCATGGTCCTTTCTGTTCCCTGTATGCGGCCACAGAGCCGGCGGACGCTATGGCCCGGCAATCAGAAGCGCAGCATCATCTCATCATACGGCTCGGTGAGTTCCGGCCCATCACCATGCAATGGCGCAACCTCGTGACTTGCGAGCAATGACTGCGACAGCCGCGCCCCATACGCGGACGCCTCGGGGAGAATCTTGTCTCCGGAAACGCTGCGATTGAGCCATTCCTGTGCGTGTTGTGGATCGCAGAGCACCGGCATCCGGTCGTGGACTTGGGCGGCGATACCGACCGAGTCACGCGTCAAAATGGTTGCGGTGAGCAGCCAGGTGGCGTTCGCCCGTTCCCGCGACAGCCACCAGGAGTATAGCCCCAGCAGTAGCAACGGTCGATTGTCTTTGGCGTGGAAGTAGTAGGGTTTGCGTTCCGCCGTCCACTCGTAGTAGCCGGATACGGGGATGATCGCACGATTATGCCGCGCGGCCTGCGCGAAGGTCGGCCTGTCGAGCGCTGATTCAATGCGGGCGTTGAACGTGGGGTAGGGGAGTTTCTTCGATTCGGCGGTGGGTGGAATGAGCGACCAGTAGGCGGATGCGAGATGATTGACCCCACGCGCGTCCTGCCCGATGACGGCGATGGTCTGCGTGGGGCTGACATTCCATGATTTCCCGGGCAATCCGGCGGATGGTTGCGCGTGCAGCATCTGCGCAATCTCTGGGTAATCAAGCTCCGCGGCGAATCGTCCACACATGCCCATCAGCGTAGTCGACACCGAAGAAGTGCGAGCGGTACCGCATTCCGCATACAACGACACGCCGGATACCCATGGGTTGACGGAAGTCTCAAATATGGTACTATATCTGCTTGTGCGCTTTTAGCGTACGGATCGGGCCCGTAGCTCAGGTGGTTAGAGCGCATCCCTGATAAGGATGAGGTCGGAGGTTCAAGTCCTCCCGGGCCCACGTCGAAAAATCAAGCGGCTCGTGAGCCGCTCTTTTTTTCACATGGGGCTATAGCGCAGCTGGTAGCGCATCTGCTTTGCAAGCAGAGGGTCGCCGGTTCGAACCCGGCTAGCTCCACAGCAAATCCCCGGAACCCTGAATTCGGCAGAGTTCCGGGGTTTATCATATTTCCCGCGTCTTCCCTCCCAGAAACTAGCTACGCACAACCGCCGCCTATCGAGCCCCCAACCTTCTGCCGACGCTGACAAGGCTTTCAGCGTCGGCAGAAACAGGTGGGGGCGACAGTTCCAGTACACCTGCCGTCTACCCCCACAAACCAGCTACGCAAACGGGTACACAGGCGTAACCAGTTTGGGAAGGTCGGGTGTCAGCGCACGCCAGATGGCATGTCAGAGGTGTTGTCGCCACTCTGCTTGGCAAGCTGGTCGCGGATTTCGCGCAGCAACAGCACGGTTTCTTCCTCGCTGCTCAGCTTCTTTTCCTGCTCTTCCTTGACCTTGGCGTCTTCCTCGCCCTTGGCCTTGGCAATCAATGCCTCGGACATATCCCGCAGCTTATTGATCGGCACCAAAATGCAGAAGTACACAGCCGCCGCCACAATCAGGAAGTTCAGCACCGCGCTGAGAATCGCGCCGAAGGACACGGTCGCGCCATTGAAGGTGAACGCGAGCAGCCCGTCCATATTCGGCTTTCCGAAGATCATGGCGATGAGCGGGTTGATCAGGTTGTTCACAATGGAATTCACCACAGCGGTGACCGCGGCACCCATTACCACGCCGACAGCCATGTCGATCATGTTGCCGCGTGCGATGAATTTCTTGAATCCGTCTATCATTCTTGTTCTCGATTCATATGATTGCTGATTGTGATTGTCGATTGATGGCCATACTGACCAACTATTGGTGATTGTCCGTCGGCAGGCGTTGAACATGCCGATTCGACAGGTGGCACGCCGTCGGCGTCCGCCAAGGAAGATGCAGTCGACGTGGGGCTAAAACAGCTCTGCTTGGTATCGTACTGTCCGGTATCCATGAATCGACATCGCGACACGCCTGAGAAATCCCAATTTACCTTGTAGCCACGCCGGAATCGTCGTCTGTCGCCTGTCCAAGGGGCGGAAAACAGCATCCACGGTCTTGCCGGCCCATGCACCCGCGCTTAAAATAAAACCGTCTTATCAATAACCCGACCAATGAGGGGAGAGCTATGCTCACTGAAGAGTATGTCAAGCGCGTATATGCGCAAGTGGAACGCCGCGACGGCGACCAGCCTGAGTTCCTGCAGGCCGTTCGAGAGGTGTTCGAAAGCCTGGAGCCGGTTGTCGCCAAGCATCCGGAATATGAGCGCAACGGTGTACTGGAACGGTTCGTCGAGCCGGAGCGTGTGGTGAAGTTCCGCATCGCATGGACGGATGATGAAGGCCGTGTCCAGGTGAACCGCGGCTACCGCGTGCAGTTCAACTCCGCAATCGGCCCGTACAAGGGCGGTCTGCGCTTCCACCCGACGGTCAACGAATCCGTCATCAAGTTCCTCGGCTTCGAACAGATTCTTAAGAACTCCCTGACCGGTCTGCCGATGGGCGGCGGCAAAGGCGGTTCCGATTTCGATCCGAAGGGCCGTTCCGATGGCGAGGTGATGCGCTTCTGCCAGGCGTTCATGACCGAGCTGCAGCGTCATATCGGCCAGTTCACTGATGTTCCGGCAGGCGATATCAATGTCGGTGCCCGCGAAATCGGCTATCTGTTCGGACAGTACAAGCGCATCCGCGACGAATATTCCGGCGTGCTCACCGGCAAGGGCTTGGAATTCGGCGGTTCGCTGGCACGCACCGAAGCGACCGGCTACGGCCTGTGCTACTACACGCAGGAGGCGCTGCGCGTGCTGCGCAACGATTCCTTCCAGGGCAAGACCGTGGTCATCTCTGGTTCCGGCAATGTCGCGATCTTCGCGATCGAGAAGGCGCAGCGTCTGGGCGCGAAGGTCGTCACCTGCTCCGATTCCAACGGCTATGTCTACGATCCCAAGGGCATTGACCTCGATGTGGTCAAGGATATCAAACTCGGTCACCGCGGCCGTATCAAGGAATATGCCGAGCGCGTGCCCGGTTCCGAATACCATGAGGGCTGCCGTGACGTGTGGACCGTCCCGTGCGATATCGCGCTGCCGTGCGCCACGCAGAACGAGATTGACGGTGAATCTGCCCGCACGTTGGTAGGCAACGGCTGCACGGTTGTGTGCGAAGGCGCGAACATGCCCAGCACGCCGGAGGCGATCGCCGTGTATCAGGGCGCAAAGCTGCTGTACGGCCCCGCAAAGGCCGCCAATGCGGGTGGTGTGGCCGTTTCCGGCTTGGAGATGAGTCAGAACTCGTATCGGCTGAGCTGGACCTTCGACGAGGTCGATGCCAAGCTCAAGCAGATTATGGAGGATATCGTGGCGAACTCCCTGGATGCCGCGAAGGAATATGGCCGTGAGGGCGACCTGATGCTGGGCGCGAACGCCGCCGGCTTCGTCAAAGTCGCGAACGCCATGGTCGCACAGGGCATCTTCTGATATCCCTTCCCCTGTTGTCTCCACTGAGATTTCCCAGTGGAGACAACAGGGGATTACTGCTTGAAGAATGTTGATGTATCGCCGATTTGTCCGCCATTCTGGCGATTGTGGACCGCGGGGAGTGTCTGCGCACCATCAGCATCATTGACCCGTCCGGCATTGTCAGCATCATCGCCATCAGTACCCACACGCCCCGATTCGGCGTTACCCGGCACGTAATCCCAAGGCATCTGCTTGAATATCAGCGCGAACACCACGACCGCGATGATCAGCAACCCACTGTGTGTGTCCTTCTGCAGCAGCGTGAGCAGGAACCATCCGCCGATAATCGTCGTGCGGATCGCATAGAACAATACCCGTTGCCATCCATGGCGTTCACGGGTTTCCATACTCATGTGGGTGAACATGCCTCCGAGTGTCTGCCCGCGGTGCGTCGCCGGAATCCACAATTCGAATATCAGGAATGATGCCATGCCGAGCACGGTGACTATGGTGTTCAACGATTCGACGTGGATGACGACACTTGCCAGCTGGAACGTCCCGTCGGGCAGCGGCTTGGCGATGGCGTGGAACAGCCAGACGACAATAATGCCCAACGGGTAGTATCCCAAGATCACCATGATCATATCGATTGCGAAGGTCACCCCGCGGTGCACAATGCCGGGCCGGTGGTTGATTTCCGCTCGGTCAACCGGTTTTGGCGGCCACCGCCGGTCGCACAGCTTCGCGATGCCGTATCCGACGAGAGCGCCCAAGGTATTGGTCAGCAGGTCATCGACATCGAATTGCCGATACGAGCACGGGTAGATACCCCAAAATCCACTCAGCTGCGTCAATTCGATTGCCAGTGACAGCAGAAAACCGACGATGACGGTATGGCCGATATTGCGCCGCAGGAACCGCATAAGCAGGAATCCGAGCGGCATAAACAGCACGATGTTGAGCAGCAGCTGCATCACCGCCGATACTCCGCCGGTGGCGACGTCCTGTATGAATTCAAGCGGGTTGAGCTGCGGCGAAAGATGGTGCGTGGCGCAATAACGGTCAGGTTCGTCCGGCATCGGGTACTGCGTGAAGGTGAGCAGACCGACCACGTACAGCACGCTCAGATACGAGCCGATGGTCGAGGCGAGCCGCAGACGGTGCTCGTGATGATAGAGCAGCGCCAGAATCGGCAGGGTCAGGAACGCTGAAATGAACGGCCAGAGCAGCAGCGCAATCAGCAGCGGTGTGCCGAAGGTCTTGGCGTACAGGGTTACGATACTCATCGTGCAACAACACTAGCGCAAGGGCTGGGGGATATCTTTCAAGCGGCACGGCGATTCCTGAGAGCATGCCGACGAGCGAGGCTGGCGAAAAAATCAGAGTTTCGCCAAGGCTTCATCCACCCATTTGGTGGGAATGACACGCCGCCACGCTGTCATCGACGCCCACATGGTGACGATGCGGAAATACTTGCGCCGCGCATCCGGCTTGGACATGCTCAAATCATGCAAACCGCCACGAATCGTCGCCAACGCGACCACATCTCCCAGATGCAGCGCTGCCTGACGGATCGCAGTAATGTCCAGCACACTGTCGGCTTCGCGCATGCCTTCATCCCATGTGGATTGCAGCATCATCGACTTATCCGAAGTACATACAAGGACCGGGATCTGGATGTCAAGATTCTTCGCAATCTCGTCCTGCCCGTTGTAGATTGCCTGCATCCAGCCTGCCCGCGTGAGAAATTCAACACCAGGATTGAGTGGATGGTCAAGATAGTCCCATTCGCCTCCGGTCGACCGTTTGATACACCGGGCATAGAATCCCGGGTCGCGCATCGGCATCACGGTTTTGCCGCCGCGCAGCCGGTACATCTGCACGACCGGTGTGGACAGCAGGCGGAACATGCGGTTGCCTTGCAATTCAAGCCAAGGGGAATTCAGCGCGAGTGCCTCGACATGGTGAGGATGTTCGGTATTGACCCACAACGAAGCGCTCAGTCCGCCTTGGGAGTGGGCGATCATCAGAATGCGGACGTCTTTGCCTTGTTCTTTGACGATCTGGTCACGCAAGGCGTTGAATTCCAGACGATATTCGTGCAGATCCTCGATATACCCGGGGGTCTGGTAGGGACGGTAGGATCGCCCGAATTTGCGCAAATCCACGGCGTAGAAGGGGATTCCCAGCGATTCCCAGTATTCGGATGCGTGCCGGCGGTAGAAATAGTCGTTCCACCCGTGCACGTACATGATGGCCAGACGATGGCCGCGCACGCTGAAATGCCAGCGCCGCCACCGTTCTTGCAAGGTGAGTTTCGACGGGTCCTTGCGCACGAAGGTTGCTACAATCTCACCCTCGGCGTCCTCACCGAGGTGGACGGTGGCCTGTTGGTACCCTTCGAGCACGGAATCGGGCTTCCACGGGTCCACGTAGGAATAGGAGGCCTGCGGGTCTTTCGAGGATGATCCCATCGAAGATGATGCCGTCCGAGTGGCCAATGCACTGTCCGGCAACACCGCCGCGGAGGTGTTGCCCGTTGCGGCCGCATCATCCGGGATGCTGGACACTGGGGGCTGTCCGGTATTCGACATGGTAGCCTCCTTGTTCATATGACCTGCTCTTCGGTCATCTTACGCAGGGCACGATGACGTTCGCCGTCGGCATGTCCCGCCAGCCGTTTGAGCAATCACGTGTTCCGAGAAACGTTGCGGCCGTAGGCGTGTCAGGCATTGAACCTGCGTTCCGTGTTTTCCCGCCATCGCGAACGCGAACTGGGCCGTCATGGCACCAAGGTGGTGTCAGTTGCGTATGCCAGGACATACGCCGAGCGTCAGAAACAGGCACCCCACAGACCATACGCGCCGCCGACACGATGCTGCGCATGCCCAGACATACGCAAACCAGTAAATACCGGGGAATTCCGCCATTCCTCTGCGCCCTCCATCAGGTCGCGCATGCCCAGACATACGCAAATCAACAGATGCCAAAGGATTCCGCCATTCCCCCACACCTTCCACCCGGTCACGCATGCCAGCGCATACATCACTTGACGGAACGTTTCCGGCAATACCTTTGGCTCGGAAATGCCCGACAAACCGACAAAACCATTACCCCCAAGACCGCATTACCCTAGGCCGCATATACGATCAAGGGCGGCCCGGAGTACCGGAACCGCCCCTGATCGGCTGAAAAGACCATGGATATGGGAATGGCTGTCAGTCATCACCCAAAGTCACGTGGACGCCGCCGACAAGCGAGCTGACCACGTTATACAGCAGCGCGAAAATCGTCGCCAGCAGAGTGAACAGCACCACGCCGATGATGGCGAGGATAGTCACCGTGCTCAACACCGTGCTCAGCGAGAGCACGTCGGCGAGGTTGAATCCGCTGGAATCAAGGCCTGTCGAAGAGACAATCTGCGTGACCTGGTCGAACACGCCCGCCATGTTCAGCACCAGCCACAACAGCGCCGCCGCCACAATCTGAATGATGCCCCCGGCTACACTGAGCAGGAAAGTGACCTTGGCCACCGACCAAGCGTCCACTCGTGTCAGGGACAGGCTCATACGCCGTGCGCGCGGCGTATGGTGCCGACGCTTGTTCGCAGCCGCGGCACGCGCCGCAGACGGCATCGGTGCCTCGTTGCCGGTACTGATCGGCTGGTTCGAGACGGTCCTGCCTACGCGTGGTTCGCGGCGCCCCTCGTCGTCGACGTATTCGCTCATTGTTTCTCCTTGGACGTTTCGACTGCCTTCGCCTGATTAGTGAACCTACCAGTGTTCGGGGACGATTGCCGCTCTGATGGCAAGGTCTGCACACTATCCGACGGGCCGCGCCATGGTATTTCGACGCGGCCCGCCGCCAGTTCACTGCTGCGCGCCTTGTGCGGCCGTAGCCTCATCCGCGTGCTGATTATGCTGATCATGCTGTTCGACATCGGTCTGGTCGTTCTCGTCGTCGTCATCCTTCTCGGCGTTGCGCGCGATGGCGAGAATCTCATCACCCTTGTCGGGCTTGGCGAAGGTCACGCCCTGCGTGGTTCGGCCGGTCCGCTTGACTTCGGACACATCCGAACGGATGACCTTGCCAGACTTCATGATGGCCATGACCTGGTCGTCTTCGCTGACCACGAGCGCACCGACAAGCGAACCGCGGCCTTCCGCCAGTTGCAAGGCCTTGACACCGAAGCCGTTACGGCCTTGCAGACGATATTCGCTGATGGCCGTGCGCTTGGCGAAGCCCTCGTTGGTGACCACGAACAGATCCTTGTCGCTGTCACCCCAGATGACGTCCATGGACAGCAGTTCATCGCCGTCACGGAACTTCATGCCCTGTACGCCGGCGGTCTGGCGACCCATCGGACGCAGCTGCTCGTCGTCCGCACGGAACTTGAGACTCATACCGTGCTTGGAGACGAGGATAATGTCGTCCTCCGGGTTGCACAGCGCGGCGCCAATCAGCTCATCGGTCGGCTCCCCGGTCTCGGGGTCAGCTGCCAATCGCACTGCAATCAGGCCGCCCTGGCGAGGCGAATCATATTCGGCGAGGCTGGTCTTCTTGACCTTGCCGGACCGCGTGGCAAGCACCAGATACTTGGCGACCTCGTAATTCGGAATCGACAGCACCGCCTGAATGGTCTCGTCGGGGGCGAACTGCAACAGGTTGGCCACATGCTGGCCCTTGGAATCCCTCGACCCTTCGGGCAACTCGTAGGCCTTGAGCCGGTAGACGCGACCCTTGTTGGTGAAGAACAGCAGCCAGTTGTGCGTGCTGGTGAGGAAGAAGTGGTCGACCACGTCGTCCTCGCGCAGCTTGGTGCCCTTGATGCCCTTACCGCCGCGGTGCTGGGCGCGGTATTCGTCGGCCTTGGTGCGCTTGATGAAGCCGGAATGGGTGACCGTTACGACCACGTTTTCCTCGGCGATCAGGTCTTCGACGTTCATCTCGCCCGAATACGGCAGAATGCGGGTGCGGCGTTCGTTACCGTACTTCTCGACGATTTCGTCAAGCTCGTCGCCCACAATCTGACGCTGGCGCTCCGGCTTGGCGAGAATGTCGTTGTAATCGGCGATCTTGCGCTGCAATTCCTCGTGTTCGTCGAGGATCTTCTGCCGTTCGAGCGCGGCGAGACGGCGCAGCTGCATCGCGAGGATCGCGTCCGCCTGCACATCATCGACGTCCAACAGGTCTTTAAGGCCTTCACGGGCGGTGTCCACGTCCTTAGAGGAACGGATGAGGGCGATGACCTCGTCGATCATGTCGAGGGCCTTGAGATAGCCCTGCAAGATGTGGTCGCGCTCTTCGGCCTCACGCTTCAAATACCGGGTACGGCGTTCGACGACGTCGAGCTGATGGGAGACCCAGTGACGGATGAACGCATCCAGGCTGAGCGTGCGCGGCACGCCGTCAACCAGGGCGAGCATATTGGCGCCGAAGGTCTGTTGCAGCTGGGAATGCTTGTACAGGTTGTTGAGCACGACCTTGGGGACAGCATCGCGCTTGAGCACGAGCACCAGACGCTGGCCGGTACGGCCCGAAGTCTCGTCTCGCATGTCGGCGATGCCTTGGATCTTGCCGTCGCGCACCGCCTCACGGATGGAGACGACCAGACGGTCCGGGTTGACCTGATATGGCAGTTCGGTGACCACCAGGCACATACGCCCGTTGATTTCCTCAGTGTTGACCACGGCACGCATGGTGATCAGGCCTCGGCCGGTGCGGTATGCCTGCTCAATGCCCTTGTGGCCGAGAATAGTCGCGCCGGTCGGGAAGTCCGGCCCCTTGATCCGTTCAATCAGCGCGTTGAGCAGCTCCTCACGGCTCGCTTCCGGGTGATCGAGCGCCCAGTGCACGCCGTCCGCCACCTCGCGCAGGTTGTGCGGCGGGATGTTGGTGGCCATGCCGACGGCGATGCCGGCGGAACCGTTGACCAACAGGTTCGGGAAACGGCTCGGGAGCACGGTCGGCTCTTGAGTCTTGCCGTCGTAGTTGGGCACGAAATCGACGGTGTCCTTGTCGATGTCGCGCACCATTTCCATGGCGAGCGGGGCCATACGGCATTCGGTGTAACGCATGGCGGCCGCCGGGTCGTCGCCCGGGGAGCCGAAGTTGCCCTGACCGTCCACAAGCGGATAGCGCATGGACCACGGCTGGGCCATACGCACGAGCGTGTCGTAGATGGCGGCATCGCCGTGCGGGTGGTATTTACCCATAACGTCGCCGACGACGCGGGAGCACTTGTTGTAGCCGCGATCCGGGCGGTATCCGCCGTCGTACATCGCGTAGATGACGCGACGGTGGACCGGCTTCATACCGTCACGCACGTCCGGCAACGCGCGTTCCACGATGACGGACAGTGCGTAGGCGAGGTAGGATTCGCGCATTTCCTGCTGCAAATCAATCGGTTGGACGCGCTGGCCTTTCATCAGGCCGTAATCGGTGTTGTCGGCTTCCTGCGGGCTCAACGGCTCGCGGTTGTTGTCCAGCCCGTTGAGCTGGTCGTCATTGCTCGACCCGCCGTCTTCCGGGGTGTTGGTGTTGTTTTCGTCTGCCACGGTAGATCCTTCGTGTTCTTGTCCATCCTCTTCGGATGGCTAGCCTGATGCACGGCTAGTGATGAAGTGTGCTGGTTTCCGTGCCGAAATCCTTGGAAAACCGCGGATTCCGGCGTTGTACGGTCACGCGTCGATGAATCGTGCGTCGTGCGCGTTGCGCTGGATGAACAGGCGCCGGGGCTCGACCTCGTCACCCATCAGCATGGAGAAGGTCTCGTCCGCCTGTGCCGCGTCCTCGATGTGGATTTGCTTGAGAATGCGGTGGTCGGGGTCCATGGTGGTTTCCCACAGCTCCTGATAGGTCATCTCGCCCAGACCCTTGTAGCGCTGAATACCTTCGCCCTTCGGCAGCTGGCGACCGGACTCCTTGCCCTCGCGCAGCACGCGGTCGCGTTCGGCGTCCGTATACACGAAGGAGTGCGGCCCCTTGGTCCACTTGATGCGGTACAGCGGCGGCATGGCCACATAGACATACCCTGCGGTGATCATCGGCCGCATGTAGCGGAAGAACAGCGTCAGGTTCAGCGTGGCGATATGCGCGCCGTCGACATCGGCATCTGCCATGATGATGATTTTGTGGTAGCGCACCTTGCTCACGTCGAAGTCTTCGCCGTAGCCACCGCCGATCGCGGTGATCAGCGACTCGATGGTGTCGGACTTGAGCATGCGATCGATGGAGGCGCGCTCGGTGTTGAGGATCTTGCCTCGAAGCGGCAGGATCGCCTGGGTAATCGGGTTGCGCCCTTGGATGGCGGAGCCACCTGCGGAATCACCCTCGACGATGAACAGCTCGCATTCCTCCGGATTGTTGGACTGGCAGTCCTTGAGCTTGTCCGGCATACCGGCGGATTCGAAGATCGACTTGCGCCGGGTCGATTCGCGGGCCTTCTTCGCGGCGATACGGGCGCGGGAGGCCTCGATCGCCTTCTGGATGATGCTTTTGGCCTCGGCAGGGTGTGCGTCGAACCAGTCGCCGAGCTTGTCGGTCATCACACGCTGTACGAAGGTCTTCGCTTCGGAGTTGCCGAGCTTGGTCTTGGTCTGGCCTTCGAACTGCGGGTTGGTGAGCTTGACGGACACGACGGCGGTCAGGCCTTCGCGCACGTCATCGCCGGAGAGGTTGTCGTCCTTCTCCTTGAGGATGTTCTTCTCGCGCGCATACCGATTGACAAGCGTGGTGAGCGCCGCACGGAAGCCTTCCTCATGGGTACCGCCTTCGGTTGTGGAGATGGTGTTGGCGAAGGTGTGCACGGATTCGGAGTAGGCGGTCGTCCATTGCATGGCGATTTCCGCGGAGATGCCGATTTTGAGGTCTTCGGCCTCGAAATCGATGACCTCCTCCTCGATCGGGTTGGTCTTGCGGGTTTTGACCAGATAGGCCACGTAATCCTTGATGCCGTGCTCGTAGCAGTATGTCACGGAGCGATGGAGTTCCTCGACCGGGTTGTCGCCGTCGCCGGTCACCTCGTCGCCCGCCTGGTCGATTTCGCGCAGGTCGGTCAGGGAGATGCGCAGGCCGCGGTTGAGGAAGGCCATCTGCTGGAAGCGCGAACGCAGGGTCTCAAAATCGTAGACCGTGGTTTCGAAGATCTTCGGGTCGGCCCAGAAGGTCACGGAGGTGCCTGTCGATTCGCCGTCCTCCATGGGCTTGCCTTGGGCGAGCGGCGCCGTCGGATGCTGGTCGATGTACGTCTGGGTCCAATGGAAGCCCTGACGACGCACCTCGATCTCCATACGCGTGGACAGCGCGTTGACCACGGAGATGCCCACGCCATGCAGACCGCCGGAGACCGCGTAGCCGCCGCCGCCGAACTTGCCGCCCGCGTGCAGCTTGGTCATAACCGTCTCAACGCCGGAAACACCTTCGCCCGGCACAATGTCAACCGGGATGCCTCGTCCGTCGTCCACCACGCGGATGCCGTTGTCCGGCAGAATGGTCACTTCGATATGGGTGGCGAAACCGGCCAAGGCCTCGTCCACTGAGTTGTCGACGATTTCGTAGACCAGATGGTGCAGGCCTCGCGGACCGGTCGAGCCGATGTACATGCCCGGGCGGATACGCACCGCCTCAAGCCCTTCCAGCACGCGCAAATCACTGGCGTCGTAATGGTCCGGCGACAGCGAATCGTCAAGCTGGGCATTCTCGAGCTTGTCGTTGGCGATGGCGTCGTTGACCTTGTCGTTGAGTTCGGCCTTGGATTCATTACCTGTCTGTGATGGTATCTCGCCCTGCCCGGGCGCAGCATTGTTCAGCGAATCAGCTTCAGCGTCTGCCACACAAATTCCTTCCAGCACACCGCGCGGCGCCCCTGCCGACACGGTCGATATACCCTAGAACGAAAATAACGGGGCCTTCTAGGCGTTTTACAGTACTGTACGTGATTCTACACATCAAGGGGGACTTTGCGGCTCTGAGGGCAATACAAGGCATTCCGCGATATTTCACGGTTTTTAAGCCCTCCATCCCATACTATCGCCGGTATCTGCCGTAGCGGCCACGGGTGAATGGATGCGCCTGCGGACCGGTCACGCGAATCTGGGAGATATCAAGCCCGTCAAGACGTTCCTTGATCGTATCGGTCAGCTGCGGGATCATATACGTCAGCGTCGTGGTCCATGCCGGGGATTCCGCCCGAATCACAAGAATTCCATCATTGAACGAGGCGACCACCGAGTGCTGTGCGATTTGCGGGCCGACCACTTGATCCCAATGGTTGCGCAGCTGGGCGAGCTTGAGATGCGGGGTCCAGTTGCCGTTTTTCGCCAGCAGGGTGACCAACGACCCGAGGGTGTTGGGGTCTCTGCCCGGTTTGCCGAAGCTCTCCCAGGCCTTCGCTTCGCGCTCTTGCCTGTCGCGGATGATGCCCGCCCGCGCGGCATAGCGTTGAAACACCTGTGCCGGCAGCTTTCTCGGATCAAGCTTGAGCATGCGTGCGACCGGCTTGTTCATGCCGATGCCTCGCCTTGCGCGTCGGCCTGTCGCCGGGCGGCCTTGATTCGTGCGACAGTCTCGTCCGTCAGCAGCTGCCCGGCTTGCTCATCGTCGCTTTGACGCCGGAGAGCGGCGATATCGACGATCCGCGCATGCGTGCCATACGGCGACAAATCAGGCACGTCTGCGGCCGCGGCGGCGGTTATCAGCACTTGGTCCCGTCGGACGGCGAATTCGAGGATCTGCCGCCGACGTGTCTCATCAAGCTGGGCGAACACATCGTCAAGAATCACCATAGGAGCGTTGCCTGTAGCCCGCTCAACCAAGGCGGCAAGCGCCATTTTGAGCGCCAACGCCATCGTCCACATCTCGCCGTTGGACGCGAATTCCTTAGCCGGCACGCCGTCCAACGTCATGGCTATGTCGTCGCGATGAGGACCGATCAGATTCTGGCCGCGCGCCACTTCGCCCGGATAGATTCGTTGGAAATGCCGGCTGATCAGCTGATGCGGCTCGCCGTCTTCCAGCACCTCGTCGAATGAGGGGAGATAGGCGAGCGAGGCGTGCTGTTCGCTTCCCGACAAGGCATCGTAGTTCTGGGAGAACAAGGGAGCGAGCTGATCGATGAGGCGCTTGCGCATACGCGTGAGTTCAACGCCTGACTCAATGAACTGCCCGGTCCAGATCTCCAGTCCGCTGAGCGCGGGTTGCATCGCGGCAGCCTGTCCGGCATCAGCATCGCTTGGGGCGCTCTGCCCGTACCGATTGTCGTATCGCCCGTCCTGAACGGAGGGTTTTCCCAGCTGTTTGAGCAGCGCGGCCCGTTGTCTGGCGATTTTGGCGCATGTCTGGTGGACTTCGTCGTATCCGGGGATAAGCAGAGTCCCTGCCTGGTTGATGAATCCACGTCGGGTCGCAGGGTCGCCCGATACCAGGCGCTGGTCTTCCGGCGTGAACGAGACGCTGGGAATCCGGCCGAGAATGTCGCGCATGTACATCGAGGCGCCGCCGTCTATGCGTGCCCGGTTCGCCCCGTGGGCGCGAATGGTCAGTTCGATGGTGGTGTAGGGGGCGCGATCTTGGGTGTTGTGGTCTGGTTGCGCCGCATCGTCATGGTCGGAGGGTGAATTCTGAAGTGAATCCTGATTCGAATTCAGTTTTCCATTTTGCTCTTCAGAATTCGATTCAGAGGATTCTGGTGCCGATTCAGTATTGGCCGATTCCGCGATATTCCGCGGTTGCAACCCGGCCGCTTCGCCGTCTGTGGCGTTGGTATCCACGATATTAGCCCGGACCGTAGCCGAGTCGTATCCTCGTTGGACGAGTGGAAGCGAGCTTGAAGTTCTGTGGCTCGACCCGGTGGACAACACCTCGATTGCTTCGACCAGATTGGTTTTGCCCATGCCGTTGGCACCCTGGATTACCGTGACTCCCTCAGACAGGTCGATGATGCAATGGTCCCACGACCGGAAATGGTCGAGCGCCAGTCGTGAGACGATTACGCTCATCGCTGCCTGTCCTTTCTAGGTCTTTTGGCTGGCCACCAAAGCCTGTGGATAACTGTCGAATTGTCATATTCTGTGTTTGAGAGGGTTTCTCGTGGCCGACCGCCACATACGGCACGGCAGCGGAAGAATTCCGCAGTACCTCACCGTTCAGTACGATCGCGCCCAGACAAGGATTTCTCCGTCGGCAGGGTTATCCACACCACCTTGCCGACGGCGATTGCCTGATTCGGGCTCAGATACCCAGTCCAGACTCAGTTGCTGAAGCGCATCGGAACCAGCAGATACCGGTAATCCATCGATTCGTCGGAATCCTGCTCCTGCTGGCCGTTGAATTCAACCGGCTTCACCGCTGTCGTCATCTTCATGCGCACGAATGGTTCGGCGATTGCGCTCAATCCCTCAATCAGGTAGGACGGATTGAACGCAACGGTGATGTCATCGCCGTCAAAATCGACATCGAGCACATCGCTCGCCTGATTTTCGTCGGCGACACCGGCACTCAGCGTCAACTCGCTACCGGAGAACGCCATGCGGATCGGTGCGTTGCGCTCTGCTACCAGCGACACACGCTTGATCGAGTTGATCAGCTGCTGTTTGTCGATGACCGCCTGAATCGGATATTCGTCGGCGAACAACCGGTCGATTGCAGGGAACTCACCGTCGATCAGCTGGGAAGTGGACACCCGGCCGGCGTTTTCAAAGCCGATGAGTGAGGGGTTGTCCTGGCTGAAGTTGATGGTGACATTTTGGCTTTCGTTCAACGTTTTGGCGATGTCGCGCAACAGCGAACCGCGCAGCAAGGTGTTGGTCGAGACATCCGGATTCTCCGGCGACCAAGTGAACGTCGCACGGGACAGACGGAACCGGTCGGTCGAGGTCATGACGACCTTGTCGCCTTCGAACTGCATAAATACGCCGGTCAGTACCGGCCGAGTTTCTTCGCGTGAAACGGCCACGCACGCCTGATCCACCGCCTGATGGAAGGTTTCCCCGTCAACTTTGCCCAAAATCGGTGGAACGACCGGTAGATCGGGATATTCGCTTTCCGGCATGAGCTGCATGGTGAACTTGCTTTTGCCCGAAGTGATAATCAGCGTTGAGTTTTCGGTGGCTAGATATGTCTTCTCGGAAGGCAACGACCTGGTAATGTCCGCGAGAATCTTGCCCTGGACCACGGTACTGCCTGATTCATCGACGCCAGCTTCGATGTGATCGCGCGCCGAAATCTCAAAGTTGAATGCAGACAGTTGGAGCGTTCCGTCAATGGCCTCCAGCTTGATGCCTGCAAGGATAGGGCTTGCTGGACGTGCATCGATGACCCGCGTGGTCCATGCGACAGCGTCCGCAAGCGAGGTCGTGTTCACTTCGACTTTCATGCTTCCTCGTTTCGATTGGTGTTCTGTGGCTATTCTAGCCGGACTTTCCGGCCAGATTCGTTCGTGCGAAGCATGCGCCATAATGATGCCGATGATGATACGTAAGAGAACAATAGCCTTCGTAATAATTCCGGTGGATAGTGTGGATAAGTGTATGTAGGCCTACAGCGGCAAGACTTCGCAATCACCTGCCGAATGTGGATAACTCCTGAATACTCTGTGCATAACCCTGAGAGTTATCCACAGCGAGAAGGTCGCCGAAAAGTTATCCACATCGGAAGCTGAATCATCCACGAGTTATCCACAGCTTTTCCGGGGTTGCCCACGAGTTATTCGCACGGTTTACCCACAATTGTGAATAACGTGGTGGATAACTTTTTTCTGATTTCTCCACAGTCCCGGTGTGTCGTATCCACCACGGTGGATGATTTGGACAAGAGGAAAATCCTGCTGTGAGCGTCGTTGTCTCGCATGGAACGTGAGATCGGACGCAAGACGTCACCCTGATAGGACTGCCCGTAAGGCGCATTTCAAACCGGCACGCGTCCCGGGCACAGCTTGGTTGACCGGGCGGGGGCAGGGCTTATTGTTCGGCGGAATGATGCTTGAGACGAACAGTCAACTCCATGACGTAGTTGTACGTCTCCTGCTTTTCTTTCATCTCGTCGCTGATACGCGTGTAGGCGTGCATCACCGTCGTATGGTCGCGCCCTCCGAATACCTCGCCGATATCGACCAGGCTCATGCTGGTCATCTCACGGGCGAGATACATGGCGATCTGCCGCGCCAGCGCGATGTTCTTCGTGCGTGCACGCCCCACGAGATCGTCAAAGGTCAGGTGGAAGTACTTCGCTACTTGGGTGATGATATCGGTGGGTTTGATCTCCACATCCGTTGAGAAGAAGTCCTGCAGGGTCTGCTCGGCAAGTGCACGAGTCACCGGCTGGTTATTCAGTGACGCCACTGCGGAGACTCGTGTCAGCGCGCCTTCCAGCTCGCGGATGTTCTCAGTGAACCGTTCGGCGATGAGATCGAGCACATCGTTCGGTATTTTCATATGGTTCATCGAGGCGATCATGCGCAGAATCGCGATGCGGGTCTCCAGATCCGGCGGTTTGACATCCACGGTCAGGCCGGATTCGAATCGTGAAATCAGGCGGGCCTCGAAGCCTTTGAGGTTCTTCGGCGCCACATCGGATGCAATTACGATGCGCTTGTTCGCCTGATACAACGTGTTGAAGGTGTGGAAGAAGCTGTCGAGTGTAGCTTCCTTGCCGCCGAGGAACTGGATATCGTCGATGAGCAGGACGTCGACTTCACGGTAACGTCGGTTGAAATCGGCGATTTGGCCTTGGGACTGATTCGGGTTCTGCAGTGCTTCGATGAATTCGTTGGTGAATTCCTCGCTGGTGACGTACCGCACTTTGAGCGTGGGGTCCTTGATCAGCGCGTAATTGCCGATGGCGTTGAGCAAATGGGTTTTGCCCAATCCGGAGCCGCCATAGATACACAACGGGTTGAAATCCTTGCCAGATCCCTCTGCCACCGCCATGGCGACGGTACGCGCGAAACGGTTGGAATCGCCTGGAACGAAGGTTTCGAAGGTCGCGTTCTTGTTGAGATGGGTTTCCGGATCGAGGGCGGGTCGATGCTGATCGATGTTGAAATTCTCCCGATTCGGTACGCCGGAGGGCACGGTTGCCGGGATTTCGGGCTGATTCGGGCTGGGCGCCGGTGCTTGGTGCTGGGCGGCAGTAGACGGCATGGCCGCTGCAGAACCCGGTTGGTCTGCGCCATAGTGCACTGGTTGTTGCTCGTATATCGCGGCGCCGGTCGGCTGCCCCATTTGTTGCGGCTGGGCTGCCGGCTGCTGATATCCGGGGGCATACGGGCCATATGCATCGGCGCCGTGTTGTTCGTTGAATCCGGATGATTGCTGATATTGGCCGGGCATCTGGCCGCGGTCCTGATGCATCGTCGTCTCGGACTGCACCGGATGCGTGGCCTGGTGAGGCATCATCGCGGGTTGCTGGAACTCGGCGAATTGGGGTTGCGAAGCCTGTCCCGATCCCCATGCCGGGGTCTGCTGGACGGAAGGTTGTTGCGCGGCCGACTGCTGCTGCCCGGTTGGGACATTGGTGTGGCCGGCGTAAGAGATTTCCCCTTGGGCGTCGGGCCTCGGCGTGGCGTCGGGCATGGTGATGTCCGGCTGCGGGGCGAGCGGCTCGGGGTGCGGCTCAATCTTGAACGCCGGGAACATGTCCATTCCGGTGCACAATTTGAGCGCTTTGAGCAGAGGCTGGTTGAGGTCGGTCTGCAACGCCTTCTGCGTCGCGGCGTTGGTGACCGTGAGCACGATGGTGGTACCGAACACGGCTTCGGGAATGACACCTTCGAACCATCCCTTGTCCCGTGCGGTCAATGATGCATCATGCTTGAGCACGGCGAGCACATCCGACCAGATATGCACGGCCTGGGTCGCCGGATCTTGCGAGCTGTTCGCCAT